>NZ_SDQD01000007.1 GCF_004153685.1 Pollutimonas harenae | reverse complement strand
GGTTCGCCAAATTTATATCAAGTGCTCGCACATTTGAAGAAGTAAGGTTTGAAGTAATTTGAACCGATCTTTTTCTTTGAGCGAAACGCGACGTATGACCACTGGTTCTTCGGGACCGGATGGAAATTACGATTTATACAGTGATTAAACTGAAGAGTTTGATCCTGGCTCAGATTGAACGCTAGCGGGATGCTTTACACATGCAAGTCGAACGGCAGCGCGAGAAAAGCTTGCTTTTCTTGGCGGCGAGTGGCGAACGGGTGAGTAATATATCGGAACGTGCCCAGTAGCGGGGGATAACTACGCGAAAGCGTGGCTAATACCGCATACGCCCTACGGGGGAAAGGGGGGGATTCTTCGGAACCTCTCACTATTGGAGCGGCCGATATCAGATTAGCTAGTTGGTGAGGTAAAGGCTCACCAAGGCCGCGATCTGTAGCTGGTTTGAGAGGACGACCAGCCACACTGGGACTGAGACACGGCCCAGACTCCTACGGGAGGCAGCAGTGGGGAATTTTGGACAATGGGGGCAACCCTGATCCAGCCATCCCGCGTGTGCGATGAAGGCCTTCGGGTTGTAAAGCACTTTTGGCAGGGAAGAAACGGCGCTGAATAATACTTGGCGTCACTGACGGTACCTGCAGAATAAGCACCGGCTAACTACGTGCCAGCAGCCGCGGTAATACGTAGGGTGCAAGCGTTAATCGGAATTACTGGGCGTAAAGCGTGCGCAGGCGGTTCGGAAAGAAAGATGTGAAATCCCAGAGCTTAACTTTGGAACTGCATTTTTAACTGCCGAGCTAGAGTATGTCAGAGGGGGGTAGAATTCCACGTGTAGCAGTGAAATGCGTAGAGATGTGGAGGAATACCGATGGCGAAGGCAGCCCCCTGGGATAATACTGACGCTCATGCACGAAAGCGTGGGGAGCAAACAGGATTAGATACCCTGGTAGTCCACGCCCTAAACGATGTCAACTAGCTGTTGGGGCCTTCGGGCCTTAGTAGCGCAGCTAACGCGTGAAGTTGACCGCCTGGGGAGTACGGTCGCAAGATTAAAACTCAAAGGAATTGACGGGGACCCGCACAAGCGGTGGATGATGTGGATTAATTCGATGCAACGCGAAAAACCTTACCTACCCTTGACATGTCTGGAAGCTTTAAGAGATTAAAGTGTGCTCGCAAGAGAACCGGAACACAGGTGCTGCATGGCTGTCGTCAGCTCGTGTCGTGAGATGTTGGGTTAAGTCCCGCAACGAGCGCAACCCTTGTCATTAGTTGCTACGAAAGGGCACTCTAATGAGACTGCCGGTGACAAACCGGAGGAAGGTGGGGATGACGTCAAGTCCTCATGGCCCTTATGGGTAGGGCTTCACACGTCATACAATGGTCGGGACAGAGGGTCGCCAACCCGCGAGGGGGAGCCAATCCCAGAAACCCGATCGTAGTCCGGATTGCAGGCTGCAACTCGCCTGCATGAAGTCGGAATCGCTAGTAATCGCGGATCAGCATGTCGCGGTGAATACGTTCCCGGGTCTTGTACACACCGCCCGTCACACCATGGGAGTGGGTTTTACCAGAAGTAGTTAGCCTAACCGCAAGGGGGGCGATTACCACGGTAGGATTCATGACTGGGGTGAAGTCGTAACAAGGTAGCCGTATCGGAAGGTGCGGCTGGATCACCTCCTTTCAGAGCGAAGCGCACGAAGCGAAAGCGTCCACACTTATTGGCTGTTTATTGTAGAAAGAGTAAGCCACGACAAGGTTACGTGGCCGGTTGTGAAGACAACTGGCGGCGCATACTGGGTCAGTAGCTCAGTCGGTTAGAGCACCGTCTTGATAAGGCGGGGGTCGTTGGTTCGATTCCAACTTGACCCACCAGTACGATTTATCGGTGCGGGGGATTAGCTCAGCTGGGAGAGCACCTGCTTTGCAAGCAGGGGGTCGTCGGTTCGATCCCGTCATCCTCCACCACAGTTTTTATTGTGGGTTGTGTAGCGGTAGCGTTCTGGGGTCGGCGGTGCATGACAAAAAAAGGGCTTAACGAAGAGTGTTTAGGGTGTGGCTGTTGCTCAGCGCATGCTTATAAAGACTGCTCGTTAAATCTTTACGATTTAATGGTTTACTCGTTCTTTAACAATCTGGAAGAAGCACAACGAAGTAATTATGGTGTGGATCATGGTCAATTCGACATGATCACACGTAAGTACGGGTTGTGATTGCATTAAACAATTTTGTTCAAATAGTTCTCAAAAATACTTATTCTTCGGGATAAGGCCTTTGATAATGATGAACGGCACAATACACGCAAACTCAAGTGTTCCTATAGCTTGCAAAGTTATAGGATCAAGCGACTAAGTGCACATGGTGGATGCCTTGGCGATCACAGGCGATGAAGGACGTTGTAGCCTGCGAAAAGCTGCGGGGAGTCGGCAAACAGACTTTGATCCGCAGATATCCGAATGGGGAAACCCACGTCAGCAATGACGTATCCCACACTGAATACATAGGTGTGGCGAAGCGAACCGGGTGAACTGAAACATCTCAGTAACTCGAGGAAAAGAAATCAACCGAGATTCCGAAAGTAGCGGCGAGCGAAATCGGACCAGCCTTGACGTTTTAGCATATTGAATAGTCGAACGGAATGGAAAGTCCGGCCGTAGCAGGTGATAGCCCTGTAGACGAAATTCAGTTTGTGGAACTAGGCGTCAGACAAGTAGGGCGGGACACGTGAAATCCTGTCTGAACATGGGGGGACCATCCTCCAAGGCTAAATACTCGTGATCGACCGATAGTGAACCAGTACCGTGAGGGAAAGGCGAAAAGAACCCCGGAAGGGGAGTGAAATAGATCCTGAAACCGTGTGCATACAAACAGTAGGAGCCTCCTTGTGGGGTGACTGCGTACCTTTTGTATAATGGGTCAGCGACTTACATTCAGTGGCAAGCTTAACCGAATAGGGAAGGCGTAGCGAAAGCGAGTCCGAATAGGGCGATTTTAGTCGCTGGGTGTAGACCCGAAACCAGGCGATCTATCCATGGCCAGGTTGAAGGCACGGTAACACGTGCTGGAGGACCGAACCCACTAATGTTGAAAAATTAGGGGATGAGCTGTGGATAGGGGTGAAAGGCTAAACAAGCCTGGAAATAGCTGGTTCTCTCCGAAAACTATTTAGGTAGTGCCTCACGTATTACTGCCGGGGGTAGAGCACTGTTATAGCTAGGGGGTCATGGCGACTTACCAACCTATGGCAAACTCCGAATACCGGCAAGTAGCAGCGTGGGAGACAGAGCACCGGGTGCTAACGTCCGGACTCAAGAGGGAAACAACCCAGACCGCCAGCTAAGGTCCCAAACTATGGCTAAGTGGGAAACGAAGTGGGAAGGCATAGACAGTCAGGAGGTTGGCTTAGAAGCAGCCATCCTTTAAAGAAAGCGTAATAGCTCACTGATCGAGTCGTCCTGCGCGGAAGATGTAACGGGGCTAAGCCATAGACCGAAGCTGCGGGTGTATATCTTAGATATACGCGGTAGGAGAGCGTTCTGTAAGCCTGCGAAGGCAGATTGTGAAGTCTGCTGGAGGTATCAGAAGTGCGAATGCTGACATGAGTAGCGATAAAGGGGGTGAAAAGCCCCCTCGCCGTAAGTCCAAGGTTTCCTGCGCAACGTTCATCGGCGCAGGGTGAGTCGGCCCCTAAGGCGAGGCAGAGATGCGTAGCTGATGGGAAGCTGGTTAATATTCCAGCACCGTCGTAAGATGCGATGGGGGGACGGATTGCACAAGGTCATCGGAGTGTTGGATATCTCCGTTGCTGCATCATAGAAGGCGCTTAGGCAAATCCGGGCGCGTAATTCAAGGGTGTGGCTGAATAGGACTTCGGTCCTAAACTGATTGACAGCAGTTCCAAGAAAAGCCTCTAAGCTTCAGTCTTACGAGACCGTACCGCAAACCGACACAGGTGGACGGGATGAATATTCCAAGGCGCTTGAGAGAACTCAGGAGAAGGAACTCGGCAAATTGATACCGTAACTTCGGGAGAAGGTATACCCTGGTAGTGTGATGGGCCCGCGCCCTGAGCATGAAGGGGTCACAGAGAATCGGTGGCTGCGACTGTTTATTAAAAACACAGCACTCTGCTAACACGAAAGTGGACGTATAGGGTGTGACGCCTGCCCGGTGCCGGAAGGTTAAGTGATGGGGTGCAAGCTCTTGATCGAAGCCCCGGTAAACGGCGGCCGTAACTATAACGGTCCTAAGGTAGCGAAATTCCTTGTCGGGTAAGTTCCGACCTGCACGAATGGCGTAACGATGGCCACACTGTCTCCTCCTGAGACTCAGCGAAGTTGAAGTGGTTGTGATGATGCAATCTACCCGCGGCTAGACGGAAAGACCCCATGAACCTTTACTGTAGCTTTGCATTGGACTGTGAACCGGCCTGTGTAGGATAGGTGGGAGGCGTTGAACTCGAGTCGCCAGATTCGAGGGAGCCATCCTTGAAATACCACCCTGGTTTGTTTGCGGTTCTAACCTTGGCCCGTTATCCGGGTTGGGGACAGTGCATGGTGGGCAGTTTGACTGGGGCGGTCTCCTCCTAAAGTGTAACGGAGGAGTTCGAAGGTACGCTAGGTACGGTCGGAAATCGTGCTGATAGTGCAATGGCATAAGCGTGCTTGACTGTGAGACTGACAAGTCGAACAGGTGCGAAAGCAGGACATAGTGATCCGGTGGTTCTGAATGGAAGGGCCATCGCTCAACGGATAAAAGGTACTCTGGGGATAACAGGCTGATACCACCCAAGAGTTCATATCGACGGTGGTGTTTGGCACCTCGATGTCGGCTCATCTCATCCTGGGGCTGTAGCCGGTCCCAAGGGTATGGCTGTTCGCCATTTAAAGAGGTACGTGAGCTGGGTTTAAAACGTCGTGAGACAGTTTGGTCCCTATCTGCCGTGGGCGTTGGATACTTGACGGAGCCTGCTCCTAGTACGAGAGGACCGGAGTGGACGTACCGCTGGTGTATCGGTTGTCATGCCAATGGCATTGCCGAGTAGCTATGTACGGAAGAGATAACCGCTGAAGGCATCTAAGCGGGAAACTCGTCTGAAGATTAGGTATCCCGGGGGCTAGACCCCCCTAAAGGGTCGTTCGAGACCAGGACGTTGATAGGCTGGGTGTGGAAGCGCAGTAATGCGTGTAGCTAACCAGTACTAATTGCCCGTGCGGCTTGATCCTATAACCTTGCAGGTTGTACGTGTTCAAGTGTCGTTCAAACAAATTAACCAGTCGTACTGTGAGTTGACCAGTACGCAACCCATCGCGGCCCGTACGCCACGAAACAACACCATACATACAGCCCTGGCATCAAAACCCAGGCGCGGTGCTTCTTCCCAGATTCGTTCTATCGGCTTCGTGCCGCCAGAACACCCGGTTACGCTTGACGACCATAGCAAGGTGGTCCCACTCCTTCCCATCCCGAACAGGAAAGTGAAACGCCTTTGCGCCGATGATAGTGGACGTACGTCTGTGAAAGTAGGTCATCGTCAGGCTCTTATTGAAAGAAAAACCCCCGCACTACTCGTGTGGGGGTTTTTTATTGCCCGCCAAAAACACAATACAATTCCCTCTTGTAAAATAGACGTT
>NZ_SDQD01000006.1 GCF_004153685.1 Pollutimonas harenae | reverse complement strand
CCCAGGCCCAGCACCGCCGTACCGTTGGTGATCACGCCCACCAGATTGCCTCGGCCTGTAAACCGGAAGGCATTCATGGGGTCAATCACAATCTCTTCGCAAGCGGCCGCTACTCCTGGCGAGTAAGCCAATGCCAAGTCACGCTGATTGGACAACTGCTTGGTCGGTGTCACCGAGATTTTTCCCGGACGCCCATGCTCGTGATATTCCAAAGCAGCCTTGCGCAAGGTTTCTTCCATGATTATCTATGCCGTGAGGAGTAAGAAAGACACATTTTATATATCTTGATTGGCCCTAAAGCATAAACGGAATACTCATTTCAGCCTAAAGATTCTGGCCCGGATGAGGCAGGCGCTCGTCCTCGTCGAACAGTTGCTTGACGCGCATATCCAGGTCGCCTGCCTGCACCGCCAGTTCGGCGGTCTCTGCCCGTTCAGGGGTATAGCGCTCACCGAAAGGCAACTCGGCCTGGGGTTGGACCAATAGCTCATCGAGCACCAGCCACTCTACCCAACCCAAATCACCGCCATGGCCAAGCAGCAAATGAGCCAGATTGACCGTTTGCCCCGCTGCAGGCAGCAAGGCATCAAGCCGATAACGGGCTGGCCAGCGACGCTCTGCGCGACAAGCTTGCGCTTCAGCACTGCCCGCCACCTGAAACAACGAGGCAACAAGCTTTTGCAGCCGCGCGCCCTCAAGGGGCTTTTTATTCTGTGCACCAAAAGGTCCCAGACTAGCCAGCGTGCCATCAGCCAGCAGCACCGAAGCATGCACCAGGCCTGACTGCCCGGTTGCGCCGGTATCCCAGTCGCACAAGCGGCGATCAGCGAGCCAGGCCGCAACGGTGATATGGCAGGGTAGATCGGCAAACTGGCTGAATCCGACCGCTTCCAGTTCGCCCAGCAGACAACCCGGCTGCACGAACCATTTTGTGCTGCCGGCTTCCAGCCTTTGACACATACTCATCTCGCGCCCTGGGTCAACCCACAAAACGTGTTGCTCATCCAGCCGCGAGCAATGTGGCACGCCATCGAGTGCCATCAACACGCCATACTCTGCACAAAGCGCCCTGGCTTTATGCACATCAGAGGCCTGCTTGGGCACCAGGCGCGCGCTGCCTACGGCCTCGTGGGCATCAAATTCGTAGAATTTGCCCTCGATCGCGTTGCGCAGGCGCTGACAAAAGGCCTTCCAAGGACTCTGAGCCGTGCGCCGACCGGTCAGAAATGATCGCCGGGAGGTAGACTGCATGATGCTTCCTTACTGGTTCGTTCCACAACACTCTGGCAGCTCAACGATTACAATCCTGTTTTTGCCTGAGATTTCTGCCTTATGCCCCGCCTCGCCAAGCGTACTGAACATGTGATGCCATTCTACGCTGTGGAATTATTCAAACAGGCCAGTGCGCTTCACGCACAAGGCCACGACATCATCAGCCTGGGAATAGGCGAACCTGATTTTACGGCTCCGCCGCAAATTGTCGAGACCATGCATAGGGCTGCACAAGCTGGCCTGAGCGGCTATACGCCGCCGGCAGGCATTTCTCCGCTGCGGTCCGCCATTGCCGATTACTATCAGCAACAGTTCGGCGCGACCGTCGATCCGTCCCGGGTCATCGTCACATCCGGGGCGTCAGGCGCTCTGCTGATGGCCAGCATGGCTTTGATTAATCCGGGCGATGAAATCCTGATGCCCGACCCGTCCTACCCGGCCAATCAGAACTTCATCACGGGTGCTGGCGGCATACCCCGTCTCATTCCCTGCTCGCCCGAAGAACGCTTTCAACTGAGCGCCGCCACAGTGCGCGAGCACTGGGGGCCAAACACACGCGGTGTGCTGATCGCCTCGCCCAGCAACCCGACTGGCACCACCATCGCCCGCGAGGACCTTAAAGCGTTGATCGCCGAGGTCAAGCGACACGACGGCTTTGTCATCATGGACGAGATCTATCTCGGGCTGTATTACGATGGTGTGCCACAAAGCGCACTGACGCTGGATGACAACCTGGTCATCATCAATAGCTTTTCCAAGTATTTCCACATGACTGGCTGGCGGCTGGGCTGGTTGATTGTCCCGCCTCATATGGTGCAAGCAATCGAAAAACTGGCTGCAAGTCTGGCCATTTGTGCACCTGCGCTGGCTCAGCACGCAGCATTGACTTGCTTCGACCCCGAGGTCATGCAGATTTACGAAAAGCGGCGGCTGTCGTTCAAGCAACGACGCGATTACCTGCTGCCGGAGTTCGAGCGGCTGGATCTGCTGGTGCCTGTGGTACCTGATGGCGCGTTTTATATTTATGCCGATATCCGTGCGCATAGCCAGGACAGCGATGATTTCTCGCACCGCCTGTTATACGAGGCAGGCGTTGCCGCCGTCCCCGGCCGCGACTTCGGCCCGGCACATGCGAGCTATTCAATGCGGTTTTCGTATGCAACGGGGCTGGATAGGCTGCAAGAGGCTGTGGACCGGATTGAACGGTTTCTTGGCTGACTTGATTACTGATCGATCACCTAGGCGGTGAGGCGCCTCGCAAGCAAACTTATCACCGCCCGACAGGAATTCCCGACGCCAGCGCAATACGCCGCCACTCAGCCTTCACCTTGGCGCCATAGCCGCCGTCACTAGGCCCCGTCGCGCCCACATAACACGCCAGGCCACCCTCAATGGATTTTCGGCGCTTGATGCAGTCATACAAAATCTGCGTCCCCACCCGAATATTCGCGATAGGATTTAAGGCTGCAATCGGGCCATCGCTAAACACCTCGAACTTATCCTTGTGCACCTTGGTCATCACCTGCATCAAACCCTGCGCACCCACGTGGCTCTCAGCATAAGGGTTATAGCGCGATTCAATCGCAATCACCGCCAGCACCAACTGAGGATCAAGCGCCTTCTCGCGGGCCACCACAAACACGGTATTGACCAGGGCCCCTGCCACACTGTGGGCTATCTTGAACTTGCGCGCCAAATAGCTGCGCAACGCCTCGGCCTGCGCAGCGGTAATGCCCTCCACATGACGACCCTGCACAGAAAGCTTCAATGCCTTGCTGAAACTTAATTGCGGAGCGGTCGACGACCGGGTAGCCGACTCGGCATGACTTTCGGCCTTCGCGTCTTCGGGCGGTAACTCCCCCCCGTCAAGCAAATCTGCCGCCTTGCCTGACGAGGTGGCCCAGCCATAGCCATCCGCCCCATATGATGCAAACCAGATTTGATTGAGCCTTTGGTCTGGACGCAGGGCAACAAGCAACGCTTCATGAACCTGCCGCGCCTGCTCGCGCAAAGACGGTACAGTTGCTCCGAGCACCACGGTGATCAACACCGCTATACCCAGATAGATGGCGCATACATAAACGAACTCGCTAAGCTGGCGCGCCAGACCCAATATAGAGCGCCCCGCCATGCTATCGGAAGAAATAACCGCCATGCGTCCCTTCCATATAAATAAAGACAGTCGATGTTAACCTTCTACTTCGCCCTAAATGTAACCTGACTGGCCCAATTCCGTGAAATATCGTGACCTGAGAGACTTTATCGCACAACTCGAACGTGCGGGCGAGCTGAAACGCGTGACACTTCCTGTGTCGACCGAGCTCGAAATGACCGAGATCAGCGACCGCGTCCTGCGAGCCGAAGGACCTGCCCTGCTGTTTGAAAAGGCCACCCACAACGGTGCCGAATCATCCATGCAGGTACTGACCAATCTGTTCGGCACGCCCAGGCGCGTCGCCTGGGGCATGGGCGCCGAAGATGTCAGTGCCCTGCGCACAACCGGTGAGCTACTGGCATCGCTACGCGAACCCGAGCCCCCACAAGGTCTGCGCAGCGCCCTGGCCACAGTATCCATGCTCAAGAATGCCTTGTGGGACATGAGCCCCAAGACCGTCAAGAACGCACCCTGCCAGGAAATTGTCCTTGAGGGCGACGACGTCGATCTTAATCAGATTCCCCTGCAGCGCTGCTGGCCCGGCGACGTGGCGCCACTACTGACATGGGGCCTGGTCATCACACGGGGGCCAAATGCCAAACGGCAAAATCTGGGTATTTATCGTCAGCAGTTGATCGGACGAAACAAGCTGATCATGCGCTGGCTCTCTCATCGCGGCGGGGCGCTCGACTTCCGCGACCATGCCCTGGCTCATCCTGGCACGCCTTTCCCTGTAGCGGTTGCTCTGGGTGCCGACCCCGCAACCATACTGGGCGCTGTCACTCCAGTACCTGACAGCCTGTCTGAATATCAGTTTGCAGGCCTGCTGCGCGGTTCCAGAACAGAAGTCACTCAGGCTCTGGGCAGTACCCTGTCGGTACCAGCTTATGCGGAAATCGTACTTGAAGGACATTTGCTGCCCTCCTCCGACCCACGTGCCATCCAGCCTACGCCCCCGGAGGGCGTAGCACCTCCCGCCGATACCAGCTACGAAATGGCGCTGGAAGGCCCTTACGGTGACCACACTGGTTATTACAACGAGCAAGACTGGTTTCCCGTCTTCACGGTCGAGCGCATTACCATGCGCCGCAATCCCATCTACCACAGCACATATACGGGCAAACCGCCTGACGAACCTGCAGTATTGGGTGTGGCCCTGAACGAAGTCTTTGTTCCGCTGCTGAAACGCCAACTGCCTGAAATTGTCGACTTTTACCTGCCGCCAGAAGGCTGCAGCTATCGCCTCGCAGTTGTTTCAATGCGCAAGCAATACGCGGGACACGCCAAGCGCGTCATGTTCGGGCTGTGGAGCATCTTGCGACAATTCATGTACACCAAATTTATCGTCGTAGTGGATGACGATATTGACGTACGTGACTGGAAGGAAGTCGTATGGGCCATGACCACCCGCATGGATCCGGTACGCGATACAGTTTTGGTGGAAAACACGCCTATCGATTACCTGGACTTTGCGTCTCCGGTCTCGGGCCTGGGTGGGAAAATGGGCCTGGATGCCACCAATAAGTGGCCGGGCGAAACCACACGCGAATGGGGTACCCCTATCGTCATGGACCAAAACATCAAGGCCCGTGTGGACGCCATGTGGAATGAACTGGGTTTATAACAGCAGGGTCAATCGGGCTTGCGATTCAGGCTGCGCGCCAATTGCCAGCTGACCAGCAGGCCCGCCCCTATGCGCCACAAACGGCGGCGCTTGCCCACGCCAGATAGCAATGCAGATGCGCCAGATGTCAGCAGAGGATAACGGCGCGTCAGGGATATCAGGCCAAAGATCCAATCAGAGACCGATTTACTTGCGGCACGCGGAAATAAACTGCTGAATACCGAACGAGGCGTCAGATTGCTTCCCAGGTCGCGTACACCACGCACTATGGATTGCCGCTCAAGTGCGGCACGCGCCCTGACCAGTTCGATCTGCAAGGCACGCTCTTTTGCTGTCAAACCCTGTTTCATGGACGATTCCCGCCTTGTTCCGCCTTGGTCACAGCCGTGTTGCCAGATTCGCGCAGGCGCTCGACCAGAGCAAGGTCACGCCGAAGCTCATCGATAGTGGCCGAAAACGGCATGGGCGAGAACAACAACTTGCGCCGTACATACCAAAACAAACCACCACCCACTATGGCATAGAACAAGGCTAGCCCCCCCAAAGCCAGGTAGCGGTGTTCGGTGGGCCAGAAGAACAACGCCAATGTCAGGGAAAACACGAGCACGGCAAGAGTCAGGAACAGCAAGGCCCCGAACGCCATGCCCAGAATAACGAGCAGTTGCGACTTTTGTTCCGTCGCCTCGAGCGAAAAAAGCTCAAGGCGAGTGCGTACAATGGAAAGCAGAGTGCCTGCCAGGTCGCCTACCGACTGTCGTAGCGCCATAGTTCGCCCTTGACTTTGCTTAAACGATGATGAACCGGATCAACGACGGCAGATCAGGGCACCGATCAATACGCCCGCCAGACCCGCCATGCCTATGGCCTGCCATGGGTTGTCGTGCACATAGTCGTCGGTGACACGCGCCGCCTTGCGCCCACGTTCAAACAAGGCATCTTGCGTCTCGTACAAGGCTTCGCGTGTTCTTTTTAAAGAACGCATTGCGCTTTCACGCAACTCGGTAGCCCTGTCGCCAGTGGCGTCCGCAGCCTCCCGTAACAGTTTTTCAGCATCGTCCAGGCTTTCCTTGACGCTTTCGATAAATTCTTCTTCACTGGCTTGCACACTTTTCTTCGTTGCCATAATCAGCTCCTTCAAGAGTTAAGAAAAGATACCACTACGTATGCCGAGAGCATACTTTTATTGAGCGCTACTTGATTTTGGTGACCTCAACCACGGACGAGACTCCGTTTTGCTTGCTGTCCTGGCGCATCACCATGTTCAGGTCAGGGCAAAACCAATCGGTGACCGATGCGGTCATGGCCGGAATCGGCAGAACCAGACCATTGAACGACGCCTGCGTTGCTTCGATGCGCCGCGTGTAATTGATTGGCCAGCACGACTGCTGCCCAGCAGCGGTTTGCATGGTTTGACGCTCACCGACCGTCTTGACACCCGTATGCACGACGATGGGTTGCGTCTGTATTTTTTTCTTGTCCAGATTGATCTGGAAATTCAATTCAGGAAAAGTCTGGCCGCTACGGCTTATGGGCTCGCCATAGGCGAACAGGCCCAGCATGCGCAAATCAAATCTGCCGTCGGCCGCCACACGCGTACCATTGGCACCCGGACGTTCGAAACTGGCCTGGCCGTTTCTGACTGTCATCCAGTAATCGAGCGTGGACTTGCCGGGCGGCAAGCCTGCCAACCCATACGTAGCCGTACCTTGTACCCTGGCGTCGCAGTGATCGTCGCCCTGTTTGCTCACTTCGGAAAAAGCCAGGTCGGCACCTAGTTGCAGCCCGCCCGAGCCGGTCAGTTGCACTTGGCCGCCATTGTGCATGAAAGGTGCCTGACACAGCCCGGCGCTGGCCGGACTGGCCGTCAGGCCTATCAGCAATGCCGCCACACTCGAACACCAGAATGTACGCATACTTATCGCCTGTTTAACCATCGATATTTCATACTACCTTATTTGCCTCGCCGACTTTACACATTTCACGAATAAACGTTAGTAAACATGAATGCGACGGATGACAGGCGCTCAAGGGAAATTAGATATCTTTCTGACGGGTCCCAAAGATACGGTCACCCGCATCGCCCAGACCAGGAATAATATAGCCATCTTCGTTCAGGTGACTATCGACCGACGCCGTGTAAATATGCACATCGGGGTGACGACTTTCAACCGCCTTGATCCCCTCGGGGGCCGCTACCAGGACCAGGGCCCGGATATCGCGACAGCCTGCTTTTTTTAGCAAATCGATTGTAGCTACCATGGAACCACCGGTAGCCAGCATGGGATCGACAATGAGAGCCAGGCGCTGGTCCAGCTGTCCGACCAGCCGCTCGAGGTAAGTTTGAGCCTGCAGGGTTTCCTCATTGCGAGCAATACCGACCGCGCTGACCTTGGCGCCCGGGATCAGGCTGAGCACGCCGTCGAGCATGCCTATGCCGGCACGCAATATAGGCACAACAGTCACTTTTTTACCGGCCAGCTTTTCTACATGCAAAGGCCCTGCCCAGCCTTCTATAAGAGTGGGTTCCAGCGGCAACTCTTTGGTGGCTTCATATGTGAGCAGCGCGGCAACTTCTTGAGACATTTCGCGAAAATTCTTGGTGCTCAGATCGGCCCTGCGCATCAAGCCCAGCTTGTGGCGAATCAGGGGGTGGCGAATTTCATGTATGGGCATGGTGTTCCTTGGTTCCAAATCGAGGCCAGGCGCAGCTTAGCGGGCTGCCAGCCAATTGACCAGTGCGTCGTCAAAGCTGCGTACGGCAGCAGACCGTTCGCCATTGGCTATGCTAACGAGAATATAGCGCTTTCCGCTGGCCCCCAGCACATAGCCCGCCAAAGCCCGACTCTCGCGCAGCGTACCCGTTTTAAGATGGGCCATACCCTCGGCATCGCCGTTGCGCAGCCGGCGTTTGACCGTGCCATCCACGCCTGAAATAGCCAGCGAAGACACAAATTCAGGCATCAGAGGCGATCGCCAGGCGGTATCCAGCATATCGGCAAGGCCGGCGGCGGTCAGGCGGCCATCACGCGACAGGCCTGCACCGTTGTCGATAACCCAGCCTCGTGTATCTACTTGTTGGTCGCGGAGGACCGCCAGGGCAGCACGGGCGCCGGTACTGGGCGTGGCGCCAGGTCCGAGCTTGTTGGCACCCAGAGTCAACAGCAGCGTGCGGGCCATGACGTTATTGCTTTGCTTGTTGATCTGGCGGATGGTGTCGCCTAAGGTTTCGGAATCGTGCCAAACCACAAGACTGACGCCCGAGGGGACTTTGCCGACACGCAGGCCCTTGGCCAGCGTACCCCCCAGTTCCCGCCAGAGCATCTGAAACAGGGCTGAAAAATAGTCCGGCTGGGACTGAGCCAGACGATAAACGCTGAACTCGCCACATGAACCAGCTGCTGTGCCACTTACATGCACGATGATATCCTTGCCTGTCGATGCGACCCGGGTGCCCACTGAAGGCGATCCCGGACAGCTGACATTACTCCATTTGACCTCGCCCTCGATACGCACACCATGTACGGGTGGATCGACAATAGGTATCCATCTGCGTGCCTGCTGATCGGGCTGAAAGACCAGCCGCACAGCGCCCAGCCCCACCATCATCGCGTCCGGGCTAGCGTTATAAGGGCGATCTGCCGCACCGTCGAACTCACCTGGGTCGGTTGCCACGGCACCGAAAATGGATCGATCAACAATCACCTCGCCCAGATTCTTGATACCGCGCAACCGCAATTGACGCAACAGGCCCCAAAGCTCCTCGACAGTCATGAAAGGGTCGCCGCCAGCCTTCAAGTACAGCGGGCCCGACAGCGTGCCCAGCTCGTCAACCCTTCCGCCGCCACGTGCATAAAAAGCCGTACGCCAGCGGTAGTCTGGTCCGAGGCCTGACAAAGCACTCCATGTGGTGACCATCTTCATGACCGAAGCCGGATTGCGCGGTTCGCTGGCATTGATGGACATCAGCGCCGGACCACCGACCTCTTGTACATGCAGGGCCAGCGAGCTGCTTGGCAGCCTTGTGGCGTTCCAGGCCTGCTGCAGTTCGGGCGGCAGGTTCTGCGCTTGAGCCGAGGCAGTACACCAGATCGACAGTACGCATGCTGCAGCACGAACGAACCATCGCCGTTTACCATGGTCGGAGTCTGACCGGGATTGCAGCAACATCATGGACGAATCCTTGGGTGCAAAAAAACATCAGCATAACCAAACTAAGCCCTTGCGGGGGCTGTGCAGTCTATTTTTTACGATGTAAAACAGGACTGACAGGGCCATCATTTACCAGAGGCTCAAGCAGGAATGCGCCGCAACAGCTTAAAATACCGGCACAAAATGATTCCAGGCGCCTCCGCAACAGCAAAGGCTGCCCCTCAAAGACCCTACACGTGAACCCTGATCTTGAGCTTTCTCAGTTCGACTACGAACTGCCCCAGGAACTTATCGCCCAGTCTCCCGCCGCCCAGCGGACGGAGAGCCGTCTGCTGCACCTGGACAGCCGGGCGGAACTGCATGACCGGCAGTTTGCCGATTTGCCCCAGTTGCTGAAACCCAATGACTTGCTGGTTTTCAACAATACCCGTGTCATCAAGGCTCGCCTGCGCGGACAAAAGGAAAGCGGCGGCAAAGTCGAAGTGCTGATCGAACGCATTATCGGTGCAAACACAGCGCTGGCACATGTGAAGGCCAGCAAATCACCGAAGCCAGGCAGCAAATTGTTGATGGCCGATACGTTTTCCGTCAGCGTCAGAGGACGCCAGGGAGAGCTTTTTGAACTGGAGTTTCCGGAACGCGTACTTGACCTGCTCGACAAGTACGGCGCCACACCGTTGCCGCCGTATATCGAGCACGCTGCCGACCAGGACGACGACGAGCGCTACCAGACCGTCTATGCCACAGAACCAGGTGCGGTAGCCGCCCCAACTGCGGGCCTGCATTTTGACCAAGCCATGCTGGCCCAACTGAGCGCCATGGGCATAGCCCAGGCTTTCGTTACCCTGCACGTAGGTGCAGGTACCTTCCAGCCAGTGCGCACACAAAAACTCAGCGAGCACATCATGCATGCCGAGCGCTATTCAGTCCCACCCGAAACCGTGGCACAGATCATGGCCACTCGAGCAGCAGGCGGGCGTGTCGTAGCTGTGGGCACCACCAGCGTACGCGCCCTGGAATCCGCAGCACCCCACGTACAGCATGGCGGCGTCATTGAAGGCGATACCCGCCTGTTCATCACACCTGGCTATCGCTACCAATGGGTCGACGCCCTGCTGACCAACTTCCACCTGCCCCAGTCCACTCTGCTCATGCTGGTTTCGGCGCTGGCAGGCATAGAACCCATACGACGCGCCTATGCGCATGCTGTTCAATCCAGGTATCGCTTTTTCAGCTATGGCGATGCCATGTTCATAGAGTCCGCTACACAACCATGACAACAACTGGTTTGCAATTCAAGCTGCTGGCCACCGACGGCGCAGCACGCCGCGGTCAAATCACGCTCAACCATGGCGTGGTCCAGACCCCCATCTTCATGCCGGTAGGTACTTATGGCAGTGTCAAGGCCATGCTACCCCACGAGCTCGACGAAATCGGCGCCCAGATCGTGTTGGGCAACACCTTTCATTTGTGGTTGCGTCCGGGCACGGAAGTCATGCAGAAGCACAATGGCCTGCACGGCTTCATGCAATGGAACAAGCCCATACTGACCGACTCCGGAGGCTTTCAGGTATTCAGTCTGAAAGGCCTGCGCAAGATCACCGAAGAGGGAGTCAAGTTTGCCTCCCCCATAGACGGCGCCCGATTATTCCTGACTCCCGAAGAGTCCATGCGCATTCAGCATGCGCTGAATTCAGACATCGCCATGGTCTTCGACGAATGCACGCCCTATGCGATAGACGGCCGCCCAGCCACGGTCGACGAAGCTGCCCGCTCGATGCGCATGTCATTGCGCTGGGCCAAGCGCTCGCGTGACGCCTTCCACGCCCTAGGTAATCCCAACGCCTTGTTTGGAATCGTCCAGGGCGGCATGTACGAAGCACTGCGCGACGAGTCGCTGGCAGGCCTGACCGATATCGGCTTTGAAGGATACGCCATAGGCGGCCTGTCGGTGGGTGAGCCCAAAGAAGACATGATGCGCATACTGGCTCACGTGGCGCCCCGCCTGCCCGAGCAGGCACCACGCTACCTGATGGGCGTCGGTACGCCTGAAGACCTCGTTGAAGGCGTCAGCCGTGGCGTTGACATGTTCGATTGCGTCATGCCTACCCGCAATGCACGCAATGGCTGGCTGTTTACCCGTTATGGTGACATCAAGATACGCAATGCACGCTATCGCGACGACATCCGTCCTCTGGACTCAAGCTGCCACTGCCACACGTGCCGCCATTTTTCCCGTGCCTACCTGCACCACCTGCAAAAGTCCAACGAAATTACCGGTTCACGTCTGAATACCCTGCATAATCTGCACTTCTACCTGGCCATCATGCAGGAAATGCGCACAGCCATAGAAGCAGGCAGTTTCCAGCAATGGCGGGAAAATTTTGCTCGTGACCGGGCCCGCGGTATCGAATAATCAAGATATCGCTACAATACAGAGTTAACCAAAATATATTTCAGGAGCCGACCCGATGGTTGCAATTGATACTTTGACACTGATTACCGCTCAGGCAGCCGCCGGCGGCGAGAACGCCTTGATGGGCATGCTGCCTATCATCCTGATGTTTGTCATCTTGTATTTCCTGATGATTCGTCCCCAGATGAAACGTCAGAAAGAGCATCGCAACATGGTGTCTGCGCTTGCCAAGGGCGACGAAGTCATCACGACCGGCGGCCTGTTGGGCAAAGTCACCAAAGTCAGCGATAGCTACATCACAGTCGAAATCAGCATGGTGGGCGACAAACCGATAGAAACGGTCGTACAACGCAATGCCGTCACATCGGTCCTGCCCAAGGGAACCATCAAGGCTCTCTGAACCTAGTGCATACCCTGGAACGCTTCCAGGGTTTCTTCCGCTTTAGCCGACTGATCCACAATGAACCGTTACCCTCTCTGGAAATACCTCACCGTACTGGCAGCCCTATTCATCGGCCTGCTCTATACGCTACCTAATTTTTTCGGGGAGTCTCCCGCAGTTCAAGTGGCCGGCGCCAAATCCACGGTAAAAATCGACCCATCGGTATTAAGCCGGGTCGAAGGCATACTCGCCAAGAACAATATTTCCTCCACAGGCGCCTATTTCGAGCAGAATGGTCCTGTAGGAACGGTTCGGGTCCGGTTTGAAACCACTGACGTCCAGCTCAAGGCCAAGGATCTCATTGAAAAAAGTCTCAACCCCGACCCCGCCGACCCTGACTTCACCGTCGCCCTGAACCTGCTGCCTTCATCACCGAACTGGCTAACCGCGCTGAGTGCCCGCCCCATGTATCTGGGTCTGGACCTGCGCGGCGGTGTCCACTTCCTGCTGCAGGTCGATATGCAGGGCGCCCTAACCGGACGCTACGACTCCCTGGCCAGCGACATGCGCAATACCCTGCGTGAAGCCAAAATAGAGTCCAGCAGTGTCGAACGCGCCGACATGTCTATTGTGGCAAGTTTTGGCAGCGCCGATGCGCGTGACAATGCCACATCCGAATTGCGGCGCAGCATGCCCGATATGGTCTTTACCGATAGCGGAGAAAACGGTGGCCAATACCTGCTGACCGGCCGGCTGTCCGACACTGCCATCACCCAGGTGCAAAGCTACGCGCTACGCCAGAACATGACCACGCTGCACAACCGTATCAACGAGCTTGGCGTGGCCGAACCCATTATTCAACAGCAGGGTGCCGACCGCATCGTAGTGCAGTTGCCTGGCGTCCAGGACGTCGCCAAGGCCAAGGAAATTCTTGGCCGTACAGCCACACTTGAAATCCGCATGGTCGACGACTCTCCCTCGGCCATGGCCGCGCTTGCCGCAGGCACCGTGCCTTTTGGCCTGGAGCGCTACAACGATCGCGACGGACGCCCCCTGCTGCTGCGCCGCCAGGTCATCCTGACGGGTGAAAACCTGCAAGATGCCCAGCCCGGCCGCGACCAGCAAACACAGCAACCATCGGTCAACCTTACGCTCGATGCAAAAGGCGCACGCATATTCCGTGATGTCACACGCAACAACATCAACAAACGCATGGCCATCGTGCTGTTTGAGCAAGGCAAGGGCGAAGTTGTTACCGCTCCGGTCATCCGCAGCGAAATTCCAGGCGGGCAAGTACAGATCAGTGGCAGCATGACGGCTCAGGAAGCAGCCGATACGGCCCTGCTGCTGCGCGCCGGCGCACTTGCCGCGCCCATGGAGATCATTGAAGAACGCACCATAGGCCCCAGCCTGGGTGCCGACAACATCAAACAAGGCTTCAATTCCACCTTGTATGGCTTCATCGCCATTGCAATCTTCATTATTTTGTACTACCACCTGATGGGCATGTTCTCGACCATCGGCCTGGCCTTCAACGTGCTGTTGCTGCTGGCCGTCCTGTCCATGCTGCAGGCTACCTTGACGCTACCTGGCATTGCGGCCATTGCTCTCACTCTCGGCATGGCCATTGACGCCAACGTACTGATCAACGAACGCATACGCGAAGAACTGCGCAACGGGGCCAGCCCGCAACAAGCCATCCATCTCGGCTTCGACCGTGCCTGGGCCACTATTTTCGACTCCAACCTGACAAGCCTGATTGTAGGGGTTGCCCTGTTGGCATTCGGATCGGGCCCCATTCGTGGTTTTGCCGTCGTGCACTGCATAGGCATCCTGACGTCCATGTTCTCCTCGGTTGTGGGAGTACGGGCACTGGTCAACCTCTGGTATGGCAATAAGCGCCGTCTGCAAAGTATCTCTATCGGTCAAGTCTGGAAGCCCGGGCAAAAATAATGCAAGCCGCCAGGTGGTACACGCCGCCTGACTCCTTATAACTACAGGCAACGCAACATGGAATTTTTTCGTATTCATCGCACCGTCCCGTTCATGCGGCACGCATTGGTGCTCAATCTGATCAGTCTGCTGACTTTCATCGCGGCAGTGGCCTTCATCATCGTGAAAGGTTTTAATCTGTCCATTGAGTTCACCGGCGGCACCGTCATGGAGGTGCACTACCAGGAATCCGTACAGGTAGACGAAGTACGCAGCGCCATCCAGAGCCTGGACTACACTGACTTCCAGGTCCAGAACTTCGGCACTTCACAAGACATCATGATCCGACTGCCAGCCCGCGATGGTCAGGATACTGGCGTGCAAAGCCAAAGCGTCATGCAGGCGCTGCAGAAACAGCACAGCGATGCCGAGCTGCGCCGTGTCGAATTTGTTGGTCCACAGGTAGGGCAGGAGCTCCTGCATAACGGACTGATGGCCCTGTTATTTGTAGTCGCTGGTATCCTCATTTACCTGGCTTTCCGTTTCGAATGGAAACTCGCGCTGGCCTGCGCGATTGCCAACTTGCATGACGTGGTGATCATCCTGGGCTTTTTTGCCCTCTTCCAGTGGGAGTTTTCACTTTCCGTGCTGGCGGGGGTACTGGCGGTCCTGGGTTACTCGGTCAACGAGTCAGTGGTGGTCATGGATCGTATCCGTGAAAACTTCCGCAAACAGCGCAAAATGCCGGTCTCGGAAATCATCGATCTATCCATCACCCAGAACATATCGCGTACCATCATCACACACGGCTCTACTCAGATGATGGTCTTGTCCATGTTCTTCTTTGGTGGCCCCACACTACATAACTTCTCGCTGGCCCTGACCATAGGCATCTGGTTCGGGATTTATTCATCCGTATTTGTGGCTGCAGCACTGTCGATGTGGCTGGGCATCAAACGCGAAGATATGATCAAACCCATCAAGAAAGACGACCCGGCCTCAGAGGTCATGTAAGCAGTGGCCGGGCCGTGTCGCAACGACCCGATTACTGCCCGCCACCCGTCGCATGAACGACATAGGCGGCAATAGCATTCATTGCTTCTTCATCCAAAGTCTCGGCAAATGAAGGCATGGCCCCCATGCCTTCATGCAGCACCTTTTTGATTCGCTCGGCATCGGGCTGGAGCTCGTCAAGATCGGGCCCGATGGTTCCTGTGGCGTCGGCATCTTTAAGGGTATGGCAGATTGCACAAGCCGGCACTGCTTCAGTGCTGAACAGGGTTTTGCCCATTTCGAGCTGTTGACTATCAGGCCCACCAGCCCAACAGGCGCCGACCGCGCCAAGCCATAACACACCTACTATTCGCGATATCGCAAAAATCTTCATTCTTGTCCTTGAGTGTCAATGTAAACATGCCCCGTTTTCAGGGGCATGTTTGCTGTCTAGGCGACCTTGATGGCCACCATGTGGTCGCGCCAACTGTTGTTGATATAACCGCGATTATTTTCTAGCCGCTTTTCGGGTTGAGTATCGCCCGCCTCGTTCGTGGCTCGGCATGCCAGTTCATGAGTGCCGGCAGCAAGATCAGCAGCGAACACAAATTCACGCCAGGCATACTTACCCAGATCTGGCCCGACAAACTCGGCTTTTTGCCAGTCTTTGCCGCCATTGACCGATACCTCTATGGTTTTGGCAGCCGTCATGCCACCCATGGCCACACCACTGATCTGTACCTTGCCTGCCTTGACGGTCTGATCGGGGTCGGATGGGTAGTTGATCCAGGATTTGACCGGCATTTCCCAGATGGAGTCCTCGCTGGGTTTGGGTTTGCCGCCCACCGGGGTCCACCGATAACTGGTTTGCTGGATCTTGGCCATTGACTGCTCTTTGGTAAACGCCAAGTGCTTGATGTACTTGATTGAGTTCACACCCGTATAGCCAGGCACGATCATGCGCAAGGGGCCGCCGTGTGCCAGCGGTAAGGGCTCACCATTCAACTCCCAGGCCAGGATGGCATCTTCAATGGCCGAGATAGGAACCGAGCGTTCGATCTTGACCGTATTGGGATCGAGGCCAGCCGGAATTTCTTCGCCACCGGTACTGGTCATGTAAACCATGCCGTCAGTCATGCCACCGACGGCTTCCAGCAACGCCTTGACGGGCACGCCGGTAAATATCACACAGCCGGCAGCACCAACCGTCCATTGCGTACCACTGGGTTTATGTGGAAACCAGCCCCGGCCATTGCCCGAACACTGCAAAACCATGGGAACAGCAGCCAGGCCCAACTCTTTGAGCTCAGCCACAGTAAAGCTGCGAGGCTTGGCTACGCCGCTTACCTCTACCGTCCAGCTATCGGGCTCTTTGACCATGCTGGGGTCTTTAGGTGGTGTAACGTTGTTGCGTACAAAAAGACGATCAGTAGGGGTAATGACACTGCTGCCAAAAGCGGTCCGCTTGGTTTCGATGGTGTTGGCACTATGCACGATCAGGCTGTCGGCGTCTTTCCAACTGGCATAGTCGGGCAAGGACTTGACGGCTTTTGCTGCGGCCGAATCAGCACCGCCAGTGTCGGCACGGGCCACACCGCCCAGGCTGGCCAGGGCTACGATGCCGCCGGTAGACGCCAGCATGCGGCGACGGCTCGCATTACTAAGTTCTTTCATTCCAATCTCCTTTGATATGGGCAAAACCCTACAGCCATGAAAAACGGCGTGGCCGACAAATGGATACGGACCCAGTAAAGGCCGAACCACTTCCGCTTATATTATTGATTTATATCAATATAGCGCAAAGCGATAAAGCATGCCCGGACAAGAACACGCCAAAACCTGACTCAATGGCTTCCGGCCAGCAAAGAACGTTACAATGCCGGTTTTACCTTTAGCCCCCGGGATATACACCCGTTACGGCACCCGTCATGCAAGAAATCTCTCTCAAGCGCAATCGTCCCGCCACGGTAGCGGCGCCCGCAAGCTCCGCCGCCCTGCTCATTCCTACAGAACCCGAGGCCCCCGCCCGGCTACTGGTTCCGGAAGAGCCCGAACAATCCCCTGCCGGCACGCGCAAACTGTTTATTCGCACCTTCGGGTGCCAAATGAACGAGTACGATTCCGACAAAATGGCGGATGTACTGCGTGAAGACCAGGGCGTCGAAATTACCCAGAATCCCGAAGAGGCCGACATCATTCTCTTCAACACCTGTTCGGTGCGCGAGAAAGCGCAAGAAAAAGTGTTTTCCGACCTGGGTCGCGTCCAGCATCTCAAACAGTCCAACCCCAATCTTATTATTGGCGTCGGCGGCTGTGTAGCCAGCCAGGAAGGCGAAGCCATCGTCAAGCGGGCATCTTATGTTGACGTAGTGTTCGGGCCGCAAACCCTGCACCGCCTGCCCGACCTCATCGCCCGGAGACGCGAGTCGGGCCGCTCGCAGGTCGACATCAGCTTCCCCGAAATCGAAAAATTCGACGCCCTTCCGCCCGCCAGGGTTGAAGGCCCCACTGCTTTTGTTTCCATTATGGAAGGTTGCAGCAAATACTGCAGCTTTTGCGTCGTCCCCTACACTCGGGGTGCCGAAGTATCGCGACCCTTTGACGACGTACTGATGGAAGTCGCCGACCTGGCCGACCAAGGTGTAAAGGAAATCACCCTGCTGGGCCAGAACGTCAACGCCTACCGCGGCCCCATGGGAGAAGGCGCTGACATCGCCGACTTTGCCATGCTGCTGGAATACGTACACGAAATTCCCGGCATAGAGCGCATACGCTACACAACATCGCATCCCAAGGAAATGACCAGCCGCCTGATCGAGGCACATGGCGCCTTACCCAAGTTGGTGCCATTCCTGCACCTGCCCGTGCAAGCCGGAAGCGACACCATACTGGCTGCCATGAAGCGTGGCTACACTACGCTGGAATTCAAATCCATTGTGCGCCGCCTGCGCGCCGCCCGACCCGGCCTCACACTGTCTTCCGACTTCATCGTCGGTTTTCCCGGTGAAACCGAAGACGAGTTCGAAAAAACCATGAAGCTGATTCGCGATGTAGGCTTCGACCAGTCGTTCTCTTTCATTTATTCGCGCCGCCCGGGCACGCCTGCCGCCGACCTGGAAGACAACACGCCCAAAGAGCTCAAGCTGGAGCGTCTGCATCGCCTGCAGGCCCTGATCAACGAGCAGGCAAATGCCATCAGTCAGGGCATGCTGGGCACCATCCAGCGCATACTGGTCGAAAAACCTTCCCGTCGCGATCCCAACGAACTCTCGGGCCGCACAGAGAACAACCGTATCGTCAACTTCGTTGGACAGCCACGGCTTATAGGCCAGATGATCGATGTGCGTATCACCCAGACCATGACCAACACGCTGAAGGGCGAAATCGTGACCCGGGTCTCAGACAGCGGGGAACGCGCATGACGCGTGTCTCCCGTCATAAAGCACCCGTAGTCGTTACCCTCGACGGCGACAACACGCACCTGGCCAATTTGTGTGGACCTCTAGATGAAAACCTGCATCAGCTCGCCGACGGCTGGAATGTCACTCTACATCGTCGCGGTGATCGTGTTTCGATCACCGGGGAGCAGGCCAAGGCAGCCGCCAAAGCCTTGCAGCTTTTTCATCGTCGTGCAGTACACAAGGCCTTATCGATCGACGACATCCAATTGGGCATGGTCGAACTGGGCGCAGGGCGTTCGCAAATATCCAAGGCAGTCGAAGAAGCTCCCCCTTTGCTGCCCGAGTTACCGCCGGTAGATGATCAGAGCCTGAACCTGCGCACCCGCAAGTCAGACTTGCGGCCTCGCACACCCAGGCAGCGCGATTACTTGAACCAGATTTTACGCCACGACATCACCTTTGGCGTGGGCCCTGCCGGTACCGGAAAGACCTGGCTGGCCGTGGCTTGTGCGATCGACGCGCTGGAGCGCGAAACAGTCCAGCGGCTGATTCTTACCCGCCCTGCGGTGGAGGCTGGCGAGCGCCTGGGCTTCCTGCCGGGCGACCTGACCCAAAAGGTCGATCCGTACTTACGCCCACTCTATGACGCCCTGTATGACTTGATGGGGATAGAGCGAGTCCAGCGCTTGTTCGAAAAACAAACCATAGAAATTGCGCCGCTGGCCTATATGCGCGGCCGCACGCTGAATCACGCCTTCGTCATTCTGGATGAAGCTCAGAACACCACGCCCGAGCAGATGAAAATGTTCCTGACGCGCATAGGATTCGGCAGTAAAGCAGTGATCAATGGCGATCCATCACAAGTCGATTTACCTCGCGGCCAGGCCAGCGGCCTGGTCCATGCAGTCGATGTATTGGAGTCCGTCCAGGGCATTGCCACAACGCGCTTTACCAGCCGCGATGTGGTCAGGCACCCTTTGGTCGCCCGTATCGTGGATGCCTACGAAAAGGCCGGTGACCGTGTCTCGTGATCTGTCACTCATTGTTCAGTATGCAACGCCGGCGCCCGAACTGCCGCGCTGGCGTCTGCGCCGCTGGGTACAGCATGCCCTCTCAAGCGTGCTCATGGTGGAAGCGGAGGCGGGCATGCCCGATCGCTTTCGCGCCGCCTCATTCACATTGCGACTGGTCGACGCTGACGAAGGTCGCAGGCTCAATCATGAGTTCCGTCACAAAGACTATGCGACTAATGTACTGACCTTCGAATACGGCATAGACCCTGAAGGCATGGCAAGCGGCGATATCGTCCTGTGCCTGCCCGTGCTGTATCGCGAGGCGGCAGAGCAAAAGAAAACAATACTTGCTCATGCAGCACACCTGACTGTGCACGGCGTGCTGCATGCCTTGGGCTACAACCACATCGACCCCGAAGAGGCCACCGACATGGAAATGCTCGAAGCCTCCATTCTTGAAAAAATCGGTATTGCCAACCCTTACCAGGAAACCGGCGGCTGACCCTGGCCGGAAATATCGGCTACCCAAATATCGGTTATCCTAAACCTTCTTGTATTCAGTCCCCTGGACAATGTCAGAACCTAGCTCACCCGACGCCGACCCCAAACCGGCAAAAAACGCTTCCAAATCCTTGTTCAAACGGCTAACCGCTTTCAGGCGGCACTCCGAACCCGAAGACCGCGAAGGTATCAAGGCGGTCATTGAAGCTGCCCATGACCGTCAAGTGCTCGATGGTGAATCCTACGCCATGATCTCCGGCGCCCTCGAGGTTGCCAATCAAACGGTCGCCGACATTATGGTGCCACGGTCCAAAATGGACATGCTCGATGTCAGCAAACCCCTGGCTGAAGTCCTTCCGGACATCATAGAAACCGGCCACTCGCGCTTTCCCGTGTACGAAGATGATCGCGACAATATCGTAGGCATCCTGCTCGCCAAAGACTTATTGCTGTCCATCACGAATCCGGCCATAGACTTGCGGCCGCTGGTGCGCCCAGCGGTATTCATTCCAGAAACCAAACGCCTGAACGTGCTGCTGCACGAATTTCGCAGCAGCCGCAATCACCTAGCCATCGTCGTAGACGAGCATGGCGGCATATCGGGCCTGGTCTCCATGGAAGACGTGCTGGAACAGATTGTGGGCGACATCGAAGACGAATACGACGAAGATGCCGAGAAAACTATTTTCCAAACGGGCAGCAATAGCTGGCGCGCCATGGGAATTACCGAAATCGATGTTTTCAATCGCAGCTTCAATACCGATCTACCCAACGACGATTACGATACGCTGGGTGGCTGGCTGGCCGCAGAGCTGGGGCGCATCCCCCGGCGCGGCGACAGCATCAGTCACCAGGGCCTGAACATCACTGTAGTCGGCGCTGACGCCAAGCGCGCGCTCTGGCTGCATCTGCAGCATGATGTCGCCGACCCACTGGCACCCGAGCATGTCTCCGAGTAGTATCTTGAAAGCATCAGCACACTTCGATAGACGCCTTGCCGGGCTACTGGCCCTGGGCGCTGCCCATGCACTGTCTTTTGCACCCGGCCCCCTACCGCACTGGATACTGCCTTTTGTACAGATATTCACGCTGGCAGTGCTGGCGTTTTTTGTTTTCAAGGCCTCCACAACCGCCCAGGCGGCCTTGGGCGGCTTTGTCTTTGGCGCCAGTCATTTTGCCCTCGGCCTGTATTGGCTATATATCAGCATGCACGAATACGGCGGGATGGCTGCGCCTTTGGCGGCTGCGGCGGTGGTCCTGCTCGCTGCCGCCCTGGCCGTCTATACGACGCTTGCCGCCGCCCTTACGCGCTACCTGACGGGCTACCAGGCCCATAACCTGGCCAGTTATAAGCGGCAGGTGTTGCTCGCCGCCATCTGGGCTTCCTGCTGGACCCTGTTCGAGTGGCTGCGTGGCACACTGTTTACCGGCCTGCCCTGGCTTAATATCGGCTACGCTCACGTCGAAGGCATGCTGGCGGCGTGGGCACCCATATTGGGTGTCTATGGTGTAGCCTGGCTGGCAGCCTTTGCGGCCGGCGCTATCGCGCTACTGGCCTGCTCCAAAGACACGGCCAACGATGCCAAGGCAGCGGTGGGTGTAGGCCTGGCCTTGGTGTCCGGCCTGATCGGTATCGCCCTGGGTCATATCGCCTGGGCTCAGCCTCAGGGCGAACCCCTGATCGTACGCCTGGTGCAAGGCAACATCCCTCAATCAGAAAAATTTGACCCGCAATTGATAGAAAAAGGGCTGGCCACATATCTGGAGCTGGCGGCACTGGCGCCCAAAGAGCCTGATGGCGCTCCCAAGCTGATCGTCCTGCCCGAAACTGCCATTCCCTTATTTCAAAACAGAGTGGCGCCTCAACTCTGGCAGCAATGGCTGGCGGTCGCACAAAAACAAGACGCCCAAATCCTGATGGGTATTCCACTGCATGATCGTCCAGACAACACAGATCGCTATACCAACAGCGCCATCGCGTTCGATGCTGGCACCCCCTTGCACGCGCTGACCAGCGGCGCTCCTCAACTGCGCTATGACAAGCACCACCTGGTACCTTTCGGTGAGTTCATCCCCCCAGGATTTCACTGGTTTGTCGAACTCATGCAAATACCACTGGGTGACTTCAACCGTGGCCCAGTCCGTCAGTCTCTTTTCCCCATCAAAGATCAAATCATTGCGCCCGACATCTGCTACGAGGACGTCTTTGGCGAAGAGATTATCGAGTCGGTTCGCGACAGCGACATGTTTGGCCCTGGGGCCAATATACTTGTCAACCTGAGCAATCTGGGCTGGTTCGGTGATTCCTGGGCCTTGCGCCAGCACCTGCAAATATCGCGCATGCGCGCACTGGAAACCGCCCGCCCCATGCTGCGCGCTACCAATACCGGCATGACCGCCGCCATCAACCCGAAAGGAGTGGTCAGGGCCGCGCTTGAGCCCATGAGCAAAGGCGTGCTCGACGTGGAAGTTCAGGGCATGGCGGGACTCACACCCTATGTGCGCTGGGGAAATACACCTGTGCTGCTGTGGTCCAGCCTGTTGCTGTTATTGGGTTTTTACCTACGCAAAAAATCAGCTTCCGCTTGAGGAACCCGTAGCTGCCTGCATCTCGAGCGTTTGGACGGCAAGGCGCCCCATGCTGGCAATCCAGCGATCGTAATCAGCAGCCTTGCGCGCGCGGTACTGTGCAACAACCGCGTGGGGCAGAATCATGAATTTCTCATCACGTAAACCTTCAAGGGCATCCTGAGCCACCTGCTCGGGCGTCAGCACGCCATCGCTCGACTCAGGCCCCTGCGGCATGGCATCGAGCATGGGGGTGCCCACTCCTTGTGGGCATAGGATAGACACCTTGATGCCCTGATGCCGGTGGCTGAACGCCAGGTTTTCGGCAAACCCGATTGCCGCATGCTTGCTTGCCGCATAAACCGCGCTCCCGACTTGATTCAGCAAACCTGCGGCGGAAACGGTTTGCAGGAAGCAACCTCCTCCCCGGGCAATCATGCGCGGCAGCAGTGTGCGCGCTGCCCGGACATGCGCCAGGACATTTACCTCCCAGGCCTTTTGCCACACGTCATCGGGTGCAGCCGCCATGTTGTCGGCAGGCATATCGAAACCCAAGGCCACGCCTGCGTTTGAGCAGAAAATATCTATGGGGCCATGGTTTTGCTCAATCAGGTCGATCATGTCGGGCAAACCTCGCTCGTCCGTGACATCCACCTGATATGCCTGTCCGCCAATAGCCTCGGCCACCACGGCCGCACGCTCACCATTCAAGTCGGCAACAATTACCCGGCGGGCACCTTCCGCCGCAAAGGCACGGCCCAGCGCCTCACCTATGCCTTGAGCGCCTCCTGTCACTACAACGAGCTTATCTTTGAAATTCATCGCGCCTTTCACATTCATCATTTTTGATTGCCAAGCCCTGATTGGTGCACAGGACTAGACCAAGCCGACCCTGATCGTAGCCCATAGCGCCATGGCCTGGCATTTCCACCTGACAGGCACCCAGGATTTTTACGTTATATCAAACACAAAAACCAGGGCTGACTTGCACACATAAAAAAAATAGTGCATAATCTCGCTTCTTCGCTAGACAAGCCAGTACGGGGGTATAGCTCAGCTGGGAGAGCGCTTGCATGGCATGCAAGAGGTCAGCGGTTCGATCCCGCTTACCTCCACCAGTCAACCGAAGAACAGTCTGTTCGGTAACGAACGGGCAGCAGTAAAAAGCGTATTAAATATGCTATGATACGCAGCTTGTTTTGTCCTGTCCCCTTCGTCTAGAGGCCTAGGACACCACCCTTTCACGGTGGGTACAGGGGTTCGAATCCCCTAGGGGACGCCAGTATTTCTGGCATTGGTAGCACCCGCTGCGGAGCGGTAGTTCAGTTGGTTAGAATACCGGCCTGTCACGCCGGGGGTCGCGGGTTCGAGTCCCGTCCGCTCCGCCAAAGAATTCAATAAAAAAAGCACTCACATCATGTAAGTGCTTTTTTTTCGTCCTGATTCATATTCCAGGCTTTGGAATAAACCTCCCTCTTCTTCGGCTTTCCAAGACGGCCGTCAGGCCTTCATTTGACATCCTGTTGCCGAAACGCTTAGCTCTTGGGAAAGACGCAGCCGCCGTTTCGGACCAGTGCCTTCACCTCTTCGCTGACCTGCATGGGGTTTTGACTTATCCGCGCAACGAAATCCTTACGCCTGTCGGTGGGGCTGAGTTCGTTGATGAAACACTACTTTCGAATTATGCTGAAAGTAGCGCTTGTGGCAGGGACCTCGACCAACATCATCGAAAAACCTCTTATCATGGATAATCCACTGCTTCAGGCTGCTCCGCCGAGCACATCCAAAGGAAAATGCATGAAAAAAGCCTTGTCAGTAATAGCTGGCGTAGCAATATTAATGGCTCTGGGCGCCTGTACTGCGCTGCAGTCCAACCCAGGCACTTCTGCACGGCAATACCCTATGAATACTGAAGCTACGCTGCAAGCCTATCACTGGACATTACAAACTATCGCCGCCAACGGCCTGGCACATGAAGCAGCCCCCACCGGCCTGAACAGCAAACCATTGATCCTGAACTTCTCCGGCCAACGCATTTCCATTGATGGTCTTTGCAATGCGCTCAATGGCGACTACACAATCAACGAATTCCACATACAGATCACACACCTCGTCAGCACAATGAAGACCTGCGCAAATGAGCAACTGATGCGCTACGAGCACGAAGTTGCGCAACGTCTGCCTACGGCTACCCATTGGAGTCTTCAAAACGCGAGCAGCGCCTCTCCTGCTCTTGCGCTGACCTTCAAAGATGGCACCGCATGGAAACTCACAGGCAAGCCTACCGCTGCCACCCGCTATGGCGGCAAGCCTCAACGCATTTTCCTAGAAGTTGCCCCTCAGCGAGTAACCTGCACGCACGCTCTCATTCCAAATCATCAGTGCCTGAAAGTTCGTGAAATTACCTATGATGATCAAGGCCTCAAGACTGACACAGGTGAATGGACGTATTACTACGACACCATCGAAGGCTACGAGCATCAGCCAGGCGTACGCAATATCTTGCGTATTAACCGCTATACACAGAAAACCCCGCCGGCTGACGCCTCCAGTCATGTAGACATTCTGGATATGATCATCGAAAGCGAAACTATCTGAGCAAGAACCGGGCGGCTAGTGTGGGCGTAACGCTACTGCCCTCAATCGCGGTGATACGTCACAAACTCTTCCAGCCCTATTCTTGAAGGCTGGAATTGATTGACTGGATCACTGGTATCTTCATACCCCATGACCATGCCGCACACGATGATTTGGTCGTCGCCTATGGTCAGTTGCTTTTTGACGATTCCAGGATAATTAGCCAACGCCGCCTGCGGGCAGGTATGCAGCCCGCAGCCCCGGGCCGCCACCATAAGGTTTTGCAGAAACATGCCGTAATCCAGCCAGCTGCCTGTTTCCATGTCATTGTCCATCGTGAAAATCAGGACTACGGGTGCATCGAAGAATTCAAAATTACGGCCATGCTGGCGGGCAGTGGCCTCGCGATCGCCTTTGGTGATATTCAACAAGCCGTACAAGCCCCAGCCAGTGGCTCGGCGCCGTTCAATATATGGGCTGCGCCACTTCACCGGATAATACTGGTACTCACGCTCTTCTGGCATTTTCTGCTGATGTGCCGCCAATAGCTCGGCGGACAGCTTGTCGCGCGCCTTGCCAGAAACCACATGCACCTTCCATGGTTGAATATTGGAGCCGCTGGGTGCCATGCCTGCGATCAGCAGCAGTTCGTCGATCAAGGCGGGTTCCACCGGCCTGGGTAGAAAGGCACGTGTGCTTTTGCGCGAGACAATCGCGTGTTTGACCGCCTGGAATGTCTGATCGGGTAAGTCTTCGAATCTTGCACTCATCTTCAATGGGCTCCTGCCGCTACATTACTGTTGCATGGGTGAACCTAACGATAACAAACAAATCAACCAAGCAGTCTTCACTTGAAGGCTTTCATCCAGATACGCAGCCTGGCATAGGCAATGACCACGCCGGTAACCGACACCAGCAAGCCACCCAGGCTAAGCAAGATAAGGACGACGTCCCGCCAGGCGGCGGCCGTCAGCATACCCGGTGTATCCCAGCTGTGCAGGAAGTTGAACAGCCAACGACCGATACGCTGGCGACGGTCGAGGCTGGCTGCAACGTCTCCCGTGTGCAGATCGATATACACCCGCGTTTGGCCCGGATCGTCAAAATCCAGCCGCAAGGCCGGTAGCCTACGTTCGATGGCGCCATTCATGGCTTCGGGGTGGCGGCTGTAGTAATAGTTGTCATATTCGCTCATGTGGCGCTGCGTTGTTACAGTATGTGGCAGCAATTGCGACGCAGCTCGCATCACCTCGGCATCAGTCCACCGGTCGCGAATCCGTAGCTCACCCGCTGCCCCGATCATGACCAAACGTGATCGACCCACCGCATCGCGCGCCAGAATGTAAGACTGCCCGGCCAGCCTCTGCCATTCCATTTCCACCGCACTCAGCCCCTGCTCCTGCAAGCGCTCGATGACCGCAGCGCTATCGGCCAATATGCCCTGGGCCTGTGGTGGACCACCCCGATAAACCACCATATTGGGCCGCAGCTCAGGATTGAATACGCCTAAGGGATTCATGGACATCAGGCCACTCAGTATCCAGGTAAAGACAAAACCAGCGAACAACAAGCCGATAATATGATGCCAGCGCATCCAGGGAGCACGGTAAGGCGTCCTGGCTCCGGACTTGTATCGGCCGCTGAAGCGCCAGCGCCACAGTCCGACGCATATGCCAGTGATGGCGCTAACGGTACCCACCGCAGACAACACAATGACAAGCCAGCTCCAGACGGGATCAGTCGATTGGACGCGAAACATGTAGAGCCAATGCAGCCATGCTCCCACGTAATTCCAGCGCTGCTGCGACTGCGGCACATCCATCACAACCTGACCGGTCGATGACGATACGTATAGCATCCCGGGATCGTCACCTTCGAGCCGCACCACATGCAAGGGTCGGTGCACATCCAGCCCGCGAGAATGGGTCCAGCGGTCCTCATATACCCGACCGTCGTAGCGAACTTGCGCCGAGGGCATGAAAGACAAGGCGGCATCCAGCGCTGCCGCTTCATTCACAACAGCCGCAGGCTGACCAGTACGGGCATCCAGTGCACGGTACGCTCCACCCGGTTCGCGTATCAGGTAATGCGGCTGACCCCGCACCGATGTCAGCTTTATGGATTGCAGCGGCGTCCGCACGCCGCTGCGAGCCAGGGCAACATCCGCCGGCAGGCAACATTCGGTGGAGCCCAAGGCAGGCAAGGCACCCAGACGCTCCCAGGGAGTAAGCTTGGGGTAACCTACATACAGCATGACCACACCGCTGATGAACCACAAGACCATCAGCAGGCATCCGGCCACTCCGGTCCAGCGATGCACCAGATAGGTCAGGCGTTTTGCGCGTGTTCCAATCAACATGCTTATGCCTCCTTGATTAGAACCGGTGATTCAGCGTCAGCTCAAAACGGCGTCCAGGACCATACAGCCACTGGGTGGGGGTGTAGTATGCCGTTGTGAAATAAGCCTTATCAAATACATTGAAGCCGCGTGCGGTAATCGTCGTATCTGTACCAACATCCCAACGCAAGGCCAGATCCGTCGTCGTATACGAAGGTAACTCGAGGCTGTTGGCATTGTCCGCATACCGCTTGCCTACATAGCGCAGGCCGGCCATGGCTGTCCAGCCTGGCTGGAAGTTCCAGCTCACCCACACATTGGCCAGCCGTTGCGCCACATTGGGCGGTACATTGCCCTGACGTGAAACCACTGCCCCGCCAGATGCTTCCTGAAAGTCGTCGAAGCGGGCTCGCAAGATGCTGGCATTAGCTTCCACACGCCATCCTCGCGCAGGCGTCACCGCCACAGAAGCCTCCAGCCCACGCGACGATTGCGCACCCACTTGTATGCGCAAGGCCGGATTAGCCGGATCACGGCTCAACAAATCATTTTTCTTGATGTGATAAGCAGCCAGTGTCCACTCGCCACTGCCCTCCCAGAAGGTCTGCTTGAGTCCCACCTCCAGTTGCTTGCCCTTGGACATGTCGAACTGGCTGTTGGCCGGACTAAGCAAGAGCATGCCGCCCACCGGGTCAGCGGCTACCGAATACTGTGCATATAAGGCCAGATTCGGCGTTAAATCATAAACCGTTCCAACACGCCAGCCAAAGTCGGCGTAAGTTCGTTCGAATGCATCGCTATCCGTCACCAGATCCTTGCGATTCAGCTTGGTGTGGTCATAGCGCAGGCCCGCGAGCACCGACCAGGCAGAAGTCAACGCCAGGCGGTCCTCGATAAACAAAGCATACTGGTCGGCCTTGTTGCGATAGCGCGGTATGGTGGGTTCGTCGCTGTGGAAATAACCAGGCACAGGGTTATACGGATCAACCGAAGGCGATGACCCGCTATAGGTATTATTGCTGTGTTCAAAACTGCTGGCACTGACATCGAAACCCACCAACACCTTGTTATCCAGGCCAAAAAGCTTGCCATCGAACGCCGCATCGGCAGTCAGGCCTGTTTGTTTTTGATTGTGATGAATCTCGGTATTGTCGGAACGGTCTATCAAACCGCTGGCCCCGTTATACATATAGCGTTCGCCATTGCGATAATCGCGCTGGCTGTCTATGTGATACAGCCGCGCACGCACCGTGGTTGCGGCGTTGGGCGTCCATAAAGCAAAGAGATCGGTCCACTGGTCCCGATACCTGATCTCGCTATCCCATACGTTGTAGTTTTTCTCGCGCAGGACTTCTTGCTGCACCCTGTCGATCAGCGGCGAGCCAAAATATTTCATGGGTTTTTGATAACCATAGGCATGGCTCAGGCGCAAGCTCAAGTTATCGCTGACGTCCCATTGCAGCGCACCGGAAAAAGTCGCGCTACGCGATTGTCCATGATCGACCCAACCATCTGAGCGCGCACCGCTCAAGTCCACGCGATAAGACCAACGATCACTTAAAGCACCACCACTGCCCAGAGCCAGGCGGGCGGTGTCGTCTGTACCCAACGTCGCTTGCAGTTCATTTTCCACGGGGCCGCGCGTCGGCTTTCTGGGAATCACATTGACCACGCCACCAATGGCGCCATCTCCGTAAATAACAGAGGCCGGGCCACGCAACACTTCGATCCTGTCTATGGACCAGGTATCGAAAGGAAAAGTCAGGCCTACACCACCGTACTGGCGCATGCCATCGTACAGGCGCATGACCGAAGTAGTATCGGTAAAGCCGCGGGCCGACAAGGACGTACCGCCGTTGCCCGGATGTCCCATCGCGCTGATACCTCCCGCTCGGGTAATGGCGTCCACAACGCTGTGATCACCACGTTCTTCGAGTTGCTCCCGACTGATGACCTCTACACTCGCGGGTGTCTGCATGGGCGTCAGATCGAGCCCTGAACCCGTCGAAACCGGAGTGCTCAGGCCGGCACCCGGCGCCGATCCGCTTACCGTAATAGGAGATAAGATTGTTGTAGCGGTCTGAGCTTGTATCGGCCCAATAAATAACGCCCATAGCCACGGAAGGGTAGCCAGACGCGTGACTGTGCCCAGACGCGCAGCCCGGTCCTGTTCTCTTGAGTGCATAAGAATTTCCCTGCTGTGGAAACATGGCCGCATCATCAATCTCGCCAGTTGCCATGACGGCCATGTATGCACGGTCGTCATCACGGAACCGACGACAGCTCAGCCATGCGTGAACACATGCGGCCTGTTTCCAGATTTATTTTTTGCCGGCCGCCACGATGGGGGCTACGGCACGACTCGCAGAAGGTCAGATTGCGCGCGGTGGCGCGCGCGCCAGGGAAACCGCCCAGGCAAAGAGCTGGCTGGGGGCAAGATAAAAGAGAGAAGGTTTAGCGAAATGCAGGCCGTCAAAGTCGGCGACGGCGCTAAGGCCTACCCTGGGCGGGCAGGCGGGATGAAAACATAATACGCAATGGCCAGACTGGGTGCTGGTGCTATCCAGGTCAAGAGGATCAGCTTCTGCCGCGGTGTCGATCTGAATAGCTGTTGGACCGTTCACAGTGCATAGCTGTACCCACACCGCCTGAGCGGCCGTATCATTTGATACCGCCAAAGCGATCGAAGGCATAAGCGTGGTCAACAGGAAAGCAATCAATGCTATCCAGCCGGCCCTGCGATGCGTTCGGAGGCTTATCTTCATGGGTGCGTTGCCGCTTTGTTATTGGCGGCGATTGTATCACCCATGCATTACCCGCAATCACCCGTCAGCGATTGGCGTCGATAACGGTCAAAGCCGCCATATTGATAATGCGCCGCACCGATGAGCTGTTGGTCAGAACATGCACCGGCGCATTTGCTCCCAGCAGGAAGGGGCCAACCGCCACATTGCTGCCGGCTGCCGTCTTGAGCAAGTTGTAGGCAATATTGCCGGCATCCACATTGGGGCACACCAGCAGATTGGCTGCTCCTGTCAGGCTCGACTGCGGCAGAATGCGTGTACGCAAGGCTTCATCGAGGGCGCAATCACCATGCATTTCACCATCGATTTCCAGCCCAGGTTCACGCTCGCGGATCAACGCCAGCGCCTGCTGCATTTTGGCACCCGACAAGGAACTGCCTGAGCCAAAATTAGAACGCGACAGCAAGGCTGCCTTGGGAGTCAGATTCAACCATTTCATCTCTTCGGCCGCGGCCAGGGTAAATTCGGCAATCTGCTCGGCCGTAGGATCTTCGTTGACGTGGGTATCCACCAGAGCCACCGTGCGCTCATTCAGCAAGAGCACATTCATGGCGGCGTAGGTATGCGTGCCCGGTTTCTTGCCTATCACTTCATCGATAAATCTGAGATGCTCGTGGTAACCGCTGACCGTACCGCAAATCATACCGTCGGCATCACCCAGGTGTACCATCATGGCGCCGATCAGGGTCAGGCGGCGGCGCATTTCAACACGGGCCATTTCTTTGGTGACTCCCTGGCGACAGCGCAGTTCCCAATATGTGGTCCAGTACTGATGAAAACGCTCGTCATATTCAGGGTTGGTGACTTCGACATCCTGGCCCAGGCGTATGCGCAAACCATATTTTTCAATGCGCGCCATAAGCACTTGAGGCCGCCCGACCAAAATGGGGCGAGCCAGTTTTTCATCGACGATCACCTGTACAGCGCGCAGCACACGCTCTTCTTCACCTTCGGTAAAGACGATGCGTGCCTTGCCGCCCTCGCGCACCAATTGCTTGGCAGCAGAAAACAAGGGCTTCATGAAGGCGCCCGAGTGATAAACAAACTGCTCAAGCTGGCCTGCATAGGCTTCGAGATCCGACAAAGGCCGGGTGGCCACGCCGCTTTCCATGGCAGCTTTGGCAACCGCCACGCCAATCCGTACGATCAGGCGTGGGTCAAAAGGTTTGGGAATAAAGTATTCAGGCCCAAAGGCGACGCCGTAGGTACCGTAGGCCGCCGCCACC
>NZ_SDQD01000005.1 GCF_004153685.1 Pollutimonas harenae | reverse complement strand
ATCCGGTCCCGAAGAACCAGTGGTCATACGTCGCGTTTCGCTCAAAGAAAAAGATCGGTTCAAATTACTTCAAACCTTACTTCTTCAAATGTGCGAGCACTTGATATAAATTTGGCGAACCTTCGTGAGAAGGCTTGCGCACTCATTCCAAGCGCCCACACTTATCGGCTGTTAAATTGTTAAAGAGCGTGTACTACTTACTGCCTACTACCTCACCCGCCTGGCGCTTAAAGCACCGCGCTGTGTCAGCAGCAAAGAAGCGAGATTATGAAGCAGTTTTTTTTGCTTGTCAAGTCAAGGAGTCGTGCCGGGCGATTCGCCTACTACCACTTGCCTACCTACTTCACAAACCTGCTCACAATCGCTGGGCGCTTTGTGCATCAACCGGCGAGTCAGAAACTATACCATGTTTTGCAAAAGCGCGCTTTGCGCTGTGCTTCTCGAGCCGGTGAATCACTCTGGGAAACCCCCAACTTGATTCGCCTTGCTCATCCGGGAAAACCCTGATGTGCTGGCTGCGAAAGAACAGAACTATAGCATAGCTTTTTTAACCCGTGCAACTGAAAAACCCGCCCAAACCACCCAATTCAGCCCTTTTTTTACACCACCTAACTTAAGCCTTTGAAATACCATAGAAATATTTTTTTAACTTAAATGAAATAGTTGAGGGAAATGAGGTCATATTTGCAAAAGCACATGACAAACCCCATCAGGCTGCTTTTTTCTCACGCTTTTCTCTTGGGTTTACTCGCCCTACAGAGCTACTAATTAGATTCCGACGGTCTGTCATTCCATGCAAGCAGATTCGTGAGCCTCTGAATCCCATAAAGTTGCCTGTATTGATAGCATCTTCTATATAGATAGCGCCTCCTGCCCCCTATATAGATAGCGCCTTCTGCATGGATGGAGCCTGTCTATATATAGAGAAGCTCCAATACCTATATATAGACAGACATATAAGTGGACAGTGAGACGGCGGCCTCCACCAGAACAGCGAAGCCCTGCCCCTACGCTACTTACGATATAGATAGCTCGGTGGTTTCCTTGATGCGCTGGAGGGTAAAGCTGGATCTCATGTCGACTACGGCCGGATGCTGCATCAGCTTGTCCATGGCGAACCGTGAGAACTGATTGAGATCTTCTACCTGTACTCGAAGCAGATAATCCATATCACCCGACATGGCATAACACTCCACCACCTCAGGCCAGTCTTGTACATCACGCGCAAAATCGGACACTGGCGAATGACTGGCTCGAAATACTTTGTTCAGCCTTATTGTTATATAGGCAAGCAGCTTCAAACCCACTTTTTCCGGATTCACCAGCGCTACATAACGCTCTATATAGCCTTCTTCTTCCAGGCGCCTCACCCGACGCAGACATGGGCTTGGAGACAGCGATACCCGATCAGCCAGATCCTGATTACTCAGTCGCCCATCACGTTGCAATTCAGCAAGGATTTGCTTATCTGTCCTATCAAGCTGATTTTGAGACATAAACCACCTTCATTACTTATATATACGACATTAAATAGCTCAAAACCAATTTAATCAAGCGTAATTGGCAATCATCTGCTCATGGTTTTTGCTTAAAATTTTTGTTTACTGATCATCGCTACTGTCCACATTGAAAGCACCTTCAGACAGAAGCTTTTTTGGGCACCACCTAGGGTCTAGCATTCGACATCACATGGCGGCGCCCTGACCACATCAACATTACGGGAGACCCGCCATGAGCGACACCATCAATACCTGGGACAATCCCATGGGCACCGCCGGCTTTGAGTTTATAGAATACACAGCACCGGACCCCGTCGCACTGGGCAAGGTATTCGAAACATTGGGCTTCAAAGCGATCGCCCGGCACCGCAACAAGAACGTAACGCTCTATCGACAAGGCGGCATCAACTTCCTGATCAATGCCGAGCCTGACTCTTTTGCCCAGCGCTTTGCCCGCCAGCACGGCCCGTCCATCTGTGCGATTGCCTTCCGTGTCGACGATGCGGCAAAAGCCTACAAGCGCGCGCTCGAACTGGGCGCCTGGGGCTTCGACTCTGGCAGCGGTCCCATGGAGCTGAACATTCCCGCCATCAAGGGCATAGGCGACTCGCTTATCTACCTGGTCGACCGCTGGCAGGGCAAGAATGGGCATGGTGGCATTGGCGACATCAGCATTTACGATGTCGACTTCGAGCCCATAGACGTTGATACAGCCCAGGCTGATCGCAATCATGCAGGCGCAGGCCTGAAGCTGGTCGACCACCTCACACACAATGTGCACAAGGGCCGCATGGACGAATGGGCCGAATTCTACGAGCGCCTGTTCAATTTCCGGGAAATTCGCTACTTCGACATTGAAGGAAAAGTCACTGGCGTAAAGTCCAAAGCCATGACTTCGCCTTGCGGCAATATCCGCATTCCCATCAATGAAGAAGGTACCGATGAAAAAGGTCAAATTCAGGAATACCTGGACTTGTACCGCGGTGAAGGCATACAGCACATCGCCCTGGCAACAGAAGATATTTACGCCACGGTCGAGCAACTGCGTGACGGAGGCCTGAAGTTCCTGGACACGCCCGATACCTATTACGAGTTACTGGACCGCCGCCTTCCCAACCACGGCGAGAACACTGATCGCTTGCAACAAAACAAAATTCTGCTCGATGGCGCAGCAGAAGGCGGCCTGTTGCTACAGATCTTCACCGAAAATCAGATTGGCCCTATTTTCTTTGAAATCATCCAGCGCAAAGGTAACGACGGATTTGGCGAAGGCAACTTCAAAGCCTTGTTTGAATCCATAGAGCTCGACCAGATGCGTCGTGGCGTATTAAAGAGCGTCGACTAATCCAGCAAATTGGCGGCCGGGCATAAAGTGATCAGCAAACGGCCGCCTACAAACCTATACAATCCTTTCCATTCATTCTGAAAGGATCGTAAATGCTGGCCTACCCCAAAACGCTATTACTGCGTTGCTGGCGCATGTTTATTGCTGTTACCAAGGTCATGCTTCCCGTCATGGTGCTGGTACAGATAGGGCAGGAAATAGGCCTGGTCGATCTGGTCGGCCGCCTGATCACACCTGCCATGGCTTTGCTCAACTTGCCGCCCGAGGCCGGCATTGTCTGGGCCGCCACCGTTTTCACGGGTATCTATGGCGGTATCGCATCGCTCAGTGGCTTGTCTTCATCCATGGACTTGAATGCCGCGCAAGTCAGCGCACTATGCGCCATGATGCTGTTTGCCCACGCGATTCCGGTGGAACAAGCGATAGTCAGGCGCGCCGGCGCCTCATTTAATGTCACATCAACCCTGCGCATAGCAACCGCCATCCTCTATGGCGCGGCTATCTCCTGGTTCTGTTATTTGACTGACACACTGACCGAGCCCATGTCTTTCGATTGGCTGCGAGGCTCATCCTTTATTGCCACCGAAGGAGGTTCAGGCTGGATGGCGTGGGCACAAGCAACGGCGTTCTCGCTGGCACTGACATTTGCCGTCATCGTCGTTCTGGTTCTGCTGCTTGATATCCTCGATAAACTGGGCATCACCCGCCGCATTACCAACGCCATGCTTCCGCTGCTTAAGTTGTCAGGCCTGGATGCCAGGGTCGCTCCCGTCACGACGGTTGGCGTGTTGCTGGGGCTGACTTACGGCGGCGCACTCATTATCGAAGAAGCCAAGAAACAAAACTTCTCGCGCCGCACCCGCTTTCTGGCCCTGTCCTGGATGTCTTTGTCGCACGGACTGATAGAAGACACGCTGCTCGTGCTGGCATTGGGCGCCGATATCTGGGTGGTACTGGTAGGCCGCTTGCTGCTTACCCTGGGCATTATTGCGCTACTCGCCCGGCTTACCAGACGGGACCACACGCCAAGCGGCACAACCATCACTCAATCAGGAGCTGGGCGAAGCGTTTCCTGAACTTGGCCAGTTTGGGTGAAATAACCACCTGACAATAGCCTTGCCCAGGATTGAGCGCATAGTAATTGTGATGATAGCTTTCAGCCGGCCAGAATTTCTGAGCTGGCAGCAAGTGCGTAACCACCGACACACCCAGCTCTTGCTGAATCTGCGCGACAAGGTGCTGCGCAGTGTCGTGCTGCTGCGCCGACTGATAGAAAATGACCGAAGCATACTGCGGACCGATATCACCGCCCTGCCTGTCGAGCGTGGTGGGATCATGAGTGGCAAAGAACACCTGCAGTATGGTTTCGAAATCGACGACATCCGGATCGAACACCAGCCGAACAACTTCAACATGACCCGTCGTTTTGCTGCATACCTGCTCGTAACTGGGGTTCTCGATGTGGCCACCGCTATATCCCGGCGTGACACTGATAACGCCTCGCAGCGATAAAAACACCGATTCGGTACACCAAAAACACCCACCACCCAAGATTGCTGTTTCCGTCATGACTACTCCTTGGCTTGAGGCTCTGCCGTGGTCGGCTCGGCTAATGACAGTATCCAGGCAGCAAGCAATTTTGCATCTGCCGGACTGACTTGAGGCTGGGCTGGCATCGGGACCGGCCCCCAACGGCCGCGCCCGCCATCACGTATGGCCTGGGCCAGATAATCGGCCGCAGCCTCGCTGCCCGCAAAACGCTGAGCGATGACAGTGAATGCTGGCCCCACCACTTTTTTATCTACCTGATGACAGGACAAGCAATTTCTGGCCTTAGCCAGATCAACCCCTGTCTGTTGCGCAGCGGCAGTCAATGCCAGCCCCGCACCCAGCACACACAGCAATACAGATAGACATCTTGCAACCATATACAGCACCCGAGCTTCGTGATTGAAATCCAAATCGCATAGCGCGACTTTTGGACAGCTTATCGCGGTATTATCGGCGATATTGAAACAGGACACACTTTATATGCTTCAGTATCCCCAGATCGATCCCATCGCATTACAAATTGGCCCGATTTCCGTGCACTGGTACGGACTCATGTATCTGGTCGGCTTCGCACAGGTATGGTTGCTTGGCCGCTGGCGCATCAGGCAGGGCAAAACCGATTTGTCCGTGCGCGACCTGGAAGACCTGATTTTCTATTGTGTATTGGGTGTGGTCGTTGGTGGCCGGCTCGGTTATGTACTGTTCTACAAGCCAGGCGACTATCTGGCCAACCCACTTGAAATCTTTTTCCTGTGGCAGGGTGGCATGTCCTTTCATGGAGGGCTGATCGGTGTTCTGGTCGTACTGTTCCTGTTTGCACGCAAGCAAAATAAAACACTGCTCGAGATCGGCGACTTCATTGCTCCGCTCATTCCGCTAGGATTAGCGGCCGGTCGGCTGGGCAATTTCATTAATGGCGAGCTATGGGGACGCCCCACCGATGTACCCTGGGGCATGGTATTTCCGCAAAGCGGAGACAGCCTGCCCAGACACCCATCGCAATTGTACGAGCTAGGCCTCGAAGGCTTGGCGCTGTTCGCCCTGGTCTGGTGGTTTGCCCGCAAACCCCGCGCCACCGGACAGGTCAGCGCGGTATTTCTGATGGGCTACGGCGTCTTCCGCTTTCTGGTGGAGTTTACGCGTGAGCCCGATGCGTATCTTGGACTGCTGACCGCTGGCCTCTCGATGGGCCAGCTGCTATCACTGCCTATGATTATTGCTGGCTTGTTGATTTTTGTGCTGAGTGCAAGAAAATCGAGCCATTAATCGACACACTGACCATTTCAGTGCCACCCTCGAGCGGCATGCTGGCCTTGCCGGCCGCCATGGCAGCCATGCGCGGCGCGGCCTCGAAGCGTGCGCCTGAGCCACCCAAGTTGACCGTTTTGATGCTATAGCCGGCATATCCGAATGCCTCGGCAAGCGCCTTTGCACGATCACGAAAAGCTTGCGCGGCCTCGGCCAGTAAAGCCTCTTCTTTCTTGGCTCGCTTTTGGGGCGAAACCGAAAAGCGCAGATCGGCCACCGGCATACGATCGCTGACCGACGCAGCCAGCTCGGACGCTGCCACAAAATCGGTGGACTCCATCAAAATTTCAGCACGCCCACGCCAATTAGTGATCTTGCCGTCCTTGTCGTTCATGGGCCAGATGCGGTAGTTGCCGCTGCTGATCTGGATATCCTTACCCTTTGCGCCGGCTTTGGCTTGCGCCATGGTGTCTTGTAATGTTTTGGTCAATGCATCGGCAACCGCTGTTTGCGTGGCATCGCTCAGCTCGGCAGCCAAGGTTATTTTGACCGTGTCTTGCGCAATTTCAGCATTGGCTTCAGCCTGCAGCGTTGCCTGGGGCCACTTCTGTTTTTCATGAGGATGCTCACCCTGCTGTTGCCCCATGGCAGGCGACGTTGCCAGACCCGCGCTCAGACCCAAAGCCATGGCTAACAGGAAATTACGTTTTTGCTTGGAAAGATACATATCAATCGCCCATAAAGGAAAAGCTCGTCCGGAGACGAGCTTTGGAATAATGGCCCCGCCTGTGCCGTCAAAGGCCGGCATCCTGGAACCGGAGGTCCAAGGTGGTCGCCTTCAGTCAAGCTTCGGGTTCTTCGTTAAGAAGATCGCTCCTACTTGTCAATCCAGCAACCTAATGCCATAAGCATTGGTTCAAGGAATGTATGGCCAAGTCTCGAACACGGCAGGGTTTAACTATTTGAACACACAAGCAGTGCATTCGGAAAACAAAATCTTTATTTTTGTTGGGCGGCCGGCATGCCGACTTGATCAAGCAAGTCGTTCATGTCGTCGATTTTGCGCTTGAAATCACCGACAGCAACATTGCCCAGCGGACCATCCGGCGCACGCATGGTCAGGAGCTCACCAGCTATTTGTATAGCTGCCATGACTGCGATGCGTTCATTGCTGGATATTTTGCCGGAACCTTTGACACCCAGCATGCGCTGGTCAACATGACGAACCGCGGCAAGCAAGGCCTCTTTTTCAGTTGGCGCACATGCCAATGAATAATCACGCCCAAGAATGGATACGTCGATGCGTTCCATGGCCATTTACTCCTGAGGCGCGCCAGGCAGGCGCACCAAGATTGAATCGATCTGCTCTTTTGCCTTGCTCGCCACCAGTCGCAAACGAGAGGTGTCTGCCTGACTGGCCGCCAGACGCTGGCCGATTGCTTCGGACTCGGCTTTGTAGTGAGACAGTTCGCTTTGCTGACGTGCCTGCACGGCCTCGGCCTCGGCCTGCAACATCTTGAGCTGTGTTTCGTGCGTACCTGTGCTTGCAGATAACTCTGTGCGCTCGGCTTCGCTGCGCTGCAATTGATCGCGAAGCATATCGCGCTCTTGCTCGAGATTTTTAAGGCGTGCCAGCAACGCGGCGCGTTCATTCTGCAGTTGGCGAGTGAACTGCACCATTTGCCCGATTCGGGCGGCGAGAGAATCAAGATCTTGCAACATGGGCGTTATCGTAAACCATCATGGCAGAAAGTGAATAGGAAAAATTGAAAACCAATCATAACCTTTCATGGCTCTTTCCAAACCCTTTCAATAATCTTTCAATTTGGAAGAACCAAGTACCCTACTGCTACCACATCATGAAAAAAACATGAGTATTGCGGGTAAACCCTAGACAACCGAGGGGAAATCGGGGTTTTCAGCTTACCACCCGTCCATTACCATGCTTCACCTTTCGGTATTTGCTGACCGCCATCCGAAGCCTTGGCGGTCATACACCTGTAAATGCCCGTTTTACCATGCTGTCAGGGAGATTTGGTCAACATGCAGCTCAGAAATAAAGAGGACTTTTGGTCCGGAATCATGTTTCTTGCCATAGGCGTCGGATTTGCGCTGGGTGCCACCAGCTATTCGATGGGCACATCGGCCCGAATGGGGCCTGGATACTTCCCATTCTGGTTGGGTGTCTTGCTTGCCCTGCTCGGCGCCATCGTTGCTCTGGGTGCAATGTCGCCCAAAGCGACTGAAACCGAAATCGGAAAGTTCGACTGGAAGATCGCCGCAATTGTTGTTGGCTCGGTGGCACTCAGTGGCGTCCTGCTCAGCCACTTGGGTATCTATCTCACTGTCTTCCTGCTGGTTGTGGGCAGCAGCTTTGCCAGCCATGAATTCAGCTGGAAGGTTTCCATCATTACCGGCTTGTTTTTGGTTTTATTTGTATGGCTTGCGTTTATCAAGGGTTTAGGCTTGATCTTCCCCTTGTGGCCCAGCTTTCTAGGCAATTAAGGAGAGCCGGAAATGGAATTAATCGAACACTTGATGCTGGGCTTTTCAGTTGCCCTCAGTCTGGAAAACCTGGCCTATTGTTTGCTGGGCTGCATATTGGGAACACTTATCGGCGTGCTGCCTGGTGTCGGTCCGGTACCCACCATCGCCATGCTGTTGCCGATCACATACGTCCTGCCTCCCGTTGCCGGCCTGATCATGCTGGCAGGTATTTACTATGGTGCCGCCTATGGCGGTTCCACGACAGCCATTCTGGTTGCATTGCCAGGTGAAACATCGGCGGTCGTTACTGTGCTCGATGGCCACCAGATGGCCCGCAACGGGCGAGCAGGTGCCGCACTGGCCATTGCCGCCCTGGGCTCCTTCTTTGCAGGCTGCGTCGCCACACTCGTGATTGCAGGCTTTGCCCCGCCATTGGCCGAAGTCGCGTTCAAGTTCGGCCCGGCCGAATATTTCTCGCTCATGGTGCTGGGCCTGATCGGTGCCGTGGTGCTGGCATCCGGTTCGCTGCCCAAGGCCATTTGCATGATTTTGCTGGGCCTGTTGCTGGGCATGGTCGGTACTGACGTCAACTCGGGCGTGGCCCGCTACGACTTCGGCATTCCCGAACTGCAAGACGGCATAGACTTCGCCGCTGTCGCCATGGGTGTTTTCGGTTTCGCCGAAATCATGAGCAACCTGGAACTGAAAGACCAGCGCGTCGACCTGACCAGCAAAGTGGGTTCGCTTTATCCCAACAAGCAAGAGTTCAAGGAAGCCTGGCCCGCATGCGTGCGCGGTACGGCATTGGGCTGCTGCCTGGGGATTCTGCCTGGCGGTGGTGCCGTGCTGTCGTCCTTTGCTTCGTACACACTGGAAAAGAAACTCTCCAAGACTCCCGAGCGTTTCGGCAAAGGCCACCCTGCAGGCCTGGCAGGTCCCGAATCAGCCAACAACGCCGGTTCCCAGGCTTCATTCATCCCGCTGTTGACGCTAGGTATTCCGGGTAACGCCGTGACTGCACTGATGATCGGCGCCATGACCATCCACAATATCCAGCCTGGCCCACAGGTCATGACCAGCCACCCCGATTTGTTCTGGGGCCTGATCGTGTCAATGTGGATCGGTAACCTGATGCTGGTCGTTCTGAACCTGCCTTTGGTAGGCCTGTGGGTAAAACTGCTCAACGTGCCCTACCGCATATTGTTCCCAGCCATTCTGGTTTTCTGCACTATCGGTGTCTATACGCTGAACTACAACGTGTTCGACATCTGGATGACGGCCGCGTTTGGTTTACTGGGATACATATGGGCCAAACTCAAGTGCGAAGGCGCGCCCTTGCTGCTGGGCCTGGTCCTTGGGCCAATGATGGAAGAAAACTTCCGGCGCGCATTGCTGCTGGCACGTGGCGACTACACCACTTTCGTCACACGGCCTCTATCGATGTCGCTGCTGATCGCAGCCGCTATCCTGGTTGTCCTGGTCGCTCTGCCATCAATCAAGAAAAAACGTGAGGAAGCATTTGTAGACGAAGGCTAAGTACTTAATTTCAGCAAGGCTTTCACTCGAAAAGACCCGCCGGCGCAAAGCCAGCGGGCCTTTTCTTATGGAGGCATGCATCAGATTCCACGAGTGTTTTTTTCTAACAGAGTATTGAGGTAATCTTATGGTTGGAGAAAACGTACACTTATTCAAACACTAACGGAGAACAAAGACATGCCTTCCATCAACGACAGATCCTACGAAACCCAGCCCGCCGCCAAAGTGGCATTCCTGGGTTTGGGCGTCATGGGTTTCCCCATGGCCGGACACCTGTCCAAGGCTGGCCACACGGTTACCGTGTACAACAGAACCACCGCCAAAGCAGAGGCCTGGGCCCAGGAGTTTGGCGGCAAAGCAGCCAAGACGCCCAAAGAAGCAGCGCAAGGCGCCAGCATCGTCTTTTGTTGCGTAGGCAACGATGATGATCTGCGCAGCGTCATACTGGGCGAGAACGGCGCCCTGGCCGGCATGGCGGCGGGTTCCATCCTGGTCGACCACACTACAGCCTCGGCCGAGGTCGCACGCGAATTGCACCAGAAAGCCAAAGAACAAGGGGTCGGTTTTGTCGACGCGCCGGTTTCAGGAGGTCAGGCGGGTGCCGTCAATGGCGCCCTGACAGTCATGTGCGGAGGTGAACAGGCGCATTTCGATACCATACAACCACTGGCATACCATTTCGCGCAGGCCGTCACCTTGCTGGGCGCACCCGGCTCAGGTCAGCTGTGCAAAATGGTCAATCAAATCTGTATCGCCGGCCTGGTACAAGGCTTGTCCGAAGCCATTGCGTTCGGCCAGGCGGCCAAGCTCGATATGCAGCAGGTACTGGGGGTCATCAGCAAAGGTGCCGCACAAAGCTGGCAAATGGAAAACCGCGGGCACACCATGATAGACGACAAATTCGACTTCGGGTTTGCTGTCGACTGGATGCGTAAAGACCTGGGCCTGGTGCTGTCTGAAGCCAATCGCAATGGTGCACGCGTACCGGTCACTGCATTGGTCGATCAGTTCTATGCAGATGTCCAGAAACTTGGCGGCAACCGCTGGGATACCTCCAGCCTGATCAAGCGCCTGCGTTAATCACCTTCATTACTCGGTGTATCGCTGCAGCTGAAGCTCTGCACAAAGGCCGACCCCCCCGCCTGGCGAGGGGTCGCCGTCTTTCAACACGATGGTTCCGCGATTGCGTTCGGCATAAGCCAGCGCTATTGCCAACCCCAAGCCTGAACCGCCACGGCTTTTGTGGCCCAGGCCACCTCGATCAAAGCGCCCAAATACGGTTTCGCGCAGGGATGGATCCAGGCCAATTCCGTTATCACAAACACTCACCCACGCTTGCTCGCCGTCAGCCCCTGCAGATACCGTAATGGCGCAGCCTTCGCCCGCATGATTGATGGCGTTATGCACCAGATTGGCCACGGCCTCGTGGATTTCAGCATCACTGCCCAACACCAGAACCCTGCCGGCGGACGTATCGGCCTCATTGCCGGTACTATCAACCCAACCCAAATCCTGATGCTTCTCTCGCGCCAGCATCAAATACTGCAGCACTACATCGCGCGCCAGCGTGTTCAAGTCCACTCTGCCTTGAGGAGCCACATCGCTGCCGCTGGCATGAGCCAGCGACAGCAGCTGTTCAGTCAGGCGCGATGCCTGGCCTAATTGCTGCACAATGGCGTCCAGGGTTTCACGCATTCTGGCGATATCCGGCTCACGTTTTGCATATTGGGCCTGGGTACGCATGATGGCCAACGGGGTACGCAACTGATGCGATGCATCGGCCAGAAACTGAGCCTGTTTTCCCAATACCTTACGGTACAAGCCAATGTGGTGGTTGACGGCCCTGACCATGGGCACCACCTCGTGAGGCACCAGGTTTGCGTCGAGCGGCATCAGGTTATCGATATCGCGCGCCTTGATCTTTCGCCTCAATTCGTTCAGCGGACGCAATGCCCAAGCGACACTGAACCAGACCAGCAGCACGACCAGTACCAGCATGCGGGCGTCGCGAAACAGACCCTGCCTCCAGGCCTCTTGCAGGGTGCGCATGCGCACATCGACACTTTCACCCACTAGCACGATGACCTGCCTGCGCAAGCCGTCGTAATGCAGATCACGCCACAAGGCCACCATGCGCACTTCGTCGTTGCGATACATGCCGGTATAGAACACAGGCATGCCTTCGGTGTCGGCGAACGCCTTTGGTCGCGGCAACCCCTGCATACCCAACAGAGTCTCGCCCTCGACCGCATTCCCCTGCATGCCTGACAAGGACGAAGCCGTAGGCATAACCTCTTCGACCCTGAAGTATTTGCGATTCCCGGCACGGGACTCGAGCATCACCTGAGCATAGAACGGCGGATCGATGCGCAATGTGCCGTCGGCATTGAATTCCACACTGGTTTCCAGCACTTTGGCCGGTTCAAGCAAGGCACTGTCATAGACCTCGCTGGTGACTGTCTTCAGGGCGTAGTAATCGTTCCAGCTATCGAACAGCATCAATCCGACGGTCCCCGGGATCAGGAGGGCCAGCAGCCAGAACCGTATGCTCCCAGGAGGCTTCTGTGTAAACCAGGCCATGTCAGGTGTCGGCGTCTGCTTCTGTGTCTATGCTTTCAAGCATATAGCCCAGACCACGAACCGTAACAATACGCACATCGCTACCCGCCAATTTCTTGCGCAGACGATGCAGGACAACCTCAATAGCATCCAGGCCGGCTTCGCTGTCATGCTCGAAAACACGATTGAAAAGCTGGTTTTTTTCTACAGGCATTCCGCTGCGGGTAATCAGCACGGCCAAAGCGGCCTGCTCACGCGGGGTGAGGTGCAAAATAGCGCCTCCCAAGCCGAAGGCCCGGCTCTCGCTGTCGTAGATCAGGGACCCACACTGCATGCATGGCGCCTGACGACCGCGACTGCGGCGCACCAGAGCGGCGAGCCTGGCCTCGAGCTCTTCGAGCGCAAAGGGTTTGGTCAGGAAGTCGTCGGCGCCCAGATTCAGGCCCCGTACGCGGTCCTGCAGAGCTCCCTGTGCGGTCAGGATGAGTACAGGGGTGACATCGCCGCGGTTACGCATTTCGCGCAGCAACACCAGGCCGTGTTTGTCTGGCAGCCGCAGGTCCATGATGACAGCATCGTATCCTGAGGCCGCCAGCAGACTTTCTGCGGTACGGGCATCGGGCGCATGTTCAGGCAAAAAACCGCTTTGTGCCAATGCTCTTTCGAGCCAGGCAGCCATTTCGCGCTCGTCTTCAACTAACAATACGCGCATGACTTTTGTTTTCCTGCTCTATGGATGTACGCTGATTCTGTACACGCTGCCGCAAATAGCGGGTTTCCTGGCCACGCTTGAACAAGATGGCCGCCAGTTCGTTCAATGCAAGCGTATAGACCTCACGCTTGAACTCGATGACTGCCTCGAGCGGAACCCAATATTGGCTCCAGCGCCAGGCATCGAACTCGGGGCTGCGGGTCGCCCTCAGGCTGACGTCAGAGTCGCGCCCAACCATACGCAACAAAAACCAGATCTGTTTTTGCCCTTTATAGTGGCTGCGCGAGTCACGGCGAACAAAATTGCTCGGTACGTTATAGCGCAGCCAGTCACGCGTCCGGCCTAATATGCGAACATGTTCGGGCAGTAAACCCACCTCTTCGTGAAGTTCTCGGTACATGGCCTGGACGGGACTTTCACCGTACTTGATGCCCCCCTGGGGGAACTGCCATGCATGCTCCCGAATACGTTTACCCCAGAAAACCTCATTTTTTTGATTTACGAGGATAATGCCGACATTAGGACGGTAGCCTTCGCGGTCTAACATAGGCCACCTCAAAGCGAATTCAATACAATTAACGTTGATTATACGTATCTGTCGAGATCCTCACCATGCATGCAAGCAAGTATCACATCAATACCCTCAAAGAAGCACCTGCAGAAGCCGAAGTAAAAAGCCATCAGCTCATGACACGAGCCGGCATGATCCGCAAGGCAGCCGGCGGCATCTACACCTATATGCCATTGGGCCTGCGGATTTTGCGCAAAATCGAAAATATCGTACGCGAAGAAATGGACAAGGCCGGCGCCATAGAGTTGCTCATGCCTGTGGTGCAACCTGCCGAGCTCTGGGTCGAGTCGGGTCGCTGGGAGCAATATGGTGCCGAACTGCTGCGCATCAAAGACCGCCACCAACGTGACTTTGTTTTACAACCGACATCCGAAGAGGTCATTACCGACATCGCCCGTAATGAAATTCATAGTTGGCGCCAACTACCCTTGAATTTCTATCATATCCAGACCAAGTTTCGCGACGAACGCCGCCCTCGCTTCGGTCTGATGCGTGGGCGCGAGTTCACCATGAAGGACGCCTATTCCTTCGATCGCGACGAAGCCTCGGCACAGTCCAGCTATGACGCCATGTACGATGCCTATATGCGCATCTTCACGCGCCTCGGCCTGACTTTCCGTGCTGTAGCCGCCGACACAGGCTCGATCGGAGGCTCCCGCAGCCACGAATTCCAGGTCATTGCCGACACAGGCGAAGATCTGATCGTGTACAACCCCGACACGCAGTATGCCGCCAACATCGAGCTGGCCGAAGCCGCTTGCCTGATTCCTCAGCGCGGTGCGGCCACCGACGCACTGAACAAAACGTCCACGCCCGATGCACCCAAATGCGAACTCGTTGCGCAACAGCTGGGCAAACCTCTGTCCGATACCGTCAAATCCATCGTGCTGGCCACCGACAATCCCGATGATCCCGCACAAGCCACTATCTGGCTGCTGCTGTTACGCGGCGATCACGATTTGAATGAAGTCAAGACAAGCAAGCTGGAAGGTTTCGAAAACGGATACCGCTTTGCCACCGAAGCCGAGATCCTGGACAGTTTCGGCTGCGTGCCCGGCTATTTAGGGCCCATCAACACTATCAAGCCTGTCACTATCATTGCCGACCGCACCGTCGCCAACATGAGCAATTTTATTTGCGGCGCCAATACCGAGGGCTTTCATTACACCGGTGTGAACTGGGGTCGCGACCTGCCCGAGGCCAAAGTGGCCGATCTGCGCAACGTCGTTGCCGGAGATCCTGCCAACGACGGCGGCCAGCTGGCCATACAGCGCGGCATCGAGGTGGGTCACGTTTTCTTTCTGGGCGACAAGTACTCGAAAGCGCTCAACGCGACCTTCCTGGAAACCGACGGCAAACCCGCCCTTTTGCAAATGGGTTGCTACGGTATCGGTATCAGCCGCATTGCCGCTGCGGCCATCGAACAATGCCATGACGAAAAGGGCATTATCTGGCCCAAATCCATCGCCCCCTTCGAGCTGGTTATCTGCCCTATGGGCTGGCATAAAAGTGAAACAGTCCGCAACACAGCAGAGACGCTATACCAAGAGCTGAAGGCGCAAGGTGTGGAGGTCATGCTCGACGACCGTGATGTGCGTCCCGGCATCATGTTTGCCGACTGGGAACTCATTGGCGTGCCATTACGCATTACCATAGGTGATCGTGGCCTGAAAGACGGCATTGTAGAAATACAGGCACGTCGTCAGGAAGCCGCCGACAAAGTCGCCGTGGCCGACGCGTTGCAACATGCATTAAACCTGCTGAATTCGCTATAGTGCAAGCTGCCTGCCTGTGTCACACCACTTAACGAAAGACATGCCCATAGAAACAAGCAAATCATTTTTTGAACTGGATATTCGCGTATATTACGAGGACACAGACGCAGGCGGCGTCATGTATTACGCCAACTACCTGAAGTTCTTCGAAAGAAGCCGGACGGAGTGGCTGCGCCACCTTGGCGTGGATCAATCAACCTACGCAGCACAAGAGCACCGTCTATTTGTAGTCAAAAATCTTGAAATACAATATCGCAAACCTGCCAGGCTCGACGATTTACTGTCTATACACAGCACAATCACCCGGGTTGGGCCAGCCTCCATCAGTTTCCAGCAATCCGCATTACGTGCTGGGGAACTGTTGTGTGAAAGCGGTATCCAAGTCTGTTGCGTCGATGCCAATACATTGCAGCCTGCTGCACTGACCCCTGAACTCAGAACTCTACTGGAAAAGGCCAAGAAATAACCATGCAAGCCTCTAGCGACCTGTCGCTGATTACCTTACTGATCGATGCCAGCATCCCTGTGCAATTTGTCATGCTCGTCTTGCTGGGCATCTCCATTTTGTCCTGGGCATATATTTTCAGCAAGCGTGCAGCCCTGAAACGCGCCAATGAACAAACACGCCGTTTCGAAGACGATTTCTGGGCGGGCGGCGATCTGTCCGTCTTGCAGCAAGCCATCGCCACCCGCCGGGCCGAACATGGCGCATTGGCACGAATTTTCGACGCCGGCATGACGGAATTCATCAAGGCGCGCCGAAACAGCAGCAACGGTGATGCCATACTTGACGGCCCCAGACGAGCCATGCGCGCCACCTACCAGCGCGAAATGGACGGACTGGAGTCGCATCTGAACTTCCTGGCCTCGGCCGGTTCGGTCAGCCCATACATTGGACTGTTGGGCACGGTGTGGGGCATCATGCATGCTTTCATCGGCCTATCGTCCATGCAGCAAGCCACTTTGTCGGCAGTCGCTCCTGGTATTGCAGAAGCCCTGATCGCCACGGCCATCGGCCTGTTTGCAGCCATTCCAGCGGTTATTGCCTATAACCGCTATACCAACGAAATCGACCGGCTCTCCATTCGTTTCGATAGCTTTATCGACGAGTTCCTGAACATCTTGCAACGTCAGGTGCGCTAATGCCTTCAGCTCGTGGCGGTAATGGCCGCTCCCGTCGCCTGAAAAACGAAATCAATGTCGTACCGTACATTGACGTCATGCTGGTACTGCTGGTTATTTTCATGGTGACCGCCCCCATGATTACGCCCGGACTCATCGAACTGCCGTCAGTTGGCCAGGCCTCTGAAGTGCAGGCCAAGCCCGTCGAGGTACAGGTAAGCGAGGACGGAACCATCGCGCTACGCGTCCGGGATGCGGGTGCCGAATTCGAGCAAATCAACAGTGAAAGCCTGGTTTCCGAAGTACAAAACCGCATCACTGCCGAAACTCCTGTTGTCATTGCAGCCGACGGACGCGTTCCCTACGAAACCGTCATGAAGGTCATGGATCAGTTGCGCAGCAGTGGCATCACCCGTCTAGGACTGTTGGTCGACCAACAACCCGATGCGCAACAGCAAACAAATTAAACAGCAAAGGCCATCAAGATCACGGCCTCAAGCTGACCATGCAACGCAATGAAGCGAATCAAGAAATATATGGGCAAAACGTCAGAGCTAACTCCCGAACAGCGCGATGATCGCCGGGGGTTAGGCTATGCGGCAGCCATACATGCCGCCCTGTTCGTTTTCATGCTGCTCGGTTTTGTTTCCGCACCCAAAACTCCCAATCCAGTGCAGGTAGAACTTTGGGCCAACGGCACCACGCCTACGGCAGCTGAACCGGAAACCGAACCGGATGTGGTCGAAGAGCCTCAGGAAACAACCGCTGAGCCCGTCGCCGAACCCGAACCTCAGCCCGAACCCTCCCCCCAACCGGAGCCTCAGCCCGAACCGGAGCCAGAGCCAGAGCCGACACCTGCTCCCACTGAACAAGCCCCTCAACCTGAAGCAGAGCCCTTACCCGAACCGGAAATCGATCCCGATATCGCTCTGGAAGAGGCCCGCAAGAAACGTGAACAGGAAGAAGAGGCGGCCCGGGTAGCTGCGGCTGAGAAGGCTGCTGCCGAGAAAGCTGCTGCCGAGAAGGCTGCTGCTGAGAAAGCCGCTGCTGAGAAAGCCGCTGCCGAGAAGGCTGCTGCTGAGAAAGCCGCTGCTGAGAAAGCCGCTGCCGAGAAGGCTGCTGCTGAGAAGGCTGCTGCTGAGAAGGCTGCTGCTGAGAAAGCCGCTGCTGAGAAAGCCGCTGCCGAGAAAGCTGCTGCTGAGAAGGCTGCTGCCGAGAAGGCTGCTGCTGAGAAAGCTGCTGCTGAGAAAGCTGCTGCTGAGAAAGCTGCTGCTGAGAAAGCTGCTGCTGAGAAAGCTGCCGCTGAGAAAGCCGCTGCTGAGAAAGCCGCTGCTGAGAAGAAAGCTGCTGCTGAGAAGAAAGCCGCAGCTGAGAAGAAAGCCGCCGCCGAGAAGAAAGCTGCTGCCGAGAAAGCCGCCAAACTCAAGGCCTTGCGCGAAGCCATGCACGGTGATGCATTGGGTGCCGCCGGTATTCCGGGTGGTACATCCGACCGTAATCAGGCTGGTGGCGGAGGCGGTGATGGCGGCTATGCGGCAAAAGTCCGCGCCTGCGTCCGACCTCGCGTCATTTATAACGTGCCGCCACGACAAGGTTCCAGCAACCCGACAGTACAATATAGAGCACAACTAAACTCGGACGGTACCGTCAAAGGTGTCAGCATCCGCCGTTCCTCGGGGAACCCACGCTTTGATGCCGCGGTCCAAAAGGGAATTCAGGCGTGCTCACCCTTCCCGAAACCGCCCTCAGGTAAATACCCTTCATCCGTCGAAGGTGATTACCGCATGTACGACTAACAGGAGATAGTAGATATGACAGCCGTCACTCCAGCAAAAAGTGCCATGCTCTTACGCTGGCACGCCTGGGCCTTGGGAATATTTCTGCTGGCAATCAGCCTTGTTACAGCTAGCCCATCCCTCGCTCAGCTAAGGGTCGATATCTCAGGGGTTGGGGCCACTCAGTACCCCATCGCCATCGCCGACTTTTCAGGTGATGCCCAAGGCCAGAAAGTGGCTGAAGTCATTCGTGCCGACCTGACCCGCTCCGGCCAATTCCGCCTGATCAACGCCACAGGCGCCAGCCTTAATAGCGAAAGCACGATCGCCCATGAAGAGTGGCGTGGACGCGGTGCAGACTATCTGGCCTACGGCTCCATCAGTCAGTCCGGCAGCCAATACAGCGTCAGCTACCGATTGGTTGATACCGTACGCAAAACCCAACTCGATGGTGTGGCTTTCTCCGGTACCGAGAAAGAACTCCGCCGTATTTCGCATCAGATTGCCGATCGCATCTACGAAAAAATCACCGGAATCCGCGGTGTGTTCTCGACACGGATCGCCTACGTGTTGCAAACAGGCAACACATATGAGTTACAAATTGCTGATGCAGACGGACAAAATCCACAGGTCATGCTGCGCTCCAAGCAGTCAATAATCTCCCCCGCCTGGTCACCAGACGGCAAGCGATTGGCTTATGTCAGTTTTGAAACCGGCAAGCCCGTTGTCTATGTGCAAACACTGGCTTCAGGACAGCGTGTACCGCTGGCCAATTTCAAGGGTAATAACAGTGCTCCCGCCTGGGCACCCAATGGGCAGAGTCTGGCTATTGTGCTGTCGCGCGACAGTATTTCCCAGATATACACCATCAATGCAGACGGCTCTGGCCTGCGCCGCGTCATGCGCTCGCCCATGATCGACACTGAACCGCAATTCACTGCCGACGGCAATTCGCTGATTTTTACCAGCGATAGAGGTGGCAGCCCGCATATTTACAAAGTGCCGGTCAGCGGTGGTGACGCCCAACGCATCACATTCAACGGCAGTTACAATATCTCACCGGCGATCTCGCCAGATGGAAACAGCCTGGTGTACGTTACAAGAAGGAATGGTGCTTTCCGTATTGCATTACAAAGCATGGGGTCAGGTTCAGAGCAGTTGCTAACCGCCGGGCCCGATGACGAGTCACCAAGTTTTGCACCCAACGGAATGCAAATCCTTTATAGTTCTGTACAAGGTGGTCGCAGTGTTTTAGCCGTTACTTCTGTCGACGGTCGTGTCCGCCAAACACTGTCAGCACTTAACGGCAAGGTACGCGAACCAACCTGGGGACCATTCACCAATTAACTTTCAGTGTGACTCTTCTTTAAAGGAAATCAAATGAGCTCGCGCATCGCAAAAAGCCTTACCATCGCCGCATTTGCAGCCACTTTGGCTGCATGTAGTTCGGTACCACTTGACCAGGCCGGCGGCTCGGGCACGAGTGGGTCCGACTCGGCCAGCGCTGGGCAGGTCATGGACCCTTTCAACCCTCAAAGCCCGCTAGCTCAACAGCGCTCGGTTTATTTTGACTTTGACAGCTACACCGTCCCTGACCAATACCGCAGTCTGGTTGAAATGCATGCTTCGTACTTATCCAGCCACGCACAGCAAAATATCGTCATTGAGGGTAATGCCGACGCGCGCGGCGGTTCGGAATACAACCTGGCCTTGGGCCAGCGTCGCTCCGAAGCCGTTGCACGCATGATGACCTTGTTGGGCGTCAACGCCGGCCAGATCGAAGCCATCAGCTTCGGTAAAGAACGGCCTCGCGCCACGGGAAACACCGAGGCCGACTTCGCAGAAAACCGTCGTGCAGATATCGTGTATCAGCGATAATACTGGACGCGTGTCACTCTAACGCCGTGGCGGCTTCCGCCGCGGCGTTTTTATTTGAACGGAACACAAAATGAGCGTTTACACCCAGTCCCTGCGCATTGCACTGCTAACCACCATTTCCATGTCCGCAGCCTTTACGACTCCCGCCCAGGCATTTTCTGACGATGAAGCACGCCGGGCCATTCTCGAGCTGCGTGAGCAAGTCAAGCGCTATGAAGACCAAAACCGGCAAGCACGGCTGCAATTCGCTGACCAGATCCAGACCATGCAACACGAAATGGCGCGCATGCGCGGGCAACTGGAACAACTGAACTGGCAGTCCGATCTGCAGCAACGCTCGAGCCAGGACCAGACCGGCGGCAATACCCCCCAAGTGGCCGACCCGCAAGAACAAGCAGCCTATGAGGGCCCCATGGGCTTGTTTCGTAGCGGCAAGTACAAAGAAGCAGCGGCCAGCTTCGAAGACTTCCTTCAGGCGTACCCCAACAGCCAGCTGGCTCCTGAGGCGCGTTTCTACCAGGGTAGCAGCCGTTACGCCAGTAAAGACTTCAAAGGCTCCATTCAAGGATTGCAGGGCATGATCCGGGATACGCCACAAGATCCACGCGCACCCGACGCACTACTGGTGATTGCCGCCAGCCAGATCGAGCTGGGTGACTTGGCCGGCGCCAAATCCAGCCTGCAGAAAATCGTCAAAGACTATCCCGACACGTCCGCTGCCGAAACAGCAAAGAGTCGCTTGAAACTGTTGTAGCCGATGACTGTACAAACGTATACCAATGTCTCCGGGCATCGGTTGCACTTCCAGCTTGCCGGAGAAGGAGAAACCCTGCTTCTGATACACGGCTCGCTGTGTGATTACCGTTATTGGCGCTGGCAACTACCTGCATTAAGCCAAAATCATCAGGTCGTGGCGCCCAGTTTGCGTGGCTACTGGCCCGAGGCATTTACCACAGAAGACGATACATTCAGCATCGCCCAGCACAGCCGTGACCTCCAAACCCTGATCCAGGAGCTCAGCCCTGACCGGCCTGTACATGTGCTGGGTCACTCGCGCGGCGCACATGTTGCCCTGGATCTGGCATGCCGTGCACCCGAGCTTACACGAAGCCTTATCCTGGCCGATCCGGGATTCCGCTTTGAAGGCGAAGCAGAAACCACTCCCTCCCATTCCCAAGCCGTTGACCGGCTCAAGCGCGGTGAAGTCGACGATGCCTTGGCCGACTTTATAGACAATGTCAGTGGGCCGGGCACATGGCGACAAATGGTAGGCTGGTTCAAGACCATGGTCAAAGACAATGCCTACACATTACTGTCACAAATTCGCGAAACCAATCTGGCTGTAAGCCTGGACAGGGCTAGCGGCCTGCAATGCCCGGTATTGTTGATAGGCGGGGCGAATAGCCCGGCCCGCTACGGCAGTCGACTGGATATCCTGGAGCAGGCGCTGGCCCAGGCCTCGCGCGTTACCATACCTTTGGCATCACACGGCATGAACCTGGGTAATGCCAAGGCGTTCAACCTGGCCGTAGCCCGGTTTCTGGACCAGGCCACGTCTTAGCAAACCGGCTTAGTGCGCTTTAGTATTGGCCGGCTTGACCTCGCATTGCGCGCTGGCCTTTTCGCCGTTGTCGAATAAAAAGTCTATGGCTACCTGGCTGCCGATGGCTGGCGCCTTTTTCGCCTGCTCGAGCATGGCGTGATAGCTGCCTGGCTTGAACTCAAGCTCACCAGCCGCTGGTATGACCACCTCGTGGGTTTCCGACATTTTACTCATGCCATCGTGCTGGGTAGTCTGGTGCAACATGACCATACCGTAAGTAGACGATACCGCAGCTTGCAGCTTGACGTCATGATTGCCGCTGTTCTTGATCAGGAAGTAACCCGCCGAAGGCGCAGGCGCCGGTAACGAGCGTATCCAGCATCCCGACACCTGGATGGACTGGGATGGCTGGGCCTGGGCTGCCTGTGTCTGCAAATCTGCAGCAGCATGGCCATGTTGCGAGGTGTGCGCAGAATGGCCGCTATTGGCGAGGGCAACACCACTGAATGCAATCAAACCGGCCAGAACAAATATTTTCACGAGCGACTCCCAGGAAGAATTTATTGCACTGACAGAGTAGCGTGCCCGGATCAGGCACGGCTTGACTTGCGTCAGGCAATTCAGACGCTAAAGTGTACTATGGCGCATAAGCCATAACACTGCTCTCCCCCCAGAACATGACAACCACGCACGCTCCCAAGATAAGCATCACCGACTTCAATCAATTGCTGGAAAGCCATCACCCCTTTGCTTCGATACTGGGCATAGATGTATTGGAAATCGGCTTCGGCACATCATTGCTGCGACTGCCCGACAGTAGCTCGCACCAGCGTCTTGGAGGTATCGTGGCTGGCCCCATGCTGATGGGCCTGGCCGACCTGGCCCTATATGCCGCCGTAGTGGGCGCAAGCGGTAATGCTGAAGCCGTTACCGCCAGCCTGAGCATCAATTTTTTGCGCAAGGCGCCTCCGGGCGGTATATTGGCACGCGCCACTATATTGAAAACAGGCAGGCTGGCTGCAGGCGAAGTGCTGCTCGAGCCGGCCGCTGGCGGAGAACCTGTTGCCCAGGCTATCAGTACCTGGGCCCTGCCCCGCAAAGCCTGACTCCACCCTGCCTGTGCTCACATGCGCTTAGTCCTGTTATGCAGGCGTAACCCTTTATTCCGTAAAAGAGAGACAAAACCATGCAATATCGACGCCTCGGCCGCAGCAACCTTCAGGTTTCCGCCCTTTGTCTGGGCACCATGATGTTTGCCGACCAGACCGACCTTGCCGAAGCCAGGAGCATGGTCGCCTCAGCACATGAACACGGTATCAATTTCATCGATACGGCCGATGTCTATAGCAAAGGCGGTTCCGAAGAAATGCTGGGACAGCTGTTGACGACACACCGCAACGACTGGATTCTGGCCACCAAGCTGGGAAACAGCATGAGCAAGCTTCCAAACCAGTCGCATTATTCGCGACACTGGATCATGCGCGAAGTCGACAACAGCCTGCGCCGTCTGGCCACCGGGCATATCGACATTCTGTACATGCACCGTGACTTTCACCAGGAAAACCTGGAAGAGGCCATCTATACGCTGGGAGATCTGATTCGCGCCGGAAAGATTCGTGCGTTTGGCTTGTCCAACTTTCGAGGATGGCGTATTGCCGAAGTCATACGTCTGTGCCAGCAGTTGAACGTGCCACAACCCATCGTATGCCAGCCTTATTACAACTTGCTGAACCGCCAGCCCGAGGTAGAAATTCTGCCGGCCTGCGCGCACTACGGCCTGGGTGTAGTGCCCTATAGCCCGATCGCCCGTGGCGTACTGACAGGCAAGTACCAGGTGGGCCAAACTCCCCAGGCGGGAAGCCGTGCAGCACGAAACGACAAAAGAATGATGGAAACAGAGTTCCGCGACGAGTCACTGCTGGCAGCACAGAAATTGCAGGAGCATTGCCAGACGCGCAACATCAAGCTGGCACACTTTGCCACGGCATGGGTACTGGCCAACAAGCATGTCAGCTCAGTCATTGCCGGACCCAGGACACTCATCCAGCTCGAAGACTATTACCCTGCGCTTGATATTGAGCTTAGTGAACAGGAAGAGGCCCTGGTCGATGCTCTGGTTACTCCGGGGCATAGCTCTACCCCGGGCTACAACGACCCCAACTACCCGTTTTTCGGACGCTGAGATGCTTTTTGGGCGCTTACAGCCAGCAGCACACGCACAGAATGCTGCCTTGGCCGGTAGCGCCCCAAGACAGCCTGATTACTTGCCTGGCAACTGCCCGGCTACGCCTTGCACGTAGTAGTTCATCTTGTTCAAACCCGCATCGTCAAGCACGCCTGTTTCGAGTTGAACCTTGCCCTGGTTGTCAGTAATCGGCGCGGCGAAGGGCGCCAAGGTGCCGGCAACGATCTCGGCCTGTTTTTCCGCCACCAGCTTCTTCACATCGTCGGGCACAGCCGGACCAAATCCTTCAAGGGCAGCCATACCGTCCTTGATGCCGCCCCAGGTGCTGGTTGACTTCCATGTACCATCCAGCACTTGTTGTGCTGCCTTGGTGAAGTACTCGCCCCAGTGGTGGGTGACTGCGGCCAACTGAGCGTGCGGACCAAATTTGCTCATGTCGGAATGATAGGCAATAGCGTACTTGCCCTGCTCTTCGGCTGCCTGTACGGTGGCGGTGGAGTCGGTATGATGCGTGACAATGTCGGCACCCTGCCCCATGAGCGCCAGGGCAGCATCGCGCTCTTTACCTGGATCAAACCAGCTGTTGACCCAGATAACCCGTACTTCGGCGTCGGGATTGACGCTGCGCATGCCACGGGTAAAGGCATTGATACCTTGCAATACCTCAGGAATGGGGAAGGCACCTACGTAACCGGCCACATTCGACTTGGTCATTTTGCCGGCAATGATGCCTGCCAGATAGCGAGCCTCGTAGAAGCGCGAATTGGTGGTGGCTACATTGGGCGCGGTTTTATAACCGGTTGAATGAACAAACTTGACGTCGGGAAACTGCCTGGCGACTTTCAGTGTAGGGTTCATGTAGCCAAAAGACGTTGTGAAGATAAGCTTGTTACCTTGCTGCGCCAGGTCTCGAATAACGCGCTCGGCGTCAGCACCTTCGGGTACGTCCTCGACATACTGTGTCTTGACCTTGTCGCCCAGCGCCTTTTCCATTTGTTTGCGGCCAATATCTTGCTGCCAGGTCCAGCCAGCCTCACCGATGGGGCTTACATACACGAAACCGACTTTCAAGGGCTCTTTCTCAGCCGCGCCTGCGGTGCTTACCAAAGCCATGGCCGGAACAAGGGCTGCTGCGCATAGCGCTTTGCGTAAAAATTTTGCAGACATGATTATCCTTAGGTGTTCGGGTTGAAGTTTTTACCAAGAGAAGCAGGCATGTTCAGCCTGATCCAGTTTGCATTGCGTGAAATAAGTACCAGCACCAGAATCGTGGCAAGATACGGCAGCATGGAAAGCAGTTGCGATGCAATGGGCACGCCCAATGCTTGCATATGATAGGTAAGAATGGTGATTCCGCCAAACAAATAAGCACCAATCAGGACGCGAGCCGGACGCCAGGTGGCAAAGGTGGTAAGGGCCAAAGCGATCCAGCCACGCCCCGCCACCATGTCTTCCACCCACATAGGTGTGTACACCAGCGACATGAAGGCCCCAGCCAGACCACAGCAGGCACCACCGAACAATAGCGCATACAAACGGATGCGGCGCACGCTATAACCTAATGAATGCGCGGAAGACGGCGACTCACCAACCGCACGCAGCACCAGACCGCCCCGGGTACGGCTCAAGAACCAGGCAATGCCGGCACACAACAGCAATGACAAATAAACCATGGGATGCTGCCGGAACAAGGCCTGGCCCAGAAAAGGAATGTCTTGCAGCCATGGGATACCGAAGCTATCGGCCTGCAGGCTGTCACCTACATAGTCTATGCCTATATAGGCCGAAGCCCCCACTCCAAAGAGCGACAACGCCAGACCCGTGGCAATCTGATTGGCGCCCAGCCAGACAGTAAGCCAGGCAAAGAAGCCCGCCATAGTCATTCCCGCCAGTGCCCCAGCCATAAAGCCCAGGGTAACGCTGTCGCTCTGCAGCGTTACCGCAAACCCTACTACAGCGGCAACCAGCATCATGCCCTCGGATCCCAGGTTGATGACACCCGACTTCTCGTTGACAAGCAGGCCTAGCGCAGCAAGCATCAAAGGGGTGCCGGCATTGATGGCCGAAGCAATTAGCGGCGCCAGTGCATCCATTTATTTTCTCCGCAGTCGGTTATGGATCAGCACATCGCAGGCCAGTAGCGAAAACAAGAGTATCCCCTGGAAAATACCGGTAATGGCACTGGGCATGCCAAGCCGGCTTTGTGACAGCTCGCCGCCTATGTACAGCAAGGCCATGATAAAGCTGGAAAAAACCACGCCTATGGGATGCAGTCGGCCAACAAATGCCACGATGATGGCGGCAAAGCCATAGCCGGGCGATACGGATGGAGTCAGCTGGCCGATAGGCCCCATGATCTCGCAAGCACCCGCCAGCCCAGCCAAGGCGCCTGATACGCACAATACCGTCCATAGACTGCGGCGCGACGAAAAGCCTGCGTATCGTGCCGCCCTGGGCGCCATACCGCCAACCTGCAGCTTGAAACCCGAAAAGCTACGCGACAAATACAACCAACCGGCCAGTGCGGCGATAACTGCCAGCAATATGCCAAGATGCAGGCGCGTACCGGGCAGGATCATGGGCAGCAGGAAGCCATCGGAAAAAAGCCGTGATTGTGGAAAACCAAAGCCGTCAGGGTCCATCAAGGCCCCATGTACCAGATAACTGAGCAGAAGTTCCGCCACATACACCAGCATGAGTGAGACCAGAATCTCGTTGGCGTTGTACCGGTCGCGCAGGAGCGCCACGATAGCGGCCCATAAGGCGCCACCCACCGCACCGGCCACCAAAGCCAGTGACATGAGCACGAAACCGCCGTTGCTTCCATCGTCAAAGTACAGAATGACAGCGCCAGAGGCAATCGCCCCCACTACCAGTTGCCCTTCCGCACCGATATTGAACACACTGGCGCGAAAACAAATAGCGAGACCCACCGAAATCAGCAGCAGGGGTGCCACCTTGACGCCCACCTCGGACCAACCTCGAAGATCTTTAATGGGCTCCAGGAAAAAAACTGCCAGGCTGGCAAAAGGATCTTTGCCCACAGCAAGGAACAGGATCAGGCCGCAGAACATGGTGAGCAGCACCGCAAGCACCGGGGAAAACCATGCCATCCAGATCGATGGCTGGGCGCGAGGTTCCAGCCTAAACATGCGCCGACTCCGTAGCAGCGCTGCCTGCCCACAGACCACTCATCCACTGCCCGATCAGATCGAGGTCGGCCTCAGCCGTCTTGATGGCAGGCGACACACGACCTTTGGCAATGACAATGAGCCGATCAGAGACCTGAAACAGCTCGTCCAGCTCTTCAGAGATGATCAGGAGCGCACAGCCCGCGTCGCGCAATGCCAGCAATTCAGAGCGTATTTGGGCGGCCGCCCCCACATCGACGCCCCATGTAGGCTGCGCGACCAACAGGGCCTTGGGCCGGCGCGTCACCTCGCGCCCGATAATATACTTTTGCAGATTGCCGCCCGACAGGCTGCCCGCTTGCGCCTGCGGACCCGCCGCTTTGACTCCAAAGCGCTCGATGATCTCGCCAGCCAGCCTGCTGATCTCCCCCTTCCGGATAAACCCTCGCCTGATGGTGGAGTTATCCTGATGGGACAGCAAAATATTTTGAGCCAGCGACAGCTCGGGAACTGCGCCGCGGCCCAAGCGCTCTTCAGGCACAAACGCCATACCCCTGGCGCGCCGCCACGCTGCTGAGCGGCGTCCCACCGCCTGCCCATCGAACCAGACGGCATTCGGATCTGCACGCGTATCTTCGCCCGACAAGACAGCCAGCAGCTCTTGTTGACCATTACCAGATACACCGGCAATTCCCAGAATCTCGCCCGCATGGACATCAAAGCTTATATTGCTGAGCTCGGTAGCAAAAGGGTGTGCCTTGCCCAGCGACAACTGGTGTACCGACAGAAGTTTTTCTCTGGGTGGCGCCGGCCTGTGCGTGACGACGGGAGGCTCGGCACCTATCATTAAGCGCGACAAGCTTGCCTCGGTTTGTTCGCCCGGCTTGCATACGCCTGTAACCTTGCCACCGCGCATGACGGTGCAGGTATGGCACAGCGCACGTATCTCGTCGAGCTTGTGGCTGATGTACAAAATGCTGCAGCCTTCTGAGGCGAGCTGACGCAAGGTATCAAATAACTTGCCAACCGCCTGCGGCGTCAGCACAGAAGTGGGCTCATCAAGAATGAGCAGGCGCGGTCGTCCCAAAAGCGCACGGACGATTTCCACACGCTGGCATTCGCCTACGGACAGCGTATGCACATGCCGAGAGGGTTCAAGGTCGAGACCATATTCGTTAGCTGTGTCGGCAATGCGTCGTTCGAGTTCGTCAAGACGCGTGCCTTGGGGCAGGCCCAGGGCGATGTTCTCGGTCACCGTGAGCGTATCGAACAGGGAAAAGTGCTGGAAGACCATGCCTATGCCCAACTGCCGGGCGGCTGCAGGACTGGAAACATGGATTTCCTGTCCGTCCCAGAATACCTGGCCGGAGTCGGGTGCTGTGACTCCGTAGATAATTTTCATGAGTGTGGACTTGCCTGCACCGTTCTCGCCCAGCACCGCATGGATCTCACCCGGCTGCACAGTCAGGTCGACACCATCGTTGGCTACCACGGCCGGATAGCGCTTCGAGATATTTTTAAGAGCAAGACGAGAGGTCATGTATTTTTTTTGTGCTGGCCACACACGACGCAGGTAGGTAGACCTGCCTTGGAAAATTCTACCGTCAAATCCGAAGATATTCTGAAGGGGATAACCCCTAGCACCTGACCGCTGGCTAGCGTGAACCCAGGGCTTTTTCTATTTTTTTGTCGGTTTTGTACTGACTTAGTGCGTAAACCGCCCAAATAGTGGCCGGAATCCAGCCAATGAGGGTAATTTGCAAAATCAGGCAAATAATGCCGGCTATCGGACGACCAATGGTGAAAAAGGTCAACCAGGGCAATAGGAGGGCAATGATCAAACGCATGGATTGTCCATCAGTAAGGTTTAAGGGCGCTATTCTAACCGCTACAGCCCAGGCCCCTCAGATGCACCCTGATTTGCATACTCAAACCCGCCAAAGGGCAGGCAGGTGTCTGGCTTGCTTAGGGCTTGGATTGCATGGACGGCCAGTTCTTCCGGTTGTCATCATCGGCTGGCCGATTGCCGGTATCAGGCCGGGAATTTGACGTTTTATTCGTCGCTGACACCCCCGGCGGAGGCGCCTTGGGATCTGCATTGGCCGAAGCCACCAAAGAACTGCAGCCGGTGGCGTCATCGGCTCCTACATTCAGCAAAGGCAATAGTGCCGCAAAGGGTGTAGCCACTACGCCCAGCACTATTGCAGACCCCGCCCGTAGCAGCAAGGGTCCCGTCTGCACGCCCACATCGGGATTTTTGAATGTTCCTTTTGCATACAAGGGCGAGCGCAGTGTAAAGATACGCATGGTCTTGTTGGCCGGACGAATATCCAGATCGAGCTCTTCTGTAGCAAGATTGATGGTGCCGCTGACATCGACAATGGTGTCATCGGTTTCCAGCCTGAACGCCCTGGCGGTCATCAGTCCGTCTTTGACATCGAAGTCGCTGGCCAGACAGTTGAGCACGATCTGCTCATCACCAAAAAGCTTGAGCATCACCATATTGGCCACATTCAGGCCAGCTGCCTCCAGCAGGTAGTTGCTGATCGTACCGCGACTGACCAGCGCTTTTATTTCACCATTCGAATGGGCCAGCAGTTCGGCAACTGAACGGCCCTGCGCAGTTATTCTGGCATCACCATGCAGCTCACCAAAACTGGCATTCATGCTCTCGGCGCCGGGAAACAGCTTTTGCAGCTTCATGTTACGCGCAGCAGTATCCAGCTCGGCCTTGATGCGCGGCCCTTGGCCATTGAGCGTCAGCGTATTGCTCAAGGTGCCGCCCGCTATCCCGAAGTTCAAAGGCGTGAAAGACAGTACTTTGTTCTGCAGTTTGACGTGAGCTTCGATATTATCCAACGGCAAGTCTTTATCGCGCAGAATGCGCTCGCCCTTGAACTTGACGTCGGCATCCATGGTGCCCCACGCATCCGTGCCGATGGCAGCAGCCGGCAAGACTTTATCGGCTGGCTGGGAAGCCTGATCGGCTGGCTTCTTCTTAGCCTTGACATCACTAGTGTCGGCTCCAATCAATGGTCCCAGATCCTGAAGCCGCAGCAGCTTCGACTGTACGGCGCCAGTCAGCACAGACCGGGGCTTGCGAACCTGATAAACCAGCGTACCCGCAAGGTCACTCTTGCCGACTACGCCCTGGAAGGACTCATAGCGCCAGGTGTCGTCGCCCTCCAGCTTGCCGATAAGATGACCTTTGGTACGATAAGGCGGTGTGTTGGGCAAAGCCAGGCCCAGCAAAGGGTACAAATCGGCCATGGTGTCACCCGACAGCTTCAGCTCAACATCGAGTGCGGCAAGATTCTGGGGCCGAACTACCGAACCTTCAAGTGCTATGGTGGTGCTGCCGATATGCACCTGACCTTGCACAGGAAAGGGCTCGCTGTCTTCGCGCAACGACAACAAGCCGCCTGTTTTGCCTTCGCCTTTGATTTTGGCATCATGATAGGTGCCTTCGGCGTTCCAGCCTATGCCGTAGTCTTCGGCCCCCTGCTCTTGCAAGGTATTCAACTCCACCTTCAGGTCGAGCGTACTGACTGCATCAATGACTTGAGCATGCACGCCTTCGAGAGACAATGTTTGCAAGTCTACCTTCCATGCCGACGCGCTTTCCTGGGGCTCTTTGTGCAGGGTCCAGTTGGCCGCGCCATCAGCCTGCCTATGTAGCAGCAGATCGGCCTGACCTATTTGCAAGCTGGCGATTTGCACCGTGCGCTCGAGCAAGGCGGCTGGATTGATCAATGCGCTCAGTTGCGAGATCTGAGCCATGTTTTGTTCGTGGGGCGCCCATAGGGGGCTCCCTACAACGATACTACCAGCGGAAATTTTCGGCCAGGGCAACCAACCGCGCCAACCCGGCTCATCATGCGGCCTGGTCCACTCGACGTTGAGATCTCCGTGAATAGCCACCGGACGGTCAGCCAGATCGGTAGCCTGACGATTGATCCAGGGTCGCGCATGATTCCAGTTGAAAGTCGCCAGCAAGGTTAGTGCCAAAGCCAAAATCAGTATCAGCACCAGGCAGAAACTCAGTATGACTTTGGCATAGCGCGGCATCGTTGTCACCCTTGGGTTGCAGCCGAAGCCGCCAGGACGGCCGGCAAGATAATCTTATTGTAGGCCGCTCAAGAGAATTCCATGCAACGTGACACTACCAAATGCAACGGCCGCGCAGGCACGCAGCCCTTGCATTTGGGTGCTTTTTCTAGAGCAGTTCTTTGCGCAATTCAGCGGGCATCTTGGGCGACAACAGGCCAGGCGCTACGTCGAACACGGTTCTGGCACCGGTCTGGCCCTGGCCACTCAGCCGAAATACCGCACGGGCGTATGCCACCAACACACTGGACGTGAACTCGGGATTGCTTTCAAGCTTCAGCGAATACTCGATGACCTGAGTTGAGCCCTGACCCGTTTTACCGCTGCGAATAACAAAGCCACCGTGGGGCATGGCGGCATGATCGCGCTTGAGCTCTGCTTCGGTGATAAAGCTGACGCTGGTATCGTAGTCGGCGAAGTAATCGGGCATGGTCAGAATGGCCTGTTCAACCTGTGCCGCATCAGCGCCGGCCTCAAGTACGACAAAACACTCACGTGTGTGCTTCTGACGGGTGGACAGAGTGGGCAAGGAACCACTGCGTACCTGATCGACCGCATCATTTACAGGTATGGTGTATTGCACGGCACCCTTGACCCCGGCAATCCGGCGCACCGCGTCGGAATGGCCCTGACTCAGCCCTTTGCCCCAGAAGGTATAGGTAGCACCTTGCGGCAGCACGGCCTCGCCAAACAAACGATTCAGCGAAAACAGGCCCGGATCCCAACCTACTGAAATCAGCGCGACATTACCACCCGACTCGGCCGCCTGATTGACAGCATCGAAGTATTCGGGAATTTTTGCGTGCGTGTCGTAGCTGTCTACGGTGTTGAACAGCGCTGCCATGGCGGGCCCTTGTTCGGGCAAATCGTTCTTGGATCCACCGCATAAAATCAGGACATCGATGTCGTTCTTGAATTCGCTGATATTTGCCAGGGGATGGACCGGAACGCCATTGAGGGTTTGCACACTGGCCGGATCACGGCGGCTGAAAACACTGACCAGCGTCATATCGGCATTTTGAGTAATGGCATGCTCTACGCCACGCCCGAGATTTCCATAACCGACTATTCCAATTCTGATTTTTTCACCCATGTCCGGCTGTTCCTTTCTTTCATTTAATCAAAGCAATGGCAGATTTTAGTGTATGCCACTCCAGCAAGAACAAAAACCCCGCAAAGGCACAGGCCTTGCGGGGTGTGATACTCAATGCAATCCGGCAGACCGGACGGCACAACTCAGGCCGATACGGCTTCGCGAGCTTCCTCGGTTTCGTCAACGTCTGACACCGAAGTGCGGATCAGGTGATCGAAGGCGCTGAGCGCCGCCTTAGCGCCGTCACCCGCCGAAATAACGATCTGCTTATAGGGCACCGTGGTGCAATCACCCGCCGCGAAAACACCCGGCAAAGAGGTCTGGCCCCTGGCATCAATTTCGACCTCACCATGGCGCGACAACGCCAGCGTGTCTTTCAGCCACTCGGTATTGGGCACCAGGCCAATCTGGACGAAGACACCTTCGAGTTCGACTTTAAGCGTTTCGCCGCTATTCCGGTCTTTATAGGACAGGCCATTGACTTTCTTGCCGTCGCCATGAATCTCGGTGGTTTGCGCCGACATGATGATGGTCACATTGGACAGGCTACGCAATTTGCGCTGCAACACGGCATCGGCGCGCAACTCATCACCGAATTCAATCAGTGTTACATGCGCCACCAATCCGGCCAGGTCGATCGCGGCCTCGACACCGGAGTTGCCGCCACCAATAACCGCCACACGCTTGCCCTTGAACAACGGGCCATCGCAGTGCGGGCAATAGGCCACACCGCTGTTACGGTACTCACGCTCGCCTGGAACGTTGATTTCACGCCAGCGCGCCCCCGTTGCCAGGATGACGGTTTTACCTTTCAGCACACCACCATCGGCCAGGCGAACCTCTGTCATGCCTTTGCCCGGCACCAAGGCCTGAGCCTTTTGCAGGTTCATGATGTCGACGTCGTAGGCCTTGACGTGCTGCTCAAGCGCCACAGCGAATTTCGGCCCTTCGGTTTCCTGCACCGAAATGAAGTTTTCGATCGCCATGGTATCGAGCACCTGACCACCAAAGCGTTCAGCCACGATTCCGGTGCGTATACCCTTGCGTGCGGCGTAAACGGCTGCCGCTGCACCAGCGGGACCACCGCCGACAATGAGTACATCGTAGGCATCCTTGGCGCTGATTTCTTCGGCACGGCGCGCCGCAGCGCCGGTATCGAGCCTGGACAGGATTTCTTCGACACTGGAACGACCTTGTCCGAACACTTCGCCATTCAGGAACATGGTGGGTACGGACATGATCTGGCGCGCATCAACCTCGTCCTGGAACAGGGCACCATCGATTGCTACGTGCTGAATGCGCGGGTTGATGATGGACATCACGTTCAATGCCTGGACCACGTCGGGACAGTTCTGGCAGGATAAGGAAAAATAAGTTTCAAACTTGAAGTCGCCGTCAAGATTGCGTATTTGTTCGATCACAGACTCGTCCAGCTTGATGGTATGGCCGCCAACTTGCAGCAGCGCCAGCACCAGCGACGTGAATTCGTGACCCATGGGAATACCCGCAAAGCGAACGCTGATATCGGTGCCGCTGCGGTTGATGGTGAACGACGGTTTGCGCTCGTCGGTATCGTTACGCTCGGTCAGCGAAATCTTGTCTGACATTCCCTCGATTTCCTGGAGTAGTTCACGCAATTCGCGCGACTTGGCGCCGTCGTCCAGACACGCCACGATCTCGATGGGCAGCGAGACCATTTCCATATAGGATTTCAACTGGGCTTTAAGATTTGCATCCAACATAGCGATTCACCTTCATGATAAGAGGAATTTCTGGGAGGCCGCGCGCCGGCTCGTGGCCTGCACGCGGCATACGTATAAGCAACCTGCTTATCGCAAGCGAGTGTTTACTTAGATTTTGCCGACCAAATCGAGCGAAGGAGTCAGGGTTGCTGCGCCTTCTTCCCACTTGGCGGGGCAAACTTCACCGGGGTGAGCGGCGATGTACTGAGCAGCCTTTACTTTGCGCAACAGCTCGGAAGCAACACGGCCGATGCCGTTGTCGTGGACTTCCATGACCTTGATTTCGCCTTCGGGATTGACCACGAACGTACCGCGCAGAGCAATACCTTCTTCTTCGATCAGCACTTCAAAGTTGCGAGCCAGGGCGTGGGTTGGGTCGGCAATCATGGGATAGTTCACTTTACCGATTGCATCGGAAGTGTCGTGCCATGCTTTGTGCGAGAAATGTGTATCGGTCGAAACACTATAGATTTCAACGCCAATCTTCTGGAACTCAGCATATTGCTCAGCCAGGTCTTCCAGCTCGGTAGGGCACACGAACGTGAAGTCAGCGGGGTAGAAAACAAAGACCGACCATTTGCCTGCTACGGATTCGTCGCTGACGTCAACGAATTTGCCATTGTGGTATGCGGTTGCTTTAAATGGTTTGATTTTGGTGTTGATCAGGGACATTGCATTTCCTTGTCTGAAAGGGGTTAAAAAATCTGTAATAGCCACTAGTATAGGCACCCTCTATTGATTTGTAAAATGAATTAATATTATTAATCTAATAGCTAATGACTATTGCTGGGGCTCGAAAAAACACGGAAGGGACATTCCGTGCTTTCTTTTATAAAGGACCAACCAGCAATACACTTGCGCTGCGCCAGCCCACTACACGACACCAATGCATTGGCGACGCTAATAGTGTACAACCCGAACATGACACGGACAAGTCTTGTTCCCTTGCCCAACCATCTCGAACCGACCCTCAGCCCCGATGGGACGACGTCTCAGCGCTGCGTACTTGCACCAGCAACGGCCGGCCCGCCCCCCAACCGCTCAAGGCCACCAACAACCCCAGCGTCAGGAACAGCCACCCACTGGCTTGAAAGCTGCCTGTCATGCTGTGCAACAAGCCAACCAGCAAAGGCCCCAGGGCCGCCAGTGCATAACCGAACCCCTGGGCCATGCCCGATAAATGCGCCGCCACATGGGAGTCGGGAGAACGCAGCACAATGACCATCATGGCCATGGCGAACAAACCTCCCTGCCCTACGCCCTGCAGTACCGCCCACTGCCAAATCATGGACAGCGGGGCATACAGCATCCCGATCAGCCCTACGGCTGCAACCAGGCCCAGCCCGGCGTTTATCCATTTCTGATCTTTGAATCGCTGGGCCAGGACAGGCAACAGCAAGCAAGTGACCACCTGTACCATGATGGACACCGATGCAACCAGTCCCGCCTCGATACCACCCAGTCCCCGTTCACGCAGAATGGGCACCATCCAGCCCATGACACAATAGGCCAGGGCAGACTGCAGTCCCATAAAAAAAGTGACATGCCAGGCCAGCGGATCACGCCATAGGCCGCTTACCTTACGCCGTGATTGCGAAGCGGCAGAACGGGCCCGCATGGCTTGCGGTGCCCAGACTACTATCACCAACAATGCCGGGATCGCCCAAGCCGCCAGACCAACCCTCCAGGAATCATTAAAAACATGTGCAATGGGCAGCGTCAAGGCCGCCCCCGAAGCGGCGCCTCCACACAAGGCCATGGTGTAAAGCCCCGTCATGAGGGCGGCCTGCCCGGAAAAATCACGCTTGACTACGCTAGGCAGCAGCACGTTGCCCGTGGCAATTGCCGCCCCCGCCAACGCCGAGCCCAGAAACAGGGCCGGCACGCTGCCCGTCCCGCGCAAGGCCGTGCCCGTCATCAACACCAGCAACGCGAGCAGCAGCGTGCGTTCCGGTCCAATTCTTCCTGCAATTCTGGGCGCCAGGGGCGCAAAAAGGCCCAGGCACAGCACGGGCAGTGTCGTCAGGTAACCGGCGCCCGCCGACGACAGAGTGGTCTGTTGCAACACATCGGGTAATAATACCGACAGGCTGGAAAACAGAGGCCTTAAGTTAAATGCAATCAGCATCAGGCTGGCACCCAGCAAAACGGAAGCCACGCGGCTACGGGGCGGCGCTGAGCTGGGAGCGCTCTCGGCGCGAGGTGCTGAAGATGCCATGCTGCTTTATTTGCTGTAAATGTGTTGCGACGCTGATCAGAATGACTGATCATAACCCCTTGCCTGTACTCACCACGAAGGAAGCACCTTGAGCTCTCTATTTGCTTTCCTGCACCACATGGCCGTTTTTGCCCTGGTAGCAGCGCTCGCCATCGAGTTTGTGTTAATCCGTGAACCCCTGACAGTTAGCCTGGCGCGCAAGCTGATAGCGGCCGATATGGTGTTCGGTGCCATGGCGGGCGCCGTACTGATCATCGGCCTGCTGCGCGTTTTTTACTTTGAAAAAGGCGCAGCGTTTTATTTCAGCAATATTCCATTCCTGCTGAAACTGGCCCTGTTTGTCCTGGTTGGCATATTGTCCATACGGCCCACCAAAGAATTCCTGTCGTGGCGATCCGAAGTCAAGGCCGGCAGGACGCCAGTCCCTTCTCCTCAAAAAATGCAGCAACTGCGCGGAATCATCAAACTCGAAATGCTTGCCCTGGCTGGCCTGATTCTCTGTGCTGCGCTCATGGCGCGCGGCGTGGGCAGTCTGGCGTGAACCAGGCATCCGCCTGATGGCGCGCACGCCACAGAATACGCCACTGTGGCTTGCGGCCGCGCCCACGCTCTTCCTGCTGCTATGGTCTTTCGGTTTTATCTTCCTGAAGCTGGGCCTGGCCTACGCCGACCCTTTCACTTTTCTGGCCTTGCGCTACGCCTGCGTCGTTGCGATCCTGATTATTCCTTGCCTCTGGCTGAGACCTCCATTACCCGCCACGCCGCGGGTCTGGATGCACCTGTCCATTGTGGGCTTGATGGTTCAAGCAGGCTACTTTTCATTTGCCTATCTAAGTCTAAAACAAGGCGTGTCGGCAGGCGCCCTGGCCATCATCACATCCCAGCAGCCTCTGTTGGTGGGTCTGCTTGCACCGGCCATCGCCTCGGAGCGAGTCGGACTCATACGCTGGGGCGGACTACTGATGGGCGTAGTGGGAGCGGGCATCGTCATTCTGGCCAAGTCCACGGTAGAGGTCGCCTCAACAACCGGGCTGCTATTTGGCGTGCTGGCGCTGCTCTGCATGACGGGAGGCACCCTATGGGAAAAACGCTATGGCACTGAAGAGCACCCCATCACCGCAAATATGATTCAGTACAGCGTCGGACTGGCCGTGGCCGCGCCCCTGGCCTTCCTTCTTGAGCCCATGCAGGTGCAATGGACCCCTGGTTTATTTCTGTCTTTGGCCTACCTGGTCGTGGGCAATTCCATCATTGCCATTACCTTGCTGCTAGCCATGATTCGGCGCGGCGAAGCATCACGCGTTTCCGCCCTGTTCTGTCTGGTGCCACCCACCACAGCCTTGCTGGCCTTCCCCATACTGGGGGAAGGCGTCCCAATGCTTGCCTGGCCGGGCATGGTGTTGGCAGTGGCGGGCATTTACCTGGTCATGCGCAAGTCCTGATTCCTGGCCCTCGACCGGCACGGCGACACTGTTGCATCCGGCAGCAAATGTCACCAAACCATGTCTTGAATACTTCCAAGCCATTACAAAAACAGCATTGAAAAGCCAGGTTCTTTCAGCGCATTTCAAAACCGCCCATAGCGCTTGCAGACAGCGTATCGGCCCACTACGCTAGCTCCATATTCTTTTGAAAAGGAGCGGCATCATGCGCGCACAAGGCAATTTTGGACGACTTATCGTGGTGGGCCTGATGGCATTTGCTCTGGCCGGCTGCGCCTCCTCTTATGACAGACGGGCGAACAACACCATGATGGGTGCAGGATTAGGCGCTGCGGCTGGAGCTGTAGTTTCAGGTGGCGATCCTGTTTATGCACTAGGTGGTGCAGCCGCAGGCGGTTTGCTGGGTAATATTCTCACCCAGGAACGCAGCTATGACGATCGTTACGATGATCGCCATCGGGAATACCGACGCTCCCGCAGGGATGACTACGACGGTGATCGCTACTACAGGCGGGATCGCGACTACGACCGGCGCTACTAATGCAACATAGCACGACCTGCCCATGGCGCCCCGGTCGGGGCTACTTTGGGGGTGCAAACGACAGCAGCAGCGTCAGGCCCTTGCCCCTTCTGGCCGAACTGGCAATCTCGAGGTCCCATCCCTGAACCACGCACACACGCTTGGCAATGGCCAGCCCCAGACCAGCCTCTCCCTTGCAAAGGGCACCCGGCACATCACCCGATGACACATCAAGCCGACGAGTACTGTAGTACCTGTCAAACAGATGCGGAGCATCGGACGGACTTACGCCGGGCCCATCATCGCTGAATGCCAATCCATGCCCTGCAGAATTGATTTCCAGCGTGCCCGGCGCAGCATGGAAAATCGCATTGCGAACGATATTCCTGATCACCGTCAGCAGCATATGGCGATTCACAAGCTCGATGTGCGCCTCGTCGACCTGGTTATGCAGCACCAGGTCCCGTGACTCGGCTTCAGACGCCGCGCTGGTAAACACATCATTGACGCAATCGCGTAATGATGTCGGCTCAGTTTGGCCGTGTGAAGCCTGGGCCAGGTAATACACAGCTTCCAGGCTCTCGGTTATTTCATCTGCCGAGCGCATGATACGCTCAAAGCGCAAGGCCGCCTTCTCCTGGAACGCTGCTTCGAGCTTGCCCAATTCCGCATCGGTTCGTATCAGTGTAAGCGGTGTCCTGACCTCATGATTGAAGTTGGACGACAACTCCTTTTGATCGGCCAGTGTCTGATCTATGCGATCTTGCATTTTATTGAAGGCTTCGGTCAGCTGTACGCCTTCATTTGACGTCAGGCCAAACATACTCGGGCGCCCCGGCGCCCAGCGCGTCAAATGCGCAGTAACCGTCTGTATGGGCAGCACCGCCCACCTGGCAAGCACGCGTGCCAGAAAATAAGACAAAACCATAAAAAACAGGGCTATGGCCAGCAATGCCCAGGCAAATTTTTCTGTTAGTGACTCGGCATCACTGGAGTCATATGCGACATATAGTCGGCCATCCCTGGCCTCCACTACCATCACATGCCATGCCCTGCCCTGTGAGTGCATGTGGCGCAGGCCCAGGGGCAGCGTGCGTAATACGGAAGGCATGGTCACGGAAGACACCGCCTTGCTCTCGCCCCAGGCGCGCATGGTGGGACCCAGTTGCCGTTCAAAAGCCAATCTCCAGGTGTCGTCTTCCTGCGATTTCTTTATCTGCAATCTAAGGGCTTCCGTTTCCACAAGATGATCGATCATGCGCTCGCCCATGCTTTTCTGCACCCCATAGGCGGAGAAACACACCGCCAGGACGGAAACCCAAACCAATGCAGTCAGCGCATAAGTAAACCGAAACACCAGCGAGTGCTGGCTGAGACCTCTGCTCCCGGACATGCTATTTCGCATCACTGAGGCGCCACCCGCTACCGCTGACGGTTTCTATGCCCGTATACCCATGCACGGCCAGCAAACGCCTGAGTATATGTACTTGACTGCGTAAGGCATCAGAGTTCGGCACGCCATCTTTCCACAATGCCCGCTCGAGGCTCTCGCGAGGAATCAAACGTCCCGGATGCGTTAGCAGCAGTTCAAGTATCAGCATACCTTTTTTGGGAAGATGCACTTCCCTGCCATTCACCCAGACTTGCTGATTGCGCACCGACATGCGCAGCGCGCCGTGCTTGAGCTCAACCAACAGGCCAGGTATGTTGTCAGCTCGGCGCAGCAAGGCCTTGATCCGATAAACCAGTTCCTCGAGCGCAAAGGGTTTGGTCAAATAATCATCCGCCCCCACGGTAAACCCTATTTTCTTGTCTTCCAGGCTTTCCCTTGCCGTGAGCAAAATGACCGGAACAGCAGACCGCAAGGCTTCACGCAAGTGCGTCAGCACCTGATAACCATCCTTACCCGGCAGGCCGATATCCAGCACCAGCAGATCGAACCGTCTTTCGGCCAGAGCATGAATCGCCATGTTTCCATCGTAGACAGCGTCTGCCAGGAAACCTTCCAGAGTCAGCGCCGTCAGCACATTGCCAGCCAGTGCTGCATCATCTTCCACCACCAAAATGGAATACGCGGAGTAATAAGCGCTATCTCTATCCATAAACACGTCAAGAAAAAATCATTGGCCTGAGCCAGCGTGGCTAGATGCAATACCAAAATTCAAGTTAATGGGTATCAGGAAAAACTTGACGCTGACTTGACAGACGCAAACATAGAATAATAATGAGAACCAATCTTATTCTAAGGGAAGAGTATATGTCAGCAGGAACCGCGCCAGACCATCCGGAATCTCATTGCCTGATTCCAAAGGAAGCTTTTGAGGGCGCATTTCGTAAATCCATGTTCGCATCGGCCGTAGTGAGCGGAGCCTTGGCCATCAACCCCGCTTTCGCGCAAAACAGCGCGACCACCTTGGAGCCAGTGACGGTTCAGGGTCAGGCCGACGGCTACAAAACGCCCGACACTATCAGCTCACCCAAGTTCACGGCTCCCCTGCTTGACACCCCCCGCAGCATTACCGTCATTTCAGAACAGCTCATTGAAGACCGTGGCGCCACGTCACTACAAGACGTCCTGCGCACCACTCCAGGCGTTACCCTGGGTTCAGGCGAAGGCGGCACGCCTGTGGGCGATCGTCCATTCATCCGGGGCTACGAAGCCAGTACCGATATCTTCGTCGACGGCCTGCGCGATTATAGTCGCGGCTCCCACGAAACCTTCAACCTTGAATCCATTGAGATCATCAAGGGACCCAGCTCAGCCTACACGGGCCGGGGCGGCACCGGCGGCAGTATAAATTTGCAAACCAAGACGCCAAAACTCGACAATTTCTTCGAGGTATCGGCGGGCTATGGCAACGCAGACCAATGGCGCGCCACCACCGACGGCAACATTGCCTTTTCTGACACAGGCGCCTTCCGTCTGAACATGATGAAAATGGGTGGCGACATGCCTGGGCGCGACGGCGTTACCATTGATCGCTGGGGCATTGCCCCTTCCATCGCATTTGGGCTGGGTACGCCAACGCGGGTAACACTCAGCTACTCGCATATCGAAAACAACGACATGCCCGACCTGGGCGTACCTTTCAGAAATGACGCCAATCCCGACCGCACAACACCACCCAATGTGGATCGCGACAATTTCTACGGCCGACACAACACCGATTTTCGGGAAAACGTCTTCGACATGGCCACAGCGCAACTGGAGCATGACCTCAGCAGCAACGTCACAGTCCGTAATACCACGCGCTATGGCACAACCCTCAATCACTACCTGATGACCCGTCCGTCGTTCGCCAATTGCGAGGCGGGCGACGGTGCACCTTGCGCCACCGAAGGTCCTGACGTGCAGTTCACTCGCCAGGATCGGGCGCGCTGGCGCAGTTCCGAAACCCTGATCAATCAAACTGATCTGTATGGCAGCTTCACCACCGGATCGCTCACACACAATTTTTCGACGGGTGTCGAGTTCAGCAAGGAAGACATCTATTCCAAAGATATGAAGGGGCTGCCCGGCAGCGACCTCGATAGCCTGTACAACCCCAACCCTAACCGAAACTACAACTACAACATCACGCGCGGGCCCAAGGAAAATGCCGGCAACATCAAGACGACCTCCATCTATGCGCTCGACACCATAGACTTGAACGAACAGTTCTCGGTCAATCTGGGCCTGCGCTATGACAGCTTCAGAGTCGACAGCACAGAGGAGTCGCGCAGAGACAACTTCCTGAACTATCAATTGGGTCTGGTCTACAAGCCCGCACCCAACGGCAGCATTTATCTGTCGTATGCCACGTCCTCAAATCCCAGCGGAGAGAACCTGGGCCAGGCTGGCGGAGCAGACGGTGCGGCCAGCGGCGCGGCAGTACGCGACCTGGAGCCTGAAAAAAGCCGTAGCTGGGAATTGGGTACCAAGTGGGACTTCCTGAATGACCGTCTGTCTTTCACCGCGGCATTGTTCGAAACCAAAAAAACCGACGCGCGCACCACCGACCCACTCACCGGCGACATAACCCTGGCAGGGAACAACCGTGTACGCGGCATAGAGCTGGGCCTGACTGGCTCCATTACACCGAAATGGGACATCTGGGCGGGCTATACCTATCTTGATCCCAAGACGCTCGAATACCAGAACGGCAGCAATAACTACGACGGCAATCAGATGAAGTTCATTGCCAAGCAAAGCGCCACGCTCTGGACTACCTACAAGGTCCATCCGAAATTTACCGTAGGGGGTGGCGTTTCGTATCTGGGCGAACGCTATGTCGACGACGCCAACACCCTGACCCTGCCCTCCCATGTGCGCTACGATGCCATGGCGCGTTACGACATCAACAAGCAGTTTGCGCTGCAGCTAAATGTCAACAACATCTCCGATACCGAGTTGTACGATGCGTCGCACGTAGGCATTTTCGCCAATGTGGGCGCCGGACGTTCTTATATGCTGACAGCGACCTACCGTTACGAGTAATACGCGATAATAGCGTAGCGGCGAGCGATGACCCGCTCGCCTTTTTTTGGTCGATTGAAAACTGTTTATCTCACTCAAGGAGCGGCAAGTATGTTGCTGAGCATTCCAGACATTATCTCAACGGAGGCGGCCAGGCAGATCGTTGATCGTCTTGAGACAGCTGACTGGAAGGACGGCAAGGGGACTGCGGGCCATCTGGCCGTGCGGCAAAAGCGGAATGCCCAGCTCGATATTGCCGATCCACTGGCCCAGCAAATCGGCAACTTGATCTTGTCTCAGCTTTCACAACATCCCACATTCATATCGGCGACCCTGCCCTTGCGCATTTTGCCGCCCATGCTGAACCGCTATGCGGAAAACGAAACTTATGGCGATCATATCGACAACGCCATACGGACCATTCCCGGCACTCAGGAATACGTGCGTACCGATATTTCCGCGACCCTTTTCCTGGCCGACCCTCAAGACTACGAGGGCGGCGAACTGATCATCAACGACACCTACGGACAGCAATCGGTCAAACTTCCCGCCGGCCACATCATCGTCTATCCGGGTACCAGCCTGCATAGGGTCAACCCCGTTTCCAAAGGCGTCCGTTATGCAGCCTTCTTCTGGGTGCAAAGCATGATCAGGAACGACACGCAAAGGGCCTTGCTCTATGAGCTGGACAGCTCCATACAAGCCCTGACAGCAGAAAACGCCAATGCAAGCGAGCTTATTCGATTGTCCGGCGTGTATCACAATCTGGTGCGCCAATGGGCCAACACCTGAGCATCCTGCCTGCAACTCTATACAAAGAACGTTATGTCCAAAGATGCCGCAGCCCTCACTTGCCTAGCCGATTACGAGGCAATGGCCAAACAGGTCTTAAGCCCTGAAACATGGGCATACGTGCACAGTGGTGCAGCAGATCAACATACATGTATACGCAACCGGCGCGCATACGAAGACATTCTCTTGTCGCCTCGCCACCTGCGCTCCATGCAGGGTGGCAATACCGCCCTCGACTTGTTTGGCACCACGCTGGATTACCCCATACTGCTCGCACCCCTTGCTTATCAAAAGCTGGCCCACCCGGAGGGCGAACAGGCAAGCGTCCTGGCTGCGTCAGCCATGCGCGCTGGGATGGTGGTCAGCACGCTGTCCAGCATGTCGCTGGAAGACATTGCACAGGCCTCGTCCACCCCTCTTTGGTTTCAGCTTTATCTGCAGGCCGATCAGGCCGACAGCCTGGCCCTCATACGCCGAGCCGAAGCCGCCGGCTACCGGGCCCTGGTCATTACCGTGGACGCAGCGCTGAATGGCTGCCGTAATGCCGAGCAAAGAGCCGGCTTTGCATTGCCCTCTCATATTTCCGCTGTGAACCTCAATGGCCGCCCGGCGCCTGCGCAGGGCATGTCAATTGCTGCCGGCGCATCCTTGTTTCAAAGCGCCCACGTTTCGGCATTGCCTGACTGGAGCGATATAGAATGGGCCGTGGCACAGACGCGGCTACCCGTGCTGGTGAAGGGCATTATGTCACCCCACGATGCCCGCTGTGCTATTCAGGCCGGCGCAGCTGGTTTGCTTGTGTCCAACCACGGCGGTCGTGTCCTGGATACCGTGCCCGCCAGCATCGAAGCATTGCCCTCGATAGTCGGCGCCGCTGGCGGCACCCCCGTCCTGCTCGATGGCGGCATACGACGCGGCACCGACGTCTTGAAGGCACTGGCCCTGGGCGCCAAAGCCGTCATGCTGGGCCGGCCCATTATTCATGGCCTGGCCGTCAATGGCCCACAGGGCGTGGCGCATGTCTTGCATATTCTTAGAACAGAATTCGAAATGGCCATGGTGCTATGCGGCCGCAAGACCCTGAGCGAAATCGATGAGTCTGTCATTTGGGCTCCCGCTCAGTAGTGTTAATCAATGCCCGACTTCAAGACCAGAGTCATTGCCCGGATTTCGGTCTGATCTCATCCAGTATTTCCTGAGTGTGCTCACCCAGCTCTGGTGCGTGCTTGTAGATGCTGACCGGTGTGTCACTGAACCGGACACTAGGCCGGAATTGTCTGATGTGACCCACCGAGGGATGATCGCTTTCCTGGAAGAAATCGACCGCTTTGAGATGAGGATGTTCAGGCAGCTCTTCGAGTGCGTAAATGCGCGTGACCGGTATGTCGAGCTCACTACAGATGGCTATCCATTCATCGGTCGTTTTCAATGGCGTTATTTCCGCGATCATCGCGTAAATTTCTTGAATTCTGGCGTTTCTTTTGTGGCGATCAGCAATATCGAATTCTTTGATGAGTTCGCCTTTGCCCACGGCATTGAAGAAAGCATTCCAGTGCTTTTCCGTATAAGGCAGGACGCCGACCCAACCGTCGCGAGTCCGGTAGCGGTCTGATCTCAGGTTCTTTAATCGCTTTAACTAGCTCTTCAGCCTTTGGTGAGCTTTCCCAACTCATCCAGGAGCTGCCCGTCTTCAAAGAGCGAAACGCGCGTGGACATCACATGTATAGCGCAACCTTGTCGCAGTACGCAGCATACCTCGCGAGCAATGGTGGTGATGACGTGCAAGACGACCTTGAACAAATCATGGGCGATCTGACCACGACGCCGACCGAGAAAACGGCGCTTATCAAATCCAGGATCGGACAGGGTACGTTCCGAGACAAGGTGCTACTGCATTGGACCTGCTGTGCTGTTACGGGATTCAGCGATACAAGCCTCCTCGTTGCGTCTCACATTAAGCCGTGGAAGAACTCAACGAACAGCGAGCGATTGGACCAGTGGAATGGATTGCTGCTTTCGCCAAATCTGGATAAGGCGTTCGATAAAGGTTTTATCACGTTCGATACGGGTGGGGTGATTAGCCTTTCACCCTTATTCATTGAGGCCGATAAACTTGGAATCACATCCTCAATGAGGATCGCACTGAAACCTGAGCATGAGAAGTACATGGGCACCTGCCGATCTGGACGGCCGCATTTGGCAGACGCGAATTAGAGGGATCAATCCGTTTGTCATAGAGGCGGACGGACTGCTCATCGCCTATGCAGATCTGCAGGAGAACGGTTACATCGACCATTTCTTTGTCTCGGGTGATCATCCGCGGCAGGGCGCGG
>NZ_SDQD01000004.1 GCF_004153685.1 Pollutimonas harenae | reverse complement strand
TGCCCCCAAACGTGGGCTCAAGCCCGGCAATGATGTCGACCAGCTTGTCCGGATCGGTTTCGTTGATTTCAATGTCGAACACATCGATACCGGCAAACTTCTTGAACAGTACCGCCTTGCCCTCCATGACCGGCTTGGAGGCCAGCGCACCAATATTGCCCAGGCCCAGCACCGCCGTACCGTTGGTGATCACGCCCACCAGATTGCCTCGGCCTGTAAACCGGAAGGCATTCATGGGGTCAATCACAATCTCTTCGCAAGCGGCCGCTACTCCTGGCGTATAGGCCAGGCCCAGATCTCCCTGCGTCGCCAGAGGCTTGCTGGCTGTAACCGATACTTTTCCTGGACGAGGAAATTCGTGGTAATCCAATGCCGCTTGCCGATCTGCTGTACTCATTTCCTTGCCTATCTGTAGTGTCTTAATGCTGGCATTCTAGGCTTGTTGCATAACTTAATTATTCTGATTTAGTATGATTTCATATCCAAATAGTTATTAAATGAGGCATTGTGGCTAATTTCGATCCAGATGAGGTCATACGCAAGCTGACACAGCGTCTTAAAATGCGCCATTGCGTGCTGCTGCTTCGCATAGCGCAGCACGGCTCATTGACTCGCGTGGCCGAAGATATGGCGACCAGCCAGCCAGCCATCACCAAAGCCCTGGCTGAGCTTGAATCCATGTTTGGCGCAGAACTGTTCGACCGTTCTGTACGCGGCATGGCCCCCACCGCTTTGGGCAAGATTGCACTGGCCCACGCCCGGGCCATGGTGCATGACCTTGACCACCTGGCCCGCGACATGGAAGCTGTCGCAGCCGGGCACACGGCACACCTGTATGCGGGCATCATCCCTTTCATTTCCGGCCAGATTATCTCCAGCGCCATCCAGAGCACGACATCGGCAGGCGACCAACGCCTGCTCATGACCCTGCGCGAAGGAGACAGCCATCACTTGCTTGACGAACTGCGCAATCACACGCTGGACCTGGTCGTGGCCCGCGCCTCGGCAACATTGAATATTCAAGATCTGGATTTTGAAGTGCTGTACACCCAACAGCCACGCCTGATTTCCAGTCGTCGCCTTGCCGCCCAGCTTGCCCGGCGCGCGCCCGATTGGCATCAGTTGGCCCAGCTGGACTGGATCCTTGGCGCCGTACACACACCCGAGCGCGAACAGGTCAGCACTGTTTTTCTGGAAGCAGGCATCACGCCACCCACGCCTCTTGTTGAAAGTTACTCAACCAAGCTGATAGGTGAATTGATCGCATCCAATGACGAAGCCATATCGATAGTGCCAGCAGACGTGGCTGAGGAGCTCGTACGCATTGCCGGCGTGGCCATCGTGCCTTATTCGTTTAACTGGACGCTGCCCCCTATTGCTTTGTTTACCCGCCAGCGTGACCAACGCCGCCAAGCCCACGTCTTGCTGGCCAACGCACTACGCGAGGCAGGCAGACGAATTGCGGGCGGAGGCTAAATGCACGACGCAAGGCAGCGAAGCCAGCATTAAGGTTACAAAATAACACAACAAGAGCGCGCCACCAGCTTGAAAGCGCTGCACTTTGAATTAAACGAAAATACAACAACATTCGCGAAAATTAGCATAACTTCGTTCAAATTTCACATCAAACAGCCATTCCAGCTGCTTGCTAGGCCTATCGCACAACTCTAATATGGCCGCCATGAAACCCACCATCTCTACACCAACCATCACTTCAGCTCATGCCCAGCAAGCCTGGAGTGTTACGCAGATCCTGCAACTGTATGAACGGCCTTTCCTTGACCTCCTGCATGAGGCTCAAACTGTCCATCGCGCGTATCATCAGCCCAGCACCGTACAATTATCCAGCCTGCTCTCCATCAAGACAGGCGCCTGCCCTGAAGACTGTGCATATTGCCCGCAATCGGCGCGCCACGATACCGGCGGCAAGCAAGAAGCCTTGATGCCACTGGAAGATGTACTGGAAGCTGCCAGAAAGGCACAGGCCAATGGCGCCCAGCGCTTCTGCATGGGTGCAGCGTGGCGCTCTCCTACCGCCCGGCAACTGGATAGCGTGGTTGAAATGGTGGGTGCCGTCAAAGCCCTGGGGCTTGAAACCTGTGTCACATTGGGCATGCTCAAGGAGGGCCAGGCCGAGCGTCTGCGCGACGCGGGACTGGATTACTACAATCACAACCTGGACACCTCGCCGGAGTTCTACGGCAACATCATTACAACACGCAGCTACCAGGATCGCCTGGACACGCTGGAGCGCGTCCGTAACGCCGGTGTTCATGTCTGCTGCGGCGGCATCGTTGGCATGGGTGAGTCGCGCAAGGAACGTGCCGGCCTGATCGCCCAACTGGCCAACCTGTCCCCCTACCCCGAGTCTGTTCCGGTCAATAATCTGGTGAAGGTGGCTGGCACGCCGTTAGAAACCACACCCGACATAGACCCTTTTGAGTTTGTCCGCACCGTTGCCGTGGCACGCATCACCATGCCTCGTGCCGTCGTACGGCTCTCTGCCGGTCGTGAAACCATGAGCGACGCCGTACAGGCGCTGTGCTTCATGGCAGGCGCCAATTCGATTTTTTATGGCGAACAGCTGCTGACCACGGCCAACCCTCAAGTCAATCAGGACCAGCAATTGTTCCAGCGCCTCGGGTTGACGGCCGCCCCTGACAACCCGGCAACGGCCGCGTTCGAGCATGACTCTCAAGCAACACCAGCATAACGCTTCATCATTGACTTCCCGCATCCTCCATGTACACACTCATCATCAGTATCGCCTGCAGCGTTGCGGTATCCGTTCTGCTAAAGATTGCCCGCCAGCAACGGATCGAAATAGACCAGGCTATTGCCGTGAACTACGCGGTGGCAGCCAGCCTGTGCCTGCTCATCCTGCAGCCCGAGCCGGCCACCTTATTGAATCCTTCGACACCATGGTGGGTGCTGATCACACTGGGCGTGCTCCTGCCAGCCATCTTTCTGGCGATGGCTGGCGCCGTACGACACGCTGGCATCGTGCTGAGTGATGCAGCCCAGCGTCTGTCATTGTTTCTTCCCCTGATCGCCGCGTTCCTGCTGTTTGGCGAAGATCTCTCGGGCAGCAAGCTGGCTGGCATCGCCCTTGCCTTGACCGCTCTGATTTGTTTGCTGCTGCGACCACGCGCTCAGGATGGATCGGGTGATACCGCAAGAACCGTGTTCTATTTACTCGCCGTCTGGCTGGGTTATGGCACCATAGACATTCTTTTCAAGCAATTGGCCAAAAGTGGCGCCGTGTTTTCCAGCAGCCTGCTGGCGGCCTTCACACTCGCGGGCATACTGATACTTGCCTACCTGATTATCCGACGCAGCATATGGCACCGGCGTAATGTGGTGGCGGGCGTAGTGCTTGGCCTGCTCAACTTCAGCAATATCTACTTTTATATCCGTGCCCACCAGGTTTTCCCACAAAACCCGACCCTGGTTTTCTCGGCGATGAATATCGGTGTGATCTCACTGGGCACACTCGTAGGCGCCGGTTTTTTCAAAGAAAAGTTATCTCTGGTTAACGTGCTTGGAATCGCCCTGGCCATCGGCGCCATTGTGATCCTGATCCCCCGCTGAACCTGGCCCAGCCACCCCGGGTTCAGCCACCCCGGGTGCAGCCGGCTGGTCTGAATCCGGGGACTCGGCCGGATGCTCCAGCTCGACCGAATCCTCGGGCTCAATTGGCGCAAAGGAAACATCGCTTTCCACATCGACCCGCGGATCCAGTGTGGCCACGACTTCGGAGGCATGCAAGGTATCGCCCATGGGTACAAACTGCGTCGGGGCGTCTTCACTCAGGTTGTCGCCGGTTACGCGTTGTGGGCGTATCAGGGCAACCAGCACTACGGCACACGCAGATATGAACACAAAATAGACACTGCTCTCGAGCTCACGCATCAGTACACCGACCACCAAAGGCCCAATACAGGCGCCCACGCCGTAAACCATATACAAAATTGCGCTCAGGCCCACCCTGCGGTCCTGCTCGACGTTATCGTTGGCAAAAGCAGCCCCCAACGGATACAGGGTGAACTGCAGCGCGCCAAAAGCGCATGAAAACACCACCAGCAGCCAATAAGGCAGCGTCCACCAGCCCCATAAAGGTATGGCCAGCAAGGCCAAGGCCAGCGCATTGACGCGTATCATGCCTACACGGCTTATGCGGTCTGCCAGCCAGCCCAGCGGCCATTGCGCCACCACACCCGAAGCCACCGATGCCGCCAGGAACACGGCAACCTGGCTACTGCTGAGACCCTGCTTGACCGCATACACAGGCGCAAGGCCATAGAAGGCGCCAGTAATGGCACCTGCAATAAACAGCACCGTCATGGACAGAGGTACGCGCGATACATAGTATTTGACATGCAGCGGTGCCGGCAGCTGCAAGGCGGGGTGCAAGCGCCGGGTAAGGGCAACCGGCACCAGGCATAGGGCCGAACATATCGCCACAAAAATCAGTGGCTGATAGTTAAGATGTGGAAACAGCGTCAGCGATAGCTGCCCAAGCACCGTACCCAGGCTGGAGCACACCATGTAAAAGGCAAATACCCGGCCCCGCTGATGATTTTCGGTCTGCTCATTGAGCCAGCTTTCAAGCACCATGAACTGGGTCACCATGGCAACGCCTGCCACAAAGCGGAAACCCAGCCAGATCCACAAATTGTCAAGCAGTGCCAGTGCCAGGATGGTGACGGTGACAATAGCGGCCGTAGCCGAATAGGCGCGTATATGGCCAACCTGGATGATGATTTTGTGCCCTATCCGGGCACCAAACACCAGTCCAAGATAATAAATGGCGATCAAACCGCCTACCCACAGTTCGGAAACCGATAGCGCCGTCAGGCGCAGGCCCAGATAGGTATTGAACAGCCCAGACCCAACCAGCAACAGTATGGTGGCCAGATACAAAGAAAAAAAGGCGCCTATCGTTTGAACCATCGCGGGTAACGGAATATTTTGAGCTAAATAAAAAAATCACGCGGGTGGCTCGCACCCGGGCGAATGCAGGTTTATGACACCTGATCGAGCAAGGTCTGGGCATCGCTCACCTGGAACTGGCCGCCTTCTTCTATATTCAAGTGTGTGACCACACCATCGTCGAGCACTGCAGAATAACGTTGCGAGCGAATCCCCATACCCCTAGCGTTCAGGTCAAGCTCCAGACCCATATCGCGCGTCCAGTTGGCGCTGCCGTCAGCCAGCATACGGACGCGTCCATTGGCACCTTGGTCTCTGCCCCATGCGCCCATCACAAACGGATCATTGACCGCTATGCACCAGATTTCGTCAACGCCCTTGGCCTTAAGCTCATCGTGCAGCTGCAGATAGCCCGGCAGATGCTTGGCCGAACACGTCGGTGTAAAGGCGCCGGGAACGGCAAAAAGGGCTATTTTCTTGCCTTTGGCCAGATCGGCAACCTGGAAACTATTGGGACCCACAGCGCAGGTGTCGGTTGCAGTTTCGATAAACTCAGCCAAGGTGCCGTCGGGCACTCGATCGCCTACTTTAATAGTCATTGCACACTCCTTTTGAAAGAAGCTCTCATCATACGACGCCCCAGGCGACCATGTCATGACTCCAGCCATCTGGCCGTCATTTGATACACATCAGTACCTTTTTTTCATGCATATGTAAACATTGTCCTGCACAATAAGAACCCGGCCTGTAGCAGGCACGCAGCACACCCCAGGAGGTCACTTTGATACTACCCAAACTATCAGCTGCCATATTGGCCATGTCACTGCTGGGTAGCGCGTTCGCTGCCAGCGTCCTGGAACGAAACATTTCGCTGGACCAGTGGGTCATGATGTGCGGCGCCGTCAATGGCGCTGCCGATCAAGTCGGCGCCACCGACGAAGAAAGACGCCAGCATCGCCTGACCTCGAAGGCGCACCTGATGCGCTATGCCATCGAACAAGGCTACCCCCTGGATGAGTTCGACGCCCTGTTCGACCAAGGCATTATCGAAGGCAGGAAACTGACAGCAGGCCGGTTGGGTTCAGATCCCGACAAACTGACAAAGCTGATGAATGGCTTCCATCGCGATGCCAGCATAGGCTACCAAGACGTCAAGAACGCGCTCGACACGACTTGAATTGCGTATATGATAGAGCTGTTGTTTTTCGATAGCCTACACAAGACACAATGAGCTCACCTTCCACCGAAACGCCCGTTCTCAGCCATCTTGACGAATCGGGCCAGGTCCGCATGGTCGACGTCAGCGGCAAGCAGCCATCCCAGCGCACAGCAATTGCCGAAGGCCGCATCCGCATGAGTCCGGCTGCCTATCGGCTGCTGTCCAGTCAAGATAATGCAAAAGGTGAAGTACTCAATACCGCCCGCGTGGCAGGCGTGCTGGCCGCCAAGCGTTGTGCTGAACTGATCCCGCTGTGCCATAGCCTGCCGCTCAGCTTTGCCGGTATTGATTTCCTGCCTGACGACACCACACACAGCATCACGATCACGGCAACGTGCCGCAGCGACTACAAAACAGGTGTCGAAATGGAAGCCATGACAGCCTGCAGCGTGGCGGCCCTGACTATCTACGATATGTGCAAGGCGGCCGACAAAGGCATTGTTCTTGAAAATATACGGCTACGCTACAAATCCGGAGGTAAAAGCGGTGAATGGCGCAACGATTAAAGTAATGTATTTTGCACAGGTGGCCGATCTCACCCGTGTACGTGAAGAATCATGGCCCTTGCCCGAGCCCATCAGCGGATCCGATTGGCTGGCTGCGCTGGGCGAGCGCTATCCTCAGCTTGCTCCCATGAGTCGCCTCAAGCTGGCCATCAATCAACAGCACGCGCCTCACAGCAGCATGATTCAGCCTGGCGATGAAGTCGCTGTATTCGAACCCGTCACGGGGGGTTGAGCAGTGGTTATCGTGCAAGAATCCGACTTCGATGTTGCCCAGCTCATGGACGACTTGCGTCAGCGCGGCGCCGGCAAGGCAGGCGCTTTGGTGACCTTCACTGGTTATGTGCGCGATTACACCCACGATACCGCTACTCAGTCCTTGTTCCTCGAGCACTATCCCGGTATGTGCGAGCGCGAAATCGAAGCCTTGTGCAGCAGCGCGCAGTCACGCTGGGATATCCACGAATGCCTGGTTGTTCATCGCGTCGGCGAGCTTCAAAACTCGGACCAAATTGTGTTTGTCGCAGCAAGCAGCGCGCACCGTGGCGATGCATTCAAGGCCTGTGAATTCCTCATCGACGCCCTGAAAACCCGTGCTCCATTCTGGAAGCGCGAAACCCTGGCCAACGGCGAACGTTTCTGGGTTCAGCAGCGTGAAGCAGACGCCAGCAAAACATCGCAATGGAACGACTCCGCACCCACAAAATAAAGAAGAAAGGTTTTACATGAGCAAAGCAGCCCCCAATCGGCCTCCTGTTTCCCTGAGTTGTGCCGTCCTGACTATTTCCGACACTCGCGACAGCAGCAACGATACATCCGGCGACTATCTGGTCGACAGTCTGCTCGCTGCCGGTCACCGCTGCGACGCGCGCGCCATCACTCCGAGCAATCTGTATCAAATACGCAAAATCATCAGCGACTGGATAGCCAACGACAGCCTGCAGGTCATCATCACCAATGGCGGCACCGGCTTCACTCATGGCAAATCCACTGTCGACGCCATCTCTCCGCTACTGGACCAAACCATCACTGGTTTTGGCGAACTCTTCCGCCACTTGTCGTATCAGGATATTGGTAGCTCCACCCTGCAATCGGACGCCTTTGCCGGTGCGGCCAACAACACATTGGTGTTTTGCGTGCCCGGATCAACAGGCGCCTGCAAAACAGCCTGGGAAGGCATCATCAAAGAGCAGCTCGACAGCACACACCGCCCATGTAATTTCGGCAGCCATTACCATGCTTGATTTCGATACCGCCCAGGCCCAACTGGCCGCCGCAGGTGGCCACCCATCCATTACTGAAAAGTGCTCCCTGAGCCAGGCGCGCGGCCGTGTACTGGCCCAAACACTCTTTGCCACACTCGACCTGCCACCTGCCGACAACAGTGCCATGGATGGCTACGCCATCCGCCATGCCGACTACGCAGCGGGAAAAAGCCTGCCAGTGCAACAACGCTGCTACGCAGGCGCCAAACCCCAAGATCTGCTGCCGGGAAGCACCATACGCCTGTTCACAGGTAGCCTGTTACCCAAAGGGGCCGATACCGTCGTCATGCAGGAAGATGCAGATGAAAGCAATGATGAATTGCTTATCCAGCATGTCCCCAAGCTGGGCTCTCATATTCGCCACCGCGGCGAAGACATCCGGGCAGGCGAGCAGCTCTTCGCAAAAGGCAGCTTGCTGGGAGCCGCGCAAATTGCCATGCTGGCATCCCAGGGCTACGCCGAAGTCAGCGTCTATCCCGCACTTAAGGTCGGCATCCTCACTACGGGCGACGAGCTAGTCAACCCCGGCCAGCCTCGCAGCGACGAGCACATTTACAACTCAAATGGCACCATGCTGGCGGCGCTGGTAGAAAACATGGGAGCACGCGCAATACATGTCCTGCACGCGCTCGATACCGAAGCCTCTTTGCAATCGGCCTTGGCTACCCTGCTTCAGGATTGCGACCTGGTGCTGACAGTCGGTGGCGTATCAGTAGGCGAAAAAGACCTGGTAAAACCGGCCATTGAGCAATTCGGGGGCTCGCTAGACTTATGGCGTGTCTGCATGAAGCCCGGCAAGCCAGTGGCCCTGGCACATGCCGCCAACAAACCTATCGTCTGCCTGCCGGGCAATCCGGTGTCGGCCTTTGCCGTCTTTACCCTGCTGGTCAGCCCCTTGCTGCGAAGCATGCAAGGCCGGACCCGCATCATGCCGCCGCTAGGGTACGGCAAACTGAGCACCCAAAAAGAATTCAAGGATAGTCGTGAAGAATTTCTGCGGGTCAATGCCCAGGCCAATATCGAAGGCCATACTCACCTGAAACCCTACCCGCAGCAAGGCTCCGGCATCATCAGCTCTTTGTCATGGGCCAGCGGCCTTGCCCGGATTCCGGCCAATACATCGATCAAAGACGGCGATATCGTTCCGTACTACGATTTTCAACACTGGCTGGCATGATCCAGGTCTGCAGGCGTATTGATATTCAAGAAAAGGCCATCACCCTGAAAAACGACCGGCACTGCCTGGTGCTGGTCTTGCCATAGCTGCACTTTGCGATCACCGCCCATCAGATAATGGCGCAAGCTGTGTGCCAGCCGCACATGCAGCACCATGCATAGTGGATGCGCACGCTCCGTTGTACAGGCATAGGCAATAGGTGCAACATGGGCATCCACTGCCGCCAGCAGCTTCGATGCAAGGTCTGGCGGCACATTCACCACGTCTACAGGCAATACCATCAGCCAGGGCGTTCGGGCCATGGCCAGCGCCCGTTCCACACCCGCCAACGGCCCCAGGCTGTCGCCCAACGCGGCATCATCAGCTATGACCTCGCCATAGACTGCATAAGCCTGCGCATTACGATTGGCACTGATCAATACCGTTTGTACATGCGGTGTAAGAAAGCGCTGGGCATGGGCAACCAACGGCTCACCACGCACGTCCAGCAAGCCTTTATCGACGACCGTCCCCAGACCAGCCTGCATGCGCCTGGCCTGACCGCCAGCAAGAACCAGGCCCGTCAGCATGGCAGGGACTATCATCCGCCTATATAGCTCATTTCGATTTTTTCGCGACCTGCCGTATTGTGGCCGCGCTGCTCGGAATAGTGATCGTCTCGTGCTTGCCAGATGCCAGCCAGCGCGGCGGTCATCTGCGCATCGCTCGCACCATTGCGCATGAGCGCACGCAGATCATGGCCCTGGCTGGCGAACAGGCAAAGAAAAAACTTGCCTTCGGGCGACAGGCGCCCCCGCGTACAGCTTCCACAGAATGGTTGCGATACGCTAGTGATCAGCCCGATTTCGCCCGCCTGGTCGGTATAACGCCAACGTCGTGCCACCTCGCCAGAATAGCTGGCGGCGACGGGCTCGAGCGGAAACTCGTCAGTGATGCGCTGCAGGATTTGGGCACCTGTCAGCACCTCGTCGAGATTCCAGCCGTTGGTCGTGCCCACATCCATGAATTCTATGAAACGCAGAATATGACCAGTATGCCGGAATCGACGGGCCATCGGCACAATCTGATCATCGTTCATGCCTTTGCGCACCACCATGTTGACCTTGACCGGTGCCAGTCCCACACGCGCAGCTTCTTCGATACCGCTCAACACGGTATCGACGCTGACCTGGCTATCGCTCATGCGCTCGAATAATGGCTCGTCCAGCGCATCCAGGCTCACCGACACCCGGGATAAGCCAGCCTGTTTGAGCGCCAGTGCTTTCTTTTCGAGCAGCGTGCCGTTAGTGGTGAGAGTGATCTCTATAGGCAAGCCATCGGGTGTGCGCAGTGCTGCGAGCATGGCCACCAGAGTCTCGATATTTTTCCGCAACAGAGGCTCGCCGCCAGTCAGGCGAATTTTCTGAACCCCCAGCTGCACCGCCAGACTGGCAATGCGCGTGATCTCTTCGAAGCTAAGCAGCGCTGAATGCGGCATGAATTGATAGTTGCTGCCAAATACTTCTCGCGGCATGCAATAAGTGCAGCGAAAATTACAGCGATCAGTCACAGAAATACGCAGGTCTCGCAACGGCCTGTGCCGTGCATCGAGCGGCGCACTGCTAACAGCAGAGCGATTGATCGCCGAGGCCTGCACAGCACTGCCAGACTTTGGCGACTGATGAAAGATGACTTTACTCATAAGGTAATCATAAACCTATTGCCTATCTGCCCAGAGAAGCGACGAAGTCGGCACCAAAGGCCTCTTCGAGCGTCTGCACCTGCCCCATATGACTGGCATCATAGCCCACCAGTTGCGCAACATAAGCCTGATACTGATCTCCGTTCATCAAATCCAGCAAGCGCTGCATATTGGGCGTATCCAAGGTATCACGATGCACAGCAAAGAAGTAGCGTTCTTTGACCAGAGGAATGAATGCCAGGCCACAACGCCAGGCGGCAGTCTCCACCCCTATGCCCACATCGGCCATGCCGCTGGCAATATGCGCGGCAATCGCCATATGCGTGAATTCACTGCTGTCAAAACCCAGCACTTTGGCGGTATCGATCTTGAGCTGTTCCAGCATGAGCCCAACCAGAAAACGCGTGCTGGATCCTATTTGTCGATTGACGAAACGGACATCCTGATTGTTCAGAGCAGCAACCGAGGTGATGCCCTTGGGGTTATCCGGTTTGACGAACATGCCCGTATTGCGCACAGCCAAATGGATGAGACGATGACGATCAGGATCGAACCACTGCGCATAACGCTTAAGTATGGGCCGTTCGAACTCACCCACAGGTACCTGGAAGCCCGCCAGGTCACACTCAGCCCGATCGAGCGACGCCAGGGCCTCGATGGCGGTACGGTACCGCAACTCCAGCGGCGACATATCCATGCCGTTGGCCAGTTGCATCAGACCTTCAACGGCAAAACCGTGGCTGGCGTGCAAGCGCAGGCGCTGTGTGCTTTCGGGATACAGGCGTTCGAGCTCTTCCTGCAGTTCCGAAGCCATGCTTTCAAGTGTGGGCATAAGGCGTGCATCGAGGCGACGATTGGCCCAGATAAGATGCTGGCCAAAAGTCGTGAGCTTGGAGCCCTGCCGGCGCGAAGTTTCAATAAGCGGTGCTTCAAATTCTTTTTCGGCGTTGCGCAAAAGCCCCCAGGCATGCCGATACGACAGCCCACACGCCTTACAGGCGCCCGAAATATGCCCGGTGGCATCAACGGCCGCCAGCAAACGCAGCACCTCGCTTAATGACAGCAATGTGCCCGAAGGCTTTTCCAGCACCCACTCAGAGCTTAAACGCGCCTTGAACTTGTACGACATATGTCACCTCATACCGCTATTTATACGGTTTTATATGTTTTTAATTTCCTATAATTAAAGGAGGAAAAACATCTTATATGTGATTTTTTTCTTATTGATTGATTGATTTACCGAGTGTAGATTACCTTAAATTGAATAATTAGATATATGCAATTTAAAGCATATAAGAGACAGCAAACACAAAAAAGCTCCGCAAAGGAAGGAACGCGTCATGCATACGCCATCAGATTCAAATGAGTTCAGCCCGTCCGACGAAACCGTGCAGCAGGTCACACAACAGGCACTGCAACAATACGAGGGTCAACTAGGCAATCTGCTGCCCATCCTGCATGCCATACAACATGCGCTGGGCTGTATTCCCGCGCCAGCAGTTCCACTGCTGGCGCAGGCCTTACAGCGATCACGTGCAGAAATACAAGGCGTCATCAGCTTTTATCCGCATTTCCGCGAAACGCCCGCCGGGCCGGTTGTGCTCCAGGTTTGCCGGGCCGAGTCCTGCCAGGCCATGGGTGGCAATGCGCTGGCCGAGCACGCTCGTGCAAGCCTGGGCTGTGATTTCCATGAGACCACCGCTAATGGTGCCGTCACGCTCGAGCCCGTTTATTGCCTGGGTCTCTGTGCACAATCTCCGGCAGTCATGATCAATGACCAGCCATATGCCCGCATGACCCCTGAAAAACTCGACCGCCTGCTGCAGGCCGAAGGAGGCATGGCATGAGCACGGCCATCAAGGTATTTGTTCCCAAAGACAGCGCCGCCATCGCGGTAGGCGCCAATGCCGTCGCCGTCGCCGTCGCCCAGGAAGCTGAACGCCGTGGCCTGGCCATAGAGCTTGTGCGCAATGGTTCGCGCGGCCTGCTCTGGCTGGAAACCCTGGTCGAGATCCAGACTTCGGCCGGTCGCGTTGCCTATGGCCCCGTCGAACAGCAAGACGTGGCAGGGCTATTTGATGCGGGCTGGCTCGAAGGCAAACCCCATGCGCTGGCACACGGCCTGACCGAAGAAATTCCCTATTTGAAACGCCAAGAACGCCTTACCTTCGCCCGGGTCGGCATCACCGACCCTCTGTCCCTGTCTGACTACCAGGCTCACAATGGCTTCAAAGGGCTTGAACAGGCACTGACCCTATCGCCCTCTGCCATTGTCGAACAAGTCACCGCATCGGGCTTGCGCGGACGAGGCGGTGCCGCCTTTCCTACTGGCATCAAATGGAAAACCGTACTGGCTACACCTGCCGACCAGAAATACATAGTCTGCAACGCTGACGAAGGTGACTCCGGTACTTTTTCCGATCGCATGCTCATGGAGGGTGACCCCTATGTACTGATAGAAGGCATGACTATCGCAGGCCTGGCCACTGAAGCTACCTACGGCTACATCTACGTGCGCTCCGAATACCCCTATGCCATTGCAGCCCTTGAAACTGCCATAAGTCATGCACGCGAGGCCGGCTGGCTGGGAAGCAATATCCGCAACAGCGGACACGCCTTCGATCTGGAGGTTCGCACCGCTGCGGGCGCCTATATATGCGGCGAAGAAACCTCAATGCTTGAAAGCCTGGAAGGCAGGCGTGGCCTGGTTCGCGCCAAACCGCCACTACCAGCCATAGCCGGCCTGTTCGGCAAACCCACCGTCATCAACAACGTCATATCACTGGCTTCAGTACCCATTATTCTTGCGCGCGGTGCCGACTTCTATCGCGACTACGGCATGGGCCGGTCCACAGGCACCCTGCCCTTCCAGCTGGCCGGCAACCTGAAGCAAGGAGGCCTGGTTGAAAAGGCGTTTGGCCTGACACTGAACGAGCTTCTGTATGACTTTGGCGGTGGCAGCGCCAGCGGCAAGCCCTTGCGTGCAGTGCAGGTTGGCGGGCCCCTGGGCGCCTACCTGCCCGAGTCACAATGGAGTACACCCATAGACTACGAAGCTTACGCAGCCATGCAGGCCATGGTGGGGCACGGCGGCCTGGTGGCCTTCGATGAAACCGCCGATATGTCTGTCCTGGCTGAATACGCCATGGAATTCTGTGCCATCGAGTCCTGTGGCAAATGTACCCCCTGTCGCATTGGCGCCGTACGCGGCACCGAGGTCATAGCAAAAATACGCCGCAATGAACAACGCGAAGCCCAAGTTGTTCTGCTGCGCGATCTGTGCGACACCATGCTGGCCGGCTCCCTATGTGCATTGGGCGGCATGACGCCCTACCCCGTGCTGTCGGCGCTAGAACACTTTCCCGAAGACTTCGGCCTGCCCGCTACACAAACCAACAACACGCAAATCGCCTGACGGAGCCCACAATGCTAGAGACTATCGCCAAACGTGAACGGGATTTCGGCACCCCAGCTTCGACCAGCACCGAAACAGTTACGCTAACCATAGACGGCACCGACATGGAAGTACCTGCGGGTACGTCAGTCATGCGCGCCGCTGCAGAAGCCGGCATCAATATCCCCAAGCTGTGCGCTTCCGACAACCTCGAGGCCTTCGGCTCCTGCCGCCTGTGCCTGGTGCAGATCGAAGGCCGGCGCGGCTATCCGGCCTCATGCACCACCCCCGTCGAGAACGGCATGGTCATCTGGACGGAAACGCCCAAGCTGCACGAACTGCGCCGCAACGTGATGGAGCTGTATATTTCCGACCACCCCCTGGACTGCCTGACCTGTCCCGCCAACGGCGATTGCGAACTGCAAGACATGGCTGGTGTTGTCGGACTACGCAATGTGCGCTACGGATTTGACGGCGAGAACCACCTGAACGACACAGCAGACGAGTCCAATCCTTATTTCACCTATGACCCGAGCAAATGCATAGTCTGCAGCCGTTGCGTGCGCGCCTGCGATGAAGTCCAGGGTACATTTGCACTGACCATCACAGGTAGAGGCTTTGACTCGCGCGTAACAGCGGGGCAGCACGATTCCTTCCTGGATAGCGACTGCGTTTCCTGTGGCGCCTGTGTACAGGCCTGCCCCACCTCGTCGTTAATGGAAAAATCCGTCATCGAGATGGGTCAGGCCGAACATTCCATCATCACCACCTGCGCCTATTGCGGCGTGGGCTGCTCCTTCAAAGCCGAAATGAAAGGCCAGGAAGTCGTGCGCATGGTGCCCTGGAAAGACGGCCAGGCCAACCGCGGCCATTCCTGCGTCAAAGGGCGTTTTGCCTGGGGCTACGCTACCCACGAAGATCGCATGCTCAAGCCCATGATACGGGCCAGCATCAGCGACCCATGGCAGGAAGTCAGCTGGGACGAGGCCCTGAACCATGCAGCATCGGAGATCAAACGCATACAGGCCAAGTACGGGCAAAACTCGGTGGGCGGTCTGACTTCCTCGCGCTGTACCAACGAAGAAACCTACCTGGTTCAGAAACTGGTACGTGCCGCCTTTGGCACGAATAACGTCGATACCTGCGCCCGAGTCTGCCACTCGCCCACTGGCTACGGCCTGAAAACCACCCTAGGCGAATCAGCGGGCACCCAAACCTTCGACTCCGTCATGCATTCCGACGTGGTCATCGTCATGGGAGCCAACCCCAGCGCAGCCCACCCGGTATTCGCCTCGCGTCTGAAACGGCGTCTGCGAGAGGGCGCAAGACTCATAGTCATAGACCCACGCCAGATCGAGCTGGTCGACGCCCCGCACATCAAAGCCGACTATCACTTGCCCGTGCGTCCTGGCACCAACACAGCCGTACTCACCTGCATGGCTCACGTGATTGCCACAGAAGGCCTGATCGATGAAGCCTATGTAGCCGAGCGCTGCGAAACGCTGGCCTTCCAGCAATGGCGCGATTTCGTCTCATCGCCCGAGAACTCTCCCGAAGCCATGGAAGCCGAAACCGGTGTACCGGCAGCCGACCTGCGTGGCGCGGCACGCTTGTATGCAACGCAAGGCAATGGCGCCATTTATTATGGCCTGGGCGTCACCGAGCACAGCCAGGGCTCAACCACTGTGATGGCCATCGCCAACCTGGCCATGGCTACCGGCAACCTTGGCCGCGAGGGCGTAGGCGTGAATCCCTTGCGTGGACAGAATAATGTGCAGGGGTCCTGCGACATGGGCTCCTTCCCTCACGAGCTGCCCGGCTACCGCCATATTTCCGACGACGTCGTACGCGGCGAGTTCGAACGCGAATGGGGTGTCACGCTACAGGCCGAGCCTGGCCTGCGCATCCCAAACATGTTCGATGCGGCCATCAGCGGCTCATTCAAGGCCTTGTACTGCCAAGGTGAGGACATTGTTCAATCCGACCCCGATACCCAGCACGTCGCCGCAGCGCTCGCATCCATGGAGTGCATTATCGTCCATGATATTTTCCTGAATGAAACAGCCAAGTACGCGCACGTTTTCCTGCCGGGCTCATCTTTTCTTGAAAAAGACGGAACATTCACCAACGCCGAACGGCGCGTATCCCGGGTACGCAAAGTCATGGAGCCCAAGGCGGGCATGGCCGACTGGGAAGCAACCTGCGCGCTGTCCAACGCGCTGGGCTACCCCATGCACTACAACCACCCCAGCGAAATCATGGATGAAATCGCCCGCCTGACACCCACGTTCCAGGGCGTTTCATTCAAGAAAATCGACGAACTCGGCGGCAGCGTACAGTGGCCATGCAATGCCGATGCTCCCGATGGCACGCCCACCATGCACGTTAACGAGTTCGTGCGCGGCAAGGGCAAATTCATGATCACCAAATACATACCCAGCGACGAACGCAGCACACGTCAATTCCCATTGCTGCTCACCACCGGCCGCATCCTGTCGCAATACAACGTTGGGGCACAAACACGACGCACCCCGAACGTCTTGTGGCACAGCGAAGACCTGCTTGAAATGCATCCGCAAGATGCAGAAGATCGCGGCATACGCGCTGGCGATATGGTGGCGGTACAAAGCCGTTCGGGCGAAACCGTCCTGCGTGCCGACGTAACAACCCGCGTGCAGCCGGGAGTGCTTTACACCACCTTCCATTTTCCGGAATCAGGCGCAAACGTAGTCACCACCGACAGCACCGACTGGGCTACCGATTGTCCTGAATACAAAGTGACAGCAGTACAGGCCAGGCTGGTAACCGAACCTTCACAGTGGCAAGCCCGATGGTCGCGCTTCAGCGATATCCAGATGCAACTGCTGGACCAGAACAGGCAGGATGCCACGGCCACACAAAGCCCCAAACCTGAACAGCCTAAGGTGGCAGCTGAACCTGCCGAGACCTCGGCACAAACATTAACCCCTGCCCAATAGGATGACCGGCACCATGACAGCAAGCGATCAGCCTGACACTACAACGGTGCTGGCTGGCCATAAGTCTTACACAGTCCGGCGCGCGGGTGCCGGCAAACCCATGCACGCCGAGAACGACGAAATTGCCCAGGAAGTCCCCGTGGCACTGGAGTTCAACGGCATCAGCCATGCAACCTTGCTGCTGACGCCCGCCAATCTCGAGGATTTTGCCGTAGGTTTCGCCTACACCGAAGGCATTATCCGCACAGCCCGCGACATCTACGATCTGGATATCGTCGAGCGCCCGCAGGGCCTGGTCATACAAGTCACCATAGCCAGCGCCTGCCTGAACGAACTGAAGCTGCGCCGGCGCAACCTTGCCGGTCGCACAGGCTGCGGATTATGCGGCATCGAAAGTCTGGATGAAGTACAGCGGCAACTTGACCCATTACCGCTTCCCCAGCCCGGCCACTACTCGGCACAGGCCATATCAAAAGCGGTAGAACAGTTGCGTTCCATGCAAGCGCTGCACCAGACCACAGGTGCCACCCATGCGGCCGGATGGGCCAATAGCATCGGCGATATTGAATACGTGCGTGAGGACGTCGGACGCCACAATGCCCTGGACAAACTCATAGGCCATCGCTTGCGCCTGTTGCCGCAGCGGCCAAACTCCGACCAGGCCGGGTTCGCGGTGATTTCCAGCCGCGCCAGTTTCGAAATGGTTCAGAAGGCTGCCTCGGCAGGCATTTCTGCCCTCGTGGCGGTATCCGCCCCTACCTCTTACGCCATCGACATGGCGTGCCAATTGAACGTAATGCTGGCGGGCTTTGCGCGCGGCAACCTGTTCACCGTATACAGTCATCACGAATTCCTGGACAGCGGGAGCGCCTCTTGAACAACATAGACCACCTTATAAAACTGGCCAACCGCATAGGCGATTTTTTCGAAGCCTTACCAGACCGCGAAGAAGGTCTGGCCGGTATAGCCAACCATATTCAGAAATTCTGGGAACCCCGCATGCGTATCGCCATGCTGGATTTCCTGGAACAGCAGCCTGATGGCCAGGCAAGCACGATCGCCCTCAGCGATATTGCCCTGCTGGCCATTACCCGAAACAAGGAGCAACTGACTCCCAAAACCCGCACCGCCCCCTGACCCACCCATCCCTGCAGCACTCTATACACAACGACTCTCGAGCCGTTGCGGGGTTTCTTTTTTTCTTGCTTCTGCACATCAGTAATGAAGGCCGCTCCCAAAGCAGCCATTAGGAGACACAACATGAGCACAGCTTCAAAAGATAACGGTTTCTTCAGCAAGGAACGTATCACGGCTCCGCCTGGTTTCAACCGCTGGATGATTCCACCCGCCGCTTTGGCCGTACACCTTTGCATAGGGCAAGCCTACGCCTTCTCGGTATTCAACAACCCCATGACCAAGCTGCTGGGCATTACCGAGTCCACAGCGGGCGACTGGGATTTGCCTACCCTGGGCTGGATTTTCAGCCTGGCCATATTTTTCCTGGGACTGTCGGCCGCCTTCGCCGGCAAATGGCTGGAAGAGGTTGGTCCCCGCAAAGCCATGTTTGCTGCAGCATGCTGCTTTGGCGGCGGCTTCATGGTCGCGGCGCTAGGAGTACAGTTGCACCAGATATGGCTGGTCTACCTTGGATACGGCGTCCTTGGCGGCGTAGGCCTGGGCATAGGCTATGTTTCTCCTGTTTCCACACTGATCAAATGGTTTCCCGACAAGCGCGGCATGGCCACCGGCATGGCCATCATGGGCTTCGGCGGCGGCGCCTTCATTGCGTCACCCATGTCAGTCGCCCTGATGAAGCACTTCAGCACTCCTACATCGGTCGGTGTCGTCCAGACCTTTGTCGTCATGGGTGCGCTGTATTTCTGCTCGATGATGATAGGCGCATTTGCCATACGCATTCCTGCTGCCGATTGGAAACCCAACGGCTGGGAACCCAAAGCCAACCAGAATGCAATGATTTCACGTAATCATGTACATATCGACCAAGCCTTGAAGACACCTCAGTTCTGGTTGTTGTGGTGGGCACTGTGCCTGAACGTCACGGCCGGCATAGGCGTGCTCGGACAGGCTTCCGTGATGATCCAGGAAAGCTTCAAAGGTGCCATCACTCCCGCTGCTGCGGCAGGCTTCGTGGGAGTCATGTCGCTAGCCAACATGCTGGGCCGTTTCTTCTGGTCATCAGTATCTGACTACATGGGCCGCAAGAACACCTATTCGATCTTTTTTGTACTGGGCACAGCACTCTACTTCCTGGTGCCTGGCATGGGCTCGGCGGGCAATGTAGCCCTGTTTGTGCTGTTCTACTGCATCATCATTTCCATGTATGGCGGCAGCTTCTCGACCGTTCCCGCCTACTTGGCCGATCTTTTTGGTACCCGTTATGTAGGTGGCATACATGGCCGTCTGCTGACTGCCTGGGCAGCCGCCGGCATATTCGGCCCCACACTGGTGAACTACATCCGGCAATACCAGGTTGACCACGGTGTACCTGCTGCTCAGTCGTATACCGCCACCATGTACCTGATGTCCGGCCTGCTGGTTGTCGGCTTTATCTGCAACATGATGGTTCGCCCGGTCGCTACACGCCACCATATGGGCAATGAACAGGCAGGTGTCTTGTCACCGGCCCTGGCCACTAAATAATAAACAGAGGAGTCTGCATGGAACAAACCAACAGCCCAATCACACGATCAAATCCTTCGCCGATCATAGTGATTATTTTCTGGCTCTACGTGGGCATACCCCTGGCAATCGGCGTGTGGGAAACGCTGCTTAAAGCCAGCGCCTTGTTCAAATAGCCCACTCAAAAGCAAGAACCCCCGGTGCCATGTCATGGCACCGGGGGTTCTCGCTTTGTGTGGCCCCGGCACAGTTTGCCGGGAGGGGTTTTAGTCGGCGCTTTCCTTGACCCTATAGACCAGCACCGCTGTCTTGGCGAGGCTAAGTACCTTGATGGTAACGCTGCCCAGCAATAAACGCGACAAACCACTGCGCCCGTGACTGCCAATGAAGATGAGATCGCAGCCCTCTTCTTCGGCAGCCTGGACGAGACCGTCGGCCACATTGAAATTGGACACCGCCTTGCCCGTTGCCTTGACGCCCGCGGTTTCCGCGCGATCGAGCACGGATTTGAGGTATTTTTCAGCTTGCTGCTGAGCGGTTTTGTCGTAGTCTTCGTCAGTTATGGCATAGGCTGCCGCCATGCCATCAAACCCGACAGTGGCCGCAAAGGGCTGGGTCACGTATAAAGCCACGATTTCAGCACCCGTTTCACGCGCAAAGCATACGCCCTTGTTGGCCGCTTGCGCCGATAGTTTTGAACCGTCGGTTGGAATAAGTATTTTCTTGAACATGATTTCAGCCCCATGGGTTGTCGATGGAATCAAGCTTAACCTCTACAACATGGTAAATATAACTAGTAAATACACTGCCTAGTGTTGAGCAACATCAAAGACATCATAAAGCACTGGCAGCCTGAAACAAGTACGTGCAACGGGTACCTGTCCGGCAAAAGGCCAGTACGGGCGCGGGCAACGATTCAAGGTTTTTGGCAAACTGCACCACATCGTCAGGCGTCATGGCACCGCTGACGACTGGCTGATAAACGACCTCGAGTCCGGCCACACGAGCCGCAGTCATGACTTCGTTGGACAGCGGCTGATCGGGCCCACCTTCGAGGTCTGGGCGATTGATAATCACGCTTTTAAAACCAGCATCTGCCACGGCCTGCATGTCTTCCGGAGCAAGCTGTGGTGCTACGGCAAAATTATCAGTCAGTGCATTGATGGGAACAGACATAGAGACCTCCTGGTGTATATACTTGAAATGACGTATTCCGCGTTTTGCCTGAGGAAATAGTATGACCAGTGCCAGCCCTACGCAAGCCCCCGAACCCAGCTTTACCGACGACAGCGACACTAGCGCCACCACTATAATACGCGATGCCACACCCGATGATATGGCTGCAATACAAGCCATATACGCCCACCACGTTCTGCGAGGCACGGCAACCTTCGAAGAGATCCCTCCTTCCGTTCAGGAAATGCAGGCCCGGCTTGCTCATATCGTCTCATTAGGCCTGCCATACCTCCTGGCCGAGTCCAATGGCCAGATAGCTGGGTATTGTTATGCATCGTCCTATCGCCCTCGCGCGGCCTACCGCTATACCCTTGAAAACTCCATTTACCTGGCCGAAAACCAGATGGGCCGAGGCTTGGGCAAAATGCTGCTGCACGCGCTTATCAATCGCTGCGAACAAGGTCCGTGGCGCCAGATGATCGCCGTGATTGCCGGCAACAATAATCTGGCCTCCATAGGCCTGCATCGCAGCCTGGGCTTCACTCATGCGGGCACTCAGCCAGCCACAGGCTTCAAGTTCAATCAATGGATAGATGTCGTGTTCATGCAACGCGCCCTGGGTGCAGGCAGCACCACACTGCCCGACAGCCCAGCCCCCTCGTCGCCCCAGCCTTGAAACCTGAAGCTTCACCGGCAGGCGAAAATAGCACGGACTGCCACCTGTCCGCATTGACGGTCAGCCAGTTTTTTTATAAGATTACTATTAAATAAATCTTTAATAGTGCCACCCTGCTCACGCACGGCCTTTCTTTCAACCTCCTCGCTGGAATCCACATGGCTAGAGGCGAACTCTGCACCGAAGAAGAAATCAAAACGCTGGTCTACAACTTTTATGACCGCATACGCGCCGACACTGCGCTAGGCCCTATTTTTGACGAGCATATCGATGATTGGGACAAGCATCTGCACATCATGGTGCAATTCTGGTCATCCATGCTGCTGGGTACAGGTTCGTACAGCGGCACGCCCATGCCCAAACACGTCGCTCTGCCCGGCCTGAAGGCCGAACTGTTCAGCCAGTGGCTGGCCCTTTTCCATCAAACCACCCAGGAACTGCCCAATAAGGCTTTTGCCGAACGCGCCGACGAATACGCACAGCGCATCGCCCGCAGCCTCTGGTATGGCTACCAATTGAACCGGCATCCTGACACGCCCCTTACGGAGATCAGCCATGGCTGAGTCGCTGCACTCCCTCACGCCGCCCAAAACCGGAACTCGACCCGATATGCAGGCGTTCCTTAGCCTCGGTTTCAGGCCTCTATACATTGCAGGCGGCGGTTGGGCTCTTATTTCCATAGCCATCTGGATCTTCGCGCCGCAATGGCTCAATGCCCCACTGGCAGGCATGGCCTGGCACGCTCACGAAATGTTATGGGGCTTTATTGCCACGATTGCCGTCGCATTTTTGCTGACGGCCAGCGCCACCTGGACGGGTTTCAATCCCCTGAAAGGCACCCCGCTTGGGCTGGTGTGCCTGTTATGGGTCGTGGCACGTGGCGGCTTCCTTATCGGCGGCGACATCGCCACACATGTCGCCTGCGCCAGTGAGCTGGCGTTTTTCGTCATCAGTGCAATCTGCCTGATGCGTGTCATGATCAAAGGAAAGAGTCGTCGCAATTACGGCCTTCCCCTTCTGGTCCTGGGCCTGGGCATAGCCGACGCCTTGTATTTGCGTGCAGCGCTTAGCGGCGATTACGTATTACTGATGCAGCGCTTTGACCTCGGCCTGATCTGCATGGCCGTCATCGCCTTGCTTATTGCCCGCCGGGTCATCCCCTTTTTCTCGATGCGCATGGTGCCCGGGCTGGACATTCCCATGCAGGTACGTAGCGGCCATATACAAATGGTGGTCAGCATTCTGGCCATAATTCTGGGCATTGCCGGTCAGCACCGTCTCATGGCGGTGGCATTGGCCATAACAGGCGTCATCAGCCTATGGCAAACCGTGCGCTGGAAGCCGCTAGCCATACTGCACAAACCCATGCTCTGGATCCTGTACCTGGGCTACATCGCCATGGGCATAGGCTTGCTGTTTGCCGCCTGGCACTCGAGCGGACTGGCCAGCGGCGTGCTCACGCGATCAGCCGTGCATGTGCACATCATAGGCATGGGTGGTTTCTCCGTTCTGATCATAGGCATGCTCACACGCACCGCTCTCGGACACCTGGGTCACCCCCTCAAACTGGACAACAGCATGCTGCTCAGCTACTACCTGGTGATCGTTGCCGTTGTACTGCGATTGGCGGCACTCTGGCCCAGCAACGCCAGCCTGATGCTGCTGGACGCCAGTGCACTGAGCTGGATAGCAGCCATGGCCCTCTATTTGTGGCGCTTTGTTCCCATGCTCATACGCCCTCGCGCGTCGTAATGGCGGAAAGCACATCATGCGGCTGACTACCATGACTGATTATGCGATGCGCTTGCTCATGTATGTAGGCCGGCATCCTGATCGCCTATGCACGATTGCCGAAATCGCCCAGGCCTACCGCATATCTGAACCACATCTGATGAAGATAACGCATCGCCTGGCCCAGCGCGGCTGGCTGGAAACCATACGCGGCAAAAACGGCGGCATGCGTCTGGCTCATCTACCCGAAGAAATCAATTTGGGTGCAGTGGTGCGCGACACTGAAAACGACCTGGCCCTGGTTGAATGCTTCGTGGCAGACAACGCCTGTACGCTTAGCGGCCAATGCAATCTGACAACAATCATCGACGGCGCCCTGCAACAGTTCATGCAGCACCTCGACCGCTACACTTTGGCCGACATCATTCCGCGCCCCACAGAAGGTACGACAGCCCCCGTCACCTTCGCCAAACTGGACAAGACGAGTAACCGCCGGTAATGCCTAGGGCTGAATATTACGCAGTAATTTCATCAGCAAGGGCCGCAAGGAGTTCAGTTCATTCAGGTGGGTGGCAGACAGCACTGCCAATTTTTCTTCTGCTAACGCGGTCAGCGCTATACGTACTTTTCGCCCGTCATCAGGATCCTTCAGGCGTTTGACAAGGCCCATACGCCCGAGCCGGTTGATGAGTTCCACCGCACTATGAGGACGTATCAACAACTGCTCTGCCACATCGCCCACGCTCGGTGGCGTCTTTGCACTTAATGCCTTAATCGACAAGAGCGCCTGATGCTGCTGCGGCTTAAGCCCCTCTTGCAGTGCAGCCAATTCGCTGAATCCATGATAACGCCGTAGCGTCAGGCGAAAGGCAGCCAGCATCTGATAATCGTCTTGTGTAGGCCTGCCCTTGGGCTGGCCTACGGCTTTCCTGGAAGCAATCATATGGCTACGCTACCTGGGCGATATGAACCCGACCATGCTAGACCACGTCACAGCGGACCGTAATAGGGTGCGCCCGCAATACCGACATCACCGTGTCGTCAACCTTGCCCTCGACGTCGGAAATCACATAGCCGATCTGACCGAGAGTCTGCAGCTGCTGGCTGACAATATTAAGCCCATGCTCGGCCATCATGTTGCTGAGCGTGCCCATGGCGCCCGGCAGGTTGCGGTGCACATGCAGAATGCGAGCAGCGCCGGTGGCTTCCTGATAGGAAATTTCGGGGAAGTTGACGGCGCCCTTTGTGGTGCCGCTCAGGACAAAACGCAATAGTTTCTCGGCGACTTCGCGACCGATGTTTTCCTGGGACTCTTGTGTACTGCCGCCGATATGCGGCGTAAGCAACACGTTATGCATGCCGATCAGAGGGCTGGCCAGCGGTTCGTCGACGCTTTTTGGCTCGGAGGGGAAAACATCGAGTGCCGCCCCCGACAAATGGCCTGACTTCAGGGCTTCGTGCAAGGCGGCGATGTCGACGACGGTGCCGCGGGATGCGTTGATCAGGATGGAACCCGGCTTCATGGCGGCAATAGCCGTGGCATTCATGATATTGGCCGTACCTTTGCCGCCGGGAACGTGCAGCGTGACGACATCAGACTGCGCCAGCAGTTTTTTTAGCGAAGTCGTGGCCCGTGCGTTACCCAAAGGGAGCTTGGCTTCGACATCATGGAAAACCACCCGCATGCCCGCTGCTTCGGCAAGCGTGCCCACTTGCGAGCCAATATTGCCGTAGCCTATGATGCCCAGCGTTTTTCCGCGTGCTTCGAAGGCACCCTCGGCCGTTTTGTCCCAATGGCCTTGGTGCACACGCGCATTTTTTTCAGGGATGCGCCGCAACAATAATATGGCTTCACCCAGCACCAGTTCGGCTACCGAACGCGTATTTGAGAACGGAGCGTTGAAAACCGGTATGCCATGCAGCATGGCGGCATCTAGGTCAACCTGATTGGTACCGATGCAGAAACATCCCACAGCCCGCAGATCGGGGGCCTGAGCCAGCAACTCGGCATCAAGATGCGTGCGCGATCGTATGCCTACAATGTGCGCACTGCGCAAGGCTTCACGCAAGGCGTCGGCCGGCAACGAGGAGGCGTGCGTGATGACATCGTCCATACCTGCTGCGGTAAAGACTTCTTTGGCGCTGGGGTGAATGTTTTCAAACAGGACGATACGGCTCATGAAACAGGGGCTCCGTGCAAAAGTAGGTGTAAACGACTATTGTGGACTATTTTAGGGCTAAATACCTGTTAAGCCATGCCACCTACTCGGGAAATTGTGCACATCCACTGAAAATCTTCTGTTCAGTACACCCCTACGGAATGGCGGGCAACAAAATGCCCCTCACCAACCTGCACCAGCGGCTCGACGACAGGCAGGTCATTCACACTACGCACCACACTGGGAATCTCATCCACCAAAAGCGAATGGCTGCGATGACGTGAAGCGGGATCGGCGATCGGAACCGCTTCCATCAACTTCCGGGTATAGGGGTGCTGAGCTTGTTCAAATATGGCCTGCCGAGGGCCGATTTCCACCACCTGCCCCAAGTACATCACCACCACGCGGTGACTGATGCGCTCAACCACCGCCATATCGTGCGAAATGAACAGAATGGCCAAGCCAAGCTCACGCTGCAGATCCAGCAGCAGATTGACGATTTGCGCCTGGATCGACACATCCAGCGCCGACACCGATTCGTCTGCAATAATGACTTTGGGGTTGAGCGCCAGAGCACGCGCAATGCAGATGCGCTGGCGCTGCCCGCCCGAGAACTCGTGTGGGTAACGATCAGCCATCTCGGGCGCCAGGCCGCACTTTTCCATGAGCCACCGAACCCGCTCCTCGGCTGCACGCCCCTTGGCTACGCCATGTATCAGCAAAGGCTCCATGATTGAATAACCGACCGTTACACGCGGGTCCAGCGAAGCGAAAGGATCTTGAAATATAAACTGGATGTGCCTGCGCAAGGCTTGCATGTCGCGCCCACGCAGCAAGCTGACATCTTGCCCTTCGAATATGACCTTGCCGCCGCAAGCAGCCTCCAGCTGGGCCAGTGAACGGCCTGTCGTGGTCTTGCCGCAGCCCGACTCCCCCACTACCGCCAGTGTTTCTCCGGGATACAGTTCGAAACTGACCTGCTCGACGGCATGCACCCGGTGCCTGACCCGGCCGAGGAGACCACTGGCAAGGTCGAAGCGTGTCACCAGCTTGTCTACCTGCAATAGCGGCGCCTGATCGTAGCGTGCGGTGCTGGCCGGCGCTGGGTCAGATGTCGTGGCCAGCTTGCCTGAAACATCAAGCAGGGTGAAGGGAGCAGGTGCGCTGCTGCCTTTCATTGCCCCCAATTTCGGCACTGCCGACAACAACGCCCGGGTGTAAGGATGTTGCGGCCGCAGGAAAATATCGCCGGCATGGTTCTCTTCGACCTTGATACCACGATGCATGACCATGACCCGGTCAGCCACCTCAGCAACCACGCCCATGTCGTGGGTGATGAAGATCACCCCCATGTTCATGTCCTGCTGCAGCTGTCGTATCAATTGCAGAATCTGTGCCTGGATAGTGACGTCGAGCGCCGTCGTTGGTTCATCGGCAATCAGAACCTGGGGGCGGCACGATAAGGCCATCGCAATCATGATGCGCTGACGCATGCCCCCCGACAACTGGTGGGGATAACGGCCCTGCACGGCGCGTGCGTCGGGAATTCGCACGACCTCCAGCAAACGTAGGGTCTCGGCCTGCGCGGCCTTTGCATCCATGCCCTGGTGCAAGTGCAATGCTTCGGCAATCTGACTGCCTACAGTAAAACTGGGATTCAAGGAGGTCATGGGCTCCTGAAAGATCATGGCGATCTCGGCGCCCCGTATAGCACGCATGCCGGCTTCTGATGTAGTGGCCAAGTCCTGCCAACGGCCGTCGCCGCGGCGCAGTTGTATCTCACCCTGTGTGATTCGTCCGTTACCGAATTCGATCAGTCGCATCAATGACAATGAAGTCACCGACTTGCCTGACCCCGACTCGCCCACGATCGCCAGCGTCTCGCCCTGGTCAACATGGAACGATAGGTCACGAACAGCCTCAACCTTGCGCTCGGGCGTAATAAAGGTCACAGCCAATTGGTTGACCTGCAGGACGCGCTTATTGTCTGTGATTTGCATAGCGTTAATGACTCTGACGCGGATCCAGGGCGTCACGCAGACCGTCCCCCAGCAAATTGAATCCAAACACCACCAGGAAAATGGCCGAACCCGGGAAGATCGACATCCAGGGGGCCTGGCTCATGAAATTCTTGGCCGTATTGAGCATGGAACCCCAGGACGGATTTGGCGGCTGCAGGCCCAGGCCCAGGAACGACAGGCTGGCCTCGGCGATAATAGCGCTTGCAATCATGATGGTGGCCTGCACAATCAGGGCTGGCATGACATTAGGCAATATATGCCGCAAGATGATCCGCGTGTTCGACGCGCCTAGCGAGCGCGTGCTCTGCACGTAGTCTTCGTTCTTGATGGCCAGCACTTGGCCGCGCGCCAGGCGTATGAACAGGGGCGCAGCCGATACCCCAATGGCTATCATGGCATTGACCAGGCTGGGCCCAAGAAAGGCAGCCAGAGCAATCGCCAGGATCAGAAAGGGAATCGAAAGCAAGGCTTCGGTGGCACGAGAAATGCAGCCATCGACCAAACCGCCAAAATAGCCGGCCAGCAAGCCAAACGGCACGCCTACCGCCAAGGCAATCAACACCGAACACATGCCTGCCAGCAAGGACGCACGCGCACCGAACACCATGCGGCTGAAAATATCACGTCCCAGCTCATCAGTGCCCAGCCAGTGAGCCATGGAAGGTGCCTTGCGTATGGCGGTAAAGCTGACCTGAGCCGGATCATAGGCCGCAATCAGCGGAGCCAATATGGCCAATAACACAAACAGGAGCACAATCGCCGCCCCCAAAAGGGCAGAACGGCTGCGCCGGAACTTGGCCCAGGCGCGATTGCGGCGTTTTGCTGGCACAGTGGCCGACCCTTGAAGTGCGTGTGTCGTCATGCGTACCTCAAGCGTGGATTAATCAATGTGTACAGAATATCGGCCACAAGGGTCAGGACAATAAAGCCGATCGCAATGCACAGGACGACTCCCTGCACGACTGCGTAGTCACGATTGAAAACCGCATCAACCAGCAACTTGCCGAACCCCGGAATACCAAAGATCTGCTCGGTCAGGACCGCCCCAGCCAAGAGCTCGCCAAACAGTATGGTCACCAAGGTTACGATAGGCATCAGGGCGTTGCGCAAGGCATGACGCAGCACCACTATTTTTTCGGACGCGCCTTTGGCCCTGGCCGTGCGCACATAGTCTGCATTGAGCGCCTCCAGCATGGCGGAGCGGGTATGCCGCATCAGGTAGGCGCTGAGCGCCGTAGACAGCACCACGGCAGGCATCAGCATGGTTTTCACGGAAAGCCCGAAATTGGTACTGGGCGGCACATAACCCGAAGCAGGCAGCCACCCCAGCCACACCGAAACAATCATGATCAGAATGATACCCAGCCAGAAATTGGGAATCGACATGCCCGACAGCGCAAATAGGTTGGCGGCAAATTCGACACGCGTCCCCTTGCGCACCGCCGCCAGTATTCCGAGCGGAATACCCACCAGCAGGGCAAAGAACATGGCCATGACCGCCAGTTGGAACGTGACCGGCAGCTTCTGCGCAATCAGGGTGGTGACTGGAATATCGGTACGCAGCGAAATACCCAGATTACCCTTCGCCACTTCTTGCACCCAGGCAAAATATTGCTCGTGCAGGGGATCGTTGAGCCGGTATTTTTCTCGTAGAAAATTCAAGACAGCCGGATCGCGCTCTTCGCCGGCCATAGCCAGAACCGGATCGCCCGGCAGAATTTTCTGCAGGCCAAAAATAATGATGGAAACCAGTATCAGCGTGGGGACGGCAACAATGATACGGCGCAAAATAAGCTTGAACATGCGATGAAATTCCGCTGGCCCAGAAGCCCGTCGTGCATGCCGCAGCCAGGAGGCTACGACATGCAAGCAACACGGCCAGGGTTTATATCGGTTTAGCTGGCCGACAAAGTAACGCCACGCAAACGGATCATACCGTCGGGGAATGGTTCAAAGCCCTGGACTTTCTTGCTGGTGGCAAAGAACCAGGGTTGGTAATAGATATACATGCTGGGCATGTCTTCTTGCAGAATGGCTTGCGCCTGATCGTAGATCTCTTTGCGCTTAGCTTCGTCAGATACAGTACGCGCCTTGGTCAGCAGTTCGTCAACTTTTGGGTTGCAGTACTTGCTATCGTTCAAGGTGCCTTTGCAAGTCACAAACGAGAAAATATTGCCGTCAGGATCAACCCGGCCCGACCAACCGCGCATATCCATCTGGAAATTCCCCTTGGAAGACTCAGCCAACATGGCGGCGTATTCGGTGGGACGCAGGCTCAGCTGGATGCCCGCCTGAGCGGCCATGGCCTGTACGATTTCGGCTGTGGAAGCCTCAATGGTGTTATTGGCAAACGTAAGCTGGGCTTGCACTGTTTCCATGCCGGCTTCTTTCAGCAAAGCCTTGGCTTTGGCAATATCAGGCTTTACAACCGGGAATTTGTCGCTCAGGTAAGGGCTGGCCAGTGGAAAAGGTTGTTGTGCCGGCGGGAAAAGTCCGCCTCCGATGACCTCGCTGATAGCGCTGCGGTCTATGGTCAGCTGAAACGCCTGGCGCACGCGCTTATCGGCAAATGGGTTGTCTTTGGCACCTTCGCCATTGCTGACATTGAACATGAACTGGCGGAACCCCAGTCCGGTAACCGGCTTGAACACCAGGTTGGCATCTTCCTTGATTTGCGGAATATCGCTGGGATTGGCTCGTTCAAGAATATCAATGCCGCCGGAACGCAAATTGGACAAGCGTACGGTTGAGTCGGGGATGGGCAGGAAGACCACCTTGGAAAAGGCAAATTCCTTGGCATCGTAGTACTGGTCGAATTTTTCGAGAACAATGCGGTCATTCTGTACGCGCTTCACGAACTTGTATGGGCCCGAACATACCGGCTGACGCCCTACTGTGGATGTACTGTCGGCACCCGCGAAACTTTGCGGTGACAACATCATGCCGGCGCGGTCGGACAACTGTGCCAGCAAGGGCGCATCGGGCTGCTTGACCTTGATGACCAAGGTTGTAGCGTCGGGCGCCTCGACCGATGCAACCGATGCCAGCTCGCTCTTGCGCTGGCTTTCGGGCATGGTGATGGCCCGCTCAAGATTGGCCTTGGCCGCCTGCGCATCGAACTTGCTGCCGTCGTGAAACACGGCATCATCACGCAGTTTCATGGTCAGTACGGTATTGCTGTCGTCCCAGGACCAGGATTTGGCCAGCCTGGGCACAAACTGCAGCTTTTCGTTGATGTCGAGCAGCTTGTCGCACATAGAGGTGAACACAATGCGCGCAGCATAAGTACGCGAACGATGCGGATCGAGCGTATCGGGGTCGTCCTGCATGCCTATGCGCAGTTCTTGCGCCTGTGCGCCCGCCGCTACACCCAGCAACAGGGCTCCAAACAATACCGGTAATTTTTTCATTGTGTCTCCTTGGACTGATTTATTGATGTTTAAAATCCGACCGCCTGACCATCACGACGCGCATCGCTGGCTGCCACGTAACCATGTTCGTTATTGTTTTCGGACATACGCCATATGAATTGTCCGGCGCCAAAATCCATATAGGGGTCATTGACCGAATGCATCTGGTGTCCCAGTGACCTGAGGCCATCAACGACCTGGCCGTCCATATTGGGTTCGATATCGAGAGTGAAATCACGATTCACTTTCCAGCGTGGTGCGCAGCATGCTGCCTGAGGTTGCTGATCGTAATCGATCATGCGGATCAGGGTCTGCAAGTGCCCCTGAGGCTGCATATCGCCACCCATGACACCAAAGCTCATGACCGGCTTGCCCGCACGGGTCACAAATCCTGGAATAATCGTATGGAAAGGCCTTTTTCCGCCTTCGACCACATTGGGCGACACCGGGTCCATCGAAAAACCGACGCCACGATTCTGCAGGCTGATACCCGTATTCGGCACAACCACGCCCGAGCCAAAGCCCATGTAGTTGGATTGAATAAAGGAAATCATCATGCCGTTTTCGTCGGCGGCCGACAAATAAATAGTACCGCCGGCATGTGGCCGGCCAGCTTCATGCTGCACCGCCTGGTCCAGACGTATCAGCTTGGCGCGACTGTCCAGATAGTTGTCGTCCAGCATCTGCAGCGGCGTTACCGGCATGCTGCGGGGATCGGCCACATACTGGTAAACGTCGGCAAAGGCCAGCTTCATGGCCTCGATTTGTATATGCTGAGAACGGACCGAGTCGACCGGCACATTGCGCAAATCGAAGCGTTCGGCAATACCCAGTGCGATCAATGCGGCAATACCTTGCCCGTTCGGAGGGATCTCGTGCAAGGTGTAGCCGTGGTAATCCTTGGCGATGGGCTCAACCCACTCGGGCTGATAAGAACGCAAGTCATCAAGCGTGAGCGCGGCACCGTTTTCTGCGGCAAAAGCCGCTATTTTTTCAGCCAGCTCACCTTCGTAGAAATCACGGCCCTTGGACTGGGCTATGCGCTTGAGCGTATGGGCTGCACCGGCCAGCTTGAACTGCTCGCCAATAGCGGGGGCTCGGCCATCGGGCATGAAAGCCTGGGCAAAACCCGGCTGATCTTTCAGTTCATCGGCTGCTTTGGCCCATTTCCCGGCAACGACGGGCGGAACAGCATAACCACGCTCCGCAATCTCGATGGCCGGCTCGAACAAATCTTCGAACGGCAGTTTGCCGAATTTTTCATGCAAGCTCGCCCAGCCAGCCACCACACCTGGCACGGTGACTGTATCCCAGCCTCGTTTGGGCTGTTTGGCCAGGCCGTTGGAATCGGTCCCGTATTTCTTCTTGAAATACTCCACATTCCAGGCGGCCGGCGCTGTACCCGAGGAATTCAAACCATGTAATTTTTTGCCATCCCACAAGATGGCGAAGCAATCGCCGCCTATGCCACAGGAAACGGGCTCGACCAAAGTAATGGTAGCGGCCGCGGCAATGGCCGCATCAATCGCATTGCCGCCTTTGAGCATGATGCGTAATCCAGCCTGAGCTGCCAGCGGATGCGAGGTAGACACCACATTGCGCGCAAACAGAGGCGTGCGGATCGAAGGATAGGGATTGGCCCAATTAAAGTTTTTCATGACACGAACACCTGGAATACGAGTAAAAGCAAAGCCCTATAAGCTACTATCTTTCTTTCATTAGATCAATTTAATTTCTTAAACCATTAACAAGTTTTTCTTATGAGTTCAATTCGCTTCATGCGGACCTTTGTAGCCATTTCACGGCTGGGGTCTTTCTCGGAAGCCGCCGAAGCGGTGGGCTTGACGCAAGCAGCCGTCAGCCTGCAGATGCGCGCCCTGGAAGAAGAGTTCGGGCGCGTGCTGTTTGACCGCAGCGGTCGGCTTGCTTTGCTGAATGCTGCCGGCCAGGAACTACTACCCGAAATCAAGGCGCTACTGGATCATTACGACCGCATACGCCAACCCAAGCAGGCTGCCGGCCAGTTTGTCGGCCAACTCACCATCGGCGCCATCGTATCCAGCATGAGCATCCTGGCCAAAATCGTGTCCCAGCTCAAAAGCGAACACAAGGAACTGGGCATACGTCTGGTGTCTGGAAAATCCGCCGAACTGACACATAAAGTCGCTCGCGGAGAGCTCGACGCTGCTTTTGTGGTGGGTACCGGGAGGCGCTATCCAGGTACCCGGTGGACCATGCTTTACCAAGAACCCCTGCGCATCATGACGCACGTGTCGATACGCACCCGTCAGCCGCAAGATATCCTGATGCAACACCCATTTTTACGCTTTGACCGCAGCCAGCACACCGGCCGCCAGATTGATCGCGTATTGCAAAAAATGGGCATCATGCCCGAAGATTTTCTTGAATTGAACACGATAGAACAGTTGCTGGGTCTGGTACGTCGCCAAGTGGGCGTAACCATATTGCCGCTGCTCAAGACACAGCATGACGACGACCTGAACGACATCAGAATAATCCCCTTGCCCTCCTCTTTGGATGCACCCACGCGCGACATCGGAATGATCGAGCGGCGCGACAATCGTCAACAAGCTATTACGCAAGCGCTCTATGAACGATACGCAGCGGCCTTGCTCGGGTAGAATTGCACAATACGAACTGGAGACACCCCGTGACACGCACACGCATCGGCAACTGGTATTTTGGCTGGAATATCGTTGCGGTCGCCGCCACACTGACCATGCTGACCGTAGGTTTGCGCATGGGCATAGGCCCTTTCTTCCTGCCCATCACTGAAGATCTTGGCTTTAGCCGTAGCATGCTGGCGGGCATCGTTGCCATCGGCATGCTGTTTTATGGCCTGGCCATGCCTGTAGCAGGGCATCTGGTCGCCGTGCGCGGCACGCGCTTTGTGCTGCTCCTGGGCGTGGCACTGGTGCTGGGCGCTGCAGCATGGGCCGTCAGGGCCACCGGCCCCATCAGCTTCCTTCTGTCATTCGGTATCTTGCTCTCTATAGGCCTGGGCTTCGTCAGCCCGGTCACGCTTACACCAGTCCTTAGCCGCTGGTTCACCCGTCAACGGGGCATGGCCCTGTTTTTTCTGTCTACGGGTTCAATGGCCGGCATTGCCATCCTCACGCCAGTACTGAGCCTGATGATCGACGCGCTGCACTGGCGCACTACCCTACTGGGCTTCGCGTGCTTTCTCACCATCGTCACGGTGCCGCTGACCTTCCTGGTCATACGCGACGATGCCCCAGCCCAGACCGATCTGCTGCCCGATCAACCAAGCAAGTCATCTGCGCGCCCGGCCCGGACGCTACCGCCCACCGAAGCCTATGCCAAGCTGAAAGTCCACGACGCCGTACGTTCCGCTCCGTTCTGGAAAGTCGCCTTCGGTCTGTTTACCTGTGGCTACAGCATGAACTTGCTGGGTGCGCACGGAGTCCCCATGCTGGTGGACCATGGCTTTGATCACATGACAGGCGCATTCGGCATAGGTCTTATTGGGTTTTCCGCCATTTTTAGTACCCTGGTGCTCGGACGCCTGTCCGACATCATTCCACGCAAGAACATACTGGCCACCATCTACCTGATACGCGGGCTGGGCTTTTTTGCCCTGGTCATGGTGGGCACCCAGTGGGAACTGTATTTGGCCGCCACGGTGGGTGGTATTGTCTGGGCCGGCAGCGTGGCGTTATCGTCAGCCATTCTGGCCGATATCTATGGCGTGCGGCTAGTAGGCATACTGTACGGCTGGACGTATCTCGGCCACCAGATAGGCGGCACCATCAGCTCGTGGCTGGGCGGATGGGGTTATGAAACCTTCGGCACCCACTGGGTTTCATTTGGCAGCGCCGGGGTATTGTTGCTGATAGCCAGTGCCGTATCGGTCAAGCTACCATTGCAGGGCTTCACACTGGCCACTCCGGCGGCAGCAGGCGGGCGCTAAACAGGCGGCGGGCAAGCAGCCAATACCCGCCTGAATCGGCGCCCTTACGCGTACATGGGCTTGTTATCGTTCAGATTCAGCCAGCCTTTGACCAGACGGTAAATTAACCACACCGCATTCGCCACCAATACAAACCAGCCTATAAAAACAAATAGCAGCACTGCGCCTATTACCCCCCACAGCACGCCATACCAGAAAGTCCGTATCTGCCAGCGAAAATGACTTTCAAGGAAAGTACCGCGCACCTCGTCCTGCTTCAGATAATTGATGACGATGGCCGCGATGGCTGTGATCGCCAGAAAGAACGACGCAGCATACAGCGCATAAATAATGGTAGTCAGCGTTTTTTGAGATTTAAGATCAGGAGTGACGTCGACTTCGTTCATATTCTTTCCTTTGGCCATGGACTCAAAAAATGGGGTATTGCATACGTGAATACCCCATTAATACGACTTGATTAACCCGACTCCAGTTTTAGATTGGGCTTACACATTAAACAAAAAGTTCAGCACATCTCCGTCTTTCACCACGTACTCTTTACCCTCGGCCCGCATCTTGCCGGCTTCCTTGGCGCCTTGCTCTCCCTTGCAGGCAATGAAGTCATCAAAGGCAATAGTTTGAGCACGGATGAAGCCGCGCTCGAAATCGGTGTGAATGACGCCTGCCGCCCTGGGAGCGGTGTCGCCAATCAGGATGGTCCAGGCACGCACCTCTTTGACGCCCGCGGTGAAATAGGTTTGCAGGCCCAGCAAACTATAAGCAGCCCGGATCACACGGTTCAAGCCGGGCTCATCCATGCCCATATCGGCCAGGAAAACGCTTTTATCTTCGTCATCGAGTTCGGCAATTTCGGCTTCGACGGCGGCGCATACAGCCACAACCGGGGCATTCTCGGCCTCGGCGTATTTTTGGACTGCAGCCAAGTGCTCGTTGTTTTCGAAGCCGTCTTCCTTGACATTGGCGACATACATGCAGCGCTTGGCAGTGATAAAGCAAAAGGGCTTGATAAGCGCCAGGTCGTCGTCATCGAGGCCCAGTGAGCGCACCGGGCGTGCCTCGTTCAGCACAGGAATGATTTTTTCGAGTAAAGCCACCATCTTGATGGCGTCTTTGTCACCGGCCCGGGCGGTTTTCTGGTTGCGCTGCAGCGCCTTTTCGGCCGAGGCCAGGTCGGCCAGGGCCAGTTCGGTATTGATGACCTCAATGTCAGAAATCGGATCGATACGGCCGGCAACGTGAATGACATTCTCATCTTCAAAGCAGCGCACCACGTGCACGATGGCGTCGGTTTCGCGAATATTGGCCAGAAACTGATTGCCCAGGCCCTCACCCTTGGAAGCACCTGCCACCAGCCCAGCAATATCAACGAACTCGACCACGGCCGGCAATATCCGCTCGGGCTTGACGATGTCGGCTAGTGCAGCCAGGCGCACATCAGGGACTTCGACCACACCTACATTAGGCTCGATGGTGCAAAAGGGGTAATTTTCGGCAGCGATGCCGGCCTTGGTCACCGCATTGAAAAGGGTTGATTTTCCGACGTTGGGTAAACCAACAATGCCACATTGCAAAGCCATGAGTGTCCTGATATGTAAAGATAAATTCGAGAAGATGCTTATTGTAGGCGATGAATGCCAATATCAATCTACAAGGCACCTGCCATGTCGGGCGCCCACTGGATCACCAGCCAGACCACCAGCAAGGGCCCACCATTGAACATGCCATGCAACAGCATGGATGCACCTATTCCACGCTTGACACGCAACCATCCCAGTACCAAGCCCGTAAGCCACTGTGGCAACACCAGCAGCGGGAACAACCACCATGGCGTGCCAGCCTGCAGCGTAAAGTTATATAGATGGACTGCGGCAAACAGTAAAGACGCCGCATGAAAGACCCACGGAAATAACCGGCGATAGCCCAGGCGATAACGCCAGGGGATGGGCTTGCGTGCGTACGGAATATTGGCCAGATAAGGCATCCAGCAAACCAACAGAATTCCGGCCAGCAGCAAAATACCGCTCCATGTGGCACCCATAAGCATGGCCGCCACAGCGGCTGGTACCAGCCACCATATCGCGCCGACCCGCCGCAGGCCGTAGCGAAAGACCAATTCTTCTACGATAGGAGCCCAAACCAAAGCCGCCATCCATGGGATATTGTGGATATTCAAACGGTGCGTGGCGCCTCCGGCTGTCGCGGCAGCCACGGCAATAGGCCCCAGGAACACCAAATTGACGGACCACAGGAAAAAAGCCCACTTCAGCAAGCGCCCCACCGACAAGGCCGGGAACCAATCTTCCCACCAACCGCTGCCGGCATGGCGGCCAGGCAAACGTGGCCCCAGACGGGGATGCACGACAAAGTGGAAAAAATCGCGCAGCTCATCGCGAAAGCACGCGGCAGGTGTGCGACCCAGACCCGCACCACGCTCAGACACGATTAGCCTCGTGCAGCTGGTTCGTTGCCTGCGCGAACTCACCACGAAGCAATGCGGGGGTAATGGCCCGGCAACGATCTATGACGCCTTCGATTTGTGTCAACTCTTCGCGGCGCGGAGGATTCAAGACGAAGGCAGCCACTTGTTGCGCCAACCCCAGTGTGCGCGGATGGCCGATACCTATACGCAAGCGCCAGAAATCCGGACTGGACAATGCACTCTGGATATCTCTTAAACCATTATGGCCGGCATGTCCGCCCGCGCGCTTGAGCTTGACCTGGCCCGGCAATAGATCGAGCTCGTCATGCAACACCAGCACCTGCTCGGGCACTAACTTGTAAAAGCGTAATAAAGCGCCCGCAGCCTGCCCCGACCGATTCATGAAAGTAGCGGGTTTGGCAATGATAACGGCCTCACCTTCGTAGCGGCCTTTCGCCACCCATGCCGAGAAGGCTTTTTCCAGGGTGAAGCTGGTTTTAAGATCGTCGGCCAGATGATCGGCAAGCCAGAAACCCGCATTGTGACGGGTGGCTTCGTATTCCGGGCCTGGATTACCCAGCCCTATGATCAGGCGTACAGGAAGAGTCATGATCAGAGTCTACACAAGAAAAACCCCCGCCGGCACAAAGCCAGGCAGGGGTTGTAAGGCTTTAAGGACAAGCTTATTCAGCAGCTTCCTGAGTACCTTCGGCATCGTCACCACCGGCTTCTGCCGCCGTGTCGCCACCACGCTTGGCCAAGGCTGCTGCCAGGACCAGATCGCTTTCAGCGCCGTGTACAGTGTGGGTCACGCCTTGTGGCAGAGTGATGTCTGACAGGTAGACGTTGCCGCCGCTGTCCAATTCACCCAGGTCAACTTCAATAGCTTGTGGCAGATCAGCTGGCAAGCAGGTGACTTCGAGCTCGGTCATGACATGGCTGATGATCTGGCCACTGATCTTGACGGCGGGCGAAGCATCACCGTTGATGAAGTGCAGGGGCACCTTGGTGGTAATGGTTTGCTTGGCATCGACGCGCTGGAAGTCGACGTGCAGAACTTGCGGCTTGTAGGGGTGCCATTGAACGGCACGCAGCAATACTTGCTGGCCCTTGCCATCAAGTTGCATGTCGAGAATGGATGCGTGGAAAGCTTCTTTGCGCAGCGCGTGGAAGATTTCGTTGTGGTCGAGCTCAATGCTTAGGGGATCGGCAGTACCACCGTAAACAATGGCGGGAACACGGCCAGCGTGGCGCAGGCGGCGGCTCGCACTCGTACCCTTATCGCTACGCGTAGTGGCGTTGAATTTCATGGAAGACTCCAATTACATTTGAACCTGCGCTGCTTATGAAGTGACGCAGGCCCTGTTGGTAAACGCAGCGCTAAATTGCGCCGCGAACGGCTGTTGTCTGCCGCGACCAGCAGACAACAAAAAGATTAATCGACGAACAAAGAACTGACCGACTCGGCGTTCGAAATACGCAGCATGGTTTCGCCCAATAGCGAAGCACAGGAAAGCTGACGTATTTTCTTGCACTCGCGCGCAGATTCGGACAAGGGAATCGTATCGGTCACGACCAGCTCATCGAGTTCGGATTCCAAAATACGTTGCACTGCCCCACCGGACAATACCGGATGTGTGCAATAGGCATAAACCGAGGTGGCCCCACGCTCTTTGAGCGCCTGAGCCGCCTTGCATAGCGTTCCGGCAGTATCGACCATGTCGTCCATGATGATACAAGTGCGGCCATCGACTTCGCCGATGATGTTCATGACCTCAGACACATTGGCGCGCGGACGGCGCTTATCGATAATGGCCAGGTCAGCTTCCAGCTGCTTGGCCAGCGCACGAGCCCGCACTACACCACCGATATCGGGCGACACCACAACCAGGTTCTGGTGGTTGCGGCGCCAGATATCGCCCAACAAGATGGGGCCGGCGTAGATGTTATCAACGGGAATGTCGAAAAAGCCCTGGATCTGGTCGGCGTGCAAGTCCATGGTCATGACACGATCAACGCCAACCACCTGCAGCATATTGGCCACAACCTTGGCCGATATGGATACGCGCGCAGAACGCGGACGGCGATCTTGGCGGGCATAACCAAAATAAGGAATGGCAGCGGTAATCTTACCTGCCGACGCACGGCGCAGCGCATCGACCATCACCATGATTTCCATGAGATTATCGTTGGTGGGCGCACAAGTGGGCTGCAGGACGAAAACGTCTTTACCACGAACATTTTCGTTGATTTCCACCATGACTTCGCCATCGGAAAAACGGCCAACGGTCATTTTTCCGAGCGACATATCTAGGTGATTTGCAACATCGACCGCTAAACGTGTGTTAGCTGTGCCGGTAAAAATCATGAATCTGTCGTGTGCCATGGCGGAGGTAGAATTGCGTAGCGTTAAACAAAAAAACTGTTGACCAGCACCGCCGTTAGGGGCCGACTCAACAGCTTTACGTTAACTGCACAAGCCTTGCGGCCTGAAAAAGTGGCTGGGGAAGAAGGATTCGAACCTTCGCATGCTGGAATCAAAATCCAGTGCCTTAACCAGCTTGGCGATTCCCCAATTCAACTGCTTATCCAGTGTAGAAGCGGATGTTCAATCAAACCGGGGCAAGCCCAGGCGCCTTGAACAAACGCATCATCGTTTTCACGAGACATTTTACTGATAATTTGCTGCCTGGCTAGCTGCGCCTCTTGTAAAGTTACAAACTCAACAAAAACACATGCACCAGAGCCGCTCATTCTTGCGCTGTACCCTTGCCTCGATAGACATTTGACTGCCTGCTCAACCAAAGGATGCCGCGTAAAAACAACTGACTCAAGATCATTGCTGCCAAATAAGCCGTTCTTAAAAAGCCCGTTATTTGGTGCGTTGATTTTTTGCCAATCAGCAAAGACCGATATTTTGACGCAAGCTGTATTTCTTGTCAAATCAGGTGCTGAAAAAACATCAGCTGTCGACACATGCTGCGGCGGCTGTACAACAAGATAGGCGCGCTCCGGCAGATCGACCGGCGACAGGATATCACCGATTCCCTGTGCGAAGGCTGGGCGTCCGTAAATGAATACAGGCACATCAGCGCCCAACGGCCGCGCCAGGGCCATTAGCTCGGCCCGACTCAAATGAGTCTGCCAGAGCCTGTTCAAGGCAATAAGCGTAGAGGCCGCATCACTGGAACCGCCTCCAAGCCCGCCGCCCGCAGGTATGCGCTTTTCGTAGCGAATCTGGGCGCCCTGTGTCGTACCGGTTGCCTTCTGCAGCGCACGTGCCGCACGCAAGACCAGATCATCCTCTACCTTCAGCCCTGGCAAACCTGCCCCGGCATCGCGCTCAATCTTGCCATCGTGGCGCAAGTCAAAGCTCAGGCTGTCGCACAAATCAATGAAGCGGAATACTGTTTCCAGTGTGTGGTAGCCATCATTGCGACGGCCCGTGACATGCAGAAAAAGATTGATCTTGGCCGGAGCCGGCACATCATACAAAGCCACTGACGTTATCCTTTACGCATGGTCAGCGATGCTATTGACTGTCGATGACCAGCCGCAAACTGATATTGCGATTGCTGTCGTTTCGATTCAATTGCAGGAGTCGCGGTCCCTGGCTATCGTAGCGCGACAGCTGTACCCGCCAGCCACTCTGACGGAACTCCGTAATTTGGCCCGCCTCATTTTTTTGCACTTCTTCGGCGCGATCGAGACCTGTTTCGCCACGCAACCAATCGCGCAGGCCTGCAACCGGCATGGGACTGCCCAGTACAAGTTCAACCAGCGCATCGGGATGCTCCGCCCGCTCTTGCTCGCCATTGCTGCGCGTCATGACCGCTTTGCCGGGCGTGACCTCGACACGAGCCAAGATACTGCCCAGCGGATTGGCAAGATCCAGTATCAGCATGCGCCCATCGTCGTGCCATGCAAAGCCGCCCTGAACCGCATCGCGCTGGCCGCCAAAGTTCTGCACATTGAGAGCAAACCGCCCCGTACGATCAAAGGCTTCGGTGTCGCTACCCATACCAATGCGCTGGGGTGTTGCGCAAGCCGTCAGCAATAACGCCAGGAGCCCGGCGCACCACCACGCACGACTACGCTTCAGCCACATAAACATCATTTCAAGGAGACTCCCAATCGTTCCAGGGTTTTAAGCAGTGTTTCGTTATCGGGCTCACGCTCCAGGCCTTCTTTCCAGAGATCCCTGGCCTCGGCCCTACGCTGGCTGACCCACAATACCTCACCCAGATGTGCTGCCACATCGGCTGACGGCAGTTGCCGGTAGGAGCGCTTGAGATACTCGATGGCGGCCTCGTAGTCGCCCACGCGGAACAAATACCAGCCTACGCTATCCAGAATATAGGGGTTATCAGGATCGAGATCGAGGGCACGTTCGAGCAAGTCTTCAGCTTCGTCCAGCAGACGGTTCTGGTCGGCATAGGTATAACCCAGGGCGTTATACGCATTGGCGTTGTCGGGATCAATCTCGATCACCTTTTTCATCAGGGTCTCAAACCCCTCGATATTGCCCTGGCGCTCTTGCAGCATGGCCAGGTCGTACTTGATCTCGGCTGAACCGGGAATGGCCTGGTCGGCTTTCGTCAAAACGTCGACGGCCGCATCCGTACGCCCCGCCTCTCGGTAAATCGATGCCAGCGTCAAGGCCGCAACCGTCCGTTCGTGGTCATCTTGCGGCTTGAGCGCATCAATGGTTGCTTTCGCTTTGGTCAGGTCTCCCTGACGAGCTTGCAGGACAGCTTTATGCACCTCAGCCTGATACCGCAGTGAGGAGTCATCGATCAGATCCAGTTGCGCAATGGCATCGTCCAGTCGATTTTCCTTCTCGGCAATCTGAACCAGCAGCAGGCGCGCATCGGAGGCATCTGCTATGGCACTGCTGGCCTTGTCGTTGATCGCCTGTCTGCGCTGGGTCTGCACATTGATGTAATCATTCAGCAGGCCTTTGGCGACGTCGAGCTTGCCCGCACGAATATTGACTTCGGCTTCGGTATACAGCAAATCGAAATCTTCGGGGGCATGCCGGCGCATGGCGGCTACCTGGTCCAGCGCCACCTGGTATTCACGCCGCTCGACCAAACGATTGACCAGCATCAGCTGCAGACGGCGGCGATCGGGATGCTTGGCCAGATAGGATCGGGTCTGGCGGATGGCCTTGTCGGAATCCACCTTCAGACCATACTCAAGCACGCGTTGGGCAGCGTCTTCGGAATCAGGTTCCAGGGCCTGGGCTTTTTGCGCTTCGCTCAATGCCCGCCCCGCATCGAGCGCCGCCCAGGCCGCATCGGCCAGTGCCAGGTGCGCAACAGCCAGCTCCTGGGCTGATTCGGGCAGCGCCTGCTCCATGACCTCGAACGCCAGACGCTTGTCAGCCATCTTGCTGACGATAGCGGCTGCCTGGCCTACCGCTTGCTCTTTGTTGTCGGCCTTCTCGATACGAGCCTTGAGCGTCGATGCCAGACCCGCTGTCTGGCCATTGGAGGCCGACAATGCCAGCGACGAAGCAACGGCCTCGGGGTCTTGCGGCGAAAGCACAGCCCATAGGCGCGCAGAAGCCAGTGCCCGCGACAAATCACGTGCGACCATGGAAAACTGGAAAGCACGCTTGGCCAAACGCGGATCAAACGTGTCGCGTGCCAGGTCCAGCATCGTCTGGCTGGCCATATCGTAGTCGCCGCGAGTGGCCGATAATTCAGCCGCCACTACTCTGTACAGGATATCGGCAGTAAGCTTGACGCTTGGAAGTTCGCCCGCCTGCAAACGGATACGCTCAGCCTGCTGGTACTCAAGATCGTCTGTAACTGCCTGCGCAGGCACAGACCAGGATGCACTAAGCGAAGCAACTACCGCCAACAGCAAAGGAATGGAGAGTTTCATTCAGGAGAACCAGCGCCGCTGCGCCCGCAAGAAGCGTCAGATGGCAAAATTACACAATCAGATTTAGGATGTTATCACCCCCTTATGCCTGAGCTACCAGAAGTCGAAACCACGCGTCGCGGAATTGCGACGATTATGACCGGCAAAGTGCTGCAAAACTTTGTCGTTTACGAATCGCGCATGCGCTGGCCCATACCGGATGATCTGGCCACCACCATTGCCGGACGCAGGGTGCTGTCCTGCGGACGCCGTGGTAAATACCTGCTGATCAATTTCGAGCACGGAACGCAAATCGTCCATCTGGGCATGTCAGGATCCTTGCGCCGTGTGCCCGTCCACGAAACGCGACGCAAGCACGATCATGCCGAGTGGATATTTGAAGAGGCTCGCTTTTTGCTGCATGACCCTCGCCGTTTCGGCGCGGTGCTTTGGCACGACGCTGCCCGAGGCCCTGTTGACAAGCACCCTCTGCTCGCCAAGCTGGGCATAGAACCCTTCGACACGCAATTCACGCCCGACTATCTATACCAACGGTTGCGCGGCAGAACCCAGGCCATCAAGCAAACCTTGCTGGCCGGCGACATCGTAGTAGGCGTCGGCAACATCTATGCCTCGGAATCCCTGTTTCTCGCACGCATCAATCCACGCACAGCGGCAGGCAGCCTGTCGCGTGCCCGTTGCCAGACATTGACGCAAGCTATACAAGACACTTTGCACAATGCGCTTGAATCGGGCGGCAGCACCCTGCGGGACTATGTCAATGCGACGGGCGAGCCCGGCGCCTATTTTGCCTTGCATTCGGCCGTATACGAAAAATCAGGCCAACCCTGCCTGCTGTGCGCCACGCCTATAAAACGCATCATCCAGGGACAGCGCGCTACCTACTACTGCCCCAAGTGCCAGCGCCGCTAGCTATAATTTGTTTATATCGAACACATTGCATATAAACAAACAATCTTCTATATTTATAAACTACAACGGAGACTACGCCCCATGAGCAAACAATTCGCATCCCACGCCGACCTCGACGACAAGGTCGTTTCCTTTGAAAAACTGTCAGACAACGCCTATGCCTATACGGCCGAGGGCGACCCCAATACCGGCATCATCATCGGCGACGAGGCTGTCATGGTCATCGATACCCAGGCCACACCGGTCATGGCACAAGATGTCATTCACCGCGTCAAAGAAGTCACCGACAAGCCCATCAAATACATTCTGCTTTCGCACTATCACGCCGTGCGCGTACTGGGCGCCTCGGCCTATAACGCCCAGGAAATCATCGCCAGCCGCGACACCTACGACCTGATCGTCGAACGCGGCGAACAAGACAAGGCCAGCGAAATCGGGCGCTTCCCCCGGCTTTTCCGCAACGTAGAGTCGGTTCCTCCCGGTCTGACCTGGCCCACCATCACTTTCGACGGCGAAATGACGGTCAATCTAGGCAACCTCGAGGTCCAGATCATGCAAGTGGGTCGCGGTCACACCAAAGGCGACACCATTGCCTGGCTGCCTGAACAGCGTATTTTGTTTGCAGGCGATCTGGTCGAGTATCAGTCCACCCCTTATGCAGGCGACTGCTACTTCCGCGAATGGCCTCACACTCTGGACACGCTGGCCGAGTTCAGCGCCGAGAAAATGGTGCCCGGACGCGGCCCCGCCCTGAAGTCTGCTGACGAAGTCCGCAAAGGCCTGGCTGGCACACGTGCATTCCTGACCGACTTGTATACCTGCGTCAATAACGGCGTGGCCGAAGGCAAAGACCTGAAAGCCATTTACCGTGAAACCTACGACTTCATGAAACCACGTTACGCGGACTGGGTCATATTCGACCACTGCATGCCATTCGATGTATCACGCGCCTACGACGAAGCCACCGGCTACGAGGATCCTCGCATCTGGACGGCAGAGCGCGACATCGACATGTGGAAGCAGCTCGAAGGCTAACACCTCTTCTGCCTTAAGCATGGAATATCAAGCGTTCAATGGTCGGCTTCAACGGAGCAAAATTACACCCAAAGGAGTAAAGGTGTGGGAGACATCGATTACCAGGCTCTGGAGTTTGACTGCCACCCGGCAGAACAAGACGGCAAGCACCACCCCATAGTCGTCGTTGGCGCCGGGCCAGTCGGCCTGTCCATGGCGCTCGACCTGGCGCAAAAAGACCTCCCAGTCGTCGTCATTGACGACGACTGCCGTCTTTCCACCGGATCACGCGCCATCTGTTTTGCCAAACGCACCCTGGACATCTGGGACCGACTGGGTGTGGGTCAGCGCATGGTTCAAAAAGGCATTTCATGGAACGTCGGGCGGGTTTACTTTCAAGATGAAGAAGTCTGGCGCTTTGACCTGCTGCCCGAACAAGGGCATCGCCGACCCGCGTTCATTAACCTGCAGCAATACTATTGCGAAGGCTTTCTGTATGAACAGGCAGCCGACCATCCCAACATCGAACTGCGCTGGAAGCACAAAGCTACAGCCGTCGAAACGCTAAGCAATGGCGTAAGGCTCACAGTAGATACACCGGACGGCAGCTATACCCTGACCACCGACTGGCTGCTCGCCTGTGACGGCGCCCGTTCGCCTTTACGAAAAATGCTGGGTCAGGAAAGCCATGGGCGCACCTTTCGCGACCGCTTCCTGATCGCCGACGTCCGCATGCAGGCCGACTTCCCCACCGAGCGCTGGTTCTGGTTTGACCCTCCTTTCCATCCCGGGCAATCGGTATTGCTGCATAGTCAGCCCGACAATGTCTGGCGCATTGACTTTCAACTGGGCTGGGATGCCGACCCCGTCCAAGAGGTCAAGCCAGAAAATGTCATCCCGCGCATACGGGCACTGCTTGGCCCCGATGCCCAGTTCGAGCTGGAATGGGTCAGCATCTATACTTTTGCCTGCGAGCGCATGGACAAATTCCGGCATCAACGCATTCTGTTTGCCGGCGATGCGGCGCATCGCGTATCGCCTTTCGGTGCGCGCGGCGCCAATAGCGGTGTGCAAGACGCCGACAACCTGGGCTGGAAGCTCGCGCTGGTCCACAAAGGCCATGCCCCTGAAGCATTAATAGACAGTTATGCAGCCGAACGCGAAATGGCTGCCGACGAAAACCTGCTGAACTCATCGCGCTCGACCGACTTCATTACACCCAAAAGCGAGATGAGCCTGTTATTTCGCAATACGGTCCTGACGCTCGCCAAACACCACGACTTTGCCCGTAAGCTGGTCAATAGTGGGCGTCTCTCTACACCCACTGCCTATACGGGTTCAAGCCTGAATACCGAAGACTGTGATGATTTTTCAAATATTCTGGCTCCTGGTGCCGTTGCGCCCGACGGGCCCGTCACTGTAGCCGGCCAGCATAACTGGTGGCTGGGCCAACTCCAAGGGCAGTTCACGGCCGCCCTGTTCTGCAACGACCAGCTACCCAGCCACAATGCGTTGCAGGCACTTGCGCTACTGCAGCAACAAGAGCCCGATCTTAAAGTAATCCTGGTATTGGCTCCTGGCCTGTCGCAAAGGGCACCAGGCAACATGAGCTGGGTACTGGATCACCAAATGACACTTGCACGCCGCTACGATGCGCTGAACGGTGCCTGCTATCTGATCCGGCCCGACCATCATATTGCCGCACGCTGGCGCAAACCCGACGCACAGCGCATTCAGACCGCCCTGCACCGAGCCTGCGGCCAGGAGACCCCATGAACCACTTGAATACGCAATCCCAATTTACTTCGCCTGACGATTTCTACCAGCAACTCATTGACGCCCATCGCGACCTGAGCCTTGAACAAAGTCACGCCATGAATGCCGCACTGGTTCTTCTTTTATCCAATCACATCGGCGACCTCGACGTGGTGGCCGATGCGCTGATTCAAGCGCGCGCCGCCGTCCGGCCTGCTTACTGACCTACCCTCGGAAACTGCATCATGACCATACTTAAATACCAATCCGGCTTTGGCAATAGCTGCGCAACCGAAGCGTTGCCTGGCGCCCTGCCAACAGGGCGCAACTCGCCACAAAACTGCCCTTACGGCCTGTACGCCGAGCAACTGTCGGGAACCGCCTTTACCGTTCCACGTGCCGAAAGCCGCCGCTCATGGCTCTACCGCATTCGTCCGGCAGCGCTACAGAAAGCCTTCGCACCGTATGGCGGCGCCTTGGCCTGGACCAATCAATTCGGACACGGGCCAGTCAGCCCAAATCGTCTGCGCTGGAATCCGCTCCCCATGCCAGGTCAACCTACCGATTTCATCGACGGCATGCATACCTGGGCAGGCAACGGGCACTGCGACGACCTGAGCGGCGTCAGCATCAACCTGTATGCTGCCAACCAGTCCATGCAGCAGCGGTTTTTTTATAACGCCGACGCGGAAATGCTGATCGTCCCCCAAGAGGGCCGCCTGCGTCTGGCCACTGAATTAGGCTTGATTGATCTTGAACCCTGCGAAATCGCCGTCATCCCCCGCGGCGTACGCTTGCGCGTCGAGTTGCCGGACGCGTCTGCAAGTGGCTATATGCTAGAGAACTTCGGCGCCGCACTCAGGCTGCCCGAGTTGGGCCCCATAGGCTCGAATGGCCTGGCCAATGCGCGTGACTTCCAGATACCCGTAGCCTGGTACGAAGACATCGAAGGCGGATTCGAACTGGTTGCCAAATTTACCGGCGGTTTCTGGCGCACCATGCTGTCCCACTCACCACTGGATGTCGTGGCCTGGCATGGCAGCAATGCACCCTATAAATACGACTTACGACGCTTCAACACCATAGGGTCCATCAGTTACGACCACCCCGACCCCTGCATTTTCACCGTCCTGACTTCACCTTCCGATACACCCGGAGCGGCCAATATCGACTTCGCCATTTTCCCGCCCCGCATCCTGGCCATGGAAAACACCTTCCGTCCACCCTGGTTCCATCGCAATATCGCAGGTGAATTCATGGGCCTGATCCAGGGTATCTATGACGCCAAGGCCGATGGTTTTTCCCCCGGCGGTGCCAGCCTGCATAACTGTATGAGCCCACACGGCCCTGATGCGCAAACTTTCGAAAAGGCCAGTGCCGCCGATTTGAGCAAACCCGACTACATTCGTAATACCATGGCCTTTATGTTCGAAACGCGGCGGGTCATCCGCCCCACCGATGCCGCGATGGCGTCAGCGACATTACAAGCTGGCTATGACGACGCCTGGGCCGGCTTGCAGAAGCATTTCGACCCTAATAAGCCTTGATTGAAGCACCCACAGGAAACCCCTATGTCTTACCTTAATGAAACCCATGATCCGGCCCTGCAAAGCTGGGTTGATTCCGCCAACCAGCCCGACAATGGTTTTCCCATACAAAACCTGCCCTTTGCCGTATTTCGTCCAGCAGGCGGCACACAAGATTTCCACCCTGGCGTGGCCATAGGTGATCAGGTGCTTGACCTTGCCGCTCTGGCGGCAGCGCAAGTTTTCACCGGCAAGGCCGCCGAAGCATTGGGCGCCTGCAAAAGCACCACTCTGAACAAGCTGATGAGCCTGGGTCAGCCATATTGGTCGGCCCTGCGTCTTGAGCTCTCACGCGCCTTACGTAGCGGTTCCGCGCTGCAGGCCACACTGGAACCACTGCTCAGCAATATCAAAGACGTAGAGCTGGGAATGCCCGCCCGCATTGGCGACTACACCGATTTCTACATTTCCGAACACCATGCCACTGCAGTAGGCAAACAGTTCCGCCCCGACAACCCCTTGCTGCCCAACTATAAATGGGTGCCCATCGGCTACCACGGCCGCGCTTCCAGCATCAATGTATCGGGCCAGTCCTTTCCTCGCCCCGTGGGCCAGACACGCCCGGCCACCGAAGGAGGTACGCCTGGCTTTGGTCCTTGCCAACGCCTGGATTACGAGCTGGAGCTGGGTATTTTTGTCGGCCAGGGCAACACACAGGGCGAACGCATCAATCTCGATGAAGCCGAGGCACATGTGTTCGGCCTGTGCATTTTGAACGACTGGTCAGCCCGCGATCTGCAGGCCTGGGAATATCAGCCGCTAGGCCCATTCCTGGCCAAGAACTTCGCCAGCACCATTTCACCCTGGGTGGTCACGCTCGAAGCCCTCGCCCCCTTTCGGATTGCCTTCGAACGCAATCCGAACGATCCCCAGCCCCTGCCATACCTCAGCTCGGCAGAAAACCAGGCATCCGGCGCCTTTGACATCGGCCTGCAGGTCTTCCTGAGCACGCAGGCGTCACGCGCCCAACAGACCGGCCCTGCGCTGCTGTCCGAATCCAACTTCAAGGATGCCTACTGGAATATCGCGCAACTGCTGGCCCATCATACGGTCAACGGCTGTAACCTCCAGGCCGGCGACCTGCTCGGTACTGGCACATTATCGGGCCCCGGAAAAGGAAAAGAAGGCTCGCTGCTGGAGCTGAACAACGGGGGCAAGCAACCCGTAAAGCTCCCCTGGGGCGAAGAACGCAGCTTCCTGCAAGACCACGACGAAGTAATCCTGCGTGCTGCCTGCCGCAAGCCTGGCTACCCCACCATCAGCCTGGGGCAATCCGCAGGCACGGTGCTGCCCGCAAAAATCTAGGCGTACCGATCCAGACTTGCTGACGCGGCTCTCGGAGCCGCGCTGGCAGACTTTAAACCAATACCTTGCCCGGGTTCATGATGCCCAGCGGATCAAGCGCCTGCTTGATGCTGTGCATCAGGGCAAGTTCAATGGGATCTTTATAGCGCGGCAATGCATCGCGCTTGAGTTGGCCCACCCCGTGCTCGGCACTGATCGAGCCATTGAATTGGTGCACACTTTCATGCACCAGATGGTAGATATCGGCTTGACGGGCCAGCAGCTCTTCTTCGGTATACGCCTCGCCGCGAGCTACGTTGTAGTGCAGATTGCCGTCACCCAGATGTCCGAAGGTAACGTGCTCGATGCCCGGAAAGCTGGCCTGCAAAGCTGCATTGGTGGTAGTGACAAAATCGGCCATGCGTGAAACCGGAATCGACACATCGTGCTTGATGCTCTTGCCAAAGGCCTTTTCTGCCAACGGTATGCTTTCGCGCAAATGCCACAGTGCTTTGCTTTGTGTGATGTTTTCGGCGATGACCGCGTCAGCCACCAGGCCGGCTTCTATGGTTTCTCCGACTACCTCTTCAAAACGTTCGCGCGCGTGTTCGGCGCTTTCACTGTCAGATAGCTCGAGCAGCGCGTACCAGGGCATTTGCGCCGACTCGCCTTCAAAAGGGATGCGTTGTTGCGGATAACAACGCACGACGCCCTGCAAGCAGTTACCCGCGATCAGCTCAAACCCGGTCAGGGCAGCGCCAAAACCCTTGCGAGCCGCAGCCAGGACCTTGACCGCGTCATCCACTGAAGCCAGTGCCAACAGGGCTGTACACTGCGCGACCGGCAAGGGATAAAGCTTGACGGTGGCTGCCGTAATGATACCCAGTGTGCCTTCGCTGCCCATATACAGATTGCGCAGGTCGTAGCCGGTGTTATCTTTGCGCAAACCACGCAGACCGTGCCAGATATCGCCCTGCGGGGTAACCACTTCAAGCCCCAGCACCAGGTCGCGCGCGTTGCCATAGCGCAGCACTTGAGTACCGCCCGCATTCGTTGCCAGATTACCGCCTATGGTGCAGCTGCCTTCAGCCGCCAGGCTTAAGGGAAACAGGCGATCGGCCTCACGTGCAGCCTGCTGCACCGACTGCAATATGCAGCCCGCCTCGACCTCCATGGTGTCATTGTCGGTGTCTATGCTGCGCACAGCATTCAGGCGGGTCAGCGACAACACAATGGCGTCACCGGAGGAATCGGGTGTAGCGCCACCACACAAACCTGTATTACCGCCTTGCGGCACCACCGGGATCTTGTTCTGACTGCACCAGCGCATGATTTGCGCCACCTCGTCAACCGAACCAGGCCGTACGACGGCCAGCGCCGCACCACTGTATCGGCCGCGCCAGTCAACCGTGTACGATTCGGCATCAGCGCCTGTTAACACATGCTGCTGCCCTACTAACTGAACCAGTTCGTCTATCCGACTCATGCTTGCCTTCTGTTTTTGCAAAGTAATCATAGGTGATGGACCATTTTAGGCTAATTGAATAGCTGACATACAATCATGCCAACAAGCCAGATATTGGATTCTAAGGAAGCCTCGTGTCCCATACTCCCAACCTGCCTAAAGACGTATTCAAAGCCTACGATATTCGAGGCACTGTGCCCGAGCAGCTCAATGTTGATTTTGCCCGCCTGCTGGGCCTGGCACTTGCCCAACAAGCGCGCGCCGAAGGCGTGACTACGTTGGTCGTGGGCTACGACGGACGGCTAAGCAGCCCTGACTTATCGCAGGCCTTGCAGCAAGGCCTGACACAAGGCGGCATCAACACCCTGGATCTGGGCATGGTCCCCACCCCCGTCGTCTACTATGCCGCCTACACGCAGCACACCGGCTCCGGCGTAGCCATTACAGGCAGCCATAACCCATCCAATTACAATGGCTTCAAAATCATGATGGGCGGTCGTACCTTGCACGGCAGCGATATTCAAAAGCTGGCCCAGATCATGGCGCAGCCTGACTCCGTGGACGGCATCAAGCCGGGCCAAAGCACACCCCTGAATCTGCTTGACGCCTACGTTAAGGAAATCAGCAGCACGGTGCTGCCGGCCCGCCCCATGAAAATTGCTATCGATTGCGGCAATGGCGTTGGCGGCGTGGTGGCATCAAATTTGTATCAGGCCCTGGGTTGCACGGTAGACGAGCTGTATTGCGAGGTCGACGGCCGCTTCCCCAATCACCATCCTGATCCGGCCGACCCATCCAACCTGCAAGACCTCATCCGCCATGTGCAACAAAGCGATTGTGAGCTGGGCCTGGCTTTCGACGGCGATGCCGACCGTCTTGGCGTAGTGACCAAGTCCGGTGAAATCATCTGGCCCGACCGCCAGCTCATTCTGTTTGCACGAGATGTCCTGCAGCGCCAACCTGGTGCCACCATTATCTTTGACGTCAAGTGCAGCCGCCATGTCGCCCGCGCCATCAAGCACGCGGGTGGCAAGCCCCAGATGTGGCAAACGGGACACTCGCTGATCAAGGCCAAACTGGCCGAAACCGGCGCACCGCTGGCGGGCGAAATGAGCGGCCACGTATTTTTCAAAGAACGCTGGTACGGCTTTGATGATGGCTTGTACGCCGGCGCCCGACTGCTTGAAATTCTCTCTGCACACGAAGATCCATCAGCCGAGCTCGAATCCCTGCCCAAAGATATCTCCACGCCTGAAATCAAGCTTGCAATGTCAGAGGGTCAGCCACATGCTCTGGTGACACGCCTGCAAGAAGACGGCAAGTTCCCCTCGGCGACCAGCATCAGCACTATAGACGGCGTGCGCGCCGAATACGCCGATGGCTTCGGTCTGGCGCGGGCATCCAATACAACGCCTGTCATCGTCCTGCGTTTTGAAGGCGACACTGAACAAGACATCGAGCGCATCAAAGAGGAATTCCGCCAGGCCCTGCTGGCCCTGGAGCCCGAAATTTCCCTGCCTTTCTAGAAGGCCGTCTTTGCCTGGTCCGCAAGCTCGGTATAAAGCGACACGTGTTTCTGGGCGATCTGGCGGATATCGAATTCGCGTTCAGCCAGCTCGCGCCCCGCACGGCCCATGTCCCGGCGACGAACATGGTCGTGTGCCAAGGACACGACCGCATCGGCCAGGGCTTGGGCATCGCGCACAGGCACCAGCAAGCCGGTTACACCGGGCGTGATGGCGTCCCGGCAACCGGGCACATCGGTTGTGACCACAGCCCGCCCGCAAGCCGCGGCCTCGACCAGAGACTTGGGCAGACCTTCGCGATAAGATGGAAGCACCACAATATGGGCCTGTTGATAAAGCCGGGCCACATCTCTGCGCTCACCCAGGCACTCAACAACACCTTCACGAGCCCACTGCGCCACCTGGTCTGGCGTGATGCTGGCTGGATTGCCCGGATCGGGACTACCCACCAATTTCCAGCGCAAGCCGCTGTGATCATTGGCAGTCAGGCCAGCCGCCTCTACAAATTCGTTCACACCCTTGTCAGTCAACAGGCGTGCCGCCATGATGGCAACGGGTGGTTCGGCGGATTCTGGTACCGCACGGAAAGCATCCAGGTCGACGCCTGAACCCCGTATCATCACCACCTGCTCCGCCCGGATAACACCAGCCTTGCGTAAAACATCGCAATCACTGGAGTTCTGGAATATCACCCGGCTGTTGGGATGCCCCAGAGCCAGACGATACAAAAAAGTAGCAGCCATGCGCAAAAAATCAAAACCTTGCCGTGGCCGCATAAAAATAAAGCCCAGCCCCGATACAGCAGCGAGATAACCCGGCACACCCGCCAACCGCGCAGCAATTCCGCCGTACAGAACTGGCTTGATGGTTGCGGCATGCACGACATCGGGTCGCAATTGCCGGAACAAGCGCCACAGGGCATAAATACTATGCATCTCTTTGAGTGGGTTTTTCCCGCTACGCGACATGGGAATCACATGGTGTACCAGGCCCTGGGCGGCGATATCGGATACCGATGGCCCATCCATGGTCGCAACATGCACATCAAAGCCTGCATTCTTGGCCGCTATGGCCAGCGGTAGTCGGTGCGAGAGGAAAAAGGCGGGATTATTCACCACAAACAACAAGCAACGCATATCCGCTGTCTTACGTCCCACTGTTACTCGACCCCAAACCTTGCGGTAATTACCGACCATGGCTTCCAGGCTGAACAGCCGTCCCACCCGTTCTCGTCCGCGTTGCACGCGCTGCGCATGAGCAGGCGTACCCAATTGGGCCACGACGGAATTGATGGCAGCGGATAGAGCCTGCGGGTTTTGCGGCGGAGCCACAACCGTCGCGTCGTCGACCATCATGGCTGCATCGCCCACATCAGTTACCACGCAAGCCACGCCGCTGGCCATCGCCTCGGCCACCACATTCGGGAACCCTTCGGCGCGGCTGGACAGCACATGAATGTCCAGGCCGTTCATCAAATGCGGTACATCGTCGCGCCGCCCCATCAGAATCACCCGCTCTACTACGCCATGACGGGTCAGCAATGCCGAGAGGTCGGGGTTGGAGGACTCCATGCCCTGGCCGATCAACACGCAGCGCATGGATGGATAATTGCGGAGGCTGAGCGCCAGTGCCGCCACCAGGTTTTCGTGATCTTTCAAGGGATTCCAGCGCGCCACGCTTCCAATGACCGGAGTATCGTCTGATACACCCCATAGTTCGCGCACCTGCTGACGTGCTTGCGCATCAGCCTGCCAGCGCGACAGGTCATATCCATTGGGAATGACTTGCATGCGATCAGCGCGATAGCCCCAGGCCTGGTGGCGCTGCGCTGCGCTTTCAGCGCACGAAACAATGACCACCGGAATCAATCCGGAGCTTTTTGCGCACAACCATGAAAACGCCCGCGCCGACAAACTGCTTTTATGCAGGTCCGCACCCGAGTTGCGTATACCCCAGCACACCGACCGTACGCCTGACAGGCGCGCCACCAGGCCACCAATCAGGTCGGCATGGTACATCCAGGTTTGCACTACATCGGGTTTCAGCTCCCTCAGCAGGCGATACATACCCCACAAACCTTTAAGCAGACCCGAAGGGCTTTGCATATGCAGGGTGTGAACGGGAATGCCGGCTTCGCGCAGGCGGGGGCCAAACACCCCTTCTTCGCCCATGGAGATAACGCGGTGCCGCACATTCTGATCCGGTGCTGTCACCAGGCGATAAAGCACGGTTTCCGCCCCACCCTGACCTAGCCCGGAAATGATATGGACGACATCTAGCGGCGTATCGTGAGTCTCTTTGCTCATATCTGCCCGTCCTGTTTGGCCGGTACAACGATGGAAGCAAACAAGGTATCCCACTGCGCCAGAATTTGCCGCAGGCCGTAGCGTTCACGCACTGAAACGGCCGCATGCCGTCCCAATGTGCTGCGTAATGCTCCGTCATCCATCAGTTGAGCCAAGCCAGAGACCAAGGCATCGTGATCCTCCAGTGGAACCAGTATGGCGTCTTTCCCGTTCTGGCTCATTTCACGCGGACCACTAGGACAGTCTACGGTCACGCATGCACACCCCAGGGCCATGGCCTCGAGCAACACATTGGGGAAACCCTCGACCCGCGAAGTCAGGGCAAAAATATCGGCCTTGGCCAACTCGTGCCAAGGCTGGCTGGTGCGCCCTGGCAGCAGGATGCGCGCAGTCAGGCCCGTACCATGCACTTGCTGTTCCAATTCGCTCCGCAGGGGGCCTTCGCCCCAGATGGTCAGATCCCATTCGGGATAATCGGCTGCCAAAGCTCCAAATGCCTGAATCAAGGCATCGAAACGCTTGAACGGCACCAGGCGTCCCATGGCCATCAACTGCTTTCTATCATTACGTCGTACTGGCTCGACATCAACCACCGATTCGGCAGCTATCAGGCCGGACGGCGCACCAACCGTCAGCTCGTCAATCCCAGGCGGCAAAGGATTGGGAATGACATCCAGCCGATCTACATTCGGCACCATCCGCCTTAAAGCCTGAACACCATCCTGCGACTGCATCAACACTTTGGCCGCCCACGGATATGTCTTGCGTCGCAAGAACTGCAACAACTTGCCTGCGCTACTACTGAACGCCGGGTTGGTGCGCTCGCACACCACCACCGGCACGCCCATCCCTCTGGTCGCCAGCAAGACCATGACATTGACGTTGGTCAGAAAAGAGACAATGACATCAGGCTGGGTCTCGCGTACCAGCTTGCGCATGGCATGCAACTTGCTGAGCGGCGGCCACGCCTTGCGACCGGCTGCACTCATGCGGTCCGCCAGCCACTCCAGCCTGACCGCCGGATCCAGCGGATAAAAGCAATCGCCCTTTCCCGTATAAGTGGGGGCCAGCGTTACCGTGTCGCCGCGCTTGGCCCAAGCACTGGCCAGCGTGGCCGCCACGCGTTCAGCGCCGCCAGCGTGCATGGAGCTGACAAAGAACAGTATTTTCATAGCGGCCTTGTATCGCTTTCGGCGGTTCCATCCAGCCATGCCTGTGTCATGAGCACACCCCACAAATGTGTACTCCAGTTGCGCTTGCCTGACTGATGCTCAGACCATTTTTGCACAATGGGCTCCGCATGGAATAAACCCTCGCGTTTCAGCCTGACCGGGTCCAGCAAGGCGGCGCCCCAGTCTTTCAATGGCCCGCGCAGCCATGCGGCCATGGGAACAGAAAAGCCCTTCTTGGGACGATCTATCATGTGTGCAGGCACATGGCGATACAGCACTTGCCGCAGCAGCCACTTGCCCTGTCCGCCGCGCCGTTTATATGAAGAAGGCAAGCGCTGCGCAAACTCGAACACGTGGTGATCGAGCATGGGAACCCGGGTTTCCAGGCTGGCCGCCATGGCGGCGCGATCAACCTTGACCAAAATATCGTCAGGCAGATAAGTCAGTGCATCCAGCAGCATCATGCGCTCGAACAGGCCAAGACGGGACGGTGCGTCAAAAGGAGTCGAAGGCAGCTCGGCCCCGATTACCACCTGGGCGGGATCTTTCCAGTAGGAAACGAACTGACGATAGAACTCCCCTTCATGAGCAGCGCCCAGCACCTCGGATAATTTGTCGAGCTGATCGCGCCTGTGCCCTGGTGCCAGTATGCCAACGCCAGCGCGCGCCACAGCAGCCAATGGGCCTCGCAAGCCAGCAGGCACCGCCTGGCGCCTGTTCCACCATTGCTGCGCGCGGACATAGCGCGAGTACCCCCCGAACAGCTCGTCGCCGCCATCTCCCGACAAGGCCACGGTGACGTGCTGTCGCGTCATGCGCGTAACCAATGCGGTGGGGATTTGTGAAGAATCGGCAAACGGCTCGTCGTAGAGCTCTGGAAGACTCGGCACCACGTCCAGCGCATCAGCCGCGCTGACATACAGTTCGGTATGCAAGGTACCCAGGTGCGCCGCCACCGCCTTGGCATACTCGGCTTCGTTAAAAGCCGGATCGTCAAAGCCAATGGAAAAGGTCCGAACCGCCTGAGCATTGTGCTTCTGCATCAAAGCCACCACCATGGACGAGTCGACGCCACCCGATAAAAAGGCGCCCAGCTCGACGTCGGAAATCATCTGCCCCCTGACGGCCTGGCCCAGCACGGCTTCCAGCGCATCGACCGCCTGCAGATCGGACTCGAAAGCCAATGGGCTTTCTTGCGCGTATTGACTCACCTGCAAGGCAGACCACCAGATTTTGGCGTCCGGTACACTGCGCCGCTGCAAATCCTGCTCGGACAACTCCAGCCATGTGCCGGGTTCGAGCTTGCCTATCCCGCGGTAGATGCTGAACGGCGCCGGAATGTAGTTGTGCCGCATCAGCAAGGACAAGGCCCTACGGTCAATATCCTTGTTAAAACCGGGAATGCCAACCAGCGCTTTAAGCTCCGACGCAAAAACAAAATTAGACCCCGCATAGCCCATGTATAGCGGCTTTTCACCCATACGATCGCGGGCCAGCACCAGCCGGCGCGTCTGCCTGTCCCACAAGGCCAGCGCGAACATGCCTGTCGCTGCCTGCAGGGTTTCGTGCACCCCCCAGGCAACAAAGCCAGCCAGCACCGTCTCGGTATCGGAGTGACCGCGCCAGGCGGGCGCCCGCCCCTGGTCATCGAGACGCTTGCGCAAATCCAGATGGTTATAGATTTCGCCGTTCAATACCAGGACATAGCGGCCGCAGGCGGATGTCATGGGTTGGTGGCCGGCCTCGGTAAGGTCCTGAATGGCCAGACGCACATGCCCCAGAGCAAGGCCTGCCGGCTCATCCGCCCAATAACCGTTGCTATCAGGGCCTCGATGATGGATGCGGCGACAGCTTGCTTCGATCACCACCTGTTTATCGACCAGCCCGCCCCAGACTCCCACTATTCCGCACATAGTCTGCTCGCTTTCTCATGCGCACCCGCAGGCGCATCAACGCATTTCAAATAAGTTGCTCCACAAGGCCATGACACGAGTGGTGGAGAACCGGTCCCGCACGTCGACGGCACGCCGGGCGTAGGCCTCGCGCTGCTCAGGATGAGCCATCATATCGGACAGATGAGCTGCCAGGGCTTCGGTATCTTCAGCCGGACTGACCAGCACACCATCTATGCCGCTGCGGACAATCTCGCGTGGTCCGGTCTCGCAGTCATAGGCGACTGGAGCCAGGCCACTGGCCATTGCTTCCAGCAAAGTGTTGGACAAACCCTCTACACGCGAGCTCAATACGTACAGGTCGGACTGCACATACCAGTCGGCCACATTCCCCGCCCGGCCCGGCATGCTGATGCGACCCGACAGACCAGCCTCGTCGATCTGTGCCTGAAGCTCGTCCCGACCTTCCCCCTCACCCAGTATGACCAGGTCCCAGTTGGGGAAATGATCCGCAATTTCCTCGAATGCACGAACCAGCAGGTCGAAACCCTTATGGGGATGCAAGCGTCCAACCGCCAGGACACGATACCGCCCTTGCCGTGGTGGCGGCTCGATGGTGGGCTCCATGCTTTCAAGCGGCCAGCGCACTGCGTTGGGAATTACCGTAAGTTTGGAACCCGGCACGTGCTGGGACAACCACTGGGCCGTTCCCGAAGTCAGGGCCACCACAGCGGTGGCCTGGGGATAGGCCCAGCGACGCAGACGCAACCACATATCGGACAATGCCTGTGAAGGCGGATGCGTATGCTCGGTGGCAATAACACGGCAGGGCACACCTCGCGCAGCGATAATGGCCAGGATGGAAGAGGTCGTCATCATGCCCAGCACTACCGTTGGTCGCTCGCGCCTGATGAGTCGGCGCAAACGCAGCACGCGGCGAATATTGCTCAATACACCGCTCAGTCCGCCCGTACTGGCGGACGCCGTACCCAGCACATGCCGCTTGACCTTGGTATGCAAAGAATAAGCGTCGGTACTGGCGTCGGCCTGCGTTACGACCGTGACTCGATAGCCACGCTGAACCCAATAAGCGCTTAAATCGGCGGCAACCCGCTCTGCCCCGCCTCCGCCCAACGAATGTATGACGATCAGCAAATGCGGTTGAACTGATGGATGACTCAAAGCAAACCCTGTTTTTACTTACTGATGGACGTGGCGGCCGGCACCGGCCGCCACGCTACCATCACATAACAAATATAAGATGAAGCGTACATGATGCTGGTGGCCAGCATAATTCCCGACGTTCCCATAACGGGGGCCCACAGGTAATTCATGACGGCCTTCATGGCAAAGTTGGCGACTGCAATGGCTGCCATGATGCGGTAGCGGTTCTGGCTGGCCAGCAGTTGCACCAAAATCAACACGCCGAAATAAAACGGCATCTGCAACAAGCCCCAGCGCAACACTTGGGACACCTGCAGCGTATCGTCAGCGGTAAACGCGCCGCGCTCGAACAGCAAGGCCACTCCCCACGGCGCCAGCAACCAGCCCACCGCCGTAACAGCGACACCTGCCAATACCATCAGTACCGACCACTTCAATGCCGTGGAACGCGCTCTGTGCTGATCCCCCCTTGCCTGAATATCAGCCAGCACGGGCAGTGCCGCACGGCCCACCGAGGCCGCCCCCAGGCCCAGCAAGAGCGACAGCAAGCGGCTGGCATAACCTAGGGTTGCATTGGCGTTGGAGCCCAGTCCAGCCGCCGTATATTGATCTATCGGACCAACAAAGCTCATGGCAATCTGACCCACCAGCATGACGCCCGCCGCCTTGACCAGATCGGGCCATTGGTGCGCGCGCATGCTCAGGTGCGGCCTGCCCCACATACCGTCCGCCTTGGCCGCCAGCCACAGCAGCCAGACTGACTGAATCGTATAGCCTACCAGCGTGCCCCACATCAAGGGGCCGACATCATCAACAGTCGCCGCCAGCAATACCCAGATCAGTATGACGACAGCCGGCACGCTGTCCAGCAATGTATTGATATGGCGCTCATGCGCACGCAACCGCGCCGCGCTCAGCCCCGTCATGAGTGTCAACAAGGCAGCTGGTGCGAAGGCAAACATCAAGTCGTCGCTCATGCGCCGTGCCGGTTCGGGCAAACCTGCCCCACCCCACTGCAGCACCCAGGGCCAGGCGATATAGGTGATGACGGCAAGCATCGTACCACCTGCTATCAGCCAACCCTGCAGCTCACCAAGGAAACGGGATCGGCTGCCGCGGTCGTCGTAGCGCGTACGTACCAGCACCGGAATAAGGACTACGGACAGCGCCCCCACGATTGTCACAGGGAGCCAATTGGCCATGACCATGGTGAACTGATAGGCATCGACGGCATCGCTGACGCCATAGCGATAGGCGACGGCCATTTCCTTGAAGGCGCCCGCCGCCTTACCCAGCAATAGAAAAAAGGCAACCCGCAACGCCCCCTGAGCGATGCGCCGGTGGTCTGAATGCAGGTTGCCGAGTCGCTGCTTGAAGCTTTTCAAGTCAACGCAGGAATTGCGTATACCAGGGCATGGAGACTTCCAACCCCTGGACTATGGTATGCATGGGCTCGTAACCCAGCAATGTCTTGGCCTTGCTGATATCGGCTTGCGAGTGCCGCACATCGCCTGCGCGGAAATCGGCATAAACAGGTTGTTTGTCGTAAACAATGCCGTTATTGCCCAGCGATCGCGCAAGATATTCGAACAGTTCATTCAGGCTGGTGCGTGCATTGACCGCAACGTTATATACCTGATTGACACCCTCTGGCTGGGCCAGTGAGGCCAGAATGTTCGCCTGCACCACGTTGTCTATAAAACAAAAGTCGCGGCTGGTTTCACCATCGCCGTTCACGACAACATCTTCACCGCGTATCATGGCCGCGATCCATTTCGGTATGACGGCGGCATAGGCTCCGTTGGGATCCTGGCGCTTGCCGAACACATTGAAATACCGCAAACCCACACTGCCAAAGCCATAGGCACGCTGAAAGACATCGGCATACAGCTCGTTGACGTATTTGGTGACGGCATAAGGCGACAGAGGCCGCCCGATGCGGTCTTCGACCTTGGGCAGTGCTTCGTGGTCGCCATAAGTCGAGCTGGAGGCCGCATAGACAAAGGACTTTACCTCGGCATCACGGGACGCCACCAACATATTCAGGAAGCCGCCAATATTGACGCTGTTGCTTGTGATGGGATCTTTCAGCGAACGAGGCACCGACCCCAGCGCCGCCTGATGCAGGACGTGGTCGACGCCCTGAGTGGCCTGCTTGCAGGTGTCGAGATTGCAGATATCACCTTCAATAAACGTGAAGTTGCTCCATTGCTGCGCACTGACCGACTTCCGGACTTCTTCGAGATTGTAGTGATGGCCCGTAGCGAAGTTATCGAGCCCCACCACTTTTTGACCCATCAACAACAGCGCTTCAAGCAGGTTCGACCCAATGAAGCCGGCGCAACCCGTCACCAGCCATACCTTGGGCTCCGTTTGCAGGCTTGCCGTCACTTCCTGATAGCGATTATTCATATCAACCCTTGTCATTCCAACAAAATACCAATGTAATGTGCCCGAGCGCCTTACAAGCGAAGGTCGGATTCGCTGGCCGGCAACACGTATTTAAGGTCATACAATACACACTCTGGCTTGCCCAGCGCATGTATTGCCTGGCTGCCCATACCAACAAATTGCTCGTGTGCAACCGCCAGGATCACGGCGTCGTAAACACCCTGCTCGGGCTTGGATACGAGGTCCAGATCGTATTCCCGTTTGGCCTCTTCAGCATCGACCCACGGATCATACACATCGACGTCAATACTGTATTCACCCAGTTCGCGCACAATATCAACAACACGGGTGTTGCGTAAATCGGGGCAGTTCTCTTTGAAGGCCAGGCCCATGACCAGCACCTTGGAGCCCTGCACCTGTATACGTCGCTTGGTCATGCTCTTGACCAGTTGCGATACGACATAGCCGCCCATCGAATCATTGAGGCGACGGCCGGCAAGAATGATTTCGGGGTGGTAGCCTATGGACTGCGCCTTGTGCGTAAGATAGTAGGGATCCACGCCTATGCAGTGCCCCCCAACCAGGCCTGGACGGAACGGCAGGAAATTCCATTTGGTGCCGGCAGCCTCGAGTACTGCCTGAGTGTCGATGCCGAGCCTGTTGAAAATAAGCGCCAGCTCGTTGATCAGGGCGATATTGACGTCGCGCTGGGTGTTTTCAATGACCTTGGCTGCTTCGGCCACACGTATGGAAGGCGCTTTGTGGGTACCAGCAACAATGATCTGGCCATACAGCTCGTCGACCAGGTCAGCCACTTCAGGGGTCGACCCCGAAGTGACCTTCTTGATGGTGGATACACGGTGCGCCTTGTCGCCCGGATTAATCCGTTCCGGACTGTACCCTGCATAAAAATCTTCGTTAAAACGCAGGCCCGAAACTCGCTCAAGCACAGGAACGCACTCTTCCTCGGTGGCTCCCGGATACACGGTGGACTCGTAGATCACGATATCACCACGCTTGAGCACCTTGCCTATGGTTTCGCTGGCCCGCACCAGCGGTGTCAGGTCAGGTTGCTTGTATTCGTCGATAGGCGTTGGTACGGTCACAATGAAAACATTGGCCTGTGCCAAATGCTCGGCTTCGTTACTGAAGCTCAGCTGGCTTGCTTCGGCAAGCTCGGCGGATTCCACCTCGAGAGTGTGATCCCGCCCTTCTTTCAGTTCGGCAACCCGACGGGGATTAATATCAAAACCCAGTACCGAGTGTTTTTTACCGAACTCCACTGCCAGAGGCAGACCAACGTAGCCTAAGCCGACTACTGCAAGTTTCACATCCTGGATTTGCAAGTTGAATCTCCTGCGCTAGGCGCGGTTAAGAATGAATCAATTTTACTATTTACGTCGCTCATTTCGCCCAATTGAGGGCAACAGCAGCCACGACGGTCGACGCCACGAGACCAGGCGCGAATAAAGCCATAAATAGGCAAGCGAAAAAGCAAGAATGCTTGCGCATAGTATCCAGGCGTTATCCCACCAAATCGTGGCGGGCACCAGGCCGATCAACGCCAGCACCCATAAATACGGGGACGTCATGGCGTTGCACAAAGCTGGCACCGCATGCCGGCGATCACGGCTGAAGGTCGCCCGAACCAGACGTCGGAACACCAGCTGATGCAGGTGTAACGCATCAGGCTGATCAACAGGCGTGCCGCGCTTGAAGCGGCGCCGCCAGATAGAAAACAGGGTTTCAAAAACCGGATAGAACAACACGGCCAGCGCATAGAATGGCGAAACACTGGGATTGCGCACGACCAGCTGGACCGCCAGCTCGGCCAGCATGAACCCCAGGAAGTAGGCGCCGCCATCTCCCAGAAAAACCCGCCCAAAGGGAAAGTTCCAGACCAGAAAGCCCAGCGTAGCCGAAGCCAGGGCCGTGGCAATCAGGAAAATGGGAATGTCCTGGACCTGTAGGGCCACCAGCGCCAGGGACAACGCCATGAGGGTGGCAATCATGCCAGCCAGACCGTTCATGCCATCCACGATATTCAAGGCATGGGTGCACCCACCCACCGCCACCATGGTGAACAACAGCGAAACCGGCCAGAACGACAATATGGCGTCTGCCCATGACAGGCCTACACGCGAAACGCCGCCCAGCAGCCACCAGGCTATGGCCGCCGATAGAAAAGCTGCCAACAGACGCTTGCCTGACCCTACGTCTTTGGTAATGTCCTCAAGCAAGCCTGCCACGAACACGGGCATCGCCGCTATGAACAGCACCGGCCATAGCCAGGTCAGGGTCATATTGCTGGGACCCAGTACCAGCAGGCCCGCCAGGCTACCCGCCACCACGGCCAGGCCGCCCACGCGCGGCGCAGCGCGGGCATGGGATGCCTGCGGCTTCTTTAAATCGGAGTCACCCGTCAACGCGCCGTGCCAGCGCTCCGAAGCAACAATCAAGCCGCCTACCATGAAGGCCACCACGCAAATATAAAACCAGGTAGCGGATTCCCAGAGTTGAGAAGAAATCACAAAATCCCTATGAACAATAGATGCATTGACATTATGTGCTGTGCCTGTAACCAGACTGCACTCCGGCCCGTAACAAGTACAACGGAAGGTATCGGTTTACCTCGCGTCACAAGCGAACAATCACTTTAGGACACAAAGCAGAAAAAAGGCAAAACAAAGCAGAAAAAGACAAAAAAAAGCCCAAGATCTTGCGATCTTGGGCTAAATCCACCAAAGGAGGAGGGTGGAGGAGACAACCTTGGCATGCCGAGCTACGAAAGCACTTTGCTTGAGCCTGCGTGACCGGGGGTTTTCCCTTGCAATCACGTTTCGACATCCGATAACTAAATTGTATAGAAACCGTTTGTGCGATGCAAGATAATTTGAAGGAAAAACTGTAACCACAGATTTTTGTCGTTTTTTTAAGACGGTACGAAGCATAAAAGCCTCATTTCGTAATTAAGCATTAACCCTAAAAACTTCACCTTGTTACAAATTAACCCTCTTGCGCTCAAATTCGGTAGGCCGTCGTTGTCATGACCTTGGACATGAGCCGCATGGCACCCCGTAATGGCCGGGGTAGCTTCTGTGCGCCATGGGTTTCGGCAGTGGTGCGATGGCTGATTTCGTCGTCACGCATTTGCGTGACGATACTTCGCGAACGCCCATCGGCTGGGGGCAAGTCGGCAAGATGCCTGTCAAGATGCTGTTCTACCTGCCTTTCGGTTTCAGCCATGAAGCCCAGGTTTTTGGGTACGCCGGCACGGCTGGCCAGCACACCCAGCGAAAACGAGCCAACATACCACAAGGGATTCAACAGACTGGGACGGCTGTTCAATTCATTCAGGCGGTCACGGCACCAGACCAGATGATCGACCTCTTCGGCCGCCGCCTGATGCAGCACGGCCTTAATTGGTGCATCGCGGCAAAACAAGGCTTGGCCACGATATAGAGCTTGCGCACATATTTCACCGACATGGTTTACCCGCATCAATCCGGCTGCATGCTTTTGCTCGGCCGGCGTCAGGACTTCGGCCTCATCAGTCAGTGATTTGCGGGGGCCGGCGGGATTGGTTCGCCCCGCCTGTACCGAACCATCGAGAACCCTTACTGCCCTCCCGGCCTCGGCCAAGGCACGATCCAGAAAGCCCATTCGCCGAGCAAATTGTGGTGCTTCCAGCGTAGAATTCAGCTTGCTCATAAGCTATTTCTTCCTTATGCAGTATCAGTATCTATTTTGACATCAAACGGAGAAAACGGCTTCGTTCAGTCAATAGCCAGACTATCGGCACCGCCACAGCCAACACCACCAGGCCTTTACCCGTCATTTCCTGATCGCTCAACAGGTATGCATTGCATAAACGGCTTGTTTGGTCTTGGTAGATGAGACCCACTATCGCCATCATCCAGGAAAAATTTCCCAGGAAAAACAGCTTGACGACACTATTGGCTCGTCGCAGCGAATCAAACAGCACCATGCCTGTGAAAAATAGGCCCGCATACTTGACTAGCGCCAGGATCGGTATCAACAAAACATCATCCAGTGACTTTGGAATCATCCAATAGGCAGCAAACAGTGTGCCCCACAATAGTCCGGGGATGCCTTGCTCATTGTATTGCGCCCACGCCCGCGCCCCCCTCTTCCAGAACTCCGACCTGGTGCCTTGGCTGCTGCACAAGGCCACATCGGCACATATGCCAGCGAACAGAATCAGGGGAATATGCACCAGCATATGCAGGGCCATGCTGCGCGTCAGGACAGTATTGAATGCGATGGCCAGTGCCAGCAACGCGATACTCATGCCGGCGTAGGCACGCGGGCTGTGTGGCAAGCGGACAGACAAGCTCATTGCGATATCTCCGCCACATAGTCCAGCAGAAGTCCGGCACTACCCAGATCGACGATACGCTGCAAGCGACCGTCGGGCGACACAAGATGGTAAGCCGCGTTGTGTACAAACTGCTTCATGGGCGCCGGCACGACTGTAATACCGAAAGCCTTCAGTACCGCAGTACGCTGCGTCGCATTGGGCATCACGGCAAATTGCCATAACGCCGGATCAGCGCCCATGCTTTGTGCATAGCGCGTCAACTGCGCTGGCGTATCGCCAGGGTCAAAACTGATGCTTAACAAGTACACCTTATCCCCCATCCCACTCCGGGCGATCGACGCTTGCAGTTGCTGAAGCTCTGAACCCATGGCCAGGCATATCGAGAAGCAACGGGTATACATAAAGTTGACTACGGCAACGCGACCGTCACCGCGCAAGCCTTGCCGCAAGGTGATGGCCCGACCATCCGCCGTCTGCAACACCGCATCGGGCAGGCTGCGTGGATGGCGCAGAACATCAGCCCTGCGGGCTTCTTCGGTGGTAAGTACGGTAAAACCATTCGTCTGATAATAGATGGATCCTGTACCTACGCAGGCCACCAACAGCACCATCAGCAACATGCGCATATGAAATAAGTCTCACAAGGCCTATTTCATGCCTGCCAACTCCGCATCGCCATTCCAGGGCTCAGCGTGATCGGCCGTGGCCTTCCGCTCAGCCGCTACCATCGCGGCATCAACAGAATCAGCAGAATTTCCAAAATTGCTGCGTATATAGCTGACCACAGCAGCAATCTGGGCATCATCAAGCTTGTCTTTGAATGTAGGCATCATCCCGTTGTACTGGGTACCGCTCACGGTAAGTGGCCCAGTCACGCCATGCAGCACAATCTGGACAGCCAGAGCTGCCTTGCCGGTCACCCACTCCGATCCGGCCAAGGGAGGGAATACGCCGGGCAGCCCTTGGCCGCTAGCCTGGTGACAAGCCACACACTGAGCGGAATATATCTGTGCACCATCGGCTACGCCGCCTGTAGTGGATGCTGCCACCTTGAAATCCTGGGCAGTCCGGCGGTCGCCGTACGAAGGAGGATTGGCCTGATGCGTCGTCCAGATATAGCCTATGGCCCAGACGAACAGCGCACTGACAATCAGTATCACCAGCCAGGGAATGGGCCGATTGCCCTCGTAAGGCTCTGGCATCTCCCTTTGCTGGGCTTCAATTTTCTTGCTTCGATCAGACATCCTGTTCTCCTGCTGCGCCTTGCTCGATCTTGAGTTCCATGACTGCCTTAGCGGGGATCTTCAGGCGGCGGTTTGACCGGGTAGGTGCGATCCAGCGCAAGCAGGTACTCCACGAGGTCCAGGGCTTCGGGTCGCGCCACGACCACCTGTCCCACCGGGGCGTATCCAGGCGGCAGATGGACGACCTTGTCGCCTTTTTCGGCCTTATCCTTGAGTTCAAACATATAGGGATACGAAGGCATGATGCTACCGGGCGTATAGGCACGTGGCTGATACAAATGCCCCAAATTCCAGTCGACGCTCGGTTGGCGTGCTCCGATGTTGAGCAAATCGGGGCCCGTGCGCATGGTGCCAAGCAAATGCGGATTGTCGTAGTAATAGTCGCCAGCTACAGGAGCACGCCCCCAGCCGCGTTTGAAATCGGGCGCCTGTGACTGAGCTCTGGGCTGCTGAGTATGGCAATACACACAGCCATTTTCTATATATTGCTGACGCCCACGCAGTTGGGCCGAGGTATAGGGTTTCAGGCCCTCGGATGGTTGCACATCCGACAGCTGCAAATAAGGCACCACGACCAGAGTTGCGGTAGCCAAAGCCAAAGTGACCATGGCCCCACCAAGAAGTTTGTATTCGCTTTCCATGCTCAGGCCTCCGTCGCCACCGGGCGTGTTACTTGCCCTGCATCGGCACCGTGCCTGTGGAACAGGGCCGGCCCCACACGCTTGCGGCCATATCGCAAGGCCATGGACACAAAATGAATGGCAAACACAATGTGGCCCAGCGTCATCAGCGCACCGCCCACGGACCGGCTTTCAAGGTAGGGGATGGTTATCCGTACCGACTCCATGAATGGAATCGAGGCATCAAGCATAGCAACGCCCTGCAACCATCCACCAATGGACAAGCCAACGAAATAAATACCGAAACCCAGCACGACCAGCCAGAAATGCAAAGCGATCAGTTTTGGATGCGGCCACTCCCAGGACATTACGCGGGGCATTACAAAATAAATGGCGCCGAACATGACCAAAGAGAAGAAGCCGTACAGCCCCAGATGTGCGTGCGCAACGGTAAAGTGGGTGAAGTGTGTAATGGTATTGATACTGCGCAGCGCCTCGAAAGAGCCTTGCACGGAACTCAAGGTATACATCATGCCGCCCAGCACTATGAATCTGAGTGTGGGTGAATAGATCAGGGTTTTGAAATGATGGCGCATGGTCAGATGTTGGTTGACCGAAAACGCCAGCACCGGCACGATCATCATGATGCTCTGCACAATCGACAAGGTCACCAGCCAGCTGGGTATTGGTCCACCTACCAGGTGATGTCCGCCCACCTGTCCGTAAAAGAAGGCAAGCGCCCAGAAACCCAGCAGCGACAAGTTATAAGACTGTATTGGGCGGCCTATGATTTTGGGTAAAAAATAGTAGACCGACGCCAGGGCCACAGGCGTGTAGAACAGGCCAAGCACGTTATGCCCAAACCACCAGTTCATAGTCGCCGCTTCCACCCCGAAATGCACGCCTGGCAAGTTGCCCACCAGAAACAGTATGGGGAACCAAAAAAGCGCTGCACCCATATACCAGATAGACACATATAAATGCTCTACCTTGCGGTTCTGCAAGGTAAACACCAGCGGCAGCCCGATCAAGGCACCGCCCACCACAAATAGAATATCGATTTGCCATGGGATCTCGAGCCACTCGAGTCCGTCGTTGAAGCCCGCTGCAATGCTACCCAAGCCGGCGATCAGCGCCGCATTCCACAACATGGCACCCAGCAGGGCAAAACGCCCCCCCATGAGCTCAGTCTTGAGCAGCCGGGGCAGAGTCCAGATGGCGATGCCGAATGCCGCCATGGGTGCCCAGCCATAGGCCACGGCGTTCAAATGCAAGGTGCGGATACGGCCAAAGGTGAGCCAGGCGTACTCGGTCAGGAAGTCGGGTTGATGCAGCTTAATGGAACTGATCAGACCGGCGGTCGAGGCAAATATCAGCCATACCACCGCACAGGACAAGAACACGAAAGTGACATACTTGGTCGAACCATCAGCTCGCAGTCGATCGTCGAGTTCGGCCTTCATGCGGGCATCGCGCTCGGGATCGTCTATGCCGTCATGGCTACCGTCGACCACACGCTGCAAAGCCGCATGCTGAGCCTGGGTCGCGGCAGGTTCTTCCACCTTGCCGATTTCCCCTTCCGTGAAGATGACATTGGCGGCAGCCGGATTGTCGTCGAACAGCTTCTTGCGCAATGACCAGATAAAAACAAACAAACCGGTCACAGAAAGAATAAATGTCAGCAGCAATATGGTGATGGTGTTCATGATTTCCTACCGAAGGGCGATGCACTGCGCAGCCAGGAGCCTGACCGGCATCGCTTTTTTATATCGCGTAACGACATATCTACCGTATTGTATGCCATGGGTGCAAAGAGCGTTCAAGAATCCCCTACGCCAAATATTGTTAATCCCTAGTTTATAGTTATGATTGATACTTCAGTAAAACAAGCAGGAAAAAATAATGGAATGCACAATAGATTGGGGCGGCCCTGAAGGCATGCTCTTCGTGGCACGCACGGGCAGCGGCCATGTGGCAGCCATGGATGGAGCCCCCGATGGCGGCGGCAACAATCTGGCACCGCGCCCCATGGAAATGCTGCTGGCCGGCACGGGTGGCTGTGCAGCCTACGACGTCGTGCTCATACTCAAGCGTGGTCGCCACAAGGTCAGTGGCTGTCAGGTCAAGCTGGAAAGCACGCGGGCCGACACCGACCCCAAGGTCTTTACCAAGATTCATTTCTCGTTTACCGTCACCGGCGAAGCGCTGCCAGTCTCAGCCGTCGAACGCGCCGTGCAGCTATCTCACGAAAAATATTGTTCGGCATCGGCCATGCTGGCCAAGACCGCCGAGATCACTCACTCCGTTACGGTGGTAGAAGCTTAGTCATGCACCAGTACGAAGACTTTATGCGTCATGTATACGAACATGGCACCGAGAAAACCGACAGGACCGGCACCGGTACGCGCTCCGTCTTTGGGCATCAGATGCGCTTTGACTTGTCCGCCGGGTTTCCGCTGGTCACCAGCAAGAAGCTGCACACCAAAAGCATTTTTATCGAGTTGCTCTGGTTTCTGCGCGGAGACTCGAATGTGCGCTGGCTGCAAGAGCAAGGGGTCTCGATCTGGGACGAATGGGCTGACCAGAACGGCGATCTGGGCCCGGTCTACGGCGTGCAATGGCGGTCCTGGCCTACGCCCAGTGGTCAACACATCGACCAGATTGCGCAAGTGCTGCAGCAAATAAAGCAAAATCCTGACTCACGCCGGCTGATTGTCTCGGCATGGAACGTAGCCGAAATTCCAAACATGGCATTACCACCCTGCCACGCCTTCTTCCAGTTTTATGTGGCTGACGGCAAGCTGTCGTGCCAGCTCTACCAGCGTAGTGCCGATATTTTTCTTGGCGTACCCTTCAATATTGCCAGCTATGCCCTGCTGACGCATATGGTTGCCCAGCAGTGCGATCTTGAGGTGGGTGACTTCATCTGGACTGGCGGCGATTGCCATCTGTACAGCAACCATATGGAGCAGGTCGAGCTGCAGCTGTCGCGCAAGCCATATCCCTACCCCACGCTGAACATCAAGCGCAAGCCCGGCTCCATTTTCGACTATCGCTACGAAGACTTCGAAATTGTGGGCTACGAATCACATCCCCACATCAAGGCTCCCGTCGCAGTCTAAGCCTTCCTATCGCACTCCTCATGCCGTCACCCATTATCCAGCTTGTCGTCGCCTATTCCGAAAACCGCGTCATCGGGCGCGACAACACCCTGCCCTGGCGCCTGCCATCCGACCTGGCGCACTTCAAGCGCGTCACGCTGGGGCATCCCATTATCATGGGTCGCAACACCTGGGTATCGCTGGGTCGACCACTACCGGGGCGGCCCAATCTGGTGATTAGCCGCAACCCCGAATACAAGGCCGAAGGAGCTTCGGTCTACCCTGCCCTGAGTGCTGCGCTGGATGCTTGCGCAGATGCCGACAAGGTATGCATCATAGGTGGTGAACAAGTGTTTCGCCATGCTCTGGACTTTGCTGATGAAGTCGTCGCCACGGAGATCAGGGCCAATATTGATGGCGACACTTTTTTCCCTGCCCTGAACACGAGCGTCTGGCAAGAGGTTGAAAGATTGCCGCAGCCCGAAGAAAACGGTATGAGTTTTGACTTCGTGACTTACCGCCGCATCAAGGCCTAGCCGCAAACGGCTGGTTGCATCAAACCGCCGCCGCCCCCGTCTTGCGCATGAATTGCCAGAGCTGCGGATGGAGGGAATACGCCACATTGAATCTTATCCAGCCGGTATCCCTCTGGTCAGGATCGAAATAGGATCCTGGCGCCAGCCAAATACCGTCTTCCAGGGCTTTTTCTGCCAGTCGGGTGGCGCCCTGCTCACGCCACTGCCCGCTACCCGGCCTGGCCCACAGGAATAAGCCTGCCTGCGGACGGTCGAGTATTTCGAAGCCGTGCCCATCCATCAATGCGCATAGCTCATCGTGCCCTTGACGCAGGCGATCCTGGACACGCAGCAGATGTGCCTGATGCCGACCCTGACTAAGCACCTGATACACCAGGCGCTCCATCAGTTCGGGTGTCGTCAAACCCATGGACATCTTGGTTTTGGCAAACTCCTTGAGCAAGATGTCATTTGCCACGATATAGCCAACGCGCATCGAAGGCATGATGCTTTTCGAGAAACCCGATACATATACCACCCGACCAGTACCGGCCAACGCTGCCAGCATAGGCCCCAGGCCGGGCAGCAAGTCGCGCGACACATCGTCTTCGATTACCCGGAAATCATATTGCTCGGCCAGTTGCAATAAGCGGAAGGCATTGCTCATGCTCAAGCTGGTGCCAGTGGGATTCTGCAAGACCGTATTCACGAACATGGCTTTGATCTTGTGTTCACGCGCCAGGCTTTCGAGCGTATCCAGGCACAAACCGTTGCCGTCACGTGGCACCCCCAGCACTGTCAGACCCGCCTGACGCAAAGACTGCAAGAAATTGGCATAGCATGGTTGCTCGACTGCAATGGCATCGCCAGGCCTGAGCAGCGTGCGTACGACAATATCCAGGCCCTGCGATGCGCCCTGCGTCAGCAAAACCTGATCACTCTCTATGGGCAATCCATGCTGGCTCAGAGCCTGCTGGATATGTTCACGCAATGGGTGATAGCCATAGGGATGGCCGTAGCCCGCCACTTGATTGACGGGTGTACGTGCCACTTGCCGCAGAGACTGCTGCAGGCCTGCCTCGTTCAACCATTCAGCCGGCAACCAGCCACAGCCCGACTTGATGGGAATGGAGTGGTCGGCAAATATATCGGCCAACAACCATGACGCACCTATACGAGGGGGAATCCAGCTTGCAGGAGCCGCCCCGGTTTGAGCATGGCGAACCGTGTGGGCCACGCGGTAGCCCGAGCCTGGCCGCGCGGTCAGCCAGTTTTGCGCCACCAAGCGGCTATACGCTGCCGATACAGTGAATGTACTTAAACCATGTGCCTTGGCAAAATGCCGAATAGATGGCACTGGCATGCCTGGTCTCAACAAACGCTGCCTGATCGCCGATTCAATAGCTTCAACTGCCTGATCCACCAGGGATGTTGCGCCTTTTCGGTCGCGCACCGGCTCAAAGAAAATCTGCACACCCGCTCCTTTCTGTACAGTTTATTAAATATTACCATTACGGTTATGCATTATTAATTCAACCGTATATTTATTTAGCCATGCAGCCGGACGAGAATAGCCAACAACACTCTACTTTCAGATATTTACCGACTCGAGGCAATCATCATGACCAGTCAAGCCAATATCCCTGATCTTTCCAATCTGTGGATGCCATTTACCGCCAATCGCCAGTTCAAGGAACAGCCTCGTCTGCTGGCCAAGGCCAAGGGCATGTACTACACATCCACCGCCGGCCAACAGGTCATGGACGCGACCGCCGGTTTATGGTGTGTGAATGCCGGTCACGGGCGCCAGGAGATCGTCGACGCCATTGCGCAGCAAACAGCCGAACTCGACTACGCGCCCAGCTTTCAACTGGGCCACCTGGACTCCTTCCGCGCCGCGTCCGCTATTGCCAAGCTCATGCCCCAGGGCATGGACCGTGTTTTCTTCACCAATTCGGGGTCCGAATCGGTCGATACGGCCCTGAAGATCGCCCTGGCCTACCATCGTGCACGCGGCGAAGGTCAACGCACACGTCTGATCGGACGCGAACGCGGATATCACGGCGTTGGTTTCGGGGGCATCTCGGTGGGCGGTATTTCACCCAACCGCAAAACATTCTCGGGCGCCCTGCTGCCCGGCGTGGACCACCTGCCGCACACTCATGACCTGGCAAAAAATGCCTATACACGCGGCCAGCCTGCCTGGGGCGAACATTTTGCCGACGAACTGGAGCGCATCGTCGCCTTGCACGACGCCTCGACCATCGCTGCCGTCATCGTCGAGCCCATGGCCGGTTCCACCGGTGTGCTGATTCCTCCCAAAGGCTATCTGGAGAAATTGCGTGCCATTACTGAAAAACATGGCATTTTGCTGATTTTCGACGAGGTCATCACCGGCTTTGGCCGCTTGGGCGCAGCCACGGCCAGCGAATTCTTTGGCGTCACGCCCGATTTGATCACAATGGCCAAAGGCATCAGCAATGCCGCTGTGCCAGCCGGCGCCGTCGCGGTCCGGCGCAATATTCACGACACCATTGTGGGCGCGGCCGCCAGCGGCATCGAATTCTTCCATGGCTATACTTATTCAGCCCACCCGCTGGCTACGGCAGCCATTCTGGCCACACTGGGCATATACGAAAAAGACCAGTTGTTCCAACGTGCCAAAAACCTCTCTCCTGTCTTCGAGAATGCTGCCCACAAGCTGCAAGGCGCACGTCACGTGATCGATGTGCGTAACCTGGGTCTGGTTGCGGGCATAGAGCTGCAACCGCGCGAAGGTGCACCAGGTGCTCGCGCTGCCGAGGTCTTTGCCAAATGCTTTGATCAGGGCCTGATGGTACGCTACACCGGCGACATCATCGCCATTTCGCCTCCCCTAATCATCGAAGAAGGGCAAATCCAGGAAATCTTCCAGAAAATTGACGAAGTGCTCAAAACAGTAGACTGAGCTATTCCTGGTAAAGCTTGTCGGCCGTGCCCTTGCTGGCGCGGCACAAGACAAAGAAAATGCCGGAAGTCCTGATGGGCTTCCGGCATTTATTCATACCACATGGCCAGAGCTAGCCCCGACGCTTTGAAAAGCATCAACGGGCACCCTTGGCTATCAGGCTGTCGCGGATGACTCCAGCGCTTGCCCGGCATCAGACTCGTAGGCCTCCATTGGAGGGCAGGAGCACACCAGGTTACGGTCGCCGTAAGCATTATCCACCCGGGCTACGGGCGGCCAATACTTGCTATCTCGCAAGCTGGCCAATGGATAAGCCGCAGCCTCGCGTGTATAGTCGTGGTGCCATTCTGTTGCCAACAGCATTTGCGCCGTATGTGGAGCATTGCACAGCACATTGTCCTGTGCGTCGACTTCGCCATTCTCGACCTGGGCGATCTCGGCCCGTATCGCGATCATGGCATCAATGAAGCGATCCAGTTCGGCCAGGCCTTCGGACTCGGTGGGCTCAACCATTAACGTACCCGCAACCGGGAAGCTCATGGTGGGAGCATGGAAGCCATAGTCCACCAGACGCTTGGCAATATCTTCATTCGAAATACCGCAAGTATCTTTGATGGGACGGATGTCGAGAATGCACTCGTGCGCCACGCGGCCATTCGGGCCCGCATAGAGAATGGGATAGTAGCTGCTCAACCGTGTCGCGATGTAATTGGCGTTGAGTATGGCTGTTTCTGTTGCAGCCAACAGCCCCTCGGCGCCCATCATGGCGATGTACATGTACGAGATTGGCAAGATGCTGGCCGACCCATAAGGCGCAGCAGCTACAGGGCCGACGTGCGCATCGGCTGGCAGGCTGCCCGAAGCATCCAGCACCGCAGGCAAATACGGCGCCAAGTGGGAGCGCACCGCTATAGGCCCAACACCCGGGCCGCCTCCGCCGTGTGGAATGCAGAATGTCTTGTGCAGATTCAGATGTGAAACATCAGACCCGAACTTGCCAGGCTGGGCCAGACCCACCATGGCATTCATGTTGGCGCCGTCCAGGTAAACCTGGCCGCCTGCCTCGTGCACCAACGCGCAGATGTCGGTTACAGCCGTTTCGAACACACCATGCGTCGAAGGATAGGTGATCATCAGTGCCGCCAGGCGATCACCTACTTGAGCGATCTTGGCTTTCAGGTCTTCAACGTCGACATTGCCGTTTTCGTCGGAAGCCACCACGACCACATCCATACCGGCCAAATGCGCCGATGCCGGATTGGTACCGTGCGCTGATGCCGGAATAAGGCAGACATTGCGCTGATGCTGGCCATTGGCATGATGATAGCCACGTATGGCCAGAAGTCCGGCATACTCGCCTTGCGCACCCGAGTTGGGTTGCAGGCTGACCGAGTCATAGCCGGTGATTTCGCACAAGGCTGCCGACAGGCGATCGATGAGCTCTGTATAGCCACCGGTTTGCGCAGTAGGTGCGAAGGGGTGAATTTGACCGAACTCGGGCCAGGTGATTGGTATCATCTCGGCCGTGGCATTCAGCTTCATGGTGCATGAACCCAGCGGAATCATGGTGCGATCCAGTGCCAGGTCTTTATCGGCCAGACCACGCAGATAGCGCAGCATGTCGGTTTCGGACTGGATGCGCGAGAAGACCGGATGCGTCAAGATTGCCGACTGACGCTGTACGCTGGACGGAATACCGTGTTCGGCAGGCAGTGCGTGCTGGGCTGATGCATCCCATGTTTTGCCAATAGCCTGGGCAAAGACGGCCAGCAAGGCATGGATATCTTCAACCGTTACGGTTTCGTCGAGCGAAACCGCTATTTGTTCAGCCCCTACTTTACGCAGATTGATGGATGCAGACTCGGCAGCCTGGATGACTGCCTGAGTATGTTTGCCGGTATCGAGCAGCAAGGTATCAAAATAATCTTTGCTGGCCACCGAATAACCCAGACCGAGCAGCGAACTGCGCAGAAAAGCCGTCAGGTAAGCCACGCGCTCGGCAATACGCTTGATGCCAGCCGGGCCATGCCATACGGCATACATGCCCGCCATTATGGCCAACAGCACTTGTGCAGTGCAGATATTGGATGTGGCTTTCTCGCGACGTATGTGTTGCTCACGTGTTTGCAAGGCCAGGCGCAAAGCAGGCGCGCCCTGGCTGTCTTTGGAAACACCCACCAGGCGGCCTGGCATATTGCGCTTGAAACTGTCTTTGCAGGCCATGAATCCGGCATGCGGTCCACCGAAACCCATAGGCACACCAAAGCGCTGGGCGGATCCTACAGCGATATCGGCGCCCCATTCACCGGGTGCGGCCAACAGCGCCAATGCCAGCAAGTCGGTTGCCACCGCCACGATGGCACCCTGTGCATGGGCGGCTTCCGTCAGGGCACGATAGTCGCTGACGCCCCCCAGGCTATGCGGATATTGCAACAATACGCCAAAGCAATCGGGCAAGCCTTGTGCTTCATCGCCTACCTGGACCTCGATATCGAGGCCACTGGCACGTGTGCGCAGGACTTCGAGCGTTTGGGGGTGACAATGTACAGAGGCAAAAAATACTTTGCTCTTGGAGCGTGATCCGCGTCGCGCCAGCGTCATGGCCTCGGCTGCGGCAGTACCCTCGTCGAGCAGGGAAGCATTGGCGATGTCCAGGCCCGCCAGGTCGGCAACCATGGTCTGGTAGTTCAGCAGCGCTTCCAGGCGTCCTTGCGAGATTTCAGGCTGATAGGGCGTATAGGCTGTGTACCATGCCGGACTCTCGAGGATATTGCGCAGGATGACATTGGGCACATGAGTGCCGTAGTAGCCCTGGCCTATGTAATTGCGGAACACCTGGTTACGCGACGCAAGCTGTTTCAGGTCGGCCAAGGCACCGGCCTCGCTACGCGACGCAGGCAGGTTTAAAGCACCACGCTTGAGAATGCTGGAAGGTACGACTTCCTGGATAAGGCTGTGCAGGTCGGGAGCACCGATCGCTGCCAGCATGGCAGCCTGATCCGCTTGCGACGGACCAATATGCCGGCCTATGAAGTCGGAATGGGGGTCTAGATCACGTAACATAAATCAGCTCGCATCCACCTGCGCTTGATAGCCATCGGCATCCAGCAAGCCATCGACATCGGCTGAATTATTGGGCTTGATTTTGAAAATCCAGGTATCGAAAGCAGCCTGATTGATGAGGTCAGGGTTATCGTTCAGTGCTTCATTGAATTCAACGATCTCGCCATCGACCGGCGCGTAAATATCGGATGCCGCTTTCACGGACTCGACCACCCCAGCCATGTCACCCGCCGACAATGCTGTTCCTGGGTTGACATCACCCACAAAGACCAGATCGCCAAGTTGATCCTGGGCACTATCGGTAATGCCAACCAGCAGGACATCTCCGTCGGCTTTGACCCACTCGTGGGAAGACGTATATTTACGATCGCTAGGAATACTCATGATTAACCCCGTTATTGAATAAAGTTCGTGTTGATGCCGGGCAGATGTGCCGATACGAAATCAGGCCATCACCTTGCCATTGCGTACAAAAGGCATTTTGACTATTTCAGCCGGCAGCCATTTACCGCGAATTTCGACCTCGATGCGATCACCGGGCTGCGCGCCCTTGGGCACCCGTGCCATACCTATGGACACACCCATGGTCGGCGACATGGAGCCGCTGGTGAGTTCGCCCTCGCCCTGCTGGGTGCGGACTTTCATGTGTCCACGCATCACGCCTCGCTCGAGCAGCTTGACACCGACCAGCGTACGATCGACGGTGGCGCCCTCAAGTGCAGTACGGCCGATGAAGTCGCGCCCCGGGTCTTTCATTGATACCGTCCAGGCCAGAGCCGACACCAGCGGATCGACCTGTTCATCCATTTCCTGGCCGTACAGATTCATGCCGGCCTCGAGGCGCAAGGTATCGCGCGCACCCAAACCGCAAGCCCTCACGCCGTTGGCAGCCAGGTCGCGCCATAACGCGGTTACCTGATCGGCGGGCAGGACGATTTCGAAGCCGTCTTCGCCGGTATAGCCGGTACGCGCAACCAGGGTATCGTCAGCAACAAAGGCACCAGTAAAGGGGGACAAAGCATGGGTCTCCGCTTCCCAATCGGGACGCACTTCCCACAGTTTGTTGCGGGCATTGGGCCCCTGTACAGCCACCATGGCCAGATCGCGGCGCGGTGTAATCGTGACGTCGAAGCCATCGGCCTGGGCTACGGTCTGAATCCAGGCAAGATCCTTGTCGGCCGTGCCAGCATTGACAATCAGGCGCCATTGATCAGAGCTGAAGAAATAGACGATCAGGTCGTCCAGGACGCCCCCGTCGTTATTCAGCATGCATGAATACAGCGCTTTGCCCGGTATGGTTAATTTGCTTACGTCGTTGGCCAGCAGGCGTTTTAGAAAACCTTCCGCACCGGCGCCATGGACGTCGATATTGAGCATGTGCGATACATCGAACATGCCGGCGTCTTTGCGCACAGCGTGGTGCTCTTCGAGCTGGGAGCCGTAGGCGACGGGCATGTCCCAACCGCCAAAATCAACCATTTTGGCACCGGATTCAAGATGTATGGGATGCAGGGATGTTTGCTTTAAGGCGGTAGACATGGGGACTCCATAGTGGATTTAAAAAGACGACGCATGCCAATAATATGCTGGCCAGCACCGCCCTTCTGTCCTTTTGCCTGAGAGTTAACCCGAGCTTGCGGGTGTTCACCTTCGGCGCCCGCTACCATTTATGTTTGGTATTGCGGGTCTCTCCAGAGTGCTGCCTTGTAGATTTCAAGAGCAAAACAACAATACAAGAGCGGTACTGGGGACCTGAGCGATTCTGGGCGAATTGCGCCTTCGGTGGCCGAAACCGGCACTCTCCCACTCTGTGTAATGACAGCGATCGCAAAGAATAACCCGAAAACCCAGGCACGCCAAGTCGGACGGAAAAAACCCGGCCAGCAGTTACAAATCAGCCAGCCAGCAAGGCTCGTCCACAGGCCACACCTGAAGCCCAGGCCCACTGAAAGTTGTATCCTCCCAGCCAACCGGTAACATCGAGCGCCTCGCCCACAAAATATAAACCGGGCACTGCCTTGGCCTGCATGGTTTTTTGGTCTATGCCGCGCGTATCGACACCCCCACGCATGACTTCGGCCTTTTTATAGCCAGCACTACCGCTGGGCACCAGTGACCAACCATGTATTTGTGCAGCCAACTGCCGTAACAGCCGGTCGGGAACATCGGCCAGCCGCCGCACCGCCAGCCCCGCCTCGACCGCATCCGCCTGAGCCAGCCATTGTTCGGCCAAGCGCTTGGGCCACAAACCCGCCAGAACAGTCGCCAACTGCTGGCGTCCGCCTTGCTTGGCCGCCAACAATTCACGCTCCAGATCTTGCTGTGGAGCCAGGTTTATTTGTATGGCATCGCCTGGATTCCAATAGCTGGATATCTGTAGAATGGCCGGACCCGACAGACCTCGGTGCGTAAACAATAAGTCCTCGAGAAATTCCTGCCTGTGCGGCTTGCCTGCGCGCTTACCCGCCTGGCCAGTCCCCGACACCTGAGCCGCAGCCTTGACGACCACCTCGAGCGCAACACCGCTCAATACACTGAACGCCTGCCAGGTCTGCGCATCGAATGTCAGCGGCACCAGAGCCGGGCGCGGTTCAACCACCTTCAAGCCAAACTGCCGCGCAATGCCCAGGGCGAAGTCCGTCGCACCCAGTTGCGGAATGGCCATGCCTCCGGTTGCCAACACAAGCTGACTGGCTTGCAGCACGCCTTGATCGGTCTGCAAGGTAAATTGCCCGCCCTCATGAACAATCTCATCAACCTTGCAAGGCATGCGCCAGGACACGCGCCCAAGCTCACACTCGCGCTTGAGCATGGCAATAATGGCTTCGCTGGAGTCATCGCAGAACAATTGGCCACGATGCTTTTCGTGCCAGGCGATGCCATGCTTTTCGACCAAATCGATGAAGTCGCGTGGGGTATAGGCCGCCAGAGCCGAGCGACAGAAATTGGGGTTTTGCGAGAGAAAGTTGGACGGTCCCGTACCCACATTGGTAAAGTTGCAGCGCCCGCCGCCCGAAATGCGTATTTTCTCGGCCAGGCGTTGCGCATGGTCGATCAGGACCACACGCAAGCCACGCTGACCCGCTACAGCGGCCGCCATCATGCCAGCGGCGCCCGCACCAATCACCGCCACATCGAAATCGGCTTTTGCCATGCGACTCATTGAATGCCAGCGGGCTTTAGTCTTCTTTCAGGCAATCAACGTAATATCGTTCGTTGCCATCAGGACCGATATCGCTTGCCAGGCCATGGACATCTGTTTCAAAACCTGGAAACTTGGCGTTGAACTCACGGGCAAATTTCAGGTAATTCACAATACGCTGATTGAAGCGCTCGCCCGGAATCAACAGCGGAATACCAGGAGGATAAGGCGTAAGCAATACGCCAGTGACCCGGCCCTCCAGCTCTTCGATATCGACGCGCTCGGCTTCGCGATGCGCCATCTTGGCATAGGCATCCGACGGCTTCATGGCAGGCACCATATCGCTCAGATAGACCTCGGTCGTGAGGCGGGCCAGATCGTACTTGCGATAGGCCTCGTGGATTTGCTGACACAAATCGCGCAAGCCCATTTTTTCGTAACGGCGATGCTCTTTGCAGAAATCGGGAAGAATGCGCCACATCGGCTGATTGCGGTCGTAATCGTCCTTGAACTGCTGCAAGGCCGTCAACAGCGTATTCCAGCGGCCTTTGGTGATGCCGATGGTAAACAAAATGAAGAAGGAATACAGCCCCGTCTTTTCGATGACTACGCCGTGCTCGGCCAGGTATTTGGACACCAGCGCCGCCGGAATGCCGGTTTCGGCAAAAGTGCCCGAGATATCCAGACCCGGCGTGACCACGGTAGCCTTGATCGGATCAAGCATATTGAAGCCATCGGCCAGATCGCCAAAGCCATGCCATTCATCGCCAGACTCCAGCAGCCAGTCATCACGATGGCCTATGCCGTCTGAAACCAGGCGATTGGGACCCCAAACCTTGAACCACCAATCATTCTTGCCAAACTCGGATTCGACTTTGCGCATGGCGCGTCGGAAATCGAGCGCTTCGGCAATGCTCTCTTCGACCAGCGCAGTGCCACCGGGGGGCTCCATCATGGCGGCGGCCACATCACAGGAGGCAATGATCGCGTACTGAGGTGAGGTGGACGTGTGCATCAGATACGCTTCGTTGAACACATTACGGTCCAGTTTGCGCGTCTCGGAGTCTTGCACGGTAATTTGCGAAGCCTGCGACAGCCCGGCCAACAACTTGTGCGTGGAATGCGTGGCAAATACCATGGCATCCTTGCTGCGAGGGCGTCCCTCACCTATGGCGTGCATGTCCTGGTAGAACTCGTGGAAAGCGGCGTGCGGCAGCCAGGCCTCGTCGAAATGCAGCGTATCGATTTCAGAACCGAGCTTTTCCTTGATCATCTCTACGTTGTAGATGACCCCGTCATAAGTACTTTGCGTAAGCGTCAGGATGCGTGGCTTCTTGTCTTTTGCATTGCATGCAAAAGGGTTGGCCTCGATTTTTTTGCGTATGTTCTCAGGCTCGAACTCTTCCAGCGGGATGGGGCCGATAATCCCCAGGTGATTCCGCGTGGGACGCAGAAAAACCGGCACGGCGCCTGTCATGGTGATGGCGTGCAGAATGGACTTATGGCAGTTGCGGTCAACCACGACCACGTCATCGGACGCCACGTTGGCATGCCATACGATTTTGTTCGACGTGGATGTGCCGTTGGTCACGAAGAAGCAATGATCGGCATGAAAGATGCGGGCTGCATTCAGCTCGGATTCGGCCACCGGGCCTGTGTGGTCCAGCAATTGGCCCAGCTCGTCTACCGCATTGCACACGTCGGCGCGCAGCATGTTTTCACCAAAAAACTGGTGAAACATCTGCCCTACCGGGCTTTTCAGGAAAGCCACCCCACCTGAATGCCCGGGACAATGCCAGGAATACGAGCCGTCGGATGCATACTTGACCAGCTCGCGAAAGAAAGGAGGAGCCAGGCCATCGAGGTAGGCACGCGCTTCGCGGATAATGTGCCGGGCCACGAATTCGGGCGTGTCTTCGAACATGTGAATGAAGCCATGCAGCTCACGCAGAATATCGTTGGGTATGTGCTGTGAAGTGCGGGTTTCGCCATACAGGTAGATGGGAATTTCTTCATTCCGGAACCGCAGCTCACCGATAAAGCTGCGCAGATTCTTGATCGCATTGGCCACGTCTTCCGGCGAGTCAACGTCGAACTCTTCATCGTCAATCGACAAAATGAAGGCACTGGCACGACTTTGCTGCTGAGCGAAAGAACTTAAATCGCCATAACTGGTAACGCCCAGAACTTCGACGCCTTCGTTCTCGATGGCAGCCGCAAGCGCACGTATGCCAAACCCCGACGCATTCTCGGAACGGTAGTCTTCATCGATGATCACGATGGGAAAACGAAATTTCATTAGTGGCTCCCGGGCCTGGTACAAACTATGTACGAGGCAGCGTTACACCTTGCTGCCCCTGATACTTGCCGCCGCGATCGCGGTAGGATGTTTCGCAAACTTCATCACCTTCAAAAAACAGCATTTGCGCACAACCCTCGCCCGCATAGATTTTGGCAGGCAGAGGGGTGGTGTTGGAAAATTCCAGCGTAACGTGGCCTTCCCATTCAGGCTCCAGGGGTGTCACGTTGACGATGATCCCACAGCGGGCATAGGTGCTTTTTCCCAGGCATACCGTCAGGACACTGCGCGGTATGCGGAAGTATTCAACCGTACGTGCCAAGGCAAAGGAATTGGGCGGAATGATGCAGACGTCCCCCTTGAAATCAACAAACGATTTCTCGTCGAAAGCCTTGGGGTCGACGATAGTGGAGTTGATATTCGTGAATATCTTGAACTCGTCGGCGCATCGTACATCATAACCATAGCTGCTGGTACCGTAGCTGACAATACGTTGTCCGTTTTCTTCACGCACCTGGCCGGGTTCGAACGGCTCTATCATTCCATTGCTTGCTGCCTGGCGTATCCAGCGATCATTTTTTATGCTCATAACCCTAACCTTATAACGATGGCGCGTATTTTATCGCTTACACACTAACGGCGTGCGAAACGTACCCAACTGTCTTAATCCCGGGAGAACCAGCGATAAATCAGGGCCAGCCCATTCACGGTGCCGCCACTGAGTTCAGCCGTCAGACCTCTGGCCAGCCTATAGCTTGCCCGCCCCACTGTACCGGTATCGGACAAGGCTTGCCGGATGCTCAAGGTAAAGCCTTCGCCGACGGCCTTGCTGATCTGTATAAACTTGCGTTCAAGGTCGCTGGTACCGCTGTCGAGGCCGCTCACCACGCTTTCCGCAGGCAAAATACTACCAACGGCACCCAGCTCGCCCGAGCGCATGCTGAGCTCGTCGATACCAAACTTGCGGTAGAAGGGCTCACCATCGCCCAAGAGGGACGTACCCACCGAGAACAGCAGCGCCACGTCGCCCCCGGAATCATCGGGCCCATGCCCCAGCAGCAGCCAGGAAAGCTTCTCGAGTTCGCTCACGGCCGGATAAGACACCAGGTCGATACGCGGTCGTTTGGCCGTTCCCGCCACACGCACGCCCGCCTCGACCTGCAGCCCAGTCCGCAAGGCCTCGATATTCAGCGTCGGGTTGGTAATGTCACCCTGAAAAGTAATGGTTCCGCGGCGTAGCTGCAGGCGCTGCCCATAGGCTTCGATGGCCCCACCGCGGGTACGCAGGGCGCCCACTCCGGTCAGTCTGCCGCCTATCATCGAGATGCGGATACCACCGACCAGGCCTGAGTCAAGACCATAGCCCGTCAGGTAAAAGCGCGGCCCCAGGTCCACTTGCAGGTCAAGAGTCAAATCCATAGGTACGCTGGGTTCCACTGGCGCCTGACCCTCCCGCAGCACGACCACATCACTGTCTACGGTTGGGATCCCTCCCAACATATCCAGGTCGAACCAACCCGCGTCAGCAGTAACGGATCCGTTAATGGCAATAGAGGGCAACTGGAGGTTCAAATGCACCTCGCCACTGACCATGGCATAGCGGTCGGAACGCTGCAGAATGGGATAACGGTGCAAGACGACATCGATGGCGCCTCGCGACTCGAATAAAAACCACTCGCCCGTCAGGGTCAGATGCCCGCCTTTGGCCTCAGGATTGCTGCTGACCCACTCTGCCGTACGCCACTCTTTGGGCTCCACACGCAGCAGCGCAGGAAAGCTCAACTTTTCAAGAATGAGGCGATCGTCCTCCAGCCGCGCCGACAGGGTGCCATTCAGCAACCGGATGCCATCATCAACGCGTATCATCCGGATGTCCTGCCCAGTGATCGTGCCATTGCTGCGCCAGCTGCCATTTGCCTGACTTTGGAGTGCAACCTTGGCTTGCACCGCCCCACCCAACTCCATACTGTCGTCCAGAAACAGACTGGTCCAGCTCAAATCATCAATATCGGCATCGATATTGACCGTTTTGGTGTCTCGGGGGTTGATGCTGAAACGGCCTTCCGGCGAATGCAATAGTGTCGTGGCATTGGCCGAAATCCGACCCATTTTTTTGGTGGCCAATTGCAAGTCTGCCGTGATGCGACTGGTCGCAGCACCCGTAGGCCTGAAAGCCACATCCAGCCCCAGGGTTTCCAGACCGAGCGGGAAGGCGGGGTCGGCGGGAACCATGATGTCGCCCGAAATACGCTGGACATGAGCCTGTCCCTCGAGGGCACCGGCGAATTTCAGATCCCAGTCCAGCGCCAGGACTATCTCGGTCCCCGCATTGGCCTTGGCATTCCTCAGCCTGACGCTGCCCCGATCAATTTTTTCCTGATCGGGTACCTCAAGCAATTTCTGTATATCGTCAATCAAGCGCTGCGAAACCGACAGACGCTCAACCGAGCCCTGTGTTTCCCAACGCCCAGCCCCACCTCGCGAGCCCTGGTGCTGCAGGGTCAGCACATTACGCGATGACATCATGACTTCGAGCTGAGTACGCCCTACCTGCCATTGCCAGGCCGGCGCAGCTACGCCTGGAAAGAAACTGACTGGCACCTCACGTTCCGCCTTGAGGCCGAGATTTGCATGGTCGGCCTCAAGCGTCTTGATAGTGCCTTGCCAGCCTTCCGGGCTATTGAGCGCCTCGTCAGCCCGGCCCCAGCCTCCCTCAAGCGCGATATGGGCACGCATGGGCGCCTTACCCAGCTTGCCGGCCTGACTATGCTCCGGCGTATATTCGCCAGTCAGATCGGCCATATGCCTGCCCAGCTCGCCAGCAATGACTCCTTTAAGCGTCGCACCACCCGGCAGGTCGGGCCAAAAGGCAGCCAGCTGGGGGGCCAATAAATCCAGATTGATACGACTATCACGTAAGCCCAGTGAACCATCTGCCTGCAAGCGATTCCTGCCCAGCCGCAAGTCCATCTCGACGGCAGCCAGCCGCAAGCCCTTCCAGATCGGATCCTGTTGGGCATTCGTGACAGGCTCTATGCCTGCCTGCTGAGTCTGAACCTCATCCGTATCAACAACAGGCGATAGTCCCGCCTGCCCCTCGTTTACGATCTGCGTATTAAAGCTGCCGGACAAGGCTTGCTGATTCCAGCGCGACCCCTCCTGAATATTCAAATCCAGACTGCCTTGCCGGAACTCGCTGTGATTCTTCAGCTCCACATCGAAATCGGCCGCCATGGTCAGCAGCAAATCGGGGATCACATCACCGACCAATAGCCCGACATTCAGTTTGTTGCTGCGCAAAGTGCCCGTCACCCGATCATTGGCCTTACCTTCCTGGCCGCCCAATACCCAGTCCAGTTGAGCCTGTAATGAGGACCCATCAGCCAGTTTCAAATCGGCCACCGCATTCTTAAGGGGAAAGGCTGCACGCGGCGTCAAGTTGATATCGGCATCCACCTTCATGCCCTGGCCGGCGCCTTTCAGCACTACCCGCAACGCCTCCAGGCTGCCATCGAGCGTCGTGTCGATATCCAGGGCGCAGTTCCAGCCGTCCCTCGAGACAGTCTCTGCGCTGGAGCCGGAAGGCAGCGTAGGCAAATAACGGTGTGCGCATAAAGGAGAATCGGCGCCCAACCCTTCCGCGCGAGTGGTAATCTGCGCCTGCAGTGGCCAGGGATCACCCAGCTCCAGCACCTTGACCTCGCCCGAGAAGCCCGCTTTCAGTTGCTCATGCCCAACATCCAGACTTTGCAGCAGCAATTGCCCACCTACCTGGCTCAGTGCCAAAGACGTAGACAGATTACTGATATCGACCGGCAAAGGCTCGCCGTCCAAGGTAACAGCCAGCTCATCCAGCACCAGTCGATCGACCGCCAGGCGAAATGGCAAAATCGGCATAGCAAACGGTTCGCTGGCTTTTTCCTCTTGGCTGCTACGCAGATCAAGTCGTAATGAGCCCGCCGACAACTCGACGATATGCACGTTGCCATCCAGCAGCTCACGCCAATTGGCCTGCAAATGAAAACGCTCGAGTTCGAGCTCCGTATCGGGCAATGACAGCGAAAGCTCGTCTACCTGCACGCCATCCCAGATCGATCCGGAAATACCACGGGTCTGTCCGTCAAACTGCTCCGCCACCGTAATCAGCGCCCAACGCGTTCCTTCAGGCGTCCCCAGTACCCAATAGCCAAATCCACACACTACAGCGAGCAGCAGGACGGATAGCGGTCCCGTCCAGATCAAACCGCCCCGCAGCCATTTCGACAGCCGGTTCAAAATGCGATACCCAGGGAAAAGTGCAGCCTCAAGCGCTTATCGCGCTCGCCGTAAGCTACATCCACATAAAAAGGCCCTGCCGGTGTACGCACCGACAAACCGACACCAATACCCACGGCCGGGTCCATGTCACCGAAGGATTCCGCCGCATCACCTACATCGATAAAGTAATTCATCCCCAGCATCTCGGTGAAATAGTGTGTGTACTGAATACTGGCAACTGCCATTGCCGGTGCACCCACAACCGCATCGCCGCGATCCAGCCCTATGCTTTGGTAACGATAGCCGCGTATGGTTCTTGCTCCACCCGTGCGGTAACCAAAATCTTGCGGCAAGCGATCGGTATCGGACCAGACTTTGCCCACCTCACCGCGCACGGTCAGGACATCGCGTCGTCCGATAGGCCACCACTGTTGCAGGCGCAGGCTGCTGCGATAAAAAGGCTCGCCCTTGTCCAGGGTAATGCCTGCCCCCAGACCGAAGTCGATCAGATTGCCTTCACGCGGATCGTACTTTTTATCAACATCGCGTCTCAGCCACTGCCAGGTGGCCACCGAGGTGGGCACCTCATAGTCGTCATATCCGCTGATTTGGGTTTTGTCGTAGGCGACACCCAGGGCCCATTGGGTTTCATATTCGACCCGGCTGTCGCCCGCCGCCTTGCGTTCCTGCCGGCGTTTCCAGGCTGCACCGATCCGGCGGTTATCCACTCCCTCAACATCGGAATGCTCGTACAACACGCCTACGCTGTCCTTATAGCCTTTTAGCGTCGGAGGCAGATGAACATCGAAGAAAACGCGCTGATTGTCCTTGTCGACACCCGCCCCGGTTTCTATCCAGACAGGCTTGCCAAAGACTACATTCTGCCGATACAGGCCTTCAACCCGCAGGCCGTGGTCACTGTCCACACCAATGGACGTTGTGACGCGTCGCGCAGGCGCTTCGGACACCTGTACCCGCACTGGCAGCTCCATTTCGTCGCCGGCCAGGACCCGATGCGTGGACTCGTCCTGGTCGAGCGTGACGAACGCCCCTCGAAAGAATGACGTGGATTGCAAGGCCTGCTGCCAGTCATCGAGTTTGTCCTGGTCATACGGTTCGCCCGGTGCATACTGGATGTAGCGGTCGATCAGCGAAGCTGGCACCCGCTTCAGACCGCTCACCGACATAGGCCCCAGACGCACCCTGGGGCCGCTGGCCACATTCACGAACAAATCGGCACTGGCATTATCTGCATCGATGGTGGCTTGCGTACTGGCCAAACGGGCGAAATAGAAATCCTTGCGGCTGACAGCATCCAGCAGACCGACCTTGGCGTCGTGCCATGACGAGTTGATGAAAGGCATGCCTTGGTCCAACGGCCATTGTTCTTTCAACAAGTCCACACGCGCGGCGAACTCCGGGCGCGTGATCTGTCCTTTGAACTGCAGGTTTACATTTTCGACCTGCGTGCGCTCGCCCGGCTCAATAGTGATCTCCCAGGTTTCACCTGCGATATCCTCGCCGACCTCGAGAGTCACTTTAGGTGAAAAAAAACCCTGTGTCTCGAGGGCGGAAAGCGTGGCCTCACGAGCGCGGCGTCGCAGTCGCGAAACCTCACCGCCATCTTGATCTTCCGCCAAGCGGGTAATGGCTTCGACGGCACCATTAATGGCTTGCAATGCTTCGGGCGGCACGCCGCCCGGGTCGATTACGACCTCGGGTCGAGCGGCATGGGCACATTGAATGGCGCTCCATGCCAACAACAAACATCCCAACCCCAACCGCATGACTTGCTATACCTTGCGTGCAACAACTTTAGGCGTCATTGCTGAATTGTCAGGCGGCAATGCAGCGACCTGGGCCGCAATCTGCCTGGCAATATCATGATAGGCCAAAGCCGCTTTACCCTCGGGCTCGGCCACCACACTGGGCGTCCCCGAGTCAGTTTGTGTGCGTATGGCCATGGCCAAAGGCAAGGCCCCAAGCCAGGGCAGATTGAACTCCGCCGCCATATCCCGTCCGCCGTGCTCACCGAAAATAGGCTCGGCATGGCCGCAGTTGGTACACACATGCACCGACATGTTCTCGACCACACCCAGCACAGGAACATTGACCTTCTGGAACATACGCAAACCGCGGCGTGCGTCAGCCAGTGCCAGATCTTGAGGGGTTGTCACAATGACAGCACCGGTCAGAGGCACCTTCTGGGCCATGGTCAGGGCAATATCGCCCGTGCCGGGCGGCATATCGACGATGAGATAGTCCAGATCGTCCCATGCCGTCTGGTTGAGCAACTGTACCAAGGCCTGGGTAACCATAGGACCACGCCAGATAGCAGGCGCATCTTCTTCGATGAGAAACCCAATGGAGTTGGCTTGTAACTCATGGCCTATCAAGGGCTGCATGGTTTTGCCGTCATCGCTTTTAGGCTTACCCGACAGCCCCAGCATAAGAGGCACACTGGGCCCATAAATGTCGGCATCGAGCAACCCGGTGCGAGCGCCCTGACGCTGTAGGGCCAGGGCAATATTGACGGCTGTAGTGCTTTTTCCGACACCGCCCTTGCCCGAGGCCACGGCAATAATGTTGCGCACGTTAGGCAACGGCCTGAGCCCGGGCTGCACAGCGTGGCTGATAATTTTTGTGTCTTTATCCATGCGTTTGAGTGATAGCCCCAATGCACCTAAAGCAGTTTCAATACGTTTCTTCAATTCAGACTCCCCATTGTGCGAAGGATAACCGAGAGGTACAGTGATAGATACTTCCGTCCCTTCAACAACGATGTCGCAGTTTTTCGCCGTAACGGGCAGCAATTTTTTGGTGTTCGGGTCAGTAATTTCAGACAGCACACCCAGAATCTGTTCAGGGTTCACGCTCATTTCTATCGGCCTTGCCTCATTAAAATGCATTAAAACCAGTTCAATGCAGTAAAGTCTAAAGAATAGCGGATTAAGGGAATTTTTTTCCCTTGCCGAGGTCTACATAAACAATATGAATACATTTAATCAGATTATTCGCGGTATTCTCTTCTTTTTCCTTGCCCTTTTTGGCATGGCCATGGCTCTGCTTTTCATGGCCTCCACCGCCATTGCCGTTGCCATACTGTACGTTGTTGCACGCATCAAGGGCCGCCCTTTTGGCGTAAAGGCATACTGGGAAGAGCGCCGCAAACCCTCGACGCCAAAAAATATGTTCAAAAACAAGGACATAACCGACGTCGAAATGCGCGAAATCCCCTAAACAGGGGTTCCCGGCGCCACGTCCACACAGAGTACGCCGCAACGCGGCGCACCTGTTTGCTTAGGGCTTGCAAATTAACAATTCATAACCAAAAAATTTGCTTTTGCGGTACGGGCTAAAATCAATGCTCGTCCCCCCCTTGTTTTCTTTTGATACCTCAACATGTCGCGCACGATTTTCGTCACTACAGCTCTGCCCTACGCCAACGGTTCATTTCATATCGGCCACATCATGGAGTACATCCAGGCTGATATCTGGGTGAGATCCATGCGAATGTCGGGCCACACGGTACATTTCGTCGGTGCCGACGACGCCCATGGTGCGCCAATCATGCTGAAGGCCGAAAGCGAAGGCATTACACCGCAGGCACTGGTTGCCCGTTATGCCTCCGAGCGCCCGCAGTATCTGAACGGCTTTCACATCAAGTTTGATCACTGGCACTCAACCGATTCAACTGAAAACATTGAGCTATCGCAAGATATATACCGCCGCCTCAAGGCCGCCGGCTTCATTGACACGCGCACCATCGAGCAGTTCTACGACCCCGTCAAGGGCATGTTTCTGCCCGATCGCTACATCAAGGGCGAATGCCCACGCTGCCACGCCAAAGATCAATACGGTGACTCCTGCGAGTCCTGCGGCGCCGTTTATGCACCGACCGACCTGATCAATCCTTATTCCACGCTCACCAAGGCCACGCCGGTACTGAAGTCATCCGAGCATTTCTTCTTCAAGCTGTCCGACCCCCGTTGCGTGGAATTCCTGCAGGCATGGACCACCGGGAGCAATCCCAGCGGCAATAAACGGCTGCAATCCGAAGTGCTGGCCAAAACCCGCGAATGGCTGGGCACAGGCAGCGACGACGGCGAAGCCAATCTAGCCGACTGGGACATTTCACGTGATGAACCGTATTTCGGCATACCCATTCCCGATGCACCTGGCAAGTATTTTTATGTCTGGCTCGACGCGCCCGTAGGATATCTGGCTTCGCTCAAGGCGTACTGCAACAAGCAAGGTCTGGACTTCGATGCACTGGTCGACCCCAACGGCGATACCGAACAGGTTCACTTTATCGGTAAAGACATTGTGTACTTCCATGCCCTGTTCTGGCCGGCAATGCTCAAGTTTTCGGGCAAGAAAACGCCCGACGGCCTGCACGTTCACGGTTTCATCACCGTCAGCGGCGAAAAAATGTCCAAAAGCCGCGGCACGGGCATATCGCCCCTGCGCTATCTGGACATCGGCATGAACGCCGAATGGATGCGCTACTACATTGCCGCCAAGCTGAATGCTCACGTCGAAGACCTGGACTTCAACCCCGACGATTTCATCGCTCGCGTCAACAGTGATCTGGTCGGCAAATACGTCAATATTGCCAGCCGAGCGGCCAATTTCATCAGCAAGTACTTCGACGGCCAGCTAGGCTATCAGGCCGACACTGCAGCGCTGGAGCAAGAACTGCTGCAGGTGGCCGAACAGGTACGCGTTTCTTTTGAAAACCGCGAGTACGGGCGCGCTGTCCGCCAGATCATGGCGCAGGCCGACCTCATCAACCAAGCCTTCGATGCCGCTCAGCCCTGGGTTCTGGCCAAAGGCATTGCTTCGGCGCCTGAAGAACAAAAGGTCTTGCTGCAAGATATCTGTTCGCGCGCCCTGGCTGGATTCAAGGCGCTGTCGGTCATGCTGACGCCCGTATTGCCCGAACTAACCAAAAGAGTTGCACACGAACTGTTCGGCCAAGACACTTTATTCCAGTGGTCCGACGCGGCAAAACTACCCCAGCGGATTGCTCCCTTCAAGCACTTGATGCAACGCGTCGAGCCCAAAATGCTGGACGATCTGTTCGAGCCACCAGCTGTCCCCGCCCCTACGCCGGGCGGCGAAGCCATCGCCGACACCATCGATATCAAAGACTTCGGAAAACTCGATCTACGCATCGCCCGCATTGTGAATTGCGAAGCTGTAGAGGGTTCCGACAAACTACTGCGCCTGACGCTGGATGTAGGCGAAGGACGTCACCGGCAAGTGTTTTCCGGCATCAAGTCGGCCTACCAGCCGGCCGACCTGATCGATCAGTTGACCGTCGTGGTAGCCAACCTGGCGCCCCGCAAAATGCGTTTCGGCATTTCCGAAGGCATGGTGCTGTCAGCCAGCCACAACGACGCCAACATTGATGCTGGCCTGTATATTCTGCAAGCTTGGCCAGGTGCGCAACCCGGCATGCGTATCGGCTAAGTTTCATAAAAAAGGGTTGTCCATGAGCCCGCATTTTGACCCCGAGCGCCAGAGTGCAGGCCATCGCAGCACATTGGTCAGCGTTGCTGTCAATATCGTTCTGACCATCGTCCAAATAGTGATTGGGCTATTTGCCCATTCACAAGCCCTGGTCGCCGACGCGATTCATTCGCTATCAGACCTGGTGTCCGACGGCGTTGTGCTGATCGCCAACAAACATAGCCAAAAAGCCCCCGACGCCGATCACCCCTACGGTCACCGGCGTTTTGAAACTGCCGCCTCGCTGGCCGTTGGGGCACTGCTGCTTGCGGTGGGCATAGGCATGCTATGGGGCAGTTTCACCAAGCTGCAGCGTCCTGAGGCCATCCCTGAAGTGCACAGCGCGGCTCTGATTGTGGCTGCACTGGCCCTGATCACCAAAGAACTGCTGTTTCGCTATCTGTTGCGTGTAGCCCAGCGCGTACGCTCTACCATGCTCGCAGCCAATGCCTGGCACGCACGCTCGGATGCCGCATCATCATTCGTGGTGGCACTGGGCATCATCGCCAACTTGGCTGGCTTTCATCTGGCCGACCCTCTGGCTGCCCTGATTGTCGGCCTGATGATCATACGCGCGGGCTGGAAATTTTTCTTCACTTCGTTCAACGACCTAATGGACTCCGCCGTAGACGAAAATACCGAAGCAAGAATACGTCAGCATATTGTGGCAACGCCCGGCGTTCAAGGCATACATGATTTAAAAACCCGCAAGATGGGCGACATGATCTGGGTGGAAGTCGACATAGAAATGGACGCTACCCTGACGATAGCGCAAGGCCACGACATTGCTGTGGCAGCACGTAAGCGGGTTATGGATAATGAGCCTGTGCTGGACGTGATGACGCATTTCGACCCGGTAAGTGTGGGCACAGCACGCAAGCAAGACCCGCACATACCGTAGAGAACAACCATGGCATCCGCAAACCCTGCTACACCTGCGCCCACACGATTAAGCCCACAAGAGATCCGTTCCATCATCATAGGCCTGATGCTGGCCATCCTGCTTGGAGCGCTGGACTCAACAATTATCTCGGTAGCCTTGCCCAAAATGGCTGCCGATCTGCAAGGCATCAACTTACTGGCATGGGTCATGTCGGGCTACCTGATTGCCATGGCGGTTGCCACGCCTATCTACGGCAAACTGGGTGACATCTATGGGCGGCGCAGCGTGCTGTCCAGCGCCATCATTTTATTTCTGGCGGCGTCCGTAGCCTGCGCCATGGCACCGACCATGCCCGTTCTGGTGGCTGCCCGGATTCTGCAAGGTCTGGGCGGCGGCGGATTGATTTCCGTAGCCCAGGCGACCATTGCCGATGTTGTCAGCCCACGGGACCGGGGTCGCTACCAAGCCTATATCAGTGGGGCGTTTGCCGTGGCGAGCGTATCGGGCCCCGTGCTTGGCGGCTTGCTGACGGCCTATCTGTCGTGGCGCTGGGTATTCTGGATCAATCTGCCGCTAGGCTTGATCGCCCTGCTGATCTCACGCCGCGCCCTGGCTAAACTGCAAGTACCGCAACGCAAGCGATCGGTCGACTATCTGGGCGCAATTCTGCTGAGCGCAGGGTTGACAGCCATACTGCTGGCCATCACGCGCGCGGGCCAGCAAAATGTACCCGGACTGGACCACAACAGCTTGTGGATGGCCGGGCTTGCCATCGTCAGCCTGGCTGCTTTCGGCTGGCATGCCCTGCATGCGGCCGAACCTATCGTTCCGCTTGGCCTCTTTCGTATCCGTACCGTCACCCTTTGCTGCCTGATTCTTTTTATCGCTTTTGTAGAACTGGTCGCCCTCACAGTACTCGTACCGCTGGAATTACAAATGCTGACGTCGATGGGTGCCGATGGCGCTGCCTGGCGCCTGATTCCGCTATCGTTGGGGGTACCGATGGGCGCCTATACCAGTGGTCGGCTGATGACGCACTGGGGCACATATAAGGGCATTCAATTGACAGGCACCCTGCTCACGCCCATCGCTATTTTTCTCATCGCCTTCGCCAACCCTACAGCCACAGTCATCATGACAATCCTGCTGAGCCTGGTTGGCTTCGGCATAGGCTTGCAACTTCCCTCTTCTACGGTCGCCGTGCAGAATTCTGTGCCACATCATCATGTAGGCGTGGCAACTGCTGCATCGGCGTTTTGTCGATCATTGGGTTCGGCCATAGGCATTGCCTTGCTGACCGCATTTTTATTGTCGTGGCTGCGCACAGGTGCCGATGGCCTGGGCAATGGCATGAGTGGCGCAGAGATCATCAACACGCTTATCGGACACAGCCATGCCAGTCTTCAGGATATGGATTTATCCGGCCTGGCACCTGTGGCGCAGCAATCTTTCGAGAAGGTCTATATGCTGGCTGCGGCGCTTGCCACACCATCGATTTTTCTGACCTTGCTCTTGAAGAATGAGCCTTTAAGCGAGAAGGCGCCAGAACCGGCATCGAAACTGTAAAGCAGCTTACTTCGACCAATCGAAATATGCCTTAGGCAACATCAGTGTATCGACGCATACATGATTTCTTCTTCTGTGACGTCTGAGTTGGTGAACTCTTCGACGATACGCCCCTGGCGGGATACCAGAATACGGTCAGAGAGCATCATTACTTCAGGCAAATACGAAGAAATCACCACGACCGCCAGGCCCTGATCGGCAAGCCCCCTGATGATATCGTGAATCTCAGCGACTGCACCCACATCTACACCGCGGGTTGGCTCATCGAAGATGACCAGCTCGGGTTCTTGTATCAACGACTTGGCGATGACGACTTTTTGCTGATTGCCGCCTGATAGCTCGATAACATGGGCATTCTCGGTAACGGCCCTGACATTCAGCTTCTCTTTCCAGTTGGCTCCCACGGATTTTTCTTGGGAGCGACTCATAAACTGGCGTTTCCCACGCAGTTTTGCAAGCAGCCCCATATAGATATTGCGCGAGATTGTCATGGTTTCGAAGAAGCCATCGACCTTACGGTCTTCGGTGATGTAGGCAATGCCGCCCGCCATGGCAGGCACAGGCACCCGGTAGCGCACCGCCTGATCCTTGAACACTACCTTGCCACCATGTGTGTAGTCACGTTTGAGCACACCCGCCACCACCTTGAAGGTTTCAGTCCGTCCTGATCCAATCAGACCGAATACCCCCGTGATCTGCCCGGCGAAAACTGAAAACGAAGTGTTCCGTACCATGGTACCCATGCGCAGGTTTTGCACGCTCAGCACCCGCTTGCCAGCCGGCCGCAAGGTGGTTTTTTGTCCGTACAAAGTGCTGGTCAGGTCACGGCCAACCATGGCACGCACAATACGGTCGCGATCGAAGTTGGCCGTGTCGTCGGTAACGATGTGTTTGCCATCACGCATCACGGTGATCCGGTCAGACAGCTCCAGCGCCTCTTCAAGGGCGTGGGAAATGAAGATAATGGATACGCCGCGCGCTTTCAGATTGCTCATCAAGTCGAAGAAGTATTTTTTTTCTTCTGGCGTCAGGGTTGCAGTGGGTTCGTCGAAAATAATGACGCGCGCATCATGCAGCACGGCGCGGGCGATCTCGACCATTTGTTTTTGTGCCGCCCCCAGGTTGGCCACCATATGCGTAGGGTCGACATTGAAATTCAGGGACTGCAGTAGTTGCTGGGCGGCAATATACACGGCACGCAGTCGATTGACGAATTTCTCTTTGCCCAGAAAAAGATTCTGACCAACCGTCATGGTGGGCACCAGGCTGGTTTCCTGGAACACCATGGCTACCCCTGCTGACAAGGCCTCGACGGGGTTGCGAAATAGCACCTTTTTGCCGTCGATGCGCATTTCACCACCGCTGAGCTCCACGACGCCGGCCATCACCTTGGTCAGCGTTGATTTACCGGCACCATTTTCGCCGCACAAAGCGTGAATTTCGCCCGGCATCAGCGTGAAGTCGACGCTATCGATGGCGGGAACACCGCCATATCTTTTGGTTGCCTGCTGAAGTTCCAAGATGGGTGTCATCGTGTTAATCCTGTAGATTCAGTTCAGAAAGCGGTACACGCAGGATACGACCTGACCCCTTGGACAAGGCCAGCAAGGCGCCGTCGAACTCAAGGGCTGCCGTAATACCATGATGCAGTCCACCCACGCGGCTATGCACCGAATAAAGAGGTTCGAGGTCTTTCGAAAGGCGCAAGACGAGCCCGTAGGAGCGGGGTGGCGCCCACGGCTTGAGAATGCCCATCTGGCGCACACCACCCTGCTGCAGGGGCTCAAGAAAATCACTCCCTGAACTCAGGGCTGGCGCGATCCAGTATTGCGGCTCGATGGTTTGCATCATTTCGCTGCGGAAGGCGTCTTCTCGCAGGACAAACTCCAGAAGCTGGCTGCGCGGCGCAAAGATTGTGAGCCAGAAACCACCATCGGAGGCGCGGGAGATACGTGAGGGATAGCCTGCTATTTGGCTCGGACCGATTTCGACGGTTTCCCCCTGGATGACGCGCAAGCGATGTGCCCATGTTTCGGACGCAATGATGCGACTGCCGTCAAAACACACGCCATAACAGTAAGCCAGCCCCTGGGCCCTGACACGGCAGGAATCGGACTGCGGATCGTACTCGAGAATGCGGCCACTCTTGCCCCGGCTGAGCAAATCAGTTGTCCAGTCGGCATAGGACACATTGCTTGATCCTTGGCTGATCAGCAAGCTGCCGCCAGGCCCTTCATGCATAGCGTTGATGCATTGAACAGCCTGGCCTTCCAGTGTGTGGACTTGTTTTCCATCGAACGAGCCCATTATGAAAGACAGGCCATCTTGCGTAGCGGCAACCAGGCCATCGCGAAATACCGCAAGCGCCTGCGCGGGCGCGGACAATTGAGCAATAAGGTGCTGATCGCCGTCCGGGTCGATCTGGAGAATATCGCGGCCACACGCCGCAATCAGTTGACCATTGCCGTTGACCACCATATCTTCGAGGCCTGCTCGCTCGAAAAACACCTGGGCTTTTTCAAGAATATTGTTGGGCTTCAACGCACCATCCAGAACAGGAACCGAGGTATCGGCCTCGCCTACGCCAAAAAAACGATTGTGTGCCCGTTTGAGAGTTTTAAACATGCCTTCAAGCCCGTTCGATAGGATATTGCATGAACTCGGGATCTGCGTCTTCGAGTTTGTAGCGTCCGATGCGGTTGTTGGAGATTCCACCCAGGTACAGATAACCGCGATGCTCGCGCATGGAGGTGATCATGGGATGGTTTTCTCCGCTGCGATCCCAGTAAGACTCAAGGACCTGGCCATTTTCATCGCATTTAATGACGCAGCCCACATTGATATTGGGTGCCAGCCATTCATCCTGTCCCAGACGCTTGACCATGCGGCGCCGGAACGCAGGTGAACGCATGGCCAAATCAAACGTCGGGCTGCGCATGCCCATGATGGCAATCCAGTAATTGCCATCGGAAGCCCGATTGATATTGTCCGGATAGCCAGGCAGATCGGGAATGATGACTTCGACCGTACCCTTCTTGGGCCCATCAAACCAATAGCGGCTGATCCGGCATGCCCAGCTTTCCGCAAACAATAGCGACTGCCCATCGGAAGCCATGCAGACACCATTGGGGAAGACAAGATTTTTCAGCGCGGTATGGGTCCGCCCGGTATTCGGGTCATAGCAGATAATGCGACCATTGCCACGCCCCTCAAGGCTGTCGATAGGCCACTCGTGCATCTCGTAGCGTACCGTAGCCTCGGAAAAGAAAATGCGGCCGTCGGGTGCGATATCCAGGTCGTCGGCCAATCGCAGACGGCTGTCATCGACCACCGACATCAAGGACCGTCCGGTTTCGTCTGTAACCTTGTCTACCGAGCGGTCCTTGCGGTTTACCCGGTACAGACCCATGCCACCTACGCAGACGTAAATATTACCGCTCTTGTCAAAGGCCATACCCAGGGGCTGGCCGCCTATATGGGCATAGAGTTCCGAACGTTGATAGTCGGGCGCAAAGAAGCGCATGATGTTGCCATGGCGTGTCCCGCAATAAAGGTTGTCGTCCTCGTCGAGGATGACATCTTCGGGCGACTCTACCATGCCCAGGCCGATGCGCTCGATATTGCCCAGCTTATTGTTGACGGCATAGGGCGACCCCGACCCTTCCACCCCCACGCTGGGTGCGGCAGGCAAAGGCAGGTATCCTGGGCTGACGTAGAGTTCTCTGAGCGCCTTGCCTCGATTCTTGAACCAGCGAATATCGAGCGTCACGGCCGCGATCATGATGAAGGCCAGCGCCATGCGGATATATCCTGCCGGAACAGACAAACCCCTGAGACTATTGGTGACGATCAGCACAATCAGTGTTCCAAGGACTACTTTGGCAACCGAGCCCTTGCCACCGCCCAGCCTGATGCCTCCGAGCAAGGCAGCCGCCAGCACAATGATCTCAAGGCCTATCCCGGTATCGGCGCTGCTGCTGTCAACCCGGGCGGCAAACAACACTGCCGCAACTGCTGCAAAGACACCCGATGCCACGTAAGCCGAAGCGGCAATCCGGTTGACCGATAAACCTGAGTTGTAGGCGGAGCGGCGCGAGCCTCCGACGGCCATCATATGCCAGCCGCCGCGCATTCGAGTCAGGAATATGTGGAAGAGAATCGCCACGACGAGAAAAATCCACATCGAGATGGGCAAACCCAGGAAGGACCCGTTGCCCAGCTGATCCCAGAGATCGGAATCAGGAATGGTGGAGGCGATTTCCACCGCCCACTTGAACTGAATAAGATTGAAGATGGCGCGAAAGATGATGAGCGTGACCAGCGTCGTAAGAAAGGCACGCAGCTTGAGATAGCCGATCAGTACGCCATTGACGGCCCCCATCAATGCACCGCAAACCAGCGTTGCACCTATCGCGGCAAGAACGGGCCACTCGAGCACATGGATGAGATACAGCACCACGACGTTGCAGATCGCATACATGGACCCCACACTCAGGTCTATGCCGCCCACAATCAGCACCAACGCCATGCCGCAAACAATAAAGCCTATCTCGCTGGCTTGTCGCAACAGGACAGATATGGAGTTGAAGGAGAGGAAGTTATCGACGATGGAGGCAAAGACGGCGACGACCACCAGAAGTACGATCAGCGGTACCGCCGTTTCCATCCATTGCTTTGCCAGCAGTTCGCCAATCGCCCTGTCAGGCCAGTAACGATAACGAAGTTTTTTTACCGTATCCATGCTTCTGTGGTGCTTCCCTTAAGTTCAACAAGCAGCGCCCCGCGCGGAGCACGCGAATTCGGCTTACTGATGCACAGTATCAAGTGACCAGCAAGCGCTTGCATCCATGGTTGCTTTGGTGACTTCGCGTAGCGGCGAATACAGTGCCACCTTGAGCTTGCCTGGTTCATCGGGAGCCTGCAGCGCCATTTGAATCAGGTTGTTGACATCGCGGCCCTGTCCCGGCACGTTGAAGCTGATGTAGTTGTCGAACTTGCCTTCCTGGATAGCCTTGCAGGCGAAATCACTGAAGCCGCCATTGGTCGACAAGAACACCTGGCCCGTCTTGCCCTCTTGTGCAATCGCAGAGGCCGTCCCCAGGTCGGGCACGTCCCAAACGCCAATAATGGCGCACAAATCGGGGTGCTGCTTCAGGGTGACCTCGGTGATGGACTTGGCCTTGGACGATTCATAATTACCCACAGACTGGCGGGCAACTATATTTATGTCCGGATTTTTTTCGAATACATTGTTATAGCCAGTTTGCAGATAGACCGTCCAGGGCGCTGTCGTAGGCCCATTAAGAATGAGCACCTTGCGGGAGGTATCTGCTCCGCAATGCTTGACCACGGACTGCGCCTGCATCTCGCCAATGACCGTGGCGTCGCCGCCGGCAAAGCCGGTGCTCATGGCCAGGCTCTTCATGTTCAGTTGAACGACGTAGACGCCCGCATCTTCAAGCTTTTTGATGATCTTGGCATAGGATGTGACATCGGGGTTGTGCACGACGACGACATCTGGCTTGGGGTCTTCGTTCAGCAACTGCGTCAGGATCTGTACCCCTGCCGAGGTATCGAAATTAGCGTTGCGGACCTCGTACTCGTAGCCCAGGCGCTTGGCTTGCAAGCCCATGATCTTGGACCAGGCCTCGGTAAGGTCCAGGCCCATGAACACCGGCACAAACACCACCCGCTTGCCTTTGAAAAGTTCATAGTACCGTGTACGTTCCGGGTCTTTGATTGCTCCCGAGCCCTGTGCGTAGGCCTGGCCCGCAAAACAAACCGCCAGAAGCACGGCAAACATAGCAATCATCAGGGTTACCGTCTTGCGGCCCACACCCATACGGTTGTTGAAGCGAAAGCATTCCATGGCATTCTCCGTGTAAAGCCATTACCTGGCCAAGACTGCCGGCCATCTTGATAAAATTTTCTTCGTGGGCTCCACGGTAGTGCGGGAGCCCTTATTGATGCAGTTTTACTGACGCAGGGTGTCTACCGCCCAGCATTGATGACTATCGGCATCTTCCTGGGTGTAAACAAACAGCGGGGTGTACAAAGCAACCTTGAGCTTGCCCGGCTTGTCGGGGCTCTGGAGTGCCATCTGAATCAGGTCGTTCACGTCGCGGCTTTGGCCCGGTACGTCATAGCTAACATAGTGATCGAAAGCTTTGGTCTTCAGACCCTTGCAAGCGACTTCGCCGCCACCACCACTGGTAGAGATAAGAACCTTGCCGGTTTTACCCGCATCTTTTACCGCAGCGGCCGTTGCCAGATCGGGAATATCCCAGACACCCATGATGGCGCATAGATCGGGATGTTGCTTGAGGGTGACCTCGGTAATGGACTTGGCTTTGGAAGACTCGTAATTGCCTATGGACTGACGCGCCACGACCTTGAGGTTTGGGTGCTTTGCCAGGACATTGTTGTAGCCCTCTTGCATGTAGACCGTCCAGGGTGCTGTGGTGGGGCCATTGAGAATCATGATTTTTTGTGAGCTGTCTGGCCCGCATTGCTTGGCTACCCACTCGGCCTGGGTTTCACCGATGACGGTGGCGTCGGCCCCTGCAAAGCCCGTCGTCATGGTCAGGCTTTTCATGTTGAGCTGAATCACATAAATGCCTGCGTCTTCAAGCCGTTTCTCGATCTTGGCATAAGAGGTGACGTCGGGGTTTTGAATCACCACCACATCGGGCTTGGGATCTTCGTTGAGCAGTTGAGTCAGTATCTGCACACCTGCTGACGTATCGAAGTTGGCATTGCGGACCTCGTAGTCATAGCCCAGCTGCTTGGCCTGCAGGCTCATGACCCTGGACCAGCCCTCGGTAAGGTCCAGCCCCATGAACACCGGCACAAACACCACCCGCTTGCCTTTGAAGGTTTCGTAGTAATGGGTGCGTTCGGGGTCTTTGATGGCGCCCTGGCCCTGCGCATAAACCGTTGCGGAAGCGAATACCGCCCCCACGGCAACCGACAGACTCAACACTGCCGTCGCAATCCGTCGTCCTAAACGCCTGTCGCGAAATAATTGAAAACTGCTCATGATTGTCTCCTTGGAGTAGCTTGACGCTAGATATCGCCTTGTTGTGCGGTTTCTTCGTTACGGGGATTCAACACGCTGTCCAGGGCAATGGCAAACAGCAATACAATGCCCTTGAGCAGATTTTGCATATCGAGGGCCAGATTCATAATGGTCATGCCGTTAATGATCGTGCCCACCAACAAAGTGCCCACGACCACGCTGAGCACCCCACCACGCCCTCCGGACAAACCCACACCGCCCAGTACTACGACCAAGATAATGTCGTAAATCAGGGAGAGGTTATAGATACGGGTGTCCATCAGGCTATTGGAAGAAGCCATCACTAGGCCAGCCAGCACCGCAATAAGCGCTGCCAGTACATATTGAAAAACCATGATGGGGCGAACCGGAATGCCTGTAGTGCGCGCGGCATTGGGATTGTCGCCAATGGCATAGATGAACAGCCCCAGCTTCGTGCGGCTCAGGAACAGCCAGGTGCATACCGCAACGACAGCGACAACAATGATGCTGCTGGGGATACCAGCGATATCGGTACCGCCCAGCCACAACAATGCATTCATTTGTTCAGGCCATGGCACCATATCGGATTTCAGGATGCCCACCTGGCCCAGGCCTGCCAGGCCTAAGCCCACTGCCAGCGTGACAAACAAGGCCGGGATCTCGGCGTAGGCAACAAAAATACCGTTGAGCAGCCCTACCGCCACTGCAAACAGCAGGCCTAGAATCAAGGAGGGCCACAGCCCCAGGCCAGCACCGGCCAGGGTCATGATCAATGCCGTGGGCACCGCCATGACGGCCACCATGGACAGATCGATTCCACGTCCGATTACGACGATAGCCATCGCGAAACCAAGGATGCCAAGCACCGATATGGAGCGCAACATGGCCACGATATTGCCCACGCTAAAGAAACCTGGCAATGCAACAGAAAAAATAGCAAAGATCACGATGAACAGCAAAAACACTATCGTTTGCTGATCGAGTTTTATGCTTTTCCTGGCTGGCGAATTCATCCGCGAAGGCAGTTGGGCGGAGCTCACTCTTTTTCCCCTTCCAAATTATTTTGATCAATAAAACTACTGAACTTATTGTGGGAACTGAAATGGAAAATGCGGTGCTACTGAAATCTCTGTAGCAGACTCTAGCAATGCGCTTACATCACTGTCAATGCGTGTTTGCCTGCTGAAGCGCTGCCGGAAGGGAGTTGAAATCAATATTAGCCAGCAGCATCAGGCACCCTGGTATTTACCCGATAAAAAATATCCAAGCCATTGATTCATTATTGAAAATATCAGACCGCTCTCTACACTTACCGGCAAGGAAAGCAAGCAATGCGGTGGCGTTCCGAAAGCCGCTATCGTTCTGATTAAGATGGGGTTTCGAAAAAACAAAGCATATCGTCCTGCCAGCATCGGCATCGAAACCAGGTGTTTTATGCTTTGCCGCGCTCAGGCACCGGATCAACCACGCGTCGACAGACGCTGTTTGACTTGTTCGGCCACCCGCACAATAGCCTGCATAATGGCCTTTTCCCGCTTCTGGCCCAGACGGTCGGTGGGGATCGACGTACTGACCGCAATCCTGCGCCCCGTCGGGGTTTCTCCGGCGTAGACTGCAAAACAATTCAACCCCGCAGCCACCTCCTCCAGATCAAGCGCCAGCCCAGACCGGCGGACCGTCGCAAGTTCCCCCAGCAATATGTCATGCCGGGTAATCGTGCGATCCGTGATGGCCACGAGTTCTTGCGGCAGCAACTGCAGGACTTCTTCATCGGACAATTGCGCGAGCAGCGCCTTGCCCAGGGCGCAGGCATGAGCGGGTAGCCTGGTCCCCATATCGGAAACCAGACGAACCGGACGGTGTGCATCCTCGCGTGCCAGATAGACCACCTCTTTGCCCTGCAGCACGGCCAGCTGGACAACTTCATTGTGCGCATTAACAAATTCTGCGGCTGCCGCCCGGAAAATATGCTGCAGATTATCGAAGTGCACATAGGCGCAGCCCAGCATGTAAAGCCCAATGCCTATAACGTAGCCACTTCCCTTTTTCTCGATCCAGCGTCGCTGTTCGAGCGAAGTGAGCAGCAAGTAAAGCGTGCTTTTTGCCAGGCCGGTGTGCAGGGCCAGGTCAGTCGGACTCACGGGCTCGCTGCTCGAGGCCAGCACCTGAAGAACAGCATCGGCCCGGTCCACCGCGGGCACTGCGGAATTGGAATCACTCATTTCGATCTACACCACCGTGAAAGTCTCAAAGTCATGCATCCCAAGCAAGCACTTTACCCGGATTGAAGATGTTGTACGGATCATAAGCGTGTTTCAGCAATCGCATGAGTTCAACACCAGCCACCCCATGCTCGGCCTTCAGAAATTCGATTTTATGGATGCCGACGCCATGCTCGCCCGAGCAGGTACCTTCCATGCCGATAGCCCGGTGAACCAGGCGATGATTGATAGCCTCGGCCGCCTGCCATTCCTTGCGGCTATCCGGATCGATCAGCATCTGAACGTGAAAATTGCCATCCCCAACATGGCCCACGATCGTGAACGGAAACTCGGCCGATTTCAGGTCCTCCACTGTCTGGGTGACGCAATCGACCAGTTTCGAAATGGGCACGCAAACGTCCGTGGCAACGCTGCGCGCGCCAGGTCGCAACTGCAGCCCCGCAAAATGGGATTGATGCCGGGCAGCCCACAAGCGCGCACGGTCCTCCGGGTTCTCGGCCCAGGTAAACCCCGATCCGCCATGATCGCGCGTGATTTCCCGAACCACCTCAGCCTGTTCGCGCACGCCACCGGCACTGCCATGAAACTCGAACAACAACAGCGGAGTTTCCGCAAGCTCCAGCCGGCTATGGCGGTTGACGGCCCCGACCGCACGCTCATCCATGAACTCAATGCGGGCGATGGCGGTACCGGTCTGCATAATCTCTACCACCGACCGCACGGCATCAGCCAAGGTCGGAAAATTGCAGACTGCCGCGGTCACCGCCTCGGGCCGCGGATAAATTCGCAGCGTCACCTCTACGATGACCCCCAAAGTGCCCTCGCTGCCAACGAACAACCGCGTCAGATCGTAACCGGCGGACGATTTGCGCGCCCGGCTGCTTGTGCGGATGACCTCGCCATTGGCCGTCACGACCTTGAGCGACACGACATTCTCGCGCATGGTGCCGTAACGCACCGCATTGGTGCCCGATGCACGCGTCGCAGCCATCCCTCCGATCGACGCATCCGCCCCCGGGTCGATGGGGAAAAACAGGCCGGTGTCGCGCAGCGCATCATTGACCTGGGTCCGCGTGACGCCCGGCTGAACGGTGATGGTGAAATCCTCGGGCTGCACTGCAATGATCTGGTTCATCTCCGTCATGGACAATGTAATTCCGCCCTCGATAGGCAATACATGTCCTTCAAGGGACGAACCGGCACCGAATGGAACGATCGGCACACGATACTGATTACACAGCCTGACGGCCTGCGCGACTTCGTCCGCGTCGCGTGGAAACACGACGGCGTCGGGCGGACACTCGGGATAGGGTGATTCATCCCTGCCGTAATGCGCACACACAGCGCCGGACGTCACAAACCGCGTCCCGAATATCTCTTTGAATTCGGCCACCCCTTGCGGCGGCAGACTCCGCCGCCTGGTAGTGTCAAAAACGCTGCTCATGCCGTGCCATCCTGTTCCGACCCAGTCTCATGCCATCGCACCCCGGCCAGCGACCGGGTATTGCCCTCAGTGATTGTTGCGGGCCTCACCGCGAGTCTCCAGAATATTCAGGTAGAGCGTCGCGGGTTCCAGGCAGGCACCTGTTCCATGCTGGCCGATAGTGCCGCGATAGATCTCTTCCCAGGGCGTCTGATTGACTAGCTTGGGCGGCTGCCAGGCTGCGCGCCGCTGTTCGAGTTCCGCATCGGAAATCAGCACATCGACCCGATGCGCATTCAGGTCCAAACGAACCTTGTCGCCCGTCTCCAATAAAGCCAGTCCGCCACCAATGGCGGCCTCTGGCGAGACATTGAGGATGGAGGGACTGGCCGACGTGCCACTTTGCCGGCCATCTCCCATGGTGGGCAAGGTATCGATGCCGCGCGCGATCAAGGCGGCCGGCGGCTGCATATTGACGACCTCCGAGCCTCCCGGATACCCCACAGGCCCCACATTGCGGATGACCAGCAGCGTGTGCTCGTCAATTCCGAGCGCGGGATCCTCGATCCGGGCGTGATAGTCTTCGGGCCCCTCGAAGACGACGGCATGCAGCTCGGCCACATTCGGTTGATCGGGATCAGACAAAAAGCGCGCACGGAACTTGTCGTCAATGACGCAGGTCTTGATGATGGCGTTATCGAACAGATTGCCGCTGAGCACCACATAGCCGGCATTATCCTTGAGCGGGTTTTCGTAAGCCCGGATAACTTCACGGTCGGGTTCGTCCGCGCACTGCAGGTTTTCAGCCAACGTTTTACCTGTGACCGTCATGACATCCGTATCAAGCTTACCGGCCTGCATCAATTCCCGCATCACGCCCGGCACGCCACCGGCACGGTGAAAGGCCTCGCCCAAATACCGGCCCGCCGGCTGACAGTCCACCAGCAAGGGAATGTCCGGACCGAGCCGCTGCCAGTCTTCCAGTGTATGGTCTATGCCCATGTGACGGGCGATGGCGATCATGTGGATCGGGCAGTTGGACGAAGCGCCCAGCGCTGCTGCCGCCACGACAGCGTTTTCGAAGGCCGCCTTGGTCATGATGTCCGAGGGGCGCAGATTTTCGTGCACCATATCGACGATGCGGCGACCCGTCTCATACGCCATCCAGCCTCGCTCCCGGTACGGCGCAGGGATAGCCGCACACCCCGGCAGCGACATGCCCAAGGCCTCGGCCAGCGAGTTCATGGACAGGGCTGTTCCCATGGTATTGCAATGGCCGATCGACGGTGCCGAGGCGGCCGCGGCATCCATGAAGCCGTTGTAGTCGATGTCTCCGACCGCGAGGCGACGGCGGGCTTCCCAAATCAGCGTGCCCGAACCCGCCAGCTTGCCGTCCCACCAGCCATCCAGCATCGGACCTCCGGACAGGACAATCGACGGGATATTGACGGTCGCAGCGCCCATCAGGCACGCTGGAGTCGTCTTGTCACAGCCGGTCGTCAGAACAACACCATCGAGCGGATAGCCGTGCAGGACTTCCACCAGCCCCAGATAAGCCAGGTTCCGGTCGATGGCAGCCGTCGGGCGCTTGCCTGTCTCCTGGATCGGATGCATGGGAAACTCCAGAGGAATTCCCCCGGCATCACGAATGCCGTCCCGAACGCGCTTGGCCAATTCGATGTGATGGCGATTACAGGGACACAGGTCGGAACCGGTCTGCGCAATGCCGATAATCGGCTTGCCCGACTGCAGCTCCGCACGGGTGATTCCGTAGTTCATGTACCGCTCGACGTACATGGCCGTCATCCCCGGGTCGGCCGGGTTGTCGAACCAGCGACGGCTACGCAATTTGGATTGTTCAGAATCAGACATAAGACAACGCCTTCAAATGCTTCCGGCGGCAAAAGAAAATCGATCAACCCACGGTGCCGCCCTCCGTGATCGAGTCGGCCGGATCATACGGCCTGCATACTGGCGCGGCGCAGCCGCGAGGCGACTCGCATGCTACGCCGCTTACCGCGGATGCTTACTGTGCTGCTTTCGCGGCCTTCATGATGCCATCCACCGTATCGGGTCCGATTTCTGTACGCAGCTTGGCCACGATGGGCTGCAGCGTCGTCCGGATCTTTTCCTTTTCCTCGGGAGAGAAGCGAGACACCTCGACACCCTGGTCCTTGATGAACTGCAGCGCTTCGCTGTCTGCCTTGCGGCTGATCTTGCGCTGGTAAGCCTGGGCGGTCTTGGCAGCCTGGGTAATGACACCCTGCTCATCAGCCGTCAGGTCATCCCACCAGCGCTTCGAGGCCAGCAGGACGAAAGGCGTATAGACGTGATTGGAAATCGTCAGATACGGCTGGACTTCGTAGAACTTGCTGGTCTTGATCGTGCTCAGGGGATTTTCCTGGCCGTCGACGGTCTTGGTTTCCAGCGCCGTAAACAATTCGGTAAAGGGCATGGGGATGGCATTGGCTCCCAGTCCATTAAACACCGCCAGCGCCACTTCGTTCTGCATGACACGCAGCTTGATACCCTTGATATCTTCCATCTTGGCAATCGCACGGCGCGAGTTCGTGATGTTGCGGAAGCCATTCTCCCAATACAGCAGGCCGATCAGCCCCTGTTCAGGCAAGGTGTCCAGCAGCTTCTTACCCTCGGGGCCGTCCAGCACCGCATCGGCCACTTTTTCATTGTCGAACAGGAAAGGCAAATCGAAGACGCCAAAGCCTTTAACCATACCCGCCAGCGGCGCAGTGGAAACGAAGGTCAGCTCCTGCGACCCGCCGATCAGTGCGTTCTGCATCTGCTCGTCGGAGCCCAGAGAGCCGTTGCCATAGGTCTTGACCTTCATCTTGCCGTCGCTCAGCTTGCCGACTTCTTCGGCGAAGAAACGCACGGCATGGCCCGACGGGCTCGAATCCGCCAAACCATAACCAAAGCGGATGATCCGCGAATTGATGTCCTTGGCCATGACATCGTAGCTGGCCAGGCCCATGGTCATGGCCGCGGCCAGGCCCAGCACCGCCGTTTTAAGACTCAATCTTTTATTCAGATCAACAGACATTTGTCATCCTCCAGAAATATCGCCGGTTTGCCGGCAGCAGCCCATGGCCACGGCCCTCGCGATCCGGCCTTTAATAAAACCAGTCCAGGGGGACCAGTACGATTTGCGGGAAAATTATCATCAGAGCAACCAGTAGCGTGTAGGCGATGACATAAGGCGTCACCCCCTTGATGACCTCCTCCATCCGAACGCGCGCCACGCTGCTCACGACGTTCAACACAGTACCCACCGGGGGGGTCAACAGACCGGCGCAGCCGACGATGACGAAAATGACTCCGAAATAGGTCGGATCAATACCGGCCTTCTCGATGACCGGCATCAGCACCGGTGCCAGTATGAGGATGGTGGGCGTCAGGTCCATGGACGTGCCGATCAGGGTCAGCAGAATGACGATGCAGAACATCAGCAAGGTGGGCGAATCCGTCAGCGGACCCAGCAGATCGATCAGCTGAGTAGGCAGATCGGCCAGCGTAATCATGTAGGACGCCACGAGCGCTGCCGCCACCAGGTACATCACGATACTGGTCGTCTTGGCCGTATTGACCAACACCAGATAGAGCGTACGCAACGTGATCTCTCGGTAAACGAAAACACTCACAAACAAGGCATAGGCTGCGGCGACAGCCCCCGCCTCGGTCGGCGTGAAAATCCCACCCCGCAACCCGCCGATGATGATGATCGGCAGCATCAAGGCCCAGAGAGAATCCCTGAATGCCTTCAGTCGAACTGCGCCGCTTTCCTTGGGCGCCATCGTGACGCTCGTCGAACGGCGCGCCGAATAAGCCCAGACCGCCGTCAGCGTCAACCCCATGAGCAAACCCGGGACGATACCGGCGATGAACAGCTTGGTGACCGAGATATTGGCTGCCACGCCAAAGATGATGAAGGAAATCGAGGGTGGAATGATGGGAGCGATGATCCCGCCGGCGGCGATCAAGCCGGTCGATCGGCTCATGTCGTAGCCCTGATCACGCAGCATGGGAACCAGCAGTGCGGCCAATGCGGCCGCATCAGCGACAGCCGAGCCAGACAAGGCCGCCAGCAGAATGCTGGCCATGATGGCCACATAGCCCACGCCCCCCTTGATGTGACCGACCAGCGTGGTTGCCATGAAGACCATGCGCCTGGACATGCCTCCCGCATTCATGGCTTCACCCGCGAGAATGAATAGCGGCACGGCCATGAGCGAAAAATTATCGGCACCCGTGAGCATGTTTTGCACGATGATCTGGGGATCGAAGAAGGACAGATGAAACATCAGCGCAATAGCGCTCAGGATCAGCGCAAAGGCGATGGGTATACCAAAAGCCATGAAGCCAAGCAGCGTACCAACAAAAATGAGGACGTCCATGATCAGATCTCCTACTCGCTGCCCACCGAGGTGCGAAACACCTTGGTATTCTCTGGCAGTGCGGGTGTGCGCACTGCCACGAATAGATCCAGTACTACCATCAGGGCCATGGCCACCGCTGAAAACAGAACGGCACCACTGAAGACGGCGATCGGCATGCCAGCCACCGGGGTGACGGTGCGCATGCTGATTACGGTCTGTGCCCAGCCCCCCGTGATGATCAGCCACAGCACCCAGAGGATGAGCAACTGCCGGATCAAGTGGACGATTTTCTGCATTTTGGGCGAAAATCGCTCGATGCCCATGTTGATCGCCAGGTGCTCGCGCGTCCTGAAGGCCAGCACGGCCCCGCCAAACGTCAGCCAGACGAAGGCCAGCCGCGCGATCTCGCTGGAAATATTGATTCCAGAATTAAATACATAACGCAGCACTACATTACCGAACACCAACACCAGCATGACGAAAACACACAGGGCCAGGGCGGCGGTCAACACCTTAAACATCAGATCGGACAGCGCCCGGATCCTGGGCACTGTCACATTGCTGTCTTTGTCCTCCAACCTCATCTCCTTAGTTCTCTCTTTTATTCATCGCCCGTATTTCCAGGCTTTACTTCAATTGGAATGCCCCTGGCTAAACGGGCAGCAGCCCCCGCGAACCCAAATTCTGATATAGCGCCCGCACGCCGAACGTCCAGGGTGAAATCTTGGTGGACAGCCCGACCTCATTGACCAAGGCACCCAGCAACGGTGATGAAATAGTCACGATGTCACCCATGTGATGGGTGAACCCGGCACCCGGGGCGCCACGATCCTGGACGGGCGAGAACATCGTGCCCAGGAACAGCATGAAACCGTCGGGATATTGATGGTGATCGCCGTAGACCTGAGCAACGAGGTCCAGCGGATCCCGGCTGATCAGGCTCATGTGGCTGACGGCCTCGAGCTTGAAACTATCCAGGCCCTCGATCAATAACGAAACTTCAGCCTGTCGGACGGAGTCCAGCGTGTAGTGCTCATCAAACAGGCGGATAAATGGACCGATGGAGCAAGAGCCGTTGTTATCCTTGGCCCGTCCCAACAACAGGGCGCTACGGCCTTCGATATCGCGCAAATTGACGTCATTGCCTAGCGTGGCACCCCGTACCCTTCCCCGGCTGTCGACGGCAAGCACGATTTCGGGTTCTGGATTGTTCCACTGGGAATCCGGGTGCAGGCCTATTCTGTCTCCCTGACCGACCGATGCCATCGGCGGCACCTTAGAGAAAACCTCTGCATCCGGGCCGATGGCAACCTCCAGATACTGGGACCACTCGCCGCGCCGGACCAGTTCGCTCTTCAACTGCCGCGCACTGTCGGATCCGGGGCGCACCGACGACAACTCGGCGCCGATTGATTGCTGCAAGGAGTCGCGAATGATTTGGGCCTGCCGGGCATCACCGCCGGCTCTTTCTTCGATGAGCCGCTCGAGCAGACTGATGATGAACGTGACGCCCGACGCCTTGACGACCTGCACGTCACAGGGTGCGCACAGCACAGGCGACGCGCTTTCCAGCGTCCGGTTTAGGCTATTGCGCACCAGATCAGTAACCAGGCCGATAGGGGTGCCTGCCACGCTACGTACAAATCCGACACAGTCATCCTGGTCAAGAAGGTCTGCCATGGTGGGCGCATAGGCCGAAATATCGAAGACCATACCCTCTTTGACGACAACGGTGCTGGGACCGCCTTGCGGCCCCGGCAACCATACCCTTCCCACAAGCGTGGCCTGGTCGACATCGACAGGCAAGTAACTGACGGCATCCATCTATCTGATTCCTAGTGTTCAGTGCATTGCACACTCTCCAGACTCACAGGGCACACAACCCAAAAGGAGAGGTGGAGAAACCGAAAGCAGTCTAGTGTTGGCTTTTCATAAAAACAACATATTGTTTTTATTTCCAGCATATTGGAAATATGGGCCGCAGCAGATTCGACCTAGGGCCGGGGAGATTCAATTGATTGATTGCGTGTTTCGACATCGGCGCAGCACGGGGCGACTTTCAGCCTATGTCAGCAGAACACCTTGGAAAGTCTGTGTGGAGCGGGTGAAGGGAATCGAACCCTCGTATGCAGCTTGGGAAGCTGCCGTTCTACCATTGAACTACACCCGCATAGCGCGAAGTGCCGAATTATAGCGCTGCTATTGATCTCTTGCCTGTAATCTGCTGATCAGACCCTGACACGGTAAAAAACCGTCCCGGCAACCGCTACAATTCAGCCATGAACACGAATACCGAACCAAAATCCGGCGGGCAGACCCCACAGGGCGCTGCCGCCAGCAAGCTTCCGGCCATAACGCAGGCCGACGACGTGGTAACCACGTCCAGCGCACCGTCTGGCACCAGTCACATCCGCAGCTTCGTACACAGGCGCGCCCATATTACGCCCAGCCAGAAGGAAGCCCTGGATCGCCTGCTGCCGCAATGGTCTGTGGCCTATCGCTGCGCACCACTAGACCTCGACCAGGCATTTGGCCGGTCGGCCCCCACGGTACTGGAAATTGGCTTCGGCATGGGTGAAACCACGTTGAAGATTGCACAAGCACGGCCAGACGACAACTTTCTGGGTGTTGAAGTGTTCAACGCGGGCGTCGGTGCACTGCTCAAACGCATAGATGAGGCAGCCCAAACCAATATACGCATCATCCAGCACGACGCCGTCGAGGTTGCACGCGACATGATTGCTCCTGACACGCTTGCCGGCGTCCATATTTATTTTCCCGACCCTTGGCCCAAAAAACGCCACCATAAGCGCCGTCTGGTTCAGCCACCGTTCATCGAACTGCTGGCCAGCCGCATCAAGCCGGGCGGCTATATACATTGCGCCACCGACTGGGAAAATTATGCCGAACAAATGCTGGATGTACTGAGTCACGTACCGTTGCTGACTAATACCGCTGACGATTATGCCCCTCGTCCCGATTTCCGTCCACAAACCAAGTTTGAAACACGTGGACTACGCCTTGGGCATGGCGTTTGGGATCTGATCTTCACCCGTAAATAAACGAAAGCAGAGCCGGTAAACACCGGCTCTGCACTGCACAGCACAAGGAAGCTCGCGTGTATCCGGACATACAGCCTTACGACCAGGGATTCTTGAACACTGAAGACGGCCACCAGGTGTACTGGGAGCTTTGCGGTAATCCGCAGGGCAAGCCCGCCATCTTTTTGCATGGCGGGCCTGGCGGCGGCTGCTCGACTGCGCATCGCCGCCTGTTCAACCCCGAGCGCTATAAGGTATTGCTGTTCGATCAGCGTGGCTGCGGGCGCTCTACACCTCATGCAAGCCTGGACAACAACACGACCTGGCACCTGGTGTCCGATATGGAGCGCCTGCGTACCGAGGTATTGCAGTCCGACCAGATGCTGGTATTTGGCGGATCGTGGGGTTCGACGCTGGCACTGGCCTATGCGCAGAAGCATGCTGCTCATGTCAGCGCACTGATTGTGCGCGGCATCTTCACTGTACGTGAAAAAGAACTGCTATGGTTCTACCAGGAAGGCGCATCACACCTGTTCCCCGACTATTGGGAGGACTACCTCGCGCCCATCCCCGAACACGAGCGCCACGATCTGATTGGTGCCTACCATCGCCGTCTTACTGGCAACGATCGTGCCGCGCAACTGCAAGCCGCTCACGCCTGGACGCAATGGGAAAGCCGCACCATTTCCCTATTGCCCAGTATTGCGCATCAACAAGACCATGCCGCCGACGATGCCGCTCTGGCCTTCGCCCGCATCGAAAATCACTATTTTGTGAACAAGGGCTTTATGAAAGAAGGCCAGTTGCTGCGCGATGCGCATTTGCTGCACGGTATTCCTGGTGTCATCATTCAGGGACGCTACGACGCATGTACGCCCGCCGCCACCGCCTGGGCTCTGCACCAGGCCTGGCCTCAGGCGGAATTCCACCTGGTCGCCGATGCCGGCCACGCTTTCGACGAGCCTGGCATACTGGCCCGACTATTGGCCGCGACCGACCAATTCAGTTGATCTGGAAATCTGTATGACCATGAACATCACTCTTAACGGTAAGCCCTTGCAAGTGGAGAAGGTTTCGACCATTGCCGAGCTTATCAAGCATCTGGGCTACGAAGGCAAACGCATTGCCGTCGAGCAAAATGGCGATATCGTCCCCAAAAGCACGCATGGCGCAGCACCGCTGGCCGATGGTGATCAGCTGGAAATCGTGGTTGCTGTGGGTGGGGGCTGATTCGGCGGGCTATCCAGTATTTGCCGGGCTGCTCAACGGTTGGTTACGAGCTTCTATAGGCGTGTACTGGGGTGCTGTCGGCCGGGCTTTGCTTCTCGTGACTGGTTCGGCGCCTGCGCGCCGAACACCACTTCGCCTTGCTCGTCCGGCCATTCGGCCTACCTTCGCCTACGGCTCGTTCAGCCCCGAAAGTCGCTGCAGCCCGGCCGACAGCACCCCAGTACACTTATATCAGGGAAGCTCGTAACCAACCGTTGAGCAGCCCAGCAAAAATTCTTAGCGGAAACCGCCGAAACCGCCACCGCCCTTGCCCAGCCCCTTGAGCCCGCCCATGGCGCGCATCATCTTGGCCATGCCGCCCTTCTTCATCTGCTTCATCATCCCCTGCATCTGATCGTATTGCGACAACAGGCGATTGACCTCTTGTACCGGCACACCGGCGCCCGCGGCAATACGCCGTTTGCGTGAAGCCTTGAGCAATTCGGGTTTGGAGCGTTCGGCCGGCGTCATGGAATTGAGTATCCCCTCGCTGCGACGCAGCTGCTTTTCGGCTTGCGCGCTTTGCATCTGACCCGCTGCCTGGGCAAACTGCGCTGGCAATTTCTCGAGCAGTGAGCCCATATCGCCCATTTTCTTGACCTGCTGCAACTGATCGCGAAAATCATTCAGGTCGAAACGGTTACCCGACTTGATTTTGGCAGCCAGCTTCTCGGCCTCGGCCACATCGATATTTTTCTGGGCCTGCTCAACCAGCGACACAATATCGCCCATGCCCAATATGCGCTGAGCCATGCGCTCAGGATGGAAGGGTTCCAGGCCATCCATTTTTTCGGATAGACCCACGAACTTCAGGGGCTTACCGGTGACATGACGCACCGATAGCGCCGCACCACCACGCGCATCGCCGTCCATTTTGGTCAGCACCACACCCGTGAGCGGCAGCGCCTGGGAAAACGCCTGCGCCACATTGACCGCGTCCTGCCCTTGCATGGCATCGACCACGAACAAGGTCTCGACAGGTGTCAGCAAGTCGTGCAGGGCCCGGATTTCGCGCATCATGTTTTCATCGATACCCAGACGACCCGCGGTATCGACAATCAGCACATCGTAATGATGGCGCTTGGCATGATCCAGCGCTTGCCGTCCGATATCTTCAGGCTTTTGCGAGGTATTGGTGGGCAGGAAATCAACCTTGACCTGCGCGGCCACCGTCTTGAGCTGCTCGATGGCGGCGGGACGATAAACGTCGGCGCTGACCACCAGAACTTTTTTCTTGCCTGTTTTTCGCCCTCCCTGCAAATGGCCACCTTCGGACAACCATTTGGCCAGCTTGCCGGTGCTGGTGGTTTTACCCGCGCCCTGCAAACCCGCCATCAGGATGACAGCAGGCGGCTGCGATGCCAGCGACAGCTCGCTGGCGTCAGCACCCAAATCGCCCCCCATGAGGGCGGTCAGCTCTTTGTGCACCACGCCTACCAGAGCCTGGCCTGGATTCAGGCTACTCACCACATCCTGGCCCACGGCACGCTCTTTGACCCGGGCAACGAAGTCGCGTACCACCGGCAAGGCGACGTCGGCCTCGAGCAAAGCCATGCGCACCTCGCGCAACATGTCTTGCGTATTGGCTTCGGTCAGGCGGGCCTCGCCGCGCATGGTTTTGACCACGCGCGAAAGTCGTTGAGTCAGATTGTCGAGCATAGAGTGATTTCGCTTAAACTAGTGAGTATTGGATAATCAGAACTTAAGGGTTTATGTCTGCAGGCATTGTATTTCACTTGCTGGCCGCACTGGCGTATACGGTCTTGGCCGTAACGTTGTGGCGACCTTTACGCAATGAGGCCGACGTGCTCGGCACCGTCAGCACAGGGCATGTCCGGAAAATCTGCCTGGCTGGCGCCATTGCCCTGCATGGCATAGCACTGGTGCAAGCTATTGTGCCCGAGCATACCCTACGTTTGGGCTGGGCGCTGGCACTCTCTGCAGCCGTGTGCCTGGGTATGATTGTATTCTGGCTTGAAAGTCTGGTCATGCGCATTGATGGCCTGCTGCTCGTTTTACTGCCCGCTTCGGCACTAACCGCCCTGCTGGCCGCGCTCTTTCCGGCCACACACCTTGTTGACCATGCGGGTAACGAATGGCTGCGCGTGCACCTGCTGATTGCCCTGATCGCCTATGGCCTGATCACCGTAGCAGCCCTGCAGGCCATGCTCATGACAGCCCTCGACCGCCAGTTGCATCGCCCCGTCCAGGCCGAGGCCAATCGTACTACGCTCGACCGCGCCCTGCATTCCATGCCTCCGCTATTGGTGCAGGAAGTCCTGCTATTTCGCCTGATCTGGATAGGCTTTGCCATTCTTACCCTTACGGTCATCACTGGCATGGTGGTATCGCTCAGGCTGACCGGCCTGGCTTTGCCCATGGACCACAAAACGATTTTCACGCTGCTGTCGTGGCTGACCTTTGGCGGACTGCTGCTGGGCCGCTACACACGCGGCTGGCGCGGGCGCATTGCCTTACGCTGGACACTGGTAGGCTTTGCTTTCGTGCTGCTGTCCTATACTGGCAGCCGCTTTGTGCTCGACGTTATTCTCCGATGAGGCTTATGTGGGAAAAGTATTATTCTGGGTCATAGTCATTATCGGCGGCTTGATGGCAGCACGCCTTATCGCGCGTCATAACGAACGTAGCCAGCTTGATGGCAAACAGCCCAAGCAGGTCAAAAAACAAAAAAACCAGGAAAAAGCGGTTGAATCCATGGTGCGCTGCGAGCATTGTGGCATTCATCTCCCCCGTTCGGAAGCCATACTGAGCAATGGCAAGATCTGGTGCAGCCAAGAGCACGCCCAGCGGCAGGAGCGCCAGTGAAGGTGCTCGACCGCCACGGTTGGCTCAAGCCTCGGCCAGGCATAATGCATGCCCCCTCGCCCAACCACGACGAACGCCCGGCCGGCCAGGACGCAACCCTGCTGGTCATGCACAATATCAGCTTGCCACCCGGTCGTTTCGATGGCCCCGAAGTGGTCGATTTATTTCTGAACCAGCTCGATTACAACAGCCACCCATGGCTGGAGCGCTTGCGCGGCTTGCACGTTTCGGCACATTTCTTCATACGGCGCAACGGCCTGATCGTGCAGCATGTCCCCACCACCCAACGGGCCTGGCACGCGGGCGTTTCATGGTTTGAGGGGCGCGATCGCTGCAATGACTTTTCCATAGGTATCGAGCTGGAGGGCACTGACACCCTGCCCTATACCGATGAACAGTATCAGGCACTGCAAAGCCTGGTGCCCGCGCTCAAGACCCGCCACCCGCTCAGGGCGGTGCGCGGCCACGAGCATATTGCCCCTGGCCGCAAGACCGATCCCGGTCCCGCCTTTGATTGGAAGCGATTCAGCCGCGAAACCGGCATCCCGCTGCGTAAGCTGCCGCCGGTGTAACGTAGATCGCGGCTTAGACTGCACCCCCCAGCAGCAAGCGGTTCATACGCTTGACGAAGGCGGCCGGTTCGGCCAGGCTTGCGCCTTCTGCCAGCATGGCTTGGTCCAGCAGCAGCAAGGCCCACTCGTCGAAATCAACTTCTGGCGCTACTTGCAGGCGGCCGATCAGGGCGTGTTCAGGATTGATTTCCAGAATAGGCTTCAGGTCGGGGGCGGTCTGGCCCGCAGCTTGCAGCATGCGCAACAAATGCGGACTCAGCTCGTTTTCATCAACCACAACGCAGGCAGGTGAATCGACCAGGCGGCCGGTAACGCGCACCTCTTTTACCTTGCCATCGAGGGCCTTACCCAGGCGTTCGACCAAAGGCTTGAAGGTTTCAGCCACTTCGGCCTGGTGTTTTTTTTCTTCCTCGTCAGCCATCTGGTCGAGATTCAGACCACCCTTGGCGATGGACACCAGTGACTTGCCGTCGAACTCACGCAGATAGGAAAGCATCCATTCATCAACACGATCAGACAACAGCAAGACTTCCAGGCCCTTTTTACGGAAAATTTCCAGATGCGGGCTATTGCTGGCAGCAGCGTACGAGTCAGCACTTACGTAATAAATCTTGTCCTGCCCTTCTTTCATGCGCGACACATAATCGGCCAGCGAGACAGTCTGGGCAGCGCTATCGTCATGGGTAGACGCAAAGCGCAACAGCTTGGCAATGCGCTCTTGATTACCCTGGTCTTCGCCCGTACCTTCCTTGAGCACCTGACCAAACTGCTCCCAGAACTCGGCATACTGCTCGGGCTTGTTTTCTGCCAGATCTTCGAGCAGGGACAGCACACGCTTGGCTGAGCCTTCGCGTATGACACGCACATCACGGCTTTCCTGCAGGATTTCACGTGACACATTCAAAGGCAGGTCGGCCGAATCGATCACCCCGCGCACAAAGCGCAGATAAGACGGGAGCAGCTGTTCGGCATCGTCCATGATGAAGACGCGTTTTACGTAAAGCTTGACGCCACGCCGTCCTTCGCGATCCCACAAGTCCATGGGTGCATGCTTGGGAACAAACAGCAACTGCGTGTATTCGCTGCGCCCTTCAACGCGGTTATGCGTCCAGGCTAGTGGATCGTCATAGTCGTGCCCAATATGCTTGTAGAACTCCTGGTACTGCTCATCGGTAATTTCAGACTTGGGGCGGGTCCACAAGGCGCTGGCCTGATTGACCGTTTCCCATTCGTTTTTCTTGACCTGCTCGGATTTTTCGGCGTCCCACTCTTCCTTCTGCATCTGAATGGGCAGGGAAATATGATCGGAATAGCGGCGCAATACTTCACGCAGCTTCCAGCCATTGACGAACTCGTCCTCTTCTTCGCGTAAATACAGTGTGACCGAAGTACCCCGATCAGCTTTTTCGACAGGGGCAATAGTGAATTCGCCCTGGCCTTCCGACTCCCACAATATGGCATCCGTTTCGTCGGCGCCAGCACGGCGGCTCAGTACCGAAACCTTGCTGGCCACAATGAAAGACGAATAAAAGCCCACGCCAAACTGACCGATGAGCTGCGCGTCTTTTTGCTTGTCGCCTGTCAGCTGCGAGAAGAACTCTTTGGTACCAGAACGTGCGATCGTACCCAGGTTGGCGACGGCCTCGTCGCGCGACATCCCGATGCCGTTGTCCGAAATCGTGATGCTGCGTGCATTCTTGTCGTACTCGACACGAATACGCAAATCGGTGTCGCCCTGGAACAAATCAGGGTTGTCAATCGCCTCGAAGCGCAGCTTGTCACATGCGTCGGACGCATTGGACACCAGTTCGCGCAGGAAGATCTCCTTGTTGCTATACAAGGAGTGAATCATCAGGTGCAGCAATTGTTTGACTTCAGTCTGGAAGCCCAATGTTTCCGATGCCATATTTGTGTCTGTTTGAGTCATTGTCTATCCATCATTAACTTCCCGTCGTCGGGGAGACAGGAGTTCTTTTATATATAAAAATCCATCGCGGCCAACTTCACTTCAGTGCTTGGCCTGAAGAGGGCCGTTGCACAGGGAGATGGGGCCGGACCCGAATTTTTCAAGTCCTTGTCGCAAGCGAGCTTCAATCTGTTACAGTCCTTTTTAAGCGTTTACGCTAGGGTTATGAATGTGAACCACCACAAGGGGGCGCCATCATGCAGGCAGACGGACTTTATAAGATTACAAAGGTCGTAGGTTGGGCGGTACTGGCACTGATGGTGATCGCCATCTTATATGCCTGTATCACAGGTATACGCTACTGGTCCGGCATCGGCGTCTAAGGAGTACTGCCATGAACAAACGCCAGACGCGTATGTTTGCCCTTGTCTCGACAGCCATCGCAACAGTCGTTTTCCTGGGCATGACGGTCGACAGCCACCGGCAATTCCCCACCCTGACAAACTCCGATCAAATCACCGACAGCGTTGTACGCGGCCAGGACGTCTGGCACAACTACAACTGTATCAACTGTCACACGATTTTTGGTGAAGGCGCCTACTATGCACCCGACCTCACCAAAATCACTCAGCAACGCGGCGTTCCGTACCTGACCGCCTTTCTGAAAGATCCGTCGCAGTTTTACAACGAAGAAACCCACCGGCGCATTATGCCCAACCTGGGCATGGCCGACGATGAAATCGCCGATGTCATCGCCTTTATGGATTGGGTCAGCAAAGTCGATAATCAAGGCTGGCCTCCCAGGCCCATATTGGTTGCCGGCGGATCCATACCCGGCACCGATCTCAGCCTGAGCCAGCAAAAAACCGAAGGCCAGGCTGAAACCGGCAGCTTGCCGCCAGGCGCCAGGCCTGTCAGCGACGACAACAATCCCATTGCACTGGGCGAGGCACTGTTCAAATCGGTAGTTCCCACCTGTGCAGCCTGTCACAGCATGGCAGCAGGCGTCAATTTGGCCGGGCCATCACTGGCCGGCATGGCCACCAATGCCGCAAAAACCATCGAATCACCCGACTACAAAGGCAAGGCAACAACTGCGGAAGAATTCATACGCGAATCAATAGTCGAGCCCAGTGCTTACCTGCATCCGGGCCCCATGTACTCGGCCAGTGGCACCTCGTTCATGCCTCCAAGCTATGGCAAGGACCTTAGCCCCGAGCAGATCGACCAACTGGTCGCCTACCTGCATTCGTTCAAATAATCGCCCCAGGAGTCGCCATGCGTTACAGATCTCAATCCGTCGCCTACTGGTATTTTGCCCTGGCGCTTATCCTGTTCGGCCTGCAGCTGGTCTTTGGCCTGCTCTCGGCAGCCAAATACCTGGGTCCCGACCCCTTGCTGAACATCATGCCCTTTGACGTCACCAAAACGGTGCACACCAATCTGCTGATTGTCTGGGTGCTTACCGGTTTCATGGGGGCCACCTACTGGATTGTTGCCGATGAATCCCGTAGCGAATTGCATAGCGTCAAGCTGGCTTACATCCAGCTGGTCCTGTGGGCCATTATGGGCGTCACCGCCATCATCAGCTATTTCTTTGGCCTGGGAACCGGCAACAAACTGCTGGAACAACCTCTGCCCAACAAGCTGCTCATTGTCGTCTGTATGCTGATCTTTCTGTACAACATCGGCATGACCATCAAACGATCCGGGCGCTTCACTACGACAGAAGCCGTACTGCTGCTGGGTCTGGCCAGCTCGGCCCTGCTGTACCTGCCCGCCTTGCTGCACTATTCCAACTACGTCGTCTCCATCTACTATCGCTGGTGGACCATCCACTTATGGGTAGAAGGCGTATGGGAAATGATCCAGGGCGCCTTCCTGGCCTATTTGCTGATCCGCCTTTCGGGTGCCGACCGCGAAGTCCTTGAAAAATGGCTGTATGTCATTGTGGGCCTGGTCTTTATTGCCGGCATTCTGGGTACCGCCCACCACTACTATTGGGTCGGTGTGCCCGCCTACTGGCTGCCGCTGGGCGGTTTCTTCAGCGCGCTCGAACCAGTCGCCCTGGTCGGCATGGCCATGTACGCCTACTTCGCCATACGCCGCACCGGCATACGCCACCCCAACATCCTGGCACTGCACTGGGCCATAGGCAGCGCCGTCTTCACGCTGTTCGGCGCGGGACTATTGGGGCTGGCACACACTTTTCCTGACATCAACAAATGGACACACGGCACGCTGGTCACCGCCATGCATGGTCACGCCGCCTTCTATGGTGCCTATGTGATGATTGTACTGGCGGTCATCAGCTACGCCGCGCCTACCATGACCAAAGGCCGACCCGAAGAGGGTACTTCCTTGGGCATGTGGGCCTTCTGGCTGCAAATTTCCGGCATGTTCGGCATGACCCTGTCATTTGCAACGGCCGGCATCGGCCAGGTCTACCTCGAGCGTGTGCTGGGCATAGGCTATCTCGACGTACAGCTGAAAATACAAGTGCACTTCCTGATGCTGGTAGCCACGGCATCGATATTCGTCATCGGTGCCATGCTGTTCATCTATGACTTCTTCCGCTACCCACCCCGGCTGGAGCCATTAGACGAAAATAGTCCGACCAGCACTCAAGGCACGCTGGCCAATGAACAAATTGGCTGACGCCAGCACTTTGGTACCGGAACAAGGCGGAGGTCTGGCTGCACCACCCTCCGCCGAACCCTTTTACCTGCCGGCCCACGACGAAGTGTCACTGTTTGAACAGTGCCACCACAACAAGCTGGCTGTCATGCTTAAGGGCCCAACCGGTTGCGGCAAGACACGCTTCGTTGAACACATGGCCTGGAAGCTGCAGCGCCCGCTGGTCACCATATCGTGCCACGACGACCTGACTGCCAGCGACCTGATAGGACGCTATCTCATCCGGCACGACCGTACCGTGTGGCAAGACGGTCCCCTGACCGCCGCCGTACGCGCCGGGGCCATCTGCTACCTGGATGAAATCGTAGAGGCGCGGCAAGACACCGTGGTCGTACTCCATTCCCTGACCGACTACCGACGTACCTTAAGCATAGATAAAACCGGTGACGTGGTACAGGCTGCACCAGGCTTTCAGCTAGTGGTCTCGTACAACCCGGGCTACCAGCGCATGCTGAAAGACCTGAAGCCCAGCACCCGGCAGCGTTTTGTCACGCTGGACTTCGACTTTCCTCCACCCGACCAGGAAGCCAATATCGTCCATCAGGAAAGCGGTATAGCGCCTGCTCAGGCCCGTGCCCTGGTGGAACTTGCCCACAAACTACGCGCGCTGCAAGACCGCGGTCTTGCCGAAGTACCCAGCACACGCCTGCTGGTAGCCACGGCCCAATTGATTACACATGGCATATCCATGCGCCGTGCCTGCCAGGTAGCGCTGCTGGCTCCACTCTCAGACGATGCCGCCCTGGTAGGCGCCATGACCGACCTGGTCGAACTGACCTTTCCCTAGCGTCAAAAAGGTTCACGTATGGCGGAAGCTGAAGACGTCATTACCGATGCCGCCCGGCATGCCACCATTTACGCTCGCGAGTTATGGCTGCGTCAGCGCGGCAAAGCCGACGCTCCGCGCCCCATCATTCTGGCACAAGCCTCCTCCCGATTGGATTTACTGGTCAGCGCCATCTTCGAGCAAAACTACGCCATCAGAGTAGCGCAGCCTCCCGCCATCCCCACATTATTAACGCGCCTGTTTCGCCGGCACGACGTTGTGCAATCGAACCTGACCCTGCCCGCCACCAATGGGCAGGCAATCTGGCTACCCAATACCGTGAACAGCACCGACTGGCCAGAGGCCATGGAGCGTTTTCGTACCCTGACCCTGCTGCAAGCCATGCGCGCCTTTCGCGGTAGCGCAAGCATGCTGGCCGCATTCAATGAAACAGACGGGCCGCGTACCCACGCCCTGTATCTGCTGCTGGAAGCTCAGGCCTGCGACCATGAGCTGGTACAGCGGCTGCCCGGCACGGTACCGAACGTTGCAGCACTGCGCCGGCATGCTCTGGCACACAGGCCAACACCCGAACATATACCTGCCGCCTGCCGGCCCATAGAACGCCTCGTGCAAACCACCCTCGCTGCAGCCCTGGATAGTGGAGAAGGCCTGCCTGTATGCGCATCGCCCAGCGCTTCGCTGGCGCACGCCCGCACGCTGCATCAGCAAACAGACTGGGGCGACAAGGCCCCACATACGCTGGCACTGTACAAGGATTGGTGGACCGGCGACCTTATTGCGCCATCCGACGCAGATACTGACCCGCTGGAGGAAACGGCCATGGCAGATCCGAGTCGCAACACGCCACGCAGTGCCCGCCTGCCCCGCCGCCCCAAAGAACGCAAGGCCAGCGAAGACGAAGACCAGGACAAGCAAGGCGTATGGATGGTTCAGACGGCCGACCCGCTGGAAAAAGCCGAAGACCCCATGGGCATGCAACGCCCGGCAGATCGCGACCAGGACACCGCTGCCGAAGAGTATGCCGACGCATTGTCGGAACTGGCCGAAGCCAGACTGGTCAGCACACCTACTCCTGCCAAAGAAGTCCTGCTGTCCGACGACCCCCCAGACAAACAAAGCATCGCCACCACGTCCTCTGCCACGCTGGTGCAAGGCATACTGCATTACCCGGAGTGGGACTATCGCCAAGGCGGGTATCGCCATCCCGGCGCTGCCGTGCACGTATTGGCCCCAGAGGCCGGCTCTCAGGGCTGGGTAGACAAAATGCTGGACCAGCACCGCAACCTGGTCCACACCATACGCCGGCACTTCGACGCTTTACGTCCCGAACGGCAGTGGCTGCAACGACAAGCCGATGGCGACGAGATAGACCTGGATGCATGGATAGAAGCTGGCGCCGACGCCCGCGCCGGACTACCTATGCCGCAAAACCTGTATCGCCAGCAGCGCCCACAGGTACGCAACCTGGCCATCATGCTGCTGGTCGACATCAGCGGCTCCACCGACTCATGGCTGAGCGGCAGCCGGCGCATCATAGACGTGGAGCGCGAAGCCCTGCTATTGGTGACAATCGCCCTTGAGCACATGGGCGAACCTTGCGCCATTCAGGCCTTTTCAGGCGAAGGGCCTCTAGGTGTAACGGTCAGGCAGATCAAGGATTTCAAGGAACCGCATGGCCCCAATATTGCACGGCGGATCGCAGCACTGGAACCGCAACACTACACCCGCAGTGGCGCTGCACTGCGCCATGCCACTGCTCAGTTAATGAAACAGCCCGCCCAGCATCGCTTGCTGCTGTTGCTGTCCGATGGAAAGCCCAACGACCTGGATGAGTACGAGGGACGTTATGGCGTGGAAGACACAAGACGCGCCGTAACCGAGGCACGCATGCAAGGCGTCTTTCCTTTTTGCCTGACTATTGATCGTCAGGCTGCCAAATACTTGCCGGGCATGTTTGGTGCCGGGCAGTATGCCTTGCTGCAAGAGCCTACAGAACTTCCTCGGGCGCTGCTGGCCTGGCTACGCAGGCTGGTGGCGCGGTGAGGCCTTCTTATTGCACCACCCGGAAACCACAGTTGCTGGCGGTACTGTCCGGTGTGCCGCTGTTGCGTGCTGCCACACGATAGCGATTGCAGTATGAGGCATCGCATAAAAATGAACCGCCGCGCAATGAGCGAAAGCCGGTATCACGGGTGAAAGCAGGGTTATGCAGGTCAGTGACCTTATGATAGTGCAGCGAGAAGAAGTCAGCACACCACTCCCATACATTCCCTGCCACGTTGTACAAACCGTAGTCGTTGGGTCGAAATGATCTGGCGGTTTGCGGGCCAGGCACCCAACCTGCATCCGAGCCATCAGGAAAGTTTCCCTGCCAGATATTGCAAGGTAGGCTGCCGTCCATCAATAGCTCGTCACCCCAAGGGTATTCGCTGGTACTGGCCGAACATCATTACGACCTGGATGCCGAGCTGCGGGTGGCATCGCAGTTGGTACAGCACGGCGTGGACGCCTTTGTATTCGTAGGCCTGGACCACCACCCTGCCTTGTTTTCCCTGCTCGAAGACTACGGGCGGCCTTATGTACTGACTTGGGGCGTCGACCCATTACATCGACATCCCAGCGTGGGATTTGACAATCACGCAGCAGCCTACGAAGTGACGCGCCATCTTATTGAACTGGGCCATCGGCGCATCGGACTGCTCAGCGCACCTCTGCCGGGCAATGACCGCGCCATGACACGCGGCACTGGCATGCGCGCCGCCCTGGCCGACGCCGGTCTGCAGCTTGCGTCGCACCATGTGCAATACGCACCCATTCATCTGGACACCGCAGAACAAGGCATGGCCAAGCTAATCAGCCAGTCCGACCGTCCGACCGCCGTAGTAGCTACCAATGACATCTTTGCTGTGGGCGGCATGATCGCGTGCCGCAAAGCTGGCCTGTGCATTCCGCGTGATATGTCCATTACAGGCATCGACAACACCGACCTGGGTGCCACTCAGACTCCTGGCCTGACCAGTGTTTGCACACCCATAATTGAAATTGGCCATGCCGCCGCAGAGCAGCTCATGGCCAGACTGGAAGGACAGCCCTACGAAGCTTTCCAGTCGTTCCCCATTGAAGTGGTATATCGCGGCAGCACTGCGCCGCCGCAATATAAAAAACCAAGCCTCTAGCTGGTTTTCTCCTGGATTTTCTCGCCGCCGCGCTCAATATCTTCGCCAGTGCCATGGAATGTACTGGTGCAGCCGCCAGCCAGGGCGGCAAACGCCAGGAGTATGGGCATCCAGACTCGTGCTTTCATTTGGCTTTCTCCTTATATCGGTTGCTTGGCAGTGTTTCACCCGCTGGCAAAACACTCGAAAGCCTTATAGCAAGTAGCGCGCCCAGCATTCAACACATTAACGTTTCTGTCCATCCAGCAGAATGAAGGCAATTCTGGCTGGCTCACTGGAGCGGTTGCTCCACCCATGATTGGTACCTCGCTGTATCAAGACGTCTCCGGCCTGCATGATGACCTCTTCTTCGTCCATGATCGCGACAAGCTCACCCGCCAGCAAGATGGCGTAGTCCACGGTCGTGGTGGTATGCATACCCGGATGCTGACCTGGCTTGGGTGCATGCTGGGCGTCTGCGAACAGTTGGCCGAAACTTGCCTTCATCGCCCGTTCGCGCTCTGCCTCATCCTTGGGCTCAGGAGGAATATCGATAATACGAATCACCGAGCCGTTTTTGGGCGGTTGCACGCCAACCAACCCGGTGACCAGGTCGGGCCCGTTGACGTCTGCCGGTGTCGAGTCGGTGGCCCACAAATTGGTAACCCGATAGCCGGGCCGCTCCGCCACCGTGCGCACGGCAGGCGACACACCATCTTCAATAATGCACGAACGGCCACTGGCATCATGGCCGGTAACGATACGCCGTATGGGTTTTGTTAAATCCATGTGAAAATCCTCTTGAGTCAACGTTGTTTCATTCATGCGGATTGGTGACTACCCGCCCGGCACACTCGCCAAACCCTATGCCGACATACCCTTCACGCTGGCATCGGCCTTTAAGAATGACCTCGTCACCGTCTTCCAGATAGCGTCGCGTTTCATTGTCGGGCAACTGCAAAGGCTTTTTGCCATCCTGCGTCAGTTCAAGCAAACAGCCCAGGTCGTGGTTAGACGGCCCCGACACCGTGCCTGAGCCAAGCAAATCTCCAGGCAGCAAGGGGCATCCGTTTTCAGTGTGATGCGTAATCATTTGCGCCACAGTCCAATACTGATCTTTGTAGCCTGGCCGGCTGATTGTGTGATCCTGCCCTGTAGATCGCATCCGCTCTGTGCGCACACATACCTCAAGGGCAATGTCTATTCCGCCCCATTCCTGATTGACAGAAGAATGCAGATTGGACACAAGAGAGGGAGCATCGTGCTCGCGCTGCGCGGCAGCACATCTGAAAGGCGCCAGCGCCTCGAGCGTTACCACCCAGGGTGAAATGGACGATAGGAAACTCTTGGCCAGGAAAGGTCCCAGCGGCTGGGCCTCCCATCTTTGCACATCGCGCGCAGACCAGTCATTAAGCAGGCAAAAACCAAACACATGCTGCTCTGCCTCGTCCATGACAATCGGCTTGCCCAAGGCGTTGCCCTGCCCGACAAACACACCCAGCTCCAGCTCGAAGTCCAGCTTCCTGGTCAGCTCATACGTCGGAGTCTGACAGTCGTCACGAAGAATCTGCCCACGTGGACGAATGCACGGAGTACCGCTCACCCGCAGCGACGATGCGCGGCCATGGTAGGCAACGGGCAAAGTATGAAAATTAGGCAATAAAGGATGTTCGGGACGGATCATCCTGCCGGTATTACGCGCGTGATAAATGGACGTAAAAAAGTCTGTGTAATTACCCACCCGTGCAGGCATGTGCATGACGGCATCACTTTGCGGCACCAGGCAGCCAGCAAGCTGCTGCCGCTGCGCCGAACCCAGCCTCAAGCCGCGCGACAACGCCAGACGCAGCATCTTTGACTGCCCCTTGTCCAAAGCCATCAAGTCGTTCAGGGCATCCTGCGCGCACGCCAGCACCACAGATTCGGGCAAATGGGACCACACCCCACATTTAATGGCCGCATGCAGGTCAAGCACCTGATTACCGATGGCAACACCCAAGCGCTTGCGGCCATCTGATGCCGTACTGAATACCCCGAAAGCAAGGTTTTGTACGGGAAAGTCTGTCGTAGCGGTATTGGCAGAACTGACCCAGCTTGTTAACCCGGGATCATGCGTTTCATCCAGGCCCGCCATGGCAACGCGCTCCATGCCTAATCCTTCTTGATATTCAGGTCACGAGTCAGCGCTTCATTTTCCTTAAAGGTTTGCTGCAAGCGCTCCTGGAACTGGGCCGCCGTCAAATAGGCCGGAACCTGCTGCAGGTTCGCTGACGCCTCTGTGAAAGCCTTCGATTCGACAACTGTTTTACACAAGCCCTCCAGCTTCGTAACAATGGCTTCGGGCGTGCCCGCTGGCACATATAAGCCATTGAGGCCCGGCGTGGTGGCCGGATAGCCCAAGTCGCTCATTGATGGCACATCGGGCAAGGACGGATGGCGCTTATCAGCAAGCACAGCCAGGACGCGCAGGTTTTTGCCTCCCAAAGACGAAATTGCCGGCGCCCCGAAGTCCACATGCCCACCCATCAAATCCGGAAGCATCTGGCCATCGCCCCGATAGGCAATTGCGTTCAGCGTAATACCCAAAGCCTTCTCGATAGCGGCCACTGAAAGGTGCGGAACGGAACCCGGACCCGCGTGCCCGTACGATACGTCTCCAGGATTAGCTTTGGCTTTCTGTATGAGATCCTCCAGCGACTTGATAGGAGAATCAGGCGTCACGGCAATGGCAAAAACGTTTTCGAAAACCTGGCAAACCGGTTCGATCTGCTCGGTATCAAATGGCATCTTGCTGAGAAGGAATGGCGCGTTGGTCAAAGCAGAAGCCGGTGAAAAAGCGATGGTATAACCGGTGGGCTGCGCATGAGCCAGCGCCGAAAACCCAACTGTGCCTCCCGCCCCCGGGCGATTCACAACCACCCATTGCTGCTCGGTCAGTTTGGATGCTTCCTCGGAAAATGCACGGGCCATGGCATCGACGCCACCGCCTGCGGCATAGGGCAGAATGACCTCGAGTCGCTGATTGGGATAAGCGTCTGTCTGTGCCATTGTCAGCCCGGGAGCCAGCAGCGCCACAAGCGCACATGCGGATAGCGTTTTCAAGGTATGGGAAGCGAAGGTCCTTTGCATATATATCTCCAGTGACTGCTAATGGGTTGAGTGCTTTAACTGTAAATTAGGTAGAGCTGGGCGCCTGCAGCGCTCCGACAAGAAAACGGCAAAGCGACGCAGCCATTCGGGCCATGTCGGTAGCATCGGCTTGACCATTGGAAAGCCGGGCAAGGCGGTTTACGCTCGAGCTGTCAGTAATTGTCAGAACAATCGAGCTCACCATGAAGGCATAGCGCCAGTAAAACTCCTTCCTGTCCACAGAAGGACATGCTTGCGCCATGGCATCAATAAAACAGCTTGCCATCGGGTCAAAATGCTCTTGAATGATGCGGTTGGTGCCGGGTGTGGGCGCCAACCGATGCCGCAGGATCATTTGTGCAAGCAAGGCTCCGCTGCGACGAGAAGCCGGGTCAAAGTAGGGACGCATAAAGATCTTCACAATCTCGTCCAAACGAACCGAGGCCGCACCCTCTTGCTGCAACAAGGTTTCAAGCGCCAAAGCCCGCTCAGTATTGATCTGGCTTGCCAGCGTTTCAAACACCGCCTCGGCAAGCCCCTCTTTACTGCCAAAGTGGTAATTGACCAAAGCCACATTGACTGAAGCCTGCGCGGTCAGCTCGCGAAGAGACGTTCGATCTACCCCTTTCGCCCCAAACAACTCGATGGCCGCGTCAATGATTCGCGCCCTGCTGCCCGTTTCTTCTTTAAGGCTGCCTTCAGAAGCTGGCATAAACGCCCCTTAACAATGCCGATAACTTAGGGCCACAAGTATATTTTTAAACGAACGTTTAAATCAAGTGTTTAATTTAATAAGTGATGAAGGCTCAGCGAAAATCTGAATCTGTGCGTATAATTACGCCTTCCTGCCACGCCTCAGGTTCTTTGGGGCGACCTGCTTGAAATGCCCGGGTGGTGAAATTGGTAGACGCAGGGGACTCAAAATCCCCCGCCGCAAGGCGTGCCGGTTCGATTCCGGCCCCGGGCACCAGCTTAAAATATGCAATGTTTATAAGTGTTTAGCTGGGTTCAGACCTCCACCCCAAGACTGGGGGACTTTCCAAAATTGCGAGTTCGGTACAGTTTCGGTACAGTGGTGAAGCGCTGAGCATCACCCGGAGCCTGAATGGCCACTATCGTCAAGACTCCTTCCGGTACCTGGAAGGCACTAATCCGCAAAACTGGCTGGCCTAGCACCGCCAAAACTTTTCGCACCAAAAGAGACGCCGAAGACTGGGCGCGCCGTACCGAAGATGAAATGGTACGCGGCATGTACATACATCGTGCGCCCGCTGAGCGGATGACTCTTGAGACGGCGCTGAAGCGTTATTTGCGAGAAGTTACCCCCACTAAGCGCGCATCGACCCAGATTGGCGAACATAAAAAGGCCCTGGCGCTGATCAAGCATTTGGGTAAATATTCCCTGGCTGGCTTGAGCGCCGACATTGTTGCCCAGTACCGTGATGCCCGACTAGCAGGTGATGAGGGTGAGGACGGCAAGCGTGTGCCGCGTAGCAATAACACGGTACGCCTAGAACTAGCCCTCCTTGGCCATCTATTCACCATTGCGATCAAGGAATGGGGCATTGGGCTACCACCTGAACCGGGCAGAGCTGTCTGTGGGTGACCATGTCCGCATCACACGCAACGATGCCCAAAATGACCTGGTCAACGGACAGCTAGCGAAGGTCGCGGCGATTGATGCAACCAGCGTCACCATTGACACCAATGGCCGCCACGTGCAGCTGCCCACAAATCGACCGCTAAACATGGACTATGCCTACACCACCACCGCGCATAGCGCCCAAGGCCTGACCTGCGGCCGAGTCCTTTATAACGCCGAAAGCTTCAGCCGCACGACCGCCCAGGACACTTACTATGTCAGCATCTCGCGGGAACGGCATGAGGTCGTTGTGTTCACAGACGATGCGAAAAAGCTTCCTGAGCGGGTGGACCAGTTGACGTACAAGGGGCTAGCGCATGACCTGCAGCCAGTGGCGACCAATGAGCTAGCGCACGGTCAGAACGAACTGGATCCTCCTGCCCTAGGCGCAGGTTCTGAACTGGAAGTAGGATAACTAGCCGCTCCTTGCTCTCTATTCCACATACCGCCTAGTTAACCAAACAAGCAACCGCAGCTGCGTCAAAGTGGACTTGTTGTCATGCCCGGCAGGAATCGGCCGAGGCTGTGTGAAAACGTCAAAAAATTTTGAGAGCTGAAAAATCGACCTTCCAGATCGACCGCTATTCAATTTTCTCGTGCTCGGGAATGGTGAGAGCACCCTTGAAAATGAGCTATGACGATGTTTTCACACAGCCTCGGCCATAAGCAGACACTGGTCAAATTGGCAATGCCAGCACATGCCCAATAAGGTGCCTGCATTGAAAATCGCCTCCCACGCCGGCTAACGACCGCGACGAATTGCAGAGTGAGGCGGGAATGATGTCGAGACACGAGAACTAATCACCCATCCTAGCTAAATTTAGAGGTGAATCGGCCAAGGTTCAATTCATCATTACTCACTGACCGAGTTGCCGACGTCGTCAACCCCGCGGGTGTATGTCAGGAATACCAGCCATCCAATTAGTGCTCGCCAGCCACCCGAGGTCGTGAATGCAGCGTCGAACCACGCCGTGCGCTGAACACACGGCATCTCGATCAAGTCTCACCAACCACCTTAAACGATGCAATACGACTCTCCAACTCGGCGGCTGACACCTTCAGCTGTTCAAAGTCGTGGCTCAACAACTTGCTGATATGCGGAACGCCATCGACGCCTTTGCCGTCAAAGTGGTTCAGAAAAAATTTGATAGCCTCGAGCGTTTCTTGCAAACGACGGCCAAATATTGGCTCGTGATGCGCAACACGATTACGGGTTTGATATAGGCGTTCGAGCTGAGTTGCAATGTTCGCTCGCGTCAGACGCTTATCTGGGAAGATGGTTTTTAGGGGCGTCCATAGTATGTTTGCATAGTCTTTGGAGTACAGGCGCTTCCAGAAGAAAAAAGTCAATTGAGCCATGACCTGGCCTATAGGAACAGCAATTTTTGCTTGCCTCTCAACCACCTGACGCTTATACGCCATTCTTCCTGCAGGAGCGGGAGGACCTGCGGGAAACGCCAGCGTATCGAGATGGCGTTTCTGCGCCTGACTCATCTTTGCATATATTTCCCGGCGCGCACTTTTAATCGCCTGCTTGATTTTAGTGGATTCAGATGGTATCCATACCAGGGTGGGAGGCGCTGTAACGAGCCAGTCAGCCGTTCCGTAGTGGCTTTGCAGTCTTTCATAGACGACATTGCGTAGTGCTACCTCGATTACGGCTGTGACCGACATCAACTGCGATCCGAGGCGTAAGGTCTGTTGATGCAGCGAGATGGCATCTCCCCTAGATCCTGTGATGGCCTCAAAAGTAGCCAGCCGCTCTAACGACAAAAATCGGACCAAATCAGAAAAATCTGTATCGCTAGACATTCGTGTTCCCTACCCCTATAATTGGAGGTGAAAAGCCGCGAATCGTTGGCTAGCCTAGTACGAGACCTAGTCTCCAAGAGCGGACATCCGGCTTCCTAATGCAGTACCCGAAAGCGCCCACTAAGGGCGCTTTCTTTTTCAACCCCCTAATTCTACGCAAGGCTGAACAGCGACAACCTCTATGCCAATCTGCAGAGAAGATTGTACCCGACATGACGCATCTTGATACACTCCTCATCTAAATCGGTTAGGCGCTTTGCTACTCTTTGAGAGCGACAGCCAAGGGGCGCATGCAAACATATGCGCAAGGCAGCCTTTGCTCATGATGAGACGCCCAGCCTTCCTAGAGACCAAAGACCGCTTCGGGTCGTTTCGTGTCCGACAGATCTGGCAGTGTTCGTCAGATCAAGTCTAGATTTATTCATTTCAATTGTGCATACGCCTGAAACGCTGCGAATGGCTTCTTCTGGAGTCGGTTCTCTGTGCAGAAATTATTCAGGTAGGTCAGATACGCTCGGACGCTCTGATCCTGTGCCACCCGGCCGAATGAATACTCAAAGAAGCCCATCTCCCTTTTGGTCATGATTCGTTGAGCCCGCATCTCGCAAACCAAGTCGATTAGCGTCAGGAGTCGATCCATCTTTGGTTCAAGCTCTGAACCATGAAAATCCTCCCCGTATTCGAACTCGTTATATTCGATCTTGTAGAAAGCTTCGACAACGGCTGGGTCACTACGCAGTTGCATGTAGAGGTCCTTGAGAAAGGTCGCTCTCTGGGATCGAGCGCCCACGCGAATCTGCCATAAGGCCGCCAAGACGCCAAAAGCCGTCACGAGCAGCAATGCTGAGTTGATGATGTCCGCCAGCGAAATTTCGTTCAACCTGATGCCCTTTAAGAGTAATGTGCCCGCAGACCTTGCGGGATAAGCCGGACGACGCAGAATTCTACACAACATTCTCTTGAAGGCCGAGAATTGCCATCTTTCTCCAGACTGGTATGACGCACCTGTTCAGTTGGGGCAGAACTGGGGTAATGATCTTATCCACCCCATGCTGGATCCCAAACCGGCAGTTTCTCTAGCAGCAACCGCTAACTGAGTCGACCAAGGTTTTGTAGATGGTTTTCGGTTGGCTATTCAGCCATCTGCTTCTCACCACCGAAAACCCAATCGCGGAATGAACTTGAATGGTAGCTGCCGCTGCAAAGTAGTGAGGGTGATTTTCCTACGGAACTTCCGCTTTGGGTCGGGTTCTGCCTTCTCCAACCAGCATCAATCGGCCAAAACGAGACCGTCGACACACATTCCTGTTTTGTCGATAATCGATAACTGCAAACAGGTCGAGGGGAAAGTGGAATGCATGTGCGCAAGTTTCGAGTCGGCGACGAAGCGGCTCTTTTCAAAGTTTATTACTCTGCCATCCATCAGATCGCGAGTAGAGACTATTCCTCGCCGCAGATCGAGGCATGGGCACCTGCCGATCTGGACGGCCGCATTTGGCAGACGCGAATCAGAGGGATCAATCCGTTTGTCATAGAGGCGGACGGACTGCTCATCGCCTATGCAGATCTGCAGGAGAACGGTTACATCGACCATTTCTTTGTCTCGGGTGATCATCCGCGGCAGGGCGCGG
>NZ_SDQD01000003.1 GCF_004153685.1 Pollutimonas harenae | reverse complement strand
GTCTGTGAAAGTAGGTCATCGTCAGGCTCTTATTGAAAGAAAAACCCCCGCACTACTCGTGTGGGGGTTTTTTATTGCCCGCCAAAAACACAATACAATTCCCTCTTGTAAAATAGACGTTCTGTTTATTTCACCGCAGTTTTTTTGCGGCTGTTTTTTGGAGCTTATCGAATGACCCAGGCATATCCGCCAGAAGAAGGCAAGGGCTTGTCGATGCGTAATCTTACGCATCTTATCTATGGGCTGTTTGCAATAGGACTGCTTAGCGCCGGCTTTTTCGGCGTGGCAACAATAGCTGCCATTGTCCTGGCATACCTAAAACGCGGTGATGCCGCCGGCACGGTTTACGCCAATCATTTCGATTGGGTCATCAAGACATTCTGGTGGGGCTTGCTATGGATAGTACTCAGTGGGCTGGCCACGTTTATTTTCATAGGCTGGCTTACGGGCCTGATTGCTTTGGTCTGGATTGTGTATCGGCTCATCAAGGGCTGGCTGGCGCTGTTTTCAGGACAGGCTCCAGTTGCTGAGTATTAATCCCGCTTGACTGCGATCTTGTTACACTAAAAAAAAGCTGCCTCGACACCGAGGCAGCTTTTTTAGTATTTGTGCCAAGCTGCGCGGCTTAAGCTTGGAGCGCTTCAGGCGCGCATTTGTAGGTACTGTAGGGAGGCTGACGCCTCGCCTGTAGGATGGCTGGTTTGACTTATTTAAGATGTCCGCTGACGAGCTTGGTTAGCTCGAACATCGAGACCTGCTCTTTACCGAACAAAGGACGCAGTTTGTCATCTGCATTAATGTTGCGACGATTCTTGGGGTCTTGCAGGTCGTGTTTTTTGATGTAGTCCCAGATTTTCTTGGTGACTTCGGTGCGTGGGACTGCCTCGGGACCGATGATGGCAGCTAAGGTAGCACTAGGGGTAAGTGGCTTCATGAACGCCGCATTAGGCTTACGGGCGGGTTTCTCGGTTGTTGCCATAGAATAGGGCTCCTAACTGGGTTGAAAAGTACGATTCTACTGCAGCATACCGTGAGACTCCCCGAAAGGCCAAACAATTTATGCAAGTGGTCTCATGGGGCAGATGTGCTCAGCGTATGATACTGTGCTGATTTATTCTCTCTCAAGTCTGCTTTTTACCCTCAGGAGCGTCAATCCGATGTATGCCAGGAATGTGTTTGAAGCCATCAGCCTCTTTCATGATGAGCTGACTGCCTTGCGGCGCGACATTCATGCCCATCCTGAACTTGGTTTCAAAGAGCAGCGTACTTCGAATCTGGTGGCCAATAGCCTGACGGCGCTCGGATACGAGGTACACAGGCATATCGGCAAGACGGGGGTGGTAGGGGTGCTCGAGGGCCGGCAGAACACGAGTGGCCGAAGCATAGGCCTGCGAGCCGACATGGATGCGCTGCCTATCCTCGAGCAGAACGATGTTGGGCATGCCTCTACTTGTGCCGGCGTCATGCATGCCTGCGGCCATGACGGCCATACGGCGGTATTGCTGGGGGCTGCGCGCTATCTTGCAGAAACCCGTAACTTTGACGGCCGGGTGGTATTGATTTTTCAGCCGGCCGAAGAAGGACTCGGCGGGGCGCAGGCGATGCTCGACGACGGGCTGTTCGATCGCTTTCATTGCGACGCCATATACGGTCTGCATAACTGGCCAGGCTTGCCCGCCGGTATGATCGGGGTGAACCCGGGTCCCATGATGGCGGCCGCCGATCATTTCGAGATTCTCATCGAAGGCCGTGGCGGACATGGTGCCCACCCGTATCAGACCAACGATCCGGTGGTAATAGCCGCACAACTGATCACGGCGTTACAGACCGTGGTGTCGCGGAATGTGCCCGCGCCCGATGCAGCAGTCATTACCGTGGCTGCCGTCAACGCTGGCAGCTTGCCGGCCATGAACGTCATTCCGGGTCTTGCCCGCATGAGCGGCACGGTACGCACATTCAATCCTGTTGTGCAGGAGCAGGTCATCAAACGCATGCAGGAACTGGCGACGGGCATTGCATCGGCATTTGGTGCAAAGATCGAACTGAAATACCACCATTTGTTTCCAGCTACCGTGAATACTCCCGAGCATGCTGATTTTGTAGTGGATGTTGCCACGGAATTGTTTGGTGCCGATAAGGTCGTCCCTAACCTGGTGCCTTCCATGGGCTCAGAGGACTTTTCCTTTATGCTGCAGGAACGACCAGGTGCCTACTTCCGTCTTGGGCAGGGTGGCGCCGAGTCGGGACGCGTGCTGCATAGTCCGGCTTTCGACTTTAACGACGCGGTCATCCCTGTGGGTAGCGCCATGTTTTGCCGTTTAGTAGAGCGCAGCATGCCTTTAGCGACCAACAACTGATACCAACTGTTTCTTACACGACTCTTCCATGACCGACGCAATTGAAAACCTGACTATCACCCGCCCGGACGACTGGCATCTGCACTTACGCGATGGTGCTGTGCTGGACTCTGTCGTGGCGCATACGGCTCAACAATTTGCCCGAGCCATCATCATGCCCAACCTGAAGCCCCCTGTGACGACGACCGAGCTTGCGTTGGCCTATCGTGAGCGTATTGTTGCTGCGCTTGCCAGAGCCGGCGTGGAGCCGGGCCGATTCACACCGCTCATGACCTTGTACCTGACCGACAACACCAGTGCTGATGAAGTCCGTCGCGCCAGCGAGTCGGGCATGGTGCATGGCATCAAGCTATATCCCGCAGGAGCAACCACCAATTCGGATGCCGGGGTGACTGATTTGCTTGGCCGCTGTGCTACCGCGCTAGAGGCGATGCAGCGTAGCGGCATGCCGCTGCTGGTGCACGGAGAAGTCACTGATCCCGATGTCGATTTGTTCGACCGCGAAGCAGTATTCATAGAGCGCGTCATGCAGCCCTTGCGTCGGGCATTCCCCGAACTCAAGGTGGTCTTCGAGCATTTGACCACGCACGATGGCGTTCAATATGTACAGCAGGCCGATGGCCCGGTGGCCGCTACCATCACTGCGCATCATCTGCTGTACAACCGCAATGCCCTGTTTCAGGGAGGCGTGCGTCCTCACTGGTATTGTCTGCCGGTACTCAAGCGCGAAAAACACAGGCAGGCCTTGCTGGATGCGGCCACCAGCGGTTCGAGGCGTTTCTTTTTGGGCACTGATAGTGCACCTCACCCGAAAGGGCTTAAAGAGCATGCGTGTGGCTGTGCCGGATGCTATACCGCCTTGCACGCGATGGAGCTTTATGCCTCTGCCTTTGACTCTGTTGACAAGCTTGACCAGCTGGAAGCCTTTGCAAGCCTGAACGGCCCCGCATTTTATGGCTTGCCCGTGAATCCAGACAAACTGGTCTTGCAGCGCGCAAGCTACGTCATTCCTGAGGAGCTGCCGTTGGCAGGCTCTACCGTAGTGCCTCTGGCGGCAGGAGAATCACTGGGCTGGAAGGTTGTGACGAATTAAGCCGATCAGCTATCGTTCTTTTTTTCTTCCAATGCTTCCCAGCGTGCGAATAGTTTGTCGAGCTTATCTTCCAGGGCGTGCAGTTGCTCGTTGATCTGGATGACCTCATCCGGAGCATCACGATAAAGGCTGCCGTCCGCAAGCCGTTCAGTCAGTGCCGATTGCTCGGATTCCAGCTCGGCAATAGCATTGGGAATACCTTCCAGTTCGGTCAATTCCCAGGACGAGATGCGTGACTTTCGTGCGGGTTTGGGGCGTTCGGCAGCAGTTTCTTTCTTTTTGCTTTTTTCTTCAGCGGCTTCGGGTGGCATGGGACGCTGGGCTAGCCATTCGTCATAGCCGCCCACGTATTCCTGCCAGTGGCCATCGCCTTCCGCGGCAAGCGTCTGCGTAACGACGTTATTGAGAAACTCCCGATCGTGACTGACCAGTAAAACGGTGCCCGGATAGTTCTGGAGCAGTTCTTCGAGCAGCTCCAGGGTTTCTATGTCGAGATCGTTGGTGGGTTCGTCCAGTACCAATACATTGGTGGGACGGGCAAACATGCGGGCCAGCACCAGCCGCGCCCGTTCCCCGCCTGACAGGCTTTGCACCGGTGAGTGGGCACGGGCGGGCGAAAACAGGAAGTCTTCCAGGTAGCTCATGACATGCTTGCGTTGATCACCGATTTCAACCCACTCGCTGCCGGGATTGATGGTATCGACCAGCGTGGCGTTTTCATCCAGCTGGCTACGCATCTGGTCGAAATAGCCCACGGTAAGGTTGACACCCAGGCGCACCGTGCCGCTGGTGGGCTGTAGCTTGCCCAGGATGACTTTGAGCAGTGTGGTCTTGCCGGCGCCATTGGGGCCTATCAGTCCGATGCGGTCTTTGCGTAGAATCGTGGTCGACAGATCATCGATAATGGTGTTTTCGCCATAACGGTGTGTGACATGTTCCAGCTCGGCCACTAGTTTGCCGGAGCGTTGACCCTCGGCAACGGCCAGGTTGACATTGCCTTGCCGCTCTCGTCTAGAGAGACGTTCCCGGCGTAATTGTTCCAGGCGTCGCACGCGTCCCTCGTTGCGGGTGCGGCGTGCTTCTATGCCCTGGCGTATCCAGGCCTCTTCCTGCGCGAGCACCTTGTCGAACTTGGCGTTCTGCTGTTTCTCGGCTTCCAGCCATTCTGTTTTGCGTTGTTGCCATTGAGTGAAGTTGCCGGGAAAGCTGAAAAGCTGGCCGCGGTCGAGTTCGACAATACGCGTTGCCACGACATCAAGAAAACGTCGGTCGTGGGTGATGATAACCACGCTGCAAGAGGTGTTGAGCAGTAAGTTCTCCAGCCAGGCGATACCGGTGAAGTCCAGATGGTTGGTGGGCTCATCGAGCAGCAGCAGCTCGGGCTCGTCGGCCAGGGCCCTGGCCAGCGCTACACGTTTGCGATTGCCGCCAGACAGTCCGGCGATGCGAGCGTCCGGGTCCAGCCCCAGTTTTTCGAGTAGGGCTTGAACTCGTGATGGACGAGCCCAGTCCTCGCTTTCGGTGGTGTCTGGGCACAGGGTTTCGAAAATGTTCAGGCTGTTGTCCAGGTCAGGCTCCTGCTCTACCGTGGCGACCTTCAGCCCGCCAAGGCGCATCAGCTCTCCGTCATCCAGCAGTGTGCGGCCGTCCAGTACTTTCAGTAGGGAAGACTTGCCTGCGCCGTTGCGGCCAATCAGTCCTATGCGCTCGCCCGGTTGAATCGCAAAATCAGTATGGTCGAGAAGAGGGTGGTGCCCATAGGCAAGCTGGGCATTGCTCAGGGTAATCAGCGTGGTGGCAGCCATAAAAACAAAAACCTGTGTGCGCGAATCAAGAAAGACTCTATTGTCGCAGGTTACAATGCCTGCGTGAGGCAGGTTGGGCAATCGCGGTACTTTCGAGTATCGAGGAAGGTCCGGACTCCATAGGGCAGGGTAGCGGCTAACGGCCGTCCGGCAAGGGCTTGTGCGTGGCACAAGACCGAGCCGAGGAACAGGGCCACAGAGACGAGTCTGCCGCGAGGGCATGCATTGCATGCACCAGCACGGCTATCTCCGTGCTGAGCAGCCGGTTTACCGGTTGCTGCGCGGCAGGGTGAAACGCGGCAACCTCTACCCGGAGCAACATCAAATAGGCATGTGCAGGCTTCGGCCCGAGGGGCGGCTCGCTCCAGCATGCGGGTAGATGGCTAGAGTGACGCAGCAATGCGGCACCCAGAGGAATGATTGCCCGCCGGTTCTACCGGCGTACAGAATCCGGCCTACAGACCTGTCTCACCTCTTTCCTGCCCTGTAGGGCGTGCCCCCTCGCCTTACTTGTCAACAAATGCAAACAAATTCTCCCGGCATGCGTCTGTCTTCTGATAAAGGACTTGCAGTTGCTTCGCCAATTTCTTGATTTATCTACATATTTTTTTCTACAAACCTTAATAAAACAGCGCTAAGTGCTTGTTGTAATTGAAAAAATTGCAACTTTGCGCTTGACCTCTTGCAAGCTATCCCTTAGAGTGGGGAAAAGTAGGTTTTTGTGCAAAAAAGTGGGGAAAAAATCGTGTTTCAGGGCTGCAGTGCACTCACGCTAGATGCCAAGGGTCGGATGTCCATTCCGACCCGGCATCGTGACGCACTCGTTTCGCAGGTAGAAGGGCGTCTTACCCTGACCCGCCACCCTGATGGTTGTCTACTGGTTTATCCCCGTTCGGTTTGGGAGAAAAAGCGCGAGCAGATTGCGGCTTTCCCTATGCAGGCTCGTCCATTGCAGCGTCTTTTGCTGGGTAACGCACTTGATGTCGACATGGACGGCTCTGGCCGGATACTGGTCTCGCCCGAGCTGCGTACGGCAGCGGGCCTGACACGCGACGTCATGCTGTTAGGAATGGGTAGTCATTTCGAGTTGTGGGATAGCGCCGAGTGGGCGCGCCGCGAAGCCGAAGATCTGGCCAAAGGCATGCCTGAGGTCCTGGAAACCTTTTCATTCTGACCCCGACTATGGAGTTTTCGCATCGACCCGTACTGCTGGAGCCTACGGTTAACGCCCTCGTTGATCCTGGCTTTGGTGCCAAAGGCAAGCGCAGTCAGCTGCGGGAGGGCTCGTCGAAGTTGGCTGAAGGGGTATTTGTGGATGGAACCTTCGGCCGGGGTGGGCACAGTCGCTTGCTTTTGTCGCGTCTGGCGCCACAAGCGAAGCTGGTGGTTTTCGATAAGGACCCTGAAGCCATCGCTGTCGCTGAAGCCTTGCGACGTGAGGATGAAAGGGTAGTGGTAGTGCACAGTGGTTTTGCCGATATGCCGGCTCAGTTGCATGGCTTGGGCATCACCGCAGTCAACGGCGTCATGCTTGATCTGGGAATTTCATCTCCCCAGATTGACGATGCCAGCAGGGGTTTTTCGTTTATGCGAGAGGGTCCGCTGGATATGCGCATGGATACAAGCAGTGGGCTTACCGCTGCGCAATGGTTGGCTCAGGTCGACCAGGATGAACTAAAGGAGGTCATAGCTAAATATGGCGAAGAACGGTTTGCTTTCCAGATTGCAAAGGCGGTTATTGCTCGCCGCGAATCCAGGCCGCTGCGTACAACGCTCGACCTCGCCGAGCTCGTCGCCAGTGTTGTCCGTACGCGCGAAAAGGGTCAACACCCGGCCACCCGCAGCTTTCAAGCTATACGGATTCACATCAATCAAGAGCTCCAGGAGCTCGCGCTCGCCCTCGCGGCAGTTTTAAAAGTCTTGGCCCCAGGAGGGCGTTTGGCAGTGATCAGTTTTCATTCTCTTGAAGATCGTATGGTCAAGCAATGCATCGCAGCGGCATCCCGGCCCGCGGCGGTGCATGCGCGCCTGCCCATTCTCGAGAAAGACATGCCGCAGCCCATATTGAATTCCCTGGGGCGTATATTGCCCGCAGAGCAGGAGTCCAAAGAAAATGTTCGTGCCCGGTCTGCGGTGCTGAGAGTGGCCGAACGTACTGCTACACCCTTGCCGCCCGATCAGGGCGCGTCGTTTATTACGGCTATGAATCTGGTGTCCGGCTCAGCCCGGCAGCACGCCAGAAAGGGGCGCAAGTAATGGGCCGTCTGATCATTATTTGCGCAGTCTTGCTGATGTTGTCGGCGCTTTCCCTGGTCACTGCCCGTTTTCAGTCCCGCGAATTATTTGTTCAGGTTGATCGTCTGGAGGATAAGGCCAGAGATCTGGATACCGACTGGCGTCGTTTGCAGCTCGAGCGTGCCGAATTGGCCCGTAATGCCCGCATCGACGAAATAGCACGCCAGGATTTGAAAATGGTATCGACCTCGCCTGACATGACCTTGTATATAAAAGGTGTTGCCAGCAATGTGGCCCAACCTTCCGCCAGCGGGAGTCAGCCATGAAACGCGTACGGTTCTTCGACAGCCCGGTCCTGAGCGTGCAAATGCCCTTGTGGCGTTCGCGTCTGGTGCTGATTCTGCTTACGCTGGGGTTTGTTGCGCTGGGTGGCAAGGCTTTGTATCTGCAGGGGCTGTCCACCGAGTTTTTGCAGCAACAGGGCGAGCGCCGTTATGAACGTACCCTGGTCTTGCCGGCAACTCGTGGCAAGATTTTTGATCGTAGTGGTTCGGTGGTGCTGGCATCCAGTGTGCCGGTGCGCGCCATTTGGGCCATTCCCGAAGACACGCGTAAGGCAACAGACCAACAGATCAAGCAAGTTGGTGAATTACTGGGCATGTCGATCAAGGATATCAAGGGCAGACTGATCGACGATGAAAAGAATTTTGTCTACGTCAAGCGTCAGGTGTCGGTCGATATTGCAGAGCAGATCAAGGCGTTGAAGGTACCAGGCTTCCATCAGCAGATGGAAATGCGCCGTTTCTACCCCGAAGGCGATATCGCTGCGCATGTGATCGGATTTACAAATATCGAAGACAAAGGCCTGGAAGGCGTGGAACTGGCCTTCAATGAGGCACTGTCGGGCCAGCCCGGGTCGCGTAATGTCATCAAGGATCGCCTCGGTCGAGTGATTGAGGATGTGCGGGCTATCGTGCCGCCGGTCGACGGCCAGGACTTGATGCTATCGATAGATAGCGGGCTGCAGTTTGATTTGTACGCGGCGCTGAAGAAGGCCTTGGCTGAGCATAAGGCCAAGGCGGCTGCCGGGGTCGTGCTCGATACGCGTACCGGCGAGGTGCTGGCCCTGGTCAATCTGCCCACCTACGATCCCAATGACCGCGATGATCGTAAAGGAGCAGCATTACGTAATCGGGCGATGACCGATACGTTCGAGCCGGGCTCAATCATGAAGCCGTTTACCGCGGCTCTGGCGCTTGATATCAATCGTATTACCACCTCTACCTTGTTTGATACCGGCAATGGCCGCTATCGTTATCAAGGCTCCACGATTTCCGACGTGAGTCGCAATGGCACGCTGAACGTGGCGGGCATATTGCGGCGCTCAAGTAATATCGGAATGACCATGATCTCGGAGCAACTGACTTCGCAAGAGATGTGGAACAACTTTACCCGGCTGGGTTTCGGTCGTGCGCCGCAAACGAATTTCCCGGGCATGGCCTCCGGCCGGCTGCGACCCTGGGATCGTTGGCGGCCCATAGAACGCGCCACTATGGCATACGGCTATGGCATGTCGGTGTCGCTGCTGCAAATCGCGCATGCCTATACCACTTTTGCCCGTAATGGCGACATGGTGTCTTTGACCTTGCTCAAGCGCTCGGGCAAACCAACCAGTGTGCAAATTTATTCGCCCAAAGTGACGGGCCAGATTCGTTCCATGCTGGAAGCGGCAGCGGGCCCAGATGGGGCCAAGCTGGCGCAGGTGCAAGGCTACCGGGTAGCTGGCAAGAGCGGCACGGCAAGAAAAATTGTGGATGGCAAATACAGCACTTCGCTTTATCGCAGCTCATTTGTCGGGTTTGCTCCGGTCTCGGATCCCCGCATAGTGGTGGCCGTAACCATAGACGAACCTCATTCGAATGGCTATTACGGTGGCCGTGTCGCGGCGCCTGTGTTCTCCAGTGTGGTGGCCAGCAGCTTGCGTCGTCTGGGCGTACAGCCTGACGCGCCTATCGAGTCGCTGGTGGCAAGCAGTGTGAATGGGGAGCGGCAGCCATGAAGCCCATGGACGTACAAGATATTCTTTCATGGTTGGGCCGGCACGTATCGTCTGAGGCGAAGCTGTGCCTGGATACCCGGCAACTGGCTGCCGGAGACGTATTTTTTGCTTGCGCCGGTCTGGCTGGCGATGGGCGCGATTATATTGGGCAGGCTGTTGAAGCGGGTGCTGCAGCGATTGTGATGCAGGGCGATGGCCGTGCCGACGCCGTGCCCGAGCTTGCTGTGCCGGTACTCGCGGTGCCCAAGCTGCCTGAGCAGTTGGGCTCTATTGGACATCTTTGGTATGGTCGGCCGTCAGAAGCCATGTCTGTAGTGGCTGTCACCGGCACAAACGGCAAGACCAGTTGCGTGCAATGGCTGGCCGCGGCCCTGAACGCCGAGGGCACCCCTTGCGGAACCATAGGCACCCTGGGGGTGACGCTGCCCAATGGCAATAATCTTGGCGGCATGCTGACCACGCCGGACGTCTTGAGCATGCATCGCAGTCTGGCTGACATGCATGCTGCAGGCGCACAGGTTGTGGCCCTTGAGGCTTCGTCCATAGGGCTGGATCAGGGGCGCCTCGACCAGGTGTGCATAGCGATTGCGGCATTCACCAACCTGACGCACGACCATCTTGATTATCACGGCACACTGGACAACTACCAGCGCGCCAAGTTTGCCTTGTTCGCCTGGCCAAGCCTGCGCGGCGCAGTGATAAATATTGATGACCCCGCCGGCAAGACGCTGGCGTCCAGCTTGTCGCCAAGCACAACACTGGCTTATTCGGTTTCCGGCGATGAGGCTGCTGCGGTGCAGGCGCAGGATATCCATGCCGGTCGCTATGGCCTGGTGTTCAACGTCGTTACGCGCGATGGCGCCGTGCAACTGCTCACCCGGCTTGTCGGCGAGCACAATGTAGCCAACTTGCTGCTGGTTACGGGCGTGCTGCAGCAACTGGGCTGGGATCTGTCCCGTATTGCCCGGGTTCTGGCAACGCTCCGCTCTGTTGAAGGGCGCTTGCAGGTCGTGGAAGCCTTGGGTGCCGCCGGTGCGGCACATGGTCAGGCCATGGTGGTGGTTGACTACGCTCATACGCCCGATGCCTTGGAGCGTGCACTGTTGGCCCTGCGTGAGGTTGCCCGCGTACGTGGTGGCAGGCTGATATGCGTATTTGGTTGCGGCGGAAGTCGTGACCGCAGCAAGCGGCCCATGATGGGACGCATTGCCAGTGAGCAGGCCGACGAGGTCATACTGACCAACGATAATCCACGTCTTGAAGATCCGCTGGACATCATCGAGCAGATCAAGGCGGGTATGTCGATTGTGCCGCGAGTCGAACCGGACCGCGCTCAGGCGATTTTGTCGTGCATCTGGGCAGCCGATGTGCACGATGTTGTGCTACTGGCGGGTAAGGGTCATGAAACGTATCAAGAGTTTCAGGGTCGGCGCGTACCGTTCGACGACCGCGAGTGGGTTCGATTTGCCTTATCGTGGCAACAAGGGCTGAGTATCTCGACTGATACCCGTAGTATTGCCAAGGGTCAGCTCTTTGTTGCCCTGAAGGGTGACACCTTCGACGGACATGCTTACCTGTCGACCGCGCTTGAGGCTGGTGCTTGCGCTGCGATGGTCGACCAGAGGGATGCAGCCGTAGCACTGTCGCAGTTTGTGCTGGGCGATACGCGCCAGGCTCTGATACGCATCAGCACGACCTGGCGTCGCCAGCACGATTTGCCTGTGGTGGCGGTAACCGGCAGCAATGGTAAAACCACAACCAAAGAGATGATTGCCTCCATCTTCAGGCAGTCGCCGGGTGAGGATGCGAGCCTGGCGACCCGCGGCAATCTGAATAACGATATCGGCGTGCCGTTGACGGTGCTGCGCTTGAACCGCCAGCATCGTGCCGCCGTGCTCGAGCTGGGTATGAACCATCCTGGCGAAATCTCATTGCTGGCAGGTATTGCCCAGCCTACCGTTGCCTTGGTCAACAATGCTCAGCGAGAGCACCAGGAATTCATGCTCACGGTCGAGGCGGTGGCTCGCGAGAACGGAACGGTCATCGATATGCTGCCAGCGGACGGCATTGCGGTGTTTCCGGGCGACGACACTTATTCTGATTTATGGGCCGAACTGGCCGGCCAACGCAAAGTACTGCGTTTTGGGTTCTCGCCAGAGTTCGATGTACATGCTGACCAGATTCACGCCGAACCCAGCCGTACGGTATGCCGCATTCATACGCCATCGGGCAGTGCAACGCTTACATTGGCCTCGCCAGGCGTGCACAACCTGCGCAATGCGCTTGCTGCGGCGGCGTGCGCTTTCGCCACCGGAGTATCCCTGGACGGCATAGTGCAGGGACTGGAGGCGTTTAATCCAGTGTCGGGACGCATGCAGCCGCACGCATTGGCGGGCGGCTACCAGCTCATAGATGACACTTACAATGCCAATCCAGATTCGGTTCGTGCGGCCATCGATGTGCTGGCGGAGCTGGATGGCAAGCGTGTACTGGTGCTGGGTGATATGGGCGAGGTCGGGGCCAACGGCGATGCTATGCATGCCGAGGTCGGGGCCTATGCTCATGAACGCGGGGTTGATGTTTTGCTGGCTTTTGGTACGGCCTGTGTGCATGCCGTTCAGGCCTTTGGAGCAGGGGCACAGTCCTTTGCTTCCATTGAGGCGCTGAATAGCCACTTAGTGAAAGAAATGCCTGCTCATATCCTGGTGAAAGGGTCGCGCAGCACACGCATGGAGCGTGTTGTTCGTGCCCTTGAACAAGAACTCGACCATCACGAAGAAGGGGTACGCCATGCTACTTGAACTGGCACGCTGGCTATCCGATGCGCACATCAGCGCGTTTGGCGTCTTCGAATACATTACTTTTCGCGCCGTGCTTGCTTGTGGCACCGCCTTACTGATTGGCCTGTTTGCCGGTCCCTGGGTCATACGCAGGCTGACTGAGCTCAAGATAGGTCAGGCCGTCCGGGCATACGGGCCCGAGTCGCATCTCCAGAAAAATGGCACGCCAACCATGGGTGGCGCGCTGATCCTGATCTCCATCGGTGTCAGTACCTTGATGTGGGCGGACTGGACCAACCGTTTCGTATGGGTCGTCTTGATGGTGACCTTTGGCTTTGGCTGGATAGGCTGGGCCGACGACTACAAGAAAGTCGTCAACCGTGATCCCGAAGGCATGTCGTCCCGGCGCAAGTTTTTCTGGCAGGCGCTGATTGGCATCGTGGCCTCGGTGTATTTGACCTTTGCTGTATCGGCTCCGGCCAATGCTGATCTCTGGCCACTGTTTCGCGACTGGGTACTGAGTGGCTTTACCATGCCTTTGCCTACCCGGGCAGACTTGATCGTGCCTTTCTTCAAGAGTGTCAGCTATCCGCTGGGTGTATTTGGCTTTGTAGCCTTGACCTGGCTGGTCATCGTTGGCTCCAGCAATGCTGTAAACCTGACCGATGGACTGGATGGTCTGGCCATCATGCCGACCGTCATGGTGGGTAGCGCCCTGGGTATTTTTGCCTACGTGGTCGGTCGTGTCGACTACTCCAAGTATCTGCTTTTTCCTTATATACCGGGTGCGTCCGAGCTGATGGTGTTGTGCGCCGCCATTGCTGGCGCGGGACTGGCCTTCTTGTGGTTCAACGCTTATCCGGCACAAGTATTCATGGGTGATGTGGGCGCGCTGGCCCTGGGTGGCGCGCTGGGCACGATAGCAGTGATCGTGCGTCAGGAAATCGTCCTGTTCATCATGGGAGGCGTGTTCGTGGTCGAGACGCTGTCAGTGATGTTGCAGGTGACCTGGTTCAAGTACACCAAAAAACGCTATGGCGAGGGGCGGCGAATATTCCGTATGGCGCCGCTGCACCATCATTTTGAAGTGACTGGCTGGAAAGAAACACAAGTGGTTGTCCGTTTCTGGATCATCAGCATGATGCTGGTGCTTATTGGTTTGGCAAGTTTGAAACTACGATGAATACGATGTCTTTTCCTTCGTTGCGCGTCGATGGCCTGACCCTGATTTTAGGGTTGGGCGAGACGGGCCTCGCTGCGGCACTATGGTGTGCCCGGCAGGGCGCGCGCTTGCGAGTGCTTGATACACGAGCCGAGCCGGGGGGATTGCAGGCCTTGCAACAGGCGCTGGACGCTGGCAAGGTAGATTATCGGCTTGGGCCGAATGCGTTGGCGGAAGATGCATTGCAGGGCGTACATACCATTGTGCTCAGTCCTGGACTATCTCCGCTGCAGTCTCCGGTCAGCGAGTTTTTGGCCTTGGCCGCGCAGCACGATATTGATGTCGTCGGCGAAATCGAGTTGTTTGCCCGGGCCCTGGCCGATATGGCCGGGCAAGGCTATCAGCCCAAAGTGCTTGCCGTGACAGGCACCAACGGCAAGACCACAGTAACCGCCATGACACGCCAGCTGGTGCAGGCCGGCGGCCATACGGTCAAAGCCGCAGGCAACATCAGCCCGGCGGGCCTGACCGCCCTGAGCGACGCACTGGAGGCCGATGATCTTCCAGAGGTCTGGGTGCTGGAGCTTTCCAGCTTTCAGCTGGAGTCTGTACATACCCTCAGGCCTGATGCCGCCGTGGTGTTGAACGTCACGCAAGATCATCTGGACTGGCATGGGTCCATGCAGGCTTATGCGGCAGCCAAGGCGCGTCTGCTGAACATGTCACGTGTAGCCATTGTGAATCGCGACGATCCTCTGGTCATGGCCATGGTAGATAAAGTCGAGGCGCAGTCAGTACGCAGCTTTGGGCACGACATGCCTGTTTATGAGGGCGACCTGGGCCTGGAGCGTAGTCACGACATGCTTTGGCTGGTCGCGGCGGAAGCGACTGACTTTGAGTTGCCTACAGCACCGACGAGGCGCAAGAAAGCCGTAGCCGAACCGCCACGCCCAGAGGGCCGGTCCACACGCCTGATTCCCGCCGATGCCCTGCGTGTGCGTGGCCAGCACAATGCCTTGAATGCGCTGGCCGCCCTGGCCCTGGCTCGCAGCCTGGGTTTGGGTTGGGCGGCGATGCTGCATGCCTTGCGCGACTACGCGGGCGAGGCGCACCGCACAGAGTATGTGCGCACAGTGGGCGGGGTCGATTTCATCAATGACAGCAAAGGCACGAATGTTGGCGCTGCTGTCGCAGCGCTTGATGGCATGGGTGCTCCTGTAGTGTTAATTGCGGGCGGTTTGGGCAAAGGGCAGGATTTCTCCCCCTTGGCGGCGGCAGTGCGTGCGCATGCCCGTGCGGTCATCCTGATTGGGCAAGACGCTGGGCTGATTGGGCAGGCGCTTGTGGAAACGGGTGTGCCGATCGAACAGTCCGCCGACCTGGGGCTAGCGGTTGGCCGCAGTATGGAGCTTGCTCAGCCGGGTGATACGGTGTTGCTGTCTCCTGCCTGCGCCAGCATGGATATGTTCCGTAATTACGGTCATCGGGGCAGTTGCTTTGTGGATGAAGTGCAGGAACTGGCCTTGAGCCGTGGGGAGGTGGCATGAGTCTATTCACCGAACTGACTTCCAGCGTCAATGCCGTGCGGCCCGGACGCACGACCATGCCCAGCATCGATGTGTCTTTATTGGTGGTTGCGTTCGCTCTGGCTTTGTTTGGCTTGCTTATGGTGTATTCGGCCTCTATTGCGCTGGCCGATGGCCCGCGCTACGAAAGCTATGGCCGCTACTATTTCGTCATACGCCATGGCGTGTTTATGCTGACGGGTCTGTTGGCCGCCTTGTTCGCGGCCAGCATACCCATGAAGCTATGGCAAAAACTCGCCGTGCCGCTGTTTCTGTTGTGCCTACTGTTGCTGGTGGTGGTGCTGATCCCCGGAATAGGGCGTGAGGTCAATGGGGCTCGACGCTGGTTGTCCCTGGGTGTTGTCAATTTTCAGCCGTCCGAGCTGATGAAGGTGGCTGTGCTGTTGTATGCGGCTGACTATACCGTGCGCAAGCAGGAATACATGCAGAACTTCATGCGAGGCTTTCTGCCCATGGCGTTTGCGCTGGCGGTGGTGGGTATGGTTTTGCTGATGGAGCCCGATCTTGGGGCTTTCATGGTGATTGTCGCCATAGCGGTGGGCATTTTGTTTATCGGCGGCATCAATGGCAAGCTGTTCTCGATATTGCTGGGCATTATGGTCAGCAGCTTCCTCGTGCTGATCTGGGCTTCACCGTGGCGCCGCGAACGTCTCTTTGTGTACCTCGATCCCTGGAATCCTGACAATGCCTATGGCAGCGCCTATCAGTTGTCTCATTCATTGATAGCCTTGGGGCGCGGCGAATGGTTTGGCGTGGGTCTGGGCGCCAGTGTCGAAAAGTTGCACTATCTGCCTGAGGCGCATACCGATTTTATTGTGGCGGTTATTGGTGAAGAGCTCGGATTCGTCGGGGTGGCTTGCCTGATCAGCTTGTTTGTTTTCCTGGTCTGGCGTGGTTTCGAGATAGGTCGTCAGGCTTTCGCAATGGAGCGCATTTTCAACGGTCTGGTGGCACAGGGCGTGGCCCTGTGGTTTGGCGTGCAGTCCTTCATCAACATAGGCGTATGCCTGGGCTTGCTGCCTACGAAGGGCCTGACCTTGCCGATGGTGAGCTACGGCGGGAGCGGTATCGTCATGAACTGTGTTGCCATGGCACTGCTGTTTCGCGTCGACTTCGAAAACCGCAACATGATGCGAGGTAAACGGACATGAGCATACCGACCTTGTTGATCATGGCTGGTGGTACGGGCGGACACATTATGCCGGGGCTGGCAGTGGCGCATGAAATGAAAGCACGCGGTTGGCAAGTGCTGTGGCTGGGACATCCCGAACGCATGGAAGGGCGTCTGGTACCGCCACAAGGCTTTGAACTGTTGCCTTTACGGTTTTCCGGCGTTCGGGGAAAAGGTCTGTTGGCCTTGCTCAAGCTGCCTTTCACCTTGGGCCGGGCCGGCTGGCAGGCCCATCGTCTGTTGGCACGTGTCCGTCCAGACGTTGTGTTGGGCATGGGCGGCTATGTGGCCTTTCCTGGTGGTGTGGCGGCGTCCTTGCATCGCATTCCGCTGGTTATCCACGAGCAGAACGCCGTGGCGGGGACCGCCAATCGCTGGCTGGCTAAACTGGCCAGCAAAGTGCTGGTTGGATTTCCTGGTGCCCTGCCTGGCGCGGTTATGGTGGGCAATCCAGTGCGCAAGGCGCTTGTCCAGGTCACACCCGCACCCGAGCGCTATCAGGCCAGGCAGGGTGTTTTGCGTCTGCTGGTTGTAGGAGGCAGCCTGGGCGCTGCAGCCCTGAATAATATTGTGCCCAAGGCGCTAGGACAGCTAAGCGCCGCCGAGCGGCCTATTGTGACGCACCAGTCGGGTGAGAAGCATTTGGCTTCCTTGCGCGCTGAGTATGAAAAACACGGCGTGCATGCAGTGTGCCACGCTTTTATTGACGATATGGCGCATGCTTTGTCGGATGCTGACCTGGTTATCTGCCGGGCTGGAGCAATGACAGTGGCGGAAGTCGCTGCGGTAGGCGTGGCGGCGCTGTTTGTGCCGCTGCCGCATGCCATTGATGATCACCAGACGGCCAATGCACGCTACCTGAGCGAATGCCAGGGGGCGTGGTTGCAGAAGCAGTCCGGCTTGACGGTTGACTGGCTGGCCGACTGGTTGCGCAAGGCAAGCCGGCCGGCCTTGGCCGCTGTTGCCACCCATGCGCACGAGCATGCCTGCCTGAACGCGACCGGTCAAATCGCCGATGCATGCGAACAAGCTGTCAGGAGGCAGGCATGAAGCATCGTATACAAAGCATACATTTCGTTGGCATAGGTGGTTCCGGCATGAGCGGGATTGCCGAGGTCTTGCTGAACCTGGGATATTCGATCAGTGGTTCAGATATCCAAGAGACCAACGTAACACGCCGCCTGGCCGGATTGGGCGCACGTATTTCCATTGGGCATGATGCTGCCAATATCAAAGGTGCAGGAGCCATCGTAACCTCCACAGCGGTGTCAGCAGACAACCCCGAAGTGCTGGCCGCGCGTGCCGCGCGCATACCCGTCGTGCCGCGCGCACTCATGCTGGCTGAACTCATGCGCTTGAAGCGCGGGATTGCGGTGGCGGGTACGCATGGCAAAACCACGACTACCAGTCTGGTTGCCAGCGTGCTGGCAGCCGGTGACCTGGATCCTACTTTTGTAATTGGCGGCCGGCTGAACTCGGCAGGCGCGAATGCCCGCCTGGGGCAGGGCGAATTCATTGTGGTGGAGGCTGATGAGTCGGATGCTTCATTCCTGAATCTGTTGCCGGTGATGTGCATCATCACGAATATCGATGTCGATCACATGGATACCTATGGCCATGATGTGGCCCGGCTTAAAAGTGCTTTCATTGAATTTACGCAGCGTCTGCCTTTCTATGGCACGGCGGTACTTTGCAGCGACGACCCGAACGTACGCGAGATCATTCCCTTTGTATCGAGGCCAGTCACGACCTACGGCATAAGCTCCGAAGCGCAGGTGCGTGCCTTGAACGTCAGGGCCGAAGGCACATTGATGCACTTCGATGTGCAGCGCCAGGGCGTCACGGGTGCTCTGCCTCCGATGACGGTCAGTTTGAACCTGCCTGGCCATCACAATGTGCTCAATGCTCTGGCTGCCATCGCGGTGGCCACAGAGCTGGGTGTGCCGGATGCCGCTATTGTTGAGTCGCTTGCAGCCTTTAACGGTGTTGGACGACGTTTTACCCAAGTGGGTGATTTTCCTGTGGCCGAGCAGTACGGTGCTGGCACATATACCGTGATCGATGATTACGGGCATCATCCGGTCGAGATGGCCGCGACGCTTGCTGCCGCCCGTGGCGCATGGCCTGATCGTCGTATTGTGCTGGCGTTTCAGCCGCATCGCTACACACGCACACGCGATTGCTTCGAAGACTTTGTACGCATACTCGGTCAGGCTGACGCCGTACTGTTGACCGACGTCTATCCGGCAGGAGAACACGCTCTGATCGCAGCAGACGGACGGGCTCTGACCAGGGCACTTAGGGTGGCCGGCAAGGTCGAACCGGTTTTTGTCGAGGATGTGGCAGAACTGCCCCAGGCCATACGTGATTTTGCTCGAGATGGCGATGTTGTAGTGATTATGGGTGCAGGATCCATCAGCCGAGTGCCCGGGCAATTAGGAGAAACAGCGTGAATGGAACGTATGGCCGTGTAGGTGTTCTGTATGGAGGCCGCTCCGCCGAGCGGGAGGTTTCCCTGATGTCGGGCCAGGGCGTGTGCGAGGCATTGCGAAGCGCGGGGGTCGATGCACATTTGTTCGACACGGGACGCTACACGCTGGTCGACCTGATCAACGCTGGTTTCGATCGTGTGTTTATTGCGCTGCATGGGCGTTATGGTGAAGACGGAACACTGCAGGGCGCGCTGGAGCTGATGGGTTTGCCATATACCGGCAGCGGCACATTGGCATCGTCACTGGCCATGGATAAGATCATGACCAAACTGGTGTGGCTGCAGCAAGGACTGCCTACGCCCGAGTATGCCGTCCTGAGGCCGGACACCGATCTGGCCGCTGTGGCAGCCACACTGGGTTTACCCCTGATTATCAAGCCGCCGCACGAAGGTTCTACGCTGGGTGTTACCAAGGTTGGTGCGCTGGATGAGCTGCGCGAGGCGTATAAGCTGGCCGCCAGATACGATGACGACGTGTTGGCGGAACAGTTCATCACTGGTCGTGAACTAACCGTTGCCGTGCTGGGCAGCGGCAAATCGACGCGGGCGCTGCCTGTGATCGAGATCGTGGCGCCCGATGGCAATTACGACTATGAGCACAAATATATATCCAACGATACCCAATACATATGTCCGGCGAAGCTCGATGACGCCCTGAGCGCTTCCATACTCGAGATTGCCGAGCAGGCCTATATGGCGCTCGGTTGCGATGGCTGGGGCCGCGCCGACTTCATGCTGGATGAGGCAGGCAAGCCGTGGTTGCTCGAAATAAATACCTCCCCAGGCATGACCAGCCATTCATTGGTGCCCATGGCGGCCAGGGCGGATGGCATGAGCTATACCGAGTTGTGCCTGGAAATTTTGTCAACGGCCAGCTGCAAAGTGCTGGCCCCGTCCGCGGCCTAAGGAGATTTCTGTGTTTTCAGATGCCCGCCTGACCAATTTCATCGCGAACACGCTGGCTTTGCTGGCTGTGCTCGCTTTGATTGCGGGCATCGTCATGTGGGTGGCGCAGCGACCTTATTTTGCGATCGCCAAAATTCAGATAGAGCCCATGCAATCGGATGCCTTCAATTATGTGACGGCGGCGGGCGTGCAGGCAACGATTGCGGGGCGCGTGGCGGGTAATTTCTTTTCCGTCAATCTCGATGACACCAGGCATCTGATTGAAACCGTGCCCTGGGTGCGCCATGCACAAGTGCGTCGTGTATGGCCGGATTCCCTGCGTATCCGAATAGAAGAACAGCAGCCGCTGGCTCTGTGGAATGAGAACCAGATGATCAACACCTGGGGTGAATCCTTTACCGCCAATCAGGGACAACTGGCCGATGATGCCAGATTGCCCCAGTTGAACGGGCCGAACCGCTCCGAGCGGCTGGTGGTGCAGCGCTATGCCGAGTTGGCACGTTGGTTTGCCCCACTTAGCTTGAGCGTACAGGAAGTGACGCTGAGCCCGCGTTACGCCTGGGAAGTAAAGCTTTCCGATGGTGTGCATCTTAGTCTGGGCCGGGATCCGGCCGCCGATGTGGCCGACCCACACGGTCGTTCGGGTGCTTTGCCGTTCGCTGCCCGCATAGAGCGCTTTGTGCAGGCGTGGCCCAAATTGAATGGACGGCTGGATGGCCGTGTCATCAGCAGTGCAGATTTACGTTATCCCAACGGTTTTGCTATTACGTTGGCCCCTGTTTCCAATATCTCTTCGAAGTAAAAGACTATGACCCGTGACATCAAAGACCTGATCGTTGCACTCGATATCGGCACCAGCAAAGTGGTGGCGGTAGTAGCCGAGATATTGCCGGAAGGACGTTTCGAAGTGCTGGGCCTGGGCCAGCACGAATCCCAGGGTATGCGCAAGGGGGTGGTGGTCAATATCGAATCGACCGTCAATTCCATACAGCGCGCCCTGGAAGAAGCCGAATTGATGGCTGACTGCAAGATCCGCGAAGTCTATACCGGTATTGCTGGTAGCCATATCACCAGTTTCAATTCCAGCGGCATGGTGGCCGTCAAGGACAAAGAGGTGACGGCTACAGACGTCGCCCGCGTCATTGAAACGGCCAAGGCTGTCAATATTCCCACCGATCAGCAAGTGCTGCATGTGCTGACGCAGGAATTCATCGTGGATTCGCAAGAAGACATACGCGAACCCATAGGCATGAGTGGACTGCGCCTTGAAGTCAGGGTGCATATCGTGACGGGAGCCGTCAGCGCGGCACAGAATATCGTCAAGTGCGTACGTCGCTGTGGCCTTGAAGTACAGGATTTGATTCTGCAGCCTCTGGCATCCAGCCTTGCCTGCCTGACCTCCGACGAAAAAGAACTGGGCGTGGTCCTGGTGGATATAGGCGGTGGCACCACCGATGTAGCCATCTTTACCGGCGGCGCCATCCGCCATACCGCCGTGGTGCCCATTGCGGGCGACCAGATCACCAGCGATATCGCTGCCATGCTGCGCACACCCACGCCGGACGCGGAAGAGATCAAGCTGCGCTTTGGCATTGCCAAGCAGGTTCTGGCCAGTGCGGATGAACACATTGAAGTGCCCGGTCTGGGCGACCGGCCGAACCGTCAGGTCAAGCGTCAGGCGCTGGGCGCCGTCATAGAGCCGCGCATAGAAGAGCTGTTTACTTTTGTGCAGCAAATTGTGCGCGAATCAGGCTACGAGGACTTGCTGGCGTCAGGCGTTGTACTGACCGGCGGGACTGCATTGATGCCAGGCATTGTGGAGCTGGCAGAAGACGTATTTTTGAAACCGGTGCGTGTGGCCGTGCCCGACTACGAAGGCAGTCTGGCCGATGTCATGCACAATCCGCGTTTTTCCACTGTGATGGGCTTGCTGTCCGAAGCCCGCCTGCAACGCGCCCGGGGGCGCAAGGTAGCCCAGCAAAAAGGTAGCGTCAAGACCTTGCTGGCGCGCATGAAGGAGTGGTTCATGAATTAGGGCGAGGTGGCCCTGATGGGTGGGCAATATAAGCCCATTCCCGGAGAAGTCTCAAATCAGGTGCGAGTCAACAGGCTGGCATTTCCTTTGAGATGATTCCGAACAAAAAGTAGTACTGGGGAAATTTTTTTGTATTTATCGCTTTTCTGGAAATGTGAGGGAGTCAATCATGATGAATTTTGAGATGCTCGATACCAGCTCGAATGGTACTGTCATTAAAGTAGTGGGTGTAGGCGGAGCGGGGGGCAATGCTGTCGCCCACATGATCCGTTCCGGTGTCCACGGTGTGGATTTCATCTGCGCCAATACCGATGCCCAGGCGCTGGCCACGAGCGAGGCGCCGGTGCAAATTCGTTTGGGGCGTACCGGTCTGGGTGCAGGTGCCCGACCCGAGCAAGGCCGTGCAGCGGCCGAAACCGCACGTGAAGAAATTCGCGCAGCCCTGACGGGTGCCAATATGGTGTTCATTACTGCCGGTATGGGTGGCGGTACGGGTACTGGAGCTGGTCCGGTGGTGGCCGAGGTGGCCAAGGAACTGGGGATATTGACCGTAGGTGTTGTGACCAAGCCTTTTATGTTCGAGGGTGGCAAGCGCCTGAAGATGGCTGAAGACGGTATTTCCGAGCTGTCCAAGCATGTGCATTCGCTGATCGTGGTGCTGAACGAAAACCTGTACGACCTGATGGACGATGATGCGACCCAGGACGATTGCTTCAAGGCCGCCGACGACGTGCTACATAATGCTTGCGCCGGTATTGCCGAAATCATCAACGTCGAAGGCAATGTGAACGTCGACTTCGAAGACGTCAAGACCATTATGGGTGAGCAGGGTCAGGCCATGATGGGAACATCGATTGCCGCAGGTGCTGATCGTGCTCGCGTTGCAGCTGAGCGTGCTATTGCATGCCCCTTGCTCGAAGGTGTCGATTTGCATGGTGCACGCGGCATGCTGGTCAACATCACAGCCAGCCGTACACTGAAAATGCGCGAAACCCGCGAAATCATGGATACCATCCGCAGCTACGCCGCAGACGATGCAACCATTGTTTTCGGTACAGCCTATGATGAGAATATGGGCGAGAATCTTCGCGTGACCGTAGTGGCAACCGGCCTTGGCCGTCCGGCCGCACAGCGTCCTCAGCTGGTGCCTAACGCTGCCGAGGAGCTGCGCACCGGTACCGACAACATGCCTGTTACCGGCTATGACTATGGCAACTCGGATGTTCCCGCTGTAATACGCAATCCGCGCAGCCAGGCTTCGGCCCAGGTGCGCGCCCTGGAAACGGCTGGCATGGACCACTTTGATATTCCGGCTTTCCTTCGCAAACAGGCTGACTGATGCTGGGCTGCAAGGCCTGGTAACCGTCAAGATGATCTCTCTCATGCCTGGTCTGGCTTTATAAGGCCAGTACCCGATAGACGCATGACTCCTTTCCCCAGGGGTCATGCGTCGTTGCGCCGTTATATCAGCGTATTAGATAAGAATGTTCCTGAGCTTTATGAAGTTACTTGAAACATAATTGGAATATAAGTGCTTATGGTTAACCCTCAATTCGGTTAAACTGTCGTATCCGTAACGCTAGGGCAAATTGCCCCTGCCTACTTTTACTTAAAAATATGTTACGTCAACGCACTATTCAGAAAACTATCAGTACCAAAGGGGTGGGCTTACATTCGGGCCGCCGGGTCGAAATCACCCTGCGCCCAGCCGCACCCAATACAGGTATTGTGTTTCATCGCGTTGACCTTCCTGAGGTGGTTGATCTGCCCGCGCAAGCTGATCAGGTGGGCAATACCCGCATGGCGTCGGTCTTGCAGCAGGGTAATGTGCGCGTTTCGACGGTAGAGCACTTGATGTCGGCTCTCGCAGGCCTGGGTATTGATAATCTTCATATCGACCTGACCGCCGAAGAAGTCCCCATTATGGATGGCAGCGCCGGTACATTTGTGTATCTGTTGCGCTCGGCCGGCCTCGAAGAGCAGGCAGCTCCCAAGAAGTTCCTGCGAGTCTTGAAAACCATTGAAGTTACCGAAGGTGAAGGCGACGACTTGAAGTGGGCCCGTCTTGAGCCCTACGACGGCTTTGCCTTGTCGTTCGCCATTGATTTTCATCATCCTGCCATCGACTCCACGGCCAATTTTGCCGAGGTCGATTTTGCAAACGACTCGTACGTCAAAACGATTGCGCGCGCGCGTACCTTTGGCTTTGCCAGCGAAGTCGAGGCCTTGCGTGCTGCCGGCCTGGCTCGTGGCGGCAGTCTCGACAACGCTATCGTGATGGACGAATACCGGGTCCTGAACTCCGACGGCCTGCGCTATGATGATGAGTTCGTCAAGCACAAGATTCTCGACGCTATCGGCGACCTCTACCTGATCGGCAAGCCACTGGTTGCTCGTTATGTCGCCTGCAAGTCAGGACACGGGCTAAACAACCAACTGGCCCGTACCTTGCTTGCGCAGCAAGACGCCTGGGAAATCGTCACCTACGAGTCGGCAGCTACTGCCCCCAAGGCTTTTGTGCAAGAATGGAAATTCGCCTGACTTCATAGGCAAATCATTCACCTGCTATGGCTGGTGATGCCTGAGCAGCCGTTGTACGGCATCGGCCAACGGTCCGGGCTGCAATTCGCTATATAGCGTTTCAAAGGCTTTCAGAGCGACATCATCCAAAGGAATCACTTCCCTGGGTGCTGTTTTTGTCTGGGTTTTACTCAAGCCAGCTTGAACCTTCACGCTGATTTGGTTAAGGTTCCAACCGCTGCTGTTCAAGCGCTGGATGATCCGGGGTGCGAGCTGCCGAAGTTTCGCAGCATAGGCTGCACCGGGAACTGCCAGCGTAACTTGTTGTCTTTCTATACGGGCCACTTTGCATACCTCCGCCAAGGCAGGGGGAAGGGCCTGTGCTGCCGCCTGTTCCAGGGCAATCAGTTCTCGTGCTGTCGTCAATACCTGTGAGCCGCGAAGATCGTCGCTCAGCCAACTGACCGCCAGGGTGGCGGTAGTGGCTTCTTGAGATGCTTGAGGACGACGTCTGGACATGTGCAGGTGTTTTTGAATATTTAACGTGAGAAAGTGCTTTATGCAGAATCAGTCTGTCGATTCTACCGCCAAAGGGCCAACAAAAGGCATTGTCATGGCTTTGCTGGTAGTGTGCGCCATGGGCGCATCGGCGATGGCAGGCGCATGGGTGCAATCCCAGCGCAGCGTGCGGCCGGTATTGTCGGCTCAGCAAGAGCGGGTTATTTCTGAGCAAGTGCTGCGTGATTCAGCCTATGTGCGTCAGAACGTCAATCAGCTGGCCAGCAAAGTGGGTGATCTGCAAGCCAAAATCATCGCGATGGGCGGTCTAAGCAAACGGGTGGCCGAAGTGGCCGGCGTATCTTATACCGATCCCGAAGTGCAGGCCACCATAGAGCAAGCCAGTATGGCGCCCGTGATGGACGATATCACTTCCGAGTATGGTGCTTCATGGTCGGCCGAGGGTCTGGGGCGTGAGCTCGACATGATGACTCAGCAGCTTTCCGAGCAAAAAGATTGGTTTGCCATGCTGGATTTGGTCCTGACCAAACGAACGGGCGTGGAAGCCAGCTTGCCGACCTATACGCCCGTCAACTATCCCTACCTGAGCTCTTCCTTCGGATGGCGCCGCAATCCGGTCACAGGTCGCCACACCATGCACGAAGGTCTTGATTTTGCCGCGCCCAAAGGGACTCCTATCCATGCCGCATCAGGTGGCGTAGTGACGCAGGCCCGTTACGCAAGCGGTTATGGCAAGCTGATAGAAATCAGTCATGGCAACGGTTTGGTCACACGCTATGCGCATGCTTCCTCGTTCAATGTAAAGGTGGGTGATTTGGTCGAAAAGGGCCAGCTCATTGGGCGGGTGGGTTCTACCGGAAGGTCTACCGGTTCGCATCTGCATTTCGAAGTTCGCATGGCCGGGCACCCTCTTGATCCCACCTTGTTTCTGGCCAGGCAACAAGAGCCGAAGCAGCTCGTGACGGATGCCTCGGGGGCGACGCAAGCTGTCACCGCTAAGGTGCGTTAAACTGTATCGTTTTCCTGCGGATTTTTCCGCCAACCCATACAGACAGGCATGCGAGCTTGCGCTATTTTGCGGTAGGTTTGCATTGATGAAACAAGAATGGTTTCTCTGCTAAAAAAGCTTATTGGTAGTCGTAACGACCGCTTACTCAAACAGTATCGCAAACAGGTGGTGCAAATTAATGCGCTTGAGCCTGGCATGGAGTCGCTCTCCGACGAAGAGCTGGCGGCAAAAACCACTGAGTTTCGTCAGCGCGTGGCCGATGGCACGTCGCTCGATGACCTTCTGCCCGAGGCATTTGCCGTCGTGCGCGAAGCCAGCAAGCGTGTTTTCGGCATGCGGCATTTCGATGTCCAGATGCTGGGCGCCATTTCCCTGCACAATGGCAAAATCGCTGAAATGCGTACGGGTGAAGGCAAGACGCTGATGGCCACCCTGGCGGTTTATCTGAACGCCCTTGCCGGCAAGGGCGTTCACGTGGTTACCGTCAACGACTACCTGGCACGGCGCGATGCCGAGTGGATGGGCAGGCTTTATTCTTTCCTGGGCATGACAACAGGTGTCGTTGTGCCACAGCAGGACAACGAAGAAAAAAAGGCCGCTTACCAGGCCGATATCACCTACGGTACCAATAACGAATACGGCTTTGACTATCTGCGCGACAACATGGAGTATCGCGCCGAAGATCGCCGCCAGCGGCCGCTTTTCTATGCCATTGTTGACGAGGTTGACTCCATTCTGATCGACGAGGCGCGTACGCCACTCATCATTTCCGGTCAGGCCGAAGACAATACCGATTTGTATGTGCGCATGAATGCGGTGCCGCCGTTGCTGACACGCATGGCTGAAGAGCCCAAGCCGCACGAGCCCGAACCTGAAGGCGATTTCTGGGTTGACGAAAAAGCCCAGCAAGTGCATTTGTCTGAAGCCGGGCAAATCAAGGCCGAAGAGGTTTTGGCACAAGTGGGCATATTGCCCGAGGGTGAGTCCTTGTACGACCCGCGCCATATCTCATTGGTCCATCACCTGATGGTGTCCTTGCGCGCGCACAATCTGTTCTCTCTTGACCAGCAGTATGTGGTTCAAGATGACGAAATTGTCATCGTTGATGAGTTCACAGGCCGCCTGATGGCGGGCCGGCGCTGGTCCGATGGCCTGCATCAGGCGGTCGAGGCCAAGGAAGGTGTCAAGATCCAGAACGAAAACCAGACGCTGGCTTCCATTACCTTCCAGAATTACTTCCGTATGTATAGCAAGCTGGCCGGCATGACCGGTACGGCCGACACCGAAGCCTATGAGTTTCAGTCCATCTATGGCCTCGAAACCGTCATTATTCCTACCAATCGTCCCATGGCACGGGATGACCAGAATGATCAGGTCTTCAAGACTGATGCCGAAAAGTACAACGCCATACTGGCCGACATCAAAGACTGCCACGAACGTGGGCAGCCAGTGCTTGTGGGGACGACCAGCATCGAAAACTCCGAGTTGTTGTCAGGCATGCTGAACAAGGTCAAGCTTCCGCACTCCGTGCTCAACGCCAAGCAGCATGCACGCGAAGCCGAAATCGTCGCAGAAGCCGGTAAGCCGGGTCACATCACCATCGCCACCAACATGGCCGGCCGTGGTACTGATATTGTGCTGGGCGGCAGTGTCGAGAAACAGGTCGATCTGCTGCGCGCCGACGACACGCTGTCCACAGAGGAAAAAGAAGCACGTATTGCCACGGTCAAGTCTGAATGGGCGCCAGCCAACGAAGCCGTCAAGGCAGCCGGCGGCTTGCGCATCATAGGCACCGAGCGGCATGAATCCCGTCGTATCGATAACCAGTTGCGTGGCCGCGCTGGCCGTCAGGGCGACCCCGGTTCGTCGCGCTTCTACTTGTCGCTCGAAGATTCGCTGATGCGCATCTTTGCCGGTGATCGTGTGCGAGCCATCATGGAACGTTTGCGCCTGCCGGAAGGCGAGCCCATCGAAGCAAAAATGGTGTCCCGCTCCATTGAATCGGCGCAACGTAAGGTCGAGGCGCGCAACTTCGATATCCGCAAGCAATTGCTCGAGTACGACGACGTATCCAATGACCAGCGCAAAGTGCTCTACGCACAGCGCAACGAAGTGCTGGAATCGACCGATGTATCAGAAACCATTGCGAACTTGCGCAATGCCGCTTTGAGCGACCAGTTCCGGTCTTATGTTCCTGAAGGCACCATGGAAGAGCAGTGGGACGTGCCGGGCCTGCAGTCGGCGCTTGAGGCCGAGTGGCAGATTACGCTGCCGCTGGCCGACATGCTCGAAAAAGAAACCGCGCTGACCGACGACGATTTGCTCGACCGAGTCCTCGAAGAGGGACGGCGCCTGTATCAGGTCAAGGTCGAGCTCGTTGGCCAGGAAGGCTGGGCCCCGTTCGAGCGTTCCATGCTGTTGCAATCCATTGATACGCACTGGCGCAACCATTTGTCGGCGCTCGATCATCTGCGCCAGGGTATCCATTTGCGCGGTTACGCGCAAAAAGATCCTAAGCAGGAATACAAACGCGAGGCGTTTGAGCTCTTTTCTGCCATGCTTGACCGCGTGCGTGACGAGGTCATACGGGTACTCATGACCGTCCGCATCCAGTCGCCCGAGCAGGTCGAAGTCGAACAAACTGAGCCCAAACTGGATAACGTGACGTATCACCATTCCGACTACGATGCGGCGCTAAGCGGCGAAGATCCCGGCCTGGACCAAGCTGCCGCCGGAGCGCAGTCGGCAGCAGGCTTACCCAAAGTGGGTCGTAACGATGCCTGCCCCTGCGGCAGCGGCAAAAAGTACAAGCATTGTCACGGCAAGCTGGCCTAGCTCGATGCTGTCCGGCACCTGGCGTTTATAGCGGCAGCCTAGATCAGGAAGACAGTCGCCAAACCCAGGAAGACGAAGAATCCAAGTGAGTCGGTAGCGAAAGTCAGTAGCACCGACGACCCCATGGCGGGGTCCTTGCCAAAGCGGTCGCGCAGCATGGGTATCAGTACACCCAGCGCCGCACCGATCAGCATATTGCAGATCATTGCCGCCATCATGACGGCGGCAATGGCCAGCGAACCCGAAATGGCCCATGCAAAAGCGGCAGCCACCACACTACCGCACAGACCCACCAGAAAAGTAACGCTCATTTCACGCTTGACCAGCTGCCATGCGTTCGAACCGGTCACGCGCCCCACAGCCAGAGCCCGGATGATCATGGTCATGGTCTGGTTGCCGGAATTGCCGCCTATGCCTGCGACGATGGACATCAGGAAGGCAAGGATGACGATGTGACTGACGGTGTCTTCGAAGCGGGAGGCGATCAGCGATGCCGTTGCGGCAGTGCAGAGGTTGACAAACAACCACGGTGCCCGGTTGCGCAGGGCGTCCATCACTGGTGCAAAAATATCTTCTTCCTGCAGACCGGCTCGTGAAAGGGCCTGCTCTTGGGAGTCTTCCTGAATCACGTCAACCACTTCAGCAATCGTGACTCGGCCGATCAGACGCCCTTGATCGTCGGTGACGGGTGCTGAGACCAAGTCATAACGCTCGAAGGCGCCGGCGGCGTCGGCATCGGAATCGAGTGGGTTCAAGGTCAGGTAGTCGGTGGTCATGACCTTGGAGACCAGGTTGTCGGGCTCGCGCACCAGTAAGGTGGACAATTGCAGCGTACCCTGAAGCTTGTCGTCACGATCAACCACGAATATCTGGTCGGTATGATCGGGCAGCTCTTGCAAACGACGCAAATAGCGCAGCACAACCTCCAGCGTCACGTCTTCCCGCACACGAACCATTTCGAAGTCCATGATGGCGCCCACCGTGTCTTCGGGGTAGCCCATGGCTTCCAGCAACTGCGCCCGTTCTTCGTCGGTCAGGCCTTTCTGGACCTCGGCGATGACGTCGGCGGGCAGGTCGGCGGCCAGGTCGGCGATTTCGTCGGCATCCATGGTGCCAGTGGCGGCCACCAGATCCTGGTGGTCCATGGATTCGATCAGGGATTCGCGTGCCCAGTCGTCGATTTCCAGCAGCACATCGGCGTCGTGCTCGGCGCTGACCAACTGCCAGACCGCCTGTCGCTCTTGTACGGGCAGTGATTCGAGGATGAAAGCAATATCAGAGGGATGGAGATCGTTGATGATCGCTCTGATTTCGTTTTCGTGCTGCCGGTGCAGCAAGCCTTCGAGCAGGTTGGAACGGCTATCTTCTTCGTATTGGCGGAGCGCCAGGGCTTCGACGACCTCTTGCCGTCTCAGAATGGACTGGAGCCTTTGCAAGGCAAGCTGTGCGTCTTCGGGATCAAGGCGGCGCGGGATGGTGATCGGCTCGCTTTCAGCCTGAACTGAGGAATCAGACATAGGCTACCTTGATGTTAAACAGGTGGAAGAGGGCGGCGTTTGCGTTGGTCATCGGTGGCAACATAAGTCAGTATGGCCTCGGTGACTTTGACGACTTCGAGCTCCAGGCGTTGTCGTTCGGCATAGACCTCGACCGACACGGTAATGGACGTAGTGCCGACTTTCACGATTTCGGCATAGAAACTGAGCAGGTCGCCCACGAATACAGGCTGCTTGAAGGTGAATGCGTTGACGGCGATCGTGGCTACGCGCCCGGCGGCGCGGCGAGTGGCTGGAATGGAGCCGGCAATATCCACCTGCGCCATGATCCAGCCTCCGAAGACGTCGCCATGAATGTTGGCGTCGGAGGGTTGTGGCATGACGCGCAGAACGGCATGCCGTTCTGGTGGCGGTAAAACAGTGGGGGTGCTGTTGGTGCTCAAGGAAACTGCTCCGGAAATAGGGCTTAGCGTGTAGGGTTGGCCAGCCATTGTGTGGCCAGTTCGACCCAGTAGCTGGCCCCGAGGGGAATCAGGTCGTCGTTGAAGTCGTAGCTTCCGTTATGCAGCATGCATGGGCCCAGGCCGTGACCTTGGTCACGGTGATCGCCCTGGCCGTTGCCTATCCAGACATAGCATCCAGGCACTTCCTTGAGCATGAAAGCAAAGTCTTCTGCACCCATGGAGGGCTGTATGCTTTGGTCTACCTGAGCGTCGCCGACTATGCCCTTGAGCACGTCGGCGCAAAAAGCTGCCTCACGGTCGTGGTTGATGGTAGGGGGATAGCGACGCAGAAAGGTAAAACGGGCCTGGCAATCGAGCGCACGGCTGGTGTGCTCGGTAATGTCGCGCATGCGGTTTTCGATAAGATCGAGATTGTGATCGGAAAACGTGCGTACCGTGCCGCGCAGCGTGGCGTCATTGGGAATGACGTTGTCGGCCGACCCGGTGTGAATTTGGGTAATGCTGATGACGGCGGGGTCCAGCGGATTGCGATTACGGGTGACGATGGTTTGCAGGCTTTGTGCCAGTTGTACGGCTGCCATGACTGGGTCTACGCCAAGGTGCGGCATGGCGCCATGGGCCCCTTTGCCTTCCAGAACTATCTCGAAGGTATTGCTCGAAGCCATGATAGGGCCTCCGACTACGCCGAAAGTGCCTACCTCCATACCGGGCCAGTTATGCATGCCAAAGACGGCATCCATGGGGAAGAGCTTGAATAGCCCGTCGTCTATCATGGCTTTGGCGCCGCCCTGGCCTTCTTCGGCAGGCTGGAAAATAACGTGAACCGTACCCTCGAAGTCCCGGTGTTCGGCCAGGTAGCGTGCAGCTGCCAGCAGCATGGCCGTGTGGCCGTCATGACCGCAAGCGTGCATCTTTCCGGGATGCTGGCTGGCATGCTCGAAGGTATTGGCTTCTTGCATGGGCAAGGCGTCCATGTCGGCGCGCAGGCCCACCGCCTTGCCATTTTGTTTTTTGCCATGGATAGTACCGACCACGCCGGTGATGCCCAGCCCACGGTGTACTGTAATTCCCCAGGATTCAAGCGTCTTGGCCACGACATCGGCGGTACGGACCTCTTCGTAGGCTAGTTCCGGATGAGCATGGATATCGCGTCTTATGGCGGTGATTTCCGGTTTCCAGCCTACTATGGCTTCAGCGAGTTTCATGCTTGTGTCTCCTGTTATTGCTGTTGTTGATTCAGTCTTTTTTCAGGTGCGGCTGGATCATGGCATCGAGTGCCGGGGCGGTATGGGTATTGCCTGCATAGACATAACCCTTGATGGGCCACGGAGTACGGTGGTACATGTCTTCGCAAATACCGCCCGCTTCGCGCACAATGACCGTGCCTGCTGCAACATCCCAGGGCGCAAGCCCCATTTCCCAGTAACCATCGTAGCGTCCGCAAGCCACCCACGCCAGGTCGAGCGCCGCGGCACCCAGGCGTCTTACACCACGTGTGGTGTTGATGGCTTCATGCAGCGTGGGCATATACTGGTCTGAAAACGAAAAGTCACGGAAAGGAAAGCCAGAGCCTAGTACGGACTCGGAGAGCAGTTCAGTTTGCGAGCAATTGATGCGATGCCCATTCAGCCAGGCTCCTACGCCATGCATGGCGGTAAACATTTCTTCGCGGTTGGGATCGTATACAACACCGATTACCGGAGTGTCCTGAGTCAGCGGTGTATCGTTGACCAGCGTGCCTTCGTGCGCAATGAGGGCAATCGACACGGCATACTGTGGAATGCCATGCAGGAAGTTGGTGGTGCCATCCAGGGGATCTATATACCAAGTGGCTGCACCGGAGGTTTGTCCGCCGCTTTCTTCAGCAACAATGCCCAGATCTGGCGTACGTTCGCGCAAAATTTCGATGACTGCTTGCTCGGCTTCGCGATCAGCTTGCGACACCAGATCGTTGCGGTTTTTCTTGTCTATGATGAGTTCGGCCCGATTATGTGAATAGGCTTGCAGGATGGCGGCTGCTGCGTGCGCCGCAGTGACTGCTGCATCGAGACAGTCGCTAAGAGGTAGACGAGTTGATGGCATGCTGTAAAGACCTTGGTCAACAAGAGCGGACTTGCTCTATCACGTATCATTGTACGTGATGGTATCCCATATTTTCAGAAGCAAAATGTATGTCCAGCAACTATGAGCCGCTGATTCCGGCAGTATCGGCTTTCAATGAGCGTGGCGTGCCCGTCAGCATCGATTTCAACGACGTCTATCACCCGGAATGGGGGGCGCTGGAGCAGGCCAGGCGTGTCTTCATACGTGGTACCAATCTTATTGATCGTTGGCGAAACCAAGACAGCTTTACTGTTTGCGAAACTGGCTTTGGCCTGGGGCATAACTTCCTGGCCTTATGGCAGGCCTGGCGCGACGATCCGCACAGGCCGACACGGCTGCATATGGTGTCGTTCGAGCTGCATCCCTTTACCAGGCGCGATCTGGAGCTTTTATGGCAAAACCTGCCCGAGTCTGAGCGTAGGCTGGCGGCACAGCTAGTGCAGGCCTGGCCGCCTTTGCTGCCGGGCCTGCACCGACTGGAATTCGAAGGGGGAGCCTTGACCCTGACCCTGGCGTTTGGGTCAGTAGAGCGCCTCGCCCGGCAAGTTTCTGCTCGGGTCGATGCTTATTTTTTGGATGGTTTCGCTCCCCGGGTCAATCCCGAAATGTGGTCGCGTCATTTATTTGGACAGTTGGTGCGCATGGCCAATGCAGGGGCCACAGCGGCCAGTTGGTGCTGCGCCGGAGAAATGCGCCGAGGCTTGCGCGATGCTGGCTTTCTGGTGTCCAAAGTCCCTGGGTTTGGCGGCAAGCGCGAAATAACAGTGGCCACTTTGCGTCCTGGTATGGGCCAGCAACGCATTCAGGCGCCGACTGGCAGCAAGATCGTGGTGGTAGGGGGCGGACTGGCTGGTGCCGGTGTGGCTCAGGCCCTGATGCTGCGCGGTCATGAGGTTGAGGTTCTGGACCCGGTATTCGCCCAGGGGCTGGGGGGCAGTCATAAAGGACATATTGCCGCAGCGCTGACTCCCGTCATCAGTCGTGATGATGATATCCGGGCGAGACTGAGCCGGGCTGGTGTGTTGCGTGCCTTGCAGCGTTGGCAAGGTTTGCCTGAGCCTGCCCGGCCACGGCGTTGCGGGACGCTGGAGCTGGCGCGGGATGCACAACATGCCGCTGAGCGCCTGCTTGCCGTGAATGAGCTTGGGTTTCCGTCTGACTGGGTGCGCTGGGTGGAGGCCGATGAGGCCAGAGCATTGACCGGGGTTGGATCGAACAGGGGGGGATTGTGGTTTGCCGATGGGCAGCTTGTGCAGCCCGAGCCTTTGCTGCATGCCTTGTTCAGCCTGCCCGGGTTATACTGTACGGATCAGTTGGTCGGCAGTGTACATGCTGGCCCAGCCGAACAATGGATGGTTTGCGACAAGCACGGACAAGTACTGGCCAGCGCGCCCAATGTGGTACTGGCCAACGCCTGGCATGCTTCAGGCTTGCTGAGCGGCATGGCTGATGTGCCTGGCTTGCCCAAACTAAGAGCCATATACAGGTTAGGGGGGCAAGTCAGCAATTTTGCCGCCGGCTCATTTGGTGAACTGAAGGCCATTGTTGCCGGCGAGGGCTATTGTCTTCCGGCTGTAGGCAAGCAGTGTGTAGGTGGCAGTACTTATACGGTTGATCCAGCAGTCAGCCAAATCACAACACAAGGACATCAAGAGGTCATGAGCAAGATAGCGACCTTGTTGAGTGTGCCAAGCGGCCGCTCGAATTCGATGCCGGCGGCGATGGGTGGTTGGGCTGGTTGGCGCGCTGCAGTCACCGATCGCTTGCCAGTGATAGGTCCGGTCAGTGCGGCTCCCGGTTTGTGGATGGCTTGCGCTTTCGGGTCACGCGGACTCAGCTGGGCCGCTTTGGCGGGTGATGTCATTGCTGCCCAGCTCCATGGTGAGCCTGTGCCGTTGGAGCGCGAATTACTGCAAAAAATTGCCCCGCGCTGATGCTTTTCATCGTTCTTAAAGGTGCATAAACCCGTGCGATTTTATTTTATAGCTCAAATCCGTCAAAATAATGGCTTTTGAATGCTTATTGGGCGTAAGCCCCAAGGATTGCGCTGTGCCGCCCAAGTCTGACTTTGCTCACGTGACGCAACTAGTTGCCCTGAATTTCCTCGCCTCAAAGTCGACAAGAGCCGACTTTGCGGTAGATCAAACCAGCTTGCAGCTTCAAATAGAAGCGCATGCTCCGGGGGTCTATCGTTTGCGATGTGCCCCAGCCAGTGCACTAAACCCCGAAAAACCCAGTGCCCGGGCACGAGCTCATGCCGAAATGCTGTTGGCGCGACAGGAGCCGGTTGGCGAGCTTGCCGTCAGTTCAATTGCTGAACCGCCGGCCAGCGGCTGGCGAATTCAGCAGGGTGATACGACGCTTGAGCTGACTCAGTCTCCCTTGCAGCTTGCCGTATACCGCGGCGACGACTGTATCTTGACCTCCCCCGAGGGTTCGCTGACGTACGACAGTACTGAAACTCTCTGGCGCTTGAGTTTCGATCTGGATGGCGACGATGCCCTGCATGGCACCGGATCCACGGCAGGCGAGCTGAATCAGCGCGGCACGGTTTCAGTGTCGGACAAACCCGAGGCGCCGGCACTGCCCATGATCTGGAGCACCAAGGGTTGGGGGCTTTATTTCAATACGATGGCGCGTGTCGAGCACGACATGGGTCATAGCGACCCCGATCTATACCAGGCGTCGATGTATGGCAGCGTGTTCGATGCATTCCTGTTCGTCGGTGATCCTTCCGAAATCCTGAATCAATATACAGCCCTCACTGGCCGGGCCGGGCAACCCAGTCTCTGGCCTATGGGGGTGTGGCTGGACCAGGCTCCTGGCCAGTCCTCCGACGATATCCTGGCTGTTGTGCAAACATTCCGCGACCAACAATGGGGGCTGGATGCCGTTTGTCTAGGAGCGCCTGCCGTATACGGGTTTCAGGCAGATAAGCCTGTTTTCGAGTGGGATGCCGCCCGGGTTCCTGATGCGCGTGATCTTTTCTCCCGTGCCCAGGCACTGAATATTCAACTTGCGGCGCCTTCCTTCCCCGGTGTGCTCAGCGATACCGATATGTTCGCCGAATGGGAGGATCGAGGCTGGTTGCTGATCGATGATGACGGCAATGCGCACATTTTTGACGGCAACGACGTCACAGGCGGCAAGCCGTTCGGCTTGCTCGACCTGACCCACAAAGACGTATACAAGCTCTGGTCTGAGCGGCAACGCCAGGTGTTTGATGACGGTCTGGGCGCACCCGTATGTGATGCGCAATTCAACATTCCTGACGGCATTACCGCTCGTGGCGGAGAATCAGGCGCCGTGTTGCGCACAATATATCCGCTGCTGGCCCGACAAGCCTTGTTTGATGCCGTAGCCGGACATAAAACCCCCCAGGAAGGCGTGGTCATCAGTGCAGACCTCTTTCCTTCTGCGCAGCGCTTTGCCTGGCAACGCGGCCCGCGGACCGGGAACGACTGGGCGGCCTTCGAACACAGCCTGCGGACAGCGTTGTCGTTGGGTGATAGTGGCGTCACGGTACAAACCCACACGCTCGGCTCGGCTGTTCATCCGGTCGAGGGTATGTCACCAGAGCTATACATACGCTGGCTGGCTGCCAACGTTTTTTCGGCTAACTTCAGCTTCCAGGCGCTGCCAGCCTTGTTGCCCAGTGCGTTTGATGCTGCAACCCAGGAGCTCGTTCAGCACTGGCTGCAATGGCGCTACCGCCTGGTTCCTTATGTTCTGGGTATCATCGAAGACGCCGTGCGATCGGGTTTGCCGGTACAGCGCTCAATGGCGCTGGCTTTCCCCTCCGACCCGCTTGCTCAAGTCTGGGACACGCAATATATGCTGGGTCCCGCGCTGCTGGTGGCTCCCGTGCTGAAGCCTGGCAAGCAGGTGCAGGTGTATCTGCCCGAAGGCGATGCCTGGTGGGATCTGAATACGGGCTGGCGCTACGAAGGCGGCACCACCTGGACGGTTGAAGCCGGTCTCGATACGCTGCCCTTGTTTGGCCGCGAAGGTCATATGCTTTGCCTGGGGCCCACAGCTCAGCATACGGGTGATTTCAATTCGGCCCGCATCCTCGATGAGGTCTGGATGTTCGGCATGCCCGAACACAGCCCCGTAGTCATGCGTAACAAGATTCGTGTCATGCAGATGCAGGGATCAAGCTATATAAAAGGGCTGGAGGGGCTGCGTATCCTGCCGTCCGAAGGGCTGGAAGTAAAGCGCCGTGGCGCCGAGGTGCGTATTTCAAGGGCGCGCTAATACGCTGCTTGAATTGCCAAGCCAGAAAGAAAGGGTGTGGTTCTGCATGAGCCACACCCTTTTTTTTGCCGTACTTATATATTTATGACCAGATCGGGATTGAAAAAAGGGTTCTCATTGATGCCATCACGGGCATAGCCGCGTGGATTGCAGACTACGCGTGTGCCCCTGACCTGGTAGTCGAAGCTGTCGTGCGTATGGCCATGTATCCATAAGGTGGCTCGGTCTGCGTTCATCAGATATTCGCTGTCCGAAACGAAGCAGGTATTGATCAATGAGTTTTCAAAGCGTGGATGTATGCTTTGGGTGGATGGGGCGTGGTGCGTGATGACTACGGTTGGCCCATCGAAGGGGGTGGCCAGGCGTTGTTGCAGCCATGCGCGATGCTGATTGAATAGGGCTTCCATTTCGAGGGGGCTAAAAGGGGTGCCAGGAACCGCATCGGACTTGATGCGGCGAAAATCATAAGTAAACTCCAGCGCCTGGGCGATAGCCTGCTCACGAAGCTCGCCGGGGCCAGCCAGATTGAAATCGGTCCATAAGGTGCACCCGATAAACCGAATGCCATGAAGCACAAGCTCTTCGTTGTCGAGTACGTATATGGGTTTTCCAGCGGCATAGTGCTTCAGTTGTGCAATGGTCTCTTTGATGCCGCCGCCATAGAATTCATGGTTGCCTGCCACATACAGTACCGGCTTGCTGAAACCGCTGGCCCACTCCATGGCTTCTTTGGGGCGGCTGATGTCGCCTGCCAATATCACAACATCTGCTTCGACTGACGGCAGGGGCAGGCCGTTCCGGCTCAAGTGCAGATCGGAAAGAATGTTCAGGCGTATTGGGTGGTTTGCATCAGTCATGTGAGGTGTGTGTTAAGTAGGGGCGGGTCGAAATCAGCAAAATGACATCGTAATCCTGATTCTGCATGTAAGGGGTGGCACCATTTCGATTTGACAGCGAATTTAAAAGGCGTCATAATCGCGTTCTTCGGTTGGGTCGTTAGCTCAGTTGGTAGAGCACCGGACTTTTAATCCGTTGGTCGCGCGTTCGAGCCGCGCACGACCCACCAACCTTAGTTTCAAAAGTTTAGGCAGCTTCCGGGCTGCCTTTTCTTTTTTGTACGCTACTCGTGCGCGCTGTGTCTGGACCATGCTTTCAGACTTACCCTCGCCTTGGCTGGCCCGTGTGCCTGGTTTTACCGAGCCTGGTCGATCTTGCCGCACTGATACATTACTCGGCCATTTCATTATTTTTAGTATATTTAATATAACTTAAAACTATGAAAAAAGCGGTAATGATGCCTTGTGGTCATGTTAAATTGTAGGGTCGTCTTTTACCCGTCGCGATTCTTTAACTCTTCTTTTCCGGTCAGCCGGCCAGAATCTTGATCCGCCTAGAAAATATCCGTAAAACTTATGAGTCGCCTGGGCGTGTGTCGCATGCTCTGGCAGGTGTTGACTTGCATATCCGGCAGGGTGAGGTCTTCGGTATTATCGGGCGCTCAGGTGCGGGCAAAAGTACGCTTATACGCATGCTTAATCTGCTGGAGCGTCCCACACAAGGTGATGTCTGGGTACGGGACCAGAACATTACTAAAATGAGCGAAGCGCAACTGCGTAAGTTCCGGCAAGGCGTGGGCATGGTATTTCAGCATTTCAATTTGCTGCGCTCGCGCACCGTTATCGATAATGTCTGTTTCCCGCTACGTCTGACAGGCATGAGCAGGGCAGCCCAGCTTGAGCGTGCACACGAGGTCCTGTCCTTGGTGGGGCTGACAGAGCATGCCGGCAAGTATCCCCGGCAATTGTCGGGAGGGCAGCAGCAGCGGGTGGGTATTGCCAGGGCGCTGGCCAATCGTCCCGAGTTGTTGCTGTGCGACGAAGCAACCTCGGCTCTCGACCCCGAGACCACGCAGTCTATTTTGCGTTTATTGCTGGATATCAATAAGCGTCTGGGGCTCACCATAGTGCTGATCACACATGGTATGGATGTCATCCGGACAGTATGCGATCGGGTGGCTGTGATCGATGCCGGAGTGATCGTTGAAAGCGGCGAGGTACTCGATGTCTTCCTGCATCCGCAGCATCCGGTCACGCAGGCATTGCTGTCGGAAAGCGGCATCGACGCGGAAGGCTGGCGCGATATGGCACAAGGTATTGCGGGCCGGTTGGTTCGTCTGAGTTTCCGGGGCGAAGCTACCGTGCAACCTATGCTCAGCCGGGCCAGTCGTGAGCTCAACCTCGACTTGAGCATCTTGCAAGGATCGGTTAGCCGCATCAAGGATACGCCCTATGGGCAACTAGTATTGTCGGTACAGGGTGACGCGGAAGCACAAGATAAATTGGCCGGGCTGTTTGCAGCAGAAGGCGTGCAGTGTGAGGAGCTGAGGCCATGATATTTGCCAATATGGATTGGGCACTGATAGGCGAAGCCACTATCGATACCTTGCTCATGACGGGCTTTTCTTTGTTGTTCACCATCCTGATCGGTTTGCCGCTGGGGATCATCCTGTTCCTGACCAGCAAGAATCAGATGTTGGAAAACGGCCCGGTCTACCAGGTACTGTCTTTCGTGGTGAATGTGCTGCGTTCGGTGCCTTTTCTGATTTTGCTCATCGTCATGATTCCCCTTACACGGGTGCTGGCGGGAACGTCGCTTGGTGTGCAGGGTGCGGTGCCGCCCCTGGTGGCCAGTGCGGCCCCGTTTTTTGCACGCCTGGTCGAAAACGTATTGCGCGAGCTTGATCCGGGTGTGTCCGAGGCCTGCCGGGCCATGGGTGCAAACTCCAGGCAAACGGTATTGTGGGCTCTGGTGCCGGAGGCAACCACTGGTATTGTGGCTGCGATGATTGTCACGGCTATTGCTCTGGTCGGTTACTCGGCCATGTCAGGCGTGATAGGTGGGGGAGGTCTGGGTGATCTGGCCTTGCGTTTTGGTTATCAGCGTTATCAGACCGATGTCATGGTGGTGACCGTTGTCATTCTTGTTGTGATGGTTCAATTGTTGCAGGTTTTTGGGGATCGCCTGGTGGCCAGGCTGAACCGAAAATAATGTTCTTAAGGAGTTTTGCATGTTCTTGAAAAAAATCGTATCGGCCGCAGCGCTTGTCGCGCTGCTGGGAAGCGCTGCCGTACACGCAGAAAAACTGAGCGTTGCCGCCACACCGGTACCTCATGCCGAGTTGCTTGAACTGGTCAAGCCGGTTTTGGCCAAGGAAGGGGTCGAACTCGATATCAAGGTATTTACCGACTATGTACAGCCCAACCAGCAAGTGGCCGATGGCAATATCGATGTCAACTTCTTCCAGCACCAGCCCTACCTGGACTCGTTCAATAAAGAGCATAAAACCAAACTGGTAACCGTGGGCCTGGTCCACGTAGAGCCTTTTGGGGCTTATTCGGATAAGATCAAAGACGTCAAAGACCTCAAGGAAGGCGCGCTGGTGGCATTGCCCAACGACCCGTCGAATGGCGCTCGGGCGCTGTTGCTGCTGCAAAAGCAAGGCTTGATCAAACTGGCAGATCCTTCAAACATCCTGGCAACGTCTCGCGACATCGTCGAGAATCCCAAGAAACTGAAGTTCCACGAACTCGAAGCGGCAACGCTGCCACGCGTACTGCCCGACGTTGATCTGGCATTGATCAATACCAACTATGCTTTGGAAGCTGGTTTGAATCCCGTTAAGGATGCCTTGTTCATTGAAGGTGCCGACTCACCCTATGCCAATATTGTTGTCACGACTGAGGCCAAGAAAGATGATCCGGCCGTGAAAAAACTGGTTCAGGCGCTGAACAGCGATGCAACCCGTAAATTCATCGAAGAGAAATACAAAGGAGCGATTGTTCCTGCGTTCTAAGCAAGAAGCAGGACATGGTTTAACCCTCATTAAGCGGCTTACGGCCGCTTTTTTTTCGGTTACCATGTAACAGATGTCTGCTGTCACAAGCGGCAGGCAAGGAAATTGCCCTTCATGGGCGGCTTTGTCCATTACAGAGGAGTCACAAGATGATCAAGAATAAAGTTACCGCGGCACTGGCTGGCCTGGCTATTGCGCTGGCATTGCCCGTCGGAAACGCGGTTGCCCAAGATAAAGAACTATTGGTTGCAACAGATACTGCATTCGTGCCCTTCGAGTTCAAGCAAGACGGCAAATATACGGGCTTCGACATCGAACTCTGGGAAGCTATAGCCAAAGAGGCCGGCTTCAAATACAGCTTGCGCCCCATGGACTTCAACGGCATTATTCCTGGCTTGCAAACCCGCAATATCGATGCTGCCCTGGCTGGCATTACCATTCGTGACGACCGCAAGAAAGTCATTGATTTTTCCGATCCCTACTACGAAAGCGGCCTGGCGATTCTGGTTAATAAAGACAATAACAACATCAAGACAGCCAAAGACCTGGACGGCAAGATGGTGGCAGTCAAAATCGGTACCGCAACAGTCGACTACCTGAAAGAAAACGTTCCTGGTGCCAAGCTGAAGTTGTTTCCTAACATCGATAACGCCTTTCTTGAGCTGGCCACCAGCCGAGTCGATGCGGTCGTACACGACACGCCCAACCTGCAGTATTTTGCCAAAACAGGCGGCAAAGACCGCGTGAAAGTCGTCGGCTCGCTGAAAAGTGGCGATTTCTATGGCATTGCCTTCCCCAAGGGAAGCGAGTTGGTTCCGGCGGTCAACAAGGCATTGAAAACCTTGCAAGATAACGGTCAGTACGATGCCATCTATGAAAAATGGTTCGGTAAAAAGGTCCAGTAAGCTGGCCTGATATCTGTACGGCGATCCGGTGCTGGGCATCGGGTCGCCGTTTTTCGTTCTGAACGGCGCCGGCCCCGGTTTGCCAGGCGTCATTTTTAAAGGCGATCAACGTGACATTTGAATGGTCTGTCATTTGGGATGCAATGCCCAGCCTGCTTGAAGGCACCAAAATGACAATAAAAATAACATTGCTGGGCCTGATCGGCGGCACAATACTTGGCTTTCTTACGGGCGTCATCACCACCTATGTCAAGGTGCTGGTAACCTGGAAAACCACTGCGATTGCGGTCGTTTCCCTTATTGTGCTGTACATATTGCTGCAGCTGGCCAGTTGGTTGGGAGGCACTGTATTGGCTGGTGTACCCGACTGGGTATGGTTGGTCCTGCAGATAGTGGCGGCAGTGCTGTTGCTTGTTCGCTTTGCGGCGTATATTCCGGTTGCGCTTTCCTTCCTGGCTCAGGTTTATATATTGGTGATACGTGGCACGCCTATTGTGGTGCAGGTGATGTTCATCTACTTTGCCCTACCGCTCATATTCGGCTGGCGTATCGATGCAGTGCTGGCCGCCATCTTTACCTTGGTCATCAATTCGGGGGCCTATATTGCCGAAATCGTACGGGGCGCCTTGCTGTCGGTGCCCAAAGGCCTCAAGGAAGCAGGGCAGGCCATGGGTTTGCCTTTTTACAAGATTCTTGCCTATATCATTGGTCCGGTCGCCTTGCGTCGCATGATTCCCGCTATGGGGAACCAGTGCATCATCAGCCTGAAGGATTCTTCGCTGTTTATTGTGATTGGCGTGGCAGAACTTACGCGCCAGGGACAGGAGATCATTGCAAGCAACTTCCGTTCGGTCGAGATCTGGGGAGCGGTTGCCGTCTTGTACCTGATACTCACCGGCTTTATTGCTCTGACGCTCAAATTCATTGAACACAGGACGCAAATCGTATGAGCATTGTTGAATTCAAGAACGTCGTCAAACGCTTTGGGACCAGTACGGTGCTCAATGGCATAGACCTCACCATAAGCCAGGGCGAAGTTGTGGTGGTTGTCGGGCCGTCCGGATCCGGCAAATCCACCTTTCTGCGCTGCATCAATGTGCTCGAAACCATCGAGGGCGGGGACATCATCGTGAACGGCCTGAGCGTGCGCGGTAGTGGCGCCGAGGTGCGCGAACTGCGCCGCGAAGCCGGCATGGTGTTTCAGCAGTTCAATTTATTTCCTCAGCTGACTGCGCTTGAAAACGTCATGTTTGGTCCCGTGCATACACGCGGCATAAACCGGGCACAGGCGCGCGACGAAGCAAAAGCCTTGCTTGATAAAGTAGGCTTGGGTGAAAAGATAAACAACTATCCAGGTCAGCTTTCAGGCGGTCAGCAGCAACGCGTGGCAATTGCCCGGGCGCTGGCCATTCGACCCAAACTCATGCTGTTCGACGAACCCACTTCGGCACTTGACCCCGAATTGCGGCATGAGGTTTTGAAAGTCATGCAGGATGTTGCGGAAGGCGGCATGACCATGGTGGTGGTAACCCACGAAATGGAGTTCGCCCGCAAGGTCGGTACGCGCCTGATTTTCATAGATCAGGGCAAAATCTCGGAAGATGGGCCTCCTGCCGAACTTCTGAGTAACCCGCCCAGCCAACGCCTGAAGGATTTCCTGCAGCACGTGGCCTGACAGCAGCGCAGCGATACCATGCGCCCCGGCCGCTGAGCCGGGATGCGTGGTGCCTTACCTTATGACGCGTATGGTTCGGGTCCCGACGACTTTCTCGGAGCCTTCACGCATGATCTTGATGGTGACCTGTCGTGGCGTAAAGCCAGCCGGCAACGGAAATGTGCCTTCTACGTGGGTGTAGCGCTCGAGTTCAAGGTCGAATGCCGGAATGTCGATATGCCCCGACTTGCCGTTACTGTAGCGTCCGGCCATGGTCAGTTCGACCTGGCCTTTGAATCTGGCAGTTTTCCCTTCGTCCTGCATGACCAGGAATTGGTAGTTCAGGTCTTCTTTGTTACCGGTAAATGATGCGGCGCGTATGCCCGGGGATGTGCCGCGCGGGTCGGGGGGCATGGCTTGGGCAAACATCTGAACATCTTTCAGGGCCTGCTCGAGCTGCTTCTGTGTGCCTTCAAGCTCCGTCGTTTGCGACTGCAATTGTGCGCGTACTTCAGTGAGTGTGCGGGTTTCACGGCTCAGCTCGGTTTGCAGACGCTGCTTGTCCATATTGGTGCTATTCAGGTCGTAGTGCAGTTGTTCCGATTGTTGAACTGTCAGGCGTGTGGGGCCATAGCTTTTTTGCAGAAATAACAGGCCACCCGCGCCCAACACGACGCCTGTAAGCATCAAGACCAGCCATCTGGGGATGCGGCGTGGGCGACGGCTTGTGCCGTACGCCGTAGGCTTGAATGTATGGCGTTTAGAAGAACCGAACATGGGTAATTATTTCCTGTATTGCATGGTGGCCGGCACGGATGAGCCCAGCCGATGAAAAACGTTAAAGAATAGTCTGTATGAACAGGATCCGACAATGCCTGCCGTTTTTAGTTTCGCTTAGAATATTTTTGTAATGATAGCGTGCAGGCTTGCAAGAAAAAAGCCTGGCCGGCTCTGACTTGCTGTTGGACGGGCAAGTTCACGTTGCCGAAAGCTTGTGATCAAGTTCGGTCAGACGCTCTGGTGTGCCCACGTCCACCCAGCTCCCCTGGTGATGACTGCCGACAATGTGCTGGCGACTTATTGCCTGACGCAACAATGGAGCCAGTGGTGCAGCCTGGCCGGCCGGCAGGTTCTTGAATAATTCAGGCTGATAAATGCCAACGCCGGCAAAGGTAAGCGGGACACCGTCCTCATGGTCTTGTGCCAGCACCAGACCGCTGGCTGTGCTGAGTCGAAAATCGCCGTCAGGATGATGCGGTGGATTGTCGACCAATAGCAGCCATGCTGATTTTGACTGTTCGGCCAGATTGGCCGCAATGGCCTGGGCCTGTACGGGGTTCCAGTTGCACCAGATATCCCCATTGATGACCAGAAATGGTTTGTTGCCAAAAAAAGGCAAGGCCTGGGCGATGCCGCCGGCCGTTTCCAAGGGACGAGGTTCAGGCGAATACGTAATGCGGGCGCCAAATCGGCTGCCGTCGCCCAGGGCATGTTCTATTTGTTGGCCGAGCCAGGCATGGTTAATCACCAAATCAGTCATACCGGCAGCCACCAAACGTTCAATATGCCAGACGATAAGCGGCTTGCCACCAACTTGCAGCAGTGGCTTGGGTGTATGGTCGGTGAGGGGGCGCATGCGTTCGCCCCGGCCGGCCGCAAGAATCATGGCCCGCATCAGAAGGTGTATCCGATACTGACCTGGCGATTCTCGAGTTTGTCGAGCAGGCGCAGCAATGGGCGGAATGTGTTGTAGCGGCCGGCTACCTGTCGTACATACGTGTTGACGCGTGGGATATGGTCCAGGTAGTGATGTTTGCCGTCACGGTGCGAAAGTCGTGCAAAGACACCTAGTATGCGTAGATTGCGCTGCAAGCTCATCCATTCGTAAGCCCTGTGGAAATCGGCAAAGTCAGCAGGAACGGGCAGCCCCGCTGTCTTGGCTGCTTCCCAGTAGCGTATGGCCCAGTCGAGCTGCTGAGCTTCTTCCCAGGTGGTGCGTGCATCCATGACCAGGGACGCGATGTCGTAGGTAATAGGGCCCGTCAGTGCATCCTGATAGTCGATAATGCCAGGCTGATCGTCGTTGATCATGATGTTGGGTGAGTGGAAGTCACGGTGCACCAGTACGTTGGGCTGCCGTACGTTGTCTTGCACCAGGGCGTCGAAGCTGCTGTGCAGGATTTGCCGTTCGGCATCATTCAACTCGATCTGACAATGCCGCTGGGCATACCATTCGGGAAAGACGGTAAGTTCTTGTGTCAGGCGATCAGTGTCGTAAATGGGCAGGGCAGTCGTGGGAGCATGTTGCATACGCACCAATGCTTTGATGGCGCTACGATAAAGCGTCTGCAGCTGTGTGTCGTCCAGACCTGCCTGGATGATCTGGTAATAAGTTTGTTCGCCGAGGTCGGACAGCAGGAGAAAGCCGTCGGGCAGGTTTTGAGCCAGAATGGTCGGTACGCGTAGCCCGGCTTGTTCAAGCAAGCCTGTTACATGTAAAAATGGACGACAATCTTCGTGTTCTGGCGGGGCATCCATGGCGACAACCGTGCCCGTTGTCGTTTGGAGGCGATAATAGCGGCGAAAGCTGGCATCGCTGGATGCTGGCCGCAGCGTTGCGATATTCAGGCCATGTACATCAGCAATGTTTTGCAGCCAGGTTTTCAGTGTTGCAAGACGTTGATCAGGGCGGGTGTTCAAGGTTGGTTCCATGATTTGCGGTTGTGTTTCGAGATGTCTGGTTAGGTGTGTGCGCTCCATGCATGCGCTTGCTTCTCTATAATACCGGCTCGCCAATCGTTGCGGTTTGGCAGCTGTGCCAAAATATAGTCTGTTTTCAGGAGTCACTACCCTCGTGCGTTTGGTTTGGTGGGCATTCATTATCGCTTTCAGTGGCGTCGCGACGTCGCAGGCTCAGACGTCTGAGCCCGACGCGGGCGGCCGTATTGCCGTGGGCCAGCTGAAGGTTGCACCCAGCCTTCGCGTCCATCGCAATGTTGCCGACGATGATATGTCTTCATTTTTGATCGCCGACAAAATGGAAACCGACGAGGACGGCAAGATTATCCTGACTGGGTCGGCAGAAGTCCGGCGTATCGATTCCGTGGTCAAGGGCGACTATATCGATTATCAGCGATCGACCGGACAAGTCCAGGTACGCGGCAATGGCCTGATCATGCGTGATGCCAGTATCGTGACCGGCCCGGAACTTAATTACAACATCAACGAAGAAACCGGCGAGGTCAATGACCCGAATTTCTGGCTGGGCGCCTCCGGCGGATCAGGCACGGCCAGCAAAGCGAAGATATTCAGCAAAAGCACTATGCGGCTGTCTGATGTGAAGTACTCGGGTTGCCCGTGTCCAGAGCCTGCCTGGTTCATCAAGTCGCCCCGGGTCGACATGAACTTTGACGAGAACGAGGGCATTGCACGCCATGGTGTTCTGTATTTCAAGAATGTACCCATTCTGTATTCGCCCTGGCTGAGCTTTCCGCTCAAAAAAGAGCGCAAGTCGGGCTTCCTGATTCCCACCTATGGTATGTCGAGCAACAGCGGTATTGAGCTCTCTGCGCCGTATTACTTCAATATCGCGCCCAACTACGATGCAACCCTGACGCCACGGTACTTGAGCAAGCGCGGCCTGCAGCTGGGTGGCGAGTTCCGTTATCTGGGTCGCCGCTATAGTGGGATAGTAGAGGGCACTTATATGCCCAATGACAAAGATACCGACGAGCAGCGCTGGCTGTTCATGACGCGGCATATGCATGATCTGGGGGGCGGGTTCAGGGCCTCATACGATATCCGTCGAGTTTCCGACGATAATTATTTTCGCGACTTTTCTACTTTTGGCCTGAATGAGTCCACCAATAATTTTCTGGCGAGCAACGCTGGGGTGAGCTGGTCGGGATACAAATATTTCAGGTCGTCGCTCAGGGCATACAAATATCAAACATTGCAGGACGAGACGACGGGCTATGCGCGACCTCAGTACGACAAGCTGCCTGAACTTTACGTAGGGGCCGCAAGATACAACTGGGGGGGCTTTGATGTTAAGTCCGACAACTACGCCACCCGTTTCCGCATGCCTTTTTATTCGGGTTCGCTCAGCAAGTTCGATTATTACCGCGATAATCGCATTGCCCCTGACGGCACGCGTTTTTCTTCGTATTCAACGATTGCGTTTCCCATCGTACGTGCAGGCTGGTATATAACGCCCAAGGCCGGCATGCACATGAGCCAGTACAACACAGACTGGTATCCCGATGAGCTTCCGCGCTATGCAGGGTTTCCCAAGACACAGTCGCGTACCGTGCCGATATTGTCGCTCGATGCGGGTATGACTTTCGAGCGCAGCACCACACTGTTTGGTAACGACTCCATCCAGACACTGGAGCCGCGTGTGTACTATCTGTATGTGCCTTACCGGGATCAATCCCAGATTCCAGTTTACGATACCAGCATCGCCACCTTCAATTTCTCACAAGCATTCAACGAAAACCTGTTTACGGGCGGATGGGACCGCATTGCCAATGCCAACCAGATTACTCTGGGCCTGACTACCCGTTGGCTCGATGAAGACACCGGATTCGAGCGTCTGTCGCTGGCGGCGGCCCAGCGTCTGTATTTCGATGACCAGAAAGTGGCTTTGCCGGGCGGGCGGGGCCTGCGCACCGATACCAAGTCCGACTATCTGATTGGAATCAATGCTGCTTTGACTGACACGCTTAATGTGCGTTTTGATGCACAGTTCAACCCAGAGTCAAAAGATCGTAACCGGATGTCGGCGGGTTTTCGCTGGACGCCCAAGCGTCTGGCGACTTTGTCGGCCTCGTATCGTTATGAACGCGACCAGAATATGCTGTTGCCACAGTACATAAATAGTCCGACCTACGAAGACAAGACGCGGGACCAAATCAGCGTATCCGGACAATGGCCCTTGACGAATAAACTTTACGCAATGGGCCGCTACGATTATTCTTTGCAGGAAAAACGCGGCACGCAGTCGATACTCGGCCTTGAATACAAAGGTGATTGCTGCTGGACGGCGCGAGTGGTATTGCAGCGTTATGCGGTGTCAAAAGATGATGCGAACAGTGCAGTGTTTTTCCAGCTGGAACTTTCCGGCCTGGGCTCCCTGGGCACCGATCCCATGAATTTATTGCGCGACCGTATTATTGGATATGAATCGGTTACGCCTCCAATACCAGATACAACCACCTTCGAGAGGTATGAATAATGCGTAGTCTGCATGCCAAGCGCTGGATTGCAGCCATGTTGATGATCGCCTTGGGCGCACTGTCACCCGTGGCGGTCATGGCGGCCAAGCCGGCCGCTGCGGCTGCGCCCAAGCAAGCGTCGCAGCAGTTTGTCGATGGCATTGCCGCAATCGTCAACAAACAAGTGATTACCCTGCAGCAGGTCAATAAAGAAGCGGCTGCTGCACAAGCACAACTGCGGCGCCAGAACATACCTGTGCCCGAGTATGCCGTGCTGCAAAAACAGGTCTTGCAACGCATGATCATGGAAGAGCTCGAACGCCAGGAAGCCGAAAGACTGGGCATCAAGGTGACTGACGCCCAGGTTGCCCAGGCCGTGGAAACCATCGCTCAGCGTAACCGCATCACTCCTCAGCAACTGCGTGCAGAGATTGAAAAAGGCGGGGCCAAATGGAGTGACTATCTGGCTGACTTACGTCAACAGGTACGCACGGATCAGCTGCGCCAACGCACCGTCGACAGCACCATTATCATTTCCGATGCCGAGGTGGATGCATTCCTGAAGAGTCAGGGACAGGCGGTTGCAGCACCTGCACCCGCTGCGCCTCAGCAGGCCGCCAGGCCGGCAGGGCCTCAAATCCTTGGGCTGGCCCAAGTTCTGGTGGAGGTGCCCGAAGGAGCGACTTCCGCCCAAGTGCAGGCACTGCGCCAGAAAGCGGAGGGTTTGCTGCAGCAGCTTCAAAAAGGAGCCGATTTTGGCGGCGTAGCGGCAGCGTCGTCCGACGGCCCACAAGCGCTTAATGGTGGCGAGCTGGGCGTTCGGCCAGTCGAGGGTTGGCCGGACCTGTTTATCAGTGCCACCCAGAATCTGCAGGCAGGTCAAATCAGCAACATTATCCAAAGTGGCAATGGCTTTCATATCCTCAAGGTGCTGACGCGTGGCCAGCCTCAGGCAGGCAACTCGCCGCCGCCACCCACCACGGCACCGCAGGCGGCGCCCATGCAACAAGGGCCCATGATGGTCACCCAGACCCATGCACGCCATATACTGATCAAAACCACGCCGGCCATGTCCAGTGAGCAAGCGCAAACCCGTCTGGCCCAATTGCGTCAGCGTCTGCAAAATGGCGAAAGTTTCGCAGACTTGGCCAAGCGCTACTCCGATGACGCCACTGCACCGCAAGGCGGCGACTTAGGATGGCTGACACCAGGTGAAACTGTTCCCGCCTTCCAGCGGGCCATGGATGCGCTGCAGCCCAATGAAATCAGTCAGCCCGTACAATCCCAGTTTGGCTGGCATCTTATCCAGGTTCTGGAGCGGCGTACCAAGAATATGGAAAATGAGTTCCGTCGCATGCAGGCGCGCCAGCTGTTGTTCCAGCGCCGTGTCGAACCTGCTTTCGAGGACTGGCTCAGCCAGTTGCGCGGCCAGGCGTATATCGACAATCGTCTGGATCCTGCTTCGAATCGAGGGCGCCGTTAAGCACTTATGGCACATCAGGCTCGCAAGCGCTTCGGCCAGCATTTTTTAACTGACGATGGCGTCGTGGATGCCATCGTACGTGGTATTGATCCCAGACGTAGCGATGCCGTGGTCGAAATCGGGCCAGGGCTTTCTGCGCTGACGGGCCCGCTTTTAGCCCTGCTGGACCACCTGACGGTGGTTGAGATCGACCGTGATCTGGCGGCGCGGCTACGTCATGCTCATGCACCAGAACGGCTGACAGTCATCGAAGGCGATGCCTTGACGGTTGATTTTTCTGGTCTGGGCAGCGGGCTGCGTATCGTAGGCAATCTGCCGTACAACATCTCCAGCCCCTTGTTGTTTCATCTGATGGCCTGCGCCGAGCAGGTGCGGGATCAGCATTTTATGTTGCAGCGCGAAGTGATAGACCGCATGGTGGCACAACCGTCATCTGGCGATTATGGCCGGCTGTCTGTGATGCTGCAGTCGCGCTATCGGATGCACAAGCTGTTTGATGTGCCGCCCGAGGCGTTTGATCCGCCTCCCAGGGTGGTGTCGGCGGTTGTGCGCATGGTGCCTTTGCCCGATACGCGGCAGCAGCCCAAGAGCGAAAAGGCGTTCGAGCAAGTAGTGGCGCGGGCTTTCGCGCAGCGGCGCAAAATGCTGCGCCGGGGTTTGGCCGATTGGGCACCGTCCATTGATTGGGATGGGCTCTCCATCCCTTCAACGGCCCGGGCCGAGGAGCTGTCGGTTGCGCAGTTTATGGCGCTTACGGATCATTTGCTGGATAAGGGTGTATTGGCGGCTTAATCTTCGGGATGATCCAGGTGGCCTGTTTTCCCCGTGTAAGCGCTAGTCTGAACAGCCTCTGTCACGCCCACCTTGTTCGTAAGCGAAGATTTGGACGGCCAATTCAATAGACTGCAGTCACCCATAAAACCAATAACACACCCCAATAGCCGCCAATACCCCCGCCAGATCGGCGACCAGGGCACAACCTACGGCATGGCGCGCGCGTTGAATGCCTACCGCCCCAAAATACACCGCCAAGACATAGAAAGTCGTTTCAGTGCTGCCCTGTACGGTAGCCGCCAATAAGGCAGGAAAGCTGTCTACCCCAAAGTGCTGCATGGTTTCGATCAGCATGGCGCGCGCGGCGCTGCCTGAAAAAGGCTTGACCAAAGCTGTGGGCAGGGCATCGACAAAGCGGGCATCCAGTCCGAACGCATGTACCACCCAGCGGATACCGTCCAGGGCAACATCCAGGGCGCCCGAGGCCCGCAGCACGCCGATGGCACACAGCATGGCAACCAAATAGGGCAGCAGGTTTTTTGCGACATCGAAACCGTCTTTGGCGCCTTCTACAAAGCATTCGTAGACCGCGACTTTCTTGCGGGCGCCGGCCAGCAGGAAAATCATGATGATGCCGAATAGTGTCAGGTTGCCCATGAGCGACGAAACCGCACTGATGGCAGCGCTGCTGAGCGTGGCCAGGAGTGCCATGAAACTGCCCAGGATCAGTACTGCGCTGCCCAGCCACATCAGCACAACAGGATCATGCAGTTTTATTCGCTGCATGAAGGCCACCGACAGCAAGCCCGCCAGCGAGGATGCCGATGTGGCCAGCAGGATGGGCAGGAAAACCATGGTCGGGTCGGCGGCACCCTGCTGGGCGCGATACATGAAGATAGTGACCGGCAGCAAGGTGAGTGATGATGCATTCAAGACCAGGAACAGAATCTGTGCATTGCTGGCTGTATCAGCGCTTGGGTTGAGCGTCTGGAGTTCCTTCATGGCACGTAGGCCTATGGGCGTTGCAGCGTTGTCCAGCCCCAGACCATTGGCGGCAAAATTCAGCGTGATTAGGCCCAGGGCGGGATGTCCGGCTGGTACTTCGGGCATCAGTCGGCGGAATAGCGGGGTGAGCAAACGGCCCAGCAAGTCGACGAGGCCGGCGGCTTCAGCAATACGCAGGAATCCCAGCCATAGCGTCAGGGTGCCAAAAAGCAGAATCATCAACTCGACGGATAGCTCGGCCATATCAAACAGGCTGAGCACGATGCGAGAGAACACCTCGGTATCGTGCAGGACGACCCACTGGTACAAACCGGACAGCGCAGCCACAATGAAAAAGGCAAGCCAGAGCGTGTTGAGCATAAAGTGTCGCTAATGAGGTTGAATGTGCTGGTGGGTCCGTTCTAAGGCAAGCAGGGTGTGCAGCGTAGAAGCCCCCTAGATTGTCGCAGACTCTGCCCTTGTGGTGGCAGGTTTAGGTATGGATCTGTACGGGGCCGGGATTTTCAGGGGATAATGTTTGCAACGTGTATTGTTGCAAAGGAAGCATCATGAACTGGAGAGCCTGGCGTCGTCAGTGGCTGACCGAGCCTTTATATCGCATGGCGCGCGAGGCCATGCCCAGCCTGTCCCTGACGGAACAGCAAGCCATAGAGGCAGGCGATGTGTGGTGGGATGCCCAGCTGTTCTCCGGCCGGCCAGACTGGCACGCCATGCTTGAGGTCCCTCCCGTTGCGTTGTCAGAAGAAGAGCAAGCCTTTATCGACGGCCCGGTGGCGCAGTTATGCCACATGCTGAATGATTGGCAAATTACCTGGCACGATGCCGATTTGCCTGAGCCAGTCTGGAGTTTCATACGGCAGCAGGGCTTCTTTGGCATGATTATTCCCAAAGAATATGGCGGGCTGGGGTTTTCCGCTTATGCCCACTCAGAGGTCGTACGCCAGATATCGGTACGCTCGGTGACGGCAGCGGTTACGGTGATGGTGCCCAACTCCCTCGGGCCCGGCGAACTCCTGATGCAGTTCGGTACCCAGGAGCAGCGCGACTACTGGCTGCCGCGCCTGGCTCGAGGTCAAGAAATTCCCTGCTTTGGTCTGACCAGCCCCGAGGCGGGCTCCGATGCCGCTTCCATGACGGATACAGGTGTGGTCTGCCGGCGCGAGGTTGACGGGGTCGAAACGCTGGGTATTTTGCTGAATTGGCGCAAGCGCTACATTACCCTGAGTCCTGTGGCCACGGTGCTGGGGCTGGCGTTCAAGCTCTTCGATCCAGACGGCTTGCTCGGCACTGAAAAAGAGCCCGGTATTTCCGTTGCGCTGGTGCCTGTGAATACGCCTGGCGTGGTCACCGGACGTCGTCACTTGCCTGCCATGCAGGCCTTCCAGAACGGGCCTACAGAAGGGCACGATGTCTTCGTTCCGCTGGACGCCTTGATCGGTGGTGTCGGGCAAGCGGGGCAGGGCTGGCAGATGCTTATGAGTGCGCTGGCCGCAGGACGTGGCATCTCCTTGCCGTCGCTGTCGGCAGCTGCATGTACTTTCACAGCCCATACTACCGGTGCCTATGCGCGGGTGCGCACACAATTTGGCATACCTGTCGGTAAATTCGAAGGTGTGCAAGAAAGGCTGGGCCACCTGGCGGCCAATGCTTATCTGGTAGAAGCCGCGCGGCGTTTTACGTGCGCAGGTCTTGATCAAGGCTACAAGCCTTCGGTGGTATCAGCCATCATGAAGCTGCATGCCACCGAGCGCATGCGTGCTTCGGTGAATGACGCCATGGACATTCATGCAGGCAAGGCAGTCATCGATGGGCCGTCCAACTATCTGGGTGGCTTGTATCGGGCAGTGCCTGTGGCCATCACGGTCGAGGGCGCCAATATTCTTACACGTAGCCTTATTGTGTTCGGGCAGGGTGCAATACGTGCCCATCCTTATCTAATGCAAGAGATTGTTGCCGTAGGCAATAGCGATCAGACTGCCGGAGAAGACGCTTTCGATGCCGTGATCTGGAAGCATCTGGCTCATAGCATCAAGAATGCGCTGCGAGCCATTGGCACGGCCTGGACGGGAGGGGCGTTTACCCGGGTTCCCAAAGCTGCTGCTGCGGCCGCTCCATACTATCGGCGACTGAATCGCTACGCGGCGGCTTTTGCCTTGATTGCAGAAGCAACACTGCTGACGCTGGGTGGTTCGCTCAAGCGTAAAGAGATGCTGTCCGCCCGGCTGGGCGATATCCTTGCCGAGCTGTTTCTGGTGTCTGCGGTACTGAAGCGCTGGCATGACGAGGGCAAGCACGAGTCTGACTTGCCATTGGTCAGGCTATGTGCCATGCAAAGCTTCGCCACAATCGAGAAGCGCATGGACGAAATCCTGCTCAATTTTCCGTCGAGCGCGCTATCCTGGACCTTGCGTGCCATGCTGCTGCCAATAGGCTTCCGATCAGAACCACCTGCCGACAAGGTCATTGCTGCTTGCGCAAATATTTTGCTCGAGCCCTCTGATACCCGGTCGAGGCTCGTGGGTGAGGTCTGGGAGGGGCATGACAGTCCCAGCGTCGAGCAACTGGAGCGCGCTTTTGAACTGGTTGTCGAAGTCCAGCCCTTGCTCGATCGCATCAAGCATGCAGGGCTTAAAGACTGGCGTGTTGCTCACGAGAAAGGAGCGATTACCGATGAACAGGCCAGGAAACTCGAGGCTGCCGAGCAGGCCCAGGCACAAGTCATCGAGGTGGATGATTTTGCTCCGGAGGAATTGATCCGGTCCTCCATGCGCAGCACGACTAATTAGCCTGCTGTTCTACATGGGTCCGCCGGGGCTGCCTGAGCCTGCCGGACCCATGTCTGGCCAGCCTTAGTCGTTACGGCCTTTATGCTGTATCAGCTCTATTTTGTAGCCGTCAGGATCCTCCACGAAAGCGATCACGGTCTCGCCGTGTTTCATGGGGCCGGCTTCCCGAACTACGTTACCGCCTTTTTCCTTGATGCGCGCACAGGCGTCGTAGGCATTTTCGACCTCTAGTGCAATATGGCCGTATCCGTTACCCAAATCATAAGAGGGCGTGTCCCAGTTGTGGGTCAGCTCAATGACGGCGCCTTCGCTTTCGTCCTGGTAGCCCACGAAAGCCAGCGTGAACTTGCCGTCCGGATAGTCCTTGCGACGTAATAACTTCATGCCGAGCACGTCGGTATAGAAAGCCAGCGAGCGGTCCAGATCGCCTACACGAAGCATGGTGTGCAGTAAACGCATCAAAATCTCCTTGATATCAGATTAGCGGTAATGAGCTGGGATCATGCTGCCTGAGTGCATCGCGTGCACGTTCGAAGCCAGGCAGTATGCGGTCGACTTCCCGCCAGAAATTTTTGCTGTGATTAAGTTCTCGCAGATGTGCAATTTCGTGTGCGATCACATAATCGATGATGTCCGGCTGAAAGTGTATCAGGCGCCAGTTAAGCATAATGTTGCCGTCACTGCTGCATGAACCCCAGCGGGTGGCCGCCGACGATAGCCGCCAGCGCCGAATGGTCAGATTGTTGGCGCTCAGAAAGTGCTGCAGGCGCTCACCAAACCGTAGTCTGGCCTGTTGCTGCAACCAGGAATGGGCGCTGTCGCGTATACGGTTGCGTTCGGCGCTGGCAGGCAGCGCCAGATACAGCAAGTCGTCATCCTGAGGAGCAGAGAGAGCGCCGGAAAATGCCGTGGTCCTGCGCGTGTCATCAAGGCTCAGCATGATGCGTTTGCCTAGATAAGGTATACGTCCACCGTCATGCCATTGGGCATCTGCAGTGGCCAATTGTTGTTGACGGGCTTGGCTCAAGCGCAGTTTTTCAAGCACCCATGCCGATTTTTCGATGACGGCGGAATCTACCTGTGCCAGTGTGATCCAGTTTGGCGCCCGAACTTGCAGGCCGTCGTCGTTGATGGTGAGGCCTATGCTTTTGCGGCGGGAGCGCTGCAGGGTAAAGCCTATGGTCTGCTCCGGCGCCTGTACCTCGCGCCAGCGTGCGCCCTGGGGCAGCGAGGGCGGACAAGCTATGGGGATTGTGGTGGGTACAGGGCGCGGAGCCGGAGAGACGGGCTGGGCAGCAGGCAGCACCTCGGGCGTATCGGTAAAGAGCTCAAGTTGCTTAGTTTGGCCCATATCGTTCAGGATTCAATACGCGCATTTCAGTTTCGATCCAGTCGCGGACTTTCTGATTGACGACATCAGGCGTCAATCCAGTGGGGTCGATCAGCGGTCCGATGGATACGGTAACAAGACCTGGCTTCTTGATGAAGGCTTTGCGACGCCAGCACTCGCCCGCATTGTGTGCGACAGGAATAATGGGTGTATTGGTACGTGTTGCCAGCAGAGCTCCGCCCATTTTGTAACGGCCCGCCTTGCCTGGTGCGATACGCGTACCCTCGGGAAACAGTATAGGCCAACGACCTTCATTGATGCGCTGCTGACCCGTCCGTACAACTTGTTCAAAGGCATCGCGGCCCTTGCTGCGGTCTATGGGTATCATGCGTAGCAGTGCCAGGCCCCAGCCGAAAAACGGCACCCAATGCAGCTCTTTTTTGTACACGAAACACAATTCGCGCGGCATGTAGGCGGGGAAAAACAATGTTTCCCAGGCTGATTGATGCTTGGAGAGGAGAATGCCTGGACCGTCGGGCAGGTTTTCGGCGCCTTTCAACTGCCAGCGTATGCCAAGTATGACCTTGGCACCCCATACGGCCAGGCGCGGCCAGCCAGCAGTCAGCTTGTAGCGAAGGCTTAGCGGCAGTGGTGACCATAGCATGCAGGCAATGGCGTAGGGAATAACCGTAATAAGCAAGAACAGCTGATAAAGCGTCGCGCGGAAAATGGCCAGAAGCATGTTTATTCCTCGGACAACCATGTGTTGACGACAGCTGCCAGATTATCGGCTACGCGCGTTCCTGCGGGCAGCTCGCCTGTGTTTTGTGTTTTTTGCCCGTTGCCGGTCAGGACCAGCCAAGGGTTGCAGCCGGCCATGGCAGCAGCCTGCAGGTCGCGTAGCGAGTCACCCACCGCTGGTACGCCGCTTAGATCGGGCATGTCGTAGCGTCGGGCAATATCCAGGAACATGCCTGGCTTGGGCTTGCGACAGGCGCACCCGTCGTCGGGGCCGTGTGGGCAGATGAAAATGGCGTCGACCATACCGCCTGCGTGTATGACCTCGCGGCGCAGCTTGGTGTGGATGGCATTGAGCGTGTCCATGCTGAACAGGCCGCGCGCAATGCCGGACTGATTGCTGGCGATCACAACCCGCCAGCCCGCACGCGATAGCCGCGCGATCGCTTCCACGCTTCCGGGCAGGGCGATCCATTCGTCCGGGCTTTTGACGAAGGCGTCACTGTCCTGATTGATGACGCCGTCGCGGTCTAGTATGGCCAGCTTCACTGGGCCAGCCTGGAGATGTCGGCAACTTGATTCATATTGCGGTGCAAGTCGTTCAAGAGTGCCAGCCGGTTGGAGCGTATGGCGGGATCGTCGGCCATGACCATGACGTTATTGAAAAATGCGTCGACGGCGTCTCTGGCTTGTGCCATGGTTGCCATGCTGCCGCTGAAATCGCCTTGTGCAAACTGTGCCTGGGCCTGGGGCTCGAGTGTGGCAATGATGTCGGCCAACGCCTTTTCGGCCGGCTCGCTCAGCAGGCTGTAGTCGAGGTCGGCTGGAGCTGTGTCAGCTTTCTTGAGCAGATTGGCAATACGCTTGTTGGCGGCCGACAGGCTTGCGGCTTCGGGGCGCAGTGCAAATGCAGCGCAAGCTGCACTGCGAGTCTGGACTTGATGCAGGGCCGGTTTGAGCGCCAGTACGGCGTCAATGACATGGCGGTCGAAATCATGGCTTAATAGATTGCGGGAGCGTTCGTATATGAAGGTTTGTACTTCGTCTATCGTGCCGGGTGCAATGACGCCCAGCTCGAAGGTTTCGGCAGCGTGACTAAGCAAGCCGTGAAGATTCAGGGTGGCGGTGTCGCTGATTCCAAGATAGCCGCCAGCCAGCAGCTGCTCGTAGGCGCTGATCAGGCCCAACGCTGCACGGCGCAGGCCGTAAGGGTCACGTTCTCCGGTGGGTACCAGGCCTATGCCCCAGATGCCCAGCAGGGTTTCAATGCGCTCGGCCATGAATACGATGGCGGAGGTCAGGGTAGTGGACTCGACGGGTGTATCGAGACGAATGCGATATTGATTGCGGATGGCAAGCACGACATCGTCTGCTTCGCCGTCTGCCGCGGCGTAATAGGCACCCATGATGCCTTGCAGCTCAGGGAACTCACCCACCATGTTGGAGTTGAGGTCGGCCTTGGCCAGCAATGAAGCGCGGCCGGCATGGGTGATATCGGCACCCAGTTGTTCGGCAATGTGACGCGCCAGCTTGCGTACCCGCTCGACGCGATTCAGCTGTGTACCCAGCTTGTTGTGATACACGCTGGAAGCCAGTGATACCACGCGATCGGCCAGAGGTGTTTTCAGGTCGGTTTCGAAAAAGAACTGGGCATCGGCCAGGCGTGGGCGCACCACACGCTGATTGCCTTCAATGATGTTGGAAGGATCGTCGATCTGCATATTGCTGACGATCAGGAAACGGTGGGTCAGTTTGCCTGTGTCAGGTTCGAACAGTGGGAAATATTTCTGATTCAGGCGCATGGTCAGGATCAGACATTCGGGTGGCACACTGAGAAATTGCTGCTCGAACTCGCCAACATAGACGGTGGGATGTTCGACCAGAGCGGTGACCTCGTCCAGTAGTGCTTCGACTTCGCTGCCAGTGCCTATGGTAGTACCCAGGGCCTGTGCCTGTCCGTGCAACTGCCTGCTGATCAGGGCGCGGCGGTCGGTGAATGAGGCGATCACCTTGCCTTCGTCCAGCATCTGCTGTTCGTAGGTGGTGGGATCGGTCAGCTCGATGTCTTGTGCAGACATAAACCTGTGGCCCAGAGTTTTACGCCCGGATTTCAGGCCCAAGGCCTGGATATCAATGACCTGGTCGCCCCATAATGCCACCAACTGGTGAGCCGGACGTACGAACTTGACACTGCTGCTGCCATCGGCCAGTTGATAGCGCATGACCTTGGGTATGGGCAAGTGTGCAATGGCATGGTCCAGCGCCTCTTGGAGCGCGGGTTCAAGCTGTGCGCCGCTGGACACGCCCTCGGCGTATAGGTAGTCTTGCTTGCCGTCGGATCCGTGGGTCAGGTCGGCTGCGGTCAGGTGTTCCAGGTTCTTGCTGGCCAGCTTTTTGGCCAGAGCCGGGGTGATTTCATTGTTTTCGGTCAGCCCTATCTTGGCGGGCATGAGTTTTTCGATATAGCGCTGCTCGGGGGCCTGGCCGAGTACTGCACTCAGGCGCACCGCAAGGCGGCGTGGCGTGGAAAAATCGGTAACGGCGCAGTCCTCGGCCAGCAGATGCTGCTGATCCAGTATCTTGCGTATGCCTTCGGCAAAGGCATGTCCCAGTTTCTGCAGGACCTTCGGTGGGAGTTCTTCCGTCAGGAGCTCGATCAACAGCGGCCGGTATGCGGCGGGAGACACGTTCGTCATTATTTGGCCTCCGTGCTGATTGGCTGGGCAAGCATGGGGAATCCTAGTTTTTCTCGTGAATTGAAGTAAGCCTGTGCGACGGTGCGCGACAGGTTGCGGATGCGGCCTATGTATGCGGCGCGCTCGGTGACGCTGATGGCGCCTCGCGCATCCAGCATATTGAAGGTATGAGCCGCTTTGAGGGTGGCTTCATAGGCGGGCAAGGCCAGGGGTACCGTGATGAGTCGCTGGGCTTCGGCTTCGTAATCGTTGAAGTGGGAGAACAGCATGGTGGTTGAGGCGTGTTCGAAGTTGTACGTTGACTGTTCCACTTCATTTTGATGGAACACGTCACGGTACAGCACTTTGCGCCCGTCGGCCGTTTCGGTCCAGACCAGGTCGTAGACGCTTTCCACGCCTTGCAGATACATGGCTAGCCGCTCGAGGCCGTAAGTGATCTCACCTGTTGTGGGCGAGCAGTCGAGTCCGCCTACTTGCTGGAAGTAGGTGAACTGGGTGACTTCCATCCCGTTGAGCCAGACTTCCCAACCCAGGCCCCAGGCACCGAGCGTGGGGTTTTCCCAGTCGTCCTCAACGAAGCGGATATCGTGCTCCAGGGGATTGATGCCCAGGGCCTTGAGCGAGCCGATGTATAGATCGATGATTTCGGGAGGAGAGGGCTTGAGCACGACCTGATATTGGTAATAGTGCTGCAGCCGGTTGGGGTTTTCACCATAGCGGCCATCTTTGGGGCGGCGCGAGGGTTGTACATAGGCGGCACGCCAGGGCTCGGGCCCGATGGATCGTAAAAAGGTTGCGGTATGCGAAGTGCCTGCGCCGACTTCCATGTCGTAGGGCTGTAGCAAGGCGCAGCCTTGTCTGTCCCAATATTGCTGAAGCGTTAAAATGATTTGCTGAAAAGTGAGCATGAGCGAAAGCCAGTAAAGCGATAAGCCGCAAAATTTTTCAATTTTAACTGGTTCGCACCAAAGGCGGTATGCCGCCGATCAGGTCCGAGTGCAATTGGTCGTATTATGTGGGCCTTGAGCTGTAGCCGGCACGGTCCGCAGCACTCGCACCATTCTATCGTTGGCGCATTGCGCCGCAGTTTTTTGGGAATAGATTTATGTCTGACTTGGTGAAGGTGGATGTTATTGATCGGATACAAATTATCACGATCAATCGGCCCGAGGCGCGCAACGCCATCAATTACGAAACCGCCCAGGAATTGGCTCGGGCACTTGAGCAAATGGACGCGTCCGACGATATTGTCATGGGTGTGCTGACAGGGGCGGGCAACACGTTTTCATCCGGTATGGATCTGAAAGCCTTCGCCCGCGGTGGCCAGCGACCCTATGTCGAAGGCAGGGGGTTTGCCGGCATGTGCGAAAAGCCGCCTGTAAAGCCCATGATTGCCGCAGTCGAGGGCTATGCCCTGGCGGGAGGTTTTGAAGTTGCGCTGTCCTGCGATCTGATTGTTGCCGCCCGCAATGCCAGTTTTGGCTTACCCGAAGTCAAAAGGGGTATTGTGGCGGGCGCCGGCGGAATGCTGCGCTTGCCCAGCCGTATCCCTTATCACATTGCAATGGAAGCCGTCCTGACCGGGGAAATGTTTTCCGCGGAGCGCGCTCATGGCTATGGCCTGGTCAATCGTCTGGTCGAGCCGGGCCAGGCCCTGGACGCGGCGCTGGAATTGGCGCGTGTCGTGGCAGCCAACGGCCCGCTGGCCGTGCAGACGGCAAAAGGCATCGTGACCCAGTCCCGCGACTGGAGTCAGGCTGAAATGTTTGATTTGCAGCGTCCGCGCATTGCTCACATTTTTACCTCGGCCGACGCCAAGGAAGGCGCCACCGCTTTTGCCGAGAAGCGGCCACCCGTATGGACCGGCAAGTAAGCGCGGCCCACTGTCAAGTATTCATGGGTGCGTTTCTGCGCCCGCCACTTTTTATTAGATAGCAAACACCATGACCACCACTATTAAAGAAAGCGATCTGATTCAGTCTATCGCCGACGCAATACAATTCATCAGCTTTTACCATCCTGTTGACTACATTCAGCACCTTGCCCGCGCCTACGAGCGCGAGGAAAGTCCCGCAGCTAAAGATGCCATTGCCCAGATTCTGACCAACTCGCGCATGTGTGCCGAAGGGCACCGTCCCATTTGCCAGGACACTGGTATCGTCAACGTTTTCCTGAAGGTCGGCATGAATGTGCGTTTTGATACGCAGCGCAGCTTGCAGGAGGTCTGTGACGAGGGTGTGCGCCAGGGGTATTTGAATCCCGATAATCCGTTGCGGGCCTCAGTCCTGAACGACCCATTGTTTATACGCAAGAATACGCGCGATAACACGCCCTGTATTGTCAACGTCGAGCTGGTTCCCGGCGACAAGGTCGACGTGCAGGTGGCCGCCAAAGGAGGCGGGTCCGAGAATAAATCCAAATTCGTCATGCTCAATCCCAGCGACTCTTTGGTCGACTGGGTGCTCAAGACGGTGCCGCAAATGGGGGCCGGCTGGTGCCCGCCCGGCATGTTGGGCATAGGCGTGGGCGGTACGGCCGAAAAAGCCATGCTGATGGCCAAGCAGTCGCTCATGGAAGACATCGACATGTACGAGCTGTTGCAGCGTGGCCCGCAAAATAAGCTCGAAGAGCTGCGTATCGACCTGTACCAGAAGGTCAATGCCCTGGGCATAGGCGCTCAGGGTCTGGGTGGCCTCACGACGGTGCTGGATGTCAAGATCAACACTTTCCCGACTCATGCGGCATCCAAGCCCGTGGCCATGATTCCCAACTGTGCGGCTACGCGCCATGTGCATTTTGAACTCGATGGTTCGGGCCCCGCCGAGCTGACGCCGCCCGCGCTGTCGGACTGGCCCGATGTGCATTGGGCTCCCGATTACAACAAGTCTTTGCAGGTCGATCTGAATACGCTGACCAAAGAGCAGGTTGCCAGCTGGAAGCCGGGTCAGACCCTGCTGTTGTCCGGGAAAATGTTGACGGGTCGCGATGCTGCGCATAAGCGTATACAGGACATGCTGGAAAAAGGTGAGCCCTTACCTGTCGATTTCACCAACCGTGTTATTTACTATGTAGGCCCGGTCGATCCAGTGGGAAATGAGGTCGTTGGCCCGGCAGGCCCCACCACCGCAACGCGCATGGACAAATTCACCGACATGATGCTGGACAAGACAGGCCTGATTTCGATGATAGGCAAGGCCGAACGCGGACCGGTGGCCATCGAGTCCATACGCAAGCACGGTTCAGCCTACCTGATGGCGGTGGGCGGCTCGGCTTACCTGGTGTCCAAGGCCATACGTGGTGCCAAGGTTGTGGGTTTCGAGGATCTGGGCATGGAAGCCATTTACGAATTCGATGTCAAGGACATGCCGGTCACCGTGGCGGTCGACTCGCAAGGCACATCGGTGCACGACACTGGGCCCAAGGCATGGAAGGCCCGTATCGCTGAAATCCCGCTTGTGCCAGTCGCCTGAGGGTATTCTCCGCGAGCCTGTCTGAAGACGCCGTCGGGTGCCTGGCCCGGCGGTAATGCCTTGCCGTTAGCCATATGTAAACCAGGCCTTATCCAAAAACTAATTCAAAAACAGTGTCCCAACTGGCAAGCTATGCCTTGTATTGATACTTATTTGGGAAGAACTCATGACGACACAGGGGCTGGACGACTGGATTGGGCGCAAGGAAAGTTGCGACGACAACCTTGATATTGGGCATATACAGAAAATCGCATTGAGTCTGGGTGCTTCAGCACCCAAAGAAGGCGAGCCCTTGCCCTTATTGTGGCAATGGGGGCTTTTCATCGGCGGCCTGCCTTATAGCGAGCTGGGCACCGACGGCCACCCCAAGCGTGGAGGCTTCCTGCCACCGGCGGACAATCGCAACCGTATGTGGGCTGGCGGCCGGGTCAATTTCCTTCAGTCGCTGCGAGCCGGCCACAAAGCGCACAAAGAGTCCACTATCCTGGCAGTCAAGGAAAAAGTGGGTAGCACCGGTAAGTTGCTGTTTGTAACGGTTCAGCATGATTATTCCCAGGATGGCAGCCTGTGTATCTCGGAAGAGCAGGATATCGTCTATCGAGAGCCCAGCCCGCCCAAGCTGCAGGGTTCCATTCCCACCCCTGCCGCCCAATGGAGTGACACAATAGAACCCAGCTCGATCATGTTGTTCCGCTATTCGGCAGTCACCTTCAATGGGCATCGAATTCATTACGATTATCCCTACACCACAGAAACGGAAGGCTATCCCGGTCTCGTCGTGCATGGCCCCATGATTGCCACCCTGATGTGCCGTGCCTTTACCAGGGCCCATCCTGATAAGGCCGTTATTTCACTGTCGTATCGTGGCTTAAGACCCCTGATTTCACCCACTCCTTTCAACGCACAAGGCATGCTGACCGAAGCAGGCGTTGCCCAACTATGGGCAGAGCAAGACGGCACACTGGCCCACCAGGCAGAACTGAGGTTCAAAGTATGAGCAGCGATCCCATGAATAAAAACCTTACTCGCCAGGCCGGTGCAGCTCGTCCCCTGGACGGTGTTACCGTCATCAGTCTTGAGCATGCCATTGCCGCACCGTTCTGCACTCGCCAGCTGGCCGATATGGGCGCGCGGGTCATCAAGGTTGAGCGTCCTGGCGTGGGCGATTTTGCCCGCAAGTACGACGAGCGAGTCAAAGGCCTGGCCTCGCATTTTGTCTGGACCAACCGCTCCAAGGAAAGTCTCACGCTGAATTTGAAGCACCCGGACGCGGCGGACATACTCGATCAGCTCCTGGCACAGGCCGATGTCCTGGTCCAGAATCTGGCGCCAGGTGCGGCAGCACGCTTGGGGCTGTCGTTTGAGGCCTTGCAAGAAAAAAATCCGCGCCTGATCGTATGTGATATTTCCGGCTATGGCGAAGGCGGTCCTTATCAGGACAAAAAGGCATACGACCTGCTGATTCAAAGCGAAAGCGGATTTTTGTCCGTGACGGGTGATCCGCAGAGCCCGGCCAAAGCCGGGTGCTCGATTTCAGATATCGCCGCAGGCATGTACGCCTACAGCAGCATTCTTTCAGCCTTGCTCTTGCGCGAGCGTACCGGAAAGGGCAGTCGTATCGACGTTTCCATGCTCGAAAGCACGGTCGAATGGATGAGCTTTCCTCTGTACTACGCTTTCGAGGGTGCTGCGCCGCCCCCACGGGCCGGCGCTTCGCACGCCACCATCTATCCCTATGGCCCGTTTCCGGTAGGCGACGGCAGCGAAGTCATGCTGGGCTTGCAAAATGAACGTGAGTGGGCGGCCTTTTGTACGACGGTGCTGCAGCAGTCCGAGTTGGCCCATGATGAGCGGTTCAACTCAAACAGCCAGCGTGTCGCCAACAAAGAAACATTGCGCGTACTGATTGTCACCGCGTTTGCCTCGCTGTCGCGCAAACAGCTTATCGAACGGCTCGAGGCCGCCGGTATCGCTAATGCCAGTGTCAATACGATGCAGGATGTCTGGGATCACCCGCAGCTTGCTGCGCGCAAGCGCTGGCGTACGGTTGATAGCAGTGTCGGGCCCTTGCCCGCCATGATTCCGCCCGCCACGAACTCTGCGTTCCAGGCGCGCATGGATAAAATCCCCGCACTTGGCGAGCATTCGTCGTCTTTGCTGACTGAGCTGGGTTATACCGAACAGCAAATACAGGCATTTACCAAAGAAGGGGTAATCTGATGCAAGCTCCCATCAGGGCCGCACTGTTTGTTCCCGCCACACGTCCAGAGCGTTTTGCCAAAGCCCTGGCTGCCGGCGCCGAGGCTGTCATTATTGACCTTGAAGATGCCGTCGAGCATCCGCTTAAAGATCAGGCCCGAGATAACCTGCGTCAGTTCGCCCAGGCCCATCCTGACACGTCGTTCCTGGTGCGCATCAACGATGCCACAACTGCGTGGTTCGAACACGATCTGGCCGTGTGTGCCGCATTGCCGTCGGTACGTGGCATTGTCCTGCCCAAGACCGAGTCAGCCCAGCAAATAAAGCGAGTGGCCGATACAGGCAAGACTGTACTGCCTATCGTGGAAAGTGCCCGTGGTGTATTGGGATTGAATGAAATCGCGGCTGCGCCGGGGGTAGAGCGCTTGTCCTTTGGCAGCCTGGACATGATGCTGGAGACGGGCACTACTCCCGACACAATGGGTGCCAGCATTCTCCTGGATCACATCCGTAGTCAGGTGCTTTTGTTCAGTGCCGCGCATGGCCTGCAGGCCCCGCTTGATGGCGTCTATCCGAATTTTTCCGACCTTGACGGGTTAGCGGCAATTGCCGGCCAGGTGCGCGATATGGGTTTTGGTGGCATGTTGTGCATCCATCCCAAGCAGATTTCAGTCATACAGTCTGTTTTCGCGCCTACCGCAGCCGATCGTGAATGGGCGCAACGAGTGGTCAATACAGCCGAATCCACAGGCTCCCTGGCGTTTCAGCTGGACGGCAAAATGGTGGATGCGCCTGTTATTGAGCGCGCCCGGCGCATACTGGCCGAGGCATGACAAACAGGCTCAGGCCTTGTGGTCTTGATCAGGAACAACGCTCAGTATCTGATCAGAGCAGGCCTGCAGCAGCATCGACAGCGTGCCCTGGTGCAGCTGCAGCGCAGGCGCCAGCTCTTGCAAAGGGCGTAATACAAAGGCCCGCTCATGCATGCGCGGATGCGGTACGGTAAGCTCCGGTGTGTTGATGACCCGCTCGCCGTATAGCAGCAGATCCAGGTCCAGGGTGCGTGGTGCGTTGCGATAAGGCCGGAGCCGCCCATGATGGTTTTCTATGACTTGCAGTGCGGCCAGCAAGTCGGTAGCGGGTAGGCGGGTGTGGATTTCGGCAACCGCATTTATGTAGTCCGGCCCGCTGGCGTCGACAGGTGCGCTTCGGTAGAACCGTGAAAGCCGGAGTCCGGTAATGCCAGGTGTGGCAGAGAGTTCGCTGGCTGCCTGTTGCAGGCTGACCAGCGCATCCCCCAGATTGGCGCCCAGGCCGATATAGGCCTTGATCATGCTTGTGGTGTATTGACCGCCTGTGTAGCGGGCCGTTTGCGTGGCCGCCGTCTGCGCTTGGCTCCTGCCGGGCGGTTGCCTCGTTGCTGGCTTTGATAGGTTTCGATCATTTCACCGCGTGTGGCGTGGTCGGCATTGGCCAGGTCCATCCACCATTGGGCTTGCACGCTGTCGACCTCGCGGGCCTCGGCGCGCAGCTGCAGGAAGTCTACGGCTGCCCGGAAGCGCGGCTGCTCTATCATCCGCCAGATGGCCTTGGCATTGACGCGCTCGAAGCGTGCCTGCATAAACCAGATCTCGCGCATATCGGCCTGGAAGCGACGTTGTATGGCCAGCTTGCGGGTTTGTTCGGCGACGACGGAATCGGCCGCCTGCATGAGTGCCTGCGCAGGATGCTCGCCTTCGGCACACAAAGCCTGCCAGCGTTTGTTGACCAGTTTCCAGAGCAGGGCGGCAAATAGAAAGCTGGGGCTGATGGTTTTGCCGGCGCGTACCCGGGCATCGGTGCGTGCCAGGGCAAGTTCTATGAACTGTTCGCCGCCGTCCTCCTGGAAGATCACATCGATCAGGGGCAGCAAGCCTTTGTGCAAGCCGGCTGTTTGCAGTTGACGCAAGCAGTCCATGGCATGGCCGCAAGTCAGCAGTTTAAGCGTTTCGTCGAACAGGCGTGATGACGGTACATGTTCGATCAGTCCGGACAATTGCGCGATGGGTGTCTGGGTGGCTGGGTCTATGGTCCCGTTCAGCTTGGCGGCAAAACGCAGTGCGCGCAACATGCGTACCGGGTCTTCACGATAACGTTTTTCGGGGTCGCCTATCATGCGTACCACCCGATTCTTCAGGTCGGCTACGCCCCGATGGTAATCGATGACTTCTTCGTTGATGGGGTCGTAGTACAGCGCGTTCAGGGTAAAGTCGCGGCGGTCGGCGTCTTCTTGTTGCGAACCGAAGAGATTGTCGCGCAGAATGCGGCCATGCTCATCAGTATGTTCGTCGCTGACTGCCGTGGCGCGAAAGGTGGAGGTTTCGATGATCTCTTGACCGAACACCACGTGCACCAGCTGAAAACGCTTGCCTATGATGCGGGCGCGTCGAAACAGTGGACGGATTTGATTGGGAGTGGCATTGGTTGCGACATCGAAATCCTTGGGTTCGAGGCCGACGATCAGGTCACGGACTGCACCGCCCACGATGTAGGCTTCGTAGCCTTCGGCACGCAGCACTTCGCACACCTTGATGGCATGGCGCGAGACATTGCGACGATCTATGCCGTGTTTTTCGCGCGGAAAACGCTCGGGAACACCTGGGGGTGCCGAAAACAGGCGGCTGACAAAGTTTTTTATTGTTTCTTTAAGCATGATGGCTGTATTTTAGGACTTTGAGTCCTGCATGTCCTTGAACAGGTCGAGTATGTTCCAGCCGCGCTCAAGCGCCAACTGTCTTAAGGCGGGACTGGGGTTGGCTGCGATGGGGTGGGTCACGGCATCGAGCAATGGCAGGTCGTTGAGCGAGTCGCTATAGAAATAAGAGGCTTCGAAGTCTGACAGCTTGGCCCCCATGCTATTCAACCAGGTATTCACGCGTACGACCTTACCTGCCTGGAAGCTGGGTACACCCTGTATTTTTCCGGTATAGCGGCCATTTTGGATTTCCGGGATGGTGCCGATCAAGTGTGGGATGCCGAAAGCGCGAGCGATGGGCGCAGTAACGAACTCGTTGGTGGCGGTGACTATCGCGCACAGGTCGCCTTGGGCAAGGTGCTGCTGGACCAGGTCTTGAGCGATAGGCAGAATGGCTGGGCGTATGACTTCAGCCATAAAGGCCTCATGCCATTCTGCCAGTTCAGCCATGCTTGCGCGGCTGAGCAATCCGAGCATGAATGCGGCCGCTTCTTCAGCCGTCAGGTTGCCCGCGTTGTAGCGGTCCATCAGTTCGTCGTTGCGCCGCTGTGCTTCGGCGGGGTCGCCAGCGCGGCCCGTACGGGCCAGAAAGTCAGCCCATTGATAATCGCTATCCAGGGGCAGCAGGGTGTGGTCCAGATCAAACAGGGCCAGGCGTTTTATAGGCATCATGGGTTATCGTTAACAGGCTGGCCTGAAGCCAGCAGTTCCTTCAGCAAGGGCAGTGTAATGGCCCGGTGTCGTTCGAGTGAGTAGCGGTCGAGTGCATCAATCAGCGCACTCAAGTGCCGCATGTCGCGAGTGTAGTGGGTGAGTACCCAGTTGATGACTTCAGGCGCAAGTTGCAGCCCGCGATCGGCGGCCCTGCTGGACAGCGCCTGGGCCCGGTCTTCGTCGGAAAGTTGTGCAAGTCGGAACACCAGATCCCAACCCAGCCGGGTGCGCAAGTCTTCTCGCAGGGGCATGGTCAGGGGCGCGCGATCGCCTGCCAGTACCAGGGCAAAGCCCTGGGGGGTGGCAGCGACCTCACGCCAGCGATTGTACAGGGCGAACAGCGCCGCTTGCCGGTCGTCATCCAGGCTTTCAACGTTGTCGATGGCGATAAGCGTGTAGGCGAGCTGGTCGGCGTTGGCGATATCACGCAGTGATTGTGCACTGCTATGGTGGTGAAAGTAGCCTGTATCGGGCCCCGAGGCTACCGACTGAAGCAGATGCGTACGTCCGGCGCCGGGAGCTCCCCAGAGGTAGACGGCCCGGCCTGGGCCGCAATCGCGCAATGCCTGGACGGCCTCTTGGTTTTGCCCGGCAACAAAGTTGTCCAGCGAAGGTGGCGAAGGAGGCAAAAGGTCTAGTATTAGTTGCTGCGTCATGTGCTGCCAGGGCCCTGGAAGTTGCCCGCCGCGGTAAAGTCGGCCATATTCATCGTAAAATCAAGCTTCGGTAATTCATTCAACACGCAATTCTTACATATCCCACGGCATTTCTCATGACAAACAAACATTCCGCCTCCTTGACCTACCGTGATGCAGGGGTCGATATAGACGCTGGCGAGGCGTTGGTCGACCGCATCAAGCCATTGGCCGCCAAGACCATGAGAGCGGGTGTCATGGCCGGCATAGGCGGTTTTGGCGCGCTTTTCGAGGTGCCGCGCCACCTGAAAGAGCCTGTGCTGGTATCGGGTACCGACGGTGTGGGCACCAAGCTCAGGCTGGCGTTCGAATGGAACCGCCATGATACCGTGGGCATAGATTTGGTCGCCATGAGCGTCAACGACATTCTGGTGCAGGGTGCCGAGCCTTTGTACTTTCTTGATTATTTCGCTTGCGGCAAGCTGTCGGTTGACACCGCCGCCAGCGTAGTGGGCGGCATTGCCAAGGGCTGCGAACTGGCTGCTTGCGCCCTGATTGGTGGCGAAACCGCCGAAATGCCGGGCATGTATCCCGATGGCGAGTACGATCTGGCCGGCTTTGCCGTCGGGGCTGTCGAAAAATCGCGCATTATCGACGGCAAATCCATCGCCGTGGGCGATGCCGTACTGGGCCTGGCTTCCAGCGGTGCGCACTCCAACGGTTTTTCCTTGTTGCGCAAAATCCTGACGCACGCCAATGCGCGTCCCGGCCAGGAACTGGCTGGTCGTCCACTCGAAGATGTTGTCATGGCGCCCACTCGCATTTATGTGAAATCGGTATTGGCTGCCCTGGCCGAGCACGGATCGGCTATCAAGGGGCTGGCGCATATTACCGGTGGTGGATTGCTCGACAACGTGCCGCGCATTTTGCAACCCGGTCTGTCGGCGCGCTTGCATCGAGATGCCTGGACGATGCCTGAACTTTTTACGTGGCTGCAGCAAAATGGTGGCGTGGCCGATGCCGAAATGCATCGGGTCTTCAACTGCGGCATCGGTATGGTTATTGTAGTGCCGGCCAATCAGGTTGACGCGGTGACGGCGACCTTGACGGCTCATGGTGAACAGGTAAGCCATCTGGGTGAAATTGTCGAACAGGAAGGCACCGCAGCGCCGCAAACCGTCGTCATCTAATTCCATTGCCGGGCAGCCTGGTCCACGACCTGCGCGGCGGCGTCGGAAGCCAGGCAGTCGATGACCTGACGCTCGGGCTGCGAGCGTAGCCAGGTCAGTTGGCGCTTGGCCAGCTGCCGCGTGGCCGCTACGGCTTGCTCTACGGCTTGCCCGATGCTGATTCGGCCATCCAGGTATTCCCACAGCTGCCTGTATCCCACGCATCGTACCGATGGCAGGCCATCGTGCAGGTCGGGTCGGGCGTGCAGAGTGCGAACTTCGTCCAGCAGGCCCTCTTTAATCATGGTGTGATAGCGTGCCGCAATTCGTGCATGCAGCGCCAGGCGATCCGAGGGTTCGAGACTCAGCGTGACGAACCGATGGCTGTCGTTTTGCGCGGGGCGTGCATCGGCCAGCCAATCCGACATGGGGCGGCCGCTGACGCGATAGATTTCGATGGCGCGCTGCAAGCGCTGGCTGTCATTGGGTGCCAGCCTGGCGGCTGTTACGGGGTCGTATTCAGAGAGCTGACGGTGCAGTTCGGGCCAGCCGCTGGTTCGGGCTTCGTTGTCGATGGCCGCGCGAACGGCGGGGTCCGCTTGGGGCAGGTTGTTCAAGCCTTCGCGCAGTGCCTTGTAGTACAGCATGGTACCGCCGCACAGCAAAGGCAGATTGCCACGGGCTTGTATCTGTTCGATCAAGAGGCTGGCATCACGCTGGAACTCTGCAGCTGAATAGCTTTCGGCCGGGTCGCGGATATCCAGCAGATGGTGCGGCATCGAGGCTTGCTCAAGTTTGCTGGGTTTGGCAGTGCCTATGTCCATGCCGCGATAGATGGTGGCGGAGTCCATCACAATGACCTCGATGGGCCAGCGTTGTGCCAGGGCCAGAGTGGCTGCGCTTTTTCCGGCGGCGGTGGGGCCGGCCAGACAGATAACCGGTTTGATCATTGCCCGCGCATAAAGAGTTTGTCGAGCTCTCCCACCTTCCATTGCACCCAGGTGGGCCGGCCATGATTGCATTGGTCGGCGCGCTCGGTGTGCTCCATTTTGCGCAGCAAGCCGTTCATTTCATCCAGAGTAAGCCGCCGGTTGGCACGTACGGACCCATGACAGGCCATGGTCGAGAGCAACTCATTGCGTTGCTCGGTCAGGCGTGGCGAGACGCCTACGCTGGCCAGGTCCCGGAGTACGCCGCGAGCTAGCGCTTCGATATCGCCATTGGCCAGCAGGGCAGGTACGGCGCGTACGGCAGCGGAGTTTGGGCCGGCGGGTCGAATGTTCAAACCCAGTTCGTTCAGCGTGTGTGCATGTTCCTCGATCAGACCGATGTCTTTTTCAGTCGCGTTGAAGACCAGGGGGACCAGTAGTTCCTGGCAGGGCAGGCTTTGGGCGTCCATGGCTTTCTTCAGTTCTTCGTAGACGACGCGTTCGTGCGCCGCGTGCATGTCGACCAGGACCAGTCCGTCGTGGTTCTGAGCCAGTATGTAAATACCGTGCAACTGACCCAGTGCCATGCCTAGTGGAAATTCAGTGGCGTCGGCCGTAACGGGGAGATGCGTCTGTGGGGCCGGAGCATCAAGTGGGCGATACAGGGATTGCCAGTCTTGCTTGCGTTCGGGAGTCTGGTCATGCAGGCGGAATGTGTGTTGCTGTTGCTGCGGCCGGTAGGATGCAGGTAACGGTATTGGGCTGCCACGCATGTTGTCGACGCCGCCAGATGCATGAAGTGGCAGCCCGGGTGTTGTGACATCTGTATTCGGACTCGTGGAGACTGCCGTTGTGTCGGCCTGATGAGCTGAGGAGGTGGGCTCGGCGCCAGTCAGGGATTGGCCGCCTGCAGCCGCCAGCACTTGGGTGAGCGTTTGGTTTACAAATCGATGAATGGCACCGCTTTCGCGAAAGCGTACCTCGTGTTTGGCCGGATGCACGTTGACATCGACCATGGTTGGATCAATAGTCAGGAAGAGGACGAAAGCGGGCTGGCGATCGCCATGAAGGACATCCGCATAAGCCTGGCGCACAGCGTGCGCTACCGTTCGATCCTTGACGTACCGCCCGTTCACGTACAGGTACTGCCGGTCGGCGCGGCTGCGAGCGTAGGTGGGGCGGGTTATTACACCCTGCAAGGCAATCAGGCCTTGCTCGTTCTGCACATACAGGCCCTGATCGGTGAACTCCTGACCTAGTACATCGCGCACTCGTTGCCCTACTTCGCTGGCCCGCCAGTTGCGCTGGGCTTTGTCATTGTGAAACAGCCGGAAAGCAATATGAGGGTGCGCCAGTGCAATGCGTTCAAGAGCATCGACGCAATGGCCATACTCGGTGGCTTCGGCGCGCAGGAACTTGCGGCGGGCGGGCACATTGTCGAACAGTTGGCGCACATCAATGGTCGTGCCCACCGAACCCGAGGCTGCCGAGGGTTCATCCTGTTCTGCTTCGATCTGCCAGGCATGAGGTTCGGTGGCGTTGCGAGACGTGAGTGTAAGCCGTGCCACGGATGCAATCGAGGCCAACGCCTCGCCCCGAAATCCCATGGAATCGACTGCCTCCAGCTCGTCCAATGACGCAATTTTGCTGGTGGCGTGACGCGTCAGTGCCAGTTTCAGTTCTGCCTTGGGTATGCCTGTGCCATCGTCGCTGACAGAGATCCGGCGTATGCCGCCGCCGTCCAGCCGGACTTCGATGGCGCGGGCACCTGCGTCGATGGCATTTTCGAGCAGTTCTTTCAGTACCGATGCGGGACGCTCGATCACTTCGCCGGCTGCGATCTGGCTGATCAGCAGGTCGGGAAGCTGGGCGATGGAGCGGCGTTCTGGCATGGCGGTGTGTCCTCGGCTAACGAATACAAAAGTGTCCGTTCGATTTTAGCCGGTTGCGCCAAAGGAATGGCTGCGGCGTGGCCTGTTGCGGTCAACAGGCCACGATGGCCATCATGTGCGGCGAGCCATGGTGGGGCTGGAGTCGAAATAGCTGTTGACACCCGTCAGCATGGCGCGGGCAATCTTGTTCTGATGAGAAGGGCTGCGCAGCAGGCGTTCTTCTGCAGGGTTGCTGATAAAAGCGGTTTCCACCAGTATGGATGGAATATCAGGGGCTTTCAGCACGGCAAACCCGGCGCGTTCCACCCGCTTTTTATGCAGGCGGCTGATTTTGCCGATTTCATGCAGTACCCGGTCTCCCACACGCATGGAGTCGTTGATCTGGGCTGCCGTCGACAAATCCAGCAATACCTGTGCCACCTGCTTGTTATGCGAACCTAGGTTCACCCCACCGATCAGGTCGGCATCGTTTTCACGCTTGGCCATCATGCGTGCGGCGGCACTGGTGGCACCATTTTGCGATAGGGCAAACACCGACGAGCCCCGCGCGCTGGGTTTGATCCAGGCGTCGGCGTGAATCGAAATGAACAGATCGGCCTTGACCCTGCGTGCTTTCTGTACGCGTACATGCAGGGGGACGAAGTAATCGTTGTCGCGGGTCAGATAGGCCCGCATATTGGGTTGAGCATCGATCAGCTTTTTAAGACGGCGTGCAATGCTCAGCACAATATCCTTTTCTCGCGTTCCTTGGGGGCCAATGGCGCCAGGATCTTCGCCACCATGGCCTGGGTCCAGAGCAATCAGTACAGGCTGGGCCTTGCTTGGTGGTGCCGACCTGGGTACAGGTGTGGGCAAGGACTTGGGCTTTTGGGCAATCGGAGGGGGCAGTTTTTGCCCTGGCATGGCCGGTACGGGAGCCTGATCGGCCGCGTTGGCGGCCAGCTCTTCGAGTACGTCCGCCAAAGGATCGGAGTCGGCGTTGTTCATGATTGCCAGTAGCGGATCCTGGGCAATCTTCGGATACAGGTCCAGCACGAGGCGATACTTGTATTCGCCTATGGGCTTCAGAGTGAACACCTGGGGCGCGATAGGTTGTTTCAGATCGAGCACCAGCCGTACGACGCCCGGCCGATTCTGACCAACCCGCACGGTGTCGATATAGGGGTCGTTGGGCTTGATCTTGGAAACCAAATCGTTGATGGCGCTATTAAGGCTCAGGCCCTGAATGTCGACGACCAGTCTGTCTGGATTTTCCAGGGCAAAATGCTCGGCCTTGAGCTCGCTGTCCATTTCAAGCGTAACGCGGGTGTACTCGTCGGCCGGCCAGGTACGGACCGCAACAATGGTGGCCGCCTTGGCCAAGGTGGGAATGACAGGCAGGATAAGCAAGCTGCCTGTGCCGGCGATCAAGCGCCGCCGGGAGGCATTCTGCGGGGAGACGTCTGCGCGGGCAAGGTGAGTGTCGTCAGCCATAATATTCCTTTGTCGCTGTGGGCTGTAAGGCTGGCGCACCGCCCAATATCTGCATAGTTCAAATGAATATCCAGGTCGGGTGGGGGTAATAAATCGCCCGCTTGCTCCGGCCATTCAATCAAAACAATCGCATCTTTTTGCAGAATATCTCGAAAGCCAGCATCTAACCATTCGCGAGAATCGCTAAATCTATAAAAATCAAGGTGATAGAAGTATAAGTTAGAAACATTATAGCTTTCAAGCAAAGCGTAGCTAGGACTTTTGATTCTTCCTGTGATTCCGGCGCTTCTTAAGAAGGCACGGGCGAAGCTGGTTTTACCCGCACCCAGGTCGCCGCGCAGGTGAATACGGCCACCGCAATGGGCCGGGCCTAGTGCAGGATGCGTTCCGGTGAGCATGGGTGCGATTTGCCTGGCTAATGCTAATGTGGCGTCTTCGTCATCTAAATGGACGCTTATAGAGGCTAAATCTTTGTTTTCTTGTTTCATGAGCGATTCGTCATCAGGCAGATCCCATCATGAGCCAGAAGGGAATGGTCAGGGCTGACAGCAAGGTGCCGATCGACATAGTGACGGCGACGAGGCGCCCATCTCCTCCCATTCTGGCTGCCAGCACATAGGCCGATGAGGCAGTGGGCAAGGCACCAAATAACAACAGTATTTGACTTTCGACCAAGCTCAAATCGAGGATCCAGCTTATGAAAATGGCTGCCAGAGGCATCACCATCAGGCGTAGCGTGATGATCCAGGTCATCAGTGTGCCGGCGTTGCGTGCGCCCTGGAGCGACAAGGTTGCACCTACGCACATCAGGCCTATGGCTATGGCGCAGGCGCCAAGACGGCTAAGTGCAGTGTCAATGGCGGCCGGAATGGGTATGCGTAGAAAATTGCATAGTAGTGCCAATACGGTGGCAATAATAAAAGGGTTGCGTACGATTTCACGCAGTGCTTTTCCACCGTTCTGGCGTGCCAGCGCATGCACTGCCGCTATATTGGAAATAGGTACGGCAAATCCCACCAATACAGCCATGACGGTTTGGCCTGTCGAACCGGCCAGGCTACCCGCCAGCGACAGGCCCATGTAGGTGTTGAATCGATAACCGCACTGAGCGACCGACGCGTGTGCAAGAGGGTCAGGGCGCAAAATAGGCATGGCCAGCCAGGACATGGCTACGCCAAACAGCATGACTCCTACGGAAGCCTGCAGCAATGTATAGGTGCCCGATAGGCTTAGCGGGGTTTGCGTGATGGAGTGGAACAGCAGGGCGGGAAACAGTACGAAATAAACTAACTGCTCTGCGCCATGGAAAAATTCACTGGAAAAGCGTAGTCTGTTGAATAGCAGCCACCCCAGCCCAATCAGCAGGAAGTCAGGTAATACGAGCAGAAATACAGACATGGAAAACGGGCGGAAGCAGAGCGGGTTTTGGTTTGGCTGCAGTCGGGTCATCGGCGAATGACATTCAACTGTAACAACTAAAGACACAGATAGCAGATTACTGTTATTCTGCGGATCGAATTTACGAGCTTAACGCAAAATTCAAACGCTTGTTTTTCAGATTCTTGAGATCACAGAGAGACCAATACATGGCAAAATTTCATAAAAAAATTGTAGCGATTACCCTTGCTGCAGGCGTAGCGTCTTTATTTGGCACAAGCGCCATGGCCGCTGATTACCCCTCACAGCCTATACGCGTTATTGTTCCTTTTGCCCCTGGCGGCTCAACCGACATCGTGGCCCGCATCGTGACACAACGCATGGGCGAGGCACTTGGTCAAACCATGGTCGTCGAAAACAAGGGCGGAGCAGGCGGTGCCATTGGCGCTACTGAAGCGGCTCGTGCCAAACCCGATGGCTACACCTTGTCCATCGCCACCGTTTCCACCATGGCAGTGAACCCGGCATGCCGTCCCGACGACTTGCCCTACGATCCGCTGAAAGACTTCATGCCGGTCACCAACTTCGCCAACGTACCCAACGTTATTGAAGTCAACCCCAAATTTCCCGCCAAGAATTTCAAAGAATTCGTACAGCTCCTGAAAGATAATCCTGGCAAATACACCCATGGCAGTTCGGGTACCTGCTCGGTACTGCACTTGTTTGGCGAGTCCTTCAAGCAGGCCACTGGTACTGATGCGATCCACGTTCCCTATAAAGGGTCGGGTCCCGCTGTAACCGATGCCGTTGGCGGCCAGATCGATAGTATGTTCGACAATCTGCCATCGTCCATGGGACAAATCCAGGCTGGCAATCTGCGTGCATTGGCTGTCGCATGGCCTGAGCGCGTGAAGGCTCTGCCCGACGTGCCCACCCTGGCCGAAGAGGGCTATCCTCAGCTGAATCAACCTGCATGGTATGGTTTGCTGGCACCGGCTGGCACATCCGATGACATCATCAAAAAACTGCGCGACGCAGCGGTGGTAGCTCTGAAAGATCCCAAAGTCATCGCAGCGCTTGAAAAGCAGGGCGCAGCACCTTCGGGCAATACGCCTGAAGAGTTTGCCAAAGAAATCAAAGAGCAATACGACTGGGCCAAAGACGTCGTAGCCAAGGGCAATATCTCGCTTAAATAAGCAGGGCCCATGCCGAAGACGCATGCCTGGTCGGGCGCGTCTTCACAAAAAACCGGAGCGCTGGTTTCAGGCTCCGGTTTTTTAATCAGATTCACACTCGTCGAGTCTGCTTTATAATCTCAGCCCGCACTGCGTCCCTGTAGTTAAATGGATATAACTTTCCCCTCCTAAGGGAAGATTGCAGGTTCGATTCCTGCCGGGGACGCCACGGTTCAATAAGTAGAAAAATGCTTTTCTACAAACGACAAAAAAGCACGTATGCGAGGCGCCAGCGAGCGTCCCTTCGGATACAGCACGTACATCGTGTCGTGTGTTTTAGGCTCGTATGCTTTCAACAACTCCAGCAATTTGCCCTGACGGATATCCTGGCCAATATGGAATTCCGCCAGCCTGACTATGCCCAGTCCTTGCAAGGCGAGGGTATGCAGTAATTCACCCTGGTCCGCGCTTACGGGGCCGTCGGGAATTGTCAGCATGTGGCTTTTTCCCTGTTCCATGAAGGTCCACGTATTCCAGTGGGTGCGTACGGTGAAGTTCAGGCAGCGGTGGTGCAGCAAGTCGTCGGGGCATTGCGGCATGCCATGCCGCTGCAAGTAAGCCGGCGAGGCTGCAATAGCCCACCGCCTGTGGAATAAAGGCCTGCCCACCAGCGACATTTCGGTGGGATTGCCGCTGTGTATGGCTACATCAATATCGCGTTCCAGAAAATTGCCGCGACTGGTGCCAATGACAAACTCGATCTGCAGCTTCGGATATTGATTCAGCAACAGGGAAAGTATCGGTGCCAGCTGATACTTTGCAAAGGTGAGGCTGGTGTGCACCCGGATCAGGCCGGATATTTGTTCTCCCTCGGGCAATACTGCGTTCTCGGCTTCGAGCATCGCGTCGATCACCCGCTGGCTGTGCAGCTGGAAGACTTGTCCTTCTTGGGTCAAGCGGATGGAACCGCCGATGCGATCAAAAATACGCACGGAAAGGCGAGCTTCGAGCCGCGATATTGTTTTGCTGACGCTTGACGGCGTCAGTCCAAGCTTGCGGGCTGCGGCCGAAAAATTGCCGTTTTCCACCACAGCAAGAAATACCTGAATTTCCTTGTATTTGTCCATAGAGGCTGATTATGAATCAAATTCACATCCTCTGTGCCTGATAAGGGATGGGCACAGACAAAAAGCGTGCATAGACTAGAGGACATTGAACAGATTGATCTAGAGGAGACACGTTGATGGGTAAAACGATAAGGGTCGGATCGGGTTCCGCGTGGTGGGGCGACAGGGTTGAACCGGCCGCCTTGAACGCCGAGAAAGGCCAACTGGATTATTTGTGCTTTGAAACGATGGCCGAGGCCACCGTTTCTGCGGCGCAGGTCCGAAGCCGCCGTGATCCGTCTTTCCCTGGCTATGACACATATCTCGATGATCGCATGCGCGCGGTGTTGCCGCATTGCATGCGTCAGGGCACCAGGATCATTTCCAATCAGGGTTGGATAAACCCCCAGGGGGCGGCCAAACGTATCGTGGAGCTATTGGGCGAAATGGGTATTTCCGGTGTCAAGGTGGCTGCTGTTACCGGCAGCCTGATCACCGAAAATGTCCTGGAACTGACGGATCGTATTCTCGAAAATGGGGAGCCTACCCACACATTGAAGACGAGCATGATTTCGGCCGAGGCTTATATGGGGGCCGAACCTATCGTTGAAGCCTTGCGCAATGGCGCGCAAATTGTCATAACCGGTCGAGTGGCAGATCCGTCCATTTTCATGGCACCCATGATGTACGAGTTTGGCTGGGATCCGCTCGACCACCATCATCTGGGCATAGGCAATGGCCTGGGGCATTTGCTCGAGTGCGGTGCTCAGGTCACAGGCGGTTATTTCTCTGATCCCGGATTCAAGGATGTTCCGGATCCCTGGAATTTCGGATTCCCCATCGCAGAAGTGCAGGCCGATGGTTCGGCGGTGTTGTGCAAAGTTGACGGTACGGGCGGGGCCATCAGCGTACAAACTGTGAAAGAACAAATGCTTTACGAAGTGCATGATCCCGCCAACTATATTACCCCTGATGTGGTCGTGGACTTTACCCAGGCACAGCTTGAACAGCTGGGCCCTGATCGCGTCCGCATTACTGGTCTGACAGGTAAGCCGCGTACACCAACCCTGAAGGTCTCGATTGGATGCACAGAGGGTTTTATAGGTGAAGATATGTTTTTCTATGCGGGTCCGGGTGCCTTGCGCCGCGCGCAGCTGGCCAAACGCATTCTTGAAGAGCGTTTCAAGATCGTCAAACTTGATGCAGAAGAAATCCGTATCGACTTCCTGGGGCTGAATGCCATTCATGGCGATGCAACCCCCGAGACCGCCCCTGAGCCTTATGAGATTGCGGTACGGGTTGCCGCCCGCACCGCAACACGTGAAGAGGCGGCCAAGGTGGGGCGTGAGGTTGACGGCATGGCGGTATCGGGCATTGCACACACCGGCAAGCGCGTGCCGCATCAAGAACGCACGCGCGAAATCATCGGTGTGTGGTCGTCTTTGGTACCGCGCGAAAACGTTCCTGCAACGATTACCTATCTGGAGGCTTAAGCATGCGAGTCTTACTTCAACATGTTGCCCATGCGCGTTCCGGTGATAAAGGCAATACATCCAATATCTCGGTCTTTGCTTATGAGCCCGAGTTTTATGGGCTGCTGAAAGAGCAATTGACGGCTGACGCTTTCAAGGCGTTTTATCGGCAAGCCATCAAGGGCGAGGTTGAGCGCTACGAAGTTGATAACATCAATGCGCTCAATTTTGTGGCACATGGGGCACTGGGCGGCGGCGTGTCGCGCAGCCTGTGCCTGGATAACTATGGCAAGGCGCTATCGGCCGCCATACTGGGTTTTGAGCTGGAAATTCCTGACCATTTGCAAGATAAGTTGCACGGTAAACATCTGCTTTAAGCATTTGTTTACCCATCATGATACCGTTCAGATATCGATAATATTTAAAGTGTGGACCACGGAGACAATATGAAAAAACTTACCCTGAGCCTGATTGGCGCCAGCCTTTTGTTTGCCTTTGGCAGCGCAGCTCATGCCGCCTATCCCGACCGTACGGTAACCATGGTGGTGCCTTATCCTCCGGGTGGCACCACCGATATTCTGGCACGTATCGTGTCGAATAAGCTCACTAACAAATTGGGTCAGACTTTTGTGGTCGAGAACAAGCCTGGTGCTTCGGGCATGATAGGTACGCAGCAGGTGGCGCGTGCCAAGCCCGATGGTTACACCATCATGATGGGCACCATAGGAACGCATGGCACCAACGCGGCGGTGTACAAGAATGTTCCCTACGACACCATCAAGGACTTCAATCCTGTCGTTATCGTAGCGTCCACGCCCAACGTCATGGTGGCCAATAAAAACGCTCCTTACAATACGATGGCCGAGTTCCTGGAATATGCGCGCGAGCATCCGGGCGAAGTCAACTTTGGCTCGACCAGCATGGGCGGCAGTCCTCATATGTCTGGCGAGCTATTGAAAGCCCAGACTGGCATCGATATCGTGAATATCCCGTTTCAAGGGGGCGGCCCCATGCTGAACGCTGTGATCGGTGGCCAGGTCCCAGTCGCCTTCGATAACCTTCCTTCTTCGGCGGGTCATATCCAGTCGGGTAACCTGAAGGCCCTGGGCGTCACCACGCCAGAGCGCTGGCCTTCCTTCAAAGATGTCCCAACGGTTGCCGAGTCGGGTGTGCCAGGCTACGAAGTACAGGCCTGGTTTGGCATTCTGGCTCCTGCGGGCACGCCCAAAGAGATCGTCATGAAGCTGAACACCACCATCTCGGCCATCATCGAAGAAGATGACGAGATACAGAAGCAGCTGGCAACCATGGGCGCCATGCATACGCCCAATACACCCGAGCAATTCTCCAAGCATATCGCTTCCGAGGTCCAGAAATGGACTGACGTCGTGGCCAAGAACAAGATGGAAAAACTCTAGGCCTTCTGAAAGTACTCTACATGACTATGGCGCGCTCTTTGAGCGCGCCATAGTTGTTTGGGCGAATCGATCAGATACGCTCGATCAGGGCGTCGACGGCCCATGCGCCTTCGCCCCGGTGGCCCACCATAACCGGATTGATGTCGACTGACTTGAGTCGCCCATTGCTGCCCAAGGCAAACCGGCTGAATTCCGCGACTAGCTCGGCGTAGGCTTGTATGTCGGCAGCCGGCTCGCCGCGGACTCCCTGCAGCAAGGGCCAGATACGTAATTGTCTTAGTTTGTCCATGACTTGCCCGGCGGAGAAAGGCGGCAACATGACGGCTACATCGGGAGTGGCTTCCACATATTTTCCACCCGCTCCAAAGACAACCACGGGGCCGAAAATCGGATCAAAATTCATGCCTGCCATCATTTCCTGCAAGCCCTTGCGCAGGGGAGCAACGATCCAGCCGTCGTACTGTACGCTCATTTTTTCGAGCGTCGCTTTTTGTGAACTGATCGCGTCATGGATGGCTTGCTCGGTGTTTAGGCCTAATGCAACAAGCCCATACTCGGATTTGTGGGGCAGTGCTGCCGAGCAGGCTTTCAACACAACGGGAACGCCATATTGGCGCCAGGCGTCAAGGGCGGATTCGACGTCCTTGCAGAGTTGTTGCGGTATGACCGAGATTCCATGTTCTGACAACAGAGACAGGCTGTCGAGCTCGGACAGCGTGCCTGAGCCCCCAGGCGGCAGCGTGACGTCGATAGCTGCGTCCGGCTTGATTTCTGAAGAATCGGCATGCATATAGCGGGAATGTTCTACCATGGCTGCCAGGGCTGACATGGCTTGCTGCTCATCGGCATACACCGGGACGCCTTTGGCGCGAAACGCTTGCGCCACTGGCTCTTGCCACGCCACGACGGCAACAGGCTTGCCCGAGCGCCGGGCAAAGCTGGCAGCGTCTTGCGCAAATGAGGGGACGTCGTAACCGCGCCCCGCAACAGGAATATCCAGGACGAACATATCGGCGGCGGGATCGTCTTCGATGGCCGTCAGTACTTCGCCGAACAGGCGGTTATTCGACAACAAGGCGGCTGTGATATCTATCGGGTTATTTGTGGTGGCAAAGGTGGACAGGACGGTAGATAGCCTATGCTGGCTGGTGTCGGCCAGCGACGCAATCTGCAAACCGGCGACATCGGCTGCGTCGGAGGCCAGTACGCAGCTGGCACCGGAATTACTTACGATGACCACACGCGAGCCACTGGGGTGGGCATCCTGAATAAACAGTTCCGCATATCGGGCGAGTTCCTGCGGATCGCGCGCACGCAAAATACCATGGTGTTCAAAGAAGGCTTGTACCGCGCGGTCTTCGTTGGCCAGGGCACCGGTATGTGAGGCAGCCGCCCTGACGCCGGCTTCCGAGCGGCCGGCCTTGACGGCAATAATGGGTACACCCCGCTGGCGGGCCATCTCGGCGGCTTCGGCCAGTGCTGCAGTATCCTGCAGTGACTCCAGGTACAAGAGCACAATGCGCACCTCCGGGTCGGCCAGCACTGCCCGGGCTAAATCGGCCACGGTTACGTCGGCTTCGTTGCCGGTTGCGTGCATATGGCGTACGCCTATGCCCCGCTGACGCAAAACCCCATAAATCATGGCGCTCATGCCACCGCTCTGGCTGATGACCGCCACTGGGCCGTCCTGGGGTTCGATCTCCAGGAACATGGTTGAGAAGCTGGCAATGGCACCCGTGCCGAAATTGGCCAGGCCCTGTGAGTTGGGTCCTACAATGCGCAGCCCCGCCTGGCGCGCACGACGTGTCATGTCGTCCTGCACGGCGCGGCCTTCAGGGCCGACTTCGGAGAATCCGGCCGAGATGACAATGGCGGCTTTCACTCCCAGCGCAGCGCAGTCGTCCACAGCCTCTACGGCTTTCATGCCGGGAACAGCCACGATAGCCAGGTCGGGTGCTTCGGGCAGGCTGGCGACTGTGGGCCAGGTTTTTTCACCTTGTACCTGCGGGCGTTGGGGGTTGACCGGATACAGTTTGCCCTGGTAGCCATGCCGGCGCATGTAGAAAATGGGGCGGCCACCGATCTTGTCGGGGTTGTCGGAAGCTCCCACAATCGCAATCGACGCGGGGTCAAGCAGAAAGTCCAGGTTGGACGATATAGCAGTCATGCAAACTCCAAAAAAGCCTGGGCTTGCGTCCAGGCTAATACAGGCGGATCAGTGGGTGTTCGGTTAGTTGACGGTGGCGCCCGATACTTTGACTACTTCCGCCCATTTTTCGACTTCGTTATCGAGATAGATTTTGAAGTCTTGTGGTGACATCCAGTTGGCGTCAAAGCCCTGTGCCGAGAATTTCTCTTTCACTTCAGGCTGGCTCATGACGTCTTTAAGTGCGGCATTCAGCTTGCTCACGACCTCGGCTGGCGTGCCCTTGGGTACTAGCAGGCCATTCCATGCGGTTGCCTGGTAACCATCGAGGCCGGCCTCGGCGACGGTGGGCAGATCGGGCGCGGCCGGAGAGCGCTTGGCGCTGGTTACCGCCAGAGCGATCATTTTTCCATCTTTGACATAAGGCATGGACGAGAGCATGGTGTTGAACATGACGTCGACTTGTCCGCCCATAACATCGGTCATGGCCGGTGCGCTGCCGCGATAAGGTACATGGGTCATTTTTATACCCGCCATGCTGTTGAAGAGCTCAGCCGCCAGATGTGTGGACTGACCATTACCCGACGAGGCAAAGGTTAGCGGCTGCTTGGCGTCTTTTGCCAGTTTGATCAGCTCTTGTATGTTTTTGACGCCCAGGTCGGGGCGGGTGACTACCACCAGCGGTCCTTCAGTAAGCCCAGAAACCGGTTCAAAGCTGGTGCGAGTGTCATAGCTCAAGTCTTTGAATAAAGACATATTGATGGCGTGCGCCGTGGTCGCCACCAGCAGGGTGTAGCCATCGGGTTTGGCGCGGGCGACGTGGTCGGCACCAATATTGCCGCCAGCACCGGCCTTGTTGTCGACGACGACGGTTTGGCCGAGCTTCTCGCTCAGGCCCTGGGCGGCAACACGGGCGACAATATCGGTTGGTCCGCCAGGAGGATAGGGCACAACCATGGTAATAGTCTGGTCAGGCCAGCCGGCCGCGCCTGCGGTAGAGGCTCCCAGGGCCAGGCTGATTACAGCCAGAGGCTTCAGAAGTTTGTTGAATGCTTTCATAGTGTCTCTTCCTTAGTGTGTTGTGGATTGAATCTGACGAGTTGTCGCTGCTCCAGTACCTGGATGCTTGCCTGCACATGCTGTCCAACGAACGCGTCGTTGTCGGCTTGCCCCATGACAGTGACGCCTTCCTGCAAGGCAACCAGCACCACGGTGTAGGGAACGTATTGACGCCAAAAGGAGTCAGGTGCGCGAGAGATAGTGGTTTTTGCCTTGATCTTGCCAATACCGCTGACTGGCCGAAGCTCCAGGTCGTGGCTGCCGCATTGCTTGCAGGCATAGGGATGCAGTGACCACCATGCCTTGCATGAGCGGCATTGCGTCAGTTCAAGCTTTAGCGTGTTTGTCATGCATTCTCCGTGCGATTAAGAATCAGGCTTACGTGCGCCGACAATACGCCCCCGTCGGCATGTACGAAGGCCTTGTTGCGTTGCCTGGAAAGCTGTCGGGTACCAGCATTGCCGCTGAGCTGGCGCCAGGCTTCGACAATATGAGCCATGCCACCGGCTACGCCCGAGTGGCCAAACGAAAGTAGCCCGCCGTGAGTGTTCAGGGGTAGCACGCCATCGGGGTCAAAATGGCCCAGGCGCAGGCGTTCGGCCGCCTTGCCCCTGTCGGCAAACCCGAGCTCTTCCAGCAGCATCAGCAATGTGATGGTGAAAGAGTCATAAATGGCCAGGTAGTCGATGTCGTCCAGCGTGGTCCCCGCCTCATCGAGGGCTCGCAGGCTGGCACGGGCGGCCCCGGTATCGAAGATATCGTTCATGGCGGACAGATGCTGGTGACGGTGGGCCTGGCCAGCGCCGCTGATGGCTACCGGACCAGGCTCGGCGCTGATGAGCAGGGCCGCCGCACCGTCGGATATCGGGCAGCAATCGAGCAAATGCAAAGGTGTGGCAATAGGCTTGGAGGCAAGAACCTCCTGCTGGGTAATGATCGCTTTCAGATGAGCGCCTGGATGTGCTGCCGCGTTCTGGCGCATACGCACGGCAAAATCGGCCAGGTCTTCGCGACGGGTGCCGGTGCGATCCATGTATTCGGATGCCAGCAGAGCGTAGTAGGCGGGAACCGATACGCCGTTGGGCACCTCGGCTTGCTGTTCGCCTACTTGCGCCAAAGTCTGTATGGCTGTGTCGGCGGCATGCCCGGTCAGGCGGTTTTCGCCAGCCAGTACCAATATATTCCGGCATCGCCCGACCCGTACCAGATCGCGCGCCAGCATGACCATGGCTGCTCCAGTGGCGCCGCCCGCCTGCATGCCGTGGGCATAGTCTGGCTGTATGCCTAGCTTTTCAGCCATGAGGCTGGCCAGCATGAGGTGGGGGTAGGTTGTGGCATAGCCGCAAAGGACGCCATCGATGTGCTGGCGGGCCACACCGCTTTCGTCCAGCAATGCGTTGGCGGCGTCGGCCATCAGGTCGGGTGCCGACTTGCCTTCCAGTCTGCCGAATGGAGTATGGGCGGCCGCGCGGATGTAAGCAGTATTGTGCATGAGGTTTTTTCCAGAATGTTGAGGCGTCATGGCAACCAGGCCTGCTCTATTGCATGAACTTCTTCTTGTAGTGCAGCCGCCAACTCGTGCTCACGGCTAACAATGCGTTCGGTCAGTGCGGCGATGCTGAGTGCCGCAATGGGCTGGCCGTTCGGGCCCTTGATGGCCAGACCCAGGCCGCCCATCTTTTGAATGACAACCTCGAGCAACATGGCATAGCCGCGATTGCTGGCGTGCTGTAGCTGTTCATTGAGGTAGTTGGTGCTGTACAGGGGGTAGCGCTTGCTCATGCAAGCCTGCACCGCAGGCATGACGGCTTGTCGTTCGGCGTTGCTCATGGCCATCAGCAGGGCCAGGCTACCCGCGCCGACGCCCAGTGGGCGCCTGCTGCCCACATGCAGGTAATTGGCACGTATGGGGTAATCGCCAAAGCATAAATCGATGCAGACGGATTCCCAGCCCATAGGTGCTGAGAGAATGACGGTATCGCCAAACAGTCTGGACAGACGAATCAGGGCGGGGCGGGCCTCGGCTTTTAAATCCATGCCAGCCACCATTGCATGATGCATGGCGTATACCTGTGGCCCCAGGACATATTGCTTGGTAAGTGGGTCTCGCTCTATGAAATTTTGTCCCTCAAGCTCTTTCAGAATGCGTAGGGTAGTCGACAGATCGAGACCGGAGTATTCGGCGATATCAGTCAGGCGGACATGGCGCGGATCGGTCATGCAAGCCAGGATTCGGCATGTCTTCTCTATAGAAGACAAGGGTTTGCCGGATGTTTTTGTACTGGTCGCCATGAGGTCTGAGCTGTTGTTACCGATGTCAGACACAATACCCAGGTGAGTTTTAGAGCGTAAAGTTGCACTGCAACATTATTTCATCAGATGAAAGTTTGTGGGTAACAGGGTTTTGGTGCATCAATACTGCCGATGCGCCAAAGCCTGTTGCTAAAGCGGGGGTTGTCGTTGGCTCAGGGGGCAGGACGCTGCTTGGATCGGGAAATAGTTCTGATGGTCTTGCTGTTGCCGCCCCCACAAAAAAATTGATCTCCGCCATCCGATTCCAACCCTGACACGTGTACCCCGGATGGCATATTGAGTGTTTCCAGCACTTTGCCTGTGCTGGGGTCTATGCGTCTCAGTTCGCTGACATCATGCTCCCATGTGCCATGCCATAGCTCGCCGTCGACCCAGGTGACTCCTGTGACATAGCGGTTGGACTCGATGCTGCGCAGGACGGCACCGGTTTCGGGATCAACCTGATCGATGCAGCGGTCTTTGTGGCGGCCGACCCAAAGCGTGCCTTCCGCCCAAGCCAATCCCGAACTGTCGTCTCCTCGAGGGGTCGGTATTGTGCTCAGGACTTCGCCTGTTTGTGGGTTGATCTTTTGAATGCGGCCGTCGGCGATTTGAAAAATATGCGTGCCATCAAAGGCTGTTCCTGCATTCGCCGAAACGTCCAGTGAGCGCAGTGTTTTGCCGCTGGCGGGGTCGAGTGCGTGAAGCTGCTTGCCAGTGGCAAACCATATGCTCTGGCCGTCATAAGTGACCCCGTGCACGCTGTCGGAAAGAGGGCCGTATTCACGGACGATGCTGGCTATAACGGTATTCATGCGTCTATCCTCATCAGAGTCGTGGAGTGAAAGGTGTAACGCTTCCATCCTAATTGCGTGACAGCGGAACGGGGAGTAACAAGATTGTCGTGAACCCGGGCACGGGTGGGATCGTCCAGCGCCGTGCACGCCCGCCGCCAAAGGACTGGACCTTTCCGTTTGCGGCCAATGATTCGAGTGCGCGTTGTATCGTGCGTTGACTGGCATCCAGTGCCAATGCCAGGGCCGAGCTTGACCATGGTTCTCCGTCGGCAAGCAAGGCAAGCAAGGCGGCATACGGCTCTTCCGTAAGCCTGGCCAATGTGACGACTTCGCTTGCGTGGGTGGGTGCCAGCTTATACCCTCGTTGGGTAGCGACGATATTCACCAGTGGCTTGAGCGTCATACGGAGCCGGCCGATTTCAACCCGTAGCCGGGCCCGATGTGATTCATCGGCGTATCGAGTACGGAATGCCTGCGCAATAAGCTTGTTGCGTGGTACATCCTCAGGCCAGGCCTGACTCAGCAGCTGGGTCAGGACAAAGAGCAGTGGACGTCTTGCAAGAGGGATGATGACCTCGCGATGCCGCACGGCGCGGCGGCATGCGTCAATGATAAGTGCTTCTGACGCCAGCAAGGCTTCGGTGTCTTCAAGCAAGAGCAAACGCGACTGACCGTGCGCTAGTGAACGAGCGACGGGTTTGCTCAGTGTTTGTGTTGCCTGTTCGACTTCTGCGCTCAGGGCTGGGATGTTTGCAAGCTGTGCATAATGCCTGCACCGGAGCAGGGCTTCCCGCGCTGGTTTGGCTTGCAGGCGGCGCATGGCAATGCCGGCAACAATAAGCTCATGCCCAACACTCAGCGCGGGCGGCAGTTGTTCGGGATCCAATCCGGCGATGAGACGCCCGGCATCGTCTGTGCGCCCCATCAGAAGGTGCCGTCGAGAGTCCAGATACAGGGCATGTGCAGCGTTTACATGGTCTCCATGCGCCTCCAGGGTCGCCCGCGCCTCGTCCAGCTCTTTTGTCGGCCAGCCCAGATCGCGGGAGGCGAAGGCGATTTCCGCTTCGGCCACGATACATCTGGCATGAGCTACCGGATTTTTTCTGCCAAAGCTGCGGGCGGCCTGGCGTACCAGGGACTTTGCCCGTACAAGATCGCCCAGTTGAGCCATGGCGATACCGCGCAGCGCTATGGCCGGTGCATCGTTGCACAAGGCGATTTGATTCAGTGCGGCGAGAGGATCGCCTGCAGCAAGCGCCTGTGCGGCTGTTCTGATCAGCCCGTTCATCGATGGTCCTCCTGGCGGCCTTCGCGCTCAGGGCGTTCAGGAATGAGTCAAGTGTGCTGTCTTATCTTATTTCGTCAGGCTGGCCTGTACCAGTTGGGCATCAAGCAGACTTTGCAGCGCGGAGGGTGCCACGCCGATCAAATAGCCGCGGCGGCCACCATTGACGTAAATGACAGAATAGCTCAGCAATTTTTCTTCAATCCATACCGGCATCTTCTTGCGTGTAGCAAAGGGGGATGTGCCGCCCACCAGGTAACCCGAATGTTTTTGGGCCGTCTGCGGCGCGCAGGGGGCGATTTTTTTGGCGCCGGTCTGGCGTGCCAGGTTCTTGGTGGATACTTCGCGGTCGCCGTGCATCACAACGATCAGGGGGCGGGCCTGCTCATCTTCCATGATCAGGGTCTTGGCCACCTGATGCAAGTCCAGACTCAGCTGTCGGGCGGCCTCGCTTGCTCCACCGTGATCCAGATATTCGTAGGGATGCTCAGTAAAGCTGATGTTGTGTTTTTTCAGGAATTGTGTGGCAGGTGTTTCCGAAACGTGTTTTTCTTTGGCCATATTGAGGAGGGTGCCAGAGTAAAAAAGAAGGGTCAGGCGCGCGGGTGGTGCTTGGCGTGCATGGTTTTCAGCCGTTCCCGCGCTACATGAGTATAGATCTGGGTCGTGGAAATATCGGCATGGCCCAGCAGCATCTGCACCACGCGCAGGTCGGCGCCATGGTTCAGCAAATGCGTGGCGAACGCATGGCGCAGCACATGGGGCGAAAGAGGCGTATGGATATCGGCTATGGCCGCGTATTTTTTTACGATCAGCCAGAATGACTGTCGTGTCATGGCGGCTGCGCGAGCCGTCACGAAAAGAGCGTCGCAGCGCCGTTGGCCCAGCAAACTGGGGCGCGACTGCTTCACATACAAGTCTATCCAGTGCAGGGCTTCGTCGCCCAGCGGTACCAGGCGGTCTTTGCCCCCTTTGCCTTCGGTCACGCGCACGACGCCTTCTGTCAGGCTGACGTCGAGCATGCCCAGGCTGATCAGTTCGCTTACGCGCAAGCCTGTGGCGTAAAGGGTTTCCAGCATGGCACGGTCACGCAGGCCCAGAGGGCTGCGGTCGTCAGGCGCTTGCAGCAGGGCATCCACCTGATCTTCCGACAATGTTTTTGGAAAGCGCGCGGCTTGTTTGGCGGCGCGTAAGGTCAGGCAGGGATCTTTGGCGACCAGACCTTGCCGCATGGCCCATAGGTAATAACGCTTCAGGGCGGCCAGGCGCCGATTGGCCGTTGTAGCCTTGGTGCTGGCGTGCTTGGCCGCAAACCAGTCCTGGATGTCGGCGGCATCGGCCTGTTCCAGTGTTTTGCCCGGCTTGGCGTGCAGCCACTGGGCGAAGGCGGAAAGGTCGCGCCTATAGGCCGACAAGGTATTCTGCGCCAGGCCATCTTCCAGCCAGATGGCATCCAGGAAAGTGTCGATGGAAGGAGGAGGTAGGTAAGCCAAGACTGTGGAGTAACAGATGTGAGTGCGAAAAGGGGATCTGAATGCTTTTCTCTTCATCTTAGCTCAAGCCATTGTTTGACACGTCGTTATATAGGTATATATATTACGAGTTGCTTGTAGGCTGTGATTGCTACCGGGCAAGGATAGACAATGAAATTCAAAAAATGGATTGCAGCGGCAGCTTGTGCGGCTACAAGCTGGCACGCTCAGGCGTCGGCCGCCGACATGCTGGTGGGGGCTGCTGCCAGTCTCACCAACGCTTTTACAGAGCTGGCCACACAGTTTCAACAGAAGCATCCCGCTACCAAGGTGTTGATGAGCTTCGCCAGTTCCGATGTTTTGGCAAAACAGGTGATTGAAGGCGCACCCATGGATATTTATGCCTCGGCTGATCAGACGGCTATGGACCAGGCGGTGGATGCCGGCAGCATCGAAACAGATACGCGGCATGATTTTGCGCGCAATGAGCTCGTGCTGATTGTGCCCGCCGATGACCCGAATAACATCAGGTCGCTGGCTGACTTGAGGTCGGCCGGCGTGAAGCGTATTGCACTGGGCAATCCGGCTTCCGTGCCGGTAGGCCGTTATACCAAAGGCTTGCTCGAGCAAGCCGGAGACTGGACTACGATCAAGAAAAATGAGGTGTTGGGCCAGAATGTGCGTCAGGTGCTTGCTTACGTTGCCCGTGGCGAGGTAGATGCTGGCTTTGTATATGCGACCGACGCGGCGATCATGCCCGGTAAAGTGAACGTTGTAGCAACGCTGCCCTCGACTACGCCGCTTTTGTATCCCATCGCGCTGGTCAAGCGCGACGGCCGCCATCCTGAGGCCAAAGCTTTTCTGGATTTCATCGATTCAGATGAAGGGCAGGCGGTGTTGTCCAAATATGGTTTCTCCAAACCCTGAGCCGACGCACCATGACGGAAATCAGTATTCCCTTGTTGTTGTCGCTGAAGGTGGCTGGCTGGGCTACTTTTTTTGCTGGTGTGCTGGGTATCACCGTGGCTTATGGCCTGTCGCGGTGGCGCTCGACCTGGGCTGATGCGGTTGATGCCATCCTGACGCTGCCTATGGTGCTACCGCCCACGGTCATCGGCTATTACCTGTTGGTGCTGCTGGGGCGCCGGGGCTGGCTGGGGTCCTTCTTATCGGATCTGGGTATCGAATTGGTCTTTACCTGGCAGGGAGCAGTCATCGCCGCCACCGTAGTGGCTTTCCCCATGGTGTTGAAAGCGGCACGGGCGGCTTTCGACGATGTGGACCATGCACTGGAGGACGGTGCGCGGATATTGGGCATAGGCGCATGGGGTATTTTCTTCAGGGTGACGCTGCCTCTGGCGGCACACGGTATTCTGGCTGGCGTGCTATTGGCATTTGCGCGCGCGCTGGGTGAGTTCGGCGCTACGCTGATGATCGCTGGAAGCATACCTGGGCGTACGCAAACCTTGTCGATCGCCATTTACGAGGCGGTGCAGGCGGGCAATGACGACACGGCAAACATGCTTGTTCTGGTGACGGCGCTGACCTGCGTCGTAGTGTTGCTGATTGCCAGCCGACTGGCACCGGATCGTTCGCGCATGATGGGTATGGCCCGGGGTAAGCGATGATCGATATCAATATTACGCGGCGCATTCGTGCTGGAAAACAGGCGTTTGGGCTGAATGTCCAGCTCAAATCAAAGGCCGGCCGTATTGCTTTGTTCGGTCCATCGGGCTCTGGGAAAACTCTGACGGTGCATGCCATCGCCGGCCTTATGCATCCCGATAGCGGGTATATCCGGGTCAATGAGCGTACTTTGTTCGATACAAGCAAAGCCATATGCCTGACACCACAGGAGCGCAAACTGGGTTATCTGCAACAGGATTACGGTCTGTTCCCGCACCTGACGGTGGCGCAGAATATCGGCTTTGGCCTGAAGAAGGGGATGTTCAATCCTGGACGGCATGCCTTGCCGGAAGCGGCGGCCCGGTGGGTCGAGGTCTTCGGTCTGCAAAACGTCTTGCACAGCTATCCGCGCGAAATTTCAGGTGGCCAGAAGCAGCGAGCTGCCTTGGCGCGAGCGTTATCGGTGCAGCCCAACTTAATGCTGCTGGACGAGCCTTTGTCGGCACTTGATGCGAGTCTGCGCCGCAAGATGCGTGAAGAGCTGGCTGCCTTGCAAGCCAGGCTGCAGATGCCGACCATTTTGATCACGCATGACATCGATGATGCCGTCATGCTGGCCGATGAAGTGCATTTGATTCGTGACGGCAGCATTGTCGGGAGTTGTCATCCGTCGAGTCTGCGCGAGCTTCAGTCCAGCACACCCAGCATGACGCTGGACGCCTTGAAGATTGCATAAGCGTCCTGACCTGCTTTCAGGCCCATGGAATGCTGGCTCTCTTTGGTTAGGACGGCAGCGATGACATGGCCGGTGGGAAGCTCTATGCAGACTTCCGAGTTGACGGCGCCTTCGACAATACGATGGATTGTGCCAAGCAACTGATTGCGTGCCGACAAGCGTAAGGTTCCGCCGGGTAGCCCCACCAGCACCGACGATGCCTTGATGAAGGCCAATACACGTTTGCCAGGCACCAGCCCCAGACTCTGCACGCTTTCCTTGGTGATGGAAGCCACAAGGCTGGTGTCTGCATTCAGCTCAAGTACGATTTCGTCATTGACCGCGCCCGGGGTGATTTGACGCACGAGGCCCATGAGCTTGTTGCGGGCCGAGGTGTCTACCATCATGTGCTGTATGAGTTCCAGGTTATGGCTCTGATCATTGACGGCAGCCAAGCGCGCCATAAAGCGTTCGTGCTCGGCATGTAATAAATAATAAACCCGTATCAGTTCCTGTGCCCGATCGGTCAGGTTTGCGCCGCCACCGCGCTGGCCACCTGTGTTGCGCAGCACCAGGGGTTCACCTGCCAGATTGTTCATGGTGTCGACTGCATCCCAGGCCGCCTTGTAGCTCAAGCCAATTTTCTTGGCTGCCGCTGTAATGGAACCTTCTTGGCCGATTGCGGCAAGCAGGGCCATGCGCTTCTGGTTGCCCCAGTTCTGCTGACCTGAGCGGAACCATATCGATCCGCCAAGTTCTACAGGTCGAACCTTATCGTCTTTCTCCATGGCTGGAGTGTAATGCCATTCGTTAGAATAGGCGCATTGCTAAACAGGCAGGGTAAACGGCAGACGAATGATAGACACCTTTCCAACCATCACGCTCGAGGCGCTGTCCCGGCTGGATACGCAAGATGTATTGGTGCTGACCGTCAATAACCGGCATGCGCGCCGCGTTTTGGCCGAGATGTCGGCTTCCCTTACAGGCACCCGTAGTGTCATGGCTGTCCCCGACATCATCCCTTTGTCTGCCTGGCTCAGGCAAGCGGCTGATCAGCTTTCCTTCAGTCCAGAATCGGGGCTGGCTGCGCACACCCTGGATGCGTTTGGCGCGCAGTGGCTTTGGCAGAAGGTAGTAGGCGAGGCCGAGTCTGATCGGGCCTTGCTTGATGTGGCCCAGGCTGCAAGGCTGGCCGCCGAGGCAGATCGCCTCATCGATGACTGGCACATACATATTCCGCCTGAGCTCGAAACCATCGACTATCAGCATTTTCGGGAATGGCGTCGGAGCTATCGGGCATTGTTGGCGCGGCTCGATATGGAAGACAGCAACCTTGCTTACGGACGAATCGTTCAGGCCGTAGTCAGTGGCCTGTTAAAGAAGCCTGCCGGCACGCTGGTCCTGGCAGGGTTCAACGAATTGTCGCCGCGCCTGTCCGGCATGCTGCTTGCAATGCAAGAGCAAGGCACCAGACTGGTTGTGCTCGAGCGGCCCGCACAAGAGGCTGAAACGGTAAGGCGTGTTGTGGCCTCCGACCCGGATGGCGAATGGCGGCTTGCAGTCCAGTGGGCGGCCGGGCAGCTGCGGGATCATCCGCAAGGTCGTTATGCGATCGTGGCCTCCCGTCTGGAGGCTGATGTAGTCCTGGCGCATCGTTGTCTGAGGGCCGAACTGGTTGATGCGCAAGGCAATGTGCTGCCGTATAACGTTGCGGTTGCCCGACCCATGAGCGATTGGCCATTGGTGGCTGCCGCTATTTCGTGGCTGCGGGTGCTGGCGGCTTTTGTCACCAAGAAAACATGCCCTCCCGCCGACGTGGGAGCAGCCTTGCTGGCGGGCGCTTGTGCTGCTGCACGGCACGAAGCCTCAGGGCGGGCAGCCATCGATGTGTTTTGGCGCTGGCGCGCTACGGTTACGGTCACGGAACCGGGGTTTGCCCGCCTGCTCGACCAGCATGCTCCTCAGCTCGCCCAGGCTTGGCGCAGCAGCTGCGACATGCTGTCGGAGCAATCGAATTCGGCCTCCATTGATGTCTGGGTGCAGCGTTTCCGCCAGAGCCTGCAGGCTCTGGCCTATCCTGGACAGTCCGTGCTTGATAGTCATTCTTATCAGCAGCTCGAGGCCTTTGACGGGCTCATGGACAACTTGGCCAGACAGGCACCCGTCATGGGCAGGGTGGGATTTTCCAGCGCAGTGGGTCTGTTGCAGCGCCTGGCCCGCGAAACACCTTTCCAGCCACAACGCGATCCGGCTGCACGTCTGGATGTGCTCGGTTTTCTCGAGTCCGAAGGCGGGCACTGGGACGGCGTTTGGGTGCTGGGGCTGACCGACGAGGTCTTGCCTGCGGCACCCAAGCCCAATCCATTTGTTCCGCTTGCCGTTCTGCGTCAGGCGCGTGCGCCACGTGCCACACCCGAGCGCGAGTTGCATTGGGCCAAAACCCTATATCGAAGTCTATTGGCCAGTGCGCCACAGGTCTGGTTAAGCCATGCCGAATATGAAGGTGAGCGCGAGCTACGGCCCAGCCCCTGTATCGCTGCCATAGCACCCAGCATCAACGTACCGGAGCAGGCGGCGACTGCTCCGTGTCCGCTGGAGTACATTCCGGATGAACAGGGGCCTCCATTGCAAACCGGTCATAGCACTCGGGGCGGTATTGCCGTGATTGATACGCAGGCGCGCAATCCTTTGTGGGCTTTTGCAAAATACCGCCTGGGGGCCAGCGAGCTGGCCAATTATGCCGAGCTGTCAGACCAGAACGCTCGTGGGCTGTTGTTGCACAAGGCCATAGAGCTGGTGTGGCGCATGCTGCCCGATCAGCAGGCACTGCTTGACCTTTATGCACAAGGCAGCTTGCGGGCTTTGCTGGAACAGTCGGCAGAACAGGCGGCAGACGAGTGTTTGCAAGACTATGGATCAGTGGTCAGGCGGCTTGAAACCGACAGAACCATTCTCATCCTGGAGCAGTGGCTGCAGCTGGAGCTGCGGCGTGAGCCGTTCCGGGTACGCGATGTAGAGCAAAACTATGTTTGGACGCATGGCGCCTTGCAGCTCAGCCTGCGTCTGGATCGTATCGATGAGCTTGAAGACGGGCGCTTGGCCGTCATTGACTATAAATCGGGTGGTGGGCGTCTTGACCCCAAGCCTGACTGGATGCGTGAACGGCCGGTAGGCCTGCAATTGCCGTTTTATGCCTCAGTGCTGGCCGCCGAAGATGCACGCGTGGCGGCATTGGTGCTGGCACGTTTGCATGCACGCGAGGTGGAGGTAAAGGGCCTGGCTGACGCCGATTACGGCTTTGACGGCTTGTCCACACTGACTGACTGGTCCATGTTTGCTGGCAGCACCTGGGAACAACTGATGAGCGAGTGGCGTCGCATTATTTGTCAGATGGCCGATGAGTACGCTGCCGGTGTGGCTCGCAATCACAGCTTGCGTCCGGATGATATTCAGTACTGTGATGTCTTGCCATTCTTGCGCCTGAACGAGGAATACACCCGTGTCGATTAAACAACCCAGTGATAGCGCAGTACGCGCCGAGGCCATCGATCCGACGCGGTCCTTCCTCATTCAGGCGCCCGCCGGCTCGGGGAAAACCGAGCTGCTGACCGATCGAATACTGGCCTTACTGGCCACGGTGAACCGGCCCGAGGAAATGGTGGCCATCACGTTTACCCGGAAAGCAGCATCGGAAATGCACGCCCGTGTTCTGGCTAAACTCAAGGCGGGGCAGGATGCGCAACCCGATGAGCCCTACAAGCTGCGCGGCTGGCAACTGGCCAGGGCCGTGCTCAAGCGTGATCAGGAGCTGGGCTGGGACTTGCTGGAGTACCCCGCGCGGCTCAGTATTCGCACCATAGATTCGTTCTGCACTTGGCTGGTACGCGCCATGCCCTGGCTCAGCTCCCTGGGGGGTGTACCCTCCATTACCGACAATGCCCGTGAGCACTACGAGGCTGCAGCGCAGGCAACTTTGGCCATGGCTGATGAAAACGCAGCCGTATCAGGCCTGATTGCGCATATGGACGTTGATATCCGGGCAGCGCAGGGCCTGCTGGCAGACATGCTGGCCAGCAGGGATCAGTGGCTGCCTCTGCTTGGTCAGCGGGCCGACATTGATGTATTGCTTGAGAACCTCAATAGCGCCATTGAGGCCGACCTGGCGGCGCTGGCCCGTGCCATGCCGATAGGCTGGGCGCAAGCACTGGCATCCCCGGTATCCACGGCGGCCAATGTGCTTGCCGCCGGTCAGGATACTTTGGGTCTTGGCGCATTGCAGTATTGGCAGGGCGAACCGTTGGGCGATGATATATCCAGTCTGCCGCAGTGGCAGGCGCTGGCCAACCTGCTCCTGACCGGAAAAAACACACTACGGCGTCGAGTCACCATCAAAGAAGGCTTCGAGGCCAAGTCGCCTCACAAAGATGATTTTCTGCGCTGGCTGAATGCCGCGTCCGAAGCCGAGGCCTGGGTGGCCCTGCTGGCGGGCATACGTCTGGCGCCGCGCGAAGGCTATACCGATGAGCAGCACGATGTCTTGCGCTTGCTGATCGAAGTCTTGTGGCTGGCCGCTGCCCAACTGAATCTGCGTTTTACTGAAACGGCCGAGGTCGACTTCACCGAGATATCGCAACGTGCCGTGCAGGCCTTGGGTCATCCCGACGAGCCCACCGACTTGCTGCTTGCTCTGGATACGACCATCCGGCATATTTTGATCGATGAGTTCCAGGACACCAGTCAATCACAGATTGATTTACTCGAACGGTTGACATCAGGCTGGCAACCGGGCGATGGACGGACCTTGTTCCTGGTGGGTGACCCAATGCAGTCCATTTATCGCTTTCGCAAGGCTGACGTGGGTTGCTTCCTGAGTGTCAAGGAACAAGGCCTTGGAGGTATTTCCTTGACTGCGCTTGAGCTTACCGATAATTTTCGCTCGCAGGCCAACCTGGTCGAATGGGTCAACACGACCTGTGGTCCTGTTTTTCCCAAGGAAAACCACGGTAGCCTGGGGGCGATCACTTACACCCCATCAATTCCTTTCAATGACGGCATCGATGGTGTCAGTGCCGAATATCACCCGGTCTGGCTGCACAAAGATGGCGCTGATGATGCTACTGATTCTGTGCTGGTGGCCGAATCGATTGCCATACAGCTGGCCAAAGAGGCTTTGCAGAAGTATCCGGAAAGCGAACATCCCGTAGCCATTCTGGTCAGGGCGCGCGCTCATCTTGACGGCATTGTGCACCGCCTGGCGCAGCAAAATATTCCATGCCGCGCGGTAGAGCTGGTGTCCTTGCAATCGCGGCAGGTGGTGATCGATCTGGCCCAGCTCGCACGAGCCTTGTCGCATGACGGTGACCGGCTGGCATGGCTGTCGGTCTTGCGTTCGCCGCTTTGCGGCTTGACACTGAACAGTCTGCACGCCGTGTTCGGTGCTGATCTCACAACCACCGTACCGGCCTTGCTGACTGCCTGGCAGGCGCGCGACGAGGTAGGCCATGCTGGTCTGGAAGAAAGTGAAGCACGCCGCTTGCGTCACGCTGCAAGCATATTGCTGGATACGGGCAACGCTTCGGGCACCATGCCTTTTGCTGCCTGGCTCGAAACCCGTTGGCAAGCCTTGGGCGGGTCCGATATCTACCATAGCGTCAGCGACCAGGCCGATGCCGAACGACTGTTGCGCCTGATCGAAGAATTGGCCCCCTATGGTGGCTTGAACCCGGTAACGCTGGAAGACAGACTGGCCAAGCTTTATGCTGCGCCCAGTAGCAGTGGCCGTGCTGTCGAGGTCATGACCATACACAAGTCCAAGGGTCTGGAATTTGAAACTGTGATCCTGGCAGGCCTGCATAAGCGGCCGCGGGCCGATACAGCGCCGCTGATGCGTTTTGAAATGGGGGGCGGGCAGTTGCTGCTGGGGCCCATCAAGCACAAGGCATCCGACGAACAGGATCCAGTGTCCGTTTATCTGGCAGAGCGTGAAAAAAAGCGTGCTGCTTATGAAACCGACCGGCTTTTATATGTCGCCCTGACACGGGCAAGACAACAGTTGCACCTGATAGGCGTTGTGGGTCTGGATGAACAGATGCAGATCAAGCCTCCAGCGGCCAGTTCATTGTTGGGGCGGTTGTGGGAGCATATCAAGACGCCCGTTGCCCCCGAGGCGTCTGATCTGGGCAGCGACGATGCTGACCAAGCTCCAGCGATGCATGGCGGACGCCTGCTGGTGCGTAGGGCGCCAGGCAGTCTGCCTCCGACCCAGGCTGTCACCGCGACGGGTGAACCGGGCACATCCTGGCAGTGGCGGCCCGAGTCCGGCAACGAGAGCCTGATCGGTACGGTCGCTCATGCCTGGCTCGAAAGGCTGGGTAAAGAGGGCATGGCGGTCTGGCCGGCCCATCGGATTCATGCAAGCATGCCGATTTTCCGCAAGCAACTGGCGCGGGCCGGCCTGGATGCCGCTGCGCTGGATGGCGCCGTACAGGTATTGTGCGACACACTGGTGGCTACGGTCGAAAGCGAAAAAGGCGCCTGGCTGCTGGGTGTGGCCCGGGCACATCGGGAGTGGTCGTTGCTGGACCTGAGCGGACGGGTCTCTGTCATTGACTTGGCCATCTCTCAGGAGCACGATTGGCTGGTAGTGGACTACAAGACCGGAGCGCCCCAAGAAGGTGAAACCCCCGATGCGTTTGCGGCGCGCATGCGCGAACGTTATCGCGACCAGATTGAGCGTTACTGTGCCCATGTCAGTGCCCTCGATGGCCGTCCGGCGCGAGGGGCTCTGTATTTTCCCCGTGCCGATATCTGGATAGAGTACGCAATACAGGCCGAGGTCCACGATGCAGGATAGTCAGAATGACATGGCTGGTCCCAGCTGACGGCACAAGCGTGCAAGTCCTGTTAAACTTCTACGTGGCGGGCCCCTTCGCATGGTCCGGCGGTGAAACTGGTCAGGTCGGGAACGAAGCAGCCATAGTCGCTCAGGATCAGTGCCGAAGTCAGGCTCGCCCTTCATTTCCGTCCTATATTCCCCCAAATACCCCAAGCTGCATCGAATCCGGTACACTTTTCGTTTATCGATTCGATCGCTTCTGCTTTAAGCTCCCTGCATGACTTATCTGGTACTGGCGCGTAAATGGCGACCACGTTCGTTTGAGACTCTAATCGGCCAGGATCACGTGGTTCGTGCGCTTACACACGCACTATCCACCCAGCGCCTGCATCACGCGTGGCTGTTTACGGGTACTCGCGGGGTGGGCAAAACAACCTTATCGCGTATTCTGGCCAAGTCGCTCAATTGCGAAGCAGGCATTACCGCCACACCTTGTGGGCATTGCCAGGCTTGCACCGAAATCGACGCCGGCCGTTTTGTCGATTACGTTGAGCTCGACGCAGCGTCCAATCGCGGTGTTGACGAAATGACGCAGTTGCTCGAGCAGGCCGTATACGCGCCCAGTAGCGGCCGCTTCAAGGTCTACATGATCGACGAAGTCCATATGCTGACCGGCCATGCTTTCAATGCCATGCTGAAAACGCTGGAAGAGCCGCCGCCGCACGTGAAGTTCATCCTGGCCACGACTGACCCTCAAAAAATTCCTGTCACCGTCCTGTCGCGCTGTCTGCAGTTCAATCTGAAGCAGATGACGGCAGAGTCCATTGTGGCGCATTTACAGGAAGTTCTTGGCCAGGAGAGCATGCAGTACGAAACTCCCGCCTTGCGTTTGCTTGCGCAGGCGGCGTCAGGCTCGATGCGAGATGCCTTGTCACTGACCGACCAGGCCATCGCCTATAGCGCCGGCAATCTCACCAGTGAGGCGGTTCAGGGCATGCTGGGCACAATAGACCAGCAGCATCTGGTCACGTTGCTCCGTGCATTGGCCGCGGGTAGCGCCGCGCAGGTACTGAGCGTAGCCGACGAGCTCGCCACACGCGGCCTGTCTTATTCTGGTGCATTGGCCGATCTGGCCGTATTGTTGTCACGTGTTGCCATCCAGCAGCGTATCCCAGGCACCATTCCTGCCGATGATCCTTTGGCTGACGACATCGCCCAGTTGGGCGCAGCACTACACCCTGACCAAACCCAGCTTTTCTATTCCGTTGCTGTGCACAGCCGCAGCGAGTTGTCGCTGGCGCCTGACGAATACGCCGGTTTTGTCATGGCTTGCCTGCGCATGCTGGCGCTGGTTCCACCTGACACCACGCCGCCTGCGGAGCCGCCGCCCGGCGGTGTGGCTGATACCGCCACTCCCGACAGCAAGCCCAAGCCTGCTTCGGTAGCCCAGCCAACATCACGGCCGGCCGTCCCGGCGCCTGCACAAAACATACACAAGGCTGCGGAGCCCACCGTAGAGCCGTCACCGGCATCAATGGCCCCTAGTCTGCCTGGCAGCCAAGATGCCAGTGATGTCCCCGCCTGGGAGGACGCGCCAAAAGAGTCCGAGCCGAGTTCGAATCCAGAGTCATTGTCTGCTGAACGGGCTGTCGAGCCCGAGGGCTTTGAAACCATGCAGTCTCATGCCGTCGATGAGGCGCACTACGAGCCGGTCGGCATGGACACCGCTGATTTCGATGGCCCGCCAGATGATTTTCAGGAGGCATCCTATGTGCTCGATGACATGGCACCCGATGATTTCGTGTCTGACGACGCCGTGCCTGCGGCGCTCGCAGGTGGCCGTAAAAAAACCAGGGCGCCGCGACTCAAAAGCATGACCGCCCAGGAATGGCCTGCCCTGGCGGCAGTCCTGCCCGTAACAGGGTGGGCCGCTGAGCTGGCCCGCCAAAGCGAATGGGTGGGCGTCGAGGGTGAGCAGCTGATTTTACGTGTGGCTATTTTGTCTCGTGAAGACAGTGCCGGCAGATTGCGTTTGCAAACCGTCTTGTCCGAGCATTTCGGTACAGTGATTCGACTAAAGATCGAATATGGCAGCACGGGCGACGAAACAGCCCATGCGGTCGAGCAGGCACAGAAGGCTGTTCGCCAGCAAGAGGCTGAGCACGCAGTGGCCAACGATCCCTTCGTCCAGACACTCATCTCTGAGTTTGGCGCCAAAGTCGTGCCAGGCTCCATTAGCGCCACACCTCAAACCCGTGCGGCGTAGTTCTTAATTTTTTACGTTCAGGAAAACCCAACCATGATGAAAGGTCAGATTGCCGGTTTGATGCGCCAAGCGCAGCAAATGCAGGAAAACATGAAGAAAGCACAAGAAGCGCTTGCCGATATCGTTGTCGACGGTGCTTCGGGCGGCGGGCTGGTCAAGGTGTCCATGACCTGCAGGCACGATGTCAAGCGTGTGACCATCGATCCGAGTCTGTTGGCCGACGATAAAGACATGCTTGAAGACCTGGTTGCCGCCGCCTTCAACGACGCACTGCGCAAGGCAGAAGCCACTTCGCAAGAAAAAATGTCCGCTGTCACGGCTGGCATGCCCATGCCTCCCGGAATGAAGCTACCGTTCTGATGGAATCGCCGCTGCCCGAGCCGGAGCCGCTCACCAGTCTTATTGAAGCGTTGCGCCGCTTGCCCGGCGTCGGTGTGCGTTCGGCCCGCCGCATGGCCTACCATCTGCTTCAGTATGACATCAGCGGTGCCGACCAGCTAAGTCGCGCCTTGGCTTCGGCGGTGCAGGGGTTGCGTCACTGTACCCGCTGCAATGGCTTTGCCGAGGAAGAGGTCTGCGCCACTTGCGCCAATCCAAAGCGAGATCCTTCTCTGCTGTGTATTGTCGAAACGCCTGCCGATCAAAACATGATCGAGTCCAGTCACGGCTATCGTGGCCTGTATTACGTGTTGATGGGAAGGTTGACTCCGCTCGAGGGCGTGGGTCCGCAAGCGCTGCAGTTCGACCGCCTTATTCAACGGGTCAGCGATGGTGTCGTGCAGGAAGTCATTCTGGCTACCAACTTCACAGCTGAAGGCGAAACCACGGCGCATTACCTTTCCGAGTTGCTGCGAGCTCGCGGATTGACGGTTTCGAGGCTGGCCCGGGGCGTGCCAGCCGGCAGTGAGCTCGAGTACGTTGATGCCGGCACCATTGCATGGGCCCTGATGGAAAGACGCCACACCTGAGGCCCTTGGCCAGAGCGGCCTGTGGGACAAATCCCGATAAGCCAGAGCGGGTTTCTCGGGTAATATTGCGGAAAATTGATATTCATCAGGAGACCTTCATGTCCATATCCCGTCGTGAACTGCTCAAGCTGGCTGGTGTTGCCGGTGCCGTAACCGTTGCCCCCGGTATCGTGCGTGCCCAGGAGCTCGAAAAGAAAGAAGTTTCTATTGCCGTTGGTGGCCAGGCACTTATTTATTACCTCCCCTTGTCCATTGCAAACCTCAATGGCTATTTCAAGGATGAAGGGCTGGATGCCAAGGTCGTGGATTTTGCCGGTGGCTCCAAGGCTCTGCAAGCGGTTGTGGGTGGCAGTGCCGACGTAGTATCGGGCGCCTTTGAGCACACCATCAACTTGCAGTCCAAGGGCCAGATGTATCGCGCCTTTGCCCAGCAAGGCCGGGCACCCATGATTGTGCTGGCCGTGTCTACCAAGACCATGCCCGATTACAAATCGCCTGCCGACCTCAAGGGCAAGAAAATCGGTGTGACCGCTCCGGGTTCATCCACCAACATGATGGCCAGTTTTTTCCTGTCCCAGCACGGCCTCAAGCCCAGCGATGTTTCTTTCGTGGGCGTGGGCGCGGGTGCAGGCGCCATCACGGCCATGCGCACTGGCCAGATCGACGCCATAGCTAACCTGGACCCGGTCATCAGCACCTTGCTCAAAGAAAATGCCATCAAGATCATTGCCGATACGCGTACCCTGAAAGACACCCATCAGATTTTTGGTGGCAATATGCCATCGGGCTGCCTGTATACCTCGCAGGAATTCATCGACGCAAACCCCAATACGACCCAGGCTCTGGCCAACGCCATCTTCCGTGCCGACCAATGGATACAAAAAGTTACGGCTGATGAAATCGCGAAAGTGGTGCCAGAAGGCTACTTGCTGGGTGACCCCGAGCTCTATAAGTTGGCACTCAAAGGCAATAAAGAAGCCTTGTCACCCGATGGCACGGTGGCTGAGGACGGCCCTGAGACCGCATTGAAGGCACTGGCGGCGTTTGTACCCAATTTCCCTACCGACAAGATCGACATTTCAAAAATCTGGACCAACGATTTCGTTGCCAAAGCAAAGCAAAAATACGCCAATGCCTGAAGCTGCACTACTGCTGGACAATATTACCTGCACCTTCGCGTCCAACGAGGGCGCGGGTAAAAGCTATACCGCTGTCAAAGAAGCCACCATTGCCATTGCTCCCGGGGAGTTTGTGTCAGTGGTGGGGCCCACAGGTTGTGGGAAATCCACCTTGCTTAACGTGGGGGCCGGCTTGTTGAGCCCCTCGTCAGGCCAGGTCAAGGTGTTTGGTGAAACACTCAAGGGGGTCAATCACCGTGCCGGCTACATGTTCCAGGGTGAGGCGCTCATGCCTTGGCGGAGCGCTCTGTCCAACGTGACGGCTGGGCTCGAGTTCGCTGGCGTACCGGCCGACCAGGCGCGTGCCCAGGGGCTGGACTGGCTCAAGCGAGTAGGGCTGGGCGGTTTCGAAAACCGTTATCCCCATCAAATGTCCGGAGGTATGCGCAAACGAGCCATGCTGGCACAAACGCTGATACGCGACCCGGACATCATCCTGATGGATGAGCCGTTTTCGGCGCTTGATATCCAGACGCGCCAGCTCATGGAAAACGAAGTGCTGGATTTATGGATGGCCAAGCGCAAAGCTGTGCTGTTCATTACCCACGACCTCGATGAAGCCATCGCCATGAGCGACAGGGTGGTGGTGCTGTCGGCCGGGCCGGCTACGCATCCCATAGGCGAGTTCACCATCGATATACCCAGGCCGCGTGATGTGGCCGAGGTGCGTACCAATCCACGTTTTATCGATCTGCACCAGGCTATCTGGAGTGTCCTGCGCGACGAAGTGTTAAAGGGCTATGCCCAACAGAAACGAGCTTAGAGCCGCGATCTTCTTTAATAGTGCTAATAGGCCCTTAGATGTCGAAACACCAATCCAACTCCTTCACCATGCGTTTCTGGCAGATTTTGCTGCTGGTGATTGTGCTGGTCGCCTGGCATTATTTGTCGCGCGACAGAAATTTTGCATTCTTCTTTGGTCAGCCGGTTGAAGTGGCTCAGGTCATTTGGGCCTGGTTTGTGACCAATGCCGATATTTATCGGCATCTGGGCATTACCCTGACTGAAACAGTGCTGGCCTTTGTAATCGGTACGGTCTCGGGGCTGGCATTTGGCCTGTGGCTGGGTCTCTCGCGGGGTGCCAGCGCCTTACTCGACCCCTACATCACGGCAGCCAACTCCATGCCGCGCGTCATTCTGGCGCCTATATTTGGCATGTGGTTCGGCCTGGGCATATGGTCCAAGGTGGCCCTGGCCGTGACCCTAGTGTTTTTTATTGTGTTCTTCAATGTATATCAGGGTGTGCGTGAGGTCAGCTCTACCTTGCTTGATAATGCCCGCATGTTGGGGGCAAACCGCAAGCAGCTTCTGCGTCATGTGTATATTCCATCGGCAACCAGCTGGGTGTTTTCCAGCTTGCACACCTCGGTGGGCCTGGCTTTTGTGGGGGCGGTCGTGGGTGAATACCTGGGTTCGGCCAGCGGCGTGGGGTATCTTATTTTGCAGGCCGAGGGTACGCTTGATGTAAATACTGTCTTTGCGGGTATTGTCGTCCTGACGGTGTTTGCCTTGCTGCTGGATGGGCTGGTAACTGTGGTCGAAGAGCGTCTGCTGTCCTGGAAGCCCAAGGCGGGCGAAACCGAAAAGTTGTAATCCCATTCTCAAAATCAATCGCACAATGTGTTGGTTGCACTTGCTTTTTAGAATAGCTCTCCCTGCTTGCCTGCCTGGGTGGGACGGCAAAAATCGGCGGTGTTCAACGCAAAATGCGCTCGGCGCTCGGGATTGAGTCCGGCCTTTGCGCATGCCTTCCGAAAGCGTTGCCGGATCAGGTCGGCAAAAATGCCGCTGCCTTTCATGCGTGTCCTGAAGTCTGAGTCGTAGGTTTTGCCACCGCGCATTTGCTTGAGCAGATTCATGACGTGCGCCTCTTTTAGCGGGTGGTGCGCAGCCAGCCACTCGCGGAACAGCTCGCTTATTTCAAGCGGTAGCCGCAGCAGGACGTAGGCGGCGTATTGTGCACCGGCTTCTTGCGCACTGAACAGGATTTTTTCTATGTCGTGGTCGGTGAGGGCGGGAATAACAGGGGCGACGATGACGCCTGTGGGGATGCCGGCCGCTGCGAGTTTGCGTAATGCATTGAGTCGCGCGCCAGGAGCGCTGGCACGTGGCTCCAGTGTTCTTGCGATCTCGCCATCAAGAGAGCCTATCGACATATACACCCGGACCAGTTTTTTGCTGGCCATTTGCGCCAGCAGGTCGATGTCGTGCGTAATGGATGCTGACTTGGTCGTGATGGCGACGGGGTGATTGAACTCGTTCAGCACCGTCAGTATGGACGAAGTGATGCGTAGCCGTCTTTCTATGGGTTGGTAAGGATCGGTGTTCGCGCCCAGGGCGATTAATTTAGGCAAATACGACGCCTGGGACAAGGCCTTGCGCAAAAGCTCGGCGGCATTGTGCTTGGCATAGAGCCTGGTTTCAAAATCAAGACCCGGTGAATGATTCAGATAGGCATGGGTAGGCCGTGCGTAGCAGTAGATGCACCCGTGTTCGCACCCGCGGTATGGGTTGATGGACTGATCGAAAGGCACATCGGGCGAATCATTATGGGAAATGATGGATTTTGCGGTTTCGTTGCTTACGATGGTAACCGGCCGCGGCGCGCAATTGTCTTGGTCACTGGCACCCCATTCGTCATCGAATGCGACGCGTTGCAATTGCTCGAACCGTGAGGTTCTGTTCGAGATACTGCCTCGGCCTTTGATGGGAGAGTGTTGCATGGCGCAAATTCACGATATACTGTATTGATATACAGTATATAGCAGGGTGGCTTACGAGGCGAATTGAAATTGCTCGAATAAATGCAGTTTTTCCTCGATCATCCGCTTATGCGCAGATTGGCCGGTTTTACCCAGTTTGCTCCATTTTTGCAGCACCAGATGGCCATTCTTGCGGTCAGCCTTAAGATCAAGAACACTCACGATTTCACCATCCACGAGCACCGGCAGCCCCAGGTAGCCAAAAACGCGCTTTTCCTTGGGTACATAAGCTTCAAACAGATGGTCGTAATCGAAGAATAGTTTAAGCCGTTTACGTTGAATAATGAGCGGATCAAACGGAGAAAGAATATGAACGCCTTCTGTCTCGGCGGGGGCGCTGGCCAGGGTTTCAGGGGTTGTCCAGTGCTCGACCTTGCCGGCATCGGCCAGCGTTACCGACAGCAATTCCCCACGTCGCATCCGGGTTTCGATAGCCTTGTGAACCAAAGGTTTTTGTTTGGGGTTCAAATGGCAAATGGAGTCCAGGCTGACGAGCCCCTGTGACCGCAATGCCCTGTCGAGCAGGTAATCAATGACCTGTTTATCGCTGGCTTTCCGAGGCGGGGTTTCCCACTGGAAGTGCCGGTCCATTAACTCGTAGGTCTTCAGCATGCCCGACCGTTCGCTGACGGTCAGTTTTCCTATGTAAAACGCCCATTGCAAGATACGTTTCGATGGCTTGCGGCTGGCCCAGGCATGATCTTTTTCCACCAGCGTGTCGTCATCGATGTCTCGAATGGATAAGGCGCCGTGTTCGCGAATGCGGCCGATGATTTTGCGAAGATCTTTTTCGGTCACATCCTTGAACCAGCTTCTGGGCGTTTTGCGTTGCTGTCTCATGTCACCGATAAAAAACGTCAAGTCACTGGTGGGTATGTACGATAAGGCGTGAGTCCAGTATTCGAAGACCGTTTTGTCGGTGGTTTGCGCCTGGCGCAGGTGGTCACGCTGGTATGCGGGGATTCGTGTCCACAGAATATGGTGATGGCAACGCTCGATGACGTTGATGGTATCGATCTGTACATAGCCAAGATGCTGGATCGCCGCCGGAGTGGCTGTGGCACCGTCCCCGAAGGGAGCGGTGCTGTCCAGCCTTTGGGCGTGCAGCCAGATGCGGCGGGCTTGTTGTTGGCTGATCTTTAGCGAAGGCATATGTTGTTGCCCGGGCTGTCTTGGTGATTTTCGTAAGACATGCCTGGGTTATTTGTTGCGCGCCTGGGCAATCAAGGTATCAAGCTTGATGCCATCGGCCACAAACACGCGTATGCCCTCAGCCAGTTTTTCGGTGGCCATGGCATCCTGGTTCAGTTCCGTCCTGAAGCTGACTTCATTGCTGGCCAGCCATTCAGGCGCATTTTGCTTGGCGTGCTCGGGTGCCAGCTGGCGCTCCAGCGACTCGGTGCTTTCTGATAGCTGGTTCAGCAGGTCGGGGCTGATGGTCAGCAGGTCGCAGCCGGCCAGAGCCCTGATTTGCCCTATATTGCGGAAGCTTGCACCCATGATCTCGGTGGGGATGTCGTAGGCTTTGTAGTAGTCGTAAATGCTCTTGACCGACTGCACGCCAGGGTCGGCCGCACCAGCATTTGCAGCTTCGTCCCACTGTGCACCGGCAGATTTTTTATACCAATCGTAGATGCGGCCGACGAAAGGGGATATCAGCTGGACTTTGGCTTGGGCGCAGGCCAATGCCTGCGGCAGGCAGAACAGCAAGGTCATGTTGCAGCGTATGCCCTCGGCCTGGAGGACCTTGGCTGCCTGTATGCCTTCCCAGGTCGAGGCCAGCTTGATCAGGACGCGCTCACGGGCAACGCCGCTACGCTGGTATAAATCGATAAGCTGGCGGGCGCGCTCTATGCTGGCCTGAGTGTCGAATGACAGGCGGGCGTCGACCTCGGTAGAGACTCTGCCCGGAATAATACTGAGAATTTCGCTACCGAAAGCAACCAGCAAATGGTCGACCAGCTCACTGCCCGATGCATTGCTGTGGTCATGTATGATTTTTTCAAGCAGATGCTGGTTTTCTTTCTGTTGTACCGCCTTCAGGATCAGCGACGGATTGGTGGTTGCGTCGGTGGGGCGATACTTGCGCATGGTGTCGAAGTCGCCGGTATCGGCCACAACGGTAGTAAATTGACGAAGTGAATCAAGCTGCTTGGACATAAGTATTTGCACCATCTTTAATTAATGCACAGACGTTTCATCGGTGCTCAAAGTTCTCAATGTATAATTAGAAGGTTTAATTATCGACTTTACAACCGGGGTTTACAGTGCTGCCGTCACTCTTTTCCAAGGAGCCAAATCTGGCTCCCTCAGCAATTCTTGCCTTGGCAGACGGTACCATCTTCAAGGGTGTCTCTATCGGCGCCGATGGATATTGCGTCGCCGAAATCGTATTCAACACAGCCATGACCGGCTACCAGGAAATCCTGACCGATCCCAGCTACAGCGGTCAGATCGTTACTTTAACGTATCCACATATCGGCAACACGGGTGTCAACGAAGAAGACGTCGAGTCCAATCGTGTGCATGCGGCCGGGCTGGTGGTGCGCGACTGTTCTTTACGCGTGTCCAATTTTCGCGCTACGCAATCGCTACCCGATTACCTCAAGGCCGAGGGCATAGTGGCCATCTCAGGTGTCGACACGCGCAAACTTACACGTATATTGCGTGATGGCGGGGCCCAGGGCGCCTGCATCCTGGTGGGTGACGACGCCGACCGCGCCGTGCAGCTGGCCAAAGGCTTTCCTGGCATGTCGGGGCAAGACTTGGCCGTAACGGTATCTACCAAGACGGCCGACAACTGGCGTGAAGGCACCTGGCAATTGGGGAAGGGTTTTAATCAATCTACCGATGCCACCTATCACGTAGTGGCTTACGACTACGGCATTAAAACGAATATTCTGCGTCTTTTGGCAGATCGCGGCTGCCGCATTACCCTGGTGCCGGCCCAGACGCCAGTCCAGGACGTCCTGGATCTCAAGCCCGACGGAATTTTCCTGTCCAATGGACCTGGCGATCCTGAACCTTGCGACTACGCCATTGCCACTTGCAAGGTGGCACTGGAGCAAAAAATACCGCTGTTCGGCATCTGTCTGGGGCAACAAATCCTGGGCCTGGGCCTGGGCGCCAAAACCGTCAAAATGAAAGCGGGGCATCATGGGGCCAATCACCCGGTACAAGACCTCGATACAGGGCGTGTTTTCATCACCAGCCAGAACCATGGTTTCAATGTCGATAAAGACAGTCTGCCGGCCAACGCCCGCATGACGCACGTGTCTTTGTTTGACGGTACCCTGCAGGGCTTCGAGCTGACCGACACCCCGGCTTTCTGCTTCCAGGGGCACCCGGAAGCCAGCCCCGGCCCACATGACATCGTGGTGCTCTTCGACAAATTCATCAGCCTGATGGCTGAACAAAAATAATTCAGCAATATGCCAAAGCGTTCAGATATTAAAAGCATCCTCATCATTGGTGCGGGTCCGATCATCATCGGGCAGGCATGCGAGTTCGACTACTCGGGGGCTCAGGCCTGCAAGGCCCTCAAGGCCGATGGCTTCCGCACCATACTGGTCAACAGCAATCCCGCTACCATCATGACCGACCCGGAAACGGCCGACGTCACCTACATCGAGCCCATTACCTGGCAGGCAGTCGAAAAAATCATCGAGCGCGAAAAGCCCGATGCCTTGCTGCCCACCATGGGCGGCCAGACGGCGCTGAATTGCGCGCTCGACCTCGTACATAACGGTGTCCTGGAAAAGTATGGCGTCGAACTTATCGGTGCCAACGAACACGCCATCGAAAAGGCCGAAGACCGCCAGAAGTTCAAGCAAGCCATGAATGACATCGGCCTCGAATCGGCCAAGTCGGGCGTTGCCCACTCTATGGACGAAGCCTGGGAAGTGCAGCGCCGTATCGGCGAAGAGGCCGGCACCGCTGGATTTCCGGTGGTCATACGCCCCAGCTTCACCATGGGTGGCTCGGGCGGCGGCATTGCCTATAACAGCGAAGAGTTCGAAAGCATTTGCCGGCGCGGCCTGGAGGCCTCGCCAACCAACGAATTGCTCATCGAAGAATCATTGTTGGGCTGGAAAGAATTCGAAATGGAAGTCGTGCGCGATAGCGCCGATAACTGCATTATTGTGTGCTCCATCGAGAATCTGGATCCCATGGGCGTGCACACGGGCGACTCGATTACCGTTGCACCGGCCCAAACGCTTACCGACAAGGAATACCAGATCATGCGCAATGCATCGATCGCGGTATTGCGTGAAATCGGCGTCGATACGGGCGGTTCCAACGTACAGTTTGCCGTTAATCCCGAAAATGGCCGCATGATCGTCATCGAGATGAACCCGCGCGTATCGCGTTCGTCGGCACTGGCGTCCAAGGCAACCGGCTTCCCTATTGCCAAGGTAGCAGCACGTTTGGCAGTGGGCTATACGCTCGACGAACTCAAGAACGAAATCACAGGCGGCGCCACGCCTGCATCCTTCGAGCCGGCCATCGACTACGTGGTCACCAAGGTGCCGCGTTTCGCCTTTGAAAAATTCCCTCAGGCCGATTCCCGCCTGACGACGCAAATGAAGTCGGTCGGCGAAGTCATGGCCATAGGCCGCACTTTCCAGGAGTCTTTCCAGAAAGCCCTGCGGGGCCTGGAGGTGGGTGTTGATGGGCTCAACCAAAAGACCACCGACCGCGAAAAGCTGCAGATCGAATTGGGCGAGCCGGGTCCCGAGCGCATCTGGTACGTGGGCGACGCTTTTGCTCAGGGCTTCAGCCTAGAAGAAGTCCATGGGCTGACCAGCATCGACCCCTGGTTTCTGGCTCAAATCAAGGAAATTGTCGACATCGAATTGGCCCTCGAGCAAAAGACGCTGGCCGATCTCGATTACGACACGGTATGGCAACTCAAGCGCCGTGGCTTTTCTGATCGCCGCCTGGCTTTCCTGCTCGACAGCTCTGAAAGCGAAGTTCGCAAATTGCGTCATCAACTGGGCGTGCGCCCGGTGTACAAACGTGTCGATACTTGCGCAGCCGAATTCCCCACCCGCACCGCCTACATGTATTCCACATACGAAGACGAGTGCGAAGCCGCGCCTACCGACCGCAAGAAAATCATTGTGCTTGGCGGCGGTCCCAACCGCATCGGTCAGGGCATCGAGTTTGATTATTGCTGCGTGCATGCCGCATTGGCCCTGCGCGATGATGACTATGAAACCATCATGGTCAACTGCAATCCCGAAACGGTTTCTACCGACTACGATACGTCTGATCGCCTGTACTTCGAACCCTTGACGCTCGAAGACGTGCTCGAAATCGTATACAAAGAGAATCCGGTCGGCATGATTGTTCAGTATGGCGGCCAGACACCTTTGAAATTGGCTCGTGCCCTTGAAGCTAATGGGGTACCCATTATCGGCACCAGCCCCGAGTCCATCGATGTGGCCGAAGATCGCGAACGCTTCCAGAAGCTGCTCAACAAACTGGGCTTGCGCCAGCCTCCCAACCGCACTGCCCGCACCGAAGGCGAAGCCCTGGCGCACGCTGCCGAAATCGGCTATCCCCTGGTGGTGCGTCCCAGCTATGTGCTGGGCGGCCGCGCCATGGAAATCGTGCACGAGCAGCAAGACCTGGAACGCTATATGCGTGAGGCCGTCAAGGTCAGTAATGACTCCCCCGTGTTGCTCGATCACTTTCTGAACAACGCAACTGAAGTCGATGTGGACTGTATTGCCGACGGCGAGGTGGTGTTTATCGGCGGCGTCATGGAACACATTGAGCAGGCAGGCGTCCACTCCGGCGACTCGGCCTGCAGCCTTCCGCCTTATTCGCTGTCACAAGAGGTCATTGCCGAAATCAAGCGCCAGACAGCGCTCATGGCGCGGGCACTGAATGTAAAAGGTTTGATGAACGTACAGTTTGCCATTCAGGATGGCGACGTCTATGTGCTGGAAGTCAATCCGCGAGCCTCCCGTACCGTGCCCTACGTGTCCAAGGCAACCGGCCTGCAGTTGGCCAAAATTGCCGCTCGTGCCATGGCTGGTAAAACACTGGCAGAGCAGGGCGTGCACAAAGAAGTGGTGCCCGATTACTACTCGGTCAAGGAAGCGGTCTTTCCTTTCGTGAAGTTCCCCGGAGTAGACACCATACTCGGACCCGAAATGAAATCCACCGGCGAAGTCATGGGTGTGGGCGAAAGCTTCGGTGAAGCCTTCGTGAAGTCGCAACTGGCTGCCAGTGCATGGTTGCCAGAGTCCGGCACGGTATTCATCAGCGTACGTGGGCAAGACAAACCCAAGGCAGTCGAAGTGGCCCGCGGCCTGAGCGATCTAGGCTACAAGATTGTGGCAACACGTGGGACCGCTGCAGCTATCGCAGAAGCTGGCTTGCAAGTCCAGGTGGTCAACAAGGTCACAGAGGGTCGTCCTCATATCGTGGACATGATCAAGAACGGCGAAATCGCCATGGTCATCAACACGGTCGAAGAGCGGCGCAACGCCATTGCCGACTCGCGCACCATAAGAACCAACTCCCTGGCCGCGCGTGTGACCTTCTTCACCACAATCGCTGGCGCGCGCGCTGCAGTCGAAGGGCTGCAGTATCTGCGTCAAGGTAGCGGCCTGAAGGTTTATTCCTTGCAAGACCTGCACGCCTCCTTGCCACAGCAATAAAGGCTGTGTCTTGGCATTGCGCGTATTCATTACCGGGGCCAGCAGCGGCATAGGTGCCGCGCTGGCCTTGTCTTACGCGCAGCAGGGCGCACAGCTGGGACTGCTGGGTCGACGTACACAGGCTTTACGCGATATGGCCGCTGCCCTGCCGGGTGACGGCCATGTCGTTTATTCGGCCGATGTACGCGATCGTCCCGCATTGCATGCCGCCGCTGCCGATTTTCTGGCCGGCGGGCCTGTTGACGTCGTCATTGCCAGTGCCGGAATCAGTGTGGGGACGCTGACCGAAGAGCTCGACGATTATCGGGTTTTCGAAGCCGTTATCGCCACCAATCTGACTGCCACGGTCGCGACTTTCGAGCCCTTTATTGCGGCCATGAAATTGCGTGGGCAAGGGCGGCTGGTTGGCGTGGCCAGCGTTGCAGCAGTACGCGGCCTGCCAGGGGCAGGTGCCTATAGTGCATCCAAGGCGGCTGTACGCGCTTACTGTGAAAGCCTGCGTGTGGAGCTGAGCCAGACTGGCGTCAAAGTGGTGACGATCGCGCCAGGGTTTATTCAAACTCCGATGACGGCCAACAATCCGTACAAAATGCCGTTCTTGATGCCTGTCGAGCAGTTTGCCGTTAAGGCAAAACAGGCCATCACGCGAGGGGTGTCGTATACCGTGATTCCGTGGCAGATGGGCTGGGTGGCAAGATTGCTACGCCTGGTGCCCGACCGCTTGTACGACTATTTTGCAGTACGGCGTGAGCGCAAGCCCAGGCAGAGTTAAAGTACGTCATCCAGGGCGGTATCTTCCAGATGCTCGGTTCGTCCCCAGGCAAGGGTGTTCCAGTGTCCATCGTTGCTAATGGAGAACTGGTTGATGCTCGCATTAAGGATGGGGGCGTGGCGTGGGGCATCGAGCGCGATGTCATTGGCTTTGCGCCAGGCTATGTCGATGACGCCGCCGTGTGAAAACACCATGACATTGTGGCCGCGGTAGCGCCGAGCCAGGTCTTCGAATGCATTGACGATGCGTTGCGCAAAAACGGGCAGGGTTTCTCCTTGCTCCACAAGTTGTTCCGGATTGCGAAAATCAAGGGTGCGCAAGCTTTCCAGGCTAGCCCAGTCTTGCCCTTCGTATACCCCGTAGCAGCGTTCGCGCAGTAGTGGATTGCGCTCGATAGGCAGTTCGAAGTGTCCCGCCGCTGCAACAGCGGTATCGTAGGCCCTGCAAAGGTCGCTGCTGATGACGGTGTCGATACGTGTGTCGAACAGAGGTGATCGCAGGTACTGGCCCAGTCGATCGGCCTGCCCGGCACCTATGCTGTTCAGAGGAATATCGAGGCTGCCTTGCAGGCGTCTTTCAGCGTTCCACTGGGTTTCGCCGTGCCGTATCAGCCAGAATTGTGTTGTATGCATGTTGGAAAACTGCGCTGGGCGCAGGTTGATGAGGTGCAAAGACCTAAGAGTATATGAATTATGTTGCAGTTAAGGGCGGCGTAACCGTACACTTTCGCCTGCGCAGTGCCCTCATTTTAATAAAAAAGGCGAGTTTCAATGTCTAACACTTTCTTTCCTCGTTGGCGCAAGGTTCAGGCCGGAGCCAACGGCGTTGTCGTTCAGCCCGACGAATGCATGTCGTGGCCGCAGAATATAGCGATGGGAGCCCAGCATGTCGTGGCCATGTTCGGCTCCACGATTCTTGCTCCTTTGCTGATGGGCTTCGATGCCAATGTCGCCATTCTGATGTCCGGCATAGGCACACTGATATTTTTCTTTTTCGTGCGCGGCCGGGTGCCCAGCTATCTGGGATCAAGTTTTGCCTTCATTGGGGGTGTCATCGCCGTCACGGGCTATGCCGGTGCGGGTCCAAACGCGAATATCGGTGTAGCCCTGGGCGCCATTATTGCTTGTGGTTTCGTCTATACCCTGATCGGCCTGCTGGTTTGGTGGATGAATGCCCGCTCGGGTGGGGCCGCGCGGTGGATCAACGACTGGATGCCACCGGTGGTGACTGGTGCCATCGTGGCCGTGATCGGTCTGAATCTGGCACCCATTGCCGCCAAGGGCGCTATGGGCGGCACGACATTCGATGCTTTGATGGCCTTGATGACTGTGCTGTGTGTAGGGGGTGTAGCCGTCTACACACGAGGCACTGTACAGCGCCTGCTCATTCTGGTGGGTCTATTGCTGGCCTGCCTTATTTACGCTGTACTGACCAATGGGCTGGGCTTGGGCCAACCCATAGACTTCAGTGGTGTGATGAACGCAGCCTGGGTCGGGTTGCCGCAATTTTCGGCGCCCGTGTTCGACATGCATGCCATGAGCGTGATCGTGCCGGTAGCCATCATTCTGGTGGCCGAAAACCTGGGCCACATCAAGGCTGTCAGTGCCATGACGGGGCAGGATCTCGACCGCTATCTGGGCCGCGCCTTTGTGGGTGATGGCATCGCTACCATGGTTTCGGGCGCGGTGGGCGGTACAGGCGTGACCACTTATGCCGAGAATATTGGTGTCATGACCGTCACCCGCATTTATTCGACCCTGGTGTTCGTGGTGGCTGCATGTATTGCCATATTGCTGGGTTTCTCGCCCAAGTTCGGGGCCTTGATACAAACTATTCCAGGCCCGGTGCTGGGTGGCATGTCGGTGGTGGTGTTTGGCCTGATCGCCGTGGCCGGTGCGCGTATCTGGGTGGTGAATCAGGTTGATTTCAGTGACAACCGCAATCTAATCGTGGCGGCGGTAACACTGGTGCTGGGCGCGGGCAATTTTTCGATTCAGTTCGGTGCGTTCAAGCTGGACGGTATAGGTACCGCCACGTTTGGTGCCATCATTCTTTATGCCCTGTTGCGCATAGGTTCGCGAAAGAACCAAGACTAGGGCTTGCAATTTCCCTGAAGTTTGCCGACAATAGCTACAGATCCCCGGTTACTGTCCAGGCCGGGGTTTTGTTTTAAGCTGGGTTCAATCGCTGTGTACAGCTAAAAAAAATCAGTGGTTCCTTTGCTTCATATCTTAGCGGGCCGGTAATACCAGCCAGGCAACAGTTTTTTATTAGGCGCTCCTTTGTGGGGAGCGTCTTTTTACTTTTTACTCAGGAATACCTATGTCTGCGATACCGTTGACAGCACGCGGCGCTGAGCGCTTGCAAGCAGAATTACATCGTTTGAAAACGATCGAACGTCCAGAAGTCATCAATGCAATCGCCGAGGCACGTGCCCAGGGCGATCTTTCCGAAAACGCCGAGTATGACGCTGCTCGCGAACGCCAAGCCTTTGTTGAAGGCCGCATCCAGGAGCTGGAAGGAACGCTCTCCAATGCGCAGATCATCGATCCGTCCACGCTCGATGTCGAAGGTAAGGCCGTGTTTGGCGCGACCGTCGAAATCGAAGACCTGGAATCGGGTGAGCGTGTCAAGTATCAGATTGTCGGTGATGTCGAAGCCGATATCCGCTCCAACTTGATTTCCGTTTCCAGTCCGGTCGCACGTGCGCTGATAGGCCGTGGTGAAGGCGATGTGGTCGAGGTCAGGGCGCCTGCGGGCATCCGCGAATACGAAGTGCTTAACGTCAGCTATTTGTAAAAGAATCCTGGCCGCGTGCCGGGATCAAGCCTGGCGCCTGACATAAAGTTAATAAAGCCCATACGCAATAATGCGATGGGCTTTATAATTCAGGCCGCCTGCGGTTTTTTGGCTGGAACAGAGCCGCTTGCGGTAATTGAAATCAGCGCTTGCCCGATCGGGCAGCACTGCGGCGTGCGCCGGCCCGCAAAGATAATGCACTGCCCGAGCGGCGTGGTATGCCATGAGCGGGGCGGTCAGTAGTGGCTGTACTGGCCCGGCGGGCACGTGGCGCTGCTGTTTCGGGTTTTTCGGCCTTCTGCGCTGCGCGTTTGGTTTTTTCGCTGCGGCGTGTGCGTGTTACCCCTTCGGCAGCCAGTTTCTTGGGGGTATGCGGCTCTGAGGGCTTGCGTATCGCCCGGGTGGCGTTCTCGGTTTCGGCCTTGGCTTTCTGGGCGGCAAGATCGGGCCGATAGATGATCAGCGTTTTACCCAAGTGATGAACCAGTGCGCACGATAGTGATTCGCAAATGGTTTCCAGCATGGCATTGCGCGCTTCGCGCTCTTCGCCGGCAATACGAACCTTGATCAGTTGGTGGGCGTTCAGGTTGAGGTCGATTTCTTTAAGTACAGAATCCGACAGGCCCCGGTCGCCGATCAGGACGACGGGACGCAATGGGTGGGCGGCAGCGCGCAGTGCGCTACGCTCTTGGGAAGTTATTTCGAGTTTGGGCATAGTGAGATTGTACGGGAATGGCCAAAAAAAAATTCTCAAAAGATTGGGTTATGCAGCATATTAATGACCCATACGTCAAAATGGCGCAACAAAAAGGGTATCGGGCCCGCGCTGCGTTCAAATTGACGGAAATTCTTGATGCCGAAAAGCTGATGCAGTCGGGTGATATCGTGGTCGACCTGGGGTCGGCACCTGGCAGCTGGTCGCAAGTGGCTCGTGAGCGCTTGACGGGTGCTGGCGGCGTGGTCGACGGTCGTATCGTCGCACTCGATATGCTGCCCATGGAGCCTATTGCCGGTGTCGAATTCATACAGGGGGATTTTCGCGAAGATGCCGTCCTGGAGCAACTGAAGAATCTGCTGGGCGATGCGCAGGTGGATCTTGTTATTTCCGATATGGCCCCCAACTTATCTGGTGTGAGTTCTGCTGATTCAGCTAGAATTCAGCATGTGTGTGATTTGGCCCTCGACTTTGCATGCCAGCACCTCAAGCCCGAGGGGGCACTGATCGTCAAGGCATTTCACGGCAGCGGCTTTTCACAGATCGTGGAATCGTTCAAGCGCCACTTCCAGCGAGTGGTCGAGCGCAAACCCAAGGCGTCCCGTGGCAAGTCTTCTGAAACATTCCTGGTGGCGCGCCGCCTGAAACCCTAAGAATGTGCTGTACGGACTGACCCAGGGTTTCTTAAAACATCATTCTTTCTATCAGGTAGAATGAGTTATTGACATACTTGTTGTGCTGCCGTTATTGCGGAAGTCTGGCAAGCCGAAGTTACAAGTAGGAGGTTGGCTTTGAACAACTCGTTTTCCAAAGTCGCGATCTGGATGGTGATTGCGCTGGTTCTGTTTACTGTTTTCAAACAGTTCGACGGCCGCGCCAGCACCACCGAGACCGTTACTTATACCCAGTTCATGAAAGATGCACAGGCTGGGCGCATCAACAAGGTAGATATCCAGGGCGATACGCTGCACGTCACGCCCGATGCCGGCCGTCCGTACAGCCTGACTTCACCTGGCGATCTCTGGATGGTTCCCGAGCTGGTCAAGTCCGGTGTGCAGGTGTCCGGCAAGGCTCGCGAAGAGCCTTCCTTCCTGACCAGTCTGTTCATATCCTGGTTCCCCATGCTTTTGCTGATTGGGGTCTGGATTTTCTTCATGCGCCAAATGCAAGGCGGTGGCAAGGGCGGGGCATTCAGCTTCGGCAAGTCACGCGCTCGCATGCTTGACGAGAACACCAATAATATTACCTTTGCTGACGTGGCGGGTTGCGACGAGGCCAAGGAAGATGTCCAGGAACTGGTCGACTTCCTGCGTGATCCCACCAAATTCCAGCGTCTGGGCGGCCGTATTCCGCGTGGCGTACTGATGGTGGGCTCTCCCGGTACAGGTAAAACCCTGTTGGCCAAGGCCATTGCCGGTGAAGCCAAGGTTCCATTCTTCAGCATTTCAGGCTCTGATTTCGTTGAAATGTTTGTGGGTGTCGGCGCCGCCCGTGTGCGCGACATGTTCGAAAATGCCAAGAAGCAGGCTCCGTGCATTATCTTCATCGATGAAATCGATGCAGTGGGTCGCCAGCGCGGTGCAGGCCTGGGTGGTGGCAACGACGAGCGCGAACAAACGCTCAACCAGTTGCTGGTCGAAATGGATGGTTTCGAAACGGGCCAGGGCGTGCTGGTGGTTGCTGCCACTAACCGCCCCGACGTACTCGATCCGGCGCTCTTGCGTCCGGGCCGCTTCGACCGCCAGGTCGTGGTTTCCCTGCCCGATATCCGTGGTCGCGAGCAAATCCTGAAAGTGCATATGCGCAAGGTGCCGGTGGCAACCAACGTCGACGCCATGGTGCTGGCACGCGGCACACCCGGATTTTCGGGTGCCGATCTGGCCAACCTGGTCAACGAAGCTGCCTTGTTTGCCGCACGGCGCAATGGCCGCACCGTCGACATGAGCGACTTCGAAAAGGCCAAGGACAAGATCATCATGGGCGCCGAGCGCCGCTCCATTGTCATGCCCGAAGAAGAGCGCCGCAATACCGCATACCACGAGTCTGGTCATGCACTGGTGGCACGTCTCTTGCCCAAAACAGATCCGGTCCATAAGGTCACCATCATCCCGCGTGGCCGGGCGCTGGGGGTCACCATGCAGTTGCCGGAAGGCGACCGTTACAGCATGGACAAAGATCGTCTGCTCAATACCATTGCCGTACTGTTCGGCGGTCGAATTGCCGAAGAAGTCTTCATGAATCAAATGACGACCGGCGCATCGAACGACTTCGAGCGAGCCACGGCCATTGCGCGCGATATCGTTACCCGCTATGGCATGACCGACTCCTTGGGGCCGGTAGTGTATGCCGAGAACGAAGGTGAGGTCTTCCTGGGTCGCAGCGTGACCAAAACCACGCATGTCTCCGAGGCGACCATGCAAAAGGTCGATCACGAAATTCGGATCATCATCGACGAGCAGTACAACATCGCACGCAAGCTTATCGAAGATAACCGCGACAAAATGGAAGCCATGGCAGCCGCCTTGCTCGAGTGGGAAACCATCGATGCCGATCAAATCAACGACATCATGGAAGGACGTCCTCCTCGTGCGCCGCATGTGCCCGCATCCAATAACGATGCATCCGACCACACGCCGCCTACCGGCCTGACATCGGCTGGCGGCAGCAATACTGCTACAACACCTGTATAGACTCAACCCCCAACCTATGAGTCCAAGTATGCTTTGTGGGCGCTTCGAGTTGCATCTCGAGCGCCCATTCATAATGGGGATCGTCAATGTCACCCCTGACTCATTCTCAGATGGCGATCAGCATTTCGAGGCCGACGAGGCAATTGCCCATGCACGGCTGCTGATCGAGCAGGGTGCAGATATTCTTGATATTGGCGGCGAGTCGACCCGGCCCGGCGCTGATCCGGTATCGGTTCAAGAAGAGCTTAAGCGTATCCTGCCTGTCATCGAAGCCTTGAGATCGGCCGATATCCCTCTTTCCATTGATACCTTCAAGCCCGAAGTCATGCGCAAAGCGCTTGATGCTGGCGCAGACCTTATCAACGATATCTATGGATTCCGGCAGCCCGGGGCTCTCGAGGCGGTGGCTGATTCAAATTGCGGCTTGTGCATCATGCATATGCAGGGCGAACCCAAAACCATGCAGCATACGCCGCGGTATGACGATGTCCTGCGCGATGTTGAGCAGTTCCTGCACGAACGCCTGGCGGTCATGCTGGCTGCTGGCGTCAATAAGCGGCGAATCAGCCTGGATCCGGGCTTTGGCTTTGGTAAGACACCAGAACAGAACTATCTTTTACTGCGCCGGCTACAAGAGCTGGACAGCCAGGGTTGCCCCTGGCTTGTCGGGTTGTCACGCAAATCCATGATCGGCCATGTGACTGGGCGGGTCCCGGCCGAACGGGTAGCGGGTAGCATCGCCGCCGCTTTGGCGGCTGTGGCCCGGGGTGCACATATTATCCGTGTGCACGATGTTGCGGCGACGCTGGATGCGATAAAAGTACAAAATGCAATTGAACACGGAGCTTTTTATGACTGAGCGTAAATATTTCGGCACCGATGGGGTGCGCGGTGAAGTAGGTGGTTCGACCATTAACGCCGAATTTGCCTTGCGTCTGGGTTATGCGGCCGGACGAGTCCTGGCGAACAAGCATCCGGGCAGAGGCCGCCCTGCGGTGGTCATTGGCAAAGATACCCGTATTTCGGGTTATATGCTGGAGTCCGCCCTGGAAGCAGGCTTATCGGCGGCCGGCATCGACGTACTGTTGGCCGGACCCGTGCCGACGCCCGCTGTGGCCTACCTGACGCGTGCTTTACGCCTGGTGGCAGGTATTGTGATCAGCGCCTCCCACAATCCTTATCAGGACAACGGCATTAAGTTCTTTTCAGCTTCGGGCATGAAACTGCCCGATGAAATTGAAGCCGAGATCGAGGCTGCGATTCATGAGCCACTGGGCTGCGTAAGCTCCGAAAACCTGGGCCGGGCACGTCGTATCAACGATTCGGCCGGACGCTATATCGAGTTTTGTAAAAGTACTTTTCCCAACGAGCTTGATTTGTCGGGGTTTTCCATTGTGGTCGATGCGGCCCATGGGGCTGCCTATCAAGTCGCTCCACATGTCTTTCGCGAATTGGGCGCCGAGGTATTCGCCATCGGGTGCCAGCCTGACGGACTCAATATCAATGAAGGTGTAGGCGCCATGCATCCCGAGCGCCTGATCTCCGAGGTCCAGGCCAGGGGCGCCGATCTGGGTATTGCACTGGATGGCGATGCTGATCGCTTGCAGATGGTCGATGGCAGTGGGCGTCTGTATAACGGCGACGAACTGCTTTACGCCATTGTGCGCGATCGCATGACCCAGGGGCCGGTTGAAGGCGTGGTGGGCACGCTCATGACCAATCTGGGCTTCGAAAAGCAGATGGAGGCATTAGGTATTGGCTTTGCCCGCGCCAAGGTCGGCGACCGTTATGTGCTGGAAGGCATGCAAAGTCGCGGTTGGCTATATGGGGGTGAAAGCTCTGGTCACTTGTTGTGCCTCGACTGTCATACTACCGGCGACGGTATTATTGCCGCGTTGCAAGTGCTGACTGCCATGAGCCGCAGTGGCTCGAGTCTGGCTGAACTCGTGTCGAGCATAACGATGTACCCACAAAAAATGGTCAATGTGCCGTTGGCTCCCGGCATTCAGTGGCAAAAGCATTCAGGCCTTCAGGATGCTCAAAAAAATGTCGAGCAAATGCTCGGGGATCGCGGCCGTGTATTGATACGCGCATCAGGCACCGAGCCCAAGCTGCGTCTGATGGTCGAGGCCGAGAATGCCGAGCTTGCTGAAGAGGGTGTGCAGCAGCTACTTGCTGTTGATTTAACAAACGCGTAACGTAGCCATAAAATACCTGCAACATTGTGGGTGCAGAATGGCAGGATGTTTACGGAGTTACATGCATGTTAGAGCTTACACGTATTCAATCAGACACGATGGTCGATGCCAGCTGGGCCAGTCCCGGGCCGCGAAGCCTGGTTCTGGGCTTGGCCCGGACCAACGAAGAGCTTGAAGCCATTCAGCGCTTGCGCTACAACGTTTTCACCGAGGAAATGAACGCCGTATTTCCAAATGCGGTCGACGGTCTGGATACAGACCGGTACGATCCCTGGTGCGAGCACCTGATGGTCAAGGATGTCAGCACCGACTTGGTCGTCGGAACCTACCGGCTACTGACTCCCGAGCACGCGCGTAAGGCTGGTGGCTACTATTCGGAAACAGAGTTCGACTTGTCCGGCTTGCGTCATTTGTATGGCGAACTCGCCGAGGTCGGTCGTTCGTGCACGCACCCCGATTACCGCAGCGGGACGGTCATCATGCTGTTATGGTCCGGCATAGCGAATCTGCTGCAGCGGCGCGGATTCCGGTATGCGCTGGGCTGTGCCAGCGTTAGTTTGCGCGACGACGGCGCTACGGCCGCCGAGGTTTGGCGTGTGGCCAGAAAAGCCATGGCCAAGCAGCCCGAGCTATATCATGTTGTGCCACGGCATCGTTATCCGGTAGAGCGTCTGAACAGTGTTTTGCCGGCCCGTATGCCACCGCTCATAAAGGGCTACCTCAAGCTGGGGGCCACCATTTGCGGCGAGCCTGCCTGGGACCCCGACTTCAATACTGCCGATTTTCCGGTGCTGCTCGATGTGCAGAAAATGGACACACGCTATCGTCGCCATTTCGGCATGGGCTGATTCATTGCGGGCTTAGCTCAAAGCTGAACTCGCCTTTGTTCCATTCGTCTTGCTCGGTCAGCAAAGAGTATTCAGACAAGGGGTGGGTAGCAAGCCAGTTGCTCTCGACTTTGACACATATATGGTTGTTCTTGGCGGAAATGGCAATAGGAAGCCGTTCAATATCTTCGCGGCGCCTGGCCAGCAGGACGGCCAGACGCAGGCATAGCAGTGTCAGCCAACGGTTGCGTGTGGGTTCTTGCCGTGGAAATTTGCTTAGCTTGCCATGATGGCCCAGCGCCAGTCTGGCCAGCAGCAACTGGTCATCGTTCGAGAAGCCGGGCATGTCGGCGTGTTGCAGGATGTAAGCGCTGTGCTTGTGGTACTCGGCGTGGGCGATACTCATGCCGATTTCGTGCAGATCGGCGGCCCATTCCAAGGTGCGCTCAAGATCCTGAACCTCGGTGTCGTCGGGCAGCTCCAGCTGCTTGAACAAGTTCATGGCTACCTGCTTTACCCTTGCCGACTGGCGAACGTCGACATGGTAGCGCTTGATGAATTGCCTTACCGTCTCGTGGCGCTTGTCGTGCTTGGAGTCACGGCCCAGCAGATCGTACAGCACGCCCACGCGCAAAGCGCCTTCGCCGGGGCCCATGGCCTTTATATGCAGTTCCTTGAAGGCGCCCATCATGATGGCCAGTCCGCCCGCCAGTACCAGGGAACGATCATGTTTCAGGCCTGGTAGTTCGCTCATGATGACTTTGCCGTCGCGTACCAGTTTGTCCTTGAGCTTTTCCATGCCTTCCAGCGTGATGCCTTTCTTTGACATCCCTCCTTCTTGCAGCACGGCTATCAGGCCTTTGGCTGTGCCTGACGAGCCATAAGCCTCTTGCCAGCCCGTCTTGCGGTATCGTTTCGAGATAGCTTCGATTTCGCGTTGTGCTGCCAGTTGCGCCTCTTGCATGCGCGCCTCGGTGATGCGGCCATCGGGAAAGAACCGGCGGGTATAGCTGACGCAGCCCATGTACAGCGAAGTCATGTGCTGTGGCTGAAAGCCCTTGCCAATAATGACCTCGGTCGATCCACCGCCTATATCGATCATTAGACGGTTTTTGTCGGATGGCGGTAATTCGTTCGTAATACCCGAAAAAATGAGCCGTGCTTCTTCGTGGCCGGAAATGACTTCGATGGGGAAGCCCAGTGCCTCTTCGGCCAGTGGCAATATTTTGTCGACATTGCGGGCAATACGAAAGGTGTTGGTGGCCACGGCTCGTACCCGGTTCGGGTGAAAGCCTTGCAAGCGTTCGCCAAAACGTTTCAAAACCGTGACCGCACGCTGTATGGCCTCATCGTCGAGTATTTTGTCATCGTTCAGGCCTGCCGCCAGCCTGGTGGATTCTTTGAGACGATCAACAGCATAGATTTGTGCGTTGCCATCTTGCTGTACGACACGTCCGATTGAGAGTCTGAAGCTATTCGAGCCCAGGTCAATGGCGGCAAGGAGGTGGTCCATGGTGGATAAACTCGGGTGTAAACGGATGAATTATAAAGACCGTCTACCAGTTTCTGTTTGAAACTATCACAAAACCCTGAAAATCGGGCATATTAATAAGTATTGAGTCGATAGCGCAGGTTTTTCGTGCCGCGTCATATAGGCGTAATAAAAATGAAGTAAAACGATTTCTTCCTACTGATAGGCCCGTTATATATGCTTCCTTCCTCATCCGATCCTGCATTGTTGAATCGGGAATTGTCTTTGCTCAAATTCAATGAGCGGGTATTGGCGATGGCCGAAAACAGCAGCACGCCTGTCCTGGAACGTTTGCGGTATTTATGTATCGTGAGTTCCAATCTGGATGAGTTTTTTGAAATCCGGATATCCAGCCTGAAAGAGCAACAGCGTCAGACACCTGGGGTGATTGGTGGTGATGGCTATAGTCCGGGCGAGGCTTTTGAGCGTGTGCAGGCCGCGACGCATGAGCTGGTAGACCGCCAAAACAGTCTGCTGACCAAACAGGTATTACCTGTTTTGAAGGCTGAGGGCATAGCGCTACTTGATCCCCCCGAGTGGAGCGACGCTTTGCACGATTGGGCGCATGCCGGCTTTGAGCGCGAAGTCATGCCCTTGCTGACGCCCATCGGACTGGACCCTGCTCATCCCTTTCCACGCGTCTATAACAAAAGCCTGAATTTCATTGTTTCCCTTGCTGGGCAGGATGCGTTCGGCCGCAGCGCTTCCATAGCGATTGTGCAGGCGCCACGCGCCTTGCCTCGGGTCATCAAGGTGCCGGCCGAAATTTCCGGCATTCCGCATGGCTATATCTTGTTGACGGCGCTCATCAGTGCTTTTGTGGGCGAGCTTTTCGTCGGGCTGGAGGTCAAGGGCGTTTATCAGTGGCGTGTAACCCGTAACAGTGATCTTTTCGTCGACGAGGAAGAAATCACCAATCTGCGTCAGGCCCTGCAGGGCGAACTGTCGCAGCGCAATTTCGGGGCAGCAGTCCGATTGGAAATCGACCAATTCATGCCGACCGACCTCGAGACGTTTCTCCAGCAGGAGTTCCTGCTTCAAGCGCAAGACACCTATCGGGTCAGCGGTCCGGTCAATCTGTCCCGGCTGATGCAACTATGCAATATGGTCGACAGGCCCGAGCTTCTATTTCCCGACCATCGCCCCAAGCTGCCTGCGCCCTTTGATACTGTCGGCGATTTGCCCGAGCAGCTTTTTGCCGCCATCGCTGCACAAGACAGGCTGCTGCACCATCCCTACCAATCATTTCAGCCTGTACTCAACTTTCTCACCGCGGCGGCTATGGATCCGGCCGTTGTGGCCATCAAGCAAACCATTTATCGTACCGGCGAAGACTCAGAGCTCATGCGGCTGCTGCTGGCTGCCGCCAAGGCCGGTAAAGAGGTCACTGTGGTGGTTGAGCTCATGGCGCGCTTCGATGAACAGACCAATATCAACTGGGCGGCTAAGCTCGAAGAAGTGGGCGCCCATGTCAGCTATGGCGTGGTAGGGCACAAGACGCATGCCAAGATGGCTCTGGTGCTACGGCGCGAAAAAGGATACATACGCCGCTATGGGCACTTGGGTACGGGTAACTATCACCCCAAAACGGCCAGGCTATACACTGACTTTGGCCTGCTGACCGCCGATCAAAAAATGTGCCAGGACATGGACAAGGTATTTTCGTTGCTGACCGGCCTGGGTGCGCGGCAAAATTTGAAATTGCTGCTGCAATCGCCTTTTACCCTGCATGAAACCATGCTGGCGATGATACGCAGCGAAGTCGCTCAAGCCAAGGCCGGAAAGAAAGCCCACATTATGGCAAAAATGAATTCTTTGCTGGAACCCACCATTATTGATAGCCTGTACAAGGCCAGCAAGGCGGGTGTGAAAATCGATCTCGTCGTACGGGGTGCCTGCGCCTTGCGCGCCGGCGTGCCGGGCCTATCCGACAACATTACGGTCAGGTCCATAATAGGCAGGTTTCTGGAACATTCACGCGTATTTTATTTTTACAGCAACGGTGCCGAGAACGTCTATTTGTCGTCCGCCGACTGGATGGACCGGAATTTCTTCCGGCGTGTCGAGGTCGGTTTCCCTATTCTGGACAAAGTCTTGAAGAAACGAGTCATCAGTGAAGCATTTACTTACGCTTTGCGGGATAACCAATTGGCTTGGCGTGCTTTGCCCAATGGTTCGTACGCCAAGGTGACGAGTCGCGGAAAACCTTTTAATATGCATGAGTACCTGGTCCAACAGCTGGGCGACTAAAAGTTTCATGGCTGTCACGAACATGTCATATTGCTTGCTTAATATGTCGTCTGTGCAGGCTTAGTCCTGTCTTAACCAGTCACAGATCAAGAGGATGCCTCGATGTTTAAGCGCGTTTTATTACAGGTTTCGGTCGGTATCGCCTTTGGCGCGGCCTCACTGACGGCTCATGCCGCCGACATCACTGGTGCCGGCGCGTCGTTTCCCTATCCCATTTACGCCAAATGGGCAGCCAAATACCACGAGGAAACCGGCAACCGCATCAACTATCAGTCTATCGGCTCGGGTGGCGGACAACAGCAAATCATTGCCAAAACTGTCGACTTCGGTGCTTCCGACGACCCCATGAAGGGCGATAAGCTCGACGAAAACAATTTGTTCCAGTTCCCCGCCATCGTCGGTGGAACGGTTCCCGTTGTCAACGTCGATGGCATCAAGCCCGGCGAATTGAAGCTGTCGGGCGAAATCGTTGCAGATATCTTCATGGCCAAGGTCAAAAAATGGAACGACCCTGCCATCCAGTCCATGAACCCCGATATCAAGCTGCCCGATGCCTCGATTATCGTTGTGCACCGTTCGGACGGTTCGGGTACGACTTTTGGCTGGACCAACTACCTGTCCAAGGTGTCGGCCGATTGGAAAGAAAAAGTCGGTGAAGGTAAAGCTGTAAAATGGCCCACAGGCCAGGGTGGCAAGGGTAACGAAGGTGTTGCCGCGTATGTTCGTCAGCTCAAGAACTCCATCGGCTATGTCGAGTACGCTTATGCCAAGCAGAACAACCTGTCCTGGACACAACTGAAGAACCTTGACGGCAAGTTTGTTCAGCCTACACAAGAGGCTTTTGCAGCCGCAGCCGCCAATGCCGACTGGACAAGCGCTCCTGGCATGGGTGTTGTACTGACTAACGAACCTGGTGCTGAGTCCTGGCCTGTTACGTCCGCCAGTTTCATCCTGCTGCACAAAAAGCAGGACAAGCCTGAAAACGGCAAGGAAGTCCTGGCTTTCTTCGATTGGGCTTTCAAGAACGGCGATAAACTGGCAGAAGAGCTCGATTACGTGCCTATGCCCGACAGCGTTACCAATAAGATTGCTGAGGCCTGGAAAGCAGAAATCAAGGCAGCTGACGGTAGTGCAGTCTGGAAGTAATAGGTGAACAGGGCTGCATGCAGCCCTATTTGCCTGGCAAGACGGTGCTGTGCAGACGGCGCCGTCTTTCTTATGTTAAAAACCGGCAGTTCACGTGCGATCACTTTTATTTGATGTCCGTGCATTTATCTTACTGGTCTTCGCTCAATGCTAAAAAACCGACATGAAAAATAACCAAAGTGCACTGATGGACGCCGTATTCAAGAACCTGACGCGCGCGTTTGCGTTCTTGGTGTTCGCCCTGCTGGGAGCCATCATGGTATCCCTGGTATACGGCAGCCGGGAGTCCATTGCCGAATACGGCCTGAGCTTTCTCTGGACCAACAATTGGGATCCGGTCCAGAACATCTACGGCGCCATGGTTCCTATTGTCGGTACCTTGCTTACCTCGGTCATTGCCCTGGCCATTGCCGTGCCTGTGTCTTTCGGCATCGCTATGTTTCTGACCGAGTTGTCTCCGGTCTGGCTACGCAGACCGCTGGGCACGGCTATTGAAATGTTGGCGGCCATTCCCTCCATCATCTACGGGATGTGGGGGCTTTTTGTCTTTGTGCCGCTGTTTCAGCAGTACATCCAGCCGCCTATTATCGACCTCTTCGAGGGCGTGCCCATTCTTGGTGACATCTTTGCCGGCCCCCCCTTCGGGATCGGGGTGTTCACGGCAGGCTTGATTCTGTCGATTATGGTCATGCCCTTTATCACGGCCGTCATGCGCGACGTATTTGAAGTAGTGCCTGCCATGTTGAAGGAGTCCGCTTATGGCCTGGGTGCAACCACCTGGGAAGTGGTCTGGCGAGTGGTACTGCCCTATACCAAAAATGGTGTAATTGGCGGCATCATGCTGGGGCTCGGGCGAGCCCTGGGTGAAACCATGGCCGTCACGTTTGTAATAGGCAACGCCTTTAACCTGCCCAATTCCATTTTTGCTCCCTCCAACTCAATTGCCTCGGCCCTGGCCAACGAGTTCAACGAGGCCGGGGGCATGCAAAAGTCGGCCCTCCTAGAACTGGGCCTGATCCTGTTCCTGATCACCACTGTGGTCCTGGCTTTCTCCAAACTTCTGCTGTTACGCCTGCGTAAAAGCGAAGGCACCACTCACTAGGCCGGAAAAACATTTATGTTCACTTCAGATTCTGTCGTCAACGCCTCGAACTCGGTCTACAAAAAACGCCAGCGTGTCAATCGGATGCTGCTTACCTTGTCCAGCGCCACTGTGGTGTTTGGGCTTTTCTGGCTGTTCTGGATTATTCTCACCTTGCTGCTTAAAGGCGGTTCGGCGCTTTCGCTGAGCCTGTTGACGCAATCCACTCCCCCGCCAGGCGCCGACGGAGGTCTGCTCAATGCCATATTCGGCAGCGTGGCCATGGCGGTGGTCGCCACCCTGGTAGGCACCCCCATAGGTGTGCTGGCCGGTACTTACCTGGCCGAATATGGCCAACGGGGTTGGCTGGCACCTGCTACTCGATTCCTGAACGACGTCTTGTTGTCTGCGCCGTCCATTGTTATCGGTCTGTTCATCTACGCTGTCTATGTGGCTCAGGTAGGGCATTATTCTGGCTGGGCGGGCGCCTTTGCCCTGGCCATCATTGTTATCCCCGTTGTGGTGCGCTCCACCGACAATATGCTGTCGCTGGTTCCCAACAGCCTGCGCGAGGCCGCTGCGGCACTGGGCTGTCCGCAATGGCGCATTGTGATGTTCATCTGCTATCGCGCGGCGCGCTCGGGCATCATCACGGGGGTGCTGCTGGCGATCGCCCGTATCTCGGGTGAAACCGCACCGTTGCTGTTCACCGCCTTGAACAACCAGTTTATGTCCCTGAATATGAATGCGCCGATTGCCAACCTGCCTGTGGTGATCTTCCAGTACGCTGCGAGCCCCTTCGAGGACTGGAACCGCCTGGCATGGGCCGGCGCCGTACTCATCACGTTACTGGTCCTGGGCATCAATATTATTGCTCGCAGTCTCTTTCGCAAATAACACATAGGCTCAAGGGGCCTGCCCCTTGGACTGGGAAATGACCATGCACACCACACCACCTGCAGAACGTACCAAGTTGGAAGTCAAGAACCTGAATTTCTATTATGGCAACTACCAGGCCATAAAAGATGTGAATCTGTCCATCAAGGAAAACAAGGTTACGGCTTTCATTGGCCCTTCGGGTTGCGGCAAATCCACACTGCTGCGTACCTTCAACCGCATGTACGAGCTTTACCCCGGACAGCGGGCAGAAGGCGAAATCAATCTCGATGGCGAAAACCTGCTGACCTCAAAGATGGATATCTCATTGATTCGGGCCAAGGTGGGCATGGTGTTTCAGAAGCCTACCCCGTTTCCAATGAGCATCTACGACAATATTGCCTTTGGCGTCCGTTTGTTCGAAAAGCTCAGCAAAGGCGAGATGGATGAAAGGGTAGAGTGGGCGCTGTCCAAGGCGGCTCTCTGGAATGAAGTCAAGGACAAGCTCAACCAAAGCGGCAATGGCTTGTCGGGCGGTCAACAGCAGCGGCTTTGCATTGCCCGGGGTGTGGCCATCAAGCCCGAAGTGCTGTTGTTGGACGAGCCTTGCTCGGCGCTAGATCCCATTTCAACTGCCAAGATCGAAGAGCTGATCGCCGAGATCAAATCCGAGTACACCGTGGTTATCGTTACCCACAATATGCAGCAGGCAGCGCGCTGTTCCGACTACACGGCCTATATGTACCTGGGCGAACTGATGGAGTTCGGTGAAACCGACCAGATTTTCGTCAAGCCGGCCCGCAAGGAAACCGAAGACTACATTACAGGTCGCTTCGGTTAAAGACACTACTGCGCCGATACTCGCCCGGGGTGTTCCCGGTCCAGCGCTTGAAGGCACGATGAAAAATCGACACCGATGCAAACCCATGGTCGTCGGCGATGCTGTCCAGGCTCTTGTTTGTATTGATGAGCTCGAAAATCGCGACGTCACGCCGTAAAGCGTCCTTGATGCCCTGAAAAGACGTGTGCTCGGCGGCCAGACGCCGGATCAGTGTACGCGGCGATATATGGAAGGCTTGCGCCGTCTCTTTCAACGACGGGTTTCCACGGCTGGCATTGCTCAGGAAGCCGCGTACCTTCATGGACAGCGTGTGTTCCTTGTAGGTGGTGAAGATCCAGTCGCGGGGTGCTCGCAGCAGAAAGGGGCGCAGGTCTGCGTAGGGGCGCTCAAAGCGCCGCTCGGCCAGTTCGCAATGGAAGTGGATAGTGGAGCAGGGCGCCTCGTACTCGACTTCTGCAGGAAACAATACTCGGTAGTCTTCAGCAAAATCAGGTCGGGAAAAGGTGAAGCGGACGTGCCGCAGGGGGACTTCATGGCCCACCAGCCACGACACGACACCATGGGCCAGTTTCAGCATTAGCATGTGGCCGAAGCGATTGACCTCAGACCCGGCGTGGCGTGGCAGCAGGCTCACGCCAAAGGATCCTGCTTCGGGAGTAAGTACGAGCTGGTAATCATCGAGCATCAAGTTCCAGACCTGGGTGAAGCGGTACAGTGCTACCGCCACCGAGCTGGCATCCCGCACGCTGCGACAGATGACCTTGAGGGCACCTGTACGAATAGGGCGTGACCATAGGCCCATCATCTCGTCACCCGTTTCTCCGGCGGCAATCTGATAGAAGCGCACCAGCTGCTCGTGCGTGATGCGGGCATGCTTGCGCGCCACCAGCTCAGGAAAAATACCGGCTTCGGCAAGAAAGCCGCGCAGGCGGGCTTCATCGCAAATGCCTTGCAATGCCAACAGGAGATCGCGCAGCAACTCGACCGAAACGGTCGACGTAAAGACCTGTTGGTCAATGGCTCTGCTCAAGTGGAGTCCTTGCTTTGTTGATGGGCGACAATACGGACGATTTGGCACTTTATGCAAGTCCGTCGTCATTATGTGGTATAGCTATACCACATCATGCTTTATAGAATTAAAAGCAAAACCTTACAACGAAAATCGGAGAGAGACACTATGGCTGTACTGGGCAACATGATGAATCGCCCACTTTTGGTATCGTCCATCCTGACGCATGCAGTTAATAACAACCCGCGCCAGTTGATCGTGACAGCAATGGGCAATGGTGTCATACATCGCTATACCTATACGGAGTTTGCGCAGCGCGCCAGGCAACTGGCCATCCGCTTGCTGGCGCAGGGCATTCAAGCTGGCGACCGGGTTGGCACCTTGGCATGGAACACTCATCGCCACCTTGAAATCTACTACGCCACAGCGGGGGTAGGCATGGTCTGCCATACCGTCAACCCCCGGCTGCACGTCGAGCAGATCGCCTTCATCATCAATAATGCGCAAGATACCGTGCTGTTCTACGACAGGCAATTTGCCGGGTTGGTCGAACAGCTTCGGCCACAATGCCCCAGCGTAACGCAGTGGGTGCTGCTCGATGAACCCGACGACGCTGTTGCCGACGGCCTGTCCGTCTATGCCAATTGGCTGGGCTCCGATGACACCGGATTCGAATGGCCAGAGTTCGACGAGAACACGGCTTGCGGTCTGTGCTATACCTCGGGCACCACGGGTAACCCCAAGGGAGCCCTGTATTCGCATCGCTCGACACTGCTGCATGCCTACGCTTCATGCCATCCGGACGCGGTCGGTGTTTCGTGCCGCGATGCTGTGATGCCGCTGGTGCCCATGTACCACGTCAACGCCTGGGGGCTGCCCTATTCGAGTCTCCTGTCGGGCGCAAAGCTGGTCATGCCGGGTGCAGATCTCAGCGGGCCCGCTCTACACAAACTCTGCGAGACGGAAGGCGTCACGCTTTCCGCCGGCGTACCCTCCATCTGGCAAATCCTGCTTGAGTACGTGCAGGCAGAGGGCCTGGGCTTCAGCTCCTTGTGTCGTGCCATCATCGGCGGTTCGGCCTGCCCGCCCGCCATGATCACAGCGCTTGCTCAATTGAATGTATCGGTACGGCACGCTTGGGGCATGACCGAAGTCTCGCCCTTGGGTACCGTGTGCTTTCTCTTGCCCGAGCATGAGTCCTTATCTGAAAAAGAAAAGCTGCATGTACTGGCTTCGCAGGGGCGTCCGCTGTTCGGTGCAGAGTTTCGTATCGTCAGCGAAGGCACGGTGCAGCCGCACGATGGCGTTGCCACCGGCGACCTCATGATTCGGGGTAATTGGGTAATCGAGCGCTATAGCGGCCAGGCTCAGACCGCGCTGAACAACGGCTGGTTCCACACGGGCGACGTGGCAAGTGTTGATTCTCATGGCTATATGCGCATATCCGACCGCAGCAAAGATGTCATCAAATCGGGCGGCGAATGGATTTCCTCCATCGAGATCGAGAACATCGCCTCGGAGCATCCCGACATCAAGATGGCTGCCTGCATTGCCAAGCCTGACAAGAAGTGGGGCGAGCGTCCCATTCTGGTCGTCGTAAAAAGAGAGTCCAGCTCGCCAACAGCCGAAGACATTCTGTCCATTTATACCGACCGCGTTGCCAAATGGATGATTCCCGACGAAGTGATCTTCATCGACAATATGCCCATGACGGCGACCGGCAAGGTGCAAAAGACAGCTTTGCGAAAAATTTTTTATGAATCCCAGGAGATCCATCCATGACAATGAGCAGTTTGAAGATACACGAAGTAGGTAACGTTGGCGTCGTGACGCTGGCGCGTGCGCATAAGCGCAATGCGCTTGATGACGCTACGGTACGGGAAATCGACGACTATTTTTCGAATGTGCCGTCGCATATCCGTGTCATAGTCATGATGGCGGAAGGCGATCACTTCTGCGCTGGCCTCGACCTCAAAGAACACCACGATCAGGAACGGGGCGCGGTCGAGTTTCTGCGCGTGTGCCAGGCCTGGCACCGAGCGTTCGACAAGATTCAGCATGGCGGCATTCCAGTCATCGCCTGCCTGCAGGGGGCGGTAGTAGGAGGCGGGCTTGAACTGGCCAGTGCGGCCCATATCCGTGTGGCCGATGCCAGCACGTACTTCTCGTTGCCCGAGGGCACCCGCGGCATTTTCACAGGTGGCGGTGCCACAGTGCGCACGGCGCGCATTATCTCCGCCGATCGCATGATCGAAATGATGCTGACCGGCCGCGTCGTAGGTATCGATGAAGGCCATCGTATCGGTCTTGCGCATTACGTGTGCAACACCCCCGAGAACCCCGTATCTGCACAGGATTTTGCCATGTCGCTGGCCGAGCGCATCGCACAAAACGCTTTCCTGTCCAATTACGCTATCGTGACGTCCATCAACAAGATCGCCGACATGTCAGCCACTGACGGCCTCTTTGCAGAGGGGTTGATGGCTGCGGTGGTCCAGACCGGACCCGACGTGCAGGGCCGGCTCAACGAGTTTGTCACGAAGAAGGCACACAAGGTCAAGCCTGGCGTAGACGCCATCGCATAGACAGCTTGACCCCGTCGTAGCAACCGGACTCGTCCGGACATTATTACAACATCAGGAGACACATATGATTACTGGTTTACGTACTCTGGCACTGGGATGCGCGCTGGCGTTCACCGGGCTCTCTACCCAGGCATCCACAACGCTGACGCCAAAAATCGGCGTCCTCACCGACATGACAGGAACCTATTCCGACATCGCTGGCCGGGGTTCGGCGGTAGCTGCGGAAATGGCCGTCGAGGACTTCTTCGCCAGGCATCCAGAAGTAAAAGCCAGCGTGATTTCGGGCGACCATCAGAACAAGACTGACGTGGGTGCTGCCATGGTGCGCGACTGGATCGACAACCAGGGCGTCGATGTGGTGGCCGAGCTTACGTCGTCCGGTGTGGCGTTTGCCGCTCAGCGCGTCACCAAAGAGAAAGACAAACTGTTGCTGATCACCAGTGCTGGCTCGTCTGACCTGACCGGCAAGGGCTGCAGCCCGAATACAATTGCCTGGGTCTACGATACCTATGCCACCGCCAACGGTACTGCCCGGGCCATGGTGCGGCAGGGTGGCAAGAGCTGGTACATGATCATGGTCGACTACAACTTCGGCGAAGCTCTGGCACGAGACGCCATGGATGCCGTGAAGGACGAGGGCGGCACCATCGTCGGTACGACCAAGCACCCATTGGCGGCAGCCGATCTGTCTTCCCAGATTTTTTCTGCCAGTGCTTCCAAAGCCGATGTGATCGGGCTGGCACATGCCGGGGGTGACCTCACCACCTCGATCAAGCAGGCCAAGGAGTTCGGCCTGACAGATTCCGGTCAGAAACTCGCAGCCTTGCTCATGTACATCACCGACGTACATGCCATCGGTCTGGATGCCGCCCAGGGCCTGTACCTGACCACAGCGTTCTACTGGGATCGCAACGAGGCGTCCCGCGAATGGTCCAAGCGCTTCTACGAGCGCATGAATGCCATGCCCTCCATGGGCCAGGCAGGCGTGTATTCAGGTGTAATGCACTATCTCGAGGCGGTGCGCCAGGCTGGCACCACCGATACCACGGCAGTACGCAAAAAAATGGGTGAGATCAAGGTAAACGATATGTTTGCCGAGAACGCCTACCTGCGTGAAGATGGTCGCCTGATGAACGATCTGTACCTGGTTCAGGTGAAATCGCCCTCCGAGTCCAAGTATCCGTGGGATTACTTCAACATCGTGGACACCATTCCGGCCAATGACGCTTTCCGCAAGCCTGCAGCCAGCGAGTGCCCGGTCTTCAAGAAGTAAAGGTTCATACTCATCGACCGGCGCCGATTCCCGGCGTCGGCGCAAAATGTAGCAGTTTCAACTTGACGCACCGATTGAGTGCTTGCATGCTGTCTGGATAAAAGAGCGTTGCCTTGCCCACGCTCTTTTTCGTCCCGAGGAGACCACCATGCCACTCAATAAACATAAAGTAACGGGTCGCTATTTGGTTCTGTTGTGCGAGGGCCGGACCCAGGAAGGTGTAACAAAACTCATCGATATTGCCGGCCTCAGTCTTGCCCGTGCGCCATCACGTCGAAGCAAAACGGGTAAAAGCGGCGTACTTACCGCGCAATGCGCCATTGTCTTCAACAGCATAGGCGTTGCACTCATACGTTGCACCTTAGATAAGCAACCGTTGCTGGACCGCGCCATGGCCGAAAGTGGCGGTGCGATACTGGCCATAGAACCCGAGAGGCGGGTGTACGCGACGGGGCGGCGCCAGGTATCGGTTCCCACGCCGGTCCAACCCGGCTCAAAGTCTGAAACGATTTTCGGCGACGCTTTGCTTCAGACCTATCTGAAAGGCTATCGCGATGCGGTAGACGACCTGGCCGGCCGATTAGGGGCTGTGCCGCGGCAGCCAGGGGAGCCGCGGCCAGGTGCTGCTGTGGACGAGTCTTTGTCGACCTGGGGTATTCAGGCAACTAAGGCTGTACTGTCTCAATATAGTGGAACAGGGGTGCGCCTGGCTGTCCTCGATACCGGACTGGACTTGCAGCATCCTGATTTTTCCAGTCATAGCATCACCTCCCGTTCCTTTGTTGACGGCCAGACCGTACAGGATGGCAATGGGCACGGTACGCACTGTGCGGGCATTGCATGCGGTCCTGTTCAACCGTCGGCGGCACCGCGCTATGGCGTTGCCAGTAGTGTGCAACTTTATGTTGGTAAAGTATTGAGCGACGAGGGCAGTGGAGACGATGGTGGTGTACTGGAGGGCATTAACTGGGCCGTCGAGAATCAGTGCCAAATCATATCGATGTCGTTGGGCAGCCCGGTGCAGCCAGGGCAAGGGTATTCCAAAGTATTTGAAGAGGCTGCCCGGCGGGCCTTGAAAGCCGGAACGGTGGTTATCGCTGCTGCGGGCAACGACAGCCAGCGGGATACCTTGATTGCGCCGGTATCGCATCCCGCCAATTGCCCGTCGATCATGGCGGTGGCCGCCATTGATAAGCATATGCAGATAGCTCCTTTTTCCAGCGGCGGGCTTGAGGGGGATGGTGGGCAGGTCGACGTTGCAGGCCCGGGGGTAGATATACTATCGTCCTGGCCTGGACCCGAGCATTACCGCAGCCTAAGCGGTACCAGTATGGCGACACCGTTTGTTGCCGGTGTTGCCGCTTTATTGGCCGAGGCAGACGGTGGCATCAGTGGGCATGTCCTGCTGAGCCGTATCGTCCAAAGCACGCTTCGGCTGGCGCTACCCTCACGCGATGTGGGGGCGGGCCTGATTCAGGCCCCTCATGAAGAAAAGGTGGCTCTTTGACGCATGTACAGCTATCGATATCTGTTAAAGAAGACTACTTGAGCCGATATGCTGAAGTGGTCGAAGGTTGCCGCAGGGCGGGTATGGCGGTTGAGCGAGAACTGGTCGCCATAGGCATTATTGCGGGCACGATAGAAGTATCCCGGGTACAAGAGCTTTACAAGATCGCTGGCGTTCGCGATGTCGAACCGTCACGCAGCAACTATCGCCTGGATACGCCGCAAAATCAAAAATCCTGAATCCTTTTGTCCGTATTCCTGTGATTCAGTACTCACGTTAACCCTTGGCTTTATTTTTAAAGTCTGATTCAAGATAGTTTATGTCCGTTTCAAGGGAGTGCTTGCGACTTCCTTTTGATAATCTCGGTCGCGTCCGTAGCAGATAACCATAAGCAATACGGATTCGTTCTTGATAACAACACGGCAGACAAAAACTCTTTTGCGCTGGTTTACTTGCCTCGCAATAAAAAATTCTTATGCATGGATGGAGCTTTCCCGTACCGGGAAGGGCGCAGCTTTGCACAGGAAACTTGTGTGGCGACTATCTCGCGTCACAGGAATATTAAAAGGAGACTTACGGTGGAAGACAAAAAAGTTCAAAATCAACAGGCAGAAAACACTACGAATCGTCGTGGATTTTTGAAAACCGGCTCTGCAGTTGCCGGGGGACTGCTGGTTCCGGGGGCGTACAGTTCCGCCGCGTTCGCTCAAGCAAAACAGTATCCAAAACTGGGCAATTACCCCGATGGGGTCGCCGGTGATACTGTCGTTGCAGGTCTTACTCTGGACTTGACCGGCCCCTATTCGGCCGAAGGAGCAGGGCAAAAGCGTGGCTTCGAGCTGGCTGCGGAAATGATCAACAATGGTGATCCACGCGTAAAAAAGGTGTCGCCGCTGACCAAACAGGGCATTCTGGGCAAGAAAATCGAGTTGGCTATCGGCGATGCCGAGACCAAGCCCAATAGTGCAGTACAGGCGGCTACGCGTTTCATCCGCCAGGACAAGGCCATGATGATTGCCGGCAGCGTCAGCAGTTCCGTGGCGATCGCGCTGCAAAATACCTGCGAGCGTGCCAAGACCTTGTACTTTCCCATCATCAGCGGCTCCAGCGATACCACCGGAAAAGACTGCCGGCGCTATGGTTTTCGTTTGTGTCACCATGCCTATACGGCATCCAAGGCCATTGCACCCGTCCTGGCCGAAGCCTATGGCAAGGACATGAAAGCCATTTACCTGGTCCCCGACTATAACTACGGTCACTCCATCCATGACCATATGCGTGAATTCACTGAGGCGCAGGGGTGGACCACTATCGATACGCCCCAGATTCATCCCCTGGGTGCGACTGACTACAGTGCCTATTTGCTGAACGTGGCCAACAGTGGCGCCGATATCCTTATCAACCTTGACTATGGCGCGGACGCGGTCAACTCGGCCAAGCAAGCTCACCAATTTGGCGTGCTCAAGAACATGAAGATGTGCGTGCCTTACATGCCTGCCTACATGCTCGAAGAGGTCGGGCCCGAAATCATGGAAGGCGTGCACGGCACCATGGTGTTCTGGTGGACTGAAGCCGACAAGAACGAAGTGGCCAAGGACTTCGTCGAGGCCTACGAGGCGAAATTCAACGCCAAGCCACGTGATCCCGAGCACAATGCCTATATGACCATGCTCTTGTGGGCCGATGCCGTGGAGCGCGCGGGTACTTTCTACCCCGCCGAAGTTGTCAAGGCCTTCGAGGACAGCATTAATCACAAGCGGCCTTACACCATGGGTGGCGAGGTTTACTTCCGCGCCGAGGATCACGATGGCGCAGCCAACTTTGCCGTCGTCAAGGGCAAGAAACCTTCCGACATCAAGAACAAGGATGACCTGGTCGATGTGGTCGCCGTAGCCAACGGGGTGGATACGCTGCCGCCCATAGGCTATGCCGGTTGCAAGATGTCTCCGGCAGTCTAAGCCGGGACTGTGATTCTTTCGTTGTTATAAAAATAAGGGGGAGACTAGCATGCCTAGCCTTGGCCTAATCATGTCACAAGTTTTCAATGGTCTGGCGCTGGGGGTGCTGCTCTCCCTCATTGCTGCCGGTCTGACCATTATCTACGGCACGCTTGGTGTAATCAATTTTGCACATGGCGCGTTGTTCGTAGTGGGCGCTTATGCCGGCTTTTCTGTGTTTACCAGCACAGGTTCCTTTGTGCTAAGCATTATTGGTGGCGCTGTGGCCGCCATGATCATTGGCCTCATCATGGAGCGTGGTTTGATCAAGCGCTTCTATAACCGGCCCGTCGAAGACCAGATTCTGGTCACATTTGGCGTCAGTATTGTCATCGTCGAGATCATCCGCGCCATTTTTGGCGGAGTAGGACAGCGCGTGCCGGTGCCTGTTTGGGGTGAGGGCGTGGTCGATATGGGGTTTGTCGTCTATCCCCTGTATCGCATCCAGATTCTCGCCATCGCTGCGGGTGCGTTGGGTTTGTGCTGGATGGTGCTGTATCGCACACGTCTGGGCCTGATCATCCGCTCGGGTATTGAAGATGCCCTGATGACTCGGCTGCTTGGGATCAATATACAGCGCGCCTTCCTGATCGTATTTGGTGTGGGTGCCGCCGCGGCGGGGTTTGCGGGCATGATCTACGCACCTATCGTTTCCATCGTTCCCGACATGGGTTTCCGCGTGCTGATTCAGTCTTTTGTGGTCGTTGTGCTGGGTGGTGTTGGGTCGTTCCCAGGGGCAATACTCGGTGGCCTGATAGCGGGGCAGATCCTTAGCCTGACCTCGCTGTTCAATCCGGTCTATTCAGATGTCATGCTATTTGCAGCCATGGCGGTCATTCTAATTTTGCGGCCACAAGGGCTGTTGGGCGTGGAGGGCAGAGCATGAGCCAGACTGATAACTCTGTTGCAATTGAAGCGGGCGAGAACGTGGGAGACATGCAATCTGCTCACATGCCCAAGGGTAATACAGGTGCATTCCGGGCCCGCTATGGTGTCGAAGTCATCGCAGCCATGGTGCTTTGCGTCGCGCCTTTCATGGCGCCACTTATTGGCGCGGGCCCCGATTTGCTTGGGCGCGTCCTGATCTGGGGCCTGTTCGGACTGGGCTTCGACTTGCTGTTTGGCTATGCGGGTCTGTTGTCCTTTGGTCAGGCAGCATTCTATGGAACTGGTAGTTTCGTGACGGCTTACCTGCTCACCACCGGCATTATTCCCAATATGCTGCTTGCCCTGGTAGTGGCGATGCTGGTTGCTTCGGTGCTGGGCCTCGTGATCGGTTACCTGACACTCAGGCGTAGCGGCATTTACTTTGCCATGAGTACGCTCGCTTTTGCCGAAATGATTTACTTCCTGGAGTTCGGCCCCTTGCGAGACTGGACCGGTGGTGAAAATGGTATTCCAGGCATTCCTGAGCCAGCTGTTGAACTGGGTTTCTTCAGCTATACGATCCAGCCTGGCTGGCCCATGTACACCTTCCTGGCCGTCATGTTCTTTGTCGGATTCGTGATTGCACGCCGTATTTCGCTGTCGCCGTTTGGTGTCATTCTTACTGCTATTCGGGGCAATCCGGTGCGGGCGATGGCAGTGGGCCACAAGATACAGCGCTACAAGCTTGCCGTTTTTGTTGTTGCTGCTGCTTACGGCGGTGTAGCTGGAGGCCTGCTGGGATTGTTTCAGGGATACATGCCACCTGATGCCTTCAACCTGCATACTTCAGCAGAGCTTGTCATCCAGACCGTCATGGGCGGTGCAGGGACCTTGTTCGGCCCTTTGCTGGGTGCATTTATCTGGCTATACCTGTTCGAGGTGTTGCAGTTTGTGGATGCGGTTGGTCCTTACTGGCGGCTGATATTGGGCGTGATCTTTGTCATTCTTGTCACGGTGTTTCGTCGGGGTATTTGCGGCGAATTCATCGCATGGCGCAACAAACGCATGACACGCCGCATTGCACGTGCCGAAACAGGTTCACGGCAGCAGGTCAAAGGGCAGCGTAGTGTTCCGCTCATCATGCGCGAGGCAGCTTCGGTCAAACCAGGCTCCCCCGTATTGCAGGCCAACAATATTGCCAAGCACTATGGCGGCCTGAAAGCAGTAAAGGGGGTTTCCATCTCGGTTGCCGAGGGTGAGCTACGAGGTCTTATAGGTCCTAACGGCGCGGGTAAATCCACTTTCTTCAAGATGCTGGCGGGCGAAATTCTGCCCACTTCGGGGGAAGTCTTTCTACGTGGAGGCAACATCACCGGCATCGGTGTTACCCAGGTGTGCCAATTGGGCATGAGCAAAAGCTATCAGGTCAATGAGTTGTTCGATGCGCTGACCGTGCGCCAGAACATTCTGATGTCGGTGTTGGGCCAGAAGCGGGGCTCGTTCCGTTTCGACGCCTTGGCCAGCTTGAATGGTGTCAGTGGCTACGGAGAGCAGGTCGAAGCTGCCATGGCGCTGGTGGAGTTGAGCCACAAGGCCGATACGCCGGTCCATGAGTTGTCTTATGGCGAAAAGCGCCGGGTTGAAATAGGCCTGGCGCTGGCAACCGGTGCCAACGTTTTGCTGCTCGACGAGCCCTTGGCCGGCATGAGTCCCGAAGAACGCGTGCATGCCGTGGCCCTGCTCAAAAGCATACGCCGTGGCCGTACTGTGCTGATTGTTGAGCACGATATGGATGCCATGTTCGAGCTGGCCGACAAAATCACTGTTCTTTATGACGGCAACTTTCTTGCAGAAGGTACCCCTGAAGAAATTCAGGCCAATAAGGCCGTGCAGGAAGCTTATCTCGGAGGCGTAGTCGAGTCATGAGTCTACTAGAAGTCGATGGCATCAATACCTTTTACGGCGATTCGCATATTCTGTTCGACGTATCGCTCGAGGTTAAGGAAAACGAAGTCGTGGCGCTGCTGGGCCGGAACGGTGCAGGCAAGTCCACCTTGCTGAAAACCTTGGCAGGGGCGCTTACGGCCAGGTCCGGGAACATCACTTTTTCCGGTACACCCATCCAGAAAATGCCGGCACATCTGATTGCTCGTCTGGGTTTGCAACTGGTTCCCGAAGAGCGCCGGGTATTCGGTGGCATCACCGTTCACGAAAACCTGAAGCTTGCTGCGATGACGGCCAAGAAGCCTTTGAGCTTTTCGGAAATTTATCGCACCTTTCCGCGCCTGGATGAGCGGCGCGGCAACAAGGGGCGCGAGCTGTCCGGAGGAGAGCAGCAAATGGTTGCGATTGCGCGCGCCATGATACGCGACGCTCAATTGATTCTCCTTGATGAGCCCTTCGAGGGGCTTGCCCCGCTGATTGTGCGCGATCTCATGAATATCTGCCAGGACCTGGCGCGCCAGGGGCGAACCATCGTGGTGGTCGAGCAGAACGTGGCAGCGGCATTGTCCATGGCAGATCGCTGCTATTTGCTCAATACGGGGCATATCGTGTTCGGGGGGGCTTCAGAAGAGCTGCAAAGCAAGCCCGAAATCATGAACCGCTATCTTGGAGCAGCCGCGTAACTTTCAGGTTACGCAGATTTAGGAGTATATGTAATGTCCTCTACTATTGATTCCATTCTGGTCGAGCATAGGGTGTTTTCGCCGTCGGCCAAGGCCGTTGCAGGGGCAACAGTTGCGGGTATGGAAAGCTACAAGGCCTTGTGTGCCGAAGCTGAGCAAGACTTCAACGGCTTCTGGACACGTATGGCCAATGAGCACCTTGTCTGGCGCAAGCCATTTACCAAGGTGCTGGATGAGTCTGAGGCGCCGTTCTATACCTGGTTCGATGATGGCGAACTGAATGTCTCCGAAAACTGCCTTGATGTGCATCTGACCAACGGAAACGCTGACAAAACGGCACTGATCTTCGAGGCTGATGACGGCTCGGTAGATAAAGTAACGTATCGGCAATTACACGCTCGTGTCTGCCGCATTGCCAACGGTATCAAGTCGCTGGGCTACAAGAAAGGCGACAGAGCCATCATTTATCTGCCCATGTCCATTGAAGCGATTGCATGCATGCAGGCCTGCGCCCGCCTGGGCGTGATTCATTCAGTGGTGTTTGGAGGGTTTTCGGCCAAGAGCTTGCACCAGCGCATTGTGGATGTGGGTGCAAAGCTGGTCATTACCGCTGATGCACAGTTGCGAGGCGGGCGAGCTATTGCACTCAAGAGCGCTGTAGACGAGGCGTTGGCTGATGAGGGCGGCGATATTGTTCAGCACGTTATCGTTTACAAGCGGGCCGGCAGCGAGGTCAACTGGAGTGGGTCACGCGATGTCTGGTTGCACGAGCTCGAAGATGGGCAGCCAGACAGCTGCGAAGCCGTGGCGGTCGAAGCGGAGCATCCCCTGTTCATTCTGTATACGTCGGGCTCAACCGGAAAACCCAAAGGTGTGCAGCATGCTTCGGCTGGTTATCTGCTTTGGGCATCGCTGACCACCAAGTGGGTATTCGATGTGCGTCCCGACGATATCTTCTGGTGTACGGCCGATGTGGGCTGGGTAACCGGGCATAGCTATATTGCTTATGGCACCCTGGCTGCCGGCCTGACGCAAATCATATTTGAAGGGATACCGACTTACCCGCATGCGGGGCGTTTCTGGGAAATGATACAACGGCATAAGGTCAGTATTTTCTATACTGCACCAACGGCCATCCGTTCCCTGATCAAGGCTGCACAGGCAGACCCCGATACGCATCCGCAGCGCTACGATCTCTCCAGCCTGCGTTTGCTGGGGTCTGTCGGCGAACCGATCAACCCTGAAGCTTGGATCTGGTATTACCAGAACGTGGGCCAGGGCCGTTGTCCTATTGTTGATACGTGGTGGCAAACAGAAACGGGTGGCCATATACTGAGTCCGTTGCCCGGTGCCACGCCGCTCAAGCCAGGGTCCTGCACCTTGCCATTGCCGGGCATTATCACCGGGGTGGTCGATGAGGCTGGCAACGATGTGCCCCAGGGGCGGGGCGGTTTCCTGGTCATCAAGCGGCCCTGGCCTGCCATGATACGTACCGTGTGGGGCGACGAGGAACGCTATAAAAGCAGCTACTTTCCCACAGACCTCAAGGGATATTACCTGGCAGGAGACAATGCCCAGCGTGATGCTGACGGGTATTACTGGATCATGGGGCGCACCGACGACGTCTTGAGCGTATCGGGCCATCGATTGGGTGGCACTGAGATTGAGTCGGCCTTGGTGGCGCATGAAAAGGTCGCCGAGGCTGCGGTCGTGGGACGGCCCGACGCTACGACGGGTGAGGCCATCGTAGCCTTTATTATGCTCAAGGATCCAGTGCCCGATGGGGTGCAAGCCGATGCTCTGGCCAAGGAACTGCGTGACTGGGTTGCCAAAGAGGTGGGGGCTATTGCCAAGCCTCGCGACATCCGTTTTGGCAATAATCTGCCCAAGACACGCTCGGGCAAGATACTCAGACGGTTGCTGCGTGTCGTGGCTGAAGGCAAAGAGGTTACCCAGGACGTATCCACGCTCGAGAATCCCGATGTATTGAAGCAGTTCACAGGGGTGTATTGAAATGCTGGTCGTTTACGCCTGAGAGTGGGGGTTTTCCTCCATGGTTATAACTACAGGTTCTATTAGTATCAACATGCGGATAGCGCCAGCGTAAGCAATAGCGAATCTGTCGTCTTGATCAATATGTGTTTGAAAGCCATTTTGGTTCTGGGGGTGGGTAGTCGTTATGGAAACGCAACTGGGCGTCAGCATGACGCGTAGATACGCAGGGATCCTGGCAGGCAGCATTAGCCGAGACTTTGCTGACTCCACGATTCTGTCCGATCATTCCCACGAAATGGGGCAGATCAAATACGCTTTAAGCGGAATTATGGTGGTCTCGAGTACAGACGGGCATTGGGTGGTGCCACCCACCCGCGCCCTTTGGCTTGCGCCTAACGTCCGGCATCAGGTTCGCATGCTGGGAAAGGTGCGGTTGCGTTCCGTGTTCGTGAATCCGGCTTTTTCACATGGCTTGCCCGAGCAAAGCTGCATGCTCCCGGTTTCCCCTCTTTTTCGGGAAATTATTGCGGCTGTCGCCAATGCCGGTTTCAGTACCGAACCCAGTCGCCGGGTGAAGTTGCTCATGAACCTTTTGCTCGAAGAGGTGAGCGACGAGTCCGGCTTGCCCTTGCACTTGCCCACCCCCAAAGATCATCGTCTGGCTACCATCTGTACACATATCCAGGAACACCTCGATGAGATGAAAACGCTTAAGGAGTGGTCCAGGGATATGGGCTACGATCAGCGTACCTTGCATCGCTTGTTCGTGCAGGAACTGGGTATGTCTTTTGGCCAATGGCGACAGCAGGCGAAACTGCTGACGGCACTGGAGTGGCTGGCCGAGGGTAAGCAGGTGCTTGCTATTGCGCTTGATCTGGGCTACCAGAATCAAAGCGCATTCACAGCTATGTTTCGGCGTAACCTGGGTCTTACACCCAGCGACTTTCTTAAATCCATCGAGGCAGCGTAGCCGACCGTACTGAGTTGGCTCTCTTGCCCCGTTGGGTCTGGTCAGTTAGTTCCAGCGGCCGCCGCGGCCACCAGCACTAAAGCGGCCCGCGCCCAGCATAGCTACTGCTAGTCCGCCAAACAGGTACAGGCCTTGCAGTTCGAGGCGCCATCCGCCGCTGCCTGTAAATTGTGCCAAGTGCCCCATATGAGCCAGTACGATGGCCACCAGCATATTGGCGACAATCAGCAAGCCGCCCATGCGTGTATACAGGCCCAGAATCAGGCATAGCGGAGCGATGACTTCTCCGATGTACACCGCCCAGGCAAAAAATGCCGGCAGTCCGCGAGCGGCCACCATGGCTTCGATAGGACCAATACCGTGAAAAAGTTTTGCCAGGCCATGAAAGAGCAGCAGCAGGCCTATGGCCAGACGCAAAACAAGCTTGCCCAGGTCTTCAAGAGTGGTGTTGGACATATTCAGGCCTCTTGTGTGGTGCTGCTTGTGTTACCGGTGGCGTGGCGCTCGGGTGTCTGGCCGCGATAAGTGAGTACCAGGCCTTCCAGTTGCGAGAATAAAATTGCGAAATCATCATCCGCATTGATTTTTTTCTGGCCTATTTCATCTACCAGAAGCGTTGAGCACTGCGTGTCGTTAAGCATTTGATGCAGGTTTTCGGTGCTGCCGTATGGACTGAGCGGTACAGGGATCTTGCCAGCAGCCAGTATGGCCAACATGCTGACCTGATATTCCAGCGACTGTTCGGCGCATAAGCCTACACGCGAGCCTGGCGTAGGGTCTTTGGATTGCAAGGCGACAGCCAGGGCGTTGACCGACACCAGCAGTTCGGCGTAAGTGACCTGGGTATGGTCGTTTTCAAGGGCAGCCGCCTGGCCATGTTGCTCTGCCATGCTTGTCCAGAAATCAAGTGTGCGTATCATATGCAAAAAGACCTTAGCGCTAAGAAAAATGATAGTGTCGAGTATAAGGCCGTAATATAACAATACGATCTACTTAAAAGAAAAGCAGGAGCACATGCATGTTGCCATTGAATCCCAAGAGCTACGATGACGCCCTACAGCAATTTTCCTGGGACATTCCACAGCGCTACAACATAGGCGTCGACGCATGCGATAAATGGGCCGAGCAAGATTCACGACGGCTGGCACTGATTCATATAGGGCATGATGGCTCCGTCCGGAATTACAGCTTTGGTGAGCTTCTTGAAATGTCGAACCGGGTCGGCAATCTGCTGTTGGCGCAGGGCGTCGAGCGCGGCGACAGGGTGGGTATTCTTCTACCGCAGGCACCCGAAACCGCTTTGGGTCACATTGCCGCCTATAAAACAGGCTGTATCGCTATTCCGCTGTTCGCGTTGTTTGGAGTAGAGGCCTTGCAATATCGCTTGAAAGACAGCGGTGCGCGCGTTGTCATTACCAATGCCGAGGGGGCAGCCAAGCTGGCTCAAATACGCGAACACCTGCCAGATTTGCAGGTTGTGTTCACCATAGACGGTGCCCACGACGGCACGCTGGACTTGCATCGCGAGGCAGCAAGGCATAGCTCTGACCTGACGCCTGTCGATACGGCGCCCGACGATCCCGCCGTCATTATCTATACCTCCGGTACGACAGGCCAGCCCAAGGGTGCCTTGCACGCGCATCGCGTACTGCTTGGCCATTTGCCGGGTGTGGAAATTTCACATAACCTTTTCCCTCAGGAAGGTGACCGGATGTGGACGCCGGCCGATTGGGCCTGGATCGGCGGCCTGTTCGATGTGCTGTTGCCGTCCTGGCATCATGGCATTGCCGTTGTTGCTCATCGCTTCCAGAAGTTCACACCCGAAGCGGCATTTCAACTGATGCAAGACCATGGCATACGTAATACATTCTTGCCGCCTACCGCCTTGAAAATGATGCGTGCGGTGGTTGAGCCTGAAAAACGCTGGAATTTTCAATTGCGTTCAGTGGCCAGCGGCGGTGAGTCATTGGGCGCTGAATTGCTCGATTGGGGGCGGCGCACCTTTGGCCTGACGATTAATGAGTTCTACGGCCAGACAGAATGCAATATGACGGTGTCGTCTTGTTCCGACTTGATGCCTGTCACACCCGGCGCCATTGGAAGGCCCGTTCCGGGTCACCAGGTTGCCATCGTAGACGAAGGCGGAAATGTGCTTGGGTCAGGCGAGACCGGCAATATTGCCGTGCATAGCCCCGATCCGGTCATGTTCTTGCAGTACTGGAACAATACCGCGGCTACCCGCGAAAAATACATAGGCGACTGGCTGCTCACGGGCGACACCGGTAGCATGGACGACAATGGCTACGTTCATTTCATGGGCCGCAACGACGACGTCATTACCTCGGCAGGCTATCGCATTGGCCCTGGTGAAATCGAAGACTGCATCCTTCAGCACCCATCGGTAAAGATGGTGGCCGTGGTTGGGGCTGCTGATCCGCAGCGTACCGAGATCGTGGCAGCCGTGATCGTGCTGAAAGAAGCTTATGAAGCCAATGAAACGCTAAAGCGGGAAATCCAGGACTATGTAAAAAATCGGTTGGCGGCGCACGAGTATCCGCGTGAAATATTCTTTGTCGACGAGTTGCCCATGACCACCACCGGCAAGGTTATTCGTCGCGAATTGCGTCAACAAGTCGAGGCATGGCGGCGCGATTGATTCTTCACCACCAAATAAAAAAGCCCACGCAAAAATACGTAGGCTTTTTAAGGTGTTATGTGGTCGGGGCGAAAGGATTCGAACCTTCGACCCTCTGGTCCCAAACCAGATGCGCTACCAGGCTGCGCTACGCCCCGAATTCATAACAGCCAGCTACTATAACATGAAAATCTAAGCAGCGTCTGCCTCGGCGTCATCGGCCTGCTGGTCCGAGTCCGTTGTGCGGCGCCGAACCTGTACCTTGGCGATACGCCGTCCTTCGAGTTCCAGTACCTTAAAACGAAACTCGTGGTCTCCATGCCTGAACCTGAGCTTGTCGCCTACCTCGGGCAGGCGACCGAAGCGGCTCAGCATATAGCCGGCCAAAGTGCTGTATTCGTCCTCGTCGTCGAGCAGGCCTTCTATTTCCAGTGTTTGTTCGAAATGATGCAGATCGGTGCCGCCGTCGACTATCCATTTATCGTCGCCGGCCGGGATAATGTCGCGGGTTTCATCCTCATCGGGGAAGTCGCCGGCGATGGCCTCGAAGACGTCTATGGGTGTGACCAGGCCTTCTACAGCACCAAACTCGTTGATCACAATGACCAGTTGGCCGCGCGCCGCCTTCAGGGTTTCGATCAAGTCAAGGATGCGCACGGCTTCGTGCACGATGATCGGAGGACGCAATGTGTTCTGATTTAACGTGCCGTGCTGTATCAGATCGGTGATCATGTCCTTGGCGCGGCCTATGCCCACGATGTTGTCCAATGAGCCCCGGCACACTGGAAAGAACCCGTGCGGGGTGCCGCTGATCTCTTGGCGGATTTGCTCGGGATCATCGTCCAGGTTGAGCCAGGTGATGTCGTTGCGCGGCGTCATGATGGAGTGGACGTTGCGATCCGCCAGGCGCAGCACGCCGCTGACCATATTGCGTTCTTCCACGGCGAAGGGCACGTTGTCAGGCGTGTCGAGTGCCGTGTCGGTTGCTTCGTCGGTAGCAGCAGGCCGTTTTCCAAGCATGCGCAGTATCCCTTCTGCGGTACGCTCCCTCATGGGACGCTGGGTGTCGGAGTTGCGCAGATTGCGCCGGGCAATCTGGTTGAGCGCCTCGATGGCAACCGAGAAGCCAATGGCGGCATACAGATAGCCCTTGGGTACCTTGAAACCGAAGCCTTCGGCAATCAGGGCAAAGCCTATCATCAGCAAAAAGCCCAGGCACAGAATCACCACGGTGGGGTGGGCGCTCACGAAGCGGGTCAGGGGTTTTGATGCCACCAGCATAATGCCTATGGCAATAATGACGGCGGCCATCATCACGGGCAGATGGTCAACCATACCGACTGCAGTGATGACTGCATCGAGCGAGAAGACAGCATCCAGCACGACAATTTGCGTCACAATGACCCAGAAGCTGGGATACATGCGCGAGCCGGACATGGTGTGTGTCTTGCCTTCGACGCGTTCATGCATCTCCATGGTGCCCTTGAAAACCAGGAAGAAGCCACCCAGAATCAGGATCAGGTCTCGACCCGAAAAGTCCAGAGAACCTACCCAGAATAGGGGGGACGTCAGCTTGAACAGCCACGATATGCCTGATAGCAGCGCCAGGCGCATGACGAGCGCCAGCGACAGACCAATGACGCGGGCGCGATCGCGCTGGGAAGGTGGTAGCTTGTCTGCCAGAATGGCAATGAAAATCAGATTGTCTATGCCCAGGACAATTTCCAGGACCACTAGTGTCAGTAAGCCGACCCATACGGAGGGGTCAAGCAGCAACTCCATTATTAATTCCTTTCAGTTTGGTGTAAGTATTGTAGTGTGCTTATTATTTTTTTACATGGCATGACTGGGAAAAGGCAGGAGCTTGAGGTCAGTGTATCTAAGTTTTTTGTCGTAAATGTGGCAGGGTGTAGGCTTGATTGCGGTAAGCCCAGTACGGCCAGAGCACATGAGCCAACGCCTCGCGTGACAGATCGGGATCCAGGGTGATCGGTGTATAGATGGCCGGCGCAGTGTAGCGAAACTGCGTAGCCTCTTTGTAGGGTTCCAGGACAATCAGTGCATCGTCCTTCAGATACCCATAGTTTTCGCCATATTGCATCATGGCCCTGCCTCCGCCGGTTTGCGTAAGGTCGTGGCCTATCATGGGGTGTTCCGTATTCAGTCCCATCAGCGACAGCAAAGTGGGGGGGAGATCTATCTGGCTGATCAGGCGATCGTCGCGCCTGGCGGTGACATCTGCGCCGAGAATCAGGGCAGGTATATGAAAATGCCGTAAAGGAACCAGGCTGGCGCCACCCACCCGGGAGTCGTGGTCGGCCACAATCAGGAAAACGGTATTTTCCCAGTAGTCGGATTGTTTGGCCTGCTCGAAAAAGCGACCGATAGCCCAGTCGGCATAACGTACGGTGTTCTCTACGGTGGCTGGGTTGCCGTCTGGAACAATGCGGCCAGCGGGGTATTCCCACGGTGAGTGATTGCTGACCGAAAAGGCCAGGGTCAAGGTGGGCTGACTGGGTGGCTCGGCAAGCAGACCATGCAGCTTGTTGAACATATCTTCATCGCTGGCGCCCCATGTTCCTATAAAGGCCGGATTTTTGAAGGAAGAGCGTTCATGCAGTTCGTCGAAACCATTACCCAGGAAAAAGCTCTTCATGTTGTCGAAGTGCGCTTCGCCGCCATAGATGAAGCGGGAGCGATACCCATGCTGCTTGAGCAACTGAGCCAAGGTAAAGAAATTGCTTTGGGCACCCGACAAACGTAGTACGGCGTCTGAGATAGTGGGAGGAAAGCCTGCCGTGACGGCTTCGAGGCCGCGTACAGAGCGCGTACCCGTGGCATAGGCGCGCGTAAAGTTCCAGGCTGTCTTGGCCAGCTCGTCAAGTTCGGGGGTCAGGCCTGCACCGCCCAGGTTGCCTACATACTGGGCGCCCAGGCTCTCTTGCACGATCAGAACCAGATTCAGTGGTCGGCTGCGCGGTCGTATGGAGGTTTGTTGATGCAGTGTGGGAATGTCGGCCGGCCCGGCGGGCAGCCCTGAGCATTGCTGAACGATGCGGTTGGTTTCATCGCTGGACAGCTTGCCGTATATGTCGGCAGCCGAACGCTCATTTTTCATGCTGTATATGGCATATGTGACGCTGTACAGTGAATTCAGCGGCAGCGTGTTGAGCATGCTGTCACCGCAGTAAGCCACGGTGGACGGGTTGATAGGCCTGTGTTTCAGCGTGCCGCGTATAGCCAGAAAGATCAGCGCTGCAGCCACCAGGAAAAACAAAATGTCTTGCCACCATGGCATGGTCGCATCGGGCATGCCGTGCCCGAACAGGTAGTGGGCCAGCCAGGCAAACAGTCCCAGTACCACCACAGCAGCCAGTATCACGATCTTGTAGCCCTTCCAAAGCATGCCGAAGACCTCTTGCGGATGCTTTAGGTATTCGACATACAGACGATTGGGGCGCGTGTCGTATTCGTAAATAAACTGGGGTGTGGACACTTCCAGCAAAACCAGCAGAAACCAGGCAATCTGGAACCAGATACCGGTCAGCTCGACAGCCGGGATGGAATGCCCCAGCCAGGGGGCCAGCAGCAGAGGGATGCCGACAATGATGGCGATCTGGTTCGCATCGATGCGCAGGCCACCTATTAATATAGGCAGCAAGCCACCAGCTTGCTGAACGCGTTGCCATTGCCAGGCCGCCAATGCACATCGGCTAAGGGTAAGCAAGCACAGACTGGAAATAATAAAAACAAGAGAAAGGTCGAGCATGGGCGGGCGAAAAAGCCTTGTGTTAATGGATTATGCCGGCTTGTGCAGCCAAGTACACGCTGCCATGCTGATATTGCGTACAATTTATCAGGTTTTTCTCGTACGCAACGCTCAGGAACTCGTTATTATGCACTCAGCCATACCTTATTTGAAACTAGCGGGGGCTATTACCCTTGCTACAGCCAGCGCCCTGGCCTATTCCCAGGACGTCATCAAGATTGGCGAGCTTAATAGTTACAAAACACAACCGGCCTTTCTGGGCCCTTATAAAATGGGTATGGAGCTTGCGGTCGAACAGATCAATGAGGCGGGCGGCGTCAACGGGAAAAAACTCGAACTGATCGTCCGTGACGACAACTCCAATCCGGGCGATGCGGTGCGCGCCGCCGAAGAATTACTCACGCGCGACAAGGTCGACGTCCTGACTGGTACCTTTCTCTCGCACGTGGGCTTGGCTGTTACTGATTTTGCCAAGCACAAGCAGCGGTTTTTCCTGGCCAGTGAACCCCTGACCGACAAAATCGTCTGGGAAGACGGAAATCACTACACCTATCGCTTGCGTGCTTCGACCTATATGCAGGTGGCCATGCTGATCCCCGCGGCCGTCAAAATGAACAAGAAGCGTTGGGCTATTGTTTATCCTAATTACGAGTATGGACAATCGGCCGTCACAACCTTCAAGACTTTGCTGAAACAGGCCCAGCCAGACGTTGAGTTCGTGGCTGAGCAAGCAGCGCCACTGGGCAAGATCGACGCAGGTAATGTCGTACAGGCACTTGCCGATGCCAAACCCGAAGCCATGTTCAATGTGCTGTTTGCCACCGACCTGGCCAAATTTGTGCGTGCCGGTACGCAACGTAACTTCTTTGAAAATCTTTCGGTGGTCAGCTTGCTTACGGGCGAGCCCGAGTATCTTGACCCTTTGGGGGCCGAGACGCCGGTAGGCTGGGTCGTTACAGGTTACCCATGGTATGCCATCGATACGCCTGAGCATAACCGTTTCCTCGAGGCCTACCAGAAGCGCTACGACGATTATCCCAGGCTGGGCACCATCATAGGATACAACGCCATTCTGTCGTTGGCTGCGGGTATCGATAAGGCTGACACAACCGAAACCGAAGCCCTGGTAGAAGCGTTCAAAGGACTAGAGGTCGACACGCCGGTTGGTCGCATCACATACCGTGGCATCGATCATCAATCGACCATGGGTGCTTATGTAGGTACTCTTGCCATCAAGGATGGCAAGGGCATCATGACCGATATTGAATATATCGATGGTGCAAGCGTCCTGCCATCTGACGAGCAAGTCAGGCAATGGCGGCCTGCATCGGCCAACTGATTGACTTCTTTCCCTAGCGAGGCCCGGTGTTGGTAGACACCGCCACACTATGCAGCTTACTGGTTACCTCGTTCAGATTCTGAACGGCCTGGCGGAGGCGTCGTCACTGTTTCTGGTAGCAGTGGGCCTCTCGCTGATCTTTGGTGTCAGCCGCATCGTCAACTTTGCCCACGGCTCCTTATATATGCTGGGCCTGTATGTCGCCTACACCATAGTCGGCATGTGGGGGCACAGCCCATTGGGATTCTGGTTCAGCCTCCTTTGTGCGGCGCTCATCGTGGGCGTATTGGGTGCACTGATTGAAGCCATACTTTTGCGGCGCATCTATCATGTACCCGAGATGTTCCAGCTTTTGGCTACCTTCGCCTTGGTGCTGGTGTTCAATGACATGGCCTTGTGGCTGTGGGGTCCCGACGATCTGTTGGGGCCGCTCGCGCCCGGGCTGAACGGATCCATACAGATATTCAATCGCTATATGCCGGTGTACGACCTGGCCTTGATTGTCATCGGTCCTCTGGTGCTGTTGATGCTTTGGCTGATGCTTACACGCACGCGCTGGGGTACGCTGATACGCGCAGCAACACAAGACCGCGAAATGCTGGGCGCTCTGGGTGTGAATCAGGAGTGGCTGTTTACCAGCGTGTTTGCCCTGGGCGCCTTCCTGGCCGGCCTGGGAGGCGCACTGCAGATCCCGCGCCAGCCAGCCAGCCTGATGCTGGACCTGAGCGTAATAGGAGATGCCTTTGTAGTGGTGGTGGTCGGAGGCATGGGTTCCATACCTGGTGCTTATCTGGCCGCCTTGATCATTGCCCAGCTTAAGGCTTTGTGCATTGCCCTGGGTGTGGTCGATGTTGCAGGAATCAGCATAGCCTTCCCCAAACTGACTCTGGTGGTGGAATTTATCTTCATGGCTTTTGTGCTGGTGTTCAAGCCATGGGGCTTGCTGGGCAAGCCGCTGGCCTTGGTGCGTCAGGCCGCCATGCCCGATATGCCACTGCGTCCGGCCAATCAGGCATTCAAATGGATGGCAGCCATCTTGCTGATCATCTTTCTGGTCTTGCCCTTGTTGTCGGCCTCTTTCCCCTATGCGGCCGTACTGGCCCAAGACATGTTGGTTGCCGTGCTGTTCGCAGTCAGCTTGCATTTCATGATGGGGCTGGGAGGTATGCCAACTTTCGGCCATGCCGCTTATTTTGGTATTGGCGCCTATGCCGCTGCCTTGTTGTTCAAATCGCTGGGGCTGGGGATGGTAGGTTCCATGCTGGCAGCCCCGCTGGCGGCCGGCCTGGCTGCCATTGTGTTCGGGTGGTTCTGCATACGCTTGACGGGTGTCTACCTGGCCATGCTGACGCTGGCTTTTGCGCAGATCGTATGGTCTATTGTCTTTCAGTGGGACGACGTTACTGGTGGCTCCAACGGTATAGTCGGCATCTGGCCCGAAGCCTGGTTGTCGGGCGATGCCTATTATTACTTTGTGCTGGCCGTGGTGGTGCTGGCTGTGGCCGCAGTGCGGCGTATGGCGTTTTCTCCTTTTGGCTACGCCTTGCGCGCGGTGCGCGACTCGGCCTTGCGGGCTGATGCCATAGGCATACATGTGAAAGGCATGCAATGGGCCGCATTTGTGGTGGCGGGTTTGTTGGCGGGTTTGGCAGGTGCCCTGTATGTTTTTTCCAAAGGCAGCACATCGCCTGAAGTCATGACGGTGGGCAAATCAGTAGACGGCCTGGTCATGGTGCTGCTGGGCGGCATTCAAACCTTGTTTGGCCCGGTGGCGGGCGCGGCGGCCTTTACCGTGATGCAGGATTATTTTGTGGGCGTTACCGAATATTGGCGAGCCCTGTTTGGCGGAGTCATTCTGCTGATCGTACTGGTGTTTCCGCAGGGCATTGCCGGCTTTGCCGCCTTGTGGACGCAAGGCAGGAGGTCGGCATGAATCTGCTTGAAGTCAGGCAGCTCAGCAAGCACTTTGGCGGCAATGCCGCCGTCGATCAAGTCAGCTTTGTCCTGAACCCAGGTGAGCTGCTGGCGTTAATCGGACCCAATGGGGCGGGCAAATCGACGACCTTCAATATGGTGGGAGGGCAATTGCCGGCTTCGGGAGGGTCAGTCCTGCTCGATGGTGAGGAGCTGCGGGGCCTGAGCTCCAGAAGTATCGCGCATAAGGGGGTAGGACGTACCTTCCAGATTGCCGCCACGTTCGCCTCTCTGACCGTTATTGAAAATGTACAGATGGCCTTGCTGTCACATCATCGGCGCGTGTTTTCCTTTTGGCGCCCGGCTGCTGGTCTGTACAGGGACGAGGCCATGCAATTGCTGGACCTGGTCAGCATGCAGGATCAGGCAGATCGTCCTTGCAGCGAATTGGCTTACGGTGATGTGAAGCGCGTGGAGTTGGCCATGAGCCTGGCAGGCAAGCCCAGGGTCTTGCTTATGGATGAACCCACCGCAGGCATGGCTCCGGCTGAACGTCGTGCCTTGGTGGGCCTGGTCAAACAGCTGGTCATGCAGCACAGACTGGCGGTCCTCTTTACCGAGCACAGTATGGATGTGGTGTTTTCTTATGCGGATCGCGTCATTGTGCTGGCGCGTGGCAAGTTGATTGCTGAAGGCAGCGTAGAGCAGATACGCCAACATCCCAAGGTTCAGGAAGTGTATTTCGGTACCGGTAAAACCATACAGACAGATGCCGTGCAGGAAGCGGTGCCATGAGCCTTGATAAGCCATCCGCGATGCCCGTGCTGTCGGTCTCCGGGCTACATGCCTGGTACGGCGCGGCGCATATCCTGCACGATGTCAGCCTGGAAGTAGGGCGTGGTGAAGTGGTGGGCCTGATGGGACGCAACGGCGCGGGCAAGTCGACGACGCTCAAGGCCATCATGGGTTTGCTTGCGCGACGCCAGGGTGACGTACGCTTCATGGGCCAGCACCTGATGAAGCGGCAGCCATACGAAATAGCACGTCTTGGGCTGGGTTATGTGCCTGAAGAAAGGCGCATTTTTACTGAGCTGACGGTAAAGGAGAACCTGATCGCCGGGCAGCAGGCTCACCGAACCTGGCCTGACGGTACGCCGGGCCTGAACTGGACTTTTGAATCGGTATTCGACTTGTTCCCGCCGCTGGCCGATATGCAGGAACGGCCGGCGGGAGACATGAGTGGCGGCGAACAGCAGATGCTGGCCGTTGCCCGTACTCTGATGGGCAATCCATATTGCCTTTTGCTCGACGAACCGTCCGAGGGTGTGGCGCCATTGATCGTGGAGCAAATGGCCGAGATGATACTGGCACTGAAGATGCGTGGCGCAAGTGTGCTGCTGTCCGAGCAGAATATTCATTTTGCCCAGTTGGTGTCCGATCGTGCCTATGTACTTGAAAAAGGCGTGATTCGATATAGCGGCACGATGCACGAACTGGCTGGCAACGAGGTCGTACGCCGGGAACACCTGGCGCTGTGACGAGTGTGGGCCAGGCACAGAGCCCGGCCCACGCCTTTAAGCGACCTTGTTCAAGTCACCTGTCTGCCGGTAGGCGTCCAGCAGTTGCAGGCGCCGCGCCTCAGCTTGCTTCATATTGCTTTCTTTAATATGGCCGAAGCCCCGGATGTCTTCGGGGAGCCTGGCCAATTCAATGGCTGCAGCCAGATTCTGGTCTGTCAGGCTGTTGAGCAGTTCGTCGACAAACTGGAAATAGTCATCTATCAGTTTGCGCTCCTGGCGTCTTTCATGTGTTTTACCGAAGATGTCGAGCGCGGTGCCGCGCAATCCTTTCATGCGTGCCAGCAGCTTGAAGACCGACATTACCCAAGGTCCGTATTGCTGCTTGATGAGCTCGCCTCGCTCATTTTTTTTGGCTAACAAAGGGGGGGCCAGGTGAAAGTGCAGCTGGTAATCCTTGCCTGGCTCACCCTCGAACTGTGCCCTGAGCTTATCGGTGAATGCGGGATCAATATACAGTCGCGCAACTTCATACTCGTCTTTGTAAGCCATAAGTTTGGCCAGATTCCGGGCCACCGCTTGGGTCAGATGCATGCCCCGCGCGGTGGGTAGTGCAGCTTCGCGTACGCGAATTTTGTCTATCGCCTCGCGATAACGGTCTGCATACGCAGCGTTCTGGTAGTCGGTGAGCCAGCGTGTATTGCGCTCGATGGTGTTGTCCAGTGTTTCGGGTAGTTTGAGTACCCGGGCAGGGGCTTGTGCTGGCATGATCACTTGCTCACCCAGGTGGGCTGCTGCACGGCCCCATTCGAATGCGGCCAGATTTTTTTCTATCATTATCCCGTTGAGCTCGATTGCGCGGGTCAGGCTTTCGTGCGAAAGAGGTATCCAGCCTTTTTGCCATGCGTAACCCAGCAACAGCGGATTGGCATAGATGGCATCGCCCATCAGCTGGACAGCAAGCTGGTTGGCATCGAGAAAGTCGCAATGAGTGCCGATGGCTGTGGTCAGTTCGCCCTCGATCGCAGCCTCGGGGTATTGCCAGTTGGCATTCTTGATGATGGCGGCCGTGGGAACATTGGCCTTGTTGACGACCGCGGCGCTCACATTTTTCTGTGCCCGGGAGAGTACGTCGGCCGAACTCGTTACGATGGCATCGCAGCCTATGATCAGCGCGGCCTCGCCAGTAGCGATGCGGGTAGCGTGGATGTCTTTGGGTTCGTTGGCAATCTGGACGTGGCTGAGTACGGCACCGCCTTTCTGGGCCAGGCCTGCCATATCGAGTACGGTGACGCCTTTTTGTTCCAGGTGTGCCGCCATACCCAGTAGCCCACCAATGGTGACCACGCCCGTACCGCCTATGCCGGTAATCAGGATGCCGTAACTGCCTTCAATGGCGGGCAGGGCAGGCAGCGGCAGCGAGGTATCTTGCACTTGGCTGTCTGCCGTAGACGACGGCTTGGGTTTCTTGACTTGTGCACCCTCGGCCGTGATGAAGCTGGGACAAAAGCCATTCAGACAGGAAAAGTCTTTGTTGCAGGACGATTGGTTGATCTTGCGTTTGCTGCCTTTTGCCGTATTGACTGGCTCCACCGACAAGCAATTGGACTTGGCTGAGCAGTCGCCACAACCCTCACAGACTTCATCGTTGATGAAAACACGACGGGCGGGATCGGGGTAGGTGCCGCGTTTGCGGCGCCGGCGCTTTTCGGTGGCACAGGTCTGGTCGTAGACCAGCACTGTGGTGCCCTCGATGTCACGCAGTTCGCGCTGTACGCGATCGAGCTCGTCGCGATGGTACACGGGTGGATTGCCCACCAGCGCCACACCTTTATATTTTTCGGGTTCATCGGTCACGACGACGACCTTGCGTGCGCCTTCGGCGTGAACCTGCGCGATCACATCGGTGACCTTAAGCACGCCATCAACAGGCTGGCCGCCTGTCATGGCCACGGCGTCGTTATACAAAATCTTGTAAGTAATGTTGGCATTGGCAGCGATCGCTGCCCGAATGGCCAATATGCCCGAATGGAAGTAAGTGCCGTCGCCCAGGTTGGCAAACACATGCTTCTCGGTGGTGAACGATTTTTGGCCTATCCACGCTGCGCCTTCGCCGCCCATATGGCTGAAGGTTTCAGTGTTGCGATCCATCCAGATCGTCATGTAGTGGCAACCTATGCCGGCCAGCGCACGTGAGCCTTCGGGCACTCGGGTCGAGGTGTTATGCGGGCATCCCGAACAGAACCATGGTTTGCGATCGGTTGATACCTGGGCCTGAGCCATTTCGCGCTCTTTTGCGTCGATAACGGCAATGCGCGCGGTGATGCGGGTGCGTAGCTCTGCAGGCAAATCGGCTTTTTCCAGCCTGCGGGCAATTGCGCGAGCGATCAAGGCCGGAGAGAGTTCTCCGCGTGCGGGCAGCAACCATTGGCCGCGTGGTACAGACCATTCTCCGCCCGCATTGTCTTTTTCGTTGAACTTGCCATAAACCTTGGGACGTACGTCGTCACGCCAGTTGTAGAGTTCTTCCTTGAGCGCATACTCAAGTATCTGGCGCTTTTCCTCTACCACCAGGATTTCTTCCAGACCTGTGGCGAACTCGCGTGCATCCTGTGCGTTCAGGGGCCAGACACAGCCGACCTTCATGAGGCGGATGCCCGCCTGGGCACAGGCGGTTTCATCGAGCCCCAGATCAGCCAGTGCCTGTCGGGTGTCCAGGTAAGCCTTGCCGGCGGCCATGATGCCAAAGCGGGGGCGAGGTGAGTCGATGACCACCTGGTTCAGTTTGTTGGCTCGGGTATAGGCTAGTGCCGCGTACCACTTATAGTCCATCAGACGGGCTTCCTGCTCGAGCGGAGGGTCAGGCCAGCGTATGCTCAAGCCCTCGGGCGGCAGTGTGAAATCGTCGGGTATGACGATGCGGGTGCGATCGGGATCGATATCGACCGATGCCGTCGACTCGACGATCTCGGTGACGCATTTCATGGCCACCCACAGGCCCGAGTATCGGCTCATGGCCCAGCCATGCAGGCCGTAATCCAGATATTCCTGGACATTGGCAGGATACAGAACGGGTATGCCTGCCGACAACAAGTCGTGCTCGGATTGATGTGCCACGGTAGATGACTTGGCACCATGGTCGTCGCCAGCCAGAACCAATACGCCGCCGTGTCTGGAGGTGCCTGCAGAATTGGCGTGCTTGAAGACGTCCATCGAGCGGTCTACCCCGGGACCTTTGCCATACCACATGCCAAAAACCCCTTCGTGTGTGGCGTCAGGGTAGAGTGTGACCTGCTGGGTGCCCCAGATGGAGGTGGCAGCCAAGTCTTCGTTCAGGCCGGGTTGAAAGACGATTTCGTGGTCTTGCAGGTGTTGCTTGGCTTTCCATAAGGCCTGGTCGAGCGCGCCCAGTGGGGAGCCCCGGTAGCCGGAAATAAAGCCGGCGGTGTTCAGCCCGACGCTCTGATCCCGTGCCTTTTGCAGCATGGGTAAGCGTACTAGTGCCTGGGTGCCGCTCATGTAAGCGCGGCCACGCTCCAGCGTGTATTTATCGTCGAGCGAGACGGAAGCAAGTTTCGATAACGCGGCCTGACTCAAGGGGGCGTTCATTGGGGTAGTCTCCTGTGGTGTTTCTTTGTTGCTACCCCTAAGTGTATGCACTTCCTGTCTAAGGCACCAGAGCTATCCCCACGCGCACCTGTCCGGAACTTCTTTGGTTGTAGCCCAGCAGGGTTTCACCATAGCCTTCGAAATACTGGACATGGAGATAGCCATTCATATTTAGGAAGGTTCGCCTCAAGGGCCAGGCCGCTTCAATCTGGGTAGTGTTGTGGCCATTGCTGCCGTGGCGATACATACCCGTCAGGACCAGGCCGTTATCCTGGGCATAGCGCAGTCGCCAGTCTATATTGCCGGCATAATCCCTATAGTCGGCATTTTCATCCTCGACCCCAAAATAGCCTTTGATGCGAGGCGCGAAGGTCAGCGTGCTGCCGCCGTCGAAACGGTAGTTCAGTTCGGGCTGTATATAGCCATAGTTCAAAGACCGGGAGTCTTCGTCGTTTTTGCCATTGGACTCGTGCTGAACACCGGTGGCCAGCCCCACAAACCAATTTTTCTGAGGTGATTGCCACAAGGCGCCTTTGTGCCAGAACAGGCTGGGTTTGAATGAGGTATCGACAAAGGGGAGAGAGTCTGACTCGAGATCCCACAGGGCAGTTTGGGTATAGCCCAAGTAAAGGTTGTCGAAAAAGCCTGGATCTTCAGGATTATTGGGTGTGAACAGGCGATATTTGAAGCTCACCTGGAAGCGGGCGTTATTGCCGTGCTTGGTGCCGACGTCAAAGTAAATAGGCTCGTAAGCCGAAAAGGCGCTGCGGAATTTCTCGAACTCCGAATGGGTGTTGCTGGCCAGCTGGTGAGTGGAGTTCACCGATGGGCCTTGCTCAACGGAAGCGCCGGCTGCGGCAACGACGTTTTCGGGCAATGGGGGATCGTGACGGGCTCCATCGTCGGCGGCGCCTGCATCAATGACGGGTACAGCGGCCGGGGTGCCTGCGATCAGGCTATTCTCGCGTGGGCTGGTGTCCAACGCAAGGAGGATGGGCTCGCCTTCAATGTTGACGGCTTGCAAGCCTTCAGCTTCAGTAGGTACCACCGCTCGCCAGGACAATTTGACGAAATTGTTGACTGGCACGTTGATGGCAGCGGGCGTGCCATCGAGGTAAGCCATGCTGCGTATGGTTTGATCTCTTTCGTTACGCCACTGCAAAACCAGGTTCTTGGGAGAACGCCATTCTATGGCGTTCTCGGTGTCGTTGAACAGCACCGCCTGAATGTTGATCGTCTCGCCGGGAACGGCGTGCGATTGCTTTAATGTGTAGGTGATGCCAGCGGATGCCGTCGAGGCCAGGAGCAGTACGCCAAGTAGGGTAAAGAAGAGGAACAGAGTGCGGGGATTGCGAAGTAGCAGTGCCATAACTGGTCGGCGTTGGTGGGAAGACGAAAGAGACTGTAGCATTCGTCGGGAATGTTTGCGCTACCTAATGTAAAATGCGGGCCTCACGCTGATTAGCGACGCGGCAGTAGCTCAGCTGGATAGAGCACGGGCCTTCTAAGCCCGGGGTCGGGGGTTCGAGACCCTCCTGCCGCGCCATTATTTTTTTGCTGGTTTTTCGGCCACCGGAAGCCCTGCTTCCTTCCATGCCTTGAAGCCGCCCTCAATATGGCTTACGCGAGGCAGGCCCATGTCGGCCAGTGCCGCCGTAGCCAGGCTTGAGCGCCACGCCGAAGCGCAGTACAGCACGAACTCTTTGTCCTCGGCAAAAATAGGCTTGTGGTAGGGGCTTTCTGGGTCTACCCAGAATTCCAGCATGCCGCGTGGTGCATGGAAAGCGTTTGGGATAAGGCCTTCACGCTCAAGCTCACGTACATCGCGAATATCCACGAAAACAGTGTCGGGGCTGCCCAGCTTGGCCTTGGCTTCGTCGAGCGATAACGTGGTGATCCGTTCGCGGGCTTCACGGATGAGATCTTTGATTCCTTTAGTGACTGGCATGTTGTTTCCTTCGGATGGTCGTTGTGACAAGACTCGATGAATCTGTTTTACCTTTACCTATTGGCAGATGTCTGATGCAGTACTCATACGCCACCATACATCATCTTTCTGAATTCTTTCGAAGATCCCAGCCTGCCTGAAAGTTCACTGGCAGCCTTCAACAGAATGCATTCAAAACGCTGGGCATCTACAGTACGCAAACGCTCCGAGGGGCCTGCCAATGTCAGTGCCCCTGCAAAACGATCCTCTACTCCAATGATAGGCAAACTCCACGATGATGTGTAGGGATCACGCACGCCACATGAAAAATAAGGTAGCGGAGCATCTTCAAGTGTTTCGAGCTGAGCCCATTTTTTGAAGACACGGCCCGTGGCAGAGTTGTCAGGGATCATGACGCTACCGGCCAGAACGTTGGGGTGCAGTCCTTCGTGAGGCTGTGCTCGAAAAAGACATAAGCGTGTTCCGGTTTCAGCGCCTTCGACATAATAGGCTGTGCTTTCTCCGGTGTCTGCCGACAACTGTTCGAGTACCGGCATGACTGCGCCTGACAAATCGAAGCTGCGCTGATAGACGCGGCCCAAAAACAGCAGGCGGGGGCCAGGTGAATAGCGGCCATCGTTGCCACGGACTGCGTAGCCACATCGAACCAGTGAGTTCAGGAGACGGAAAATAGTCGTTTTGTGTAGCGGCAGACGTTCTGCAAATTGGGCCAGGCTGAGTTTTTCGTCGCCTGGCTTAAAACAATCGAGTACTGAAAGTGCACGTTCGACCGCGGTAACGCCGTCATTGCTCATTGTTGTATGCCTTGATTTCTGAGATATTTACGATGTGTGTTGTACTGGATACAACGGCATTGTACAAAATTACAATGCCGTTGTTTACTAACCTATTGTCAGAAGAGGGTTCAAAAGCATGTCGTCATCTATCGTTGTAGTGACCGCTCATGTCGGTGATTTTGTATGGCGCTGCGGTGGGGCGATGGCTTTGCATGCCGCACAGGGGCACGACGTGCATCTGGTCTGCCTGAGTTTTGGCGAAAATGGTGAATCGAATCTGGTCTGGAAAGAAGAGGGTGCAACGCTGGATAAGGTCAAGGAAGCTCGACGCCTGGAAGCGCTTGAGGCGGCCAAGATGCTGGGAGCAAGCTCATCAGAGTTTTACGATCTTGGCGACTACCCACTTACCATCACTCCGGAAGTGGTTGATCGCTTGTCGCGTGCTTTCCGACAGCATCAGCCTAGCCTGGTGATCACACATCCCGAGAAAGACCCGTCGAATCTCGATCACTGCCGTACGTTCGAGGCCGTGCTTCTGGCACGCATGAAGGCAATTGCGCCAGGGCATGGAAATGACTTCATCAAACCGCCACAAGTGCTGTGTTTTGAGCCGCATCAGTCAGAGCTATGTGGGTTCAAGCCAAACATGTTGCTCGATATCACCAGCGTTTGGGATCAAAAGAAGGCAGCCATGGAAACCATGCATGCCCAGCGGAATCTTTGGGGTTACTACGAGCGGGTAGGCATGCAGCGTGGGGCGCAAGCCGGCCGGCGTGCCAGTACTGGCCAGTTGTATGGCGAAGCCTACCAAAGCATTTTCCCGTCGGTGCATACATCGTTTATATCCAATTAAATCAGGACAGGTATGACAGAGCTATCAACCCAAGATCTCAACCAGTCTTCTGCCCAGTGGCTGGCCAGTACCTTGCTTGCCGATCGTGGCGCTTGTGTGCTTGACAGCCGGATCAAGCCATTGCGCCGTGACGTTCGCCTGCACGGACGTGCTTTGACCGTATCGGTGCCACAAGGGGACAACCTTGCCATTCACGCTGCCTTGGCCTTGGCCAGGGCCGGAGACGTTCTTGTGATCGACGGCGCGGCGTATACCGAGCGGGCACTGATGGGCGGCATCATGTGCACTCAGGCGCTCAAGGCAGGTATTGCCGGCATAGTCATCGACGGCGCCATTCGTGACGTGACAGAGTTGCGAATGATGGACTTGCCGGTATTCGCAATCGCTGCCGTTCCAGCAGGCCCGGCCAAGAATGGATCAGGCAGTATTTTGCGACCAATCGAATGTGGAGGCGTGTCTATTAATCCTGGCGATTGGATTTTTGGTGACGATGATGGTGTTGTGGCCTACCGGCATAGTGACCGTGAGAGTTTGCTCGATGCGGCTAAAGAAAAGTATGCCGCCGAGCAAAAGCGGCTTGCTGCAATAGCAAGCGGTGTTCTGACACCGCCCTGGCTGCAGGAAGCACTGAGCAAAAGCCCAATAGATGTGGCTGCACGCTCAGATTTTTAATGCCAAGTGAATTTAATTTAGGAGACCTTATGATGAAAATACACAAGATAATCATGGCTGTGGCCTTGTCTTTTACCTCTCTCGGTGCGTTTGCCCAAGCAAGCTACCCTGAGCGCCCGATTCGCATGATTATCCCGTTCGCCGCCGGTGGCCCGGCTGATATGGTTGGTCGAGAAGTTGCGCAGTTGCTGAGCCAGGAGTTGGGGCAGCCTGTTGTTGTGGCAAATGCCGGAGGCGGTCATGGCGTGCCTGCGCTCAACCAATTGCTTGGAGCGCCTGCTGATGGTTATACCTTGCTCATGCCTGCATCGGGCAATATGACAATTCCATCCAAGGCGATGGAAGGCAAGGACGTGCTCAATTTGCTGGACCCAGTCAGTCAGGTAACGCAAAGTCCCCATGTGCTGGTGGTCAGCAAATCGATTCCTGTTACCTCCGTCCAGGAGCTGATCGATTACGCAAAGGCGAACCCCGGTAAGGTCAATTTTGGATCGGCAGGGGTAGGTGGTGTTGCCCATCTTGCCATGGAAATGTTTAAAGATCAGGCAGACGTGGATGTTGTGCACGTGCCGTATCGAGGTACATCGAAAGCTGTTGTCGATCTTGGAGCGGGTCAGATACACGCCCTGTTCAGCAGTATGCCGTCTTTGAAGCCCATGATAGATAGGGGTGTCGTCACACCTATAGGCATGAGCTCGGCAAGCTCAGGCTCCGAGACATCAAAGCTGCCTGTGATTTCCGAAGCAGGCCTGCCGAATCTTGAATATACGACTTGGTATGGTGTTTTCGCCAAGAAAGGCACGCCAGAGGAAATTATTCAAAAGCTGAATAAGGCTGTGCTCAGCGTAGTGGAAAATCCCGAGCTGAACAAGAAGTTTGAGCCTCAGGGTGTTGAGTTCGTGTCAAGTACGCCTGAAGAATTGGCTGCGCTTGTACGCAAGGACAGCGCCAAGTGGCAGAAAATCATTGATGAAGCGGGCATTCAGATCGAATAAAAAGGAGCAGGTGGCTTGAACGCCACCTGCCACACTACTAAAGAATACTTTCTTCCGCCTCTTCGCGCTGCAGATATTCCCGCACGGGCACCTGTGGCTTTTTCTTGCTGGCAAACATGCACTCGTGGTCAATTTGATGCATGTGCTTGCAGCCCGACATCAGCGCGCAATGCTGGAATAGTTCGCTGACCCAGTCAACGAACACGCGCACCTTGGGTGATAAATGCCTGTTGTGCAGGTAGACCACCGAAATTGGTTGAGGCGGCGGAGTCCATTCGGTAAGGATTTCACGCAGTTGGCCGGACTCAAGTAAAGGGGCGACCATATAACGGGGTGGCTGGATCAGGCCAAAGCCCTTGAGGCCGCACTGCACATAGGCTTCTGCATCGTTGACCGATACCTTGCCATTGACCTGTACGTCTATCGGCTTGCCGTCGACCGTAAAGGACCAGTCTATGACTCTTCCGGTGCGCGAAGAAAAATAATGGACAGCATGGTGATTGACAAGGTCTTCAATATTTCTTGGCTCGCCATGTTGCTCCAGATAAGCGGGGGCAGCGCAGGTAATGCCTTCGAATGTGCCGATGCGGCGCGCCACCATGCTGGAGTCTTCCAGTTCGCCGACACGAATGACGCAATCGACGGCGTCTTGCACCATGTCTATGACTCTGTCGCTCATGCCGATGGCCAATTCTATGTCGGGGTAGCGAGTGTGAAAATCACACAAGGCCGGCAAGAGGATCAATCGGCCTATTGATGGTGGTGTGTCTATACGCAGGCGCCCGTTCGGGCCCTGGGTGACGTCCCGAAATGCGGCGTCCATGTCTTCAATGTCGGCCAGAATCTGCACGCAACGCTCGTAGTAGGCGGCACCATCAGGTGTCAGACTCAGGCGGCGCGTTGTTCGGTTCAACAGACGCAGTTTCAGGCTGCGCTCAAGGCTTTGGATGGTGGTCGTGACCGTGGAGCGGGGCAGGCCCATGCTGTCTGCGGCCAGCGTAAAGCTGTTGGCATCGACGACACGAGTAAAAACCTGCATGGCCTGAAATCTGTCCATGGGAATCTCCATTGTTTGTTCTGGACGAATAGTGATAGCGAAAAATAGCTATTTAACTGTTTTTCCAAAAAATGAATAATACATCCTCTTTAGTGTTGTGAACAGCTGCTTGTGATTGCGCCTCACGACCATTTCCCAAAAAAGGATTTTCCATGTTTTTATTCCGTAATCGTTACGCGCTTGGCGTAGTGACCCTGGTGTTGTTGGGTGCTGGAGTGTTCTGGTTTCGTTTGGAGACTGGAGGTGCTGTTGCGGCGCTTGCCCCGCCGCCCAATGAGGCGGTGGCCGTCGACGTTGCGCGGGTAAGTAGCCGCAGTGTCACGGACTGGCGTGAATACTCGGGGCGCCTGGAGGCGGTGGATCAGGTGCAGATACGGCCTTTGGTATCGGGAACGATTACCCAGGTGCATTTCAAGGATGGCAGCCTGGTCCAGGAAGGCGATGTGCTGTTCACCATTGATCCCAGGCCGTATCAGGCCGAGGTGGACAGGGCGCAGGCCGAACTTGCCGCCGCCAAGGCACGCATGGCATATACCGGAGCTGATTTGACCCGTGCGCGCCGCTTGCTGAGCAAAAATGCGATCGCCAAGCGCGATTTCGAACAGAAGCGCAACGCATCGCGTGTTGCCGCCGCCGAAAAGCTGGCGGCAGAGGCCGCAGTGGCAACCGCCAAGCTGGATCTGGAGCACACGCAAATTGTTGCTCCAGTGTCCGGGCGAGTGTCGCGTGCCGAGGTAACCGAAGGCAATATTGTTTCCGCCGGAACTGGCGCGCAGCCCCTGACCACTCTGGTGTCGGTCGACAAGATGTATGCATCGTTCGAAGTCGACGAACAAAGCTTTCTGTCGTTTGTGAGTCCAGCCAGCAACGGAGGGGCCGGGCAAATATCAGTCAATATGGGATTGGGCAATGAGCAGGGATTTCCTCGGGCTGGCGAGGTTGCCTCTATCGACAATCGGCTGGACACCTCATCTGGAACGATACGGCTGCGAGCGGTATTCGACAATTCGGATGGCATGCTGGTGCCCGGCTTATATGCCCGCATCCGGCTGGCCGGGGGGGCGCCGCGCCCCGCCGTGCTAATCAAAGAGAGTGCCATTGGCACCGACCAGAGCAAGCGTTTCGTTGTGGTGGTCGATGAGCAGAACCAGACTTCGTATCGTGAAGTTCAGCTTGGGTCTACTCAAGATGGTTTGCGTGTAGTCGAAGCGGGACTCACGCCGGGCGAGCGTATTGTCGTCAACGGCTTGCAGCGGATTCGGCCAGGTGATGCTGTCACGCCTCATATGTTGCTGGCGGAGGGCGAGGAGCATCTGGCCGATGCGGGCACGGCGGATGACAGCGCACGTGGGCTGAACCAGAAAACTGCATCCTGATCGGAATTTCCATGAATATCTCCAAGTTTTTTATCGATCGCCCGATATTTGCGGGTGTGCTGTCCGTCCTGATCTTGCTGGCCGGCGGCCTGGCAATGATGCAGTTGCCCATCTCGGAATATCCCGAAGTCGTGCCGCCGTCTGTTGTCGTACGGGCTCAGTTTCCGGGCGCCAACCCCAAGGTACTGGCAGAAACCGTGGCGGCGCCGCTCGAAGAGTCGATCAACGGTGTCGAGAATATGCTGTACATGCAGTCTCAGGCCAATAGCGACGGCAACCTTGTGGTGACGGTGAATTTCCATCTGGGTGTCGATCCCGACAAGGCGCAGCAATTGGTGCAGAATCGGGTCACGCAGGCGTTGCCTCGCTTACCCGAAGAGGTGCAGCGGCTGGGCGTGACGACGACCAAATCATCTCCAACACTCACGATGGTCGTGCATCTGATCTCACCCGACCAGACCTATGACACGACTTATCTGCGCAATTACGCAGTACTCCACGTCAAGGACAGGTTGGCCCGCATTCAGGGAGTGGGTGAAGTGCAGGTCTGGGGTGCAGGCGACTACTCCATGCGGGTCTGGCTGGACCCTGGCAAGATGGCGCAACGTAATCTTACGGCGATGGAGGCGGTTGCCGCCATTCGCGAGCAGAACGTCCAGGTGGCTGCCGGCGTGATAGGTGCCTCGCCGACGGCGTCTGACGTGGCCCTGCAACTCTCGGTCAATGCACAGGGACGTTTGCAAACCGAAGAACAATTCAGCGACATCATCTTGAAAACCTCGGCCGATGGCGGCGTTACAAGGTTGGGCGATGTGGCGCGTATAGAGCTGGGGGCGGCGGAATATGGCTTGCGTGCGCTGCTGGATAATCAGCCGGCTGTGGGTATCGCCATCTTGCAATCGCCTGGTTCGAATGCACTGGATATTTCAGACCAGGTACGTGCCGTCATGGATGAGTTGTCGGCCGATTTTCCGGCTTCGCTGGAAAGCCGCATTATGTATGATCCGACGCAGTTCGTCCGGTCCAGCATACACGCGGTGGTCATGACGCTGCTGGAGGCCATTGCCTTGGTGGTGCTGGTGGTCATCGTCTTCTTGCAAACCTGGCGCGCTTCCATCATTCCCTTGCTTGCGGTGCCGGTATCGATTGTTGGTACGTTCGCGTTGTTGCTGGCGTTTGGCTATACGATCAATGCGTTGTCCCTCTTCGGCCTGGTGCTTGCCATAGGCATTGTGGTCGACGACGCCATTGTGGTGGTCGAGAACGTCGAGCGCAATATTGCAGCGGGTTTGTCGCCACGCGAAGCCACTTACCGCGCCATGCGTGAAGTCAGTGGCCCCATTATCGCTATTGCGCTGACATTGGTTGCCGTGTTCGTGCCACTGGCCTTCATGACGGGGCTTAGTGGACAGTTCTTCAAGCAATTTGCCATGACGATCGCGATTTCGACCGTCATTTCCGCCATTAACTCACTGACCTTGTCACCTGCGCTGGCTGCCTTGCTGCTGAAAGGGCACGACGAGAAGCAGGACTGGCTGACCCGGGTCATGAACCGTTATCTGGGTGGTTTCTTCGAGCGCTTCAATCGTTTCTTCAGACGTTCATCAGATCACTATGCGATAGGTGTGGCCGGAGTGATAGGCCGCAAGACTTCGACGCTGGGTGTGTATGTATTGCTGGTGGCGATGACGGTGGGTGTTTCCTATATTGTGCCAGGTGGCTTCGTACCGGCGCAGGACAAACAATACTTGATCAGCTTTGCGCAACTGCCCAGTGGTGCCTCACTGGACCGCAGCGAGGCGGTGATCCGCAAGATGTCTGATATTGCGCTGAAGCAGCCGGGTGTGGAAAGCACTATTGCCTTTCCTGGCCTGTCCATTAACGGATTTACCAACAGCTCGAGTGCCGGCATTGTTTTCGTGACGCTCGATCCCTTCGAGCAACGTCAGGACGACGCGCTGTCGGCAGCCAATATTGCCACGGCCCTCGGCCAGCAATATGCCGGGATCAAGGACTCATTCATTGCTGTGTTTCCGCCGCCGCCCATCATGGGCCTGGGGACAGTTGGTGGGTTCAAGCTGCAACTGGAAGATCGCGCAGCGTTGGGCTATGCGCAATTGGATGCAGTGGCCAAAGAATTCATGGCCAAGGCGGCAGAAGCGCCTGAGCTGGGTCCGGCATTCTCCAGCTACCAGATCAACGTACCGCAACTCGATGTGGAGCTGGACCGCGTCAAGGCCAAGCAGTTGGGTATTCCTGTGGATGAAGTGTTCGATACCATGCAAATATATTTGGGGTCGCTGTACGTCAATGACTTCAATCGGTTTGGGCGCGTATACCAGGTAAGGGCACAGGCGGATGCGCAGTTCCGCTCGCATCCCGAAGATATTCTTCAGCTTGAAACGCGCAGTCGTAACGGACAAATGGTGCCCTTATCAACGCTTGCGTCGGTGAAGCCAAGTTTTGGCCCTGAAATGGTCGTGCGCTACAACGGCTATACCGCTGCTGACATCAATAGCGGTCCGGCGCCGGGTTACTCCTCTGACCAGGCGCAAGCAGCGGCCGAACGCATCGCGCAAGAAGTCATGCCGCGTGGGGTTAAGTTCGAATGGACTGACCTGACTTACCAGCAAATTCTGGCGGGTAATGCGGGTGTATGGGTATTTCCCATTAGCGTATTGCTGGTTTTCCTGGTGCTTGCGGCGCTTTATGAAAGCCTGGTGTTGCCGTTGGCGGTAATTCTGATTGTTCCCATGAGTATTCTGGCGGCGCTGACGGGTGTCTGGTTGACGGGGGGTGACAACAATATCTTCACACAGATAGGCTTGATGGTGCTGGTCGGCCTGGCGTGCAAGAACGCCATTCTGATCGTGGAGTTCGCCCGTGAACTGGAACTACAGGGTATGAGCACGTTGAAGGCTGCTATCGAAGCAAGCCGTCTGCGTCTGCGCCCCATTCTGATGACCTCGATTGCTTTCATCATGGGGGTGGTGCCTTTGGTTATTGCGACGGGAGCAGGCTCGGAAATGCGTCAAGCCATGGGTGTGGCCGTGTTCTTTGGCATGCTCGGCGTCACACTATTCGGACTATTCCTGACTCCGGTGTTTTATGTTGTGCTGCGCCGCCTGGGGCGGCGTTCGCTGCACGCTGCGGCTGCCCACGAAGCGCCAGCCATAGCTGCTCACGAATAAGGGAATGATGATTATGAAAAGATTACGCTTGCATCTCACAAGTCTGGCGATGGCCTTGTTCCTGGCTGGTTGCGCCGTGGGGCCTGACTATCAGCGACCTGACGTCGACATATCCGGTGCCTTCAAGGAAGCGTCGCTGTCGCCTGAAGCGGCCAAACAGTGGAAGATGGCCCAGCCTGCCGAAGCGCTGGCGCGTGGACGCTGGTGGGCGATATTCAATGAGCCTGTTCTGGATAAGCTGGAAGATCAAGCCATGAATGCCAACCAGGATCTCAAGGCGGCAGCAGCTCGGCTGAGGCAGGCCAGGGCGTTGCGCCAGGGGGCGGAGTCGGAGCTGCTGCCGAACCTGGATGCCGGGTTTGGCCCCATGCGGCAGCGTCAGTCCAATGCCGCACAGGGCTTGACGGAAGGGGCGGACAATTCGGCACAAACGCTGTGGCGAGCTCAGGCAGGTGTTTCCTATGAGGTCGATTTATTTGGGCGAATTGCATCCGATGTGGATGCCGCCACAGCGGATGCCGAGCAAAGCGCCGCGCTCTTTCAATCGGTAAGGCTGGCTTTGCAGGCCGATGTGGCCCAGGCTTATTTTCGTATTCGGCGTCTGGACGCCGAAGAGGCTCTGTACCGGCGTACAGTGGAACTGCGCGGCAAAACGCTGGAACTGGTCCAACAACGCTACGACGAGGGCGAGATCGGAGGGCTGGATCTGGCCCGGGCCAAGTCTGCACTTTCATCGGCCAGTTCGCAAGCCTTGGGAATAGAGCGTGAACGGGCTGTGGCCGAGCATGCACTGGCAACGTTACTTGGGAAGACACCGGCACAGTTTGCTCTGGCACACGAACCTTTGGGCCGCGTGTCGGTGGATATTCCAGCCGGTTTGCCGTCTTCGCTGCTGGAGCGTCGCCCTGACATTGCCGCGGCAGAGCGCGCCATGGCCGCAGCCAATGCGCGTGTAGGCGTTGCCAAAGCGGCGTTCTTCCCGCGTCTGACGCTGACAGGCGCTTTTGGCTATGAGTCCGACGAGTTGGGCAGCTTGCTGGAATGGTCCAGTCGTACTTTTCTGCTGGGGCCGCTGGTAGGCACCGTGCTTACGTTACCGATTTTCGATGGTGGGCGCCGCGAGGCCGGTCTGGAACGGGCACGCGCGCGCTATGAGGAAGACGTGGCTGCCTATCGCCAGACTGTGCTGCGCGCTTTCCGCGAAGTTGAGGATGGTTTGTCCAGCCTGCGTATATTGAAGGAGCAGACGACAGTGCAGGACGATGCCGTGCAGCAAGCATCGCGTGCTGCAGAGCTATCACAAATTCAATATCGGGAAGGGTCTGTCAGCTATCTGGATGTGATTGATGCCGATCGTCAAGTGCTCGTGCAACAGCGCGCGTCGTTGGCGCTGGACGGAGAGCGCGCGCAGACCGCAGTGGCCCTGGTTCGCGCTATTGGTGGTGGTTGGAATATTGACGGCCGTGAGCTTGCCAGTCGTTAAGGAGCGTAGGGGCGCGCTGGCAGCGGCCCCGTATGGGCTAGTTGCGAGCGCGCAGCGGTGAATATTCGGCCGCTATCCAGCGATAGCCGTCTCCTTGCTGGCCAACATGGCCTATGCCGGGAAAGGGTAAGTGAGCGCCTGCAATCCAGAGCTTTTCTTGTGTGGCCTGTGCAAGTATTTTTTTGCGTGTGGCAATAGCCTGTTCTTGATTGCTATCGAAGTCTATGGATACCTGCGGATTTGGAAATTGCACCGCATGGCTGTGGATGACATCACCCCATACCAATAATTGCTGGCCTTCGGAGGTAAACATATACCCTTCATGGCCGGGCGTATGGCCAGGCAAGGCAAGCGACGCCACGCCTTCAGCCAGGGTATCGCCGGCTGCAAATTGCTTCAGCTTTCCGGCAGCCTGATAGGGAGCGACCGCCTCTTGTGCGAATTTGAAAAATGGTTGGGCTTCTTTCGGCGCCTTGGCGGCGGTTTCTTTGTCTAGCCAATGAGCGGCTTCGTCCTGGGAAACATAGACTGTCGCATTGGGAAAAGCCATTTTTCCGTCGTTTGTGATGCCGCAAGCATGATCACCATGCAGATGCGTCAGGAAAACTTTATTGACTTGCGCAGGTTCGTATCCCGCAGAGCGCAGGCTGCCGTTCATGGCGCCAAGCGTAGGCCCAAAGCATGCTGCTGCGCCCGCATCGACAAGAATCAGGTCTTTGCCTGTGTTGACCAAATAGCCATTGACTGCGGTTTGTACACCCTCTTTGCTGGTGGGTACAAACAGGCCGGCCAGCATGGCCTGGATATCGCTTTCACTGATGCCGTGCAATAGTGCGGTGGGGAGTGAAACAGCGCCGTCATACAGGGCGGTCACCTGGAAGTTGCCCAATTGCATGTGGTAGTAGCCGGGAACTTGCTGGGTGGATGGGGCGGGAGTTTGGGCGGCGCTCACGTTGGGCAATAAAGCCACACAGGCGGCAGTTGCCGCGAAGAGTCCGATGGAAAGCAGGCGGCGTGCCAATGGCGATGCCCCTGGGATGATGGAAATTTGCATGGCGGCCATCCTGGATATCGTTAAGGATTGCCGATCATGAGCAGAACGCTCTTTTGAAGATCAGCAGGACTCACTATATCGCATATAGCGGCTGCCGATGCATTGCAGCGCTTCCGCAGGAAGGGCTGCAATGCGGTCCGTCAATCAGGCTTCGATGTGACGGTCGAACCAGCCGTGGGCGGCGGCCTCGGCCAATTCGGTACGGACTTCCGCACGCGTCTTGCTGTCTACATCTTGTTGCGCGTACTGGTTAGGAAATTGTTCGTTCAGCTTTGCGCTGCTTTCACCCACTACGATGTTGCCGCTGCGGATGGCGTCGGCCAGCTCAGCCTGAACCTGGGTACGGGTCACTGTGGAGTGTGTTTGTTGCTCGGGGTACAAAGCAGGGAACTGTTCGTTCAGCCTGGCGCTGCTTTCGCCGGTCACGATATTGCCGGTCCGAACGGCGTCGGCCAACTCGGCCCTGACTTGATCACGGGTAAGCGTTGCGTTGGTATTGGCGGCCATGGCCTGTCCGGCAAACAAGGCGGAGAAAGCAAAAGCAATGGCGGAAACTTGAGTGCGTGTCATGATATTTATCCTTTCATTCAAAGTGTGGGTTAGGCCAGTGCGGAATCGTTTTCCGATGGCTTCAGCGAGTGGCTTAACTGTTTAGCTCGTCGATGGAGTAACTTTAATAGCTCTGTAATAATGAATAAATAGCTTGAAATGAAATATACTATTCATGATAATGAAATAATCGACGGAAGAGAGAAGACGCCATGGACCGTTTGCTTGCCATGCAGGTGTTTGAAAGGGTGGCCAATGAAAGCGGCTTTGCTGCGGCAGCACGCAGCCTGGATATGTCTCCTCCGGTCGTCACTCGTTTGGTTGCCGAACTTGAGGGCCATCTTGGAACACGCCTGTTCCAGCGCACCACACGCAAGGTATCGCTGACGGATGCAGGTGTGGCCTACCTGGCTTGCGTGCGGCAGATTTTGCAAGATGTGGACGAGGCCGATGCGCTGGCTATTGCACATACAAACCGGCTGGCGGGCCGCTTGCGTTTGCATACTTTGCCGGTACTGGCCAGTTATGTGGTCGCCCCTTTGTTACCGGAGTTTCGACGGCGTCACCCTGGCATAGTGATTGAGCTTGAAGTCGAGTCTTACAGGGATCCATCCATCGAGGATTTTGACATCACCTTGCTGGGGACCGATGCAAGTTTCGATGCCAATATCGTGGCCCGCAGAATCGTTGAATCTGATGTCATACTGGTCGCATCTCCCGAATATGTAGAGCGCAAAGGTGCGCCTCAACGTCCCGAGGATTTGGTCCAGCATGATTGCTTGCGTCTTAAAAGGCCAGATGGCTCGCTACGGGCATGGCGTATGTGGCGCTGTCAGAGTCCCGATCAGGTGGTTGAACGCGATGTCGAAGCAGTCCTTGTCGCAAACCACACCGATACTTTATTGCGCGCGGCAATTGATGGCGCCGGCATTACATCGATAGCGCTGGATATCGCAGCGCCTTATCTTACCCGTGGTGATCTGGTACGCGTACTCAGTCCATGGGTGACAGGCAGGCTCGCCATGTATGCCGCAGTGCCCAGCCGCAAATTCATTCCGCAGCGGTCGCGCGTATTCCTGGATTATCTGGTGGAGCAAATTCGTGAGCAGCACGATAAGGCATTACATGCATGCACGGCGTGTTGATTTGCCCGGATTGGCTTTGTTCTGGCCGGTGCGGCCGGTCCGTGAGGGGTGACAAACAGAGACGCCACATCGCATGGCTGGATGACGCAGCCTTGATAGACTTTTCCCGGGCTAATAATTAGACTGTTCCCACACGAACAAACAAAAAGGAACGACCCCATGACGCCACAATCGCTCGATATGATTACCAGGCTGGTGGGTTTTGATACCGTGTCGCGCAACTCCAATATGCAGTTGATTGAATACGTGCGCGATTATCTGGCAGGCCATGGCATAGACAGTCAATTGGTTAAAAGCCAGGATGGCAAGAAATCGAATCTGTTTGCATCAATAGGGCCTGATGTCGAGGGTGGTGTAGTCCTGTCGGGACATACCGATGTGGTGCCGGTAGACGGTCAACCCTGGGATACCGATCCTTTCGTCCTGACAGAGAAGGATGGCAAGCTATATGGGCGTGGCACTTGCGATATGAAATCCTTTATTGCTGTCGCGCTGGCTGCGGTGCCCGATATGTTGAGCGCTGGTCTTGCGCGCCCCATACACTTTGCACTGAGCTACGATGAAGAGGTTGGTTGCGTGGGGGCGCCCGCACTGATCGAACGCATGGTGCATGAAATCGCAAAGCCCAGTGCGGTCATTGTCGGCGAGCCGACCAGCATGCAACCGATCAGTGCGCATAAGGGCTTGGGTGCTGTGCGTACGACCGTCATAGGGCACGAGGCGCATTCCAGCCAGATGCAGCGCGGCGTAAGCGCGGTCATGACGGCTGCCAGGCTCATCACATTCCTTGACGACATGATGCTCAGCAACAAGGCCAAGGCCAGACCTGATTGTGCTTTCGTACCGCCGTACACTACTGTGCATGTAGGGTTAGTCCATGGTGGGACCGCCCTGAATATCATTTCTCGTGAATGCTCATTTACCTGGGATGTGCGCACTTTGCCAGATGAAAACTGGCGTGATTATCTTGACAGTTTTGAGCGCTACGCCAACAGTTTGCTACCTGCGATGCAGGCTATTTCTCCCAGTGCGTCCATTACGACTGAAGTGCTGGCAGAGGTACCGCCGCTGATTGACAGCGATAATGACGAAGCACAGCGGATCGCCATGAAACTATCGGGCTGCTCGTGTTGCGGTGTGGTGCCTTATGTTACCGAAGGCGGCCAGTTCAGTGCGCATGATCTGTCGGTGGTGGTATACGGCCCTGGCTCTATAGATCAGGCGCATCAACCCAACGAGTACATCGAGGTATCTCAGGTTGACGAGTGCGAGGTGTTTGTAAGCAAGCTGATAGATCAGCTAAAGCAATAGCAAGTGCTTATGGATAAGGCTTCTTATATGGTTGAGGTCACAATGTCAGCCTGATTAAGGCACCATTGGCCAGTGTCTGCCGGGGCATGCCTCCTTGTCGCCCCTCCTGCAACAGCTGTAGACCGCCCAGCCACGCACCGTGGCCAAAGGCCAGCACGGGTCCTTGCGCCCCCCTTATACGATCACGTACGCGAGCAATACGGGTGCTGAATTCGTCCATGGATTCGCCCAACGGAAGGGTATGCAGCGCATTTTGCCATGCGCCGGGGTGGGCGGCTTCCAGCTCGTCCCAGGTGCGGCCCTCCCAGTCACCAAAGGCGATTTCGGCCAGGTCAGGATCAGCTTCTGCACCGGGAAACCCATACAACTCTGCGGTTTGGCGTGCCCGGCTCAGCGGTGAGGTCAGGACCAGGGCGAAATCCTGATCAGTCAGTGCCTGCCGATTGGCGGCCAGCATGGCCAGGTCCTGGGGCCCCATTGGGTTGTCCAGCGCGATGTCGCGCTGGCCCTGCAGGCGGCCCTGGCTGTTCCATGGTGTACGGAAATGGCGAATAAACCAAAGCTCTACCATGTGTTTAGTCCGTCAATAAAGGGGCACTGTGGCTGTCTATGGTCAGGAAGACGGGAGCCCCTTCGTCGTACGGTGGAATGCCCGTCGAGTGCAGTGTATCAACGATGATCTGGCCATCGGGAGTTTCGACCAGGTAGCGGATCTGGCTGCCCAGGAATTCCCTATGTGTGACTTTGCCAGGGATGTCGCCACCTGCCGCTGTCAGTTGAACGTTCTGCGGGCGCAGTACGATGCGACTGGCATTCTCGACAGGCTTGGCAACGCTCAGTCGTTGTCCGCCAGCGGTCATGAAACTTTGGCCTTGAATCGTTCCGTTCAGAATGTTTGCCGTACCAAGAAAGCCCGCCACAAACGTATTGGCTGGATGGTCATAAAGCGCTTGTGGAGTACCGATTTGCTGGATGACGCCTTTGTTCAGCACGGCCATCCGGTCGGAGGTAGTGTTGGCTTCCTCCTGGTCGTGAGTTACAAAGATGGTGGTCAGGCCAAGCTTGCGCTGCAGGGCCAGCAGTTCACGCCGCATCTGGACGCGTAGCGCGGCATCAAGATTGGACAAGGGCTCATCCAGCAGCAGCACTTGTGGTTCGATAGCAATAGTGCGGGCCAGTGCCACGCGCTGTTGTTGACCGCCCGATAGTTGCGCGGGCATGCGGTCTGCCAGATTCAGCAGATTTACGGTTTCCAGCGCGGCTTCGACCTTGGGGCCGATTTCGCGCGCAGGCATCTTGCGCTCCTCAAGGCCAAAGGCGACGTTCTTGCGCACCGACATGTGTGGCCACAGGGCGTACGACTGGAACACCATGCCCACATTGCGCTTCCAGGGGGGCAGGTTGGCAATATCGCGATCGCCGATCAGGATGCGGCCGTGCGGCGTAGGGCCAAAGCCTGCAATGGCGCGCAGCAGCGTGGATTTTCCGGAACCCGAGGGGCCCAGGAATGCAAAGAATTCACCTGGTTCGATCACCATGTTGATGCCTTCCAGCACCTTGGTGGCACCGAAGGACAGGTGCAGATCCTCGATACGGATTCCTGCTTTGCTTGATGTCATATTTGGTCTCCGAAACTTAGTGCTGTCCGTCGCCGGTCATGGTTTGACGTGCACGCTCGCGCTCGATGATGCGCTGCGAAAGATAGGTGCCAATTGCCACAATCACAACGGCCAGGATGCCAAGGGCAGCGCCGGGCCCGCGTCCTGCAGGCGATTGCATGTAAAGGTAGATGCCGTAAGCAAGAGGTGCGTCGGACGAGCGCGCAACCAGCATGATGGTTGCCGAGAGTTCGACGGCTGCCGTAGCGAAACTGGTCACGAAGCCGGCAAGTATGCCTCCCGTCATCAAGGGCACCACGATGCGCCGTATGGTGCTGGTGCGTGAAGCGCCCAGGCTTTCGGCGGCCTCTTCAAGCGAGAGAGAAATCTGTTGCAGTGCCGCCATGCATGCCCGTAGTGCGTACGGCAGGCGACGCACGGCCAGCGCAACGATGATGATGCCCCAGAAGCTGGACATCTGACCCAGGCCAAAGGGGAGCTGAATGCTGTGGAACATGCGCAGATAACCTATGCCCAGCACTACACCTGGAACGGCCAGTGCTGCAGTTGCCATATAGTCCAACCATTTGCGTCCGGCCAGCTTGGTGCGGATCACAATATAGGCAATGGCTGTGCCCAGGACCACATCGATCACGGCGGCCGAGCTGGCATAGATCAGCGTATTCCAGACATACTGCGAGGATTGGGTGAAGATGGTGCCGAAGTGCTGGAGAGTGAACGCGTCAGGCAGCGGTGCAAAAGACCAGATTGTGCCAAATGCCAGCAGCAGCAGTCCAATATGCGGCGATAGCACCATGGCAAGTATCAGTCCGATCACGGTCCATGCCAGCCATTTCTCACGCGGCTTCAAGTCGCGGCGCGATAGTCCGCCGCCACCCTTTTGTACTGTCGCATAATCTTTGCCTCGCATGAACAGGAACGAGGCCCAAAGTGAAAACACCGAGAATGCCACCAGGATGAAAGAAATCACATAGCCCATGGGGTCATTGATTCCGACACCGGTGACACGCAGGTAGGCCTGCGGCGCCAGCATATTATTGACGTTCAGCAGCAGGGGAGTGCCCAGGTCGTCGAAGACCTTGATGAAGACCAATGCAGCGCCAGCCAGATAACCGGGCATGGCCAGCGGGAAGACGATGCGGCGGAACATCCGCATGCCATAAGAACCCAGGTTCTGCGCCGCCTCTTCCATGGAGCGGTCGATATTGCGCAAGCTGGCTGACAGGTTGATCAGGATAAAAGGGAAGTAATGGATGGACTGAACCAGAATGACGCCGGACAGTCCTTCCATGAACGGAATTCGAAAGCCGAAATATTCGTTCAGGAGCAGGTTGATGGAACCGTTGCGGCCAAACAGCAGTGACATAGCCACCGCGCCCACGAAGGGGGGCATGATCAGCGGAATGATTCCTAGTGCCTGAATTGCAGCAGTGCCGGCGAAGTTAAAGCGTGTGGTGATATAGGCCAATGGCAGTGCGATCGCGGTCGCGACCACCACTGACATTGCAGAAACATAGAACGAGTTTACGAAGCTTTCGCGAAACAGCGTCGTGTTGAAGAAATCCTGAAAGTTCTGCAGTGTAAAGACGCCCGTGCGCGCGTCCAGAAAGGCGACATAAATCACCTGCGCCACCGGCAGGATAAGGAACGCCATCAGAAAGATCGCGATCAGGATGCCGGCGACTGCAGCACCTGACAGGCGCGGGAACAGCGTGAAGCGGCGCGGGGCGGCGTCCCGGAAAGTAATGTCTGTCATGCTCGTCCTAAAGGGAATGGGCGGGCCAAGACCCGCGCTCGATCAGGGCGCGGGTCTTGGCGGAGCTGAGCGTGTGTATTACAGCGCTGCTGCTTGCTCGGCCAGTTCGCGGGCCTTGCGATAGTTTTCCACCGCAAAGCTGTCCCAGCCCTGTTCAACTTCAGCCTGACGACCGACGACCTTGGTTTCGGCCTTGGCACGCGAGGTGGTGAAGACGTTTGCGAATGCAGGGTCTGATGCTTGCTCTGCGGTAATAGGCATGGCTTCGATCAGCTTGCGGGCCTCGGCGATGAGGGCAGCAGCCTTGTCGTTGCCGTTTTTCTCATGTGCTGCTTCGGCTTTATGTATGGCCGATACTGCTTCGCGCAGATCTTCCAGGCGGTAGGTTATCAGCACATCGAACAAGGAGTTCACGAGGTTATAGCGTTCGCCCGATGTATCCACATCGAACTCAATCGCACCGGGTGCGAAATCTTTGGAGAAGGGGTTGGGGAAGCCTTCAGGTGTGTTCTCGTAGGCGGCAGGATTGACCGGCAGGCGCATGATGGCCGGGTTCAGCAGTATTTGCTGGCCCTTGGGTGACAGCAGGAACTCGATGAACTTCACCGCACCTTCTTCATTAGGCGCATTTTTGATGACGGCGATATTCGCAGGTACGATGGCGGTCACGCTTGGGTAGACCAGCTCGACCGGAAAGCCTGAGGCCTTGGATGCCAGACCAAAGAAGTCGATCACAATACCGAAGCCGGTAGCGCCCGAGTTCACTGCATCAGGTACGCCGAAGCTGCGTTCGGTCACGGTGTTCATATTGCCCGCGATCCATTTCCAGGTGGCCCAGCCCTTATCCCAGCCTTCGCCCTGCAACAGGGTTTCGACCGTCAGGTGGGTGGTGCCGGAGCGTGAGGGCGCGGACATCGCGACATGGCCGCTGTATTCTGCACGTTTCAGATCGTCCCATTCTTTGGCTGGGGGCAGGTCGTTGGCTTTGGCATAGCGGGTGTTGTACATGATCCCATAGCCTGAGGCCGCGAAGCCATAATAGTAGCCATCGGCATCATTAATGGGATAGCCACCGATCGCATCGGGAATGCCTTTGGAATCTATATCAACCTTGGCCAGGAGTCCATCGGCTTTCAATACTTCGAAGGCGTCGGGCGCCGAGGCCCACATCAGGTCTACACTATTGGCGCTCTGGGTTTCCTTCAGGTGAGAAACAGCAGCATTGGTGTTGCGGCTGACCACTTCCAGCGTGGTGCCCGGATTGGCGGCCTCAAAGGCGGTCTTGAACGGATCGGTCAAGTCTCGCGGGAATGATGTGACGACTGTTACCGTATCGGCAAAGGCCAAGGCAGACGTCATCAGTAGCGCGGCGGCAGTGGCGCTGAGGGTCAAGATTTTCTTCATTTACTCCTCCTGGTGTTTGTTTGTTCTTTCCATGCTGTGTCAGACGGATCATGGCGATGCAGAACCGGATTACGCCTGTACGGACAAGACTATGCATGAATATTCTAAAACACTCAAGTATTTGTTTTTAAAGAATAAAATGGGTTAAACCTGACTCATTTCATGGGTCACTTCTGACCCGAATCTGCGCCCTCCAGTAGCTTGTGATGACGCAACCGCAGATAAAGCCGCTTGCGCGGAATGCCCAGCAAGTTGGCTGCCTCGGTTTTGCGGCCGCCGGTTTCCATCAGTGCGGCGCGCAACAAGCGCGATTCGAAATCTTCCATAGCGGCGTCATAGCCAGGGTGGCTGGTTACCGCCGTGCGCTCACCCTGAGCGGGTAGGCCGGGATCCATGCCTATAACCAGGCGTTCGGCCAGATTGCGAGCCTCGCGCACGTTGCCGGGCCAGTCATGCCAGGCTATTCGGCGACGCAGGGCTTCGTCGATATGGATTTTGGGCAGGTTGTGGCGTGCGGCGGCATGAGTGGCAAAATGGGCGACTAGCAGTGCTGCGTCGTCGTTGCGCTGGCGCAGTGGCGGCAGTTGCAGTGCGGCATTGAAGCGGTGAAACAGATCGGGTCGCAACAAGCCATCAGCCATCAGCGTATCGGGCGGGCGTTTGACACTGCCGAAGATACGGAGGTCGACGGGGCGTGGTGCAGCACCTAGCGGTGTGATTTCGCGTGCATCCAGTACTCGCAGCAAACGTACCTGAAGATCTTCAGGCATGGATTCCAGCTCGTCCAGATACAGCGTGCCACCCTCGGCCCGTGCAATAAGACCGAGGGAGTCGCCGGTGCCAAACAGTTCGCGGTCAACCTCGGCCGCATTCAGCGCTCCGCAATTGATCGCAATAAAAGGGCCGTCTGCGCGTGCAGACATGGCATGCAGTACCTGGGCGACAAGTTCCTTGCCAGTGCCGGTTTCGCCTGCGATCATTAAGTCGACCTGCAGGCCGGCGAGTGTCTGTAATTGTCTGCGCAAGTCCTGCATGGCCGGGGAGCGCCCGATCAGTTGTTCCTCGGGTATCGTGCTGCGATCCAGGCGATCGCGCAAGTGGTGGTTTTCCAGCTGCAGGTTGCGCATGGCCTGCGCACGTCGCAGTACATCAAGCATCAGTTCGGGTGGGCAGGGTTTTTCCAGAAAATCATGCGCGCCTGCGCGCATGGCACGGATGGCGGCTGGCACGTCACCGTGTGCAGTGATCAGGATGAAGGGAACATTCGCTGCCAATTTTTGAGCCCGATCCAGAAAGTCCAGCCCCGAAAGACCAGGCATGCGCAAATCCGAGAGAATTACACCGGGAAAATCGGGATGTAGCGCCGCCAGTGCGGGCGCGGCATTTTCGAACCCCAGTACTTGAAATCCAGCCAGTTCCAACGTTTCTATTGTGGCCAACCGCAGGTCGGTGTCATCTTCGACCAGCATTACCTGTGCAATGTCACTCATTATTTTTTTCCTGCCAGCGATTCAGGCGTAGCCGTACCATGGCTCCGCCTTCCGGCTGTTGTTCTATCTCCAGGTGTCCGCCCATATCCTGCATGACGTTAAAGGCAATTGACAGGCCTAAACCCAGCCCCTTGCCTGGTTCTTTAGTCGTCACGAATGGGTCGGTCAGCGTCTGCCCGCTTTGTCCGCCCAGACCTATACCATTGTCGCGGATCGATAGCCTGACGGGATCGCCCTCATGTAATTCTATGTGTATCAGCCCCGGCTCGAGTGCCGCTTCGCGCGTAGCGATGGCATCCAGCGCATTGCCAAGGATGTTCAGCAAAACTTGCTCAAGCAGAATTTCGTCGCCGGCGACTTGCAGATCGCTGAGATCATGGCATTTTACGCGCACCCCTTCGGCACGCAAGCGGTGGTCTAGCAGTTCCAGCGCAGCCTGCATAGGCTCGGCCAGCGGTACGCAGCCATTGCGGTGAGCCGACCGACGAGCGATGCGGCGTAGATGTCCAATGGTGCGCGTGATGCGTTCCAGCAGAGCGTCAATTCGAGCAATGGCGGGGCGGGCGTCAGGATGAGCCGCACCCAGATTATGCAATCGGTGGCCGATGGCAGCCAGAGGCTGGTTGATCTCGTGACTGATGGCGGCCGACATCTGCCCAAGGGCGGCCATTTTGCCCGCCTGCACCAGATCGCGTTGTGTCAGCTCCAGTCGCTCTATGGCTTGCTGGCGCTCGCGGACTGAAGCGCGAAACACGCCTACGGCATGTGTCATATCGGTGATTTCGTCTCTTTCGTTTGGTTCAGAGGCGCTTGCATCGTGAGTCTGCAGGCCCCCTGTCAGGTCTCCTTGGGCGATGCGACGCAGATCGGCAGACAACGCTTCTATCCGCAGCAGGATACGGCGATGGACAAAAATTGCCAAAATGGCGGCGGTTGCTATTGCCCCGATCAATGTCACCAATGCCAGCCAGATCGAACCGCGTTCGATAGCGGCTGCTGCCGCATCGGCGCTTTGCTGGGCCCCAATGCGTTCGGTCCGGCCCAAGTCAGTCAGTGCAGCTTGCATCCGGGCCAGGCTCGACTGAGCTGCATGTAGTTCGGTAACGGCGGCACGATGAAAATCCAGCCGCTGCTGCTGCTGGGCGAAGACGTTGCCTTCACCTGTCGCCAGTGCCTTGAGCTTGTCCAGTGTCTGGACCAGCAGCTTGATGTCCACGCGCGATGGCAGGTTCAGTTGTGCCAACGCCAGCCTGTCCAGTGTGTCGCGGCCAAGTCCACGAGCTTGCTCCAGCGCATCGAGATTGTCAGCTGACCGCGCCTGCAACAAAAGCGCGGTCAGTGTGGCGGCCTCTGACCCAATCTGCTGCATCCGGTCACGTAGCAGCCAGTCTCGCGATAAGGCTTGCTCGGCTCGGCTGCGGGTCACTTGGTCAGCCGCGCTGACCAGGGCCGCCAGTTGGGTGTCCATATTGAAGGACAGATCGCTAAGAATTCCTTGCACTTGATCCTGCGCATCGGCATGGACCCAGCGTAGCTCTATGCCAGCCCTGGCCTCGGCCCGGGCATGCTGGGCCAGATCTGCGCTGATCCGGCTGAAATCGGTCAGGGCACGTCGCAGGTCCCGTTCAGCCACACTGGTTGCCGCGCGAGTCGCGGCCCGTTCTGGTGCTGCCTGCAGTACCGGTGAGGCCAGAACTGCCTCAACCCCTCTTGCTGCCTTGTCTATGGCCTGTTGCATCGGTGTTGCAGGCATGGCGGGATCTGCGACCATTTGCATGGCGAGTGCGGCCAGATCACCTGTTGCCTCGGCCAGCTCGCCCGCCAGGGCAACGGCAGGAATGCGATCCTGGGCCAGCGTGCGGAAGTCGTTTTCGGCCCGCAACATCACGCCCATGCCCACTGCCAGTACACCTGCAGCAATCAGCACTACCAGTATCAGTGCGGCCAGCAAGCGCCCTCTGATGGAGCCGCGCCAGTGTCTCATGGTTGTTCCAGCAAGCGGATGAGTGCCTCGGCATCACGCAGTATGGTGTGAGAGCGCTCCGACCATTCCACCAGTGTCTCGCGATTTTGGGAGGTTGAGCGCGCCTGGTGCTCGGTCAGTGGCATCCATGTCAGCAGGCGCCGGATGCGAGTGCGTTCCGCTGCGGGGGCCTGGCTCAGCGCCCGCAGGCGTCGCCACAGGTCGCGGCGCAGCAGCAGGTCGCGTGCAACAAAGGCTTCGAAGATCTGATTGACCTCCCAGTAACGCCGTGCGGCCAGCTCGGGATCGTAGCGTGACCAGCTGAAATTCAATGCCGCCCTGACTTCAGGGTTGAGGGATTCGGCCAGTTCCGCACGGACATCAGGATTGACGGGAATGCGGCGCACATCGGGACGAAGCAATATGCGCTGTCCGTCCTCGGACAATACGAAGTCCATGAAGGCGTGAGCAGCCTTATTGTGCTGACTTCCCCGCAATGCTGCGATTCGCGCCGGGATCATGATCACCGGGCGGCCATAGCGGAACACCAGTCCATCTGTGCTACGTGTGAGCGCCAGGAAGTCTATGGTCAACCCTATGGTGAAATCACCCCTGACAACGCCCTCCAGCACGCCAAAGCTGCGGGCGGAAATGGTGTTCAGTTGGCCAGTCAGCTCCAGAACCCATGCCCAACCCGCCTGCCAGCCGCGATCCTGCAGTATGGTCTCCAGTAGAGAATGCATGGTGCCTGACCGCATAGGGTGCGACATTGCGATGCTTTGGGCAAAGGCGGGATCCAGCAGATCGTTCCAGTCTTGCGGCACCGGGAATTGACCTGTGGGACCGTGGGGGCTGCGCCATGTCCAGCCCACTGCCGACCAAGCGAAATCGGCATGCGGCCCATGGCCCAGGTCCACCAGCAGGCCGGCGTGTTCCAGCACCACGAAAGCTTCGGGGGCCGACGCCCAGAACAGGTCAAAGCGTCGCTCGTTGCCAGCTAGCATCTCATCGACGGCGGCGTGCGTGTTCTTGTTCAGCACCCGGACGTGGATATCCGGATAGCGCTGCTGGAATGCCTCTAGCATGGGGTGGGTCATACTGGGCTGGTACGAGGTGATAATCCGCAGTTCTTCTACTGCCATGGAGAGGGCGGGCAGGGCCAGTGCTACCAGCAGGGATGTCAGTCTGAAAATTCGGCCGACGGCTCTGGCTGACCGGTTCTGAGTTGAACGTCGCATCTTTTTCGTGCTGCAAAGTTTTGTTGTGCTGCGGTGTGTCAGCGCAGCCAGGCGTCCTGTGCGACGCCTTCCGCATCGGCCAGCTCAGCGATAAACGGCCGGATTGCTTGAGCAACTTTCAATAGTGCAGACATATCTTACCGAAGTGTCTGGCGGCTTTCTGGTGAGCAAAGGCCTCGGCAATCTGTTCCAGCGGGTAGCTGCTGTCGATGATGGGGCGCCAACTGAAGTTTTCCAATGCGCGCACCATGTCTTGCTGTTGCTCGCGGCTGCCGACGATCAGACCACGCAGCGTTTGCTGCTTGCGCATCATTTCAGCGCTGGGAATGCTGCCCGAAAAGCCCGTAAGCACGCCGATCAGCGCAATGTGACCGCCGGGAGCGCAGGCGCGAATGGACTGGGGCAAGGTGCCAGGACCGCCCACTTCCACCACCATGTCGACACCCCGGCCTCCGGTAGAGGCCAGCACCACGTCGCCCCATTCGGGCTGGTCGTTGTAGTTGATGACCTGATCAGCCCCCAGTGCGAGCAGGCGCTCTTTCTTGGCGTCGGACGAGGTCGTGGCTATCACTCGTGCTCCCATGGACTTGGCCATTTGCAGTGCAAAGATGGAGACGCCACCGGTGCCCAGTACCAGCACGGTGTCACCTGCCTGTATGCGAGCGTCGACCACCAGCGCTCGCCAAGCGGTAAGGCCAGCCGTTGTCAGTGCGGCGGCTTCTTCGTGGGTGTACCCCTTGGGCGCGAGCGTGAATGCATGAATGGGCATGTTGACCCACTCGCGCGCAAAACCGTCTACGCCATCGCCTGGGACGGTTTGGAATGTGCTGGGCACGTCCCGGCCAGATTGCCAGTGTGGGAAGAAACACGAAACAACGGCATCACCCACGGCAAACTCTGTTACGCCGTCGCCTACGGCAGCGACAACCCCTGCACCATCGGCCATCGGAATACGGCCATTCTCTGCGCGGCCGTGGCCAGTGACTACGCCAAGGTCATGGTAATTGAGCGAGCTGGCATGGATGCGCACCTGGATCTCGCCCGCTTTTGGAGCACCCGGAGGGGCCATATCGACAAGACGCAGGAGCTCCAGACCACCGGGATGCTGGATTTGAATGGCTTTCATGAATGTCCTTGATACGTTTCGTGCTGCGAGCGCACGCCGTGAGTTTAACTACAGCCTCGCCTATCCGGGGCATTTTGCCTTCAATGGATAGGCTCCGCAAGGATAGGCACATTGATGCTGAAGCATGTCCCGGATAGGCGCAGAAAGAATATTCTGATCAATCACCAATAGAAGCCGGCGTTTCAAAGCGTTGCAGCCGTCCGCTGCCTTCGGCAATATCGGCCCAGTGATCCACCTGGAAATCTATGACGGCCAGGCCCGATGTCGGGTAGCCGCGTTCAAGCCGAGACAGGGCGGGCGAGGCTTGGTCAGTATTGATCAGACTGTACGCTACTTCGGCAAACCCTGGGTTGTGGCCGATCAGTAGCAACGCCTGCGCTGCGTCGTCGGCTTCGCGGATGACTTTTAATATATTCTCTTTTGGTGCTTCATAGATGCGAGCGTCGTTGCTTTTGCTGATGCTGGGCGGGAAGGCCGGTGCAACCAGCTCCCAGGTTTCCTGTGTACGTTTGGCTGTAGAGACAATGGCTCTATCTGGCACCAGGCCCTCTGCAGCCATGAACCTGGCCATCTCTGGGCCTTGACGCTGACCTCTTCGTGCCAGTGGACGTTCATGGTCGGCAACACCATCGGGCCAGTCGGCTTTGGCATGGCGCAGCAGCATGAGTCGGCGCATATCGATTTTTCCTTTGTCTGGATGGGTGATTCGAAATCTCATTCTAACGGGCGGGCTTTTAATTCTCTACCGCACGTTCGGCTACATAGCAGTGTGAATTTCAGGACAGTGCTTGTAGTGAAAGGCAATGAGTTGTTAACCAATAAGGGAAAACCCGATATCTGTTAACACCTGGAAAAGAGTCGTGATGGCTCATTGCATGCGTCAAGAGGCTGCGTGTTAACTCTACATTGTTTTATCAAGTGGAGCCGGCATGTCTCAGATCCGAAGTACCTTTAGCACCGCCATGGATACCGCCAGGGTGGGCGCGTGCTTTATGGTGGTGCTGTTGCATGTGGCTGCAGTCAATTTTTCTGTTTTTGACGAGCAATGGTGGGCCAGCAACTTTTATGATTCCCTGACGCGCAGCTGCGTGCCGATTTTTCTGATGATTACCGGGGTTTTGTTACTCGCCAGGGAAGAATCCATGCCCGTTTTCTTTAGAAAGCGTTTTGCGCGTATTTTGCCACCGCTTTTGTTCTGGTCGCTGTTTTACATGGCCTGGAACACATGGGAAGGCGAGCGATACGGCGCCTGGTACAACTGGATCAAGGCGCTGCTGAACGGGCCGGTCACGTTTCACCTGTGGTATCTGTATGCCATCGTTGGTATTTATTTGTTCGTGCCTTTCTTGCGAAAGATATGGCATGCGACGCAGCCTTCCGAGAAAAAAACCTATCTGATTTTTTGGGCAACAGTGTGCGCCTGGCCAACCTTGCGCGAGGCGCTGCATATTGAAGCTGATTTGTTGCAGGTTTACGGCTTCGATTCTTTTTTCGGCCTGGTCGGCTATTTATTCCTGGGTGCCTACGTGCACGAGGCTTACATGCAGCATCCCGACAAGCGCAAGTACTGGTTCGCGAATCTTGCTCTCTTCCTGCTGTTCAGTATGCTGACCATGGTGGCAACCTATGCTTACTCAACACAATCGGGTGAGCCAGAGACCCTTTTTTATGACTACCTGTCTCCGTTTGTGCTGGCTTCGTCCGTATGCGCCTTTAATGTGCTGTATGGTGTGGGGACCAAGGTGAGCGAATATTCCGGTCCAGTACACAAGGTAGCCGCCTGCACGCTGGGTATTTACTGCATACATATTTTTGTGCTGAATCTTATGGGCGATGCAACAGGGCTGACGGATACCACAAAGTCATCGTGGTGGGCCATTCCGCTTACCGCTGTTTGTGTATTTGCCGTGTCACTGGGCATGATCATGGCGCTGCGGCGCATCAGGCCTTTCCAGTACGTGACCTGATGTCGTGGGCCCGGCGGTTGCCGGGCTGCCCAGGAATTGATATTGCCGGTGCAGTGTCTTAGCCCGGCTGGTTTAAGGCCTGGTCAAGATCGCTCTTAAGATCATCGATATGCTCGACGCCCACTGACATACGGACGAAATTGGGTTCGATGCCAGCTGTCTTCATTTGAGCCTCGGTCATGGTGCCCGCCCACATGGCAGCGGTGTGCACAGCCAGGGTCTCGACGCCACCCAGACTGACTGCATGCGTGGCCAGCCTCAGGCTTGACACGAAGCGGCTGGTGGCATCAAAGCCACCTTTGACCGAGAAGGCAATGACTGCGCCAAACCCGCGCATCTGCTTGAGGGCCAGCGCATGTTGCGGGTGACTTTCGAGGCCCGGATAAAACACACGTTCTATTTGTGGCTGGGCTTCCAGCCACTGAGCCAGCGCCAGTGTATTGGCATTAATGCGTTCTATTCTTAATGACAAGGTACGTAGGCCGCGCAATAGCAGCCAGGCGTCCATGGGTGATAGCACCGAACCCAAAGTGGTGTGCATATCCCAGATCTTCTCGGCGTGTGCCTGGCTGCAGCAGACGGCTCCGGCGGTAATGTCGTGATGGCCGCCAAAATACTTGGTTGCGCTGTGCAGAACAATATCTATGCCCAGGGCATGCGGCTTTTGGTTAAGCGGCGAGGCAAAAGTATTGTCGGCGACGGTGATGATGTCTTTGGGCTTGGCCAGTGCGGCGACTGCACGCAGGTCGGTCAGCGACAAAGTTGGATTAACCGGCGTTTCGACCATGATCAGTCGCGTGTTGGGTTTAATGGCGGCTGCCATCGCTTCCAGGTCAGTCTGGTCAACGATGGTCGACTCTACGCCAAAACGGGGCAGGACTTCTTCAAATAGCCGGGAAGTGCTCATGTAGTGGCGGCGTTGTGCGATGACATGATCGCCGCGCGATACCAAGGCCAGTATGGTTGTGCTGATGGCGCCCATGCCCGATGCGGTAAGCAGGGCGGTTTCGGTTCCTTCGAGGTCGGCCAGTATGGCCTCTACACGCTTGTGCACGGGGTTGCCGTAGCGGGTATAGAAGTTCGGGTGGCGGGGCGTGTTGGCCATATCGGCAAATTCTTCCGCACTATTGGCTTTGAACGTGGCGCTGTAATGTATGGGCGGGACCACCGAAGCATCACTGGACAGCCAGGAATCGCCATGTAACACCGCAGTTTCATCGTGCCAGTCTGGTTTGTCTGGGTGGGTTTCCGGGCGTGCGGCGTCCTTCATTGCATGGCTCCTGATCAAAATAAGCGAAAAAAGAAAATGAACGCACGCAATCGCGCGCCCAAGGCTTGAATAACAAGTGATGGTGAGATGAGACTAGTTTAGACCTTCCTAGGGTTAACAATAGGAATTTGCTTATTGCCTTATCACGAAATTTCGCCATAATTATGAATTATGGGCATGCATCACATTTACGTAAACGGCCCATAACGGAGGGCACGTACGTGGGTACCCGTATCGTTCAACAAGTGCTTTACCTAGAGGTTGCCGACAGATTGCGCGCCATGATTGCGTCGCGCGAGCTTGAGGCAGGCGCCTGGATAGACGAAGTCAATCTGACCCAAGAATTGGGCATCTCGCGCACTCCGCTGCGTGAGGCTCTTAAGGTGCTGGTGGCAGAAGGCCTGTTGCGCCTTGAGCCCAGGCGCGGGTGCTTCGTCAACGAGCTATCAGCCCGCGATCTTGACGATATCTTTCCATTGATGGCCATGCTCGAAGGCCGTTGTGCCCACGAAGCGGCACGCAAAGTCACCGATGACGATCTACAGCGGCTCGAGCCACTGCATCAAGAGTTGCAGTGGCGCGCCAAGGCGGGCGATATTGATCAGTACTACGCTACGAATGCCCTTATACACGAAGCCATACAGGCATTGGCCGATAACCGCTGGCTATCCGACCTGGTCGATAACCTGCGCAAGCTGCTCAGTTTGTCACGGCATAAAAGCCTAGCTTATCCAGGGCGGGTGCAGGAGTCTTGCGCCGAGCACCTGGCCATTTTTGCAGCACTGAAAGCACGTGATTCCGACGGCGCGGAGGCCTTGACGCGCAAGCACCTGATGCGCCAGCTCAATGCGCTGCATGCCCTGGCTGCCCAAGACAGCGGCGCCTTGACGGTTGATCCGCTGTCGTCATCCGCCTTACACGACTCAGGAGTTTGATCATGACGGTCACCGATACCCGAAAGCAGGAAAATGCCGTTGCCGTAGTCGAACCTACCAGCGAGAACGATACTGACAAAGCAGCCGAAGGCTTGATCGCCCGCCTGAGCCGTTGGCTCGACCGCGATCATTTGCCAGCCCCGCTTGAAGTGCAAACCTTGTTCTCCGCCCGGCTGACTGATGTGGCGGCCAATCGCCTGGCAAAGCAATGGAGCGCGCGCTACCTGGCTGCCGAGGCCAAAGAGCGAAGAACCATGCTGACCGGCCTGGTGCAAGCCAGCGGTGGACTGGAGCCGCGAGAAGATCAAGGGCTGCGCCTGTTCCGGCGTCTTTATGCGCAGGCAGAAAGCCTGAATCTGCTGGTCGAGCTGCGTGCCGATATGCTGCGCTGGCGCAAGCAGGTATCTGGGCTGGGTGTGCTCGAGCGTGAGCTCGAGGGTTTGTTGTCCAGCTGGTTTGACGTCGGTATGCTTGAGCTGCGTCCGATCACCTGGGATTCGCCCGCTTCTTTGCTTGAAAAGCTGATTCAGTACGAAGCGGTGCACGAAATTCGTTCCTGGGAAGAGCTCAAGCACAGGGTGGCCAGTCATCGCCGCTGTTATGCTTTTTTTCATCCCCGCATGAGCGGCATCCCTCTGATATTTGTAGAGGTTGCCTTTGCAACGCAGATGGCCGGCAATGTTCAAGTATTGCTCGATCCGCAGTCGCCGCCGGACGATACCGGCAAAGCGCGTTGGGCTATTTTTTATTCCATTTCAAATACGCAACCGGGCTTGCGTGGCATTAGTTTCGGCAATTTCCTGCTTAAAAGAGTCATTGACGAGCTGTTGCGCGAGCTGCCGCGGCTTAAGTCGTTTGCAACACTATCACCCATGCCGGGCTTTGCTGAATGGCTGGGCAAGCAAGACGGTAAAGCCATGCAAGAGCTGCTAAGTGACAAGGCTGACAAGCAGCAGGCGCAAGATGACCCCGAGGCTGGGCTAAAGTGGGTAGACAGGCTTAGGTCGGCAGCGGCTGGGCAGGCTTCCGACGCGGTGCAGCGTACTGGCTTGCGTCTTGCCGTCCAATATCTGAAATCCATGAAGAACGGTCAGCCCCTTGATCCTGTGGCACGCTTTCACCTGGGTAATGGTGCACGCATAGAGCGTGTCAATTGGGCTGCCGACTGCTCAGCGAAAGGCATGGCGCAATCTTGCGGAATCATGACTAATTATCTGTATGAACTTGATCAGCTGGACGATAACCTCGCCCAACTGGCTGCCGGAAAACCAAGGCTGGGCATGAATCTGAGGTGGCGATGAGTGTTGCCGATACCAGCCTGTCGCCAGGGCGCATCCTGCTCGACTACGAGGGCCCTATTGCCTTCGTCACGCTTAGCCATCCAGGTAGGCTGAATGCCATTACCGTGTTCATGTGGCAGGAACTGCAGCGTATTTTTACCGAGCTCTCGGCTAATTCGGCGCTGCGCTGCGTAGTGTTGCGGGGCAATGAAGGTAATTTTGCGGCAGGTGCCGATATACGCGAATTCCCGGACTGCCGGGCCGATCTTGACGGCGTCCAGCATTATCACACCCAGATTCTGGCACCAGCGCTCACTGCCATCGCTTCCTGCATGCACCCCGTGATAGCGCAGATTCATGGTGTTTGTGTGGGAGGAGGGCTAGAGATTGCCGCACAGTGTGATATGCGTATTGCCTCGTCTGGTGCGCGTTTCGGGGTTCCCATCAATCGCTTGGGTTTTCCTATGGCGCCAGATGAAATGCGTGGTTTGCTGGCCTTGGTGGGACGTGCCGTCACGCTGGAGATTTTGCTTGAAGGCAGGGTGTTTGATGCCGCAGAGGCCATGACCAAGGGTTTGCTGACGCGCGTATTGCCCGAGAGCGAAGTAGATGCCGACGTCATGCGCACAGCTCGGCGGCTTGCCGACGGAGCACCATTGGCGGCGCGTCTCAACAAGCAAACTGCAATGCGCTTGTGTGCGACACCCAAGCCCTTGTCTCACGACGAGCTGCAACATTTATTCAGTTATGCGCAAAGCCGCGATCATCATGAAGGCGTGCAAGCATTTTTGGCCGGTGCCAAACCGGTATTCAAAGGAGAATGATTTGGAAGGCAATGCCAATTTGTATGCTTTGCTGGCTGCGGGCTTTCCGCAGGATCGCCAGCAGGTAGCCATAGAAACACCAGAGCAAACCTATAGCTGGAATGATATCGAGGCCATGAGCGGTCGTCTGGCGTCTTTGCTGCAGGCTTTGCACTTGCCCTTGGGTGCCAGAGTAGCGGTTCAGGTAGAAAAATCGCCCATGGCTCTGATGCTTTATTTGGCGACGATCCGTGCCGGGCTGGTCTATCTGCCGCTGAATACTGCCTATAAGGCAGCAGAGGTTGAGTATTTCCTGACCGACGCCGAACCTGCCATGATTGTCTGCGACAGCAAGAATCTCGACTGGGTGACTGAACTAGCGCGTAAAACGGGCACGACGCACGTCCATACCCTGGATCAGGACGGCAATGGCAGCCTCGCAGTCGCAGCTGCCAGCCAAAGTGACGAATTTCAGACCATGTCCAATCGGCCTGATGATCTGGCGGCCATTCTATATACCTCTGGTACGACGGGGCGCAGCAAGGGCGCCATGCTGTCTCATCGCAATCTGTCGTCCAATGCACAGGTGCTGAAAGAGTTCTGGGGCTGGCGGTCTGATGACGTGCTGTTGCATATGTTGCCAATTTTTCATGTGCACGGATTGTTCGTGGCGTCGCATGGCGCCTTGCTGGCCGGCGCCAAAATGATCTGGCTGCCCAAGCTCGACATTGATCAGGCTTTGCAATATTTGCCCGAAAGCACAGTCATGATGGGGGTGCCTACATACTATGTGCGTTTACTGGCTGATGCCCGTTTCACACGGGAAGTGTGCCGCAATATGCGTTTGTTCATTTCGGGTTCAGCGCCATTGCTGACCGAAACGTTCGAAGATTTCAAGGCTCGCACCGGGCTGACCATACTCGAGCGCTACGGCATGAGCGAAACCATCATGCTGACGTCTAATCCGTACGACGCAGCTTTGGGAGAGCGTATAGGCGGAACCGTAGGCCAGCCCTTGCCGGGCGTGTCGGTGCGTATCGTTGACGATAAGGATGGCAACGTGCTGGCAGGAACGGTAGGTAATGTGCAGGTCCGCGGTCCAAACGTATTTGCGGGCTACTGGCGCATGCCTGAAAAGACCCGTGAAGAGTTCACGGCTGACGGCTGGTTCCGGACCGGCGATGTTGGCCAGTTTGGTGGCGAAGGTGTTCCCGACAATTACCTGACTATCGTTGGGCGCAGCAAGGACTTGATTATTTCTGGTGGATACAATGTGTATCCTAAAGAGATCGAGCTGGTCATTGACGAAATGCCTGGCGTGAACGAGTCGGCGGTAATTGGTGTACCGCATCCCGATTTTGGTGAGGCAGTGGTGGCCGTGGTGGTGCCGCGCACGGGCGAGACTATAGATGTTGAAGCATTGATCGTTGCCCTGAAATCGCGACTGGCCAATTTCAAGGTACCCAAGCGCATACATGTGGTAGACCAGTTGGTGCGCAATACCATGGGTAAAGTACAAAAGAATGTATTGCGTCAGCAATATAAAGATCTATAACGAAATGGGCGGCAACAGGAGGCGTTCAGCAATATCGTCCAGCAAGGCAGTTCAGGCAACAAGGCAACTCGCATAGATAGCAAGCAGTCCTTATTAATAATTTCAGGAGACAAGCATGAAAAGCCTATTAAGCATCGTAGCAGTGGCTGCAGCCCTGGCTGCGGCAGCGCCTGTGTCGGCGCAAACCACACTGCGCGCGTCGCATCAATTTCCCGGTGGGCAAGGCGACCCGCGCGACGAGATGGTGCAGATTATTGCCCGTGAAGTGGCGGCAGCAAACGTAGGGTTGACCATCCAGGTATTTCCTTCGTCATCTTTATACAAGGCCAAGGAGCAATGGGGCGCTGTCACGCGCGGGCAACTCGATATGGCAGCCTTCCCGCTTGATTACGCTTCTGGCCGTGTGCCTCAGTTTTCGGCGACCCTTATGCCGGGCTTGGTACGCAACTACGACCACGCTCAGCGGCTCAATAAGTCCGACTTCATGAAGGACATCAAGGCATTGGTCGAGAAAAGTGGCGCCATCGTCATTGCCGATGCGTGGCTGGCAGGTGGGTTCGCATCCAAAAAGAACTGCATTACCAGTCCAGACACCATAAAAGGACAGGTCATACGCGCCGCAGGTCCGGCTTTCGAGCAGATGCTGGCAGCTGCCGGAGCCTCGATCTCTTCCATGCCGTCGTCTGAAATCTATACCGCCATGCAGACCGGTGTGCTTGATGCTACCAATACATCCAATGACAGCTTTGTGTCGTACCGGATCTACGAGCAGGTCAAGTGTCTGACGGCACCTGGCGAAAACGCACTGTGGTTTATGTACGAGCCTGTCATCATGTCCAAGAAGGTCTACGAGGGCTTGAAGCCCGAGCAGCAGCAGGCCATTATGGCGGCCGCCAAGAAGGCCGAAGAGTACTTCATTGGCGAGTCGCGCAAGGGCGAGCAGAAAATGATAGACACTTTCACCAAGGCTGGCGTTGAAGTGGTCAGCATGAGTCCGGAAGACTTCAATGCCTGGATGGAAGTCGCCAAGACATCGTCCTACAAGAACTTCGCCGAGAAAGTCAAAGGCGGAGAAGAGCTGTTGAACAAGGCACTGGCTGTCAAGTAGCAGCGGCCATATCGGGCGTCACTCAGGCATGCTGCACTCTGCTTGGGTGGCGCCCGGTAGTTCAAGTCTTCACAATAAGGATTCCTATGGCCCTAAGATTCATCAATGTGGTCCAGGCGCTATCGCGTGCCTGCGGCGTGCTCGCCGCACTGCTGTTGACCTTTTCAATGGTTGTGGTGTGTCAGATGATATTGATGCGCTATGTGTTTCGTGCTGCAACCATCTGGCAGACCGAAGCGGTTGTTTTTAGCGCCACAGCGGCAATTTTTCTGGGTGCTCCCTACGTGTTGCTGACTAAGGGGCATGTGGGGGTCGATGTCGTTAAGCTAATGGCCAAGCCACGCACGCAGCTTAAGCTGGACTGCATAGGCTCCATCATGGGCCTGCTGTTTTGCCTGATTATGGTGGTGGGTACTGGGATTCATCTCTATGAAGCGCTGGAAGGCGGCTGGACCACGCCCTCTGTGGCGGCAGTTCCCTTGTGGATGCCGTTGACCCCTATGCTGGCGGGCTTTGTGTTGTTAAGCCTGCAATACCTTGCTGAGCTGATCAAATTAGCAGGAGAACCATCATGACGCCGACTATGGCAGGTGCTGCGCTTGTTCTAGGACTTTGCGCCCTTTTGGCTACCGGAATGCCTATAGCTTTCGCTCTGGGGCTGGCTGCGCTAGCCGGCCTGTTTCTTGATATGGGCTTCGACGTCATTTACGTGACGGCCGAAACCATGTTTGCCGGTATCGCGAACCTGGCCTATGTAGCCATTCCGATGTTTGTGCTGATGGGTGCTATTGTCGCTGGAACCCCGGCAGGGGGCGATTTATATAAATCACTGGACCGTTGGCTTTACAAGGTGCCGGGTGGACTGGTGCTGTCCAATATCGGGGCTTGCGCCATCTTTTCGGGTATGACAGGCTCCAGTCCGGCAACTTGCGCCGCAATCGGAAAGATGGGCATTCCAGAGATGCAGGCGCGCGGCTATCCCAACTCGGTTGCCACGGGTTCCATCGCAGCAGGCGGAACACTAGGCATTCTGATTCCGCCTTCGGTCACCATGATCGTCTACGGGATTTCCACGCAAACATCCATCGGCCGCCTCTTTCTGGCCGGCGTGCTGCCGGGGTTGATGTTGACGGCGATGTTCATGGCCTGGGCGCTCATCGATGCACGTCGCAAGGGTTTTCATTTCAGGGTGGAAGGCCTGCAGTACAGTTGGAAGGAAAAGTTCGCCAGTCTGCCCAAGGTGTTGCCTTTACTGCTGATCATTGCCGGCATGCTCTTTGTTTTGTACGGTGGTGTGGCTACGCCTTCCGAGGCAGCAGGTGCGGGTGCCTTCCTCACTCTGGCAGTGGTTATCGTGGTGTACAGGCTATTCCGCATCAAGCCTTTTATCGGCATTTTTGGCTCTGCCATGCGCGAAAGCGTAATGATCATGATGATCATGGCGTCAGCCGAACTCTTCGCCTTCGCACTGTCGTCGCTGTATATCACGCAGTCGCTGGCGGCAACCATTGCCGCGCTTGAAATCAATCGCTGGGCCTTGATGGGCCTGATTAATATCTTTCTGCTGGTGTCCGGCATGTTTCTGCCGCCGGTAGCTATTATTGTGATGTCGGCGCCTTTGCTGTTTCCCATCATTACGCAAGCAGGCTTTGATCCTTACTGGTTTGCCGTAGTGCTGACCATCAACATGGAAATCGGCTTGATCACCCCGCCGGTAGGCTTGAATCTGTTCGTGCTTAACTCGATTGCGCCAGATGTCCCCACTCGCGATATTCTTTGGGGGGCCGTGCCTTACGTATTGGTCATGATGCTGGGCATACTATTGTTGTGTGTATACCCCGAGATTGTCACAGCATTGCCCGAGCTGATCATGGGGCCGGCGATTTAGTATCGTCGCAATTGGCTTGAGCTTCTGGGTTTGCCAAAGCAATACCCAGGGCTGTTAAAGATAAGGGCTGGCCAGCCATATGATTCGGTTACGCAAACGCTTGCGAAACGGTATGGCGGCCAGATCTTCCAGAGTAACCATGTCTGAGTTTTCAATTTCACTATCTATCAGATTTTCGATTTTGGCGGCCAGTTCATGGCCGTAGACTTCCATATCCAGTTCAAAATTCAATCGTAGGCTGCGTGGATCCATGTTCGATGATCCGACATAAGACCAGGTGCCGTCTATGGTGATCAGCTTGGAATGATTGAAATTGCCGCTAGCCCGCCATACACGGCAATTATTGTGTATGACCTGGTCCAGTTGTGCCGTCATGGCGTAGTTCACCAGCCGTAAATTATTGCGGCCTGGAATGACAATATCGACAACAATACCGCGTCTGGCTGCAGTATTGATTGCGCCCAGCAGCACCTGGTCGGGCAGAAAGTAGGGGGACTGTATGCGTATGTGCTTTTGTGCGACGGCAAAAGCACCCAGCAGCATATTGTGGGTACCCACAATATAGCGGTCGGGGCCTGAACGAATGGCGCGTGCCGGTACCTGCGGCATCGATGCGCCCCGTGTACTACCGCACCATGTCTTAAAAGGCAGATTCTCTTTAGTAGTGAATTCCCAATCGTGGACAAACACTGACAACAGTTGCAATACAACAGGGCCTTCAACCTTGAAATGGGTATCACTGCAAGTGTTGGCGCCAGCCACAGCGGAGACGAACTCCTCGCGTATATTCATGCCGCCGGTAAAAGCGATGCTACCGTCAATGACGAGTATTTTGCGGTGGCTACGCAAGTTGGCATAAGGCATGCGCATGAAACCCAGCGGATTGGTCATGAACAGCGCAGCGGTAATCTTTTTCTTGCGCAGCAGCCGAATGATGGGGGGGCGTGAATATTTTGACCCGACGGCATCGATCAGTACTCGCACCTGTACGCCGCGCGCTACCGCTCGCGTCAGCGCATCAACGAATTTACGGCCTTCGCTATCGTTGTCAAAAATATAGGTTTGCAATGCAATGGATTTGCTGGCCTGATCAATCGCCTCAATCATGCTGGGATAGGCTTGGTCACCGCCCAAAAGAAGCTGGATGTGATTTCCATCGCACAGTGGAAAATGACTGATACGGTCACCCAGCACACGCAATGATTCGAATTGTGCAGCTGCGATATTGCTGATGTCGGCGAGTGGAATCGCCGGGTTGGCCATGCCGTGCTTTAGGCTCTTGTTGCGCTGTTCGGAAATATGGTCGTGGCGTATGCGATTGATGCCGGCAATCAGATAGATGAACGGGCCGAGCAGGGGAGACATCATGATGATGCCAACCCAACCTATGGCCGCACGCACATCGTTTTTGGTCATGGCGGCATGAACGGCAGCTGTGCCGCCCACCGCTATGCTCAGCAACAGCGCCAGGTGTGGCCAGTATTCTGAAGCGAGGTATTCCAAATAGGCCATGTCCATAAACTGAGCCATTCCTTCCAGGGGAGATCAAAGTCCAGCCTCGGGCTGCGAGTGTGTCTAATATTTGCGGCAGTTGAGCCAGTGCAAGTATATAAGATCGCCTGAGTCACGAGTTTTCTGGGCTACATTGACCCGTTCAATCTGTAGGTGGGCGTTCTTGCAGGGTTTCGTACCATAGTGGGTTGGGTGCACCTTGCACGGCAAAAGCCTGGGCACGCGATGGTGCGCGCCATACACCACCGCCTATCCCGGGGGTGGGTGGCACGCCATACCAGAACCAGCGGCCATCTTCGTCTTGGGCGGCCCAGTTCCATGTGGGTGGGGCGAGCGACCAGTCGGGCTGAAAAGTATCGGTATCGTTCATGTCAGTCACGGTAGAATCTGCGCCATTAGTAGGATCCATTATGCACAAAGTCTTTCTTTAATTGGGCTAGATGGAATTTTCAGTGGATGCCTTTACTATCGACCAAGCTATCGGCTTAATATGGCAAGCCCATGCATCCGAATTTGAATGCACGAACCAACCAAACAGCACACTAGACGCTTTTTTGTATTCAAGAGGCCGTTTTAAGACGGATACGTTCCAATGAAATCAAAGATCCTGGACAGTCGGATGCCGTTGTATCTTCAGTTGGCCGAGCTGATGCGCCAGCGTATTGTGCGCGGTGAATGGCCACAGGGCTGCAAGTTGCCCGCGCTAGAACAGTTGGTCAAGGAGTTCGGGGTTGCGCGCGTAACGGTACGGCATGCGCTCGGTATGTTGGATCGCCAGGGCTTGGTGTCGCGCCAGCAAGGGCGGGGCACCTTCGTCACGCATCAGCCTGCCAACGATCGGTGGGTTAATGTCGTCACCACGCTCGATGAGCTGGCCAAGGTTTATCGCGATACCAGGCCCACTATCGTCAATATCGATGAGTCCACAAAGTTGCCAACCTTTATACCGGCTGAAGGGTTGGCACGGGAACGTTATGTGTTCATGCGGCGCATCCATTCGCGCGATGGAAAACCCTACTGCGTGATCAATATTTACATGGATGATGAGCTGTTCCGACGCAATCCCGATGGCTTTCGAAATCAGACGGTCATTCCGTTGCTGGCCTCCATGCAGGTGGTGGCCGATGCACACCAGACGCTGACCATAGGCAGTGCGGACATCGAGGTGGCGCGGTGCCTTGATCTATCCATCAATGCTCCGGTGGCCGAGGTTCGGCGCATCTTTCGCAACGCAGCGGGAGAGGTCATTTATCTGGCCGAGGTCACCTATCGCGGCGACGCCATTCGCTTCGAAATGAATCTGAAGCCATAGATCGAAAGGGCTGGCATGCACCAGCCGTCCAAAAGCATTTTTGTAACGCCCGGCAATTAATGGCGGCTCTATAGTTGTTAAAGACATAACGTATGGCTTATAGTACCAATTGGTGCAACTATAAATATAGATGATGCGGCCTGCGCCGTGGTCATTAATCTGGAGCGAGACAAATCATGATCAAGATACATGCCCCTCTTGTCGCTGCGCTGGCGGCAGTCATTGCAATAGCGAGTGCTCCCGCACAGGCGGCAAGCTTTCCGGAAAGACCTGTCCGTGTCGTCGTGCCATGGCCAGCAGGTGGATTGGTGGATCTGCTGGCGCGTTCAGTGGCCGAGAAGGCGCAGGCCAGCCTTGGCGTTTCCATGATCGTCGAGAATAAACCGGGAGCGGGGGGCGCCATAGGAGCAAGTGAAGTGGCGCGCGCCGCTCCCGATGGCTATACCATCATGCTCACCACCAGTGCCATGAATATGAATGCGGCGATACGCAAAGGCCTTACCTATGATGTTGAAAAATCCTTTGTGCCTATTGCCGTGGCCGCCTACACATCGTTGATTCTGGTGACAAGTCCCGATGGCCCTGATTCGGTACAAGCGCTCATCAACAAGGCACAGGAGCAGCCGGGTCAACTGTCTTATGCTTCTGCGGGTATTGGCACGCCAGGCCATTTTGCGGGTGAAATGCTGAAGTCCGCACAGAATATCAATGTGGTGCACGTACCCTACAAAGGCGGGCCACCGGCCATGGTGGATCAGATATCGGGGAGGGTGGACTACCACTTTGCCAATGCAGTTGTTGCACTTCCCCAGCTAAATGGTGGCAAGATCAAAGCGCTGGCTGTTGCCAGTGCGAATCGCGTACCGCAATTACCCGATGTGCCCACCATGGCGGAGGCTGGTGTAAAAGGCTTCAATCTGGATCAATGGCTGGGCTATCTGGCGCCGGCGGGTACACCGTCCGATGTCACCGCAACTCTGCACAAAGCCATTGTTGCTGCAGCGCAAGACAAGGATTTGCAGGCCGCTTTGGTCAATAACGGCATGAGCGCTGCCGATCCTATGTCGTCGGAGGCATTCAAGAGCTACCTGTCGGAAGATTTTGCAAAATGGAAATCAGTGGCCAAGGCATCTGATATTCATCTGGAGTAAGTGATGCGTACTGTATTCCTGTTATTTGATTCCTTGGTGCGCAGCGCATTGGAGTGCTATGGCGGTACGTCGGTCCACACGCCGAACTTCAAGCGCTTTGCCGAGCGAGCTGTCACCTTCGATAATCATTATGCCGGCAGCCTGCCCTGCATGCCTGCACGGCGCGACATGCATACAGGTCGTCTGAATTTCCTCCATCGCAGTTGGGGTCCGCTTGAGCCTTTCGACCAGTCCTTCTCCGAGTTGCTCCGTACAGCGGGTGTCTACACGCATTTGGTGTCAGACCACTATCACTATTGGGAAGACGGAGGCGCCACCTATCACAACCGGTACACCTCCTGGGAATTCATTCGCGGGCAGGAATGGGATAAATGGAAGGCCATGGTAGAGCCGCCGCTTGAGCGTTTCAAAACCATGTATCACGCTATGCAGCAGCCTCAGGGTGCGCAGGATGGACGTGTACAGGCCATGGTCAATCGCGAGTTCATGCGTGATGAAAGCGAATTCTGCTGCCCACGCTCTTTCGATGCGGCGTTTGAGTTCCTGGACTGCAATCGCAATGCGAAGGATTGGTTGCTGCATCTGGAATGTTTTGATCCTCACGAGCCTTTTTTTGCACCGGCCCGGTTCAGGGAGCGCTACCCTACAGGTTATACGGGGCCTATCCTTGACTGGCCACGCTATAAGCGCCTCGAGGAAAATGGCCAGGAGGTGCAGGAATTGCGTGCCAATTATGCTGCCCTGCTCAGTATGTGTGATTTCTACCTGGGCCGCTTTATCGACTATATGGACAAACACGATCTGTGGCGGGACACGGCTGTCATTCTGACTACCGATCATGGCTTTCTGCTGGCCGAGCACGATTGGTGGGGCAAGAACCGCATGCCCTTCTACAACGAAATCTCGCACATACCCCTGATGGTGCACCACCCTGATTTTGCCGGTCAGGCAGGTACTCGGCGCAAGGCCTTGACGCAAACCATGGATATCATGCCCACGCTGCTGAACTGCCATGGCGTTCAGGCCCCGGATACCGTGCGCGGTCATTCATTGCTGCCTGTGCTAGAGCGCGATGTGTCCGTACGAGAGGCCGCTGTGTTCGGTATGTTTGGCGCAGGCACCAATATCACCGATGGTCGTTATACCTATTTCCGGTATCCCGAAGACATGGCGCAACAGATGCTGTATGAGTACACCCTCATGCCCATGCACTTGAAGAGTATGTTCCATGTCGATGAGCTGCGTGCCATCCAGTTGGTGGAGCCGTTTGGCTTCACACAAGGGGTGCCGCTCATGAAAGTGCCAGCGCGTCGAAATGTGAAGGGGCAGCCGACGGGGCATCAAGGGCAGGGAGGAGGCTACGAAGATACCACCACTGTGCTATACGATCTCGAAACCGATTATGCGCAGCAGCATCCATTTCGCGATGAGGCCATCGAACAGCGCTTGCTGAATACTATGGCGGATATCATGCATGCTCATGAGGCACCGCCCGAGGCCTTCACGCGCTTGGGCTTGGCGGCGTCCTCTCGGGCAGAGCAGGGTTAAGCGTGTGCGTTGCGGCAACGCTGCATCAAAACTGTCGAGCTTGTGTCGAAACTGCCTAGGACGAGAAGTACCAGTTCGAGCATTGTCGACAGACGCAAAAAAGCCCGCTCAATGAACTGCATTCCAAAAGTTGGACTGGTGTTCAACTTTTGGAATGCAGTTCATTGAGCGGGCTAGTTCGGCACATGTCACCAAGTTCGGTTTATGTCACCATTTCGGGGTTTTGTGAATCTCTCAAAACCCGCATGTTTGTTGGGGTGACCGATGGGGCTCGAACCCACGACAACCGGAATCACAATCCGGGACTCTACCAACTGAGCTACGGTCACCATTGTTGCTGCACAAACAAGGTTTGCGCATTATGCTTGCTAGTTGCTGCAAGCCAGTGCTGGCCTGCAAGTATAGCAGCTTTCAGTAAGGCCATGCCTAACTGAAAGAACGGCATTCTAGCATGAATGCGCAGAGTGGTGGGGCTACCCATTTCAAGCTGCCTGGCCTTTTCTGCGTCTGCCTTGAAGGGGCGTGAAGGCTATAGGGCCGTAGCGCCAAAGGTATCGCATTGTGCTGGATCGCCGGCTTCGAAGCCTCTACGGAACCAGCTCACCCGTTGGGCCGATGTGCCATGCGTAAACGAGTCGGGCACCACATAGCCTTGCCCGCGTTTTTGCAGTGTATCGTCGCCAATGGCGCTGGCTGCGTTCAGGGCCTCTTCGATATCGCCCGGCTCGAGTGTGCTGCGTTGAGCATCAGAATGATTGGCCCAGACGCCTGACAGGCAATCGGCCTGCAATTCCACACGCACAGACAACTGGTTGGCGGCTGCCGTGCTTGCGCCGCGGCGCGCCTGGTCAACCTGGTCCATGACCCCCAGCTGATGTTGAACATGGTGGGCAACCTCATGGGCAATGACATAAGCCTGTGCAAAGTCGCCCGGAGAATTCAGTTCTTGTGCCATCTGCTGGAAAAAGCTTAGATCCAGATACACTTTTTGATCACCCGGGCAATAGAATGGACCCATGGCGGATTGGCCGGTGCCGCAGGCGGTAGGTGTGGCGCCATTAAACAGCACCAGCTTGGGTTCTTGATATGAACCCCATCCTTGTTGCTGAAAAACGGCCGTCCAGGCGTCCTCGGTGTCGGCCAGCACTTTTGACACGAATTGGGTTTGCGGGGTGTCGGCCGGTGCTGGCGCAGTTTGTTCGGTGCTGGTTGGGCCCGCGACGTTTTGCAGCACGACGCTGGGGTCGACGCCAAAGTAGATGGCCACCAAGGCCAGTACGATCGTACCCAGGCCTATTTTTCCACCCCGTCCGCCTATGCGCATGCGTCGGCCGCGTCTATCTTCTATATTGCGGCTTTGGCGAGAGTTATTCAGTCGCATGATTGCTCCTTGGGCTGACATGGCATGCAGTCGCAGCCTTGAACGCTTTATATTAATGAAGAGCTGATTTTATTGCCTGCAGCGTGCAGGAACCTTAAACTCACCCGTCAAGAATGTTAGGATACGTTAAATGGCTCAATTTTTTGTCGTTCACCCGCAAAATCCTCAACCGCGCTTGCTCAAGCAGGCGGGGCAGCTGCTGGCCGATGGTGGCTTGGTGGCAGTGCCCACCGACTCCAGCTATGCAGTGGTAGCGCGTCTCGACGACAAGCCAGCCGCCGACGCGCTGCGCCGCCTGCGCGGTCTCGACGAACGCCATCACCTCACCCTGCTGTGCCGCGATCTGGCTGAAATAGGTCATTTTGCCAAAGTAGATAATCGTCAGTACCGTTTCCTGAAAATGGCTACACCGGGTCCCTGGACCTTCATCCTCGAGGCAACCCGGGAAGTACCTCGACGGGTTTCTCATCCGTCGCGCAAGACCATAGGCATACGGGTGCCTGACCACAAGATTGCCCTGGCCCTCATCGAGGCGGCAGGTACTCCGCTGATGTCCACCACGCTAATACCGGAAGATGAAGAAGATCCCATGAATGACGGGCAGGCCATATACGACCGCTATGCCAATCAGCTTGCCGCCGTCATAGACGGTGGTGCGTGCGTGTTGGCGCCTACCACGGTGCTGGATCTGACTGGCGCCAGTCCCGAAGTTGTTCGACGCGGGCAGGGCGATTTGTCCACCTTGGGTCTGGACTGACGAGCTTTTTTGACCCTTTCCGGATACCTATGGACGCGTTGATACAAACGATAACGATTTACGCTTTGCCAGTGCTCTTTGGCATTACTCTGCATGAGGCCGCACATGGCTATGTCGCCCGGATGTTCGGCGATCCGACTGCCTGGCAGGCTGGACGCATCAGCTTGAATCCCATACGCCATATCGATCCAGTGGGCACCATTATTGTGCCGCTCGTGCTCTTGTTCAGCACCAAGTTGCTGGGCGGAGGCGGCCTGCTATTCGGATGGGCCAAACCGGTGCCGGTGGACTGGGGGCGCTTGCGCCGCCCCAAGCGCGATATGCTGTGGGTCGCCCTGGCGGGCCCAGCCTCTAACTTGGTGATGGCCATTATTTGGGCCTTAGGCTTGCGGATGCTAGCCGAAACCGGTGCCAGCCAGGGTGACTTCTGGGTGCAAATGACTATTGCAGGCATACAGGTCAATTTGATTCTGATGGCGCTGAATCTGGTGCCGTTGCCGCCGCTGGATGGTGGGCGGATCGTGTTCAGTCTGTTGCCCAGCCGCATGGCCTGGCAGTTCTCCAAAATTGAACCTTATGGCTTGTTGATCCTCATAGTTTTGATGCTGACGGGCATTCTCTGGATTGTACTGGGGCCCTTATTGGCTTTCGGTCAGCTAATTGTTAACTGGTTTTTATAAGTTTGCCCGCTTATCCGGTAAACTTGTGAGTTGATAAGTTCCCCATTACGGTGAGTTCAAGGAGATCATTCTCATCATGGCAACAAGCACGGATCCTGCGATTCCTACTTTCCGGGGCAGTTTGGTAGCCCTAATAACTCCTATGCTGCCCGATGGCAGCCTTGATTTCGATGCCTATCGAAAGCTGATCGATTGGCATGCAGAGCAGGGTACCGATGGCTTGGTCGTCGTGGGCACGTCGGGTGAGTCGCCCACGGTCAGCGTTGAAGAGCATGTAGAGCTCATCAAGGTGGCAGTCGAGCATGCTGCAGGAAGGTTGCCGGTCATTGCCGGCATAGGTGGCAACTCCACATCCGAGGCCATCGAGCTGTCGCAACACGCCAAGGCGGTGGGCGCACAGGCAGGCCTGTCTGTGGTGCCTTACTACAACAAGCCAACCCAGGAAGGCTTGTATCAGCATTTCAAAGCTATTTCCGAAGCGGTCGACCTGCCAGCCGTCCTGTATAACGTACCGGGCCGTACCGTTGCCGACATGAGCAACGACACCATACTTCGTCTGGCCCAGGTGCCAGGCATCATCGGTGTCAAAGATGCTACTGGCGACATCGCTCGTCTCGGTCTGTTGCTGCGCGACGTGCCGTCCGGGTTCCAGGTCTTCAGCGGAGACGACCCTACGGCCGCCGCCCTGATGTTGCTGGGCGGGCACGGCAATATCTCCGTTACTGCCAACGTGGCGCCCAAGCTCATGCACGAATTGTGCATGGCTGCGATTGAAGGCAACGTGGCCCTGACCCGCCAGCTGAATGCACGCCTGGCTACCTTGAACAAAGTACTGTTTGTTGAAGCCAATCCAATTCCTGTCAAATGGGCTGTTGCTGAAATGGGTCTGACCAAATTGGGTTATCGTCTACCGTTAACCGCCTTGCACGAGCAGTACCATAATCTGGTACGTAGCTCCCTGAAAGAAGCAGGCTTACTCTGAAATGATCTATATGCGTATGAATAAACGTTGCGTCGGCATTACGCTGGGCTTGAGCATGTTGGCAATGTCGGGTTGCTCCACCCTGAACCAGGCGCTGGGCAGCGAAGAGGCCGTAGATTATAAAAGCACGGTGACGGGCGATCCGCTTACCATTCCGCCCGATCTGACTCAAGCCAATCGCGATGCCCGCTATCGCGCGCCCGAAGGCACGACCACCTTTAGTCAGTACGCGCAGAATCAACAGGCTCAGCAGAATTCCAGCGCCAGCGAAAACATTCTGCCCCAGACCGAAGGCATCCGTGTCATGCGTGATGGTGACGTGCGCTGGCTGGTTGTCGACCAATCAGCCGAAGATGTCTATCCGAAGATTCTCGAATTCTGGGGTGAGCAAGGTTTCACCATCCACTCGCAAGATCCACGCGCTGGCCTGATGGAAACCGACTGGGCTGAAAACCGCGCCAAGATTCCCGAAGACTGGATACACAGTGCCTTGGGCTCCATTCTTGAGTCGGTCTACGATAGTGGCGAGCGTGAGCGCTTCCGTACACGCCTGGAGCGTGTCAACGGCAAGACCGAGGTCTATATCAGCCACGACCACATGGTCGAAACAGCAGTTGGCGCTGGCGGCACCGGCGATACGGCTTCCAGCTTCAAGTGGGTCATGGGTAAAGAAGACCCAGGCTTGAATGCCGCCATGCTTGCACGTCTGATGGTGTACCTGGGTACCGATGTCAATAATGCCAGGGCCATGGTTGCACAGGCTGAACGAGAAGGCAACGAACCCAAGGTTGTGCAAGCCACTGACGGGGGCTCCTCCCTTACTCTGGCCGAATCCTTTGATCGGGCATGGCGTCGTGTAGGGGTTGCTATTGATTCAGCCGGGTTCTCGCTTGAAGACCGCGATCGTTCCACGGGCGACTACTACATCCGTTATCTCGATAGCGATACAGGCGAGAAAATCGAGCAGCAAAACTTCATTGGACGTCTGTTCGGTACCCGTAATACGGCCGAGGCCGTGCCTTATCGTATTCATGTGGCAGACCAGGGGGCGAGTTCTCTCGTCACCGTGCTCGATCAGAATGGTCAGGTACAAGATACCGAAACGGCGCGCCGCATTATGTCGGTACTGGCTACGCACATGAATTAGGTCAGGTCCGATTAACGCTACAAGTGCAGCAGCACTTGCAGCGCTAATCGGTTTTGTCGGTACGGATACTGGCGCCAAACCATTCGAGCTTTGGCGCCAGCGCGGTCACTTCCCCAATCAATAATAATGAAGGCGCCTTAATATTATGTTGAAGTGCCAGTCGGGCCATGTTTTCCAACGTGCCTTGCAATACTCGCTGTGAGCTGCGGGTACCATTTTCAACAATAGCAAAGGGCGTTTGGCCCGATCTGCCATGCAATATCAATTGCCCGGCAAGCCAGTCCAGTTGGCTGACACCCATGTAAAAGGCCAGTGTTTGCCTTGGTTGAGCTAATGCAGGCCAGTCTTCAAGCATGGTGTCCTGACGGCAGTGTGCAGTGACCAGCCTGACTGATTGCGCATGATCGCGATGGGTCAAGGGGATGCCTGAGTACGCAGCACAGGCCAGCGCGGCTGTAATGCCAGGCACTACTTCGTAGGGCACTTGATGCTGGCGCAAGAACTCCAACTCTTCTCCGCCACGCCCAAACACAAAGGCATCGCCTCCTTTCAGGCGCACGACCAGCTGTCCTTGTTGCGCACGCTCCAGCATGAGCGCGTGTATTCTGGCTTGCGTGGCGTTATGGTCTTCACCCGGGGCCTTTCCCACTGAAATTTGCTCAGCATCGCGGCGGGCCAGCTCAAGTATCGGTTCATCGACCAGGCGATCATACAAAATGACATCTGCTTCATTCAGTGCACGCAGTGCCTTCAGTGTGAGCAGGCCAGGGTCGCCGGGTCCGGCTCCCACCAGCAGTACTTTTCCGGTGACGGTTGCTTGCGGCTGTTGCAGGGCCTCTTCAAGCAGTTGCTGCGCTTGTTCTGGTTGTTGTCCACGCAGGGCGGCGGCGACGGGGCCGTCCAGCAGCCAATCGTAGAACTCACGACGAGGGCGTAGCTCTGGGCGTGCCTGTCGTATGGCCGAACGATACTTCGCGGCCAATGTCGCCAGCGAACCCAGGGTGTGATCGAATAGGGTTTCTATACGCTCGCGCACACGACGCGCCAGGACGGGTGCACTGCCTGCTGACGAAATGGCAATAGTCAGGGGTGAGCGGTCGACAATGGAGGGAACCTGAAATGAGGACAGCTCGGGGTCGTCGACCACATTGATAAACAGACGCCGTTCATTGGCCAATGCTGCAATTTGGCGGTTAAGCTCGCGATCGTCAGTGGCGGCAACAACCAACCAGACGTCAGCCAGCCAGTCCGGCTGAAAGTTGTTACACAGCCATTCTATGCGGTCTTGAGCCTGTAGTTGCTTTAGCGCTTCGGTGGTTTCTGGTGCGCCGACGGTGACCAGAGCACCTGAGGCCAGGAGGCTTTTTACTTTTCGTTCGGCAACAGGGCCGCCGCCCACGACCAGCACGCGCCGTCCTTTCAGATCGGCGAAAAGGGGGAATAATCTCATGAGGGATAGGGAATTAATCAGTGTCCGTGTGTTATACCACTGCGTCCAGGATGATCGGTATCAATTTTTGCGAAGGTGCCGGAATGACCTCGCTGCGAACCAGAAAATCACCGAACTTTTCTTCGGGTAGACGCTTTTGGGCATACGACGCAAACAGAGTATCCAGCGTACTGAGTATTTCCGACTCATCAATATTTTGGCGGTAGATGACGTTCAAGCGTTCGCCAGTATAGTTTGCCCCCAGACGCAGGTCGTAGCGACCCAGCGCCCGGCCTACCAGCGCGATCTCGCCAAGATAAGGTCGCGAGCAGCCATTGGGGCAACCGGAAAGCCGCAGCAAAATGGGTTCGTTTACCAAACCATGCTGGTCGAGCAAGGCCTCGATTTTGGGTAGCAGCACGGGCAGGTAGCGTTCGCTTTCAGCCATGGCCAGACCACAAGTGGGCAAGGCCACGCAGGCAATGCTGTGGCGGCGTATGCCACTTTGCTGTTTGTATCCATCCAGTCCGTACTTGGCAACCAGCTTGTCGATCTTGCTGCGATCCTTGGTGTTGACATTGGCAACGACCAGATTCTGATTGCATGTCATACGGAACTCGCCTTGATGAATCTTGGCAATTTCTCGCACACCGGTTTGTAGTTGAAGGCCGTCTTCATCCCAGAGACGTCCCGACTCTATGTATAAACCCAGATGCCATTTCCCGTCGTCCCCTTCTTCCCAACCGTAGCGGTCGCCATTCTGGTCGAAATGATAGGCGTGCACGGGTTGCAGCGTTATACCCGTGCGTTCTTCCAGTTGCCCCTTGAACCAGTCCAGGCCATTGTGGTCGATGGTGTACTTCAGGCGTGCGTGCTGGCGTTCTGTGCGATTGCCATGGTCGCGTTGCAAGGTTACGACCCCTTCGGCGATGGCAATCACCTGTTCGGGTGGTACGAACCCAATCAGACTGCCGAGGCGCGGATAAGTGCTGTCGTCTCCATGGGTGGCGCCCATGCCGCCTCCGATGGCCACATTAAAGCCCAGCAATACGCCATTTTCCACGATGGCGATCAGGCCCAGGTCTTGTGCGAAGACGTCGATGTCATTGGTGGGTGGGATAGCGACACCGATCTTGAACTTGCGTGGCAGATAGGTGTCACCGTATATGGGTTCTTCTTCTGGCTCGCTGGTGATCTTCTCGCCATCGAGCCATATCTCGTGGTAGGCCCGGGTGCGGGGTATGAAATGGTCGGACAGTTTTTGGGCCCAGTCCTGAACCAGCTGGTGCTGGCTGGACAACTGGGGGTTGACTGAACTGACAACCTGGCGATTGACGTCGCCACAGGCAGCGATGGTAGTGGCCATCGCGTTATGAATGGCCTGCATGGTGGGTTTCAGATTGCGCTTGATCACTCCATGCCACTGGAAGGTTTGCCTTGTGGTGATGCGCAGACCGCGTCCGGCGTAAGTGCTGGCAATATCGTCGAACACCAGCCATTGGGCGGGTGTAACAACTCCTCCGGGCAGGCGGGCGCGGATCATGAAGGAGTAGGCAGGCTCCAGCTTTTGCTTGCGCCGCTCATCGCGAATATCGCGGTCATCCTGCTGGTAGCTGCCGTGGAACTTCAGCAGCTTGTTGTCGTCGTCGCTGATGGCGCCGGTAATAGCATCATTCAGCCCCTCTTCGATGGTGCCGCGCAAGTGTCGGCTATCTGCTTTGATCTGCTCAAGGTGTGAAAGAGTGGTGTTGCTCATGACTTTCCTGATTAATAAACGTCGCGGGCGTAGCGGCCCTGGGCTGCCAGTTCATCCAGCCATTCCTTGGCCTGGGCGGCGTCGAATCCACCTTCTTGCTGGGCTATTTGAAGCAATGCCTGGTGCACGTCTTTGGCCATACGAGTGGCATCACCGCAAACATAAATATGGGCACCGCCTTGAATCCAATCGAACAGATCACCGGCATTTTCAAGCAGTTTGTCCTGCACATAAATTTTGTCGCTCTGATCCCGGGAGAAGGCCAGGTCCAGTCGGTTGAGGCTGCCGTCCTTGAGTGCTTGCTGCCACTCTGTCTGATACAGAAAGTCCGAAGAAAAATGTGGATTACCAAAGAACAGCCAGTTGCGACCGCTGGCTTGCGCGGTGCTGCGTTCCTGAACGAAGGCGCGGAATGGCGCTACGCCGGTGCCAGGCCCTATCATGATGATGTCGCGCGAACTGTCGGCTGGCAGGCGGAAACGCGGATTCTCTTCGACAAAAATCGAGAGCTGGTCGCCTTCGTCCAGTTCGGACAGAAAACGCGAGGCCGCACCCCAGCGCGCTTCGCCTTCGTATTCGTAAGCGATATTGGCCAGCGTCAGGTGAACTTCTTCGTCGACCACCGTCTGGCTGGAGGCGATTGAATACATGCGTGGCGTAAGGGGACGCAGGGTTTTCACAAGCGCTGACGCCGACCAGCAGGCTGGGTAGGCTTTCAGTATGTCCACGAGTTGACGGGTTTCCAGCAGGGCACGAAAATCATCAATAGCCTCGGGTTGCAGCAAGGTTTTGAGCTCATCGCTTTGTGCAAGTTCGGCGTGAGCCACGAGGAATGGTTTCGTTAATTGGGTGAGTTCGCGATGCTGGCCCAGCCACTCTTTTACGCTGCGAGTCGTGTTGCTGATAGTTACGGATTCGTCGGGGGACAGATTCTGAATGGCCAGGACCTGGTCTACCAGGGCGGCCGACTGAGTGGGCCATACACCAAGTGCATCACCGGGTTGATAGCGTAGTCCGCTGCCTTCCAGCGAAATCTCCAAATGGCGTATGTCTTTGCTACTGTCGCGGCCAGTGATGGCCTGATTCAAGAGCAATTCTGCACGAAAGGGCTGATCGCGTGTGGTTTTGCCTGCCTTGGGATGCAGCGGCGTCACACTGGCGATGGGAGCGTCTTCTGATTGCTTCAATACCTTTCTGGCTTCTTCGATGGCTGTTTCTTGCCAGGGCAGGGCGACAGTTTCGATGTCTAGGTCTGCTGTGCCAACTTCATGCAGACGTGTTGCCCCCAGTTCTTGCAGACGTGCGTCAATACGCTGCGCAATACCGCAGAATATGGGGTAGCTGGAATCGCCCAGGCCCAGCACGGCATACTTCAGCTGGGGCAGCTTGGGCGCGCGCCGACTGCTCAAGAACTCTACAAAACTTAATGAATCGTCGGGCGGATCACCATCGCCCTGGGTACTCATGACGATATACAACAGTTGTTCGTCTTTGAGCTCACGCGTGGTGTAGCTGTCGGCGCGAACCAGACGGGTATTCAGTCCATGCCCGCCTGCTTGCTCGGCCAGTGATTCGGCCACGCGCTTGGCGTTGCCGGTTTGGCTGCCATACAGGATGGTGAGCTGCTGCGCCGTGCTGGTTCCGGCAACGGCGGCCACAATAGGAGGGGCAACAGGTACTGCAGCAGGGCGTGCGCTGAATTGCCGCCCTTGGGCAACCCCGGCAAAATAGCCTGATAGCCAGCTTAAAGCGTTGGACTCCAGGCCATCGACCAGTTCGGTGGCAAGTAACTGTTTTGATTCGGGCAGATAAGACGGGGCCAGCATAGCGTGCTCATGGATAATGGATTCATGCCCATTCTATGAAGCTTGGCACCGCGAACGAACGATAAGATTATTATTTCTATATCTCTTATATGTTTATATATTCATGCGTATATGCCGGTGCTGCAGGCCCGCCAAAGCCGGCCGCGACGGCCCTTGGCGGGCTGCGAGCTTAGTCAGCTGTATAGTGCAACCAGCCTTCTTCCAGCCATTCGCCTAGTGCCTGCAACTCATTTGGTTTCAATTTTTTGGCGAATGGGGTGCCGCACTCGATTTCACGCGTATCGGCCAGCCTCTGCATGGCTGTGGTCGCAGGCACATGAGCCACTTCACCATTAATGAACAATTGCCGTTTGCGATACATCAGGCGAGTACAGCGGTCCAGCACCAGGCGGCCATCTGCGGGCAGGCCTTGGGAAAGATCGATGTCCTGATCGCCCTCCTCGAAGTACGCGTTGCCGGGTGGTTCGGTCAGCCATTGACCCAAAAAGCGTTCGGCCAGTGCCGCATCAAACTTGATTTTATTGATGGCCTTGAGGGTGGCGTCTATGAGTTCTTGCGGCAAGGCTGCCGGTTGGGTGGTGGCTGGCGTGCCGGCGTCTTTGTAGGTTTGCGCCAGAACGGGGCCTCGAATGACGGGAAGCGCATACAGGCCGCCGGTATCGCCCAGATTGGCCATGATCTGATCGTTGGCAGCTTCCAGCATGCCGCTGGCCAGCGTGGCCTGAGTGGGGGCGCGAAAGCCTATGGAAATCGTCATGCAGTCGCCTTGAGCGATACCGTCGTGGGCAGCATGAGGCGGCAGATACAGCATGTCGCCGGGTTCGAGCACAAACTCTTCTTCCGCCTTGAAATGCTTCAGAATTTTGAGTGGCAGGCCTTCTTCCAGCGTCAGGTCGTCTTGCTGGCTGATGCGCCAGCGCCGCTGCCCATGCGCCTGAAGCAGGAAAACATCGTAGCTGTCGAAGTGTGGCCCTACGCCGCCGCCATCTGTAGCGATGCTGATCATGGCGTCATCCAGTCGCGCATCAGAAATAAAGCGAAACTGTTGCATTAGGCTGGCGGTGGCATCGTCGTGCAGGTCAACGCTTTGCGCCAATAAGGTCCAGTTGGAGCGGCTGGCGGATGGCAGGCGTGAAAAGGGGCCGGTTTTCATGCCCCAGCCTTTGGCATCGTGCCAAATCAGCCGTGACTCAACCTCCTCGCGCCGGACCAGCTTGCGGATGTCAGAGATGGATAGCGATGGCTTGAAGCCCGGGATGGCCTGTCGTATAAGCAGTGGTTTGCGTTGCCAGTAATCACGCATGAAGGCGTGTGGCGTCAGTCCGCCAAGTAAGGTTAAGGGCTGGTCAATATTCATTAGAGGTGCTCGTTACGCAAGCGATAAAGTAAATCCAGTGCTTCGCGGGGCGTCAACTGGTCGGGGTCTATGTCGTTCAAAGCTGCTTTCAGGGCCGAGTCGCCTTCGCTGGTATTGCTTGTTGCATCATCGGCGTCGGCCGCAGCGGAAAAAAGGTCTAGCTGCGGTGTGGGTGCGCCTTGCGCCTCCAGGCGCGATAGCTCCCGGCTGGCGTGACGGATAACGGCAGCCGGGATGCCCGCGCGTTGAGCCACTTGTATGCCGTAGCTGCGGCTGGCTGGGCCTGGCTGAACCTCGTGCAGAAATACAATGCCGGATGATGATTCTGCGGCGGCCAGGTGCACATTGGCGGCTCCAGGGGCCTCGGCCGGCAGGCGCGTGATTTCGAAGTAGTGTGTGGCGAACAGGGTCAGCGCCTGGTTATGGCTGAGCAGGCGGTGGGCGATGGACCAGGCCAGGGCCAGGCCGTCGTAGGTGGAGGTTCCTCGGCCGATTTCATCCATCAACACCAGGCTTTGTGGCGTGCTGGCCGACAAAATGGATGCCGCTTCGGTCATTTCCATCATGAAGGTGGACCGCCCGCCCGCCAAATCGTCAGCCGCACCGATACGGGTAAAGATACGATCGAGCCTGCCTATGCGTGCCAGGCGTGCCGGCACAAAACTGCCTATACGCGCCAGTAGGGCAATCAGCGCTACCTGCCGCATATAAGTTGATTTACCGCCCATATTGGGGCCGGTGATCAGCAGCATGCGTCGTTGCGGGCCCAGTTCGCAATCGTTGGGCGTGAACCGTTCTATGCTGTGCTCGACAACGGGGTGGCGGCCAGCCTCAATCAGGATTTCATTACCCTCAAGCAGCTCCGGCGCTGTCCAGTCATTGGCCTGGGCATGTTCGGCCAGCGCCGCCAAGGCGTCGACCTCGGCCAGTGTGGTCGCGCATTGTGATAATGCGGATGCATAGTCCGCCAATTGCTCCAGCAAGTTTTCAAACAACCACTTCTCGCGGCTCAGACTGCGATCCTTGGCTGACAAGACCTTGTCTTCCCAGGTTTTGAGCTCGGGTGTAATGTAGCGCTCTGCATTCTTCAGTGTTTGCCGGCGACGGTATTCTGCGGGTACCTTGTCGGCCTGGCCACGCGACACTTCAATATAGAATCCGTGCACACGGTTGTATTCGACGCGCAAGGTTGGGATGCCGGTGCGTTCACGTTCCCGCGCTTCCAGTTCAAGCAGGAATTCTCCGCTGTCGCTCGCCAGACGGCGCAATTCATCCAGCTCACTGTCGAAGCCAGTGGCAATGACGCCGCCTTCGCGTATCAACAAGGCGGGCTCCGGGTCTATGGCCTTTTGCAGCAGATGGGCGATTTCCGGATCCAGGCTGAGGTTTTGTATAAACGCATCCAGTGCTGGCTCGTGAACGAAAGCCTGCAACAAATGCTGAGCGACATCGGGCAGCAGCGCCAGCGCTTCGCGCAGGCTGGCCAGTTCGCGAGGGCGTACCGAGCGCAGGGCAATGCGTGTGGCAATACGCTCCAGATCCGGGTAGCGCTCCAGCATGTGGCGCAATGTGTCCAGCGGTGCCAGGGCATTCAGGGCGTCGTCGCCTGGCGGTGCCGAAAGAAAGGTGGCGATGACTTGCTGGCGTTGCTGCGCCGGTGTGTTATCGCGCAGGGGATGGTGTATCCAGCGCCGCAGCAGGCGGCTGCCCATAGGCGTTTGGCAGTGATCCAGAGTCGAGAACAGTGTAGGAGCACTCTCTCCGCTAATGGTTTCCGTCAGCTCCAGGTTCTTGCGTGTAACCGGATCAAGCACAACGTATTCGCCAGCCTGGTCGACGCGTATGGTCTGAATGTGAGAGAGTGATTGTGCTTGCGTGCGACTTACATAGCGCAGCAAGGCACCCGCCGCGCAAGTGGCTACGGGTAAATCGGCCAGACCAAAGCCTGCCAGCGTATCTACAGCAAAGTGCCGGTGCAGGACGTCGCGTGCACCGTCACTCTCAAAGTGCCAGTCGGGCAGTGCGGTAACGGCCATGCCGTTACCGTCGCCGGGGCGTCGGCTTTCTGCACAGAGCATCTCGGCGGGTTCAATACGGTGCAGCTCGGTGTCGAGCATGTCTGGTGCACACTCGGTAACCCGGAACTCACCGCTGGCCAGGTTCATCCAGGCCAGTCCGCTGCGTTCGGTCCGGTTGGCGCGGCTTGTGAATATTGCCGCAATCATGCGGTCTGCCTTGGCCGGCAGCAAGGCCTCGTCAGTCAATGTGCCCGGTGTGACAATGCGTACTATCTTGCGTTCGACCGGTCCTTTGCTTGTAGCCGGATCACCGATCTGCTCGCAAATGGCGATGGATTCTCCCAGGGCCACTAGCCGGGCCAGGTAGCCTTCCATCGCATGGAAGGGTACCCCGGCCATGGGTATGGGTGCACCATTGGAGGTACCCCGTTTAGTGAGTGTCAGATTGAGCAGACGAGCGCCGCGCTCGGCGTCTTCGTAAAACATTTCATAGAAGTCACCCATGCGATAGAACAATAGGTGCGAGCCGGCTTCGGCTTTTAATCGCAAATATTGCTGCATCATGGGGGTGTGGCTGCTGGTGTCTGATTTAGTCATTAAGAAATCAATGAGTTATGTTTATTTTTTGCTGGGTATTTGGCAAAGCTTTGGTAGCCAGGCACTGCTTTTGTTCAGAAATATACGAAAGACTTGCGTGCATACGAAATGACATTGTAGTAAGAGTCACTCAATAAGGCTTTGAGAAGCGCACTACTTTCAATTCATTGTTTAAGCTTCTCGTAGCTTGGCTAGGGAAAACCGGATTTCCCCCCTTCATTTGCAGGGTGTCAGCGAGAGCGGTTTCTTCTAGCATGGGACGATACTCTATTGAATAGCAGGCCTCATGTATCTGTTTATGCGTAAATATGACGGGCGACGTAGAGTACTCGGGCTTAGCCTGGGTATCCTGGCCCTCTTTGTCGTGTCAGGCTGCGCCACCATGAGTGAAGGCGAATGCCTCACCGCAGACTGGGTGGATCAAGGGTATAAGGACGGTCGTCGTGGCTACTCGGCAGCACGTGTGGTGGATCATCGCGAGGCCTGCTCCAGTGTGGGCGTTGTGCCCGACATCGTGCAATATCGCAAAGGCTACGATCAAGGTCTCATGCAATATTGCAGGCCCGCCAATGCGGTGGCAGAAGGGCGGGCTGGGCATTCTTATGGGAATGTATGTCCGGCCAGGCTCGAAGATCCGTTTCTGATGTATTACCGCCAAGGGCGAGCGGCGTACGATGCCGAGCAACGTGTCGACCGACTTAATAGTCAGTCACGCCGATTGCAACGCGAGCTGGATGAAGAAAAAGACGCGGAGGCACGGCGCCGCTTGCGCAGCGAACTTCAGCGCCTGGATCGCCGTCTGCGCCGGGCACGCGATGAGCTGGCTGAATTTGACAGGCGTTTGCCCTATCGCTGAGCATCTCTATCCAGTTATTGCACCTTATTCTTCGAGACTTGGAAAACCATCTCGCGTTGCGCAGAGGACTGCTACGATAGCAATCATGCAGGCTTGCCGCACCGATTTTGATTGCTGCGTGTATGCAGGCCGTTCAGAAGCCGTCGCATAGATCCAGCATCTGTGTAGCGGCGGCCAACAAAGCTTGAAAGCACATCATGAGCAACAAAACATCTTTGTATTCTCCCCATAGGGCAAGCACGATCGAGCAAGTCCGGATCAGGGGCGGTGTGTCGTATCGCATTCGGCGGTGGTCCGCACAAAAAAATGCTGCATTCAATGCGCCTCCTTTTCTTCTTGTACATGGCTGGATGGACGTGGGCGCCTCGTTTCAGCGCTGTGTGGATTATCTTGGTGCAGGCCGGGATGTCATTGCTCTCGACTGGCGAGGCTTCGGAGGAAGCCGTGCTTCGCATCTTCAGGATGGCTACTGGTTTTACGATTATTACGCAGACCTCGATGCAATCATCGACCACGTCTCGCCTGAAGCCCCTATAGATCTTCTTGGCCACAGTATGGGCGGTAACATCGCGATGATGTACGCGGGGACGTGCCCCGGGCGTATTCGTCGCCTGATCAATGTCGAAGGGTTCGGGCTTGCACGTACACAGCCATCCGAAGCGCCGGCCCGACTCGCTCACTGGCTTGCACAATTGAAAGCACCGGTGTCGATTCGGACGTTTTCAAATCTGCAGGAAGTAGTCGATAAGCTGATGAGGCGTAGTCCGCATATGGAGGAAGGCTTTGCGGTCTGGCTGGCACAGCAATGGGCCGAGCGCAAAGAAGACGGTTGTTGGCATGTGGTCGCTGATGCCGCACATAAGCGTGTGAATCCGATCTTGTATCGATGTGATGAAGCTCTTGCAACCTGGGAGTCCATTGACGCACAGGTCCTGTGGGTGGAAGGTGATCAAGCTGATCAGACCCATTGGAAGGATGGGCGTTACACACGTCAAGAATTTGAAGGTCGTTTGAGCAAGCTGAAGTCGTTTGAGCGCATGAAAATCAGTGACTGTGGGCATATGGTTCATCTTGACCAGCCAGCCATCCTGGCCCATGCGGTAGAACGCTTTCTTGGCGCCTGAGCTTGCCGGACATGGCGCCTGGCGTGCTGCCACTCGTGCAGGAGTATGATGCTATCGCATCGATTATTTGGGAGACAACGTGAATTTTATTTTCCGGGGCGACGAGATCCTCTTGCATGAATCCAGCATAGCCTTTCCAGAGGCTGATGTCTGCACGTGTGTGGGTGCTGCAGCCGATGCACTTCAGCCTTTATGGGTTACCGCAGATTGCAGTCATCGTACTTGTCATGTTGCCCGCGATGCCGAAGCGCCAGCCGGTTTTGCCTTTCGCAAGCTCAGGGCCGTACTGGCCGAGCTAGGTGAATATGGCGCGCTGGCAGGACGTGCATTTCAGGTGTCGGAGTGGATACGTACTCATCGTTATTGCGGTGTGTGCGCGACGCCCATGCGCAAGTCAGAAAAAGAACTCTGTTTTCACTGCCCCGCATGCGGTTTTTCTGCTTATCCGCGCATATCACCAGCAATGATGGTGCTCATCAAGCGGGGTAATCAAATTCTTCTGGCGCGTCATGCAACCTATGCGACGGCACGCTACACCGCGCTGGCAGGCTTTGTCGAGGCGGGCGAAAGCATCGAAGATGCCATTCACCGAGAGGTGCTGGAAGAGGTTGGTCTTGAGGTCAATGACTTGCGTTATTTTGGTAGCCAGTCGTGGCCATTTCCGCATTCGCTCATGATTGCTTATACCGCAGAGTATGTCAGCGGAGAACTAAGCATTCAGGAAGACGAAATTGCCGATGCGCGCTGGTTCGGACCGGGCGATGCGCTACCCGATATCCCTATGCTCGAGTCCATTGCGGGCCGTTTGGTTCGGGCAAATCTGCCATAGATTGTCAATATCTGCGTGTACTGCAGCCGCCGCAGGCATGCACCGTTGCAGGTCTGTATTAGCCAAAGTCAGAGATTTGAGCCATACTGGTGTATGGCTAATTTTTTTATATTTTTCAATAAGTTATTTTCATGACGGCGCTGGGCTATCAAACCAAGCTCGAGCGTATCGCCGTTGCCGGCGTCGAAGATCTACTTATCAGGTCTTTGCTTGATCGTCAGCAATATCATGACCCCACAGGAGTCGCGCAGCGGCTGGGAATTTGCTCCGCCGCGTGGCCCTTATTCGGCATGCTTTGGCCTTCAGGCATACAGTTGGCTGCGCGCATGGCACAACGACCGGTCTGTCAGAACGAGCGCATTCTAGAGATCGGCTGTGGCCTCGCCCTGGCCAGCCTGGTTGGACACAGACGTGGGGCACGCGTAACAGCCAGTGACTGTCACCCTCTAGCCTCCACTTTTCTTGATCATAATCTGCAGCTTAATGATCTGGATGTACTGAAGTATCGACATGGGCAGTGGGGTGGAGGGCTTATTTCGTCCGAACTCATCGATATGGGCGTCGAGGTCCTGTCGGCACGCTATGACCTGATCATGGGCAGTGACCTGCTTTATGATCGCGATATGCCTGCAAAACTAGCCGATTTTATTGATGACCACGCTTTACCCAGCGCAGAAGTATGGATCGTCGATCCTAACCGGGGTCATCGGCCCGCTTTCAATCGGCAGATGGCCTCTTTTGGGTTTGAGTTAACGATTGACGAACACCTGCACGACAAAGCAGATGTTGATGTAAGCGGTGTACCGACTGAGGCGTATAAAGGTCGTCTGCTGATTTATCGACGGGCAGCAGCAGGGTTTTCCGGCCAGTAATAGTCGTCTCCGTAGATGCGGCCACCAAAGATGGCTGTGCCTATACGTACTTCGGTGGAACCTTCCTCGACGGCGATTTCAAAGTCGCCGCTCATGCCCATGGACAGGCGATCAAGTTCGATGCCGGCAATGGCCTCCTGGCGCATTTGGTCGCGTAAGTCGCGTAGTTTTCGGAAGCACGCACGTACGGCGGCTTCGTCCTTGGCATTGATGGCCAGAGTCATCAAGCCCTTGATGCGCAAGGTGGGGAGGTCGCGCGCGACCTGACGCAGGAAACCGGGTAGCTCTTCGGGAGGCAGGCCGTATTTGCTGGGTTCTGATGAGGTCTTTACCTGCACCAGCGCATCGATGGCGCGGCCTTCTTGTTGTAGACGGCGGTCTAGCGCAATGGCAAGATCGATGCGATCGAGGGACTGGATTTCAGAAGCCATACGGGCCACATCTTTGGCTTTGTTGGTTTGCAGATGACCTATCATGACCCACTCTATGCCGCAGTCGGCCAGTGGTTCATATTTGCTACGGATTTCCTGAGCCTTGTTCTCGCCGAAACGCCGGACCCCAGCCTTGACGGCTTCACGTATGGCCTCTTCGCCAAAAGTTTTGCTGACAGGCAATAGCGTGACCGAATCTGCGGCGCGCCCGACCTTGAGGGCAGCATTGCGAATCCTATCCTGGACCTGGGCAAGGCGAGATGCTATGGAACTGTCTTGATTCATGTTGACGTACTCGAAATAGCAGACGCCCTGCATGCAGGGCGTCTGAACATGGCAATACCCTATTGTAAGCCGCCATACCCGTTTGGCCATACGGGTGCCGCTTGGAGGGCTAAAGCGTGCTGCGTACTTCGGCAGTGATTTCGTATGAGCGCAGTCGCGCGGCGTGATCGAACATATTTGATGTGATCATGAGTTCGTCGGCGCCGGTCTTGTCAATGAAGGCCTTAAGTTGTTTGGCAACGGTATCGGGCGCGCCGATGGCAGAGCATGACAGCACATGATCAAGCAGATCTTGCGCTGCCGGGCCCAGCTGATCAAGATAGTTGTGCATAGGCGGCGGTAAACGCGTAGGACGGCCGCTACGCAAATTAACAAAAGACTGTTGCCATGAGGTAGCAAGGTAGCGTGCCTCATCGTCGGTGTCGGCGGCAAAAACATTGAAACCCAGCATGACATATGGTTTGTCCAGGTGGGCCGAGGGTTTGAAAGTATTACGGTATATCTGAATGGCCTGCATCATTTGCTGCGGGGCAAAATGCGAGGCAAAAGCATAGGGCAGACCCAGGGCCGCTGCCAATTGAGCACCGAAAAGACTGGATCCCAGGATCCAGATAGGAATATTCAGACCTCGTCCGGGTACCGCCTGTACGGGTTGGTGGGCTTCCTCTGAAAAGTAATCCATCAGTTCCAGAACGTCGCGAGGGAACTCGTTGGCATCCGAAGCCAGATTGCGGCGCAAGGCGCGCGCGGTGGTCTGGTCTGACCCTGGTGCACGACCCAGACCCAGGTCAATGCGCCCAGGGAACAGTGATTCAAGTGTTCCGAATTGTTCGGCAATGACCAAAGGGGAGTGGTTTGGAAGCATGATGCCGCCGGCTCCCACCCGGATACTGCTGGTGCCGGCGGCAACATGTCCGATCAGCACGGAGGTGGCGGCGCTGGCAATGCCGGGCATGCCATGATGTTCGGCCATCCAGTAACGTTGATAACCCCATTTTTCGCCATGCTGGGCAATATCCAGGGTGTTACGGAACGATTCCGCGGCGGTGCCGCCTTCGGTGATTGGTGATAAATCAAGTATGGAAAATGGAGTCATTTTCCATATATGAGGGCGGCACCTGATAAATCAAGTATCCCCTTCATGAGTACATTGTGCATAAGCGGTAGACGCAATGAAAAGGGGAAGTAAGCAAATAGCAACAGCTGGAATCTTTCCCATACGGTTTCTTCTGGTTATTGACTAAAAGGTCATTTACCATGTAGTAAAGAGCTGTGCCTGGTCAGCGGGTGATGTTGGTCGGGTATGGTATTTGCTACAAAGCCTACGATAATTGGCTTTGTTCCGTTGAACCATTGAAAGAGGTATTGATATGAATAAGACGAAAAGAATCGCAAGCACGGCGCTAGTATTGTCTGCAATGCTTAGTCTTGGTGCATGTAGCGGTATGTCGAAGCAGGGGCAAAATACAGCTATTGGTGCGGGTGTTGGCGCGGTGGGTGGCGCCGTCCTGACGGGTGGCAGCACATTGGGCACTCTGGGTGGTGCAGCGGTAGGCGGTGTGATAGGGCACGAAGCCAGCAAATAATAAAACAGCTGCCTGTACACGCTCCATAACTAAAAAGGAACTTGATATGCTCTATACCATTGCAGTCATTTTGTTGGTTCTATGGCTTTTGGGTATGGTCTCGTCCTACACCATAGGTGGATTCATCCATATCCTCATAGTGGTTGCCATCATCATGGTGCTGGTGCGTCTGATTTCGGGCCGGTCGCTCTGACGCCCTGTTGGCAACAACGTTAAAATGCCCGCCTGGCGAGAATCCGTCAGGTGGGCATTTTTAACTCGCAGGCGCTAAGTGCTTGTTATTGTCCGCATAATTCACATAGCTAAATAGTTGTCCCTGGAATTATCCACAATTTGCGTGGATAACTCACTGTTGCCAGTCGTTTGATCTGTAAACGGTATGATGTTTTGGATATTGAATCCCTACTTAATTCTTTTGCGGATCACATATGATGGAAAAATTGAAAGACCTGACGGCCCTGATGCCCGCCGTCGAGCATTTGGCGTTTAACCTGGTTTTCACGCTTGCCATTCTGGTATTGGGTTGGGCTGCGTCGTCATTTGCAGGTCGCAGCGTGCAGAAACTGGCTGCCCGCTCACCCAAAGTGGACCCCACCATTGTCCCAATGGTCTATACCGTAACGGTATGGTCCATTCGGATTTTTGTCATTATTGCCGTGTTGGCTCGATTTGGTGTACAGACAGCCAGCATCATTGCTGTGCTCGGTGCCGCCGGCCTGGCGGTAGGCCTGGCTTTGCAAGGCACACTACAGAATATTGCAGCAGGAATCATGTTGCTGGCCTTGCGGCCATTACGTACAGGTGAGTATGTTTCGGTTGTGGGTAAAGGTGACGGCACGGTAGCCGAAGTCGGCCTGTTTCTGACTCGCCTGGTCCAGATCGATGGCATTCATCTAACCCTGCCAAATAGCCTCGTATGGGGCAACCCCATCATCAATTACAGTCGCAATGCCACGCGCCGTCTTGATGTAGAGGTATCTGTCCGCTATGGCGATGACCTCGAACTGGCCTTGCGCGAGCTGGGTTCTTTGGTACAGAACCATCAGTATGTGCTGGCCGATCCCGAGCCGCAAGTCATGGTAACCGGCTATAGCGAAAGCGCAACCACCGTGAATATGCGGGTTTGGGCTGCTGTCGACAACTATTGGGATCTGCGCTTCGATCTGTACCGTAACGCCCTGCAGGTTTTGGGACGTGCAGGCTTGAGCATGCCCATACCGGTGCGCGAGGTTCAGGCCAAGACGGTGGCAGAAGCCCTGGAGCAAGGCGGCGCCATCGAGCCCTGAGACCCGCAGGCCTGCTGCGGGCGCCGGCCTCAACTCAAAGGTTGGCAGCCAGAGTATTTAATTTTTCCTGTATCAGCCCGGCAATCTTACGTTGGCGGGTGGCTGGCATGCGATCGGTAATGGCAGTTACGCTGATGGCCAGATAAGGCCTTTGTTCCTTATCGCATAAGGCGCAACCCACGCCCAGTGCGCCACGCACTGCGTAGTTGCCCACAACCGAATAGCCTCGCGTGCGCGTGTTGTCTACCAGTTGCCGCATTTCGCGTGAGCTCATGCCACCGTATTGTTCTAGCTGCTTGCTGTTGCGCGCGATGATGCTGTCGACTTCATCATCTTCCAGCTTGGCCAGCAGAGCCAGTCCGCCGGAACCCACTCCCAATGGCTGGCGCTTTCCTGCAAAGGTGGCAAGAATCTGCACGGGGTAGGGACCGATTTCCCGCCACAAGCTGAGTGACTCGTTGTCGTCGCGCACGACCAGAAAAACGGCGTCACCGGTTTCTGCGGCCAGTTCCCGCATGGTAGGCAGAGCGAGCTTGATGCGTGGATCCTGGTCCAGAATAGTGGTTTCGGCCAGATTGCTGGCTGCGAAACGCTTGGTGCCACCTATGTTGTATGCAAAGCCTTCTTCGAGCAGCGCGGCCAGCAGGCGATAAATAGTTGGGCGCTGCAATCCCGTCAAGCGAGCCAAATCAGTGACGCTCAATCCCCCATCGGGGTAATCCCGTAACGTGCGCAAGAGATGCAGGCCTCGCCTGAGGGTGCGGGGTCCTGCTGCTGCCGAATCTTTGTTTGATGTGTCCACGGCGTGTACAGTTGGTTTGGAAAAAAGTTCATTGTGTCAGAAAATTAAGCTCTTAATTATAGAATTGTCCATTCCGTGGACACTAACAGGAGGACATCGTGTCAATCCATACAAAATTGAAGACTGGCGTAAAGGCATTGGCCGGCAGCTTGATGCTTGCTGGCGCATTGGGTTTTTCAACGACGGCTGCGGCCGCCTATCCCGACCATGCCATCAAGATGGTCGTCGGCTTCTCGGCGGGCGGCACCACTGATACCGTGGCGCGTATTATGGCCAAGGAAATGACCGAGGCCTTGGGCCAAACCGTGGTTGTTGACAACCGTCCGGGTGCAGGCAGCAACATTGCATCCGAAATGGTTGCGCGCTCAGATCCCGACGGCTACACCATATATATGGTGGCCGTTACTAGCGCTATCAACCAAACCTTGTACAAGAATCTGCGTTTCAACCTGGTCGAAGACTTCACACCGGTTGCGCTGGCGGTTCGCGTGCCCAATGTGCTGGTCGTCAATCCCAAGGTCCCGGCCAAGTCCGTCAAAGAGCTGATTGACTATGCCAAGGCCAATCCTGGTAAATTGAATTTTGCCTCATCGGGCAGCGGCACCTCCATACACATGGCGGGCGAACTCTTCAAACAGTCGGCCGGCATCGATGTGGTTCATATTCCGTACAAAGGCAGTGCGCCCGCCCTGGCTGACCTGATCGGTGGTCAAGTCGACTACATGTTCGACAACATGCCTTCGGCATGGCCGCATGTTGAGTCCGGTAGCTTGCGTGCATTGGCTGTCACTACGGCAGAACGCTCCAAGACAGCGCCCGATCTGCCCACCATGCAAGAATCCGGTTTTCCGAATTTCGATGTCTCTTCCTGGTTTGGTGTGATTGCACCTAAAGGCACGCCAGACGAGATCGTCAACAAGCTGAACGAAGTCATGTTGGCTGCACTGGCCAAACCCGAAGTTCAAAAGAGTCTGGAAGATTTGGGGGCGATTCCCGCCAAGACGACACCTGCTGAGTTTGGCACTTTCATCAAATCTGAAGTTGACGGCTGGGCCAAGGTGGTCAAGGCTTCCGGTGCAACTGTAGACTGAGTCCGTAAGCTGTAGTAGTCCAATGGCCGGCCACCTTTGGCCGGCCATTGTCTTGAATGCTGCTGCATTGTGTACAGACAATGGATATGACATGATTTCCAAAATTTTTGACAGTATGCAGGCCGGCCTGGCCGACGTTCCTGATGGGGCAACCATCATGGTGGGCGGTTTTGGGCTGGCTGGCCAGCCCAAAGAGCTCATAGACGCATTGCTCGACCAGGGTGCAAAAGACCTGGTTATCATCAATAACAATGCGGGTAATTGCGACACTGGCCTGGCAGCTTTGCTGGCAGCAGGGCGCGTGCGCAAGATCATTTGCTCTTTCCCGCGCCAAAGCGACTCACATGTATTCGATGGTTTGTATCGCTCGGGCAAGATCGAGCTCGAACTCGTGCCACAAGGTAATCTGGCCGAGCGCATCCGTGCGGCGGGTGCCGGTATAGGCGGCTTTTACACGCCTACCGGAGCAGGAACTCCTCTGGCTGAAGGCAAAGAGCAAAGGCATATCAATGGTCGCGACTATTTGCTTGAGTATCCGCTGCATGCTGATTATGCGCTTATCAAAGCCTTGCGCGCCGATCGCTGGGGCAATCTGGTGTATCGCAAGACAGCCCGCAATTTCGGGCCCATCATGGCTACTGCCGCCCGGGTCACAGTGGCACAGGTTGACAGCATCGTCGAGCTGGGCGAGCTCGACCCTGAAATCATCGTCACGCCAGGGTTGTTTGTCCAGCGCGTGGTCGCCACCGGAGGCACAATATGAACCGACTGACACGAGACCAGATGGCCGCCCGTGTTGCGCAAGACATCCCGGAAGGCAGTGTGGTGAATCTGGGCATAGGCCTGCCCACCAAGGTGGCCAACTATCTGCCGGCCGATCGCGAAATCATGCTGCACAGCGAGAATGGTGTGATAGGCATGGGGCCTGCGCCTGAGGCGGGCGCCGAAGACCCTGATCTGATCAATGCAGGCAAGCAGCCGGTAACGCTGCTTCCGGGTGGTGCTTTCTTCCATCACGCCGACTCTTTCGGCATGATGCGCGGCGGACATCTCGATGTTTGTGTGCTGGGCGCCTTCCAGGTGTCGCGCACGGGCGACCTGGCGAACTGGCACACAGGTGCTGCCGACGCCATACCCGCAGTCGGTGGCGCGATGGACCTCGCCATAGGGGCCAAGTCGGTTTATGTGCTGATGGAGCTTCTGACGCGCGATGGTCACAGCAAGCTGGTCGAGCAGTGTAGCTACCCCCTGACCGGTGTAGGCTGCGTGACCCGTGTTTATACCGATCTGGCCGTATTCGACCTGAAGGACGGGCAGATTGTGCTGGTTGACGACGTTTCGAAGGCTGGCATTGCCGAGTTGAGCCGCTTGGTGGGTATGGAGATCGTTACCGCCTAGCCTGAGGCGGTAACGGCGCTGCAGCGGCCTGGGCCGCTGCCAACCGCGGGACACCCACCCTATCTTTTCCTGGCGGCCTTGATCATGGCTGTGCACAGGCCGCGCAGCATATCCACCTCGTCGTGGCTCAGCGCATTACGGCCAAACATATGTCGCATGCGTGGCATCAGTTTCTTGGGGTGTGCAGGATCCAGAAAACCCACCTCGGTAATTGCCTGCTCCCAGTGCGTCATGAATGCCTGCACTTTTTCGCCGGGGGCGGCCTGATCACCTTCATGGGCCTGACCTTCGGTGCTGGGCAGCAGCGGAACCGATGCAGCGCTGGCCAGTGTGTAGCGTAGCTCCCAGGCGGCTAATTGCAAGGCTTGCGCGACATTCAAGGAGCTGTATTCCGGATTGGCCGGAATATGACAGACGCGCTGACATAAGGCGACGTCGTCATTGGTAAGCCCTGATCTTTCTGTACCCAACACGACTGCGACGCGGGCATTGCTGGTGTCCTGAATATGCTGGCAGCTGATTTGTGCGGCTTCCCGGATGTCGCAGACGGGCGGTCCCAGCACACGAGCCCGGGCAGTCAGCGCAAAAGCCAGCGTGACGGGCGCAAGGGCATCTTCCAGGGAGGGAACGATGCGGACTGATGCCAGGACGTCGGTGGCGCCACTGGCAAGCGATTGCGCATCGGGTTGCTCAAGTACATCTGGAAATCTTGGGGCGACCAGGCATAAGTCATGGAAACCCATGGTTTTGATGGCACGCGCGGCTGCACCGACATTGCCTGGATGGCTGGGGTGTACCATGACAAAACGTACTTGTTCAAAGGGTTTGTTCATGGCTGCATGGCCTGATGCTGAGTTTTGGGCGAAATCGTCAGCAATTCAAGTGAAATCATCGACAACTCGAAAGAAATTGCGAGTGATCCGGACAAAAACAGCTGTGTTTCGGGATAAAACGACTGAGTCATTTAAAATAGATGTTTTCTTGTGTTGATTGCCGGGTCTTTTACCGTGCCAGAGTTCAAATTCGGCCAGGCCAGGCGCCAACAATTTTTGTTAAATACGGAATTTTATGCACCCGATGCTCAATACCGCCATCAAGGCGGCACGCCGTGCTGGCACTATCATCAATCGCGCCAGTCTCGACCTGGAACGCCTGACTGTGGCACGCAAAGGGCCTAAAGATTATGTCACGGAAGTGGATCATGCTGCAGAAGAAGCCATTATCGATATTTTGCGAACGGCTTATCCCGACCATGGTTTTCTGGGCGAAGAGTCGGGTACGCATTTAGCGGCAGAGCAGGCCAGCGACGAGCCGGCTGCGTATCAATGGATTATCGACCCTCTCGACGGCACAACAAATTTTATCCATGGCTTGCCCGTTTATGCGATCTCGATTGCTTTGGCACAACACGGCCAGATCACCCAGGCGGTCATTTACGATCCTTCGCGAAATGAGCTCTTTACCGCAAGCCGGGGCGGCGGCGCTTTCCTGAACGACCGCCGTATCCGTGTGTCGGGGCAATTGCGGTATCACGATGCCTTGTTGGGTGCCCATGTGCCGGGTTCAGCCTCCGCGCCGACCACCGACGTCAAGTTTTCCAAGCTGTTGTCCGAGTGCGCCGCGGCACGCCGTCTGGGGTCGACCGTACTCGACCTGGCTTATGTAGCGGCAGGCCGGCTGGATGGCTTCTGTGGTGTCAGGCTGAAGCCCTGGGATCTGGCCGCCGGCAGCTTGCTCATTCTGGAAGCCGGAGGGCTGGTGGCCGACTTCGACGGTGAGCAGACATGGCTTAAAAGCGGCAATGTACTGGCAGCTACCCCCAAGTTGTTTCCCCAGATGCTAGGTTATTTGCACGACTGATTTCTCTGTTCGGAGCCCTTGATGGAGTGGATGCTGGACCCATCGGCATGGGTGGGCCTGTTAACCCTGGTCATTCTTGAAATAGTCCTGGGTATAGACAACCTGATTTTCATTGCAATCCTGGTGGAAAAATTACCGCCCGGATTGCGTGATCGGGCCCGTGTCATCGGACTGTCGCTGGCCTTGCTGATGCGGCTGGCACTGCTCTCCATCATGTCGCGGCTGATTCAGCTGACTGCGCCGCTCTTTGCTCTCGGACCGCTGGAGTTTTCGGGTCGCGATCTGATACTTATTGTTGGTGGATTCTTTCTGCTGTTCAAAGGGACGCTCGAACTGCACGAGCGTGTCGAAGGCCGTAATGTGCACGGGTCCGGCTCACGTATGCAGGCTACTTTCTGGATCATCGTCACCCAGATCGTGATTTTGGACGCAGTGTTCTCGATCGATGCCGTCATTACGGCAGTGGGCATGGTTGACCACCTGCCCATCATGATGATCGCGGTAACAATTGCCATCGGATTGATGCTGATTGCCTCCAAGCCGCTGACGCGTTTTGTGAACGCCCATCCAACGGTAGTCATTCTTTGTCTGGGTTTTTTACTGACCATTGGCTTTTCACTGGTGGCCGAGGGCTTTGGTTTTCCGGTGCCCAAAGGTTATTTGTACGCAGCCATTACCTTCTCGGTCATCATAGAAACCCTGAATCAGCTTGCCAGGCGCAACTTGCGACAGGTTGATTCCAGGCGCCCGCTACGAGAAAGAACAGCCGAGGGTGTGTTGCGCATGCTGGGTAAACGGCCTGTTGCTGGAGCCGAGCAGCCCCAGGTGCAGCAGCCGCCCGAGCAGGTTTTTGAAGACGAAGAGCGTTATATGGTCAGTGGCGTGCTGACGCTGGCAGACCGAACCATACATTCGATCATGACACCGCGTACTGATGTTTCGTGGATAGACCTTGACGATGAGCCCGATGTACAACGCGAGCAGATTGCCAAGTCACCTCATAGCTTTTTCCCGGTATGCCGTGGTTCGCTCGATGAGGTTATAGGCATAGGGCGTGCCAAGGAAATGATTGGCGACCTGATCCTGCATGGCAATATACGCCTGTCCCGTCTGCGGGAACCCATGATTGTGCACGAATCCATAGAGATTCTGCAGCTGATCGATACGCTTAAGCGTTCACGTGGTCAGTTGGTGATGGTGACTGACGAGTTTGGCGCAATTGAAGGCGTGGTGACTCCGATTGACGTGTTTGAGGCCATCGCAGGCGAATTCCCCGACGAAGACGAAGCCCCCGACATAGTTGTGGAAGGCGATAACCGTTGGCGTGCAGATGGTGCGGCCGATCTGCATCATCTTGAGCTTTTGCTCGATACCGACGGTCTGGTTGACGATAAAGAAGATTATTCCACGCTGGCGGGCTATTTGCTTGAGCGGTTTGGCCATCTGCCCGCCTCCGGCGACAGTTGCGAACTGAAACAAGGGCATGCTAGTTTCCGGTTTACCGTACTGCATGTCGACGGCCGGCGCATTGCCGCCGTGCGTATTGAACGCTTGTATGAACAGGCAGACGAAATTCCCAATGAGTGACTATGATTGAAAATAGCTGGTTTATGCTGAAGGCCCTGTTCTTGGGCCTGATAGAGGGTTTTACGGAATTCATTCCAGTGTCGAGTACGGCACACTTATTATTGATAGGCGACTGGATCAATTTCTCGTCCAGCAGCGATAAAGTATTCGAAGTGGTCATACAGTTCGGCTCTATCCTGGCTGTCATGTGGGTATTTCGGGCACGCTTGTGGCAATTGATACATGGCACGTTTACCGGCGTACGCAGTGAAGTCATGTTTACCCGCAACCTGCTTATTGCCTTTTTGCCCGCGGCCGTGATTGGTGCGTTGGCAATCAAATACATCAAGATGCTGTTCCATAGCCCTGCTGTATTTGTAGTTACCCTGATTGTGGGCGGCATCATCATGCTGTGGGTCGAGCGCAAACCGCAGTACGCCAAGAAGACCGAAGTCCAGTCGGGTACTCAGCTCGAGCACGACGATAGTCGCGCCTCGCAACTGGCTACTGCACACACCCTCGAGGAGATCACCTGGAAACAAGCCCTGGTGGTGGGTTTTGCGCAATGCCTGGCCATGGTGCCGGGCACTTCGCGTTCAGGCGCTACGATCATCAGCGGCATGATCGCTGGTATCCAGCGTAAAACAGCAACCGAGTTTTCGTTTTTCCTGGCCATGCCCACCATGCTGGCGGCTACAGTCTACGATCTATACCGTAACAGTGCTGCGCTCGACAGCACGCAGATGACTGCCATTGCCGTGGGCTTTGTGGCTGCTTTTGTGAGTGCGCTGATTGTGGTGCGTGCCGTACTGCGTTTTGTGTCCCGTCGTACCTACCGACCTTTTGCCTGGTATCGGATAGCACTGGGTATTGTGGTGATGGTCTGGCTGCTGGCGCGCTGATTAATTGCTTGCGCCTTGCCTTTTCGCCTGGATATGATCCAGTAAACATTCAGGGCTTGGGCTGTGTCGGTAGAAAGTGCAGGCCGGTGGCGTCGATGGCCAGCCATCCGCCACGGTGCGTATCGCCGTGATCGTAGTCCCAGTCAGGCAGCACGTAACGGCTGCGCGCCCGGCCGCCAACATTCTGGTGGTGAACTTGAGGCCTATGGGTGTGGCCATGAACCATGACTACAGCATCGCAACTTGAAAATGCCTGCTCAATGGCCGATGGCGTTACGTCCATGATGCTTGCGGATTTATAGCGATTGGATGCCTTGCTGCGTTGACGCGCCAGATTGGCAATGCGTTCCCGGAGCGGCAAGCTCAGACTCAGAAACAGCCATTGCACGGCCGGGCAACGTACTATGCGGCGAAAGCGCTGGTAGTTGCGATCATCCACACAGTACTCATCACCATGGGAAAGCAGTATTTCGCCGGCATCGGTGCCCAGACATACCTGGTCAGGCAGCAACTGTGCCCCGAGGTGTGTGGTAAGGGTTTTGCTCAGCAGGAAGTCGCGATTGCCTCGCCCCAGCCACAAGGGTATTTTTTCAGCCACTCGCTGAAACCTGGCCAAGGTGTCGGCCAGCCAGGGTGGGGGCGATGTCAATGCGAAATCATCGCCTATCCATGCATCGAAGATGTCGCCGCATAAAATCAAGGCATCCGCCTGAGCGCATGCCTGATCCAGAAATGCATGGAAAGCCTTGGCGGTGGCCGGAGTGTTGGGCCCCAGATGGATATCCGAGGCAATCCAGACCGTTCCGGCGATTGGTAGCTTATTCAACAACCGTGGCTTTCTCGATTATTACGTTTTCAAGCGGCACGTCTTGATGAAAGCCCTTGTTGCCGGTTTTGACCGCTTTGATCTGGTCGACGACCTCAGTGCCTTCGACTACCTTGCCGAACACGGCATAGCCCCAGCCATTAGGCGTGGGGGATGTGAAATTCAGGAAATCGTTGTCAGCCACATTGATGAAGAATTGCGCTGTGGCCGAATGAGGATCGGATGTCCGGGCCATAGCGAGGGTGTAGCGGTCGTTTTTAAGGCCATTGTTGGCTTCGTTCTCGACAGGCGCATGGGTTTGTTTTTGCTTCATGTCGGCATCAAAACCGCCGCCTTGTACCATGAAGTTATTGATGACGCGATGAAAAACGGTACCGTCGTAAAAGCCTTCCTTGACGTAAGTCAGGAAGCTTTCAACAGTCTTGGGTGCTTTTTCGGCATTCAGTTCGATCAGGATTACGCCCTGGCTGGTTTGAAGACTGACGCGAGGATTTGTGCTCATGGATGTACCTTCTGTGGAGTTGGATGAGGCGGCTTGTGCGGCGCTGCCCAGGCATAGGGCGAGCGATGTTGCGCAAGCAATGCTGAAAACACGCAGCGTTGAGCTGAACGTGTTTGAAAAGAGGGAGGTAAAAGACATAGGAGTCCTGTGACGGAAAGTTTGCAACGAGTAGCGAGTTTATTGCGACAGGATGTCGCGTGTCTGTTGGACTCTGGCCTTTGCCTGGCTTGAACCTAGCCGAGAGGCTTCCCCGAATGAGCGCTGTGCCAGCATGAGCTGGACTTCTCCCAGGTTTTCCCTGGCCGTGGCGTAATTCGGGTTGGCCGACAGCGACATCTGCAGGGCTTCGTAGGCCATATCGAGCTGACCTTGCTTGACGTACAGGGCAGCCAGGTTGTTCCAGGGTTCTGGGAGCTCTGGATAGACCGTGGTCATGTGCTGATAGCTGCCGATGGCCTCGGTGTTGCGGCCCAGAGCAGCCAGCGCCCGACCATGCAGGAACATCAATTGCACATCAGTGCCCATGCCACCTTTCTCTTCGAGCTGTGCCGTGCGCTTTTCGATGACTTCCAGTGCTTCCTGGCTTTGGCCCTGGTCCAGCATGTCGCGGATGCGGTCGGTGATTTGCGAGGACGACAATGGAATGTCGGTGTCTATGCTGGGGGTCAGGGCCTCAAGTAGCCTGGCCAGCCCCTTCCAGCCTTTTTCTTCAGCGGGCTGGTCGTGGAAAAGCTTACCGTTACTGTCGGCTTTTTGGGTGGGCGGCACCACTACCTGCAGCCCCGCTGTGATGTCGCTGGCCCGGTGCTGGTCTGGACCTGCGTTCAGCGAGGCGTTAAGATCAACGTGCGGTACAAGACCGGGCACAGATGTTTGTGCCCCTGCTACTTGTATCGATAGCCCGCCGGCAAAAAGGGCAATCATTAATGCGGGACAAGAAATTCGAAACACAGATTTTGCACCTATACGTAAAGGGTGTGTTGCTGGCGGCTTGCTATACTTATCGACCACCATTTTAGCCTTGCTTGCCGTTTTACGCCGAGCAGGCAGTTGACGGGTACCTTGTTTGCAGGGTTCGCCATCGACATTGACCGACAGATATTATTCATACATGCTGCACATTTATAACACTCTTTCCCGTGCCAAAGAGCCGCTGAAAACCGTAGAACCCGGTCTTGTCCGCATGTATGTGTGCGGCATGACGGTTTACGATTTCTGTCATTTGGGGCATGCGCGAATGCTGGTCAGCTTTGACGTGGTGCAGCGTTGGCTGCGGGCTAGTGGCTATCGGGTCAAGTACGTGCGCAATATTACCGACATCGACGACAAAATCATACGTCGTGCGGTGCAGAATGGGCAGCGCATGAGCGAAGTCACGTCATTTTTCATCGATGCCATGCACGCCGATGAGCGTGCTCTGGGGGTGGCTTCACCCGACTTCGAGCCACGTGCCACCGAGCATGTGGGCGAAATGCTGGGCATTATCAAATGCCTCGAACAAAATGGCCTGGCCTACCAATCCGACGATGGCGACGTCAACTACGCAGTGCGTGACTTTCCAGGTTATGGCAAGCTGTCCGGCAAGTCGCTTGACGACCTGAGGGCGGGCGAACGTGTGGCCGTTTCTTCCGGCAAGCGTGACCCTCTGGATTTCGTTTTATGGAAGGCGGCAAAAAGCGACGAGCCTGACGAATCCAAGTGGCCATCCAGCTACGGAGTGGGCAGGCCCGGCTGGCATATAGAGTGCTCGGCCATGAGCCGCGCCTTGCTTGGTTTACCTCTGGATATTCACGGCGGCGGTCCCGACCTGAAGTTTCCACATCACGAAAATGAAATTGCCCAGAGCGAAGGGGCATTCGGCGGTACCCTGGCATCCATCTGGATGCATTGCGGTCCCCTCATGGTCGATTCAGACAAGATGTCCAAGTCTTTGGGCAACTTCCGCACCATACGCGCAACCATTTCGGCCGATGCAAACCTGCCCGACGATCAGTCCAGCTATGGTGCGAATCCGCGCGAAGCCGAGATGCTGCGTTTCTTTATCGTTCGCAACCACTACCGCAGTCAGCAGAACTATGCGCCTGACAATCTGTTCGATGCGCAGAATGCGCTCGACCGCCTTTACCAGACCTTGCACAACGTGCCGGCCGAGGCGGTCCGGATCGACTGGAGCCACCCGGCAGCGCAGGCGTTCCGCGCGGCAATGGACGATGACTTCAATACATCGGGTGCCGTGGCTGCCCTGTTTGAGCTCTCATCTGAAGCAAATCGCAACGGTTCGGGTCGTTCGTCAGGTTTGATGCGCGCGCTGGGGGCGCTGCTCGGACTCCTGCAGTCTGATCCCGCCACCTACTTGCAGTCGCCTACCCGTTATCAACCCGGCAGTGGTAGTGTGCAGGCAGTCTTTACCAGCGAACAGATAGAAACCTTGATCAATGACCGGGCACTTGCCAAGCAAGCGCGCAACTTTGCACAGGCTGACCAGATACGCAAGACGCTGCAAGAAGGCGGTATCGAGCTTGAGGACAAGGCTGGCGGCGTCACGCAGTGGCGTCGGGTCTGAGAGGGGTGGAAAATGTCTGACAGTCGCTCAAGTACCTCACAAGACAAGCCAGAATACTGGGATCAGGCCTCGACCGAGCTCATGGCGCGGGACCGTATTCTGAAGAAGCTGATCCCCCAGCATAAAACCGAATGGCTGGCCCCCTCGGCCACGCCGTTTGTAACCCTGGCGCGTGCTGTGGTGGGGCATCAGATCTCAGTCAAGGCGGCCGATGCCATGTGGCAGCGTTTTACCGATGCCTGCGGTCGCACGCCAACACCCCAATGCATCATTAAGTTGGCTGAAACCGATATTCAGCAGTCAGGCCTGTCCAAGCGCAAGGCCGAATACATTCTTGACCTGGCCGTGCACTTTGCCGAAAAAAAGGTCAGGCCAGCCGCCTGGCGCACCATGACGGATGAAGCGGTTATTGCCGATTTGTGTGCCATTCGCGGAATTGGCCGCTGGACGGCTGAGATGTTTCTTATTTTCAACCTGCAGCGTCCCGACGTGCTTCCGCTCGACGACGCGAGTCTGATCAAGGCAATTTCGTTACACTACTTCAGCGGCGAGCCTGTTTCGCGCTTCGAGGCACGAGAGGTCGCACAGGCCTGGATGCCATGGCGCACAGTCGCTACCTGGTATTTGTGGCGCAGCCTTGACCCGGCTTCTGTGCAGTACTAAAACAGTGAATGCCCTAATCTGGAAAACTAGCTCTTATGCGTAATACCTTCCTGGAATTTGAACAACCCCTTGCCGAGCTCGAGAACAAAATCGAGGAATTGCGCTATGTGCAAACCGATTCTGCTGTCGATATTTCGGAAGAAGTGGGGCGCTTGCAGCAAAAAAACCAGGCTCTTGCCAAAAGCATTTATGCCAAACTGACGCCGTGGCAGACGGCATTGGTGGCACGTCATCCGCAACGGCCTTATACCCTGGACTACGTACGCGAGATATTTACCGATTTCCATGAGTTGCATGGCGACCGCATGTATGCCGACGATCTGTCCATTGTGGGGGGATTGGCCCGGTTCAATGGCACACCCTGCATGGTGGTGGGCCACCAGAAGGGACGTGACACCAAAGAGCGAGCCATGCGTAACTTTGGCATGCCTCGTCCCGAAGGCTATCGCAAAGCTTTGCGCCTGATGCGTCTGGCCGAAAAATTCCGGATTCCAGTCTTTACCTTTGTCGATACGCCCGGTGCATACCCAGGTATTGGTGCCGAGGAGCGTGGACAGTCGGAAGCCATCGGCCACAATCTTTATGCCATGGCCGAGCTTAAGGTGCCTGTAGTTACAACTATTATTGGCGAAGGCGGATCGGGTGGCGCATTGGCCATTGCTGTCGGCGATGTCGTCATGATGCTGCAGTATTCCACCTACGCGGTCATTTCTCCCGAAGGTTGTGCCTCCATCCTGTGGCGTAGCGCCGACAAGGCGTCAGTGGCGGCTGAAGCACTGGCCATTACCGCGCCGCGTCTGAAAGAACTGGGCCTGATAGACCGCATCGTCAATGAACCCGTTGGTGGGGCCCATCGCGATCCCGTTGTCATGGCACGCCAGCTCAGCCGTGCTTTGTCCGATTCATTGCGTCAAGTCTCGGGCATGACCTCCGAGCAACTGATCGAACATCGGCTGCAGCGATTGATGTCCTACGGCCGCTTCCAGGAAGTACGCTAGGGCGCCGGCCCTGCCGGTTCAGGGCACCAAGGTCCATGCTTTCCCCAACTTTCTGGCAGGGTTTTGGTTCGCCCAGCTTGTCCAAAGCCATTGTTGAAGCCATAGCCGCCTTGCCAGCGGCTCCTCGGCGGATTGGCATAGGGCTTAGTGGTGGTGCCGATTCAGCTATGCTGGCGGTACATGCAGCCCTGTACGCCCGCCGTGCAAACATCGAACTGCATTGTTTTCATATACATCATGGCCTGCAGGTGCCAGCTGATGGCTGGCAGGCTCATGTGCACGATCTGGCCCAGATGCTGCAAATTTCGTGTCACACCCGATTCATTCAGGTTGATGTATCGGGTGGTGATGGTATGGAGTCGGCTGCACGGGAAATGCGCTATGCCGCCCTGTACGAGCTGGCTGACCTGGTGGGGTTGAACCATATACTGTTGGCTCATCATCAGAATGATCAGGCCGAAACGGTTTTGCTACGGCTGCTCCGGGGTGCCGGCCCTGCAGGGCTTGCTGCTATGGCACCAGTGATGCAGCGTCAGGGACTGAGCTATATGCGCCCATGGCTGGGTGTTGAGCGCACATTGATTTTGCAGCAGGCTGACGACTTTGCCCATTTGACTGGCTGGGAGCCCGTCAGCGACCCCAGCAACGCTGATGACCAATATACCCGGGCAGCGCTGCGCGAACGCCTGACTCCCGAGCTGAATGAACGTTGGCCCGGATGGCAGGGCATATTGGCGCGTCATGCGCGTCAGAGTGCCGAGGCTGCGGAGCTTCTGCATGAGCTGGCTGAGCAGGACTTTGCCGGCCTGGAGCCTTCGCCCGACATGCACAGCTTTTCATTGCTATGCTGGCGTGCGCTATCAACCGCAAGACAGGCCTTGGTGTTGCGCTACTGGTTTGGGCAGCAAGGCTTGCGCATGCCGACAGACGCTCGTTTGCAAGACCTGATGCGTCAGCTGCGAGGCTTGCATGCTTTGGGCCATGATCGGCATATGCGTGTCAAGCATGGCCAAGTGTGGATCCGATGCGTCAAGGGCCGAGTCTTTGTCGAGCCGGCAGCGTAGCGTATAGGGCTCGGGTGCATGGACCAGGCAGGTAGGGCGTTCAAGCCTGTTTTGATTGTGGAAAAACGTTAAAATAGTCTGTTTTGTCTGTCCTTCCCCTTAAAAACAGAGTAGAAGATGTCCCTGATTGTTCATAAGTACGGTGGCACGTCGATGGGCTCGGTCGAGCGTATCCAGAACGTGGCGCGTCGCGTCGCCAAATGGCATGCCGCCGGCCACCAAGTGGTCGTCGTTCCGTCGGCCATGTCCGGCGAAACCAACCGCCTGCTGGGCTTGGCAAAAGAAATTTCGCCTCAACCCGACTCCCGCGAGCTCGATATGCTGGCCTCCACCGGAGAGCAGGCGAGCAGCGCCCTGTTGGCCATGGCATTGTTGGCAGAAGGTGTTGCCGCACGCAGCTTTACCGGATGGCAGGTGCCGGTGCGCACGGACTCTTCCTATACTAAGGCCCGCATACAGTCCATTGATGATGCCCGCATACAGGCCGAACTCGATTCAGGCCGGGTGGTCATAGTTACCGGGTTCCAGGGCATCGATGACGAGGGCAATATCACGACCCTGGGGCGTGGTGGTTCAGATACATCTGCCGTGGCCATTGCCGCAGCGGTCAAAGCCGACGAATGTCTTATTTTCACTGACGTTGATGGCGTTTATACAACTGACCCACGCGTAGTACCCGAAGCGCGTCGCATGAATGTCGTTTCCTTCGAGGAAATGCTGGAAATGGCGTCGCTGGGCTCCAAAGTACTGCAAATTCGCGCAGTGGAGTTTGCCGGTAAATATCAAGTGCCTGTGCGTGTTCTGTCGTCATTGACCGACCCTTTAATACCGCTCGAAGAAGAAATGGTTTCGGGCACACTTATTACTTTCGAGGAAGATCAGAAAATGGAAGCTGCCGTTGTTTCAGGCATCGCCTTCAGCCGCGACGAAGCCAAACTTACCTTGCTGACCGTACCCGACACCCCGGGTGTGGCCTATTCTATTCTGGGCCCGGTTGCAGCCGCCAATATTGACGTCGATATGATTCTGCAGAACCAGTCCGTCAAAGGCACCACCGACTTCTCTTTCACAGTCAATCGTAACGACTTTACCCGCACACTAGACTTGCTGAACAATCAAATTGGCCCAGCAGTTGGTGCCGGCGAGGTCGTGTCCGATGATAAAGTCTGCAAGGTGTCGATTGTAGGCATAGGCATGCGCAGCCATGTGGGCGTCGCCAGCCTGATGTTCCGTACTTTGTCGGAAGAGGGCATTAATATCCAGATGATCAGCACCAGCGAAATCAAGACTTCGGTCATCATCAATGACAAGTACATGGAGCTGGCCGTGCGTGCCCTGCATAAGGCTTTTGAACTGGATCAGGACAAAACTCAGGCTTGATATGGTTTTATCGGCTGCTGGGCTTCACAGTAAAGCTATGTTTTTGGCTCGGCTTTGGGGCCAGGCTGCAAAGCAGGTTTTTATCGTGCTAGAATAGCGGCCTGTTTCCGGAGACGTGGCCGAGAGGTTGAAGGTACTCCCCTGCTAAGGGAGCATACGGCTTATACCCGTATCGAGGGTTCGAATCCCTCCGTCTCCGCCAACTAGCTGTATACAGCAGTTGATATCAGTATAGAAACCCGCATGTTTAGGCATTGCGGGTTTTTTTTTACTGTCTGTGCGTGGTGGGATATGGGCATATACCGCTAAGGTGGGCGGGCTCTTAAGGATTGACGATGCCGCTACCAATACCTATGCATCAAATAAAAAAGGCCTGGCCCGATCTGAACTGCACCCCAAAAGTTGGACATCAATCCAACCTTTGGGGTGTTTTTCATGGCGAAGCATGATGTGCGATTCAAAGTTGAAGTGGTCAGGCAATATCTTTCGGGGGGTAGTGGCTATCAAGAAGTCGCGACGACCTACGAGGTTGAATGCTCTCAACTGCGTCGTTGGGTGGCGAGCTACAGACTGCACGGTGTGGCGGGGCTAGAAAAAAAGTACAGCGCTTACAGTGCCGAGTTCAAACTGGAGGTTTTGCAGCGCATAGAGCGCGAGGGCTTGTCTGATCGCCAGGCCTTGGCGCTGTACGACATTCGCAATTCAGGGGACATTGGAAAGTGGCGTCGTCAGTATGATGGAGGCGGACTCGGGGCATTAGGACCCCGGCGCAAAGGTAGATCTCCGATGGCCCCAAAACCTCCTGCCAAGGCATCTCCACCCAATGAGCCGCGCACGCAGAAAGAGCTGCAGGAAGAGCTGGCGTACTTGCGCGCGGAGAATGCTTACCTAAAAAAATTGAAGGCCTTATCCGACGCGGAGCGGATCGCAGCGCTGGTGAAAAAGCGCAAGTGATCCAAGGATTAAGGCCAGCCTATCCGCTGAATCTGCTGTTGCGGGTCGCAGGGCTGTCGCGCAGTACGTTCTACTACCATGTCAAAGCGCTGAGTGCACCGGATAAGTACGCCGGCATCATATCGAAGATTCGCGCACTTCATGATCATCACAAGGGCCGCTATGGTTATCGGCGTATCACGGCGGCATTACGCCAGGCAGGGGAACTCATCAACCACAAAGCGGTACAGCGCTTGATGCGAAAGCTCGGTTTGCAGTCGGTGGTGCGACCCAAGAGATATCGCTCTTATCGGGGAGCGGTGGGACGGATTGCGCCTGACTTACTTCAGCGCCAGTTCCAGGCGCAGCGCCCCAATCAAAAATGGGTGACAGACGTGACAGAGTTCCGAGTCAACGGCCAGAAGCTGTACCTATCGCCGGTAATGGACCTGTATAACGGCGAAATCGTGGCATGGCAGACGGAACGGCGCCCTGTACTGCGTTTGGTGACCGCAATGCTTCAAACCGCCTTATCCCGGCTTAAGCCTTCAGAGAAACCGCTACTGCATTCTGATCAAGGCTGGCAATATCAACAAGGCAGCTATCGGAAACTGCTGCAGGATCGGGCTATCATGCAAAGTATGTCCAGAAAAGGCAACTGCCTAGACAATGCTGCAATGGAAAGCTTCTTCGGCACACTGAAGTCCGAGTTCTTCTACCTGAACCGCTTCGATAGTATTGAGCAGCTACAAGCTGGCATCCGGCAATACATTCATTACTACAATCACGAACGTATCAAGCTCAAACTAAAAGGCCTGAGTCCGGTGCAATTCCGAACTCAGGCCTTAAGCCCTTAACCTTTAACTGTCCAACTTTTTGGGGTCAGTTCACAATTCCGAACTCAGGCCTTAAGCCCTTAACCTTTAACTGTCCAACTTTTTGGGGTCAGTTCACATATGACCGGCCAGGCCTTTTTCGCTTCACTGCCCTTGGGTTTTGGGCTTAGTGAAACTTAAGCGGCTTTTTTCAGCGACTTCTTCAGCGCTTTGATCTTGCTCTCGTGCTTTTCTACTTTGGATTGACGAGCTTTGATTTTCTGCTTGATGGATTTAACGTTCTTGGACATGTTGCTTTCCTTACTTTAGCGGCCTACTCAGTGGATTTATGCTTTTTGATAAATGCACGAATAAATAGCCTGATTTCACGAGCGGCTGTGGTGTCCAGTTCTTCGCATACCTGTAGGAACTGTTCGCGCTCGGCGGTGCTGATGCGTATCAGCAGCTGACTATCTTTTTTATTGGGCTTCGCTTTAATGGGTTTATCGGACATTCTGAATACTCAAAAAATTGGAGCTCAAACTCAAAAGATATATGCATTGTATATGCATTTGATATATAAGAAAAGGCATGTACGTCTTGAACGGCATTCTTTGATGACGAGGGTCATAGGGTGTGGCCTTTCGTAAAGGAACACATCATGCACGGGATGATGTTGGGTATGCGGCATTTAAAAGCCGCACCCTATGCGTTGGTAGCCTAATCAGTATCGAATTACAGCGCCAGGCGAGATCGGGCTGCGGCGTAACCTTCTTTCAGGCGCGCGACGATTTCGCTGGTGTCGGGAAGGTCGTCGATTTGCCCTACGCCTTGTCCGGCACCCCAGATGTCCTTCCAAGCTTTCGCCTTGGAGCGGCCATCAGAAAAATTCATTTGAGGCGCATCGCCCTCAGGCAGATTGTCTGGATCCAGTCCTGCACGCACGATGCTTTCGCGCACGTAGTTGCCATGTACACCCGAAAAATAATTACTGTAAATAATGTCGGCTGCAGTCGAGTTCAGCAGTGACTGTTTGTATTCGTCGCTGGCGTTGGCTTCTTGGCTGGCAATGAAGCGCGTGCCGATGTATGCAAGGTCGGCGCCCATGGCCTGAGCCGCCAGAATGCCGTCACCCGAAACGATGGCGCCCGACAATGCTAGCGGGCCTTTGAAGCGCTTGCGTACTTCGCCCACCAAAGCCAGGGGCGACATCCTGCCAGCATGTCCGCCTGCGCCCGCCGCTACGAGAATCAGACCGTCGACGCCGGCATCAATCGCCTTTTGGGCGTGGCGCAGGTTGATGACATCATGCAGGATGATGCCGCCGTAGGAATGGACTTCGTCGATGACTTCACGCACAGGCGCACGCAGGGACGTGATGAGAATGGGCACCTTATGCTTGACGCAGGTCGCCACGTCGCGTTCCAGACGCCCATTCGAGTTGTGCACGATCTGGTTGACCGCCAGCGGCCCGACGATTGCATCCGGATTATCGCGACGATACTGGTTCAATTCTTCGTTGATCTGAGTCAGCCATTCGTCCAGAAGCTCCGGCTGGCGTGCATTCAGTGCAGGAAAGGAGCCGACGATTCCGGCCTTGCATTGCGCCAGGGCCAGCTCGGGATAGCTGACGGTAAACATGGGCGCCGATACAACGGGCAGGGATAAATTCTGCAGAATGGCTGGGAGATGCGAAACAGACATGGAGACTCCGAGTAAATCGATTGATGCGAGCGTACTGATTGCTTGCCGCCGTTTTTATGCGGCACAACAGCGATAGTCTTCAGGCCTGATGGTACAGTGCTTCAAGCTGCGTCAGATGGTAATCGGTGTTACCCAGCAAGTAGTCCGCATAAGTCAGCCGCTTGAAATAATCACCTACTTCCAGCTCGTCGGTCATGCCAATGCCGCCATGCAGCTGCACTGCATTCTGTCCTACATAGCGGCCGGTTTCGGCGATGGATACTTTGGCCGAGGACAGTTGACGGCGGCGTTCGGACGGGTCAGCTTCGCCCAACGCGGCTGCCGCCACATAGGCCATCGAGGCCGCCAGTTCCTGGCGCACCAGCATATCGGCCAGGCGATGCTGCAGGGCCTGAAAGTCAGCCAGTGGACGACCGAACTGTTGGCGCGTCTTCAAGTAGTCGACCGTGATCTCGATCAGGCGCTGCATGGCGCCGGCCGCGTGGGCGCACAGAGCGGCAATGCCATAGTCTATGGCGGCAGCCAGCGCTGCGTTGGCCTCCTGGCCCTGGGCGATCAAGGCTGTTTCGGGCAGCGCCACGTCGTCCAGCGCTATCGTGGCGCAGCGGTCGCCATCGATGGTAGGGTAGTCTTTTAGGGATACGCTGGCCGTGTCTGCCGGTATCCAGAACAAGGCCATGGTGCCATCCAGCACGGCGCTGACGATCAGATGCGTGGCACGCACGCCTTGCCAGACGAGTTTCTTGCTTCCGTTCAAGGTAAAGCCGCCTGCGGCAGCGACGGCCTGGGTAACCGATGGGGTGAGTCCGTTGCATTGGTCGCCTTCCAGGTAGGCCACCGTAGCTATCCATTCACCCGTCACCATACGCGGCAGGCATTCGGCCTGGATGGTGTCGTTGCCGCTGCTCAGCAGGGCTGTAGTTGCCATGACGGTGCTGGGAATCACGGGCTCGGACACCAGGCCGCGCCCGAGTTCGAGTTGGATCGCTGCCATGGTGGCGGGCGATTCGCCGAAGCCGTCGTATTGTTCGGGAACCAACAGGCCTGCTATGCCCAGGTCAACCAGTGCCTGCCAGGCATCGCGGTCCAGTTCGGGCTGGCGCGCCCGCTTGCGCCGCTGTTCGAAACCCCATTGTTCGACCACCAGCCTGCGCAGGCTATCGGTCAGCATGCGCTGTTCTTCGTTGTAGGTGAAATCCATTGTCGCCGTCCGTAAAATAAGAGATTAGCTGCGCGAATGCACTACGCACTAAGCATCATTTTGGCAATGATGCTTTTTTGCACTTCGCTGGTGCCGCCATAAATACTGGTCTTGCGCATGTCGAAGTAGCCTGCTGATGCTGCTGCCGCAAATGTAGGCCCTGGTCCAGCAAAGTCAGCATCGGGCTCCATCCATTCAGGATCGTAAGGCCAGGCATCCAGGCCCATGACTTCCATTTGCAGCATGGCCAGATCTTGCTGAATTTCAGAACCGCGTATCTTCAGGATGGAGGCTTGCGGCCCCGGCCCTTGCTCGTTGTTGGCCGCTACCCGCAGCAACAACATTTCAAGTGCGAGAATGTCGATCTCGATGCGGATGATTTTTTCTTTCAGCCGGGTATTTTGATCGGCAGGCTTGCCGTCCATCAGGGTGGTGGCAGCCAGATGCCTGAGTACCTGGAGTTCCCGATGGCAGTGGCCAATGCCTGCAATGCCAGTGCGCTCGTGGCCCAGCAAATATTTGGCGTAGGTCCAGCCTTCATTTTCCTGACCCACCAGGTTCTCGAAGGGCACCTTGACCTCATCCAGCCAGACTTCATTGACATCAACGCCGCCGTCCAGCGTCCGGATGGGCCGGACCGTGACGCCTGGCTGACGTAAGTCAATCAACAGCATGGAGATGCCCCGTTGCGGCTTGACGTCGGGATCGGTGCGGGCCAGGCAGAACATCCAGTCGGCGTACTGCCCCAGGGTCGTCCAGGTTTTCTGGCCGCTGACCACATAGCCGTCGGCGGTCTTGACAGCCCTTGTCTTGAGCGAGGCGAGGTCTGAGCCTGAGCCAGGTTCGGAATAACCCTGGCACCACCAGTCTTCAACCGTGAGCATGCGTGGCAGAAAACGCTCCTGGAGCGCCTTGCTGCCGTACTTCATGAGCACCGGACCTATCATGCTTAGCCCAAACGGCAGCAGGCGTGGGGCTCCGCCCTTGAGGCACTCAATCTCGAAGATGAGTCGATACAGTGGCCCCCAGCCGGTACCGCCGAACTCGGTGGGCCAGGTTGGTGCGCCCCATCCTTTCTTGGCTAATATGCGGTGCCAGCGTATGTAGTCGGTATTAATTAAGCGTTGGTGCTTGAGGACCTTTGTGCGAATGTCGGCAGGAAGTTCGGCCTGTACAAAGTCCCTGACCTCTTGGCGGAATGCCTTCTCTTTATCGTTCCACGTCAAATCCATTGCTCTGCTCCTGGTTTTTTTTCCACTTTAACCATGCGTCCGACGCATGACAATCTTGCTTTTTAAAACCCCTGGTTCATGAACGACGAACGGTTTTCTGTCTGGTGTGCTCGTGTTTTCGAGTTGAGATGTATGGCCTCGTCAGGTGAGCCTAGGGTAGTGGGCTAAACATCAGCAAAAGGGCGTGTTAATCAAAACAGAATTGCCAAGTCCGATATTTGCAACGAGACTAAAAAAAACAAATAAACATCTATGTCCGCCACCACCGCCTCGCAAAAAATCATGAAGTTCATCCATGAAATCCCGCAGCAGCAGGCCGAACGCCAGCCTGATGCCATCTGCCTGTATCCGGAAGCAGCCGAGCCCATACGCTACGGCCAGCTCTGGCAACACATCGTGGATGCCGCCGACTGGATGCGATCACTGGGTGTATCGAGTGGCCACAAGGTGATGATCGTGGGGGAAAACTGTCCCGAAATGATCGTCATGCTGTTTGCCTGCAGTACCCTGGGTGCCTGGCCGATTAGTGTCAACGCACGCCTGAGCTCGCGCGAAATCGAGACCATTGCCCGGCACAGCGATCCCACACTTACATTCTTTACGGCACGATGTTCTGACGCAGCCAGTGCCCACGCCGAGACCTACGCGGCACAAGCCTGCGAATCCAGGGCTTTTCCGGCCGGGAACAGGGCTGCCCTGCAAAACCCCACCACACCACCTGAGGCGGCCGAGCTAGCTCAAGCGGTGGCGACGCTGGTCTATACGTCGGGCACCACCGGCGCGCCCAAAGGGGTCATGGTCACCCACAAGGGCTTGCTGCATTTCGCAGCTGTGTCGGCCATGTCTCGCCGCATGCAGGCTCATGACATTGCTTACGCAGCCTTGCCTGTGTCGCATATTTTTGGCATTGCCACGGTATTGATGGCCACTTTTCAAGCTGGTGCCAGCCTGGTACTGCGCGCGAAGTTTGACGTGAGTGATGTCCTGGGTTCGCTTGCCGACCCAGGAATCAGCATTCTGCAAGGGGTGCCTACCATGTTCGTGCGTGTGCTGTCGGCAACTACCGGCCAAGGTCCCATTACCGCACCCGCGTTGCGCTATGTGTATACCGGCGGCGCCGCCATGGACATGGCCCTGAAAGCCAAGGTTGAAGCGTTATTCAATCTACCCTTGCACCACGGCTATGGCATTACCGAATACGCGGGTTCGATGTTCATTACCGATATCGACCATCCGCGCCGCGATAGCGCCACCGGCCATGCCGTGGAAGGTGTCGAGCTGCAGATCGTCCTGGATGGCGTACCCGTCACGCAGCCGGGCGACAAAGGCGACATTCTCATACGCGGGCCAGGTACCATGCTGGGCTACTACCGCAACCCCGAACAAACGGCAAAGGCTCTGTTGCCTGGTGGCTGGCTTCATACCGGCGACATCGGTTACGTGGATGCCGACGGCGCTCTGTTCATTACCGGCCGGTCAAAAGACCTGATCATACGGTCCGGTTTCAATGTATACCCACAGGAAGTAGAAGCCGTCATCAACGCTTTTCCAGGAATACGACTGTCGGCGGTGGTGGGCAAACCGCAAGACGATGGCAACGAAGAAGTGATCGCCTTTTACGAACCCGATGCCGGGCAGTCCATAGACTTGCCTGCGCTGGCCCAGTATTTGGTTGATCATCTTGCTCCGTACAAGCGTCCAGCCAGAATGATTGCGATCAAGCAGATCCCGACAACCATGAGCGGAAAGATACAGAAGAATCCCTTAAGGGCTCAACTCTTGAAGGCACCATAAGCGTCTTCAAGGAGGGCTCGTCAACCAAGCAGCAACAATAACAGGAGGCAAACAAGCCCATGCAACTCAAAAAACTATTGCTGTTGACAGCAGGCATCATGGCGGCAGCCAGCGTGCACGCTCAGGCAACATGGCCGGCACAACCTATCAAACTGGTGGTGGGTTATTCGCCTGGCGGTCCCGTAGACACCAGCGCCAGGACTTTCGCCAAATATCTAAGCGATGAGCTGAAGCAGTCAGTGGTCGTGGAGAACCGCACCGGAGCCAGTGGCATGATCGCCGCCGAATCGGTGTCGCGCGCGACACCTGACGGTTACACGCTGAACTTCGTGGCCAGCCCTACGCTGACCATCACCCCGATCGTTCAGAAAAAGCCAATGGATCACGACAAGGACTTTTCCTATATCGGAAACATTGTCGACTACACCAATGTGCTGGTGGTCAATAACGATGTTCCCGTCAAGAGCGTGCAGGAGTTGGTCGAATACGCCAAGAAGAACCCCAATGCCGTCACCTTCGGGTCGGCCGGGGTCGGTGCATCGAACCATTTGTCGGCCGAGCTGCTCAAGCAGAAGACCGGTACCGAAATGCTGCACGTACCATATCGGGGCAACTCGCCGGCCATGGTGGATGTGATCGGTGGCAAGATCACCTTCATGTTCGACATTACCAGCACGGCCAAGAACTATATCGACAGTGGCAAAGTGCGTGCGCTGGCCGTGACCTCGCGTGAGCGTAATGCAGGCCTGCCCGACGTGCCTTCCATGATCGAAGCTGGCGTTGACGACTACGCCGTGACTGGCTGGTATGCCTTGATCGGCCCGGCCGAGTTGCCAGCTGACGTGGTCAACCGCTTGCACGATGCGTTAAAGAGCATTACCAGTAATGCCGATTTTGTAAAAAATATGAAAAATGGTGGCTACACCATAGACTTGTCCGACGGTGAAGAACTCAAGGCCCGCGTCAAGCGTGAGTACGCCATGTGGGACGAGGTGATCGAAAAAGGGAATATTCTGAAAAAATAGACCTGATCTTGACGCCTGAATATGTTCAGGCGTCAAGAGAAATAAGGCCTGGATCCGGTATTGAGTCGGATCCAGGCCTTTTAGCGTGAGTTGACCGTGTTATTTCCTGCCCTGCAATCCCAGCTCTTCCAGGATTTGATCCGTATGCTGTCCGAGCAATGGCGGCGCCATGCGGTACTGGATGGGTGTGTCGGAATAGCGGATGGGATTGGCTGTGCTGGGGGCAGTGCCTGCTACCGGGTGAGGCAGGGTTTTCCAGATTTCACGGGATTTGACTTGTTCGTTGTCAAAAACCTGCTGGATGTTGTTGATGGGTCCGCTGGGCACACCGGCTTTCTGGAGGGACGAAATCCAGTCATCACGCGTGCGCGTTTTCATGATGGCTTCCAGTTCCTTGATCAGCGCCACGCGATGGGTCAGTCGCTGCCGGTTAGTGACGTAATCAGGGTTGTCGGCCAGGTCGGGGCGGCCCATGACCTGGCAGTACGCGCGGTATTGTGAGTCGTTGCCGGTGGCCACGATCAGGTGGCCGTCGCTGGCCGCGAAAACCTGGTATGGCACCACATTCTGGTGCGCATTGCCGGCACGTTCGGGCGCCACGCCCGACGTCATGTAGTTCAGATTCTGGTTGGCCAGCATGGCCACATGGCAATCGAGCAAGGCTACATCAATGTGCTGGCCCAGGCCGCTGCGATGGCGTTCCTGCAAGGCACCCAGCACGGCCACCGTGGCGTACATGCCGGTGAACAGGTCGGTAACGGCTACACCCGCTTTTTGCGGCCCGCCGCCGGGCAGATCGTCACGCTCGCCGGTGATGCTCATGAGGCCACCCATGCCCTGGATCATGAAGTCGTAGCCGGGTAGTGGTGCCATGGGGCCGGTTTGGCCAAAGCCGGTGATCGAGCAGTAGATCAGCTTGGGGTTGATAGCCTTGATGGATTCATAATCCAGACCGTATTTTTTCAGGCCGCCAAATTTGAAGTTCTCAATCAGGATATCGCTTTGCTTTGCAATGTCGCGGATGAGTTCCGCGCCCTCGGGGCTGGCGATATCGATGGTGATGGAGCGCTTGTTGCGATTGGTGCTCAAGTAATAGGCCGCTTCGCTGGTGTCGTTGCCGTCGGCATCCTTCAGAAAGGGAGGGCCCCAACCACGGGTATCATCGCCCATGCCGGGGCGTTCGACCTTGATGACATCCGCACCCAGGTCAGCCAGATTCTGGCTGCACCATGGTCCAGCCAATACTCGGGATAAATCCAATACCCTGATACCGTCCAGGGGGGCCTTGCGTTCACTCACTGTTTTATTCCTGCTATTCCATTACCTAACACCACGATGCCGCGTTCAACGGCTCGTGCCTGAAACTGTACGGTACTGTCGGCGCCCGTCCACATTTCGACCGCTAGTGTTTCACCTGGGTAAAACGGGGCGGAAAAGCGTGTGTTCAGGAATAGCAGCCGGTCGGGATCGTAACCGCACAAGGTTTTAACAATAGCATGTGCGGCGACGCCGTATGTGCACAGCCCGTGCAGGATGGGCTGCGGATAACCTGCCTGCTGTGCGATGACAGGGTCGGCGTGCAGGGGATTCGGGTCGGCGTTCAGGCGATACAGCAATGCGGCCTGCGGCAAGGTCGGCAATTCGCACACGTAGTTGGGCGCGGTAGTCGGTACTTTGGGCAAAGCTTCTGGCGGTACATCGCCTTGCCCAAAGCCGCCGTCGGCGCGACAGAAAGTGGTTTGCTCCACCGTCGCCAGCAGGGCGTTGTTGGCAGCGTTATAGATCTTACGTTCGACAATCACCAGAGCGCCTTTATCGGCTCCCTTGTCAATCACATGCGACACGCGGGTGCGGCCTATGATCTCGCCTGCCGGGGGCAGGGCCTGGTGAAAACGCATGCGCTGTTCGCCATGCACCAGCTTGACCCAAGTGATGCCGGCCTTTGGGTTTTGCATCCAGAAGCCCGGATAGCCAAGCACAGCGGCCATGGACGGAAAGACCTTGAGACCTGCTTCGTAGACGAAAGGCAGTTGTAAGGGATCCAGCGGATCCTGACCTAGCCCGATACTCAGGGCATACAGAATGCTGTCCTTGTCTGTGTAGGTTTGACGGACATCGTCGAAAGTCCAGTTCTTAATCAGCTGGTAGTCCAGTGCCATGGTCTTTCCTTCAGTGCTTAGATGGGATCCCAGCCGATGACTTCGGGCGAGCGTTCGAGCTTGAAGAAGCTGTTCTGCATGGCGGGAATAGCGATCTCGGCAATGCTCTCGGGTGTCCAGCCGTCAGACATGTGTACGGAACGCACAGGGCGTGGCTGGCTGAAAAGCATGATTTCGTTGGCCCGTACGGAAAAGATCTGTGCAGTCACGGCTGCTGCAGCGTCGCTGCCCAGGTAGACGACCAGCGGCGCGATCTTGCCTGCTTCCATTTTTTGCAGCTTCAGGACCCGTGCTTTTTCTTCAGGTGTTTCAGCAGGAATGGAACTGGTCATGCTGGTCCAGGCGAAGGGTGCAATGCAATTGGAGCGCACGTTGAAACGCGACATGTCGAGTGCAATGGACTTGGACAGTCCCACGATGCCCATCTTGGCGGCCGAGTAATTGGATTGGCCGAAGTTGCCAATAAGTCCGGAGGTGGACGTCATGTGCACGTAGGCGCCTGACTCTTGCTCGCGGAAAAACGGTGCAGCCGCACGGCTGACATAGAACGAACCGTTCAGGTGTACGTCCAGGACCTGGGTCCATTCCTCTTCGTTCATTTTGTGGAAGAGGCGATCGCGCAGGTTACCGGCATTGTTGACAATGATGTCGATCTTGCCGAAGGTGTCAACGGCGTTCTGGACAATGTTGTTGGCGCTGACGCGCGTGGCAACGCTATCGATATTGGCAACAGCCTGGCCACCTGCGGCCTTGATCTCGTCCACCACCTTCTGGGCGTGTTCGGCGCTGATGTCGTTGACGACGACGCTGGCACCCGATGCAGCCAGTCCCAGGGCGATGCCCTTGCCGATACCACCTCCTGCGCCGGTCACAACGGCGACTTTACCTTTGACTGATTCACTCATGTTTGACTCCATATTTTTTTGCGATGTGGTTGGCACCGACATAGCGGTGAAAACAGGCCTGTTGGACGCATGGACGCTAGCGACCCGTAAAGCGCGGCGGGCGCTTCTCGCCGAAGGCATGCATGCCTTCCAGGTAGTCGTCTGTATAGCCCAATTCCCGTTGCAGGTCGCGTTCGATATTGATTTGCGCTTCGAGCGAATGATCGCCTGACTCATACAGCGCCTGCTTGGTGGCTGCAAAAGCGCGGGTGGCACCATCGGCCAGGTGGCGATGTACCGATTCAATGGTGGCGTCGAGTTCTTCGTTGGGAATGCAGCGCCAGATCAGTCCCCATTGCGCGGCTGTTTCCGCCGTAACAGGCTCGGCAAACAGAGCGGCACCCATGGCACGCTGCATGCCTACCAGACGCGGCCAGAAATAAGTACCGCCCGCATCGGGTAGCAAGCCTATTTTGGCGAATGCCTGGATGAACTTGGCCGACTTCACGGCGATGACGATATCGCAGGCCAGCGCTACACTTGCGCCCGCTCCGGCAGCGACACCATTGACGATGCAGACTACCGGTACAGGCAAGGCACGCAAGCGCAGCACCAGGGAGCGGTAGTTTTTGTCTATGCCTTCGGCCAGGTCGCGTCGCTGTCCCGGCGGCAAAGGTTTGCGTTCGGATAGGTCCTGGCCGGCACAGAAGCCGCGACCTGTACCGGTAAGGATGACGCCTCGTAAGTCATTGCGCGACTCGAGGAAGGACAGCGCTGCCTTAAGGTCGTCATGCATGATCTGCGTGAAGCTATTCAGGGTATTGGGGCGATTCAACACAATATGGCCGACGCCTTCCTGATAGTTGAATTGAATATGCTGGTAAACGTGAGACATGTTCCCGCCTTTTGCTTCAAGAGCCATAAGCTTAGCGCCTGTCCGTCCGGCGTACCATTAATTACATCAAAAGCGGGGCCTAAGCAAAACAAAATTGCCAAAATTCCAGTTTGCAGGGGACACTGGGGCAAACCCATTAAAAATTCGAGACCCGATATGCTTTCTTCACAAACCAGCCTCGCTGCCGACGCCACGTCGACCGGCGCGGATCTTTACTATCGCAATCAGTTGGACCAGGGCACCTTTCTGATCCAGCGCTGCGCCAGCTGTGAACGCAGCATCTTCTATCCACGCATGATTTGCCCGCACTGCGGTTCCGACCAACTCAAGTGGTTTGCACCGACCGGGCGCGGCACGGTCTATTCCACCACGGTGGTCAGGCGCAAGCCTGAACAGGGCGGTGATTACAACGTGGCGCTGATTGATCTGGAAGAGGGCGTACGCATGATGAGCCGTGTAGAAGGCGTAGCGCCGACCGATGTCACCATCGGCATGCCTGTACAAGCCCAGGTTGCCGACAGCGACGAAGGCAAGCTGGTGGTCTTCAATCCGACAAAGGCATGAGAATGATAGACAAGCGACTTCGAGGCGCCACCGCCATTGCGGGGGTGGGTCACGCCGGTATTGGTTTTGCCACCGGCTATACAGAAATGGAAATTCTGGTCCAGGCGGCCCACCGTGCTGTGACGGATGCAGGCCTGACCATGCAGGACATCGACGGAATTGCAACGGCCAGCGTGGCTGCCACAATGTGGGTCATGCCCGTCATTGAGCATCTGGGCATCAAGCCCACCTTTATCGAAAGCACCATGCTGGGCGGCTCCAGTTTTGTCGCCCACTTGCTGCCAGCCATACACGCGCTGGAGTCGGGCCAGTGCAATGCCGTGCTGGTGTGCTATGGCAGTACGCAACGCACATCCACGCTGAGCCGCGCCGAGATCGGCGCCGTGCGACGTAAACTGGATCCGCAACCTTACGAAATACCGTACAACCCGTTGAATCCGTTGAGCTCGTATGCTTTGGCGGCTGCGCGTCATATGTATCAGTATGGCACCACTCGTGAACAGTTGGCTGAGGTCGCCGTGGCGGCCCGTAAATGGGCGCAACTGAATCCCGAAGCGCTGATGCGCGACCCGCTATCCATAGACGAGGTGTTGTCGGCCCGCATGGTGTCCGACCCGCTGACTACGCGAGACTGCTGCCTGGTCAACGACGGGGCCGGTGCATTCGTGCTGGTCCGCGCAGACCGCGCCAAGTCGCTCAAGCAAAAGCCTGTCTATGTGCTGGGCAATTCGACTGCTGTCTGGAACCGCCAGATTTCTTCCATGGGCGATCTGACCGTGACGGCGGCCCAACAATCTGGCCAACTAGCCTACGACATGGCACAAGTGACACCGGCCGACATCGATGTGGTCGAAGTTTATGATGCATTCACCATCAATACCCTGCTGTTTCTGGAAGACCTGGGCTTTTGCAAAAAGGGCGAAGCCGGAGACTTTGTGAGTAATGGCGGTATTGCCCCGGGTGGCCACCTGCCGGTCAATACCAATGGGGGTGGTCTGTCTTGCGTGCATCCCGGCATGTACGGAATTTTTATCCTGATCGAGGCTGTGCGACAGTTGCGCGGCGAATGCGGCGAACGACAGGTCCAGGGCGCCGAGCTGGCTCTGGTGAACGGTAACGGCGGCACCTTATCGAGCCAGTCCACCGCTATTCTGGGAACGGAGGCCACGCTGTAGTTTGGCCGAAATGAGCCGCTGCTTGAGCATTTTGACTATATCCTTGACCTTCCAACGATGGTAAGGATTAAGCTGTCTCCATATCGAATCAATTACTGGATATAGGAGCATGAACATGCCAAGCATAGATAAGATGCCGGCCAGCGCCATCGAGCTGGAAGTCGATGGCATGAGCTGTGCCTCGTGTGTGGGTCGTGTCGAGAAGGCACTCAAGGCTGTGCCTGGTGTGACGGAAGCTACGGTGAATCTGGCGACAGAACGCGCTTTCGTCAGCGGTGTGGCTGGCATCGAAGCACTCGTGGCGGCCATCGGAAAGGCCGGTTACGACGCTCATACCATTAATACAGGTGTACAGGCCGACGACGAGGCGAGCAGCAAGAAGGACGCGGAACGGGCAGAGCTCAAGCGCGACCTCTTCCTGGCTATTGTGTTGGCGCTGCCGGTGTTTGTGCTGGAAATGGGTTCGCACATGATCCCGGGCATGCACGAATGGATTGAAGCGACCATTGGCATGCAGAACAGCTGGTATGTGCAGTTTGTACTCACTATGCTGGTTCTGGCTATTCCGGGGCGCCGTTTCTACCAAAAGGGCTTTCCCGCCCTGGTGCGTCTCGCACCGGATATGAATTCGCTTGTTGCAGTCGGTACGGCCGCTGCGTTTGGCTATTCAGTGGTCGCGACTTTTGCGCCTGGCCTGCTCCCCGATGGTACGGTGAATGTTTATTACGAAGCCGCCGCGGTCATTGTGGCGCTGATCTTGCTTGGGCGCTTTCTGGAGGCGCGAGCCAAGGGCCGTACCTCCGAGGCCATCAAACGTCTGATCAAGTTGCAGGCAAAAGTTGCGCACATCGTGCGTGACGGCAATATTGTCGACATTCCAATCAATGAGGTCGCCTTGGGCGATATCGTTGAGGTGCGTCCTGGCGAGCGGGTACCGATCGACGGTGAAGTGACCGATGGCCGCAGCTTTGTCGATGAATCCATGCTCACAGGTGAGCCCATTCCTGTCGAAAAAAAGGCGGGCAGTGCTGTGGTCGGCGGAACTGTCAATCAGAAGGGCGCACTCACGCTGCGAGCTACCGCCGTGGGGGGGCAGACCATGCTGGCTCAGATCATTCGCCTGGTTGAGCAGGCCCAGGGCTCCAAGCTGCCGATCCAGGCGGTGGTCGACAAAGTCACGCTGTGGTTCGTGCCGGCAGTCATGCTGGCTGCCTTGCTGACCTTTCTGGTGTGGCTGGTTTTTGGGCCATCACCGGCACTGAGCTTTGCACTGGTCAACGCGGTGGCTGTGCTCATCATCGCTTGTCCTTGTGCCATGGGCCTGGCTACCCCGACCTCCATCATGGTCGGAACGGGCAGGGGCGCTGAAATGGGTGTGTTGTTTCGCAAAGGCGAGGCCTTGCAATTGCTCAAGGACGCCAAGGTTGTAGCCGTCGACAAGACCGGCACATTGACTGAAGGCCGTCCGGTACTGACAGATCTGGAGATGGCTGACGGCTTTGAGCGTAGCCAGGTGCTGGCCGCCGTGGCGACGGTGGAGTCGCGTTCGGAACACCCTATTGCCCGGGCAGTGGTCGAGGCGGCCGAGGCAGAGGGCATTGTCCTGCCTTCCATGACAGATTTCGACTCCGTGACCGGCATGGGCGTGCGTGCGACGGTTGAGGGCGTTCGCGTGCAGGTCGGTGCAGACCGCTATATGCGTGAATTGGGCATCGATATTGACGTGTTTTCTAGCACTGCCGCGCGTTTGGGCGACGAAGGAAAGTCGCCGCTATACGCAGCTATTGATGGCAGATTGGCCGCCATTATTGCGGTGGCCGACCCAATCAAGGCCAGCACTCCTGGTGCCATTCAGGCACTCCACCAATTGGGCCTGAAAGTGGCCATGATTACCGGCGACAATGCACGCACGGCGCAGGCTATTGCCCGGCAACTGGGCATCGACGAAGTGGTGGCCGAGGTTCTACCTGAAGGCAAGGTAGAGGCGGTGCGTCGGCTGAAAGCCACTTACGGTCAGTTGGCTTTTGTTGGCGACGGTATCAATGACGCGCCCGCATTGGCCGAGGCCGATGTCGGTCTGGCGATCGGCAGTGGTACCGACGTGGCAGTGGAGTCCGCCGATGTTGTGCTGATGTCGGGTAACTTGCAGGGCATACCCAACGCGATCGCGCTGTCCCAGGCGACCCTGGGTAATATTCGTCAGAACCTCTTCTGGGCGTTTGCCTACAACACCGCCCTCATTCCTGTGGCGGCTGGTGTGTTGTACCCAGCGTGGGGAGTACTGCTGTCGCCGATCTTTGCTGCGGGTGCCATGGCTTTGTCCAGTGTGTTTGTATTGGGTAATGCACTACGTCTACGCCGCTTCCAGCCGCCGCTGGCGACGTCTGACAGTGTTCATATGGCGGGTTAGGCTCTGGCCCGGATAATCGCCAGAACTGTTATTAATTGTAAATTTTCCAGCTGAAAACTCTTTCTTCGAACCTGCTCCCGATAAACTTCGGCATGACAGAATTGGAGGGGAGGCTCTATGTCACTTACAAAACGCTGCAGTGCTGAATTTTTTGGGACTTTTTGGTTGGTGTTTGGTGGTTGCGGCAGCGCTATTTTTGCCGCCGCCTTTCCTGAGCTTGGTATTGGCTTTATGGGGGTGGCGCTTGCCTTTGGTCTGACTTTGTTGACCATGTGCTATGCCATCGGCCATATCTCGGGCTGTCATATCAACCCGGCTGTGACGTTCGGCCTGGTTGCCGGGGGGCGCTTTCCCGGCCGCGAACTTGTACCTTATGTCATTGCTCAGGTGCTGGGCGGTATTGCTGCAGGGGCTGTCTTGTACCTTATTGCCAGTGGCAAGATGGGTTTTGATGCAAGTAGCGGCTTTGCCTCGAATGGTTATGGCGAGCATTCGCCAGATCATTATTCGCTGATGGCCGCCTTGATTGCCGAAGTGGTGCTGACTGCGTTCTTTTTGCTCATTATCATGGGTGCTACACATAAACGCGGCCACGCCGGGCTGGCGGGCGTGGCCATAGGCCTGTCGCTTACCTTGATTCACCTGATCAGCATTCCCATCACCAACACTTCCGTGAACCCCGCACGCTCGACTGCGGTTGCGCTGTTTCAAGGCAGCTGGGCAGTGGAGCAGTTGTGGCTGTTCTGGCTGGCCCCCATTGTAGGTGGCATTATCGGTGCAGTGACTTATCGCGCACTGCTCGCGAACGAAGACTAAGTGCTGGGTGATCGTGCACTGGCTCAGCCAGCCAGTGCGCGATCCAGGAAGTCCAGCCTGTCTTGCCCCCAGAAAGATTCGCCTTGGTACACATACCAGGGCGCGCCAAAAACCTGCAGCTCGGTCGCTTGCTGCGTGTATTGTTCATACAGTTCGGCGCCGGCCTGGCGTCCGGCATGGAGCGCAGCACCATCCAGGCCCACCTCATTGGCTATCTGAATCAGTGTGCCGGAGTCTGCGATGTCCTGGTTCTCAGCCCACACCGCAGCCAACAGCCTGCCTGACAGTGACAAGGCTTGCGGGATATCGCCTGCCTGGATAGTGGCCGCGATCATCAGGGACGCATGGGTGTCGTCCACAGGAAAGAACTTGGGATGTATATTGAGCGGCAGCTTCAGGTATTGAGACCAGCGTGTCAATTCCTGGATGCGGTAAGCCTGGCGCTGTGGTGCGCGCTTCTCTAAAGGCAGCCCACCCGACAGCGGAAATATTTTGCCTAGATTGGTTGGTTTGGGTTCTATGTTTGCCCCATGGCGTTTAGCCATCGACAGCAATCTTTCATGCCCAAGATAAGTCCAGGGTGATTTGGGAGAAAAGTAGTACTGAATGGTCTTCATGGCAGTTGCCCTCTTGTATGATCGAAAGTGTTCACTGTACTCTGTTAGCTTGATCGTTGTCTGGCGGTAACAAGGCAAGATTTTTGTATTCCTGACACTCATCTCCAAGGAGTAACCATGAAGCGAAAAATTTCCATCACACCACGCAATTTACTGACTGCTTTCGTCATTGCAACAAGTGGTCTGGCACTGACAGCGTGCACTACAACCTTGCCGCGCGACCAGAAAAGCCGTGCAGAAACTATTGAAGACATCAACACCCGCTCAGACGCCGCCGTAAAACGGCTATACGAAGTAGCGCCAGGTTCGCGTGAGCTCGTTTCGCAGGCAGCGGGTGTGCTGATTTTTCCGAAGGTGCTCGGCGCCAGCGTGCTCATCGGTGCGGAGCACGGCGATGGTGTGCTTAGGGTCAAGGGCAAAAACCAGGGCTACTACACCACATCCAGCGGCTCAGTTGGCTTGAAACTGGGTGCGCAGTCCAAGGCCATTATTTTCGTCTTCAAGACGCAAGAAGCGCTGGACAAATTCCTGGCCAGCAACGGCTGGACTGCTGGCGTTGATGCCACGGTTGCCGTCGCCAATATTAGTGCTACTGGCTCTGTTGATTTGAACACGCTGAATGAACCTGTGGTCGGTTTCGTCATGACGAATGCCGGCTTGATGGCAGGAGTTTCTCTGGAAGGCACCAAGGTTCAGCGTCTTGAGGAAAGCAGTACAAAAATGCCGGCTCAAGACAATTAGCCTGGAGTCGTGTAGTCATATGTAGCGTTCGCAAAACAAGATATTAAATACTGTAATAAAAAGAACGTGTCATATTCGCTACTTGCAGCCTGCCTAGAATTTCATCACTTTTGCAAGAGCCCCGTCGATGACGGGGCTCTTGATGACTGCTATACAGATGAGATCCGATGGCTGCGCTTGCTGACCTATTCAACACCTTCGCTACGTCTTCGTCCTGCGGCGAGAACCTGGAATACAGCCCTGAATTCCTGGCTTTGCAACAGGCAGTAGCAGGAAAGCCTGAGCAGCAATTCGGCTCAACCATTATTCCCGAACAGGCGCCCGACTGGGCTTTGATCGAGCGTGAAGCCGCTGAACTGAGCGAGCGGACCTGTGATATCAGAATAATTGTGCTGCTGACGCAAGCCTGGACCGAGCTGAAGGGCTTGCCAGGCTTTGCCGACGGCATTCAGCTATTGGCTACTGTGCTGGATCGCCACTGGGATCATGTATACCCACTATTGCTTCTCGATGGCGAGCACGATCCCATGCCTCGCATGAATGCCCTGGTGGCATTGGGGGATAAGCAAGGTGCGGCCCGCAGCGTCCGCTCGGCGTCACTGTTGCATGGAGCGCATGGGCAGATGTCGGTGCGGGAGGCCGAGGCTTTGCTGGAAGGCAGCAAGACGCAGTCCGAAACCTATCCGGGTGGGCGTCCTCGACTGGTGGAGGCTTTGCGCCATGCACGTCTGCTTGAGGCGCCAGAACTGCTGGCTGTGACGCAGGCGCTGGCCGGATTGCAGGCTATTGAAGATACCGTGACATTCCGCATCGGTTCAGAGTGGGTGCCTGATTTCATGAGTGTGCGGCGCACTCTAGCCATGATTGCCAGCGTGACGGAAGCAGCTGTGGAAGCGATACAGCCGGATGCCGCGCCCTCGTCAGGTTCGGACATGGACTCGGGGTCTGTCGATGCTGCAGAGCTGCAAGACAGCGCAGGTATGCGATCGGTCGCGGTGGGCGCCTGGCGCGAGGCCGTGATTCAAACAAGGGACGATGCACTGCTGGCACTTGAAAAAGCATCGCTCTATTTCGAGCGCTACGAGCCCAGCCACCCGGCGCCTTTCCTGATTCGACGGGCACAGCAGACCATACCCCTGGATTTTTACGAAATGCTGAAGAACCTTGCCCCTCAGGGCCTGGATCAGTTCGAGGCTTGGGTGCCTAAAAGCGGTGCGGAATGACGGAGCTACCTGATTCCGGTACGAGTTTAATTAATGACCCTGCTCAAGGAGTGTTGCATGGCGACCAATAAAAGTGGACAGAAATTTGTAGCGCGTAACAGGGCGCCACGCGTACAGATCGAGTACGACGTTGAAATTTACGGTGCGGAGCGCACCATCAATTTGCCGTTCGTCATGGGTGTCATGGCGGACTTGGCGGGCAAGTCGACGGAGCCGCAACCCGAGGTGGCCGAGCGCAAGTTCATGGATGTCGATATCGATAATTTCGATGACCGCATGAAGGCCATCAAGCCGCGAGTGGCATTCCATGTGCCCAATACGCTCACCGGTGACGGCCAATTGGCAGTGGACATTGAATTCAACAGTATCAATGATTTTTCTCCCGCAACGGTAGCGAACAAGGTGGATGCCTTGAAGAGTCTGCTGGATGCCCGTACAGAGCTGGCCAACTTGCTGACTTATATGGATGGCAAGACCGGTGCCGAAGAGCTGATAGGCAAAGTGCTGGAAAATCCGGCCTTGATGGGTGCCCTCGCCGCAGCCCCAAAGCCGCGCTCCGAGGAGACCGGTGAACATAGTGACGGCGATTGCGCCGCTAACCAGGCTTGATACGGAGCCCGTTTCATGAACACACAAACCCAGAATACCGCCTTGCTGGAATTGCCGGAAGATCAATACCTTGAGCAGGCCGATGGCTTGTCGGCCCTGCTGCAGAAAGAGTTCAAGCCGAAAACGGATCAGGCAAAAGAAGCTGTCGAGCATGCTGTCAAGACACTGGCGCAGCAGGCCCTGGAGCATTCGGTGACCATGTCTTCCGATGCCTACCAGTCGATTCAGGCGATTATTGCCGAGATAGACCACAAGCTGTCCGAGCAAGTGAATCAGATATTGCACCATGAGCAGTTCCAGCAGCTCGAAGGCGCCTGGCGTGGCCTGCATTACCTGGTCAACAACAGCGAAACCGATGAGATGCTGAAGATCCGGGCGATGTGCATTACCAAAAAGGAATTGGGACGCACGCTCAAGCGCCATAAGGGCGTGGGCTGGGACCAAAGCCCCATATTCAAGCGCGTCTACGAAGAAGAGTATGGTCAGTTTGGTGGCGAACCTTTGGGCTGCCTGGTGGGTGATTATTACTTCGACCACAGTCCGCAGGATATCGAACTGCTGGGTGAGATTTCCAGGATATCCGCTGCGGCGCATTGTCCCTTTATCTCCGGAGCATCGCCCGATGTCATGCAAATGGATTCCTGGCAGGAGCTGGCCAACCCGCGTGACCTGACCAATATATTCACCAATACTGAATATGCGGCCTGGCGTAGCCTGCGTGAGTCAGAGGACTCCCGCTACGTGGGTCTGGCCATGCCTCGCTTTTTGTCCCGGCTGCCTTATGGTGCGCGCACCAATCCGGTGGATGAGTTCGACTTTGAAGAGGAGACCGACGGAGCTAGTCACGATCGTTATACCTGGTCGAATTCAGCGTATGCGATGGCGGCCAATATCAATCGCTCGTTCAAAGAGTTCGGCTGGTGCACTTCCATACGCGGGGTCGAGTCGGGCGGTGCTGTCGAAAACATGCTGTGCCATACCTTTCCCACGGACGATGGTGGTGTGGACATGAAGTGTCCCACTGAGATCGCTATCAGCGACAGGCGCGAGGCTGAATTGGCCAAGAGCGGTTTCATGCCGCTGGTACATCGAAAGAATTCTGATTTTGCTGCCTTTATTGGTGCACAGTCGTTGCAGAAGCCGGCTGAATATTACGATGCCGACGCAACAGCCAACGCACGCTTATCAGCGCGATTGCCTTACCTATTTGCCTGCTGCCGCTTTGCGCATTACCTGAAATGCATAGTGCGCGACAAGATCGGTTCCTTCCGCGAGCGCGATGATATGGAGCGCTGGCTAAATGACTGGATCATGAATTACGTGGATGGCGATCCGGTCAACTCGTCACAGGAAACCAAGGCGCGCAAGCCTTTGGCTGCTGCGGAAGTACAAGTGCAGGAGCTGGAGGACAACCCTGGTTATTACTCTGCCAAATTCTTTCTAAGACCGCACTATCAGCTTGAAGGGTTGACAGTCTCTTTACGGCTGGTGTCCAAATTGCCTTCGTTGAAGCAGAACGAGAGCTAATCGGACGACAGTCAGTACCACGAAGCCGAGTGTGCCAGGCAGTCTCGAACGGCGCTCATCATTTTTCATTTTAAATTTTTTACCAGAGGTGTTTTATGGCAGTAGATATGTTCATGAAGATCGATGGCGCCAATGGCGAATCGAAGGATGCGAACCATAAGGATTGGACCGACATTCAGTCGTTTTCCTGGGGTGCCACTCAGCCTGGCGCGATTACTTCTGGCGGCGGCGGTGGTGTAGGCAAGGCAAATTTCAATGACCTGCATGTGGTTGCCCGCATCGACAAAGCTGCGCCGGCTGTCATGAAGCACTGCGCCAACGGCAAACATCTGAGCAAGATCGAGTTGTCGCTATGCAAGGCTGGCGGTAGCCAGATTGAGTATTCCAAGATCACGCTGGACGATGTGCTGGTGACTTCGGTGCAGATTGCCGCCGACAATGAGTCAGAGGCGGTACTGGTGAACTATGCGTTCCAGGCTGCCAAAGTCAAGCAGCAATACTGGGAGCAGACGGAGTCGGGTGGCAAGGGCGCCGAAAGTCTGGTTGCCTGGGATATCAAGCAGAACAAAGAAGCATAAGTAGAAAACAGCCGGACAGCAGGGCGATAGCGCTTGTTGTCCGGTTTCTTGTATATAGGCGATAGAGATGACGATCAGAGCGCATGGCGGCAAACTTCGCGGCCCTGGTGACGACCCACGTATTGCACGCGACCGCCTGCAGCCGGCCTTGCTGGATCGTTTGACGGACGATGCACCCAGGCAGTGTGCCGAATCTCAGCAAGGTATGCTGACTCATGCTCAATTGCGTCTTGCCGTGCTGCGTGACCTGAACTGGCTGCTCAATACCGTCAGCATTGAATCGTCCCACGATCTGGCCAACTGCGGTCATGTCAGGAAATCAGCGCTCAATTTTGGCGTTCGCGCCCTGGCGGGCAAGCGGATGTCGGAAGTGGATTGGGTCGACCTTGAGCGCGCCATTACCGAGGCAATCATTCATTTTGAGCCGCGTATCCTGGCCGATACTATTTCCGTCCAGTGCATTACCGACACCGATGTGCTGGAGCACCATAATATTTTGAGTTTCAAGATCAAGGGCTTGCTTTGGTGTGTGCCTTATCACCAGGAATTCCTGTTCCGCACCGTCATGGACCTGGAGAGTGGTCATATCGATCTTAGCGATATGGGCGGCCACTGATGCAGCCCCGTCTGCTTGAGTATTACAACCGCGAACTCGAATACCTGCGCGAGCTGGGTGCCGAGTTTGCCGAACGTTATCCTAAGGTTGCCGGGCGTCTGGCCATGAACGGCACCGAAGTGGCAGACCCTTATGTAGAGCGTCTGCTCGAAGGTTTCAGTTTCCTGACGGCGCGCATCCAGATGAAGATGGATGCCGAATTTCCACGGTTTTCCCAACGTCTGATGGATGTGGCCTATCCCAATTATCTGGCTCCGGTTCCTTCCATGACCGTGGTGCAGTTTGCGCCCAGCATGAATGAAGGAACGTTGGCGACCGGTTTTCGCTTGCCGCGTGGCACTATATTGCGTGCGGGGTTAACGCCCGGGGAGCAGACCCGCTGTGAGTTCTCCACCGCTCATGAACTGACCTTGTGGCCCATACGTGTTGAAAGCGCAGAGCTGACGGGGCCGCCGGCAGATATTCCTTTGAGTCGGCTGGGTTTGTCCGGGCGCGGTTCGCCCGTGCGTGCGGCACTGCGCATACGCATTGCATTGTGTGGCGGCTCCCTGCTGCACGAGCTGGATCTGGATCAGTTGATGTTCTATCTGAACGGCCAGGATGTGCAAATGAGCCGTTTGCTCGAGTTAGCGGTAGGTCACACGGTTGCCGTGCTGTGTCACGATACCGACCGTCCCGTGAACAGACTTGAGCGCTTGCCTAGATCAGCCGTCCGTCATGAAGGTTTCGATACAGCGCAGGCGCTTTTACCTGCCGACGCGCGCCTGTTCCAGGGCTACCGTCTATTGCAGGAGTATTTTGCTTTTCCTGACCGCTACCGCTTCTTCAGCATTAACGGACTCAGGTCAGCATTGAAACGCGTTGGCGCCAGCCAGACTTGCAAGTCCTTTGAGCTGACCGTCCTGCTCGACAGCAGCGTACCTGAACTGGAAAATCTGATTACGGCAGAGCATTTGGCTTTGCACTGTACGCCAGCCGTCAACCTGGTTTCAAGGCGGGCAGATCGTATTGCCGTCAGCACGCGTGAACATGAACATCACGTGGTAGTCGAGCGTTCCAGCCCTCGGGACTATGAGGTGTTCAGCGTGAACAAAGTCATAGGTCATATCTCGTCGGATGAGCAGCGGGAGTTTCGTCCCTTTTATAGTTCGGTTGAGAAGGATGGTGGCGACTATGGCGCTTATTTTTCGGTTCGCCGTGAAGCCCGTGTGCTGTCTGACATGGGGAAGCGCGAAGGTACGCGTACGGCCTACACCGGCAGTGAGGTATTTCTTTCTCTGGTAGATCGCAATGAAGCGCCGCATTCTGAAAAACTGCGCCATCTGAGTGTTGAAACCTTATGCACCAATCGCGATCTGCCATTGTTGCTGCCTCGTGGAGGCGAGAGCGATTTTTCACTGCGCATTTCCGCGCCTGTGGCGTCGGTACGTATTCTAAAAGGGCCGACCAAGCCACGGCCGGCACTGACCGACAGTGCCGCAACCTGGCGTTTGATCAGTCATATGGGACTCAATTATTTGAGCCTGGTCGATATAGATGAGCTGAAGGGTGCGCATGCCATGCGCGAGTTGCTGGGTCTTTACACCAATATGGCCGATGCCGCGACCAGCCGGCAGATTTCCGGCATCAGGCGTATTCGCATCAAGGCGATGCACCGTCATCTGCCGGTGCCCGGCCCTTTGCTGATGGGGCGGGGGGTGAAAATCGACGTCAGCCTGGATGAAACGGCCTTTGCCGGCATTAGTCCCTTCATGTTTGGTGCTGTACTGGAACATTTTTTTGCCCGTCATGTTTCTATCAACATGATGACGGAAATGTGCTTGTCGACGCTGCAACGGGGGCAGATTGCGAGCTGGCCGGTTCGCCTGGGCGGACGCCCGGCGGTGTAAAGGCCAAGCCATGCGCAGTGTACACAGCGAAATAGAACATACTTCGGGCACTGGGTTTGATGCGGCCGGGATTGATCCTGTCGGCTTGCCCGAGGGGTTCTGGGAAGACTTGAGCGACAACCCCTACGCCCATGACTTGTTCCGTGTGCTGCGATGGCTGGATGCTAGGGCGGGTGCGCGCAAGCCTCTGGGGCGTGCCGGTACGCCACGGGATGAACCCTTGCGCATGCGGCAAACTCCCAGCATGGCGTTTGCCCCTTCTACGCTCTCGGCAGTGTCTTGTGATGATGCTACGGGTCTGCGTGAGCTGTCCATATACAGTTTTGGCCTGTTTGGTCCGAATGGGCCTTTGCCATTGCACCTGACAGAGTATGCACGAGGGCGATTGCATCATCATGGCGACGATACGCTGACAGCCTTTGCGGATCTTTTTCATCACAGGCTGATACTGCTGTTCTACCGTGCCTGGGCTGATGCCCAGAGCACGGTGAGTCTGGATCATGCCGGCGAGCGGTTCAGCCGGTATATGGCCAGCTTGCTGCATATGGATACTGATGGACGGGATAGTGTTCCGAATCACGCCAAGTACTACATGGCAGGCCATCTTCTGCGGCAGACGCGTAACCCGGAGGGTCTGCAGCAAATACTACATACCTACTTCGCCGTACCGGTTCATATCCGTGAGTTCATTCCTCAATGGATACGCCTGGAATCCGGTCAGCAATTGATGCTGGGCGATACCGAATCTGCATTAGGGCGCAGTACCTTGCTGGGTGTGGCAGTACGCGATGCGCAGCACAAGTTCCGTATTGAGCTCGGCCCCTTGCGCATAGGGTCTTATATGCAGTTCCTGCCGGGTGCCAGTAAAGCCCAGCAGCTGCTGGATTGGGTGCGCCAGTACGTCGGCCTGGAGTACGAATGGGATGTACAGCTGGTATTGGACCAGCGGGATGTGCATGGGCTGGCCTTGGGGCAATCATCACCACTGGGTTTGTCGACTTGGCTGGGTCTGCGTGATCAGCAGCAGGGCGATGCACGCGATGTATTGCTGAATCTTGAACAACGCATGGGGGTTGCCTGAAAGCAAACGGGCGGCACTATGGCGCAAACCTGAATTAATTCATTGATAAAGTTGGAACCATGTCAGACATAAGCCGTGTAGAACTCTTTGGTAAGCTGGGTGATGTCATGTACCGGACGCTTGATGGCGCCACGACATTTTGCAAGCTGCGTCATCATTCACATGTTGAACTGGTGCATTGGCTACATCAGCTGCATCATGCCAGGAACACTGACTTGCACGCCATCATGGCGTATTTCGCGCTGGATGCCGCAGCTGTTGATGCCGGTCTTCTTAAGGCTCTGGATCAGCTACCGCAAGGCACCGGCTCGGTTTCCGATCTGTCAGGACATATCGACGAGGCCGTCGAAAGGGCCTGGATATATGCCTCGCTCAAGTACAGTATGACGCGCATACGCAGCGGGCATCTGATGGCGGGCTTGCTGAAAACATCCAACTTGCGCCATGTGCTGTTTGCCATCTCTTCCGAGTTCAAGAAAGTGGTTCCCGACCTCTTGCTCATGAAGTTTGACGAGATTGTGCAAGGTTCGGCGGAGCAGGATGCAGCGGTGCAGGTCCCGCAGCAGAACGCCGGCGACGCGACGCAGGGAGCGCTGGCCCTGGCGCAGTATGCCGTGGATCTGACTGCTCGCGCCCGGGCGGGCCAGATTGATCCGGTTTCAGGGCGTAATGAGGAAATCAGGCAAATCATTGATATTCTGATGCGGCGGCGCCAGAATAACCCCTTGTTGACTGGCGAAGCCGGAGTGGGCAAAACGGCGGTTATAGAAGGGTTGGCACTGCGACTGGCACAAGGGGATGTGCCACCCGCTTTGCGCGATGTATCGCTGTACATGCTGGACCTGGGTTTGCTGCAAGCAGGTGTGGGAGTCAAGGGCGAGTTCGAGGCCAGGCTGCGCTCCATCATCGATGCCATACAGTCCAGCGAAAAGCCCATTGTGTTGTTCATCGACGAAATACATACGCTGGTGGGCGCGGGCGGTACTGTGGGTACCGGTGATGCCGCCAATCTGCTGAAGCCGGTTCTGGCCCGCGGAGAGTTGCGCACCATAGGTGCCACGACCTGGGCGGAATACAAAAAATACATAGAAAAAGATCCGGCGCTTACGCGCCGCTTTCAAGCCGTACAAATTGCCGAACCGTCAGAAGAGCAGGCTGTTGTCATGTTGCGAGGCCTGGCCCGGACTCTGGCCGAACACCATAAAGTACTGCTGCTTGATCAGGCCATCGATGCGGCGGTACGTCTGTCTTATCGCTACATACCCGCCCGTCAGCTACCAGACAAAGCTGTTGCCTTGCTGGATACGGCGTGCGCACGGGTCGCTGTCAGTCAGCATGCCGTACCGGCTGACGTGGAGGATTGCAGGCGTGAGATTGAGGCACTGGGAATCGAACTGCAGATGCTGGATAGGGAACAGCAACTGGGCATCGAACATGAGTCCCGCAATGAGCAAGTTCAAGCGCAACTGGATACCAGCCAGGAGAGGCTGGCGGAGCTGGACGGCCGGTGGCAGGCAGAGCATGCTTTGGTAACGCAGCTTCATGGATTGCAATCGGCCTTGCATGAAGCTGCACCGGCGCTTGATGAGCAGGCACGCTTGCGGAAGGAGCTTGATGTGCTACGCCGACAGCTTGCCGAGCACCAGGGCGAGACACCGCTTATTTTTCCTGCGGTCGACGCGGCTGCCGTGGCAGCGGTGGTTGCAGAGTGGACCGGTATTCCGGTGGGGCGGATGCTGCGTGATGAGGCTGTTTCTGTGTTGCAGTTGGCCGATACGCTTGAGAAAAGGGTAGTGGGGCAGCGACATGGGCTTGATGCCATCGCCCGGCGTATAGAAACTTCGCGTGCCAAGCTCACGGACCCGAACAAGCCCGTGGGTGTATTCCTGCTGTGCGGGCCTAGTGGTGTGGGCAAAACGGAAACCGCTCTGGCGCTGGCCGATACCTTGTACGGTGGTGAACAGAATGTGATTGCCATCAATATGAGCGAGTTCCAGGAGCCCCATACTGTATCGACGCTGAAGGGTGCGCCGCCGGGTTACGTGGGTTACGGCGAGGGCGGCGTACTGACGGAAGCTGTACGGCGACGCCCTCATAGCGTGATTCTGCTCGATGAGGTCGAGAAAGCGCATCCGGATGTGCATGAAATTTTCTTCCAGGTCTTTGACAAGGGCTGGATGGAAGATGGTGAGGGCCGCTACATCGACTTCAGGAATACGGTCATTATCCTGACCTCGAATGTTGGGTCCGACCGCATGGCAGCCATGTGCCGTGACACCGAGCAGTTGCCGCCGCCTGATGAGCTAAGCCAGGTCTTGCGCCAGCCTTTGCTGCAGATGTTTCCTGCCGCCTTGCTGGGGCGCCTGATTGTTGTGCCATATTACCCGCTGCCAGACAATATGCTGGCGCAGATTGTGGCGCTGCAGTTGGAGAGGATACAGGCCCGTCTGATGGACCATCATCAAGTACAGATGACGGTCCAGCCGGAAGTCATTGATCTTATTGTGGAGCGGTGTACCGAAGTTGAATCCGGCGGACGGATGATAGACAGCATACTGAGCAATACTGTGCTGCCCAGGGTCAGTCGCGAACTGCTGGCCGCAGCCGCCGCAACACGGGATATTTCAGCTGTCTCATTGACGGCTGAAGAAGGTGAGTTTGTCTACCGGTTTTCGTGACGTGTTTCGCTGACGTGCCCCTGTGCCAGTGCCTCGTCGATCAAACTCTTGCACTGCGGCCCCAGGGGATCATCCAGATTGAGGGTGCTGGGCGCCGGGTTGCTGAAAATATGGCTGTCGTGCTGTTCGGGTTCGGTGTCCAGGGGTCCGTATGCCAGGCCACCATAAGTGTGTGATTGATGATCTTCCTGTAGTTGTTGTATGGGATCGGGGTGGTTGCGCGGCGCTTGGGACGTCAATTGAAAAGGATGCAATTCGCTGGCTTCGGCGGACTGTCCCACGGGCAACACGCCTGGTCCATCCAGCAACTCCTTGAAGATGTCGGCGCTGCCTGCTTCCTGGATAGTCTGGCCGGATGCCAGGTCGGGTGCCGGCGCAGCCCGCAGCATATAGTCACCTATCAGCAAGGTGTCATCGCAGCTTATGGGCATTTCCTGAAGCAGGGACAAGGCCTGGCCATTGATCACAATGTCGGTCTGACTCGAGACGTTTTTCAGACTCAAGGCGCCATCCTGAATGCGTACAACCGCCTGGATACGTCCTACGCGCGCATCTTCACTGAGCAGCAAGTGATTGCCTGGGCATCGGCCGATTGTGCCGCCCGGCTCGGTAAATTCAAAAGTGGCGGCCTGCGCGGTAGGAATATGGGTGGCAACTAGCTTCATGTTGTCTGGCCGCCTGCATGGTTCTTGGCTTCTGTAAACACGGGGCCCCACATGGGGTGGCTGCTCTCGGTTTCCGCCAGCTCGAAGTCCGGGTAGCGCTGAAGCAGTCTGTCGAAGCTGCGCCTGCACTGAACGGTATTGTTTTGCAGGCAATAGCTGAATGCCTGCAGCTTCAACGCAGGTATTTGAATGCTGGGCGGTGCACTTTGCAGTTCTACTGATAAGCCCACAGTCTGGGCAACCTGCGCATAGTTTCCTGCGTTGTAGTCTTGTTCAAGAGCGGCCAGTGCTTCCTTTTGTGCGGGCGTGGCTGCCGTTGAGGTGTCAGGCCCATGGGCGCAAGCGCTCACTAGCAGAGCAGCCAGCAGGGCTGCCATGGGCGTCAGTGTTTTGATGGTCATTTTCTTCAAATTGTGGTTGTACAGTTCCTGACATCCTAATCACTCAATATGTCGCTTTTCTTACGTAAGCTGTCGCCTGGGGCTGTAAGGGCTCTTTTTATGTTTTCCTGATGTAAATGAAGTAAGACTCTGTAGGTGTCATGTAAATGTCTTCTGTCTTGTGTTTGATAGCGGTCTTGATCCGTAACGCGAACCAGACGAGACAGGACACGACTGCATGACTTCATGGTTGAACACACATCTTCCTTCCATTGGCGATTTTTGCCGCCGAGCCACTCCAAAGGTTCGGTATGGGGGCGTTGTTCTACTTTGTGTGGTACTGGCCGGGTGTGCGGCAACAGCCAGTCGCCTGGCTGTGCCTTATGTGGTCGAGCTCCACGCCATGCCCGATGTGAACCCCGGCGTGACCGGCGAGGCAGCCCCCATACAGCTGACGGTATATGAACTGAAATCCATCAGCAAATTTCAATCGACGGGCTATTTCGGCCTGCAGGGTGACGCTCACGCAGCTCTGGGTGATGAGTTGCTGGGTGTTAGCCGGGTCATCCTGAAGCCAGGAGAATCGGAAGTCATTACCCGGCCGGGCGATATCAGTGCCAGGGCCCTGGGTATTGTGGCGGGTTATCGAGAACTGAATTCCAGCCAATGGCGCATGCTGGTCGAGTTGCCCGATTCCAGGCGCACAAACATCTACAAGTTCTGGCAGTTTTCGCCAGGAGAGAAACGCCTCAGGATCGAAGTCGGAAAGCATGGCATGACGCTGATTTCCGACGATTGAGGGTGCCCGGAATCCGATAGCCGGCAATCCAATAAATCAATAGCGAAGCAAAGATAGACAATGGAAAGAAAGAAGGTAGTGTGGTCCGAGGGTATGTTTTTACGCCCTCATCATTTCCAGCAGCTGGAACGGCATCTAGAACATCGGAACAGTATCCATACGGAGTGTGCAGCAGGTGTGTTCTGGGGGTTCAAAACCCTTGAGCTGGATCCTGATGCCCTGGCGCTGGGCAAAGTGTCCTTGCGGCAGGCGATGGGCGTCTTTCCTGATGGGACGCCTTTCGATTTTGACTCTTCGGACGACGCACCCGCGGCACTGGATCTGCCCGCTGGTACGCACCACAAGAAGGTCATGCTGGTCATACCCAGGCAACGCCGTGGCGGACAGGATGTGTCGTTTGAAGACGATAGCGACAAGCTGGCCCGTTATTGCGTCAGGGAAGAGGAAGTCGCCGACTCAAGCGCGGTGGCACTGGGGCCTGCGGTATTGCAGCTCGGGCATTTGCGTTTACGTCTGATGCTGGAAGATGATGTGGACGGTGAGTGGCTGGCCCTGGGTGTTGCTATTGTGCTTGAGCGCCGTAGTGACAACCGGTTGTTGCTGGATCAGACTTATATCCCGCCGACATTGGCAGCCGGCTTTAATACGGTGCTGCGAGCATACACCCATGAGCTCTATGGCCTGCTGGAGGCACGCAGCGAATTGCTGGTGCGGAGGCTGGCCGAGCCAGGGCGGGGCGGCGTATCGGAGGTATCGGAATTCTTGCTGCTTAAAACCATCAATCGCTATCGTGGCGCATTGTGGCATGTGCAGCAGTTGGAAACCTTGCATCCGGAGCGGCTGTTCCATGATTTGTTGATGCTGGCCAGTGACTTGGCTACGTTCTCTACCGAGGAGCGGCGCCTTGTGTCGTTCCCGGCCTACCTTCATGATGATCTGGCTTCCAGCTTCACGCCTCTGATGGTATTGCTGCGCCGTTCCCTGTCGGCCATTCTCGAGGACAAGGCCATACAGATCCCGCTTGAAGAGAAAGGACAGGGCGTTCGGGTGGCGCATATCAACGACCTGGATATGCTACGTACGGCGGGCCTGGTGCTGGCCGTGCATGCGCAGATGCCATCCGAACTGACGCGTACGCGTTTGCCCGCACAGGCCAAGCTGGGACCTATAGAGCGTATTCGTGATCTGGTGCATTTGCAGTTGCCCGGGATTGCCTTGCGCCCTTTGCCTAATGTGCCCAAACCCCTGCCTTATCACGCGGGCTATATCTATTTTGAGCTGGAAAAGAACGGTGAGATGTGGAAGCAGTTTGAGCGTACTGGCGGATTGGCCTTGCATCTGGCTGGCGACTTTCCCGGGCTTCAACTTGAATTCTGGGCAATACGTGAATGATGCAAGGAAGCTTTTCCATGGCCTCGTTAAATGATGGTTTGGGCAATACCGGGTATCTGGAAGACGCCGCTATTCCTCCACAACGTGAGGAACGTTTATGGCCCGGTGAACATGTGTTCTCGGGATCGGATAACGCGCTCGTGGCAGCAGCCAATTCGCTATTGGTGCTCATACCGCAGATCCGCGCTACGGCAACACACCCTTCGCCCCAGTTGCTGCGCGAGCACTTGCTGGATGAAGTGCGGCAGTTCGAGATGAGGGCGCAGCAGGCCGGCATACCGAATGAAACCATACTGGGAGCCCGCTACTGCCTGTGTACCGCTCTGGACGAGGCGGCGGCGCTCACTCCCTGGGGCGGAGGGGGAGTGTGGTCGGCCCATAGTCTGCTGGTGACTTTTCATAATGAAACCTGGGGTGGCGAAAAATTCTTTCAGTTGCTTGCCAAGCTAACGCAAAACCCCAGGCAGCATATCGATTTGCTCGAGCTTTTGTACTATTGCCTGCTGTTGGGGTTTGAGGGCAGGTATCGGGTGGCGGACAATGGCCGCAGCCAGCTTGATACAGTCAGGCAAAGATTGCTGCTGATATTGCGTGATGTGCGCGATGAATACGCAAGTCCGCTGTCACCGCATTGGCACGATGCGCCATTACTGGCTCAGGTCAGGCGGCTGCCTATACCTTTGTGGGTATTCGCCTCGATTGCTGCAGCCATAGGTTTGCTTGCCTATTTCGGACTGAACTGGCGCCTGAGCGGTTACTCAGATGAAGTGTATACAGCCATGTCCGAACTTCAGCCGCCTGTGTTGCCTGCGCCGGCCCCCAAGGTGGTTGATCCGAAGCCTGTACCGTTCGGCCAGGCGCTGACGGGTTTCCTGGCGCCAGAGATCAGGGAAAACCTGCTGGCTGTGCGCAATGAAGCGGATCGCAGCGTCATCATTCTTCATGGCGATGGGTTGTTTACATCGGGATCGGATGAGTTGCGATCCGAGTACATCCCTGTTCTCTCGCGGGTTGCCGATGCCTTGAATCAATCACAGGGCAGCATTCTGGTCAGCGGCTACAGCGATAACGTGCCTATAAGAACTGTCCGCTTTCCTTCGAATTGGGAGCTTTCACAGGCACGCGCTGATGCGGTCAAGGCTTTATTGCAGGAGCGTCTGTCGCAGCCTGATCGGGTTCGGGCCGAAGGGCGGGGCGACGCTAACCCTGTCGTGCCCAACAACACACCCGCCAATCGGGCACGGAATCGCCGGGTTGAAATTACGCTGTTGGTTTCTCCTGTTGCCGTTGGGGGCCAAGAACCCGCTGCAAGAAGGGGGCAGCCATGAGCAGCTTGTTCAGTTTTCTGCTGAGTCGAGGGCTATGGAGCTTTTTCGGCCTGCTGGCATTGGCATTGTTGATATGGGTTGCGGGTCCGCTTCTGGCCTTTGGGGCAGTTCGGCCACTGGAGTCTGAAACCGTCCGCATCACTGTCATTGTGGCCATGTTTGCGTTGTATGTGTTGCGCTTGTTGTGGCGCAAATGGCGTGAAGGTCGCCTCAATGCACAACTGCTGGGGCAGTTGCGTCGACCCGCAAAGAAGGTGGCAGCCGAAGAGCCCGGGCAGAGCCCCGAGGTAAAGGCACTTTCCGAGCGTTTCGACGAGGCCATAGAGCTCCTGCATAAGATGCGCTTCGATGGCAAGTCCAGCCGTCTGCCTCTGGCGCGCTTTTCGCGGCAACACTTGTACCAGCTACCCTGGTATGTATTCATAGGAGCGCCTGGGTCGGGCAAGACCACCGCCCTGGTCAATTCGGGTCTGAACTTTCCCTTGGCGGATCGCTTTGGCAAGGTGGCCTTGCGAGGGGTCGGCGGAACCCGTAATTGCGATTGGTGGTTTACCGATGACGCTGTGCTGCTGGACACGGCCGGGCGCTATACCACTCAGGAAAGTGATCCAACGGGTGACGAAGAAGAATGGAAGGGTTTCCTGAAACTGTTGATACGCTATCGAGGACGCCAGCCTGTCAACGGTGTGATGCTCACGGTCAGCATAGAAGACTTGCTCTCGTCGTCCGATACCGAGCGGGTGCAGCATGCCGCCGTGTTGCGCCAACGCCTGCAAGAGCTGCGCGAACAACTAGGTATCCAGTTTCCCGTGTATGTACTGGTGACCAAGTCGGACCTGATGTCCGGCTTCAATGAGTATTTTTCATCGTGCAGCAGGGAGGCGCTCAAGCAGGTCTGGGGGTTTACTTTTCCCTATGCGAGGCTGCAGGCTGAAGGGTTCAATCTGCAGGAATCGTTCAATGCCGAGTACGACCTTCTGAAGCAGCGTTTGTATGCTGGCTTGCCCGATGTAATGAGCGCTGAGCCAGATGAGTCCCGGCGTGCGCTCGCTTATCTGCTGCCACAACAGTTTGCCGGCCTTCAACCCATATTGGGTCACTTTCTGAGTGATGTGTTCGCGACGTCCAGATTCGAGTCGTCTTTACTCCCACGCGGTGTGTACTTCACCAGTGGTACGCAAGGCGGGCGGACTTTCGATCATGTTACGGGCCAGCTAAAACGCTATCTGAAGATTGATGGCCTGTCGAGCGTAAGCAGCGCAGCAGGAGGATCGGCCAATGGGAATGGCCGCAGCTACTTCCTGCAAAATCTATTGCAGAAGGTGATATTTTCTGAGTCGGGTCTGGCTGGGCGCAATATGAAATGGGAGCGCCGCTATCGACGTTTGCAATGGGGGGGCTATGCAGCGGTTGGTGCCTGCTTGCTGTTGTTGCTGATCGGTTGGGCCAATAGCTACCGGAACAACAGTCAATATCTGAAAACCGTGCAAGGGCGGATTCCTGAGGTCGAGGCGCTGGGCCGGGAGATCAAGCTTGATGCCTCGGGTGATGTATTGGGCCTGCTGCCTTATCTGGATGCATTGCAAGCATTGCCTGCCGGTAACGGCTTTGAGACCGACGATCCGCCTTTCAGCTATGGTTTCGGCCTTTATCAGGGAGACAAGATCCAGGCGGCTGCAGATGGCGCATATCGGGTCGCGCAAGATCAGGTGCTTGTTCCGCAGGTGTCGCAGCGGATTGCCACGGCGCTGAGAGCGGCTCCCGCAGATGATCTGGAGTATTCCTATGAGGCCTTACGTGCTTACCTGATGCTCTACGATGCCCAGCGCTATAACCCGGATTTCATGCATACCTGGCTTTTGTCCAATATGCGCACCTTGCTGGCGGAGGGGTACACCAGAAAGCAGTATGGACAATTGTCAGGACATTTGCGCCGCCTGGTGGGCAGCCGGGTGCTGACGTCGCCCTTTGCCAAGGATGAGGCGCTGATTGCGCGGACGCGTACCAGCCTTGATCAGCACGCTTTGTCCGAACGGGCCTACAGCCGTTTGAAGCGGCTGTTGCTCAATGATCAGATGCCGGATACGACATTTCTGGACCTGGGTGGACCATCCGCCATGTCCGTATTTGCTCGTGTCAGCGGTAAGCCATTGAATGAGGGCATTCCTGGCCTTTATAGCTATAAGGGTTACTGGGAAAGAGTGGACAAGCAGGTAGGCGAGGTGGCGGCCAACCTCCGGCGTGACGACCGTTGGGTGCTGGGTGTGGACGCCACTCAAGGCGAAGGAGCCATACCTGATGAGCAACTGATTGCCGATATCCGCCGCTTGTATCTGGCGGACTATGTCAGGAACTGGGACATGTACTTGGCAGACCTGACCCTGAAGCCTGCTCAGACATTGTTGCAGAATATAGAAACGGCCCGTACGCTTTCTAGCGCCAATTCGCCACTGGTCCAGTTGATTCAATCGGTCGCCAGAGAAACGACCTTGCTGCGTGACAGTGAATCTGATGAGCGTTCGCTGGTGGACCGCGCCAAAGACAAGGTGAACTCGACACAAAACTCATTGGAGCGCATGTTCGGTTCTGTTGTGCCGGGCGATCCTACGCGAGCGGTGAGTTCCGGAGAGCGTATTGAGGCAATGGTTGACAGGCATTTCAGCGTCTATCGCAATCTTTCCTCGGCGCCACAGGGCGGGGCGGCACCCATAGCGGCGACAACGGATCTGATCAACGATCTATATGTGTATCTGACGGCGTCGGATGCCGCTTTGCGTAGCGCCAGTTCCTTGCCCACTTCCAGTGTAGTAACACAGTTGCAGGCTGAGGCGGGGCGGCTACCCAAGCCAGTGGGTGGCATGCTGACCCAGTTGTCCCTGCATGCATCCAATGAAGTTTCAGATGTAGAGCGCCAGCAACTAGGGCGTGTCGTTTCCGCCAACCTGGGTGTTTTCTGCAGACAGGCAATTGCTGGGCGCTATCCATTCTCATCCAAATCCAGCCGGGATGTGGCTCCCAATGACTTTGCGCGCCTGTTCGCGCCGGGCGCCATGATGGACGATTTCTTCCAGAAGAAACTGGTGAATCACGTTGATATGTCGGGCTCGCGCTGGCGCTTCAAGCCAGGTGTGGATGGGGAGCCAGGTGAAAAGGCAAGCTACCTGGATGCCTTCCAACGCGCCAGCATCATACGCAGTGTCTACTTTACTGCGACAGGAACGGAGCCATCCTATCGTGTCTCGATACGGCCCCTGCATATGGATACTGATATTACGCAGTTCATCATGAATGTGGATGGGCAAACCGTGAGCTATGCCCACGGACCCCAGGTGGGCACGACGGTGCAATGGCCAGGAACCCGGGGAAGCAATCAGGTCAGCATCGAACTGCTGCCGCAGGTTGGCGTCTCGGGGCTTTCCGCCACGGGCCCGTGGGCGCTTAACCGTCTGCTGGACAAGGCGAGTCTGAAGCGAGGCCCTTCGCCCGAGATAACCATTGCTTCGTTTTCGATAGGGGGTAGGAAGGTGGTGCTGGAACTCAGTGCCAATACAGTGAAAAGCCCATTTCGGCTCAGTGAGATGCAGGGCTTCAGCTGCCCGGGAAAAGGATAGAAAGCCATGTGGAATCGGGATGTCGAAGCTTGGTGGGGCGCTGTGGGCTGGTACGGAAAAATGCCGGCCAATGGTGATTTTGTGCATAGGCGGCTGAGTCGCGAGCTGATGCAGTGGTGGGACAAATGGCTGCAAATGGGTGTGGCAGGCATGCGCCAGAGAGATGCCGCAAGTATTGAAGCAGCTTATCAGGATGCGCCACTGTGGAACTTCGCCATTCCGGCCGGTTTGGGCTCGGGAGCAGTGCAGTTGGGGTGCATGGGTCCCAGTCGTGATCGGGTGGGACGTTGTTATCCACTGGCCATTGTGTTGAGCGTGCCCGAGCAGGATTTTGGGCCTGCTGTACTGACCGGAGCAAGTGGGTTTTATCGACAACTGGGGATCAGCCTGCTGGCTGCCTTGCGTCATGGCTGTAATCCAGAGCAGTTCGACCAGTCTTTGCGTCAGGCTTGTCTTGAGATCAACACCATGGTCCGGGAGCAACGGCCTGCAGTGGCTGATCCTGGTGCAGATATCCTGAGCGTGCTCAATGTTGGCCATGGTTCACCTTTGTTGGTGGGTGACCACGACGAACTAGGCTGGAAGGACTTGCCATCGTTTTTCAATCCGAGCTCACACACCAGCTATTGGTGGACCAACACCATAGAGGGTTCAGCCTACAAGAGTCACGTTCATGGCGGGGCGCTCAATGCCACCTTGTTCAATAAACTGTTTATCTCCCACGCGGGCTACCGATGACGACAGGCACTGTTCATTCCAGCGGGATTCCTTTAAGCCGTAGCGGCTGGCTGTCTGCCGGCTATATGCTGACTCAAGCCGATCTTGAAAAGTGGTTGGCCCAATTATGCCGCGCACTATTGCCCTTGCATGAGCAAAATAAGCTGTATGGGGTTGTTGCGCCCGATCATGTCTTGTTGGATTCTCAGGGTTGCATGCAGATAACTTCCGGGCATGTGGTGCCAGTGGACAGTCGCGCGGCAAGCCATGGTCTGCATGAAGAGGTTAATCAGGGATACGCCGCATTTGAGCAGTACGTTGATGACCCCGCCTGGCCACAAGGGCCGTGGACGGATATCTACGGCATGTCCGCGCTGACACGCAGCTTGATTCTGAAGCAGACGCCACCTGATGCTGTGCAGCGCATGATTACGGATACCTGTGTACCTTTGCAGGAGATGGGTTTGCCCGGTTATTCGCCTGAGTTTCTAGGCGCAATAGATCAGGGTATGTCTTTGCTGCCGCAGCAGCGTTTTCCGAGTATCGATGCGTTTGCCGAAACCTTAGGGTTGTCGCAGCTTGCTGCAAGCCCCTCGACCGCAGCGCACGTTCCCATTGATGCGGGCAGGTCCGACAACGAAAAGAGGAAAGCACCGATCTGGATGATCGCGTGCGTGGTAATCGCACTGATCGCCACGGGCGCGTATTTGATGCGTGAACAGAGCACTGGCATGCAGGTGAACGCTGTACCGCAGGTGCACGAGGCCAAGCTGCCGCATGCGCTGGAAATGGCGGCCGCGCCTGAGTCTGAAGCAGATCCGGCACCAGAGCCTGTGACCACTGCCGACCGCTCGCCTGAACCCAGGCCAGTGGTGAAAGCCGCTACTCCCATAGACATGGAGGCGCATGAGGCTGCCAGGATCGTATTGCTCGCTGCCGAACAGGAAGCTGAAACCAGTGAGGAGACTGCGTTGGCTGACGCGGCCAGCGCTAATGTTCGTGTTGACCTGTCGATCAAGCCCTGGGGCGAAATCTTCATTAATGGCGCATCTCAGGGCGTATCGCCACCTTTGCGGTCTTTGTCCTTAAAGCCTGGGGAATATCGCGTAAGCATCGTGAACGGCAAACTGCCACCGCAGCAGCAGACCTTAACCGTACGTGCGGGCAAGCCGGCTCAGCTTGCCCATGATTTCGAGTCGGGAGACTGAGGCAGGCTTAATGCATCAATTTATCAAAAAGTAAAAAGGGTAAAGAAGTATCCATGTCATCAAACTGATGTTTTGCTTTTCCATACTGCCGAGTGATCGATTTTTCATATATTCGCAAGACAGGAGAGCCAGTCAATGAGAGCCGCCGCCAAACCAGGAGTCGTACTGCAATATGATCCGGTGCAATTGCTGGGCACGGTGATCCGGATGGAAGCGGGCGGATATTGCGTGGTGCAATGCGAAGCGACGGAATGGCGTGTTCAGCGAGCCGCCAGTTGCCTGCTGGTCCCGGCGGTTGGCGATACGGTGCTGATCAGTGGACCCATTCCGAAGCAAACCTATCTGATTGCGGTCATTCATCAGTCTGAACCCAGTACCGCCCGCCTGGAAACACAGGGTCATATGGTGATTGCCTGCCCACGAGGAAATATCTCTGTGCAGGCCGGACACAGTGTCACCTTGCAAGGTGACGAGGACGTGGTGCTGGATACGGCGGTACTGCACATGCGGGTCAACAAGGCGGAATGCACGGTAGGCGAGCTGGACTACATGGGGACCGGCGCGCGGGTCAGCGTCTCGGCGGTTCGCCTGATCGGCAGCGCCTGCGAAGTCGTGATGGACCGCATTTCGCAATTGGCGCATCAGGTGTTTCGTCTGACCGAGGATACCGAGCAAGTCCGTGCGGGCCGTATCGATTATCAGGCAGAACACACAGTGCGCTTGCACGCACAGCATACGTTGTTGACCGGTACTGATCTGGTCAAGGTCGACGCTGATCAGATACATATGGGCTGAGTCAAAGGCAGCCAGACGCATGCAGGAGAAAAACGCGTGAATCGTACCGTCAAAGTCAGCACATCATTTCCCGGCGATACCTTGATCTTTCGTTCGCTCCACGGAGAGGAAGAGCTGTCAACCCTGTTCGAGTTCGAAGTGGAGATGTTGTCTGAGTCCCATTCGCTTGATCTGAAGCAGTTGCTGAGCCAGCCGCTGACCATGAGTATAGATTTGGGTTTATCGGGCACTCGCTATCTGAACGGACAGGTCATACGCTGCAAGCTGATCGGCCGCGCCAGCGCGACTTCGCGCTACTACATCTATCGTGCCGTTGTGCGCCCGTGGTTGTGGTATTTGACGCAAACCACCGACAGCAAGATATTCCAGGAAAAGTCCGTACCAGAAGTGATTCGTGAAGTGCTGGCCGATTATGAGTTTTCCAGCGAGTTCAAGTTGAGCGGCAACTATCGTACCTGGGAGTATTGCGTCCAGTATCAGGAAACTGACTTTGCCTTCATCAGCCGCCTGATGGAGCACGAGGGTATTTATTATTGGTTCCGACATGAGGACGGCAAGCATGTATTGGTGCTGACGGACGACATGTCTCAGCATGATCCTTATCCCGGCCTGGACTCATTGCCGTATATAGGGCCAGACCGCGTCGTGCAAGCCGACAAGGAGCACATTTCCCGTTGGGAGCCGGCAGAGCAGGTTACGCCGGGCAAGTTCGCCACAGTGGACTACGATTTCAAGAAACCGGCGGCCAGCCTGGATGCGCTACGCAGCAATCCAGGCTCGTATGCAAACGGCGACCTGGAGGTGTACGAATGGATGGGCGGCTACACCGAACCCGACCAGGGTGAGCACTATTCGCAGGTGCGTCTTGAAGCACTGCAGGCTCAGCAGTCTCAGGCAACAGGGCATAGCAATGCGCATGCGCTTGCACCCGGCCGCCTGTTAACCTTATTCAACCATCCGCGCCAGGCCGAGAATCGCGAGTACCTGATACAGAAAGTGGTGTATCACGTGCGGGAAAGTGATTATGCCAGCGCCGAAGGCGACATCAGCCAGTTCGAGGTCGATTTTGCCGTGATTCCCTCCAGCCTGTCATTTCGTCCTGCCCGCGTGACGCCTTTACCGCGTACCCACGGACCTCAGACGGCCAAGGTGGTGGGCAAGCCTGGCGAACAAATCTGGACTGACCGCTATGGCTGCGTCAAGGTGCAGTTCCGCTGGGACCGCTACGGGCAAACTAATGAAAACAGCTCCTGTTGGGTACGTGTGTCCAGTCCTTGGGCAGGCGGCGGCTTTGGCGGTATTCAACTCCCGCGTGTCGATGATGAAGTGATTGTCGACTTCATAGGCGGTCATCCAGATCGCCCCATCATCATTGGCCGGGTCTATAACGCCAGCAATATGCCGCCCTGGGATTTGCCTGGCAATGCCACGCAAAGCGGTTTTCTAAGCCGCTCCAAGGATGGCGACCGCAATGCTGCCAACGCTTTGATGTTCGAGGACGTGGCCGGCGGCGAGCGCATCTGGCTGCATGCAGAGCGCGATTTGACGACCGAGGTTGAGGCCAACGAGTTGCACACGGTGGACGGTGATCGCAATACGGTCATTATGGGCAATGACACATTGACCGTCATGAGTGCGCGCACCAGCACGACTCAGGGCCAGGAAACTGAAACCTTCATGGCGGGGGCGGATCGCACGGTGACCGGCGCCGTCAACGAGACCATTACTGGTGACGAAACGCGCAGTGTGACGGGCAATGTGATCGAGACCATCAAGGGCAACGTCGATGAAACCATTACCGGCAATCTGACGCAGACCACGACAGGCGATGTGACGCGCACGATTACCGGGCCTGTGGTCGACACCACCACCGGGACGGTGGATGAAACGATTACCGGCGACCATACGCAGACCACCACCGGGACCGTAGCACGTACGATTACAGGTGACACGACTGACACCATAACGGGCACTGTCACCCATACCGTAACTGGCGACACCACCAGCACCCTGACGGGCACTTTGACTAAAACCGTGACTGGTGCGGTCACGGTCAATGCGGATGCCGGCGTTACGGTGACCACGCCTTCGTGGACACTGAACAACACCGGACCCACTGCTTTTTGGCAATCGAGCTATGCGAGAGGTACACCGGCCAGGTTCACGGTGACCGGCGCCGCGGCTGATGTGTGGGGACTCAGGGGACAAGCCTATGCCCTGAACTTGCAATACGCAGTGGTCAAGCTCGATTTCTTTGATTTCAAGAATGACAGCGGACAAATTGAGCTCACCCAGAAACTGGTCAAGCTATCCGGGACTGCTGCTGCCAAAATCAGCACGGGCGGTTTGAACCTGTACACCAAAGTAATGAATATTTTTATGTAAGGCAGGCATGAAAAGCCGGATACAAGAACAGACCATGATCAGGAAGCCGGGAACGACCATGCCAAATAGCATCATGATCGTGCTTGGGGTGGCGGTATGCGCCGCAGTGTTTTGCGTTGTCATGATGCGTGCGCTGATCACCGAGCACACGCATCCGGCGTGGTTCTGGGTGATCCTGGGTTTTTCTCTGCTGATGTTTGTTGTGCTGACCTTGGGGTTCCTGCCTCGGCCGGAAGAAAGACTGGCTGACAGGCTTGGCCGCGACAGCACTGCAGTCCAGACCACGGCCAGGATCGTGGCCTTGGATCGCAGGGGTGCCGAGGAAGGCCACACCATGCATCGCACCGGACTGACTCTGACGCTAGCGGTCAAGGAGCATGGCGGAAGTGAACGCGCTGCCAAGCTGATCGTTTGGGTGGAAGACGCTTTGTTGCCCAGTTTTGCCACGGGCGAAACGATACATGTGCTGTACGACCCTGAAGATCCGGCTAAGTTGGCCATCGATCGGCGTCATACGCCAGTCCAGGTTCAGTAGTGCCAACAGGCTCAGGCCGCAGGAGTCCTTGCAAGACATGCGTATTATCAAGCCGCTAAGACTGAGTATCTTGAGTCGTCCATACCAGTATCGCAGGCAGCATCAATTAGGCGTTGCCATATTGGCCATGACCACGCTGGACGCTGATCCGGGTCTGGTGATGGAGGCTGATGTGTGGAAGATTTCCGGCGAAGAGCTGGACGAGGACGAGGTGCTGGACCTGAGCATACCCAAGCCGTGTGCCGAATTTCTGGTGTCGGGCAAAGCCTGGTCACATGATGCGTCCGAACCGGGGCGGGTGGCCGTCAGGGCGCGTGTTGATCACCTTGAAAAAAACCTGATTGTGCATGGTGACAGGCATTGGGTGCAGGGCGGCATGAGCCCTGCTGGTGTTGTGCAAGGCGTACCTGTGAACTGGCGTCACACCTACGGTGGCTCTGGCTTTGCTGAGAATGAATGTGGCATGGGATCGGTGCGTGGCGCCGATGGAGTGTGGCATATACCGAATGTAGAAGCGCTGGATCAGCGACTTAGGCGTGAAGGTCAGCTTGGCAAACCCGTATCGTTTGGGCCGATTTCTCCCACCAGGCCCCGTCGCTTCAAGCTGGCAGGCGGCTATGAAGATCGTTGGCTGACTGATGGTTTTCCTGGCTTGCCCGATACGCTGGATCCGCATTTCTTCAATACAGCGTCGGCTGACCAGTGGTTTGTCAAGCAAGCCGAGCTGGCGCCCGCGGCCGAGTACGAGATATGGAATATGCACCCGAAGCAGTCCTGCCTGCAGGGCCGGCTGCCGGCCCTGCGCGCGCGATGCTTTTTCCAGCGCCACGGCGCTGAGGATCTGGAAGAAATCAGCATGCGGCATACCACGGCCTGGTTCTTTCCCGACCGTGAGCGGGTGTTGCTGATTTTTCATGGCGCCGTGCCTTTGACAACGGATGACGGTTCCGAGATCGCCTGCATCATGCCGGCACTCGAATCCCTTGATGAGGAAGCGCGCAGCCCGGAACACTATCGCAAAGTGCTTAAGCAACGCCTGCCTCGTGATACGGGCGCGCTGTATGCCTTGCGCGACAAAGACCTGTTGCCGGAAAACATGCTCGACAACAGTGATTTTCAACAAGCCAGCAGTGGTGTATTGAGCAGGCCGCAGATAGTCAACCAGCGCCAGCGGGCCGCAACGCTCAAGCAAGACATGCTCGCCCGTGTTGAATCGGCAGGCCAGAATCCCGCTGATTATCAGCTGGACAGTGATGAGTGCACGCCGCTGGAGTCCATGGATGATCTGCCCGACTATGCACGCAGCATGCGGCGTAAGACCCGTCTCATGAAAGTTGACATGCTCAGGAAAAAACGTGCCGCTGAAGAGCAGCACAAAGAAGCGTTTCAGGACCTGCCGCAAGCCAAGCAGGCCATGGATGAGGCAAGTGGTGGCGCCGCGGATAAACCGGGAGGGCCTCCTCGTCTGCATCAGGATGAAAGCATGATGACACTGCGCAGCATGGCGCGTGTAGCAGAAGCGAAGGGCGCCGGTGGTATGAGTGTGGCGCAGTTTGAAGCCATGCGGGACGACGCGCAGGCGCAATTGGGCAAGTTGTATCGCTATGCGGCACATCATCAGTCTGCTGCCGAGCCCGCCTTGGGCGGGCGCAGTGTGCGCATGCGTCGCAGAGTGCAAGCGCTAATGCAGGGCAGCCGTGATTTATCAGGCCTGGACCTGACAGGCATAGATCTGTCAGGCCTGGATTTGTCGTATGCCCGATGCCATGGCACATGGATGGAGCGGGCCAATCTGAGCGGAACGACGCTGACAGGCGCCGATCTGACGCGAGCCGTGCTGGCGCGGGCGCATTTTTATGAGACGGATTGTCGTGGCGCCATTCTGGATGAGGCCAACCTGGGTGAAGCTCTGGTTCATGCAAGCATTTTTGATGAGGCACGCTTTGATACGGCCATACTGGATCGAGCCGTGTTTACGAAAACAAGCTTTGTGAAGACGGTCTTCAAGCGCTGCGTACCGTCCGGTATAGAGTTTGAGGACTGCCGTTTTGATCAGGCCAGCTTCGATAGCGTGACCTTCTGGCAGCAATCCCGTTTTGAACGCCTGGCCTTTCCCGAGGCGACCCTGCACCGCGTGGCCTGGGTCGAATGCGGGCTGGACAACATGGACTACAGCGGTGCCAGCCTGACCGCCTGCGCCTGGGTACAGAGCGTTTTCTCTAGCCCAGCACACTATGTGCAAAGCCGGCTCAAGACTTGTTGTGCCGTGCTGACGGAGCTGACGGCCGCCCAATTTACCGATGCCTTGCTGGATGAGTGCAGCTTACGCAGCCTCAATCTGGATAAGGCAAATTTCGACGGTGCGCGGCTGAAGAATTGTGACTTGTCTGAAGCCAGCCTGCGCGATGCGAGCTTTGTGCGCGCCGATGCGTGTGGCTCCTTATTCATGGAAACGGATTTGACCGGAGCTGACCTGCGCGACTCCGACCTGATCGATGCGCTGATGCAAAAAAGTGACTTTCGATTTGCCGACCTGAGTGGAGCCAACCTGTTCCGAGCAGATATCTCCCAGTCCTTGCTCGAGTCCAGCACGCGCACGGCCGGCGCTTATACCAAGCTGGCAAAAACCTTGCCCAAGGCGCCGCAGGCGGGGGGCAGGGCATGACACCTGAGCTCTTGCGTGCGCGCATCAAGGGCGGTGAACCCTTGATGGATATGGACCTGCGCGATCTGATCCTGACCCCGGGAGATTATGCCGGTGCGATCTTTATGCGCTGTGACTTACGTGGTGTAAACCTGGCAGGGCTGGACTTGCGCGACAGCCAGTTTATTCGTTGTCAGTTGCAGGACACTCTCTGGGATGGCGCGCAACTGGACCAGTGTGCGTTTCATGGCTGCGATGCCAGCGGCGCCACGATGCGTACCGCTCGTATAGAGGAGATGACTTGGTCGGAAAGTGTGGCTACCGGCATGGATATGAGCGGGACACAATGGGTATCGGTCAATGTCATCAAGACGGACATGACGGGCGTCTGCCTGGCGGATACCAGCCTGAAACAAAGCAGCTTTACCGAATGCATATGGGGCAAGGCCGATATGAGCCGGACCCGACAAGAGCAAGTGCTCTACTTATATGGCGATTTAACGCAGGTCATGCTGGAAGATGCGTATTGGGATGGTGTGGTGTGCGTGGAGTCTGACTTGTCAGGCCAGGATTTGGGCGGCCAGACGCTGCAGCGCTGCCAATTGACCGAATGCCATCTTGAGGGCTGCAATTTTCAGAATGCCTTGCTGGAGCAGACCAATTTCAAGGGTGCCCACATGCGCGGCGTGCAACTGAGCCATGCGCGTGCGTCGCGTGCCATGTTTGTACACGCTGACTTGCAGGATGCCTATTGCCAGGGCGGGCAATATATGCAGAGTCTGTGGGCTGATGCTCGCCTGGACCAGGCTGACTTCAGCGGCGCTGACCTGACTCAAGCCATATTGCATCGCACGCGCTGCGACGGCACGTCCTTTGCGAACGCTGAGCTGGAGTACGCCGATTTTTCTTATGCCGACGTGTCGCGTGCCGATTTTCGAGGTAGCCGTTTCATGCGTACGCAGTTTCATCGCGCATTGATCGCGGATACGCATTGGGGAAATCGAGCAGGCGTGCTGGAAAAAGACCCTCTTTTGTTTGACGCGGAACAGTGGTCCGCGAAGCGTCCCACCGCGCCCCGGGCGGGTTGGTGAAAGGAAGCCATACGTATGTTTGCAAATTGCCAGTTGATGGGGCTGGACCTGGCCTTTCCCGATATCTGCAAGACGCCGCCGGCCCTGCTGCCTATTCCGTATCCGAATCTGGCCCTGGGACCCATGGGTATTCCGAATGCCTGGAATATTCTGCTGATGGGTATGCCGGCGCACAACCTGCTGACCACTATCCCGCTGACCAATGGTGACAATCCGGGCCTGGCGCTGGGCCTGATTTCGCCATCGGTCATGGGGCCTTCCCGTCACATTACTTGTGTGCCTAATGTTCTGTTCAAGTGCATCCCGGCGACACGTCTGACCAGCCTGGCTGTACAGAATCGATGCAATGCATTGGGTATGCGCGTGGTACCCAGCCAGATCAAAGTGCTATTGCTTGGAGCAGGTGGTGGAGGCGCTGCGGCAGGGCGTGGCAAGGGCGGTGGCGGTGGGGCTGGCCGAGGAGGCAAGGGCGGGAGCGGTAACGCAGGCAAGGCTGCCAAAACCGGAAAGCAGGCCAAGACTGCGTCGGGCAAAGGTACACCCCGCAAAAAGAGTTTGCGCGAACAATATCTGGGCAGGACGCCAGGGAAGAAGTCCAAGACCGGGCGAGCGGTGCAGGACAAAATGCGGGCCGAGAAGAAGCTGCGCGAAAATCGTCGGGGCGAGACCGAGTTTAAGGCGTCCAATGACAAGTGGTATCCGCTAAAAAATGCAGATATGGCACATAAAACAGATGCCGTGTCATGGTGGAACAGTATAGGGCGGAAGTTTAAGCCCAAATCGCCTGAAGTCAGACGTTGGATGCGTGATCCGGACAACTACACACTGGATCATTTCAGCTTGAATCGTTCTGCAGGCGCTAAACTTAAAGAAACTTATTTGCCGCCGTTGTAGGCGGTCAGGAAAATAGCATGTCAGATGTTTTACCCTTGCCTCCCGAGGCAGAAGAAAAGCTCTATGAATATGGCGCGCTGAGCCGTGAGGCTGAAGAAGCAGGAGATGTCGCCACGGCTGAAAAGTATGTCCTGGCCTGCTGGAGCTGCATTCCCGACCCCAAGCTGGACTATGATCATGCCCAATCCCTGACGGCAGATATCGTCATGTTTTATCGCGATATCGGGCAGCCGCAAAAGGCGAAAGAGTGGTTGCCGTTGGCGTGTGAAGCCTATGGGCCAGAGCCCGACCCTTATGTCGAGTTTATTGCAGCCACCGTTCATTACCAGGCCGGAGAACTGGATGAGGCTTTTGACCTGTTCGACGGCTTGTTCAAATCCTACAAGACCCGTCCCTTCCAGGGCGAGAAGCCGGAGTATCTGGCTTTCTACATGGATAGGGCAAAGGCACAGAAGCTCTCCAAGTAACGCAGCATTATGTTTCGGATGGCTGGCGAACAGCCATCGCACTCGGTACGATCAAGGATACACATGGAACCAACAGAACTTCCCGACGAACTCTACGAGCAGATCGAAAGTCTGTCGGAAGCAGGCAATGAGTGCAGCGAAGAAGAGGATCATGAGGGCGCCATAGAAAATTGGCGGCAGGCGCTGGCCTTGTTGCCCGAGCCTCAGATGGACTGGGAAGCGGCAACCTGGCTGTATGCCTCCCTGGGCGATGCCTATTATCAGTCTGCAGACTATGAAATGGCCAAGGATGCTTTGTACACCGCATTGAATTGTCCTGACGGGCAGGCCAATCCGTTTATTCACTATATGCTGGGCAAATCGCTACTGCGCCTGAACGACGAAGGCGCCATTGATGAACTGTTGCGTGCCTATATGCTGGATGGGGTCGATATTTTCGACGGCGACGAAGAAGAAGGCCCCGACTGCCTGCAGTTGCTCGAAGAGCGAGGCCTGGTAGACGAGTAGGAGGCCGATTTACGATTTTTGGCTTGAACAGGTCAGCATCCTGCCGGTGGCGGTACACTGTGTATCTCTGAATATGGCGGGGCCATTGTCATGAAACTTGTTGAACCAATACTGGGATGGCAGGATGAAATAGCCGCCATTCGACGTGATCTGCATGCTCACCCCGAACTGGCCTATCAGGAAAACAGAACCTCCGATATTGTGGCGCAGCAGCTGGAGTCCTGGGGCATCGAGGTACATCGCGGGTTGGGTGTGACCGGGGTGGTGGGTGTCATACCTGGCACATCCAATAACGGGCGTTCAATAGGGTTGCGCGCCGACATGGACGCCTTACCCATGCAAGAGAGCAATACCTTTGCTCATGCCAGCACTTATCCAGGAAAAATGCATGCCTGCGGCCACGATGGTCATACGGCCATGTTGTTGGCGGCAGCACGTTATTTGGCTCAACATCGTGATTTTGAAGGTGTGGTGTACGTCATTTTCCAGCCGGCCGAAGAGGGCCATGTAGGTGCCCGCCGTATGATTGAAGACGGTCTGTTTACCCGTTTTCCCATAGAGGCAGTGTTCGGCATGCACAATTGGCCCAGCTTGCCTGTAGGCAAGTTTGGTGTTTGTGTGGGGCCTATCATGGCATCCAGCAATTACTTTACCGTGCGTATAACAGGCAAGGGTGCTCATGCGGCCATGCCACATATGGGTGTCGACCCCATTATGGCGGCCACCAATCTGGCTCAGGCCTTGCAAAGCATTGTCACACGGAATCGCAATCCTTACGACCCAGCTGTCCTGAGCATTACTCAGATCCATGCCGGCTCGGCCGATAATGTCATTCCGGATACGGCGGAACTGCGCGGTACAGTGCGCACCTTTACCGAGGAAACGCTGGACATCATTGAGCAGCGAATCCGTGAGCTGGTACACAGCATCAGCGAAGGTTATGGTTGTACCGCCGACTTTGCTTTTGATCGTAAATATCCGCCCACTATCAATCATCCCAAAGAAACAGCATTCAGCGTTCAAGTGCTGAAGGACCTGGTTGGCCCTGAAAATGTCGATGCCGAGGTTCAGCCCGCCATGACGGGTGAAGACTTTGCCTTGATGCTGAAAGAGCGGCCAGGCTGCTATCTATGGATAGGCAATGGCCAGGGTGATCATCGGCTCCCAGGACATGGCGAAGGGCCTTGCACCTTGCACAATGCCAGTTACGACTTCAACGACGAACTTATTCCCATTGGTGCCAGTTACTGGGTGCAGTTGGCGCGGCGCTGGTTGGCGACGGCTCATTCCATTTAGTTATAAAGAAATGATTATGTTGTCGTTCTGGTATGAATGAATCTTCATTATCCTAACCCCATAGCCTGGGTAGGCCGTCCCGCGCGATTTGTTTTTTAAACGGCGCCGCAGAAGATGGGTATGTCCAAAATTTATGTGATTCATGAAAACTCGACCTGGGTCGAGCCTTTGCAGGCTGCCTTTCGAGAACTGAACTTACCTTATGAAGAATGGTTTCTCGACGAAGGCAAGCTGGATCTCTCCGAACCGCCGCCCGAGGGAGTTTTTTACAACCGGATGAGCGCTTCGTCGCATACTCGCGATCATCGCTATGCGCCCGAATACACGGCAGCGGTACTGTCGTGGCTCGAGTCGCATGGCCGACGCGTCGTGAACAACAGCCGTGCCTTGCAGCTGGAGGTCAGCAAGGTTGCACAGTATGCAGCACTGTCGAACTACGGTGTCAGAACGCCCCGTACCATTGCCGCAGTGGGCAAGCCGCACATTATCGAAGCGGCCCGGAAAATGACGGGCTCGTTCATCACCAAGCATAATCGCGCAGGCAAGGGGCTTGGTGTGCAACTGTTCCATAGTGTTGAAGCGTTGCAAGACTATGTGAACAGCGATCAGTTCGAGCCTTCCATCGATGGCATAACCCTGATCCAGCAGTACATTCGCGCGCCCCAGCCCTATATAACGCGTGTCGAGTTTGTAGGCGGCAAGTTCCTGTATGCCGTGCGTGTCGATACCTCGCTGGGCTTTGAGCTCTGCCCGGCAGATGTCTGCCAGATCGGCGATGCATTTTGCCCGGTGGGCGAGTCCGCGCCGGCGGCCGCCGCGCCCCGTTTCGAGATTATCAAGGGCTTCGATAGCCCCATTATCCAGCGCTACCAGCGGTTCATTGCCGAGAACGGCATTGGTATTGCGGGTATCGAATTCATTGTTGATGAAATCGGTGAAATCTACACCTACGATGTCAACACTAATACCAACTACAACAGCGATGCGGAAGCCGTCGCCGGCTTGTACGGCATGCGCGCGATTGCCCAATACCTGGGGCAGCAACTCCAGGACGTAAACACCACGCTGCGTAACGCTCAGCCGGTGCCGGCAGTCGCCTGACCGGCCCATCCCTTCTTTTTAAGGCGTCCGTCATGTGCCGCCTTGAAGGCGGCTGCGTCCCTGGCTGAGCAAGGTCTTCAGTGTCTGCCAGCCTTTAGGGTCGTCGGCCATGGACACGGCCAGCCTGAACCGGGAAGAGGGTGCCTGAACCGGTGAAAACAAGACGCCGGGCGCGAACAAAACGCCGGCTGCTGCCGCCTTGCGTGCCAGCGTCTCGGTATCCATGCCGCAGTCCGCCCACACAAACATTCCGGCGTGCGGTTCTTGCGGCACTGAACAATCTGCCTGCAGCAGCATCTTGATGCATTGGTCGCGAGCATGGTCCACGCGAGTGCGTAATCGTTCCACATGACGTCGATATTGGCCTTCTGCCAATATGCGATGGAGCACTTGCTCTCCTAATTCTGGCGTGGTGAGCGCGCCCAGCAGCTTGGTGTCGACCAGTTTATCGATGAGGGCAGGCGAGCCTGCCACAAAGCCGACCCGCAGGCTGGCTGCCAGCGTTTTGGAATATCCTCCCACCAACAATACCCGGTTCAGGCGGTCCAGGGACGCCAGGCGTACAGGTGCCGTGGGATGGAAGTCGGCGTAGGTGTCGTCCTCGATCAGCAGGAAGTTGAAACGCTCGGCGATGCGTAGAGTTTCGTAGGCTACCCCGGCCGATAAGGTGTGACCGGTGGGATTGTGAACGGCGGTATTCACAATGAACAATTTGGGTTGATGTATTTCAGCCAGATGCGCCAGAGCTTGCGTATCGGGTCCGTCTGCCAGGCGAGGCACACCGATGACTTTTGCGCCCAACGCCGTCAGGCGGCCGAATATCACGAACCAGCCTGGGTCCTCTACAAGCACGGTATCACCAGGCCTGATGAGGCTGCGTGAGATCAGGTCCAGACCATGTGTGACGCCGGCGACGGTCATCAGATGGTGTTCGGGATGAGCCGGCACGTCTTGCGCCTGCAGGGACAATGCGATTTGCTGGCGCAGGGCTTTAAGCCCTTTGGGCACGCCGTAGCCCACCAGGCTGCGGCCTATGCTGCGCCCAACGGTGCGCACGGCTGCAGCAACCATCTCGTGGTCCATCCAGGAGGCTGGCAGCAGGCCGGCACTGCCAGGCAAGCTGGTTAACGCATCTTCACGGAACATGCTGCGCAACAAGAATGCGGTGTCAAAGGCGGCATCGGGTGCCAGATTTGGCGCGGTGGCGGATACGGACAGCGAGGCGGCGGGAGGCGATACGTAAAAACCTGAGCCGCGCCTGGATTGGATGATACCTTGGGCCACCAGGCGGTCATAAGCCTGGACGATGGTAAAACGACTCAAGCCCGACTCGTCGGCCATGGTCCTGACAGACGGAAGGCGCATGCCCGAGCGCAGGCCATGATTCCGTATCCGGAAACCAATGTGTTCTACCAGTTGATCCACCAAAGAGATCTGGGAGCCCCTGAGCGGTTTCCAGGAAGTATTCATTTACTTGAAAGTGTCATGGTATTGATACCAGGCCAGATTGGTTACTGAACTGGAATATTGTATAGGTACTGTATTGGTTTTACACGCTAGTATGCAGACTGAAATCATCGCCTGCATAAGTTTTCCTACCATGATGACGAACAGCGTATTACTGTCTTTGGCCGTGTTTGCATTTGTGAACTCCATCACCCCGGGTCCGAATAACGTCATGTTGACGGCATCGGGGTCCACTTTTGGTTATCGTCGCTCGCTGCCGCACATGTTGGGCATTACGTCGGGGGTGGCCCTGATGCTGCTGCTGGTGGGGGCGGGTCTGGGTACGGTATTTGATGCCATGCCCATGCTGTATACGGCACTAAAGTATGCAGGCGCCGTTTATTTGCTGTACCTGGCCTGGCGTATTGCGCGGGCAGGCGCCATTGACAGCGGTCAAGCACGAGGCAAACCGTTTACCTTTATCGAGGCGGCTGCCTTTCAGTGGGTCAACCCCAAAGCATGGGTGATGGCGGTGGGCATCGTGGCGGCCTATATGCCACAGGAAAATTTCTACTGGAACCTGGCGTTGGGCACGCTGGTGGTGTCGTGCGTCAATTTTCCAAGTATCAGCGCCTGGACTTTGTTCGGCAGCGCCGTAAGACGCCTGCTGCACCGACCGCAGTCGGTGCAGCGTTTCAATATCGCCATGGCGATATTGCTGGTGGCCTCGCTTTATGGCGTGGTGTCGGTGTGATCAGGGGTGGTGACGGCTGCTGGTGCAGCAGGTTCCGCTACGGATGAGTCTCCTGCTGCTTTGTCATCCCCTGCGTCCGGCTTGACGGCCTCTTTCTTGCGCGACCGTATTGCATGAGAGCGCCGGCGATCCGCCAGTTGCCTGGCATGCTGGGCGTCGGCCGCAGTGACCTCGCCGGCAGCTTCGCCATTCAGGTCCAGTCGAGCTGCGCCTTCTGTCATGCATGCCCAGTATCGGCTGCCCTGGCACCAGGTCTTGACGGCCTCTTTGATTTCGGCATTGCTAAGCTTCAAGGCCTCGGCCTGAGCGTACAGGTCTTTATGTATACCCAGTTTCAGTGGCAGCTTGGGCGCGGGTTTTTTTGGAAAGGCCCGCGGGAATTGTCTCTGGAGCCGGGAAATGGTGATGACCACGGGGTCGACAGGAGTTTCCTGCGCCGGTTTGCGACTGGTTTTGCGCGCGCCTTGGGGCGTCTTGCGGGTTTTCCGTTTTTCCTGCTCAGCTTGCGCGACCAGCTCGCGCTTGAGCGCGGCAAGTTGTTCAAATCCCATAAGGCAATCAATCCATGAAGTATGAACCGCGAATTGTAGCAAGCCCGGTGGTGTAAAGTCTTGGACTATCATCAAGAATCTTATGGAGACCCTCGCCATGTTCAAAGTCTATGCCATCGATGGCATTACGCCGGTTGTTGATCCTGGCGCCTATGTGCATCCATCCGCAGTGCTGATAGGCGACGTCATTGTCGGGCCGGGTGTGTATATAGGCCCACTGGCGAGTTTGCGAGGTGACTTTGGCCGCATCACGCTCAAGGAAGGCTCCAACGTCCAGGATGGCTGCATTATTCATGGCATCGCTGAAAACGATACGCTGGTCGATGTGGACGGACATATAGGGCATGGCGCCGTGCTGCACGGCTGTACCATAGGGCGCAATGCATTGGTCGGCATGAATGCCGTGGTCATGGATAGGGCAGTCGTAGGTGAATCCAGCATTGTGGCTGCCATGGCTTTCGTAAAGATAGGGCTGGAGATCCCGGCGCGCAGTCTGGTGGTGGGTTCACCTGCGCGTGTTCTGCGCGAGCTGAGTGATGCCGAGATTGCGGGTAAAACTTTTGGCACCCGGCAATACCAGCGCCTGACAACCCGCAGCCTGGAAACCATGCAGGCTGTGCCGCCTCTGTCGAGCGTGGAAGAAAATCGGCCACGCCTGACACCAGAACAAATCAATCCGTTGGATTAATGCAGATTCTTTCGGTGCAGGATGTGGCTTGAAATGCAGTTTCGGGCTTAGTCGAAAACGTCGGGATTGAGGAGAATCGAGCGGTCAAGGTCATGGATATCGGTGCGGCCGCAGAAGCCCATGGTGACATCCATTTCGTTGGCCAGCATCTGCAGGCAACGATACACGCCTGCTTCTCCCATGGCGCCAAGTGAATACAGGAAGGCACGGCCCACCATGGTGCCTTTGGCACCCAGGGCAACAGCCCTGATCACATCTTGTCCCGAACGAATACCGCCATCCATCCATACTTCGATTTCCTTGCCGACGGCCTGAGCAATGCCCGGCAGGGCAGAAATGGAAGAGGGTGCGCCATCGAGTTGACGGCCCCCATGATTGGATACGATCAGGGCATCGGCACCCGACTCGACGGCCAGGCGGGCATCCTGGGCGTCCATGATGCCCTTCAGCACAAGCTTGCCTCCCCAGCGTTTCTTGATCCACTCGATGTCAGCCCAGCACAGGGCCGGATCGAATTGTTCTGCCGTCCATGACGACAGCGAGGATAGATCGCTGACGCCTTTGGCGTGGCCGACGATGTTGCCAAAACTGCGGCGCTTGGTGCCGAGCATGTTCATGCACCAACGTGGCTTGGTTGCGAGGTTGATCAGATTGGCCAGAGTAGGCTTTGGCGGAGTCGATAGCCCGTTTTTGATGTCTTTATGGCGTTGGCCCAGTACCTGCAGGTCGAGCGTCAGGACCAAGGCCGAGCAGTTGGCCGCTTTGGCGCGATCAATCAGACGCTCCATGAAATCACGGTCGCGCATCACATAGAGTTGAAACCAGAAGGGCTGGCTTGTGTGCTTGGCGATGTCTTCGATTGAGCAGATGCTCATGGTGGACAGGGTGAAGGGAATGCCGAACCGCTCGGCGGCCTTGGCACCCAGAATTTCGCCATCGGCATGCTGCATGCCGGTAAGGCCTGTAGGGGCAATCGCGACAGGCATGGCTACATCTATGCCTATCATCGATGAACGCAGGCTGCGCTTGCTGATGTCCACCGCGACGCGCTGGCGAAACTTGATCTTATGGAAGTCCGCCTCGTTGGCGCGGTAGGTGCTTTCCGTCCAGGAGCCTGAGTCGGCATAGTCGTAGAACATTCTTGGCACGCGCCGCTCGGCCAGTTGGCGAAAGTCTTCGACGCAGGTAATCTTTGCAGGAGTGGACAAGGAAAGTCTCCGGATATTCGTTTAAGGTCTTGGGCTACTGTGCAGTGCTGACATTGTTACGCAAGCAAGCCGTGGCTGCCGGCGAAATAATGCATCGTAATTCAAAATACTACAAGTTCAGGCCAGGCGCAGGTCTTCAACTTGGCTGGCATGCACCAGCAAGGCCTGGTGGCCGGACCACCATATGACACGCGCTACACGCGTTTGTCGGGCGATTTCAAGGGCTTGCCCAGCATCGCTTTCCAGGAAATGGGTGTGGCATCTGGCCAGTATGGCCTGTGCCTTGTGCGCGGCGGTTTGTTCGGCGCTGTACAGGCTTTCATTGCGCATGATGAGTGGGCCGTGAAAGCCATGACGGCTCAGCCAGGCCTGTGTGCGCTCGCGGTCTTGCTCGGGGCGGCCAGTAATAATGGTGATGTCTGTCAGGCTCAGCCCGGGCAGTGTCTTGTTTGGCAGCAGCAGGTCGCGCTGAGCCAGTGTGTCTTGCAAGGCTTGTGCGTAAAGATGCTCCGGCAGGTCCATCAGTAGAATGCCATCCAGGTCTATGGCCCATGAAGCGTATTCATGCTCGGGTTTGGCGGGTTGATTTCCAGTTTGGTCGAAGGCAGCGCTAATGGATGCTTGTTCCCATGGGAACCAGGCGCGCATGCCTGCAGGTATTTCCTGGCCATAGTCGGGCCGGATGCGCGAATCGGTGTCGTAGGCCAGTGTGAATACTTTTGTATCGTGGCCCAGTTGCTGCAGAAACGCCAGGCTGTCGCTCAGTGTGGTTCCTCGTCCCGCAATATCTTCGACCAGCAGTATGCGGGATGGGGCGCCAGGTTTTTGGTTTGTATACCAGGAAACGCAGCGGTCGGCACGAGAATAGGACAGGGCGTACAGGGGCAGACTCAAGCCCATGGATGCCATGAGACCTGGCACCATGCCACCGCGCGCAATGGCGACGACTGCATCGAATTGCAATGAGCGCCATTGTGGAAGGTATTCCGCAATGGCGATTTCCACGCGGGAATAATCGTAAGGATAGGCACTGCGCACTGGATTCATGGGCCGCGACCAGGCTGTTTAGAACACCTGAAGTATAAGCGAGGTGTATCCGCTTCCTGGATAGCGTGCCCGGACCGGTACCTGGCCGCTTGCCAACTCGAACCGCTGCGTACAGGCGAGCAATGACTCCATGATCAGCTTGAGCTCCATGCGGGCCAAAGGTGCGCCAGGACACACATGTATGCCAGCGCCGTAGAGCAAATTCAGCGAGGAATCGCGGTCGGGGTGGAATTCGTCGGGATCGCCAAAAACAGTTTCGTCGCGGTTGGCAGAGGCCCAGAGTATGGAGATGCGGTCGCCTGCTTCCAGGTGCCGTCCCCCTAGTGCTACCGGCCGTGTTGCGATGCGCCGATTGGCGATAAGCGGAGCGTGTATACGCAGAATCTCGTCGATGGCAGGAGGCAAAAGCTCTGGCTTTGCGCGCAGTTGGTCTTGCAGTGCGGGGCGAGCGGCCAGATAGTGTGCAAGGATGCCGACCGATGCTGCAATCGTGCTCAGTTCGCCTACCGTCCAGTTGCGCAGAATGCTGATCAACTCAGGGTCGCTCAATGGTCTGCCATTCACCTGCTCGTGCGTCAGCCGGGTCGTGGTGTCGTCCGGAGCTTGGGCTCCAGCCCGGCGTCGCTCGTTGATCAGGGTCAGCATATAGCCGTCGAACTCTTGGGCGACCCGGCTGATGGCGGCGCGGTCTTTGGATAGCGTGGCCTCGTGGTTTTTTCGAATCCAGTTGCGCAACGGTTGATGCAAGGTGGTTGGCCATCCCATGAAAGCGCACTGGACCTCAAGTGCGTAAGGGTGTGCCACTTGCGCCATGATGTCTATCGGGCCTAGGCCCAGGTTGCCCACCAGGTTTTGAGCAATGGCCTCGCAGGCAGGCTTGAAGTCTGCCATAGCTTCGGGGCCGAAATAGGGTTCGATGAGTTGTCTGAAAGACGTATGCTCGGGAGGGTCCATGCCGTTGGGTACAGACACATGTGATGAAACCTGGCTGCTGAAGGTTTCGTGGTCGTTCAGTATGCGTACGGCTTCGGCATGCCTGAAGACGGACCAGTGCAGATATTCGCTGTGGGCGACGGGGCATTGCTTGCGCATGGTGTCGTAGGCGGCGATCTGGTCTTGTAGGGTTTGCTCGTCGCGTGGATCCCAGTCGTAGGCATGAGGACAGACTTGGCTCATTGTGTTTCCGGTTTCTTTTGCTTGGGTAAGCAAGAATAATGCGCCCATGCGAAAGAGCTGGCTTTGACCTGGAGCAGATAAAGGTCAATTAGCACACTGCGAGACTACAAACAGGAAGGGGCTTCCCGAAGGAAGCCCCTAAATCTGGCGCGGCTGGCAGGATTCGAACCCACGACCCCTTGGTTCGTAGCCAAGTACTCTATCCAACTGAGCTACAGCCGCTGCAAAAGAGGCGTAACTATAACATGGAATTTTTTACTTGTCTTGTGACCGGGTTGCCGGTGTGACGGTGGGGGGGCTAGAGAGCGGGGGAACTTGTTGTGTCTATACGACAGTGATCCATCTGTTTTATTTTTTCGAAATATAGGAATTTCCCCTTATATAGAAGCGCAGGGGTTTGTCAGCCCATTCGCCAGCATAGTCGACGCCGACACGGGGTCGTTCGGCAATGTCGATGGGCATGGCGGCGGGATCTTCAGTAATAAATAAGCTGGAGCTGCACAGGTCGTGGCCGTAGTGGCTTTTATCTATGCCCATGGCCTTGCATAATCTGCCTGGTCCACTGGCGTTGACAGTCAGTCCGGATACTGGCTCCAGAGCCCGCAACAATACCGCTGCACCGGTGCCATCGGCCTCGGTAACCACATTCATGCAGTGGTGCATGCCGTAAATCAGGTAAACGTAGACATGCCCGGGCGGGCCAAACATGACTTGCGTGCGGGGTGTGATGCCTTTGGAGGTATGCGCGGCCAGGTCGTGAGGCCCCAAATAGGCCTCGACTTCGACTATCTTTCCAATGAGCTCGCTTCCATTAAATCGGTGCACCAGGAGTTTACCCAGTAATTCGTGGGCTACCAGAGAGGTATCCCTATCGTAAAAGGCGCGTGGAAGTGCTTGCATTTGGTCAAAACAGAAAGTTGTTGTTACTTAATACAAGATAGTCTAAAAAAAACAGTAAAAAGTGGCTGAATATCCTGTTATTCAGTTGACTGTCCTTATCCTTCTCTATACTATACGAATCTAGATTTTCAAGTTCGTTGAAGTTAGTACAATCCAGTACCTGTTGCACAGTACTTTTTTGCTCAAATCTCTACACCTTGACAGTCTTCTATAGGGCATGTCGCTCATTATTTTTAGGGATTGCAAAAATGCAAACAGAAACTGGTATTGTTAAATGGTTCAACAACGAAAAAGGCTTTGGTTTCATCAAGCCTGAGTCGGGTGGCAAAGATTTGTTCGCGCACCACACCGACATCATCGGCACCGGCTTCAAGTCGCTCGAAGAAAACCAACGTGTTTCCTACGTAGCCGCCGAAGGCCAGAAGGGCCCACAAGCCAAGTCTATCCAGGTCATCTAAGCCTGTTCAGATTTTAAAAAAACCCACCGCAATGCGGTGGGTTTTTTATTGCGCGCTCGATAAACAGTGGTGCAGCTGGCTCGGTTATTGCATGTCATCAGGCAAATCGGCTTGATCAAGCATTGCTGCCAGTAGCTCAAGATGGTGGTCTTTTTCGTTGGCAGGCAAAAACGAGGCAAGCAGGCTGTTGCGTGCCAGCTCGGCCAGTTCTTTGCGGCCCAGGTTCAGGTATTCGGCACAAGCAAGATAGTTGTCGGCCACATAGCCGCCAAAATAAGCCGGATCATCAGAGTTCACCGTGACCAGCGCACCCTGCTGCAACATGCGTGCCAGATTGTGCTGCTGCATATCATCAACCACACATAGTTTCAGATTGGACAGAGGGCATACTGTCAGGGGAATGGCGTCGTTGATCAGGCGTTGCATCAGTGCGGGATCCTCTTCGCTACGGACGCCATGGTCTACACGTTCCACCTGCAATAGATCCAATGCGTCGCGCACATAGCTGGCCGGCCCTTCTTCTCCGGCGTGGGCGGTCAGGCGAAATCCCAATTCCTTGCAGCGGGCGTACACCCGGGCGAATTTTTCTGGTGGATTGCCTCGCTCGGCCGAGTCCAGCCCTATAGCTAGCCACAGATCGGCGTATTGTTCGCGCAAGGCCAGGGCTGCGGTCAGGGTGGTCTGCGCCTCTTCTTCGGATAGATGTCGAAGAAAGCTCAGAATCAGATAGCTACTGATACCGGCAGTGTTGCGCATTTCACGCAATGCTCTCGCAATGCCTGAAAATACTGTTTGAATGGAAACACCGCGCTGTGTATGAGTTTGAGGGTCGAACATGATTTCCGCGTGGACGATGCCGTCTTGCTGCGCGCGGCGCATATAGGCCATGGTCATGTCATAGAAATCATTTTCCGTAATCAGTACGCTTGCGCCGGCGTAATAAAGATCCAGAAAAGACTGCAGGTCTTCGAATTGGTATGCCGCACGTAATGCGTCTATGGACGCGTAGGGCAAGGCGATGCCGTTGCGCTGGGCTAGCTGGAATATCAGCTCGGGTTCCAGCGTACCTTCGATGTGTAGGTGCAACTCCGCCTTGGGCAATCGCTGGATAAAGTCGAGAAGTGTTGGGGTGGAAGGGTTGTCAGACATGGTTTTTTGTAGGCCTAGGGTAATTACCAGCTTCGATCTGTGATCACAGTTGTCTAGTATCTAGTATTTGATTGGCTCAATATAAGGTAAATCCATGAAGGTTGCAGTGATTGGCGCCGGGCTTATTGGCCAGGCTTGGGCTATTGTGTTCGCGCGCGGTGGGTGTCAGGTGCGATTGTGGGATGGTGATTCTGCGGCATTGGCGCGTGCGCTGAAGCTGCTTGAGCAACAAGTCCATGAACTTGAAAACAAACAGCTTTTAAGTGACGCGGCAAGTGTGCTTGCACGGGTTCAAACCGTGTCCAGCCTTGAGGAAGCGCTGGATGGTGCCGGCTACGTTCAGGAAAATCTGCCTGAAAGACTGGAGGTAAAGCAAGAAATCTTTGCAGCCATGGATCGCCTGAGTCTTCCCGATACGCCACTGGCAAGTTCAACGTCCAGTATTCCGGCTTCGGCCTTTACAGAGGATTTGCCTGGCCGGCATCGTTGCTTGGTCTCGCACCCCGTCAATCCACCCTATCTGATTCCTGTCGTGGAGTTGTGCGGTGCGCCCTGGACCGATGCCGCAACCCTGGAGCGCACCAGGGGCTTGATGGAAAAAGTGGGCCAGAAACCGGTGACTTTGCATAAGGAACTGCAAGGATTTGTGCTGAATCGCTTGCAGGGTGCATTGCTGCGCGAGGCTTTTCGCCTGGTGGAGAGCGGCTGTGTCAGCGCCGAGGATCTGGACGTGACAGTCAAGGACGGCCTGGGGCTGCGATGGTCGTTTATGGGGCCATTCGAAACCATCGACTTGAATGCGCCGGATGGCGTGCAAGACTATTGCACACGCTATGGCGGCATGTACGAATCGATTGCTCAGGAACAGACCGGCACAGAGCCCTGGTCTGCCGAGCTGGTCGCTGATGTCGATCAGCAGCGGCGCGCTCTGTTGCCTGGTTCCGAGTTGTTGAATCGGCGCATATGGCGCGACGAGCGCTTGATGGCATTGCTGCTGCATAAAAAGCAAGTAGATACTGCTGATTTGAAATAAGGCCAGCATCCGGTTCACGCCGGCAACAGGAGGGGATATGTTCGATCTGTCAGGTCAGGTGGCTTTGGTCACCGGCTCGTCGCGAGGTATAGGTTATGCCGCAGCCAGAGCACTGGGGCTTCAGGGTGCAACTGTTGTCTTGAATGGTCGCAGCGCAAATACGCTGGACGCTGCAGCGGCGGCACTGCAAGAGGAAGGTGTCAAGGTGCAGATTGCACCCTTTGATATTCTCGACATAGACCAGTCCATTGCCGCTGTCGATGCAGTGCGCGATAGTCTGGGAAAGATCGATATTTTATTTTCGAACGCAGGCATACAGCATCGTGAGCCTTTACTGTCTTTTCCGCAGCAGGAGTTCGAACGTATTATTTCCGGCAACCTGACTGCCCAATGGGCCTTGGGCCGGCACATTGCAGTTGGCATGGCGAAGCAGGGTTACGGACGCATCATCTTCACCGGATCCATCACTGCCATACGAGGCAAGCCGCAAATAACAGCTTATACGGCGGCCAAAGCCGCCTTGCACGGTATGGTCAGGCAATGGGCGGCGGAGCTGTCCGAGGCCGGCATTACGGTCAACGCCATTGCCCCAGGCTATGTGGCTACTGAATTGACTCGTAACCTATGGGGCGACGAAGCCTTCAATACCTGGCTACAAGAGCGGGTCCCGCAAAAGAAATGGGGCGAGCCTGACGATATTGCTTCTGCAGTGGTATTCATGGCGGCGCGTGAATCCCGCTTTGTGACGGGGCAGGTGCTGGCGGTGGATGGTGGTCTGTCATCTTGCATGATGTAGGCTGAAGCAAGGCCGTCCGTCCGCATGAATGCCGGCGTATCGCGTATTATTCGGCCATGACCAAAAACGTCCGCCGCAGCACGATTGCCGATGTGGCACGCCAGGCCGGTGTGTCCAAGGCTACGGTGTCGCGCTTTCTCAATCATCGAGATACCTTGCTCTCGCCTGAAATAGCCCGTCGGGTCGAAGCCGCCATCGCTCAGCTGGGCTATTCGCCCAGTCCTATGGCGCAGGCCCTGAAGCGAGGACGCTCACGCCTGATAGGCCTGGTTGTGGCCGACATTACCAATCCTTTTTCCGTTGCGGTACTGCGTGGCGCCGAGCAGGCCTGTCGCGAAGCGGGCTATCTGGTGATGCTGTTCAACATGGGTAACGAAGGAGACCGCGAAAGCGCCGGTTTGCAAGCCCTCTCGTCTTATAAGGTTGAAGGTTTCATATTGAATACCACGGGGCACGATCCGGGCGCGGCACTAGAGGCGGCCAGACAGGGCAAGCCCATTGTGCTCGTCGATAGACGCCATGAGGGGCTGAATGTCGATTTTGTTTCGCTCGACAACCAACACGCCATTGCACTCAGTTGTCGGCATTTGCTGGGCGCCGGATATCGCGAGCTGATGCTGATAACCGAGCCCCTGGACAAGGTGAGTGCCCGCATAGAACGCAAACAGGCCTTTCATGATTTTGTCCAGACCCATGCGGACGAAGTATCGGGATGCGATGTTGAAGCGCAGGACCAGACCGGACTGATCGAAGCCCTGAAAGCTTTGCGGGGCCGGGCGGCCGTTGCGACAACGGGCTGTCCGGGAGGCGGTGTACCGGCTGTCATTGCAGCCAATGCAGTCGTCACATTGCGTGTGATTGAAGCCGTTGCGCAATTGGGCTGGCGTTTGGGCCACGAGATCGGGTTGCTGGGTATTGATGATACGCCGTGGGCGCCTTATATCGGACCTGGCATCAGTACTGTGGCCCAGCCTACGACCGAACTGGGCCGCCTCACCGCTCACTGTCTGATACAGCGTTTGCAAGGCTTGGATGGACCCGCCAGGCAAATGTTGTTGAAAGGCAAGCTCATGGTCCGTGGTTCGACGCGTACAGGCCGGGGGGCAGAGCCGGCTTAGCGCTTATCTGCCTTGCTTTACCGCGAGGCCAGACATGTCTGAAAAATGGCCAAAAACTGTTTTTGGCCAACTACTGATATAATTTTCCGCTATTTATACTGAGTTATGAAACCGGTTTCATTGGCAGCAGCCAGCTTTTACCTAGCCCGATACATGGATTCATGCCTTGCAGTAGGTATTTGTTCTAGTGCGGTATGCTTGGCTCGCCGGCAACACTCAAGGTTCAGATAACGTGAATTACACCTTTCAATTTGGTCCGGTTTTCGACGCCTGGCCTTTGCTGCTACGTGGCACCTGGATGACGATCCAGTTGTCCTTTATGGCAATGCTGCTGGGGTTGCTGCTGGCTATTGTTTGTGCCTGGGGCAAAACGGCGGGGCCGACGCCGCTGCGCTGGCTGATCAAGATCTATATTGAAGTCATACGCAATACGCCGTTCCTGATTCAACTGTTCTTCTTTTTCTTTGCGTTGCCCGCGATAGGCGTGCGTTGGTCGCCTTATACGGCGGCCTTGATTGCCATGGTATTCAACCTGGGCGCATACGCCACAGAGATTGTACGTGCCGGCATTGAATCCATACCCAAAGGTCAGATTGAAGCCGGGCTGGCTTTGAATCTATCGCGGCTGGAGGTTTTCCGCTTTGTGGTGCTCAAGCCGGCCTTGAAAGCCATTTATCCCGCCCTGACCAGCCAGTTCATTCTGCTGATGCTGGCTTCCAGCGTGGTATCGGTGATTTCCGCCGACGACCTGACGTCTGTAGCGGCCAATCTGCAGTCCGAAACTTTTCGCAGCTTTGAAATCTATATTGTGGTCACAGGCATTTATCTGCTGCTGACCTTGGCTTTCACGTTGGTGTTCCGCATGGTTTACCAGTGGGGCCTCAACTACCCGGACCGTCGATAATGCGTACTTTTGGCTATTCCGATTTTTGGTTCATTCTTGAAGCCGCGCAATGGACGATAGCGCTATCCCTGATGGCTTTTGTTGGCGGCGGCATTGTGGGATTGATCATCGCGCTGTCGCGCACCAGCGATAGCAAGCTGGCACAATCCCTGTCCATGGGATTCATTCAGCTGTTTCGCGGTACGCCGCTGCTGCTGCAATTATTTCTGGTATTTTTTGGTGCCCCGGTCATAGGCCTGGACATCAACCCGTGGTTAGCTGCGGCAGTGGCCCTGACACTGAACAGCGGCGCCTTCCTGGGTGAAATCTGGCGTGGCTGCATCCAGGCAATTCCACGTGGCCAATGGGAGGCCGCCGAAGCATTGGGCCTGAACTATCGTCACAAAATGCGCGATGTCGTACTGCCGCAGGCCCTGAAAATTGCTGTGCCACCAACGGTGGGCTATTTGGTCCAGATTGTCAAAGGCACTTCGCTGGCGGCAATTATTGGGTTCACTGAGTTGACCCGTGCCGGTCAAATCATCAATAACGCCACTTTTCAGCCCATGGTGGTGTTTACCGTCGTTGCCGTTATCTACTTTTTTCTGTGCTGGCCGCTTTCCATGCTGGCTTCGTACATGGAAAGACGTCTTGCCCTGTCGCTGGCGCGATAGGTAAGTCCGTTCGGTTTTTCTCAATTTTTTAGTCCAACCCGGAGACACGATATGTTTTTGACTAAGAAGATTCGCCACGTTGCTGGCGCCGCCCTGTTGGCCACTTGCACCGTATTCGCGCTGGGTAGCAGCGCCGCCGTAGCTGAAACCATCGATCAGGTGAAAGAAAAGGGCGAGCTTACCGTCGGTATGCTGGTCGATTTTCCTCCTTATGGCATTTTGAACACCGAGAACAAGCCCGATGGCTATGACGCCGATGTAGCGCGCCAACTGGCCAAGGACCTGGGCGTCAAGGTCAATATTGTTCCCGTCACCGGCCCCAACCGTATCCCTTTCCTGCTGACCAATAAAGTTGATATGTTGGTGGCTTCGCTGGCTATCACTCCCGAGCGCGCCAAGCAGGTTCAGTTTTCTGATCCTTACTCTGCCGCACAGATTGTCATGTTCGGTGGCAAAGACACCAAAATCGCCAAGCCTGAAGACCTTTCGGGTCTGCGCATAGGCGTTGCGCGTGCCAGTACGCAAGATATTGCGGTGACCAAGGTAGCCCCCAAAGATGCCAACATCCGTCGCTTCGATGATGACGCGTCTGCCATGCAGGCCTTGCTTTCCGGTCAGGTTGATGCCATTGGATGCTCCACGACGGTAGCCGGACAAATCGCCAAGCGCGCTCCTGATCGTTTCGAAAACAAATTCGTATTGCTGCAGCAGGAAATGGCTGTTGCCATGCGTCCTGGCGAGCCCAACACGCTTAAGGCCGTTAATGATGCCGTTCAGAAAAACATCGAGAACGGTGAATTCAGCAAGCTATTCGAAAAATGGCTGGGCTCACCGCTGCCTGAGCTGAGCAAATCCTGATAGGCAAGAGTTATTCATCATGACTGACACGCAGACGACACCGGCTGCCGATCACGCACATCGTCCCGCCAAGCTTGGCGGGACGATTATCGAGATCCAGGCGCTCAATAAGTGGTACGACCAGTTCCACGTCTTGACCGATATTGACTTGACCGTTGCTGCCGGTGAACGCATCGTCATTTGCGGGCCGTCCGGCTCGGGAAAGTCCACTCTTATCCGGTGCATCAATGGCCTGGAGAAAATACAGAAGGGACGTATTGTCGTTGACGGTATCGACCTGACGGCCAAGGCTGGAAATATCGACGCGATCCGGCAGGAAGTCGGCATGGTGTTTCAGCAATTCAACCTGTTTCCGCACATGACGGTGTTGCAGAACTGCATGCTGGCGCCCATGCGCTCTCGTGGGATCAGCAAGGTTGAAGCTGAAGCGCTGGCCGTGAAGTATCTTGAGCGGGTACGGATAGGCGATCAAGCCCATAAGTATCCCAGCCAGCTTTCGGGTGGACAGCAACAGCGTGTGGCCATTGCGCGTGCCTTGTGCATGACGCCCAAGGTCATGCTGTTCGATGAGCCGACCTCGGCACTTGATCCCGAAATGGTCAAGGAAGTGCTGGACACCATGATCAGTCTGGCCGATGACGGCATGACCATGCTGTGTGTAACGCACGAAATGGGTTTTGCACGCAGCGTGGCCGACCGGGTGATTTTCATGGCTGATGGCACCATCATCGAGCAGTCGCCACCCGAGCAATTTTTCAGCAACCCTACGCATGAAAAAACGCGCAAATTTCTGGGCCAGATTCTGAATCACTGATATGTCATCACCACAGCAGGTGTTTGTCTCCCTGGGGTCTTTTGGCGCTGCCGAAGTCAGCCGTCACGGCCAGAATTGGTTTGTGCGTTTATGCCACGATGCCGGCGCCGACGGCGTCGAGATCCGCGGCGAATTGCTGACCGGGGCTGATGACGAACTGCCCATGCTTGCCGCCAATGTGCGGGGCCTGGGCCTTGCCTGCGTCTATTCAAGTCCTGACATGCTGTGGGACAGCCAAGGCAAGCTGGTGGAAAAACATCTGGAAAATGGATTGTCTGCCGCTAGAACGCTAGGTTCCAGCGTGCTGAAGATGTCCATAGGCGGCTTCAAGCCAGAGGCGTCGGCCAATACGTTGCGGCATCTGGCGGCATGCCTGGCCGGGCAGAGCGTTGAGCTGCTGATTGAAAATGACCAGACTGAGACCGCCGGAACATTGACTGCGCTGCAACGATTCTTCAGTAGCGCAGACGAGGCGGGGCTTAAACTGGGCATGACTTTCGATATGGGCAACTGGCACTGGAATGGCGAGTGTCCCCTGCAGGCGGCCGAGGCTTTTTCCGAGCGTGTACGCTACGTTCATTGCAAAGGCGTGCAGCGTCAGCCTGCCCGGTGGGTCGCCGTTCCTGTTGTGGAGTCCGCTGCGCCATGGCGAGCCTTATTGCGGGCCATGCCCCGGAGTCTGCCGCGTGCCATCGAATATCCATTGGCCGGCGATGACTTATTAAGTATTACGCGTAACGCGATCCGGCAGTTGCGCTCTTTGGAGACGAGTTAAGTGACTCAGGCATTGGATGTAGTGACCTTTGGCGAAGCCATGATGCTGCTGGTCGCGGATCAGCCTGGTCCGCTGGAGCAGGTTCAGGGGTTTATCAAGCGTACGGCAGGCGCCGAAACCAACGTGGCCATCGGTCTGGCACGCTTGGGTGTCAAAGTGGGTTGGGCCAGTCGTCTGGGTGCGGACTCTATGGCGCGTTATCTGCTGGCCACCATGGAAGCCGAAGGCATCGATTGCTCCCATGTGGTGTGCGATGCGCAGCAACGCACCGGCTTTCAGATCAAAGGCAGAGTAACTGACGGCAGTGACCCGCCGGTTGAATACCACCGCAAGGGTTCGGCAGCCAGCCAGATGAGGGTCGCTGATATCGATGAAGCCTGGCTGTGCAGCGCACGCCATCTTCACAGCACAGGCGTATTTCCCGCGATTTCCGAAAATTGCTATCAGGTTGCGGCCAAGACCATGAAATTGATGCGGGCTGCCGGCAAAACGGTATCTTTCGATCCGAATTTGCGTCCCAGCTTATGGCCATCCACCGAAAGCATGCGCGATGGCATCAATGCCTTGGCTTTTTCCGCCAACTGGCTGTTCCCAGGCATAGCAGAAGGGCGCTTGTTGACTGGCCTGGATACGCCTGAGGATATTGCGCGCTATTATCGTGATCAGGGTGTAGGCCTAGTAGTGATCAAGCTGGGCGCCGACGGCGCGTACTTTGATTCGGGCGACGAGCAAGGTTATGTGGCTGGTGTTCCGGTACAGACGGTCATCGATACCGTGGGTGCGGGCGATGGCTTTGCTGCTGGTGTGATGAGTGCCTTGCTTGAAGGCAAGCCTTTGCGTGCTGCCGTTAAGCGGGGCGCCTGGATAGGTGCGCGGGCCGTTCAGGTCGTAGGTGATACCGAAGGTCTGCCTACCCGTCAGGAACTGGAGCAAGCGGGTCTATGAGCCGGAAACAGGTCCTGGTTTACCGCGAGCTTCCCGTCGACCAGCTGGCGCGCATTCGGCTGGAGCACGATGTCGTGGTGGCGAATCCGCGGATTGCAGGTCAGCAGCAGGCTTTTCTTGATGCGCTGCCTGATGCGCAAGGCATGATAGGTTCCAGCTACACGATTGATGAGGCCTTGCTGGCACAAACGCGCCGGCTGGAAGTGATCTCCAGCATATCGGTTGGTGTCGACAAGTTTGATCTTCCCGCTTTGCAACGACAGGGTATTGCCTTGTGCCATACTCCCGGTGTGCTGACCGACACGGTTGCTGATCTGATTTTCACGATGGTGCTGGCAAGCAGCCGGCGCATTCTGGAATTGGGCCGCTATGTGCAGCAGGGGCGCTGGAAGCGCAGCATAGCCGATGACCAATTCGGCTGGGATGTGCACGGAAAAACACTGGGCATATTGGGATACGGCCGTATTGGCCGTGCCGTGGCGCAGCGTGCAGCCATGGGCTTCAATATGCCGGTGCTCTACCACACTCGCACACCGGTGCCGAGTGGGCTGCCTGAAGGCAAGGCGCATGCCGCCAGCCTGCATGAAGTTCTGGAACAGTCGGATTTTGTCGTAGTGGTGTTGCCGCTGACCGGCCAAACGCTAGGGTTGATTGGCCCTGAAGAGTTTGCCTTGATGAAGCCTGGCGCGATACTAATCAATGGCGGGCGTGGACCTGTTGTTCAGGAGGAGGCCCTGCTGGATGCCCTGGATCGTGGAACGCTGCGTGCAGCGGGACTGGACGTTTTTGAAGTCGAACCCTTACCCGCTGATTCGCCACTGATTGACCACCCCAAAGTACTGGCGTTGCCACACGTAGGTTCGGCAACGCATGAAACACGCTTGGCCATGTCGAATATGGCCACCAGCAACTTGCTACTGGCTTTGCAAGGTAGGCAGCCGCTGGCTGCCTACCTGCCGGGCACAAATAAATAAGCGCCTATCAGCGGATTTCGCAGGCCTGCTTTGCCAATTGGGTGATGACCTCCCATTGCTGGCCCAGGACGGCTTCCGGGGGGGTCAACCATGAGCCACCCACACACTTCACATTGGACAAAGCCAGATACTTTGCAGCATTGCCGGCGTTGATGCCACCCGTTGGGCAGAATACGATGTCGGGCAGCGGCCCTTGCAAGGCCTTCAGTAGAGCAACACCACCCACCGCTTCGGCAGGGAATAGTTTTTGTACGGTAAAGCCTTGGTCGGCCGCGTACATGGATTCGGATGCTGTGGCCACGCCGGGCAAGAAGGGCAGGCCAGTTGCCTGAACGGCTGCGGCAATGTCGGCGGTAAGCCCCGGGCTGACGCCAAAGCGGGCACCTGCCTTCACGGCTGCATCCCATTGCCTGGCGTTACGTATAGTGCCCACGCCTACCAGTGCTTCAGGCACTTCCTGACTGATGGCGGTGATGGCCTGCAAGGCAGCATCTGAACGCAGGGTGATCTCGAGGCTGCGTACGCCGCCAGCCACCAGCGCCTGTGCCAGTTCGACGGCAGTATCAATATTCTGAATGACAATAACCGGCATGACCGGGCTTTGTTCGAGTAACTCAAGAGCGTTCATTAATTTCTCGTTGTAGGAAAAGGGGGGCAGAGGCAGGGTCAGGACCGGTAGGCGGCCACTGCAACCATAGCCCAGGCAATCAGGAAGGCCGCTCCGCCGATAGGGGTGATGGCGCCCAGCCATTTTGTATTGGTCAGGACCAGGGCGTATAGGCTGCCGCTGAAAATCAATATACCGGCAAACATCACGCTGCCGGACAGGTTGAGCAGTGGCGAACCCAGGCGGGTTCCCAGAGCGGCAATGGCCAGCATGCCCAGACCGTGTATCAGCTGGTACAGCACCGCCGTTTGCCACACGGACAGCATGTCGGGTGTGATGATGCGTTTCAGTCCGTGTGCACCGAAGGCGCCGGCTCCGACGCCCACCAGCAAGGTCAGGGCTGCAACAATAATCAGTTGGCGATCGGTCATGGTTTTTCCAGTGTCATCGAAACAAAATGGCGTGCAAACAAGAGCCGGCCAGCGGGTATGCCGGCAAGCCATAACTTTAACCCATCACGCAGGTGTCGGGCTGTCACGACGATGCATGGTGCTATGATGATTTCAGGTCTTTCTGAATGCCGCCAGAGCGGCATGCGAGGTGCATCATGGGCTGGACGACACACGAGGTCACCAACCAGGTTCCTGAGCTTGGCGACTACAACCTGTATTCGAGCGACATCGCCCTGCAAGAGGGTGTCAGGCGAGAAGGAGGACAGTCTCGCGAAGACGCGCTGCTGCACTATGGCGAGCGCCTGGGCAAGACGGAAACCTTCGCCATGGCCCACGAGGCCAACCGCCACAGACCCGAACTTGAATCCTACGACAGGCAGGGCCATCGGGTCGACCGTGTCCGCTTTCACCCGGCCTGGCACCGTTTCTTGCGCATGGCTTTTCTGGAGGGCATGCACGCCAGTGCGTGGTCTGCGCCAGGAAAAGGGGCCCATGTGGCGCGCGCCGCTATCTATCTGATGCACGGTCAGCTTGAAGCAGGCTCTTTATGCCCGGTTACCATGACATCGGCCGCTATTCCCGTGCTCAAGCAAGAGCCATGGTTCGATACGCTCGCTCCTTTGCTCTACTCAACGCGGTATGACGAGCGCGATCTGCCCTTGGCGGATAAAACTTCAATGATGGTTGGCATGGGTATGACCGAGAAGCAGGGTGGATCCGACTTGCGCAGCAACACAACGCGTGCTGTCCCGTTGGGAACAGGTGGTCGCGGCATGCCCTATCGCCTGACAGGCCACAAATGGTTTTTTTCCTCGCCAACCTCCGATGCACATCTGGTGCTTGCCGGCCATGATGAGGTGTTTTCCTGCTTTTATGTGCCCCGCTGGCTCGATGACGGAAGCAGGAACAGCGTGCATATACAGCGCCTGAAGAACAAGATGGGCAATGCATCCAATGCCAGTGCCGAGGTAGAGTTTCAGGATGCCACAGGGGTTTTGGTCGGTGAGGCGGGGCGGGGCATCGCCACACTGGTCGAGATGGCTTCATATACCCGTCTGGATTGTGTGCTGGGCAGTGCAGCCTTGTTGCGCCAGGGGTTGGTGCAGGCTTTGCACCATGCGCGTTATCGGGTGGCCTTTGGACGCCTATTGAACGAACAGCCGCTCATGCAAAGTGTGCTGATGGACCTTAGCCTGGAAAGCGAGGCGGCCACCATATTGGCCCTGCGTCTTGCCCGCGCGTTCGACGATACCGACAACGATCCGCTAGAACTGGCTTATCGCCGTCTGCTGACACCTGCGGCAAAGTTCTGGATTTGCAAGCGGACGATTGCCGCGCTGGGTGAGTGCATGGAGGTTTGGGGTGGCAATGGCTATATAGAAGACGCCCCGATGGCCAGGCTTTATCGCGAAGCACCAGTCAATTCCATCTGGGAGGGTTCGGGCAATGTCATGTGCCTGGATGTGTTGCGCGGGCTAAAACGCCATCCCGAACTGGCCGTCGTCCTGCTAGACAGCCTAGAGAGCGACTGCGCCGACGAGCCTGTCCTTAAACAGCGTGTTGCCAGTTTGCTGTCCCTGCTGACTCTGGCAGGGCCGGATCAAGAAGCGGCGGCCCGATATATTGCCCAAGAACTGGTCCTTCTGGTTCAGGCCAGCCTTTTGCGGCGGCACGCGCCTCTGGCACTGGCCGATGCCTTCATCCACAGCCGCTTCCAGCTGGCAGGGCGTGTGTACGGTGCGCTGCCGGCGCCGCTGGCCCTGCGTACTGTGCTTGAGCGTAGTTGGCCTGTGTAAGCGTCTGAGTTCAGTCGAACCAAGTTCACATCCGGATAAACCACCTTTTGCCAGGACACGCTACCACCTATAATCGTTGCGCCGCGTAGCGGTAAAGCTTTCTCTTATCCATAGACCGGAGTACAAGTGAATAGAGTAACGAATACGTTGGTACGCCGGCTGGTTGATGCCCTGATGGGGCGTCGTTGGGCTCAGCTATTGCTTGCTGCTGTTGCGCTGGTGCTCGCGGCGCTGGGCTGGTTACCCAATCCAGGCTCCAACACCCAGGTGCAAGCTAGCGCCGCCGCCGAAGATGGAGCATCGTTCAAGCTGACGGGGCGCGTAGTGCGTGTAGCCGACGGCGACACCTTCACCATGCTTATCAATGGCAAACAAGAACGCATACGCATGTCCAGCATCGATGCACCCGAAGTTACCAAAGACCGCGAGCGCCCAGGCCAGCCTATGGCACAGGCCTCACGCGATGCCCTGACAAGGTTGATCAGCGGCAAAACCATCTCGGTACAGTGTTTTGAGCAAGATCGCTATGAGCGAAATATTTGCGATGTGCCGCTGGACGATGGCATGACGGCCAATCAGAAACAGGTGCAGGCCGGCATGGCCTGGGCCAATATGGAAAAACGCGGAAAATTCATGCGGGACTCCAAACTGCCCGACCTCGAACAGCAGGCCCGCGGCAAACGCCTGGGTATCTGGCAAGAAGGCAAACCCGTTCAGCCTTGGGTCTGGCGTTATCAATGCTGGCAGAAGCAACAGTGCTAGGACTATGGCGTTTTGTTTCCAGTCTGCTGGGTGCACTGCTGGTGTCGGTGTTGCTGGCTGCTTGCTCGCGCAGTCCGGTCAATAGCCCCTACGAGCAGGCGCAACTACAGGAAAATATCCTGTACACGGCGTTTACACAGCGCTCGCCCAAATACCTGGATCCGGCCAGTTCCTATTCGGCCGACGAAACGCCTTTTACCTATTCCATTTATGAGCCCTTGTATGGGTATCATTATCTGGCTCGTCCCTACAAGCTGATACCCAGGGCGGCAGCGGCTATCGACCCGCCTGTCTATCTGGATGACGAAGGCAATCGCTTGCCGGATGACGTGCCGGGCGCGCAAGTGGCCGTCAGTGTGTACGATGTGCGTATCAAGCCAGACATCTTGTTTCAGCCACATCCCGCCTTTGCCCGTAGCGCTTCGGGTGAATACGCTTATTGGCCGTTGTCACCTGAAATCCTGCAGGGCAAGTACAGCATTACCGATTTCGAGCTTACGGGTACGCGCGAGCTTGTTGCCGATGACTATGTCTATGCTTTCCGCCGTCTGGCCAGTCCACGTGTGGTTTCCCCCATATACGGCGTGATGGCCTCGCACATCGTCGGTTTGCGTGAGTACGGTGACCGGCTGAAGCAAGCCGACCAAGCGCTGCGCCAGCAAGAGGGCAGCGATGCCAGACGTGGCTGGCTTGATCTGCGACAGATAGGCTTTGATGGTGTGCAGGCCATTGATGACCACACTTTGCGGATCAAGGTCAAAGGCAAGTACCCTCAGTTCAAATATTGGCTGGCCATGACTTTTACGGCGCCTGTCCCCTGGGAGGCCGACCGCTTCTATCATCAGCCCGGCATGGCCGAGCATAATTTTTCTTTGAATACCTGGCCTGTGGGCACCGGCCCCTACATGATGGCCGAATCGATTGTTAACCGTCGCCATGTGCTGGCGCGCAATCCCAATTTCCGTGGCGAACCTTATCCTTGCGTAGGTGAACCCGAAGATCGGGCAGCTGGCCTGCTGGACGATTGCGGCAAGCTCACTCCATTTGTCGATCGCATCGTATTTTCCCTGGAAAAGGAGAGCGTCCCCCTGATGGGCAAGTTTCTTCAGGGCTATTACGATCTGCCGCAAGCGGATCGCGGCGAGTACGGTGTGGCCATGAGGGTGGCTGCGGGCGACTCTGCTGAAAAAGCGGCACTCTATAAAGATCATGGCCTGATTCTTCGCAGTACGACGGAAGCGCAACAGTATTACTTGGGTTTTAACTGGCTGGACCCCGTCGTGGGTTTGGGCGACACGCCCGAGCAGCAAGAAAAAAACCGCAAGCTCAGGCAAGCCATCAGTATTGCCTTTAATTGGGAGCAGTATGTTTCGATCTTCCTGAACGATGAGGGGCAGGTAGCACATGGTCCGGTGCCTCCTGGAGTCTTGGGCTACCAGAAGCTGCCGGCAGGCTATAACAGCCAGGTTTATGAGCTTCAGGATGGCCGTGTCGTGCGGCGCCCGTTGGACGATGCCAAGCGCCTGCTGGCTGAAGCAGGCTACCCGGGCGGCAGGGATGCCAAAACAGGAAAACCGCTGATCCTGCATTATGATTCCGCCGGGGGTATGGGCTCCAGTGCCACGCTCGACTGGATGCGCCGGCAATTGGCGAACATCAATGTCCAGCTTGAAGTGCGGGCTACCGATTACAACCGCTTCCAGGACAAGATGCGTAATGGTAGCGCGCAAATGTATATGTGGGGCTGGGTCGCTGACTATCCCGATGCCGAGAATTTTCTGTTTCTGTTGTACGGGCCTAATGCCAAGGCAGACAACGGTGGCGAGAACGCATCGAATTACAAGAATCCGGAGTATGACCGGCTATTCGAGCAGATGCGTTTTCTGGATGATGGGCCCGAAAAGGAGGCGCTGGTGCACAAAATGGTTGCCATTGTTCAGCATGATGCGCCCTGGATGTTTGGCTATTTTCCCAAATCAGGTGGCGCATACCAGGCGTGGGTAGGCAATGCCAAGCCTACGCAGATGGTGCGCAACACTCTCCAGTATTACCGCATCGACGCCGACATACGTGCACAAAAGATCAAGGCCTGGAATGTTCCCGTCTGGTGGCCATTATGGGTGCTGGCTGCCTTGTTGGTGCTGGGGGCGGGCCTGGCCTGGCGTATGGCACGAATCCGCGACCGTGCAACGGCTTTGGACCGGAATAATTCTGTGAGACGCCCATGATTCGCTACATTTTTCGTCGGCTGCTCTATGGCGTCCTGATACTGATAGGAGTCAATTTACTGACCTTTGTTCTATTTTTTGCTGTCAATACGCCTGACGATATGGCTCGTTTGTCCATAGGTGGACAGCGTGTGAGTCAAAGTGCCATCGATCGCTGGAAGGCTGAAAGAGGCTACGACAAACCGCTGTTCATCAATACCGAAGCCGATGGTACGGCCAAATGGACGGATACCATCTTCTATAACCGATCCATTCCTTTACTGCGTTTCGATTTCGGTTTTTCCGATGAGGGCCGCGACATAAGCCATGAAATCAGCCAGCGCATGGGCCCCAGCCTGGCATTGGCTTTGCCAACCTTCATCATGGGCTTGTTCGCCTGCATTGCCTTTGCGTTGCTGCTGGTTTTTTTCAAAGGGACCAGGCTGGATTTTGCGGGAGTGGTCATTTGCGTGGTGATGCTGTCCATCTCGGGCCTGTTTTACATCATTGCGGGACAGTGGCTTTTCGCGAAAGTGCTGCGATGGGTACCCTATTCAGGTTTTATCGACGGCTGGGAAAGTTGGCGATTCCTGGTACTTCCAATATTCGTCAGCATTATTTCGGGTCTGGGGGCACAAACGCGCTTTTACCGTACCCTGTTTCTGGAAGAGGCTGGCAAGGATTACGTGCGCACCGCACGCGCCAAGGGTTTGTCCGAGCGCCTGGTACTGTTCCGGCACATTTTGCGCAATGCCATGCTGCCCATTCTTACAGGTACCGTGTCGGCCATACCACTGCTGTTCATGGGCAGTCTGATTTCTGAGTCTTTTTTTGGCATTCCCGGTCTGGGCAGCTACACCATCGATGCCATCAATGCACAAGATTTCTCCATTGTCCGTGCCATGGTATTTCTGGGGTCGGCCTTATATATCGTGGGTCTGATATTGGCTGACATTTCGTACACACTAGCTGATCCGCGGATCCGGTTCGAGTAAGGCCATGCCAAAATTCGTCTTTCTGTGGACCGATGTCTTTGTCTTGCTGCTGGTGCTTGCACTGGTGGCCTATATATTTCGTGTAAGCCGTAGCGCCTCCTTACGTTCGGCCTGGCGCAGCGTGGGCCAGACGCCTTCGGCCATGTGCGCTGCCGTAGTCCTGGCATTTTTTGTAGCGTTGGGTGTGCTTGATTCCGTGCACTATCGCCCCTTGCTGCCGCCGGTGGCCGGCCACACCGCGGCAGCGCAAGCCGAACCAAGCTATTCACCGGTGTTGCGTTCGGCACTTGATGATTTGCTGACTTTGACGCAGTTGGCTGCACGTGAAAACACCTACTCGGCACCGCTGGCAATACGTCAGTTCACCAAAGAGACTGAAATCATCGACGGGCAGCCTGTCAGGGATTTTCCGCGTCTGAAGCATGCCGGTTTGTTGCTGCAGGACGAGGCTGACCATAAAGCGGATGTCTACCGTCGCGGTGCGCAGGGTGCTGCCGTGGGTTTGGTGCTTTCCTTGCTGACAGCAGGTTTATTGACCTTGTTCCAGGCCAGGCGAGGTGACGGATGGGGACGGGCATGGCAAGCGTGGTGGCGTGGCGAGTCAGGTGTGCCGTGGCGTCCGATGTGGATCACCCTGAGTCTGATTTTGCTGCTGGCATCCCTGGCCGTGTCGATCGGTGCCAATTACCATGTACTGGGTACCGACCGGACGGGTAACGATGTCTTGTGGCAATGCCTCAAAAGCGTGCGTACAGCGCTGGTGATCGGCACCTTGACCACCGTTGCGATGCTGCCACCGGCGCTTGTGTTCGGAATTGCCGCCGGATACTTCAAGGGCCGTGTCGATGACATTATTCAGTACATCTACACCACGCTGACCTCCATACCGGGTGTCCTGCTTATTGCTGCTTGCGTGCTGATGATGCAGGTTTATATCGACAACAATCCCGGACTGTTCGACACAGTGGCTGCCAGGGCAGACCTGCGTTTGTTCCTCCTGTGCCTGATTCTTGGTCTGACTGGGTGGGCTGGCCTGTGCCGTCTGCTGCGCGCTGAAACCTTGAAGTTGCGCGAGCTGGAATATGTTCAGGCCGCGCGTGCGTTTGGTGTAGGGCATGTCCGCATCATGCGCCGCCACCTTTTACCCAATTTGATGCATATCGTGCTGATTACGCTGGTGCTGGAGTTTTCCAGCCTGGTGCTGTACGAGGCAGTCCTGTCTTACCTGGGTATCGGTGTGGACCCCAGCATGCCCTCATTCGGAACCATGATCGATGCAGCCCGCCTGGAAATGTCACGCGATCCCATGATTTGGTGGAATTTGCTCGGTGCCTTCGTCTTCTTGTTGGCCCTGGTGCTGTCGGCCAATATATTTGCCGATGCCGTACAAGATGCTTTCGATCCCCGCATGCGCCGGTTCAGAACGCGACGCGCGACTGTCGTCGAGGAGGCACGTCCGTGAGTCAGCCTATGACATCAAGCCAGGTCTATGGGCCCGGTGCTGGCCAGCCCGTGCTGTCGGTCCATGATCTTTCTGTCCAGATTACCAGTGACGCCGGCACTGCCCAGGCCGTTAAATCGTTGGGTCTGGCCATAGCGCAGGGTCAGACATTTGCACTGGTAGGTGAGTCCGGTTGCGGCAAAAGCATGACAGCCCTGGCTTTGCTGCGCCTGTTACCTGAGGCGGGCCGGATCGCTGCGGGCCGAATTCAACTTGGGCAAACCGAGTTGAATAGTCTGTCTGAACAAGGCATGCGTAAGGTGCGAGGAGGGCAGGTAGGCATCATATTCCAGGAGCCTTCCACCAGCTTGAATCCGGTACTGACAGTAGGGCAGCAGTTGTTTGAAACCTTGCAGGTACATACCTCTTATCGTGGAAAAGCGTTAAAACAGCGCGCTGCCTGGTGGCTGGCGCGGGTCGGCATCCCCGACGCAGAAAGCCGTTTGCAAGATTATCCTTTCCAGTTTTCAGGCGGGCAGAAGCAGCGCATCATGATCGCCATAGCCCTGGCAGCTGAACCTCGGTTGCTGATTGCCGACGAGCCCACCACAGCGCTGGACGTGACCGTACAGGCACAGATATTGAATCTGTTGGCAGACATTCAGAAAGAAATGGGCCTGGCTATTCTGCTTATCACCCATGATCTGGCAGTCGTCAAGAATGTAGCCGACCATGTAGCATTGATGCGCTCGGGCGAAATTGTTGAAACCGTTGATGCGGCAAATTTTTTTGCATCGCCGCGCCATCCTTATGCGCGTGAATTGCTGGCCGCTATTCCCACATTCGCCAAGCGAGGCCAAGCCTTGTCCGCCAGCAGTTCGCATGCTTCGGCGACACCTTCGGCCAGCTCAACTGATGAGGGTGTCGTCAGAGCGGCGAAGCAGGGGGCTTCAGTAGCGGGGGAGCCGCTGCTGGCGGTGCGCAACTTGTCGGTGGCTTACGCGCGCAAACAAGGATGGTGGCAGCGCGGTGGCTCGTCCATCAGCATAGTAAAGGATGTCAGCTTCGACCTTAGGGCTGGGGAGACGCTGGCTTTATTGGGCGAGTCGGGTTGTGGCAAGACGACCACAGCCAAAGCTTTGTTGCGTTTGCTGGATAAAACGGCGGTGGTGGAGGGCCAGGCCAGCCTGGCTGGCACCAGTCTGCTCGATGCGTACGGCAGGCGCTTGCAGCGTTTGCGTCAATCCATACAAATCGTTTTCCAGGACCCTTATGCCTCGCTCGACCCCCGCATGCTGGTGGGTGAAATACTAGATGAAGGTATAGCGGCTTTGCGCCCCGAACGGTCACGCCAGCAGCGTCAGGCGCAGATACGAGCGTTGCTTGATCGAGTAGGCTTGCCCAACAATACAGCAAGCCGCTATCCGCACGAGTTTTCGGGTGGTCAGCGCCAGCGTGTCGCGATCGCGCGCGCATTGGCGGTCGAGCCCGCCGTGCTGGTTTGTGATGAACCCACCTCAGCACTTGATGTTTCAGTGCAGGCGCAAATACTCGATTTACTGAAATCTCTGCAGGCTGATTTCAATATTTCTTATCTCTTTATTACGCATAATTTTGGTGTGGTTGAATACCTGTCTGACCGGATTGCCATCATGCATGATGGCCGGATTATCGAATCCGGCACCACGGAAAGCGTCCTGACTTCGCCGTCTCACCCTGAAACTGCCCGCTTGCTGGCGGCGGTTCCCCGTTTATAGGCGGCAAAAACCATTGTGTTCTTTAGTAGAAACGGAGTATTGGGTGCTGTTACGACTTCGCGTGCTACGGCCCTGGCATCCTGCACAGCCCTCAATACATCGGGCTTAAAGCGGAGAATGGCTGAGGCCACCTATAATGGCCATGGCGCTTGAAAGGCATAGTGCCAGGCAGTAATGATCTTGTGCCTTGAATTTGGGCATTACGCCCGCATATGGTTGTTATGTCATTAAAAGTTTTCGATCTTCAGTGCGACCAAGACCATGTCTTTGAGGGCTGGTTCGGCTCGGCTGACAACTACGAGTCACAGCAGGCCGGCGGTCTGCTCAGTTGTCCTGTCTGCAACAGTCGTCAAATCAGCAAAAAGCTGTCGGCGCCCAGGCTGAATGTCAGCCATATCAAAGAAACGGCTGCACCAAGCGCTGGGGCAGGCAATGCGGTGGCTGCGCCCAGTTCAAGCCAGGTGGCACAATTGCAAGCTCAGGTTTTACGCCATATTCGCCAGATGATACGCAGCACTGAAGATGTCGGTGTGCGTTTCGCGCAGGAAGTACGCAGCATGCACGAAGGCGAGACTGAAGAGCGCGCCATACGGGGTGTTGCCACGCAGGAAGAGCGCGAAGAGCTGGCCAATGAGGGCATCAGCGTGATGCCCATACCCGACTTTCTAGACGACGAGCGCCTGCAATAAGCCCACAGACGCAAGTATAGAAAGGCAGAATGTAAAAAAAGCGGCTGATGCCGCTTTTTTTACATTACCCGGCTGCGGTATTCCCCGGTGCGGGTATCGATCTCGATTTTGTCGCCGATATTGCAGAACAGTGGGACGGCGATTTCCATGCCCGTGTTGGTCTTGGCAGGTTTCAGCACCTTGCCGGACGTGTCGCCCTTGACGGCAGGTTCGGTGTAGGTGATTTCGCGCACGACAATAGTGGGCAAAGAAACCGAGATGGCGCGACCGTCGTAGAAAACGACTTCCACGGTCATGCCTTCTTCAAGGTAGTCCAGTGCATCGCCCATGCTTTCGGCTTCGACTTCGTACTGGTTGTACTCTTCGTCCATGAATACATACATGGGATCCGCAAAGTACGAGTAGGTGCACTCTTTATTTTCAAGTACGACGATTTCAAATTTTTCGTCAGCCTTTGAAACCGATTCGCTGCCCGAACCTGTGAGCAGATTCTTGAATTTCAACTTGACGACAGCCGAGTTGCGGCCTGACTTGTTGTATTCGGCTTTCTGTACGACGAGCGGATCGTTGCCGACCATCACGACGTTACCAACGCGCAGTTCTTGTGCGGTTTTCATAAATTTAAAAACTCCGGGGTTTCAAGTGCTCCGCCAGATACTGCTGCCGGGCCGAAGCAAGACTTACTAAACCGAGCATTTTAACCGTTTCGTCGTCCAAGCGCTTGAGCGAGGATGAAAAATCCTCGCTCAAGTGTTGATGGGCTTATTTGGCAGCGCCTGTCAGGGTGCTGTAGCTATTCATTAGATTACGGTAATCGGGAATGTGGTTTGAGAACAGGGTGCCAAGCCCCTCGATGTCGTTACGCCAGTCACGGTGCAGTTCGCAAGCGGCGCCGAACCAGGTCAGGATTTGTGCGCCAGCCTGCTCCAGACGGGTCCAGGCCGCTTGTTGGGTCATGCTGTTGAAGGTGCCGGATGCATCGGCAATGACGAATACGTCGAATCCTTCTTCCAGGGCAGACAGCGCCGGGAAGGCCACGCATACCTCAGTCACGACCCCCGCAATGATGAGTTGCTTCTTGCCTGTGGCCTTGACGGCCTGGAGGAAATCCTCGTTATCCCAGGCATTGATCTGGCCGGGACGAGCAATGTAAGGCGCATCGGGAAATTTTTCCTTTAACTCAGGCACGAGCGGGCCATTGGGGCCGTCTTCGAAGCTGGTGGTGAGAATGGTGGGTAGCTTGAAGTATTCAGCCATGTCCGCCAGAGCCAGTACATTGTTCTTGAACTTGTCCGGGTCGATATCGCGGACCAATGACAGCAGTCCGGTTTGGTGGTCTACCAACAATACGGCAGCGTTGTCTTTGTCGAGACGTACATAGGGTTTCTTGCTCATGGAGCTTTCCTTGCAGAGTAGGGGGGGCGAAAAAGTACGAGATGATCAAGGGTGAGCGCCGGTTTCGCCCAAGCCGTGCTCGATCGGTGAAATATGGCCAAACCGGCCACTACGAAAGTCTGCGAAAGCTTGCTGGATCTCTGCTTCGGTGTTCATGACAAAAGGGCCATGACCCACCACAGGCTCGTCAATCGGTTCGCCCGACAGCCACAGTAGTGTGGCATCGTTATTGGCTTCCAGGTGTACAGTGCTGCCGGCACGTTCCATATGTACCAGTTGGCCGGCACGGGCCACTTCCTGCCCATTGACGAGTACTGTGCCACGCAGTACGACGAGCGCCAACGTATGGCCGGCACGGGCCGTCAGCGTTGTGGCAGCCGAGGCATTCAGGCGTATATCCCATACGTCAATGGGTGTGAAGGTCCGTGCCGGACCAAGAGCGGTGTCGTACTCGCCCGCAATCACGCGCAGGTGGCCGGCGCCATCGGGCAAGGCCATGGCCGGAATGTCGCGGTCCAGAAGCGTCTGATAGCCTGGTGCGCCCATCTTGTGCCTGGCAGGCAGGTTGACCCATAGTTGCACCATCTCCAGTGGCCCGCCGCGGCGGGCGAATGCGTCGGAATGAAACTCCTCGTGCAGGATGCCGGAGGCTGCCGTCATCCACTGCACGTCGCCAGGGCCGATGGTGCCGCCTGCTCCGGTCGAGTCGCGATGGGCGACTTCGCCGTCGTAGACTATCGTCACGGTTTCGAATCCGCGGTGGGGGTGTGTGCCAACGCCGCGCCGAGTGGTGGTGGAGGCGAAGACTTGCGGTCCGGCGTGATCCAATAACAGAAAGGGACTCAATGCCTTGCCGTGATCACCGTAGCTGAATAGGGAGCGCACCGGAAACCCATCACCGACCCAATGTGGACGTGGGGCTTCGTAGACGCCGAGGATTTTTTTGAGCATGGTTCTCTCCATTTGCAGAATCACCCGCTTGCGGCTTGATGTGATTCGTTGAACATGGAGACTAGTGTAAATTTAGAACGATATTCCGAATAGGGCGTAATATTCAGTCTCATCGTTCTATTTTTAAGACTATGAAAATACCAGACCTGAATGAGCTGTACTACTACGCCAAAGTGGTGGAGCATGGCGGCTTCGCGCCGGCGGGGCGCGCTCTGGGTATCCCGAAGTCTAAGCTGAGCCGCCGGGTGGCGCTGCTGGAAGAGCGCCTTGGTGCACAGCTTTTACTGCGCTCGACGCGCAGCTTTACCGTCACGGAGGTGGGCAAGCGCTACTACGAGCATTGCCGGGCCATGTTGACGGAAGCTGAGGCGGCGGAAGAATTTGTGGCGCTGACGCATGCCGAACCTTGCGGGGTGGTGCGTATAAGCTGCCCCGTCGCATTGCTGGCTGCGCGAGTCGGCAGCATGCTGGGCCAGTTCATGGCGCAATATCCACGTGTCGTGCTGCACGTGGACGAAACCAATCGACGCGTGGACGTCGTGGGCGAAGGCATGGACCTGGCCATCCGTGTACGTCCACCACCATTACAAGACAGCGATCTGATACTCCGTATCCTGGCCGAGCGGCGGCAATACCTGGTGGCCGCACCAGAGTTGATGGAGCGTTGCGGCCGGCCCTCCGGTCCCATGGACTTATCAAGCTGGCCGAGCCTGGATATGGGGGCGCCGCAAGAAACCCACCGCTGGCTGTTGCAGGGACCGGACGGTGGACGCGCCGAGGTGCGCCTCACTCCGCGCTATGTCACGCAGTCTATGGTGGCCCTGCGTGATGCCGCCATCAGTGGCGTGGGCGTAGTGCAATTGCCAGCCATGTTTATCCGCGATGAGCTGGATGGCGGCATGTTAGTCAGGGTCCTGCCCGACTGGGAGCCGCGGGCGGAGGTCATTCATGCCGTCTATGCGTCGCGTCGAGGCCAATTGCCGGCCGTGCGTTTGTTGCTGGATTTTCTGGTGCAGGCATTTCGGGACATCTCGGAAGAGTAAGGAATAAGTCCCCCGTACACAATTATTGTGGTCAATCTTGATGCGTCAGCGGAACGGGCGCCGGAGCGTCTTACTAGCCGACATTTGTCTTGCGGGCTTTGGCAAACGTCACCAGTTGACCGGCCAGGTCCGGTAACTGCGTAAGCTGGCGGCTCCAGGCTGTACTGGCACCTTGCCACTCGGTCCAGGCGGACGAGGCCAGGGCCTGCTGCAGCAAGGTACCGCAGGCCTGATCATTGTGCTGATTCCAGGCTTTCAGCAGGTGGGCAATGGGTGGCCTGAACGGCGACAGCGCAAGCCATGCATCCAGTTTCACCATGTGGGCATCGTCCTCCTGCGGATAAATATGCCAGAGCAGAGGCTTGCCGGCCCATAGGGCGCGCACCAGCGAGTCTTCGCCGCGCACACAGTTCAGGTCGCTGCTCCAGAGCAAGCGGTCGAAATCGGGTTGGCTGACGAAGGGCATGCCGTGAACGTAGACAGAGCCATGCTGTCCGCGGGCCAGTTCAGGACACACTCCCGAAGGCACCAGAATGATGGATGGTGTTGCGTCGTTTGACAGGGCGTGCAGCAAGCCGGCAGTGGGCAACCCGGGATAGGCGAACAGCAGGATTTGTCTTGCGCCCGCATGCAGTTGTGCAATACGGGCTTCGGGCAGGCCGATGTCGCGCAGCAAGCGGTGTCGCTGGGCAGGGTCGGCCAGCCAGGCATCGCGATCCGCCAGTAGGCTTTTTTCGCGCAGTAGCCCGCCGGTAGCTGGCGTGAATCCGGGAAAGAAGAAGGCTTTGCTTAGGCCATTGGCTTGCAGCGAGGGCAGCGCGTGGCAGGACTCCACCCACGGCTCGGCACTCAGGTATTCCAGATTGATCCAGAGACTGCGTCGCTCGATCATGCGTTCAATAAAGTGGGGTGGCGGATCGCAGGCAAAGGCCTCGATGACAATCTCATGGGGCATCAGGTCGGGCGCTGCCGATGTCCAGTGCACAATGTCCACGCCCGCCAAGGAGGCGGGATCTGCCACAGCGTTCAGTCTTGGTTCGATACGTGCAAAGCTGTGCAGGTCATCCACCCAAAGACGGACCGCCTTGACGCCGGTTGTGCTAGCCAGTTGTTTAGCAAGACGCCAGCACACACCGATGTCGCCGAAGTTGTCGACAACCCTGCAAAATATATCGAAGCTCAACCGGCCCATTGGGTCCTGTCAACGGCTCTCGGCCCTAGTGGAAGTGAATCGGAGTCAGATCTGTTTCTTCGGGCAGCTCAGGATGCAGCATCTCGCCGATGGCATTGGGGAAATATGGGGCGCCGCAGTCGTCGCAGAACTCGGGGGTATAGACGCCAGGCAGGCGGCGGATGTCGGACACACCCATTTCCTTGAGTAATGCCGCAATTTCGTCGGGTACATCGATATGGCCGGCTTCCAAACCGTCGGATGCGGCTTCTTCTTTACTGAGTACGGGCCAGATGCAGCCATAGATGACTTCGTTACCCTGGTGGGTGCTGAAACCTATGCGGTATTCTTCGATGGCGCTGTCGCCACAGCCTGCAATGACTGCTCGTAGTTCGCCGCCAGCCAGTTGTGCCGCGGTTTGCAGCCATGTGACCGCCGCCTTGAGGGCCAGCGGACGTATGCGCCGGTCTGCTTCGCGGCTGTTGACGTAATAGGCATCGGGTTGCAGGAACTCTACATGGCATCCTGTAAATAGTGGGGCCAGGATAGCAGTGCTGCTTTCTGCCCAGGACTCATGGCATTGCTCCCGTGATACAAATGTATTGGCGTCTTGCCTGGTCTGCCAGCGAAACAAGGGCTGACCTTTGGGAACGACAATGACACCCACCAGAAAGCGGGCGTCGGCCAGCAGGCTTTCAAGTTCGCTGGGCAGCTTGATTGGGTGCGCTTCATTGCTGATGCCCAGAGCCTGTTGGACCAGATGCTGTATCCAGGCACGAGTTTCCTGAAAGGTTTGCGGCATTTGGTCGAAATTGACCAGACGGGGAACCATGGCAAGCCGGGCATCGGGCGCCACCACGCAGGCCTGCATCTGCGATATCAGGCCATCAAGCTGCGTCTCAGTGAGTTCGCCCTGCGGAAGCTGATAGCGGGTCCAGGCCACCAAAGGCGCTGAAAACAGCAAGGCATCGTATTCGACGCCTTCATGCGTCAGGCTGGTGGATTCGGAAAGAGTTTCGGCTTGCTCGACCAATATTTCGTAGGCATTGATATCGGTGCCAAGCAGATGATCCAGTGCGGTTTCAACTGTCTTGTTCTTTTTGGCAAGCAGGATTTTATTTAACTGAACGGCCAACAGGCCTTCCCAGTATATGTCTTCCAGCCGGCTTCCGGAGCGAGCCAGCGCTTCCGTCAGGGTCAGAAGACGTTGTGCATCGCGGGATAAACGGGGCGGCGTAGTAGCAGGCATAAGGATGCATCAAAGGTGTAGCGAATAATCACACTAGTGTACCGCTTTCATCCTGGCGTCAGGCATAGCGCAGCACAGGCATGAGCGCAAAAAAAGCTCCCGATATGTATCGGGAGCTTTTGTCGCCAAAGGCGTTCAAGTCATCAGACGCTGACCGAGTCGGCGATTTCCTTGAAGTCTTCGATTTGATCGAAGTTCATGTAGCGGTAGATTTGCTCGCCATTGTCATTGAGCACGCCCATGTCGGCCATGTATTCCTCGCGAGTAGGGATGCGACCTAGGCGCGAGCAAATGGCGGCCAGTTCGGCTGAGCCCAGGAATACATTGGAGTTCTTGCCCAGACGGTTGGGGAAGTTGCGGGTGCTGGTGGACATGACCGTGGCGCCTTCGCGCACTTGGGCCTGGTTGCCCATGCACAGCGAGCAGCCCGGCATTTCCATGCGAGCACCTGCGCCGCCCAGGACACCGTAGTGACCTTCTTCAGTCAGCTGCTTCTGGTCCATTTTGGTGGGAGGAGCCACCCACAACTTGGTGGGGATGTCGCGTTTGCCTTCCAGCAGCTTGGAGGCTGCGCGGAAGTGCCCGATATTGGTCATGCAGCTGCCGATGAAAACTTCATCGATAACCGTGCCAGAGACGTCGGACAGTGTTTTGACGTCGTCAGGATCGTTCGGGCAGGCAACGATGGGTTCGTGCACGTCGGCCAGATCAATGTCAATGACAGCCGCGTATTCTGCGTCGGTATCGGGTTCGAGCAACTGGGGATTGGCCAGCCAGGCTTCCATGGCCTTGATGCGGCGACCCAGAGTACGCTCGTCTTCATAGCCATTGGCGATCATCCATTTCAGCAAAGTGATATTGCTGTTGATGTACTCGATGATGGGCTCTTTGTTCAGGCGTACGGTACAACCGGCTGCAGAACGTTCGGCCGAGGCATCGGTCAGTTCGAAGGCTTGCTCGATCTTCAGGTTAGGCAGGCCTTCGATTTCAAGGATGCGGCCCGAGAAGATGTTTTTCTTGCCTTGCTTGGCAACAGTCAGCAGGTCTTGCTTGATGGCATATAGCGGAATCGCATTGACCAGGTCGCGCAGGGTGACGCCAGGCTGCATTTCACCCTTGAAGCGCACCAGTACCGACTCGGGCATGTCCAGAGGCATGACGCCTGTGGCAGCCGCAAAAGCCACCAGACCGGAGCCTGCGGGGAAGCTGATACCTATGGGGAAACGGGTGTGCGAGTCGCCACCGGTACCCACGGTGTCGGGCAACAGCATGCGGTTCAGCCACGAGTGGATGATGCCATCGCCAGGACGCAGGGAAACGCCGCCGCGGGTGCTGATGAAATCGGGCAGTTCGTGATGTGTTTTGACATCGACAGGCTTGGGATAGGCTGCAGTATGGCAGAAAGATTGCATGACCAGATCAGCCGAGAAACCCAGGCAGGCCAAGTCTTTGAGCTCGTCGCGCGTCATGGGGCCAGTGGTATCCTGGCTGCCGACCGAGGTCATTTTGGGTTCGCAGTAAGTACCGGGGCGAACGCCTTGGCCTTCAGGCAGACCGCAGGCGCGGCCAACCATTTTTTGTGCCAATGAAAAACCCTTGCCGGAATCGACGGGATTTTGCGGTAGGCGGAATAGCGTGGAAGCGGGAAGACCCAGCGCTTCACGTGCCCTGGCCGTCAGGCCACGTCCGATAATAAGTGGAATACGTCCACCCGCACGAACTTCGTCGAACAGGACGTCGGACTTGACCTGAAACTCTGCAACGACTTTGCCGTTTTTCAGGGCCTTGCCTTCGTAGGGACGCAGTTCGATGACATCGCCCATTTCCATTTCTGAAACGTCCAGCTCGATAGGCAATGCACCGGCGTCTTCCATGGTGTTGTAGAAGATGGGTGCAATTTTGCTGCCCAGACAGACACCGCCGAAGCGCTTGTTGGGCACGAAGGGGATGTCTTCGCCGGTAAACCACAAAACCGAGTTGGTTGCGGATTTGCGCGACGAGCCTGTACCGACCACATCGCCCACGTAGGCGACCAGATGGCCTTTTTCTTTGAGAGCTTCAATGAACTGGACAGGACCGCGCTTGCCGTCTTCTTCGGGCTCGAATGCGGCGCCATCACGGCGGTTCTTGAGCATGGCCAGAGCGTGCAACGGGATGTCGGGACGCGTGGTGGCATCAGGTGCCGGCGACAAATCGTCGGTGTTGGTTTCGCCTGGAACCTTGAATACGGTGATGGTCAGGCTTTCGGGGACCTCGGGGTGGCTGGTGAACCATTCGGCATCGGCCCAGCTTTGCAAAATGGCTTGTGCGTACTTATTGCCATTCGTAGCCTTTTCCTGGATGTCGTGAAAGGCATCGAATACCAGCAGGGTTTTCTTCAGGCCTTCGGCAGCAACCGGAGCCAGCTCGTCGTTATCGAGCAACTCGATCAGTGGGCCAATGTTATAGCCGCCCAGCATCGTGCCCAGCAGTTCGGTGGCGTGCTTGCGATCGATCAGGGAGCAAGTTTCTTTGCCCAACGCAATGGCCGCCAGGTAAGAGGCCTTGACCTTGGCTGCGTCGTCAACCCCTGCGGGGACACGGTGGGTGAAGAGGTCGAGCAGAACGCCTTCTTCGCCTGCGGGCGGTGCCTTGAGCAGCTCGATCAGATCAGCGGTTTGTTGCGCGGACAGCGCAAGAGGGGGAATGCCCAGCGCGGCGCGCTCGGCCACGTGTTGGCGATAATTTTCCAGCATATGCATGCCCTTGATTCTAAGAGAGTTGGGAATGAAGTGACCCCTCAATTGTAAGGTGAAGCTGCGTCGGAAGCAAATGTCTTATATCTTATATAAGACTTGAGGGGCGGCACTGTAGCTTTAAAGGGAAAACATGCAAGCAATAGGCATGCCACGATTTGTTTAAAAGCTTTGTCCAGTGCAAATCAGGCAAGTAACGGCTGATATTGTGGATTTTTCTGGATGTAGGCGGCTACATAGGAGCAAACTGGCCGTACGAGCCAGCCATGGTCGTTGGCGGCTTCGAGAGCGGCCTGGGCCAGATCGGCAGCAATGCCGCGCCCGCCTACCGCTTCGGGCACACCTGTGTGCAGTATCGACATGACGCCATTCTGAAGCTCGTATACCAGCTCGCAGGATACCCCGTCTTCGACCCATTCAAAGCGTTGTGCGGCTTGATCGTGTTGTACAGCGCGGCTCATAGTGTGAAAGTCCTGGAGATAAAGAATATTTGTTGAAATCAGGCCATTTTCAGGAGGATCAAGGCCCATAGCACCAGCATGGAGGCCAGGCCGACAAAGCAGCCACCCCATAAGCCGACCAGAGGCCATTTGATATGGATGGAGACGTCGGCGGGTTGCACATGAGCCAGGCGCTGGTTAGCGTCACGAATAATCCAGAATTTGGATTTGGGAAAGCTCAGACGCAAGAAATAGTCCAGCAAAATGGCTGCTTTGATGCTCAATGGAAAGCGTGCCCATGGGAACTTGTCCAGATAAGGGTGACGCAAGGTCTGATTGGTGATGCGCAGCCGAAAAAGAAACAGTACGCCCGCCGACACGACTGTTGTCAGGAAACAGGCAACCAGCAGCGTAAAGGAAAACGGCAGGGCATAGAAGGCAAGGTTGTCAAACATTTATCGGGTAGTAGAGCATTATCAATTACCCGATTGTACCGGTACCTGCCGGTACATTTTCTGGAGTGCACCTTTAAAGCAGACGAGCTTGCCTTGCTTGCCTCATGCTACGTACAAATCGACATATTCTTGAACCGGCATGCGTTCCAGAACCTGCTGGCCCATGGATGCATCGAGTATCCGTTGCTGTTGTTCGGCCGGAAAGCGGCGTGACAGATTTTTGCGGAACTTGGCCTCCAGCAGCGGTATACCCTCGTTGCGACGACGTTTGTGGCCGATCGGATACTCGCACACCACCTCGTCCATGATTGTTCCGTCATTCAGCTCAACAGTGAGCGCATTGGCGATTGAACGCTCTTCGGGGTTGTGGTAACTGGCGGTAAAGGTGGGGTCTTCGGTACAGATGATCTTTTCGCGCAAAGCGTCGATGCGAGTATCCGCGGCGATGTCATCTTCGTAGTCGGCTGCCGTCAGACGACCAAAGATCAGGGGTACCGCCACCATGTATTGTATGCAGTGATCACGGTCTGCCGGATTATTCAGCGGCCCTTTTTTGTCAATGATGCGGATGCAGGCCTCGTGGGTACGAATGGTGATCTTTCGGATGTCGGCGCTGCTCTTTCCTGCCTGAATCAGTTTCTGATGGAGAGCCATGGCGCATTCGACGGCGGTCTGAGAATGAAACTCAGCCGGGAAGGAAATCTTGAACAGTATGTTTTCCATGACATAGCTGCCATAAGGACGCTGGAACCGGAAGGGTTGTCCTTTGAACGACACGTCGTAGAAACCCCAGGTGGGCGCCGACAAAGCAGACGGATAGCCCATCTCGCCCGTCTTGGCCATGAGGGCCAGACGTACTGCACGGCTGGTGGCGTCTCCTGCCGCCCAGCTTTTGCGGCTGCCTGTATTGGGAGCATGACGATAGGTGCGCAGACTTTGTCCATCTACCCAGGCCAGTGAAACGGCATTGAGCGTTTCTTGCCGGCTCAGGCCCAGCATGAGTGAAACAACGGCTGTTGATGCTACTTTGACCAATACGACGTGATCAAGACCGACCTTGTTGAATGAATTTTCGAGTGCAATGCAACCCTGAATTTCGTGTGCTTTGATCATGGCAGTCAGCACGTCGCGCATTGTCAGGGGTGGCTTGCCGGCAGCGACGGCAGAGCGCGAAAGCCAGTCGGCCGTTGCCAATATGGCACCCAGATTGTCTGAGGGATGGCCCCACTCGGCCGCTAACCAGGTGTCGTTAAAGTCAAGCCAACGGACTATTGAGCCGATATCGAAAGCCGCTTTGACCGGATCAAGCTGGAACTGCGTACCGGGTACTTTGGCACCGTTGGGTACGACTGTGCCGTCTACGATGGGGCCTAGCAGTTTGGTGCAGGCCGGATACTCGAGCGCTTCGAGGCCGCAACCCAGGGTATCGATGAGGCAGTGGCGGGCGGTGTCGTAGGCGAGTGGGGAGGTAATGTTGTATTGCAGGGCATAGTCGACGATGTCGACCATGACTTGGTCCCATTCAGGGCGGGAGGCTGAAGACATGACAAGGGCTCCAGGTATGGGTGGTTGGCTGTAACCACTATACGCTCTGGTCAGATGCGAAGCCAATAAGGCCATTGGTGCTTTATGGTTGTATCTGGTGGGCGGCTTTGTTTTTGGTTTCTTGAGAAAGGCCCGTGAACAGGCGCTGTTCCGGCTAGGGCTACCCGCTACAACAGCCTGAGTTAAGAACAAAAAGGCTTCCCAGGAAAACGATAACCCCGACCAGATCGGCCCTCATAAAAAAACCCCGGCATAACCGGGGTCGTAGCGCTAGCTCTACAACAAGCAAGGGTCAGCCCTGAATCACCTCTCCGGGCACCCGCACCCATCCTTCCATCAGCACCCGTGCACTGCGGCTCATGATGGCCTTCTTCACCTTCCAGTCGTTGCCATCTTGCACCGCCTCGGCGCCGACCCGCAAAGTACCCGAAGGATGGCCAAAAGTGACCGCCTGACGTTCTTTGCCACCCGCCGCCAGATTGACCAGCGTACCAGGAATGGCTGCGGCGGTTCCGATGGCGACCGCCGCCGTTCCCATCATTGCGTGATGCAGCTTGCCCATGGACAAGGCGCGCACCACCAGATCAATGTCTGCACCAGCAACCGGCTTGCCACTGGACGCCGTGTAATTGGCCGGCTTGCCGACGAAAGCCACCTTGGGCGTATGCTGGCGCTTACCGGCTTCGCTCAGATCAGAGATAAGACCCATGCGCAACGCGCCATGAGCTCTGATGGTTTCGAACATCGCCAGGGCCTTGTCATCGCCATTGATGGCTTCCTGCAGCTCCAGGCCCGTGTAGCCGATGTCACTGGCATTGACAAAAACGGTCGGGATTCCCGCATTGATCATGGTTGCCTTCAGGGTACCCACCCCCGGAACCTCCAGGTCGTCGACCAGATTTCCCGTGGGGAACATGGCGCCGCCGGCGCCGTCCTCTTCGGCGGCCGGATCCATGAACTCAAGCTGAACTTCTGCGGCAGGGAAGGTCACCCCATCGAGCACAAAATCGCCGGTTTCTTGCACTGCACCCTGCGTCATGGGTACATGCGCAATAATCGTTTTGCCGATATTGGCTTGCCAGACACGTACCGTGGCAACGCCGTCCTGGGGAATGCGGCTGCTGTCTACCAGTCCGTTGCCGATGGCGAAAGGCCCCACGGCCGCAGACAGATTGCCACAGTTCCCGCTCCAGTCGATAAACGGCTTGTCGATGGAAACCTGGCCGAAAAGATAATCAATATCGTGATCGGGACGGCTGCTTTTGGACAGGATGACCGTTTTGCTGGTGCTGGACGTGGCGCCACCCATACCATCGGTGTGCTTGCCGTAGGGATCGGGGCTGCCAATCACTCGCAGCAGCAACGCATCGCGGACGGCACCGGGAACTTGCGCGGCTTCCGGCAGGTCTTGCAGTCGGAAAAAAACGCCTTTGCTGGTGCCGCCGCGCATATACGTGGCGGGTATCTTGATCTGGGCCTGGTGTGCCATGGATGTTCCTTTTTCTACTTTCCTTAATTGGCTGTTGCCGATTCGATGAAGTCCTGGGCAAAACGCTGCAACACACCGCCGGCTTCATAAATTGAAACTTCTTCGGCTGTGTCCAGACGACAAGTGACAGGCACCTCGACGCGCTCGCCATTCTGACGATTGATGACCAGAGTCAGCGTAGCCAGTGGGGTCGGCTTGCCTAATACATCGTAGGTTTCAGTGCCGTCGATATTGAGTGTGTTGCGGTTGGTGCCGGACTTGAATTCCAGCGGCAGCACACCCATACCCACCAGGTTGGTGCGGTGTATGCGCTCAAAGCCTTCGGCGGCAATCGCCTCTACACCCGCCAGGCGCACACCCTTGGCGGCCCAGTCGCGTGAAGAGCCTTGCCCATAGTCGGCGCCCGCCACAATGATCAGTGGTTGCTTGCGCTCCATATAGGTTTCGATGGCTTCCCACATGCGAACGACTTTGCCGTCTGGTTCGATACGCGCCAGCGAGCCTTGCTTGACTTGCCCATTTTCCTGCACCATTTCGTTCAGGAGCTTGGGGTTGGCAAAGGTAGCGCGCTGAGCGGTCAGGTGGTCACCCCGGTGGGTGGCATACGAGTTGAAGTCTTCTTCTGGCAAGCCCATCTTGGCCAGGTATTCGCCCGCTGCGCTGCTTGCCAAAATGGCGTTCGAGGGTGATAAATGGTCAGTCGTGATGTTGTCGCCCAACACGGCCAGGGGACGCATGCCCTTGAGCGTGCGTTCGCCTGCCAGAGCGCCTTCCCAATAGGGAGGGCAACGAATATATGTGCTTTGCGGACGCCATTCGTACAAGGGATTGAGCGCTTCGCCCTGGGCGACGCTGGCAGCAAACATAGGCTCGTAAACCATACGGAACTGCTCAGGCTTGACACTGGCTGCCACGATGGCATCGATCTCTTCGTCGGTGGGCCAGATGTCCTTTAGCGTAACAGGCTTGCCGTCTTGATCCGTGCCCAGAATATCTTTCTCGATATCGAAGCGGATGGTTCCGGCAATGGCATAGGCAACCACCAGAGGTGGCGAGGCCAGGAAAGCCTGCTTGGCGTAAGGATGGATGCGCCCGTCGAAGTTACGGTTGCCAGACAGTACCGCCGTCGCATACAGGTCGCGCTCAACCACTTCTTGCTGGATCTTGGGATCAAGCGCGCCGCTCATGCCATTACAGGTCGTGCAGGCAAAGCCCACAATGCCAAAGCCCAGCTGCTCGAGTTCGGGCAGCAGTTTTGCATCTTCCAGGTACAGTTGCACTGCCTTGGAGCCGGGGGCCAGCGAAGACTTGACCCACGGCTTGCGAGTCAGGCCACGCGCATTGGCATTGCGCGCCAGCAGGCCAGCGGCAATCACGTTGCGCGGATTGCTGGTGTTGGTGCAACTGGTGATGGCAGCGATGATGACAGCGCCATCGGGCATCAGGCCGGGTTCGTTCTCCACCACGCCGGAAATACCGCGCCCGGCCAGCTCGGATGTAGGTACGCGACGGTGCGGATTGGAGGGGCCGGCAATATTGCGTGTGACGGAAGACAAGTCGAACTTGAGCACGCGCTCGTATTGAGCCGTTTCCAGGCTGTCGGCCCATAGTCCGGTCAGCTTGGCGTAGTTTTCCACCAATTTGACTTGTTCGTCGTCGCGGCCCGTCAGTTTCAGGTAATCGATGGTTTGCTGATCGATATAGAATAGGGCGGCAGTGGCGCCGTATTCAGGCGTCATGTTGGAAATGGTTGCGCGGTCGCCCAGCGTCAGTCGGGCTGCGCCTTCGCCATAGAATTCCAGATAAGACGAGACGACTTTCTGGCTGCGCAGGAATTCGGTCAGGGCCAGCACCAGATCGGTGGCGGTAATGCCGGGCTGCAGCTTGCCGGTCAGCTCGACGCCGATGATGTCGGGCAGGCGCATCCACGAAGCACGGCCCAGCATCACGCTTTCGGCTTCCAGGCCGCCTACGCCGATGGCGATGACGCCCAGTGCGTCTACGTGCGGTGTGTGGCTGTCGGTGCCAACCAGGGTGTCGGGGAACGCTATGCCATCACGGGCGTGAATGACCGGCGACATGCGCTCGAGGTTGATCTGGTGCATGATGCCGTTGCCTGGTGGGATCACGTCGACATTCTTGAACGCTTTCTTGGTCCAGTTGATGAAGTGAAAGCGATCGTCGTTGCGACGGTCTTCGATGGCACGGTTCTTGGCGAAAGCATCTTTGTCGAAACCGCCATGCTCAACGGCCAGCGAGTGATCGACAATCAATTGGGTGGGGACTACCGGGTTGACTTGCGCTGGATCACCGCCTTGCTGGGCGATGGCCTCGCGCAGGCCGGCCAAGTCAACCAGCGCAGTCTGTCCAAGAATGTCGTGGCAGACGACGCGGGCGGGGAACCACGGAAAATCCAGGTCGCGTTTGCGTTCAATGAGCTGTTGCAGCGATGCCGTGAGGGTATCGGGATCGCAGCGGCGGACCAGATTTTCGGCCAATACGCGCGAGGTGTAAGGCAGGGTGGCGTAAGCACCAGGCTGAATGGCTTCGACCGCTGCGCGCGTGTCGAAGTAATCCAGCTTGGTGCCGGGCAGGGGTTTGCGGTATGCAGTGTTCATGACGGTCTAGCGTTTGTCCAGTGGAACGAACTTCTGATCTTCCGGGCCGACATAATTGGCGGTCGGGCGAATGATTTTGTTATCGATGCGCTGCTCGATGATGTGGGCTGACCAGCCTGCTGTACGGGCAATTACGAACAAAGGTGTGAACATGGACGTAGGCACGCCCATCATGTGGTAAGACACCGCCGAAAACCAGTCGAGGTTGGGGAACATTTTCTTGGCGTCCCACATGACTTCTTCCAGGCGCTCTGCGATTTCGTACATCTTGGTGTTCTGCTGCTTTTTGGACAGCTTGCGGGCGACTTCCTTGATGACTTTATTGCGTGGATCGGAAACCGTGTAGACCGGGTGTCCGAAGCCAATCACGACTTCTTTGTTTTCCACGCGACGACGAATGTCGGCCTCGGCTTCATCAGGCGTTTCATAGCGCTTCTGGATTTCGAAGGCAACTTCGTTTGCGCCACCATGCTTGGGGCCGCGCAAGGCGCCGATTCCGCCCGTAATGGCAGAGTACATATCGGAGCCGGTGCCGGCAATCACACGGCTGGTAAAGGTGGATGCATTGAACTCATGCTCCGCATACAGAATCAGCGACGTGTGCATGGCACGAACCCATTCATCGCTGGGCTTTTTACCGTGCAGCAGATGCAGGAAGTGGCCGCCTATGCTGTCGTCGTCGGTTTGCACGTCGATGTAGTGGCCATTGTGGCTATAGTGGTACCAGTACAGTAGCGCCGAGCCCAGATTGGCCATCAGGCGATCTGCGATGTCGCGTGCATCGGGCAGGTTGTGGTCGTCTTTCTCGGGCAGGATGCAGCCGAGCACCGAGACGGCCGTGCGCATGACATCCATGGGATGGCTGGCAGCGGGCAGGGCTTCAAGGGCGCTTTGGAGTTGAGCGGGAAGACCACGCAGTTTGCGCAGCTTTTCTTTGTATGCGTTCAGTTCCGACTTGTTGGGCAGCTTGCCGTGTATCAGCAAGTGGGCGATCTCCTCGAATTCGCTGGTTTCAGCCAGGTCAAGGATGTCGTAGCCTCGGTAATGCAGGTCGTTGCCGCTGCGTCCAACGGTGCACAGGGCTGTGTTGCCAGCCACCACACCGGACAATGCTACGGATTTTTTGACTTTGGGCTTGTTTTCTTGTGTTTCGGCGTTTGCCATGTCGCAACTCCTGAAAAGGTTATTTCGATTTGCCTTGCTGGAACAGGGCATCGAGTCGGGATTCAAATTCGTGGTAACCGATGCGATCATAAAGCTCGTCTCGGGTTTGCATCATGTCGACAACATTTTTCTGGTGGCCGTCGCGGCGTATGGCTTCGTATACCGTTTCGGCTGCTTTGTTCATCGCGCGGAAGGCTGACAGCGGATACAGTACCATGCCGACCCCGGCTGATTCGAGTTCATCAACGGTGAATAAAGGCGTCTTGCCAAACTCGGTAATATTGGCCAGCACTGGCACATTCAAGGCTTTGGAAAAGCGTTCGAAAGTGGCCAGATCGTAAGAGGCTTCGGCGAAGATGGCGTCCGCACCGGCTTCGACGCAGGCCGCGGCGCGTTCCAGGGCGGCGTCTACGCCTTCGACAGCAATAGCGTCGGTACGCGCGATGAGGAAGAAATTGCTGTCGGTACGTGCATCTACCGCGGCCTTGACGCGGTCAACCATTTCCTGGGCAGTCACGATTTCTTTTCCTGGGCGGTGGCCGCAGCGCTTGGCGCCAACCTGATCTTCAATGTGACAGGCGGCTGCACCGAACTTGATCAGGCTCTTGATGCTGCGGGCGATATTGAATGCCGAAGGGCCAAAACCGGTATCGATGTCTACCACCAGAGGCACATCGCACACGTCAGTAATGCGTCGTATGTCGGTCAGTACATCGTCCAGCGTATTGATGCCCAGATCGGGCAAGCCCAACGAACCTGCGGCAACACCGCCGCCAGACAGATAAATGGCTTTATAGCCTGCCCGCTTGGCCAGCAGCGCATGATTCGCGTTGATGGCACCAATAATTTGTAGTGGACGCTCTTCTTTCAAGGCTTGGCGAAACGATGCGCCGGCTGAGGTGGGTTGGGAAGTAGTAGGCACGTAGGGACCTCTCTGTTCAGTGATGGAGTAATGGCGTAGCCATTGGCGAATGACAGGATTAAAGCAATAAGCATGCCAGTTATCCTGATCTTGCGCTCAACACCAGGATATTCGCTAAGTGATAGTAGCAAAAAGGAAATTCCATGACTGTCAGGGGAAAGTTTTTTACGAATAAATGGCATGTTGTTTCAAATATGAAATAATAACGTTTCATGTTTCATTGATTCTGAAATAATTGAGGTGGATATGGCATTTTTTCCTGCTCTAGGGGGCTCTCGGCTGCGTATTGCGGCGGTTGGTTTTCTTGGCTTGCGCGCCTTGCTCGAAGAGCTGGCTCCCGGCTACAGTTCCCTGGCAGAAGTCGTGATTCTGGATAAGGCATACGGCGACGCGGTGGAAAGCATTGCCCATCTCAGGCAGGCGGGTGGTGTGGATGCGGTGGTGTCCGCCGGTTCCAATGGCAGTTTTTTGCGAGAGCACCTGGATTTGCCTGTCGTATTGGTCAAGCCTGGGGGCTTTGATGTCATGCAGGGGCTTGCGCGCGCTTCGGGCAAGGCGCAGCGGCTTGCTGTGGTCACATATGGCGAAGTGCCGTCCGAGCTGGCCCATTTCAACGAGCGATTTTCCCTGCAAGTCGATCTGCGCTCCTACACCACTGAAGAAGAGGCGGAAGCCTGTGTGCAGGAGTTGGCCGCCTCGGGGACTGAGGCTGTGGTCGCTCCCGGGCTGGTGGTTGATCTGGCACGATCCTACGGCCTGGAAGGAGTTTTGCTGTATTCGCGCGGTGCTGTGCGCGAAGCCATGGAGGGCGCTGTTGAAGTTGCGCGTATTGCCCGCCTGGAAGCGGCAAAACGCGAGAAACTCAGCACGATATTAGGGCATCTCAAGGACGGCGTCGTCGCGGTAAACCTTGATGAACGCATAGAAACGATCAATCCCGAAATGGAATCCATTATCGGCCTGTCGGCCGCGCAGCTTATTGGTCAGCGGCTGGGAGACGTGCGCAGCGAGCTGAGTCTTGCCGGCACCTTGCGTACCGGCGAGGCCGTCGTCGAGCAGGTCCAGCAGGTCAACGGCAAGACGGTTGTCGTCACGCGCATGCCCATCGTCGAGCAAGGTCGGCAGACCGGCGCAGTGCTGATTTGCCAGGATCCGATCGCCATCCAGCGCCTGGACCGCAGCTTGCGATCACGTGCCCAGCCCGGCTCGCGTCATGCCCGGTATGGATTGTCCAACTTGATAGGGCAAAGCGAGGCGCTGCAGCGAGTCAGGCAACGAGCCCGGACCTGCGCGCAAAGCAGTGCAACCGTCCTGATCGTAGGCGAGAGCGGCACGGGTAAGGAGTTGCTGGCGCAGGGCATACACAATGCCAGCGCACGCCAATCGCAGCCCTTTGTGGCCATCAATTGTGCTGCCTTTCCTGAGACCTTGCTGGAAAGCGAGCTGTTCGGCTATGTGGATGGCGCGTTTACCGGGTCCAGCCGCGGTGGCAAGGTTGGCCTGTTCGAAGCGGCGCATACGGGTACGATTTTTCTTGATGAGATCGGCGACATGCCGTTGCCGCTGCAAACCCGCTTGCTGCGGGTGCTGCAGGAAAAGGAGGTGCTGCGCGTCGGTGCCACCGAGCCTACTCCCGTGGATGTGCGGGTGATTGCCGCCACCCATCGCAATATGGAGCAGCAGGTGGCCCAGGGCGAATTTCGCCAGGATCTCTATTACCGGTTGAATATCCTGCTGGTGCATTTGCCTCCATTAAGAGCGCGGCTGGCTGACTTGCCCATGCTGGCCAGCCATCTCGCCGACAAGATCGCCACCCGTTTGAACAATCGGAAATTGGCCGACGAAGGGCTGATAAACGTGCTGGTAGAGGCGGCGCAGGGGTATGACTGGCCGGGAAATATTCGTGAGCTCGAGAACCTGATAGAACGGACCATGGTGTTTCATGAGCCGTTGCGGATGGGTGGTCCCGTTACGCGGGAGGCGTTGCAAGAAATTGCACCCGAACTTTTCTCTTTGCGCGACGCCAAGCCGTCGCAGGCCTTGCGCAGCAGCCGCGCAGAGGCGGAACTGATGCTCCTGCGCGATGTGCTGAATGAGTGCGGCGGCAATCGGGAGCTTGCCGCGGAACGATTGGGTATCAGTCGCACGACTTTATGGCGCAAGCTCAGGCGGTTGAATGAGTTGAAACCATGATTTTTGTTCACAGGGTGGCCGTGTGCCAGGCTGGTGTGAGCCATGGTGTCATGGCTCACGTATGATTTCGACTTGAACGGAAAAAAGAGGGGCTTGAAGACATGAAACAGGAACAATGGCTGGGGGCGCCCAGTGCCACCCGATCGGTGGTGGTGGGTGGTGGCACCATGGGTGCGGATGTGGCAGTTGTTTTGCTGCGCGCCCGCAGTAAAACCATCATTGTTGAGCCCGCGCAGGCTTTGCATGCCGGCCTATGCAAGAAGGTCGCAGAGAACCTGCAGGCCATCGATCGTGGTGATCACATCAGCCTGCTGGATGTGGTTGTGTCGATAGATGATATTGCCTGGCAAGAGGTCGGCCTGGTGATCGAGTGCGTACCCGAGTCGCTGCAAATCAAGCGTGATTTGTTCAAGGCCCTGGCCGAGAAGGCGCCCGCCCATGCCTTGTTGACCAGTAACAGTTCCAGCTTCCCGATCAGTCAGATTGCGCAAGGATTACCTACTCAAGAGCGCATGATGGGTTTGCATTTCTTCATGCCTGCCCATATCGTTCCTTTGGTTGAGGTGGTGTTGGGCAGCGCCACAGACCGCGTTGCCGCTGACGCCCTGAGTACATTCATGAAGCGTTGTGGGTCTGTGCCTATTCTGGTGCGCAAAGATGTGCCCGGATTCATAGGCAATCGTTTGCAGCATGCCTTGGGTCGCGAAGCCTTTTCCCTGATTCAGGAAGGAATAGCGACGCCGGAAGATATCGATGCCGCTGTGCGATTTGGTTTCGGTTTTCGCTATCTGGCTGCAGGTCCTGTGATGCAGAAGGAGCATGCGGGCCTCGATGTGCATGCTGCGGCGGCGGCTACGATTTATCCCTCCTTGTCGAATGCGGCGGTGCCGCCCGCGGTACTTGCAGATAAGCCCAAGGCGGGGCATCTGGGCATGAAGACTGGACAGGGGTTTTATGTCTGGGATGAGCAACGCATTGCCATTGAAAAACAGCGCTATACCCGTGCGCTGCAGGCCAGCCTGCGCATTCTTGCCGAAGACCTGCCGCCCATCGAGCCCTGATCCGCGTTGTCCAGACAAAAAAACCTGGATTCGGCGTTATGCCGAATCCAGGTTTTTTTTGAGTGGCTTGTTTGAACTGCTTACTTCAGCAGGTCTTGAACGCCGTCGCGCTCTTCAAGCAGCTCCTTCAGGGTGAAGTCCATGCGCTCGCGCGAGAAGGCATCGATTTCCAGGCCTTCGATGCGGGTGTATTCGCCATTCGCGGTCGTGACAGGTACGCCGTAGATGATACCTTCGGGGATGCCATAGGAACCGTCGGAGGGTATGCCCATGGTGACCCATTTTCCGTTCGAACCCAGAATCCAGTCGTGTACATGGTCGATTGCCGCGTTGGCGGCTGAAGCGGCCGAGGACAGGCCGCGCGCATCAATGATGGCGGCGCCGCGTTTGCCGACGGTAGGGATAAAGGTATCGCGGTTCCAGGCCTCGTCATTGATCAGGCCGTCAAGGCTTTCGCCGCCTACAGTGGCAAAGCGGGTGTCGGGATACATGGTGGGCGAATGGTTGCCCCAGACGATGAGTTTTTCGATGTCGGCAACGGGTTTGCCTGATTTGGCGGACAGCTGTGACAGGGCGCGGTTATGGTCCAGGCGCAACATGGCAGTGAAATTCTTCGCGGGCAGGTCGGGGGCGGACTTCATGGCGATATAGGCGTTGGTGTTGGCGGGGTTACCGACCACCAGCACTTTTACATTACGGCTGGCCACGTCATTCAACGCTTTGCCTTGGGCAGTAAAGATTTGTGCGTTCACCTGCAGCAAATCTTTGCGTTCCATGCCGGGGCCACGGGGACGGGCTCCTACCAGCAATGCTACGTCGGCATCTTTGAACGCTTCGCGCGCGTCGCTGTGTGCCGTCATGCCGGCCAACAAGGGGAAGGCGCAATCGTCCAGTTCCATCATTACGCCTTTCAGCGCTTTCTGGGCTTTTTCGTCGGGAATTTCAAGTAGTTGAAGGATGACGGGCTGATCCTTGCCGAGCATTTCGCCTGAGGCGATGCGGAATAGCAGGGCGTAGCCGATTTGGCCGGCAGCGCCGGTAACGGCGACACGCATAGCGGGTTTGGACATGAACTATCTCCCGGTAGATGTTGAAAATGAATGAGTGAAGAGACAACAGACAGTGTAATTCTTTTGAGGGCGGTCTATATGCGGCTGGCGATAGCCATGCAGGGATCAGGACGCGCTTGTGCCGCAAGCAGCGGCGCTGTGGCACAACGCGGTAGCGTATCTAAAAACCAGCTTCCAGTCAAATCTTATATCTTATATAAGAGTGTTAGACAGAAACCTCCAAGCATGCGAAAATAGCGGGCGTTTCACAAGCATTTTTCACGCTGCGCTATTTGCCATCCTATAAAAGTTTTCTAATGTCTGACGCTCCCCTAACTGATCGTGGTCAGGTCGCTGAACGTGCTGCCAGCAGCGCTGCGTTCAGCCCGTTATACCAGCAGATCAAGGGCTTGCTGCTGCAAAGCCTCGACAGAGGCGACTGGAAGCCGGGCGAAGCCATACCCAGCGAGCTCGAGCTGGCTGCGCGCTTTCAGGTCAGCCAAGGTACGGTGCGCAAGGCTATCGACGAGCTGGCCGCCGAAAACCTCCTGCTGCGACGACAAGGCAAAGGTACTTTTGTGGCCACGCACCACGAGGCCAAGGTGCGCTTCCGTTTTTTGCGCCTGACCTCCGATGATGGCAAGCAGGCGGTGTCCGGTAGCCAAATCCTTGGCTGCCAGCGGGTCAAGGCGCCAGCCGATATAGCGGCTTTGCTTGAGCTTCGAAGCCCAGACATGGCGGTCAATATTCGTCGTCTGCTGTCCTTTGACCAGGTTCCCACTATCCTTGATGACATCTGGCTGCCCGCTGCAGTGTTTCGCGGACTTACCGCCGAAACCCTGGCCAGCTACAAGGGTCCGCTATATGCCTGGTTCGAATCCGAATTTGGTGTCAGCATGGTGCGGGCCGACGAAAAGATCCGCGCCGTCAATGCGGGTGCCGAAGCCGCACAACTGCTGCAAGTCGAGCCGGGCAATGCCTTGCTCCAGGTCGAACGTGTCTCGTACACGTATGGTGATCGTCCCATGGAAGTGCGCAGGGGGTTATACGTAACAGAACGGTTCCATTATCGAAACAGTTTGAATTAAAAGGGTCTTTTCGTCGATTTGGTGGATCAGCCTTAAATCGGCGAAAATGCTCGTAGCGCTTTGCAATAAATTATTTTGTTTAACTCGAGGCCATCATGTCCGATTCAGCTTCAAAGCCGCGTCCGCAGTATCGCAATCTCAGCGTACCGCAGATCCTGAGCTACCATCTGCCCCTGGCAGGAAAATCATCCATCATGCACCGCGTCAGCGGCGCCTTGTTGTTTCTCTGTATTCCGCTGGTTATTTTGCCGCTGTTCGCGCTTAGCGTGGGCTCGCCCGAAAGCTTTGCCAGCATACAGGCCTGGGTAGCCAACCCCTTGTGCAAGCTGGTCTTGCTGGTCCTCATCTGGGGTTATCTGCATCATTTCTGCGCAGGCATTCGTTATCTTGTGCTCGACTTGCACATTGGTAATGACAAGCATACGGCCCAAAAGACGGCAGGTGTGGTGTTTGGTGTCAGCCTGGCGCTGACCCTGGTGTTTGGTCTTAAATTATTTGGGGTGTGGTAATGGCTCAAGAACGTATTGGTGTACGGCGTCACGTCGTAGGCGCACATTACGGCACGCTCGATTTCCTTGCACAACGGGTTACCGCCATCATCATGGCTGTTTACACCCTGGTGCTGCTTGTGGGCATCCTGTTCACGCCCGAGCTCAACTACGAAGGCTGGCGTGGCTTGTTCACGTTCACCTGCCTGAATCTGCCTCTGGGACAAATGCTGGCGACGCTGGCCTTCATCTCGCTGGCCTGGCATGCCTGGATAGGCGTACGCGACATCTGGATGGACTACGTTCGTGCGGCTGGCCTGCGCCTGTTTCTGCAGGTTCTGACCTTGTTGTGGTTGGTCGGTGCCCTTGTCTATTTCGCAAAAATTCTCTGGAGTTTATAAGCCGTGGCTGCTGTCAAAAATTCCTTACCCCGCCGCCAGTTTGATGTGGTGGTCGTAGGCGCCGGTGGGTCCGGCATGCGTTGCTCATTGCAACTGGCGCAGGCCGGCTTGTCGGTCGCGGTCTTGTCCAAAGTCTTCCCCACGCGTTCGCATACGGTGGCGGCACAGGGCGGCGTCAGCGCTTCCCTGGGCAACATGAGCGAAGACAACTGGTATTGGCATATGTACGATACCGTCAAAGGTTCCGACTGGCTCGGCGACCAGGACGCCATTGAATTCATGTGTCGCGAAGCGCCCAATGCCGTCTACGAGCTCGAGCATTTCGGTATGCCGTTCGACCGCAACGCCGATGGCACGATTTATCAGCGCCCATTCGGTGGCCATACGGCCAACTTCGGCGAAAAACCGGTCCAGCGCGCCTGTGCCGCCGCCGACCGTACCGGCCATGCCATGTTGCATACGCTGTATCAGCGCAACGTTGCGGCCCGTACGCAGTTCTTTGTTGAATGGATGGCTCTCGACTTGCTGCGCAACGAGGCAGGTGACGTCCTGGGCGTCACTGCGCTCGAAATGGAAACCGGCGAAATCTATGTCCTCGAAGCCAAGCAGACAGTCCTGGCGACCGGCGGAGCTGGCCGTATCTGGGCAGCGTCTACCAATGCTTTCATCAATACCGGAGACGGCCTGGGCATGGCCGCGCGTGCCGGGCTGCCTTTGCAGGATCTCGAGTTCTGGCAGTTCCACCCCACAGGCGTAGCCGGTGCGGGCGTGCTCATCACCGAAGGTGTGCGAGGCGAGGGCGGTATTCTGCTTAATAAAGACGGCGAGCGCTTCATGGAGCGCTATGCGCCCACGCTCAAAGACCTGGCGCCGCGCGACTTCGTATCGCGCTCCATGGACCAGGAAATCAAAGAAGGCCGTGGTTGCGGCGACGGCAGCTATGTCGTGCTCAAGCTTGATCATCTGGGGGCTGAAACCATCCAGAAACGTCTGCCGTCCATCCGTGAAATTGCCATCAAGTTTGCCAACGTCGATCCCATCAAGGATCCCATCCCGGTTGTGCCCACGATCCATTATCAAATGGGCGGCATACCCACCAACATTTATGGCCAGGTGGTCAGTTACGCCAATGGCGAAACCACGCCAGTCAATGGTTTGTATGCCATCGGAGAATGTGCGGCGACCTCCGTTCACGGCGCCAACCGCCTGGGCACAAACTCCTTGCTCGACCTCATTGTGTTTGGTCGTTCAGCGGGCAATCACATTGTGGGCACGCACCCCGAGAAGCAGCACGCTCATCAGCCCATACCCGAGTCGGCCATCGACTACTCGCTCGATCGCGTCAACAAGATCGAGTCGCGCACTTCCGGCGAGAAAACGCAAGATGTCGCCAATGCCATGCGCATGTCCATGCAGCACCATTGCGGCGTATTCCGCACGCTTGACCTGTTGGCCAAGGGTGTCGATTCCATCGAGGGTGTTGCCCAGCAAGTAGACAATATCTACTTCAAGGATAAATCCAAAGTCTTCAATACGGCTCGTGTCGAGGCGCTTGAAGTCTCCAACATGATTGAAGTGGCCAAGGCAACGACCAAGTCGGCAGCCAATCGCACTGAAAGCCGCGGTGCACACGCACTCAGCGATCACCCCGAGCGTGACGACGAAAACTGGTTGCGTCATACCTTGTGGTTCTCCGAAGGCAGCCGTCTCGAATACAAGCCGGTCACCATGAAGCCGCTTACCGTAGACAGCTTCCCGCCCAAAGCGCGGACCTTCTAAGCAGGATATCGAAATGAGCCAAAAACGTATCGTCAAATTTGAAATCTATCGCTACGATCCCGACAAGGACGAGCGTCCATACATGCAGAAGCTCGAAGTCGAGCTCCAGCCTACCGACAAGATGCTGCTCGACGCCATCATCCGCATCAAGAACGATGTCGACGACAGCCTGGCACTGCGCCGCTCCTGCCGTGAGGGGGTCTGCGGCTCCGACGCCATGAACATCAATGGCAAGAACGGCCTGGCCTGCACCACAAATCTGCTCGAGCTCAAAGAGCCTATCGTGCTCAAGCCGCTGCCAGGTCTGCCTGTCGTGCGCGACCTGATTGTCGACATGACGCATTTCTTTAATCAGTATCATTCGATCAAGCCTTTCCTGATCAACGATCAGCCGCCACCCGAAAAAGAGCGTCTGCAAACGCCCGAGGCGCGCGAAGAGCTCGATGGTCTCTACGAGTGCATTCTGTGCGCTTGTTGCTCGACCGCCTGCCCATCTTTCTGGTGGAACCCCGACAAATTCGTTGGCCCGGCTGGCCTTCTGCAGGCATATCGCTTTATTGCTGACAGCCGCGACGAGGCTACTGGCGAGCGTCTCGACAACCTCGAGGATCCTTACCGCTTGTTCCGTTGCCACACCATCATGAACTGCGCTGATGTCTGTCCGAAGGGGTTGAACCCATCCCATGCCATCGGCAAGATCAAAGAAATGCTGGTTCGTCGTGCAATATAAGTTCCTGGGCTGCTGATGAGCAAGTTATCAGAGCTTGAGCGCGCACGCCTGCGCTGGCGAGCGCGCCGTGGTCTGCTCGAAAATGACCTGATCATCACCCGGTTTCTGGATGAGTACGAAACCGAGCTGACCGATACCGATGTTTCTGCCTTGTCTTTGCTTTTCGAGATGGGTGATAACGAGTTGCTTGATGTATTGCTGGCCAGAACAACGCTGTCCGGCGTGTACGACACGCCGGATATTCACAGACTGGTCGAACAAATGCAGAAGCTGTAATTTTTAAGGAAGAATGTGATGCAATTGTCAGATAAAAAAGCCACGCTATCGTTCTCGGATGGTAGCGCGCCGATAGAGTTCCCTGTGTATCAGGGCTCCGTCGGTCCTGATGTCATCGATATCCGCAAGTTGTATGGCCAGAGCGGTATGTTTACCTACGACCCCGGCTTTATGTCGACCGCTGCATGCGAGTCGGGCATTACCTATATCGATGGTGACAAGGGCCAGCTGCTTTATCGCGGCTACCCTATCGATCAGCTGGCGCAGAATTGCGATTTTCTGGATATTTGTTATTTGATCCTGAACGGCGACTTGCCCGATGGTGCCCAGAAAACAGAGTTTGATTCTCTGGTCACCAACCATACGATGGTGCACGAGCAGATGCGCATCTTCATGCAAGGCTTTCGCCGCGATGCGCATCCCATGGCTGTATTGACGGGCCTGGTGGGCGCGCTGTCTGCTTTCTATCACGACTCTACCGACATCACCAATCCGCATCATCGCCATGTATCGGCTATTCGCCTCATTGCCAAGATGCCGACCCTGGTGGCCATGGCATACAAGCACTCTTTGGGCCAGCCTTACATCTATCCAAAGAACGACCTGTCGTACACCGGCAATTTCCTGCACATGATGTTCGCCACGCCTTGCGAAGACTATAAAGTCAACGAAGTCGTGGAACGCGCGCTTGATCGTATATTCATTCTGCACGCCGATCACGAACAAAATGCATCCACTTCTACCGTGCGTCTGTGCGGCTCGTCGGGCACCAATCCGTTTGCAGCTATTGCCGCAGGCGTAGGTTGCTTGTGGGGCCCGGCCCATGGCGGCGCCAACGAAGCTTGCCTGCAGATGCTCGAAGAGTTACAGGCCAATGGCGGTGTTGCCAAAGTCGGCGAGTTCATGGAAAAGGTCAAAGACAAAACTTCCGGCGTACGCCTGATGGGTTTTGGTCATCGCGTCTACAAGAACTATGACCCACGCGCCAAGCTCATGCAGGAAACCTGCAAAGAAGTGCTGTCGGCACTGGGTCTCGAGAATGATCCTTTGTTCAAGCTGGCCATGGAACTCGAACGCATCGCTCTCGAAGATCCGTATTTCGTCGAACGCAAACTGTATCCGAACGTTGACTTCTATTCGGGTATTGTTCAGCGTGCCATTGGCATCCCGACCTCATTGTTTACTGCCATCTTTGCCTTGGCGCGTACGGTGGGCTGGATCGCTCAATGGAGCGAAATGCTGTCCGACCCCGATTACAAGATCGGCCGTCCGCGTCAGCTATACACCGGCTCGCAGGTTCGCGACGTACCCACTCAGCGCTAATTCAGCCTGAGCAGGACAAGGGCGGGGCGCTTACAGGGCGCTCCGCCTTTTTTTATCTGAGAGGCCGGTTGGCAACGTAAAGCAGATCAGATTTAGTGTGCGCTCAGAATGAAGTTCATCATTTGGCGGACATAAACCGGCAGCTCATTGGCGGGGCGCACGCATAGCACTAGATCCCGGCGGGCCCAAGTATCGGCCAGGGGTATTTGTTTAATTCGTGCCGTTCTGGCCAGGCGTGTGGCGGTGGCCTTGGGGACTATGCCTATGCCGATACCCTGACCCACCATCCGGCACGTTGCATCCAGGCTACGCAGACGAATCCGATAGCCCAGATGCTTGCCAGCCTTGCGGGCATGATGCGCAATATGCTCTTGCAGTGCGCTGCCCTCGGTCAAGCCAATAAAGTCATGGTGGATCACTTCGGCAAAGCTGACAGATTTACGCTGCGCGAGCTCGTGATTCATGGGGACAATCAGTGTCAGGGGATCGGAAAGAAAAGTGTGGGTTTCCAGTCCTTGCAAATCGACCGAATCAGCCACAATACCAATGTCGGCAATGCCGCTGCGTATGGCATCGGCAATGTCGTAACTCATCCTTTCTTCCAGGTCGACTGAGATCTGTGGGTACTGGGCCAGAAAGCCGCCAAGAATGTCGGGTAAGTATTCGCTTAGTGCAGCGGTATTGCACAGCAGGCGCACATGCCCCTTCAGTCCCTGGCCGTACAGGTCGAGTTCACCCCGCATGCGGTCTACCTGTTGCAATACGGAACGAGCATGATGCAGTAGTGTCCGGCCGGCCGGCGTAAGTTGCACACCCCGGCGGCCGCGTAGCAGTAGCGCTACCCCTATAGCTTCTTCCATGCCTTTGACCCGCTCACTGGCAGAAGCCAGTGTTATGTGGGACCGCTGGGCGCCATCGGTAATGGTTCCCGCCTCGTGGATGTTCAAGAACAGGCGTAGGTCGGTGACGTCGAAGCGCATAAAAAAATCATAGCATGCAGCTCAAGAACAGGCTCAGGTTGATCCTGAGTCTGGCTTAGATAATGCCGTATTTTCCTTAGTCTGGTCAGGCGTCAGAATAGTCATAGTCCTTTTCCTATTGCCGCACAACCTCGTTTGGAGTTATGGATGCCGTTGATCGAAATGTTCGATGACTACACTTTGTGGTCGTTCTTGCTGGTGACTGCCGTGTTTGTCCTGGCAGGCCTGGTTAAAGGGATTGTGGGGCTCGGGCTTCCGACAATTTCGATGGCCTTACTGTCCATCTTCATGATCCCCGCCCAAGCTGCCGCCTTGCTGGTGATTCCCTCTTTGGTCACCAATGTGTGGCAAACCCGGCCATTTCATACGCTTGCTCATATGCTACGTCGTATAGGCGGCATGCAATGGGGCGTAGCCGCAGGCACGCTGGCTGGAGCGGTGTTATTGGGTGCGCCCGCCGGAGCATGGGCGGCGGTGTCGCTGGGTGTGGCCCTGATCGTCTATTCGGCGTGGGCGCTGTTTGGTAAGCCTTTTACCACTCCAGCACGCATCGAAAAATGGCTGGGCCCGCTCGTGGGTATTCTGACCGGTTTTATTACGGCGGCAACTGGGGTGTTTGTCGTGCCAGCCGTACCTTATCTGCAATCCTTGGGTCTGACTCGCGATGAGCTGATCCAGGCCATGGGGGTCTCGTTCACTGTGTCCACGGTGGCTCTGGCTACGGGCTTATGGTTGAACGATAGCTATTCGCTAGGTGCGGTGGGCACGTCGTTGGTCATGCTGGTGCCGGCGCTGATAGGCATGGGGGCCGGGCAACGGCTGCGTCAATCGCTGGCTCCGGCCGTCTTCCGGCGCTGTTTCCTGGTCAGCCTGGTTATTGTAGGGGTGTACCTAGCGCTTAAAGGGCTGTTATAGGGCAGGGGGGCATCAGCACCAATACCATTACCTCCCCTGCATTTCATTGGGCTGATGCAGGTGTCTGCCCAGGGCAGACACCTGCATCGGGCAAGAAACCCGTAAACGACAGCCGTTTACAGCTGAACCTGCCCAGCCTCCTGCTGTGCGTCCACCACCGCAAGCGCCGTCATGTTCACAATCCGGCGCACCGTGGAGCTGGTTGTCAGGATGTGTACAGGCCGCGCTGCGCCCAGCAATACCGGCCCCATCGCCACCCCATTGCTGCCTGTCATCTTCAGCATGTTGTAGGTGATATTGCCTGTATCCAGGTTAGGTGTAATCAGCAAATTCGCCGGTCCCTTCAAGGTTGAATCAGGAAACGCCTTAAGACGGGTTTTTTCTGACAGCGCCGAGTCGGCATGCATCTCGCCATCGACCTCAAGCTCGGGCGCGCGCTCGGCAATAATCCGGCGTGCCTCGGCCATCTTGCGAGACGAGGCCGTTGAGCGGCTGCCGAAGTTCGAGTGCGACAACAGCGCTACCTTGGGTACCACGCCAAAACGGTGTACCTCTTGAGCCGCTTGTATCGTCATGTCGGCGATCTGTTCGGCTGTCGGGTCTTCATTGACATGAGTATCGCAAATGAACAGTGTCTGGGTGGGCAGCATCAGTACATTCATGGCGGCATAGGTTTTAACGCCTTCTTTCAGGCCTATGACCTCATCTACATATCGTAGCTGGTTGTCGAAGCGGCTGGTGACCCCGCAAATCATGGCATCGGCATCGCCGCGCTGCAGCAGCATGACGCCAATCAGCGAGTTGTGCTTGCGTACCATTGCCTTGGCAATATCGGGAGTGACGCCATCACGCCCCTTCATCTTGTAGTAGGCCGACCAGGTTTCGTTGAAACGCGCGTCGTCTTCAGGGTCGACAACTTCAAAATCCGTCCCGGCGCTAAGGCGCAGGCCGAATTTTTTGATACGCATCTCGATGACTGAAGGACGGCCCACCAGGATGGGGTGGGCGAACTGTTCATCCACGACGGTCTGGGCTGCGCGCAATACGCGTTCGTCCTCGCCGTCGGCGTATATGACCCGCTTCGGAGCGCTCTTGGCTTGCATGAACAGGGGGCGCATCAGTTGCCCCGTGTGGTAGACCAGGCTCATCAACTTCTGGCGATAGGCTTCCAGGTCGGCAATGGGACGCCTGGCTACGCCGGATGCTGCGGCAGCTTCGGCCACAGCGGGGGCGATCTTGATGATCAGGCGTGGGTCGAATGGCTTGGGAATAATGTAGTCGGGGCCGAAGCTGAGCTCTTCACCGGCATAGGCTATGGCTACCTCGTCGTTTTGCTCGGCCTCGGCCAGTTCGGCTATGGCTTTTACGCAAGCCAGCTTCATTTCCTCGTTGATGACCGTGGCGCCCGCATCCATGGCGCCGCGGAAAATAAAAGGAAAACACAAAACGTTGTTGACCTGATTGGGGTAATCGGAGCGGCCGGTGGCAATCACACAGTCGGGCCGGGCCGCCTTGGCTACTTCGGGGCGAATTTCGGGTTCGGGATTGGCCAGCGCCAGAATGAGCGGGCTGGGCGCCATGCTTTTGACCATATCGGCCGACATGACGCCGGGCGCTGAACAACCCAGGAACACGTCGGCATCCTTGCACACATCAGCCAGTGTCCGCGCGGTGGTTTCCTGGGCATAGCGCGCTTTGTTCGCCTCCATGCCTTCGTCACGCCCTTTACTGATCACGCCGCGTGAGTCGACAACGTAGATGTTTTCGCGTTTTACCCCCAGGTGAACCAACAGATCAAGGCAAGCGATGGCGGCTGCGCCGGCACCGGAGCAGACAAGCTTCACTTCGTTGATATTCTTTCCGACCACTTTCAGGCCGTTCAGAATAGCGGCTGAAGAGATAATCGCAGTGCCATGCTGGTCGTCATGGAAAACGGGAATCTTCATGCGCTCGCGCAGTTTTTTCTCTATATAGAAGCATTCCGGTGCCTTGATGTCTTCAAGGTTGATGCCGCCCAGAGTAGGCTCCAGTGCGGCGATGATCTCGACCAGTTTCTCGGGGTCGGTTTCGGCCAGCTCGATATCGAAGACGTCGATACCGGCAAACTTTTTGAACAGGCAACCCTTGCCCTCCATGACCGGTTTGGCCGCCAGCGGGCCGATGTTTCCGAGTCCCAGCACTGCTGTTCCGTTGGTAATGACCCCCACAAGGTTGGAGCGCGAGGTATACATGGAAGCTGCGTCTTCGCCATTTTTATGGATATCCATGCATGCGAATGCAACACCGGGAGAATAAGCCAGTGACAGGTCATCCTGGTTGGCGAGGGGTTTGGTCGGCATGACCGATATTTTTCCGGGGACCGGATTGGCGTGGTAGTCGAGGGCCAGTTTGGCGAGGTCGGCGTTGGCGTCCATGGTGGCGTGCTCCTGCTAAAAATATACAAATAATCCAGGCAAAAAGTTAACTGCATAATGCGCGTCTGTGTGAAGAATATCCCGATTCATGAAAACGTGTTTGTTAATGCCAACGCTTTCCGTGAATTGTTCGTCATTTCCAGCCTTCAGGTTTATCCTTTGTAACTTCACAGGTATACTAATGCGAATACGGCTTATCAAGGCGTCGTACGTTGCCTTCTGCCCCCGCTATCCGCTAAACGGTCTGGCCGTGTCGCGGAAGGTTGTTCCCTGCATCAATAACGAGTGAAGCACTCGAATTAGGTGAAGCGCATATATGTCATCGGAAATAGAACTTTTATCCAATTCTTACCTGTTTGGTAGCAACGCCCCTTATGTCGAGGAACTCTACGAGTCCTACCTCGATAATCCCGGCTCCGTGCCCGACCAGTGGCGCGACTATTTCGATCAATTGCAACACCTGCCTGCCACTGATGGCAGCGAAGTTACGCGCGATCAAGCCCATGCACCGGTCGTCGAGTCTTTTGCCCAACGCGCCAAGGCCAATGCCTTTGTTTCTCATGTCAAGGCGCCCGACCTCACAGTTGCAGGCAAGCAGGTCTATGTCCAGTCCATCATCGCTGCCTATCGCTCGCTGGGTGCTCGCATTGCGGCACTAGATCCGCTCAAGCGCCAGGACCGCCCCAGCATACCCGAGCTCGACCCCGGTTTCTACGGTCTGGCCGAGGCCGACCTGGACCAGGTCTATTCGGCCACCAATACCTACTTTACCAAAGCCGACACCATGACCATGCGCGACATGCTCAAGGCTTTGCGCGACACATACTGTCGCAATGTGGGTGCCGAATTCATGCATATTTCCGATCCGGCTGCCAAGCGCTGGATCCAGGAACGCCTGGAGTCTACCGTTGGCGTGCCGTCTTTCTCGGCTGAGCAAAAGCGCCATATACTGCAGCAAGTTACTGAAGCAGAAGGCCTCGAGCGTTTTCTGCACACCAAGTATGTAGGTCAGAAGCGATTCTCCCTCGAAGGCGGCGAAAGCTTCATCGCCGCCATGGACGAGGTCGTCGGACATGCCGGCGAGAACGGCGTCCAGGAAATTGTAGTGGGCATGGCCCACCGTGGTCGTCTGAACATGTTGGTCAACATCATGGGCAAGATGCCCGGCGACCTGTTTGCCGAATTCGAAGGCAAGCACGCCGAAGGCCTGACCGACGGCGACGTCAAATATCACAATGGTTTCTCCAGCGATCTGTCCACGCGTGGTGGTCCTGTGCACTTGTCGCTCGCGTTCAACCCTTCACACCTTGAAATCGTCAATCCTGTGGTCGAAGGCAGCGTGCGTGCCCGCCAGGATCGTCGTGGCGACGAAGAAGGCTCACAGGTGCTGCCGGTTCTGGTGCACGGAGATGCCGCCTTTGCCGGGCAGGGCGTTGTTATGGAAACGCTCAACCTGGCGCAAACTCGTGGTTATGGCACAGGTGGCACGCTGCACATTGTCATCAATAACCAAATCGGCTTTACCACCTCTGATCCTCGCGACACGCGCTCTACGCTGTATTGCACAGACGTCGTAAAAATGATCGAGGCTCCGGTATTCCACGTCAATGGTGATGATCCTGAAGCAGTGGTATATGTTACGCAGCTGGCCCTTGACTACCGCATGCGATTCCACCACGACGTCGTAGTCGATATCGTCTGTTTCCGCAAATTGGGCCATAACGAGCAAGATACTCCCTCTCTGACGCAACCCTTGATGTACAAGAGCATAGGCAAGCACCCCGGTACGCGTAAAGTGTATGCCGACAAGCTTGTTGCTCAAGGCATCCTGGCCGAAGGCGAACCCGATCAGCTGGTTAAAGATTATCGGCAGCTCATGGAAGACGGCCAGCGCACCATCGAACCGGTCCTTACCGACTACAAGAACAAGTACTCTACCGACTGGTCTTCGTTTCTGGGCGCCAAATGGACCGATCAAGCCGATACCGGGGTTCCGGTAGCCGAGCTCACGCGCATAGGCGAAAAGCTCACCACCGTTCCGGCTGACTTTACCGTCCATTCTCTGGTCAACAAGCTGCTCAACGACCGTCGCAATATGGCTCGCGGCGAACAAAACCTCGATTGGGGCATGGGTGAGCATCTTGCCTTTGCAACCCTGGTGGCTTCGGGCTATGCCATTCGCATTACCGGGCAAGACTCCGGTCGCGGTACGTTTACACACCGCCATGCAGTGTTGCATGATCAAAAGCGCGAGCGCTGGAACGACGGTACCTATATTCCGCTGCAAAACGTTTCCGACAATCAAGCTCCGTTTACGGTCATCGACTCGGTCCTCTCGGAAGAAGCCGTGTTGGCCTTTGAGTATGGCTACGCTTCGGCCGAACCTAATACTCTCACCATCTGGGAAGCGCAATTCGGTGACTTCGTCAATGGCGCGCAGGTCGTCATCGATCAGTTCATTACCTCGGGTGAAGCAAAATGGGGTCGTCAGTGCGGCCTGACCATGATGCTGCCGCACGGCTACGAAGGGCAAGGCCCCGAGCACTCGTCGGCGCGTATCGAACGCTTCCTGCAACTGTGTGCCGACAACAACATACAAGTTGTGCAGCCTACCAACGGTGCCCAGATCTTCCACGTGTTGCGTCGTCAAATGATCCGGCCGTTCCGCAAGCCGCTGGTCATCCTGACCCCCAAATCCTTGCTGCGTAATAAAGATGCCACTTCGCCGCTGGCCGACCTGGCCAACAGTCAGTTTCTGCCTGTCATCGGCGAGCAAGACGAAAGCATTGTCCCAGCAGATGTCAAGCGAGTGCTGGTATGTTCGGGCAAGGTCTACTACGACATCGTCCACGCGCGCAAGGATGCCGGTCGCTCAGATGTCGCGATACTGCGTGTCGAACAGCTCTATCCCTTCGCGCACAAGGCTTTCCAGGCAGAGCTGCAAAAATATACCAACGCCAAGGAAATTGTCTGGGTCCAAGACGAGCCTCAAAACCAGGGTCCCTGGTTTTATGTTCAGCATCATCTATATGAAAACATTGCTGATGGTCAGCGTTTGGGTTATGCGGGCCGCTCTGCATCGGCTTCGCCTGCAGTTGGCTATTTGGCCAAACACCAAGAGCAGCAGCGTAATTTGCTCGAGCAGGCCCTGGCGCCCAAATTCAAAAGCTTTATGCTGACGAAATAACAAATACCTCACATAACGGAATACATACTATGGCTATTACTGACGTTCTCGTACCCCAGCTTTCCGAGTCGATCACCGAGGCTACTCTGCTCAACTGGAAGAAACAACCGGGGGAAGCGGTCGAAGCCGACGAGATACTGATCGAGGTAGAAACGGACAAGGTTGTTCTAGAAGTCCCCGCTCCTTCGTCAGGCGTCTTGAAGGAAATCGTCAAAGGTGACGGTAGCACGGTCGCAGCAGGTGAAGTCCTGGCCCGTATCGACTCTGAAGGCAAGGCTGCAGCGCCCGCCGCCGAAGAGCCCGCACCCGCCGCCGCTCCTGCGGCAGCAACTGCCGCGCCGAGTGCCGCAGCCATCGCATCACCCGCTGCTGGCAAGATTCTGGCTGAAAAAGGCGTTGATCCGGCCTCGGTCGAGGGTTCTGGCCGCGGTGGTCGTGTCACCAAGGGCGACGCTCTTCAGGCCGGCAGCGCGCCAGCTAAGAAAGCAGCTGCTCCGGCAGCGCCTGCTTCACTTTCGCTCGATGGTCGTCCCGAACAGCGCGTACCCATGAGCCGCCTGCGTGCCCGCGTGGCCGAGCGTCTGCTGCAATCGCAATCAGACAATGCCATTCTTACGACTTTCAACGAAGTCAACATGCAGGGTATTCTCGATCTGCGTAAAAAATACAAAGATCAGTTCGAAAAAGAGCACGGCGTCAAGCTGGGCTTCACCTCTTTCTTCGTAAAGGCCGCAGTAGCTGCCCTGAAGAAATACCCTGTCGTCAATGCATCGGTCGATGGCAAAGACATCATCTATCATGGCTACTTCGACATCGGTATCGCAGTGGGCAGCCCACGCGGACTGGTTGTACCCATCCTGCGTAATGCCGATCAGCTGTCCATTGCTGAAATCGAAAAGCAAATTGCCGATTTCGGTGCACGGGCACGCGATGGCAAGCTGGGCCTCGAAGAGTTGACTGGCGGTACGTTCTCCATCTCCAATGGCGGAGTGTTCGGCTCCATGCTGTCCACGCCCATCATCAATCCCCCACAGTCGGCAATTCTCGGCATTCATGCCACCAAAGAGCGCCCTGTGGTCGAAAACGGCCAGATCGTCATTCGACCCATCAACTTCCTTGCCTTGTCATACGATCACCGCATCATTGACGGCCGAGAGGCGGTGTTGGCCCTGGTCGCCATGAAAGAAGCCCTTGAAGACCCACAACGCCTGTTGCTGGATGTCTAAGTATGCTGGTTAAGGTGTAGAACAACCCCGGGCAAGCCTGTCCGCCAGTGGACCAAGGGCTTGCCCGGGGTTTTTTGATCGTCTTTTCTGTTGTCGCGGAAGCGTGTTGCAGGCTTTGCCGCTTCCTTCCGGGGCGCAGGCTCACAAGGCTTGCGTCAACACACTATTCAATCGAGAAAGAATATGGCTAAACAATTTGACGTGGTTGTTATTGGCGCCGGCCCTGGTGGCTACATTGCCGCCATCCGTGCGGCGCAGCTTGGCAAGAGCGTGGCATGTATTGATGCCTGGAGCACTGCCGATGGTAAACCAGCGCCTGGTGGCACTTGCACTAACGTGGGATGCATTCCGTCCAAGGCCTTGCTGCAGTCGTCCGAACATTTTGAGCAGGCCAACCACCATTTTGCCGAGCATGGCATAGAAGTCAAGGGCGTGAGCCTGAAGCTCGACACGCTGGTAGGTCGCAAAGACACCGTGGTGAAGCAAAACAACGACGGTATCCTGTATCTGTTCAAAAAGAACAAAGTAACGTTCTTTCACGGTACGGGTTCTTTTGTTTCTCAAAGTGATGGTGGCTGGACCATCAAGGTTTCAGGTAAGGCCGAAGACGAGCTTGTTGCCAAGCACGTCATTATCGCCACGGGCTCATCGCCACGCGAGCTGCCTGGCTTGCCTTTCGACGAGACACAAATTCTTTCCAACGATGGTGCTTTGCGTATCCCGGCAGTTCCCAAGAAATTGGGCGTGATCGGGGCCGGTGTCATCGGCCTCGAACTGGGTAGTGTATGGCGTCGCCTGGGTGCCGAGGTCACCATCCTGGAGGCAATGCCTGATTTCCTGGCTGTTGCCGACCAACAGGTTGCCAAAGAAGCACAGAAAGCGCTTGCCAAGCAAGGCCTCGTCATCCAGACCGGCGTCAAGATTGGCGAAGTGAAATCCACAGCAAAATCGGTCACGGTGCCTTACACCGATGCCGGCGGTGCCGAGCAGAAACTGGTGGTCGACAAGCTCATTGTTTCTATCGGCCGCGTGCCTAATGTCGACGGCCTCGGTCTCGATACCGTTGGACTCAAACGCGACGAGCGCGGTTTCATTGCTGTCGATGATGATTGCAAGACCAACCTGCCCAATGTCTGGGCAGTAGGTGATGTGGTGCGTGGCCCTATGCTGGCCCACAAGGCTGAAGAAGAAGGTGTGGCTGTTGCGGAGCGCATTGCCGGACAGCATGGCCATGTTAATTTCGCCACAATTCCTTCGGTCATTTATACCTCGCCCGAAATTGCGTGGGTCGGCAAGAATGAGCAGCAGCTCAAGACCGAAGGGCGTGATTACAAGGCAGGCAGCTTCCCCTTTATGGCAAATGGCCGGGCCAGGGCATTGGGCGATACCACCGGTTTCGTCAAAGTGCTGGCTGATGCCAAGTCGGATGAAGTCCTTGGGGTCCATATCATCGGGCCGATGGCTTCGGAACTGATCGCCGAAGCGGTCACCATCATGGAATTCCGTGGCGCAGCGGAAGACATTGCCCGTATTTGCCATGCACACCCGACTTTGTCGGAAGCCATGAAAGAAGCCGCGTTGGCTGTCGATAAACGCACGCTGAATTTCTAAAGCTTGCTTTTCTCATGAACCATCAAGACGGGCGGCAGAACGCCGCCCGTTCTTTTTTCCTGTTGATTGCCACCCGGAGAACCTTTCTTCCTCTGAAGGCAGCAAACAGGGCTGGGCCTGCGCAGCATGGGGGCAGGTATTTCTTTTAAGCCTCCCAAGAAAACATCATGAATGTTCAAGAGTATTATCAACATGCCCTGCAAGAGCGCGGCTATCAAGCCGACCAGGCACAGAAGGCGGCTATCGAGCGCCTGCAAGTGTATTTCGATGACTGGGTGAGCTTCAAGCAAGACCGTTCTTCCGCTTTGAGGAAAATCTTCAAACGTCCCGATGTGCCGCGTGGTGTGTACTTGTGGGGTGGCGTAGGCCGGGGTAAAAGCTTTCTGATGGATGCGTTTTACCTGACGGTGCCTGTAAAGCGCAAGACGCGCGTGCATTTTCATGAGTTCATGCGCGGCGTGCATCGCGAACTCGATGCGGTGCGTGGCCAGCAAGACCCGCTGGATGAGGTGGCGCGCCGCATTGCCAAGCGTTATCGCCTGATCTGCTTCGACGAATTCCATGTGTCGGATGTTGCCGATGCCATGATTCTGTATAGACTATTGCTTAAGCTGTTCGAGCATGGCACTTCTTTCATCATGACATCAAACTACGAGCCCAGCACCCTGTATCCCGATGGATTGCATCGGGATCGCATCCTGCCCGCCATCAAGTTGATCCAGGAGCGCATGGATATCATGAACGTGGATGTGGGCACTGACTATCGTCTACGCAGCATGGAGCAGGTTCGTTTGTATCTGACGCCGATCACGGACGGAACGAATAAAGAGTTGCAGGCCTATTTCGACAGGCTGCTCGACACGGCGCCGCTGAAGCCGGTCCTGATCGTTGAAAACCGCGAGCTGAGAGCCATTGCGCTGGGCGGCAGCATTGTCTGGTTTGATTTTGCCACCTTATGTGGCGGCCCACGTTCGCAGAACGACTACCTGGACTTGGCCAGCCGCTTCCAGACCGTGATATTGTCGGATGTGCCCCGCATGGAGGCTCGTCAGGCGTCGGAAGCGCGCCGCTTTACCTGGTTGATTGATGTATTTTACGATCACAAGATAAAACTCATCATGTCGGCTGAATGCGAACCCGATGAGCTCTACACCCAGGGGCCGATGTCCAACGAGTTTCATCGCACGGTATCACGCATCATGGAAATGCAGTCCCGTGAATACCTTGATTCCGAGCGACGTGCAGCCGTTACGCTCTAGACACCCTTACTGATACTGAAGCATATATGAACACCCGAGTACTGACCGGCATCACCACTTCAGGAACACCCCATCTGGGCAATTATGCCGGGGCTATTCGCCCTTCCATAGAGGCCAGCAAACTATCGAGTGTTGATGCCTTCTACTTCATGGCGGATTATCACGCACTGATCAAATGCGATGATCCACAACGTATCGCCCGCTCGCGCCTCGAGATCGCGGCAACCTGGATAGCTGCAGGGCTCGACCCTGATGTCGTCACCTTCTATCGCCAATCCGATATCCCGGAAATTCCCGAGTTGTCCTGGATGCTGACCTGCGTCACGGCCAAAGGCCTGATGAATCGCGCGCATGCCTATAAGGCAGCAGTAGACCAGAATGTAGCCAGACAGCAAGAGGCCGATGATGGCATTACCATGGGTTTGTTCTCGTACCCAGTGCTGATGGCGGCCGACATTCTGTTGTTCAATGCGAATAAAGTGCCGGTAGGCCGGGACCAAATCCAGCATCTTGAAATGGCTCGCGACATTGCCCAGCGTTTCAATCATCTGTATGGCCAGGGTGAAGACTTGTTCGTGCTGCCAGAGGTTCAGATTGACGACGAGGTGGCAACGCTCCCCGGGCTCGACGGGCGCAAGATGTCCAAAAGTTACGACAACACCATACCCTTGTTCGAGGGTGGAGCAAAAGGCTTGCGCGCGGCAGTCATGCGTATTGTGACCGACTCCCGCCAGCCTGGTGAGCCCAAAGACGCTGAAAGCTCGCATCTTTATACCCTGTACCGGGCGTTTGCCACGCCCAAGGCGTCTGCTCAGTTCCGCAAGGAGCTGGAAGAGGGTATGGGATGGGGTGAAGCAAAAGAGCAGCTATGCACCACCATAGAGGCCGAACTTGCACCCATGCGCGAACGTTATGCCGAGCTTATTTCGCGCCCCGACCGTATTGAAGACATTCTTCAGGCGGGTGCCATCAAGGCCCGTCGTCTGTCACAGCCCTTGATGGAGCGTTTGCGTGCAGCGGTTGGCTTGCGCTCCATGTCTGTTCCGGTATCCTCCGACAAGCAGCCCGCAGACAAGAAAGGCAAAGGGAAGTCCGCGCGTTTCGTCAGTTTCCGTGATGATGAGGGGCGCTTCCGTTTCCGTCTGCTCGGGTCTGATGGGCGGGAACTATTGTTGTCCGAAAGCTTTGCTGATCCGAAAGCGGCTGGGCAGGCCATGGGCAAGCTCAAGAGTCAGCCCCTGGATACCCTGTCCGGCGACGAACAGGGCCTGGTCAGTATCCGGATCGACGGGGTGCTGGTCAGCCAGTTTGATGCCGGTTTGTTGCCGCAGTTGCGTGATGCCTTCGCTCAGATGGCTCAGAACTGACGCAGTATCTTATTCACACAGCTCGGCCTGCAGGCCGAGCGTTTGGCACAATGAAAGCAGCTCTTCCGCCTGCTCGCGATACACCAGTATGAGCTGGAAGTCGTTGGTATAGCTTTCTCCGAAACTGACGAGCCGATATTTGTCGTGATGAGCCAGCAATTGGCTGTCCACCCATTGGTAAAAATCCGAGACAGTCTGGAAGCTGTTGTTATCGTATGGGTACTCAGGCAGGGCAGGCTGTTCAAATGCATCGACGATTTGCTCGTATAGCTCATCGACGGTATCGGCAACAGCAAAGTAATCTTCCAGTTCGATGAACAAAATAAACGCTATCACGCCCTGAGGGTCGTACTGTGCCACCTTGGCGGCATCGGCGCCGTAATGCGTGCGCAGGGTTTTCTCGGGCTCGGTCAGCGATTGCAGGCAAACACCCACTATACGGCTGCTTTCGTGCTCGTCCAGATCGTTGCAGGACAGCAGCCTGATCAGCTGTACAAGCTGTTCCTGAGTGGGTGTGTTTTCTGTGTTCATGAGGTTCTATTTTTTGAGTTTTGCAAAGGCAGCGGCCATGGCGCCCATGCCGTCGCCCTGGCTGGGACGTTGGCCGGGGCGTGCATCGTTGCGGCGCTGGTTGTCGCGGCGCTGGCTGCTATTTGGTGTCGAGGATTCGTTGCCACGGCGAGCAGGCGGTGCATCGTCATTCAAACGCATGGTCAATCCAATTCGCTTGCGGGCCGCATCGACCTCCTGGACCTTGACCTTGACCATTTGCCCTACGCGTACGACATCGCGGGGATCTTTGACAAATGTATCGGACAGAGCCGAAATATGCACCAGACCGTCCTGATGCACGCCTACATCGACGAATGCGCCGAAATTGGCCACGTTGGTGACCACACCCTCAAGTACCATGCCTGTGTGAAGATCGTTGATGGTGTTGACGCCTTCCTTGAATTGGGCTGTCTTGAACTCAGGACGGGGATCGCGGCCAGGTTTTTCCAGCTCCAGGAATATATCCTTGACGGTTGGCAGCCCGAAGCGTTCGTCGGTGAACTCAGTGGGGGAGACGCCTTTCAGTGCGCCGGATTGCCCCATGATTTGCCGTGCATCGGCATTGATCTTCTTGAGTATGCGTTCCACGACCGGGTAGGCTTCCGGGTGTACTGACGAAGCGTCCAGTGGGTTGTTGCCGTTGGGTATGCGTAAAAATCCCGCCGCCTGCTCGAAAGACTTGTCGCCAAAACGCGGTACTTTCATCAAGGCTTTGCGATTGGGGAATGCGCCGTTGTCGTCGCGCCAGGCCACTATGTTTTTGGCCAGTGTTGCGTTCAGACCCGAGACGCGGGTCAACAATGGGGCCGAAGCCGTGTTGACATCGACACCAACAGCGTTAACGCAATCTTCGATGACAGTATTGAGCGAGTGGGCCAGTTCACGCTGATTGACGTCGTGCTGGTACTGCCCCACGCCTATGGCCTTTGGCTCAATCTTGACCAGTTCGGCCAAAGGATCTTGCAGGCGTCTGGCAATGGAAACTGCCCCGCGCAGGCTCACGTCCATATCCGGAAATTCATGCGCGGCGAGCTCCGATGCCGAGTACACCGAGGCGCCAGCTTCGGACACCACCACGCGGGTAAGCTTCAACTCAGGGAATTTTTCCTGCGTGTCGGTCACGAGTTTTTCAGTTTCCCGCGAGGCAGTGCCGTTGCCTATGGCGACCAGTTCAATCTTGTGTTTGGCAATCAGTGCTGCCAGCGTGTTGATGCTTCCCTCACGGTCACGGCGTGGCTCAAAGGGATAGACAGTACTGGTAGCAAGCACCTTGCCGGTGGCATCTATGGCAGCAACCTTGACACCTGTGCGTATGCCTGGGTCCAGTCCCAATACTGCTTTGGGGCCGGCCGGCGCAGCCAGCAGCAGGTCTTTCAGGTTGGCGGCAAAGACCCGTATGGCTTCCTGTTCGGCTGTATCGCGCAGGCGTCCAATGAGCTCTGACTCAAAGGCCGTCAAAAGCTTGACACGCCAGGTCCAGCGGCATACCTCACCCAGCCAGCGAGCTCTTGGGCTAGCGTCGAGCGAAAAGTCGGCACCTATGCGCAGGAAGTCCGCGATGCGGCTGACGCAAGGATGAGGTGATTGTGCTTCAAGCTCGGGGTCCAGCCCCAGGCGGATATCCAGCACGCCTTGCTGGCGACCTCGCAACAAGGCCAGAATACGATGCGATGGCAGAGAACGCAAAGCTTCGCTGAAATCAAACCAATCGCGGAAATTGTCGCCATCGTTTTCCTTGCCTTCGATGACTTTGGAATACAGCAAACCGGTATTCCAGAGGTGTTCGCGCAGATTGGCCAGCAGATCGGCGTTCTCGGCATAACGTTCTGCCAGGATATCGCGGGCACCATCCAGTGCGCTCTTGGCATCGTTGATGGAGGCCTCGGGATTCAAGTAAGCCTGGGCCAGAATGGCTGGATCGACGGCAGCGTCATCCAGAATGGCATCGGCCAAGGGTTCCAGGCCCGCTTCGCGGGCAATCTGTGCCCGTGTGCGGCGTTTGGGCTTGTAGGGCGCATACAAATCTTCCAGACGCTGTTTGGTGTCTGCGCTGGTGATTTCCTGCTGCAGTTCGGCAGTTAGCTTCCCCTGCTGGCCAATGGACTCAAGAATGGTGATACGGCGACCTTCAAGTTCGCGAACGTACACCAGTCGCAGTTCCAGCGTCCGCAGCACGGTATCGTCCAGGCCTCCTGTGGCTTCTTTGCGGTAACGGGCAATAAAGGGCACCGTGGCACCGCCATCCAGCAGTTCGACCGTGGCTGCAACTTGCGTGGGTCGTACTCCAAGTTCGCTGGCCAGCAGCGTTACGATACGAGCGGGATCCACACTTGTCGTGGAGGGGCCTGGTAGTGAGGAAGCAGAAGTTGTAGTCATGGACACATCAAAAAAACTGGAAATACGCGGCGCATTTTGCCACATCGACCCCTAGTCCGAAAAATTGCCGGGTATTATCTTATCTGGATGCTTTCAGGGGAACGGCATACTTTACCCCGTTTGGCTGGCCGTTCAGGCGGCATGGCCTGCTTTCTTTTCTATTTTTAATGCTTTTGCAAGAACTTTCCGATATTTTTGCCCCCGATGGGCCTTTGGCGCAAGCTGTGCCGGGTTATCGCTCCAGAAAGGCACAGCTGGAGCTTGCCCAGGCGATCGAAGACACCTTGCGCAATCATTCCACGCTTATCGCCGAGGCTGGCACGGGTACCGGCAAGACGTGGGCATACCTTGTTCCCGCTTTTTTATGCGGTGGCAAGGTACTGGTTTCAACGGGTACCCGTACCCTGCAAGATCAGTTGTTCCAGCGCGATCTGCCACGTTTGCGCAATGCGCTGGCCCTGCCTGTTTCGATTGCCTTGCTGAAAGGGCGCGGCAACTATGTCTGTCATTACCACCTGGAGCGCCTGTCGGGCGATGAGCGCGCTCTCAAGTCCCGCTCCGAAATAGGCCAGTTGCGCCAAATACAGGTATTTGCCCAGCAGTCCAGGACGGGTGATCGCAGCGACTTGTCTGATGTTCCGGAAGACGCCGATATCTGGGGCCGGGTAACCTCCACGCGTGAAAACTGCCTGGGCCAGGAGTGTCCCCATGTGCGGGATTGCTTTGTACTCAAGGCGCGGCGCCAGGCCCAAGATGCTGATCTGGTGGTGGTGAACCATGCTTTGTTCATGGCTGATCTGGCCTTGCGCGAAGAGGGGATTACCGATTTGTTGCCCACGGTCGACATGGTGGTCTTCGACGAGGCGCATCAACTGCCCGATATCGCTACACGTTTTCTCGGCAGCAGCGTTTCATCACATCAGTTGCTCGATCTGGCTCGCGCAACCGAAGCCGCAGGCTTGGCCCATGCGCGCGAGTCCACCAACTGGACTGAAGCAGGCAAGCGTATTGAACATGCTGCGCGAGCATTACGCCTGGCCGCCGCTCCGATCGAAAAAATGCCGGGGCGCAAAGCCACGTTTCAGGCCATTCCCAATCCGGAAGAGTTTGATACCGCACTGGATGAGTTGCTAGGTGTGCTGGATCACAGCATCAAGCTCTTGGGTGTGGTCAGTGAGAAGCATCCAGATCTGGCAGCAGCGGCTAAAACCTGCCTGGATGTCCGGGCCAGGCTTTATCAATGGACCCAGCCCGACCGCCAGGGCCACAATGCGCTCAAGCCGGTACAAACTGATCCCGGCACGGGTCAGCAAGAGGGCCGGGGCAACGAGGATGGCGCGGCGGTACGTTGGGTAGAACACAGCCTCCATCACATGCGCTTGCATAGCGCGCCTTTGTCGGTAGCACAGATTTTTTCGCGCTATCGTAGTAAAGACCAGGCCTGGGTGCTGACCTCGGCCACGCTGTCGGTGAAGGGCGATTTTGGTCATTTCCTCAGGCAGCTGGGTTTGTGGGATGCACAAACGCTCAGCTGGGAGTCGCCATTCGACTATGCTGCGCAAGGCGTGTTGTATGCGCCAAAAATGTTGCCGCTACCCAGCGATAGAAACTTCAATGAACGGTTTGTCGATGCTTTGATGCCTTTGATCAAAGTATCCAAGGGTGGTGTGCTTGTGCTGTGCACGACCCTGCGGGCGGTCGACAGAATTACCGAAATTCTCGAGCAACGCTTCGAAGACGAAGACATAGAGCGTTTGCTGCTGCGCCAGGGTGAAAGTTCACGCAGGGCGCTGCTCGAACGTTTTCGCGCCGGCAGCAATGCGGTGCTGGTTGGCAGCGCCAGTTTCTGGGAAGGCATAGATGTACCTGGCGACGCACTGACTCTGGTGGCTATCGATAAATTGCCTTTTGCGCCGCCCGATGATCCCGTGCTTGAAGCGCGCCTGAATCTGTGTCGCAGCCAGGGGGGTAACCCCTTTATGGAATATCAGTTGCCTGAGGCGGCCATCGCGTTAAAGCAGGGTGCGGGACGGCTGATCAGATCGGAACAGGACTGGGGAGTATTGATGGTGGGCGACACGCGCATGATAGACAAGCCTTACGGTCGTCTGCTGTGGCGTGGCCTGCCACCGTTCGCGCGCACACGCGAGCCAGGGCAGGCAGTGGAGTTTTTGCTCAGGAAACAAGATGCAGACTGACTGCTCTTGGTAACCCCTTTTTTCAATCAAGCGCCTGGGCGATGCGTAGAAATTACTGACGCAAGGTAAGCGGCGCCGATAAGATACGTATCTGATTCAGCCTTTCATGCGAAAGAAGCTAGAACCAGTTGATTGGATTCCATGCGCTGCCACTCGGCTCTTCCAGGCCTTGCTCGTAGTACTTGCTGTTGGGGAAGTTTTGATCAAGCACTCGTTTGGCATCGTCGCGCAGATCAGGAAGCTGGAGCTTGTCGTAGGCCAAAACCATAATGTAGAGCGCCTTTTCGGATGCTGGCACACCCTGGAAATCGGTAATAACAGTCTGTGCGCGATTGACTGCTGCCACATAAGCGCCACGCTCATAGTAATAGGTGGCTACATGCACTTCGTTCTGGGCAATCGTATTCACTAGCCAGGCGACGCGTTTTTTTGCATCGGCAGTATAGCGGCTGTCGGGATAGCGGGCGATAAGTTCGTTGAATGAATCATACGATTCGCGTAAGCCTTTTGGGTCGCGCTCGCTCGGGTCTTGGCGGGTGATGTTCATGAACGAGGCGCTGGGCGGTGTGAAAGTGACCAGGCCCTTCAGGTAAAGCATGTAGTCTGTACCCGGATGGTTCGGGTATTGTTGCTGGAAGCGATCGATGGCAGCCAGCGCCTGTTCGGGTTCGCTGTCTTTCCAGTTGACATAAGCCTGGTCGATGAGCGCCTGCTGAGCGTACCCGCCAAACGGGTAGCGAGCTTCAATGGCCTCCAGGCGGGTGCGAGCGTCGCTCCAGTTTCCGGCACTGATTTCAGTGCGCGCATCCTCGTATAGGCGCTCGGCGCTCCAGCCGGTAGTGGGGTCTACCTCAACCTTGGTTGAGCTGCATCCGGCAATGAGGATGACGGCTATGAGGGCGACCGCGGTATGCCCCAGCCGGGTGAGGCTGGAAAATCGGGATTGATTCAGCTTGGTACGAGTCACAAAAGCGTCCTTGGTGTTAGCATGCAGGCTGATTATATGATTTGTCGCCATGACTGACACAGATATCAACAAAGAAAGTTTGGCGGCACCTGATCCGCTGGAGTTCCTGGTGCCGTACACGGCTATGCCCGAGCGGCTCGATAAGGTTATTGCGCGGCTGATTCCCGAGCATTCCCGCAGCAGGTTACAGGGCTGGATAGAAGGCGGGCATGTGCTGGTCAATGGCCAGCCAGGCCGTGTCAAGCAAATGGCCAATCCGGGCGACAGGCTGGTCGTCTGGGAGCAAAGTCCCCCCGAGGCGCTGGCATTTACTCCCGAAGACGTCGATTTTGAAGTGGTAGACCAAAGTGCCGACTGGATTGTCGTGAACAAGCCGGCAGGACTGGTCACCCACCCAGGCGCCGGAAACTGGCATGGCACCTTGCTAAATGGCCTGCTTTATCGCTTTCCCGAGCTCGCCACGGTTGCTCGCGCAGGTATTGTGCATCGGCTCGACAAAGACACCTCGGGCTTGCTGGTGGTGGCGCGTCACGAAAAAGCCCAGACGCATCTCATCCGTCAGCTGCAGGCCCACAGCGTAAATCGTGAATATATTGCTCTGGTGCATGGCCTGCTGACCCGGCCGGGTAGTGTCAGGCTGGCCATAGGTCGTGATACCCGGGTGCCTGTCCGGATGGCCGTGGAGCCCGCTATTGCGCCTAAAGCAGCCATAACGCATTACCATCCGGGGCGTACGGGAAATATCGATGATGCCAATGTCACAGAAGTAGTCTGCAAACTCGAGACCGGTCGTACACATCAGATACGTGTGCACATGATGAGCTTGCACCACCCCCTGGTGGCCGACACATTGTACGGAGGCAAGCCATTGGGGAGCGCCTCGCGGCAGTTGCTGCATGCCAGGGCGCTGAGCTTCGATGATTACGGCAGCGACCGGCGGGTCTCGTTTGCGGCGGCCTTGGCCGCTGACTTTCAGCACGTTCTGGATGGCGTCGCATGGAACACCTGATACCAGCCCTACCCACAGTAAGCGGCCAACCGTGGCCGGGCATCAACTATTTCTGCACTACCCGGCAGGGCGGGTCAAGCACCGGGCCCTGGGCATCATTCAATCTGGGGGCGCATGCGGGTGACGCCGCCGATACCGTCGATAATAACCGTCAGCGTTTACGTGCCATATTGCCTGGCAATCCGGTCTGGTTGAAGCAGGTGCACGGGGCACAGGTCTTCGATGCCGATGCCGTCGATGAGGGGGGGCAGGGGGGCGGAATACCGGTGGCCGATGCCGCCATCACCTTGCAAGCCAATCGTGTGCTGGCGATCATGACGGCCGATTGCTTGCCCGTCGTGCTGGCCAGCGTCGACGGCCAGGCTTTGGGGGTTGCACATGCGGGCTGGCGCGGGCTGGCAGCGGGGGTGCTCGAGAACACGCTGGACGCCTTGCGCAGTCGCCTGCCAGGTAATACGGCGTGGCGGGCCTGGATAGGGCCGGCCATAAGCCAGTCTTGTTTTGAAGTGGGGGCTGATGTGTACGACGCATTTGTCGGCGCCGATCCCGGTAGTGCCGTGTACTTTATTCCTCACAATACGGATGGCAAATGGTTGGCTGATTTGCCAGGCCTGGCGCGGCACCGCCTGCTCAAGGCAAATGTCAGTACGATAGAACTGAGTGATCAGTGCACTTTTAATCAGGCCGACATGTATTACTCGTACCGCCGCGATGCCGCGACGGGGCGCATGGCTACGCTGGCATGGAGAACCGGCTAGCGTGGCCTTGAGTCGCGATAGCGACTTACCCTGATTGACAGGTTTTCAAATGCCATCCACCATTCAAAGCAAGTGTGAGGATTTTGTAAGGTGCATGTATCGTGAGTAATCCGTCTCGTCCAGAATGGCCAGTTCCGGTAAGCATAGCGCCTGACATACTCGCAGAAATCCAGGCTGAATTTGCACGCGAATGGCTGCTCATGACCGAAAGTCTGCAGCAAGGCAACCTCGCTCCTCCGGCCGACCGACGCTTTGGGTCCAAAGCCTGGGCAGCCAGCCCGGCCTCGCTGCTTGCCGCCCATACCTATCTGTTGTCAGCCAAAGCCATGAGTCAAATGGTCGACGCCCTGCAGGTTAGCGAGCCCGTGCGTAATCGCTTGAGATTTTCCACCATGCAATGGATAGAAGCCGTTGCGCCGTCCAATTTCATGGCAAGCAACCCCGATGTCCAGCAGGCGTTGCTCGAAAGCGAGGGGCAGTCTTTGCGCAAAGGCCTGGACAATCTGTTTAAAGACCTGCAAAAAGGGCGGTTGAGTCAAACAGACGAGTCCAAGTTCGAACTCGGGAAAAACGTCGCCACGACGGCTGGCTCGGTGGTGTATCAAAACCAAGTCATGCAGCTTATCCAGTACGCGCCTGTTACCGACAAAGTACACAAGATTCCCTTGCTGCTTGTTCCGCCCAGCATCAACAAATACTACATTCTCGACCTTCAGCCTGAAAACTCGTTTGTCCGGCATGCGGTCGAGCAAGGCTTTACCGTATTTCTGGTTTCGTGGCGTAACCCGCTGGCTTCCGATATCGATGGCATTGACCAGGCAACCTGGGCTGACTACCTGCAACATGGCGTATTACAGGCTATCGATGCCGTTTGCTCTATTTCCCGACAAAAGCAGATCAATGCACTGGGGTTTTGCGTTGGTGGAACTTTGCTCGCTTCGGCACTTTCACTGGCACATGCTCAGGGTAAAGACCCTGTGTGTTCGCTCACATTGCTCACTACCTTGCTCGATTTCGAAGAAACCGGGGTGCTTGACGTTTTCGTAGACGAGTATCAGGTACAGGCGCGCGAGCATCAGCTTGGCACGGGCGGCCTGATGTCGGCCCGCGAATTGGCCACCACGTTTTCCTTCTTGCGTCCCAACGAACTGGTCTGGAATTATGTTGTCGCCAACTATCTTAAAGGCGAATCTCCGCCGGCTTTCGACCTTTTGCACTGGAATGCTGACGGCACCAATCTTCCCGGGCCGTTTTTCGCCTGGTATTTCCGAAATACCTATCTTGAGAATAATCTGAAAGTGCCAGGTCGCGTGCAGGTCGATGGCTATCAGCTCGACCTTAGCACGCTATCCATGCCTGCCTATATTTATAGCTCACGCGAAGACCATATCGTTCCCTGGCATTCAGCCTACGCCAGCAACAATATTTTGCGTGGACCCATACGCTTCATTCTGGGTGCTTCTGGCCATATAGCCGGCGTCATCAATCCACCGGCGAAAAAGCGTCGTTGCTATTGGGCGCAAGAGGCCTCTGCTGGGCATGACGAAATGCCGGGCAATCCCGAAAGCTGGCTAGCCAATGCCGATGAGCATGCCGGAAGCTGGTGGCCCGATTGGTGCAACTGGCTGGTTGCGCATTCCGGGTCTCTGGTTCGTGCTCCGGCCAAGCCTGGTAATGCGCGTTATACCCCTATCGAAGATGCGCCTGGAAGTTATGTAAAACAGCGGGCGCAATGAGTAAATTACCAAGGAGAACAAAATGAGCAAAAAACTGGCTTACGTGACCGGGGGTATGGGGGGCATAGGAACATCCATATGTCAAAGACTGGCCAAAGAAGGCTACATCGTAGTAGCCGGATGCGGGCCTAGCCGGAATTTCAAGCAGTGGATTGATGAGCAGGCCGCCTTGGGCTATAAGTTTCATGCCTCAGTGGGCAATGTGTCCGACTGGGACTCCACGGCAGCTGCATTTGCAAAGGTATCTGATGAGCTGGGGCCGGTTGATGTGCTGGTCAATAATGCAGGTATTACTCGCGACGGCCTGTTTCGAAAAATGAGCCAGGAAGACTGGCGTGCCGTCATCGACACCAATCTGAACAGTCTATTCAATGTAACCAAGCAGGTCATCGAAGGCATGGTAGATCGTCAGTGGGGGCGCATCATCAATATCAGTTCGGTAAATGGCCAGAAGGGGCAGTTTGGTCAAACCAACTACTCTACGGCCAAGGCAGGCATACATGGTTTTACCATGGCGCTTGCCCAAGAAGTCGCCAGCAAGGGGGTTACCGTCAACACTATTTCCCCGGGTTATATTGGTACTGACATGGTGCGTGCCATACGTCCCGATGTGCTCGAAAAAATTGTGGCCACTATTCCCGTCAAGCGCTTGGGTGCTCCCGAAGAAATCGGCTCCATCGTGGCATGGTTGGCGTCAGACGAATCGGGCTTTGCTACTGGGGCCGACTTTTCCCTGAATGGGGGCTTGCACATGGGATAACTGCATCTGGCTGTTCTCTCTCTTGTTTTCACCACTTGGTATCCGGCCTTAATTCATGACGCAATCTCAAGCTAACACTACAACCCGCCTGATTAAAAAATATCCAAACAGGCGCCTTTACGATACGCATACCAGCGCTTACGTGACCTTAGCCGACGTCAAGCAGTTAGTGCTTGATTGCGAGGAGTTCAAGGTTGTTGATGCCAAGTCGGGTGAAGACCTCACGCGCAGTATTTTGCTGCAGATCATTCTTGAAGAAGAAAGCGGTGGGGTCCCCATGTTCTCGCCCACCATGTTGTCGCAAATCATCCGTTTCTATGGCCATGCCATGCAGGGGGTCATGGGCTCCTATCTTGAAAAAAATATTCAGGCTTTCATGGATATCCAGGACCGCATGACCGAGCAGTCCAAGGGAATGTACGGGAACCAGTTTGGCCCCGAAGCGTGGGCTCAGTTCATGAGCGTGCAGTCGCCCATGTTGCAAAACATGATGAATAACTACGTTGATCAAAGTAAAAATCTCTTCGTGCAGATGCAAGATCAGATGCAGGATCAAACACGCAATATGTTCTCGGCGTTTCCGTTCAACCCGGTACCGCCCAAAGACAAAAAAGAATAAGTTCTTTACTTGTAGGGGCTATGCGCCTGCAGTTCATCCAGATAGGAATCGACTGCAGGGGTTTCATGGCTCAGGTAGTTATCCACGGCTTGCGTAAAGCGTTCATCCGCTAACCAGTGGGCCGAGCAGGTCCTGACCGGCAGCAGGCCGCGCGAGAGTTTATGTTCGCCTTGCGCTCCGCCTTCAAATACCGACAGGCCGTGCGCGATGCAAAATGCTATGCCTTGCATATAACAGGTCTCGAAATGCAGACCCGAAATAAAGCGCAAGCTGCCCCAGTAGCGGCCATAGAGCGTTTTTCCATCACGGATGTTTAGCGCGGCGGCGATGGCCTGTCCGTTCTGCTCAGCCACGATGATCACCATGCTATCGACCATGCTGGCGTGCAGTGTCTGAAAAAAGCTCAGGTTCAGATAAGGGGCGTTACCGTGTTCCAGATAGGTCTGGCTGTAGCATTGGTAGAAGAAGGCTAGCGTGGCGTCATCTATCTGCTTGCCTTGCAGCCATTTGAAGCGCACTCCCGCCTCGGCCGATTTTTTTCGGTCTTGCTTGAGTTTTTTCCTTTTTTGCTGGTTCAGGCTGTGCAGGAAAGCGTCCATGTCAGCATAGCCCTGATTATTCCAGTGAAACTGGACGTTATATCGAAACAGGAAGCCAGCCTCGGCCAGGGCGGCCTGCTCCACTTCCGTCGGGAACAGCACGTGTAGCGACGAGAATCCGTTTTGTTTACAGAGCCTGATGGCCTCTTTGGCCAGCAGTATGCGATCGTGATGTGTAGCCGCCAGCAGCCGAGGGCCGGATACTGGCGTAAATGGAATGGCTGCCAACAGTTTTGGATAATAGGCCAGGCCATGCTGTTCATAAGCATGGGCCCAGGCGTGATCAAAAACATATTCGCCGCGCGAATGCGATTTCAGATACAGCGGTAGCGCACCGGCCAGCACATCGTTACGATGCATCAGCAAATAGTGGGGAGCCCAGCCAGTTGCAGGTGTCGCACATCCGGTCTGGTCCAGAGCACGCAGGAAAGCATGCTGCACGAATGGCTGCGGGCCTGCGAGGCTGTCCCAGTGTTCGGGGTTAATATCCTCAAGGCGCTGGGCTAGGCTGAAGGTAACTGACAAGGCTATGGTCTGGATTGATTGATGTCATGGGGAGTGTAGTGCATGGCTGGGAAAATACCCGTAATGGTTGTGTCCGGTTTTCTGGGAAGTGGTAAAACGACCTTGCTGAATCACTTGCTTGCCCAGTCCCGGGAGGCCGGCGATGCATCCATTCATGGGCACACGGTGGTGCTGGTCAATGAACTGGGAGCGATCAGCCTGGATCATGATCGTTTTTTGCCGCTTGACGACCATATCGTGTTGCTGGAGTCCGGCTGTATTTGCTGTGGGGTTCGCGGAAACCTGGTGAATGCGTTGCGTCAATTGTTTCTGGATGCCTTGCACCGGAAAATCCCCCTGTTTTCAACCGTACTCATAGAAACCACGGGTATCGCCGATCCGGCACCGGTCATGTATACCCTGCAATATGAGCGCTTTCTGGCTGATCGCTATATATACGCCGGCTGCCTGACGCTGGTCGACGGTGAGCATGGTGTGCAGCAGTTACAGAGGCATCCTGAGGCGGTGCAGCAAGTTGCCCTGGCTGATTTGCTCGCCATCAGCAAGTCCGACAGGGTTGGGTCTGACCATATACTGGGTTTGCGGCAGGCATTGCAGCGGCTGAATCCGGTGGCCCCTGTGTTGTTGACCCAGGAGCTGCCTGGCTTGAAATTGTTGCTTAACAAGGTGGCTGAGCTGGGCAGGAACAGTTTGCCTCGTGATAAGGCTTCAATGTGGGCTGGTCAGGCTATGGTCAATCAGGCATCTGCGCATGCGGGAGTGGGTGTGCTGATGATGAAATGGGATCAACCCTGGAAACGCTCCGAAAGCATGCGGGCTCTACCTGAATTGCTTGCCTGTATGGATGAAGGCCTGTTGCGCCTGAAAGGCAGGATCCGTTTTCAGGGCGACGCTTATGCGAGTGCAGTGCATGCCGTGCATCAGCATTTGTATCCGATAGAGCCTATTGTGGAATCCCAACAAGAGGTGCCTGAAGCAGGTACAAGCAAAGCTGGATCTGTCCGGGGAAGTGAGAACCCGGAAATAGACAGTAGCGCTTCCGTGTTGCTATTCATCTATCGGAATCTGGACGAGACCCACCTGCTTGGGCGGGTGCACGCATTATTTCCGGGTGGGCAACAGGTATTGTCGCCTGAAGGCAACTTTATCCAGTGAATTGTTGCATTGCCTGCCTGCAGGTGGTGTAATGGCACCATTATCGCCGCTAGGCTGCTTGCAGTATAGACAACTGCAATGCCCATTGTATGTCCAGATCTGTTTAACAAGATCAGGTATCCAAATCGCCTGCCGGCCAGGCCCGCGATGATTCCGCTCTCTCCGGCCGCCGCACTATAAATTGAATAATCTTTAGGCTAGCGTCTTTTGCGTATGCCAGGTTGCCATTCTCCGAATGGCGGCTAGGCAAGCTGAAGCTGCTTGAATCATATATTTCACTGCTGTTTGCCGCATGTTTACGATCCGGCTTCGGGTCTTTTTGCAATAGTAGGCATCAGCCAGTTTCCTGAAATAGGAACAATGGTTTATATCTTGTATCCATCCTGTATGGACCAATCACGCGAAGTATCTCAATATTCGACGCAGCGTCGCAATGCGCGCCTTGTGCGCGGTACAGGCTTGCCTGCCGTGCGCAAACTGATCCGCATGCATGCTAATGAACAGGTAGTGAACCAAACAAAAATGGGTCAATTGCCTGTAGCAATTGACCCATTTGTAAATCTGGTTGCGGGGACAGGATTTGAACCTGTGACCTTCGGGTTATGAGCCCGACGAGCTGCCAGACTGCTCCACCCCGCGTCTGAAGAAAATGATAGTAACCCACATATATGTTTTATGCAAATTTTAAGACAAGTACACGACACTGATGACTGAAGCCGAGATCATCCGAGTGCTGGAAACCGCACTATTGTGCGCCGACCAGCCCATGCCATTGGGCGAGCTGCGTAAGCTCTTTGTAGTAGATGAGCTTTCATTGGACGATTTACGCCGGCACCTTGAGTTGCTGCAGCAGCAGTGGCACGACAGAGGTCTTGAGTTGCTTGCTTTGGCCAGCGGCTGGAGGTTTCAGAGCCGCCCTGAAATGCAGCGTTATCTCGCCAGGCTGAATCCCGAACGGCCGCCAAAATACTCAAGAGCGGTGCTTGAAACCCTGGCTATCATCGCCTGGAGGCAGCCGGTCACCCGGGGCGATATCGAGGACATACGTGGCGTGACGGTGTCTTCACAAATCATACGTACGCTCGAGGATCGTGGCTGGATAGAAGTCCTGGGCTATCGCGATGCGCCGGGCAGGCCGGCCTTGCTGGGTACGACGCGCCAGTTCCTGGACGACCTGGGACTGAAGGCCCTGGATGAATTACCCGAGCTTGAGTCGCAAGAGGCCGTAGTGGCTTTGGCCGGACTTGAGTTCGAAGAGATTCCCGCTGATGAGTCCGGGGCGGCCGATGCGCCGCCTGAGCATGCAGCACATGAATTAACCGAGTTGCCATTAACTGACGCAGAACGGCTTGGGCTGCAAGATACCGGACGGGAAGACAGCGAGTCTGAGCCCGTCCAGGATGACATCGATGTGCCTGAGCCGTTGGAAATAGAAAAGATTGAAACGGAGTACCTGAAAGAAAATGACTGAAATAAATAAAGATACAGGCTCGAATGTGAGCGATGCCGAGGCTGGTGCCGGCACTGAGCAGACCCATGGCGAGGGGAAAGCGACCGCGCCGCGTGGTCGCGGCCGCAAATTGCGCACACCATTCCGGCGGCGTCGCGGGGATGCGCAAGCCGATGCGCCGTCTGATGCCGTTCAGTCTGAAGGGCAGGCTGGGCCGGTAATGCAGGGGCAGGCGGCTGTGCCGGGTGATGCGCCAAAGCCGGCGCGTAGTCCGCGCCGCCGCAAGACATCAGCCGCCGCTGCGCCGACGGCTGACACGCCTGATGCTGGTCAGCAAGAAGCGGGCCGTTCACACACACGCAGCGCCCGCCGTACGGAAAGCCCCGAAGCCGAGAAAGAGGCAGAGCAGGCGCTGGCCTATCTGGACAGCGCGGCGAAGATCTCGCAGCGTCTGGACAAATACCTGAATAGTGATGCCCTGACACCCAAGCTGCACAAGGTTTTGGCTGATGCTGGGGTGGGTTCTCGCCGTGAAATGGAAGAGCTGATCGTTGCCGGTCGTGTTTCGGTCAATGGAGAGCCGGCTCACATAGGGCAGCGTGTTGGCGCCAATGATCAGGTGCGCGTGAACGGGCGTCCTATCGTTCGCCCAAATGCCAAAAAGCCGCCGCGTATTATTCTGTACCACAAGCCGGCAGGCGAAATCGTCAGCCACGATGACCCGGAAGGCCGCGCAACGGTGTTTGCGCGTTTGCCCAAAATCCGTGTGGGGAAATGGCTGTCGGTTGGGCGACTGGACCTTAATACCGAAGGTTTGCTTATCCTGACCACCTCCGGTGACCTGGCTAATCGACTGATGCATCCGCGCTATGGCGCCGAGCGCGAATATGCGGTCAGGGTGCTGGGTGAGCTGGGCGAAGCGCAGCAGGACGCGCTGCTTAAGGGCGTTCAGCTGGAAGACGGCCTGGCACAGTTTGGCTCTTTGGAATATCTTGGTGGCGAAGGTAGCAACCGCTGGTATCGCGTGACATTGAAAGAAGGCCGAAACCGAGAAGTGCGTCGCATGTTTGAGGCGGCCGGCGTCACGGTCAGCCGGCTGATCCGGACGCGGTTTGGTGAAGTCGTGTTGCCACGCAATCTGCGCCGGGGGCGCTGGGAAGAGCTCGACGGTTCGCTGGTGACTGCGCTGATGCTGCAGCTGGGCTTGTTGCGCGAGGACGATGCCGAAGGGCGTGGCGCAGGCTTCGGCCGAGGCGAACGTCAACCCGCGTCTCACGACAGCGCCTTGCCCCCTGGGTTCGGTACGATGGAGCGCAACGGTATGAATGGCGCCAAAGTCAGTCGGCGTGGCAAGTTGTCGGGCGGACGTCCGCAGCGCGCGGCTACAACAGAGGCCTATCCTTCTGACCCTTACGGTACTGGGCTTATGTTCAGCGGTGGCCTGCCCAACGGTCATCCGACGGCGGGTCGCGGCCGGCCTGGTGCCGGTAAGGCGAGTGGAAGCAAGACGAACGGAAACAAGGCGGGTGGACGCGGTAAAGCAGGTGGACGCAACCAGAAGCCCACTGGGCAAGCAAGGGGCGAGGGCGAAGCCAGGACGGCGGGGCCCGCTGGCGATGCCCGGCGTCGGGGAGCCGGCCCGCGGCCTGCCAAGGCAGCGGGCGCCAAGCCCGCCGCCCGTGCATCGCGTGGCGAAAACAAGGCAAAGTCAGCAGGATCCCGGGCCCGATCCGCAGCAACCCATGGCGACGATTGGCAGCCTCGTAGCGCCTCGGCCCATGAGTCCCATTTAGGCAAGTTGGGTGGCCGCCGCGGTCATTAAATGAGCTGGGCCTGACGCAGAATGGCCTCGGGTGTTGCTTTTTTTGTGTAAGGCCTAGACATCACAGGAATTTTTCTGATTTTCTGTTAGAATGTAGGGCTTTACAGCTATATTGTTTTTGCTACGCAGGCCGATATTTTTTGTGTGTTGGCAGCTGGCCGCCGGTTCTTTTATGTTCTGGCCCGTGTTGCCGATGGGCAGCAATAAGGCACAACCAGTTTGTGGTTGTGTTCAGGTTAACAATAGTAGCGGCACATTTTCGAATGCGCCTTGGGTTGGCAGGTGTGGCAAATTCCACATGGCGTGCGTAGTGGCCTGCACGGTTGCTTGCCGCAGGTGTGATTGCAGTGGGCTGGTTACAGCCCATTTTTTTTGGATTTTATGGCAGATATATTCGCATTGACACAAGAAGCTGTTGCAGGCATGGGTATTGAGCTTGTCGACGTTGAGCGTGCGCCGCTTGGGCTTCTGCGCGTCACCATCGATCGCCCCGACGGAGTGCAGATCGAGGACTGCGAACAGGTTTCAAAGCATTTGTCCCGCGTATTCGAAGTCGAGAATATCGACTATCAGCGTCTTGAAGTAGGTTCGCCAGGCATCGATCGTCCTTTGAAGCGGGTTGCCGACTTCATTCGATTTGCTAACGAGCGGATCGAAATCAAGTTGCGCGAGGCCATTGATAACCGCAAGGTTTATGCAGGCATACTGCGCGTGTCCGAAAATGTAGCTTCCGATCCGTCCGCGAATCCTGTGTTTGGCCTTGAGCTCGAGCCTGCTTCGCGTAAAGAGTCGGCGCAGGTGCTTGAGTTTGCTTTCGACGACGTTGATCGTGCAAAACTGGATCCCATTCTCGATTTCAAGGGTAAAAAGCGATGAGTCGCGAAATTCTTTTATTGGTTGACGCCTTAGCGCGTGAAAAAAACGTTGGCCGCGAGGTCGTTTTCGGTGCGCTTGAAAACGCTCTGGCATCCGCCATGAAAAAACGTTTCAAGGAAGACGCCGATATCCGTGTGACCATCGACCGTTTGTCTGGCGAGCACGAGGGTTATCGTCGCTGGCTGGTGGTGCCCGACGATGCAGGCCTGCAAGAGCCCGATCAGCAAGAGCTGTTTTCCGATGCGCAGGAAATCGTACCCGGCATTGAGGTGGGCGAATACATCGAAGAGCAACTCGAGCCAGAAGAGTTTGGCCGTATCGGTGCTCAGGCGGCCAAGCAGGCCATATTGCAAAAAATTCGCGACGCCGAGCGTGAGCAGGTGCTCAATGACTTCCTGGAGCGCGGCGAAAACATCATATCCGGCACGGTCAAGCGCATGGATAAGGGCGATGCCATCATCGAAACCGGCAAGATCGAAGCGCGTCTGCCGCGTTCTGAAACCATCCCCAAAGAGAATATCCGGGTAGGCGATCGCATACGCGCCTGGGTGCTCAAGGTTGACCATACGGCACGAGGACAGCAAGTCATTCTGTCGCGCACAGCCCCCGATTTCATTCGTCAACTGTTTGAAAACGAAGTCCCTGAAATCGAGCAAGGCCTGCTCGAAATCAAGGCGGCTGCCCGCGACCCCGGCGTACGGGCCAAAATTGCTGTCATTGCCTACGATAAACGCATTGATCCCATCGGAACATGCGTAGGTATGCGTGGATCACGCGTGACGGCAGTCCGCAACGAACTGGGCGGCGAGCAGGTCGATATCGTTCTGTGGGCCGAAGATCCTGCTGAATTCGTCATTGGTGCTTTGGCGCCTGCTCATGTCGAATCCATCGTGGTCGACGAAGACAAGCACGCCATGGATGTCGTGGTCGATGCCGAGAACTTGCCCAAGGCGATTGGCGCGCGTGGCCAGAACGTTCGCCTGGCGTCTGAACTCACCGGTTGGCAGATCAACATCATGACACCCGAAGAAAGTCAGAACCGTCAGGAAGAAGAGCGCACCGAGCTGCGCCAGGCCTTCATCACCAAGCTCGACGTTGATGAGGAAGTCGCCGATATCCTTATCGACGAGGGCTTTACAGGCCTCGAGGAAATCGCTTACGTTCCGTTGCAGGAACTGCTGGAAATCGAAGCCTTCGACGAAGACACGATCAACGAGTTGCGCACACGGGCACGTAATGCCTTGCTGACTGAAGCCATAGCCCAGGAAGAACGGGTTCAAACCGTTGCGCAGGATTTGCTCGAGATTGAAGGCATGAATTCCGAGTTGGTGGCCAAACTGGCCGAGAATGAGGTGCTTACCCTTGATGATCTGGCCGAGCTGGCCACTGACGAACTGGCGGAAATTTCCGGCCTGTCCGAAGACGAAGCCAGCCAAATGATCATGCGTGCCCGGGCTCATTGGTTCGATGAAGAGTCATGACAAACATGCCGGATCCGCTGAGTATGTTTATTGAAAAATAGTAGTAGCAAGCAAGAGAGAGTCGAATGCCGAGTAACACCGTCGCCCAGTTCGCTGTTGAACTGAAAATGCCTGCGAACGTACTGCTGGAGCAGTTGCGTTCCGCTGGCGTTGAACTCAAGTCGGTTGACGATGCCGTCACCGACGCGGATAAGGCGAAGCTCCTTGAGTCGTTGCGTCGTGCCCATGGTGGGAACGAGGGCAAGAAAATTACCCTGACTCGTCGCCAAACCTCCGAAATACGGCAGGCCGACGGCTCCGGACGCTCGCGCACAATTCAAGTAGAGGTGAGAAAGAAGCGCGTGTTCGTCAAGCGTGATCCCGCCGAGCTCATCAATGAGGCCGCGCAAGCCGAAGCGCTGGAAGTGGCCGAGGCTGCCGAGCAAGCAGTGGCCACTGATGCGCCCGAGACAACACCAGTCATCGAGCCAGCTGCTCAGCCAGCATCCGTTGTCGAGCCGCAAACACCCGTCACCGAGCCCGAGGCTGTCGTAGCTGAAGAAGCCGAGCCCGTGCCGGCACCGGTCGAGCCGGAGCCAAGTGCTGTGGCTCCTGCCGAAGACGCTCCAGCCGAAACGCCAAAATCCAATGCCGGGCAACCCGTAGCCGAGCCCGCCCAAGAGCCGGCTCAGGCTGCAGAGCCCGCAGCGGAGGCAGAAGAGCCCAAGGTGCAAGAGCCTGTGGTTCAAGAGCCCGCTAAAGAAGAAGCTCCGGCACAAGCCGAGCTTGCTGCGGAACAAGATGCCGGCGACAAGCCAAAAGCCAAGACTCCGGAAGCTGAAAGTCAGCCCAAGGCAGCCGCCAAGTCGGCGACTCGTCCTGGTAAAACCGCCGCCCGCCGTGCCCCTGCAGCTCAACCCGTGGTCGACGAAGATCGCGAGCGCGCCCGCCGTGCGGCCGAAGCAGAAGCCGCCGCCTTGCGTGAAATGCTCAGTCGTCCACGCAAAGTACTTAAAGCGCCCGAGCCCGATGCCGGCAACTTGTCCGGTACTTTGCATAAGCCTGCAGGTACCAAAGGCGCCAAGAAAGATGGCAAGGCAGGCGACGTCAAGAAGGTCATCAAGACTGCCGAGGTCTCTTCATCCTGGGCCGACGACAGTGGGCGCAAAAAACCTGCAGCCAAGGCCGATGCACCTCCCGCCAGTCCCAGCCGTGACGGTTGGCGCGCTGGTGGCAAGGCAGGCAAGGGCGGCAAGGGTAATGCCCGTGGCCGTGGCCGTAATGCGCAACCAGAACGCAAAGAAATACAGCCGGTCGAATTCATCGCCCGTGAAGTCCATGTGCCTGAAACCATTTCGGTGGCCGATCTGGCCCACAAGATGTCGATCAAGGCCGCTGAAGTCATCAAGCACCTGATGAAGCTTGGCCAAATGGTCACCATCAACCAGGTGCTTGATCAGGAAACGGCCATGATTGTGGTCGAAGAGCTCGGCCATACCGCCATAGCTGCCAAGCTTGACGACCCCGAGGCCTTCCTCGAGCTGGCTGAGGGCGTTGAGGCTGAACAAATGCCTCGCGCCCCGGTCGTGACCGTCATGGGTCACGTCGACCACGGCAAAACCTCGTTGCTCGACTATATCCGTCGCAGCAAAGTGGCATCAGGCGAAGCCGGTGGCATCACGCAGCACATTGGGGCCTACAACGTCAAAACCGAACGTGGCATGGTTACCTTCCTTGACACGCCCGGACACGAGGCGTTTACCGCCATGCGTGCACGAGGCGCTCAGGCCACCGACATCGTCATTCTCGTGGTGGCTTCCGACGACGGCGTAATGCCGCAAACCAAAGAAGCCATTCACCATGCCAAGGCGGCTGGTGTGCCCCTGGTGGTAGCCATAACCAAAATAGACAAACCCGACGGCAATCCTGAGCGGGTCAAGCAGGAATTGGTCGCCGAAGAAGTGGTGCCGGAAGAATACGGTGGCGACGTTCCCTTTGTGGGCGTGTCGGCAAAAACAGGCGAGGGCATTGACTCCCTGCTTGAAAACGTATTGCTTCAGGCCGAAATCCTTGAGCTGACAGCCGCTGTCGAGGCTCCGGCCAAGGGTATTGTGGTCGAAGCGCGCCTCGACAAGGGTCGTGGTCCGGTCGCAACCATACTGGTGCAAAGCGGTACGCTGAATCGCGGCGACGCGGTATTGGCCGGTGCGAGCTTTGGCCGTGTACGGGCCATGCTGAACGAAAATGGCAAGCCTGTGACCAGTGCCGGTCCTTCCATGCCGGTTGAAATTCAGGGCCTTACCGAGGTTCCGGCCGCCGGCGACGAAGTCATCGCGATGGCCGACGAGCGCAAGGCACGCGAAATCGCCTTGTTCCGCCAGGGCAAGTTCCGCGACGTCAAGCTGGCGCGCCAACAGGCTGCCAAGCTCGAGTCCATGTTCGACAACATCGGCGAAGGCGTTCAGACGCTTGCGCTGATCATCAAGACCGATGTGCAAGGTTCGCAAGAAGCCTTGGTGCAGTCTCTGGTCAAGCTGTCGACCGACGAAGTCCGGGTACAGGTTGTGCATGCGGCTGTAGGCGGTATCTCTGAAAGCGACGTCAACCTGGCCATTGCTTCGCACGCAGTAGTCATCGGATTTAACGTCCGGGCCGAGCAAAGTGCCAAGAAACTGGCCGAGCACAATGATATCGATTTGCGCTACTACAACATCATCTACGACGCCGTCGACGATGTACGTAACGCCTTGTCGGGCATGCTGGCCCCCGAGAAACGGGAAGAGATCATAGGCATGGTCGAGATCCGCGAGGTCTACAACGTTTCTCGCATTGGCAATATTGCAGGTTGTATGGTCACCGACGGTGTTGTACGCCGAGATTCCCAAGTACGCTTGCTGCGCAATCATGTGGTGCACTGGGCCGGCTGGATCGACTCCCTGCGTCGCTTCAAGGATGACGTCAAGGAAGTCAAGTCCGGCTTCGATTGCGGTATTACCCTCAAAGGCAATAACGATATCGAAGTCGGCGACCAGCTTGAAATCTTCGAAATCAAAGAAATTGCCCGGACGCTCTAATCACCATGGGTCGACACAAGTCCAAACCTAATCCGGGGCGTAATACCCGGCTTGCCGACCAGATCCAAAAGGATCTGGCCGGCTTGATTCAGCGCGAGCTCGATGTATCGCGCGCCGGACTAATCACCCTGACGTCAGTCGAGCTGTCGGCTGACTACGCGCATGCCAAGGTGTATTTCACCGTCATGGGCGCCGAGCCTGAGGCGGCCAGCGCCGCCCTGGCCGAGAAAGCCGGCTGGCTGCATTCGCTGCTGTTCAAGCTTTTGCATATTCATACCGTACCCACTTTGCGTTTTATTCACGACGATCAATTGGCGCGCGGTATCGAGCTATCACAACTGATTGACCGGGCGAACCGCCCGCAGGTTGAACCTTTCAAACCCTCGGAACCCGAGGACCCCGACGAACAGCCCTAGAGGCTGTCGTTTTTTCATGGATTTATAAACGATGGCTTCCCGACGCGGGCAGATGCTCGATGGTGTCCTGTTGCTGGACAAACCGGAAGGTTTGTCGAGTAATCACGCCTTGCAACGCGCCAAAAGAGCCCTGGATGCCCGCAAGGCCGGGCACACAGGCACACTGGATCCTTTTGCTACCGGCCTGCTGGTTTGCTGTCTGGGCCGTGCCACCAAGATTTCGGGGAAAATGCTGGAGGCCGACAAGGGCTATGTAGCTACCTTGCGCCTGGGCGAGGAAACCGACTCGGGTGACCTGACAGGTAATATCGTGGCGCAAGCGCCATCCGAATTCAAAGGCGTGACGCAGTCGGAGTTTGAAAAAGTCTTGCCACAATTTCGTGGTGAAATAGAACAGATCCCGCCCATGTACTCGGCGCTGAAGCGCGACGGCAAGCCCTTGTACGAGTATGCGCGTCAGGGTATTGAGCTTGAGCGCCCGGCGCGCAAGGTAACCATCCATGCGCTGGAACTTCTGCAGTTCAACGGTCTCGAAGCCGAGATCCTGGTTGAGTGCAGCAAGGGTACTTATATACGCACTCTGGCCCAGGACATTGGCCGACAGCTGGGTTGCGGTGGACACCTGAAGGCCTTGCGGCGCATCCGTGTAGGCCCTTTCAAGCTTGACGATGCCGTTGGGCTCGAAGCGCTGCAATCCATGGCGGCGCCTCAAACTACTTTAATTGCTCTCGATGCCTTGCCTGCCGGCCTGTCGCCATCAAGCACCTTACAAAAGGACGAACTATGAATCGCGCACTGCGCAATGTGGCTATTATTGCCCACGTGGACCACGGCAAAACGACGCTCGTCGATCAATTGCTGCGCCAATCCGGCACATTTCGCGATAACCAGCAGGTTTCCGAACGTGTCATGGATTCCGGTGATATCGAGAAAGAGCGCGGCATCACTATCCTGGCCAAGAACTGTGCCGTTCAGTACGAAGGTACGCACATCAATATTATCGACACTCCGGGACACGCTGACTTTGGCGGCGAGGTGGAGCGCGTGCTGTCCATGGTGGACGGCGTGGTGTTGTTGGTTGACGCTGTTGAAGGCCCAATGCCGCAAACCCGTTTCGTCACACGCAAGGCGTTGGCCCTGGGCCTGAAGCCCATTGTTGTGGTGAACAAGATCGACCGTCCGGGTGCACGCCCTGATTTTGTCATCAATGCCACTTTTGATTTGTTCGACAAGCTGGGCGCCACTGAAGAGCAGCTGGACTTTCCCATTATCTACGCTTCCGGCCTGTCCGGATACGCGGGTCTGACTGAAGAGGTACGCGAAGGTGATATGCGTCCGCTGTTCGATGCCATACTCAAGTATGTGCCTCAGCGCGAAGACGATCCCGATGCGCCTCTGCAGATGCAGGTCATTTCGCTGGACTACAGCACTTATGTCGGCAAGATCGGCGTAGGCCGTATCAACCGCGGACGCTTGCGCGCAGCGCAAGATGTCGTGGTCAAGTTCGGTCCCGAAGGCCAGCCCATCAAGGGCCGTGTCAATCAGGTGCTGAAATTCAAGGGTCTGGAGCGCGAGCAAGTTGAAGAAGCCCAGGCTGGCGATATTGTGCTGATCAACGGGATTGAAGAGATAGGCATAGGCTGCACCATTATGGATCCGGCCACGCCCGAAGCCTTGCCCATGCTGCGCATCGACGAGCCCACCCTGACCATGAACTTTATGGTCAATACTTCGCCGTTGGCAGGTCGTGAAGGTAAGTTTGTGACCAGCCGCCAACTGCGTGACCGCCTGGATCGCGAGCTGAAGTCCAATGTGGCCTTGCGTGTGAACGATACCGACGATGATACGGTTTTCGAGGTTTGCGGCCGTGGTGAGCTGCATCTGACTATTTTGCTGGAAAACATGCGTCGTGAAGGCTACGAGTTGGCGGTCTCTCGTCCGCGCGTCATGTTCAAGGAAGAGAACGGCGTCAAGCTGGAGCCTTATGAGCTGCTGACAGTGGACGTCGAAGACGGCCATCAGGGCGGCGTCATGGAAGAACTGGGCCGACGCAAGGGTGACTTGCAGGATATGCAGGCCGATGGTCGCGGCCGTACTCGCCTTGAGTACCGTATTCCCGCACGTGGTCTGATCGGATTCCAGAGCGAATTCATGACGCTGACTCGCGGCACGGGCCTGATGAGCCATATTTTCGATGACTATGCGCCCATGCGCGAAGGTGGCGTGGGCGAGCGCCGCAATGGTGTCCTGATCAGTCAGGACGAGGGTGGCGCCGTTGCCTACGCCTTATGGAAGCTGCAGGATCGTGGCCGCATGTTTGTGTCGCCCCAGGATCCACTTTACGAAGGTATGATTATTGGCATACATAGTCGTGATAACGATCTGGTGGTCAACCCCATTAAAGAGAAGAAGCTGACCAACGTGCGCTCGTCAGGCAAGGATGAGCATATTGATCTGGTGCCTCCGGTACAGTTGACGCTTGAATATGCTGTCGAGTTCATCAGCGATGACGAGCTGGTGGAAGTCACGCCAAAGTCGATACGTTTGCGTAAGCGCTATCTGCAGGAGCACGAACGCCGCCGTGCGTCGCGCGAAACCAGCTAAGAGACTGCTTATATCTCCTGGCCTGGAACGCTAAGATGTAAAGTGGACGCGCCATGCTCAAGACAGCCCACAAAATCCATCAATGTGGGTGTGGCGTGCTCGTCGTTCCACATCACAGTGATTGGACCAAAACGGATGTTTGAGTCACTGCTGATCTTGCGGAACAGGCCCAGTGAGGCCATGTAGGCGGCCATCGAATCTGAGCATACGCCTACATAGTCCCCCTTTTGCAGCAAAGTCTGCATCATAGCCAGCGAGGCGGTTTCGACGCGGGGGCGTAGCCAGGAGGCGCCTTGTTCGATCAGGAAGGCATCCATTTGGATACGGGTTAGTGTGCCGCTGGGCGGCATGATCCATTGCTCATGCAGCAAATTGCCAAAGGATGGAGTGCTGGAGTGCTGCCAGTACTTGCTGCCTTGTCCCATAACGATTGCTACGCGGTCTTCGAACAGTACGCGGTGCGCCAGTCCCGGGCGATGTGCACGGGCGTCAAGCACACCCACTACGGCATCCATGGCCCGGGTTTCCAGGCCTTTGAGCAGGTTATCGAACGGTCCGTCATGGATGGCAACGGCCACATCAGGATACTGCTGCTGGAACAAGCTGACCGCCTCGGGCAGACCACCGGCTATGCCGGCCCAGACACTGCCCACATTGAGCCGTGGTACACGGCCTGCAGCCACTGCGTGCATTTCGTGGCCTGCGCGAGCGATATCACCCAGAACGCCAAGTGCCAGGTGTTTTAGCAGTTGCCCAGCCGGCGTCAGTTGCAGGCGTCGACCGCGTATCACTAGGGTGGTGCCTGCTATGTTCTCCAGCTCCGCCAGCCAATGCGACATGGCCGATTGCGTCATATGCAGCTGCTCGGCTGCTCGAGTGAGGGTGCCGGCTTCTTCAAGTACGAGAAAGGATTCGAGGTGCCGCACCTTCAGGCGCCGCGCCCAGGTGAAACCGCCTAGGTGTTGAATCATGAGAAATCCTTCATGTGTCCATTGTACATTTTCACTAGACACATGCAGACATCCTCATGACAATGGTCTGACATTACAAAAAGCCACTGTCTTCGAGGAGTCCGTCCGTGTCCCAGTTTTTACTATCTCCATCCAAATTCGTTGGCGGGTTCGCAACTGCCGCCATGACCGTCGTTATGACTGCAGCCACTGTCGCTTTCTCTACTGCCCAGGCCCAAGGCGTCTATCCTAGCCGGCCAATCAAGCTGGTGGTCTCGCAGGCGCCGGGCGGTAGCTCTGATACCATTGCACGACTGTGGGCCGAGCATGCAGGCAAAGCCTTGGGCACCACTATAGTTGTAGAGAACAAACCAGGTGGCGGCGGTATTATTGCTGCACGGAGCGTAATCAATGCGCCTGCTGATGGCTATACGTTGTTGTATGGGAGCGTCTCACTGATGGTGCTCAACCAGTTCACCTACAAGCCCTTGCCCTATGATCCAGAAAAGGACTTTACCGGGGTGGCCATGCTCAGCACCAATTCGTTTGCTTTGGTGACCAACCCGGCTACCGGCATTGAGACGCTCAAGCAGTTGACCGACAAGGCCAAGGCTGCGCCAGGTAAGCTGAATTTTGCTTCTGCCGGTCTGGGCAATTCGACACATCTTGCCGTTGAACTGGTAGCCGATGCATTGGGCATTAGTATGATGCACATTCCCTATAGAGGCGAGGCCGATGGTGTTATTGCCACCGTGAGTGGTCAGACTGAGGTGATGGCTCCCGTGTACGGCACCGCACTACCACACATCAAGGCCAAGAGGCTCAATGCTCTGGCGGTACTTTCGCCTCGTCGCATGCCCGAACTGCCCGATGTCCCTACGCTCAGCGAGCTTGGGGTCAAGGGGTTCGACACTATGGGCTGGAGCGCAGTGGTGGCTCGTGCAGGCACGCCGCCCGAGATCGTAGAGAAGCTCAACAAGGCTACCGAAGCCTTTCACGAAAACCCGGATGTGCTGGCCAAGCTTGCCGCATTCGGTGTGATCCCGGTCGCAGGGCCAGCCTCCCTGGTTATGGAAACCACCGTACGCGATGCCGAGGCCTGGGGGCCAATGCTTAAGAAGCTCAACCTCAGTGTCAAGTGATGTGTAGGGCGTGACAAATATGAAAAAGCAAGCAATGGTCGTGTGTCCGCAGCCCGAGGCTGCTGAATCCGGCATCGAGATCCTGCGCGCCGGAGGTAATGCAGTTGATGCGGCAGTGGCCACCGCATTGGCACAAACCGTGGTCGACCCAATCATGTGCGGCATTGCTGGCTTTGGCACAGGCGCAGTCTATCTGCCCCACCAAGGCGTGCATGAGTATTTCGATTTTCATTCACCTGCGCCACTGGCTGCCCGCGAAGACATGTGGGAGCATTTGCTTGAAGGCGAAACCAAAGACGGCTTTGGCTTCATCCTGACCGGCAGAGTCAATGACATCGGCCCGCAGTCCATCGGTACTCCCGCCACGCTTAAAGGCCTGGAAGCCATGCACAAGGCGTATGGCCGCTTGCCGTGGAAAGAGGTGGTGGCACCGGCGATAGCCTGGGCTGATGACGGTTTTTTTGTGCGCCCGGGCATGCATGCCTTCTGGATAGATGAGCCTGCCATGGGCCGCGCGGGCAACCTCGAGCGCTTGCAGTACTGCGAAGAAAGCCGCCACTTGTATTGCCGTCCGGATGGCCGTCCCAAAGCGATTGGTACACCACTGCGTAACGAGGGCATGGCTACAGTACTCGGACAAGTGGCCGAGGAAGGCGCGGATCCGTTCTATTACGGAGACCTGGCGCATAAGATGGTGAATCACCTGCAGTCTATCGGCGCATTGATTACGCTCGAGGATTTGGCGCAGTATCAGGTCACTCGCAACAAGCCGCTGGTGGGCAGCTACCGGGACCGCAGCATCACTACCAATCAGCCTCCGGGCGGCGGCGCTATGTTGCTAGAGATGCTCAATATTTTGGAGAACTTCGACCTGCGCGATATGGAGCACAACAGCCCTGAGTACGTCCAGCTAGTGTGCGAGGTGATGAAGAAAGCCACTGCCGACAAGGATTGCTATATTGGCGATCCCAAGTTCTTTGATGTTCCTTTAGAGAAACTCCTCTCCAAGGACGTAGCGCGTGACATCGCCGACAGGATTCGCACCGGCGAGCGTTTTGGGGTAGAGCGGGTGAACCCCGGAGCTCCAGTACCGCGCGACACCACGCACCTGAGCGTGGTTGATGCCGAAGGTAATGCAGTATCGATGACGCACTCGCTAGCCATGCCATCGGGCATTATCACGCCAGGCATGGGCTTTCAGTACAACGGCTGCATGGGGGTGTTTGACCCGCGCCCGGGGCGTGCCGGTAGCATCAAACCAGGAAAAAGCCGCTTTACCGCTTCTTGCCCTACGATGACGTTCAAGGATGGCCAGCTCGATGTGGTGTTGGGTGCTCCAGGGGGGACTCAGATCGTCATGGGGGTATTGCATGTGCTGCTAAACGTGATCGATCATCAGATGGAAATGCAGGCTGCTGTTTCAGCACCACGGTTCTCGTCGACCAGCAACACTATTGATGTGTGCAACCGCATCCCGCGCTACACCACTCGTGCGTTGGAAGAGCAGGGTTATGTCATTGGTCGTAATCCCTATAACTACACCATCGCCTGGGTGCATGGCATACAGGTGCAGTCTGACGGCCTGCATGGTGGTGCAGATCCAGGTCGTGATGGTGTGGCTTACAGACTGGTCGCGCCAGAATCTTGCTGAAATGCAAACAAAATGGGCTCTCGATTGAGAGCCCATTTTGTTTTAACGGGTCAAGCCCCCTTGTCGTGGGGGATGCTCAATATAGGGCTTACATGCCGCCCAGGCAGACATATTTCATTTCCATGAAATCGTCCATACCGTAGACCGAGCCTTCCCGGCCCAGGCCTGACTGCTTGACTCCACCGAAGGGCGCGACCTCGTTGGATATCAACCCTGTATTGACGCCGACCATACCGTACTCCAAGGCCTCGGCCACGCGAAAAATGCGTGCAACATCGCGGCTGTAGAAATAGGCGGCCAAGCCGTACTCGGTGTTGTTGGCGAGCTCAATGACGTGGTCTTCGTTGCTGAACTTGACGACGGGAGCCAGCGGGCCAAAGGTTTCTTCACGCATGCAAAGCATGTCTTCGCTGATGTTGGAGATAACCGTAGGCTGGAAGAAGCGTCCACCCAACTGATGGGCCTGACCACCTGCATTGACCTTTGCACCCTTGCCCAGGGCGTCTTCGACGTGCTCGCGTACTTTTTGGATGGCAGCGTCGTCAATAAGAGGGCCCTGTGTGACCTTGTCAGTGAAGCCATCGCCGATTTGCAGGCTGTTGACCTTGGCAGAAAACTTTTCGATAAAGGCATCGTAGATGGCTTCATGTACATAAATACGGTTGGTGCATACGCAAGTCTGGCCTGCGTTACGGTACTTGGCCACCATAGCGCCTTCGACAGCGGCGTCGAGGTCGGCGTCGTCAAAGACAATGAAAGGTGCGTGACCCCCTAGCTCAAGAGACATTTTCTTGATGGTTGGCGCGCTCTGTTGCATGAGGATGCGTCCGACGGCGGTAGAGCCGGTAAACGTGACTTTTTTGACTACAGGGCTGTCGCACAGGACTTTGCCAATCGCAATGGAGCGGTCGCTGTCGGCGGCGATGATATTGAGTACGCCGGCCGGAATGCCGGCGCGTTCGGCCAGCTCGGCCAACGCCAGGGCTGACAAAGGAGTTTGTTCGGCGGGCTTGAGCACCACTGTACAACCGGCAGCCAGGGCTGGTGCCACTTTGCGGGTGATCATGGCGTTAGGGAAGTTCCAGGGCGTGATGGCAGCGCATACACCAATAGGCTCGCGCATGACCAGCATGCGGTTGGCCTTGTTGGGCGATGCCATGATGTCGCCGCTCACCCGCTTGGCCTGTTCTGCAAACCACTCGACGAATGAGCCGCCGTAGCCGATCTCACCACGGGCCTCGGCAAGTGGCTTGCCTTGCTCGAGCGTCATGAGTTTGGCCAGGTCTTCGGTGTTGGCGATGATCAGGTCGAACCATTTGCGCAGAATGCCGGCGCGTTCTTTGCCAGTGAGTGTGCGCCAGCTTTTGAAAGCCTTGTCAGCTGCCTTGATGGCTGCCTGGGCCTGATCGGCGTCCAGGTTGGATACTTGGGCAATGGTCTGGCCGTTGGCCGGGTTGTCGACCGGGAATGTGCTTTTGTCGGTGGCTTGGACCCATTTACCGTCTATATAAGAATCGGTTTTGAACAAAGAGGGATCGTCTAGCTGTATGGGTAGTTGCTGGAGTGTCATGTTCTGGGTGCTATGAAAATTGGTTGGACGAAAAGACCATTGTATGCCTGTTGCCGCGTCGTTGCTCGCCGCTATTCAGGCAAGGCGGGCGCTGCCTGGCGTTCGTCGATGAATTCGGCGCAGAAGGTTTCGATATTCTTCATCACCAGGTCCAGGTCGTCGGTCAGGGTCAGCAAGTTGATATCTTGCGGAGCGATAAGATGATTGGCGAGGGGGCCTTTTTTTACCCAGTCGATCAGGCCCGTCCAGAACTCGGTGCCGATCAGAATAATAGGCGCGGGCGGAACTTTACGAGTTTGCACCAGCGTCATGACCTCGAAGAGCTCATCCAGGGTGCCATAGCCACCAGGTAAGGCGATATAGGCCGCGCTATGCATGAAAAAAGTAGCTTTGCGTGAATAAAAGTAATCGAAAGTCAGGCTGTGCGTTTGATAGCGGTTGTTCTTGGCTTCGTGCGGCAGCTTGATATTAAGACCTATGCTGTTGCCGCCAGCCTCGAAGGCGCCTTTGTTCGCGGCCTCCATAATGCCGGGGCCTCCACCAGCAATGACGGTAAGGCCGGCTTTGGCCAGGCGTGAGCCCAGTGCTTCGGCCAAGGCATAATAGGGTGAGTCTGGCTGGATGCGTGCGCTTCCGAATACACTGACGCCCCAGTCAATTTCTTTTAGTGTCTCGGCGGCAGCCTGCAACTCTGCCATAATTCCAGGAATCTGATGCGCCGCAGGCGTACGAACTATCTTATTGTTTGACATGAAAAAAACCTTGTTGCTTGTTGATGGGTCCAGCTATTTGTATCGCGCGTATCACGCCATGCCCGACCTGCGAAACGCCAAAGGAGAGCCTACAGGCGCTCTTTATGGCGTCATCTCCATGTTAAGGAGACTGGTACAGGATTACAAGGCAGATTACGCCGCCTGTGTTTTTGATGCGCGCGGTAAAACTTTTCGCGATGACATTTACCCCTTGTACAAGGGGAACCGGCCATCCATGCCCGAAGAGCTGGCGACTCAGATCGAGCCCATACACAGGGCGGTAGTCGCCCTGGGCTGGCCGGTGCTGGCAGTGCCGGGAGTAGAGGCCGATGACATCATTGGTACTTTGGCGCTTCGCGCAGCACAAGAGGGCGTGCACACCGTGGTGTCGACCGGCGATAAAGACATGGCTCAGCTGGTAAATGAGCATGTGGAGTTGGTCAACACCATGAGCGGTGAGCGTCAGGATATTGATGGCGTCATCAAAAAATTTGGCGTGACACCAGACCAGATTGTAGACTTTTTGATGCTCACTGGCGACACCGCAGATAATATCCCGGGTGTCGAAAAGGTAGGTCCCAAAACCGCTGCCAAATGGCTGGCGCAATACAAGTCTCTGGACGCCCTGGTCGAAAACGCGGAGAGCGTGAAGGGCGTAGCCGGTAATAATTTGCGGGCTGCCATCCCCAATTTCGCCATGACGCGCCAGTTGGTGACCATCAAAACCGATTGCGATATTCCGGAGCTGGCCTCGGGCTTGTCGGCCTTGGCCCCCACGCCACTCGATCGCGACACCCTGATCAGCCTGTACAACGAGTACGGCTTCCGCAGCTGGCTGCGCGAGCTTACAGGCGATGCCGACCTGGTACCCGAGCAAGATAGCCGCCAGCCGCAGGAAACACCTCAGGCACCCGAGCAACTCGATTATCAAACCGTCAATAACTGGGCCGATTTTGATCGTTGGTTGAAAGCGATAGAATCCGCCGAGCTGGTGGCATTCGATACTGAAACCACCTCGCTTGATCCCATGCAGGCTCGGCTGGTTGGCTTGTCCATGTCGGTGCAGGCGGGGATTGCCTGTTATATACCGGTAGCTCATCGTGGTCCTGATCACACGCCGCAGCTGCCCAAGCAGGAAGTCCTTGAGCGCTTGCGCCCGTGGCTCGAGAATCCCAAAGCACACAAGCTCTTGCACAATGCCAAGTACGATACGCATGTGCTCATGAATGAAGGCGTTACGCTGGCGGGAGTCACCGAAGACACCATGTTGCAGGCTTATGTGCTGGAGTCGCACAAGCGCGTGAATATGCAGGAGTTGGCTGAACGCTGGTTGGGGCGGGTCGGTACCACTTATGAGGATTTGTGCGGCAAGGGCGCCAAACAGATAGGTTTTGACGAGATCGATGTCGATCAGGCTTCGCATTATGCCAGCGAAGATGCTGATTTCACCCTGCAATTGCATCAGGTATTGCGCCCGCAGGTGAAGGCCGATCCAGGCCTTGAACATATTTATCAGCTCGAGGTCCGGGCCTCGGCAACTTTGGCCATTATCGAGCGCAATGGGGTTGCCATCGACGGCAAGCTGCTGGCTGCGCAAAGCCATGAGCTGGGGCAGAAGCTTTTGGCGTTCGAGGCCCAGGCTTACGAGCTGGCGGGGCAGCCGTTCAATTTGAACTCGCCCAAGCAACTGGGTGAGATCCTGTTCCAGCGCATGCAGTTGCCGATTGTACGAAAGACGCCCAGTGGCGCGCCGTCTACCGATGAAGATGTGCTGACGAAGCTTGCACAAGACTATCCCTTGCCGGCCTTGTTGCTCGAGTATCGCGGCCTGGCCAAGCTCAAGTCCACATACACCGACAAACTACCGAAAATGATCGACCCGAATACCGGGCGTGTCCATACCCGTTATGCGCAAGCGGCAGTCATTACCGGCCGCTTGGCCTCGTCCGATCCCAACCTGCAAAACATTCCTGTGCGTACGGCTGAAGGGCGCAGGGTCAGGGCAGCATTTGTGGCCAGCGGCGGTCAAATCGTGTCCGCCGATTACTCTCAAATTGAACTGCGTGTCATGGCACATGTGTCAGACGATGAAAACCTCAAGCAAGCTTTTGAGCAGGGCGACGACATCCACCGGGCCACAGCCGCCGAGGTATTCGGCGTTACGCAGGCCGAGGTCTCGGCCGAGCAGCGCCGCGCGGCCAAGGCCATCAACTTTGGTTTGATTTACGGCATGGGAGAGTTCGGTCTGGCATCCAACCTGGGCATTACGCGTGATGCGGCCAGGGCGTATATCGATCGTTATTTTGCGCGCTACCCTGGCGTGGCTGCTTATATGGAACAAACCAAGCGCATGGCCAATGAGCTGGGCTATGTGGAAACGGTGTTTGGCCGGCGTTTGTGGCTGCCGGACTTGCGTGGTGCCAAGGGTCCGCGTCGTGCCGCCGCCGAACGTGCCGCCATCAATGCTCCCATGCAAGGCACTGCAGCCGATCTGATCAAAATGGCCATGGTTGCGGTACAAGACTGGATCGAGGCCGAGGGTTTGAAAACCCTGATGGTGATGCAGGTGCACGATGAGCTGGTGTTCGATGTGCCAGCCAGCGAAGTTGATCTCATCAAACAGAATTTGCCTGGTTTGATGTGCAATGTGGCCAAACTAAGCGTTCCACTGGTGGCCGAAGTAGGCGTGGGACCAAATTGGGAGCAGGCCCATTAAGGCCTGGAGCATTAAAGGAACTGATATGTCGTTTTCATCTATCACCGGAATGGAACCTACCGCAGTGCATACCGGCGCCGACGGCTTGCGCCATGGTCTGGTCGATATCCCCACGTTCGATGGCACTATTGCCGCCTACTACGCAGCCCCCGCCGATCAAGATCAGCCGCCGCTGATTCTGGTCATTCAGGAAATCTTTGGTGTGCACGAGCACATCAAAGATGTATGCAGACGTCTGGCACAGCAAGGCTATATGGCAGTGGCGGTCGAGCTGTATCAGCGTCAGGGCGATGCGGCCCAATATACCGATATGCAAGAGCTTATCAAGGATATCGTGGCCAAAGTCCCTGACGAGCAGGTACTGGCTGATCTGGATGCCAGTCTTGAATGGGCGGTTGCTCAGGGAGCAGATGCCACACGCCTGGGCGTTACGGGTTTTTGCTGGGGTGGACGCCTGACTTGGTTGTATGCGGCGCATCAGCCTCGCTGTAAAGCCGCTGCAGCCTGGTATGGCAGGCTCACAAGAGGGCATGGCCCTTTGCAGATACGTAATCCGGTTGATGTTGCCGCTGAGCTTCACGCGCCCGTACTGGGTTTGTATGGGGCGCAAGATGCCAGCATTCCATTGGAAGATGTGACGCGTATGGAAACGGCGTTGGCGCAAGGCAGCCTGGCTGCCCAGGCATCCCGATTTGTGGTCTATCAGGATTCTGGCCATGCTTTCTATGCCGATTACCGGCCCAGTTACAACGCTGCCGATGCCCAGGATGCCTGGGGCAAGATGTTGGACTGGTTTGGTCAGCATATGGACCAGGGCCTGTAATCAGGCCCTGGTAATGCCTTCCGCTTTTGTTCGCGCTCAGAAGGTTCGTAAATGGAGCTGAGCTGCGCAGCTGCTGCTTACAGCTGTTGTGCTGCTTGAAGGGCGTGGATGCGGGCTGCAATGGGCGGATGCGACGAGAACATGGCGCTGATTGCCTTGCCTCCGGAAATGCCGGAGGCCTGGAAGTTCTTGGGCAGTTCGCCAGCTTCGACACCACCCAGGCGGGCCAGGGCGCGTATCATGGGTTCACGCGAGCCCAGCAGGCTGGCTGACCCTGCATCGGCACGATATTCACGCTGACGCGAGAACCAGGCCACGATAATCGAGGCCAGCACGCCAAACACCAGCTCGCAAACCAGAACCGTAATGTAGTAACCCATGCCGACGCCACGTTCGTTCTTGAATACGACCTGATCGATAAAGTAGCCGGCGACGCGCGCCAGGAAAATCACGAATGTATTGACGACACCCTGTATCAGGGTCAGCGTGACCATGTCGCCGTTGGCGACGTGGGCCACTTCGTGGCCCAGGACGGCAGCGACTTCTTCTTCCGACATGCTTTCAAGCAGGCCGGTCGAGACGGCAACCAGGGAGTTGTTTTTGGAGGCGCCGGTGGCAAAGGCGTTGGGAGCACCTTGGTAGATGGCAACTTCGGGGCGGCCTATGCCGGCCCGATCGGCCAACTGGTGCACCGTGTCAAGCAACCAGGCTTCGCGAGGGTTGCCGGGGGCTTGGGGGTCGATCACCCGTGCTCCGGTCGACCGCTTGGCCATCCATTTGCTGATCAGCAGCGAGATGATGGAGCCAGTAAAACCGATGATGGCTGAAAAAATCAGCAGTTGGGTGAGGTCCAGGCCATTGGCAGTGAGGTAGCGGCCTACGCCCAGGATATTCATGGACGCACTGAGGACAATCATGACCGCCACGTTGGTCATGAGGAACAGGAAAATTCGCTTCATATTTTGATTATTCCAGTCAAGGCGAGCGTTGGAAAATGGTTGGTTTGTGGAGTTGGACTGTGTATATGGGGGTCAGTTCCCGGCAATCAAGGAGGTGCTGAACGACGCGAGGTGTTATCTGCTGTTTCATTCAGGCATCGTACCGATCTTTTCCCAGTACAAGAGTATAGTATCGGCTTCGTGTTTTGTTCTGAATTGCGGTCGGGTACATGCAGTCTCTGTGGATGTTACTGGCGAGTATGATGTTTGCTGGCATGGGGGCCTGTGTAAAGGTTGCCGCCGACTATGGGGCGTCTTTGCCTCATGTGGTCCTGTTTCGCGGCATTCCGTCTGTCTTGCTCTTGTTTGTGTGGACGCGGCTTACACATCGTAGTCTGGTCCCCAATAGCTGGAAACTGCATATTTGGCGCAACCTTTCGGGCGTCAGCTCCATGTGGCTGGGTTTCTTTGCCATCTCCCACCTCCCTTTGCCTACTGCCATTAGCCTGAATTACACGGCGCCCTTGTTTATTGCCTGCTGGATGCTGGGCTGGGGCGGTACGCAGCGTGATCCGGTGCGTATTGCAACCGTTGCATTGGGTTTTCTTGGGGTGCTGGCCGTATTGCGACCCAGTATCGGGCATGAGCATCTGCTGGCTGCCGGCCTGGGTCTGGGAGCGGGGGCTTTGTCGGCGATTGCCATGATGCAGATACGCAGCCTGGGGCGCTTGGGTGAGCCCGAGTGGCGGACGGTATTCATTTTTTCATGCTTCGTTTGCTTCACGGGCATTATCGGGCTGCTTGTCGATGGGTGGCGTGATATGAGTTTGCCGGCCTGGCTGGCACTGACCGGGGTAGGGGTGCTAGGTCTAGTGGGGCAATTGGCGATGACACGGGCCTTTGGCCTGGGTTCGGCACTGCTGACCGCAGCCTTGCAATACACCACCATTATCTTTGCGGCCCTGTTGGGCATTATCTTCTGGGGCGACGTGCCTGATCCCATCGCTTGGGCGGGAATGGGGCTTATCATAGTCTCTGGCTTGTTGTCGATCTGGCGTACCTATACCGAAGACCGCATTATGCGCGGGCAAACGGTCGTGCAAATGGAGGCAACATCCGTTGATACGGCAATAGAGGAGACCCGACGTGTTTAAGTTACTGATCAGTGCAGAAGAACTGCAAAAAAATATCTCCGCGCGCAACTGGCTTGTGTTCGACGTCAGGCACAATCTGGCGGACCATCAGGCCGGCCGGAAAGCCTACGAGCAGGGGCATATTCCCGGAGCACTCTATCTTGATCACGAAGAGCAGCTTTCTGCGCCAAAAACAGGCAGTAATGGCCGCCACCCCTTGCCCGATCGTAGTGATTTTGCGGCATTGATGCGTAGCCAGGGTTTGACGCAGCAGTCGCAAGTGGTGGTATACGACGGGGGCAACAGCATGTTTGCCGCGCATCTTTGGTGGATGTTGCGCTGGATTGGACATGAGCGGGTAGCAGTCCTCGATGGCGGCTGGCAGGCCTGGGAGGCAGCCGGTGGGGCCATGGAGACCGGCTCGAATTCGGCCAGACTGACTGAAGCTCAGGCCTTGCAAAGCCTGAATGCGCCAGCGAAAGCGGCCATGCCGACAGTGGATGCTCAGGTGGTACTCGAGAACCTGTCGAATCCAGTATTTATGGTGCTCGATGCCAGAGCTGCCGACCGCTATTCGGGCAAGTCCGAACCCATGGATCCGGTCGCTGGCCATATTCCACAGGCCCTGAATCGGCCTAATGCTCTGAATCTTCAGGAAAATGGTCTTTTCAAACCGGTCGAGGCGTTGCGGCAAGACTTTCAAACTCTGCTTCAGGGGCGAGCCCCACAGCAAATCGTCCATCAATGCGGATCGGGCATCACTGCTTGCCACAATCTGTTTGCCATGGAATTGGCAGGTCTGGAAGGGTCCGCCTTGTATCCGGGCTCCTGGAGCGAATGGTGCAGCGATCCCAGCCGGCCTGTCGCGCGTGCTGGTGAGTGATCGGCACCACTGATTGAATCTGGGCCAAGAGGGCAGCTGTTGTCAGCTGCCTGTGCGCTCCATCATGCGTCGATACCACTCATGAAAGTGCCGCATGCCATCCTCCATGGGTGACTGGTAGGGGCCTGATTCGCTGATGCCGCGTTTCATGAGCGCCCGGCGCCCGGCATCCATTCTTTCGGCAATTTCGTCGTCTTCAATGGCTGTTTCCATGTAGGCGGCTCGTTGGGCTTCGACGAACTCACGCTCGAAGGCAGCAATATCTTCGGGGTAATAGAACTCGACGATATTGATGGTTTCTTGCGGGCTGACCGGATGCAGTGTCGATAGCACCACGACGTGCGGATAAAGCTCGATCATGTGCGTGGGAAAATAAGTAACCCACACGGCGCCAAAATCAGGCGTAGTGCCGGTTCGGTAGTCAAGCAGGCGCTCGTGCCATTGCTGATATACCTCTGTGCCGGGTTGCGTCAGCGACTGGTGTACGCCTACGCGTTGCGAGCTGTACCACGCTGAAAATTCCCAGCTCAGGTCGTCGCAGGTCACGAACTTGCCCAGCCCCGGATGAAAAGGACCTACATGGTAGTCTTCGAGATAGACTTCGATAAAGGTTTTCCAGTTGTAGTTGCAGCGATGGACTTCGACATGATCCAGTACATAGTCTGAGAAATCGAACTCGGGCCGTTCAAATAAGGCAGCCATATCGTGCGCTGGATTGCGTGGACCCTCAAACAACAGGCCATGACAGTTTTTCAGTGCATAGCGTTGCAGGTTCAGGCAGGGCGTTTCAGGAAATTGCGGCGCGCCCAGCAGTTGCCCCTGCTTGCTGTAGGTCCAGCGATGCACCGGACAGACGATATTGCCGCCGGTATCGCGTAAATTGCCGTGCGAAGCCTGGGCGCTAGTCACATCGCCTGCCTGGCCGCCCAGCATAATGGCTTGTCGATGCCGGCACACATTCGAAAGTAGCTCAACGCCCTGAGGGTGACGGACCAGCACACGGCCGGCTTGCTCTTGAGGCAGGGTCCGCCAATCGCCTACTTCAGGTACGAGTTTTTCGTGCCCCACGTAAATTGCGGAGTTCTTGAAAATGAGCGCCTGTTCTTGCTCGAAGATGGTTTCGCTGAAATAACTGCTGGCTGAGAGTTGGGTGTGGGCCGGCGCGAAATGCGCTTCCCGACCGATGTCGGTCATGGTTCCCCCCGCAATGATGAAACCAGTAGGCTTGACAACCCCTGGTGCGAAGAAAAAAACGGACTGGCCGATGACTATGGAAAACCGACGATTGTACTTCAATTTCTCTTATGGAAAACAAGCGCTTGAAGACGTTTTCGGCGGATGTGGCTCGCTTCTCGTACAATTTAGGCAGTTTCATAAAGACGCAGCCCCAGCGGCGCGTCTGCTTACTGGAAAATGGTCATGAATAATGCGAAGGCGGGCGAGCAGCCCATAGCTGACGGGGATGGATTGAAGCAGGCTGCGCTGCCTCAAGATTTCGAAACAGCCCTGGCCCAGCTGGAGTCTCTGGTTGCTCAAATGGAAACCGGCACGCTGGCGCTCGATCAATCGTTGGCTGCTTACGAACAGGGTGTTGAGCTGGCCAAAATATGCCAGCGCCGCCTTGATCAGGCTGAACAACAGGTAAGGGTTTTGCAAGACAATCTGCTGAAACCTTTGGCTGATGCTCCCGACACTCAAGAGGATTGAGCATGGGGCGTAAAACCATAGATTTTCCGGTGTGGCTGGATGATCGCGTACAGCATATTGAAGCAGTGCTCGATCAGCTCCTGCCCCAAGAGACCGTCGTACCCGAAAGTCTGCACGAGGCTATGCGCTACGCGGTCCTGGGCGGGGGCAAACGGGTGCGGGCAGCGCTGGTCTATGCGGCGGGAGAGGCTGCTTTGCAATCCGGCACACCGGCATCGGCTCAGGAAATAGGTCTCGATCACGCCGCTGCGGCGGTTGAACTCATCCACGCATATTCATTAATACACGATGATCTGCCTTGCATGGACGATGATACGCTGCGTCGGGGGCGACCAACGGTACATGTCCAGTTTAACGAGGCTGCCGCCATGTTGGCGGGCGACGCCTTGCAACCGTTGGCTTTCGAGTTGTTGGGCATGATGCCTATTGCTCCAGCCCTGATCGTGCAGGCAACTCAGCTAATGGCCCGTTCAGCGGGCAGCCTGGGCATGGTCGGCGGGCAGGCCATCGACTGTGATAGCGTGGGCGTGGCGCTGTCCAAAGAACAGCTTCAGCAAATGCACAGTATGAAAACAGGTGCGATGCTGGAGGCCAGCGTGCTTTTGGGTGGAATCGTTGCAGGTGCGGGGTCAGCCGTGCGGCAGGGTCTGGAAGACTATGCCGCGGCCATAGGCCTGGCTTTCCAAGTAGTAGATGACATCCTGGACGTCACTGCCGATACGGCTACGCTGGGTAAGACTGCGGGCAAGGACGCGGCGGGGAATAAACCTACCTATGTCTCCATCATGGGGCTTGATGGCTCACGAGAGCTCTTGCATGCCCTGCACGCGCAGGCCCACGCCGCCTTGCTGCCACTAGGTCCTGCCGGCACGCATTTGGGAGGTATTGCCGACTATATTGTGGGCCGCGACCGCTGATATCCCGGCTTGTCACCCCGATCCGACAATAAGACGGGGTGTCGTCCGGTTTTCCATCTTTCCACTTGCTGTTATCGTGGACGGTTAAAATGCTGTTTGACCGAATTCTTTAATCTGTATGGCTATCGTCTCTTTAGAAAACATTCATTCGCCAGCTGATCTGCGATCGCTGGACCGATCCGGGCTCCACGAGATCGCCGCTCAGCTGCGAGAGTTCGTGCTGCAGTCCGTCTCTAAAACGGGTGGGCACCTGTCATCCAATCTGGGCACCGTCGAGCTCACTATTGCCCTGCATCATGTGTTCAATACGCCTTATGACCGTATTGTGTGGGATGTTGGCCATCAGTCTTACCCGCATAAAATCCTCACCGGACGGCGGGAGCAAATGGCTACATTGCGTCAGAAAGGGGGCATTTCCGGCTTTCCCAAGCGTAGCGAGTCCGAGTTCGACGCTTTCGGTACAGCGCACTCGTCCACGTCAATATCAGCGGTGCTTGGTATGGCAGTTGCCTCCCGCAATGCGGGGCTCGACCGCCAACATATCGCAGTGATCGGCGATGGCGCCATGACAGCCGGCATGGCGTTCGAAGCCCTGAATAACGCCGGAGTGACGTCAGGCGTGAATGTGCTGGTGATTCTCAATGACAACGATATGTCGATTTCACCGCCCGTGGGCGCGCTCAACCATTATTTTGCGCGTCTGCTGTCCGGCCGTTTCTATGCCACTGCCAAGAACGTCGGGCGTGCCGTGTTGCAGCATGTACCCCCCGTGCTTGAGTTTGCCCGCCGTATCGAAGGTCATGCCAAAGGTATTGTGTCACCCGCCACACTGTTCGAAGAGCTGGGCTTCAACTACGTAGGCCCTATCGATGGTCACGATCTTGACGCGCTTGTCCCTACGCTCGAAAACCTGAAGCAATTGGGCGGACTGCAATTCCTGCATGTCGTGACCAAAAAGGGTCAGGGCTACAAGCTGGCAGAAGCAGACCCTGTGCTGTATCACGGTCCTGGCAAGTTCGACCCGAGCGTAGGTATCCAGAAGCCCAAAGAGCCCCCCAAGCAAACCTTTACCAAGGTTTTCGGGAATTGGCTATGCGATATGGCTGAATCCGATCCGCGTCTGCTGGGCATCACGCCAGCCATGCGCGAAGGTAGCGGTATGGTGGAGTTCGAACGGCGCTTTCCCGCCCGCTACTTCGACGTAGGTATTGCCGAACAGCACGCAGTCACTTTCGCCGCGGGACTGGCATGCGAAGGACAAAAACCTGTCGTGGCTATTTACTCAACTTTCCTGCAGCGAGGCTATGACCAGCTCATTCATGACGTGGCCTTGCAGAACCTGGACGTCACCTTTGCTCTCGACCGGGCGGGTATCGTGGGCGCCGACGGTGCGACTCATGCGGGCAACTACGATATTGCCTACTTGCGTTGCGTGCCGAATATGGTCGTGGCAACGCCTTCCGACGAAAATGAGACTAGGCTGCTGCTGAGCACTTGTTATCAGCATCCTGGCCCTGCTTCCGTCCGCTATCCCCGAGGCGCCGGCTGTGGTGCCACGGTAAACGCAGGGCTGGATGTCGTACCCGTCGGCAAGGGGGTGGTACGGCGCGAAGGTCAACATATCGCCTTGCTGGTGTTTGGTACGTTGGCCAGTGCTGCAGTGCAGGCTGCGGAAAATCTTGGCGCCACCGTCGTCGACATGCGTTTTGTTAAGCCGCTTGACGAAACCCTGCTGCAAGACCTGGCTGGCACACATCAGGCCTTTGTCACGATTGAGGATGCAGCCATCATGGGGGGCGCGGGTAGCGCTGTTCTTGAATTTTTCAGCCAGAAGGGCATCGCTTGCCCGGTACTGCAATTGGGCTTGCCGGATATCTTTATCGATCATGGCGACCAGGCTGCCATTCTTGCCGAACTTGGGCTCAACGCGGCAGGCATTGAAGCTTCGATACGGGAACGTTTTCCCAACTTGCTGCCTCTTGTAGCATGAGAGCCAGATGTTTTGCGTTAAAGTTGCGCTGTAGTCAGCCAGTAATTGTCCGCCAGTAGCGGACGTGTCTGAGGTTTTTATTTAATGAATATTCTGATTGATCCTGCTGTAGTCATGCCCGACGTACAGAGTAGCGTCGATACACGCCGTATGGTCATCGAGCGCGTAGGAGTTCGAGGGGTACGCCATCCCATGCTGCTGGCTGTTGCCGATGGTACGGCCATGCCTACAGTAGGCAATTGGGAAATGACTGTTGCATTGCCCGCCGAAGAAAAAGGCACGCATATGTCACGGTTTGTCGCGCTGCTCGAGCAGTATCGCACCAAACCCATGACACCAAGCCTGTTTTGTAATATGGCTTTGGCCATGCTGCCCCTGCTTAACGCGCGCAAAGGTGATATCAGTGCATCTTTTCCTTATTTTTTGACCAAGCAGGCCCCTGTCTCGGGTGTGGCCAGCCTGATGGACTATGAGGTTACCTGGACGGCACGCGCGCAGGCCGACGAGCAGCCAGACGGCGACACGGCAGAGTTCGAGCTTTCTGTTTTGGTTCCCGTAACCAGTTTGTGCCCGTGCTCCAAGGCCATTTCCGAATATGGCGCACATAACCAGCGCTCGCATGTAACCGTTACCGCGGTATTCAAGGACCCCGCGCAGGTCGAGCTTGACGCCCTGATCCGTTCCGTCGAACAGCAGGCGTCCTGCGAGTTGTGGGGACTGCTCAAACGCTCCGATGAAAAGTATGTCACTGAGCGCGCCTACGAAAACCCCAAGTTCGTCGAAGATCTGGTGCGCGATGTAGCGGTTCAGTTGCAAAGTGTGCCTGCCATACAACGGTTCAGGGTGGTCGCAGAAAATTTCGAGTCCATACACAACCATTCGGCATATGCAGTTATAGAGGGCTGATCACCGGGTAGTTCCATTTGCCAGAAAAGCCAAAAAACTGCTAACATAGCTGGTTTCTTGCTCGATTTATAAGTTATTTTGAAGCTTATAGGCGGGCTGTCCCTTTTGACGAATCCAATTTCGGAGCGGCAAAAGATATCCTCAAGGAGTGTAGTTTATGCGTCACTACGAAGTAGTGTTTATTGTGCATCCCGATCAAAGCGAGCAAGTGCCTGCCATGATCGAGCGCTATCAGGGCGTTGTTACCAGCAATGGTGGCACGGTGCACCGTCTGGAAGACTGGGGCCGTCGTCAGTTGGCTTACCCCATCCAGAAACTCGTCAAGGCCCATTACGTTTGCCTTAACATCGAATGCGGCCAGGTTGCTCTCGACGAACTCGAGCATTCGTTCCGCTACAACGACGCCATTTTGCGGCACTTGGTCATCAAGACCAAAAAGCCCGTAACCGCGGCATCGCTGATGATGAAATCGGTCGAGCGTGAAGAGGCCCGCAAGGCCAGCACCGAAAGCACCGCGACCAGCCAATCGGAAGAATAAGGTCAATGTTTTCCCAGGTTACTGCGTGAACCAGTTTGTTCTAACCGCCATTGCCACCGAGGTCCAGCCTTTAAGGTACACCCCGGCCGGTTTGCCGGCAGTAGAAATAACACTGAATCACGAATCGGAAGTCCAGGAGGCTGGCGTTATGCGTCGCATAGAATTGGTTCTTTCGTCAGTTGCCCTCGGAGACATCGCCTTGCTGCTGGCCGACACGCCATTGGGCGCGTCCTTGTCGATAAAGGGGTTTATTGCCCCGGCACGCAAGGGCTCAAGCAAGTTGGTGTTGCACATACAGCAGGCTGACCGGATATTTGCCGGTGGCGCAAGCGCCGTTGTTTAGCAGGAATTCACAGCAAGAAGCTTGGGCGTCCTGAACGCCAGGCGCATCGAATTTACCGCTCGGAAGCACTCCGGGCACACAAGAGGCACATTATGGCTTACTTCAAAAAAAGCAAAGAGAAACGTAAATTTACGCAGCAAAACCCACTGTTCAAACGTCGCAAATTTTGCCGTTTTACAGCTGCCAACGTTGACGAAATCGATTACAAAGATCTCGACACCCTGCGTGATTTCATCCAGGAAAACGGCAAGATCATTCCTGCCCGCCTGACCGGCACCAAGGCACACTACCAGCGTCAGCTGGACACCGCCATCAAGCGCGCCCGCTTCCTGGCCTTGTTGCCTTACACCGATAACCACAACTAATCCGGGGCCTATCGTCATGCAAGTTATTCTGCTCGAAAAAGTTGTCAACCTGGGTAATCTTGGCGAAGTCGTTCGCGTACGCGACGGCTATGCCCGCAACTACCTGATCCCGCAAAAAATCGCACGTCGTGCGACGGATGCCGCTCTGAAAGAATTCGAAGCTCGCCGTGCCGAGCTCGAAAAAATTCAGGCTGAAAAATTGGCCGCTGCCCAGAAAGTCGGCGAAAAGCTGTCGGGTTCGACCGTTACCATTGCCCAGAAAGCGGGCGTGGATGGCCGTCTGTTCGGTTCCGTCACCACCATGGATATCGCTGCAGCGCTGGTCAGGGACGGCTACGAATCCGTCGAAAAATCGCAGGTTCGCCTGCCCGACGGCGCCCTCAAGGCTGTCGGCGAGTATCCCGTTCAGGTCGTGCTGCACGCTGATGTCGTTGTCGACATCACGGTTGTGGTACAGGGCGAAATGGCCTAAACCTGTGCGGTCCTGCGTGGTACATTCCCTAATCGGGGATGTACATCGCACAAATAAAAAAAGCCGGTGTATGCCGGCTTTTTTTCATCGTTACCCATCTTGTTCGGAGCATGGACTTGGACACCACGAAGACACACAGCGACCCGCAATTGGATTATCTGCGCGTGCCTCCGCATTCGGTCGAGGCCGAACAGTCGGTGCTGGGTGGCTTGTTGCTGGACAATGCCGCTTTCGATCGGGTTACCGACGTACTGAACGAAGACGATTTCTATCGATTCGACCATAAAATCATCTGGCAGCACATTACCCGGCTGATCGGCCTGGCCCGACCTGCCGATGTGGTCACCGTGCATGAATCGCTAAGCAGTGCGGGCAAGTCCGACGATGTGGGTGGACTTGCTTATTTGAATGCGTTGGCACACAACACACCGTCGGCTGCCAATATCCGCCGCTACGCAGAGATTGTCCGTGAACGCTCGATGCTGCGCAAGCTGGTTTCGGTAGCCGATGAAATTGCCGCCGGCGCCTTCAACCCGCAAGGAAAGGAAGCGCGCCAGTTGCTCGACGAAGCCGAGTCACGGGTGTTTCAGATCGCGCAGGAAGGCGCACGTGGTGCTGTGGGCTTTCAAGACATACAACCGCTGCTGACGCAGGTGGTGGAGCGCATCGACGAGCTATATCACCGCGAAGGCGATTCCGATGTAACGGGTGTGCCCACAGGATTTGCCGATCTCGACCGCATGACATCGGGCTTGCAGCCGGGCGACCTGGTCATCGTCGCCGGCCGTCCTTCCATGGGCAAGACCTCGTTCTCGATGAATATCGGCGAGCATGTTGCAATCGAGCAAGGCTTGCCTGTGGCCGTGTTTTCCATGGAAATGGGTGCCGTACAGCTGGCCATGCGCATGGTCGGTTCGGTAGGTATGCTCGACCAGCACCGCATGCGTACCGGCAAGCTGACGGCCGATGACTGGCCACGCCTGACACATGCAGTTCAGCAGGTCCAGGAAGCTCAAATCTATATCGACGAAACACCTGCCTTGACGTCTATGGAAGTCAGGGCACGGGCGCGCCGCCTGGCTCGTCAATGCGGTCAGCTGGGCATGATCATCATCGACTATATGCAGCTGATGTCGGGCAGTTCGTCTGGCGAAAACCGCGCGACTGAAATTTCTGAAATCAGCCGCTCCCTGAAGGGTTTGGCCAAAGAGCTCAACTGCCCGCTGATCGCTTTGTCGCAGTTGAATCGAAGTCTGGAGCAACGTCCGAATAAACGGCCTGTCATGAGTGACCTTCGTGAGTCGGGCGCTATCGAGCAAGATGCCGACTTGATCCTCTTTATTTATCGGGATGAGGTTTACAACCCTGACTCACCTGACAAGGGGACAGCCGAAATCATCATAGGCAAGCAGCGTAATGGCCCCATAGGTACCGTGCGTCTGACCTTCCAGGGCTCCAGTACACGCTTCCTGAACTATAGCGGCGGGCTGGGGCATTAGGCTTGTTGTGTGTGGCTTTTCCCCACCAGAATAACGCAGCGGCCACAAGAAACCTGATCCTTGCAAGGTAAAGCCGTAAATCCGAAAATCCGAAAACCAGAAAGCAGGAACCGGCCCGGCGTCAGACCCGTGACGGAGATGGCTCGGCTACCAGTGTGCGCCGGGCATACATGCCGGCAATAATCGCGCACACAATCAACTGGATCTGGTGGAAAATCATGAGGGGCAGCACGATGGCCCCTACGGCATGGCCTGCAAAGAGAATATTTGCAATGGGAATACCGGAACTCAGGCTTTTTTTCGCACCACAAAAGAGCAGGGCTATGCGGTCCTCAAGTCCAAAGTGCATAAAGCGGCCCAACAATTGCGTGGCACCCATGACTAGCCCCAGCAAGACGAGCGACACCGCCAGCAGGGCCAATAATGCCGAAGGTGGTGTGCTGGACCATAGTCCTCCAATCACTGCCGCCGAGAAAGCGCTATAGACTACAAGCAGAATAGATCCTTGATCCACATGCTTGAGCAGTCGGTTGCGCTTTACGACCCAGGTGCCTATCAAGGGCCGGGCAAGATGGCCCAGCACAAAGGGCAGCAAGAGCTGCAGCATGATTTTGCCCAGCGTATCGGTGCTCAGCGATGCACTGGCGGTGTTGGTGCCGGCCAGGACCAGACCTGTCAGCACGGGAGTCAGGAATACTCCCAGCAGGCTGGATGCCGAGGCGCTGCAGATTGCGGCCGGCACATTGCCGCGAGCAATGGCAGTGAACGCAATAGCCGACTGTACAGTGGCGGGCAGACAGCACAGAAACAGGACGCCAGTGTATAAGTCGGGTGTAAGGTAGCCGCCGAACACGGGTCCGATCAGCAGGCCCAGTATCGGGAATACCAGAAAAGTGATGGAAAAAATGCTGGCATGCAGTCGCCAATGTCCTGCACCCGCAATAATAGCCCCGCGGGAAAGTCGTGCGCCGTGTAGAAAGAAGAGCAATGCAATGGCCAGGCTGGCCGCCCACGAAAAAATTGTGGCGCCCACGCCGTGGGCTGGCAACAGACTGGCCAGCACGATGGCAATAAGCAATTTGATCAGAAAAGGGTCGATGGAGAAGCGTGAGGTCATCGGAGGGGGATGGGTTGCAGCAAAAGCGTTCAGGACATGGCCAGGGCCAGGTTGTAGGCGGCAAGTAGCGAGGACGGATCGGCAATGCCTTGTCCGGCAATATCGAAGGCGGTGCCATGGTCGACGCTTGTGCGTATGAAAGGCAAACCAATGGTGACATTGACACCCTGATCTATGCCCAGATATTTCACCGGAATCAGGCCCTGGTCGTGATATTGGGCCACCACGATGTCAAACTCACCTTGGCGTGCACGCATGAAAACGGTGTCGCCGGGCCAGGGGCCGCTGGCGTCGATGCCTTCGGCTTGCGCTTGCTCTATGGCCGGCTTGATGACTAGGCTTTCTTCTTGTCCGAAACGGCCATCTTCTCCGGCATGTGGGTTGAGGCCAGCTACGGCGACCCGGGGTGCGATAATGCCGGCCTGAAGGCAGGCTCGATGTGCCAGCCGTATGGTTGTCAGTTCGAGCTCTGGGGTGAGCAGGGTACTGACTTGGCCCAAAGGGACATGGATGGTGGCCAGAATGACACGTAGCTCCTGATTGGCCAGCATCATTGCATAGTGCGTCGTGGCACTGCGCTCAGCCAGAATTTCGGTATGGCCGGGATAGTCGGCGCCGCCCGCCTGCATGGCACGCTTGTTAAGGGGTGCCGTGACGATGGCCCGTAATTTGCCTGCCATGGCGTCGTCTATGGCGTGGCATAGGTATTCGTAGGCACCGCGGCCCGCGAGTGCGCTCAGTTGACCCGGAGCAAGGTCAGGGGGAAGCTCCTGCCAGCGGTTGAGCACAGGGATGCGGCCTGCTTGGCCTTGCGCCAGTCCTGCGTCGCTGATGAGCTCCACTTGCAGAGCATGGGCCAGTCCGAGTTGAGTGATGGTGCTGTCGAGAATGCTGGCATCACCATAGACCAGTGCAGGGTGGGGCAAGTCGGCAGCAAATAGCTTGACGATGATCTCCGGGCCTATGCCGGCAGCATCGCCCATGGTGAAACCGACCGGCAGGAGAGAGGATGTAGTCATGAAGTCGTATGACGATGTTTCATGCCGCTCATGTTAGAGCGCCTCGCTGGCGTAATCGGCAAGCCTGGAGCGCTCGCCTCGTTGCAGGGTGATGTGGCCGGAATGCGGCCAGCCCTTGAACCGGTCCACCACATAGGTAAGCCCCGAGCTACCCTCGGTCAGGTAAGGCGTGTCGATCTGGGCAATATTGCCCAGGCAAACGATTTTGGTGCCCGGGCCAGCCCGTGTAACCAGTGTCTTCATTTGTTTGGGCGTCAGATTTTGTGCCTCGTCTATGATCAGGAACTTGTTCAGAAAGGTTCGTCCTCGCATAAAGTTGAGTGACTTGACCTTGATGCGTGAACGTATCAGTTCCATGGTCGAGTTCTTGGACCAGTCCTGGCCACCGGTTCCACCCATCTCGTTATTGCCTGCGCCCAGGTGCAGGACTTCCAGGTTGTCCTCGAGTGCCCCCATCCATGGCAACATTTTTTCTTCTTCCGTGCCTGGCAGAAAACCGATGTCATCGCCCACCGGTACGGTGGCACGGGTGATGATGATTTCGTTATAACGCTTGGTTTCCAGCGTTTGGGTCAGGGCGCTGGCCAGAGCCAGCAAGGTTTTTCCGGTCCCGGCCTGACCGAGTAGTGACACGAAGTCGCAATCGGGATTCATGAGAAGGTTCAGGGCGAAGTTCTGCTCGCGATTGCGGGCGGTAATGCCCCACACATTATTCTTGCCATGGCTATAGTCGCGCAGAGTGGCCAGCACCGCACTGCGTCCGCTGACTTCCTTGACCTGCGCCTGCAGGGGCATTTCGCCGTCGAAATACACGAACTCATTGACAATGAACTCAGAGCACAGAGGGCCCTTGACGCGGTAGTAAGTGGTGCCACCTTGCTGCCAGGATTCGACATCTTTGCCGTGCTTGAGCCAGAAGTTTTCCGGCAGAGGCATGACACCGTCGTACAGTAGGTCGGAGTCGTCCAGTACATGGTCGTTCAGGTAATCTTCGGCAGGCAGGCTGAGCGATAAAGCCTTGAGCCGCATATTGATGTCCTTAGACACCAAAATGACTTCACGTTTGGGGTGAGCCAGCTGCAGTGCGTGGACCACATTCAGAATGGCGTTGTCGGCTTTGCCCAGCGGCAATTCGATAGGCAGCTTGGAGTGCATGGCCGATGTCTGGAAGTGCAGGTTACCCAGCGCTTCCTGGTTGCCCAGCGCATCGAGCAAAATCCCCTTGTCCAGCTTGTTTGCGCCGCCGACCAGACCATCGAGGAACCGGCTGACCTGACGTGCATTGCGTGCGACTTCAGACATACCCTTTTTTTGATGATCGAGCTCTTCGAGCACCATCATGGGCAGGAAGATGTCGTGTTCTTCAAACTTGAATAAAGAGTTGGAGTCGTGCAGCAAGACATTGGTATCCAGTACGAACAGCTTGCGCTTGGAGACCGGCAGTCGGGTCTTTTTTTCGGTACGTGTGGCCACGACAGACAGGACCGGTGGCTCGGCTACCGGAGGCGTCAGGGCTTTGGTACTGGTCTTGGCGGGAATCTGACGCTTGGCAGCGGGCTTGTCGGGACGAGTTGCCGGAGTCTTGATTTCAGGCGCTTCTGGTACGGCGACGTCGGAAGAGACGGAAACCATGGCGCCCATGCGGGTCGGCAACTTGGGTAGCGGCATATAGTGTGTGCTCCTGTGGCATTCAAAAATAGGCAAATGGGCTTGCCGCAGTGTTTATTCCTGGTCGCGAACGGTCTGCAAAACTTCGTCGACATGGCCCGGTACCCGCAGGCCACGCCATTCACGCAGCAGGACGCCGCCGGCATCGATCAGGAACGTACTGCGTTCAATACCCCGTACCTGTTTACCGTACATGTTTTTCATTTTCATGACGCCGAATAGCTCGCACAAGGCTTCATCCTGGTCGGTGATCAGGGGGAAGGGCAGTGTTTGCTTGTCGGTGAAATTGTTATGGGACTTGAGTGAATCGCGCGAGACGCCGACGATTTGGCAGCCTGCATCGACAAAGGCCTGGTAGTTGTCGCGGAAACCTTGTGCTTGGGTTGTGCAGCCCGGTGTGCTGTCTTTGGGGTAGAAATACAACACGGTGCGATGCCCCAGCAAACCCTTCAGGCTGATTTCGCCCTGTGTGCTGGTGGCAGTAAAGTCGGGAATAGGTTTGCCTACGGCAATCTGGCTCATGCAGCCTCCTCGTAAGGTAGCAGGGCGACGACGACACGCCGGCCCTCGGACATCAGGATATTGTAGGTGCGGGCAGCCGCTTGTGTGCTCATGGCTTCGACTCCGATGCCGACACTGAGCAAGGCTTGTGTGACATGGCTGGGCAGCAAGTGCTGCCTGAGTCCGGTGCCTATCAGTACGACCTCGGGTGCATCGGCGGGTTTTTGCGGCACAGCAGCATCATCGAGAAAAGCCATGGGATCGACCTTGGCATTGCTGAGCCCGGCGATCTCGCGCAAGCTGCCGGCGGAGATGTCGGCGGCGGTGGTCACGTGCCAGGGGTGTATTTCGCCTTCAGGCGCAAAATAGACGGGATGCGTATAGCTGACCTCGTTGATTTCAACGTAGTCGTGTCCGTAGGCCGTGACGGTATTGAGCGCGGGATTGGATTCGCTTTGTAATTGCACAGAAAACTCCGAAAATCATCTTGATCATAGCGCAAAGCCATCTTGGTACAAGGCGTTTTCCAGTTTTTTTAGGATGGATTACACTTGTCAGCTATCTTGCCGGAAGGTGCCGGCAGATGATTTTGTTGCATTGCACCCTTAAATAAACCCCTCTTTTCATTCCACGCCCTGGATCATCATGACGAATTTTCCTCGTATAGAACGTCTGCCACCTTATGTATTCAACATTACCAGTGAATTGAAAATGGCAGCGCGCCGGCGGGGCGAAGACATTATCGACATGTCCATGGGAAATCCCGACGGGCCAACGCCCAAGCATATTGTGGACAAACTGGTCGAGGCCGCCCAGCGGCCCGACACGCACGGCTACTCGGTGTCCAAAGGTATCCCGCGCTTGCGCAAGGCTATTTCAGGTTGGTACGAGCGCCGCTATGGCGTGCCGATCGATTCTGATTCCGAAGCCATTGTCACCATAGGCTCAAAAGAGGGGCTCGCCCATCTGATGCTGGCCACGCTCGATCGCGGCGACACTGTATTGGTGCCCAATCCCAGCTATCCCATTCACATCTATGGTGCGGTCATCGCCGGCGCGAATATTCGTTCAGTGCCCATGACCCCGGGGCTGGACTTCTTCGAGGAAATCGAACGGGCCGTACGGGAAAGCATCCCCAAGCCCAAAATGATGATACTGGGTTTTCCCAGCAACCCCACCGCACAATGCGTCGATCTGGCTTTCTTCGAGCGCATCATTGCCCTGGCCAAAGAACACAATATTCTGGTTGTGCACGATCTGGCCTACGCCGATATCACCTTTGATGGCTACCAGGCGCCATCCATCATGCAGGTCGAAGGCGCGCGCGATGTGGCGGTCGAGTTCTTTACCATGAGCAAAAGCTACAATATGGCAGGATGGCGCATAGGCTTTATGGTGGGCAATCAGGAGTTGGTCAATGCCCTGGCCCGCATCAAAAGCTATCACGACTACGGCACATTCACGCCCATACAGGTGGCTTCCATTGCCGCGCTCGAAGGACCTCAAGATTGTGTGGCCCAGGTTGTCGAGCAATACCGCAACCGTCGGGATGTGCTCTGCAAAGGGCTGCACGAAGCCGGCTGGATGGTCGATATTCCGAAGGCGTCGATGTACATCTGGGCCAAGATTCCCGAGTTCTACGAAAGTCTGGGCTCGCTCGAATTTGCCAAACGGGTGCTGGCGGATGCCAAAGTGGCCGTTTCGCCTGGCATAGGCTTTGGCGAATACGGCGATGGCTACGTGCGCTTTGCGCTGATTGAAAACGAGCAACGTACCCGCCAGGCGGTACGAGGCATTAAAGAGATGTTCCGTAAGGACGGATTAGGTAAATGAGTCCTATAAAAGTAGGTTTGCTGGGTCTGGGTGTGGTCGGAGGCGGTACCTGGAAGGTGTTGACGCGTAACGCCGAGGAAATCGCCCGTAGGGCGGGCCGGCATATCGAAGTCACCGCTGCGGCGGTGCGCGATCTTGACAAGGCAAAACGCCTGGTCGGCGATTCGGTGATGCTTACGCAAGATGGCTTTGATGTCGTGCGGCACCCCGATATCGATATCGTGGTCGAGCTCATTGGTGGCGATACCCTGGCGCGCGATTTGATCATGGAGGCCATTGCCCAGGGCAAGCACGTTGTTACAGCCAACAAGGCGCTGCTCGCCAAGCACGGCAACGAGATCTTTGCCGCAGCCCATGCGCAGGGCGTCATGGTGACCTTCGAGGCGGCCGTGGCAGGGGGCATCCCTATCATCAAGGCCATACGCGAAGGCCTGACCGCCAACCGCATCCAGTGGCTGGCGGGCATCATCAACGGTACGACTAATTTCATCTTGTCGGAAATGCGTTCTCAAGGGCTGCCGTTCGATCAGGTGCTGGCCGAGGCGCAGCGCCTGGGCTATGCCGAAGCAGATCCCACTTTCGACATCGAAGGCGTTGATGCCGCTCATAAGCTGACTTTACTGGCCTCACTGGCGTTTGGCATACCTGTTCAGTTCGACAAGGCCCACATCGAGGGCATATCGCAGTTGGCCGCCGAAGATATCGCCCATGCCGAAAGGTTGGGCTACCGCATCAAGCTGCTTGGCATTACACGCCGCTGCGACAAGGGCATAGAGCTGCGCGTACATCCTACTTTGGTGCCTATGTCATGTCTGCTGGCCAATGTTGAAGGCGCCATGAATGCGGTGCTGGTCAGCGGCGATGTCGTTGGTCCGACCATGTATTACGGTCAGGGCGCGGGAGAGCTGCCCACGGCGTCCGCTGTCGTGGCTGATCTGATTGATGTGACGCGGCTGGAGTCTGCTGATCCAGGGCATCGAGTGCCGCATCTGGCCTTCCAGCCCGATGCCATGGACGATACCCCCATACTGCCCGTGTCCGAAGTGACATCTTCCTATTACTTGCGTATGCGTGTACAGGACCGCCCAGGCGTATTGGCTGATATTGCCAGTATTCTGTCCGAAACGGATATTTCCATCGGCTCCATGTTCCAGCAGCCACATGGTGAAACCGAAGCCGACATCATTTTTCTGTTGCATCAAGCACGTGAAGGTTCAGTCGATACAGCATTGGACAAAATTCATGCGCTGTCCTTTGTGCACACCAAGGTGACTCGTCTGCGTGTGGAGAACCTGCTATGAAATATTTGTCTACCCGTGGCGGTATGGCGCCCCAGCCATTTTCGGATATCTTGCTGGAGGGTCTGGCGCCCGATGGCGGGCTGGCCCTGCCGGAAAGCCTGCCTGCAATTAGCGCAGACACACTCGAGGCCTGGCGCAAACTGAATTACGCTGAGCTGGCCACCGAAATTCTGGCCTTGTTCATCGACGACATCCCAAGAGCTGACCTTGCACGCCTCACCCATGCCGCCTATAGTGCCGACGTGTTTGGCAGCGAGCAAATTGTGCCACTCAAGCCACTCAATAAAGGAATGAGTTTGTTGGGCTTGTCGGAAGGGCCAACGCTTGCGTTTAAAGATATGGCCATGCAGTTTCTGGGCCAGGTATTTGAGTATGTACTGGACAAACGCCAGGCCACGCTGAATATATTGGGCGCTACCTCCGGTGATACGGGGTCGGCGGCCGAGCACGCCCTTAGAGGCAAGCGTGGCGTATCGGTGTTCATGCTTTCTCCTCATGGCCGCATGAGCGACTTCCAGCGGGCGCAAATGTACTCCTTGCAAGATCCGAATATTCACAATATTGCCCTTAAAGGCGTGTTCGATGAGTGTCAGGACATTGTCAAGGCATTGGCGGGCGATCTGGACTTCAAGGCCAAACATAGCCTGGGTGCAGTCAACTCCATCAACTGGGCGCGTATTGCTGCGCAGGTTGTGTATTATTTCTGGGGCTGGCTCCGCGCTACCACTGCCTCTGGTCAACAAGTTTCTTTTGCCGTGCCATCAGGCAATTTCGGCAATATCCTGGCTGGCCATATTGCTCGCCGCATGGGTTTGCCGGTGCGCCGCCTGGTTCTGGCCACCAACGAAAATAATGTGCTGGAAGAGTTCTTCCGTACGGGCATTTATCGCCCACGCCCGGCATCGGAAACTCATGCCACTACCAGCCCGTCCATGGACATCTCCCGTGCCTCCAACTTCGAGCGCTTTGTGTTCGACCTGCTGGGCGGTGATGCCGACAAGGTACGGGCATGCTGGAACGAACTGGCCGTTTCCGGTCAGTTCGACTTGAGTGACAAATTACCCGAGTTCGAAACCCGCTACGGCTTTGTGGCGGGTGTCAGCACGCATGCCGATCGCCTAAATACCATACGAAGTGTCCAGCAAGAAACCGGCGTTCTGATAGATCCGCATACTGCCGACGGCGTCAAGGTAGCGGCAAACTATGTCGAACCAGGCATTCCCATGATCGTGCTCGAAACGGCATTGCCCGCCAAATTCAGCGAAACCATCGAGGCAGCCACCGGCAAGCCCGCACCCGTTCCCGCTCATTTGCAGAACCTGGCATCGTTGCCGCAGCGTGTTGTGGTACTCGATTGTCAGGTCGAGCTGGTTCGGGATTACATCAGCCGGCACGCGCCTGCCTGATACGGGCTTTATGTGGGCTGTACCAGGCTCAGGTGCAGTGACCGTGCAGCGGCACGGCCGCTGCGTATGGCTCCCTCCAGTACACCCGGGTAGCCGGTGTCGGTCCAGTCGCCAGCCACCCACACGCGCGGCCAGGGCGTGGCGACGCCAGGCCTGGCCAGGCCAGGCCTGGCCGCAAACGTGGCACGTTTTTCAATAATCAGGTCGTGGCCGGTAACGCGGGGCATGGCGCCGAACCGCCTTGTTTGCGTCTGTACTTGACGGATAATGGCGTTGACGACATCGCTTTGTGGATGTGCTTGCAATGCTGTGGCATCGCTGATGACAATATGCAGCAGGCGAGTGGCATTGGCCGCTTCCACAAGAGAGGCTTCGTCCTGCTGAAGCTGAGGGTATGCGCTGCGGTCAAACAGCCATTGGCCAAACTGCAGCTGACGGGGGTTGTCGCGCAACAGCATCATGGGATGCGGCAGCTGCCAGGGTTGTTCCAGTTGCAGGGTAAGCGTTGCAATAGGCAAAAAGCTGAATGTCGACAGCATGTCCAGGTAAGGCTGGCTGTCGTTTGCGGTGTCCAGCTGTTTCAGCAGCCTGAGGGTAGAGGGCGTATTGCCTGCCACAATCACTGCATCAAATCCGTTGCCATCTATAGTGACACCGTTTGGGCACGCACGCAGGTGCCGGACGGTGTGGGCAAGATGTAGCGCTGTTTCGCTGCCGTTCTGCTCGCCCAGTTGGCGTGCCAGCTCGTCAGGCCATAGCTGCGATAAATCGACCCTCGGTATCAATACGTCAGTGGCCGTTTTAGTGCCACCCAGGCTATCTCGCAACACATGAGCGAACAATAAGGCGCAGGCCTCTGCTATGGGTGTGTTAAGGGCAGCCAGGCATAGTGGTTGCCAGAAGCTGCATATGGCGTGAGGCGATTGCCTGCCTTGTTCCAGCCATTCCAGGACGCTCAGTCCTGCGGCGGGTGTCCAGTCCTGCCCACGCAATCTGGCGACAAGCGTGATCAGACCCAGGCGCTCTTTTATGTTCAAGCCACTTGCTGTGAGTACGCCTGCCAGCAAATGCAAGGGGGCGGGCAACGGTAGGGTGCGCAGCTTGAATGTCCCGTCGGCGCTTTGCAGAGTCAGGCGTTCGCGATGAAACAGACGGTTGGGATCCAGCCCCAGCTCACGCATGAGCGCCTGGGTTTCGGTGTAGGCACCCAACAGGATGTGCTGTCCGTTGTCTATGGTTAATTTCAGTGAGCGCGACCGCACCCTGCGTGCACGGCCACCCAAATCACGGGCAGCCTCGAAGAGCGCAACGGCATGGCCCAGTCGGTGCAGCGTCCAGGCAGCGGTCAGCCCAGCCCAGCCGGCGCCTATGACCGCTACCTTCATTGGCTCAGGCGTTTGATCAAGCCTCGCCCACCGCCTACCCATACTTTCCAGGCCAGTCCGAACTTGCGTATGGGAGTCAGCGAAATGCGCTGATCGAGCACCTGCCAGTTATCGAGTTCTATTTCGCGGAGCAGGGCGTGGTAAATGGCCGCCATCATCAGTCCTGGCCGTTGTGCACGCCGGTCGGCTTCTGGCAGCGCCTGCACCGCCTCGCGATAGCATTGTCTGGCGCGTTCCGTCTGAAAGCGCATCAGGTCGACAAATCGGTCGGAATGGTGTCCGTCGATAATTTCGGCTGCCGTCACGTTGAACTTTTGCATGTCTTCCACTGGCAGGTAGATTCGGCCGCGTCGGGCGTCGTCGCCGACATCCCTGATGATGTTGGTCAGTTGAAAAGCCAGGCCAAGCTTTTCGGCATAGACCAGGGTTTCAGGCTGCGTATAACCAAAAATGCTGGCCGAAAGTTCACCCACTACGCCGGCGGCGTGCCAGCAGTATTTTTTCAGGCCCGCCCAATCAGAATAGCGAGTCTGGTCCAGATCCATTTCCATGCCGTCGACAATAGCGTACAGGCGGTCTGCGCTCAGATCATAGGCATGTACATGAGGTTCGAGAGCCTGAGTGACCGGGTGCTCGGCTTTGCCGGCATACATGCCTTCGATTTGGCTGCGCCACCAGGCCAATTTCATGCGGGCTACGGACGGATCTGTGCATTCGTCGACCACGTCGTCGACTTCGCGGCAAAAAGCGTAGAGCGCCGTGATAGCCTTGCGGCGCTCGGGCGGCAGGAACAGAAAGGCGTAATAGAAGCTGGAGCCGCTTTTGGCGGCCTTGTTCTGGCAGTATTCGTCAGGACTCATCGTGTACTTCAGGTAAGGCGTGTCTGGGATTCGGGCGTGGCCAGTCAACCCAGCGCACGCCACAGGAGCAAAGCCCAATCGCTTTTGGTAAGCGTGGGTCGTTGAAAGAACATGTCGTAGTGTAATTGCTCCAGACGTTCAAGGATACGCAAACCCCCATGCACGACGAGCTTTAATTCAAAGCCTATACGGCCTCCGAGACGGTGGGTCAGCGGCAGGCCGGATATCAGTAGTTCACGAGCCTGAGCCACCTGCTCGCTCATAAGCGTCTGCCAGCCTTCAGGTGACGGACGGAAGCTGCTTTCTGTCTGTTTGCCGCCCAGCAGGCTCAGCCGGGTCTGCCCGGCAATGAAGTCCTCAGCGACCCCATGGCGCTTCAGCTTGTCTTGTGGCAGATAAATGCGATTTTTTTGCCAGTCAATGGCAATATCCTGCCAGAAGTTGGTCAGTTGCAGGCCTGTGCAGATGGCGTCTGAAAATGCCAGGTTGTCGGCAGTGGCTTTGTCATACAGGTGCAGCATCAGCGTACCCACTGGATTGGCTGACCGGCGGCAATAATCGAACAGATCAGCGTCGCAGGCATAACGCGTGGTGTCCACATCCTGCTCGAAGGCAGACAGCAGATCGAAGAAAGGCGCCATGGGCAAGGTGTGCTGCCCTATGGTTTGCGCCAGTGGTTCGAATACTGCCAGCCGGGGATCGGTCGGCTCCAGGTTCAGCTTGCCGTCCGCAATGCGCTGCAAGGCGTCGCGATATAGCCCGAGTTGCTCGAGGCGCTGGGCAGACGTGGCCGTGCCTTCGTCGGCGATGTCGTCAGCATTGCGGGCATAGCGATATATATTCTGCACGGGTATACGCAGTCGCCGCGGCAGCAGCAGCGATGCAACAGGGAAATTTTCGTAATGATCCACGGCCATAGGCGATGAGTATAAGGCACGGTGCAGCCATATAACCTCGCGCGGTGCGGTCAAGTGGTTTAGACTTGCCTATTCTTTGGGAGTAGTCATGCCGCGTCCGATTTCAGCGACGATTTCCGTGTCGTCCTTGAGCCATAATCTGCAACGTGTCGCTAACGGTTTGCAGCAATCCTGTAATGCCGCCAAGTCTGTTCGACCCAATATTTGGGCGGTCATCAAGGCTAATGCCTATGGGCACGGAATAGAACAGGCCGTACATGGATTCGCCCAGGCCGATGGCTTGGCCATGCTGGACCTGGACGAGGCCGTACGTTGTCGCCAGTTGGGTTGGACCAAGCCGATCTTGCTGCTTGAAGGCTTCTTCGAGCCGGCTGATATTGCTGTGTTGGATGAATACCGCCTGACGATTTCCCTGCACTGTCAGGAGCAACTCGACATGTTGGATCAGGCAAGGCTCGCACGGCCGCTTGATGCCTTTGTCAAGCTTAACGTGGGCATGAATCGTCTGGGGTTCTCAGAACAGGCCTTTCCAGATGCGTACCGCCATGCGCGGCAACTGCAACAGCAAGGTATTCTGGCGTCGGCTGGAAAAATGAGCCATTTTGCCCGTGCCGATGATGATCCCGTCACTACCGCGGAGCAATTGCAAGTGTTCAACCGGCTGACGCAGAGCTTGCCTGGCCCGTCCAGTGTCTGCAACTCTGCAGCCAGCCTGACCCCAGGCTTGTGGACCAACGTGACATGCGATGGCGAACAATGGGTCAGGCCTGGCATTTGTCTGTACGGCAGTTCGCCCTTTGAAGATAGGCTGCCCGATGCATTGGGCTTGCGTCCGGCCATGACACTGGCTGCACAGCTCATCAGCGTACGCGACATTCCTCGGGGTGCGGGTGTGGGTTATGGCCACGTTTTTACGGCAAGCGATGCCATGCGTATCGGCATAGTTGCTTGCGGCTACGCCGACGGCTATCCCCGACATGCAGGTACGGGCACGCCAATATGCGTGGATGGCGTCCGTACCCGGCTAGTGGGGCGAGTATCCATGGATATGCTTGCTGTGGACCTTACTTCCGTGCCTCAGGCCAGGGTGGGCAGCTCCGTTGTATTGTGGGGCGATGGTGGCCCTTCCGTCGATGAGGTTGCCCAGGCTGCTGGAACCATAGGCTATGAGCTGCTGTGCGCCGTGGCGCCCCGTGTATCCAGAGCCACTGTGGCGTGAATGTCTCATTGACGGCTAGTCCTTACCGACGGTTTAATCCGTAAACCCTTCCATCATCGGGTGCACGCGGCATGTGGCCGCCCGCTCAAAAGGAGAACGCGTGAAGAATAAATGCATCTTGGTCACCGGGGCCACCAAAGGCATAGGCTGGGCCATCAGTCAGAGGCTGGCCGACTTGGGCTGTCATGTCGTGGGTCTGGCCCGCAATACGCAAGATATTGATTTTCCTGGCTACTTGTATTCCTGCGACCTGAACGATGCAGGTGCAACCGAAGAGATTTTGCGTGTCATACGCGAAAAATACCCCATTGATGCAGTGGTGAACAACGTCGGTCTGGTCAAACCCGAGCCCCTGGGCGAGGTTGACCTGGCGTCGCTCTATCAAGTTCTGGACGTCAATGTGAGGGTGGCGGTCCAGGTGACCCAGACCTTCATCCCCTCCATGAAGGCCCGCAAAGAAGGGCGCATCGTCAATATTTGCAGCCGTGTAACACAGGGCGGCATCAATCGCACCAGTTACTCGGCCGCAAAAAGCGCCTTGATAGGCTGTACCCGCACTTGGGCACTCGAGCTGGCACCCTACGGCATTACCGTCAATGCAGTGTCGCCAGGGCCGATCGAAACCGAGTTGTTTCGTGCGGGACACCCCGAGGGTAGCGAGTCCGAAAAGAAAGCGCTTGCTTCGATTCCCCTGGGACGTCTCGGTTCACCCGCCGATGTGGCAGCAGCCGTCACTTTTTTGCTGGGCGACGATGCCGGCTATATCACTGGTCAGGTACTGGGTGTCGATGGTGGGGGCAGCCTGGCAGGCCGGTAAGCGCTACGGCCGGTTAAACTCTTTCGATGGCCAAATCAAAAACCTTGTTTGTGTGTAGTGAGTGCGGTGGAAGCTGTCCCAAGTGGGAAGGCAAATGCCCGCATTGCGGATCCTGGAATACGCTTCAGGAATCGCGCGATTCCGGTGTGCCCGCACACCGCTTTGCCCCCTTGGCGGGTGCCAGCCCGGTACGCAGCTTGGCTGAAATCGAAGCGCGCGAGCTTCCCCGTCAACCATCAGGCATTGCCGAGTTCGACCGCGTGCTGGGTGGTGGTCTGGTGTCGGGCGCAGTCGTTCTGATCGGCGGCGACCCGGGCATAGGCAAGTCGACTTTGCTCTTGCAGGCCCTGGTTTCCCTGTCCCGGGCGGTCAAGGTGCTGTATGTGACGGGCGAAGAGTCAGCCGAGCAGGTGGCCTTGCGTGCCAGGCGGCTGGAGCTGGTAACCGGAGAGGTCGATCTGCTGGCGGAAATTCGCCTCGAAGCCGTCATGGCTGCGCTGGCCGAGCAACAGCCTAGTGTCGCAGTCATTGACTCTATTCAAACGCTTTATTCCAGCGAGCTTAGCGCGGCGCCCGGTTCGGTGTCCCAGGTGCGCGAGTGCGCCGCCCAGCTTACACGGCTGGCCAAGCAGACGGGCATTACCATTGTTCTGATTGGGCATGTCACCAAAGACGGCACGCTGGCCGGGCCGCGGGTGCTGGAGCATATCGTAGACACCGTCCTGTATTTCGAAGGCGATACCCACTCGTCGTTCCGTCTGATCAGGGCGTTCAAGAATCGCTTTGGCGCCGTCAATGAGTTGGGTGTCTTTGCCATGACCGACCGAGGTTTGCGCGGTGTGGCCAATCCTTCCGCACTGTTTTTATCGCAGCATGAACAGAACGTTCCCGGTTCCTGTGTCATGGCGACGCAAGAAGGAACACGCCCCCTGCTGGTCGAGATCCAGGCTCTGGTCGATACCGCGCATGTGCCCAATCCGCGACGCCTGTCGGTGGGGCTTGAAGGCACGCGGCTGGCTATGCTGCTGGCAGTGTTGCATCGGCATGCGGGTGTAGTCACCTTCGATCAGGATGTCTTTGTCAATGCCGTGGGCGGAGTCAAAATTACCGAGCCTGCAGCCGATCTGGCCGTCTTGCTGGCCATTATGTCTTCTCTGGGAAACAAGCCCTTGCCCAAGGGGCTGGTCGTGTTTGGTGAAGTGGGTTTGGCCGGAGAAATTCGACCGGCTCCACGAGGCCAGGAACGGCTGCGTGAGGCGGCCAAGCTGGGTTTCAGTGTCGCGCTCATTCCCAAGGCGAATGCGCCCAAGCAGGCTATTGAAGGGTTGGATATCTGGGCGGTGGATCGTGTAGATGCGGCCATCGCGCGTGTGCGCGAAGCGTCCTAGGAGACAATGTTGGAATGGTATGTCGTAGTGCCAATCTGCTTGCTGACGGGAGCATTAATCGGCTATGTGGGTGGAATCCTTGGTATAGGTGGCGGCTTGCTGGCCATACCTTTGCTGGGCCTGGTTGCCGGTATGGATCAGCAAGAGGCGCAGGGTACGGCTTTGGTCATGGTGTTGCCCGCCGTTCTGGTCACTGTGCGCAAGTACAACCAGAATGCCAAAATTGATTTAGGCGCGGCGGCTGCGGGTGCTTTGGCGGCAATCGCCTTTACCTGGCTCGGTGCGCGCCTGGCCCTGGGCATGGATCCGCACCTGATGCGACGCATCTATGCCATGTTTGTATTGTTCATCGCCGTGTTCTACATGTACCAGAGCTTGCGTGGAACGCGGGCAGGTAGCCGATTACCAGCAAGGCGCAGTACCCAGGAGTTCCATAAAGGCTGGTTTGCCCTGGTAGGCGTGGGCGCAGGCCTGATCGGTGGTTTTTTTGGTGTGGGCGGCTCGGTCATGGCCGTACCCGTATTGACGACGGTGTTTCGCTTGTCGCAGACTGGGGCACAGGCGCTTGCACTGACCATGATCATACCCGGCACTACGGTTGCGTTGCTGACTTACACGGCGCATGGCCAGGCCGACTGGCTGATTGGGCTGCCCCTGGCGCTGGGCAGTATTTTCATGGTGCCATACGGTGTGAAGCTGGCCTATGCATTGCCTGAGCCCAGGCTCAAGCTCATTTTTGCCTGCTTGCTTCTTGTTATCATGATTTTGTTGCTTATAAAGGCCTGATTCGAATGCATTCTGGACTGGTTTCATATATGCGACTGGGGGTCAAGGCCTTGAGGCGCGACTGGCGCTCAGGTGAGCTGCGCCTGCTGCTGCTCGCCTTGTTGATCGCCGTTGCCGCAGTCACCAGCGTTGGCTTTCTGGCTGATCGGGTAGGGCGTGCGCTTGAGCGTGATTCAGCCCAGATGCTGGGAGGCGATCTTGCCCTGCGTGCCGATGAACCCATCCCCGCAGACTTCATTACCCAGGCCAGCGATCACGCCTTGAGCACCGCCCAGACCTTGCAGTTTCCATCTATGGCCAGTGGTGGTGATCGGGCCCAACTGGTTTCGCTCAAGGCAGTGTCTCCCACTTATCCCTTGCGTGGCGCATTGCGTCTTGCCGAGATGCCGGGCGGACCTGCCGTCGATGTGGCCCAGGCTCCCGAGCCGGGCACGGTTTGGGTTGATCCTCAGGTACTTGGTCTGCTGGGTATGACGGTGGGCGATGACTTGCAGGTGGGCGACAGCGCCCTGAAGATTGTGCGTGTTATCGCTTACGAGCCGGATCGCGGCATGCAGTTCGTGAATGTGGCGCCGCGCGTGATGATGAATCTTGAAGACCTTCCGGAGACCGGCCTGGTGGCGCCCGGCAGCCGGATCAGCTATCACCTGTTGGTCGCAGGAGATATCGAATCCGTCGCCGATTACCAGCGCTGGCTGGAACAAAACATGCAGCGTGGACAAAGGCTAAGCACGCTGGAAACCAACCGGCCCGAGGTTCAGCGCGCTTTGGCACGAGCTCATCAGTTCCTGATGCTTGTGGCCTTGCTGACGGTCATGATAGCCGCCGTGGCCATTGCTTTGGCCGCGCGCCGTTTTGGTTTGAGGCACCAGGATGGCATCGCCGTATTGCGCTGCCTGGGTGCCAGCAAGGTGCAGTTGGGCTGGATGCTTTGGGTGGAGTTTCTTTTATTGGCCGTGGGCGCCTCCTTGCTGGGTTGTGCGGCCGGTTACGCCGTTCATCTTGGCCTGGTTTCTGTTGTCGATGCCTGGCTGCAAACGGCTTTGCCGCCTATCAGCCTACGACCAGCCTTGCAAGGCATAGCTACCGGTTTCCTGTTGTTACTGGGTTTTGCGTTGCCACCGCTGGCGGCCTTGCGCAAGGTTGCACCGGCTCGGGTACTACGGCGGGAAACGGGCTCGGTCGCCCGCCACTGGCCGGCCTATTTGTTGGGTGGAGCCGCCTTTTTCCTGTTGATCGTCTGGATGTCCGGAGACATTTGGCTCAGCACGGTGGTCGCAGGTGGTTTTGCTTTGGCGCTATTGGTTTTTATCGGTCTGGCTTATGCCTTGGTTGGCGTGCTGGGTTTGTTTCGTCAACGCAGTATGGGGCATCCGGCACTGCGCTTTGCGCTAGCGGGTATGGCACGTCGCAAAAACCTGACAGTGGCCCAGCTATGTTCCTTATCCATGGGTCTGACCATATTATTGTTGCTGGCCATTACCAGAACTGATTTGCTGCAGGGCTGGCAGCGCACGCTGCCGGCCGATGCGCCCAATACTTTTCTGATCAACATTCAGCCCGATCAGCGTGAAGCTGTTGCGCAGCGTTTGAGGTCGGCGGGTGTCGAGACCGTCGTGATGTCACCCATGGTGCGGGGGCGTTTGTTGGCCATCAATCAACAAGCGGTCGATAGCAGTAACTACGATAATCCGCGCGCCAAACGCATGGCTGACCGGGAGTTCAACCTTTCGTATGCCGAGACGATGCCATCGAGCAATGTCATCATCGCGGGGCGCTGGCTGCACACGGACAGCCTTGAGGTGTCTCTTGAAACAGGTCTGGCCGAAACACTGGGCATCAAGTTGAACGACAGCCTCACCTTTGATGTCGCGGGTCGTCCCATTAAGGTCCGGGTAAGCAGTCTGCGCGAGGTGGACTGGGATTCCTTCCAGGCCAATTTTTTTGCCATGATGAGTCCCGCAGCGCTGGCCGATGCGCCAACCACCTTTATCACTTCCTTGTATGTGGCGCCCACCATGCAGCCCTTTGTTCAGAACTTGATCAAGGAGTTTCCCAATCTGACCGTATTCGACGTCGGTTCCATACTGGGGCAAATTCAGCATGTGCTCGATCAAGTGATTCAGGCGGTACAACTGTTGTTTCTGTTTACCGTTGCGGCGGGGGGGTTGGTTCTGGGGGCGGCGCTGTTTTCCACGCGCGATGAGCGCATGCACGAGGTAGCTGTGCTCAGGGCATTAGGGGCGAGCGGTCGGCAGCTGGCCGACGCCTTGCGGCTAGAATTACTGGTGCTTGGCGGCCTCGCGGGTTTGCTGGCGGCTTTTGCCGCCGTGGCAATAGCCTGGTTGCTGGCTAGGCAGGTGTTTGAGTTTTCCCTGGATCTGTCCTTGTGGCCATGGCTTGCCGGTGTGCTGGCGGGGGCATTGACTGCACTCGTAGGTGGAAAATTCGCACTGGCCGGCGTCTTGAAGACGCCGCCGCTGGTTTCTTTGCGGGAGCTGGCATGACGACTCCCATCCGACCACAAGATCTCTCGCTGCCGCCCGATGGCGCCATGCGTTTCGATGCGGCCATGGTGTCCGACCCCGGCTCAGCCCTGTTTGACCCGGCCTCGTATGAGTTGAACGCCGTTTCCGTGGAGCAAGGGGGGCGGCAAGCTGCCTGGTTTGTCCAGGGGAAGTTTGGTCGGGGTGTCTTGCGTCATTACCGGCGTGGGGGCCTGATCGCCCGATTGAGCCGTAATTCCTATATCTGGACGGGTGCCTCTTCCACACGGTCTTTTGCCGAGTTCGAGTTGCTGGGCTTTATGCATGCTGAGGGTTTGCCTGTTCCCCGGCCCCTGGCCGCGGCCTATTGGCGTAAAGGACTGGCTTATCGCGCCGCTATCCTGGTCGAACGTATCGATGGGGTCAAGCCTCTGGCGGTGCAATGGCCATCTTCCGACGCCGCTGCCGTGGCCGCTGCCATTTTTGCCATGCACGAAATCGGTGTATGGCATGCAGACCTCAATGCCTACAATATTCTGCTGGACGTGCAGGGCAAGGCCTGGCTGATTGATTTCGACAAGGGTCGCAGGCAGCGCTTGCATCGCAAGCTGCGGCAAGACAACTTGCAGCGCTTGCGTCGTTCGCTGCTGAAGGTGGCAGGCCCGCAAGCGTTGCCCTGGTGGGATGAGCTGGACCGAATCTATTGGCGGCTTGCAGCCGACCAAGGCCACGTCTAGTGTTCAGTCTGCTTGGCGTCGTCAGCGAATCGGACAAACAGCACATCAGCCGGAAAAAGCTTTATGATCACGCCTTTTGGCTTTTTTGTATTTTCTGGGGAAGCTTGTCATGACGTTCATCACAGCGAAAACTTGGATTCTGGGTGCTGCCCTGGCGGCCACCATGACGTCGGCCTGGAGCCAGGAGCGAGTCGTCAATGTCTACAACTGGGCAGAATACACTGCGCCAGATACGATCTCGGGTTTTGAACAGGCAACCGGCATCAAGGCACGCTACGACGTTTTCGACAGCAATGATATCTTGCAAGCCAAGCTCTTGACCGGTAAGTCGGGTTACGACGTCGTCGTGCCTTCCACGCACTATGCGGCCCGCCAAATCAAAGGAGGGCTGTTCCAAAAGCTGGACAAGTCCAAGATACCCAACTGGAAGTATCTGGATCAGGACATCATGGACATCGTGGCAACGGTGGATCCCGGCAATGAGTACCTGGTGCCCTGGGGCTATGGCACCAATGGGCTAGGCTATAACGTGACCAAAGTGCATGAAATCCTGGGCGAGGAAGCACCGCTCAATAGCTGGGACATGCTGTTCAAGCCTGAAAACGCAGAAAAGCTCAAAGCTTGTGGTATTTCCGTATTGGATGAAGCGGCCCAAGTCTTTCCTGCCGTCCTGCATTATCTGGGCAAAGACCCCAACAGCAGCGAGCCCGAAGATTACAAGCAAGCCCTGGCATTGCTGAAAACCATCCGTCCTTATATCAGGCAGTTCAGCTCATCGGGTTACATCGATGAACTGGCCGCGGGTGACCTGTGCATGGTGTATGGTTTTTCTGGCGATGTCATGATCGCTGCCCATCGTGCGCGCGAGGCGGGTAAAAATTACAAAATCGACTATGTCATTCCCGACGGAGGTGCTCCTGTCTGGTTCGATACCATGGCCATACCCAAGGGCGCGGCCAACGTTGACGAAGCGCATGACTTCATCAACTATATCGAAACGCCACAGGTGCATGCCGCCATCACCAATACCATGTTTTATCCCAATGCCAACAAAGAGGCGCGCAAGTACGTCGTGCAAGAGGTGGCTGACGATCCTATGATCTACCCGCCGCCCGAAGTCTCCAAGACTCTGTATGTCATCCAGCCGCAGCCTTTACCGATCTTGCGCTTGCAAACCAGTCTGTGGGCTGAGCTCAAGTCAGGGCGCTAGGGCCTGGCTACGTACCTGTCAATACTGTTCAAGGAGGCCCTGGCATGCAGGATAGCCGTTCCGCTGCATCCCCCTGGTCCGGCGACGCCGATGAATTTGTCCGGCTTGAAGACGTCGTCAAGATTTACGATGATACGGTAGCTGTTCAGTCGGTCAGCCTTTCCGTGCCTCGGCACGAGCTTTTCGCCTTGCTGGGCAGCTCCGGTTCTGGCAAGTCGACCTTGCTGCGCATGCTTGCCGGCTTCGAAGAAGTGACTTCAGGACGCATTTATCTCGATAATGAAGACATTACTGACCTGCCGCCGTACCGGCGTCCGGTCAATATGATGTTCCAGTCTTACGCTTTGTTTCCCCACATGAGTGTCGAGGCCAATGTGGCCTTCGGCCTCAAGCAGGAAGGGGTGGCTCGGAACGAAATTCACGAGCGTGTGTTCGAAGCGCTCGATCTGGTCCAGATGGCGGGTTTTGCCCGCCGCAAGCCGCATCAATTGTCAGGAGGACAGCAGCAACGCGTCGCCCTGGCCCGCAGCCTGGTAAAACGTCCCAAGCTCTTGTTGCTCGATGAACCCATGTCGGCGCTCGATAAAAAAATACGCCAGAAAACACAGGTAGAGCTGGTCAAGATTCTTGAGCAAGTGGGGGTAACCTGCATTATGGTGACCCACGACCAGGAAGAGGCCATGACCATGGCTGACCGCCTGGCCGTCATGAGCGAAGGCCAGATTGTCCAGTGCGGTACACCGCAAGAGGTCTATACGTTCCCGAACTCCCGTTTCGTGGCCGGCTTTATCGGCTCAACCAATCTGTTCACGGGAACCATCGTTGTGGATGAAGCAGATCACGTGCTGATAGAGAGCGCTGACTTGACCCGCCCCTTGTACGTCAATCATGGTGTGAGCGAACCGCTGGGTATGGAAGTGCATGTGTCCGTAAGGCCCGAATATATCCGTGTCTTGCGTGAGCAGCCCGAATCAGAGCATAACTGGGCGCACGGCATGGTTAGCCACGTAGCCTGGATGGGCAGCTACGCTCGTTACCAGATTCGTCTGGACAGCGGCCAGGCTGTCGAAGCAACGGTGCCCAGCCTGGTGCTTGGGCAGGCCGATGCGCCGGTGCTGGACGACGAGGTGTATGTTGCCTGGTCCAATGACAGTGCCACTGTGCTGCCATCATGACGAGTCTGTTCTGGCATTCTGCTCGCTTGCGCCGGTTGCTGGCGATTGTTCCGCCATTCCTGTGGCTTGGTCTGTTTCTGCTGCTACCGTTTCTATTGGTGCTTAAAATCAGCTTTTCAGAGCTGCGCTTTGGCATTCCACCGTACACACCGTTGGCCGAGCTCAAGGAACAAACGCTCACGTTGGCGCTCAGCTTGCGGGGCTACGCATTACTGTTCAGCGACAGTCTGTATATCGCCACTTACTTGAATTCGGTAAAAATGGCGGCGGTGACCACGCTGTGCTGCATGGCCATAGGCTATCCCATGGCTTATTACATTGCGCGCTCGAATCCGGCCACGCGCAACTTGTTGCTGCTGGGCGTGATCCTGCCGTTCTGGACATCATTGCTGCTGCGCGTCTATGCCTGGGTGGGCATCTTGCGCAATGACGGCTTGCTGAATAATTTGTTGCAGTGGCTGGGTCTGATCGATACGCCGCTGGAAATCTACCGTACCGATCTGGCGGTATATATAGGCTTGGTATATGCCTACCTGCCTTTTTTTATCCTGCCGCTCTATGCCACTTTGGTCAAACTCGACCTGCGCTTGCTCGAAGCGGCCTATGATCTGGGGGCAAGGCCTTGGCGTGTCTTTGTGCATGTCACCTTGCCTTTGTCCATGCCCGGCGTGGTTGCTGGGGCCATGCTGGTATTCATCCCGTCGATTGGCGAGTACGTGATTCCTGAAATGCTGGGTGGTGCCAATACGCTCATGATGGGGCGCGTCATGTGGAATGAGTTCTTTAATAACGCCGACTGGCCCATGGCGGCGGCAGTCACTTGCGTGATGGTGTTGTTGTTGCTTATTCCACTGGTCATCTTCCAGCGCAACCAGGCCAGGCAGATGGCAGCTCAGAGCATGAGGCTGACATGATACGACCTCATCCCGTGCTTCGTGCGCTCGTGCTGACGGTGGGTTTTTCCTTCCTGTACCTGCCCATACTGTGCCTGATGGTGTTTTCCTTCAACGATTCGTCCATGATGACCTCATGGACGGGCTTTTCGCTGAAGTGGTATATCGAGCTCTTCAAGGACCAGGCCTTGCTCGACGCCGCGCGCTTGTCGCTATTAATAGCGGCCCTGACCGCGACGGCAGCGGTGGTGATCGGCACCTGGGCCGCCTATGTCCTGGCGCGCATGGGGCGCTTTCGCGGAGTTTCCCTTTATATAGGCATGGTCAGCGCCCCTCTGGTGGTTCCGGAGGTCGTGCTGGGTATTTCACTATTGCTCATGTTTGTTGAAGTCGGTAACTTGCTGGGATGGCCAGACGGTAATGGTGTCTTCACTATCTGGGTGGGTCATGTCACCCTGTGCATGGCTTACGTGGCCGTGATCATACAAGCCCGCATACGCGACCTGGACCGCTCTCTCGAAGAGGCTGCGCTTGATCTGGGTGCCACGCCCCTGAAGGTGTTTTTTGTCGTGACCTTGCCCTTGATTTTCCCGGCCCTGCTGGCCGCCTGGCTGCTGGCCTTCACCTTGTCGCTGGACGATGTGGTGATAGCATCCTTTTTGTCGGGACCAGGTTATACCACCTTGCCGCTTGAGGTTTTTTCGCGAGTCCGGCTAGGTTTGAAACCCGAAATCAATGCACTGGCCACGCTGTTCATTTTCGCGGTTGGCCTGCTTGTCGTAGTGGCCAATCGCGTGCAGTGGCGCAGGCGAGCTCAATAAAGGATCATCAGTATGAAAGCCGTCACACTTTACGGGCTGAAGAAATGCAGCACATGTGTCAAAGCCATTAAATGGTTGGAACAAAGCGGAATTGGATTCAGCTTCATCGACTACCGTGACCATCCCGTCCTGCCCAAGCAACTCAAGGCCTGGGCCGAGGAGCTCGGCGGCTGGGAAAAACTGGTCAACCGGGCTTCCATGACTTGGCGTAATTTGCCTGATGAACGCAAGACCCCAGACACTGACGCATTATGGCTGGCCCTGATCGCCGAGTACCCCACATTGGTCAGGCGCCCGGTCACCGTAACTGGCGATGGCTGTGTTCATGTCGGTTTTTCAGAAAAGAAGTACAGCGAACTGTTCGTCTGATAGATAAAGGTCAAGACATGCTTACCCAAACAGAACTCAAACAGAATGTGGCTGATGCGGCGGTGCAGTTTGCGCTGCCTTTTCTGGCGCCCGACGTCATACTGGGCGTCGGAACAGGATCGACGGTAGACCTATTCATTGATGCCCTGGCTCCCTACAAAGATCGTTTTCGGGCTGCGGCATCCAGCTCCGAACGTAGCTCGGCACGCATGGCGTCGCTGGGCATCGAGGTACTCGACCTGAATCAGGTTGCCACCATGCCCTTGTATATCGATGGTGCTGACGAAGTCGATCATGCGCTGAATATGATCAAGGGCGGTGGTGGAGCCCTGACTCGGGAAAAAATCGTTGCTTCGGTGGCGGAGCGCTTTATATGTATTGTTGACGAAACCAAACGGGTGCAGACGCTGGGTCGCTTCCCTTTGCCGGTGGAGGTCATACCGATGGCACGTGAAGTCGTGGCTCGGCGACTTGTCGAGCTGGGTGGCACGCCCAAATTAAGAGAGGGTTTCCTCACTGATAACGGTTGCCAGATCCTGGATGTGTCCGGGCTGAGCATTACCGCGCCGGCCGAGTTCGAAGCCTTGGTCAATAATATTCCAGGCGTGGTTTGCTGTGGGCTATTCGCCCTGGCGGGTGCCGATATCGTGTTAATGTCCACCCAGGAAGGGGTGCGCCAATTCGTCAAAAACACATAAACGAAATGTCATAATCACGTCATAATTGACGGGTAACCTTGCCGGGCGAGCATAGGCTACACATTCGCCAACGATAGTGCTACGCTACTTTATTACCTATTCTTGCGTTGACCAAAGGCTGACATGATCGAGCATACCAACAAGCAATTCCACACTGACCTTGAAACGACTCGTTCCATGTTCCTGCAAATGGGCGGGCTGGTCGAAGCAATGGTCAAGGACGGCATGGATGCCCTGTCTACGGGCGACATGAGCCTGGTCGATCAAGTACGTGAGCGCGAAAAAGAAGTCAACGGGCTGGAAGTCGACATCGACGAGCGTATCAACCTGCTGATTGCACGCAACCAGCCTACGGCCATCGACCTGCGCCTGCTGCTTTCCGTCTCCAAAATGCTCACCGACATGGAGCGTTGTGGGGACGAAGCCGAGAAAATTGCCAAGATGGCACGGCGTTTGCACGAAAACAACTCCAACTATGAGCCTGTGGTCGAATTACGCCATATGGCCACTTTTGTCACGTCCATGATCCGCGATGCACTCGACGCGTTCGCCCGTATGGATCCCATCCATGCGGCCCAGGTCGTGCGCAACGACAAAGAAGTCGATAAAGAATGGAAGGGGTCGCTGCGCCACGTCATTACCTACATGATCGAAGATCCACGCACCATTTCGCGCTCTATCGATTTGATTTTCATTGCACGCGCACTGGAGCGTATTGGCGATCATGCCAAGAACATGGCCGAGCGGGTCATCTATATGGTTCACGGCGACGACGTGCGCCATATGGGCCTGAAAAATACCGAAAGACTGGCACGTGGCGAAGCATTGCCGCAGGACGATAATGACAAGCCGGCCGAATCTGACAGCAAGCGATCCAAATCGGATGAGCAGCAGGCTTGAGTAAAAACTGAAGGCACTACAAGAAAACGGCGGACACCCTATGGGTTGTCCGCCGTTTTGATGTGTCTGCCGGAAATTGTCTGGCTGGATCAGGCCGGCGGCGGTACGTACCCCTGGGCCTCGACGTTGGCGTCTTCAAATAGAAAGCTCTGCATTTGTTCGGCCAGATACTTGCGGGCACGCGCGTCAGCCAGATTCAGACGATTTTCGTTGACGAGACGGGTTTGGGTATCCATCCATTGCGCCCAGGCTTCTTTCGAAATGCTTTGCCAGATACGTACTCCCAGTTCACCCGGATAGGGTGGGTAATCCAGGCCTTCGGCTTCGCGTTTGAGTTTTGCACATTGCACCATGCGTGCCATAAGAATCTTACCTTCAGAACGAGTTGGCTAATGACATCATTGTACCGGCTTGGGCGTCTTGCGCAGTACTGCGGTTTTCAAGGCTGGTTCAGTGTCCGGTATGCGTGATCATCACGATTTTTGAAACCAGTTCGGCCGTATTTTTTGCTCCCAGTTTTTTCATCACGCGGGCCCGGTGAACCTCTACAGTGCGATGCGAGATACCCAAGGCGACAGCGGTCTCCTTGCACGTCAGCCCATTGACGATAAAGCCCGAAACCTCTTGTTCACGCGGGGTGAGCTCAGTCGTTTTGGTTTCATTATGCCGAATTCGGTCGAAGCTCCAGATCATGAGTTCGAATGGTTGATTCGGAGTCAATGTGACTCCCCGGGCGCGTGTCCAGAATATCTGCCCATTTCGGTGTTGCATGAAACGTTCGTCTTCATAGCTGGTGGTATGTTGCAGTGCCTTCAGACAACGGTCACCGATTTCGTGATAGTCGGCCCGATTGGGATAAAGCCGCAGGATCAATTCATTTTCAAGTTCTGCGGTACTGAATCCAAACAAGGCTGCAAAAGCTTTGTTGCACTGCAAAATTCGCCGGTTTTGAGTAATGATCTGGGGTGCCGGCGACTCTTTGAAAGCCAGCCCATGCAAGATGTGGGGAGCATGCTCTCCGGCCTGAAAAAAGGGTGATTCCGAACGTTTTTCTAAATTCATGGATTCTGTAAACTACTTATTTATGTACGTATCTGCCCGTATAGACATACGTATAGGTGTTTGCCAATATAGCCGAAATTGGACAGGAGATGAAAATGCAGAATCAATCAGTATCCATAGTGGGTAGTGGCCATACCAAATTTGGCCGGCTCGATGCCCTCTCGCTAGAGGACCTTATTGTTTCAGCGGCCCAAGAGGCGCTCGAAGAGGCCCAAATTGACGCCGCCGAGATTGATGCGGTGTATTTAGGGCATTTCAATTCCGGCCTCGTGCCCGATGGCTTTGCCTCATCGCTGATCCATCAGGCGTCTCCCGGCCTGCGCTTCAAGCCGGCAACGCGTTGTGAAAATGCCTGCGCGTCAGGTGCTGCTGCGATTTTTTCCGCCATCAATGCCATCAACGCAGGCGAGGCCGATCTCGTTTTGGTTGTGGGTGCCGAAAAAATGACATCCCGCAGCACTCCCGAAGTAACGACCGCACTGGCAGGGGCGGGCTATCAAAACGATCCCCAAGAAGCCGGCCTGAGCTTCCCGGGGTTGTTCGGCATCGCTGCTACCCAATACACCGAGCGTTACCAAAGTCCTCTAGAGGCCATGGCACGCATCGCCGCCAAGAATCATCACAATGCAATGTCCAATCCTTTGGCGCAAATGCATCGCGAAATGAGTTTTGAGGCTTGCAACACGGTCTCCGAAAAAAATCCGCTTATTGCAGATCCTTTGCGCTTGACCGACTGCTCTCTGATTACTGACGGGGCGGCGGCTATTGTGCTGGCCAGCCCTGAGCGTGCCAAATCCTTCAAGCGTGAGGTCGCCATACGGGGTAAGGCGCAGATCAATGATTTCCTGCCCTTGTCCAAGCGCGATTTCCTGGCATTTGAAGGGCCCGAAAAAGCACTGGGTGCAGCCATGAAGAAAGCAGGCGTATCCTTGAACGATATCAGCTTCGCTGAAGTGCATGATTGCTTCACCATTGCCGAGTTGCTCATTTACGAAGCCATGGGGCTGGCGCCTAAAGGGCAAGGCTACCGGGCGCTCGAAGAGGGCACAGTAATGCGCGGAGGCGCATTGCCCGTCAATTTATCGGGCGGCCTCAAGGCCAAGGGGCACCCCGTCGGCGCTACTGGTGTTTCGATGCATGCTATTTCTTATCGGCAGCTTACCGGGCAAGCCGGTGATTTACAGCTCGAAGGTGCCAACCTTGGTTTAGTGTTCAATATGGGCGGTGCGGCGGTAGCGAACTATGCCTCGGTGCTGGAAGCTAAGCGAGCCTAGTATGAACTTGGCTCAATGGCTTTATTCCCGCGCACTGGTCAATCCGCAAGCTCCTGCCTTGTTCACGGGTACGCGTCAGTGTGCCAATTACCGGCAGTTTGCCGCTCAGGCATCGGCCGTAAGCGCCTATCTGCAGCAACAGTACGGCATAAAAGCAGGCGATCGTATTGCCCTCTACATGGCCAACCGTATCGAGTATCTGGTTTTGCTTTACGCGTGCTGGTGGATTGGTGCAGTTGTTGTGCCGGTGAACTACAAGCTTCATCCCAAAGAGGCTGCCTGGATCGCGCAAAACGCTCAGACCTCACTCTTGTTTACCGACAAGGGCAACATCTTTTCAGCGAATGATCTGCATGATGCCTGCCCTGAAGTTGGCGTCGACACCGAAATCTCATCCTTCTTCAAGGCCGACGACGCGACCCCGCAGCCACCGCTGACACTGGAGCCGCATGTGCTGGCCTGGCTTTTTTATACGTCGGGCACCACCGGCAGGCCAAAAGGCGTGATGCTCACGCATGAGAATCTGATGGCTATGTCCATGTGTTATCCGCTGGATGTGGACGATGTCAGCGCAGATGATGCCAGTTTTTATGCGGCGCCCATGTCGCATGGCGCTGGCTTGTACAACCTGGTTTTTGTACGCATTGGTGCGCGCCACGTGGTACCGGAGTCTCGCGGCTTTGATGGGGCCGAGATTCTCGATCTGGCAAAAAAATTGGGCAACCTGACTATGTTTGCTGCACCCACGATGGTCAAGCGACTGGTTACCGAGGCCAGAAAGACTGGATCGGCAGGCGAAGGCATCAAGTCTATTGTTTTTGGTGGTGGGCCTATGTATGCCGCCGACCTTATCGACGCGATCGATGTGCTGGGGTCCAAGTTCATCCAGATCTATGGCCAGGGTGAAAGCCCCATGACCATCTCATCTGTGCCCCGTGCCATCATCAATGATCGCGATCACCCTGATTGGGCCATGCGACTGGCTTCGGCGGGTTTCGCGCAATCGTGTATTGAGCTCCGGGTTGTAGATGCTGATCTGAATGATGTCCCGGTTGGTATTTGTGGCGAAGTCATTGCTCGCGGGCCTGCCGTTACACAGGGTTATTGGAGTAATCCCAAAGCTACAGCAGAAACGATCGTCGACGGATGGTTGCGTACCGGCGATATTGGCCACCTCAGTGCCGACGGTTTTCTTACGCTTACCGATCGCTCCAAAGATGTCATTATTTCGGGTGGTACCAATATTTATCCACGGGAAGTCGAAGAGGTGCTGGCCCGGCACCCCAAGGTTTTCGAGGTTGCGGTTGTTGGTGCGCCACACGCCGAATGGGGCGAAGAGGTGGTTGCCTTTATTGTCAGCCAGGATGGCCAGCAAATCGACGCCGCCGAACTCGACGCTTGGTGCAAGTCGGAGATCGCCTCATTCAAGAAGCCAAAACGTTATGTGTTTCGAGCTGAAATGCCCAAAAACAGTTACGGGAAAATTCCCAAGACCGGCCTGCGCGAAGAGGCCAAAGCGTTGTCAGGTGGTGCGGGAGCGCCTGATAAGTAGTTTTGTTCAACAGTATATATGGTCATTACTAGAACCAAGGAGGATACATGCAACGACGTCACTTTCTCAAGACTGCCGGCGCATTGGCCGGTGTGGGTGCTTTCGGTGGCTTGCCACTCAACGCACTGGCCCAGAAGAAGATTTCATTCAAATTCGATAGCTACGTTTCAGAAACAGCTGGCCCTTCCGGGCTTGATCAATGGTTTCTGTCCGAGCTTGAAAAGCGCTCTGGTGGCCGTGTCAATGTTCGACGCTATTGGGCGGGCTCGCTAAATAAGGTGGGCGAACACCTGTCCGCTGTGCGTGACAACACCTCTGAAATGTCGCTGATTTCACCGGGATACTATCAGGCCGACCTGCCGGTTACACGAGGCCTCGAGTGGTACTACCGCATGGAGCGGGCCGATGCTTTATTGCTGGTATGTCGTGATGTATATCAGGAGTTCCAGCCTTTGCGCGATGAATGGGAAAAGCGCCACAAGTCCAAAGTCATGTACTGGACCAACTGGAACTATGCGCCTTTGATTACACGCACGCCTATTAATTCGCTCGAAGACTTCAAGGGCAAGCGTATTCGTGGCTACGGTGTCGCCACCGACGTCATTGAAGCCATGGGTGGTACCGCTGTACCCATGGCTGCCCCAGAGGTGTATACGGCGCTTGAGCGCGGCGTGCTCGATGGTGTGTATGGTTTTGATTTCATTACGGCTATTGCCTATAACCTGCATGAAATCGCACCACACTTTACCGATATTGGCGACGGCCCGCATGCACCTTCCGCAACCATCATGAATCTCGATTACTGGAATTCTTTGCCTGAAGATATTCAGAAAATAAGCAATGAAATTGTCGATGAGATTTATGCAGGGCAATACACCACTATCTACGACCAAAGCAACCGCAAGTATGTAGAACGCGCGTTGGCCGAAGGAGTGAAGTTCAATATCTGGCCCGATGACTTGAAGCAGGCTGCCAAAAAGGCAGTGCAGCCCGCCCAGGTCAATAAATGGATTGAAACGGTGGCTAAACCTGCCGGCGTAGACGGCGAGCAAATGCAGAAGCTGATCGACGCCGCCATTGCCAAGCACGGCCCTGCCGGCAAGCTCTTGCGCCCAGAAGAAATTGCACTGAAAGCATAAGCAAGCTACCCCGCCTACCGTGCTGCGCCGTGCTGATTGCCCGGCGCAGCACGGGTCGGGCGAGCCCCCATCTCCTTGGTAGGAGTACATATGAAGTCTCTCGATACTGTATTTAGCAAGCTTTCGAATGTTTTCGGCCTGATCGCCTTACTGTGTCTGGCTTTTCTGATGTTAGGCACGACGATCGATGTTACCGTCCGAGCCCTGACGGGCAGGCCCATTTCCGGTGTTTTTGAAATGGCGGAAACCAGCATGGTTTTGCTGGTGTTCATGGGCTTGGGCTGGACTAAAATTGATAACGCCCACATTCGGGTCAATATGCTTCTAGAGAAAGTTCCGCACTCCGTACGTGTCGTGCTCGAAGCCATTGCCTGGAGTATGGCAGCGCTCATGCTGCTGTTGCTGGCCATTCCATCCACCGAAGACGCCATTGCTTCCACGGCAATACGCGAGTTCCGGTGGGGGTATGTGCAGTTCCCAATCTGGTGGGCCAAAATCATATTGGCCATAGGTCTTTGGTTCGGTTGCCTGCAAATGGCTTTTGAAGCCTTGCGTATTCTCGTCAGCAAAGAAGTGCCACAAGAGAAAGTCAGTGGCGATATTGCCGCAAGCCAGTTGCATTAAATCTGCGCTTTGCCGTTGCCAGTATGCGTGAATAATAGCCTGCACAACTATCGATGCAGGCACGCCTAACGAGACAAATATGGACTACACAACAGCCACCATTGTGGCAACAAGCTTGATTTTCGTACTGATGATCATCGGTACGCCGGTCTTCGCGGCGCTGGGCCTTGCCGGCGTTGTAGGGATCGTCATGATCGAAAACCTGGACTTTGTCCTGAATCGCCTGAAGTCGTTTTCATACCATCAGACGGCTTCTTATTTGCTCACTGTAGTCCCCTTGTTTATCTTGATGGGTGCGTTTGCGCACCATGCAGGGGTCGGTCAAAAATTATTTGGCGTGGCTCGTAAATGGGTAGGGCACTGGCCTGGCGGACTGGCCATGGCCAGTGTGCTGACCAGTGCCGGATTTGCCGCAACCTCTGGTTCCAGTGTGGCTACCGCCGCAACCGTTGGCTCGGTTGCCATTCCTGAAATGAAAAAGGCGGGGTATGACCCCAGGTTGTCAGCCGGTGCCGTAGCGGCAGGTGGCGTGCTGGGTGTCTTGATTCCACCCAGTGTATTGCTGATTTTTTACGCCGCCCTGACAGAAGTGTCCGCAGGCAAGATGTTGGTGGCAGGTGTGATTCCCGGTCTTTTGACTACCCTAGTATTCATGGCCGGTATCTGGGTCGTCAGTGTACGTCTCGAGCATAAACAGGCGCCCGTGGCCAAATCGCCTTGGGGCGAGCGATTGCTTTCCTTGGGCGGCGCATGGCAGGTATTTGTATTGTTTTTTGTCGTATTGGGTGGTATTTACCTGGGGTTTGTAACGCCTACAGAGGCGGGAGCCATCGGGGCTTTTGTTGCCTTCCTGATGCTTTGTTTTTCGCATACTGCCCGGCCCAGCCTGGGTCGCAGCCTATACCAAAGCTTTCGCTCGTCCGCCACCACAACCGTCATGATCATGATGACGATAGTTGGTGCAGGGGTTTTCAGCTATTTTCTGAGCCTGGCTCAAGTTCCCCAGGCGATTGCCAGTGCTGTGGTCGAAGCGCCGTTGCACCCTATGCTGATCATAGGGTTGCTGCTCCTTATCTATTTTCCGCTCGGCATGTTTTTGGACGCGTTTTCGATGCTGGTGATTACGCTGCCCATTATGTTCCCCACTGTCGTGTCGCTAGGCTTCGATCCTATTTGGTTCGGTATTCTTGCGGTCAAAATGTGTGAGATCGGTCTCATCACTCCGCCGGTAGGTTTGAACGTTTATGTGATTGCCGGTATTGACCGCAGCACCCCTTTGTCACAAATTTTTCGCGGAGCCTGGTGGTTTGTGATCATGGAGATCATCACCACGCTTATCCTGTTCTTTTTTCCAGTTCTGGTTACATGGTTGCCTGAAAATATGCTGGGTAAATAAGTCTGATATGGGGCGTAGCCTCAGGCTCTGATGGCCTCCATCGCTCCAAAGAAAAACCACCTCATATGCAAAGGAATAGAAATGGCTAATCGCTTGCAAGGTAAAGTGGCTGTTGTCATGGGGGCTGGCTCTATTGGCGCCGGTTGGGGTAATGGCAAGGCCACCGCCGTTGTCTTTGCGCGCGAAGGCGCTCAAGTCGTTTGTGTGGATGTCAACGAATCAGCAGCCAACGAGACGGTTGATATCATCAGGGGTGAAGGTTTTGACGCTACTGCCCTGTATGCAGATGTCACCAGGTCAGATGATATCAAGGCGGTCGTGGATGCCACTTTGGCCAAATACGGCCGCATTGACGTCCTGGACAACAATGTAGGCATCGTCAGCACGGGTGGTGTGGTCGAAACGACTGAAGCAGAATGGGATAGAGTCTTCGACATCAACCTGAAAAGTTGCTTTCTGGCCATGAAGCACGTGGTTCCCGTCATGCAGCGGCAAGGGGGCGGCTCTATCATCAATATTTCGTCCATCGCGTCGATCCGCGACAGCGGCGTTGCTTACGTTACCTATTCTGCCAGCAAGGCCGCCATGAATCACATGACCCGCACGACGGCTGCACAGTACGCGCAGGATAATATCCGTGTTAACGCGGTTCTCCCCGGTTTGATGAAAACCCCCATGGTTGAGCGTACTGCGGGTATGGCTGCCGAATATGCCGGCGGCGATGTCGAAGCGATGTGGCGCAAGCGCGATAGCCAGGTTCCCATGGGCCATATGGGTGAGGCCTGGGATGTTGCCTATGCGGCCTTGTTTCTTGCCTCTGACGAATCCCGCTACGTCACTGGCATCGAGTTGCTGGTTGATGGCGGGATTGCCCTGAAATTCGCCTGATGCCAGTTGCAGCAACCCAGCCTGAGCCGGCTCGAAGCCTATAGTTTCTTGATGAACACCAGGCTGTTACGCGAACGGTTGTAGTGCGTCTGGCGCTCTTTGGGCAAGTCAGATATACCGCCTTGGACAAAACCACGCTTCATGAACCAGTGCGAGGTGCGAGTGGTCAGCACGAACAGACGCTTGGCGCCCATAGAGCGAGCACGGTGCTCGGCATGACGCAGCAGCATCTCGCCTTCGCCCGTGCCTTGCCATTCCTGGTGCACAATCAGACAGGCCATTTCGGCCATGTTTTCAGATAGATAGGGAATAATCGCCACGCAGCCATAGATCACGCCATCGTGCTCCAGGACAGTGAACTTTTCCACATCGCGTTCAATGACCGACCGGCCTCGAGGCACCAAGGTGCCGTCGGCTTCAAGCGGCTCGATGAGCTGGACGATGGCGCCTACATCGTCGACTGAAGCGGGGCGCAGGTCGTCCAGCGTATCTTCCACCACCATGGTGCCTACGCCATCGTGTGTGAAAATTTCCAGCAGCACGCTGCCGTCAAGCGTGTACGGTACCAGATGGGCGCGAGCGACACCGCGCTTGACCGCACGCGAGGCATGGGTCAGAAAAAATGCGGTGTCTTCGTCCAGCGAGCCTTCTGCCAATAGCTTGTCGGCATCTTCGCGGGCCAGTTCGGTATCGACCGACCCATCTTCATCGCGTACGGTGCGATCCTGCGTCAGGAAGATGAGTTTCTCGGCACGCAGGGCAATGGCTGCACTGGTGGCCAGGTCTTCCATGGCCAGGTTGAATGCTTCGCCTGTGGGTGAAAAGCCCAGGGGTGACAGCAGAACGATGGCACCCTGATTAATAACGCTTTTCATGGCGTCGGTATCCAGCTTTCGGACGGCACCAGCATGCTTGTAGTCGACGCCATCGATGACACCCACCGGGCGGGCTGTAACGAAGTTGCCTGAAATGACGCGTACCTGAGCGTGCGACATGGGCGTGTTGGGTAGCCCCTGGCTGAATGCTGCTTCGATATCCAGGCGAATTTCACCTGCCGCCTCTTTGGCGCACTCGAGCGCTTCTGCCCCGGTAGGCTCGGTGCCGCGCCCAAACTGAATCTGGTAACCTTTCAGTTTGAGTTGCTCATTGACTTGGGGGCGCGAGCCATGCACCAGAATCAGCTTTACGCCCAGCGCCGACAACAGCGATAAGTCCTGTATTAGCGTATTCAGTGCGCCGTCGCTGACCAGTTCGCCGCCGAACGCCACAACAAAGGTTTTGCCCCGAAAGTCGTGCACATAGGGCGCCACCTCGCGAAACCATCGCACAAACTGGGCCGGAGCAAATTCTGGAGCGTCTTGTGCAGATAGCGTGGTGTCGGTCTCGATAGTGCTCATGTCGTTGTTCAAGCCTCGGCAAAAAATGGGTTGCATCCAGCCAAAATTATAATGATGCACAGCACATACTAAAGAAGTTTCATGCAAGCGCCAGTTAATTTGTCGGAAAACACACACACAAACAGCGCCCCTGAGGGTCGCAAAGGCCGGAACCGGGGTGGCCAGGGCAGGGCGGCACCTCGTCCTGACAGGCCTCTGCCGTCGCTGCATTATCCGGAAGACTTGCCGGTCAGCTCGCGGCGCGCTGATATTGCCGAGGCCATACAGCACCATCAGGTGGTGATTGTTTGTGGTGAGACCGGGTCGGGCAAAACGACGCAACTGCCGAAAATCTGCCTTGAGCTGGGACGTGGCCGGGAGAAGATGATAGGGCATACACAGCCGCGCCGGTTGGCTGCCACGTCGGTGGCCAAACGCATTGCTCAGGAGTTGAATACCGAGCTGGGCGATTGGGTGGGCTACCAGATTCGCTTCAATGACCGTACGGGTCCTCATGCCGCCGTCAAACTGATGACTGATGGCATTTTGCTTGCCGAATCGCAGCGTGATCCGCTATTGCGTCGATACGATACGATTATTATTGATGAGGCTCACGAGCGCAGCCTGAATATTGATTTTCTGCTGGGCTTCCTGTTGCAGCTGCTTCCCCGGCGCCGCGACCTTAAGCTCATCATCACTTCAGCCACAATAGACGCTGACCGTTTCGCTCAGCATTTTGCCCAGCATGGCCGGCCGGCGCCCGTCATCGAAGTATCAGGCCGTTTGTATCCCGTCGATATTCTGTACCGACCCATCATGCGCGACGGCGCAGGCCCGGGCGAGGAGGCAGGGGGCCGCCGCCAGGCTGCGGATGAAGAGCGTGACCTGATCGACGCGGTGGTGGATGGTGTCGCAGAGTGCGCTCATCACGGCCCAGGCGATGTCCTGGTCTTTCTGCCGGGAGAGCGCGAAATACGAGAAACAGTCGAAGCTCTGCGTAAGAATCATCCTCCCGCAACCGAAGTGCTCCCCTTGTATGCCCGGCTGTCGCAGGCTGAGCAGGAACGTATTTTTCGCCCTCAGGGCAATGCACGACGTATTGTGCTGGCCACCAATGTGGCCGAAACTTCCTTGACTGTGCCAGGCATACGTTATGTGGTCGATAGCGGTCTGGCGCGTGTCAAGCGCTATTCCTGGCGCAATAAGGTTGAGCAACTGCGTATCGAGTCCATCAGTCAGGCATCGGCCAACCAGCGGGCTGGTCGATGTGGGCGTATTGGGCCGGGTGTGTGTGTGCGTCTTTACGACGAAACTGATTTCAAGCAACGTGCCTCTTTCACAGATCCGGAAGTGTTGCGGTCCTCGCTGGCCTCGGTGATTTTGCGTATGAAGGCGCTGAAGCTGGACGACATAGAAACCTTTCCCTTTGTGGATCGTCCGCCCGGGCGGGCGATTGCTGATGGCTATCACTTGCTTCAGGAGCTGGGTGCCATCGACGAGCACAATCAATTGACTGATGTGGGCCAGACACTGTCGCGTCTTCCGGTGGATCCACGTCTGGCGCGTATGATACTGGCGGCAAAAGATCAACAATGTTTAAACGAAATCTTGATAATTGCGTCGGCCCTGTCAGTCCAGGACCCGCGTGATCGCCCCATGCAGGAGCGTGAGGCTTCAGAAGCGGCTCATGCCAAGTTTGGCGATGACAAGTCGGAGTTCATTTCATATCTGAAGCTGTGGCGCTGGTATGGCGAGCAAGTTGAACACAAGGCATCACAGCGCAAGTTGGTCGCCTTGTTGCGTCAGAACTTTCTGTCACCCTTGCGGCTGCGCGAATGGCGAGATGTACATAGCCAACTGACTGCCTTGGTTGGAGAGCAAGGTTGGCGTCTGAACACGCTGGATGCGACCTATGAGCAGACTCACTTGGCTCTGCTGGCTGGCTTGCTGGGCAATATAGGCTTGAAAAGCGATGATGGGTCGGTTTATCAGGGAGCGCGCGATATACGCTTTCATATACATCCCGGTTCCCGTCTGGTAAAGAAAGCCGGCCGGTGGCTGGTTGCGGCCGAGCTTGTCGAGACCACCCGCTTGTATGCTCGCTGCGTGGCGCGTATAGATCCCGTCTGGCTGGAAAAAGCCGGTGCGCATTTGGTACGGCGCAGCTGGTCTGATCCCCGCTGGGAGAAGAAAGCGGGGCAAGTCGTGGCCAACGAGCGAGCAACTTTGTATGGTTTGCCCATTTACACCGGCAGACGTGTGCACTTTGGCAAGATTGATCCGGCCCAGGCACGGGAGCTGTTTATTCGACAAGCATTGGTCCCCGGTGAGATCGACTCGTCATTGCCTTTCCTGAAGCACAATCGGCAGCTTATTGCTTCGATCGAAAAACTGGAGCATCAGACCCGGCGGCCCGACATTCTGGTCGACGATACGCTGATATATGCTTTCTACGATGAGCACATCCCGACCGAAGTTTGCCAGACGGCAAGTCTGGAAAAATGGCATAAAGGCCTGAGTAAAGAGCAGGCACAGTCCTTGCTGCTGACACGTGATGCCCTGATGCGTCACGATGCAGCTGGCATCACCACTGATGTCTTTCCAAAGACGGTGGACTGGCAGGGCGTGACGATGGCGCTTGATTATCATTTTGAGCCCGGCTCCGTACGCGATGGCGTAACACTGACTGTTCCCTTGTTTGCTTTGAACCAGATTGATCCTTCGCGCTGCGAATGGCTGGTGCCAGGCATGCTCAAGGAAAAAACGCATCTGCTGTTGAAGTCTTTGCCTCAAAAGTTACGTCGTCACTGTGTGCCTTTACCGGACTATGCTGCTGGTTTTGTCGATCGCTGGTTCGAGCGTGCTGTGCAACCCGACCGAGGCCTGCTGGAAGCCATAGGCTCTGACATGTGGGAACAGGTCAAAGTTCGGCCTTTGCGCAGCGATTTCAAACCAGAAAACCTTCCCGCACATTTGTTCATGAACTTCAAAGTGGTGGATGAGCATGGGCGCATGCTGTCAGGCGGACGTAATCTTGATCAGCTCAAGGCCGAGCACGGTCGGCAGGCGCAGGTCTCGTTCCAGAAGGTGGCTGCGCGTGACGACCAGATTGCCCAGGCACTGGCGCACGAGAAGCTCACCGACTGGACCTTCGGCCCTTTGCCCGAAATCATGGAGATCCAGCGCAAGGGACAATCTTTTATCGGATATCCTGCGCTGGTGGACAAGCTAACGCATTGCGATCTGGATGTGTTTGATGATCCGGAGCAGGCACGCCAGCAGCATCATGCGGGTTTGCTGCGTCTTTTTCGCCTCGCTCTGCGTGAGCAAGTTAAATTCCAGGAAAAAAACATTGCGGATCTGACGCGCATGAGTATGTTGTATATGAGTCTGGGTACCCAGGAAGAACTACGACAGCAAATCATGGACTGCGCGCTGGACCAGGCTTGTCTGGCTGACCCCTGGCCTACCGATCAACAGGGCTTTGAACAGCGGCGCAACGAAGGTAAGGCACGATTGGGCTTGCTGGTGCAGGAGATAGCCAGACTGGCGGGTCAGGTGCTGGCCGAGTGGTCTTCCCTGCAAAAGAAGCTGCCCCAGGCAAAGCCACATGCTGCGGCGTACACGGACCTGCAAAAACAGCAGTCGGGTCTGATGGGAAAATGGTTTTTGCGTAATACACCGTATAGTCAGCTCAAACATTACCCGCGCTATCTGAAAGCTGCTCAGGTGCGTATCGATAAGCTCCGGATTGATCCTGAGCGCGACGCACGTCTGATGGCTGAAATGGCGCCTATGCTGACGCAATATCAGCGTGCGGTATCGGGGCTGAAGGGTGCTCGCGATACCCAGCTCGAAGCGTTCCGATGGTTGATCGAGGAGCTGCGCGTGGCACTTTTCGCGCAAGAGCTGCGTACACCCATGCCAGTGTCCGTCAAGCGTCTGCAAAAAGCATGGTCCGCCATGCAGCGCTAATGCAGGCCGTCCGGTTCCGTCACGCAAATTCATGGGTCCTGAGTACAATCCAGCAATGACTGCAGCAATATCTTCACCTTCTTTCGTTCATTTGCGTATTCACTCCGAATTCTCGGTGGTGGATGGCATCGCCCGTATTCCGGATCTGGTCAAAAAGGCCGCTGAGTATGGCCAGCCAGCCATGGCTCTGACCGACCTGTCCAATCTGTTCGGTTTCATCAAGTTTTACAAAGCGGCGCGTAATGCGGGTGTCAAGCCGATTGCTGGCAGCGATGTCTGGCTGCAAAACGAGCAAGATCGCGACAAGCCCTTTCGCTTGCTGTTGCTGGCCAGCAATCAGCAGGGTTATCTGGCCTTGTGCGAGCTGCTCAGCCGCGCATGGCTCGACAATCAGTATCGTGGCCGGGCTGAGATTCGCCGCGAGTGGCTGCAGGGCAAGACGGGTCTGATTATCCTTTCGGGAGGCCGGGCCGGAGATATCGGCCAGTTGTTGGAATCCGGTAACCCTGAAGAAGCTGCTGTCGTAGCCGCATCGTGGGCCAGGGAGTTTCCCGATAGCTATTTCGTCGAGCTGCAGCGTAGCGGGCACGAAGGCGATGAGGCTTATGTCCAGGCTGCCATCAGGTTGGCCGGACAGGCAGGTTTGCCTGTGGTGGCCACACACCCGGTACAGTTTTTGAGTGCCGATGACTTTCGGGCACACGAAGCACGGGTTTGCATCGCCGAGGGTGAACAACTGGGTAATGCAAAGCGTGTACGCAAATACACCACCGAGCAATATCTGCTTGATTCGGCTGATATGGAGCAGCGGTTTGCAGATGTACCGTCGGCCCTGGCCAACACCCTCGAAATCGCCAAGCGCTGCAATCTGACGCTGGTGCTGGGCAAGCCTCGCTTGCCTGACTTTCCTACTCCCGATGGCATAGCGCTGGATGACTACCTGGTGCAGCTGGCCGAGGAAGGCCTGGCCGTACGCATGGCACAGTTATTTCCCGATGAAGCCGAGCGCCAGGCAAAGTACCCGCAATATCTCGAGCGCCTGCAGTGGGAATGCAAAACCATTGTCGGCATGGGCTTTCCGGGCTATTTCCTGATCGTGGCTGACTTCATCAACTGGGGCAAGAGCAACGGCGTGCCGGTTGGGCCCGGGCGTGGGTCGGGCGCCGGTTCATTGGTGGCGTACTCGCTGGGTATTACCGATCTCGACCCCATACGCTATGACTTGCTGTTTGAACGATTCCTGAATCCTGAACGGGTCTCGATGCCCGACTTCGATATCGACTTCTGCCAGGATAACCGCGAGCGCGTCATCGACTACGTGAAGCAGAAGTACGGCAAGAATGCGGTCAGCCAGATTGCCACCTTCGGTACCTTGGGTGCCAAGGCTGTTGTGCGTGATGTAGGGCGTGTCCTCGAGATGCCCTATATGCTGTGCGATGGGCTGTCCAAACTGATCCCCTTCAATCCGGCTGACCCCTGGACCTTGCAGCGCGCCCTGGACGATGAACCGGCGTTCAAGGAGCGCTACGATCAAGACGAAGAAGTGCGTGCCCTGATCGACCTGGCCCGTCCTTTGGAAGGCCTGACGCGCAATATCGGCATGCATGCTGGGGGCGTGTTGATTGCGCCCGGAAAGCTGACCGATTTCTGCCCTTTGTACTGTCAGCCTGGCGTCGATACCAGTGCGGTATCGCAGTTTGATAAGGACGACGTTGAAGCGGCAGGCCTGGTCAAGTTCGACTTCCTGGGCCTGCGTAACCTGACGATTCTCGATTGGGCCGTGCGCTATGTACGCCAGTTCAACGAAGACAAGCGTGATTTCGATGTCATGGCCTTGCCGCTGGATGATGTTAATGCTTACAAGCTGCTCAGCGACGGCAATACTACGGCCGTGTTCCAGCTTGAATCACGCGGCATGAAAGAGCTGTTGAAAAATTTGCGCCCCAACACTTTTGAAGATGTTATCGCTATGCTGGCGCTCTATCGGCCGGGGCCGCTGGAGTCAGGCATGGTGGTTGATTTCGTCAACCGCAAGCATGGGCGGGCCGAAGTCGATTATTTCCATCCCGACCTTGAGGCTGTGCTTCAAAGCACTTATGGCGTGATCGTGTATCAAGAGCAGGTGATGCTGATTTCGCAGATCATCGGCGGATATACCCTGGGAGGCGCCGATTTGCTGCGTCGTGCCATGGGTAAAAAGAAGGCCGAGGAAATGGCCAAGCATCGCGCCATTTTCGAAAAAGGCGCCGTCGAGAAGGGCTATGACGCCGATCTGGCCGTCAAGCTTTTCGACTTGATGGAAAAATTTGCAGGCTATGGTTTCAACAAGAGTCACTCGGCCGCTTATGCCCTGATTGCTTACCAGACAGCCTGGCTCAAGTTCTACCATCCGGCCGAATTCCTGGCTGCGACCTTATCGTCCGATATGGACGATACCGACAAGGTCCAGATATTCTGGAAAGATTGCCTGGCCAACAACGTGGCGGTATTGCCGCCCGACGTAAATGCATCGGCCTATCGCTTTGAGCCTGTTGCCGATGAGTTCATGGCAAAAGCACAGCCGCCGCGCACCATACGTTACGGATTGGGTGCGGTGAAAGGCACAGGGCAGGCCGCCATCGAAGAAATTATTCGGGCCAGGACCGAAGACGGACCCTATGCAAGCCTGTTTGACTTCTGTCGTCGGGTCGATCGGCACACCGTCAATCGCCGCAGCATCGAAGCCTTGATACGCGCAGGTGCATTCGATTCCATCGAAGAGAACCGGGCCGCCTTGCTGGCGACCGTGGCCAATGCCATCGAAGCCGCCGAGCAGGCCGAGCGCAGTGCCAACCAAGTTTCTTTATTCGCCGACGACGCCAATGATATTGTTGAAGGCGAAGTAGCCAAAGTAGCGGCTTGGGACCTGCAGACCCGGCTGAGGCAAGAAAAAGCGGCTCTGGGCTTCTACTTCAGCGGCCACCTGTTTGATGCTTGGCGCGATGAGGTCAGGCGCTTTGCCCCCAAGCCACTGGCCCGACTTGAGCCTTCACGCAGCCTGCAGTGGTTTGCCGGCGTTTTGTCGTCACTGCGTCCCAAAATGACGCGGCGCGGAAAAATGCTTTATGCCTTGGTAGATGATGGCTCGTCCCAGGTTGAGGTCGCCATCTTCAATGAGTTATACGAGCAGCACCGCAACCGTTTGAAAGAAGACCAACTGATCATTATTCATGGCAAGGTCAGCAACGATGATTACTCGGGCGGCTTGCGTGTTTCGGCCGACGAGATATTCGATCTGCAGCTGGCGCGTGAAGCCCGGGCGCATAGTCTGCGTATTACGCTCAATGGCAACGCCGATGCCCAAAAATTGCGCCAACTACTCAACCCCTTCCGGGCGGAGCCCGAGAATGGTGTGGCCGGCGTGCCGGTCGAAGTCCAGCTTATGCGTGATCAATATCTATGCACCGTGCGGCTCGGAGAAGACTGGCGCGTGCGCATGGCCGATGCCTTGCTGGAGCAACTGGAAGGTTGGGTCGAGTCCGACTGTTTGGAGATCAACTATTCATGACGCCCTTGCGCATCTTGCACTCAGAGGCAGCGACCAGTTTTGGCGGGCAGGAGCAGTATATCTATCGCATGATGCTGGCCATGCGTGAGCGTGGACATCATCTCGAGGCTGTCTGTCAGCCGCATGCAGTCCTGACCGAGCGTTTGCGTGAACAGGGTTTTACGGTGCACACCACCCTGATGGATGGCCCGGTTAATTTTGTAAGGGGCGTGGCCACCATACGCCGTGTGCTGCGCAATGGCCGGTTCGATGTGCTCAATACGCACAGCCGGCGTGACACCATTGTGGCTGGCTGTGCCGGCCGCTTGGCCGGTACGCCGCTGATTGTCCGTACCCGGCATTTGGCCAAGCGTGTGGGGTCGCTGCTGTCCTACACGATCATTCCGCATCGTGTCACGACAGCCAGTGATTTTGTCCGCAACCACCTGATAGAACGCGGAGTCAAGCCAGGGGATGTTGCCACCGTTTATCCTGCGGTGGCGCTGGGCGAACCTCCCGCTGAATCAAGCCTGCGCCAGGAACTGCACCTGGCCCAGAACGATATCGTCATCGGTTGCGTGGCAGTCATGCGACCTCAGAAGGGCCATAAGGATTTGATTGATGCAGTGGCACCCCTGATCAAGGAGCGGCCCAACATACATCTGGTGTTGGTCGGCGGAGGCTCTCCGGTATTTGAGCAGTTGCAAGACTACATTACAGAGAAGAAACTGGACAAACGCGTGCACTTGTTAGGTGTGCGCCGTGATGTCCCCAATCTGCTGGCGGGCTTTGATCTGTTTGCTCTGGCCACGCGGCAGGAAGCATCAGGCACGGTGTTCGTCGAGGCCGGCGCAGCCGGCTTGCCGGTGGTGGGCACTAATGTGGACGGCGTACCTGAAATGATGCAGGCGGGCGTCAGCGGCTTACTTGTGCCTTTAGACGATCCAGGAGCGCTGACGGATGCGATTCGGCGTCTGATTGACGATCCGGACTTGCGCCGCCAAATGGGCCAGGCAGGCCTGGCGTTCTGCCGTACACAAGGTCGATTCAGCCTTGATGCTATGGTCGAACGCATAGAGTCGTGCTATACACGTTGGCTTGCGGAGCGAAAATCATGAAAGCTGCACAGACTGTTCCTGTACTGATGTATCACCATATCTCGCCTGTCGAAGGAATGATCACGACTTCGCCGAGCAACTTCGAAGATCAGCTGTTGTGGCTCAAGCGGCGCGGCTATCGTTCTCTAAGCAGCGATGAATTCGCCGGCCATTTGAACGGAATACCGGTGCCGGCAAAGTCCGTCCTGATCACCTTTGATGACGGCTATCTGGATAACTGGGTCTATGCCTATCCCTTGCTCAAGAAATATGGCTTTACGGCTTTGGTTTTTCTGGTGACTTCGTGGATGCACGAAGGGCCGGTGCGCAATATTCTGGGGCAGGGGGAACTGCCCGAAACGCCATCCCATAAAGAATGCGAAGATCGTATCGAGCAGGGCCGCAGTGACGAGGTTGCTTTACGCTGGAGCGAAATCGAAGCCATGCGGAAAGACGGTGTCATGGAGTTTCATAGCCACACGCACACTCATACCCGTTGGGACCTTATCGACCCATCAAGCAAGAATACCCATATTGTCGAAGAGTTGGACTTATCCAGAGCGGCCCTGCAGGCTCAGCTTGGCTCTGTGTCGGAACATTTCTGCTGGCCTCAAGGCTATTTCGACCCTGACTATGTCCGCTTGGCACAAGAGGCTGGTTTTCGCTATTTGTACACTACGCAGGCCTTTGGCCAGAATCGTGCGGGTACCGACCCAGCTCATATTTGCCGGTTTGCGGTGCGTAATACCTCGGGCCATTCAGTTGGACGCCGCATACAGGTCGCAGTGCATCCCGTCATAGGGCCTTTGTTCAACAAGTGGAAGCTCTGGAAGCGCAGCCGCAGGAACCGTGGATGAAACTTTCGGTCATCATTATCACCAAGAATGAAGCTGCGCATATTGGCGACTGCATTGATTCGGTAGCCTTTGCTGATGAAGTCATCGTCGTCGATTCGGGCAGTACAGATGAGACACGGGAAATCGCCGCGGGCAAGGGTGCCAAGGTCAGCCTGACGGCTGATTGGCCGGGTTTTGGCCTTCAAAAAAACCGGGCGCTGGACTTGGCAACTGGTGATTGGGTGCTGTCCATCGATGCTGACGAGCGTGTTACTCCCGAACTGGCTACCGAAATCAAAAAAGAGCTCGAGCATCCGCGCGCCGATGCTTACAAAATCCCGCGCCTGTCCAATTACGCAGGACGTTGGATACGACATAGCGGCTGGTGGCCCGACCATGTATTGCGCTTGTTCAAGCGCGGCACGGCTCGATTCAGCGATGCCGCCGTGCACGAGAGCGTCCAGACCGCATCGCCGGTGGCCGTGCTGAGCGCCCACTTTTTGCATTATCCCTATGCCGATCTGGAATCCCATATCGCCAAGCTTAATCATTATTCAAGCGCCGCTGCCGCCATGCTGCATGCGCGCGGTAAGAAAACTAGCACGCTGGGTGCCGTTGGCCATGCTTTCTGGACTTTCGTCCGCCACTATCTCATACGGCGTGGGTTCCTGGATGGTAAAGAGGGCTTCATGCTCGCAGTCATGGCTAGCGCGGGTAGCTTTTTTCGTTACAGTAAATTACTATTGTTAAACAAACAGAATAAATAAGGTGCGAGTCTTAAGCGTATGTCGCTGACGGCTTATGCCGACTCGCGACAATGAAAATACTTCTTACCGATATTCACCATGGCAATGGTGGAGGCCATGTTACCTACATCGTCAACCTGCTGAATGGTCTGAAGAACCGTCACTCCGTCGTGTTGGCGGCCCCTGAATGCAGCCGTCTGTACAGGTATGCCAGCAAAATACAGGGCGTGCGGTTGTTTCCCGCCGTATATACCAATCGTGTTCCCTCGCTGCTCAAAGAGGTGTCGCGTCTCAAACAGTATCTGGCCAACGAGCGCTTTGATATTGTGCACGTCAATGCCTCGGCCGATCATAGACACATCATGCTGGCCTGCCTGGGGTTGGCACGGCGCCCTAAGATCATCTGGACCAAGCATAATTTGAACAGTGTCAACAGTGCGGGGCATCAGTTGCGCGCGCGTTGTGGGACAGACGCAGTGGTCGCAGTCAGCGGCTATGTAGGCCATATGCTGGCAAAAAGCGCCTATCGGAATAAGCCAGTCCACGTCATAAGGCACGGTATTGACACGGCTCATTTTCATCCGCCCGCACCCGAACTAAAGCAAAGCTTGCGCCGTAAACTACTTGGGAACGTTACCGACGATACGGTGGTGTTGGGCAGTGCCGGTGGTACCGACTTTGAAAAAGGTTGGCTGGATCTGGCTGCTGCAGTGTCATCGCTCCCGCCAGCCGTACAAGCTCGTATTGTGCTGGTCGTAGCGGGATCCATGCCAAGTCCGAGACTCCGCGCGAAGCTGGATGCCTACGCACTGAAAGCCAGAGTGGTATTTCCGGGGCTGGTAGATGATGTCTGCGCTGTATTGGGTGCCTGTGATGTCGGTTTTGTATTGTCGCATCGCGAATCGCTTTCTTATGCCTGCCGCGAGTCTCTGGCCATGGGGTTGCCCACATTGATCTCCGATGCAGGCGGTCTTCCCGAGAACATTACCGACGGGAGAGAAGGGTGGATAGTACCAGTGCACGACACCTGTGCTATTTCGGGGGTGCTGCGCCATATACTTGCAAGCCCCCAGAGTCTTCCTGCCATGAGCGCTGCGGCCCGCCTGCATAGCGTGCAAAATTTCAGTCTTGATGGCTTTATGTTTGCTACGCAAGCTGTCTACCAAAGCGTCATTCCAGCGCCATCACCGCAGGCGATACCGATATAATCTTCGGCATGATACCGATACTCATGTACCACCAGATAGGTCAGCCGGGTCCCAAAGGGACCCCCTATCGCGGACTGACCGTGCATCCGGCCGATTTTCGGCGGCAAATGGCCTGGCTGCGCCGCTTTGGCTACCGCGGCCTGTCCATGCGCGACTTGTTGCCTTACGTGCGCGGAGAGCGTCTCGGCAAGGTCGTGGGCATTACTTTCGACGACGGTTACCGCAACGTGTATCAGAATGCCTTGCCGGTGCTGAACGAGCAGAACTTTACCGCCACGAATTATTTTGTGGTCCGTCAACTCGATGGCGGCAATGTCTGGGATTATCAAAAGGGCGTTGCCCATTCAGATCTGATGTCTGCCGACGAGATGCGCGCCTGGGCGGCGGCGGGCATGGAGGTGGGTTCGCATACGCTTGACCACCCCTTCCTGCCCAAGTTGTCGCCCGATATTGCCGCCTTTCAGATCAGGCAGTCCAAGCAGGAGCTGGAAGATATTCTGGGTGTTGATGTGACGGCATTCTGCTATCCCTATGGTGGCCAATCGCCTGAGATTCGTGCCATGGTGCAAGACGCCGGATACACCAACGCCACGACCACCGAGCGGGGTCTGGTCCGAACCAGCGATGATGTGTACGGACTGCCGCGTGTTACGGTGGCCCGGTCAACCAATATCATTCGCTTCCTGCAAAAATGCATGACGCGTCTGGAAGACAGGCGCCGCAAGGCGTAAATGCATATATGCCCCGTCCCCGCCTGAAAATTGCGTTTGTCGTCGACCGGTTCGGACACAGGTTTGGTGGAGCGGAGGCCTATGGTGTCGAGTTGATGCGTGAACTGGCCATTGATCACGACATTACTGTTTTTGCCCGCGACTACGATCCGGCTTGCGATGTGCAACTACCGTTTGTGCCCGTGCGGGCCTGGTCGATCCTGCCCAGTTGGTTGCGAGTCCTGCTATTTGCCTGCCGCGTTCGACGTTTGACCCGTAAAGGCTACGATGTCGTGCACTCTCATACTAATGGCTGGTCGGGCGACATCGAGGTCGTGCATGTCACACCTGTGCGCTATAACTGGCGTGTCAGGCCTTTGTCGCTATTGAAGCGCTTGTCGTCTTATATCAGCCCAAGAGTGCACACTTATCTGTGGCTCGAAAAGCGCAGGGTGCGGCAGCGTCCGGCGCATCGTACCGTTGCGGTGTCGGGTCTGATCGCAGATCAACTCCGCCAGGCTTATGGCAACAATCGCGATTTTCCGATTATTCCGCCCGGTGTCACGAGGCCGGTACCGCCGGCAGAGGGTGAGGCTCTGCGCATGCGTGTGAGTTTGGGGTTAGCCCCTGATGATTATGTTTGCCTGCTGGTGGCCCGCAACCCACTGCGCAAAGGGTTGCCGACGGTGGTGAAGGCTTTGGCCCGTCTGCCGGCTCATTACAAGTTGTTGGTGGTGGGCAGTAATGCCGCCACGCGCAACTTTGTACATGGCTCCCCCGACTATGCGAGTTTGTCAGATCGCATCCGGCTTATAGATGAAACGTCTGATGTGGCACCGTATTATCTGACGGCCGACCTCTATGTGCATCCAACACTGAACGACAGTTTTGGCATGGCACCGCTCGAAGCCATGTCTTTTGGACTGCCTGTGATTCTTAGTCCCGCACCCTGGTGCGGTTTTGCACAATACGTGGAAGACGGGCAAGACGTCATGATGCTGGACCATCCGGAAAATAATAGGCAGTTGGCGCAATTCATCCAGCGTATGAGCGAAGACGTACAGTGGCGTCGGCGCCTGGTTCAGGGCGGCAGCCAAGTAGTAGACCGGCATGCCTGGAGCGCAGTGGCCGAGTCGTACCTGGAGCTGTATGGCCAGGTGCTTGAGGAGCGCCGTCAGGGTTAAGTGTGGCCAATCGATAATTGGCCAGCTCGCGGCATCAGGAAAATCAGGCCAGGCTGCGCACCTTGGCTTCCAGATCTGTTTTTAAGCTTGCAGGCAAGGGTAATTGCCGCGCGAGTTCGTCCAGATAGGCTCGCTCCATATAGCTTTGTTCATCGATGACCAGCAGGCTGGCCAAATACACTTCGGCGGCTTGTTCGGGGGTGGTTGCCAGTGACGCCGCAACAGCGGGGTCGGCCGGTTTGGCCAGTTCCGCTTCGAACCAGGCGAGATCGGCAGAGCGGCCAGCCAGCTTGGCAACTTCTTCATCCAGCAATTGCTGCTCTTCGGCTCCGATATGGCCGTCTGCCTTGGCAGCTGAAATCATTGCGGCAAGAATAATACGGCTCTGTGCTTCCAGCGCACTATCGGGAACGGTAGGGGCGGCCAAAGTCGCTTGCGTGGATCTCGGAGCTTGCTCTGCGCCGTGGGTTTGTGCCGGCGAGGTGTTACCGTTGGCCGAACTCTGCTGCCAGTCCTGGTAGGTTTTCAGGGCCAGCGCGCCCAAGGCCGCAGCTCCGCCGTAGGCTGCGAATTTACCGCCCATCTTGCGAAACTTTTTGTTGCCAAGCAAGAGGCCCAATGCTCCTCCTGCCAAGGCCCCACCACCAAACCCACCGAGTTTGGATGTGACTCCTGGTGCCGCCTGATTGACCCGGGAGCCGGCGTCCTGAGCGAGGCTTTGGCCAGACTGAAGCACTTGTTGCAAGAGTTGCTGGATAGACATGTGAAAGCATTCCTGTGGAGAAGAGACAAGGTACAGACCATCGGATGCACAGATCGTTCCCGAGAGCCATACAACAGAATTTGTTGCGGCAGGAGCGTATTCAGATCCAGCCGCGCAGCCAATACACCAGCAAACCAACATATTCCTTGACGATGGACCGGCTGGCCGTCAGGGAGCGCATGTCAGGCTGCCAGAATGAAAATCCGGGATCGTCAGGTACAACGATTTGTGGTGCCAGGGGAGTGGCAATGGCCGAAATGCCTTGCTTGGCAAACACGGCCATGGCTCTTGGCATGTGTAGCGCCGAGGTGACCAGTAAAATATGCTGGATGTGATGCTGTTTTAATGTTTCAGCCGTATAAATTGCGTTTTCGTGGGTGGTGAAGCTGCGACTTTCCATGATGATGGCACTTCTGGGAATGCTGTGCTGCTCCAAGGCATGTGCCATGATTTGGGCCTCGCTGACATTGCCTTCCAGGGCGGCGCCCGATACAACGATCAGTGGCGCCCGTCCCGCCTTGTACAAGGCGGCGGCCTTGTCGATTCTGGCAATGGCTGTCTCTTTGTCGTAAGGTTCGAACCAGTTTCGGCGCCCATTGGCGGTGTGCCCGCCCAACACGACGATGGCTTGGGCAGTGGGGGCGCTGGATGCCTCTGTGTAAGGATGCAACTGCTCCAGACGGCCTCCAGCCCACAAGGATGAGGCGGGTAGTGACCAAAAGATCGCCCAGCATAGTCCTGCGACAGCGATGGCAAAGGCTGTTTTGCGCAGACGCACCATGAACACAATGGCGGCCACCAGCAAAAGGGCTATGCACAAGTTCAGTGGGATGACTAGGTTGGTCAGAAAACTCGAAAGTGTCATGCGCTGCTGTGTACCTGCTGCAGGGTTAATAGGGCGTGAACGCGGTCGACTGCTTGTTCCAGTGTGGGCCAGGCCTGGGCGGATCCGAGGCATGAGGCCTTGTCTGACCATGGCCCTGTTCTTTCGGGCTGGGTGACGCCAAACAGAGTCAGCTGTCTGGCATCAGCAGCGGCGGCAAGATGTGATACGCCTGAATCATTACAAATTACCAATGTTGCGAGCTGGGCTAGTGTAGCAAATGCACCCAGCTTCAAGGGCGGTAGACACAGCGCATCCGGGGCATTTTTTTTAGCCTCGTCGGCTTCCGCAGCGGGCGGGCACATGACGACGGTGTATCCAAGCGATTGCAGGCGTTGAGTCAGTTCTTTGTAGTAGGGCCAGACTTTGACTTTTCCGTGGTGCAGCCCTGTGGCGGTAGGTGCAATCAGGATGTAGCTGCCAGGTTCCAGCCCTGCCTGCAATAGGGCCTGCTGACCCTCGGCATCGTGCCGGTCGGCCAAGTGCAAGCCTAATCGGCGGGCCACTGGTAGTCCGCTGCAGGGCAGACTCCAGCGTTTCAGGGCCTGGCTGGTAATGTAATGCCACGACTCGACGGCGTGCAGGCTGGCTGCAGGTTTGTTTACCGGCCAGCGTAAGATCAGGCTGCGGCCGTCGTCCCGGTAACCGGCGCTGGGTATGCCTCCGAATTTGAAGACCATGGCGCTGGAGAGGGAATCGGGCAGCAAAATGCCCCGGGCGTGGGGATGCTGTGCTTTCTTCCGAAAGGCATGCACGGCAGCCCGGTCTTCGCGCCACCGGCCTTTCATTTCGATGAACCCAGCCAGGTCATAGGCGGCCAGCAAGTCCCTGGCCCAGGGGCGTGCGCACACCACGATGGGTATCTGCGTATCAAGCAGCGCGTGCAGGCTTGGGAGACTCATGCAGACATCGCCTATCCAGTTGGGAAGACGCAGGTAAATGGCGGAAATGTTCGGCATGAGTGCGGGTGTTTTGTGGAGGGCTGTATGATGAGCCTGGTTCGTAACCAAGATGAATGGGTTGAACGTTAAAATAATCCATCCAATAGTATATAAGCGAGTTTATTGTTGAAGTCAGCTACTAACGCCTCATCGCCCCAGACCGAGCCTGTCAAGCTAGAGCTGTGGCGTCGGATCTACAGTCGCTTGGGTAAGTACTGGAAGGTCGTAGTACTGGCTGTTTTATTAGTCAGCGTAGCCGCAGCCACGCAGCCCACGCTGGCTCTCATCATGAAACCCTTGCTCGACGAGGGCTTCTCGGGGGCCAAACCCTCGTATATGTGGTCGATTCCGTTGGCGGTGATCGGATTGATGCTGCTGCGCGGCATAGCCAGTTTTGCCAGTAATTACCTCCTGGCCTGGGTGGCCAACAATATGCTGCTCGGTCTGCGTAAAGACATGTTTGAAAGACTGTTGGGCTTGCCCGATGAAGACTTCAAACGTGGCGATACGGGCAGACTGATGAATCGCTTCACCATAGACGCAGGCACCGTAACAGGACTGGCTGCTGAAGTGGTAACCGTTATTGTGCGCGAAACCCTGGTGGTTGTGGCTTTGTTGTGCGTGCTGCTTTATATGTCGTGGCAACTGACCCTAATCGTGCTCGTCATGCTGCCGGTCTCCAGTTTGATTATCCGCATATTCGTCAAAAGACTGCGGCGCATCAATCGTGAAACCATAGGCATGAATGCCGAACTGACTCGTGTGGTGCGTGAAGGCATAGACGGCCAGCGGGTCATCAAGTTGTTCGATGGCTATAAGCGCGAAAGTACGCGCTTTGAATATGTAAACACACGGTTGCGGCGTTTTGCCATGCGGGCGGCCAGTGCCGATGCCGCCATGTCGCCGTTGTCGCAGTTTTCCATTGCTATTTCCATTGCGGCCGTGATTGCGGTGGCCCTGTACCAAGCCAATATGCATGGTCTGACCGTGGGTAGCTTTGCTGCTTTTATGGCGGCTCTGGGACAGATATTCGACCCGATGAAGCGATTAACCAAAATTGCCAGCTCCATGCAGCGCATGGTGATTTCCGCCGAGAGTGTATTTACGCTGATCGACCAGACACCGGAAAGCGATACCAGTACCAAATCGCTAAAGACCCCAGTCAAGGGCCGGGTTGAGTTCAAGAATATCCATCACCGTTTTCCGAGTGCTCATCGCGACACCTTAAGTAATGTTTCTTTTGTGGCCGAGCCAGGAACCACCGTTGCGTTGGTAGGCCGCTCGGGTAGCGGTAAAACCACGTTGGTCAATATGCTTCCGCGCTTCGTGCGTCCTGACGGCGGCGATATTCTTATCGATGGCCAGAACATCACTGACGTCAGTTTGCGCAGTTTGCGGTCACAACTTTCCCTGGTCAGCCAGGATGTGGTTTTGTTCGAAGGAACGATCGCCGACAACGTGGGTTATGGCGCCTTGCACGACGCCAGCCGTGAAGAAATCAACAGCGCCCTTGAGGCGGCCAATCTGCTTGATTTCGTGAATGGGCTGCCCCAGGGTATGGATACACCGGTGGGTGAAAATGCTGGTCAGTTGTCGGGCGGGCAGCGCCAGCGCCTGGCGATCGCCAGGGCACTCATCAAGAATGCACCTATCCTCATTCTCGATGAAGCAACCTCTGCACTCGATAATGAGTCGGAGCGGCAGGTTCAGGCCTCGCTCGAGCGTCTGATGGCCGGGCGCACCACACTGGTTATTGCTCATAGATTGTCCACTGTTCAGAAAGCTGATCGTATTGTGGTGCTCGAGGAAGGCCGGATTGTCGAACAGGGGCGTCACGAAGAACTGCTGCAGCAAGACGGACGATATGCATCGCTGTATCGCATGCAATTTCAGGATTGAATTTGAATAAGGAAACTCAAGCCATGAAAAATGGAGTGGCACTATTGGCGCTGCTGACACTGGCAGGATGCGCCAATAACACCAATGGAATAAGGGCAGCAGATTTGCGCAGCGACGCTTACTTTCGTACCGAGCGTGTCTTACCCATGACATTTCCACAAATACAGATGGCTTTGTTCAAGCACGAAGCCGCTTGCGGATCAGCGCCGAAGTTTGCGCTTGAGCCAGGTCAAACAGCTTTGGCAAGACTGAGCGATGAGCCCTTGGGCAGTACTGATCGCCGGGAAATCATTGTTGCCGACCTGATGCATTTTCGTAGCAGCGACGTGGGTGGCTGGATGGCGCCCGACGAGGATCGCAACTACCGTACCCGAGCCAAGGTATATAGCTACTACGCAGGCAGTGAGATCGATACCCGTATCGAACAGCTTTTCCGGGCTATAACACATCCACAGGCGTGTCCCGGAGACCCTATTGAGCCGGATGGCTCCGACGAATCCACGTCTGCGCAGGACTAGAGTGCTCCCGAAAGCCCCGCACTACACCGATGAGGCCGGGGCATGAGGAAGATTCAGCACGGCTTTATATCAGAACGATATCGTATTGTTCTTGCGTATATTGGCTTTCCACTTCGAGTGAAATCGGCTTGCCTATAAAGTCTCCCAGCATGGCAAGGTGGGCGCTTTCTTCCTCCAGGAATAAGTCCACAATGTCCTGCGAGGCCAGAATGCGAAACTCCTTGGGATTGAATTGGCGGGACTCGCGCAGAATTTCGCGCAATATTTCATAGCAAAGTGTGCGGGGTGTACGCACGTTGCCGCGTGATTGGCAGGTCGGGCACGGCTCGCATAGCTGGTGAGCCAATGAGTCACGGGTGCGCTTGCGCGTCATTTCGACCAGGCCTAACTGGCTGAAACCACTAACTGTCATGCGCGTCCGGTCTTTGCCTAGTGCCTTGTTCAGCTCAGCCAGCACCGAGTTCCGGTGCTCGATATCGTCCATATCGATAAAGTCCAGAATAATGATGCCGCCCAGATTGCGCAGCCGCAACTGGCGCGCCAGTGCGAGTGCCGCTTCGAGGTTGGTCTTGAAAATGGTGTCGTCAAAGTTGCGGCCGCCTACGAAACCGCCGGTGTTGACGTCAACGGTAGTCAAGGCCTCGGTCTGGTCGATGATCAGGTAGCCGCCTGACTTGAGATCGACACGCCGCGACAGGGCTCGTGCGATTTCCTCATCGACATTGGCTGTGTCGAACAGAGGACGCTCACCACTATAGTGTTTGATTCTGTCTTGCACGGAGGGTGTATAGATGGCGGCCCAGTCGAGCAGGTTCTGTGTGGTGCTGCGCGAATCGACCATAATGGTGCCGGTATGGGGGCCCACCATATCGCGCAGCACACGTTGCGCCAGCGTCAGGTCGTTATAGAGCAGCGATGGGGTAGGCTGGCTTCTGGCCTTGTCTTGTATGGAGCTCCATAAAGTACGTAGATAAGATTGGTCGGCCTGCAGCTCATCGTCGGTAGCGCCTTCCGCCTGCGTTCGTACGATAAAACCACCCTTTTCATCGGGGGCACTGAAACGCAATACCCGTTCGCGTAGCGAGATCCTGTCTTCTTCAGATTCGATTTTTTGCGAGATGCCGACATGCGGATCATGAGGCAGGTAGACCAGCATGCGTCCCGCAATGCTGATTTGAGTGGATAAGCGCGCTCCTTTTGTGCCCAGCGGGTCCTTGATTACCTGAACCATCAGGGACTGGCCCTCGAACAGCAGCTTCTCTATTGGGGTAGGGGCTGTGCCGTTGCTGCGTTCCTTGCGGTTCTGTCTAAGGTCGCCTACATGAATAAAGGCAGCACGTTCCAGGCCTATATCCACAAAGGCGCTTTGCATGCCGGGTAACACACGTACGACTTTACCCAGATAAAGATTGCCGACATGGCCGCGCTGAATACTGCGTTCTATATGTATTTCCTGGACAGCACCTTGTTCTACCAGTGCTACGCGGGTTTCAAAAGGTGTAATGTTGATGAGAATGTCTTCGGTCATGGATGCGCGAGAGGGGGAGGGTTTGTTGTATTGGGAACAAGTGTAGAGTCAATTGCCGTACTACTGTGCTTTTAGTGGTGAAGCGGGGATCGCCGCTCAGTGTCTTTATAACGGGTCAAGACATGGTGTACCACGGCGAAGAAGGGCGATTACTTCTATATTCAAGAGGGGTTTCCTGTGCCGTCAGAGATTTCCCCCAACTATTTCACTTAAGTTAAAAAAATATTTCTATGGTATTTCAAAGGCTTAAGTTGGGTGGTGTAAAAAAAGGGTTGAATTGGGTGGTTTGGGCGGGTTTTTCAGTTGCACGGGTTAAAAAAGCTATGCTATAGTTCTGTTCTTTCGCAGCCAGCACATCAGGGTTTTCCCGGATGAGCAAGGCGAATCAAGTTGG
>NZ_SDQD01000002.1 GCF_004153685.1 Pollutimonas harenae | reverse complement strand
GTCTGTGAAAGTAGGTCATCGTCAGGCTCTTATTGAAAGAAAAACCCCCGCACTACTCGTGTGGGGGTTTTTTATTGCCCGCCAAAAACACAATACAATTCCCTCTTGTAAAATAGACGTTTCCGCACGCTAACCGATAGCCATGCCCTCAGCCATAGTTCTGCATCAGAGCGGAGCTCCCGAGAATCTACAATTCGAACCCGTGACTGTTCGTGATCCTTTACCGAACGAAGTCCGGCTCAGGCATATGGCTGTCGGTGTCAATTTCCACGACATATACGTACGTTCTGGTTTGTATCAGACTCTCGCTCTTCCGGGTACGCCTGGTATTGAGGGCGTTGGTTTTGTTGTGAGTGTGGGTGCCGGGGTTCAAAACTTGAAGGCAGGAGATCGTGTCGCCTACATCTATACAGGCTACGGTGCTTATGCCGAGGAGCGTGTGCTGCCCGCCGATGCAGTCATCCGTGTTCCTGACGGCATAGACGATCATGTCATCGCTGCCTCTTTGCTGAAAGGGCTGACTGCCCACGTTTTATTGCGTCAGGTATATGCCGTCAAGCCCGGAGACTGGGTGCTGGTCCATGCTGCCGCAGGAGGCGTTGGTACCTTGCTCAGTCAGTGGGCAACTCATATGGGAGCTCAGGTGATAGGTACCGTGGGTTCAGCACATAAAGTACCGCTGGCAGAGCGCAACGGATGCGCTCATATCATTCAGTATCGACAAGAAGACTTTGTCACTCGGGTCAAGGATATTACTGGTGGTGCCGGGGTGCAGGTGGCATACGATGCAGTCGGTAAAGACACATTTTTCGGGTCTCTTGAGTGTCTGGCATCATGCGGGCATCTGGCTAACTATGGACAGGCGTCGGGCCCGGTGCCACCATTTGAAGTATCGACCCTATTTGCCAAGTCGAACTCTGTGTCGCGACCCAGTGTGTTTCATCATCTGCGCTCAGACGAAAAAAGACAGGCTGCCGCAGTGGCTTTTTTCGAAGCCTTGAAAAGTCGGGCGCTGAAGCCTGACAACATTACACCCTTCCCCTTGGCCAACGCTGCGCAGGCACACCAGGCTATGGAATCCAGATCTCGGCATGGGTCAGTCATATTAACGATATAAGCTCACGATGAGCTATGTACGGCATCGCCATGCCTGGAGTGGCACATGAGGTGACGAGGAATAACGGACTGTTTCACCTGCGCAAGGTACGATCATGGATTCATACGCAAAGATTTTTGTATCCAAACTTCAAGGGGAAAATGATGTCTCGATCCTTACGCGCACTGCTGGTGGGTTCCGCTGTTTGTCTAGCCGCATCCACACCTGCTTCGGCAGACTTGCTGGGTGATCTGAGCAGTAAAGCCAGTGAAAGTCTTGGCGGCGGTAGCCAGGGTGCGGCTACGGCTGGTGCAGGCTTGGGCTCCATGGGTAATCTGGGATCATCGCTAGGTTTGCCCAGCCTCGGAGGCGACATGGCTAGCAATGCGGCTGGAGTTTTGCAGTATTGTGTAAAGAACAAACTGGTCAATGCAGGTAGTGCCGAGAATATTAAAGGGCAGTTGATGGGCAAGCTTGGCATGGAAGACTCATCGGCTGAGCAGGACAGCGGCTACCAGCAAGGCCTGGGTGGCGTGCTCTCGGGGAGTGATGGTTCAAGCCTCGATTTGAACAAGCTCAAAGGTGATTTAAAAGAAAAAGCTTGCGATTACGTCCTGGATAACGCCTCTTCCTTGCTATAGTCGTTTTTTCGTGGTGCTGCGCGTATTGGTAATAATTCAGCACCCTAAATCTCTAAACTTCAGTACACTCAGTCACTTCGAATCACTGTACGACGTCATGTGCCGTCGGACTCTTCATGAACCTTGGACTGAGCCTGTTGCTGCTTGCTGCACTGATCGTCGCAGCTGCTTTTTTTTCGATTTCTGAAATCGCGCTTGCAGCTTCACGCCGGCTACGTCTTAAACAGATGGCAGACGACGGAGATCTGCGCGCCGAGAAAGTCTTGCGTGTGCAGGAGCAGCCCGGCCACTACTTCACGGTGGTCCAGATTGCTGTCAATGCTTTGGCCATTCTTGGTGGGATCGTGGGCGAAGGGATGCTGAGTGGATATGCCACCGATCTGTTTGCCCGATGGATGCCCGCCGCGACTGCGGCAACACTGGGTTTTCTGGCGTCCTTCCTGCTGATCACCTCAACCTTCATCATACTGACAGATCTGATTCCCAAACAGGTTGGTATGGCCGAGCCCGAACGATTTGCAGTGCGTGTGATTGAGATCATGCGTTTCCTGATGAAGGTCTTCAAGCCATTCGTCTGGTTTTATTCCCGGCTGTCGGAAGTATTGATCCGATTGCTAGGGCTGCCTTATCAGCGCGATGACCGCGTTACTTCGGACGATATTCTTGCCCTGGCAGAAGCCGGCGCCCGTTCGGGGGCTCTTGCTTGGGGAGAGCAACAGGTCATTGAAAACGTGTTCGAACTGGACACCCGTACTGTTCCCAGTGCCATGACGCAGCGGGACCGCATTGCGTGGTTCCACCTAGATGAGCAGGAAGACATCATACGCGCCAGAATTGCCGCTGAGCCCTATGCCACCTATCCGGTCTGCAAGGGTGACCTGGACCACGTGATTGGCTATGTCGATGCTCGAGTCCTGTTTCAGCGCCTTCTTAATAGCCAGTCGATATCCTTGCAAAACCAGTCACTGATTCAGAAAGTATTGGTTATTCCCGACCGCCTGACGCTGGCCGAGGTGCTGGCCCAATTTCGGCAGGCTGGTGAAGACTTTGCTGTTATTGTCAACGAATATAGTCTGGTCGTTGGTGTCGTGACACTCAATGATGTGATGAGCACCGTCATGGGCGATCTGGTGTCACCATGGGATGAAGAGCAAATCATACGTCGTGATGAAAACTCATGGCTAATTGATGGGGCGGCGCCCATACAGGATGTTTGCCGGATGCTTGAGATCGACGACATACTGGTGGAAGACGATTACGAAACGCTGGCTGGCTTCTTGATGACCATGCTGCGACGGATACCCAGACGCACGGATACCGTGAGTTGGGGTGGTTATACCTTCGAAGTCCTGGATGTCGATACCTATCGGGTCGACCAAGTGCTGGCTAGCCGAATTGCTTCTGAGCAGGCGGCAAAGCCAGGAGTCTGATGAAAGAAGGCCGCTGCTATGGAGTAGGGTGAATCATTTAATGCAGAACCCAGCGCGTGCGGCACTTATCCGGATGCTTTATGTGTGAGTAGGCTGGCGGCTATTGGGCAGCACAAAAACCTTGTCAAAGAGCAAGGTGAAAATGAATGTATAAAGCAGGAAAAACAGCAGAAGCGCAGCCACCATCGTGAATGCTTTGTACGCTCCTACGTTGTACCAAAACATGTATAGAGGCAATGTGATTGCAAGCAGCCCACCTTCAAAGCCCATTGCGTGAATGGAACGGACCAGCAAAGTTCGGTCAGTGGTTCCGCTTCGCCTCTCCCAGGCTTCAAAGAGCGTGTTATAGATATAGTTCCACGCTACGGCAATCGCCGAAACGGCAATCGCGATAGGTAGTGATTGTTGAGCGTTTCCACCGCTAAGAGCGGCCAACATCAAGGTTGCAAATAAGACTGCCAGAATCTCGAACAGCGTCACGTAGAGAACGCGCCGTTTGATCGGGGATAGGTAAAACAAAATAACTCCAAGTAAGAGGGCCTGCATGGGCTCGCATCAAGAGCCGGACCGTCCCGGTTATTGCTTATTATTGAGATGGAGGTTTTCTCATGCAGAGCCACGGTTTCCGCCTGCAAGACTAAATTTTAACTTAATCGGCGGCTTCTTGTTGCCTCTGCCGGGATGCTACGACATCAACGTGCGTTCTTGCGTCACGTTTTGTTAGGGACATGGGCCTCATGGCGGTTTAAGGTAAGATGCTTTTCTACATTCACAAGGAGACGCTTATGAGTTATGACAAGGTTGATTGGTCCGAAGCTCCCGAGGCTGCGCAGTGGTGGGCAGTAGATGGGGAAGGTTTTGGTTACTGGTTGTGTGAACCCAGGGCAGATGACTTTTCGCTTGATTGGGTTCAAGAGAGTTTTGATGCCCCCACGTTCGACTATGACGGTGACTGGCGCCAATCGCTTACCAAGAGGCCATAGGGCTCAATGTGGAGATTAAAGGGATGCCAGGAGGAATGCTAGCAAGATCGAGCGTGAAAGGCGTCGCTAAACTATCGAGCAAGCACATAAGCGAAGTTTTTTTGACGAGCTCTCTCGTCCAGGAATTAGGCCTGTCCGCCCTAGATGTGGGCACGAGGGCTTTATTGCGCTGCTCGACGATGCGATGCCAATGCTGATAAACCGCTAGCCATAATTGCCAGCGAATCCAAAAATTGCCGTACCGCAATTGGTGTTCTTCCGGCCAGCGCAGTGTGGGACGAATAACGGACCATACAATCTTGTCAGTTAAAACCAAGACATTTGAATATGGATTATTGCCTTGAGCGAACTAGATACACCTCACCGAATTACTGATCTTCAAGCCCTTGAGGCGCTCTATGGCTCTCCTGCGTCAGCCTCCCTTAAGAAAGAGGTGGATTACATTCACCGTTATTACCGCAAGCTGGTCGAGGCCTCGCCTTTTGTCGTACTGGCGACTAATGGCCCCGATGGATTGGACGCCTCACCCAGGGGTGATCCCACTGGCTTTGTACGGGTTTGCGATGAAGAAACCTTGCTGCTTGCCGATAGACGCGGAAACAACAGAATAGACAGTCTGCGTAATATTATTCATGACCCAAGGGTGGCACTGCTTTTCCTTATACCCGGCGTAGGCGAAACGTTGCGGATAAATGGCGAGGCAACGATTTCCACCGACCCGACATTGCTCGAACAGTTCTCCTTGCAGGGCAAGCTGCCTTCGACCGTGCTGATCATCAAGGCCAAGAAAGTGTTTTTTCAATGTTCGCGAGCCATCTTGCGCTCACGGCTTTGGGATCCAGCCTTGCATGTGGAGCGTGCTTCATTGCCAAGTACCGGGACCATCCTCGAGACCTTGAGCAATGCGGAAATCGATGGGAATAAGTACGATGCCGACTTGCCCGAGCGCGTGCAGAAAACTATGTATTGAGTGAGTCGTTTAGTCGCGTCGTACAGCCAGGCCGTGTCGCCTACAATCTCGCTATGGCGAGTAAGAAGAAGTCCGTAGTCCGTAAACGACGTAGCAGCAGCAAGAAAGTCCAAACCAGTCGCTTCAAGCGGTTTTTCAGGGCGCTGGCAGTTTCAGCCGTTACATCATTTGGCGCAGCCAGCTGCGTCCTCAATCCGCAACTGCGCGAGCAGATCCCGCTCGAACCCATGCTGTCGCAGCTTGGGCTGCCAGGTCATGAGCAGATCGCGCCCCAGGTGGTAGCCACCGGGCCGCAAGTACAGACCAACTTCGCTCAATGTCGCCAGTTCTTTCCGAACGGCCGGCCACCGATAGTACCTGCGGGCCGGGCGCTGCGGGAGTTGTGCTTCTCGTCGTTTGCCATTCTGCATAGCGGCGAGACCAAAACGCCGGTGTTCGTGGTCCAGCGATTGAACCGCCGAATGCTGCTGCAGGGCAAAGGGATAGAACGCACAGACCGGTTCTATCCCGAAGCACGTCTGCCATCAGCCGAACGCGCCGAGCTCGATGATTATCGTGGCTCTGGCTACGCACGCGGTCACATGGCGCCTGCCGGCGACATGCACACCAGCGACGCCATGGCGCAAAGCTTCAGCCTGGCCAACATGGTGCCGCAGGATCAGCGCCAGAACTCAGGTCCCTGGAGCACGATCGAGCAGGACACACGCAAGTACATCTTGCGGGCGAGGGGAGACGTATACGTGTTCACGGGGCCGGTATATACAGCGAGGTCGGAGGCAGTAGGAGCAGGGCGGGTGGCGGTACCGACGTACCTGTACAAGGTTGTCTATGATGCTACGACCGGACGGTCATGGGTGCACTGGCAAGCCAATAGTCCGGCTGCGAAGGTTGGTCCGCCGATAAGCTACGAGGAGTTTGTGAGGCGTACAGGGAAGAACCTGCTTAATATTCGATAGTGCTGATTGCCACTTACCTGCCGGGGCACTACTCCGGCGTGTATTAGAACGATTGAAAAGGTGGCGGTAAGTGGCTCGCCAATTCCCTCCATGAGCTACAGCGGTGTTGGTGAGTGATGTTGCCGAATCTGATTCGTCAGGGGTAAATTGACGCTTTGAGCTCTCAGTGGAGGCAACGCCATGAAACCGAGCATTAGCGTCATTACTCTGGGTGTCGAAGATCTGGGCCGCGCAGTAGCTTTTTATCGCGATGGACTTGGCCTTGAAACGGAAGGCATCATTGGCCAAGAGTTCGATCACGGAGCCGTCGCTTTCTTTAAGCTCCAATCAGGTGTGCGTTTGGCAGTCTGGCCGAGATCCAGTCTCGCGCATGATACGGGCTTGCCGGCAGGCGAGCCTTGCGCAACTGAAATAACGCTAGGGCATAACGTATCGTCAAAAGCTGAAGTAGACGAGGTTATGCGCGAGGCCGAAAGCGCGGGAGCCACTATCCTCAAGCCGGCAGGCGAAATATTCTGGGGCGGCTATGCTGGATATTTCCAGGACCCCGACGGTCATGTATGGGAGCCTGCCTGGAATCCCGCCTGGGAATAAGGATTAGCGTGCCGGTTGCCGCCCGGCAGATCACACCTTCCTGCATCAGTCGGCAGGGCCTGTGACCGGCTTCCCGTTTCCGGCGCTCTCTCGCCGGGGTTGTAATTGATGGCCCTACCCGCACTCAAGCGGGTAGGGGTGGCCTTGGTTTGGCTGGCCGGGCAGAAATATAATGACTATGGACTCATGCATGAGGAAGGCCGATGATCGACCATACCGGAATCAACGTTTCGAACCTCGCAAGGAGTGAGGCCTTTTACCGCGCCGTCCTAGCTGCTCTGCACTACGAGGCGCGGAAGGCTGAAAGCGATCTTGTGATCTTCGGGTCGAAACTCAGAACGACTGGGGACGATCCAGCCGGAGACTTCTATATCGCTACAGGCGACCCGCTGACACCTCGATCACACGTTGCCTTTCGTGCGACAGATCGGTCGCAGGTAGATGCGTTCCATAAGGAGGCGTTGGCTGCCGGAGGTCGAGATCACGGTGTGCCTGGTCTACGGCCCGAATATCACGAGCATTACTACGCTGCGTTCGTGCTTGACCCAGATGGGTACAACATTGAGGCCGTGTGTCACGTCGAACCGAGATAGATCTTTGTGGAGCTGGCATGGGCGGACGACCGGGCCTGGCTGGACGGGCCGAAGGGAATACGGGCTTTATTCTGTGATCTGGCTTATGCTGTCATGTTGGCTGCAGGAAATGCAGCAGCATATCAATAGGATTGAGTTGCTATGGAAAAGAAAGATGATGACCAGGCGGTCGATAAGCCTGAAGTAGCAAAGCCGGCAAGCTCCAGGCCCGCGCTGAAACAACCCCGATGGCCCGGCCTGGGCGGCAATTCAGGCATGAAAAACTCGAAATCAGTACATGGCCGCGTGCCTACAGGCAGAGGATCGGCACGAGGCCGGTAGGGCCGGGTTACTTAGGCTGAGCTACCGGAGCAATTGGTAACTGGGTAGGCGTTGGATCGGGTTGCGGGATACGCATCAGCTATTCATAGACTCACATGGGTCTGCAGGAGTGCAGCCAACCATGTTGCCAAAGTTGGGCGAACTTCCAAAAGAAGCGGATTGGCAAGGCGTGGATCAGGAGGCCGAGGCCAGAGTCCTTAAATTTCCCTTGGAGCTTGAGCACGGACAGAGAGGGATTAGGTTTCACTGGGAGATTGTGAGCCCAGATGAAGCTGTGATGTATTGTGTAGAGCTGGCGGGCTCCCTTGGTCTTCAGGCGCTTGCAATTGCCGATACATTGAGGCGGCGCTATGGGTTAGAAGCGCTTAATCTGGCGATAGATTGGAATTTTCGTGAGAGCCTGGGCCGCCCAAGCCGCTAGGCCAGTAGATTGGCATTCATGAAAAGTGTTTACAAAGTGCTTACATGGCGCCAGAACGCAAAAAGGCCAACTCCGAAGAATTGGCCTAAGTGCTTGAATTTCTTGGCTCCCCGAACTGGGTTCGAACCAGTGACCTGCGGATTAACAGTCCGTCGCTCTACCGACTGAGCTATCGGGGAATTAAAGAAGCGAAACTATAGCATATTTTTTCACTGCAGGGCAAATCAAGGGCGCGCTACATACACGCCTTTTTGGAATGCGACGGGCCGTATCGCCCGTCCAGCACGTTTTCGTCATGATCTAGTGAGCGCCCGATGCGGCTCCTGCCGTCGCATTCGAGCTGGGCCGCGCAATCCAGATCAGTGCAATCAGCAGTAAAAATAGAATTGCCGAGGCATAGAAGATATCAGTTGCCGACATGGTGAAGGCCTGTTCATTGATCAGGTTGTTGATGATGGCTGCTGACTGCTCATGGCCAAGTCCTCGCTGCTGCAGGCCACCCATGATGGCGTCGAAAGCTGGCTCACCTGGGCGGGCGGCTTCAGTCAGCTGGGCGTGATGCAGTGTTGCCCGATTTTCCCATAGGGTTGTGGTGATCGATGTGCCAAAGGCGCCGAAAAGCAAGCGCACAAAATTGGACAGTCCGGCCGCTGCAGGGATCCGATGCGGATCCAGCCCCGACAGGCTCAGGGTGGTAAGCGGTATGAAGAAGGTGGCCATGGCTGCACCCTGTATGAAGGTGGGCAGCATGATGGTATAGATATCAACCTGAGTATTGAAGTCTGATCGCATGTAGCTGATCAGCGAAAAAACCAGAAAGGCAAAAGTGGCGATGGTGCGTGGATCGTACCGCGACAGCATTTTGCCGACGATGGGTGACATGATGATGGCCAGGATGCCAACTGGGGCCGAAGCAATGCCGGCATCGGTGGCGGTATAGCCCAGGGTACTTTGCATCCACAGGGGCAGCAGCACGACCGTACCAAAGAATACGCCGTAGCCCACCGAGATGGATATGACGCCGGCAGTAAAGTTGCGGTGGGCGAACAGTCTCAGATCGACCACAGGGTGTTCGGCAGTGAGCTCCCAAATGATGAAGAACGCCAGGGCGATGATGGCAACAATAGCCATGACGGTGATGGTCGTGCTGGCAAACCAGTCCAGCTCTTTGCCCTTGTCCAGCATAAGTTGCAGGGCGCCTACCCATACGATCAGCAACGCCAGGCCCATGGTGTCTATAGGCAGTTTGGCGCGTGCTGTCTCGCGGTGCTTGTATAGCTGCCACGCGGCCCAGCCTGCCAGCAACCCGACCGGAACGTTGATATAGAAGATCCACGACCAGCTGTAGTTATCGGATATCCAGCCGCCCAGTAACGGGCCGGCTACGGGGCCGACCAGAATGGTCATGGACCATAGCGCGAGTGCCATGCCCGCTTTTTCTCTGGGATAAGTGCCTAGCATCAAGGACTGCGACAACGGGATCATGGGGCCAGCTACCGCGCCTTGCAGCACCCGAAAGGCCACCAAAGATTCCAGGGACCAGGCGAAGCCGCATAGCCACGATGAGATCACGAACAGCATGACCGACATGACAAACAAGTGTACTTGGCCGAAACGCTGAGTGAGCCAGCCTGTCAATGGCACTGTGATCGCGTTGGCAACGGCAAACGAGGTGATGACCCAGGTGCCTTGCGTAGCGCTGACGCCCAGATCGCCGGCTATGGTTGGAATGGACACATTGGCGATCGATGAGTCCAGTACATTCATGAAGACCGCCGCCGACAGGGCGATGGTACCGAACACCCGTGCACGTCCCTCCAGGGGCGGATGGCTTACCGGAGCGGCTGCCGGTGTTTCACTTACGCTGTCGGTTTGGCTCATGAACTCAGGTTGTCACTGATGATGCGTTCGATCAAAGTATTGGCGCCATCGCCGTTGTCTTTGAATACGGTGGTCTTGAAACCACTGTTCATGACGGAGGCATCGGTTTGCTCCGGTTCGGATAAGTCCACTTCCACATGCATGGACAAACCAACGCGCAAGGGATGGACGGCGAGTTCTTCGGGATCGAGCGCGATGCGCACGGGAATGCGCTGAACCACTTTGATCCAGTTGCCGCTGGCGTTCTGGGCAGGCAGCAGGGCGAAGGCGCTGCCCGTACCGGCCGCAAGGCCTTGTACGGTGCCGTGGTAGACGACGCTGCTGCCGTACATATCAGCAGTCAGGGTGGCGGACTGTCCGGCCTGCATGCGTTGCACCTGGCCTTCCTTGAAGTTGGCCTCGACCCACACTTGCTGTAGGGGAACGATCGTCATCAGTGGAGTGCCGGGCGCGACATGCTGACCTACCTGTACAGACCGTTGGGCAATCATGCCGTCCACGGGAGCGGGCAGCCGGGTACGTGAGTTCGCGAGCCAGGCCTTGCGCAATTGGTCGGCGGCCTGCATGACGTCTGGATGGGCTTTTATGCTGGTGCCCGCGGTCAATGCCAGATTGGTCTGCAGCTTGGCTTGCGAGGCGGCATGAGAGGCCTTGGCCTGTGCCAGGCCTGACTCTGCAGCCTTGACAGCGGTCTGTGCGTGCAGAATTTCTTCTCCGCTGACGCCACCCGAGCTGGCCAAGGTCTGGCGGCGCTTCAGGTCATTGCGTGCTTTGGCCAGGTCAACCTCGGCACGCTTGATATTGGCAAGCTGCATTTCAATATCGGCTTCCAGTGCACTGTTCTGAACAAAAACCGTACGTGTCCTTCTGACGGCCTGGGCCAATGCGGCCTCGGCCTGTTGCAAGGCAATCCGGGTGTCGCTGTCGTCCAGTTCAAGCAACAAGCTGCCTTTGCTGACTGTCTGGGTGTCGTCGGCGCCTATGGCGATCACAGTGCCAGGAATTTGTGATGTGACCTGTACGAGGTTGCCGTGTACATAGGCGTCCTCTGTGTCTTCGTAGCCTGATGCAAAGATGACCCACCATATTGCATAGGCCACGCCGATAACAATAAAAATGGCGGTGGCCAGGATGAGCAGGGGTTTGCGCCGGGATGTGGCTGCGTTCTTTGTAGTCATGGCAATTCTCGTGTTTCAAGGCGTCGCGCTAGGGATGCCGTAGCCACCGCCCAGGGCAGTGGCCAGCTGGGCATCAAGCTTATAGGCGCGGGTTTGCATATCGGTATTCAAAATGGCTTGTTTCTGTACTTCGTTCTGGGCCTGCAGGACTTGTACAAAGTTGCCCAAGCCGGATTTGTAGCGTTTGACCGCAATTTCGTAAGCCGAGGTGATGGCGCGCAAGCTTGCACTCTGATCCAGTGTTTGCTGCTGCAAGGCTTGAATGGCGCTGGTGGCATCGGCAACTTCTCTTATTGCGGTCAACAAGGTCTGGTTGTAGTTGGCGATAGCGAGGTCACGTTCGGCCTGTCGTGCATCGAGTTGGGCGTTGAGCGCCCCGCCATGGAAAATCGGCAAGGTGATGGCTGGACCGACGCCGTAAGCCTGACTGCCGCCATCAAGCAGATGGCTCAAGCCCAGCGACATGAAGCCCGCAAAGGCTGACAGGTTCACGTTGGGGTAGAACTCAGCCTTGGCTGCCGAGATATCGCTGGCGCTGGCTTCCGCTCGCAGTCGTGCGGCCACGATGTCTGGCCGGCGCCCCAGCAACGCCAGGGGAATATTGGCGGGCACGTTGCCGGGTACTTGCGCCAGCTTGGCGCGCTGAATCTCCTGCCCACGCTGCGGACCGGCACCCAGCAATGCGGCAATCTGATGACGCAGCAGGTCTGCATTGGTCGTGGCTTGGCTGAGCTGTACGCGTGCGGCCGATACGGCTGAGTCGGCCTGATTCGTTTCGACTTCGGTGTCCAGACCTGCCACTACACGCTGGCGGGTGATGTCCAGTACGTTTTCAAGCTGCATGACAAGCTGGCTCAGTACTTTTTCCTGGGCCAGCGAGTTTTGTAGATTGAAATAGCTTTGCACTACTGCACTGACCAGCGTATTACGTGCCATTTGTGCGTCGGCCTGAGTGGCCTGCTGCCGGGATACGGCGGCTGCGTAATAAGATCGGTTGCGACCCCATAAGTCCAGGTCGAAACCAAGGTCCAGCCGCAAACTGGTATCGGTCTGCATGGAACCTCCAAAAGGAGGGGGGTAAATGTAGTTTTCCGAGAAACGTTCACGCGTGAGCTGATAGCCGACATTGGCCTGCGGCAAACGCACGGCGCGGGCTTGGCCTACGGCTGCGTTAGCAAGGCCAAGACGTGCTTGTGCGGCATCCATGGAGGGGCTATTGGCGAGTGCTTGTTCGATCAGCTGATTCAGCTGCGGGTCGCCGTAGCGGTGCCACCATTTTTCGGTGGGCCAGGTGATGACACTTTCTTGCAGACCCAGCTGCGCAGCGTCTGTCTTGCTCACGGTTGGCTCGCCAGGCTTGATGGCCGCACATCCGGACAGGAGGGCGGCAAGCACAAGGGATAGCAGTAATTTCATGCGATTTGGCGGTAATGAGAAATAAGAAGAAATGGCAATGGGAGTTTTGCTTACAGCAAGCTGAATATAATTGACTAGTCTGTATCTGCCTAGGCAATTATATAGCGAATTTAATTAAATTTTCCAATTCAGGTGTACCGATGTGTAAAGAGCCTCAGGACTCGCTCGCCGATGAGGGCGTATCAACAGGAAAATCGCCGTTTGACAGCATGCGTTCAAGCAAGCTGATCAGGCTATGTATTTCTCCCTTGCTGAAGCCTTGAAGGTGGGTGTTGAGGCTAAGGGCAATCGCCGGCAGGATCTGCTCAGCGACCAATGTGCCATTGGCGGTCAGCTCGATTCTGACTACACGGCGGTCATCGGGACAGCGCTGACGGGTAATGAAGTTTTTGGCTTCCAGCCGATCCAGGGTGCGTGTCATGGCACCGGTATCGACATGACTATGGCGTGCGAGCTCGGCGGGGGTATTGATACGGAGATGATGAATCATGACCAAAGGGCGCCACTGCATGGCGGTCAGGCCTAGAGGTGACACGTGCTGCTCTATCATTCGGTTTAATGAGCCCTGGACGCGCTTGATCAATATGCCGACGTTGTTGTTAGGCGCTAGCGAAAGGGGGCTGGGAGTATAAAAAGCCTGCTGCTTGCCAATTGCTGGGGCCGTCTTGGTTTTAGAGGTGCTGTCGGAGGATGCGCGTTTGCTCATCAGTGCATTCTAGTGCTGTTTATCTGCCTAGGCAAATACCTGGGATACATAAAGGTGTGCTTGCGGTGTGGTGTCACGACCAAGTAGGCGCCCATTCAGGATGTTTCAGGCAAAATAGCACTTTCGCCTTTTTTTCCGAGTCTGCAGCATTTTATGAAATCAACGTCCAGTGGTATCGAGCAGTCCAGAAGCCAGGAGTTCTGGATGGGGTTTCTGCTAGCAGGCCTCGGTGCGGTCTTGTTCTCGGCCAAAGCCATTGTTGTCAAGCTGACCTATCGCTACGGTGTCGATGCGCTGACTGTAATTGGCTTTCGCATGATGCTGTCTTTGCCCTTTTTTGCCGCTGTCGCCTTTTTCCAGGCGCGCAAGGCAAAGCGAGGTAAGTTGCCCATACTCACCACCAAGGAGTGTCTGCAGCTGATTTTTCTGGGTTTTATTGGCTACTACCTATCCAGTTATCTTGATTTTCTGGGGCTGCAATATATTTCCGCGGGGCTGGAGCGGCTAATACTGTTCTTGTCACCCACTTTTGTGCTGCTGATTTCGGCCATCGTCTTGAAGCGGCAAATAGGCAAAGGGCAGTGGGTAGCGCTGGGCCTGTCCTACCTGGGAGTCGTGTTTGTTTTTCTGCAGGACTTATCATTCAGCGGCAATGAGGTCATGCTGGGAGCTTTGTTTGTAGTCATGGCAGCGTTTTCGTATGCGTTCTACCTGATCGGTTCAGGGGAACTCATCAAGCGGGTAGGGGCTACCCGGTTGGTGGCTTACGCTATGTCGGTGTCAGCCATTATCACTATGGTGCATTTCTTTGGGGTGCATGGGCTAGGTGGCCTGGACCAGGCTTGGCAGGTCTACCAGCTGTCGATGATCCATGCCGTATTCAATACCGTGCTGCCCACTTTCATGATCATGTGGGCAGTGGCCAGAATCGGAGCACCCATGACGGCGCAGCTGGGCTTGCTGGGGCCGGTGTCAGTGTTGTTTCTGGCCGCCTGGTTGCTGGGTGAACCTCTGACCGCCATGCAGTTGCTGGGGACTGCATTTACTTTGGCGGGTGCGGTCGTCTTGAGCCGTCGCTAAGACCAGTGATCGTGCTGCCTTGGGACCATGCCTAGCTTGCCCCGTGAGGCATTTTTTCTTTCGCCAGCTCCATCAATTGTTCTATTTCTTCACGGTGGATGTCGTGGGTGATAAATCCCGAGGCGTTCTCAGGCATGGCGAGTCGTTCGGGATTGGCCAGCGTCTGGCGGATGTCTTGCAGGCCGCTGTCCCAGTGGCCACGCATGGTGGCCAGCCCGAACTCAAAGTCTTTATAGTGCTTTTCGTAAGTCTGGTTGCGGTAAATTAGGTGAACGACGTTGTAGCGCTTGCTGCAGGCCAGATCTTGCGCCATACGGCAATAAGGGTTGGTGGCGCGAGCCTCTTCCGGTACTTCTGCAAGAATATGTTCCAGTATATGGCGCAGATATTGCGACCAGCGCAATTGATCGGTCACCATGCGAGTGCGACTGGAGTAGCGGATGTCTTTCATGCGGTCAGACACTTCACTCATGTTTCCGGGGGGGCGGCCGCGGGCGCTCCATAGATCGACCTGAAAGGCCAGTGTGTCGCGCATGGGGCGTGAATCCAGGACCTCGGTCAGTGGTGTGTTCGATACCAGCCCACCATCCCAATAGAATTCACCATCGATTTCAACGGCGGCAAAGGCAGGCGGCAAGGCGCCCGAAGCCATGAAATGCTCGGCCCTGAGCTTGATTTTGGTGTTGTCGAAATAAACCAGGTTGCCATTGCGCACATTGACCGCGCCCACCGATACATGCTGTGTTTGGGCGTTGATGCGGTCAAAGTCGCATAAGCGTTCGAGTGTGCTTTTCAGTGCGCTGGTGTCGTAATAGCTGGCGGTTGCCGGGTTGCCAGGTGTGTTGGATGGCGGCGGCGGAAAGCGGGGCTGAAAAAAGCCACTCTGCCCATTCAGCAGCGCGCTGCCGGCGTGCAATGCGCTCAGGGTTTGGCGCATGGTGTCATTAAGGTTGAATAGCGTCTGTTCAATGAACGGGTTCGGAGCTGGCCAGAAATTCGGCTGACATATGGTTTCCCAAAACTCAGCCAAACGGGCAACGCGTGTTTGTGGAGGATTGCCGGCAATGATGGCGGTGTTCAGTGCACCGATGGAAATTCCAGCCAGATAGCTGGGTTCTATGTCGGCTTCCTGCAAGCCTTGAAAGACGCCCGCCTGATAGGCACCGAGCGCGCCGCCGCCTTGTAAAACCAAGGCTATTGTTTCGTAGGGTGGCAGTCCTGTCGGTACGTTTTCGGGTAGATTGGCATTTTTCAGCGCGGCTTCGTCCGTGCTGGCCTTGGTAGGCATGCGTCGGATGCTACTGCGCTTGCGTGTGGCTTGCGCCGCGCTACGACGGGTGCGTTTCTTGCTGATGGCGGGAAAAAGCTCGAGTTGCAGAGTCATTGAGGTTGTCCTGTTTGCGGTTGGGGCTTGGACGCTTCTTTGCTCATCATACTATCGGAAGTTTCAGACAGGCTGGCGACAAAGGCATCGATCAGGGCACCGCGGTAACGTGATTTGTGCAGAACCAGCGACAAACGCCTTTGCAAATCAAGAAATGGTGTGTCGAGCACCTTCAGCCGTCCTGTCGACATGGATTCGATGGCGGCCGCATAGGGCAGGCAGGCGATGCCCAAGCCTGCGATGACAGCTTGCTTGATGGCTTCGACTTGTCCGAGCTCCAGCAGTATCTGACCTGGAGGCAAAGAGTTGAGTACATGCTCGGCCTGTACCCGCATGGCCGAGCCGCGCTCGCGCAGTATCCATTTTGCACCCTTGAAGTGTCTTGGCTTCAGCGTGGATTGCTGTGCCAGCGGATGGGCGGGGGCGGCGCAAACGACCAAGGCGTCGTCACGCCAATGCAGGACTTCGAGCTGTGGGTGATTGACCGGGCCTTCTACACAGCCAATATCAATGCGGTGTTCAAGCAGTGCCATCGTGATGGCATCAGTGTTTTCAACGCTGACTTGCAGTGATACCTGAGGGTGTTGTGCAATAAAGGGGCCCAGTAGCTCTCCTGCCAGATAATTGCCTATGGTATTGCTGGCGCCGACATGAAGATCGCCCGTCAATTCTTTTGGCTGTTGGTTGGTCTGGCGCAGCATTTCCTGGACGCGCTCAATGACTTCCTGCGCCATGGGTAGGACTTCTTTGCCGCGAGAGCTTAAGCGCAGACGGCCGCGTTCGCGATCGAAAAGCTGAGTTTCGAGCTGGCGTTCCAGTTCGGCCAGCGCCATACTGACGGCGGGCTGTGTGACAAACAGGCGCTCGGCGGCGGCGCGTACCGTACCGGCCGAGGCAATTGCAACGAAGACTTCCAGTTGTTTAAGGCTGATTCCTAACATCAATAAAGTTTATAGCATAAATAAATATTAATGAATTTATTTATGATTTGCCAGCTTTTAAAATAGCTTTTGGTTATTTGCATATTTTTGAAAGCACGCCTATCTATGCCATCAACAGCTGCGACCGTATCAACAACACTTGCCAAGAGGCCGGCCATCAGTCAGCTGGATGCCTCTCCGCGTACTCCGTCTCCGCTTTATGGACTGGCGCTGGCGGTGGTGGTAGGCGTCTTCGCCATGATTCTGGGACGCTGGATCCCTATCATTGGCGGACCGGTATTTGGGATCTTACTGGGCATACTCATACGCAATACCGTAGGTGTGGGGCCTGTATTCAGGCCCGGTCTGCAGTTTGCGTCCAAGCAGATATTACAGTGGTCGATTATTGCTCTGGGTTTTGGCCTGAGCATCCAGCAAGTGGCCAAGACTGGTCTGGAGTCCCTGTGGGTCACGCTGATCACCATTATTGTCGCTTTTGTATCGGCTTACGTACTGGGCAAGTGGCTGGGCATCCCATCCAGGCTTAAAACACTGATTGGTGTTGGTACGGCTATATGCGGTGGGTCGGCCATTGCGGCGGTGACGCCTATTATCAAACCCGAAGACCACGAAACAGCTTTCGCCATTTCCACTATCTTTCTCTTCAATATTGTTGCGGTGCTGGTATTTCCCATGATGGGACACTGGCTGGGTATGTCGGATGCCGGGTTCGGCATGTGGGCTGGCACGGCCATCAACGACACCTCATCTGTGGTGGCTGCCGGATATAGCTACAGTGTGGCGGCCGGCGACTATGCCACCATCGTCAAACTCACCCGGGCAACCCTGATCATTCCTATTTGTCTTATTCTTGCCGTGCTGGTTGCTTGGCGCGAGAAAAAACAGGGCAGTGCAGGCTTTAGCCTGAGGCGTATTTTTCCGTGGTTTATATTGTGGTTTCTGGTGGCTTCGGTGCTGCGTTCCAGTGGGCTGATTCCCGAAGCCATGCATGCCAGCCTGCATTTGCTGGCCCAGTTTCTGATCATCGTGGCCCTGACAGCCATAGGCCTGTCATCCGATCTGCGTCGCATGGCCATTGCAGGCATACGACCTATTTTGCTGGGCCTCGGTGTGTGGGTGGCGGTGGCAGGCAGCAGTTTGCTGGTTCAGCACCTATTAGGTACCTGGTGACAGGCTCGCTTCATACAAACCAGGAAAGCGGGTGCTTGTTGATGGCCACGCCTACGATATACGCGAAAATCAAAATGGCCACCAGCGCTGCTATGGCACGGGTTTTGGGTGTTTTGCCACGTTTGATGGCGATGGTACCTACGCCTATATAAGCGATCAGGGCGACGATCTTGGCCAGGATCCAGGGTTGATTGGCGCCTATCATGGCTGCCAGGGCAATACCAGCCAGCAGTAAGACAGTGTCGACGACATGCGGTAGCGTCTTGACGAGTCGATGCTGCAATAGGGATGAGCCTGTAACCGACCAGTAGGCGCGTATGACAAAGAAAAGAATGCTCAGCACAGCGGCTGTCATGTGCAAATGCTTGATGGCGAGGTAGTTCATGTAGGTGCTGCCTAAATAATAATTGCGGAGTGGACGGATGCTATCGTAGCAGGTCTGTCTCGGTGATTTCCCAGGTGCCGGTTTCGTCCCCTTTCAGGATCAGTTGACGGGAATGATGGGCGAACAGTGTGCTGCGATGGCCTACGCTCAGCAAAATAGTGTCTGGCAAGTGTTCGTGAACCAGCCGATACATGGCGTCTTCCAGACCTTCGTCCATGGCCGAGGTGGCTTCGTCCAGAAAGACGGCATCGGGCCGGGCCAGCAGCAGACGGCCGAATGCCAGTCGCTGTTGTTCACCCAGCGACAATATCCTGCCCCAGTCAGCCGCTTGATCCAGTCGATCTGCCAGGTGCCCCAGTTGTACCAGGCGCAGCATGTCCGCTGCGCGTCCGTCCAGCGTGACGGATTCGTCATCATGATTGCCGGGCTGGCCTTGATTCGAGAGCGTAGCGTTGGATTGCTGCGATAAGCGGGGGCGAGCTTGTACGCCGCTGATCAGGTCATCGAGATTGCTGGGTACCCGATGTGTGCTGGCCAGTGCCGCCTGCTCCTGGTGCTGGATGTCGGCAGGGGTATGGCTTGTGTCGTCGGGCAAACGCTGGGGGTAATAAAGGGCTTCGCGCAGGCTGCCCAGCGGCAGATAGGGTTTCTGTGAGAGGAAAAGCGCCTCGTGTTCTGGCCGGATGATGCGACCTTCGCAGTAGGGCCACAAGCCAGCGATGGCTCGCAGCAGAGTCGTCTTGCCCGAGCCGGAAGGCCCGCGTATTAATAAAGGTTCTCCGGGCAGAACTTCGAGGTCGAGATCCTTGAGCAGCGGTGTGCCGGATGGTGTACGCACGGTAAGACGCTGCAATGCAATGCGTGGACCTTCGGCCAGGACTTCGGGCTCGGGTAGTGCGCGGGCATCGCCAATGGCTTTGGTGAAACCGGTCAGACGATCAAGCGTGGCACGGTAAGTGGCGAAGTCATCGTAGGCATTGCGAAAGAATGACAGATTGTCTTGCAGACGGCCGAAGGCCTGGGCGGTCTGCATCAAGTCACCCAGGCTGATCTGCTTCGAGAAAAAGCGTTGTGCCTGGATAATGAATGGAAACACTACGGCAGCCTGGCTGACCGAAAAGTTGAAGCCCAGGAATTTGAGTGACCGGTATACGATGGCCCAGGCGTTGTTGATGACATTGGCAAACCGGCTGCGCAGTATCGCGCCTTCGACTTTTTCGCCGGCATAAAAGGCAATGCTTTCGGCGTATTCGCGCAAGCGCACCAGTGCATAGCGGTAGTCAGCGTTGAAGCGCTCATTAAGAAAGTTCAGCAAAATCAATGGGCGTCCGATCTTGATGGCAAATACAGTAGCGATCAGTACGTAGGCAAATACCAGGAATACCATCCCGCGTGGAATTTCCACGCCGAAAATCGATAGTGGGCCGGATAAGCCCCATAAGATGAGCGTAAACGCGAAGGTCGACACCAGTGCGTTGATGACGCCCATGCATAGCGACAGTGACATCTCGGCGAAGGTGGTGATGTCTTGCTGGATACGTTGATCAGGGTTGTCGACAGGGGTGTCAAGATATTGGCTACGGTAATAAGCTTGCTTGTCCAGCCAGTTACCCAGTAGTTTTTCGTTCAGCCAGACGCGCCAGCGTATGGTAAAGGCATTCTGTACGTAGAAGTCGAACAATGAACGCAGTACATGTATTGTGGCCAGAATGGCAAACAACAGCATGGCTCCCCAAAAACCCGACTCATCCAGGTCTTGCAGAGCGGTGTACATGGTGTTGTACCAATTCGAGAACAGGACTTCCAGCCGTACCGCACATAGTGTCAGGAATAGAATCAGCGCAAGTGTGGCCAGGGGTTTCCAGCTGCGTCGTGGTGAAAAGTAGCCAGCCGCCAGTGCCCAGAACTGTCGGCCCCATACGGTGCGGCGGGCCAGTAGCCCAATGCAGAAAGTTACCACCACCAGTGTGATGCTATAGGCTTGAATCAGCCATATGCCGCTTTCAATTAATGCTTCAGTCCAGTTCATGCTGTTTCTTTTTAGTCGTTTGCTCTGGCGGTCGCCAACACATCAAAGACCACATTCTGCTTGAAATGTTCCCTGTGTGCGGGTTTGATGGCGCTGTTTAGAATTGATTGAGTGGAATTTTCAGGTAATGCACTCCGTTATCTTCAGGCGGTGGGAACTGGCCTGCGCGGATATTGATCTGTATGGCCGGAAGTATCAGGGCCGGCATTTCCAGGGTTTTGTCGCGGGTATTGCGCATGTCTGTGAATTCGCTTGCACTGATCCCGTCACGAATATGGATATTGCCGGCCCGCTGATCACCTACGGTACAGACTTGCGTGGGAGAGCGGCTGTCGGGAGGGTAGTCGTGACATAGGTATAGCAGGGTGTTGTCGCCCAGGCCCAGCAGTATCTGGATGGAACGATACAGTTGACCGGCATCGCCGCCTGGAAAGTCACAGCGTGCCGTGCCGACGTCGGGCATGAATAATGTGTCACCTATGAACACACCTACCCCGTCAATATGGTAGGCGATGTCGGCAGGGGTATGCCCTGGAACGTGTATGACGCTTGCCGAGAGGCGGCCGATCTGGAACTGGTCGCCGTCGCGAAACAGCTGGTCGAACTGCGAGCCGTAAGGCTGCAGTGCGGCTTTGAGATTGAAGAGGTCGGAAAAGGTGTGCTGTACCTGGATAATATGCTCGCCAATACCGGTTTTTCCGCCCAGTTGTTGCTGGATGTGGCCCGCGGCAGAAAGATGGTCCGCATGTGCGTGCGTTTCCAGCAGCCATTGCACCTGCAAGTTCTTTTTCCTGATGAAGCCTACGATTTTGTCTGCCGAGCTTGTGCTGACTCGACCCGATTTGGGGTCATAATCAAGGACGGAGTCGATCACCGCACAGACGCCGTCTTCCGGGTGATAAACCACATACGAAAAAGTCGAGGTTTGCTCATCGAAGAAGGTTTGAACCTGAGGTGATGTCATAAGGCATCCTTGAAAGAGTGGGCTCACTTTCAAATATTACACTCAGTGCTTGTGCAGCCGGCCATCGTACAGCGATAATTGACCTTCAATTGTTTATCCACGCGAGGACTCCATGCCGTACGTTACGATTTCCGCCACCACAGGCCTTTCCACCGAAAAGAAAAAACAATTGCTGGAGCGCAGTAGCGATGCTGTGGTGCAAAGCATAGGGGCGCCGCTGGCCAGCGTACGAGTGCTGCTGAATGAGCTGCCCGATGGGCATTATTTGAATGCGGGCCAGTTTAATACGCCAGGCCTGATGTTTGTGGTGGACTTTATCGAAGGCCGTACCGAAGAGCAAAGAAATGCGCTGATTGCCGCGCTCAGCAAGACGGGTTTTGAAGTCACGGGTATTCCCGAAAGCGAAGTCCGGGTACGCTTGCTTGATTTTCCCAAAGGCAACATGGGCATGGCAGGCGGGGTCAGTGCAAAAGCCATGGGTCGATAGGAAGGCATGGTTATGGCACAACTCCAGCGGGCACAAGCGTTGGTTGACTTCTGGCTCGAGGCCGGATCACGTGCCTGGTTTGCCAAGAACCCTGATTTTGACGCAAGGTTCAAACAGCAGTTTTTAAGCCTGCATCAGACGGCGGCTCGTGGCGAGCTCGATAGCTGGATGGAGCAGGCAGTGGGTAGCCTGGCGCTGGTGTTGTTGCTTGATCAGTTTCCGCGCAATGCCTTTCGCGGTACACCGGCCATGTTCGTCACCGATACCCAGGCTCGCCAGTATGCTCGCAAGGCTATTGACACGGGCCATATCGAACAGGTTACCCCTCAGCTCTCGCTTTTTTTCTGTGTGCCTTTCATTCACTCGGAAGACATCGATGATCAGCGTTACGGCGTTGAGCTCTATCGTGAGTTCAGCCCCGAAGGCTTGAGCTTCGCCGTCGAGCACTGCGACATCATTGCCCGTTTTGGGCGCTTTCCGCATCGTAATGCCGTTCTGGGTCGTCAGAGTACGGCTGAAGAGCTCCTGTTCCTGGCTGATGGTGGGTTCGCCGGCTAGGTCTGGCCGGCCTGTAAATGCCTATTTCAGCCCCAGCTTCCTGGCGAGCTTGTGTAGATTGCTGCTATCGAGCTCCAGTAGCCGTGCAGCTTGTGCCCAGTTGTTGCTGGCCTGAGCCAACGCTTGCTGTATGGCGTGCCGCTGACTGTTTTCCATGGTGACACGCAACGGAATGATCTTGTGTTCGGTGCTCGGCCGAATATGAGACGTAATTGTGTCTGTCGCGACGCCCGAATCAAGGCTGGAAGTGAGTCTGGGTGTATGCGGGTGATGGTGCAAAGTGAGCAGGTCGTCGAGGTCGGCATTTGTGTTGCTGTTGGGGGCGCCATCATCTTGTGCGGTTTCGTGCGAAGTAGGATCCGTGTCCACGTCCAGAACGTCTGGCTCCAGCGTAAGGATCTGATCGCGAGATGCGCCGCGACTGAGGGTTTTCAGGGAGGCGCGACTGATTACGTGCTCGAGCTCGCGTACATTGCCAGGCCAACTGTAGTGCAATAACGCTCTTTCGGCCGCATAGGACAGGCGCAGGCCACGCACGCCCAGACGTGCTCGGCTAAGCTCAAGAAAGTGTCCGGCCAGTATCAGTGCGTCGCGCCCACGCTCGCGCAAGGGTGGTATATGGACCGGATAGACGGATAGCCGGTGATATAGGTCGGCACGGAAATTCCCCGCTGAGGTATTTTCCTTGAGTTGTCGATTGGTGGCCGCGATGATGCGGACGTCGGTCTTGATGATCTGGTCGGTGCCCAGTCGCTGGATTTCTCCGTTTTGCAGGGCACGCAACAGCTTGGCCTGCACCGACAGTGGCAACTCGCCGACTTCATCCAGGAATAGGGTTCCGCCTTGCGCAGCCTCGAAGCGGCCCGCGCGGTCGCTGGTGGCGCCTGAAAATGCACCTCTCACGTGTCCAAACAGCTCGCTTTCGGCCAGTGACTCAGGCAGGGCAGCGCAATTGACGTGAACCATCGGCTGCTGGCTGCGCCGGGATCGGCGATGCAAGCGGCGGGCAAACAGATCTTTGCCTACTCCGGTTTCTCCTGTCAGCAAGACGGGGAGATCGGAGTCGGCGACCACATCAAGCTCGTGCAGCAACTGCGTAATGGCATCGCTTGCACCGAGAATTTCGCTTTCATCGACAATTTGCAAGGCGTCATCGACGCTACTGCCCAATAGCTTCAGGCTGCGATTTTCCTTTTCGAGTGCGGTGACCCGGATGGCCGCTTCAAGCAGGAGGGAGTAACGCTGCAGCTCAGCTAAGGCGGCATCGTCGAATGCACCGATTGCCAGTGCGTCCAGCGTGACGATTCCCCAAGGCCGGCCTTCGGTGTATAAGCTCATTCCCAGGCAATCATGCACCGGTAGAGGCACCCCTTTCTTGTCGTCAAGCAGGCCGTCGTAAGGATCCGCCAGCATGCTACCCGGCTCGAACCAGGTTGGTTCGCGTCGCGACAGAATGGTGGCAAAACGGGGGTGCTGAGCAACCACAAAACGCCGCCCCAAGGCTTCGTGAGCCAAGCCGGAAGCGGCTACCAGGCGCAGGCTGTCATCATCCAGGGTGAGCAGGCCGACGGCATCGCACTCGAAATACTCACGCAAGGTATGTACGGCCCTCTGCAGTCTGACGGCATCGGGAAGATCGGTGATCAAGTCGGCAAGTATCAATTGGTCCATGGGGTAATAAAAACCCTATTAGGGTATAAATAACCATTTATAAGTATGGTTAATTATACCCTATATTTATTTTTCCTTTATAAACAGCATCATAAAGCTGGCATGACTATTGCTTTATGAATCGCATGATCAACGTGTAAAAGGATAAGTAGATGAATGCCTCCGAGCCAGCATCGACGCAGCTTGCCGATTGGCGCAACGCTCCCGTCGAAGATCTGGTTGCCTATATCGTAAAGCGCTTCCACGAGCGACATCGTGAACAATTGCCCGAACTGATCCGTCTGTCGCGCAAGGTCGAGCACGTGCATCAAGCCAGCGCGGCTTGCCCGGCAGGCTTGGCAGACACGCTTGATGGTCTTCAGCAGGCCCTGGAAAGCCACATGCTGAAAGAAGAGCAGGTGCTGTTTCCCATGCTGGTGAAGGGGATGGCGGCAATGGCTCGCGGTCCTGTGGCAATCATGCGCCTGGAGCACCAAGAGCAGGACAAAGCCATAGACGATGTCTGGCGCCTTACCGATGGCCTGGCTGTCCCGGACGCCGCATGCGCCACTTGGCGTGCCCTTTACAGTGGTCTGGGAAATTTTATTGACGATTTATCGCAGCACATCGAATTGGAAAACGAAGTGCTGTTCCTAAATGGCTCGAATGCAGCAAAAGGAGCTGAATATGCGCGAGTATAAGAAGTTATGGTGGGTATTGTTGGCCGTTCTGGCCCTTACCTTTGCGGTTCTTGGTTGGAGCGGTGTCGAGGTTTATCGACAAGTACCGCCTATCCCGGAGCAGGTGATCACGACCTCCAACAAGGTGTTGATGACCAAGGAAGAAATTCTCGATGGCCAAACTGCCTGGCAAAGCACGGGCGGCATGCAGGTCGGATCGGTTTGGGGGCATGGCTCTTACCAGGCACCAGACTGGTCGGCAGACTGGTTGCATCGCGAACTGCTGGCCTGGCTGGATTTGGCCGCCCAGGAAGAAGCTGGTGTTCCGTTTGACCAGCTTCATCCCGACAGGCAGGTCATTCTGAAGAACCAGCTCAAGAACGAGTATCGCACCAACACGCTCGATCCTGAAACCGGCATCGTGACGATCACCGACCGTCGCGCGCAAGCCGTGACGCAAACGGCCGACTACTACGTCAAGCTGTATGGCTCTGATCCGGAGTTCCGTCAAACGCGCGATAACTTCGCCATGAAGGAAGATACCTTGCCAAGCCTTGAGCGCCGCCAGGATCTTACCAACTTCTATTTCTGGACGGCATGGGCGGCTTCCACCGAGCGGCCCAACAGCCAGGTCACCTACACCAACAACTGGCCGCATGAGCCGCTGATCGACAACAAGCCGTCGACAGCCAACGTGCTGTGGTCGATTGCCAGCGTGATCTTCCTGATTGCCGGTATTGCCTTCCTTGTCTGGGGTTGGGCCTTTACGCATCGCGAAGAGCCAGAACCGGTCGCACCCAAGAAAGACCCTCTGAGTATTGGCCCACTGACACCTTCGCAGCGTGCACTGGGCAAGTATTTGTTTCTCGTGGTGGCCTTGTTTGTCTTCCAGGTGTTGCTGGGAGGCTTTACCGCCCACTATACGATTGAAGGGCAGTCCTTCTACGGCATTGATGTGTCGCAATGGTTCCCCTATTCATTGACCCGCACCTGGCACTTGCAGACGGCCTTGTTCTGGATTGCCACTGGCTTCCTGGCAGCCGGCTTGTTCCTGGCGCCCATGATCAACGGCGGCAAGGACCCCAAGTATCAGAAACTGGGGGTCGATATCCTGTTCTGGGCGCTGGTGGTATTGGTGGTCGGTTCATACATCGGCAACTTCCTGGCCATCAAACACATCATGCCCGAGCACCTGAACTTCTGGCTTGGTCACCAAGGCTACGAATACCTCGAGCTGGGCCGTATCTGGCAGCTTGTAAAGTTCGCGGGCCTGGCTTTCTGGCTGCTCCTGATGCTGCGTGGCATGTTGCCAGCCTTCAAGAAAGAGGGTGACAAAAACCTGCTGGCTTTGCTGGCGGCCTCCACCATTGCTATCGGTTTGTTCTACGGTACCGGCCTGTTCTACGGTGAGCGTACGCACATCACCATCATGGAGTACTGGCGCTGGTGGGTGGTACACCTGTGGGTAGAAGGTTTCTTCGAGGTATTCGCTACTACGGCGCTGGCTTTCATCTTCTCAAGCATGGGTCTGGTGTCGAAACGCGGCGCAACCGTTGCCAGCCTGGCATCTGCATCACTGTTCATGCTTGGCGGTGTGCCGGGTACCTTGCACCACATGTATTTCTCCGGTACAACCACGCCAGTCATGGCCATAGGTGCAAGTTTCAGTGCGCTTGAAGTAGTGCCCCTGATTGTGCTGGGTTACGAGGCATGGGAAAACTGGCGCCTTAAAGAGCGCGCTCCCTGGATGGAAGCCGTGCGCTGGCCCCTGATGTGCTTTGTGGCCGTGGCCTTCTGGAATATGCTGGGTGCCGGTGTGTTCGGCTTCATGGTCAATCCGCCCATTTCGCTGTACTACATTCAGGGTCTGAACACCACTCCCGTGCACGCACATGCTGCCCTGTTTGGTGTGTATGGCTTCCTGGCCATAGGCTTTACCTTGCTGGTGTTGCGCTACATCGTGCCTGGTTTCAGCTTCAACGAAAAACTCATGCGTACTGGCTTCTGGGGTTTGAATGCAGGTCTGGTGCTGATGATTGCAACCAGTCTGCTGCCTATCGGCCTCATTCAGTTCTACGCCAGTGTGTCGGAAGGCATGTGGTATGCCCGCAGCGAAGCGTTCATGCAGCAACCTCTGCTGGAAACCCTGCGCTGGGTCCGCACATTTGGTGACGTCGTGTTCATCATTGGCGCCCTGGCCATCTTCTGGCAGGTTGTGCTGGGCGTGTTTCGTCCTAAAAGCTACGCGGCTGGGGTTGGTTACGGCGTAACAGTCGGCGCCGAGTAAGGCTGCATTATCGAGCGCCGAGGCGCTTGAGCCATAAAAGGGTCGCCAAAGATGGCGGCCCTTTTTTTATGTTTGTTATTGGCTCTGTTTTATTTTTTGAAATGATATCTTATTCACATACTATTATAATAGTATGCATATAACATATGCTCTGCAGCGTGATTGTGCGGCAGGGTTCTTGCTACTCTCGAAGGAAGTCCATAAGCATGTTTGCAGTTCTTGAGGCCAAGCGTGCAGGCTTGTTGGGGCGTCAACACTGGTTGGCCAATATCATTGCCGGCATTGTCGTGGGCATCGTTGCCTTGCCCCTGGCCATGGCCTTTGCGATTGCTTCGGGCGTCAAACCTGAACAAGGTTTGTACACCGCTATCGTTGCTGGCATTGCTGTCTCGTTGTTCGGCGGAAGCCGCATACAGATCGCGGGGCCTACAGGCGCATTTATTGTAATTTTGTCGGGTGTCGTGGCCCAGCATGGGGTCGATGGCCTGCAAATTGCCACCCTGATGGCGGGCGTCATTCTGCTGTTGTTCGGCCTGGCCCGCATGGGGGCGGTCATCAAATTCATTCCCGCGCCTGTCATCCTGGGGTTTACCGCAGGGATCGGTGTCATCATCTGGGTAAGTCAATGGAAAGACTTCTTCGGGTTGCCCGAAGTCCAGGGTGTGCATTTTCACGAAAAGCTCTGGCAACTGCTGCAAGTATTGCCGCAGTTGGACTGGACGACCACACTTTTAGGCATCGCATCGCTGCTGCTGGTCGTATTTACTTCGCGCATTCCGCGCATGTCACGTGTTCCTGGCCCTCTGTGTGCCTTGGTTTTGATAACAATAGTCCAGGCAGTGTTCCACTTTGAAAGCGTTGCCACCATAGGCAGTACGTTTGGTGAAATACCCCGGGGCCTACCGTCTTTCGAGTGGCCCGCTATTACATTGAGCCGGCTGGTGGAACTGATTGGCCCTGCGTTTGCCATTGCCATGCTGGGCGCCATTGAGTCTTTGCTGTCGGCCGTGGTGGCGGACAATATGACGGGAACCCGTCATAACTCCAATCAGGAGTTGGTTGGGCAGGGTTTGGCCAATGTGCTGGCGCCTTTGTTCGGGGGCATTGCTGCCACCGGCGCCATTGCCCGCACGGCAACCAATATCCGCAATGGGGGTAACAGCCCGATAGCAGGTGTCGTGCATGCTATCTTGCTGATTCTGGTTTTATTGTTCCTGGCGCCGCTGGCAAGCAACATCCCGCTGGCTACCCTGGCGGCCATTTTGTTCGTGGTAGCCTGGAATATGAGCAACTTGCGTCATGTCGCAAGAATGGTTCAGCGAACTCCTCGCGCTGATGTCGTCATTTTGCTGGTCACCTTTTTCCTGACCGTTTTTGCCGACCTGGTGGTGGCGGTCAATATCGGTGTTGTGCTGGCTATGCTGCATTTCATGCGCAGAATGGCTGGAAGTGTGGTCGTGCATCAGCAAGATACCCACTCTTTGCAAAAAGAGCTCGCCCAGGATGGTATCGTCGATGTGCCGCAAGGAGTACTGGTCTATGTTGTTGAAGGGCCTTTTTTCTTTGCCGCCGCCGATGCCTTCCACAAGGCATTAAGCAAGGCTCATGCTGATCCCAAGGTGCTGCTGATTCGACTAGGGCATGTCCCATTTGTAGATGCTACAGGGCTCGAGGCACTGGAAGAAGCCATCATGACGCTGCAGGGCAGGGGTATACGCGTCATTTTGGTGGAAGCCAACGACCGGGTGCGGGCAAAGCTGCAAAAAATGGGCTTGATCAGCAAGCTGGGCAGTGACAACTTTAGCTCCAGTCTGGCTGAGGCTCTGGCTGGTTTGTAGTGCGCGGGCGCGGGCCCCATCGGCCTTTTACGCTGACTTACCCTTGATCTTTGGGTTGATTGTAGCGCCGGCCTTGCTATAGCTAACACCATGCTCGGCCAGGTAATCACGTATCAATTGCCGCACAACCTGCGACGGGGTGATGTCCTGGCTGGCACAAAGACGCTCGAATGCTTTTTTCTTGTTGGGGTCGATAAGCACCGTCAGGCGGGCTGTCTTGCTTTCCATGGCTGCTTAAAATCAATAATGTTAAGCAAATTATAATGTAATGTGCTTGGTGCGTGCGACATGCACCAGAGATACCGGCCTTTATGGCAGCTGTTTTACTTGTTGTTCCAAAGCATGGCGCAGAGCGGATATCCATGGCTTCGTCCCGGATTCCCGATAATCTGAAATAGCGTGCAAAGAGGCTACCCGTTCACTGTCGTAGCATTTGTTGCTGCCCAGCATTTGCTCAAAGTGATTGGCTAGCGTGCAGAGCTCCCTCATGTTGGCTTGTGCAAGTATCAAGGCGTGGACCAGAACGATCTGGTGATTTGAGCCCGATGCTGCTGTTGGGTGTCTGCGCCACATTTGTGCCGTGCCGGCAATTTTACGTGCCTGGGTACCTTCACCCACCGCCAGGTTATAGCGGCCATCACAAAATGACCCTTCCACCGCCTGCGGGTGCGAGGCTATGCCAAATGCTTGCAATGCGGTGCTGATGATGTTGCAAATCAACTGGTAAGCGGCATCGGAGTGATCGAGCGGCTTGCCGTGTACTGAGTAAGCCAGGCTCAGATTGATGATGCCGGGCCCCTGAGGCACGATACCCCCTCCCGAGTGGCGTACTGTCACAGGCCAGCCGGCTTGTTCCGATTGCTGGCAGGCGTGCTCAAAGTCGACGTAGCGTCGATAGGTGCGGGGCACTACCAGGCCCTGTTCGGCTTCCCAGATGCTGGCGCAGGGGCCTTGCTGTGCCGCCAAGGCAATCAGCGATTCGTCAAAACGGGCATGTTGCGGCTCATGCCCGGTGTAAGACAGCAGTGCGAACGGCATGGGCGTTTCAGATGCGCGCTTGTGCGAAGTCTTCGTCACTCATGAACATATAGCGCACGGCGTCGATCAGGCCCAGTATGATCGCCAGCGGGGTAAAGAGGTAGAAGACAATCAGATAAAAAATTCCCCAGCCTATCTGGCCGAGATAAAAGCGATGCGCTCCAAGCCAGCCCAGGAACAACGCCAGCACAATGGCGATTTTTCGGTGATTGTTGGGTTTTTCGAGCTCATCGCGTTTACTTTTGATGACCCACAGGCTGATGGGTACCGTTAGAGCCAGGGCGATAAGGACTTTGCCGGCATGAGTGTGCACGTAGTCGCGTACGGCATAGTAGATATCAGAGAAGTTTTCGATGGCCAGGCCGGTCAGGTGGGATATCCACACGAAAGCATCGTGGGCGATGGTTTCCCCAAAAGTCAGCGCCACCAGAATAATAATGAAAATGGCGATTGTCAGAATAATTTTTTGCAGCATGTGTTTATTGGGACTCCGGCACCCTGAAAAAGGGCGCAATGATTCAGACACTCATAGTGTAATGAGTTTGTATGTATCAAGTGTGCTGTTTGGTTAGCGCGAGACGCCATAGCGATGTGACTTCAGCCTGTCGCGCCTGGTGCAGTAGGTCTGTGGGGTCTGTAGCCTTGCGGTGCCGGGGCTTGACAGTATGTTGTTCAATGACGCGCAGACCTGCGTTGGCAATGGCCTTGGGTAGAAAGTCGTGGCTGCGCAAACCGAGGTGCTCGGCCAGGTCTGACATGATCAGCCAGCCTTCGCCGTCTGCGCGTAAATGCGCGGGCAAGCCCTGCAAGTAGCCAAGCAGCATCTGGTTGTCGGGGTCGTAGATGGCATGTTCAATGGCCGTGGTGGGTCGGGCGGGCAACCACGGCGGATTGCAGATAATCAATGAGCTTTTGCCGGTGGGGAATAAGTCGGTTTGCAGCAGCTCGATGACATTCCCAAAGCCCAGACGATCGATGTTTTCGCGAGCACAGGCCAGTGCTTTGGGATTCAGGTCTGTTGCCATGACTTTGCGTACACCGCGCTGTGCCAGCACTGCAGCCAGCACACCGCTGCCCGTTCCAATGTCAAAGGCGAGATCTGTAGCGGGCAAGGGCGCTTGTGCCACCAGGTCTATGTATTCGCCACGATTGGGTGAAAAGACACCGTAGTGCACATGGATGTTGCCGGGCAGACCGGGGATGGCAACCCCCTTCTTGCGCCACTCATGGGCGCCGATAAGGCCTTGCAGAGCGCGTAGAGGCAGCAGGAATGCGGCGTCGACATCACCCAGGGCGGCGTGGCAGGCTTCTTGTGCAAGAGGGGCACGTTTCAGGTGTATACAGGCCTGGGCGTCCAGCTCTATCAATAGGCGGTTCAGTAAGGCTGTGCGCTGGGACTGCTGTTGTCGATGGCGATTGAAGAGATCGTGCGGTGTTGTCGGTTCAGCTTTGATCTTGCGTTTTCTTTTGGAAGCGGGCGTGTTGTCTATTCGACGTGCAAGCGCTTGCAGCAGTTGTCGGGCATTTTGAAAATCGCCGCGCCATAGCAGCGATGTTCCTTGGCTGATCAGCCTGTAGGCTGCGTCGGCGCTCAGGGTATCGTTCGCGATAACAAGACGCGAGGGTACTGGCCCTTGCGTATCGGAAAGCCATAGAGCCTCCCGTGGATCGTCATGTTCCATCCACGAGACGACACTTGGTGCGGGAGGTTGGGCTATAGGCATGATGAGACGGGAGACCCGGTATGGAATTCGTCTATTGTAGGTGAATAATTATGCGTCTTTCTTCAAAGATACTATTTAGTTGCTTTTATACATATAAGCTACTAATTAATAGCTTATATATTGTGTTTAATTTAAAATTAAGCTACTATTAATCATCTTTTAGTATAAAAAGAGTATTTAAATGATCAATAACCTGGCAACAGAGCTTGAAACCATACGGAAAGCGTCAGGGTTGACGCAGGGTGAGCTGGCCGAGCGGGCAGGTTTGAACCGCATGACCGTGCAACGAATGGAGAGCGGCGTGCTTGACCCTCGCATATCCACAGTGCTTGAAATGGCGCGAGCCATGGGTATGGATCTGATGCTGGTGCCGCAATCCTTGCGCCAGGAGGTTCATGGTTTTATTCAGTCTGGCGGCCGAATTCTGGGCCAGCCCGCTGGGGCAGACGCACCGGCATCTGTTGTTGAGTTGCTTTCATCAGAGGCCAACGGCTCTGGCAAAAAGAGCAAATCATGAATACCTCGATCAAGTATTTGCGCATGTACTTGCATTTGCCGACTCGTGAACGGCGGCCTATTGGCTATTTATCGCAGTATGGTGATATTTTGCGCGTTTCTTTTGATGCTGAATATATCAATGATGCGGCGCGTCCGGTTCTATCCCTAAGCTATCAGGGGGCCAACGAGGCGTCCACCCGCGATATTCTGACCTCCATGCGTGATGCCAGGCTGGTGCGCAACGATGGACACCTTCCTGTATTTTTTCAGAACCTGCTCCCCGAAGGGCATAACCGGGAACGATTGGCACGCGAGCGCGGTTGCACGGCGGACGACGAGTTCGAACTGCTGGCAGCAGCCGGGCATGATTTGATGGGGGCGCTTGAGGTTGAGCCAGTCTCCGCCGATCTTGGCGTGCCTGATGCGGTCAGACACTGGCATACTGCTTTGGGACTGGATGTGCTGGAACCTGGCTTTGTTGAAATGCCCGTAGAAGATGCTGCCTCATTGCCCGGTGCAGTGACCAAGTTTTCGGCGGTTCAGGAAGGGCGTCGTTATATCGTCAAGCGCCGTGGTCAGGCAGGGTCGTTCATATTGAAGCTGCCCACTACACGTCATCTCGATCTGGTGGAAAACGAATACACTTGTTACCAGCTTTGTGCGGCCCTGGGTCTGGATTGCGCAGCGGCATCGATAATCTCGCGCAGCGATGCTGATTTGCCAGCTGACTTGCCTTTTGACCATATCCTGGCTGTAGCCCGTTTTGATCGTGGCCCTGCCGGGCAGCGCATTCATATGGAAGAGTTTGCGCAGGCCTTGCAGTACGAACCTCGTCATAAATATGGCAAGGACATGATCGCCGACTACGCTGCGATGCTGCGCGTGCTTGATCGATTGTCCGGCAGACCAGTGCAAGACCTTCGATCATTTGTCGAGCGGCTAGTGGCGTTTATCCTGATGGGAAATACAGACGCACATTTAAAGAACTGGGCCCTTGTCTATCCGGATGGCATCACGCCTCAGTTGGCGCCTGTTTATGATCCGGTATGCGTGACTGCATTCTTTGGCAGTGTGGCTGGCACCGACTATGGCATCAATCGGGCCATAGACAGAACGGTATCCCAGTTTGGCTGGGATGATCTGGAGGCACTGCTGAAGACGGCGCAAATCTTGCGTCCTGGCCGCTACCTGACTTTGGCGCAACAGGTGGTCAGGCGTGCGCAGGCCGACTGGCCGGCCTTATTACAAGACGGACCGCCAGCTGTCCGTAATGCGGTCATGGCTCGCCTGAACGGGGGCGTGGCGTTAACGGCAAGCTAAGATCGGCCCAAAAGTGCTGGTCAGGGAAGGCTTAGTCGGCGCAGGTCTGGCGAATAGCGTGTTCCCAACTGTCCATCAAGGCCTGAGCCTCGGCTTTGGGCATTTGAGGCGTAAAACGACGTTCCACTTTCCAGAGCGCTGATAATTCTTCGGTGTCGCGATAAACGCCGCTAGTCAGGCCAGCAAGGTAGGCGGCACCCAGTGCAGTGGTCTCTATCATGGTGGGCCGGAGCACTGGGATACCAAGCAAATCAGCCTGGAACTGCATCAGCAAATCATTGACGCAGGCGCCACCGTCAACACGTAGTTCGGCCAAGGGCGCTGAACCCGCGGCGACGGAGTCGCGGCTCATGGCCTGCAGTAACGCAGTGCTCTGATAGGCAATGCTTTCGAGGGCTGCCCGTGCGATATGCGCCATGGTGGTACCGCGTGTCAGCCCTGTGATTGTGCCGCGGGCGTCGGGTTTCCAATAGGGAGCACCCAGGCCGGTGAATGCCGGTACCAACATGACCCCGCCCGAATCGGGCACGCTTTGCGCCAGGGTTTCGATTTCCCGGCTTTTCTCGAAAGCGTGCAGACCATCGCGCATCCATTGCACTACAGCACCCGCCACGAACACGCTGCCTTCTATGGCATACAGGGCTTGCTGGCCGGTTTGCGCAGCACTGGTGGTCACCAAGCCATTCTGTGAGGTCTGGAAGGTCGAACCCGTGTGCATCAGCATGAAGCAACCTGTGCCGTATGTATTTTTGGCCATGCCTTCGGTAAAGCATGCCTGCCCGAACAAAGCGCTTTGCTGATCACCCGCTACCCCGCATATGGGAATAGCGTGGCCAAGCAGTTCGGCTGCAACGGTACCAAATTCGGAACCCGAGGGCTGCACCTTAGGCATGAGGGCGGGCGGGATATCCAGCATTTGCAGCAGCTCGGGATCCCATTCATTGTTGTGCACATTGAACAGCATGGTGCGAGAGGCATTGCTGACGTCGCTGACGTGTTTGCCACCTTGGGTCAGTTGCCACATCAGCCAGCTGTCTACTGTGCCAAAGGCCAGCTCGCCTTTGGCGGCCTGGCTGCGTGCGTCGGGTACGTGGTCCAGTATCCATTTGAGCTTGGTGCCTGAAAAATAGGCGTCTACGCGCAAGCCGGTTTTGTTGAGAATGACCTGGTCCAGGCCTTGTTCGCGCAGCACGACGCAGGTAGGCTCGGCGCGCCGATCTTGCCAGACAATGGCGTTATATAGAGGAACGCCGGTTTTCTTATTCCATACGACGGTGGTTTCACGCTGGTTGGTAATACCGATAGCATGTATGTCGCTGGCTTCCAGGCCGGCCTTGGCAATGGCTTCCCGAGCTGTACTCAACTGGGTTTGCCAGATTTCCATGGGGTCGTGCTCGACCCAGCCTGGCTCGGGATAGATTTGCGTGATTTCCTTTTGCGCCAGCGCCACGATATTTCCTTGTTGATCGAAAACAATACTGCGCGTGCTGGAAGTGCCTTGGTCGAGTGCAAGTAGATAAATCATGATGGCTCTGGATATATGGCTGATCTGGAGTGTACGGGTAACGCCGCTGGCCTACAAGATGGCTAGGCCGCAGCGATATCGCATTGCACCTGGGCGTGGGCCAGCAGATCAGGGAAGGGCTCGGGTGGAGGCGCGTCAGTAAACAGGCGGTCTATCTGCACGAGCTCGGCTACTTTCACCATGGCAGGGCGATTGAACTTGCTGGCATCGGTGGCCAGCCATACTTCACGCGCGTGCGAAATAATGGCTTGAGAAACTTTCACTTCGCGGTAGTCATAATCTCGTAATGATCCGTCTGCTTCAATGCCTGAAATGCCGATTAGTGCGATGTCTACCTTGAATTGCCGGATGAAGTCGACTGTAGCCTCACCCACAATGCCGTAGTCGCGAGGCCGCACGACACCGCCCGTTACGATGACTTCGCAATTCTGATTGCGGCTGAGTATGGACGCAACATTGATGTTGTTGGTGATGACTCGCAGTCCGGTGTGGTGAAGCAGCGCTTTGGCGATGGCTTCTGTGGTAGTGCCTATGTTGATCAGCAGTGAACAGTCGTTGGGCACTGCGCGGGCAACAGCCTGGGCAATGCGGCGCTTGCCTTCAGCATGCAGGCTTTCGCGTTGACGATACCCAATGTTTTCTATGGTGGAGTTGGGTAAGCGCACGCCTCCATGAAAACGGGTAAGCAGCCCAGCTTCAGACAAGCGTTTCAGGTCTCGCCTGACGGTTTGAACCGTGACGCCCAAATGGAGGGCAAGCTTGTCTACGGTGCTGCTGCTGTGCTCGTGTACATGTTGCAGCAATTTGAGCTGGCGGAGGTTCGGATTCATTCTTCTTGTTCGTCATGGCGACGAAATAACTGTACAACGAAACCAAAAGAACAGAAGCTAGGGTTTTCATCAAGGGAAATATGATAGAAAACGAACAATAATGAGCAGAATAGAACAATAAATGTGAGACAAGTTCATGCAGTTGACACTAGACGGCATCAGCAAGAAGGTGGGTAGCGAGACGTGGCTATATGAAATGAGCCTTAGTCCGCAGCCAGGTGCGGTCACGGTCCTGCTGGGGGCAACCAGGTCCGGCAAAACCAGTCTGATGCGTGTCATGGCCGGGCTGGATGCGCCCACCACTGGCAAGGTTATGGTCGATGGCCGCGATGTAACGGGTCAGCCAGTGCGCAAGCGCAATGTCGCCATGGTGTACCAGCAGTTCATTAATTACCCGTCCCTGACTGTGCGGCAGAATATAGCCTCTCCTTTGAAGCTGCGTGGCGAAAAGAATGTCGACGAAAACGTCCACGCGCTCGCTGTAAAACTGCACATCGATATGTTTCTCAACCGTCTGCCTGCTGAGCTCTCCGGCGGACAGCAACAGCGGGTTGCACTGGCGCGGGCGCTGGCAAAGAATGCACCTTTGATGCTGCTTGATGAACCCTTGGTCAACCTTGATTACAAGCTGCGCGAAGAACTGCGCGAAGAGCTGGGGCAAGTGTTTCGCAGCAGTGATTCGACGGTCATCTATGCCACAACGGAACCGGCTGAAGCCTTGTTGTTGGGAGGCTATACGGCAGTCCTGGATCAGGGGCGTCTGCTGCAGTACGGTCCCGCCACCGAGGTCTTTCATTTGCCCAAATCGCTGAGCGTCGCCCGGGCTTATAGCGATCCACCCATGAATTTTGTGACGGCCACGCCAGCCCCAGGCGGCGTTCAACTGCCTGATGCCGCGCTGTTGTCCTTGACCTGGCCGACCGGAGCGGTGGCTGCACAGCAAACAGTGACGGTGGGCCTGCGTGCCAGCTCCTTGCGATTGCAAGCCCAAGAGGGCGACCATGTTCTGCGCGGTAAGGTGCTGCTGGCCGAGATTTCAGGTTCAGACACTTATGTACACGTCAGCAGCGATATAGGCGAAGTCGTGGCCCAGGCACCTGGTGTTCATCATTTCAATATCGGCGATGCCCTGACCTTATATTTTTCGCCAGCCGCTGCGTTCCTGTTCAATCATGATGGCGATCTGGTGATGGCGCCCAGATTGGCGAAGGGAGCTTGATATGGCGCGTATCGATCTCGACCTGTCGCACTCTTATCTTGCTCATCCGAAAAACGATGAAGATTACGCCTTGCTACCCTTGAAGATGTCATTTGAGGATGGCGGAGCTTATGCCTTGCTGGGCCCTTCGGGATGTGGCAAAACGACGATGCTCAACATTATTTCGGGTTTGTTGACACCGTCTCAGGGTACTGTCCACTTCGATGGTGTTGACCAGACACAAGCGTCTCCGCAGACTCGTAATATCGCTCAGGTATTTCAGTTTCCCGTGGTATACGACACCATGACGGTAGGCCAGAATTTGGGGTTTCCCCTGCGCAATCGCAAGATGCCTGAAGCGCGGATCAAGGCGCGGGTGGGTCAAATTGCTGAAATGCTCGAGATGAGCCATCAGCTTGATCTGCGCGCAGCAGGTTTGTCGGCCGACGCCAAACAAAAGATTTCGCTGGGGCGTGGCTTGGTGCGGGATGATGTGTCGGCGGTGCTGTTCGACGAGCCTCTTACAGTCATCGACCCGCATCTTAAATGGCAATTGCGGCGTAAACTCAAGCAGATTCATCAAGAGCTGAAACTGACGCTTATCTACGTTACACACGACCAGGTTGAGGCCCTGACCTTTGCCGAGCAGATCATGGTAATGTCGCGCGGCCGAGTGGTGCAAATAGGTACACCGCAAGCATTGTTTGAGCGTCCGGCCCATACCTTCGTAGGACACTTCATAGGCTCACCAGGCATGAACTTTCTGCCGATGAGCGTTGATAATGAGGGCGTCACATTGGCCGGACAGAGCGTGATCATCCCTTCCGGCATGCCGGTGGAGCAGGGTGAACTCACGTTAGGAGTCAGGCCTGAGTACACGCGTCTGGCGCCCTTGGGCGAACCTGGCGTTGTAAGCGCCATCGTCGAAAATGTGCAGGACGTAGGTACGCATCAACTGCTGACCGCCCAGGTCGGCTCACGGTTGATACGGGCCCGCTTGGGTGTAGAGCACACCCAGCCCGAGGTTGGATCGGTTGTCGGACTGGCTGTGCTGGTGCCGCAGTCCTGCCTATACAGGAACGAGGAGCTCATCGCATGAGTCAAGACACGAAACCCGTCAATCAGAAAGCCTGGTGGCTGATCCTGCCGGTATGTCTGTGTGTTGCTTTCTCCGCGGTCATTCCTCTGATGACGGTGGTCAACTACTCTGTACAAGATGTGTTTTCACCCACCCGTTCAGTATTTGTGGGTACAGAGTGGTTCAGCATGGTCATGCGCGACGAGGAGCTCCATGCGGCTTTATTACGCCAATTGATTTTTTCTTTGTCGGTGCTGGCCATAGAGATCCCGCTGGGTATTTTGCTGGCATTGTCCATGCCAGCCTCCGGGTGGAAGGCCTCGGCGGTGTTGGTACTGGTGGCTTTATCCTTGCTGATCCCCTGGAATGTGGTGGGAACGATCTGGCAGATTTTCGGGCGCACTGACATAGGGCTGATGGGGCGCATGCTGACCATATTGGGCATAGATTACAGTTATGCCAGTAATCCCACTCAAGCCTGGCTGACCGTATTGCTGATGGACGTATGGCACTGGACGCCGTTGGTGGCCCTGCTTGCCTATGCTGGTCTACGTTCCATCCCCGAGGCTTATTACCAGGCCGCCAGCATTGATGGTGCCAGCAAGTTTGCGGTATTTCGCTACATACAGCTGCCCAAGATGCGCGGTGTACTCATGATTGCAGTGCTCTTGCGTTTCATGGACAGCTTCATGATTTACACCGAACCTTTTGTCCTGACAGGTGGTGGCCCCGGCGATGCCACTACCTTTCTGAGTCAGTACCTTACCCAGAAGGCTGTTGGTCAGTTCGATCTTGGGCCTGCAGCGGCTTTTTCACTGATCTATTTCCTGATCATCCTTATGTTCTGCTTCATTTTGTACAACTGGATGCTTAGGGTAGGCACGCAAAGCAAAGAGGCTGGTCATGAGTAACAAGAAGCCCTTCAGAAAGCGCACGATTTTCCTGCTTCTGTATCTGCTGTTTGCGATGTTGCCCATTTACTGGATGGTCAACATGAGCTTCAAGACCAACTCCGGTATTTTGTCCAACTTCTCTTTGCTGCCGCAGCACTTTACGCTGGACAACTACATCACTATCTTCACCGACCCGTCATGGTATAGCGGCTATATCAACAGCCTGATCTATGTGGCACTGAATACGGTCATTTCATTGTCGGTCGCTTTGCCTGCCGCCTACGCGTTTTCGCGCTATCGCTTCTTGGGAGACAAGCACGTTTTCTTCTGGCTGCTCACTAACCGCATGACACCGCCGGCAGTATTCCTGCTTCCTTTCTTTCAGCTTTATTCCACACTTGGCCTGATGGATACATACTGGGCCGTTGCCTTGGCGCACCTGGTGTTCAACGTACCTCTGGCAGTCTGGATACTGGAAGGCTTCATGAGCGGTATACCTCGCGAGGTCGATGAAACTGCATATATTGATGGCTACAGCTTCCCCCGTTTCTTCCTGACGATATTTCTGCCACTTATCAAGTCGGGTGTGGGTGTGGCGGCCTTTTTCTGCTTTATGTTCAGTTGGGTCGAGCTATTGCTTGCACGCACCCTGACCAGCGTGAACGCCAAACCTATTGTGGCGACCATGACCCGCACGGTTTCCGCCTCAGGCATGGATTGGGCGACGCTGGCGGCGGCGGGCACGCTAACCATCATTCCGGGCGCGATCGTCATCTGGTTCGTTCGCCATTACATTGCTAAAGGCTTTGCGATGGGCCGAGTCTAGGTCACGCCAAGGCTGTTCAAGGAGACTGTTATGTTTGGCTGGATGATGTGGACCTTGCCAACTGCCATATTTTTCATATGCATCGCCCTTATGCTGGTGGGTATGACCGTTTGGGAACTCAAGAGTCCCACTACGCTGCGCAAAGGTCTGCTGCCCATGGCAACTACCCGGGGCGACCGCTTGTTCATAGGTTTGTTGATTGCCGCATATATCAACCTGGGCTTTTTGGGCTTGGCCGAAACCATGGCAGGCTGGTTCAGCCTGGAGCAGGCGCCTAGTGTGTGGATCAGTTTTGTAGTGTCGATGTTGGTGCTTGCGTTTATCTTGCGCAAGGGCTGAAAGGGTATTGCCGCGCAAGCCGATCATCCCCCGGAGCGCGTGGCGGAATAAAAAAATGGGGACCGAGTTACCTAGGAGACAGCAATGTTATTTCGTCGTACCGCATTGGGGTTAGCCATCGCATGCCTGCTATCAGGCCAGGCTTTTGCCGGAGAGGCCGAGGCCGAGAAATGGGTAGATACCGAGTTCCAACCCTCTACGCTGAGCAAAGACCAGCAGATGGCCGAAATGAAGTGGTTCATCGAGGCCGCCAACAAACTGAAAGAGCAGGGCGTCAACGAAATATCGGTGGTGTCCGAAACAATTACCACCCATGAATACGAGGCCAAGACGCTAGCCAAGGCGTTTGCAGAAATCACCGGCATCACCGTCCACCATGACCTGATCCAGGAAGGTGACGTGGTCGAGAAGCTGCAAACATCCATGCAGTCTGGCCGGTCCATCTACGATGGCTGGGTGTCCGACTCGGACCTCATCGGTACGCATTACCGTTACGGCAATATGCTGTCGCTGACCGACTACATGAATGGGGACGGCAAGCAGTGGACCAATCCCGGCCTGGATATCAAGGATTTTATTGGTACATCGTTCACCACGGCTCCTGATGGCAAGTTGTATCAACTGCCCGACCAGCAGTTTGCCAACTTGTACTGGTTCCGTGCCGACCTGTTCAACCGGCAAGACCTGAAAGACAAGTTCAAGGCCAAGTATGGCTATGAACTTGGGGTGCCGGTCAATTGGACGGCCTACGAAGACATCGCCAATTTCTTCACCAATGATGTCAAGACCATAGATGGCAAGCCTATATACGGGCACATGGATTATGGGAAGAAAGATCCATCACTGGGATGGCGGTTTACCGACGCATGGCTATCCATGGCTGGTACTGCCGACAAGGGTACCCCCAATGGCATGCCGGTAGATGAATGGGGTATACGCGTTGCCGACGACAAATGCACGCCGGTGGGTGCCTCGGTATCGCGCGGTGGCGCCACCAACTCGCCCGCGGCCGTCTACGCATTGACCAAATACATAGACTGGATGAAAAAATATGCGCCCAAGGAAGCGCAAGGCATGACATTCAGCGAATCGGGCCCGGTGCCGGCCCAGGGCCATATTGCTCAGCAGATATTCTGGTACACCGCCTTCACGGCGGACATGACCAAGAAGGGCTTGCCTGTCGTGAACGAGGACGGTACGCCTAAATGGCGCATGGCGCCGGCTCCGCATGGCCCGTACTGGAAAGACGGCATGCAAAATGGCTATCAGGATGTGGGCTCATGGAGCTTCTTCAAAGATCATGATCCCAAGAAAGTGGCGGCTGCCTGGTTGTATGCGCAGTTCGTGACGTCCAAAACCACATCGCTCAAAAAATCGATAGTGGGGCTGACCTTTATTCGCGATAGCGATATTCATAGCGAATATTTCACCAAGAACGCAGACAAATATGGCGGTCTGATCGAGTTTTACCGTAGCCCTGCGCGTGTGGCCTGGACCCCAACCGGTACCAACGTGCCCGATTATCCCAAGCTTGCACAGCTGTGGTGGAAAAACGTGGCAACCGCCATTACCGCCGAGAAAACGCCTCAGCAAGCCATGGATAACCTGGCCGAGGAAATGGATGCCATCATGGCCAGGCTGGAACGCGCCGGCATGAGCCATTGCGCGCCCAAACTCAACAAGAAAAGCGATCCATCCAAATGGCTCAGCGACACGCAAGCCCCCTGGAAAAAGCTGGACAACGAGAGCCCCAAAGGTGAAACCGTTGCCTACGAGGCCTTGTTGAGTGCATGGAAAGAGGGCAAGGTACGGTAAAATCAAGCCTTTTTTCATGACTACACAAGCTTCTCCCCAAGAGTCCGGGCGCCCGCAGTTGTTGCAGGCGCTGGCCGGACTGGGCCAGGTCGATCTGGCCATCATCGGCGGCGGTGCAACCGGTCTGGGCGTTGCGCTGGACGCCGCCCAGCGCGGTTTGTCTGTGGTCTTGCTCGAATCGCATGACTTCGCCAAGGGTACTTCGTCACGGGCGACCAAGCTGGTGCACGGGGGGGTTCGGTATCTCGCCCAGGGCAATATTGCCCTGGTGCGTGAAGCCCTGCATGAGCGTGCCACTTTGCTGCATAACGCGCCTCATCTGGCCAGGCCGCTGCCTTTTGTGGTGCCAGGTTATAAATGTTGGGAGGTACCGTTTTACGGTGTAGGGCTCAAGGCCTATGATGCCCTGGCTGGCAAGGCGGGCCTGGGCTCAACCGAGTTTCTGAGTTCCCGCCAAACACTTCAATGCATGCCTGGCGTCAAGCAACAGGGCTTGAAGGGGGGCGTCAAGTATTGGGATGGTCAGTTCGATGACGCACGGCTGGCCTTGGCGCTGGCGCGTACTGCGGCTGCGCAAGGGGCGCTGATCATCAATTATTGTCCTGTTACCGAACTGATCCACGAGCAGGGCAAGGTCGTGGGCCTGAGGTGCACCGATAATGAGTCCGGCCAGGCCTATACTGTCAATGCGCGCTGCGTAGTGAATGCTACTGGCGTCTGGGTCGATCATATCCGCCAGAAAGATGGCGATGCCGGCGAGCGTCCGGTGCAACCCATGGTAGCACCCAGCCAGGGGGTGCATTTGGTTGTCGACAGTGATTTTTTCCCTGGCGACCACGCTTTGCTGGTCCCCAAAACCCAAGATGGGCGGGTGCTGTTTGCTGTGCCATGGCTGGGCAAAGTCATATTGGGTACCACCGATACACCACGCCATGATTTATCGCGCGAACCAGATGCCTTTGTCGAGGAAGTCAATTTTATTCTGGGTGAGGCAGGCCGCTATCTGAAGCGGGCGCCTACACGTGCCGATGTCAAAAGCATATGGGTAGGCTTGCGTCCCCTGGTGCGTCCGCCCGACAACGAAGGCAATAACACCAAGAAAATCAGTCGTGAGCACACCGTGCTGGTCAGCCCCAGCGGGCTCGTCACGGTCACGGGCGGTAAATGGACCACTTACCGTGCCATGGCTGAAGATACCCTGCAAAAATGCATGGACAGCGCCTTGCTGCAACATCTGCCACCTTCACGCACAGCTGATCTGCCTTTGGTCGGTGCAAGCGCCGGCCGCAAGTCCATGACTCAGGCTCCAGGCTTATTGTCGTATGGGGCCGAAGCCTCTGTCGTTCAAAGCCTGCCGGGTGCCGAGACCGAGTTGGCGCCGGGCTTGAGTGTAGCCATGGTGCGGTTTGCTGCGCGTTACGAATATGCCCGTACCGTGGAAGACGTATTGGCCAGGCGCACTCGCTTGCTGTTCCTGGACGCAAAGCTGGCTGAACAACTTGCTGCTGCCGTGGCGGCAATCCTGCAGGAAGAAACCGGTGTGGATCCCCAACTGAACGACTTTCTGACCATAGCAGCTCATTATCAATATGTGCCGGTCTGACCTTGTACTACATCATGAGCTGAATAGGGTTCCGGCCGACTCGTAATGCTTGTCGTAGTAGGGGTTACTCAAAGAGTCGATACGAACCCGGCCGCCCGACGAAGGGGCGTTGATGAAACGTCCCCCGCCGAGATAGATTCCCATATGGGAAAACGACCGGTTCAGCGTATTGAAGAACACCAGGTCACCCGCCTGCAATTGCGCTTTGCTGATAGGCCGGCTTAGCCGGGCAATGGCAGCAGTATTATGCGGCAGTACCTGACTGGCCGCGTGCTTGAAGACATAGGCCACCAGACCGCTGCAATCGAACCCTGTTGCCGGTTTGCTTCCGCCATAGCGATAGCGGGTTTCCATCAAGCCCATTGCGGTCAGCACGACGTCGCCGCGCTGGGCCGGATCGACTGCAATGGTGGAGGCGGGTGCCGCAGAGGGGCCCAAAGAATGCGAGCCAGGTCCAGCACAGGCGGCAAGAAGCAACAAGCCCGGCAGCGAAAACAACAGACGGTTTATTCGATTGGACAGCAAGGCAAGATGCGTCATGGCAGCGTTTCCATGGGCGGCTTCAAAGCCAGTACTGTATATTGTGTCATATATAATTCAAGAAATTGCGGTATGTTCCTTGATTAATACAGAAAATCACAAATACTGAGGGTTCATGAAAGTTACGGTTTTCGGCATTGGGTATGTGGGGCTGACGCAAGCTGCCGTACTGGCCGAAGTGGGTCACGATGTGATGTGCGTCGATGTTGATGAGGCAAAAGTTGAACGACTCAAGCAAGGCCAAATACCTATTTTCGAACCCGGGCTTGGCCGGCTGGTGCAAGATAACCACGCAGCGGGGCGCCTGAACTTTACGGTTGATGCCGCTCTGGGTGTACATCACGGTGACGTGCAGTTCATAGCAGTTGGTACGCCGCCCGATGAAGACGGTTCCGCCGACTTGAAGCAAGTGCTTACGGTGGCCCGGACTATCGCCCAGCACATGGAACAGCATCGCATTGTCATCGATAAGTCGACGGTGCCTGTGGGCACAGCAGACAAGGTATCCCTGTGTCTGGCCGACGTCCTGGCCCAGCGAGGGCGTACCGACCTGACGTTTGATGTGGTGTCCAATCCTGAGTTTCTGAAAGAGGGGGCTGCTGTGGCTGATTGCATGCGCCCCGACCGCATTATTATTGGCACAGACAGTCACCACGCCGAAAACATCATGCGCGAACTGTACGCGCCTTTCAATCGTAATCACGAAAAAATCATCGTGATGGACGTGCACAGCGCCGAGCTGACCAAATACGCTGCCAACTGCATGCTGGCCACCAAAATCAGCTTTATGAATGAAATGGCCAATTTGGCCGAGAGGCTGGGCGCCAATATTGAAATGGTGCGCCAGGGCATAGGTTCCGATCCTCGCATCGGCTACGATTTCATCTATGCGGGTGTCGGGTATGGTGGGTCATGCTTTCCAAAAGATGTTCAAGCCCTGATACGCACGGCCGATGGTATTTCCTTTGATGCCAAAATCCTGAAGGCGGTCGAGGCGCGTAACAATGAGCAGAAAAAGGTGTTGTTTCAAAAGCTGCATCAGCACTATCAAGGCAAGCTGCAAGACAAAACCTTTGCGCTCTGGGGGCTAAGCTTCAAGCCCAATACCGATGACATGCGCGATGCGCCTAGTCGTGTGCTGATGGAAGCCCTCTGGGAGGCTGGCGCGAAGGTGCAGGCCTATGACCCGGAAGCCATGAATGAGGCGCGACGCCTGTATGGTGATCGCACTGACACGCTGGCCTTGTGTGACAACAAAGAGGCTGCCCTGAAGAACGCCGACGCACTGATCATCGTGACTGACTGGCAAGCCTTCAAGGCGCCGGATTTTGATTGCATCAAATCGCTGCTTGCCCAAGCCGTAGTATTCGATGGTCGTAATCTGTTTGAGCCCGCCAGAATGAAAGCGCGCGGCTTTACCTATTACTCTATCGGCCGTCAAACATAAAAAAAACGGCTCATTTCTGAGCCGTTGGCAAGGCCGGGCGATGAACCGGCCTTTTTCATTTCTGTACTGTTGGTCAGTACAGCACTTCCGGTAGCCATAAGCCGATACCGGGGAACATATACAGCAGCACGATGGCGATGATCTGTATGCCCATGAACGGCAGCATGCCTGCAAAAATCTGGTTCAGCGTCACGTGTGGTGGTGATACGCCCTTCAGATAGAAGGCCGACATGGCCACAGGCGGCGACAGGAATGCCGTTTGCAGGTTCAGGGCTACCAGCAGACCAAAGAACAGCGGGTCGATCTGATAGTGCGCCAGCAGTGGCAGGAAGATAGGCATGAAAATCACGATGATTTCAGTCCATTCCAACGGCCAACCCAGCAGGAAGATGACGATTTGCGCCAGAATCATGAACTCTACGGGAGTCAGGTTCATGCCCAGCACCCAGTCGTTGATGATTGCTTGTCCACCCAATAGTGCAAAGGCTGCCGAGAAGATGCTGGATCCGACGAAGAGCCAACATACCATGGCGCTGGTCTTGGCGGCCAGATACACCGACTCTTTCAGCATGGGTAGATTGAGTCGCCGATAGGCCAGCGCCAATAGCAAGCCACCGAATGAGCCCATGGCTGCTGCTTCTGATGGTGTAGCAAAGCCAAACACAATACTGCCCAGCACCGCCAGAATCATGAGCGCCAGCGGGAAGAACGAGCTGAGCAGCATCTTGAAGATTTCAAGGCGGGCAAATGTGAAGATGGCGTAGAAGATCAGCAGAAGAACCGTGCCGACTGCCAGGGTGATCCAGAACGACATTGGGGCGTCCGGTGCGGCGATCGTTTTGGTTCCGGCTTCATCAGTTGCGGGTTCCGTTCCTGCATCGGCACCCAGCGCCTGGGCGCCCAGAGGTTCAGACAATGAGGCTGATCCTGGGGGTTCAGCCAAGCCTCCCGAAAACTCACTGGAATTATCTTGTGAGAAAGAGCCCATTTCCACCAGCCCACTGTCCAGGACGGGGTCGGGCGTGGTCACAATGGAGTAAGTCAGTGCCATGGCGGATGCAAAAACCAGGGCAGGCAACAGGGCAATGAACAGCTGCTTGAGCAAAGTGCCCATAGGCACGCTGGCATTGCGCTTGCCTTTGATGGCACCGAGAAGGCCAGGTACAGCACGGTTGCTGATGGTGCTCTTGATACTTTGAGCAAACTCGGGCAGTGTGACGCGACGTTCTTCTTCAGACAGCGGCGGAGCCGACTTGGGGCTGATCTTGGCGACGATCATGATGTACAAGACATACAGCAACGCCAGCATGAGGCCAGGAAAGAAGGCGCCGGCATACAGCTTGACGACCGATACCCCAGCCACAGCACCGTATACGATCAGCAGCACTGAAGGCGGGATCATAATGCCCAGGCAGCCACCTGCGGTAATGGCGCCAGCCGTCAGACGTATGCTGTAACCAGCCTTCATCATGGCGGGCATGGCCAGCAAGCCCATCAATGTAACCACTGCGCCAACAATACCGGTTGCCGTGGCAAAGACTGCGCAGGTAATGACAGTAGCGATAGCCAGCGACCCAGGCATGCGGGCCATGGCCAGGTGCATGCTTTTGAACAGCCTCTCGACCAGATTGGCACGTTCAACCAGATAGCCCATGAAAATGAACAGAGGCACCGCGATTAGTACGTCGTTGGTCATGACGGCGTAGGTGCGCAGCACCATCAGGTCCAGCGTTTGCTCGATGGCGATCTGTGGGCCCATGCCCCGATAGGCCAGGTAGGTGAACATTACCCCCATGCCCATGAGGGTAAAGGCGGTGGGAAAGCCTAGCATGATGGTGGCCACGATCAGGCCCAGCATGAGCAGGCCCAGGTGGCCGTTGGTAATGTCTGCCGGCGCAGGCATTAGCACAAACAGAGCTACGACGACGGCCAATAATATAGAGAGGCCAAACCATATCTCTTTTCTCATGGTTGCTTCCCTTTCTCTTGCTCGACCGCGATGCCGTCGAGTGTATTGATTTCTTCAGTATCTACGTGCACTAGTTCTCTGAGTTTTTCCACATTAACTTCTTCGACGTCTTCCTCTCGTTTGGTCCAGTAGCCTTGTTTCAGGCACTTGACACAATAGACCACCTCAACAAAACCCTGGAACAACAAAGCGATTCCTGCCAGGGGAATAATGGCTTTGAAAGGATAAATTGGGGGGCCGTCGGCGGTGATGGTGGAGTGTTCATTGATCATCCAGGACTCGGCAGCGTAGGTGTAGCCAGCCCAAACAAGAGCAATGACGCCAGGAAAGAAAAATAGAATATATAAGGTCAGGTCTAATCCGGCCTGCAGGCGGGGTGGGAAAAAACCGTAAAGCACATCGCCGCGTACGTGTCCGTTCTTGGATAAGGTATAGGCGCCTGCCATCATGAATAAGCCGCCATACATCATGTTCATGGCATCAAAAGACCATGCGTGCGGGTTGCCCAATGCGTAGCGTGAAAAAACTTCGTAGGTGACGAACAGTGTCAATGCCAGGACGAGCCAGCCGAACAGCTGACCGATCCAGGTATTGAACCGGTCTATGGTCAATAAAAATTTTTGCATGGTGAACCTGCTGGGGAGGAAACAGCAGGGACGGATCTGGTACCTGAGACGCCCCTGCGTAGCCGATTAAAAACACCACCCATGTTGCCTAAGGGTGGTATTGTTGGGAGCGTATCGGCTTAGCCCTTGTTTTGGGCCGCTTTGCGGTAGTGGTTGTAAGCCATGCGCCGATTATTGTTGGTGTCCATGTCCCAAGCGACTGCTCGTTTGGCGAAGGCTCGTTGCGATTCTTCGATTTTCTTGAACATGGCGTTGGTTTTGGCTTTTTCGTCGATGATCTTGTCCCAGACCACAAGCTGTTCTTGCAAGATGGCATCGGGTGTCTTGTAGAACTTGACGCCGTCTTCTTGCAGCTTGATGTAGTCTTGCGAATAGCGGTCTACCGCTTTCCATGACATGTCGGCCGAGGCGGCTTCGACTGCGTTGGCAATAATGGCCTTCATTTTGTCGGGCAAGGCGTTGTACTTGTCTTTATTGAAGGTGATTTCAAAGGTTTCCGACGATTGGTGGAAGCTTTGCAGCATGCACACTTTGGACACATCGGGGAAACCCAGCAGACGGTCGGACGAAGCGTTGTTGAACTCGGCGCCGTCAAGCAGGCCGCGATCGAGCGCTGGTACGATTTCACCGCCGGGCAGGGCGTTAACCGCTGCGCCCATGGCTGTAAACAAGTCAATGGCCAGGCCGTTTGTACGGAACTTCAGGCCTTTGAGATCTTCTGTCTTGGTGATGGGGTTTTTGAACCAGCCGAATGCCTGGGTGGGCATAGGGCCACTCAGGAAGGTGACAACGTTGCCGCCGATTTCAGCGTAGAGCTCGTCGAGCAGCTCTTTGCCGCCACCGTATTTGTGCCAGGCCAGGACCATGTTGGCGTCCATGCCGTAGGCGGGACCCGACGAATACAGTGCCAGGGCGTTTTGCTTGCCGTAGTTGTAGCCCAGCACCCCATGGCCGCCGTCTAGCGTACCTTTGGACACCGCGTCGAGCAGTGCGAAGGCGGGAACTACAGCTCCGGCTGGCAAGACCTCAATCTTGAGCTCGCCGCCCGTCATGTCGTTGACTTTTTGGGCGAAGTCAAGGGCGTACTCGTGAAAGATGTCGACGGTTGGCCAAGTGCTTTGGAACCTGAGGTTGGTGGGTGCCTGTGCGCTGACAATCGATGGAAAACCCATGCCTACTGCGGCAGCAGTACCGGCTGCTGCGCCACCCAGGAACTGGCGGCGCGATGACTTGGACTGGATGGACTTGGCGTCCACTTTTGCACTACTTTTCATTTGTGTCTCCTGGCTTTTATGCGATGACGTTTTGTTGATTGCAACTGAATACAAACTCCCAACTGCCGGTGCTTTTATAGGCTATACAAATACTCACGTCAACAAGTTGTAAGGTTCCGGAATTTGCGCCGGGAGCTTTGTATTAAATGGTTTCGTTTTCTTTAAAACTGAGTATCTATGCGGGTTTCCATAACCATCGATACTAATCTATTTTAGGTTTAAAATAAATTTTGGTGTGCTTTGAGCAGGGTTATCACGTAGTAATCTCTGTCTGTTTTTTGTGTGTTCGAGAGGCCTGCACACCGTATTTTGCTTTGGTTCTGAAACCGGTTTACTTCGTTTTGGGGTATCGACCCCATTGATCAAACAGACCACTGGTACCCTTTTTGTGTGAACTGGGCTAGGATTCGGCCACATAAAGTATGTCTGCTTGTTCGTTCAACAGGAGGGGGTGGGCAATGTACGAATCAAAAGATAAGCCTTTATTGAATTCGCGGGATTTCACGTACCGGATTTTGTCGCATGTAGGCTTGGCATTGCTTGTCGTAGGATTCACGCTATCCATAGGTGTGCTCGGACACCTGTTGCTGGAGCCGGTCGAGTGGCACGATGCCGTCCTGAACACCGCGTTGATTCTTTCGGGGATTGGCCCGTATATTGTGCCCGCCAGCGTTATGGGAAAGCTCTTTTTTTCTTTGTATAGCATTCTGGTAGGCTTGGTTTTCGTTGCCACGCTGGGTCTCGTGCTGGCACCGCTTGCCCATCGCATCATCCATAAGTTTCACCTTGACGAGAGCGACGAGGATTAAGCATGCGGTCTGGTCAACTCCTTGAGCAGCGGCAGGCCAGCTTAGCATCAGGTATGCTGATGGCAGCGGTGTAGTCTCCAGCGCCAGCGTGTAAACTCCCAGGTTTTTGTCTTTATGCCATGGTGCAAGAATCTGCTCGACGCACAAGTTTCAGCGGGCCGGCGCTCGTACGCCTGCTGTCGCGCCTGAATAATGCCGATATAGCCGAGCCTGTCTCGTCTCTTTCCGATCGCTTGAGTCAATGGCTGGGCTGGTCTGATGCGATTGCATTGGGGGCTGCGTTGAGTAACCCTGCGTCGGCAACCCCTCAGGCGACAGCCGAGCTGGACGAAGATCAGGAATATGCCCGTGTTTGCAAAGCGCTGAGTGATGCCATAGCCGCTGTCAACATCCCCGCACCTGCAAGACATCGTGGCAGGCAGTCATCTGTTGCTCAGCAGGGCCAGGCCGTCCCAATGGACGCCATTGAGTTTTCGACTTACCGTCAGCGCTATATTTCATTGCAGCAAATCATGGAGACACGCTGCACCGAATTGCGAACGCGTTTGCGCGCCGTGCTGGCTGGCAGATCGCCTGATATGGCTCGTCTTGCCGCTGTGGATGCTGTTATGGAGCAGGCCATGAATGAACGCGAGTTTTCCATGCTGGCCCGTGTTCCGGTTTTGCTTGAAGCGCACTTCAAGCGCTTGAAACAAGCTGCACTGGAGGCACTTGCCAATGAGGATGAGCTCAAGCATGTCCCGTCGGGCGGCGCTCACGCCTGGCTAAATGTGTTTCACGAGGATATGCAAAGCGTATTATTCGCTGAATTGGATATTCGTTTGCAACCCGCTCAAGGGCTGTTGGCGGCCTTAGCTCGCCGGCCTTAGTCGTCAACCTACACTCCTATGAATCGATTTCTTCAATTTCTTATTTTTCTTGCCGGGCTTGTCGCCGCCTGCTGGATTGGCTCGCACTACATTGCTTCAAACCGCTTGGCACTGGCTATTACCGCCCTTATCGCTGTGGTTTATCTGGTCGGTGCACTGGAGTTGTATCGCTACCAGCAGGCCACGACAACCCTGTCGCGGGCGCTTGCGGGCCTTTCCGGGTCGCCGGACAGCCTGGATGAATGGCTGCGCGCTGTGCACCCAAATCTCAGGGTACAGGTAGGCCAGCGCATTCAAGGAGAGCGTGCGGGTTTGCCACGTCCGGTGCTTACTCCTTACCTGGTCGGCTTGTTGGTATTGCTGGGGATGTTGGGGACTTTCCTCGGCATGGTGGCCACCTTGCGTGGGACTGGCCTGGCTTTGGAAAGCTCAACCGACCTGGCCGCCATTCGGGCATCACTGGCGGCGCCCGTCCAGGGCTTGGGTTTTGCCTTTGGTACCTCGGTCGCAGGCGTAGCTACGTCGGCGATGTTGGGCTTATTGTCTGCCTTGTGCACGCGCGACCGGATCTTGGCTGCGCAAACCCTGGACGCCAATATAACGAGCGCTTTGCGCGTGCACTCGCCGGCTCATCAGCGAGAAGAAGGTTTCAGGTTATTGCAGCAACAGACGCTGGGCATGACGGCGGTGGCCGACAAGCTGCAGGCCATGATGACTGCTATGGAGCGACATAACCAGAGTTTGAATGAACGATTGGAGGCACGCCAGGAACAATTCCAGGAAAAAACAGATGCCGCATACCAGCACCTTGCCGCTACGGTGGGACAATCTCTGAAAGACAGTGTGGCCGAAGGTGTGCGCAGCGCCGGGACGGCGATCCAGCCGCTGGTGGAAACAACCATGGCTGGCCTGATGCGCGATACCACCACCTTGCACGACACACTTACGCAAGCTGTGCAGCGGCAGCTTGATGGCGTGGCAGGGGTTTTTGAGCAACGCTCGGCCAGTATGCTGGAAGGTGTCTCGGCTCGTCTGGAGGGCACAGCAGACAGTTTGTCCGCGGCATGGAGTCAGTCGCTTTCCACACAGCGGGAAACCAGCGAAAAGTTGGCCGAGGACAGCCAGCTTGCCTTAACGGCTGCTGTATCGGCACTGGAGCGGCATGCTGTTTCGCTTGTCAATACGGTGGGGCAGTCGCATCAGACTCTACTAACAGATTTGGCCAGTCAGGATCAGAAACGATTGTCGGCCTGGTCAACCAGTCTGGCTGAAACGGCTGAAGCCTTGCGCCAGTCGTGGCAGCAAGCGGGAGTGCAGGCTAAGGAACAACAGCTGGAAATTTGTGCAGCGTTGACGCAAACAGCGAACGAAATTTCCACGCAAACCAAAGTCCATGCCCGTGAGACCATTGCCGAAATGGCGAAGCTGGCACAGTCGGCTGGTGAAGCGCCCATGGCCGCAGCAAGTCTGGTTGCCGAGGTGCGCCAGGCCTTCACCGACAGCATGGCTCGAGACAATACTTTGCTGGATGAACGCAATCGCCTGTTGGAAACTTCGGCAAGCCTGCAGACCGCAATGCAGCATGCTTCGTCTGAGCAGCGGGAGGCTATTGACGCCTTGCTCGTCAAATCCGCAGATGTGTTAGGGCGCGTGGGCACCCAATTTACGGCCCAGGCCCGTGCTGAATCAGAAAAACTTTCCGATGCTGCCGGCCAAATTACCGGCAGTGCTGTCGAGATTGCCAGTTTGGGCGAGGCCTTTGGTGCTGCCGTACATCTTTTTGGTGAGTCAAATGCTGCGTTGATTGAACATTTGCAGCGTATAGAGACCGTCCTGGATAAATCGATTGCTCGTAGCGACGAGCAGCTTGCCTACTACGTAGCCCAGGCAAAAGAAGTGATCGACTTGAGCGTCATGTCGCAAAAGCAAATTATCGAGGAGCTACAGCATGCAGTCGGGAAGCGGCCCTCTTCTGATTCGGTATCTGCATGAACGACGATCTGGACACGGGCATTGAACCCAGCGCGCCTATATGGGCAGTCTTTGGAGATTTAATGTCCGTGCTGCTCGGTGCGTTTGTTCTGGTTTTGGTGGGCGCCATTGGTCTGCAGCTGGAATTGTCAGCCAAACTGGAAGAAGAGGTGCAGCACCGGCAGGAGGAGACTGAGCGCCGTATCAGCTTGGAGCAAGCGCTGGCCACGCAATTGGCCGAAGGCAGCGTGACGTTGATTGACGGGCGCATAGGCATCAGCGGCAGCGTGCTGTTCGCATTGAATTCCGCGCAGCTGCAGGCGGAAGGCCAGGAAGTGCTTCAGTCCCTGGTCGAACCGCTAACGGATTACCTGCGCTCGCATAACCAGATTTTAATGGTGAGCGGCTTTACGGATGATCAGCAAGTGCTCGAGGGAAATCGTAAGTTTGATGATAACTGGGATCTTTCGGCTCAACGCGCCCTGACGGTTACACGAGCCCTGATTTCCGCAGGCATTCCATCTTCATCAGTGTTTGCGGCTGCATTTGGCGCTGAACAGCCAGTTGCCTCCAATGAAGATGAAGCAGGGCGAGCCAAGAACCGGCGGGTGGAAATTTCACCAGTGCCCAGCATGACTGCTGCTGCGGCATCGGCGGCAACGACTGTGTCAGAGGTAAGAGCGGCTGATGAATAAGGAAAGCAGCGAGTCCATTGATAGGCAGCTGGAGGACTGGCGTAAGCGCGGTCACGATCAGCTGGCTCCCTTGCGCTTTCACTTTATCGAGGCCTTGTCCAGGCGGGCAAGCCATCAGAATGGCGCAGCACGGCGCTGGCTCAATGAGCGTCTGTCCACGCAATTGCAAGCCTATCAGGATGAGGTCGTTGAGCCGGCGCAACAGACGGAGCAGCAACGGAGCGAAACCCAGACCGACCCTGTCACCGCAGGGCCTCTGGCTGAACTCCTGGCTTATACGGCTAGCCTGACGCCAGAAAGCCATTCAGCAAGTCCAGTGTCCAGCAAAATAGTGCAGCATGGCTCATTGAGTCTTGATTCCGCACTTATTGATTATTTCAGAGAGGCCTGGGCCAGGGTCAGCGCGAATGGACTGCTGCGGCAATCAAGGGCACAGGTCCCCGATAACGCAGGCCCACTCAACTCCAGCAGCTTGGCACACCGTGCGCTAATCGTGATGCGTGAGCAGTCGCCGGGTTACCTGCATCACTTTCTATCGTACATAGATGCCTTGTCGTGGATGGAACAGTTGAACGACGAGAGGAAAAGAGCCAGTGCCAAGCCAGCCGTTGCGGGGAAACGTAAAGTCGCCAAGCGGCAGGCTTGAGAGGCTCGTCAAACACCCGGAAGAGCAGGCGATATCGGTGTTTGCATTAGGCAAATGGGCCTGTCTATTTCTAAAATGACGTCTTTCGGGTACAATAGCCTACTTCATGTCAGTAAACGGTTTAAATAAAAACCGGTCAAACGCAGCGTACGCGGCAAAAATTGTTGTTTTCAAAATCATCTACGTACCCGCAAGTGTCACGCAGTTTAAAAACGTCTTGAGCGTTTGGTAAGTGTGTCGCGGGTAGCGCTGGAAAGTGCAGTTCTACTCGATGTGTCTGAAATAACTCCAGCATTCTGAACCCCGCGGTTTGGCTGCACGGGTATTTGCCTTGTGTATCACTATTGCGCGCGTATTATGTCGCGCCCCGGGCGAACGAACCTTTGCTGTCATGGGCACGGCTGTGTCGTTTATCAACACTTTGAAAGAGTGATTCTTGCTCATTCAAAATAACGGAGGGAACTTTCCATTGAAAACACTCAACCAACTCAGCGTCAGCATATTACTGGCCGCCAGTGTGATTGGCGCGCCTGCCTTTGCAGCTGTTCCTGAATCCAGCGACCCGATAAAAATAGTCGATAACAACTGGTCCAGTCAAAAAGTACTGGCTCGTGTCGCAGAGCAACTGCTTGAAAAAATCGGCTATGAAACTGAAATTGTGCCCTCGGACAGCCAAGGACAGTTTGCGGCAATGGGTCTGGGCGATCTCCATTTGCAAATGGAGATATGGGAAGGCACGATGAATGACAGCTTCATGAAGGAAGTCGAGGCAGGCCGTATGGTTGATCTGGGTAGCCATACCGCAACGACGCGTGAAGACTGGTGGTATCCCGAATACATGGAAGAAATCTGCCCGGGCTTGCCTGATTGGAAAGCGCTCAATGCTTGTGCGGAAAAATTCGCTGCCCCCGAGACTGCGCCTAAAGGACGCTATCTGGCGGGACCTGTTGACTGGATCAAGCACGACAAAGAAAAAATCGAAGCACTTGACCTCAACTTTACGGTTGTGAACGCTGGTTCTGCCGCCGCGCTGTTTGGCGAGCTTAAATCAGCCGCTGCACGCAAAGAGCCTATCGTACTGTTCAACTGGGCACCTAATTGGGTAGGTGCCGCATTCCCCGGTAAGTTCGTTGAATTTCCCGCTCACGAGAAAGCCTGCACCGAAGATCCAGAATGGGGCATTAACCCAGACAAAACCTACGACTGTGGCTCGCCCGCTGGTGGCTACCTGAAGAAAGGTGCTTGGTCTGGCTTCGAGGAAAAATGGTCCTGCGGCTATCAGTTGATCAAGAACATTGATTTTACTGGCCCCATGATAGATCAGGCTGCTGCGTTGGCCGACGTAGATGGTATGGAACATGATGCCGCCGCTGCTGCATGGATAGAAAAAAACCAGGAACAGGTCACTGCCTGGATGCCTGATTGCGCTAAATAGCATGCGTTTGTGCGCGGCCATGTTCATCTTGCCGCGCACGTTTTACGCGAGTGACCGCACTGCTGTGTGTGTCACTCGTCTGTTCACCATCCCACTTATCCGACACCGCATAGGTTTCTTCTGAACCTGCTCTAATCTGTTTCATACTGCTGATCCCGTCGGAGAGTGGCTGCGCTCGTGCGCCCTTTTATCTGACAGGTCTATTATGAGCAATTCAATAAAAATTTCATGTAAGAATCTGTGGCAGTTGTTTGGCAAAGGTGCTGCTGGTTTCCTGGATAAACATCAATTCAATCCAAGTGATGCGGATCTTGAGTCCGCAGGACTGATCGCAGCAATACGCGATGTCAGCTTTGATGTCCATGCCGGTGAGATACTGGTCATCATGGGTTTGAGTGGCTCGGGTAAGTCCACGCTGGTGCGTTGCATGACCAGGCTGGTTGAGCCAACCTCCGGACAAATAATGTTCGACGGTGTTGACCTTTTGCAAGCATCTTTCGCCAGCCTGACTGATATTCGTCGACGCAAGATGGGCATGGTGTTTCAGAATTTCGGGCTGCTGCCTCATCGTACCGTTCTGGATAACGTCGCATTTCCGCTGGAAATACAAAACGTAGCCAAAGAGACTCGTCTGGCCAAAGCTCGCGAGTTGGTGGCTACGGTAGGACTCGAAGGGCGTGAGCATCATTTTCCTCGCCAGTTGTCAGGCGGACAGCAGCAGCGTGTAGGCATTGCCCGTAGCCTGATTGGTGAATGCGATGTCTGGTTTCTCGACGAACCCTTCTCAGCGCTCGACCCACTGATCCGGCGTGAGATGCAGGATGAGTTCGTGAGCCTGCAATCACGGCTGAACAAGTCCATTGTGTTCGTGACACATGACTTCGATGAGGCGGTGCGCCTGGGTGATCGTATCGCCATCATGAAAGATGGCCGCTTGGCACAAATAGGTACGGCAGAAGAGTTGCTATTGAACCCGGCCAATGATTATGTGAAGAAATTTGTGCAGCATGCGCCTCGCGCCAAACTGATCACGACACGTCAAATCATGGTGCCTGCGCAGGCGGGTGCTGTCAGTCTTGCAGACGAAGGGAGTCATGTCATCAAGGCCACCGATGTGCTGGAAAAGATAGCGCAGCGCGTTATTGAGTCGGAACGTGCCTTGCCCGTTGTCGATGGTGCCGGCTTGTTGGTGGGGCAGGTAAGTCGCGAACACTTGGCGAGGGCACTATTCCAATGACACAGACAGCAAGTTTATCGAACGGTGCTTTGAGCCCGGTGCAGCCCAAGGGGGAACACTCCGCCGGAGTGGCTGCTTCGTCCAAAGCAGCAGCCAGACAGCCTGCAGACCCGCATGCCAAGACAACAATACATCGGTCTATGTACTGGATTGCAGCCTTGGTCGTCATTGCGTTGGGTCAGTTCATGGTGAGCCGGTATGACTGGGTCGCAAAATACCCGTCTGACTGGATCTTGCCCATTAAAGAGTGGATTGATGCGTTTTTTGAGTGGCTGGTATACGGAATACGCTTCTTTGAGGGTGCCTCGCTTGAATTTACCCCGCGCGACGTAACGCGAGGTGTTTCGGCACTGCTGAAATATCCTCTTGCCCTGACCGAGTCTCTTTTCTTTGATGGGTTTTCCAAAAGCATTCCTGCCTTGCCGTGGATTACTGTGGTAGGTTTTGCCACAATTTTGGGGCATTGGCTGGGCGGCTGGCGTACTGCATTGCTTGCGGCAGTTGCCTTTACGTATCTGGCATTGTTTGGAGTCTGGCAGGCATCCATGCAGACTTTTTCTCTTGTCCTGATCACTGTCCCCATGGTCTTCTTGCTGGGCCTGGTTGCAGGGATACTGATGAGCAAGAGCCCGCGCTTTAAAAGCCTGATAACGCCTTTGTTCGATGTGCTGCAGAGCATGCCTCCCTTTGCCTACCTGGTGCCTATCGTGGTGCTGTACGGTGTTGGCAATGTGCCGGCCATGATCGCTACGGCATTGTTTGCCGTTCCTCCTGTAGCCCGCTGCATCTCTCTGGGACTGAGTGGTGTCAACAAAGGAGTGATCGAGGCAGGGCAGATGATGGGCTGCACGCGCAGGCAGTTGCTGTGGCAGGTTCAAATACCGGCCGCACGTTCGGCATTGCTGGTGGGGTTGAACCAAGGGGTCATGCAAACGTTGGCCATGATTGTGCTGGCTGCGCTGATCGGAGCCGCCGGCCTGGGTAGCGAACTGCTGACGTCGCTGCAATCCTTGCGTCTGGGCCAGGCTCTGGAGCAGGGGATTGCGATTGTTGTCATTGCTGTCGTGCTTGATCGTTTAAGCCGCGCATATGCCTTGAAGGAGCCCGTGTACGTAGACCCCAGCCTAAGCTGGTGGCGGCGTCATCCGTATATGTCGCTGGCACTGGGGTTTTTGCTGCTGAGCATCTCGATGGCCAGCCTGTTGCCCGAACTGATGCTGCTGACCGATAAATACAGCATCACCACTGCGCCATACTGGAACGCTGGTATCGACTGGATCAATTTGCATTGGTATGAGCCGGTACAGGCATTTCGCAATTTTGCTCTGATGGAAATTCTGATACCCACCCGCAATTTCTTTCAGGCAATACCTTGGCCTACTTTCGTTCTCCTTGTCGTCTTGCTGGGCTGCAGACTGGGTGGCTGGAAGGTGGCCGTGATTGCTGGTTTGCTGGTGTGGTTTCCGGCTGCGACCGGTTTATGGCACGAGGCCATGACCACCTTGTATATGATAGGTACCGCGGCCATTGTGTGTATTAGCACAGGCTTCGTCATAGGCTTGCTTGCATCGCGTACCGCAGCATGGTCGCGTTTTGCCTCGGGCGTATGCGATTTCTTTCAAACCTTTCCTTCATTCATCTATCTGATTCCAGTAGTGATGCTGTTCAAGGTCAGTGACTTGTCTGCAATTATTGCGGTACTGCTGTTTGCCGTTGTGCCAATGATACGCTATACCATATTGGGGTTGCGTGGCGTGCCGGCACACATTATTGAAGCGGCCACTCAGCAAGGTACCACCCCGCGGCAGCGCTTGTTGAAAGTAGAGTTGCCAATAGCGTTACCTGAAATCATGCTTGGCGTGAACCAGGTTATTTTCATGGCCTTGTTCATGGTTGCGATTACTGCGCTGATTGGAACTCAGGATCTGGGCGCAGAGATCAATGCAGCACGTTCGGGCAATGAGATCGGCAAGGCGCTGGTTGCCGGCCTGTGTATTGCATTCATGGGTATTGCCGCAGATCGATTGATTGGTGCGTGGGTCAAACGCAAGAAGATTCAGCTGGGTTTGACGGCATAGGCCTTTCTGTTTGCCATGCAAGAAAGCAGGCCTTTCTTGCATGGCTTTATCGGGCTTGGCATAAATGGAAAACCTAAGGGAAACACTCGAGGCACGTCAAGTCTGGATATATTTTTCTGCAATGCTCATCGGGGCATTGCTGGGGGTGCTAGCCCCCGGTTCGAATGTGCTGGCGTCGGCGATCAATCCCGCCTTGGCTTTGATGTTGTTTGTCACATTCCTGCAAGTGCCTCTTGCAGAGATCGGTGGGGCATTGCGAAGTACGAAGTTTATCGTTGCGCTGACCATCACTAACTTTCTGGCTTTGCCAGCCCTGACCGCCGCGCTTCTGCAATGTTTGCCTGATATACCCATGTTGAAGCTGGCGGTACTGTTTGTACTGTTGGCTCCATGCATTGACTACGTCATAGCGTTCACGCATCTCGGACACGGAAATGCACGGTTGCTGCTTGCGATGACACCGGTGTTGCTCGTGCTTCAGATGCTGTTGCTTCCGATTTATCTGCGATTGATGCTTGGGACCAAGGCTTCCCAGCTTATCGAAGCGGAGCCTTTTCTTAATGCTTTCGTCTGGCTGATTGTCGTCCCGCTGCTTATGGCAGGAATGGTGCAGGTGCTGGGAAAACGAACGAAAGCAGGTGCGTCGTTGCGCACTGTACTGGACGGTTTTCCAGTACCCGCCACAGCGCTGGTGCTGTTTCTTGTTCTGGCCTCGGTAATGCCTCAGATAGGGCTTGCGCAAGATGCGGCCATGCAGGCATTACCCATTTATCTGGTTTTTGCCGTTATTGCTCCTTTAACAGGCTGGATAATCGCGCGTGCCATGCGACTCGAGCCGGCTTCGGTACGTGCGGTGTCGTTCTCGGCATCTTATCGAAATTCTCTGGTTATCTTGCCGCTAGCCTTTGCTGTCCCAGGTGGAGCACCTTTGCTTCCCGCCGTCATACTCACCCAAACCATGGTTGAGCTCTTCTTTCTTCCAGTCTACGTGCGATTGATTCCCCGCTTGCCGGCATCGTAGTGGTCGGAGCCTGAGAGCGTATCGGTCAGTCAAGGTGCTGGCGCTGCAAGAAGCGCTCAATACTGGCCCTTAGTTGCCAGTCAGGCATCTCATGCGGCACCTGGTCCTGAAACACTGGCACCGTGGCGGGACGTTCGAGCACCTTCAGCAGTCGCAAGGCCTGGCGCTACGGTGACGGCCATTATGTGCATAGTGCTGAAATAATTCTGTTTTCCTTCGCTTTACCCTTCATATGAAGGGGGCCAAAACGGTTTTTCATCGCTAAGCTTGAAGTGATTCGTTACCGCTATAGCCCAAAAGGAAATACCGTGATACCTGACGCAACATCGCATGCTCATGCTCGCAGAAAACCTGCGCGAGGCAAGTCAAGTGCACAACGTAGGTTGACGCCGCGAGTCTTCAGAAGATCGACGGTATATGGGTTTGTATTGGCAGCTATAGCCTTTGGTTTGCCATTAATGGGTGAGGCGGCTGTACTTGGGGGCGATTGGTATTACGAGATAGATGGCATAGGTGGTAACTGTAATCCCCAATCGTCCAAACCAGCTAACTTTGCTACTTATGCTGGGAAATGTGAAGGATCTAGCGATGCGATTGGAGCTTACGTGGAGGTTAACGGTGAAACAGACTCCGAGCTTCCTGTAATAGGCGGATACACTTACAAAGGAAATGCAAGTGGAAATCAGGTGCTCGTTAAAGACTCACAGGTCCGTTCCGTAAAAGGCGCCTTCAAATCAGGGGACGATGGATATGACGGAAGCGCTAATGGCAACATCGTCATTATCGAGCGCTCAATCATTGAGGATGGGGTCTACGGCGCGGATGCCGAAGACGGGGCAGCCAATGGCAATATCGTAACTATCTCAGATAGCGAGATTGGCTATAGTGTGTCGGGAGGAGTTGGAGGTAGTGGTTATGGAGAGCACGAAGCCAACAATAATAAGGTCACCATTACGAATAGTACCGTTGCGCATGGGGTGGTGGGCGGCGATGCGTATACAGAAGACGCAATGAATAATACGGTCACTATTTCAAGCAGTACGATTAGTAATGACGAAGTAAGAGGGGGGGACGCCGATTGGGTGGCAAGCGGCAATAGCGTGATATTAAATGACGCCACGGTGGTGTCCAGCGTCTACGGCGGAGACGGGGACGGCGGTGCGGACGATAATCACGTTATCATTTCTGGGGCTAATAGCCGGGTGGGCGGTGAGGTATTGGGTGGCGTCAGCTACCATACTGGCACCATTGCTTCCAATAATAGTGTTGAAATTTCAGGTGGGGTCATAGAAGACAAGGTTGTCGGCGGTAGCAGTGGGGGGGATTTCGCAAACGAAAACACGGTAAAGCTATCGGGCGGCTGGTTAAAGGGCGATGTGTATGGCGGACGGACAGCTGGAAGTGCGACCGGCAATATTGTTGATATTTCAGGAACCGCCCGGGTAGACGGTAATGTTTACGGTGCGGGGGGCGATTTTGCTATGGATGCCTACGACAATCGCGTGGTGCTTTCGGGTGCGCCAGTGCTTACAAACAGCACGCTTTTCGGGGGCTATGCGCAAGGCGGTGTAAGCTCAGGCAACGTGCTCGAAATCCGTACTAAAGGGTTAACCGCCCAAAACGTCAAGGATTTCCAGGAATACCATTTCATTCTGCCAGGCGATATTCAGCCTGATGAGACGGTGCTGACCCTTATCGGCGGCGAGTCCACCGATCTGCAGGGCACCAAGGTGGGTGTGGCCCTGCAAGGTGGCGGTAATGTGCTGGAGGTTGGAGATCAAGTCGCGTTGATCCACAATACCGCTGGCGTGTTGGTGGATTCTTCGATCGCCCGAGCGTCTGTGACAGGCTATCAGGGGATATCGCTTCAGTATGAGTTTGATGTATCGGCCGACCCCGAAAACCTGTATGCGACCGTAAGCACGGGTTCGCCGGCTGACCCGGGTGATCCAAGTGATCCAAGCGACCCAGGCGACCCAGGCGACCCAAGCGACCCAAGCGACCCAAGCGATCCAAGCGATCCAAGCGATCCAAGCGATCCAAGCGATCCAAGCGATCCAAGCGATCCAAGCGACCCGGGTGGTCAGAGTGGCCAAGGGCTGCCAGGTGAACCAGGTTCGCCGGGAGGCGGTTCGGGCGCTACCGTCATGGAGCAGACCAAGGCGCCGGTAGAAGGCCGCATCAGTACGATGGCCTTGTCGTTGCAGGGTGCCGATATGGTGGCTGGTGAAGGGTTTAAGCAGGCGGGGGCGGCTGCGGCGAGCGGTTCCGGCACGGCCGTGGGTTTTGCTGCGGTCAGCGGCGGCAGCATGCGGTATAACTCAGGCTCGCACGTGGATGTCGATGGCGGCAGCCTGATGCTGGGGTTTGCACGTAAAATCCCGGTGGCTCAGGGCGATATGCTGGCAGGGGTATTTATCGAGGGCGGCTACGGCAGCTACGACACGTATAACGAATTTTCAGATGGTCAGAAGGTTCGCGGTGGCGGCAGCGCGCGCTATTTTGGTGGTGGGGTGTTGCTGCGCCGCGACTGGGCGATTGATCAGGCGGGGCCTTATGCCGAAGGTTCACTGCGGATCGGCAATGTTAGCTCAGACTGGGGCAGTAACGACTTGATCGGTGGGCCGGGCAGCCAGAACGCCCATTACGACACCTCTAATCTATATTATGGCGCTCATCTTGGGTTGGGTTATGTTCAGCCGCTGACGGACCGCCTTTCGGTGGATGTGTCGCTCAAATACTTCTGGGCTCACCAGGAAGGCGATTCGGCCATCATTGCGGGCGATCCGTTCGAGTTTTCAGCGGTCGATTCACACCGCACGCGTCTTGGCGTGCGCTTGAACCAGACGATTACCGAGCAAGTCGTTGCCTATGCCAGTGCAGCGTGGGAACGCGAGTACGATGGCCAGGCGCGGGCGACCACCTATGGGTTTGATACGCCTTCGCCAGGCTTGAAAGGCAATTCCGGCCTGTTCGAGCTAGGCGTCGATATCACGCCCGATGCAAAACGCCCTTTGACGCTAGGCGTCGGCCTGCAAGCCTATGTCGGCAAGCGCGAAGGCTTTAACGGAGTGGCTAAACTGTCCTATGAGTTTTAAGTTTCGGGCTCGCTATCGTTCTAGAGACGGCCATCACGGTCTTACCTGCGCCGGTTAGTGGTAACCAATGCCCATCACGTAATCGCGCAGCAAATCTTCTTCGTATTCGACTTCTTTTAAAAGCACTTGCAATGCGTCGCTGGCATCAAGCAAACCTACCGGGCGTGAGTGGCTGTCGCTAATCGGAATCTGCCTTAATGCTTTGTTTTTCATGACCTCCCATATGTCTCGTAATTTATCTTCCGGGCAGCACTTTATAATGTCGCGGGTCATAATGTCGGCAATGGCAGTGACACAGCCACATCCTGTGCAGTGGCTAATTTGGTTGACGATGTCAGCTTTGGTCAGCACGCCCGCCATTAGACCGCCAGAATCACAGGCAATGACGAGGTTCGTATTAGGAGCACTCAAGAGCTTTGCTGCTTCGGTCACCGGGGCGACCATATCAAGGGTCACAAGTCGTCTACGGGCGATAGGGAGCATGGCGGTAATCAGCGTCATGATTTCCATTCCAATGGTTATTGAGCAAATGTCCAGAAGGCAGGCCGCAGCCGGATAAATAACCTGCTGTGCTGCCGGATCAGAATATCATAGCAAAGTCTTAATTAGCACTTTCAGCACTTAGACGTGTCTTGAGGCCTGCGAGAGATCCATGCGGGCGGCTCGCTTGTGCAGAATGAGCCCATACTCGCCTCGTCCACCATGCTGCATCAGCCGGCCCCCGACGATGCGGTTGATAGAGCACCACACAGGCATTACATGAAATGATGCTGCGCTAATACATACTTGTCGTCAGGTAGCCGAAGGACGCCTGAGTAAGCGAAATCCGCGCGTATTGCCTTCGTCGCCCGTTTCTAATGGGTTAGCGAAAAGTTAGGTATTCACTTGCGGCAGATGCTTTGCAGTACCTCGATACAGAGGGTGCATCCGTAACCGGCTAGGCTGAAATCGGGTTTTGCTATACACAAACCCCATGGACACGCCAACCGCGCAGTTGCGCCTGCAGATGCAAAAGACTATGCAGGCAGACGCCGCAGTGTTTCGGACCGCCGAGACGCTTGAGCAAGGTTGTAGAAAGATCGACGAGATTAACGCTCAATTTGCCGATATTCATGTCACTGACCGCTCGTTGGTCTGGAACAGCGACCTCATCGAAACCTTTGAGCTGGACAATTTGCTGAGTCAGGCGGTCGGCACCATGCATTCGGCGGCACAGCGTACCGAAACCCGCGGTGGACACGCGCGTGAGGATTTCCCCGAGCGCGACGACGTGAACTGGATGAAGCACACGCTGGTCACCGTGGACGACAAAGGTGTCTGTTCATTTGACCACCGGACCGTCCACTCGAACACATTGACCGACGAGGTGGAATCCGTCCCGCCCGCCAAGCGCGTTTATTAACGCGTGTTTGCGAGACGGAAGCTACGCGCCTCGACGCTTGCAGATCATCGAATGTGAGGAATAAAACATGGCTGAATTTACCTTGCCAAAAATGTCCAGAATACAAAAGGGCAATCATCACGCCGCCATGCCGGGTGCAAAGAATGCGCGCAGTTTCCGCGTCTACCGCTGGGACCCTGATGTGGGCGGCAATCCGCGCGTGGATACGTACGAAGTCGATGTTGCGGGTTCCACTATGGTTCTGGATATCCTGCTCAAGATCAAGAACGAGATTGATCCGACGCTTACGCTGCGTCGTTCGTGCCGCGAAGGCGTGTGCGGATCGTGCGCGATGAATATCGATGGTGAAAATACCCTGGCCTGTACTAAGGGTCTGGATGAGCTTCCACAGGGCGTTGTCAGCGTGTACCCGTTGCCGCACATGCCGGTGGTCAAGGATCTGGTGTCTGATCTCACCCATCTATACGCTCAATATGCGTCGATCAAACCATGGGTGCAGACCAAGAGCGTGCCCGGTACGCGCGAACGTCTGCAATCGCCCGAGGATAGAGAAAAACTGGATGGCCTGTACGAGTGTATCCTGTGTGCATGCTGCACCACAGCCTGCCCAAGTTCCTGGTGGAATCCTGATCGCTTCCTCGGTCCTATGGTATTGCTGCAGGCTTACCGATGGATCGCTGATTCACGTGACGAAGCGACCGGCGAACGGCTGGACGACCTAGAGGATCCATTTAAGCTCTACCGTTGCCACACAATTATGAATTGCACCAATACCTGCCCGAAAGGGCTAAATCCTGCCAAAGCAATCTCCGAGATCAAGCAATTGATGATCAACCGGACAGTGTGAGTGGCATTTAATCCGCAACATGGCATGATTTGCATCATGCAACAGTCGCTCGCTAAAGGCGAAGGGCTAAATCAGGGAAGACTAGCGCTGTACCCACCTTGTACCGGACCACTTGGAAGCTGCAAAAACGCTGAACCCAATTTTTGCGTTGACACTTGGTTGACGGATAGCCTCAAAAACAAAAACGCCAACCCGGTAAAAGGCTGGCGTAAAGGCTTGATACTAAATAGATATTCCTGGTGGCGCATCCCTGATTCGAACAGGGGACCTGCGGATTATGATTCCGTCGCTCTAACCGGCTGAGCTAATGCGCCAAAGCACGAGACTTTAGCATATTTTTTTATGCTTGTGTAGCCAGTGAGATGATCGTGGCAGAAAAACGAAGGCCCCGCCTTTTGGCGGGGCCCTACTGCCGTTTTGGCAGTAAGCACAGCATTGGCGCTGTGCTGTATGGCTACCAAGGAAGGTAAGCCGCTACTGCCATCAGGCAGTGACTTAACGATAGAGCTAACAGAAACCGGAAACAAGCTGGGGAAAATACCGAATACTTTATGCTCCATATCCATTAACATGATTCGTTATGCTTCAGGCTTGTCGGCTTGGCTGGCCCCTTCAGGCAACGGGCTGTTTGTGTTGCCCGACAAGGCAGCACTCAAGCTGTATAGCGGAGCAAACGACTCGGCTTGTGCCATGGGCCAGGCGGTTCTGAAGATCGTATTGCGAAACTTACCTTCCAGTAGCTCGCCTTTTTCCAGGTCAGGAAAAAGCGCCGACAGCACGCGGACTTCTCCGTTTGATATCCGACGCGCAATATGATGAGGGCGTAGTTCGCCCGGATGCTGCACACCGGCAGCGCCAAGTAGTTCAGCCAGGGCCTTGAGCGTGTTCTGGTGAAAACCGGCAACCCGTTCTGCTTTATCGGGTACATGCAAGGCCGCCTGCCGTTTTGGGTCTTGCGTGGTAACGCCGGTAGGGCATTTCCCTGTATGACAGGCTTGAGCCTGGATGCAGCCGATGGCAAACATGAAGCCTCGTGCACTGTTGCACCAGTCGGCACCCAGCGCCATGGCGCGGGCCATGTGGAATGCGGTGATAATTTTGCCCGATACGCCCAATTTGATGTGCTCACGTAGTCCTATGCCTACCAGTGTGTTGTGCACCAGGCGTAGCCCTTCTTGCAGCGGCGTACCTACATGATCAACAAATTCAATGGGGGCGGCGCCAGTACCGCCTTCGGCGCCGTCCACAACAATGAAGTCGGGCGTGATGCCGGTATGCAGCATGGCCTTGGCGATGGCAAACCACTCCCAGGGGTGGCCTATGCACAGTTTGAATCCAACTGGTTTGCCGCCGGATAATTCACGCAGGCGGGCTACGAAGTGCATAAGCTCAACAGGGGTGCTGAAAGCACTGTGCTGGCTCGGTGAGTTGCAGTCCACACCTACCGGTACGCCGCGTGCCTCGGCAATTTCCAGGGTAACTTTTGCGCCGGGAAGAATGCCGCCGTGCCCCGGTTTGGCGCCTTGTGATAGCTTGATTTCTATCATTTTGACACTGTCCTGTGTGGCACGTTCGGCAAAGCGCTCTTCTGAAAAGTTGCCTTTATCGTCGTTACAGCCGAAATAGCCTGAACCGATATTCCAGATCAGGTCGCCCTGGTGCTCAAGGTGGTAGCGGCTGATGCCGCCCTCGCCAGTGTCGTGGGCAAAACCGCCTTTGGCAGCACCTTTGTTCAATGCCCGCACCGCATTGGCTGAGAGTGCCCCGAAGCTCATGGCGGAAATATTGAATGCCGACAAGGAATAGGGTTGTGTGCAGTCAGGTCCGCCAACCGTGATGCGGAACTCTTTGGGGTTGGGGTGGGTAGGCGTCATGGAATGGTTGATCCATTCGTAATCGCTACGGTACACATCGCCCTGGGTGCCGAAGGGGCGTTTGTCTTCCTGCCGCTTTGCGCGTTGATATACCAGCGAGCGATCAACCCGTGAAAACGGTAATTCAGTAGTGTCGTCCTCTATGAAATATTGCCGCATTTCAGGACGTATCGATTCAAAGAAAAAACGTAAATTACCGATAACCGGGTAGTTCCGACGAACAGCATGGCGTGTTTGTTGTAGGTCGTAGCACCCCAGGGCTGTCAGGCCCGCCATGACCAACGCTGGCACCAGCCACCAGATATTGAATGCCAGGCCGAGAACTGTGAAGAGCACAGTGCCAGCAATGGCGATATAAAAGACGGTGTAACGGCTAAGTAGCTGATTCATATTCTTTCCGTTGTTACGGTTGCTTGCGGATGCTGGTTATGGTGATGCTGGTGGTGATAGTAAAATGGCTTCCTTGTTAACAGCAAGGACGACCTTGCCGCTTCGAGCGCTCGGGGTGCACTCATTCCAGGGGACGACCCCTTTCCGGAGTATGCATTATGTCGTCATCCATGTCCTGGCTGGTATTGATCATTGCTGGTTTGTTTGAAGTGGGTTGGGCCATTGGTCTGAAGTACACCGAAGGTTTTACTCGCTTATGGCCATCTGTAGGGACGATTGTGTCCATGGTGATCAGCATGGGTATGCTGGGCATGGCCATGAAGCAGCTGCCTGTGGGTTCGGCTTATGCTGTATGGGTAGGCGTAGGAGCCGTGGGCACGGTTATATTGGGCATTGTCATGTTGGATGAGTCGTTCAGTATTCCTCGTTTAGTCAGCGTCGGTTTTATTGTGCTGGGCATTGTCGGCCTGAAACTGGCTGGCTGAACCAATTCTATAGAGCTGTGCGAGGCAGCAGGCAATGTGTTTTGGGTATGCCGCCGGCTCAGATCTACCGGAGTCTATACGTGAACAAGAATATCAACATCGTTGTAGGTGACTGGAGTGCCTGCAAGGCCGATGCGGCTGCGATACGTCATACCGTGTTTGTGCAAGAGCAGAATGTTCCGATCGAGCTCGAAATGGATGACAACGATCAGCGCAGCCTGCACGCAGTGGCCTACGACGAGCATGGCAGGCCTATAGGAACGGGTCGCTTGTTGCCTGATGGCCATATAGGTCGAATGGCAGTGCGGGCCGATTGCCGCAGCTTAGGTGTGGGTTCCATGCTGCTGCGTACGCTTGTTGACCAAGCGCGCGGCAGGCAATGCATGGAAGTGGTCTTGTCGGCACAACTGCATGCGCAGGATTTTTACATCCGTCATGGTTTTGTGCCTGAAGGTGCTGTGTATATGGATGCTGGCATTGAGCACATAACCATGCGGCATGCGCTCACTGCTTGAATCGTTTACTTGTTGACCAGCTTACTGACGTAATTTACCTTCCTGTAGGAAAAAGTCCTGAATTGTGTTGTTCCGCAGCCAATCCATTATGGCGTCGCCATCAGTCGTTCCTGTGGCTTGCACAGCTTTAATGATGGCGGGCTGTGACAAGTGCAGGCTGCGTGATGCCTGACGTGTGCCGCCTTCACTAATGACAGTGTGGAAAATTCGCAGGTCATGAAAGCTGAAGTTACGCTTCATGGGGAGCCTAATGGTGGAAGGGGACGTGGTGATTATGCCACGCGTGTCCTTGCCTTCAGGGCGGGCTGCACAACAAAAAACCCCACAAATCAAAGATTAATGGGGTTTCTGCCTTAATATAGATGGTGCCCAGGAGAGGACTCGAACCTCCACACCTTGCGGCACATGGACCTGAACCATGCGCGTCTACCAATTCCGCCACCTGGGCATAAAGTGTATGCTAGCGCTTTACCGTATTTCTGCGTCTTGCGTTTTGCACAACATCTTTAAGAGGCGCAAAGTATAACGGAAATTTTAAATAAATGGAAATCACCTTTGATCAAACGATCTAAAAAAGACACAAATAACAACGAAACTGACTCCAGGCATGCGTTGCCACCGGATTTCGATCCAGAAGTGCCCAGCCGCGAAGTCATTTTGCAGTACTTGCGCGCCAATCCGGCGCCCATTACACCCGAGGCCTTGGCTAAAGTGCTGGGCATTTCGCCCGAATCGATAGGATTCGATCGGCGCCTGAAGGCCATGGAGCGCGATGGCCAGGCCTTTTTCAATGCGCAGGGGCAATTGCTCCTGAACACCAAGCTCGATTTCATTGCCGGAAAAGTGCAGGGCCACCGCGATGGCTTTGGTTTTCTGTTGCGTGACGATGGCGGGCCTGATCTGTTCCTGTCGCCGCGCGAGATGCTCAAAGTGCTACATGGCGACCGTGTGCTGGCCAAGCCCGACGGAGAATACCGCGGCAAGCCCGAGGCCGTTATTGTTGAAGTGCTTGAGCGGCACACCAACAAGCTGGTCGGGCGCTTTCTGAAAGAGCGTGGCGCATTTATCGTTGCACCCGAAGATCAACGCATCAAGCACGACATCATTGTTGCTTCGTCCGATACAGGCGGGGCCGAGCATGGTCAGGTGGTGTCGATCGAAATCCTGCAACAACCTACACGCCATACGCAGCCACTGGGCCGCGTCATCGAAGTGCTGGGCGAAATCGATGATCCGGGCATGGAAATTGAAATTGCCGTACGCAAGTTCGATGTCCCGCATGAATTTTCCGAGGCGGCGCTACAGCAGGCCAGCAGGATTCCGCCTACCGTTAAACCGGCTGAACTCAAAGGCCGAGTCGATTTGCGCGATGTGCCCTTCATTACCATCGATGGCGAAGACGCGCGTGACTTTGATGATGCCGTATTTTGCACACCTGTTGATCTGGGGACCGAGAAACGCAAGAGGCCAGGATGGCGGTTGCTGGTTGCCATTGCAGATGTCAGCCATTATGTGCGGCCTGGCGATGGCCTGGATGACGATGCCTTCGACCGTGGTACCAGTGTATATTTTCCGCGCCGTGTCATTCCCATGTTGCCCGAGTCCCTGTCCAACGGCATTTGTTCGCTGAACCCCGACGCGGACCGGCTGGTATTGGTTTGCGATATGGTGGTGGCTGCCAGTGGCACCAAGGCAGGCAGTATTACCGCCTATCAGTTTTATGAGGCCGTCATTCACTCGCATGCCCGTACTACTTATACCGATGTCTGGGCAGCATTGCAGCAGCCGGGTGGCCCGGCAGGGCAGGCCATGCGGCCGGTATTGCCTCATATACAGAGTCTATACGAGTTATATCAATTATTTGCGCAGGCGCGAGTCAAACGCGGTGCCATTGATTTTGATACGGTCGAGACTCGTATCGTTTCCAATCCTCTAGGCAAAATAGAACGCATAGAAGCTTATACCCGCAACGATGCACATAAGCTGATTGAAGAATGCATGCTGGCGGCCAATACTTGTGCCGCCGAATTCATGAAACGTAATAAGCGTGTGGGGCTTTATCGAGTGCACGAAGGCCCCACACCTGAAAAACTACAGTCGCTGCGCGATTATTTGCGCAACCTGGGTCTGACGCTCGAAGGTGGGGATGACCCATCCACTTCCGACTATGCTCGCCTGATCAAGGCAGCACGGGCACGTCCCGATTTTGAAATCATACAAACCATGTGCTTGCGCTCCTTGCAGCAAGCCATCTACAGCCCCGAGCAAGTGGGCCATTTTGGTTTGTCCTACGATAACTACGCGCATTTCACTTCGCCCATACGTCGCTATCCCGATTTGCTGACTCATCGGGTAATCAAGGGCGTATTGAAAGGCAAGCGCTATATTCCAGAGCTCGACGATGTCGCCGCTGCGGTCGCCTTACCCAAGGGCGAGCGCGAACACGCTTTGTGGGAAAAGCTCGGGCTGATTTTGTCGGCACGCGAGCGCCGTGCCGACGATGCCTCGCGCGATGTTGAAGCATGGCTCAAGTGCTGGTTTGTCAAAGAGCACGTCGGCGAAGTTTTCAGTGGCCGGGTCACAGGCGTAGCCAGCTTCGGTATATTTATAACCCTCGACACCTTATTTGTAGAAGGTATGGTGCACGTGTCCGAGCTTGGGTCCGATTACTTCCAGTACAACGAAGCCATGAATGAACTGCGTGGCGAGCGCACCGGAATACGTTATCGCCTGACTGACGCGGTCCAGGTACAGGTATCACGTGTTGATCTGGAAGCCAGGCGCATTGAGTTTCGCCTGGTCAAGGGCACGGGTTTCAAAGCCTTGAAGGCGTCCAAAGAACCTGAAGCGACTAGTGGCAGGCGGGTCAAGAAGGCGGCCCCGGCCAAACCCGCCGCACTAAAGGGCACCACGTCACAACAGCGCAGGGCATCCGCCAAACGCAGTGCCAAGGCGGCTGGAGCGAGTAAAACAAGTCGGGCCGGCAAAACAGGTCAAACAGGTAAAACCGGTCGAGGCCGTTAAAAAAGGCCTCTATTCGACCCGCGTTACCAGTATGCGTTTTCCAGCGCGATAAAATAAGAGCTGAACTGCTTCAGCCCCCAAGGCTGCGCCGTCTCCAAAAAAGACGGCATGCCCTGCCTGGGGCAGACATACTTCAAAGGAAAACAATGTCTTCTCATCAGGTTTTGGCCGGCTTTCATGCGGTCATTGCTCGCTTGCGTCACGCGCCAGACTCTATTAAAGAACTTTATGTCGAAGCATCCCGCCGTGATAAGCGCATGCAGGTATTCGTCGAGCAGGCTCAGGCTGCCAATATCCGGGTCCGTCCGGTTCCTGCCGAGCGGCTCGATGGCTTGGCGCGAGGCACGCGTCACCAAGGTGTGGTGGCTTTGGCGGAGGCACGCGAAATGGCCGCTGATGTCGACGAGGTGCTTGATCTGCTTGAAGATAAATCCGAACCCGCCTTGCTGCTGATTCTGGACGGTGTGACCGATCCGCATAATTTGGGTGCCTGCCTGCGGACGGCTGATGCAGCGGGCGTGCATGCCGTCATCGCACCTCGCGATCGATCTGTAGGGCTGAACAGTACCGTCCAGCGGGTGGCATGCGGTGCGGCTGAAACCGTTCCTTATATTATGGTCACCAATCTGGCCCGTACGATGCGACAACTGAAGTCGCGCGATGTCTGGCTGGTGGGTACGGACGACCAGGCTACCGGCAGCTTGCATCAGGTGGATTCCCGCCGGGCTATGGCGTGGGTCATGGGAGCCGAGGGAGAAGGCATGCGACGGCTCACGCGTGAAACCTGCGATGAGCTGGTAACAATTCCCATGCTGGGTTCGGTGGAAAGCCTGAATGTCAGTGTGGCGAGTGCGGTTTGCCTTTACGAGACCGTGCGCCAGCGTACTACAGCTTGAGCGCCCATCATCCTTAACTTTATCGATCTTCCGAACCATGGCTAAGAACGGCTTTACCACTACGATTGTTCATTCTGACCGACGCGCTTCGGTCGAGCACGGCGCTATCCACAAGCCTATGCACCCCTCATCCGAATATGCGTTTGCCGACGCCCGTGAGTTGGCGGCGGTATTTCAGGGTAAGGCCGGTTTCACCTACGCTCGCCAGGGTACGCCCACGACGACTGCCCTGGAGTCAAAAATCACTCAGATGGAAGACGGCGCCGGTACGGTCAGCTTTGCAACGGGTATGGCGGCGCTGGCAGCTACCTTTTTCACCTTGTTGAAAGCAGGTGATCATCTGATCAGCAGCAAGCATATTTTCGGTAATACCAATAGTTTGTTGGGTACGCTTGCAGGCCTGGGTGTGGAGCTTACATTGGTAGATGCCACCGATGTACGTAACGTCGAGCAGGCCTGGCGTCCAGAAACCCGGATGGTATTTGTCGAGGCATTAGCCAATCCGGGTACACAAATCCCCGATCTGGCGGCCATAGGTGAATGGTGCAAGAGCAAAGGTGTGGTCTATGTGGTGGACAACACCTTGGTCACTCCGCTGCTCTGCCAGGGCAAAGCGGTGGGGGCGTCGCTGGTAGTGAACTCTCTGTCCAAGCACATCGGCGGACATGGCAATGCGCTCGGTGGAGCTGTCACCGATACCGGACTGTATGACTGGTCCGACTATCCGAATATTGCGGAACCTTATCGCACGGCTAAGTCCACGTCCTGGGGATTAACTCAAATCAAGAAAAAGGGCCTGCGCGACATGGGAGGTACGCTGGCCTCTGAAGCTGCGCACCGCCTTGCAGTCGGGGCCGAGACCTTGTCCTTGCGCATGAATAAAATTTGCGCCAATGCCTTGGCTCTGGCGCAAGCCTTGAGCCAGCATCCTCGGGTGGCAAAAATACATTATCCGGGTTTGCCTGATCACCCTCAGCATCAGCGCGCTACCCAACTCTTTGGCGGCCTGTATGGCGGTCTGATGGGTATTGAATTGGTCGACGATGTTGATCTTTTCGATTTCCTGAATCGTTTGAAAGTGTTGGCGCTGGCAACTCATCTGGGCGATAACCGCAGCCTGGTGCTGCCCATGGCTCACACCATTTACTACGAGATGGGCCCTGAAACCCGCGCGTTGATGGGAATTTCCGACAACTTCCTCCGTGTATCAATTGGTATTGAGGATATACAGGATTTGCTCGGTGACTTTCAGCAGGCGTTGGCGTAAAAAGGGCGGGCGAAAGCTCATAGCTGCCAGCAGCGTGGACAATTTCGTCCGGGCAGCCATCATCTCGTCCGCAAAAAAACGCGATGTTGTTGCGGTACAAGAACAAAAAGTCAGTAAAGATGCGGGTTTTGAGAGCTTTTTTGCTTGACAGCTGTTCTATTCGAAGGCTTAATACGCGGTAGCCATCCAAGAGTGCTTTGCCGCAATAAAGCAAGCTGGTTGTGCTCACAGGATCTTTTGTGAGTAGTACGAATTGCATCCTTAAGTATTTTTCAATCAAGCGCCAAGTTGGCTCCAGAGCGGGCTTGGCTAAAATAATTTTTAGGGGTAAACCTTAATGAACAAAACCGAGCTTATCGAACACATTTCCACTAAAGCAGATTTGTCGAAGGCCGACGCAGGCCGTGCCCTTGAAGCATTCATTGGCGCCGTCAAAACCACGCTAAAAAAGAAGGGCACAGTTACGCTGGTCGGTTTTGGCACATTTGCCGTTTCCGAGCGCGCTGCTCGTACTGGCCGTAACCCCCGCACTGGCGAAGCCATCAAAATCAAAAAAGCCAAGGTACCCAAGTTCCGTCCTGGCAAAGCACTGAAAGACGCCGTCAATTAAGGCTGCCGGTTTGCATTGCAATACGCGATCTTATATAATCTTTTTCTCGCGTTTTGCAGCAAGTGCAACCCGAAATTTGCAGTGTGCGGTTTTAAGAAAAACCGCAAAACATGGTTTAGTCATGTAATGCAAAAAAAGGGTGCTTAGCTCAGCTGGTAGAGCGGCGCCCTTACAAGGCGTAGGTCGGCGGTTCGAACCCGTCAGCACCCACCACTACACTGCAAATAAAATCAGGCACTTAAAGTAATTTAAGTGCCTTTTTTGTTGCCTGCCCGCTGCCGGATTTTCTTCATGCTTTTTTCAGCCGGCTTTTAAGCGCTTGAATAAATGCCAGCATGGGTGCAGATAACACTCGCCCGGTAAGTGTCTGGATTTGAATGCTTCGGGCATTGGCAGCCGGTTCATTCAAGGGCACGTAGTGCAGCGGATGTCTAAGCTGCCTATGAATGACGGAAGTTGTACCGGCTATGGTCAGCCCACCTCCGTACTGCACGAAGTTGAGCAGAGTTTCAAACTCATTGCACTCCAGTACCGGTTCGAACACAAGCTGGCGACTGCTGCTGGCAATATCAAATAACTGACGTACCGTATTGTCAGGCCCGGGCAGTGCGATTTGTTGCCCATGTATTTGTTTTAGCGTAAGTGATTTTCTATTTGCAAGTTCATGATCGGGCTGCATCACGACAATAACGCTTCCGGCCTGGGTGTGGTTAATGTGTATACCTTTTTGTGCAGCGCGACTGTAGGTCAATCCGATATCAACCTCACCAGTTAGCAAGCGTTGACCGATATCGGCAGGTTTTTCTACTTGAAGCGCAAAGGTGATGCCTGGGTTTGCGGAACGGAATTCAGCAATCGTTGCTGGCAGCAAGTCGATGGCAAAGCCGCTTGTGCAGGCTATTCGGATGTGACCGCAATGTATGCCGCGAGCAGCATCAATTGCCGAGATGACTTCTTCTGCGTCCAGGAATACACGGCGTGCGTACGAGGCAAGCAGATTGCCAGCCAGACTTGGCCGCATGCCGCGCGGCAGACGATCAAACAAGGACGTTCCCAGTGTTTCTTCCAGAGTCAGGATCTGTCGGCTGACGGCTGAGACCGTGACATGTAAATGTTTGGCCGCGTGGGTGATGGAGCCTCGCCGGACGACCTCAAGAAAGTAACGCAGAGCCGTGTTTTGAAGAAAGTCCGGTTTATCCATTTGATCGGATCTGAATAACAGTCAATAAAAAGTCAACAGTTATTAAATTAAATTGAGATGGTCGAAACGATGATTAAACCTTAAGCTCGAACCGATAACAACAGGGATTATTTTGAAAATGCTTCACACCGACGTAATTGACTTGAGTGCCGTGGCATTGATGGCCGCGCTCCACAAGCGTGAACTGTCTTGTGTAGAGGTCATGCAAGCGTACCTGGATCGTATTGCCTTTTGTAATCCACAGCATAATGCCTTGGTGGCCATGCGTGATGCCTCGCAGCTGCTGAGTGAAGCGGGCGAGAAAGACCGCGCACTTGGGCATGGCGATGCATACAGTCTATTGCACGGCTTTCCCATGGCACCCAAAGATCTGCAGCCCGTAGCTGGCATGGCCAGTACGCGTGGATCACTGGTGTTCAAAGATAATATTCCAGATACTGATGCGGACGTTGTTGTCCGAATGCGACGTGCGGGTGCGTTGTTTGTTGGTCGCTCCAACACGCCAGAGTTTGGTCTGGGTGGTCATACCTACAATCCTGTTTACGGGGTTACTGGCAATGCCCACGATCCGGCATTGTCAGCAGGAGGAAGCAGTGGTGGGGCCGCTGTGGCCGTGTCGAGACAGATGCTGCCCTTTGCTGACGGCAGTGACATGATGGGATCTTTGCGTACGCCCGCCGCCTTCAATGGCGTTTATGGTCTCCGGACGACTCCTGGGTTAATACCCAATGGCGTGCAAGATGCATCGGTCACGCCGGCCTTGTCAGTGGGAGGGCCCATGGCAAGGTCGATTCCGGACCTGGCCTTGCTCTTGTCTGTGATGGCTGATTTCCCTGAAAAACTGCCTTTCAGCCGTACAGCACAAGCGGCGGCATTCACCGATCCGCTGCAGCGTGATTTTCAAGGCACACGTATTGCTTGGCTGGGTGACCTGAATGGACATTTGGCATTTGAAGCTGGCGTGCTCGAGGCGTGTGAGGCTGTTTTGTCGTTGTTCAGCGCTACCGGCTGTGTGGTGGAGCCTTACGTGCCGCAATTCGACTATAGCGCCTTATGGCAGGCGTGGATCGATCTGCGCAGCCACCTTTTCTATCGCGCCAATAGCGAAGCGCTGGGTGTCGAGAAGCACTTTGCCCTGATCAAACCCGAGGCGCAATGGGAGTTCATGCGAGGGAAGCGTTTGGAGGCTGATCAGCTTGAGGCTGCCAAGCGTATCCGTAGTCATTGGCTAGCCTTGCTGGATGAAGTGTTCACCCATTACGACTACCTTCTGGTGCCGTCGGCACAGGTTTTTCCCTTTGACGCTGCACTGCATTGGCCCTCGGAGATTGAAGGGCGAAAAATGGATACCTATCACCGATGGATGGAGGTGGTGATACCAGCGTCGATGGCGGGAGGGCCGGCCTTGAGTGTACCTGTTGGTGCTCCCGAAAGTGGCCGAGGGGCGGGCATTCAGATTATTGCGCGCCCAGGTGCTGAACTGGCGGTCATGCAACTGGGGCATGCTTACGATCTGGCCCGTAGGGGTACAGACTAGCCGTCATTCGTAGCAGTTTACACATGAAGTCAAAACAAAAGGAGACGTAAAATAATGCGGAAAACTATATTATTAAGCCGGCTTATCGGCGCGAGCCTTGCTTTGCTGCTGTCGGCCAATACGGTTTTGGCCGCTGGCTATCCGGCCAAGCCCATCACAATGATCGTGCCTTTTTCAGCGGGCGGTGCTACCGATCAGTTAGGCCGATACCTGGGGCAGCGCTTGAGCGACAAGCTTGGGCAGCCAGTGATCATCGAAAACAAGCCGGGCGCCGGTACGGTGGTTGCTGCAGCCCACGTTGCAAAGTCGGCACCTGACGGATACACGCTCTTCCTGTCGGGCAGTTCGGGCTTGACGTTGAATCCGGCGATTCGCAGCCAGCTTCCATACGATCCACTACAGAGCTACGCCTTTATTAGTCACGTGGCATTTATGGACCTGTTGCTATTGGGAAATAGCCAAACCCAGGAAAAAAGCCTGGAAGAGGTGGTTCAAACTGCTAAAGCGAACCCTCAAGCATTGTCATATGGTTCATTTGGTGTTGGCTCAACCGCGCACTTTGCCGGCGAAATGCTTAAAGATGCCAAAGGCGCCAAAATCATGCATATTCCGTTTAACGGCAGTTCGCAGAATTTAACTGCGTTGATTGGTAATCAAATGCCCTTGGCGGTTGATACCATTGTTGCGTCGCTACCGCATATCCGCGCCGGTACGCTGCACCCCATCGCTTTGCTTTCTGCAGAGCGTTCAGCCTTGCTGCCCGATGTGCCCACCGTTGCGGAAATGGGGTCTCCTGGCTTTGAAATCATGTCATGGTTTGCTGTTGTGGCGCCAGCTGGCTTGCCAGATGACATTCGGCAAACTCTGGATGACAGCTTTCGTGAAATCGTTTCGGAGCCCGAGACACGTGACAAGTTGCTCAGCATGGGTCTGACACCAGGCTATGCATCGGGTGATCAGCTTCAGGAAATGGTAAAAAAAGAGCTGCCCTTGATGAAACGCATTGCGCAGTCGGCCAATATACAAGTCCAATAAATCATATGCGTCCCCGCGCGATGTGTAACGGCAAAAGGTCAATCTGATCCAGATATTTTATTGCGAACAATTCGCATTATTGTTAATATCCTGATCTTGAGTAAGTAGCAGTCGTTAGGCCACGAAACCGGCGCTGTTCAACCTTTTCTATTGCTGGATACATGTCGCGTTTTCGTGTTCAAACCAAGTCTCCGTCCGTACTTGTCAGAGTGTCGGGGGCTGTCCTTGTTGTCGGCTTTCATCTGGCGGTGCTTGCCGCAATTGTGTCGTCCAAGCCAGCCAAACCCGAGTTTGAGTTGCCCGAGGCAGTGGAAGTACGTTTTGTAGAAATAGCCGATGAGGTTGTGGATACCGCAGCGAACATCGAGCAGCCGGAAGAGCCGGTCGAGGCAGAGATTCCACCACCGGAAGAAATACCTTATCCGCCTCCCGCGCCGGATATTGTTCCTGAACCTCCGGAACCTGAACCAGAACCAGAGCCTGTCGAGGCTGAAATTCCGCCGCCGGAAGAAATACCATATCCTCCTCCAGAACCCGAGATCATCCCCGAACCGGAGCCGGAGCCTGACGCGATTGTGGAAGAGGTCAAGCCCGAGCCGCCACCTCCACCGCCTAAGCCCAAGCCAAAGCCAAAGCCAAAGCCTAAACCCAAACCCAAACCCAAACCCAAACCCAAGCCAGTGGTGAAGCCGGCCCCGCCACCTGTGCCTAAAGCGGCTCCGCCATCAGGCAAGGCCGCCGAGGTTGCTGTTCCGAAGGCGCCATCCAAACCTGTGGATCCTAACCGGCCACGTATGGTGGGCAAGGTGGATTACCTGGGTAAGCGACCCATGCCCGTATATCCGCGAGCTTCACAGCGGCGCGGGGAGCAGGGAAGAGTTGTTGTTCGTGTCGTGATCTCGGCGCAGGGCGGGGTGGTCAGCGCATCCGTGCGGTCCTCATCCGGCTATTCACGACTGGACGAAGCAGCCTTGAAAGCCGCGCGCTCGGCCCGTTTTAAGCCCTACACGGAAAACGGCATTGCCTATAAGGCCATGGCCGATATTCCATTCGATTTTGTTTTATAGGATTTAAAGAATAATGTTCGATCTAGCAAACAGCGCGATGCATGTACTTGCACAATTAAGTGAGGCAGCGCCCGCCGTACAGTCGGGCGCAACAGAAGCTGCCGGGCTGGCCGTTTCTGCGGCACCCGCCGTGGCAGGCGCAGGCACTACAGCCGCCGATGTTGCGCAAGGTGGCATGCTGCACTTTATTTCCCAGAGTGATATCGTAGGAAAGACACTATTCGGTATCTTGGTGCTTATGTCTGTGGTCAGTTGGTATCTGATCTGCGTGAAATCATTCATGAATATGCGTGTTCAGCTCCGGTCGAACAAATTCCTGCGTGAATTCTGGGCCGCCAGTTCTCTGGAGCAGGTCGAGAATGAAATCGCCACGCATGGTGCGAGTGAGCCTTTTGCCCATCTGGCCAGTCATGCCATCCATGCCCGTAACCATCATGCCAAGTATGGTGCCCTGAAGCTCGAAGAGAAGGGATCGACCAGCGCTTTTATCACCCGTACGATACGCAAAGTCATAGACGAAGAAACCGCCAGGCTGGAAAATGGCCTTACTGTTCTGGCTTCGATTGGCTCCACCGCGCCTTTTGTGGGCTTGTTTGGTACCGTATGGGGTGTATATCATGCCTTGATCGGGATTGGGCTTTCTGACGGTGTGACGGTTAATCGGATTGCAGGCCCTGTGGGTGAAGCGCTCATCATGACGGGGCTGGGTCTGGCCGTTGCGATCCCCGCAGTCCTGGCCTATAACGGTTTTGTGCGTGGAAATCGCGTATACCTGGCGCGCCTGGATGCTTTTGCGCATGACCTCTTTACCTTCCTGTCCACGGGTCAGCAGGTACATGAATCGTCCGGCAAGGCACGCCGTGTAACGATTGCCACATCCAAAGGTGAGTAAATGGCGTTCGGCAGCTTCGATAATGGTAGTGGACGCAGCCATACGGTCTCCGAGATCAATATGGTGCCTCTTATTGACGTAATGCTCGTCTTGCTGGTGATATTCATCATCACAGCGCCTTTGCTCAGCCATTCCATCAAGATCAATATTCCACAAGCTACGGCGCAGCCGGTCGAGCAGGAGCCCAAGATCGTCGACCTTGCGGTTGATGCCGGTGGCATGCTGTTCTGGAACGAGCAGCCGATCAGCATGGATCAGCTCAAAGAGCGATTCGCAGCCGAAGCTGTGCTCGATCCTCAGCCCGATCTACGCATACGCGCCGACCTGAACACGCGCTACGAAATATTGGCGCAAATCATGAGCAGTGCCCGGCAGGCTGGCCTGAAACGTCTGGGCTTCATTACTCGGCCAGGTGCCGATACGCAGGCAACCCAAGAGGCGGCGGGCGCTGCGGCCCCCGCCGCAGCGGGTGGGGCTACTGGCACGGATCAGGTGCAGCCACAGGCCAAATCCTGATCTGCCTACGCTTGGGGCCGCCCACCGGCCTTGGCTACACTAAGCCGCCTGTCAGGGTTGTAACGGCGACAAGGCAAAATACCTTAAACTGGCCCCGCTCATGGCACTTCGATATAGAATCGCAGAATGCGAGTTCTAGTTATCGAAGACGACACAACGCTGGGCCACGCCCTGCAGGAATTTCTGGTTGAACAAGGCTATGCTGTCGATTGGCTGGCTGATGGCGATCAGGTGCTGGGAGCGGTGGCAGGTCAAAGTTATGATTTGCTGCTGCTCGATTTGAATCTGCCTGGGCTAAGCGGGTTAGATATCCTGGCAAAGTTGCGCGCGGCAGGCGAACAAGTCCCCGTCCTTATCCTTACCGCCCGTGATGGTGTCGAAGACCGCGTGGCGGGTCTGGATGCAGGTGCCGATGACTACGTCACGAAACCTTTCGACCTGACTGAATTGGCTGCGCGCGTGCGCGCCTTTGGCCGCCGCCGCGCCGGGCAGGCGCAGCCCTATATCGAGGCTGGCCCCCTGCAATTCGATACCGTGGGACGTGAGGTTCGGGTCAATGGCGAAAGACTATCGCTGTCGGTTCGGGAAATTTCAGTTCTTGAAATGCTCATGGCGCGTGCTGGCCGTGTAGTAACCAAACGGCAAATCGTCAACTCCCTCTCAGCCTGGGATGCCGATTTCAGCGAGAACGCAGTCGAAGTCTATGTCTATCGTTTGCGCAAGCGTCTGGAAGGCACGGGGGCGGGCATCCAAACCGTACGCGGTTTCGGTTATTTGCTCGATGTGGAAAGTGCTGGATAAGTTGCTTGCGGCTTTTCCGCCGCGAGGTTCGCTGGCGCGTCATCTGGTCCTGCGCCTCTTTCCGGCCGTTATTGTGCTCGTGGTTCTCGACCTTGGGGCGACCTGGGTCATGACGCGCAAAATCAATTTTGATGCATGGCTGCTGCGCGATATTTTCTGGACCATGATTTTCAGTCAGATAGTCCTGGTTTCCATTTTTGCCTGGGTGCTGATCTCGGGCGTACGTTCTGGCCTGGCTTCCATTAACCGGCTTTCTCTGGAAATCAGCCAGCGTTCGGTGGATGATCTCCAGCCGCTGGATGTGGCGGGCCTACCCACCGAAGTGGCGCCATTGGTTACGCATTTCAACGATTTATTGTTGCGACTCGATGACTCCATGCAGGCGCAAAAGCGCTTCATAGGCCATGCGGCGCATCAACTGCGTACGCCCCTGACTGGACTGAAACTGGAATCTGAGCTGATGCTCACGCGCAGCTTGCCAGACGATGTGCGCGAGCGGGCGGAACGCATCAAGTCGGTCAGTGACCGCATGATCAGATTAGGACAGCAATTACTGGTGCTGGCCAAGGCAGATCCAAGCACCCGGCGGCCGCAAGATAGCTTTGTCCGCATGGACCTGTGTGAATGGGTCAGAGTCAGTGGTGCTGAGTGGATACCGGCCGCTCGTGCGAAGCATGTTGAGCTGGAATTGATTGCCCCGGACGATCCGGTTTGGGTCGATGTGGACACATTATTGCTCGAGGAGTTATTGAGCAATTTGATCGATAATGCCTTGCGTTATGGCGTTGGTGCTACCACCATCAAACTGCGTGTGACCACCAACCCTCCTTCACTGGCGGTTGAGGATAACGGTCCGGGCATTGATCCGAATGATGCTGAACGTGTATTCGAGGCATTTTATCGATCACCCCGTGCGAATGAGGGTGGTTCAGGCCTGGGCCTGGCGATTGTTCGGGAAATTGCGCGTGCCCATGGCGCTTGGTGGAGTCTGGTCAGCCGACCAGAGTTTGCAGGCACGCGCATTACCGTGGTGTTTCCCGGACCACGCATTGGCGCTCGGCTGACTCGGCAAGAGCAGGACTAAGCTCTTGCCTTGCGTTGTCAGTTTACTGGGCGCTGCCTGGCATCGGGGTAACGTTAGTGCCTGGAGCCGGTATGGCTGGCATGGTTGTTGTGGCCGGTGCGGTAGGTGAGGGGGACGTAGTGGGCGAACCAGGCATTGTGATGGTTGTTTCACGCAATATGCCTCCACCACCCACGCTACCCTGGGTAGTAGTGGATTGGGTTGCCGTATTTTGCCCAGACATTTGTAGCAAGCAATCTTCGCGTTCGCCGGCTGGCAAGCCATTGCAGCGTTGAGTCTGGTTTTTATCGTAAGATGGACTGCTGTTTAGCAGCCGTTTGCGCTTGGCTTCAGCGCGTGCAGCACCAGCTTCTTGCAGGCAGGTGGCTTTATCCTGATTGGTCTGGCCACTATTGCAGCGTTGCACGTCCAGCTTATAGCGGGATTCGATGTCTGCCGGGGTACTGCTGGCCGCAAACACTGCAGGAGTGGCCAGGCAAGCGCCGAGCGCGCAGGCGGCCAATAGCTGGCGGCTTAGAATGGTTGAGCGAGTATGCATCATATACGTACTCCTTTTGATTCGATGTATGGTCCTTCTTGGTATTGAAGGGCTTAAGAATAGTATATAAGCCTGATGAGTTGCCAAGGTAAGCAAACATTTCTTTTTTGTAAATATTTCTGATCCATCTTCAAGGCAGTTTGTCTTCTGTGCTGTTCTCGTGGCTGGCAAGGTCGGGAATTGGTCCTTGCTGAAGCAGCCGCTCTTCTTCGCGCAGTTTACGTTTGATACCCGCCCTCATCAACAGCATGGCAGTCACAGGAGAGCTGATCACCAAAAAGACAGTGATCAGTATCTGGTGAATGATCAGTCGCTGCTCAAGGGCAGAAGACACCAAAATGGAGGCTACCAGTACGCAAAATACACCCAGGGTGTTGCCCAGGGTGGGGGCGTGTATGCGTGAGTAGAAGGTAGGCAGTCGCAGAAGACCCAAGGAGCCGGTCAGTGTCAGCACGCCACTGATGACCAGCAGCAGCGCAACGGGAATGGAGACCCAGATGGGCAGCGTATTCATCATGGCTCTATAACCTCGCCCCGCAGAAGAAACTTGGCTACAGCCACCGCACCCACGAAACCAAACAGGCTGATCAGCAGGGCAATATCAAAATACAGGCTGGAGTTGAATTGCAGACCCAGTACCAGGAGGATCAGCATGCCATTGATGTACATCGTATCCAGGGCCAGCACGCGATCTACCGCGGCAGGGCCGCGAAGCAGACGCACGGCAGCAAACACCAGGCCCAGCACAAAGCATCCCAGTGCGAAAGTGGTCGACCAATATAGAAAGTAGTTCATTCAAAAATCTCCATCAGTGGGCGCTCATAGCGCTGCTGTATGGTGTGCAGCCATTCCGCTTCGTCTTTCAGGTCGAGTACGTGCAAGGTCAGCATGTTGTCTTGCTCGGAATAATCGGACCAGACTGTTCCAGGCGTATAGGTGACAATGCAGGCCAAGGCAGCCAGTCCGTGTGGATCATGCATGCGTAGGGGAATCTTGATGAATCCCGGGGTGGCGTTGGAACGAGGCCCGAGCCAGACGATACGCGCCACTGCGATATTGGATTTGGTAATGTCGATGGCAACATGGCTTACCAATCGTAGCGCCACAAGTATGTTCTTGAGCGACGCGCGCACTGGGCGCAAGGCGGATGCCGCCCACGACAGCAGGACAGCCAGGATGCCGCCCAGAACAATTTGTCCGATCGAAAGTGAATCGTTCAGCAATAGCCAAATGATCAGGAGCACCGATGGCAGCATGAGCAGTGTCAGGTAGCGCCTCATAGGCCACCTCCTGTGACGGACCTGTCGGGGCTTTGAGACAGTACGGCATTGATATAGGATGCCGGGCGATCAAGATAGCTGGCGGTTTGCTCCATCTGGTGCATGACGGGTCCCGCCCAGAAAGCTAAAGCAATCGTTGCCAATATCAGCAAGCCGACGGGCGCGGCTTCGCTGATCCGCAGGCGCGGCGTGACGGTTTCTTCTGAACTCCAGAATAGGCGTATGCCACTGCGGCCCAGGGCAATAATGCCGATCAGCCCCGACACCAGCATACCGATCACCAGCGACCATGCAGCCAATGATGGCGTGTCGGTGGCCGAGGTTTGCAAGGCGGCGGACAGGAGCGCAAACTTGCCGACAAACGCCGAAGTAGGGGGTAGGCCGATAATCAGCAGTGCACAAAACCCGTAGGACATGCCCAGAAAGGCCATGGCGGCGGGTATGGCAACACCGACTACATCATCGGAACGGTCGGCTGGCTCGGGGTCTTCCAGGTCGAAGGCTTCCAGACTGACGGCCAGCACATCCGCACCGAAGGATTGCGTGCGTTCGATGAGCTCCAGCAGCATATACAGTGCACTCAAAGCCAGTACGGAACTAATAAGGTAAAACAGGGCGGGTCCGGTCAGCGTTACGCCAGGCATGCCCAATGCCGCAAATAGCGTACCGGATGACATGATGACGCAGTAGCCTGCCTGGCGTTCGATTTGTGGAGCGGCCAGCAGGCCAATGGCTCCGAATGCCAGGGTAGCCATACCGGCGGGAAACATCCATTCGCCACCAAATGCAGCTGGGGCGCCGGTGGGCAAAAGCAGGGAACCTATACGCAGCAAGGAATAGATACCCACCTTGGTCATGATCGCAAAAATACCAGCGACGGGCGCACAGGCATTGGCGTAGGCTGCCGGCAGCCAGAAGTTCAGGGGCCACGCTGCGGCCTTGATCAGGAAGGCTATGCCAAGAATGGCCGCTCCGGTTTCAAACAAACGCCGCTCGGCACCTGCCAGTACGCCCGCCCGCACAGCCAGGTCGGCCATGTTGAGCGTGCCGGTGACGCCGTAGATCAGCGCCATGGCAATCAGTAGCAGAAAAGAAGCCACAAGGTTGACTGCAATATAGTGCAGTCCCGCCGCAACGCGATGGCGGCCCGAACCGTGCAGCATCAATCCGTAGGATGCTGCCAGCAGTACTTCAAAAAATACGAATAGATTGAACAGGTCACCTGTCAGGAAGGCGCCGTTCAGTCCCATAAGCAGGAACTGGAACAAGGGATGAAAATGTGCACCCGCGCGGTCCCAGCGGGCAGAGGCGTAGACCCAGGTGGCGGCCCCCAGTATTGCCGTCAGGATCAGCATGATGGTCGAAAGTCGGTCGACCACGGCGACGATACCGAACGGAGCGGGCCAGTCGCCCAGCAAATACACGCCTACCCCATCGGGCCAATCGTTGGGAATATAGCCCGCCGATAGGCAGAACAGGGTAATGGCCAGGTAGACTTGGGCCGCAATGGACAGAAAACCCAGCACCAGTCGTGCGCGTCGATGCGAGTCATTGAGCAACAACATGAGCGCACCGAACATGAGCGGTACGGCAACGGGAAGAATGGGTGAATGCTGCAACCATCCGTTCATTGGCGGCGCTCCCTGCCATCGACATGGTCAGTATCCGATAAGCCGCGCGATGCCAGCAGCACCACCAGAAACAGCGCAGTGGTGGCAAAACCAATCACAATCGCCGTCAATACCAGTGCCTGTGGCAAGGGGTCGGCATACTGGCTGGCATCGGCAGCCCAGCCGGTATCAATGACTGGCGGGGCGCCCAGGGTAACCCGCCCCATGGCGAAGATGAACAGATTGACGGCATAGGAAATCAGGGTCAGGCCCATAATGACCTGGAAGGTACGAGGCCGCAACAGCAGCCATATACCAGATCCAGCCAGTACGCCTATGGCAATGGACAGGATAATTTCCATCAGTGGGTGTTTCCTTGTGCGGAGGTAGCAGGTGCCGAGGCGCCTGCTACTGGTTTGCGATATAGCCTGAGCGACTGGTGGGCCAGTGCGACCAGCATCAATACCGTAGCGCCTATAACCAGCATGTACACACCGATATCGAATAGCAAGACGGTGGACAGGTGTACGTGGCCGACGACCGGCAGGGCGATATCCCAACTGACAGCGGCCAGGAAGGGTTTGGCTGCCCACCAGACCGACATGGCCGCCGTTCCGGCAGCCAGCAGCCCCAATGCAATCCAGTATTGCGGATGTATGCGAGGCCGTGCTTCGACCCAGATGACTCCGCCCACCATGTACTGCAGGATGATGGCGGTTGCCATGATCAGGCCGCCTACGAATCCACCGCCAGGCAGATTGTGCCCGCGGATCAGGAAGTACAGCGAGATCAGGGCTGCAATGGGTAACAGCAGGCGCACGAGCACTGCGGGCAACTTCATGACGCCATCCGGAACCAGAGCAGTGGGATCAGGGTCGGCAAATCGGTCGAGTAACTTGTGCTTGGGCGGAAGTTTTTGGCGTGCCTTGGGCAAGCTCATGGTCTCGGGTGGTGGACGGAAGCGGCGCAACAAGGCATAGACCGTCAATGCGACGACTCCGAGCACGGTAATTTCGCCAAAGGTATCGAAACCGCGGAAGTCGACCAGGATGACATTGACGACGTTGGCACCACCGCCCAGTGGGATGGACTGTTCGACGAAGAACGACGAGATGCCGGCCGGGTGGGGGCGTGTGAGCACAGCATACGCAATGGCCGACAGACCTGCGCCACTGACGATGGCAATGATCAAGTCGCGAAACCGCCGTATGAAGGCTTGCACCTTATTCTGCAGCACGGGCTGTTCGTCGTCGCCTTCGACACGGGGTGGCAGCCAGCGCAGCCCCAACAATATCAGCACCATGGTTACGACTTCAACGGCCAGTTGGGTAAGGGCCAGGTCGGGCGCAGAAAGCCAGGCAAAGGTCAGGGCAGTGACCAGGCCGGCTCCGCCTGAGAGGAGCAGCGAAACCGCGCGGTGGTATTTGGCCTGCCGTGCGGCGCCTATTGCACAAGCTCCGCCAGCCACCCACATCAGTGCAAAAAATGGGTCCATGGATGTAGAAACTTCGGGCTGCAACCAACCGCCATGCAGCAACGGCAGCATGGCGACAAAAAAGGTGCTTAGAACAATCAGCAGCAGTTGGGGCTGCAAGCGCGAGGACCGGGTCCAGGCAAGCAGGAAATCGGCCAGGGCATCCAGGCCTTCGAGTATCAGCTCGAAAGTGTGGCGTCCATCGAAACGATAAATGAATGGTGTGATCCCTGGCCGTGTACGGTGCCGGTGGCGCAGTAGCCAGAGCAGGAGTACACCGCCTACAAGGGCGAGAAAGCTCATGGCCAGCGGCAGGTTGAAGCCATGCCAGACACGCAAGTCATATTCTGGCGTAGCCTCGCCCAGAATGGATAAGGCTGCGTTATGCAGGAAGGGACCCACGGTGAAGCTGGGCAGGGTACCGACCACCAGGCAAGTCAGGACCAGAATAGCGCTGGGAATCAGCATTCGCCGGGGAGGTTCATGAGGGGCGCGGGGCAGATCACGTGGCGGCGGGCCGAAAAACACCTGAACCAGGAAGCGTAGTGAGTAGGCTACGCTAAAGGCGCTGGCGATCACGGCGGCAATCGGCAGGCCGTAACGGCTAAAGAGATTTCCGCTTGCAAAAACAGTTTCGGCAAAGAACATTTCTTTGGAAAGAAAACCATTGAGCAATGGCACCCCTGCCATCGACGCGGCAGCCACCATGGCAAGGGTGGCAGTAATCGGCATGCTGCGGTAAAGCCCGGAAAGCCGGCTCAAGTCGCGGGTGCCGGTTTCGTGATCGACAATGCCGGCCGCCATGAACAGAGAGGCTTTGAAGGTGGCATGGTTGACCATATGGAAAACAGCAGCCACCAGAGCCAACTTGCTGTTCATGCCCAGCAGCAGTGTGATCAGCCCCAGGTGGCTGATGGTTGAATAGGCGAGAACGCCTTTCATGTCCATCTGGAAGGTTGCGGCATAGGCGCCCAGTACCAGCGACACCAACCCGGCCCCCCCTATGATGTAGGCCCATTCATCAGTGCCTGCCAATATTGGCCAGAAGCGTGCCAGCAGAAAGACGCCCGCTTTGACCATGGTGGCCGAATGCAGATAGGCTGAGACGGGTGTTGGCGCTGCCATGGCGTTTGGCAGCCATACATGGAAAGGAAACTGCGCGCTTTTGCTCAAGGCGCCCAGGGCGACCAAGACCAGAATGGCGGTATACCAGGGGTGAGTGCGAATCAGATCGCCCGATGCCAGTACGGCGTCAAGATCGTAGCTGCCCACCACATGTCCGAGCATCAGTACTCCGCCCAGCAGGCACAAGCCACCGGCTCCGGTGATGGTCAGCGACATGCGTGCACCACGGCGTGCGTCGAGCCGGTGATGCCAATAGGCAATCAGCATGAAAGAGGAGAGGCTGGTGAGCTCCCAGAACACAACCAGTTGAATCAGGTTACCAGACAGCACCACGCCCAGCATCGAGCCCATGAAGGCGAGGAAAAAGGAAAAGAAACGGGGGACGGGGTCTTGCGGGGACAAGTAGTAGCGCGCATACAGGACGATCAAGGCTCCCATGGTCGTAATGATCATGGAAAACAGCCATGAGTAACCATCCATGCGCAAGGTGAAATCTACGCCAAGACTGGGCATCCAGTGGGTGACGGTTTTGATCACCTGTCCGCCGAATACCCCGGGCAGCTGAAGGAGCACCAGAACGCTGCAGGTGACGGCCACAAACCCTGCCAGCCATGCCTCTAGCTTGCGAGCATTAGAGGGTAATAGCGCAGCAATGATACTGCCCACGAATGGCAGGGCTAGAATAAATACAAGCGACATCTGAGGTGGGGGAGTTTTAATTTGTTGAGAACTACTCAGCCCTAATAATACGATATGTTGCGTTCAGCTTTTAGAAAGCTACGCCAAGAGACATTGCATTTTTGCTTGACTTAGGTCAAGAATTCTTTTGGCCCATGCTTGCACAATAGCATTGAGGGGCACTTTAGCCTTGTATGCAATGGTGCCTGCCATGCGTGCAGGGCCAAGTGACCGCAGTATCATCAAACGGAGAACGGCCATGAGTGCCCAGCAGCCTGTAGTCAGCAATAACACTGTGATGTTTCCAGACATAGAAATTTCCGAGGTCTTGATCCGGCGTTTCGATAGTTCCGGTCCGCGCTATACCTCGTATCCCACAGCCGACCGATTCAATTCCGATTTTTCCGAGACTGACTACTTGGCTTATCTGGCCAAGCGCTCCCATTCCACCAGCAATCCCTTGTTGTCGGTCTACGTCCATTTACCCTTTTGCGAATCGCTTTGCTACTTTTGCGCCTGTAACAAAATCATCACCCAGGATCACGGCCGATCGGCCGAATACCTGCGCTACCTGGATAAGGAAATGGAGCTGGTGGCCAACCACCTGGGCCCGGATCGCAAGACGGGGCAGTTGCATCTAGGGGGCGGTACGCCTACGTTTTTGAGTTCTACCGAGCTGACGCAACTGATGGATTCTCTGCGTCAGCGCTTCGAATTCACACCCGATGCCGAACTGGGCGTCGAGATTGATCCGCGCACCGTCAACGACAAAACCCTGAATATGCTGTCGGGCCTGGGTTTTAACCGTACCAGCTTTGGCGTGCAGGATTTCGATCCGGATGTACAGGCAGCTGTCAATCGCATACAGCCGCTGGCCATGGTCGAAGCGGCGCTCAACGCCAGTCGTCAGGCAGGTTTCGAGTCGGTCAATATTGATCTGATCTATGGTTTGCCCAAGCAAACACTGGGCAGTTTCGACCACACTCTGGACAAGGTTCTGCGTCTGTCACCCGACCGCATCGCCTTGTACAACTATGCGCATTTGCCCTCGCGCTTCAAGGCCCAACGCCTTATCAAGGCCGAAGATCTCCCGTCTGCAGAAGAGCGCTTGCAAATTTTCCTGATGTCCATGAGGCGGCTGTTGGAAGCAGGCTATATCTATATAGGTCTCGATCATTTTGCCAAGCCCGACGATGAGCTGAACAGGGCGCGCATCGATAAAAGCCTGCATCGTAATTTTCAGGGCTATACGACGCGTGCCGAATATGACATGGTCGGGTTCGGTGTGTCGGCCATAGGCAAGGTGGGCCGCTCATATAGTGCGTCCGTACGCTCGCTGAATGCTTATTACCGGCATCTCGACGAAGGTCGCCTGCCCATAGAAAGAGGCTTTAAACTGACTAACGACGATGTGCTGCGGCGCCAGATCATTATGACCCTGATGTGCAGTATGCCACTCGATTACGCGCTTATCCAACAACAACATGGCATCGATTTTGCCAGTTACTTCCAGGCCGAACTCGAGCGTCTGGCGCAATACGAAGAAGCCGGGCTGTTGGTCAGGGACGAAAACAGTTTGTGTATTACTCCCAAGGGCCGCTTGTTTGTGCGAGCCATCGGGATGGTGTTCGATAAGTATTTGGGCAGGCCTACGGTTTCGACCTATTCCAAGCTGATCTAGAGTGTCTTCATTCTGATCAGGTAGATGGTCACACCTATGCCTGGTATCAGCAGCAGCCATCGTACCCAGGGCAGGGGTACATACCAGGCAGAAAAGGCCAGGGATGCCCACATCAGGGTCAGGGCGATAATTTTTCCGCGCAATGGTATTCCCCGGCCCGCTTGTAGATTGCTCAGGTAAGGACCCAGCATTCGATGGGTCATCAGCCAGTGGTGCAAGCGTTCGGAGCCTCGCAGGTAGCAGGCCGAGGCCAGGAGCAGGAAGGGAGTTGTAGGCAGCAAGGGCAGGAAGATGCCCAGTATGGCCAGAATCAGGGCCAGCGTACCCGCGACATTGAAAAGAGTTTTGATCACAAGCTTTTTGGTTGGCGCATACAGGCACTTGCCTGACAAGTCTATCGTTACAGGATTCTAGCAAGATGGCAACAAACAAAGCACGTATACAGGATTTTTTGGCCAAACTCCCTCTGTTCAATGAGTTGTCTGCCCAAGAGCTCAATGTCCTGGCCGCGGGCACCACCGAAATACAGGTGACGCGCGGAGAAATGGTTTTCCATCGGGGGGATCCCTGCATGGGTTTCCATATCGTGGTGTACGGTCAGATCAAGCTGATGTTCATCTCGCCCATGGGCGGTGAGAAGGTCGTACGGCTGATCGGGCCTGGTGACAGCTTCGGCGAAGCATTGATGTTCCTGGACAAGGCTTATATTGTGTCGGCCCAGGCATTGGCCGACACAATGTTGCTGCATGTGGCCAAACAAGTATTGTTTGCCGAACTCGATCGCCATCCCGGATTTGCACGCAAGATGCTGGCGGGGCTCAGTCAGCGCCTGCATAGCCTGATGGGCGACGTCGAAGCCTACTCCTTGCGATCTGGAACCCAACGTGTGATCGGGTATTTGCTGAAAGACGGAGGCGTACGCCAGGACGGCCGCCAGTTCCGGCTGGAAACCAGTAAAACCGTTATAGCATCGCGCTTGAATCTGACTCCCGAGCATTTTTCGCGCATATTGCACGACCTGGGTGCCAACGGACTCATCAAGGTCAGGGGGCGCGACATCACGATCATGGATGCCGCAAAACTCAGCGCCTATCAGGGTTGAAGGCCACAGTATTTTACTTCCAGGGTGCTGTAGCAGTAGCCAGTGCCTCGCCTATTTCCAGCTTGGCCCGTCGAAACAGTCTGAGTGCGCCGGCAATATTCCACAGCAGCCAGAGGGCCGATACCGCGAGCGCCAGGGCTGCAGCATGAGTAAGAAGCATTGGCCGCAGGCTGGCCGCTACCAATAGCAGCAGGGCCAGCAGATGTGGCCAGAACTGTTTTGCCGCAGTGGTATCAGGAATAATTTGTTTGACCTTGGGTACGACGCGCAAGGCGATGGTCAGGTCTTTTTGCAGGTGATACCACAGTAAGAACGGAATGATCTTGTACATCATGCCGTTGATGGCAGACCAGGCGAAACCTACAATAAACAAAACCCCCAGGGTCACGGTAAAGTCGCCGTGGCCACTGATTTGCAGCAACCATACCGGCGCGCAGGCAGCCAGACTGATCATCGACGTGCGCCAGAACAGGGTGGTGGTATCAGCCTGAGGACGTTTGCGTGTCCAGAGCAGTTGAAAGGTGACCGTAGCGAATAACAGGCAGGCGGCCAGCAGCAGGACAGCTATGGCCCGGCCTATTTCCCATTGTATGGAGCTGCCTGCAAATAGATTGACGGTAAAAGCAGTCAGCAGGACGAAAATGGCTGGCGCCAGCCATCGGGTAATGAACTTGGGGTAGAGTTCGGTTACCTGGAAGATTGGAATGACCTGGTAGGCCATGCCTACGAGCAATATACCCACCCATCCCAGTAAACCCCATCCGGCATGTAAATTGGTCATGTGTCGGGAAAGAGGCAGCCAGCCGGCCCAGGCAGCAGCCAGGCCGACACCTATGGCGGCCGTCACGGCCAGCGCCACCATGGCGAACCGAACAGCTACCAGGATTTCACTGGCGCCTTTGGTGGTTTGCTTGCGATATTGCCATAAGCCGCCGGCACAGGCCAGGGCGAGCCACAGCAAAGCGCCACCCAGCAGCACTGCCGCGAGCGGGAACAAGCCCGCCCGGTCAGATAGAAAACCAGCTGCCAGTATCAGCGTACCCAGGCTGAGCAAGCCATGAACGCCAGCAGATGTGCTGCGTGGCGCCAATACATTAATGCCTGTTGCCACGGGCAGTATCTGCATCATGGCGCCGGCCATAGCGCTGGCCAATGCGCCCAGCGTGAACAGATGAGTGATGGCTAGGGTAGGCGCGGTCCAGCGCGAAACCATGGCGCTTGGGCCTGTCCACAGCAACAGCAATGCTGCCAGCAGAACGAATACGGGGGCGCCGAGCAGCAGGCGCAGCGGCACGCTGATGTCGGGCGAGCTATTGAACGATAGGGCGCGTTGCATCAGTCTTTATGCCAGATAAGAATTTGGTAGCGGTAGTCGGGCAGGGTAGATGCCTGATACTGAAAGTGATTGGTGTTCAGAATGCCATAGAGTGGATGCGGTTCGCGATCGATCAGCATACGCAAGCGCTGGCCGGCAGGCAGCTCGGCCAGGGCGTCGAGCACGCGTTCAAGCGGCTCGGGCGGCTCGAGGCCGCGTACATCCAGAAGAATGTCGGAGTCTGAGTTGTTCATATGTTCCAACCATATACGAGACGCGTGTTTATCGGGTTCAAGGCCCCATCGCGCACAGGGCAATAGTAGCCTTGGTTATCCATCATAAAGTTGATATTTATTAAGGAATATCTTGCCTTATGCCTGCATAGTGGTGTCTGCGTTTTAGAGCGATCATTTTCGCAAGGATAACTACAGTGTTGCAAACCGTTTTAGACCGACTCAAGTTAAAGGGCAAGTCTTTGTTGCCCATAGTGCAGGGTGGCATGGGCGTGGGTGTTTCTGCTCACAGGCTGGCCGGAACGGTCGCATCATATGGTGCCATGGGCACTATCTCAAGCGTTGACTTGCGCCGCCATCATCCCGACCTCATGCTGCAAACCGGCCGGTCGCGCAACAAAGAACTCATCGATTCCGCAAACCTGCTGGCGCTCGACCGTGAAATCAAGGCAGCAAAAAAAATGTCAGCGGGTAATGGGCTTATTGCCGTGAATGTCATGCGGGCCGTATCCGAGTATGCATCTTATGTGCGCCAGGCCTGCGAAAGCGAGGCCGATGCGGTGGTCGTCGGTGCAGGCTTGCCGCTCGATTTGCCAGAGCTCACCGAAGGCCACAAAACCGCCATTATTCCCATCCTGTCCGATGTGCGCGGCATTGGCCTGATCCTGAAAAAATGGATGCGCAAGAATCGCTTGCCTGATGCCATCGTCATCGAGAACCCCCGTTTTGCTGCAGGCCATTTGGGTGCGCCTACCGCCGAGGCCCTGAACAACCCCAACTTCGCTTTCAATAATGTGCTCGAAGGTACCTTGCAATTATTCAAAGACATGGGGCTCGAAAAAGAGAACATCCCATTAATCACCGCCGGTGGCATACACAGCCACGAGCAGGTGCTCAAACTGATGGGTATGGGTGCCAACGCGGTTCAGTTGGGCTCGGCCTTTGCCGTCACCGAAGAGGGTGATGCACATCCCAACTTCAAGAAGGTATTGGTAGAAGCCAAGCCCGAAGACATTGTTACCTTCATGAGCGTAGCCGGCTTGCCGGCACGGGCCGTGCGTACGCCCTGGTTGGCCAACTATCTCGAAAAAGAAGAAAAGCTGCAGCGCATTGCCAAGAAGCGGCCTTGCACCGTAGGTTTCGATTGTCTGGCATCTTGCGGTCTGCGCGATGGCATCAGCAAGCACGGGCAGTTCTGCATTGATACTCAGCTGGCATTCGCCCTGGCAGGCGATATCAAGCGTGGGCTGTTTTTCAGAGGCTCAGAAAAGCTCCCATTTGGCAATGCCATCCGTTCGGTACGTGATTTGCTCGAACTCCTGCTCAATGGCATCAAGCCAAGCATCGAAGCCGTACGTACCCCAACAGTACGTTCGATTACCGAGGCCCTGGTCCCCGCTTAGTAACTTGCCACCAGAAAGGTTCCGAATACGGCCGGTAACCAGGCTGTATTCAGAGCTTTCCAAGGTTCACCTTTTCTTGTTAGATGTTATGAACAACGCAACTGCTGTTAAGCACGCTGCGGCGGGCACTGCTGCGCCCACCGTCGAGCTGGTTTGTCCCGCGGGTAGCCTGCCTGCCCTGAGAGCCGCCATCGATCATGGTGCCGATTGTGTTTATCTGGGCTTTCGCGATGCAACCAACGCGCGCAATTTCGCCGGACTAAACTTCGATGAAGTAGCCATCAACGAAGGCATACGTTATGCACATGCAAATGGTCGAAAAGTATTTCTGGCGCTGAATACCTATTCGCAGCCCTCTGGCTGGCAGGCTTGGCGCAAGGCCGTAGACCGTGCTGCCACTGCGGGAGTCGACGCCATGATAGTGGCCGATCCTGGCCTGATGGCCTATGCCAGCCAGCACTATCCCCAGTTGCGCTTGCACCTGTCAGTACAGGGCTCAGCCACCAATTATGAGGCTATCAATTATTACCGCAAACATTTTGGCGTTGTCCGGGCGGTGCTTCCGCGTGTGCTGTCGCTGGCTCAGGTTGAGCAGGTAACTGAAAACACCGGGGTCGAGATCGAGGTGTTCGGGTTCGGCAGCCTGTGTGTGATGGTAGAGGGGCGGTGTGCATTGTCGTCCTATGTCACAGGCGAGTCACCCAACACGCACGGGGTTTGTTCTCCGGCTAAATCAGTGCGCTGGCAACAAACAGAGCAAGGGCTCGAATCGCGACTGAACGGTGTGCTGATTGACCGCTATGCCGACGGCGAAAACGCAGGCTATCCCACCTTATGCAAGGGCCGTTTTGACGTCGCCGAAGAAAACTATTACGCCCTGGAAGAACCCACCAGTCTGAATACGCTAGAAATTTTACCCAAGTTGATGCAGATGGGTGTGCGGGCCATCAAAATCGAAGGTCGCCAGCGCAGCCCCGCATATGTGGCACAGGTCACGAAGGTGTGGCGCGACGCCATCGACCAGTGCCTGGCCAGCCAGCAGCGCTACTCGGTCAAGCCTGCCTGGATGGCCGAACTGAACAAGGTGGCTGAAGGGCAGCAACATACGCTGGGTGCCTATCATCGGCCCTGGAAATAAAAAATCCCACGTCGCGCCTTTGGCTCGCTGCCCACTCGCGGCCTGTATGCCGGGTGTGGCATTCGGCCTCAGGACGGCTTAGCGAACAAAATGCCTGCCAAGGGCAGAAGGAAACAGAAATGAAAATAGCCTTGGGGCCAGTCCAGTATTATTGGTCACGCATCGCCATGATGCAGTTTTACGAGTCCATGACCGATACTCCCGTCGATATTGTGTATTTGGGCGAAACGGTTTGTTCGCGACGCCACGAACTGCGCCTGCCCGATTGGCTCGATATCGCACATATGCTGGCTGATGCGGGCAAGGATGTCGTGTTGTCTACCCAGGTATTGCTGGAGTCTGGCCAAGACCTGGCCACCATGCGCAAGATTGTGGCCAACGATGGCTTCATGGTCGAAGCCAATGATATGGGTGCGGTACATTGCTTGAATGGCAAACCTTTCGTGGCCGGACCTTATTTGAATGTATACAGTAGCCCCACACTGGACCTGCTGGCGGGACAGGGCGCAGGGCGCTGGGTGATGCCGCTGGAAATGGGGCGTGAAGGCCTGACACAGCTGCAGGCGGAACGGCCACAGGATATGCAGACTGAGGTATTTGTTTATGGACGCATGCCGTTGGCTTATTCGGCGCGTTGCTTTACCGCCAGGCATCGGAATATTCCCAAGGATAATTGCCAATACGTATGTATGGATCATCCCGATGGCTTGCTGCTCGAAACGCGTGAGGGCCAGCCCTTTCTGGTCCTTAACGGGATTCAGACTCAGTCTGCTCTGGTTTATAACCTGGTCAACGAGCTGGACACCATGTGTGCCCTGGGGGTAGACGTATTGCGCATCAGTCCACAGTCTCAACACACGGGCGATATCGTACAGCTGTTTCGCCAGGTCCTTGACAGACAGCTGAGTGGTGACCATGCCTTCGAGCAAATGTTGCCTCTGATGCCAGCCGGCTCCTGTAATGGATACTGGTATGGCCGCCCCGGCCTTGAGCAAATGGTCGCTTAACAGGACACAGCCGCATGTATTACGGAGAACGTTTCAACAGCATTTCACATTTGACTGGCGCAGTGCTGGCCGCAGTAGGCGGGATTCTGCTGGTAGTGTTGGCTGCAAGTCTGGGCGACCCATGGAAGGTGGTCAGCTTCAGCGTATATGGCGCCGCACTATTGGGTCTTTATCTGGCCTCCACGCTCTACCACAGCTTGCGCGGGCGTGCGAAGCGCATCTGGTGCAAGTTTGATCACTGTGCCATTTACCTGTTGATCGCGGGCAGCTATACGCCTTTTGCTCTTGTCAGCCTGCGAGGTGCCTGGGGCTGGACGTTGTTCGGTATCGTCTGGGGACTGGCCGTCTTTGGCATCGTCCAGGAGATCTGGCTCGCCAAAGGCCGCCGCATACTCTCCTTGCTGATTTATGTTGCCATGGGTTGGCTGGCTGTTATTGCGGCTGCCCCCTTGATCCACGCGCTGGGTTGGGATGGATTTCGCTGGCTGTTCCTGGGTGGCCTCATTTATACCGTAGGCATTATTTTCTATGCCACTGACGAAAAATGGCGTTATGGCCACGGCGTCTGGCATTTGTTTGTGATGGGCGGCAGCGCTTGCCACTATTTCACTGTTGTGTATTACGTCGCCTAAAGCTTCCCAGGAGTCTGTCGTGAATTCAGGCAATCATTCTGTACCTGCTCCTTTGAGCAAATTGCTGGCACACTTGCCCGCTTATCCAGGTTCCGTGCTGTTTGCTGCCGGGTTGAACCTGGCCCTTGCGCAACATCTGCCTGTTGATACCCTGCACATGCTTGAGAACCGGATACTGCGTATTCAGGCACGCGATGCAGCGATCGCCTTTGATTTCGTGTGGAGTAAAGGAAAATTTTCCGCGGTTGCTCCAGGGGGCGATGTGGCCCTGACCATTGCAGCGCCCCTGTATGATTTTTATCTGCTTATACAGCGCAAGGAAGACCCGGATACGCTGTTCTTCAGCCGTCGCCTCAGCATGGAGGGCGATACCGAACTGGGCTTGCTAGTCAAGAATACGCTGGATGCATTAGACATGTCTTTATTTACACCCGAGCAATTCTTACCGGGTAAGATGCTCGGGCGTTTATTGCCACGCGTTGCTTCGAAGCCGGGTGGCTTCTGACGACTGGACTTAGCCGCGTCTCAGGATAAATTCAGAAAATAAACCCGACACCTGTTCTACCATGCAGCGGCTTGGGTAGCCTTGTTCCATGGATGTGTTCAAGATTTCGTCTTGACAGCCTTGCTCACGAAAAACTTGCAAGGCGTAGCGTTTGACGCCCAGGCCGGCCAAGGTTTGCGCCAGTTGCAGTACTTCGTTTTCTGACAGCAGAGCCGGGTGCAAGGTCGTGCGGCATTCGTAGTCGACACCGCTTGCCAGTATGGCCTGCAGTCCCTTCCATGCCGGTTCGCCGCTGCCCGCTACCTGGGTGACGCGAGCATAGTCGGCGAACAGTGCCTTGACGTCGAAACCTACCCAATCTACGAGTGGGAGTACGCTTTTCAGTCGCTCGGGATGCGTACCGCCGCTGTGCAGCCCTATCTTGAATCCCAGTTTGCGTGTTTCACGTATGGCATTGGCCAGACCGGGGTCCATAGTGGGCTCGCCGCCGCTGAACACTACTGCATCCAGGAGCCCGCGGCGTCGCCGCAATAAGGCTAACGTATCAGTCCAGGGTATCGGGCTGTGTGGCGTGCGCTCCTGAAGATGTGGATTGTGGCAATAGCCGCAGCGCCACGGGCACCCTTGTACAAAAATCACAGCCGAGAGATATCCAGGATAATCAGTGGCAGTGAACGGTGTGACCCCACCCACCTTCAGACGGCGTGGCCGCGCGCCTGAGAGGTGGGCACGCCCTTGTGGCGTGCGGGTTTCAGGCAACAAGTCTGGCCTCTTGTTCGCTGAAGTATTTACGTTCATGGAACTCGCCTTTTTTGCCAATATTGAACGAAGACATGGGGCGGTGATAGCCCATGACTCGTGTCCAGATTTCGCAAGGTTGACGTTCCTGATCACTTAACGTGATGGTGGCGACGGCATGTTGTGTGGTGTGAATGTGGATCATGGTATTGCTCCTTGTTGAAGGTAGAGAGAGGCGGATGAAAGGCGTTGGTATGTCAGGCTACGCAAGCCTGGGTGTGAGCGGCTTCGTGCTGCTTTTGTGCGATGAGCTCTTCGTCGCAAGTGGGGCAGAACTGATGGCTACCACCCAGGTAGCCATGTACCGGGCAAATCGAAAAAGTAGGCGTGACGGTGATATAGGGCAAATGAAAACGCCCCAGCGCTCTTTGCACCAAGGTGCGGCAGGCTTGTGCGCTGGATAGCGGCTCGGTCATATACAGATGCAGGACGGTGCCGCCGGTATATTTACGCTGCAATTCGTCCTGGCGCTCGAGTGCTTCGAATGGATCGTCGGTAAATCCTACCGGCAGCTGAGATGAGTTGGTGTAGTAGGGCATTTCAGCTGTGCCCGCTTGCAGGATGTCAGAGTAACGCTTGCGGTCTTCTTTGGCGAAGCGGTAGGTAGTACCTTCGGCCGGCGTGGCTTCCAGGTTGTACATATGGCCGGTTTCTTCCTGGAAGGCCAGCATGCGGGTACGTATATGGTCCAGCAGCCGAATGGCCAAGTCATGGCCCTGTGGCGAGGTGATGTCATGTTCGCCCCCGGTGAAGTTGCGCAACATCTCGTTGATGCCATTCACGCCCAGTGTCGAGAAGTGATTGCGCAGCGTACCCAGATAGCGACGGGTATAGGGGAACAGGCCATCGTCCATCAGCCTTTGGATGATCTTGCGTTTCAGCTCCAGGCTGGTCTTGCCCAGATCCAGAAGCTCGTCCAGGTGTTTGAACAACGCGGCCTCATCGCCGGCATATAAATAACCTAATCGAGCGCAGTTGATTGTTACCACGCCAAGCGACCCGGTTTGCTCTGCCGAACCGAATAGGCCGTTGCCGCGCTTGAGCAGTTCGCGCAAATCGAGTTGCAAGCGGCAGCACATTGAACGGATCATATTGGGCTTGAGTTCGGAGTTGATGAAGTTCTGAAAATAGGGCAGGCCATATCGTGCCGTCATCTCGAACAGCAGCTCGGCGTTCGGGCTATGCCAGTCGAAATCCTCGGTGATGTTGTAAGTGGGAATCGGGAAGGTGAATACACGCCCCTTCGCGTCGCCGGTCATCATTACCTCGATGTAGGCGCGATTGATCATGTCCATTTCAGCTTGCAGGTCGCCATAAGTAAAAGGCATTTCCTGGCCGCCGATAAGTGGCACTTGTCCACACAGGTCTTCGGGGCAAACCCAGTCGAAGGTGAGGTTGGTAAAGGGGGTTTGTGTTCCCCAGCGTGAAGGTACATTCAGGTTGTAGATCAGCTCCTGGATGTACTGTTTGACTTCTGCGTAGCTGAGCGCGTCGTTACGTACAAATGGCGCCATGTAGGTGTCGAATGAGCTGAAGGCTTGCGCACCCGCCCATTCATTCTGCAAAGTACCAAGAAAATTTACGATTTGCCCGACCGCGCTGGACATGTGCTTGGGTGGCGAAGACTCGACCTTTCCCGGAATGCCATTTAGGCCTTCATTGAGTAGTGTGCGCAGCGACCAGCCGGCGCAATAGCCTGACAGCATGTCGAGGTCGTGAATATGGAGGTCGGCATTACGGTGAGCCTTTCCAACTTCTTCTGGATACACTTCGTCTAGCCAATAATTGGCAATGACCTTACCCGAAACATTCAGGATCAGGCCGCCCAGAGAATATCCCTGATTGGCATTAGCATTAACGCGCCAGTCCGCCTTGCTGAGGTACTCGTTGATTGATGACGCAACGTCGATATGTGCCATATAAACTCCGTTTCACTACATATTGTGTTGAAACGAAGAATATTTACTATATATAGTATGGTCAAGCTTTTGAGCCATGAATTTGTCATTAGCTTGATGTGTGCTAAATCGACGAGGGAAAACAATATGCGCCATGCTTGTTGCTGCGTGCACGGCACATGAAAAACATCGTTTGACGCCTGCCTATCCTACGATCGTGAAATCGATCACGATCTCTCCAGGGTTTCGAGCGATGTAAGCAATTTTTATCTGATCACCGAAGTGTCCTTGTAATTGTTGCAGCAAGGGTAGTGGGTCGTGATCATTGCAAAAGCGCATGGTTTCGCCCGGCTGCAGCGCAGACAATGCGCCAAAGATAGCTGCGTGCCGGAAGCGCTTGGCGACACCACGCGCGTCGAATGGATAAACAGCATCAGCAAACATGGGGATGGAAGATGGACTAGACACGATCGTATCCTTGAAAAGAGTTGAAGAATCGTGACGCGATTATAGGTAGCGCTTAGCTGGATTCCAGGTGGAACCACATTGTCAGCAAGGTTGAATGTAAGGGCTTTTCAGCGGTTTCTGTACTGCGATAAGCGAGACAGGTATCCGCAGCTGTTACATAGCTGACTGATTTGATAAGTGGATGTTGCAGTCATGACTGGCGGCCATGGCAGACCCTGGTATTTCTGTTACAGATGCCGGATTTTGTAGGTATTTAAAGTAATAAAACGGTTACCGTAAAAATTCCTGTTCAGGCAGCATAAGCTGCATAAATGAGCAAGGTGTGCTGATGACGACCAGCCCAGTCCAACCTGATTGAGAAATCAGGTTGTTTTACCCACCGACCTTTATGTGGTCGGTGGGTTTTTTTACGACCGTTGCAGCTAAAAAATCGTGAAAGCGCGCCAATACGTGCCGAGGCTCCAGGATTCAGTCATCCAGACTGCGTATGGTTGCATTCAGGGTGGAAAAATCAAAATGTGTCCGGCTGGCACTGAGGCGCAGCAGCAGGAACGACATCGCGGCTGGCACCAGTGCTGCCAACAGGAACGACTCGAGCAGGTATACGGGTTTTTCGCCGGGCGCTGGAAACAGCAGGATCCCGGTAATTAGTCCGCATAAGGTACTGATGAAAGCCATGCTACCGTTATAGCGCCTGTTGAACAAACCAAAGAAAACAGGGAAGGCGGCAGCCGAGCAGAACAGATCAGCCAGCAAAAACAAATACAGCACACTGTATCCCTGAGCTGACACGATCATGACTGGTATGGCCAGTAGAAAGATCAGCCAGCGCGAGAGCGCCATCAGTTTTCCCTTTTTGATTGTGGGAGTCATGCGTCGGACGTCTACGGCGATCAGGCTGGAGATCGCACTGATGGTGGTGTCGGCCGTGCTCATCACCAGGGCAAGACCAAGGGGAATCAGAGCAATGGCAAACCAGGTGGGAATGTGCCCCAGTAAAACGCTGAACAGGGCAACCGAGCTATCGCCGGCGTGTCCCAGTCCGACAAAGGCCAGGCCGAATAGGCCCATGAGAAAAATGAATGGACCGGCGAACAGTCCGCCGAGCAGGAAACCGCGCCGCATCGTGTGTGTATCTCGTGCGGAATAAACGCGCTGCCAGTTGCCCTGATGAAACAGGCCGGTCAGCAAAATTGCCACAAAGAAAGTAAAGCCTGCCTTGATCCCGATCGGGTCGCTCAGGCTAAGCAACTGAGGTGCCTTATCGTGCAGCCCTTCAACTATCGGTGCCAGGCCGCCTGTGGCTTGCCAACCCAGTGCCATCAGCACCAGAAGCAAGGGTACGATGACGGCCATTTGCACCTTGTCGGTAAAGATGGATGCACGCAGGCCACCATAGGAAGTGTAGAGCAGGGTAGCACCCATCACGATGGCGGCGGTCACCCATAAAGGCACGGGTGCCAGCAGTTGTATCAGCTTGGCGACGGCAGTGATTTCGGCCGTTAAGGTGATGAACATATAGAACATCATGATGAGCAACACGAGTCCGTACATGGACTTGCCATAACGCATGATCACGAACTCCGTCAGCGTATGGCCTTGAGGAATCAGCTCGCGCATGCGTCTGCCCAGGGGGATCATCAGCCACCGCGGTGAAGCGGCACCCAGGCCGTAGCCTATGATGGCGGCCAGGCCTCCCCAGGTGGCAGCTTGGGCCGGGGCAAATAGAATCCACGCACCCAGCGAGGTGGCTAATAATGTCAATATGGTTGCTACGGTGCTTTGACTGTTGCGCGCCACGACATAGTCTTCAAGGCTGCTGCGTTCATGGCGGGAATACAAGATGCCGGAAATGGCAAAGCCTGCGGAAAACAATAGCAGCCAGAGTATGGCGGAAGAGCTGGTAAGCATTTTTTCCCTAGGAGCCCGGAATACCGGGACAAACGAATCAGGCTCTATCGGTTTCGATGAAGCCAGCCGTGAAATGACGGGAAAGAGAGGGTGTTGATGTGTTGAGCTTCCTTCCCTTCGCCGGCATTACCCGGATCAGGTTCGAAGGGTTACCGCAAGCAAATGCGGAATCTCAGCCCATACAGGGCTCCCCCAGGAACTGCCGGCAAGATTAATGTGTGATGGCGTACTTGTCAATCCTGGACTTTGCGTTATGATGGCGCAACGACACGGGGTGCCGGGCCTGAAAAGGTCGGCTGAGATCAACACCCGTCGAACCTGAAACAGTTAGCACTGGCGAAGGGATGTCGGCCTTGAGGCCAGCGGCAGCACTGCCGCGCATACCTTCGTCATTTTTGCAAAGGTATGCCATGAGTCAGCACTTCGCAGCACTTCCCATTCATAAGCAAATCGTGCTGGTGACCGGCGCAGGTCGAGGCCTGGGCCAGCATATTGCGCGCGCCTTCTTGGCTGAAGGTGCTCGTGTTGTGGTGAATTACCTGACGAGCGCCGACAGCGCGCGCGCGTTGGCTGCCGACAACGAAAACCGAGCCATCGCCCTGCAGGCGGACGTTACGGATGCCGGTGCCGTGCAGGCCATGCTGGAGCAAGCTTGCCGGCATTTTGCTGCACCAGTCACCACTATTGTCAACAATGCCTTGCCTGCTTTTTCTTTCAACGGTGATGCACGGCCACATGCCGATGTGCTGGCCTGGAGTCATTTGCATCAGCAGTTCGAAGGGGTGGTCCGTGGTGCCTTGAATACCACGCAAGCCGCCTTGCCAGGCATGCGCTCGGCAGGTTTTGGACGCATCATCAATGTGGGCACGAACCTGTTCCAGAATCCTGTTGTCCCATACCATGACTATACGGCGGCAAAGGCCGCCTTGTTGTCATTGACTCGTACCTTGTCGCATGACCTCGGTCCCGACGGCATTACCGTCAATATGGTCTCGGGTGGTTTGCTACGTACCACGGATGCATCGGCGGCCACGCCAGAGGCCGTGTTCGACCTGATTGCCTCAAGTACACCGCTGCGCCGTGTTACAACACCAGCCGAGTTTGCGGATGCGACCCTCTTCTTTGCTTCGCCCTGGTCTCGTTCGGTTACCGGACAGAACCTGGTGGTGGATGGTGGCCTGGTCAAGAATTAGGGTACGGACATGAGCAAACGCATGATGCACATCAATCTGTTCATTTTTGGCTGTGGGCACCACCGGGCCGCGTGGCGCCATCCAGGCTCGGCCGTTGAAAGCCTGGGCGATATTGCCTATTACGAGCAGTTGGCGCAAATTGCCGAGCGTGGCAAACTAGACGCCATTTTTTTTGCCGATGGGCATTCAACCGACAACCTGACAGACGGGCCACGCTGGTTTCTGGAGCCCTTGACCATGCTGTCCGCCATCAGCCGGGCGACACGGCACATAGGCTTGATCAGCACGGTGTCCAGTACCTTCTACACGCCTTTTCACGCCGCACGTATGGTGGCTTCGCTGGATCATATCTCTAACGGTCGCATGGGCTGGAATGTGGTGACTTCCATGTTCGATACCGAGGCGCGCAACCATGGTTTCGATACCATGCCGGGGCATGACTGGCGCTACGCTCGGGCAGAGGAGTTCGTGGATGTGGCGCTGAGCTTGTGGGACTCATGGCAAGATGGCGCTCCGCAAATGGATCGGCAAGGCGCTTATGTGAAGCCAGAGTCGATACATTCCATAGATCACAAGGGCGAGCATTTTCGGATTGATGGACCCCTCACCGTACCGCGGCCTCCACAGGGCCACCCAGTGTTGTTCCAGGCCGGTGCATCGGAACAGGGCAGGGATCTTGCGGCGCGCCGGGCGGAAGCTATCTATGCTGTGGCATACGATCTGGCGGCGGCACAGGAGTACTATCGCGATATCAAGCGGCGCGTAAAGGCAGCGGGCCGGCATGACTTCGTGCCTATCATGCCGGGGCTGGTGACTTATGTGGGTTCAACCCAGGCCGAGGCTCGTGCCAGACAACGGGAACTCGATGAGTTGCTGCCGGCGCAAGATGCCTTGCGCCAATTGGGTATGTACGTGGGATGTGATTGCACCGGCTGGGAGCTGGATGCGCCGGTACCGTCCCTGCCTGCCCTTGAGGCGTTCAAGGGCCCCAAAGGTCGTTACGCTACCGTATTACGTATTATCAATACCGAAAAACCTACTGTGCGCCAGCTATTGGGGCGCCTTGCTGCAGGGGGAGGCCATTGCACCATGGTCGGTACGCCAGAGCAGATTGCCGACGAAATGGAACGCTGGTTCCTGAATGAGGGCGCTGACGGTTTCAATCTTATGCCCCCCACGTTGCCAGGTGGCATCGATGATTTTGTTGAGCAGGTGGTGCCTGTGCTACAAAAGCGGGGGCTATTCCGCAAAGATTACCAAACAGAAACCTTGCGTGGACATCTGGGCCTGGCGCGGCCATGTGCCCGCAATTGAATGGTGCCTGATTGCTATTTTTTGCGATAAGGCAACATGCGCGACAGCACGGTATCGCGGTCTATGAAATGATGCTTCAGGGCGGCTGCCAAATGCGCAATAACCATAACCAGCAAGGTGTAGTTCAGTACCTGATGAGCCTGTTTCAATGCTGCGCCCAAGGCTTTGTCTTTGGGCACCAGGTCGGGTAGCTGGATCACGCCAAACCATACCACCGGAAATCCGACCGCCGAGCTCATGGTCCAGCCGCTTAATGGAATGGCCAGCATTAGTGCATAGAGTAGCCAGTGCGCTGCGTGGGCGGTAAACCGCGCGGTGGGTGACATGTTTGTCGGTAATGGTGGTGCCGCGTGGGTCAGGCGCCAGCACAAGCGCGTCGCCACCAGTAGCAACAAGGTGACTCCTGCCCATTTATGCCACGAATATACCTTCAACTTAGTGGGGGATAGCGGCAGGTCCTGCATGAAGAAACCTACAGTGAAGGTGCCTATCAGGCCCGCCGCTACAAGCCAGTGGAGAAATATTGCAGTGCGGGTGTAGCGATGTTCCATGATTAATGCGTGCTTCTTGAGACTCGGGCGCCAGGCGCCCGAGTTGCTAGGTGGTCAGGTGAGATTGCGAGTACTGATGGCCGCTTTTTCGTTCAGCGCTGTTTTAACATAAGGATGGCTTTCCGGTGCGCTGCGTTCACCGTGCGTATAGTGACTGACCGCCACTTGTGCGCTGCGTTTCTTGACATTCACTGCAACGGCCGACTCACGTTGCGGATGCAGGATGCGGTCGCCTTGTGCATCGCGAACCCGGGTTACCAGCCCCATGCGATTCATCAGATCTATAAAGGGTTTTGGATCCAGTTCTTCTACGTTGGCCATATGGCCAACATCCCAGACGCCGTCCGCAATCAACATGGCGGCCGCCACTACCGGCACGCCGGCAGTGTACGAAATGGCCTGGCTGCCTACTTCTTGAAAGCTTTCCTTGTGATCGCAAATATTGTAGATGAGCACTTCTTGCGGCTTACCGTTCTTTTTGCCTTTGACCAGGTCGCCTATGCAGGTCTTGCCTGTGTAGTTGGGTGCTAGCGAGGCAGGGTCGGGCAGAATGGCCTTGACCACCTTGAGTGGTACAACCTCAAGTCCCTCGGCGGTGCGTACGGGCTGTTCGGACAGCAAGCCCAGGTTCTTGAGTACCGTGAAAACATTGATGTAGTGTTCGCCAAAGCCCATCCAGAAACGAATATTGGGCACATCGAGGTTTTTCGACATGGAGTGCAGTTCGTCGTGGCCCGTGAGGTAGGTGGTGTTTTTGCCGACTACGGGCATATCCCATTCATGGCGATGCTCGAACATGGCGTTGGCCTTCCATTTGCCCCGTTCCCATGACCATACCGTGGAAGTGAACTCGCGGAAATTGATTTCAGGATCGAAATTGGTGGCGAAGTAGCGACCGTGGCTGCCGGCGTTGATGTCGATGATGTCGATGGATTCGACTTGATCGAAATAGGTGTCGATGGCATAGCGTCCGTAGGCGTTGACGACGCCCGGATCAAAACCGACCCCCAGGATAGCGGTCACGCCAGCCTTCCTGCAATCGTCGCGCCGCTGCCATTCGTAGTTACCATACCAGGGTGGTGCTTCGCACACTTTGGCGGGATCTTCGTGAATGGCGGTGTCGAGGTAGGCTGCGCCGGTTTCGATGCAGGCGCTCATGACCGCCATGTTAAGAAAGGGCGAGCCCACATTGATCACGATCTGACTGTTGGTCGAACGGATCAGCGCCTTGGTGGCTTCGATGTCCAGGGCATCCAGTTCATGCGCCTGCAGTCGGCCTGCACTACGCTGGCTGTCTTTTTCTTTGATGGATTTGATAATGGCCTGACATTTTTCAAGGGTGCGCGACGCAATATGAATATCGCCCAGCAAGATATTGTTCTGGGCACATTTGTGGGCGGCCACGTGAGCCACACCGCCGGCGCCAATAATTAGAACATTGCGTTTCATTGTGGATAATCCCCTAATTGTTGAAATAAGAGCAGTGCTGTCAGGACAGACTGTTGACGTAGTCGTCAAAGGAAAATTCGCGCACTACGCGCACGGAACCATCGGCTTCTTTGACTGCAATCGACGGCATGTGCACGCCGTTGAACCAGTTTTTCTTGACCATGGTGTAACCGGCCGCATCGCCGATGGAGATGCGGTCGCCGATCTGCAACGGGGCGGCGAAACGGCCTTCGCCGAAGATATCTCCGGCCAGGCAGGTCTTGCCGCAGACCATGTATTCATGCTCACCCGTGCCGTCGCCCAACGGGGCGGTCTCGCGGTAAATCAGTAGGTCGAGCATATGAGCCTCGGTGGAGCTGTCTACCACCGCAAGGTGCTTGCCGTTGAACCCGACATCGAGCACACTGACTTCAAGCGTTGTGCTGTGGCGTACTGCGGCCTCGCCCGGCTCGAGGTAAACCTGTACATCGTATTCTTGCGCAAAGCGCTGCAGACGTTGGCAAAAGGCATCTACCGGGTAATCTTTCGCAGTGAAGCTGATGCCTCCGCCCAGGCTGACCCATTTAAGACGCCTGAGAATATCGCCGTATGTATGTTCGATCTGGGTCAGCAACGCGTCGAACCGGGGCAGGTCATCGTTTTCGCAGTTGTTGTGAATCATGACGCCGTCAAGCTGGTCGGCCACAGCCAGAATCCGTGCCGGATCGCCTTCGCCCAGTCGGCTGTACGTGCGGGCGGGATCAGCCAGGTCGAAGCCTGCACAACTGATGCCAGGATTAAGGCGCAGGCCCATGGGCTTGCCCTGGGCTTTTGAGGCGTATCGCTTCAGCTGATTGATCGAGTTGAAAATGATCTTGTCGCAGTTGGCCACGACTTCATCAATTTCGTGGTCAGCAAAGGCAACGCTATAAGCGTGGGTTTCGCCGCCGAACTTCTGGTAACCCAGCTTGACTTCATATAAGGACGATGATGTTGTTCCGTCCATATGCTGGCGCATCAGGTCAAAGACCGACCAGGTGGCAAAGCACTTGAGTGCGAGCAGAACTTTCGCACCGGAGTGTTTGCGTATGTAGTTTATGGTGTCCAGATTGCGTTGCAGCGCTGGCTTGTCGATGAGATAGTAGGGTGTTGGGAGGGTATGCATTGTTGCTTGGAGCCTAAGTGGCCGGCAGGCTGTTTGAGTCCGGAGGTTTCACATTGGATTGATTGAGTTGTGCGGCAGCCCTCTTGCTGAGCTGTTCGATGATCAGTGCGTGGTTGTTCGGGAAGGTAGCCAGAATCTGCATGGTGCCGCCCACGCTTTCTATGTAATGCTGCAAAGTGGAAACCAGCATGTCATCGCGCTTTTCAATGCGCGAGATCGTGCCTTGGCCCACACCCAGCGCAATAGCCAGGTCGTCCTGAGTATGCTGCGTGGCTTTACGCAATTCTTTAAGCGTCGCCACCTTGGTGGCGTTGATTTGGATATTTATGCCATTCACGAGTTTTTGCTTGGGTTTATTGCCAGCAGGTGCCGTCTTCGCCTTATTGGGCTTCTTGGGCATGGTGAGTCCTTTGCGTTGGTGGTACTGATGCAAAAATGTTGGCATCAGAACCAAAGATAAGATGATATATGCTTTCAAAGACATATACAACCTAATGCATATGCAATTCAAGCCATATTCAGGATAGGCCATATGGCTTGAAAGGCATGATTGACTTCATGGGGGTGCACTGCCAGGCATGGCCCAAGGGTGCATGTCGCTGTAGGGAATTTTTTTTGAAAAGACACTCTCGCTAGTGGAGCCCTGGGGTCTGCGCACAGCATCTGCTTGTTGCCCTGGCCTTCATACTCACGCTATTGCTATATTTGCCATCAGTCTGTATCCATAGCCGGCCGTCTTGATCGAAGGCTAGGCCGTCCGGCAAGCACGAAGATATCCCATTCAAAACGGGTGGCGCCGTGCCCTGGCTCATGCGTGATTATTTGGCCGTCGACTGGATCTTGTCGCCTGCGGCCTGAATTTGATCGCCCGCGCTACTGATAGCCTTGTCGATTTCCTTGCCTGCCTTTTCGGCAGGACCTTCTTTTTGGCAGCCGAGCAAAATCAGTGTCAGCATGCTGGCTACCATGACCGTCATTGCTCTTTTTGCAGTGTTGTTCATATTGCATCGTTGTGGTTGAAGGAATTCATAGCATACATCGCGGGCGGTGGAATGGGCAGATGTTGTGGGCACAACACATTTTTGTCATAAGCTTGACACTCTTTTTTTATATCTTGTCTTGCAACTGATATAAAATTCTTTGCGCAAGCCCGTCATACTGTCATGGGCTTGATCATTTATAGACATATGCCAAAGGAACGTTCAAAACATACTCCGCCCAAGCGCGGAGCCTGGGCAGTCATTTATTGCCCCGCTACCGGCAGGTTTTTGCTTGGCAAGCGTTCCAGTGCCGTTAATAATAGCGGGACCTGGAATCTTTTTGGTGGCCGTGTCGAATGCGACGAAGAGCCATCAAGCGCCTTGCTGCGCGAACTGGCCGAAGAAGCAGGCTGGCGTATCAAGCCGAAGCATTTGAATAAGCTGGGCAGGGTGGCAGGCCTCAAGAAAAGCAAAAGAGTCGGCGACCGCGAACTGTATTACTACCTGCTGAAAGTCGATAAACAGCTTGCACCACGATTGAACCGGGAACATTCGAGCTATGGCTGGTTCAAGCACAAGCGCCTTCCGGGCAAATACAACCTGCCTACCGCTGTGGCCATTGAGCTGGGCTTGCTCAAGAACGTATCGCAGTAAGCAAAAGGTTCAAGCGACAGCAACCTCAAACCTTCAATGTGCAGCGGGTGAGGTGGATCAATAGGCGGTAGGGACGGGAGTATTAAACGGATGCCACACCCACAGTCATGCCGCCGCATACGTATAAAACCTGGCCGGTGGTGAAACCACTGCGTTCATCCATAAGAAATGATGCCGCTTGTGCAATATCATCAGGGGTGCCGACCCGCTTAACTGGGACAGACTTGATGATTCTTTCTGTTCTCGGGTCGCCCGGTGGGTTTGCCTTGTCGAATAATTCTGTGCGGATGGGACCTGGCCCTATGGCGTTAGCAGTGATGCCATGGAGACCCAGCTCTAGTGCCCATACACGGGTCATGCCAAGTAGGCCTGCTTTTGACGCAGAGTAGGCGCTGCGTAGTTCCTTGCCCAGCGCCGCGCGCGAAGACATATTGACGATACGGCCAAATTCGGCTGCTTTCATCCCCGGGAGCAGTGCTTGCATGCACTGCACAGCACAGCGCACGTTAAGAGACCAAGCTAGTTGTAGTTCGTCCAGGGTTTGGTTTTCGGCATGGGCGGGCACCACTATGCCTACATTATTGACCAGCCGCGTAATTGGTCCGTCTTCAAGGGCTTGCTCTAACGCATGCGCTGTTTCTTTGGAATCAGATAGGTCTGCCTGAATTCCGTCTCCGATACGGTCGATGATGACGGGTTGATATCCATCCTGGCGACAGCGCGCGGCGATGGCGGCGCCAATGCCGCTGGCACCGCCGGTGATCAAAACACGTTCTTGACTCACAAACATCCTTGTATGTTATTTGCACCCCCCTACATTCTTTGAATAGAGGGGGTCGGTTTAATTAGATCGGCTGAAAGCCGGAAGACTTGACAACATTCTCCCATTTTTTAAGCTCTGCCTTGATATAGCTTGCAAATTCTTCGGGGCTGTTACTAACAGCTTTTGCGCCTTGTCCGGCCAAGCGTTTTTTTACATCGGGCATATCCAGGATCTTGACTATCTCGGCGTTGAGTTTTGCGACAATATCTGTAGGCGTACCTGCAGGAGCCAGGATGCCGAACCAGGCAGTGGCTTCATAACCTTTGACGCCTTCTTCGGCAATAGTCGGCAGTTCCGGGGCCGCTTCAGAGCGTTCGCCTGTTGTTACGGCAAAAGCCTTTAATTTTCCGGCCTGTACGTGGGGCAATGCTGATGGCATATTGTCGAACATGATGTCGACTTGACCGCCCAGCAGATCAATGACGGCGGGCCCACTGCCTTTGTATGGCACATGCAGCATGTCTACACCAGTCAAGCTTTTGAACATCTCACCCGACAAATGGATAGAGCTGCCGTTGCCTGACGACGCAAAGGTGATTTGACCAGGTTTTTGTTTTGCCAAGGCAATGAGCTCCTGGACGGAATTGGCTTGTAAGGCAGGATTGGCGACCAAGATGTTGGGCACTGCGGCAACGAGCGATATTGGTGCGAAGTCTTTGACCGCATCGAAAGACATTTCTTTGTACACACTTTGATTGATTGCGTGCGTGCCTACAGTGCCAAGCAGCAGGGTATAACCGTCTGGTTTGGCGCGGGCGACCATCGCCGAGCCAATGTTGCCACCTGCTCCTGGGCGGTTATCGACGACCACGGTGGTATCAAGGGAGGCACCAAGCTTTTCAGCAACTGTTCGTGCCAGGAAATCGCTGGTGCCTCCGGCAGAGAAAGGCACAATCATCTGAATAGGCTTGGAAGGGTAGTCAGTTGCTGCAGCACTTGCTGATGAGCCGACGATAGTGCTGGCAAGCAGCAATGCTTTGAAGGGGAGGGTACGGGATATTTTCATGTTGTCTCCGGAATTTGTATTGAATAGAAAAACTGCGGTGCACAGCGTCAGGATGGCAAGCCAAGTATTTTTCGAGCCTGGCTTGCCGAGGCAACATCGCCTCCAATTGACTCGATAATGCAACGCGCCCGCCCAACAAGCTGTGCATTGCTTTCAGCCAGGACACCTTTGGCCATATAGATATTGTCTTCAAAGCCGACCCGCACATGGCCGCCGTAGAGATAAGCCTGAGCGACCATCGGGAACTCGTGCCGGCCTATGCCAAATGCCGACCATGTGGCGCCAGTGGGCAGCATGCTGCGTGCATAGGCCATGGTTTCTGGATTGGCCGCAAAGCCATAGTTGACGCCCAGTACAAAACTGAAGAGTCCCGGACCATCAAGCTCGCCTTCACGTATCAAGTCGCATGCCAATCGCAGATCACCAGAATCAAAGATTTCAAGTTCGGGTTTAACGCCAGCCTGTTTAATGATGCGTGCCATCTTGCGCACGTTGGCCGGCGTGTTGATCACGACTTGTCCGGCTGAATTCATCGTATTCAGATCCAGCGTACATATCTCTGGGCGCAGCTCAGCAATATGTTCTACGCGTAATTCAGGACGCAGTAGTGTTGTTCCAGGGCCGGCGACCTTCGGATCTTCTTCACTGGGCACGAAGCGTCCGCCTGGGCCAGTTGTCAGGTTAATCACCATATCAGGATTGCTCTGGCGAATCCGGTCCATGACTTCCCGGTAATACCCGGTTTCCATGGAAGGCTTGCCCGTTTTGGGATCACGCACATGAATGTGTGCAACCGAAGCACCTTCTTTCGATGCCTCTAGAGCCGAATCCGCAATTTGTTTTGGTGTGACCGGAAGTCCGGGGTGCTGTTCGGGTGTGGTGAGATTGCCGGTAATAGCACAGGTGATGATGACCTTTTCTTGCATGATGCTGTCGTTTGCCTAATTGATCGTGGACAGCTCATCCTACCTATGGGCCAAAGCTCGGTCAATGTCGATTATCGAAATTCTGTGCGATAATCGGACATTATTATTAAGCAAAATAAAGAAAATCAAGTGAATTCAGTTGAGGAAATTGCTGCCCTGGCGGGTGACCCTAACTTCATGATGTCTTTGGCACGCGGCCTTGTCGTAATTCGGGCATTTTCAGCCGAGCGCCCAAACATGACCGTTTCACAGATCAGCCAAAAAACTGGCATACCTCGTGCCGCGGTGCGACGCTGCCTATACACGCTCGATAAAATGGGTTTTGTTGCCAGCGTGGACGGAGGGGCATTTAACTTGCGGCCCAGGGTGCTGCTTTTGGGACACGGCTATTTTGCTTCGTCGTCGCTAAGTCAGGCGGCGGGCCCCATTTTGAATCGTTTAAGCGGTCCCTTGGACGAATCAAGTTCCGTATCGGTTCTTGATGGTGATGAAATACTCTATATTGCCCGCGCACAAACCAAGCGTTTGATGGCCATGCATCTGGATGTGGGTAGCAGACTTCCCGCTATTTATACCTCGATGGGGCGTGTACTAATAGCCTCTTTACCCTACCATGAGCAAGAGCAGTACATGGCCCGCGCTAAGTACATACAGTACACGCCGCATTCGCTCACGGATGCAACTGCCCTTGCACAAGAGCTTGAACAGATTCGAGCGCAAGGTTTTGCTGTCATTGATCAGGAACTTGAGGCGGGTGTCCGGTCTATTGCACTTCCCATCATGGGCCGAGACGGTCGACCCATGTCGGCTATGAGCGTAGGGGTTCACGCCCAGCGAATGTCTATCGATGATATGAAGGAAAAAATCCTGCCGGCGCTTCAAGAGGCGGCGACCGAGCTGACCATACTTAGCAAGACCCTCTAGCCAACCAGAATACGATCCGGGCCGGTCAGTTGATTTTCTTCATGATCTCTTTTGAGAGCTCGTAATACGCCATGCCGGCGGGGCTATTGGGAGCTGTGGCCAGGACCGGCGCCCGGTATACACCCATGCGCTCAATGTCGGAAGCGAACGGAATATGGGTATGCAGGAAACGTTTGCGGAACTTGTCGCCCATGGCTTCCATGGTTTCAATGTGGAGCGTCTTTACTCCCTGAACCATGGAGAAAAAGCCGTGCAATTTCTGGACAGGAAGCTTGCTCTCTTTGAAGAAGGCTAGCAGCTGCTCGAAGGTACGCTCTGAAAGTGTGGTGGGAATCACCGGTACAACAATGGCGTTGGCGGATCGAAAGACATTTTCGGACAAGGTCGAGATGGTGGGCGGGCAGTCGAGCACGATGACGTCGTAGTCTTCTTTGACCGACTTTAACGATTTCTGCAGTCGATTATGGCTATGGTGCATCTGCGAAAGAAAGACATCGAAATCACGGAAGCTCATGTTGGCGGGCAGAATATCCAGATTATCGTAGTCGCTGCCGCGAATGGCATCGGCGAACTTTCCAGCGTCCTTGAAAAACGCAGTGTTCGTCAGTCTTTTGGAAGGTTTTACACGAAAATAAAACCCCGACGCGCCCTGCGGGTCGAGATCACATAAGAGCGTTTTGTGTCCGGATGCAGCCATGGCGTAGGCCAGATTGACGGAAGTGGCCGTTTTGCCGACACCGCCTTTGTTCGAATAGCAGGCAATGATCTTCATGGGGCTCAAGCCTTTCTTTCTTGAAAGAGTTTGCGAAATGTTTGCTGTGTTTCGGGACTATTGAATCGCATGAAGTTCTTCACGATTTTGGCCCGCTCTTTGAGTTGGCGGGTATGTAGCACGGCGATCAGCGCGCCTATGCTTTGAGCGACCTCAAGATGGTCATCACCCTGGTTTTCGCGCAGGGTCGGTAATGCGGCGTGCAGGCTTGCTTGCTGGACTGAATAGTCGTTGAAGCGTCCGAGATTGTCTTGCAGGCCCTTCAGTGATTTGAGCAGGCTCTTGAAATCGGCCGGAGGGAATATTGTTCCGAAAAATTCCATGAGATAGCGTAGTTTCTTGCACTGTATGCGCAAGGCATGAACGTCGGCATCGGGTGTGGTGTCATCAATGCCCGCCGCGATTTTGCATACTTTGCGATAGCGTTTCCAGATGAGCCGGCTGGCATAGTCGTGTGCCGCCAGCGTGGCGTTGGGCCCCTTCGCCAAGGTTTGGGGCTGGACATATAACGCGGCAAGCTTCTTCATTTCCTGCAGGTAGGGCTGGCTGCATAAATAGGATGCCAGTTTGGCTTGCTCGGTCTGTCTCTGGCTGGCCAGCATGCCGTAAAAGGCGCTCAGGCCGTTATGCAGGTTTTTTGGCAGCAAGTCGTAATAGGCCTGTTTTTCGAGCAGGTAGACGTCGAGGTCGCGCAAGCGGCCTGTGGGTGCCATGATGGCCGAGAACCGGGCTTTTAGCTCAGCCGTTTGCGCATCGGTGTAAATGCCCTGGAACAGACTGATTACAGAGCGGATCTTGCGCAGTTGTATGCGATAGTCGTGGAGGAACTCGGTATCGTGATCGGCAATGATGCCATGCTCGTTGGCGCGGGCGATGGGTATATGAGTGCTGATGATCTGGTTTGCGGCATCAAAGGCGCGGGTATCACCAGAAATGGCGATTTCGGGCTTTGCATCGTAGATGGACTGCAAAGGGAACAGCGATTCGTACAAGGTATTGCCGGTGACAAGCATGCCGCCCAGGTCAATGATGCGTTCGCGCAGGGCGTCGAGCGATACGTTGTAGCCCTTGAGCCCCTGCAGCACAGCCAATGCCGTGGCGCGGCCGTTCTCGGCTGTGATGAACAACAAATATGCCCGGCAATGTGTTTTTTCTTCGTCGTCGGTAAGCGTTAGTACAGCATGTTGCCTTTGACCTGTGCCCAGGGGTAATAAACGGCGCAAGGACGACAGGTTTGACAATGCCTGTTTGATAGGGCCCTTGGCCAAACCGGAGACAAAGCAGATTTCGTGGTCGGTCGGCTGTGACAGTGGGCGGCTGCTTTCGCTGAAGAGCTCGAGTGTGTCTTGGGTTTTAAGCAGCAGGCGGCCAGAATGGCGCAGGGGATGATCAAAACAATCGAACGCGGTATAAGGCGCGATATCGCTTTCAAGTGCGAGTAGCGGCTTGAGTTTGCCAACAGGCTGATTGATCAAGTCGCTGATTGACGCGACCGGTAATTGGTAACAGTCAATGGGAGATGTAGTCATCGAGGCTTCTTTAAAGGGGTGTTTATATATTCCTGTACAAGCGTTTCGATGATCTTTTGTACGCTTGTGTCCTCTTGAATAGCGCGAATTTTCAGTGCCTTTAACGTCTTTTTTTCAAGTCGTAGTGAAGTGTTTTTTTTGTCGCTATTGCTTGCTGCCGAGCCGTCTGTTTTGTCTTTAGCCATATTGTTCACTTTCTCGATGACGTCATTGTTTCATGACGTTTTATGCGGGTCAAGATCAGCGATATGTATCTTGCTGATTCCGGATCTCCTTGGTATTCTTTGCATGCTGATAAAAACTTATACACACTTGTGAAACTAAATTACGGTTTTACACCTATAAATAATATAAGGAACGGAGACTTTATTTAATGCGTTCATATCTTTTTGTTCCGGCTGATAGCCAGCGCAAACTGCAAAAATCGCTGGATACTGCTGCGGATGCACTTATTTTTGATCTTGAAGACGCTGTCTCGCTGGCCCGCAAAGAAGAAGGGCGCAAGATTCTGGCCGATTTTCTGGCTCAGGCGCAGCAGTCGGATGGGCCCGCCCCCCAGTTGCTGGTACGGGTCAATGCCCTCACCACCGGCATGACACTGGCGGATCTGGCAGCGGTCATGCCATACAGGCCGGCTGGCATTGTGCTGCCCAAGTGTAGTGGTGCGGCCGATTTGAATTTGCTGGGCTCTTATCTCGATGTTTTCGAGCAATTACATCCGGCCGGTCCCGATGTGCCACCGACCTCAATCATTGCCATCGTCACCGAAACCGCTGATTCCCTGGCGGGGCTGCACGAATACCGGGGCGCCACCTCCCGTCTGGCCGGCATGATGTGGGGTGCCGAGGATTTGTCCGGCGATATTGGTGCGCTGGCCAGCAAACAGGAAGAGGCTCCCGAAGAATGGACGGCGCCCTTTGCGCTGGTTCGTTCCTTGTGTCTGTTTGCAGCAGCGGCGGCTGGCGTAGCGGCTATCGATACCGTGCCTACCGAGATCAATAATCCAGAAGCTTTGCTGCGGGAAACGCGCAAGGCTTATCGTGATGGCTTCTCGGCCAAGGCAGCCATTCATCCTGGACAGGTGCCGGTGATCAATCAAGGTATGACGCCAGACGAGCGAACTGTTCAATGGGCCCGGAATGTGGCGGCTGCCTTCGAGCAAAATACCGAGGTCGGCGTCGCTACCCTAGATGGAAAAATGCTCGATATGCCTCATTTGCGCCTAGCTAAAAAGATTCTTTCCGCGGCAGAAAAAGCAGGGCTTGCCTGATTTCCAATTCACCAGGAGGACGTGATGGCAGGACCGCTGGCAGGAGTAAAAATCATTGATCTGAGCTCGGTGGGCATGGGGCCCTACGCGACGCAGATCCTGGCCGATATGGGTGCGGATGTCATCAAGGTGGAGTCGGAGGCTGGTGATGTGGTTCGGCACGGGGCACCCAGCCTCCACCCGGGCATGGGCGCATTCTATATGCAGGTCAATCGCAATAAACGCAGCATTGTGCTTAATCTGAAAGCACAGGATGACCTGGAGGTGCTCAGAAACTTGCTGCGTGACGCCGACGTATTGGTGTCCAACATCCGCGTTCAGTCCATGCATCGTCTGGGCCTGTCTTACGAAGCTCTGCAAGCGGAGAATCCTCGTCTTATTTATTGCGGTGTCTATGGGTTCTCAGAAGAGGGGCCTTATGCAGGCAGGCCCGCTTTTGACGACATTGTTCAGGCCATGAGCGGAGTGGCAGGTATACAAGGCCACGGTGAGGGCCGTGAGCCTGCTTACGTCAACACCGTAATGGCTGACAAGACTACCGGCCTGACAGCCGTCTACGCCATCAGCATGGCTTTGTACGAACGTGAAAAATCGGGTCTGGGCCAAGCTATAGAAGTGCCGATGTTTGAAACCATGGTGTCCTTCACCTTGCTTGAGCATATGGCGGGTGCGACATTCGCGGGACAAGACATGCCCATGGGTTATGAGCGCGTGCTTTCTCCGTTTCGTAGACCATATCGGACGCAGGATGGCTACATCGGTGTGCTGCCTTACACCACAGAACAATGGCGGCGGTTCTTCGAACTCTCGGGGTATCCGCAGTACGCACAAGAAGAGCGATTCATGGATCCGGCGCAACGTGGCGAAAACATTGGGGAATTGTATGAAGTGCTGGCTTCCATCGTGGCCACACGCAGTACGGCGGAGTGGGTCGAACTACTGCAATCTGCCGATATTCCTACGGCCCCAGTGGCTGCCCTGAAAGACTTGCTCGAGGACGAGCACCTGAAGGCGACGGGTTTCTTCAAGGTGCACGAGCATCCCACCGAAGGGCCGATAAGAATGCCTGGCGTGCCTACCCGCTTTTCGCGTACGCCCGGCAGTATCCGCTGGGCGGCGCCAAGCCTCGATCAGGACGCCGCAGCCATCCGTGCAGAAGCCAGCACGAAGCGCAAGAAATAGTTTCTTGCTGGTAGCGACAAGGTTTGCTATTCTTTACACAACAATGAAAAGATTTATATATATATAAAAAGGAGACTAATGTGAGTGGCCCATTGGAAGGCGTGCGCGTTATTGACATGACGACAGTGTTAATGGGGCCATATGCGTCCCAAATGCTCGGAGACATGGGTGCCGACGTCATCAAGGTCGAGTCTCCGCACGGTGATCTGGTGCGTGATCTGGGGCCTATGCAGCACGATCATATGGGCGCTCTGTACTTGCATATCAATCGAAGCAAGCGTGCCATTACGCTGGACGTCAAGCAGCCAGAAGGGCGTGCAGCCTTGCTGCGCCTGGTCGAAGAGGCTGATGTTCTGCTCTATAACATTCGTCCACAATCCATGGAAAGGCTTGGCTTGAGCTACGAGACAGTTGCCGCCGTCAACCCTAAAATTCTTTATGTAGGTACATTTGGCTTTGGGCAGAACGGCCCCTACGCAGCCAAGCCAGCGTTCGACGATCTTATCCAGGGCGCTATCGGCTTGCCATCGCTGATCAAAATGGCAGGTTCTGACGTTCCCCGGTATGTACCTTCAAATATTGTTGACCGCACCGTGGGCCTATTCGCTGTGTCGTCCTTGTGCGCGGCTCTGTACCATCGCGAAAAAACAGGACGAGGCCAGCGCATCGACATACCCATGTTTGAAACCATGGTCAGCCATTTGCTCAGCGACCATATTTCCGGCGCGACCTTCGACCCTCCGTTGGGGCCGCCCGGATACGCCCGCTTGCTGGCTCCAGAGCGGCGCCCTTACAAAACAAAAGACGGTTTCGTCTGCGCTGTGATCTACAACAACAAGCAATGGGCGGCATTTTACAAAGCCATAGGGCGTCTTGAAGAATTCAGCAACGACGCTCGCTTTGTCAATCTGAATACCCGCAATCGTCACATCAACGACTTGCAGCAGATGCTTGCTCAAATATTTCTTGAGCGTACGACGGGTGAGTGGCTGTCCTTGCTAGAGCAAGCTGATATTCCTTGTATGCCCTTGCATACGCTCGAATCTATTTTCGAAGACCCACATTTGCAGAAGGTGGGTCTGTTTCAGTGGGAAGATCACCCCACTGAAGGCCGCATGCGCAGGGTGGGGGTTCCCAGCAGTTGGTCTGATTCGCAGCCGGCACCAGGGCGTCCGGCGCCAGCGCCGGGCCAGCATACCGCGGAAGTGCTGCGGGAAGTCGGCTATTCCGATGAGCAGATCGACCATTTGCGCGCGCAAGGCATTATTTCTGAGCATCCTGATACCGTCCCGCAAGGACATTAATATGCAAGACATGAAAGCCTGGCGACCCTTAAGCGGCATTAAAGTAGCGGATTTTTCAGTCTTGCTCCCAGGCCCGTTAACCACGGTATTGCTGGCTGATCTGGGGGCTGATGTCGTCAAGATCGAGCCGCCAGGTGGCGATGCTGCTCGCGAACTGCTGCCAGACCTGTTCCGCTCGGTAAATCGGAACAAACGCAGCGTTGTTCTCGATTTGAAAACCGAATCAGGCCGCGAGCACGCTGGGCGCATTGCAGCCTGGGCCGATGTGTTTATCGAGTCTTCCCGGCCTGGTGTGGCGGATCGCCTGGGTATAGGGTTCGAGCAACTGACTGCGATCAATCCGCGCCTGATCTATTGCTCATTGTCCGGCTATGGGCAGGATGGCCCCTGGAGAGACAAGCCGGGGCATGATCTCAATTATCTCGCGGCCAGCGGCGCGCTGGCGTATCCTGGTACTTGGGGTGCGCGTCCCTCTCGGTCCAGTGTCCCCATCGCTGATATCGTTGCTGGCAGCCTGGCGGCCTCCGCCATACTTGCCGCTATGCGCGAGCGCGACCAGACGGGGCAAGCCGCCAGGCTGGACCTGAGCCTGTTCGAATCAGCATTATTTTGCACGGCCTTGCGCCACGGCCTGGATGAAGACGCTGATCCCACTGCCCACCTGTTTCCCGGTAATGATTACTTTGAGACGGGGGATGGCCGCATGGTGTCGCTGGGATTACTGGAAGACCGATTTTGGGAGGCATTCGTCAGCCTGGTTGAAAGGCAGGCGCCTGAGTTGGCAGACGACAAGTTTGCAACGCTGGTGGGGCGACGCCAGCATGGTGATGAACTGACACGACGATTGCGCGCGCTGCTTAAGCTGCGCGGGTCCCAGGAGTGGCGTGGCTTGCTTGAGGGCAGCGAGGTACCTTTTGATATCTGCGTGACACCCGCCGAAGCAGCGCAATCACCTCATATCAAGGCGCGTCGCCGTGTGGCGTCGTGCGATAACGAGCAGTTCGTTCCCTTTCCAGTCACGGTCAATGGGCAAGGGCAGCCGCAGGTCCATAGTGCTGCACCGTCCTTGGGCGACCATACAGACAATTTCCTGCGCGGGCTGAATGCAGTGCCTGACGAACGATGATGCAAGAGTCTATCGACCTGAGCCGGTATATCAGGCCTGGTGACACTATATGGTGGAACCAGGGAACAGCCGAACCTCTGCGCTTGACTGAGTCCCTGGTGCGTCAGCGTGCCGAAATCGGGCCGTGCCGTGCATTCCTGGGAGTGACCAGCTCCACCACGCTGCAAGCGGAGCATGCTGACTTTTTGTCTTTGCTGAGCTATTGCGGTCTCGGCCAGAACCAACGCCTGATGGACGCAGGAATGCTGGACGTCATTCCATGCCATTATTCGCAACTGCCTTTCATGCTGGACAGTGGCGCTTTACCTTGCGATGTCTTGTTTCTGCAGGTAAGTCCGCCAGGACCCGACGGCAAACCCAGTCTGGGCACCGCTCATGATTACCTATTGTGTGCGGCGCGGCGTGCACGCGTAGTTATTGCAGAAATCAACGAACAGATGCCCTGGACCCATGGCAGTCCAGGTGTGGAAGACATACGCTTCGATGCGATCGTGCACAGCAATCGGCCTTTGCTCACGGCCTCGTTGCCAACCATAGGCGATATCGAGCGGCGTATTGCCGCGCATGTCGCCGAGTTCATAAACGATGGCTCCGTCCTTGAAATGGGTATAGGTGCAGTGCCTGACGCGATCATGGGTTTGCTGCAAGACCGGCGAGACCTGGGCATACATTCCGGGATGCTTGGCGATAGCGTTGTCGATCTGATCGAAGCGGGTGCTGTCACCAATGCTCGAAAATCCATCGACCGTGGCGTGACGACAGTGGGGATACTGCTGGGCACGCAACGCTTGTACGAGTTTGCCCGCTCCAATTTCAGTCTGAATTTTCAGCCTAGCACTTATACCCATGCTCATTCGGTGCTGGCTAGTATCAACAACTTCATAGCAATTAACTCAGCCATAGAGGTCGATCTGACAGGTCAAATCAATGCCGAAGTTCTCAACGGACGCTATATCGGTGCTATCGGCGGGCAAACTGATTTCATGCGGGGTGCACAGGCGGCAAAGAATGGGCATTCCATCATTGCCTTGCCTTCGTCCACCCGCGACGGCCGCATCAGCCGCATCGTATCGCGGCTGGCCGATGGGGTGGTTACCACGCCACGCAGCGAGTCGGATATTTTCGTTACGGAGTGGGGGGCTGCGCAGCTCAGGGGTCAGCCGTTGCAAGAACGCATGCGTCGCATGATCGCCATTGCTCATCCTGATCATCGCGAGCAATTGGAGCGTGAAGCATTTGGGTGCTAGGGTTTATCCGAGATAAGTCGGCTATTCATTGACAATAATTTTTCATGTGGTGCAAAATATATTCATGCATACGAAAAAACAATCGGACAGCAGCAATGTGAAAACAGCAGCCCGGACGCTGGATTTATTCGAGGCATTTGCGGCTGCGCAAAAACCTCTGAATCTATCCGAGCTGGCCAATGCCCTGCAAATCCCGGTCTCCAGTTGTTTCGCGCTGGTTCGTACGCTCGAGAATCGAGGCTATGTATATATGCTGGCCGCGAAAAAGGGTATTTACCCAACCAAACGCATTCTTGATGTAGCCAGCAAAATAAGTGCCAGCGATCCGGTGCTTGATCGCGTCGAAGACGAGCTCGCCAAACTACGCGATACCTCGGGCGAGACCATTGTTTTCAGCAAACGTCAGTCCGACCATATCGTATATCTTGATGTCTATGACTCTGCCAACAGCATTCGCTACAACACGCAAGTTGGCGACTTCAAGATGCTGCATGCCAGTTCCGGTGGCAAGGCTTTTTTAGGTGCCATGGATGAGGTTGAACTTGACGAGTTTATTGCCCAACTTGAGCTGACACGTTACACACCCAAGACACTGACTACGCCGAAAGCACTGCTGGCTGATTTGGCTGTATCCAGAAAGCGGGGCTGGTATGCAAATATCAGCGAAAGCGTCAGTGACCTGATCGGCCTGGCTGTCACGGTTTCATTGAGTGGTGAGCTCTATTCCATTTCCATGGCGGGGCCTGTATACAGGATGAAGCCTAATTTGCAGGCACTGGTGGCGGCGCTGCTAAAGACACAACGCGCCATTCAGTCTGCTGACTAAGGCCCATCAATAAAAAAGATAAATAAATATAAAGATATAAGGAGACTTTGTGAGTTCTATAGAAACAGCTGATCGCATACTGACTACATGCGAGCGTGTCCTAAGTAATATCGCCGCGCTCATGATGTTTCTGATCATGATGATTGTCGTCACTGACGTTACCTTGCGGTACTTTTTTAATGCTCCTTTGCCGTGGTCATACGAGCTGATTTCCCTGTACCTGATGGTCGGCCTATTCTTCTTTAGCTTGTCCGATGCACTCAGGGATAACGCTCATGTATCTGTCGACTTGCTGCAGAACTGCATGTCGCCGCGCATGCGCCATGCGGCCGAGATGGTTGGTTATGCCTGCGCGAGCGTGGTTTTTGGAGCCATTGTGTATGTGTCCATACAACGCACCTATATCAGTTATATCGGCGACGATGTGGTGGCAGGCGCTATTGCCTGGCCAACCTGGCTATCGAATATAGCGGTGCCCATAGGCGCCGGCCTGATGCTGTTGCGTATGGTGTTTCGTTTTGTTGGACACCTTCTTTCGCTGTTGAGGAATCGGTCAGTCATTGAGTTGCCGCCTGTTACCGGCGCAGGGGAGGCCAAATAATGCTGACAACCGCTATTGTTATCTTTATGGCCGTATTGCTGGCCATCGGTACACCCGTAGGCTTGGCCATGGCCGCAGCCGGTGCTGCTGGTTTGTATGCAATGGGTGGCACAGGCATGGTGTTGGGCATACTGGAAACCAGTCCGTTTTCGGCAGCCAGCTCCTATGAACTGATTACTATCCCCATGTTTTTGTTGATGGCTGAATTCGTCATCTTGAGCGGTGTTGCTGACAACCTGTTCAAGGCAGCCGCGACATGCGTCGGTCGGGTGCCGGGCGGCCTGGGCATGGCAACGGCCCTGGCTGGTGCCGGGTTTGGTGCCATATCGGGCTCAAGTACTGCCTCGGCGGCTACCTTGTCGGCCACGACCATACCTGCCATGCTCAAGCAGGGTTACGAGCCCAAGATTGCCTGCGGAGTAGTGGCTATTTCAGGTACGCTGGCCATGTTGGTGCCACCTAGTATTGCGCTCGTGTTATACGGAATCATTGCTGACGTCAGCATCGGGCAACTCCTGGTGGCTGGAGTGATTCCGGGCTTATTGGTCACTTTGACCATTATGGCCACGGTGTACTTTCTGATTCAGCTTGATCCGTCGCGGGCTCCCAAGGGACAGGCATACAGCCTTCGCGAAAAGCTGTCGTCGCTGCGTGTTGTGGGCGCGATGTTGTTCTTGTTCATGGCAGTAACAGGCTTGATCTATACCGGTGTCGCGACTCCCACCGAGGCCTCGGGGATAGGCGCGTTCGGTGCGTTTTTGCTGGCTTGCCAGGCGCGTACCGTCAACCTGAAAACACTCAATACGGCGCTGACTCGAGCCGCGCACACCAGCTGCATGATCGTACTGATCATTCTGGGCGCCCATATTTTTGGCTATTTTTTCACGCTCACGCAAAGCACACAAGACATCATCCAATGGGTGTCCGAGCTTGATGTTTCGCGTTGGGTGGTCATGGCCATGATCTTGTTCGGCTATATCGTGCTCGGCTGCGTGATGGACCAAATCGCCATCTTGATTCTGACGGTGCCCATCGTACTCCCGCTCGTTTTATCTCTGGGCTTTGATCCCGTATGGTTCGGCGTCATTGTGATTGTGACCGCAGAGGTGGGCATGGTGACGCCGCCGATAGGGCTGAACGCTTTCGTTGTTGCCCGATACACAGGCCGGCCGTTGTCGGAAATATTTCTGGGTGTCATGCCGCATGTATTCGCGCATCTCATCATCATTGCGCTGTTCGTAGCGTTTCCACAAATCGTTTTATGGCTGCCATCAACCATGAGGTAGTGAATTTTGCTGTAAGTCCAGCACCGCTTTCGGGTTGGATTCTTGAACTTTCGAGGAGACAAAAAGATGAAAATAAAAGCAATGCACGGTACGCGCCTGGCTGTATCCCTGGGTTTGGTGTTAGGCCTTTCGCAGGCGGCTACCGCTGCGGATACGATCACTTTGCGTGTGGCTGATTCCTTTCCCACCGGCCACTACATTCCTGATGCCTTGACCAAGCCCTTTATGGAAGAAGTCGAGCGCAAGACGAATAACGCAGTCAAGTTTGAATATTATCCGGGACAGCAACTGGGCAAGGCCAAGGACATGCTCTCGCTGACGCTGTCTGGCGTGGCTGATATTGCCTATATTGCACCGTCATTTGTGAGCGACAAGATGCCTTTGGCGGCTGTTGCGGAGCTGCCGGGCAACTTTACGACTTCATGCGAGGGAACAAACGCTTACTGGAAGCTCGCCCAAGAGGGTGGCATCTTGGACGAGAAGGAATTCAAACCGCTGGGCATACATGTGCTGTTTACCCTCGTCCTGCCGCCATACCAGGTTTTTCTGGGACACGGCGAACTTAAAGACATTGCGAGCCTGCAAGGCATGAAGATACGAACCAGCGGCGGCGCCAAGGATATTGCCGCCCGCAAGCTGGGCGCCGTGTCCATCCAGATGGCAACTCCCGAGGTACACGAAGCGCTGTCGCGCGGAACGATCGACGGCATGCTGTTTCCCTATTCCAGCATCATCTCGTACGACCTGCAGAATATGGTCAAGTATTCCACTGTAGGCGAGAACTTTGGCAGCTTCATCGTGAACTACGCCATTAGTGAAAAACGCTGGAAAGCTTTGTCGCCTGAAATTCAGAAGGCCATGACGGAGGTCGGTAATGCCATGACAGCCAAAGCGTGCGAAGTATCGCAGGAACGCGAGTCGTCCGACATGAAGAAAATCGAGGCAGCGGGCGACAAGCTGGTGACACTGTCCGACGCAGACAAAAAAACCGTTCACGAGCTGATGGGCACTGTCGGTGCGGAATGGGCTCAAGAGCTGGATAAACGCGGTAAGGCGGGTACCGAAGTCCTTAATGCATACAAGGAGGCACTCAAGTGAAAAAAGCACTTATTTCAAGTCTGGCCGCGATGACGGCCTGCGGCATGTTTGTTTCTCCTATAGCGTCTGCCGAGCAGACGCTACGCGTCGCCGACTCACTGCCGGTAGGCCATTTCTTTGCTGAGTACGCAACCAAGTATTGGATGGAAGAGGTCACCAAGGCAACCGGTGGTGAAATCAAGTTCAATTACTATCCCGCCGAGCAATTGGGCAAAGCCAAAGATTTGCTGGCCTTGACGCAGTCCGGCGTAGTCGACGTCGGCTATGTCGTTCCATCGTATGCTTCAGACAAAATGCCCTTGACAGCCGTGGCAGAACTGCCGGGCAGTTTTGATACCTCGTGCGCCGCCACCCTGGCTTACGAGAAATTGGCCACCAAAGATGGCATCCTGGCCAAGAAAGAGTTTGAACCCAACGGCGTACGGCTGATGTTCACCCTTGTGCTGCCGCCTTACCAGGCCTTTACCGGCGGCAAGCCGCTTACCGATATCAAAAGCATTGAGGGCTTGAAGCTGCGCACTGCGGGTGGCGCCATGGATGCGACGGTGCGCAGCTTTGGCGGGGTGCCGGTGCGCATGGCGGCGCCTGAACTATACGAGTCGCTGTCTCGCGGTACGGTCGATGGCATGCTGTTTCCTTATGCCAGCTTGCTCTCTTACGATTTGGCGGGAATTACAAAATACGGTACCACCGGAGAAAACTTTGGCAGTGCCGTGCTCACTTATGTAATCAGCGAGAAGCTCTGGAAGACTTTCTCTCCCGAGGTCCAGAAAGCGATTTCCGAGGTGGGTAAAAAGACGACTCAGCGCGTGTGCAGTATGACCGATGATGATACGGCCCGCGATATAGAAAAAATCCGTGAAAAGGGCGTCACCTTCGTGCATTTCGAAGGTGAGGATCGCAAGGTCATCGATGCCAATATGGTTGAGGTCAGCAAGCAGTGGGCCGAGAAGCTTGATCAACGCGGCAAGCCTGGCTCCGAGGTACTCCAGGCCTTTCATGAAGCATTGAAGTCACAGTAGCAATCAGGCATTCACCACAATATTGGAAGCAGGTTAAATGGACTTTTCTTTTACTCCCGAGCAAGAATCAATAAAAGATTCTATTTCAAAGATTTGCGATCGCTTCGACGATCAATACTGGCTGGATAAAGACCGTGAAGGCGGTTTTCCCTTCGAGCTTCACCAGGCGCTCGCACGAGATGGCTGGTTGGGTATTTGCATACCCGAAGAGTATGGTGGGTCGGGCTTGGGGATAACGGAAGCGGCGATCATGATGCAGACGATCAGCCAGTCGGGGGCCGGGCTTAGCGGCGCCTCGTCAGTCCACATGAATATTTTTGGTCTGAACCCGGTTGTTCAGTTTGGCACCGAAGAGCAAAAGCAGCGCATGCTGCCGCCGCTCATACAGGGCAAGGAAAAGGCGTGTTTCGCCGTCACCGAACCCAATACCGGCCTAAACACAACACAGCTGAAGGTCAAGGCCGAGCGCCAGGGCGATCATTATGTGCTCAGCGGCGCCAAGGTCTGGATATCCAGCGCCCAGGTTGCGGAAAAGATGTTGATCCTGGCACGGACCACGCCTATCGAGGAGGTCAAGAATCACAGTGATGGACTCAGCCTTTTCTATACAACCCTGGACCGCAGCACGGTTGATGTGCGTGAAATCGAAAAGATGGGCCGCAAATGTGTGGATTCCAATGAGCTATTTATTGATGGGCTTAAAGTGCCTGTAGAAGACCGCATCGGCGAAGAAGGCAAGGGGTTCAAATATATTCTGCATGGCATGAATGCGGAACGTATTCTGATTGCCTCCGAGGCAGTGGGCCTGGGCCGGGCTGCGTTGCGCAAGGCGGCCACCTATGCCAAGGAACGTATTGTGTTTGGCCGACCCATAGGACAAAACCAAGGTATACAACACCCTTTGGCTGCATGCTGGATGGAACTGGAGGCGGCCAATCTCATGGTGTTCCATGCTGCTACGCTCTACGACAAGGGTGATCAGGCGGGTACTCAAGCCAATGCCGCCAAGTACTTGGCGGGGGAGGCCGGCTTCAATGCCTGCCAGACGGCCGTCATGACACATGGCGGCTTTGGCTATGCCAAGGAATATCATGTTGAGCGCTACCTGCGCGAAATCATGATTCCCCGTATTGCGCCCATCAGTCCGCAACTGGTGCTTTGTTATATCGCAGAACGGGTACTCGGTCTGCCTAAGTCTTACTAATCCTGGAGCATTCACATGGCAGGTCTTTATTTCGAAGAATTTACGGTTGGGCACGTTTTCAGCCACAGTCTGACGCGCACAGTAACCGAGATGGACAACACCCTGTTCTCGGCATTAACCATGAACCCACAGCCTCTACACATGGATGAAGAGTTTTCTTCCAAGACTGAGTTCGGGCAACGGTTGGTCAATAGTTTGTTTACCCTGGGCCTGGTCATAGGTATTACCGTGACCGACACCACCCTGGGGACGACAATTGCCAATCTGGGTATGACGGACGTCAACTTTCCCAATCCGGTCTTTCACGGCGACACCATCCATGTTGAAACTACTGTGATCTCTACACGTTTGAGCAAATCACGTGGCAATGCAGGTATTGTCGAGTTCGAGCATAAGGGCATCAACCAGCGTGGTGAAACGGTTTGTCTGTGCCGACGCTCCGCGTTCATGAAATGCCGTCCGGAGGCTGGCAAATAGCTATTCATGAAAAATGCAGCAGAAGGTTTATCTGGGAAACCATCCAGCACCCTGATGGCGGGCCTGGCGCTGGCGCTGGCTTTTCTGTTTAATGTTCTGGGGCGCGGTATTGGTGATACCTATATGGTATTCCTGTTGCCGCTCAATGCCGAGTTTGGCTGGAACCGTTCCGAGTTATCCAGCGTTTACTCTATCTATATGCTGTCCACTGGGCTATCGGCGCCTTTCGTGGGCATGCTTTTTGATCGTTGGGGACCCAGAGTTGTTTACGCCACAGGGCTGACATGCCTGGGTATAGCCTATGTGCTGGCTGGCAATCTTACCCAACTTTGGCAATTTCAATTGTGCGTGGGCATTGCCGGAGGAATAGGTGTGTCGGCATTGGGCATGGTCCCGGCGGCTGGTCTGATCAGCCGCTGGTATCGGGGCAATACGGGTACAGCCCTTGGCATCGCCTACTCTGGTGTGGGTTGCGGAACGTTGCTGATTGTCCCGTTGGCACAGTACCTGAATGAATCCATGGGTTGGCGCAGTGCCTATCATATTTTGGGCGTTGGCCTGTTGGTCCTTCTTCCGATTATCCTGTTTTTGCCGTGGCGCACTTTGCGGGCAGGCATACGCCCCGACGCCGTGCCGGATAGAAGTACGTCGACCTTGCGCGAGCCGGGTAAGCCGCAAGTCAGCCCCTTGCGAACTGCACTGAAAACCCGCGCTTTCTGGGAGCTGGCACAGGTCTTCGGTTTTACCGGGCTGGCCATGTATGTGATTCTGGTGCAAACCGTGGCCTTCTTGATCGAGATGGGCTTTGCGCCTCTGCAGGCGGCTGGTGCATTTGGCATCGCAGGCATGCTGTCTGTCATTGGTGTTTCAGCCTCTGGCGCACTCGCCGACCGTATTGGCTATCGCCGAACGGTGACGGCCAGCTTTGTCTCTACCTTCATAGGTCTGTTGTTTCTATTGGCCATGACTTACCAATCGTCTGCCTGGCTGTTGTTTGGCTACATAGCCATGTTTGGCATTGCACAAGGCGCCCGGGGGCCTATTGTGTCCAGCCTTTGCGCCAAGATTTTTCCTGGCCGAGGTCTGGGTACGATTTATGGAACCATATATGCGTGCATGTCGATAGGCGCTGCCCTGGGGTCTCTGGTTTCAGGTGTTCTGCACGACATAACCGGTGGATACCAGGCCAGTTTTTATTTTTCCATGATTAGCCTCTTATTGGCCATCGCTCCGTTCTGGACCTCGGCGACATTGAAGCGCTTTGGGCGTAGCTGATTATTTTTAGAAACTCGTTGAAGGAGACTTACATATGGCGGATCAGATGATGACCATCGGTCATGGGTTTTATTGGGATGACCTGGAGCTGGGCTTCCGATTCAGGACGGTTTCCCGAACCATTACCGAGACGGATTTGGTCAATTTTGTGAATCTCAGCTGGTTGACCGAAGAATTGTTCGCCAATGCCCATTCTCGTGAAGACATGGCGATCAAGGCGCGTGCTGTACCGGCTGCTTTGGTGTATTCCTACGCTGAGGGCTTGCTCACTCCCAGCATGCAGCATACTGGGCTGGCTTTTTTCAATGCTGAGCTGGATGTCAAAGGTCCGACACTGGTCAATGACACCATTCATGTTGAGTGCGAAGTCATCGAGCTGCGGCCTGGTTCAAAGGGTAATCGGGGGCATGTCCGCACGCTCAATCGAGTCGTCAATCAGCATGGCGAAACTGTGATTCAGTACAACCCTTTGCGTCTGATGAAAATGCGGCCGCAATAAGACAGGCCAGGCCTCAGTCATCCAGCTGTTTTTTTTTGCGTGATGCGTGCCGTTTCGGATTACTTAATCGACTTCGACCTATCTTAGGCTACTGTGGTTGGTGCGATTGGCACAAAGTGTGGCGGTGTAACGTATTCATGCGTACACTTGCATCCATGTTGCGGATCAATAATCTCAGTAAGCGGTATGGCGATCATCTTGTGTTTCAGGGGCTGACTCATACGTTTGCCCCGGGCTGTGTGGCCTTCTGCGAAGAAGAAAGCACCGGCAAATCCTGCTTGCTGGAAATTCTCGCAGGTGTCATTGCCCCCGATACTGGCGAAATCTGGGTCGGCGGGCATTCGCTGGCCGCCGAGCCACGGCAAGCCAAGGCCCGTATAGCCTATGTGCCCGAAAATTGCTTGATATTCCCCGAGTTGACGGGGCGTGAGTTGCTCGAACGAATCGCCTTGGATAAGCACACTAGCCTCGACGAGGAAGTGCTTGCTCTGGCATACCGCCTGGGGCTCGAGCCGCATCTGGACAAGCGCTTCGAGCAGATGTCAACGGGTACGCGCCGCAAGGTATTTCTTACAGCCGCCGCTTTGGGAGAGCCGTCAGTTGTGATTGCAGACGGCCCCAGCGATGGGCTGGACAAGCAGGCACGCGCCGCGCTGGCCGATCAGTTCAGGGTGTGGTCCCGAGATCGGATCGTGCTGTTCGCGAGCCACGACCCAGAGCTGGTGCGGGCCTGTGGTGCTGTGGTGATGCGTGTCGCTCAGCTTGGATGTTAGTGCGAACCATCAACCATGATGTGCAGTGACCGTCTTGACACGTGTAAACCCGTACAGAGCCTCAAAGCCTTTTTCACGTCCGTGACCAGACTTTCCTACGCCGCCAAAGGGCAGTTCGATACCGCCACCTGCGCCGTAATTGTTAAGAAACACCTGACCGACATCCAGGTGCCGTGCCATGCGCATCTGACGGCTACCGTCGCGGGTCCATACGCCCGCTACAAGGCCGTATGGTGTGCCATTGGCGATCTCTATAGCCTCTGCCTCGTCTTCAAAAGGGATCAGTACTTGTACCGGACCAAAGATCTCTTCTTGCGCCAAACGGTGATTGGGCGGTACTTCGGAAAACAGGACTGCGCGTACAAAATGTCCGTTAGTGGCGGCGTTTTCGCGGATTGTGCCCTCGGCCGCGACGTTCAGTTCGGCTTTGCCCAGATCAATATAACTGCTGACGATACTTTTTTGCTTGGCTGATACCAGCGGACCCAGATCGCAACCATCTACTGCTGGCCCGGCCACCAGGTTTCGATAGAGCTCGCTCATGCGTTGCTTGACCTCATCGTAGATGCTGCGCTGTACCAGCACGCGTGAAGCGGCCGAGCAAGTTTGCCCTGCATTCTGCATGCAGGCGCCCACCAGGGTGGGCATGGCTTTATCCAGATCACAATCTTCGAACACAATATGCGGTGATTTTCCACCAAGTTCGAGCGTAACGGGGATGACGTTTTGGGCGGCCGCCGTCTGGATATGTTTTCCTGTTCCGACAGAGCCGGTAAACGATACATGGTCGATGCCGGGATGCGTGGACAGTGCTGATCCGGCCTCGGCACCCAGGCCGGTCACGACATTCAATGCGCCGGCGGGCATGCCGGCCTCGAGGGCGATCGCCGCGAACGCCAGCGTCGAGACCGAGGCGTCTTCGGCGGGCTTGACGACGCAGCTATTGCCCGCAGCCAGGGCGGCGCCGACCGCGCGGCCCACAATTTGCATGGGGTAATTCCAGGGGATGATAATCCCGCACACGCCGTGTGGCTCGCGCAAGGTAAAGACGGTGAAGCCATCCTGATAGGGAATGGTATCGCCCATCAGTTTATCGGCTGCACCGGCATAGAACTCGAGATAGCGTGCCAGTGCTTTTGAATCATTAAGCGATTGGTGTAGCGGTTTACCCACATCCAGCGCCTCGATCATGGCCAACTCATCGGCACGCTCAAGCACCAGCGCTGACATTTTCATCAGGATGCGGCCACGTTCAGTGGCGGTCATGCGGCCCCACGCGCCGCGCGAGGCGGCGCGGGCCGCTGCAACGGCCGCTTCAACATCTTCGTTGCTGCCACGTGCAATGACGCCAATGGTTGCGCCGGTGGATGGATTCTCTATGGGCAGGGTCTTGCTGGATGCGGCGTCCCGCCATTGGCCGTCGATCAGAATCTTGGAAGTATCAAACCAGACGGTGGCTTGCAGTTCATCGCTGGCTGTTTTTGTGATGGTGCTGGTGTTGGTGTTGCTTGAGGCCATTGCCCGTCTCCTGTGATAGTGAGTCCCGCCGTCGGCAGATTTCATCGTATATATAGGGATATTTCATTGTAAACACCGTACGCCAATATGTAAGTTGCTCAAGGACAAGCAAGCAAGACACGATGTCGAAATAAGCCTGACGAATATTTATATTGTCATGAGTTAAATCAACATGTAATCTATGGATACAACTAAAATCAGGAGCCGGATATGTGCAGACTATGTATACGCGGTAGTACCTTGGGTAAAGCGCCCGAGTCACCCTCCAGACGTGCTGCCCTTGGCATGATAGGTGCATTGTCATTACTGGGTATGTCTGCAGCGGCTGGGATCGCCCACGCAAAATTACCACCCAAACCAGAAAACGTACTTTCTCCCGATCAAGCCCTTAAGCGTTTGATTGAAGGAAACGAGCGATACACTGCAGGCCAGAGCAAAAGCCGAAGCTTTACATCCACACGTGCAGCATTGGTTGACGGGCAAAACCCCTACGCTTCTATTTTGAGCTGTGCTGACTCTCGCGTCAGCCCCGAATTATGTTTTGACGAAGCAAGAGGTGACCTGTTCGTAACGCGCGTTGCCGGCAACTATGTCACCAGCGATATTCTGGCAAGTCTGGAATATGGCGTCGCGGTTCTGAATACGCCGTTGATCATGGTGCTGGGGCATACCAGTTGTGGCGCGGTAAGCGCGGCGGTTAACACATATGACAAGCAGGCCGAATTTCCCGGCCACATTAACAGTATAGTTACCGAGCTGATGCCAGCCGTACGGGCCGCTGCTAAATCCCATCAAGGTACACTGGTACAGGCAGCTACCATTGAAAATATCAAGCAGAACGCAAAGCGCTTGCAAGAGGCCACGCCCATACTGAGTCGGGCAGTTCAAGCTGGTCAGGTCAAGGTTGTTGGTGGTCTTTATCATCTCGGCACAGGCGAGGTAGAACTCGTCGCATAATCATTGCCGGCAACCAAAAGGTTACGAGCCCGGCGTAGAGTGGGGCATTATTTACGGAGTCGAACATATGGTTTCGCTGCAGGAGCAGCTTTTGAAAGCGGGGCTGGTTAACAAAGGCAAAATCAAACAGGCCCATCACGATAAGAGCAAGCAGAAGAAGGTTGAACGCCAGAGTGGCACGCAAAGCGTCGATGAGGCTCGGCTTGCCGCCCTTGAAGCACAGCACCGGAATCTTGAGCGGACCCGCGAACTCAATGCCCAGCGCGTTGCCACCGCCAACCAAAAAGCCATCATGGCGCAAATAGTTCAAATGGTGCAGCAAAGCCGCCAGAGTAAAGGCGCTGGCGATATTGCCTATAACTTTACCCATGGCACGACCATAGAACGGATACATGTGTCGGCCGAGGTGCAGGCGCATTTGGTTGCCGGGCGTCTTGTCATCGTTAAGCTAGGCAGTACAGCTGAACTCGTCCCCCGGATAGTTGCTGACAAAATTGCCGAGCGCGACCCTTCGCTTGTGGTGTATGTGAAAAAGACCAGCGCCAGCATCGATGAAGACGATCCGTACGCTGCCTTTCAGGTTCCAGATGACTTGATGTGGTAGCTCCGGCCAACAAAAAGCCCCAACTGATGTCAGTCAGGGCTTGAATCTTGGTGGAGAAGAGGAGGATCGAACTCCCGACCTCTGCATTGCGAACGCAGCGCTCTCCCAGCTGAGCTACTCCCCCGGAGCATTGTTATTCTATCAAAATTCTTAACGGTTATAATGCCCGGTTAGTCGAAAATCTTTCCAAGGCCTTATACCACCCATGACAACCATTCTTGAAAACGTTCCAGCCGGCCAGAAGGTCGGTATTGCTTTTTCTGGCGGGCTGGATACCAGCGCTGCATTGCTGTGGATGCGCAACAAGGGTGCCATCCCTTATGCCTACACCGCCAACCTGGGGCAGCCCGACGAAACCGACTATGAATCCATTCCGCGCCGCGCCAAAGAGTATGGCGCCGAGGATGCGCGCCTGGTCGATTGCCGCTCGCAATTGGCTGCCGAGGGTATTGCAGCCTTGCAATGCGGCGCTTTCCATATTTCGACGGCTGGCGTGACTTACTTCAACACGACGCCTATAGGTCGAGCTGTCACCGGTACCATGCTGGTGGCTGCCATGAAGGAAGACGACGTCAATATCTGGGGCGACGGCAGCACCTATAAAGGCAACGATATCGAGCGTTTCTATCGCTATGGTTTGCTGACCAATCCTGCACTCAAAATCTACAAACCCTGGCTTGATCAGGTGTTTATCGACGAGTTGGGTGGCCGTGCCGAAATGTCCGAATACATGCAGCAGGCCGGTTTCGACTACAAGATGTCTGCCGAAAAAGCCTATTCGACTGACTCGAATATGCTGGGTGCCACGCACGAAGCCAAAGACCTCGAGTATCTGAATTCGGGCATCAAGATTGTCCAGCCCATTATGGGTGTTGCATTCTGGCGCGATGATGTGCAGATCAAGGCTGAAGAGATCACGGTGCGCTTCGAGGAAGGTCAGCCCGTGGCATTGAATGGCGTAGAGTATGCCGATAGTGTCGAGCTGATACTCGAAGCCAACCGCATTGGTGGCCGCCACGGTTTGGGTATGAGCGACCAGATCGAAAACCGCATCATCGAGGCTAAAAGCCGTGGCATCTACGAGGCCCCCGGCCTGGCTTTGTTGCATATTGCCTACGAGCGCCTGGTGACGGGCATCCATAACGAAGATACGATCGAGCAATATCGCATAAATGGCCTAAGGCTGGGCCGCTTGTTGTATCAGGGCCGCTGGTTTGATCCACAATCGATCATGCTGCGCGAAACCGCACAGCGCTGGGTGGCGCGTGCCATTACCGGCGAGGTCACACTCGAACTGCGTCGCGGCAATGACTATTCCATCTTGAACACGGAATCAGCCAATCTTACTTATCAGCCCGAGCGCCTGACCATGGAAAAGGGTGAGTCCACCTTCTCGCCGCGCGACCGCATTGGCCAACTGACCATGCGTAATCTCGATATTGTCGACACGCGCGACAAGCTGTTCACTTACGTGAAGTCGGGCCTGCTGGCGCCTGCTGCGGGCTCAGCCTTGCCGCAACTGAAGGACGACTCCAGCAAGTAGTCTGGAAGGCATTCTTTCGGTATATCAGGGCGGCTCACATGAGCCGCTTTGTTTTTGGGTATACATAAAAAAACCGGACCTCGATGAGGTCCGGTCATGACGCCGAGTATGCTGGCAGGATCAGGCGGGCAGTTGTCCCAGCAACAGGAATTCCATGAGCGCTTTTTGCACGTGCAGACGATTTTCGGCTTCGTCCCAGACCACACTTTGGGGTCCGTCGATGACTTCTCCGGTGACTTCTTCGCCCCGGTGGGCCGGCAGACAGTGCATGAACAAGGCCTTGGGATCGGCGGCAGCCATCATGTCGGCATCGACGCACCAGTCGGCAAAAGCCTTGCGGCGTTCTTCGTTTTCGTCTTCGTAGCCCATGCTGGTCCAGACGTCGGTGGTGACCAGGTGAGCGTCTCGGCAGGCCTCGATGGGATCGGCGAATTCCTGCAGGATGCCGGCTGGGAGCTGGCCTACGCGTTGCGGATCGAGCTGGTAACCGGCGGGTGCCGAAACGTGCAGACGGAAGCCAAGGATTTCAGCCGCCTGTAGCCACGTATAGGCCATATTGTTGGCATCACCTATCCAGGCGACCGTTTTGCCCGCTATGGGCCCCTGGTGCTCTATAAAGGTGAAAATATCAGCGAGGATCTGGCAAGGATGGAATTCGTTGGTCAGCCCGTTGATGACTGGCACGCGGGAATGCGATGCAAAGCGCTCGATGCGGGTTTGCTCGAAGGTGCGGATCATGACCAGGTCGACCATGCGCGATATGACACGGGCCGTGTCCTCGATGGGCTCTGAGCGCCCCAGCTGCGAGTCGCCAGTGGTAAGATGTATGACTGAGCCCCCAAGCTGATACATGCCCGCCTCAAAAGAAACACGGGTGCGGGTGCTGGCCTTTTCAAAAACCATGGCCAGGTTGCGATCGTGCAATGTGTGATGCGGCTCGTAGCGCTTGAACTTTTTCTTGATCAGTTGCGCACGATCCAGCACATACTGGATCTCGGTTTTTGATAAGTCGCGAAATTGCAGGAAATGCCGCAGTGGTCCGGTTTTTGGTGTGGCGTCAGACATAATAAGCCTTGTGTAAAAGAGCCATCTTACCTTGCCCGCTGGTCATCCGCAAAAAACGGATGCCATGGGCCAGGATCATATACAATTCGCGGCGCAGGGAAAGTTTGGCAAGCCTGAAATGGCTACGATTTGTCCGCGGAAGTTTATGACCCAATTTGTGCAGCAACTAGTTATTCGTGGCCTTACTCTGGACGGCCAGCGTTTTCGCCCCAGCGACTGGGCCGAGCGTCTTGCGGGAGTAATGTCACAGTTCCGACCGGCGGGCGCCGTAGGAGACCACCTCACGTATTCTCCCTATGCCGTGCCAGTTGTGCTTGATGGCGTCCGTTGTGTGCTGGTTGATCATCGCCTGCGAGATCTCGAGCCTTTGGCCTGGAAGTTTGTTTGCGACTTTGCAAGCGATAACAAGTTGCAGACTACCGAAAGAGAGGTTCCAGGCCCTTTACGCCCCTAGTGGGGCGTTTTTTATGGCTATAGCGCGGGTACAGGCGTGATCACTTTGCCTGTAGTGGCGTAGGCGTCGACGTTATCCAGCACCAGGTCGATCATGGCCTTGCGTGTTTCGTTTGTGGCGCTACCGATATGAGGTACGATCACGACGTTATCCATCGATTTCAGCGCATCGGGCACCTTGGGTTCGGCTTCATAGACATCGAGGCCCGCACCACCCAATTCGCCGCTGGCCAAGGCATTGACCATAGCGGTTTCGTCTATGACCGAGCCGCGTGAGATATTCACAATGATGCCGTTGGGGCCAAGTGCCTTGAGCACTTCTGCGTTGATCAGGCCTCGTGTGCTGTCGCCGCCAACGGTGGCGATGATCAGGAAGTCGGCCCAGGAGGCTAGGTCGACCAGCGAGGCCTCGTAGCCGTATGAAATACCAATGCGCTCGCTGCGATTGTGGTAGCGGATGTCCATGTCGAAGCCGGCGGCGCGCTGTGCAATGGCCATGCCTATCCGGCCCAGTCCGACGATGCCCAGCCTTTTGTGGCTGACTTTGGCACCCAGCGGGAAGGCGGCATCAGTGCCCCACTGATGGTCCCGAACATAACGCTCAGCGTGCCCGAGTTTGCGTGCGGTGGCCAGCAACAGACCGAAAGCCAGATCGGCAACGCAGTCATTGAGCACCTCGGGGGTATTGCTGACCAGAATCTTTTTGCCCTGGGCATGCTTGACATCGATGGCGTCGTAACCCACACCCTGGCTGCATATGGCCTTGAGCTGGGGCAGGGCGTCGATCAGGTCGGCGGGTGTGGGCGTCATGGCGCTGGTGACCACAACTTCGATATTGTCTTTACGCTCAGCAATAACGGATTTGGGATCAGCCTCTTTCCAGAGCTCAATGACATCGAAATGCTTGGACAGGCGTTCTTGGGCGTAGGGGGCATTCAGGGGAAGCAATTGCAGGATAGCGCGTGCTGCGGATGTACTCATGGACATGTCTCGTATGGGTTCGGTTGCTGTTATTGTGTATAAAAACTTTTTTGCTTATGCAGACCAAACTATACCCCACAAAAAAAACAGGACGCCTAGAGCGTCCTGTTTTGCTGGGGTTGCCCCCGATTTTGCCGACTAAACCCTGGCAGCAATTAGGCTAGGGCTTTTACTGCGGCTGCAAGGCGGCTTTTATGACGGGCAGCCTTGTTTTTGTGAATAATGTTCTTGTCGGCAACGCGATCGATAATGCTGGTGGTTTTTTGGAAAACTTCAGCAGCGACAGCTTTATCGCCGGCTTCGATTGCTTGGCGCACGCGTTTGATCGACGTACGAAGCATAGAGCGCAGGCTGGCGTTGTGTTTGTTGCGCTCTACCGACTGGCGAGCACGTTTGCGGGCTTGGGCAGTATTGGCCATTGTGCGTATCCGTGTATCTGGTGGGGGTTTAATTCGGCAAAGACAGCTATTCTATATTATTTGCCATGTCGTGTAAAGTCTGATGGCCTGAAACCGCAGCAGAAGAGCACGGCGAAATAGGTCAGGGCGCCGGCAGCTACCACGCCAGCCAGCCAGAGCACGCGCAAACCTGGCCATGCGCCCAGTGCCAGCCAGTCAAGCTGTTGGCCCGCTATCCATAGCACGGCCGATAGGGCGGCCAGTGCAGGAAGCATGCTCAGGCCAAAACGAATCCAGCCGGGGCGTGGGGTGTAGTAACCACCGCGACGCAGCAGTACGACCAGACATAAGGCATTCACACTGGCACCCAGCCCTATGGATAAAGCCAGGCCGGCATGGGCAAACAGAGGGACCAGAATCAGATTGAATAGCTGTGTCAGTACCAACACAAGCAGCGCGATGCGTACCGGCGTTCGAATATCTTGTTTGGCGTAAAACCCCGGTGCCAGGATCTTGATGGCCAGCAGGCCTATCAGGCCCACTGCGTAAGCCATGACGGCCAGACGGGTCTGCATGACGTCGGCGGCGCTAAAGGCACCATAATTGAACAGGGTGGCGACCAAGCCGTCTGACAGCAGAGCCAGGCCTATGGCAGCTGGCAGGCCAAGCAGCAGCACGAGCCTCAAGCCCCAGTCCAGCAGACTGCTATAACTGGCATGGTCTTGCTTTGCGTGGGCAGCCGAAAGCCTGGGCAGCAGTACAGTACCCAGGGCGATACCCAGCAGGGCGGTGGGAAACTCCATCAGCCGGTCGGCAAAAGACAGCCAGGTGACGCTGCCGGCCTGCAGCCAGGTGGCAATATTGGTGTTGATCAGCAGCGATATCTGGGCGACCGAGACGCCTAATATGGCGGGCAACATCTGCCGCATGATATGTTTGATGGTGGGGTCTGCCCAGGCCTTGCGCACGCTCAGGGAGTAGCGGGGCAGCAGGCCCAGCCTGGCAAGTGCAAACCACTGCACCAGCAACTGGGCTATGCCGCCTATCATGACCCCCGCCGCCAGCGCATAGATTGGCGTCTCGAAGTAGGAAACCAGAAACAGGCTGGCGCCTATCATGGACAAGTTCAGCAAGACGGGTGTGAAGGCCGGTATCGCGAACTTGCTCCAGGTATTGAGTACGCCCGAGGCAAAAGCCACCAGCGACATGCAAATAATGTAGGGAAACATCAGCCGCGTCATCCAGACCGCAGCATCGAATTCGGTTTGCTTTGCAGCGCTGCGCATGCCGCTGGCCATGGCGCTGACCACCCAGGGAGCGCCAATAATGCCGATCAGCGTAACCAGCATGAGGGCAAAGGTCAGTATCAGGCAGACCCGGTCAAGTAGCACGCGGACGGCTTCATGATCGCGAGTGCTGCGTGCTTCGCCAAGTATGGGGACGAAAGCCTGTGAAAAAGCGCCTTCGGCGAACAGCCTGCGCAACAGGTTGGGGATACGGAAGGCAACCCAGAAGGCGTCGGTCAGGGGACCGGCGCCAAAAGAGCTGGCGATCAGGATGTCGCGAAACAGGCCTGTTATGCGGGAAAGCAGCGTAAAGCTGCTCACCGTGGCGGCGGACCTGAACAGGCTCATGGGGAGGATTACTTATTTTGGAGCCATGCGAATGGCGCCATCGAGACGGATGGTTTCGCCATTGAGCATTTCGTTGTTAATGATGTGCTGGACCAGTCTGGCATAGTCTTCGGGACGCCCCAGACGAGACGGGAAAGGAATGCTGGCAGCCAGGGAGTCTTGTACTTCTTGAGGCATGCCAAATACCATGGGTGTGCCAAAAATACCGGGAGCGATGGTCATGCAGCGTATGCCGACCTTGGACAGGTCGCGTGCCAGAGGCAGAGTCAGGCCAACCACGCCGGCCTTGGACGATGCGTAGGCAGCTTGCCCGATTTGACCGTCGTAGGCAGCCACCGAGGCGGTGTTGATGAGGACGCCTCGCTCACCCGTCGCTTCGGGCGTATTGTTGCCCATGGCCGCGGCAGCCAGGCGGCACATATTGAAGGTGCCAATCAGATTGATGGAGACGACTTTCTGGAAGAGGTCCAGTGCATGCGGGCCGTTCTTGCTGACGGTGCGCGCAGCAGGAGCAACGCCGGCACAGTTGACCAGACCGAACAGGGTGCCGGCTTTCAGGGCAGCATCGACAACGGCTTGCCCGTCGGCTTCGCTGGTGACATCGCAATGGACATAGGTTTGCCCCAGCTCCTTGGCCAGTTGCTGGCCGACTTCGTCCTGCACGTCGGCGAGTATGACTTTGGCGCCTTCAGCCACCAGCATGCGGGCGGTGCCAGCACCCAGACCGGATGCACCGCCGGTCACGATAAATACTTTGTTCTTGATGTCCATGTCTCTGTCCGTATAGAAAATCTATATTAAAAACGGGCATTGAGCCCGTTAAGGAACCTCTTGGTTCTATGTGGAATCAGGCTTGCAGCGCCTGGAATATGCGTTCTTTGATATCGTCAACTGCACCCAGTCCGGAAAGCTGGCGGTAGGCTGGTGCATCGGGGTTGCCCGAAGCTGCCCATTCTGAATAATAATCGACCAAAGGACGAGTTTGTTCGCGATAGACAGCCAGACGATTCCTGACGGTTTCTTCCTTGTCGTCGTCGCGTTGGACCAGAGGCTCACCGGTGAGGTCGTCAGTATTGGGTGTTTTGGGCGGATTGAATACGGTGTGGTAGCTACGTCCGCTGGCTGGATGCACACGGCGTCCGCTGATGCGTTCGATGATGTTCTCTTCGGGCACCACGATTTCCACCACAAAATCCAGCTTGACCCCGGCTTCTTTCAGGGCGTCGGCCTGGGGAATGGTGCGGGGAAAACCGTCAAATAGATAGCCATCCTGGCAATCGGCTTGTGTCAGGCGGTCGCGGACAAGGCCAATGATGATGTCGTCGGAAACCAAGCCACCAGTATCCATGATTTTCTTGGCTTCAAGACCCAAAGGTGTCTGGGCCTTGACGGCGGCGCGCAGCATGTCGCCAGTGGAAATCTGGGGAATGCCAAATTTTTCGGTGATGAATGCTGCCTGGGTGCCTTTACCGGCGCCGGGTGGACCGAGCAATATCAGTCTCATGAATTTCTCCTGGAGTTTCGTTTTTCTAACTTTTTCCGATTATGCCGCAACGCAGCAAATTCTGCACGTCTTCGGTGCCGGAGCCAGTGAATTTGAAGACGATTTATAACCTATTTGTGAAAATTTCGCGTATGCGGTCCAGGTCTTCCTGTGTGTCCACTCCTGCCGCCGGGTGTGTGGCAGCAATGTGCACAGCAATGGAGTAACCGTTTTCGAGGGCGCGCAACTGCTCAAGCGATTCGAATGATTCCAGTGCACCGACAGGCAGGCCAGGGTAAGCCATGAGGAAGTTGCTGCGGTACGCATACAGACCTATGTGGTGCAGGGCGGACAGGCCTGGGGCCAGTTTTTGCGAGCCGTCAGCCAGGGCATCGCGCGCCCATGGTATGGGTGCTCTGGAAAAATACAGTGCCCGCTGTCCGAGGGTACAGACGACCTTGACAGCATTGGGATTGAACAGCGTCGCTGCATCGGTAATGACCGTCGCGCAAGTGGCAATCGCAGCATCGGGGGTTTGTGCAAGCAACTGGGCAACTGCGTTGATTTGGGCCGGGTCTATCAGGGGTTCATCGCCCTGCACATTGACCACGATGCTGTCGGCTGCAAGCCCAAGCTGGGTGGCGACCTCGGCCAGGCGGTCAGTGCCAGTGGGGTGGTCGGAGCGAGTCAGTATGGCGTCGAAACCGTGCGCCTGGACGGCGGCCTGGATCTGGCTGTCGTCGGTGGCAACGACAACACGGCTGGCTTGTGATTGAGCCGCTTGCTCGGCGGTGCGAACCACCATGGGCTTGCCGCAGATGTCGAGCAAGGGTTTTCCGGGCAGCCGTGTAGAGGCAGCGCGGGCCGGAATGACAGCGATGAAGCTCATGCTGGTTCGGCGGCGCTTTTGGGTTGGTCGGATTGGGGTTCGGCCAGGTCGCGTGCTTCGGCTTCGAGCATGATGGGGATGCCGTCACGGATGGGAAAAGCCAGTTTATCGGCCTGGCATACGAGCTCTTGCCGTTCACGATCGTGGCGCAGGGCTCCTTTGCACAAGGGACAGGCCAGAATTTCAAGCAGGCGGGATTCCATGCGTGGGCTCCAGAAAAATCGAACAAATAAGGAAGTAGTTTAAAGCCTGGGCGTTTTATCGGCCATGGCAGATTTTTGTGCGGCAATGACGGTCAGTCGTTGATGGCAGCGCTCGAGCCAATCGGGGTCCGAAAAGACGGGTTCGGCATACACCACCCACAGTCTGGAATCATTGAAGCGTCGGCATTTCACGGCATCTTTGCCGGTGATCAGGATGATGGGATCTGATAGGGCGGAGAACGGTGAGTTTTCGTAGGCGTCGTGGTCGGGCAACGCCACTGTCTGGTTCAGATGCAGCCCTGCGGCGCTGAGCATGGAAAAAAACCGCTGGGGCTGGCCGATAGCGGCCACGGCGCTGAACGTTTGCTGACTGTGATCGGACAGCCAGGTGGTCCAGTTCACACTGATGCCTGTGCTGAGTTGCTCAACTCTGACAGGAGCCAGGTGCATGGACAGCCGCTCAGGCTGGGCCTGATACGCGTGGGCAAGGGTTTCGCCAGGCTGAAGATTGGTGATCAGGATGTCGATATAGTCCAGGCGGCTGGCGGGCTCCCGCAAGGGCCCGGCAGGCAGGACACGGCCATTGCCGATGCCGCGCCCATCTTGTACGACGATCTCCAGGTCGCGCCCCAGCGCCAGGTGTTGCAAGCCGTCATCCGCAATAACGACGTCAATCTGAGGATACGCTTGCTGCAGTTGTTGCAGTGCCAGCACCCGTTTGGGGTGCACGGCTACCGGGGCCTGGGTGGCTTGCGCAATCAGGGCGGGTTCATCGCCAAACAGGGCCGGGTCGAGCTGGCCTTGGCCCGTTCTGGCCTGCTTGCCCACCGTGGCTCCATAGCCTCGGCTGATGACGCCGGGTTGCCAGCCGCGTGCCTGCAAAGCCTGGGCCAAAGCAATGACGACAGGTGTCTTGCCTGTTCCGCCCACATAGATATTGCCCACAATGACGACGGGCAGACGGCTTTGGTGTGTGAGTTCGGGATGGCGCTGGTAGCGCAGTCTTTTGCGAGCAATAATCGCTCGCAGCACCCATGATAGGGGCAATAGCAGGGCGCTGATCAGCCCTTTTTTTTGCCAGGCCGTATGCAGGGCCTGAGTGAATGACGTGGCGTTTTTCAAGGCGAATTCTGGGTAGCGAAATTTACGCGGACTATGCCCGCCAGCCGGGCCGCTTCCATGACACGGACGACGGATTCATGCGAGGATAAGGCATCTGCGTTGATGATCAGAATGGCGTCGTCGTGGCCCTGGGCGGCAGCACGCAAGGCCACAGATAGCTCTTGTGCTGTCGTGTCCGTCAGCAATTGGCCGTCCAGAGCATAAATACCTTGCTGGCTGACGGCGATATTCAGGGCGTCGTTCTGCAGGGTGTCAGCCTGGGCTTGGGGCAGCGTCAGCTTCATTTGGCTGTAGCGGGTAAACGATGTCGTGGCCGCAAGGAAAATCAAAATCACCAGCAGCACATCAATGAGTGGAATCAGATTGATCTCCAGATCATCGTCGGCCTGCCTGGACCTGAAGTTCATGGCTGCACTCCGCGGTCTATCATGCGATTGAGGGCGCTGGCTTCGCGTTCCAGCTTGTGTAGATAGTGTTCGACACGTGAGCGGTAGTAGCGGTGAAAAATAAGGGCAGGGATGGCAATAATGATGCCGAAGCCGGTGTTGTACAAGGCGATCGAAATGCCGCGGGCCAACTGCGAAGGATCACCGCCCGCCGGCGTATACGAAGCAAAAATTTCTATCATGCCGACCACGGTTCCAAATAGTCCCATCAGCGGGGCCACTACGGCAATGGTAGCCAGGGCCGGCAGGTATCGGTTCAGATTGTGCGCGACATCTTTGCCTACATCCTCAATAGCAGCAACCCGATAATCATGGGTTTCATCCCGATTGATCATGACTTCGGCCAGCACGCGCCCCAAAGGCGAGTTGCCGGCAATGCGCAGGATCGCATCGGGACTGCTGTGCTTTTGCCTGAGCAGCTCCAGGACTTGCTCGGGCAGGCGTGGAGGAAAGACCAGTTTGCTGCGTAGTGACATAAAGCGCTCGATGATCAAGGCGAGTCCAAGCACAGATGTGGCAACCAGCAGCCAAATAGGCCATCCGGCCGCATGAATGATTTCAAGCAAAATGATCTCCGCGTATGACAGGCCTGCGCATTTTACCGGGTGGCGTATATTTATGGATGATATGGACGGAAAAGAGTGGGCCAAGTTAATACTGCGGCGCGGCTGGCTTCAAAGTAACTGGCGACGCCAGCCTACGCCATATGACCCGTCAAAAACTAACAATAGCAACAAAATTCTGCTGAAATTGGCGTGGTGCATGGCTTTCGAGCGGCTATCCACAGAAACTGTGGATAATTCTGTGCACAAGTTATCCGATAGGCGCTAACCATAGGCTTTGCAGGTTCACTGGCTAATTTCAGCTCATTTTGTAAATTTTATAAATATGCTTATATATCAATTGATTGTGGGATTAATTTAAGGTGAAAGTAGACCTTTGCTTGAGATTGGATTGATATTTCATCAATTTGACAAATCACATTATGCTGTGGACAGAAATACCGAATGGATAGCCATCTAGAGGCGCCTTCCTCTATTGTCCGCTTCAGCACACATTTTTATGGATACATACGCAATGCAGCCTGATACCGACGGCGTTTTAACCGTTAGCCAGTTGAATCGCCGGGTTGGCGATCTGCTTTCCGGGTATTTTTCACGCATATGGGTGAGGGGCGAAGTTTCCAACTTTACCCAAGCCGCCTCGGGACATTGGTATTTCTCTGTCAAGGACGAAGGTGCTGCAGTACGGGCGGTCATGTTCCGTGGCCGGGCTCAGGCGGTCGGGTTCGTGCCCAAGCCAGGCGAAAAATTTGAGTTTCGTGTCAATGTGACTCTATACGAGCCACGTGGTGACTATCAGGTACAGGTCGAAAGCCTGCGGCGTGCGGGGCGTGGCGACTTGCACGAGGCTTTCCTGGTCCTAAAAGACAAGCTGGCTGCCGAAGGTCTGTTCGACCCGGGCCGCAAAAGGCCGATCAAGGCTTTGCCTCAAGCCATAGGTGTAGTGACTTCATTGGCGGCGGCGGCCTTGCGCGATGTATTGTCGGCGCTGGCCAGGCGCGCGCCACATGTGTCAGTCATTATTTATCCTGCTCCGGTGCAAGGGCTGGACGCCGCGGGTCGTTTGAATCAGGCATTGCAGCAGGCCATACAGCGAAACGAAGTCGATACTTTACTGCTGGTACGTGGCGGCGGCAGCCTGGAAGACCTGTGGAGCTTTAATGACGAAGTATTAGCCCGTAGCATTGCTGCCAGCCCAATTCCGATAATCAGTGGTGTTGGCCATGAAACCGACTTCACGATTGCCGATTTTGTTGCCGATGTGCGTGCACCCACACCCACGGCTGCTGCTGAATTATGCTGCCGTAGCCGTCAGAGCTGCGCTGACGCTGTTGCGGCGGCTGTGGCCGCCCTGACAGCCCGGCAAATGCGTAACCTTGAGCGGTCCAGCCTGAGACTGGATCGGGCAGTGGCGTTGCTGGTGTCACCCCAACAGCGTTTGCGACAGCAGGGCGAGCATCTGCAAAGGCTCAGGCAGCGGTTGGCGCAATCCCTGGCACGGCCACAGGAAGGCCGGACGGCCAGGCTGGCGATGCTGGAAACCCGGCTGGCACATGCCAGGCCCCGTCCAGCTGCCCGGCACACTGACATCACGACACAGCTACACAGACTTGCCGCAGGCCTGGAACGCGGATTGGAGCGACGTCAGCAACGACTTGCCGCCAGCATGCAGACTCTGCATGCGCTCAATCCTCACAATATTCTGGAACGTGGCTACGCCATAGTACGCAAAGGCAACGGGGAGGTCGTCAAAAATGCGTTAGACTTGAATATTGGCGAATCGCTAAGTGTTGAGCTTGGGCGTGGTAGCGTTCATGTGAACGTTTCCCAGACGCATGGTTTGCTATGAGTCACCGGCTCAATTTTTTTACGCGCTGATTGCGCTGCTTCATGCACCCTGACTGGTTTTTTTGAAGGAACTTGAACATGGCTTTTACTTTACCTCCGCTCCCTTACGCCCTAGATGCCCTGGCACCTACCATTTCCAAAGAAACACTGGAATACCACTACGGCAAGCATCATCAATCCTACGTCACCAACCTGAACAATCTGGTTGCCGGCACCGAGTTTGAATCGGCCAGTCTGGAAGACATTGTCAAGAAATCGTCGGGTGGCCTTTTCAACAATGCGGCGCAAATCTGGAACCATACCTTCTACTGGAACAGCCTGTCCCCCAACGGTGGTGGTGAGCCCAGCGGTGCCTTGCTGGATGCTATCAATGCCAAGTGGGGCAGCGTCGACGGGTTCAAAGAGGCCTTCAACAAATCTGCTGCAGGCAACTTCGGTTCGGGCTGGACATGGCTGGTCAAGAAAACCGACGGCTCGCTTGATATCGTCAACACCAGCAACGCTGCCACGCCCCTTACCACTTCCGACGTTCCATTGCTGACCTGTGACGTCTGGGAACACGCTTACTACATCGACTACCGTAACGCGCGTCCCAAATACCTGGAAAGCTTCTGGGCAATTGCAAACTGGGATTTCGCAGCCGCCAATCTGGGCTAAAAACCCTTAAGGCAAGCTCTTATTGCCGCCAAGCGCCGCCTGTTTATCGGGCGGCGTTATTATTTTCAAGCCAGGTTTTCGCAGTGGCCGCAGGGTGGACAGACTCGTCTGAGACACCTGAATTCGGCGGCCATTACGGTAATATTAAAAGTTCCCGCACGGCTTGTGCACCGAATTCCGCTTTAGAATTTTTTGTTTGTTTTTCAGGGCCTACCATGACAACACATGCTTATATTTGCGATGCAATCCGCACACCTTTCGGCCGTTACGCTGGCGGTCTGGCCCCGGTCCGGACCGATGACCTGGGCGCCATTCCGCTCAAGGCGCTCATGCAACGTAACCCCGATGTCGATTGGTCCAGGCTCGACGATGTGCTGCTTGGGTGTGCCAACCAGGCCGGCGAAGACAACCGCAACGTTGCCCGCATGGCCAGTTTGCTGGCAGGCTTACCCATCGAAGTCGCCGGCGCCACCATCAACCGTCTGTGCGGTTCAGGCCTTGATGCCATCGGTTCAGCAGCCCGTGCCATCAGGGCCAACGATGCAGCGTTCGTACTGGCCGGCGGCGTTGAAAGCATGAGCCGGGCTCCTTTTGTCATGGGCAAGGCCGACACCGCCTTTTCCCGCAATGCGGCCATCTACGACACCACTATTGGCTGGCGTTTTGTCAACAAGGCCCTAAAAGCTCAGTATGGCGTCGACTCCATGCCCGAAACAGCCGAAAACGTAGCCGACCAGTTCAAGGTCAGCCGTGCCGACCAAGACGCCTTTGCATTGGCCAGCCAGTCCAAAACAGCACTGGCACAGCAAAATGGTGTTTTCCAGGAAGAAATCACCCCTGTGCACATACCGCAACGTAAAGGGGATCCGGTCGTCGTCGACACCGATGAGCACCCGCGCCAAACCTCACTAGAGGCTTTGGCCCGCCTCAAACCCATTGTCCGCCCCGACGGCACGGTCACGGCCGGTAATGCTTCGGGCGTCAATGACGGTGCTTGCGCCCTGATTGTGGCTTCTGAAAGCATGGCTCGTGAGCAGGGTCTGGTTCCGCGTGCCCGTGTTGTGGCCATGGCGACAGCAGGGGTAGAGCCTCGCATCATGGGCATAGGACCAGCGCCAGCTTCGCAAAAGGTACTTGCGCTCGCCGGTCTGACGCTCGATCAAATGGATGTCATCGAACTGAACGAGGCCTTTGCGGCCCAGGGTCTGGCAGTTATGCGCATGCTGGGCCTCGACGATAACGATCCGCGCGTGAATCCCAATGGTGGTGCCATTGCTCTGGGTCACCCCTTGGGCGCCAGCGGTGCACGCCTGGCCTTGACGGCTGTCAATCAATTGCACCGAACAGGCGGGCGCTATGCACTTTGCACGATGTGCATAGGCGTTGGGCAAGGCATTGCCCTGATTATGGAGCGCGTATAAACCTCAGCGCTGCGGAAGCTGCTTGACCGCCATGCCAGCCTTGATCTGGTGGCGCTTGAACCAGCCCTGTTCCATTTCAAGCGCAAACACGATAGCGGCGGCCGGACAGTGCGTATCGAGGCTGTGCGGCTGCATATCGGCGATATTCACAATCATGCCTTGGGCGTCGATGAATGCAATGGATAAAGGCAATGGTGTGTTTTTCATCCAGAAGCAGGGCATGCCCACACTATCAAAAACGAATAGCATGCCATGATCGGTGGGTAGCGACTGCCGGTTCATCAGGCCGTACGAGCGGCTGGCGTCAGTGGCGGCGACCTCGGCCTGTACTGTCTGGGGGCCTACCTTGATTTGCGTCGTGGGTAGCAGCATGCCCTGTGCATGTACAGGGGGAGCCAGGAAAAAAACCAGCGTCAGCCAACACAATGATGCAGACCGCAACATGGCTTTATACAAGGTGTTGCGTGTTTGCACAGGTCTGGCGCAAAAAAAAACAGGGCGACGAGGCCCTGTATGGCGATACGATTTATGCATTATTGTTAAAGGTTATGCAGGTATACCTGCCAGGCGTCAGGCAGCCGTAATGTTGAGTGCTTGTTTGCCTTTTGGCCCCTGGGCGATTTCGAACGCGACTTTTTGACCCTCTTTGAGAGTTTTGAAGCCGTTCATCTGGATGGATGAAAAGTGCGCGAAAAGGTCTTCACCTCCGTTGTCGGGGGTGATGAACCCAAAACCTTTGGCATCGTTGAACCACTTTACGGTTCCGGTCAGCTTTTCGGTGTCCCCAGTGGAGGTTGCGGTTGAATCAGACATGCGGACTGCCTCTCGACTATAGTGTTAAATTGAAACGCGACTACAAGGGTTACCTTTAGCCTATTGATTCTGGCATGCGGCATACTTCCAGGCCCTCAGAATAATACGATAATGCGCAATTTACCCTAACATAGTCAACTATGGAAACCACTAGTATTTGACATGGCCCCACAAATCGAAAACCAGCGTACTACGGTTCTTGATCGTCAACCCGCCAAACTGGCGCCTCCTCCCATGTACCAGGTTGTTCTGTTGAACGACGATTACACCCCCATGGAATTCGTGGTGGCTGTGTTGCAGCGTATCTTTGGAAAGAACGAAGACGAGGCAGCACGTATTATGCTGAAGGTACACCACGAAGGGCGGGGTGTTTGCGGTGTGTATCCGCGTGATATTGCCGCGACTCGGGTCGAAATGGTCAGGCAGATGGCACATGCGCGACAGCACCCCTTGCAATGCGTGATGGAACCTGTCCCCGATGCCTGAAGCTTGCGGATGCTCAATGTTTTTCGCAGTATCGCGCGCAAGCAGTAGCAAGTACAGGTATAGTAAAGTTATCGATAGCATTTGATGCTATTGGGTAACATTGAATATGACTCTTTAATTTATGTTGATACGCAAGGTCGATTTAGTCATAGAATAGATTTATCGAATTGTTTGTCCGCTCCGATCTGTAGGAGGAAGCGTGATCTCCGAAGAACTTGAAGTCAGCCTGCATATGGCCTTTGTCGAGGCCCGTAGCGCCCGGCACGAATTTATTACTGTCGAGCATCTGCTGCTGTCGCTGCTCGATAATGCCGCCGCCGTCGAGGTTTTGCGTGCATGTTCCGCCAACCTTGACGTCCTGCGCCAGGAATTGCGTAATTTCGTCAATAAGAACACGCCCATCTTTCCCGGCGAAGACGAGGTCGACACGCAGCCCACACTGGGTTTTCAGCGCGTTATCCAGCGTGCCATCATGCATGTGTCTTCAGGCAACTCCAACCGTAATACGGTAACCGGCGCCAACGTGCTGGTGGCCATGTATGGCGAAAAAGATTCCCATGCTGTGTACTTTCTGCAGCAACAGGGAGTCACTCGCCTGGACGTGGTCAACTACCTATCGCATGGCATTACCAAAACACCCGACGAGCCGCCAGCTGAGCCGGCCAAAGCCGCCGCCACGCCCGAAGAACCCAAGTCCGATCAGCAGAAATCGCCGCTTGAACTCTACGCCACCGATCTGAACGCCGAGGCACGCTCTGGCCGTATCGATCCCCTTATCGGACGCGAGCACGAGGTCGAACGCGTCATTCAGGTGTTGTGCCGTCGCCGCAAAAATAATCCTTTGCTGGTGGGCGAGGCCGGAGTAGGCAAGACGGCTATTGCCGAGGGTCTGGCATGGCGCATTACCAAGAAAGATGTGCCCCAAATCCTGGCTAATGCCGAGGTCTATGCGCTCGATATGGGTGCCTTACTCGCCGGCACCAAGTACCGGGGCGATTTCGAGCAACGCCTCAAAGGCGTGCTCAAGTCACTCAAGGACAACACCAACGCCATTCTGTTCATCGACGAAATCCATACCCTGATCGGTGCAGGTTCCGCTTCCGGCGGAACGCTCGACGCATCCAACCTGCTCAAACCAGCGCTTTCGTCGGGCCAGTTAAAATGTCTGGGTGCTACTACTTACAACGAGTACCGGGGCATTTTTGAAAAAGATCACGCCTTGTCGCGTCGTTTTCAGAAAATCGACGTTCCCGAGCCTACTGTTGAGCAGACCATACAAATATTGCGTGGCCTGAAAGGCCACTTCGAAGCACACCACGGCGTGCGTTATTCGGCTGCAGCCATTACAGCGGCCGCCGAGCTGGCTGCGCGCCATATCAATGATCGCTTTCTACCCGATAAAGCCATCGACGTCATCGACGAAGCGGGTGCCGCACAACGCCTGTTGCCGCGCTCTCGCCAAAAGAAGATTATTGGCAAGACAGAGATCCAGGCCACAGTCGCCAAAATTGCTCGCATACCGCCGCAAAGCGTGTCCAACGATGATCGCAACAAGCTGGCCACACTCGAGCGAGACCTCAAAACCGTGGTGTTTGGTCAGAATTCCGCCATCGAAGCGCTTGCCGCTGCCATCAAGATGGCGCGCTCGGGCCTCGGCCGTCCCGACAAGCCTATAGGCTCCTTTCTCTTCTCGGGCCCCACTGGCGTGGGTAAAACCGAAGTGGCTCGCCAATTGGCCTTTGTGCTGGGCGTCGATCTGCTGCGCTTCGACATGTCCGAATACATGGAGCGCCACACGGTTTCGCGCCTCATTGGTGCGCCTCCGGGCTATGTAGGTTTCGACCAGGGTGGGCTACTCACCGAAGCCGTCAGCAAGCAGCCGCATTGTGTTTTGCTCCTCGATGAAATCGAAAAAGCACATCCCGACGTCTACAATATTTTGCTTCAGGTCATGGACCACGGCACACTGACTGACAATAACGGTCGCAAGTCAGACTTCCGCAATGTCATCATTGTCATGACGACCAATGCCGGAGCCGAAACGCTGAACCGCAGCAGCATCGGTTTTGCCACGCCGTCCAAAACCGGCGACGAAATGGCCGATATCAAACGCCTGTTCACGCCCGAGTTCCGCAACCGGCTCGATGCCATTATTGGCTTCACACCCTTGTCGCGAGAGGTCATTTTGCGTGTGGTCGACAAATTCCTCATGCAGCTCGAAGACCAGCTGCACGAGAAGCGGGTCGATGTCGTATTCACACAAGAACTGCGCGATCACCTTGCCAAAGAGGGCTTTGATCCCACCATGGGTGCGCGCCCCATGCAAAGGCTTATTCAAGACACCATCCGCCGTGCATTGGCCGACGAACTACTCTTCGGACGCCTGGTCGACGGCGGCAGCGTACAGGTTGGGCTCGATGCCGACAGTAAGGTCGAGTTGGTGTTCCCCGGCAACGACAACAAACCAGGCAAAGTCCAAGATTCGCATCCGGAGCCTGAGCTTGTTGACTAAGCGGTTTGCATACTCACAGCGCCTGCCTGCGGTTCTCCTGGATCAGAGCTTGCAAGGCGGGCGCAAGTGCTTATGGCCAGCCGCCCACTGATTGCTTGTCAGCATTGTGCAACCTTGCATGAGCGTGTACCGCTGGCACCCGGCGCCACGGCAACTTGCGTGCGCTGTGGCTATGCGCTGTATCGTGCAAGCACCATACCGCTCAATGGCTGGATAGCGCTCGTAGTGGGTGCGTTGCTTGTCTTCGCCATTGCCAACTACTTCCCCATTGTCACCTTGCGCATTGGCGGGCTGGCTACCCACGCCTCACTACCTGGTGCCTTGTACCTGACCTGGGAGCAAGGTCACAGGCTGCTAGCCGTCATGACAGGTATGTTTTCGTTCTGGATGCCACTGACGCAACTGCTGTTCCTGCTATGGGCGCTGCTGGCCATACGCGCACGCCGGATACCTGGTGATTTTTCCTACGGCATGCGCTTGCTGGAATTTGTGATTCACTGGAGCATGGTACCGGTATTCATGCTGGGCATATTGGTGGCGTTGGTCAAATTCGCGGGGATGGCAAAGGTGCAACTCGAGCCCGGGATCTGGGGGTTCGTCGTGCTCACATTCCTGCTCACGGGGCTGAGCCGCCTGACGGCGCGCCGCTTGTGGGGCTTTGCCGAAGATGCGGGCCTGGTTATGCAAGCCCGTGCGGATCTTGCTCAAACTCAAACGCACCGGCTGGCTTCCTGCCATGCTTGCGGCTTCGTACAGCAGCTGGAAGATGTTGAGCAAGCCGAGGCTTGCAGACGCTGCGGCGAGCGTGTGCATTTTCGTAAGCCGGATCAAAAATCCAGGGTGTGGGCCCTGGTCTTGGCAGCCTGGATCGCTTATATCCCTGCTAACGTTTTGCCTGTAATGCGGATACGCACTGCGGCCAGCGACAGCGAGCACACTATACTGGGCGGGGTCATCGAGCTGTGGAACTACGGTTCCTGGGACCTGGCCCTGATTGTATTCATTGCCAGCGTGGTGGTACCCATGACCAAATTGCTGGCACTAATGGTATTGATGGTGCAGCGACGTTGGCGTGGCCCGGTAATTCAGCGTCAGCGGACCCGTCTGTACGAGCTGGTCGAGTTTATAGGGCAGTGGTCCATGCTCGACGTTTTTGTCGTGATACTGATGTCGGCCATGCTTGATTTTCCGGGGATATCGCAGGTTATTGCCGGCCCTGGTGCCGCCAGCTTTGGCGCGGTGGTCATCCTGACGATGTTTGCCGCCATGAGCTATGATCCGCGCAAGGGTTGGGACAAACAAAGAGAAATACATGACAGATCCGAACAAGCCTCAAGAGTCTAGCCAGCCGACAGGAGGGCCTGCCGGAAGCGGGGCTGCCGTGCAGCCCTACACGCCTGAGGTAAAGTCGCGCAGCCAGAGCCGGATATCCTGGATCTGGCTATTGCCGCTGGTAGCCGCCTTGGTGGGGGGCTCTTTGCTGGTGCGCGGCTGGCTGCATATGGGCCCCACGATCAATATCAGTTTTGAATCGGCTGACGGCCTGGAAGTCGGGCAGACCAAGGTGCGCTATAAAGATGTGGTGATAGGCGTTGTCTCTGGCATCAAGGTAGCGCCGGACCGCTCCAAGGTGATTGTTAGCGCCGAGCTCAATCGTGATGGCTCGGAATACATCACCCAGTCGGATAGCCGTTTCTGGGTTGTGCGGCCACGCCTGGGCATTAGCGGGGTGTCGGGGCTGGGTACTTTGCTTTCGGGCGCTTATATCAGTGTTGATGCCGCCGAAACCTCTAATGGCGCAGAGCCCGTCTACGATTTTGAGGGTCTTGAGAAACCTCCTGAGGTGGTTAGTGGCCGGCCCGGTAGCCGTTTTACCTTATTCGCGCCTGATCTTGGTTCGCTGGAAATTGGCTCCCCTGTGTATTACCGGCGTATTGAAGTGGGGCGTGTTATAGGCTACGACCTGGATTCCAACGGCGAGCAAGTCAATATACAGGTATTCATCGATGCGCCTAACGACAAATTCGTCACTAAAAATGCCCGTTTCTGGAACGTCAGTGGTATCAACTTATCCTTGAATGCAGACGGCTTCAATGTCGAAACCGGCTCTTTGGTCTCGGTGCTGGCAGGCGGCGTGGCGTTCGCGTCGTCTGATCATTCGCTTACAGAAGAGAGTGAGTCCGCCAAGCCCGACAGTCGTTTCGAGTTGTCCCCGACATATGCCCAGGCTATGGCCGATCCCGATGGGCCAGCGTTTCCCATCGAACTGCACTTTTATCAGTCAGTCAGAGGCTTGAAAGTAGGTGCGCCGGTCGATTTTCGGGGGCTGGAACTAGGCGAGGTATACGATATCGACCTGGAGTTCAATGCTGAAAGCAAGCGGTTTTTTGCGCTGGTCAGGATCCGGCTATACCCTATGCGTTTTGGAGAAGTCTACGAACGCCTGATCAAGCTCAATCCAGGAACGACGGGTTACCCAGGCGCGGCGCTGTTGGGTCCCATGATCCAGCACGGCCTGCGTGGTCAGATCCGGGCTTCCAATCTGCTGACCGGGCAACAATATGTGGCGCTTGATTTCTTCCCGGACGCCGAACCGGTAGCGTTTGATGACAAGAAAAGACCCGCAATCATTCCCACGATAGCAGGCAGTTTTGATCGTCTGCAGCAACAGATCAGCAGCATAGTCGGCAAGCTTGATGCCATACCGTTCGATAAGATAGGCACTGAACTGCAAGGCAGCCTCGAGAGTGCCAGAAAGCTGCTTGATAGGCTGGAAACACAGGTGGCGCCCGAGGCCAGCGGTGTGCTGAAGTCAGCACGCAATTCCTTGAATCAGCTTAATAAGCTGTTGGCTGATAATTCGCCCATGAACAATAATATCGAGCGAACCATGCGTGAACTCAGTAATGCCGCCAAGTCATTGAGGGCCCTGGCCGACTATCTGCAAACGCATCCAACAGCGCTCATACGCGGCCGGGAAGAAAGCTTTCCGGTAACTCCTTAGGGAGCATCGGAGCCATTATGAATCAACTTCTGAAAGTCCTGGTTTGCAGTCTCGCTGGCATACTGCTTGCAGCGTGTGCCTCGAGCAAACCCAGTCACTATTACACGCTGATGGCTACTGCGCCATTGCAACAGCCTGCCGCAGGTAGTACGCCCCTGCCCAAATATGCCATCAGTGTGCAGGCGGTCGAATTGCCCGAACAGGTCGATCGGCCGCAAATTGTGATTACTGATCCGAAGTCTACTCAAGTCATGCCTTTGGGCGATTCGCTTTGGGCCTCACCTTTGTCGTACCAGCTTCAAAATGCCTTGTCCTACGAACTGTCCAGTCAATTGGGTGTGCTCGACGTTTCAGCCACAGGAATCCCCGGTTCGCTACCCGTCTGGCAAGTGCTGATGCAAGTGCAGCGCTTCGAGTCCCTGTACAACGAGCGTGTATTGCTTGACGCCACCTGGCGGCTTACGCCTCTCAATCAAGGGAAAAAGGCTTCCATTATTTGCCGTGGCGCCACGCAAGTGCCGGTACAGCAGGGCGTATCCGCCATGGTGGCCGGGCATCAACAAGCCCTGCGCCAACTTGCTGAAGTCATGGCGCGTCAAATTGAAACCGGAAAAACGGCCGTATCCGATACGCAGGTAAACCTAAAAGGTTGTACTTCTTCGTAGCTGTTTCTCACTAGGGTTAACCTTGGTATAAAAATAGGTGCAACCTGTGTAGTATTCCAATCTTTCTCGCTGCGCGGGCCATTCCTGCGCGCATATGAAAATATGGAGACTAGCCATGGCAACAAGCACACTGGGCGTCAAGGTTGACGATACGCTACGCGAGCGCTTGAAGACTGCGGCAGCCAAGCTGGGGTGTACACCACACTGGCTGCATAAGCAGGCACTTCTTTCGTATATCGACGCCATCGAGCGGGGACGTTTACCGGACGAGATTTCTTATCTGGGTGCAGGCGATGCCGACGGTGGAAGCCCCGAACCCATCGTAGCTGTGGCAGCGACTCCATTTCAGCAATTTGCCCACGACGTGCAGCCGCAGTCAGTGTTGCGTGCTGCCATTACGGCGGCTTATCGTCGTCCTGAAACCGAGTGTGTTTCCATGCTGCTCGACAAGGCACGTTGCGCCCAGCCCAAGAATACCTACGCCCTGGCGCGACGCTTGGTTGAAGCGTTGCGCGGCAAACGCAAGAGTGGCGGGGTCGAGGGTCTGATTCAGGAGTTTTCCCTTTCCAGTCAGGAAGGTGTCGCCCTGATGTGTCTGGCCGAGGCGCTGTTGCGTATACCCGACCGTGCAACACGTGATGCCCTGATACGCGACAAGATCAGCCATGGCGATTGGCGCTCGCATATGGGCGAGTCCCCCTCGTTATTCGTCAATGCCGCAACCTGGGGCCTGATGCTGACTGGCAAGCTGGTCGGCGTCAACAGCGAACAGTCGTTGTCCAAGGCGCTGACGCGGCTTATTGGCAAAGGTGGCGAGCCCCTCATACGCAAAGGCGTAAATATTGCCATGCGCATGATGGGCGAACAATTCGTGGCGGGACAGACCATCTCGGCAGCGATTGCCAATGGACGCAAGCACGAAGACAAGGGTTTCCGATATTCCTACGACATGCTGGGCGAGGCCGCCACCACGGCCGCCGATGCGGAGCGCTATTACGCGTCTTATGTTCAGGCCATACACGCCATAGGAAAGGCAGCACAAGGCAAAGGCATATACGAAGGCCCGGGCATTTCGATCAAGTTGTCGGCACTGCACCCGCGCTATAGCCGCGCGCAGCGCGATCGGGTCATGGCCGAATTGCTGCCCAGGCTTACCGAGCTGGCCATGCTGGCACACCAATACGATATAGGCCTGAACATCGATGCCGAAGAGGCCGACCGCCTTGAGCTTTCTCTCGATCTGCTCGAGGCTTTGTGCTTTGACTCCGGGTTGGCGGGCTGGAATGGCATAGGTTTTGTGGTTCAGGCTTACCAGAAACGAGCTCCTTTCGTCATAGACTACGTCATAGATCTGGCGCGGCGCAGCGGGCACAGGCTGATGCTGCGGCTGGTCAAGGGTGCATATTGGGATACCGAGATCAAGCGTGCGCAAGTCGATGGCCTTGAAGGCTATCCGGTCTATACCCGCAAAGTTCATACTGACGTGTCTTACCTGGCCTGCGCGCGCAGGCTGCTGGATGCACCCGACGCGGTGTATCCACAATTCGCCACGCATAACGTCCATACGCTTTCGGCTGTCTACCATATGGCAGGCCAGAATTATTACCCGGGACAGTACGAGTTTCAGTGCCTGCATGGCATGGGCGAGCCTCTCTACGAACTGGTCACCGGATCCGTGGCGCAAGACAAGCTGAATCGGCCCTGCCGCATTTATGCGCCAGTGGGTACGCACGAAACCTTGCTGGCCTATCTGGTGCGTCGCCTGCTCGAAAATGGCGCCAATACCTCGTTTGTGAATCAGATTGGCGATGAAGATATTTCGATTGATACCCTGATCGCCGATCCAGTAGCCTGCGTCGAACGCATACAACCGCTGGGCGCGCCACACGAGCGCATTCCTCTGCCTCGCGATTTATATCGGGAAGCCGACGGCCGCCCCAACTCAACAGGTTTCGACCTGAGTAATGAGCAGCGCTTGAGTTCACTGGCAGCTGCTTTGCTGAACGGCGTGGGCCAAACCTGGCGCGCCATGCCACAACTGGCCGAAGCCGACGTGCGCTGGGACGACGAGCGTGCCAAGCCCGTGCTGAACCCCGCTGATCATCGTGACGTGGTGGGTTACGTCATGGAGGCCAACGACGCCGAGGTCGTCCAGGCGGTGGCGGGCGCTGTACATGCCGCGCCCATCTGGGCTGCCACACCAGTCGTGGACCGTGCACGCTGCCTGACCCGTGCGGCGCAGATTCTCGAAGACGAGATGCAGTTATTACTGGGCCTGATTGTGCGTGAGGCGGGAAAATCTTTGCCCAATGCCATTGCCGAGGTGCGCGAGGCGGTTGATTTCCTGCGCTATTACGCGGCACAAATCGAGCAGTCATTTTCCAACGACACGCACCGTCCGCTGGGGCCGGTGCTGTGTATTAGCCCATGGAATTTCCCCATGGCCATCTTTGCCGGGCAAGTCTCGGCGGCGTTGGCTGCGGGCAACCCAGTCCTGGCCAAACCAGCCGAGCAGACCAACCTGATTGCGGCGGCGACTGTGTCGGCACTGCATCGGGCGGGCGTACCTGCCGGGGCGGTCCAGCTGTTGCCAGGGCAGGGTGAAACGGTGGGCGCCAGCCTGGTGGCCAACCCCGGCATACGCGGAATCATGTTTACTGGGTCGACCGATGTTGCTCAGCTGATCTCACGCACGCTTGCCGAGCGCCTGGATGACAGCGGCCATCCTATTCCCCTGGTTGCGGAAACCGGCGGACAAAATGCCATGATTGTCGATTCGTCGGCCTTGTCCGAGCAAGTAGTGGTCGATGTGCTTTCTTCCGCTTTCGACTCGGCAGGCCAACGCTGTTCAGCCTTACGTGTGTTGTGTCTGCAGGACGACTGCGCCGACAGTATGCTGACCATGTTGCGCGGCGCCATGCAGGAACTTTGTGTGGGCCAGCCCGATGTGTTGTCCACCGACGTGGGTCCGGTCATTGATGCCGATGCGCGCAACGCCATCCAGGCGCATATCAAGACCATGCGCGATGCGGGTCACCAGGTCGATCAACTTCCTCTAGGGCAGGCTTGCGAGCCGGGCACGTTTGTAGCACCGGCCCTGATAGAAATCGACGACATTTCGCAGCTCAAGAAAGAAGTCTTTGGCCCGGTGCTGCATGTACTGCGCTACAAGCGCGACGATCTCGATGCTCTGGTGGATGCCATCAATGAAACGGGCTATGGGCTGACGTTCGGCGTGCACACGCGCCTGGACGAAACCGTAGCCAGGGTGTCCGAGCGGATTCATACGGGCAACATCTACGTCAATCGCAATATTGTGGGCGCCGTGGTCGGCGTGCAGCCGTTCGGCGGCCAGGGCCTGTCGGGTACCGGGCCCAAGGCGGGCGGGCCTTTGTATCTGAGGCGCCTGTTGTCGCGTTGTCCCGCAGGCTTGCCTGCATGGTGCCAACCCGTTGAAGCACATAACGCACCTTTGGAACTGCCTGGCCCAACCGGCGAAAACAATATGTACTACACCCGGCCGCGCGGCACAGTGCTGTGCATCAGCGCAACAGCAGCCGGAGCGCAAATTCAGTTTGATGCCTGCCTGCAAACCGGCAACCACGTGGCCTTGGTCGATAACCAGACGGGGCGTGCGTTTTTTGATCAATGCGACAAGGCGGGTCAGCAGCGCATACGGCTGCTTCCTTCCGACGATATCGCTCAGGCTGAGTACGACGCCGTGCTGTTCGAGGGGGACAGCGATACCTTGCGTGAATTGAATGGCATCGTGGCGCGTCGCCCTGGTCCCATCATCTCGGTGCAGGGTCTGAGCAGCGATGAGCTGGCGGGAGGAGCAAGCTACAGGCTTGACCGCTTGTTGCACGAGGTATCGGTCAGTGTAAATACAGCCGCCGCGGGCGGTAACGCCACGCTCATGATGGTGGGCTGACAAAATTTGGATTTTTAAGGTTGTGGCCCATTATCCATGGGTTATGCGTTTGGCTTAATTCGGAATGACTGGTTTCCGAGGCTAGCCATATTTCAAACAAAGGAGATAACAATGTCCATCAAAGGATTCAAGCTTTTAGGCGCAACAGCCGCCGTCATGGCAGGCTTTGCGCTGATGCCGGCGCAGGCGGCCGACAATACGGTCGTCAAGCTGGGCTTTGCCGCCCCGCTCACTGGTCCGCAGTCGCATTACGGCGAAGACATGAAAAACGGCCTGACCCTAGCGCTGGAAGAAGCCAATAAACAGAACATAGAGCTCGATGGCAAGCCGGCCAAGTTCGAGCTGGTTACACGCGATGACCAGGCCGACCCGCGCACTGCCGTGCAGGTAGCCCAGCAAATCGTTGATGAAGAAGTGCAGGGTGTATTGGGACATTTCAACTCGGGCACGACCATACCCGCATCGAGCGTTTATAACGATGCCGGTTTGCCGCAGATCGCCATGGCGACTTCACCGGAATATACCCAACAAGGCTACGACACTACCTTCCGCATGATGACCAGCGACACGCAGCAGGGCGCAGCGGCAGGCGAATTCATCGTGAAGGATCTTGGCGCCAAGAATATTGCCCTGATCGACGATCGCACGGCTTACGGACAAGGCCTGGCAGACCAGGTGGCCAAGGCGGTTGAGGCCAATGGTGGCAAAGTGGTTGCTCGTGAGTACACCACCGATAAAGCCAACGACTTTACGGCCATTCTGACTAATATCAAGTCCAAGGAACCCGATGCCATCTTCTTTGGCGGTCTGGATGCACAGTCAGGTCCCATGCGCCGTCAAATGGTCACGCTGGGTATCAAGGCACCCCTGGTATCGGGTGAAATGACACGTAGCGCAACCTTCCTGAAGCTGGCTGGCGATGCGGCCAATGGCACTTACGCCTCGCTGGCAGGTGTACCGCTCAAGCAAATGGCAGCCGGTGAAAAATTCGCGGCAGACTACAAGGCACGCTTCAAGGTCGAGCCTGGTGTTTATGCTCCTTACGCTTACGATGGCGCCTGGAACATGATTACTGCCATGAAGGAAGCGGGTTCGGCACAGCCTGAAAAATACCTGCCTAAACTCGCCGCCCTGCAGCGTACCGGCGCAACCAGCGAAAACATTGCTTATGACAAGAATGGCGATCTGAAGGAAATTTCGGTCACCATCTATGAAGTCAAAAATGGCAAGTGGGAAATGGTCAAGACCATGGTCAGCAAGGCCAACTGATCAGTGCGCAGGAAGCCCTGAACTTGTCGGGTGCTTCCTGAATGTCCCCGGCCGGCCGTGCCTGGCTGCCGGGCAGAGCGCCTGATTGGGCCTTCGCTCCGACAATAGGGCGGACGTCAGTACCGCCTCTTACCTGCGAGTCTAAGCATGGATATCCTTCTACAACAGCTGATCAATGGTGTGACTGTGGGCAGCGTATATGCCCTGGTCGCCCTTGGCTATACCATGGTCTACGGTATCATCGGCCTGATCAATTTTGCTCATGGCGATGTCGTTATGGTGGGCGCCATGGTGGCTACCACGCTGGTTGCCGCGTTTTTGGGTGCGGATCCGGGCAGCACCTCGGCGTGGTTGGCCGTAACAGGTGCCTTGTTGCTGGCCATACCATTGTGCATGGCACTGGGCTGGATCGCCGAACGTTTCGCCTACCGTCCCTTGCGCCGCGCGCCACGTCTGGCTGCGCTGATCACCGCTATTGGCGTGTCGATCATTATTCAGAATATTGCCATGATGGTGTGGGGCCGCAACTACCTGAGCTTCCCACACATTATTGAACCTAATATCTTCCAGATGGGCGGTGCACGCATCAGCCTGCTGCAAATCATCATTATCTTGTCGGCGATGGCCATTATGGCCGGGCTACTGTTGGTTGTGCATCGCACCCGACTGGGTACCGCCATGCGCGCTACTGCGCAAAATCGGGAAGTGGCCGGGTTGATGGGCGTGAATATCAATACCGTTATTTCAGCAGCCTTCCTGATCGGCTCGGCGCTGGCTGCCGTAGCAGGCGTCATGGTCACCACTTATTATGGCGTGGCTCAATACACCATGGGCTTTATGCTAGGCCTGAAAGCCTTTACGGCTGCGGTGCTGGGCGGCATCGGCAATTTAGGCGGTGCCATGTTGGGCGGCCTGTTGCTTGGCGTCATCGAATCACTGGGTGCTGGCTATATCGGCGACCTGACCAACGGCGTATTCGGTAGTAATTACCAAGACGTTTTCTCTTTCATCGTGCTGATACTGGTGCTGGTATTCCGGCCATCGGGCCTGTTGGGTGAACGAGTTGGAGACCGTGCATGAGCCTTACTTCTACCAAGCGGACGATCACTCCCAAAGTCTGGCTGGGCATCGCTCTTTGCGGTGCGGCGCTGGCCATATTGCCCTTCGTCTTGGGCATGGCCGGCCAAAGCTGGGTGCGCACCCTGAATTTCGCCTTGCTGTATGTCATGCTGGCCCTGGGTCTGAATGTGGTCGTGGGTTTCGCTGGCCTGCTTGATCTGGGCTATATCGCTTTTTACGCTGTGGGCGCCTACGTGTGGGCCTTGCTGGCATCACCGCATTTTGGGCTGCACTTGCCGTTCTGGATAGTGTTGCCGGCGGGCGTGGTGCTGGCGGCGTTTTTCGGAGCCATGCTGGGCGCGCCTACCCTCAAGTTGCGGGGCGATTACCTGGCTATCGTGACATTGGGTTTTGGTGAAATCGTCCGCATTTTCATGAACAATCTTGATGCACCGGTCAATATCACCAACGGCCCGCAAGGTATCAACCGGATCGATAGCTTTGCCATCGGAGAGTTCGCTTTCGGTCGTTCGCAATCCTTGTTGGGTTTTCGCATTACCGGACCCGAAAAATACTATTACCTGCTGCTGTTCTTCACCATCGTTATCGTGATCATATGCGCGCGTCTGCAGAACTCCCGCATAGGCCGTGCCTGGGAGGCCGTACGAGAAGACGAGGTGGCCGCCAAGGCAATGGGCATCAACACGCGCAACATCAAGCTGCTGGCGTTCTCTATGGGCGCCAGTTTTGGCGGTGTGGCGGGGGCCATGTTCGCATCCATGCAAGGGTTTGTCAGCCCTGAAAGCTTCAGCCTGACTGAATCCATTATGGTGCTGTGCATGGTGGTGCTGGGTGGTATGGGCAATATTCCGGGCGTCATATTGGGTGCCATTCTGCTTTCTGTTTTCCCCGAAATTTTACGGGCCGTAGTCGTGCCGCTGCAGCAAACAATTTTTGGTGACGTCATTCTTGATCCCGATGGCATACGCATGCTGCTGTTTGGTTTTGCCCTGGTGCTGGTCATGATATTCAGGCCGGCTGGCCTGTGGCCATCCGCGGTGCGGCGTCGAGAGCTTTCTACATCCAAGGAGGGTCAGGCATGATTCCGGCCAGTGTCAACCCTAACGCCAGCTCCATGCCTGAACTGCTGCTGGTAGCCAGCAAACTGAGCAAGCGCTTTGGTGGCTTGCAAGCCTTGTCCGATGTCAGCTTCTCGATTTGCAAAGGCGATATCTACGGACTGATCGGGCCCAATGGAGCGGGCAAGACAACTTTGTTCAATGTATTGACCAGTCTGTATGTGCCTGAATCAGGTAGCTGCAATTTCATGGGCCATCAGCTGACACGCCTGAAGCCGCATGAAATTGCCATTGCCGGGCTGGCGCGCACCTTCCAGAACATACGGTTGTTCGGGGCCCTGAGTGCCATTGAGAACGTCATGATAGGTCGGCACATCCGTACCCGTGCGGGCGTATTCGGCGCCATTACCCGCAACCAGGCCACGCGCGCGGAAGAGGCTGCCATAGAGCAACGAGCACAAGAGCTACTTGACTATGTGGGCATAGGCGACCGGGCCAATCATCTTGCCAGCGCCTTGCCTTATGGAGATCAGCGGCGGCTCGAAATAGCCCGTGCCCTGGCCACCGAGCCGGCGCTGTTGGCGCTTGACGAGCCTGCTGCTGGCATGAATGCATCGGAAACCGTGGTGCTCAGGCGGTTGATTGAAAAAATACGCGACGATGGTATGACGGTGCTGCTTATTGAGCATGACATGAAACTGGTGATGGGCTTGTGCAACCGGGTGCTGGTGCTCGAATACGGCAAGGTGCTGGCAGAAGGCAAGCCCGCTGAAGTCCAGCGCAATCCCAAGGTCATAGAGGCCTATCTGGGTGCCGGCGCTGCAACCGAACATAGCAAGGAAGCGTCATGAGCGAGTCAGAGACTTTATTGGACATCAGCCAGCTTGAAGTGGCTTACGGCGGCATTCGTGCCGTACGCGGCATGGATCTCACCGTACAGCGCGGCGAACTGGTCTGTCTGATAGGTGCCAACGGTGCCGGCAAAAGCACGACGCTGCGCGCCATATGCGGATTAGTGCCCGTTTCAGCCGGAAGCATCACTTACGATGGCAAGTCCATTGCAGGCACGCCGTCCTACACGCTGGTGCGACAAGGTCTGGTCATGGTGCCGGAAGGGCGGGGTATTTTTGGTCAGCTCACCATAGAAGAAAACCTGGCCATGGGTGGCTACAGTCGTAAAGATCAGAATCAGGTGCGCAGCGATATCGAGCATGTCTTCGAGCTCTTTCCTCGCTTGCAAGAGCGTCGCAGCCAGTCGGCGGGCACGCTGTCGGGTGGTGAGCAGCAAATGCTGGCCATGGGCCGTGCCATGATCTCGCGGCCACGCCTGCTTCTGCTGGACGAACCCTCCATGGGGCTGGCACCGCTCATGGTTGAAAAAATCTTCGAAGTGGTTCGCACCATTGCGGCCGAAGGCGTCACTATTTTGCTGATCGAGCAAAATGCCAGACTGGCGCTCGAGATAAGCCAGCGTGCCTACGTGATGGAATCCGGCCAAATCATATTACAAGGGCCATCCAATCAGCTGCTGGACAACCCCAGGATTCGTGCTGCGTACCTGGGTGAGGAAGAGGCCGCTTGAATTGCGGCGGCTAGTTTTTGTACAAGCTAATCCATGATGGCGTGTACTGTGGCTTTCGGGAAATTGTGACTTGTAAGAAAAACGACTTATGCACAGAAAATGTGGATAAGTCGTTTGGCCTATATATGGGCTGTTTGGCTTACGTATAGGTCATCGACGGCCGGTGCTGCCGAAGCCACCCGTGCCGCGTTCACTGTCGTTGAACTCGTCGACAATATCGAACTCGACTTGTTGAACAGGCACCACCACCAATTGCGCCAGCCTTTCCATAGGCTGCAGCACGAACGCTTCGGAGCCGCGATTCCAGGCCGACACCATGAGCGGACCCTGATAGTCGGAGTCGATCAGACCCACGAGGTTGCCCAGTACGATGCCGTGCTTGTGCCCCAGGCCGGAGCGCGGCAGGATGATGGCGGCATAGGCCGGATCGGCTATATGTATCGACAAACCGGTGGGTACTAACTCGGTGACTCCTGGACGCAGAGTAATTGGATTGTCGATACAAGCACGCAGGTCGAGGCCAGCCGAGCCCTTGGTTGCGTAGGCCGGCAGAAAGTCATTCATGCGGGGATCAAGAATTTTTAAGGCTATTTTTCTCACGTTGTACTCGTTGTTCAGGTTTTGTCCTGCGGTTTATGGGTGGGGGGCGTGCGACGCTTGCGCACCATGGCGCGTGCTATCCACAGAGCGAGAATGACTGACAGTACCGTGCTGAATATCAGGCTGAGATTCATGCCGTTGCCATGCATCGCGTCGACGCTGCGGCCCGCCAGATAGCCGGGCAGCAGCATCACGGGTACCCAGATAATGGCTGAAGCAATATTGGCGAGCTGGAACCGCAAGTGCGGCATGCGTATGACACCGGCTACGCTGGGAACCACAGAGCGCAGTGGCCCCAGGAAACGGCCGGCGAATATGGTCAGCATGCCGTACTTATAGAAAAAAAGGCGTGCACGGGCGACGGCGCGTCGCTGTTTGTTCAAGGGCCAGCTATGTATGATTTTTGGTCCCAGCAGGTGGCCAATATAGTACGAAATGGCATCGCCCAGCACAGCGCCTGCTATACCCCAGATCACAACGGGCGCCGGCTCTAGTGTGCCGCTACCCACCAGGCCGCCTACCAGCATCAGCAAAGCGGTTGCAGGGATTGCCAGCCCTATGATCAGCAGCGATTCGCCCATGGTCAGTAGCCCTATGATCAGCCCGGCCCATTCCTGGTGCGACTGGATGAAGGTGCTGGCGTATTCTATATATTGATCCATATTTCCTTGTGGTGAAGGGGCAGTTACTGGTGGGGAGTCGATGACTGTTGGGCAATTTCCCGGACCAGTCTGCGTGCAGCATCGAGCTTGGGTAGCACAGGTAATGCTTGCGCACCTTGCGAGCTGAATAACACGAGTTCGGTGGTATCGGCGTTCATGGCTTGTTGAGCCAGGTTTCCGACCAGCATCGGCACCCCTTTACGCTGACGCTTGGCCTCGGCGTTCTGGTGCAGGTTTTCGGTTTCGGCGGCGAAGCCTACGCAAAATGGGCCGGAAACCATGCCGGCCACGTCGGCCAGAATATCGGGGTTTACTGAAAACTGCAGTTCGGGCGCATGCCCGTCGGCTTTTTTCTTGAGCTTGCTGTCGCTGGCATTTGCCACGTGCCAGTCGGCTACTGCGGCCACTGCAATGAAAATATCGCTGTTGCGGGCTTCGCTCATGACGGCGGCATGCATCTGCGCTGCACTTTCAACATTGATACGATTGACACCGTATGGGGTTGCTAGGGCGGTAGGCCCGGATACCAGCACAACCTGCGCCCCCGCTTCGCGGGCGGCCTGGGCGATGGCATACCCCATTTTGCCGGATGACCGGTTGGTGAGCACACGCACCGGATCGATTTTTTCGGAGGTGGGCCCGGCCGTGATCAACACCTGGCGTCCGGACAGAGTCTTGGGCTGGAAATAAGCAATCAGCTCGACAAGCAGTTCATTGGCCTCGAGCATGCGTCCGCTGCCGATCTCGCCGCAGGCCTGATCGCCTTCGGCTGGTCCGAGGATAGCTGCGCCGTCTGCTTGCAGCTGCGCCACATTGCGCTGTGTGGCGGGGTGCAGCCACATTTCGCGATTCATGGCGGGGGCCACCAGCAAGGGGCAGGCACCTTTGGCAACGCATAGGGTGGACAGCAGGTCGTTGGCTTGGCCGTGAGCCAGCTTGGCGATGAAGTCGGTGCTGGCCGGTGCGATCAGTATGGCGTCCGCGCCGCGAGTCAGGTTGATATGCGCCATATTGTTGGCGATGCGAGCGTCCCAGGTGTCCACGAATACTGGGCGGCCCGACAAGGCCTGCATGGTCACCGGCGTGATGAAGTGAGTAGCGGCTTCAGTCATGACCACATCGATGACGGCACCCTGGTCTTGCGCACGGCGCACGAACTCAGCCAGCTTGTAGCAGGCTATGCCCCCGGTCAGTCCCAGGACTATACGTTTGTTTGCAAGTTCCAGCATAAGGTCATGTGCTCTTGTCGAATTAGGCCGGGATGCAGCACTTAGTCTGCACTGTCCTTTTTGCGCTTTTCATGGCGCATACGTCGGATTTCATCAAGGATCAGCAGGATGGCGCCGCAGGTAATGGCAACGTCCGCCACGTTGAAAGCGGGGAAATACCAACTATCCCAATAAAACAGCAGAAAATCAATGACGTGGCCATGCTGTATGCGATCGATTACGTTACCGATTGCACCACCCAGAATACATGTTAGCGATGCACAAAATAGCCCCTGTTGCGGGTTGCGTCGCAGCAGGTGGATGATCAGGCCGGTGGCACCCAGAGCGATTGCAGTGAACAGCCAGCGCTGCCAGCCCTGGCCGCCAGCCAGGAAGCTGAAGGCAGCACCGGGGTTATACAGCAGTGTGAAGTCGAAAAATGGCAGTACATGCCAGCGCTCACCGTATTGCAGGGCCTGATCAAAATAGAGCTTGGTGATCTGATCGACCACTACAATGGCCAGCGCGACCCCTATCCAGCCCCAGAACTGTAGGGGCCGGCCAGGTTGATTGCGGGTTGCGGGCTGGTTGCCGCTGCGAACCTCAGGCATGTTGACGCGCTTCGCCCTGGCCAAACAAATTGCTGACGCAACGCCCGCAAATGGCTGGGTGTTCCGGGTCGACGCCGACATCTTCCCGATGGTGCCAGCAACGCTCACACTTGGGTTGATGGGTGGGCTGGACCTGGATGCTCAAAGCGTCGTCAGAAGTTTGCTGGTGTACGCTTGCACGCGACACGATCAACACAAAGCGCAAATCGTCGCCCAGGCTGGTCAGCAGTTGATAATCGTTGCCGCTGGCATGAATGTCGAGCTCGGCCGCAAGAGATGAACCGATCTCGCCGGTGCTGCGTACGGCTTCGATATTGCGCATGGCATCGGCGCGGATCTCGCGCAGACGGTCCCATTTATCGCGCAGCAGTTGCGCATCGACCTGATCGGGCAGGGCGTGAAACAACTCGGTGAAGATGCTGGGCACTTCGCGATGCATATGCAGATCTTTCCAGGCTTCTTCCGCAGTAAACGACACGATGGGTGCCAATAGCTTCAGTAAGGTGTGTGTGACGTGATATACCGCAGTTTGAGCCGAACGGCGCGCTACGCTGGTTTTGCCTGCGGTGTACAAGCGGTCTTTGAGCACGTCGAGATAGAATGCGCCCAGGTCTTCGGAGCAGAAGATTTGCAGACGCGATACGGCAGGATGGAATTCGTAACGCTTGTAGCAGTCGAGGACTTCGGCCTGCATGGCAGCCGTCATGGCCAGTGCGTAGCGATCGATCTCGAACAGATGTTCCTGCTCGACCATATCCGTAGCGGGGTTGAAGTCTTGCAGGTTGCCCAGCAGGAACTTCAGGGTATTGCGTATACGGCGATAGCCTTCTACCACGCGTTTGAGGATTTCATCGGAAATCGACAGCTCGCCCGAGTAATCGGTAGATGCTGTCCACAGCCGTAGAATCTCGGCACCCAGTGAATCGGAGATTTTTTGCGGCGCAATGACGTTACCAACCGATTTGCTCATTTTGCGGCCCTGGCCATCGACCACAAAGCCGTGCGTCAGCAAGGCCTTGTAGGGTGGGCGACCATACAGCATGCAACCGGTAAGCAAAGAAGAGTGGAACCAGCCTCGGTGCTGGTCCGAGCCCTCGAGATAGAGGTCGGCGGGCCAGGTCAGCTCGTCGGCATGCGACCCCTTGACGCTGTGATCCTGACCACCCAATACCGTTGCATGGGTGGTCCCTGAATCAAACCAGACGTCGAGCGTGTCGCGGTTCTTTTCATACTGGCTGGCCTCATCGCCCAGCAGCTCGACCGGATCGAGTGATTGCCAGGCTTCAATGCCATGCTGCTCGACGCGCTGCGCAACCTGCTCCATGAGCTCGGGCGTGCGTGGATGCAGTTCGCCGGTTTCCTTGTGTACGAAGAAAGCCATGGGCACACCCCATTGGCGCTGCCTGGACAAGGTCCAGTCGGGACGATTGGCAATCATGGCGTGCAGTCGTGCCCGGCCCCAGGCTGGATAGAACTCGGTGTTGTCCACGCCTTCCAGTGCGGCCTCGCGCAGCGTCTTGCCTGTTTTGGGCTGACGGTCCATGCCTGCGAACCATTGGCTGGTGGCGCGATAGATCACCGGCGTCTTATGACGCCAGCAGTGCATATAGCTGTGTGACAAGGGCTCGGTATGCAACAGGCTGCCGGCCTCTTGCAGCGCCTCGACGATAACGGGATTGGCCTTCCAGATCATCATGCCGCCAAACAAGGGCAGGCTTTCGAGATAGTGGCCGTCACCCATGACGGGATTGATGATCTGGTCATCGCTCATGCCGTGGGCTTTGCAGGAGACAAAGTCTTCAATACCGTAGGCAGGCGCCGAGTGCACCACGCCGGTGCCGCTATCGAGCGTAACGTAGTCACCCAGATAGATAGGCGACATGCGCTGGTAGCCTTCGTGTACGTCGTACAGCGGATGCTTGAACTCAAGATTGGTGAGGGCATCGCCCTTGGCGGTGGCAATGATCTCGCCGCTTAGTTTCCATTGCTCCAGGCAGGACTCAACCAAGTCTTTGGCCAGCAGCAGCAACGAGCCCGTGCTGCGTGGCTGATCGAGCTTGACCAGCGCGTAGTCGAACTCGGGGTGTACGTTAAGGGCCTGGTTGGACGGCAGCGTCCAGGGTGTGGTGGTCCAGATGACTATGGCGCCGTCGTCGACTTCGGGCAAACCAAAGGCATGAGCCAGCTTTTGCTTGTCGCTGAATTTGAACGCCACGTGTACCGAGGGATCTTTCCGGTCGGCGTACTCGACCTCGGCCTCGGCCAGCGCGGAGCCGCAGTCGAAACACCAGTTCACCGGTTTCAAGCCGCGAAAGACATAGCCTTTTTCCATGATGCGCGCCAGCGCGCGCAATTCATCGGCCTCGTTGCCGAAGTTCATGGTCAGGTAGGGGTTGTCCCAGTCGCCCAGCACGCCCAGCCGTTTGAAATCTTTGCGCTGGCGGTCGATCTGCTCAAGCGCGTAGGCCCGTGCCTTGGACTGTACTTCGGCCACAGGCAGGTGTTTGCCGTATTTTTTTTCGATCTGGATTTCGATGGGCATGCCATGGCAGTCCCAGCCCGGTACGTAGACGGCATCGTAGCCGGCCATGGCGCGGCTCTTGACGATGATGTCTTTCAGGATTTTGTTGACCGCATGCCCTATATGGATGTCGCCGTTGGCATAGGGGGGGCCGTCGTGCAGAACGAACTTGGGCCGGCCCTTGCTGGCTTCGCGTATGGCTGCGTAAACCTTGTTTTCTTCCCATTCGGCAATCCAGCCCGGCTCGCGCCTGGCAAGGTCGCCCCGCATGGGGAAGGGGGTATCGGGCAAATTCAGGGTATTTCTATAGTCCATGGAGTGCGAAATGGTCGCGAGCGCATTGCACATCGTTATCGATGGCGGCGATCATAGTGGGTAGGTCGGGAAATTTTTCTTCGTCCCGCAGATATTCAAGAAATTCAACACACGTGAGTTTACCGTATGCGTCTATTTGACAGTCGAGCAGGTGCACTTCGAGCATCAGGCGTCCGTTGTGCGAAATGGTTGGCCGTACACCCAGGCTTGCTACACCGTTGATGGGTTGCGGCCCCAGCCCGTGGGCGCGCACTACGTAAACGCCCGAGCGCAAGGCGCATTGCGAGGGTACTTTTACGTTCAGCGTAGGGTAGCCTATGCTGCGGCCCAGCTTTTGGCCATGGATCACGTGACCACTCAGGCGGTAGCTGTGGCCCAGCAAGTGTTCGGCGCGTTCCAGTTGGCCCACCGCCAGTGCAGTGCGCAGCTCAGAGCTTGATATGCGATGACCATGCTCGTCGGCCACATCGGCAATTGTCTCGACTTCAAAGCCGTATTGCTGTCCGGCATGGCGCAATAGTTCGATGTCGCCGCTGCGTTTGTGGCCGTAGCGAAAATCTTCGCCCACCAACAGCCAGCGGGTATTCAGACCCTGCACCAGCAATTGCCGGATGAAGTCTTCAGCCGACATATCGGCCAGCGCTTGATTAAAGCGTTCCAGTATGATTTGGTCCAGCCCGTGAGCGGACAAGGCGGTCAGCTTGTCGCGCAGGCCGCTGATCTGGGTGGGCACAAGTTCGGGCCGCTGCCCGCGCAACGCAAAATACGTGCGCGGGTGTGGGTCGAAGGTCATGACGGTCGCGGCCAGCCCACGCTCAATGGCCTGTTCGCGGACGCGTGCCAGAATAGCCTGGTGTCCGCGATGGACACCGTCAAAGTTGCCTATTGTCACGGCGCTGGCTTGCTGGCTGTCGTGGCGGGGCAGGGTGCGATAAATGGAAGGAGATGTTTTCACACCCGAGAGTTTACAATCTTGTGCTGCCTTACTCAGGAATTATTGTCTTGGACGTTTCTTCTTCACCCGCCTGTCGCTTCGTCGTGCTGATATCCGGGCGCGGTTCCAACATGCAAACCATAGTCAATACGGTGCAAGCTGGTCACTTGCCTGCCACCGTATCGGCTGTCATGGCCAACAAGGCCGACGCGGCCGGCCTGGAATGGGCACAGGCGCATGGCATCCCGACGGCAGTGGTGCCGCATCGCGACTACGATAGCCGCGAGGCCTTCGATGCCGCGCTGGCCGAGGCCATCGAGGCCTATCAGCCTCACTATGTGCTGCTGGCCGGCTTCATGCGTGTGCTGACGCCGGCTTTTGTCGAGCGTTTCAATGGCCGCCTGATCAATATCCATCCGTCGCTGCTGCCTGCATTTCCCGGCTTGCACACGCACCAGCAGGCGCTCGCCATGGGTGTGCAGTGGCATGGCTGCACCATACACTTCGTGACCCCTGTGCTGGACCATGGCCCTATCGTGGCCCAGGGCATGGTGCCGGTACGGGCGGACGATACCCCTGATGACCTGGCCCAGCGGGTGCTGCAGGTCGAGCACAGAATGTATGCCGACGTGGTAGGCTGGCTGGCACAGGGCCGTGTGTCGCTCGACGCCATGCAGCGCGTGCAGGTGTCTGGCGTTGCCAGCCGCTCTTTTGTCCTGACGCCTGATGGCGTTGCATCATCTGAATAGGTCGTCATGAATAGTACTGATAAACCTCGGCGTGGCCGGGAAACCCGCAAGGCGGCCCCGATGCGGCGCCAAGAACAGGCCAGCCCGGTGGGGCGGCCTTATGTCATGGCAGCGGCGCGCATCGAGCAGGTGCGCAGTGCATTGGGTGAAATCCTGCAGTGGGAGTATCCCGCCGATGCATCTTTGTCGCATTGGTTTCGAGCGCATCCCAAACTGGGTTCGCGCGACCGCGGCGAAGTGGCCGAAGCGGTGTTCGACGTCTTGCGCCATTTGCGCCGCTACCGGCAGTTTGCCGAAAGCGGCACTGGCCCGGCTGCGCGGCGCCTGGCCATATTGGGTCTGGCATCGGTCTTCGATAAATCAGTACTCAACACCGGTCTGTCGGAAACCGAACAGCAGTGGCTCGCGCATGTGCAAGGCATTGCCACCGAGAGCCTGGCGCGCGCGGTACGCGATAGTCTGCCTGATTGGCTGGACGAACGCCTGGCATCGCTGGACGATGCCGATGAGCTGATCAGAGCGTTGAACTTGCCCGCGCCCCTCGATATCCGGGTCAATCCACTCAAGGCCGACCGTGCGGACATGCTCAAGCAAATGCGTGCCGGCCCCGGCTTACGCTACGATCCCGAGCCCACGCCTTACTCGCCCTGGGGCATACGCTTGCAGGGGCGCCCGCCCGTCAATCGCTGGCCTATGTTTGAAAAGGGTGAAATTGAAGTTCAGGATGAAGGCAGTCAGATCCTGGTTTCGCTGGTTGCGCCCAAGCGCGGTGAAATGATCATCGACTATTGTGCCGGTGCTGGCGGCAAGACTTTGCTGCTGGGTGCGCTGATGCGCTCCACCGGCCGCTTGTATGCCTTCGATGTATCGGCGGCCCGCTTGGCACGGGCCAAGCCTCGCTTTGCCCGCAGTGGCTTGTCCAATATCGTCCCGGTGGTCATCAACCCCGATAATGATCAGCGGGTGAAGCGCTTGCGCGGCAAGGCACATCGGGTATTGGTCGATGCGCCCTGCAGCGGTTTGGGTACCTTGCGCCGCAATCCCGACCTGAAATGGCGCCAGCATCCTGAGTCGCTGCAGGCCTTGCGTGACACACAGGCCAGCATATTGCGCCAGGCTGCGCGCTGTGTCGCCCCAGGTGGTCGGCTGGTCTATGCCACCTGCAGCATCCTGCCCGAAGAGAACGAAGAGCAGGTTGAGCGCTTTTTAGCTGAAAATCCCGGTTTTATCCTGCTTGATGCAGGCAAAATAGCGTCAGATCGTTGTGAAAATCTGACACTCGAAGGGCCTTTTTTACGCCTGCGTCCAGACCGTCATCAAACCGACGGCTTTTTTGCAGCCGCGCTAGAGCGAAAAAAGGAAACTCCAGTCAAAAAAGCAGTTCAGGAGGCCGAAGAGGCCCCTCAAGGCCATAACGGCGAAATCGACTGAAATAGGGTTTTTCGAGCACTCGCTTCTTAAGAGCGATATATTGGCTTTTATGTTCCGTTTGTCGAGGGAAGGAAGGAGCCTGATTGGCTTCTAATTCCTTGATCTAGCTCAAAACTATTTTGCAATTCTGCTGTCATATAGCTGACAAGTGAGCTACACTTTTTGTTGTTCTAACACGAGGCCTTTACAGGTTTATGGACCAAATACTCAATTTTCTTAAAGGCGGCCTGCTCCAGTATTCGTGGTGGCAAGTTGCACTGGTCGCTCTGGTGCTTACCCACATCACCATTGTTGGCGTAACCGTCTTCCTGCATCGCAGCCAGGCGCATCGCGGGCTCGACCTGCATCCCGCCGTCATGCATTTTTTCCGGTTCTGGCTTTGGCTGACCACCGGTATGGTCACCAAAGAGTGGGTGGCTATTCACCGCAAGCACCACGCCAAATGCGAAAAAGAAGGTGATCCGCACTCGCCAGTGGTATTTGGCCTGGGCAAAGTGTTTTTCCGTGGTGCAGAACTGTATCGCGAAGAAGCTACTAATCCCGAAACCCTGAAGCGCTTTGGTCACGGCACCCCCGACGACTGGCTCGAGCGCAATCTGTATACCAAGCGCAGCCTGCTGGGTATCCTGATCATGCTGGGTATCGACGTGGCTCTGTTCGGCGTACTGGGCGTTACCGTATGGGCCATACAAATGGCATGGATTCCCTTCTGGGCTGCAGGGGTCGTCAACGGCATCGGGCATGCCTGGGGCTATCGCAACTTTGCCAGTCCCGATACCAGTACCAATGTGTCGCCCTGGGGCATTATCATTGGCGGTGAAGAGCTGCATAACAATCACCACGCCTATGGTACGTCAGCCAAGTTTTCGACCAAATGGTACGAGTTCGATCTGGGCTGGTGCTATATCTCGGTACTAAGCTTTTTTGGGCTGGCCACGGTAAAAAAACGGGCACCTAAGCTCAAACTCGAGGCGCCCAAGGCTGTGGCCGACGCCAGCACTTTGCAAGGCGTCATCACCCATCGCTACGAAATCCTGGCCCGCTATACCGATCTGGTTAAAAAAGCGGCCGGCGAAGAGCTCAACAAGCTCAAGCTGACGCGCAAAGAAGGCAACCCCGATTGCAACTGGACGCTGCTCAGCCGTTGCAAAGACTGGATCACCAGCTCTGACGACGCCCTTGAGCCCGCACAGCGCGAACAGGTCGACACCGTCCTGGCTCAAAACCAGTCACTGTCCACCCTGGTGCAAATGCGACGCGAGCTCGTCCGTCTGTGGGAAAGCTCCAGCTCCAGCAGTGAACAGCTCTTGGCCGACCTGCAAGCCTGGTGCCAGCGCGCTCAGCAAAGCGGCATCGAAGGGCTAGAGCAGTTTGCTTACCGGTTGCGCCGCTACGCGGCATGATAGACAGCCTTAATCCGCAACAACAAGCTGCTGTCACTCTCCCTCCCGCCCACGCGCTGGTTCTGGCCGGCGCGGGTAGCGGAAAAACCCGGGTCCTGACCACACGCATGGCCTGGCTGATACAAACCAGCCAGGCCAGCCCTTTTGGGCTGATGGCGGTTACCTTCACCAACAAGTCGGCGCGTGAAATGCTCACGCGCCTTTCTGCCTTGCTGCCCATCAATACGCGAGGCATGTGGGTAGGAACATTCCATGGTTTGTGCAATCGTCTGTTGCGTGCTCATCATCGCGACGCGGGTTTGCCGCAAACCTTTCAAATTCTGGACAGCGCCGATCAGCTTGCAGCCATCAAGCGCCTGATCAAGGGTGCCGGCATTGATGACGACAAGTTTCCGCCACGCGACGTGCAGCGTTTTATCAACGGAGCCAAGGAAGATGGCTTGCGGCCCGCCGATGTCGAGGTCTGGGATGCGCACAGGCGCCGGCTCGTCGATATTTATCAGCTATACCAGGATCAGTGCGAACGCGAGGGCGTAGTCGACTTTGCCGAGCTGTTGCTGCGCGCCTACGAACTGCTGCAGCGCAATGCACCCATACGCGAGCATTACCAGCGTCGTTTCCAGCATATTCTTGTCGACGAGTTTCAAGACACCAACATGTTGCAATACCGCTGGCTGATCTTGCTGGCGGGCGGTGGTGCCCATATGTTTGCCGTGGGCGACGATGACCAGTCCATCTACGCCTTCAGGGGTGCGAACGTGGGCAATATGGCTGACTTCGAGCGTGACTATGCGAAAGGCAATGTCATACGTCTCGAGCAAAACTATCGTTCCTACGGTCATATTCTGGATTCGGCCAACGCCCTCATCGCGCACAACAGCGCAAGGCTGGGCAAGAACCTGTGGACCGAGCAAGGTGAGGGGGAGCCGGTACGCGTTATCGAACAGGCTTCCGACCTGCTCGAGGCGCAGTGGATTATTGACGAAACCAAGGCCTTGATCAACGACGGCCGCCTGCGTCGCGAAATTGCCGTCCTGTATCGCAGCAATGCCCAGTCGCGCATTATCGAGCATGCCTTGTTTTCGGCTGGTATACCTTACAAGGTGTACGGCGGGCTGCGCTTTTTCGAGCGGCAGGAAGTCAAGCATGCCCTGGCTTATTTAAGACTGATGGACAATCCGCACGACGACACTTCGTGGCTGCGGGTGGTTAATTTTCCGACGCGGGGCATAGGCGCACGCACCTTGGAACAGCTGGCCGATGTGGCCCGACAGCAGGGCGAGAGCCTGTTCCGCGCGGTACCGTCAATGTCGGGCAAAGGCGGCAATAACCTGGCTCGTTTCGCCGAACTGATCCAGCAGATGGCCCACGAGGCACAAGTATTGCCTTTGCCTGAACTCATTGAGCACGTGGTACATCACAGTGGTCTGCTGACGCATTATCAAAGTGATCGTGAAGGCGCCGACCGGCTCGAAAACCTGCAGGAACTGGTCAACGCAGCAGCGGCTTTTGTGGCCGAGGCCAACTTTGAGGGTTTGCCGGCCGGACGCATTCCCGAAGACGCGCTTGCAGCGGCTAGCCTGAATGCAGAGGCATCCGAAGCCATGGCCGCCATGTCGCCACTGGCGGCATTCCTGACCCACGCTTCACTTGAAGCGGGCGATAACCAGGCCCAGGCGGGCCAGGATGCGGTTCAGCTCATGACGGTGCATGCCGCCAAGGGGCTGGAGTTTGATTCGGTGTTTATCACTGGAGTCGAAGAGGGGCTGTTCCCGCATGAAAACAGTTTGCTGGAAGCGGCAGGACTGGAGGAAGAACGGCGTCTGATGTACGTGGCCATCACGCGGGCGCGTGAGCGTCTGTACCTGACGCTGGCACAAAGCAGAATGCTGCATGGGCAAACGCGTTACGCCATGCGTTCACGCTTCCTGGACGAGATCCCCGACGAACACCTCAAATGGCTGACGCCCCGAGAAGGCAGGGCGCCTGTGCAGGCGCAGCAAAATGCATGGAGCGGGGCGTTTCGACGTGGTAATACGTTCAATCAGTCTGGTGGCAGCAGCATGGCGCCACGTGCTCCGCGCGGTCTGGCGACGGGCGTTACGGTGGGCAATCAGGAGTTCCGGATAGGTACGGGTGTGCGCCATGTAAAGTTTGGCGAAGGCACGGTGATTGGGCTGAGCGGTCTGGGGCAGGATGCCCAGGCGCAGATTCAGTTCCGCGATGCCGGGACGAAGACCCTGGCGTTGGGGGTGGCCAAGCTGGAGATCGTGGCTGGCTGATTGGTATGCTTCAGCAATTTCTGCCAGGTGGTCGAGAATGCACTTTCTGAATCGTTAGGCGTGAATAAAATGGATATGCAAAACATCCCCTTTGGGACGACCGACTGGTCTGGCATCCCACGTACCCAACACTCTGCAGAAGCGGGCCAGGCTTTTTGGCAGACGCAGAAATTCGGCAGCATTCGTGTGCGCATGGTTGAGTACACCCCTGGCTATGTTTCGGATCATTGGTGTGAAAAAGGTCACATACTGCTATGCCTTGAAGGCGAGTTGCATACCGATTTGAAGGATGGCCGAAGCTTTACTTTGACACCGGGCATGAGCTATCAAGTTGCCGATGGTATAGATGCGCATCGTTCGCGCGCCCCAAAAGGGGCGAAGTTATTTATTGTGGATTGACGCAAACCAGCTCTGCTGTCAGGCTCACGTTTGATATTAATTCGGCTAAGAATAGCCGCAGTCCCCGCTAAGTCACTGTCAACGTTTCCAGCTCTTCCTGCAACATCAGCCACTCTTCTTCAAGCTGGCCATGCTTTTTGCTCAGCTCGCCATGCTCCTCCAGCACCTTCAAACGCTCATCACGGCGCGCGTCTGAATAGAAATCGGGGTCGGCAATCAACGCGTCAAGGGCCTGCAAGCGCTGGCCGGCACGTTCCATCTCGGCATCTACCTTCTTCAGCTTGGCATCCAGTGGCTTGCGCAGTACGGCAAGACGTTGCCGCTCCTCAGCCTCCTGGCGGCGTTGTGCCTTGCGATCAACCATTGCATCGCCCTGGTTGGCGTGCTCAGTATTGCTGCGAGCCTCGGACCGCGCCTGGGCGCTGCGGGCGCTCAGCCAATCCCGATAGTCTTCCAGATCACCGTCAAACTCCTGCACCCGGCCATCGGCCACAATCCAGAAGCTGTCAACCGTAGTGCGCAGCAGATGGCGGTCGTGGGATACCAGCAGCACGCTGCCGGCAAACTCTGCCAGGGCCGTGGCCAATGCTTCGCGGGTATCCACATCCAGGTGATTGCTGGGTTCGTCGAGTAACAGCAAATTGGGTTTTTGCCAGACGATGAGCGATAACGCCAGGCGTGCTTTTTCGCCGCCGGACATGGGGGCGATCTTGCTGGTGACCGTATCGCCGCTGAAGCCAAAGCCACCCAGATAGTTGCGCAGCTCTTGTTCGCGAGTTTGCGGTGCCAGGCGCGCCAAGTGTTGCAAGGGGGTGGCGTCGGGATCGAGCATGTCGAGCTGGTGCTGGGCAAAATAGCCGATTTCCAGGCCCCTGGATGCACGGCGTTCGCCAGCCAGTACGGGCAGTTCTTCCGCCAGTGTCTTGATCAAGGTGCTTTTACCAGCGCCGTTCACGCCCAGCACGCCTATGCGCGCTCCACCTCTGACCATCAGCTGGATATTACTGAGTACAGTGCGGGCCTGACTGGTGCCGCCGGCATAGCCGGTCGAGACATCGTCCAGCACCAGCAAGGGATCAGGCATGCTGGTGGGTTCGGGAATGCGTATATCGATGCCCGATTCTGCCTGCAGGGGAGCCAGGGTTTCCATGCGGGCCAGTGCTTTGACGCGGCTTTGGGCTTGCTTGGCTTTGGTGGCTTTGGCCTTGAAGCGATCAATAAAGCTTTGTAGTCTGGCTGCTTCGCGGGTTTGCCTGTCCCAGGCCAGGCGAGTCTGGCGCAGGCGCTCAGCGCGCTGAGTCAGGAAGTCTTCATATCCACCGCGATAACGCAGCAGCTTGGCCTGGTCGAAATGTAAAATCACCGAGGCGACGGAATCCAGAAACTCGGTGTCGTGCGAGATCAGCAGGACAGTGCCCTGGTAGGCAGCCAGCCAGCGCTCCAGCCATAACATGGCGTCCAGATCGAGGTGGTTGGTGGGTTCATCCAGCAGCAATAGTTCGGACGGCGCCATCAGGGCGCGGGCAAGCGCCAGACGCATCTGCCAGCCCCCCGAAAAGCTATTGACGGGATTCATCCACTGGTCGGGTGCAAAACCCAGGCCAGCCAACAGTTGTTCGGCGCGTGACGGCGCACTCCAGGCATCGGCCTCGACCAATGCTGATTCCAGTTCGGCGATGCGGTGGCCGTCGCTGTCGGGTGTGGCGGCTCGTTCGGCCTGCAAGGCACGCAAATGCCGGTCGCCGTCAATCACGAATTCTCGGGCGGGCAGCTCGTTGTGGCTGATTTCCTGATCGACGCTGGCAATGCGCCAGCCCGGCGGTATGAGCAGCGAGCCGGCGTCGGCATCCAGCCGGCCTTGCAGCACGGCAAACAGAGTGGATTTGCCGGCGCCATTTTTGCCAACGATGCCAACCCGTTCTCCGGGGTTGATGACGAAATCAGTGCTGTCGAGCAGTACCTTGGTGCCACGCCTGACGGTCAGGCCAGTAGCGCGGATCACGAAGCCAGTTGCTCGCGGGTGAGCAGCAGTATTTGATCGTCAGTGTTCTCGGTACTGAGCAAGATGGGATCGAGATTGGGAAAGGCGGCCAGGAAGTTCTGGTATTCATGGCCAATCTCGAGCACCAGCAGACCATCGGGTGTCATGAAGGCGGGTGCCTGCTGCAAGAGTCGGCGGATGAGGTCCATGCCATCGTCACCACCGGCTAGCGCCATGGTGGGTTCGTGGCGGTACTCCTGGGGCAGGTGCTCCATGGAGTGATTGTTGACGTAAGGTGGATTGCAGACAATCAGCTTGTACTCGCAGTCGGGCAGTTGTTCAAAGAGATCGCTGCAGTGGGTGGTGATGCGTCCGTCCAGCCCCGAGAGCTCGATGTTTTGATCGGCGACTTCAAGGGCGTGCTCTGACAGGTCGACGGCATCGACCTGCGCATTGGGAAAGGCCAGCGCCGACAACACCGCCAGGCAGCCCGAGCCGGTGCACAGGTCGAGGACGAAATCAACGTCATCCGGATCTTCAATCCAGGGGCTCAGGCTGTCGGCCAGCAGCTCTGAAATGGGTGAACGCGGAATGATGACTCGCTGGTCGACAACAAAGCGGTGGCCTTGCAGCCAGGCTTCGCCGGTGAGATAGGCGGCGGGAACGTGCTCGGTAATACGCCGTTCCAGCAGTTTGAGATAGCGCTCGCGCTCGGCGGGCAGCACGCGCGCATCGAGGAAGGGTTCCAGCATATCGAGCGGCAGATGCAGGCTGTGCAGCAGCAGATAGACGGCTTCGTCCCAGGCGTTGTCGCTACCGTGCCCGAAGGATAGCCGGGACGCATTGAACTGGCTGACGGTGTAACGTAGCAAGTCGCGTACCGTGCGCAGTTTTTTGCTGGCGATGTGATGCATAGCGGCTCCTGAAGGCGGGTTTAGTCTGGCAACAACTGTTCCAGCGTACGACGATAGATGTTTTTCAATGGCTCCAGTGTATCAATTCGTATGTGCTCGTTCACTTGGTGGATACTGGCATTGATGGGACCAAACTCAATGACCTGCGGGCATATCTTGGCGATAAAGCGGCCGTCGGACGTACCCCCCGTGGTTGATAGCTGTGTGGCCACACCGGTTTCGTCGAGAATAGCTTGCGCCATGGCCGTGCTGAGTTCACCTTTGGGCGTCAGGAATGGCTCGCCGCCTTGAGTCCAGTCCAGATCGTAATCCAGCTTGTGTTTGCCCAGAATGGTGGCTACACGTGCTTTCAGGGTGTCGGGCGTGCTGGCCGTGGAAAAGCGGAAGTTGAAATCTAGCACGGCAGTGCCCGGCACGACATTCGTAGCCCCGGTACCCGCGTGCAGGTTGGAGACCTGGAAGGTCGTGGCAGGAAAATACTCGTTGCCTTCGTCCCATTGTTCAGCCGTCAGTTCGACCAAGGCGGGCGCCAGCAGATGAATGGGGTTGCGGGCGAGGTGCGGGTAGGCCACATGTCCTTGTTTGCCCTTGATCGTCAGTTTGCCGGATAAAGAGCCGCGCCGCCCGTTTTTGACCGTGTCGCCCAGTGTGTCGACTGATGTGGGCTCGCCCACGATGCAGTAGTCCAGTTGCTCGCCGCGTTGTGCCAGCGCCTGGCATACTTTGACCGTGCCGTCGACGGAAGGGCCTTCTTCGTCGGAGGTGATCAGCAATGCGATAGAACCGGAATGCTGCGGATGGTTGGCAATGAATTCTTCGACCGCTACGGTGAAGGCGGCGATAGAGCTTTTCATGTCGGCGGTGCCGCGCCCATACAAATTGCCTGCACGCTCGGTCGGCGTGAAAGGGTCGCTGTCCCAGCGCTCAAGCGGCCCGGTGGGCACGACATCAGTATGACCGGCAAACACCAGCAGCGGTGCGGCAGTGCCACGCCTGGCCCACAGGTTGACCACATCGCCAAAGGCCAGGGTTTCGCAGTCGAAGCCGGCCACTGTCAAGCGGCTCGCCAGGGCGTCCTGGCAGCCCAGATCGTCGGGCGTTACGGAGGGCCGCGAGATGAGTTCCTTGGCCAGTTGCAGAGTGGGGGTATCGGGCATCAGGCTCTCAGCAGATCGTTAATGCTGGTTTTGGATCGTGTCTGTGCATCGACACGCTTGACGATGACGGCGCAAGCCAGGCTGTGCGAGCCGTCGGCGGCGGGCAGCGAACCTGGCACAACCACTGAGCCCGAAGGGACGCGGCCGTAGGTGACGGTACCAGTGGCGCGGTCGTAAATCTTGGTGCTTTGGGACAGGAACACGCCCATGGCCAGCACGGAATTTTCTTCGACGATCACGCCTTCGACAATTTCGGAGCGCGCACCAATAAAGCAGTTGTCTTCGATGATGGTCGGATTGGCCTGCAGGGGCTCCAGCACACCGCCTATGCCCACACCGCCTGACAAATGCACATTCTTGCCGATTTGTGCGCAAGAGCCTACCGTGGCCCAAGTGTCGACCATAGTGCCTTCATCGACATAGGCGCCGACATTGACGTAGGAGGGCATCAGCACCACATTCCGGCCGATAAACGTGCCTTTGCGGGCGACCGCCGGGGGCACGACGCGAAAGCCACCCTGTGCAAAGGCGGCTGCATCGTAGTGCTGGAACTTGGTGTCAACCTTGTCATAGAACTGCAGGGCGCCTTGGCCCATGACTTTATTGTCTTCCAGTCTGAAAGACAGTAGCACTGCTTTCTTGACCCACTGATGTACCACCCAGTCTCCGGAGATTTTCTCGGCAACACGCAATTGACCGGCATCTAGCGCAGCCAGGGTTGCTTGCACGGCGGCACGTACGTCGGCGTGCCCGGAGGAGGGAGAGAGGTCAGCACGGTTGTCCCATGCTTCCTCGATGGTGCTCTGCAGGTTTTTATTCATAGAAGGGCTCAGTGAGGGTTAAGAATGCTTCAGTATTTGGCATTCACAAAATCAGCGATGCGCTGGGCTGCTTCGACGCATTGCTGTTTGGGTGCAACCAGCGCCAGGCGGACGCGGTTTGCGCCCGGATTGACGCCATGGGCTTCGCGCGCCAGAAAGCTGCCTGGTAACGCTGTGACGCCAGTGGCGCCATACAGATCACGTACAAAATCGGTATCGGAGCAGGGTGTTTGCGCCCATAAATAAAATGAGGCGTCGGGCCGGCTGACACCCAGCACGGGTTCCAGTATGGGCAGGACCGCCTCAAATTTTTCACGGTAAAGCTGCCTGTTGGCAACGACATGCGATTCGTCATTCCAGGCTGCGATGCTGGCCTGCGACACCACCGGGCTCATGGCACTGCCATGATAGGTCCGATACAGCAGGAACTGGGCTATTAGCGTGGCGTCACCGGCTACAAAACCCGATCGAAGGCCGGGTACATTGGAGCGCTTGGACAGGCTGGAAAAGCAGACCAGGCCACGATAGTCATTGCGGCCCAAACGCTGTGCAGCTTGCAGGCCACCCAGGGGCTTGTCGGTTTCGTCGAAATAGATTTCGGAATAGCACTCGTCAGAGGCGATGACAAAGCCATGCTCGTCGGATAAGGCAAACAAGGCTTGCCATTCTTGCAAAGACATGACGTTGCCCGCTGGATTGCCGGGCGAGCATACGAACAGCAACTGGGTTTTGTGCCATACCTCGGCCGGTACCGAGGCCCAGTCGTAGCCGAAATTCAGTTCGGCCTGCGCATTGATGTAGTAAGGACGCGCGCCCGCCAGCAGGCTTGCACCTTCGTAAATTTGATAAAACGGATTAGGGCACACAGTGACAGCGTCGGCAGTGGGATCGATGATCGTCTGGGCGAAGGCAAAAAGTGCCTCGCGCGAGCCGAGTGCAGGCAGTATTTGGGTGTCCGGGTCTGGGGGAGCAATACCATAGCGTCTGGCGATCCAGTCTGATATGGTGGATCGCAGCAGGGCATCGCCCTTGGTCGGTGGATAAACCGACAAACCCGCCATGGCGTCCTGCATGGCTTGGGCAATCAATGCAGGCGTAGTGTGTTTGGGTTCGCCTATGGAAAGGCTGATGGGTGCAAGTGCCGCTGGGGGCATCCCGGCCTGCGCGAGCAGCCGCCTTAACTTTTCAAAAGGATAAGGGTGCAGTGCGCTGAGTCGGGGGTTCATGTTTGCCGCAAGGTAGGGCAGCAAGCCGGCTGTGTGGCATGCTGCAATGCCGGCAAGCATGCATTGTTGTGGTGCGAACGGAGAGACTCGAACTCTCACACCTCTCGGCGCCAGAACCTAAATCTGGTGCGTCTACCAATTCCGCCACGTTCGCTAAAGTAAGCCAAGCATTATAGCTTTTTTTTAATGACGCGCAATGGCGCAGTACTGAATAAACACTTGGGTAATGAAGGGGCAGTTAAATCAAGCGCTTGCTTGCGGTGCTGGCAGTTTCAATATACCGACGGCTCGCCTTCCGGACGCCGCTTGAAGCGTCGATGTACCCAATAGTACTGATCGGGCGTCAGACGTATGCGCGCTTCCAGAAACTGGTTCATGCACAGGGCGTCGGCATGGACATCACCGCTGGGAAAATTATCGAGCGCCTCGAATATGTGCAGCTTGTAGCCTTTGTAGCCGGGCACTACTTCGGCCACAAAGGGCACGACCCGTGCGCCGCTGAGTTGGGCCAGGCGCGATACGGCGGTCAAAGTGCAGGCCTGGATGCCAAAAAACGGCACAAATACAGAGTCGCGCAGGCCGAAATCCATGTCAGCCGCCAGCATGATAGGCTTGCCTGATTTCAACACTCTCAGGATTTCACGCGCACTTCCATGGCGGGAAATCATTTCGGTTCCAAAGCGCGATCTTTGTGTGCGCGAAATGGTCTCGGTAACGGTGTCCGACATGGGTGTATAGATAGAGGCCACCGGATGCATGATAGAGTAATACATGCAGGTGGCTTCAATGGCGGCAAAATGAAAGCCCATAAATATGGTGGGTTGTTCGTAGCTGTCTTGAAGTTCAATGGCGCTTTCGAGCTGCACCAGGCGTCTGATTTGCGAGGCGCTGCCGTACCATTGAATGCCACGTTCAAAGTAGCTGCGTATGACGTGCCGAAAGGTTGAGCGTGCCAGGGCTTCCCGTTCTTCCGGTTGTTTTTCCGGAAAGCACAGGCGAAGATTGGTATGCAATATGCGTTTACGCTTGCTTGGCAGGCTGTATAACAGGCTGCCAAGTGTTTCGCCCAGGCGTGCCACCAAGCCATAGGGCAGCAACGCAAGCGTACGGAGCAAGCCCGCCGTCAACGTGCTTTGTATCTTTTTTTTCATGGACAGAAGGCAGGGAGCCAATCGCCCTCTTGGGGGCAGGTTAATCAACCATGCTAGCACGTGCTCGTTACAAGTAATGTTTTTTTTGGAAACCACCTTATGTGCACCCGGCGAATTACCCTTCGAATTTGCCCCTTAATATAGGGAAAAGTGGTTGCTTTTCGTGGTTCGGACGAGTTTCCGGTAAAATGTCCTGTTCATTTCTTCAATTATTCATTTATATAGGTCCCTAATGCAGCCCGAGGTTGAAATTTTGTCAGGTCTGGAGCGCCGTGTAGATCTGGTCGTCTCGATCGCCGACGTAGAAAAAGAAGTCCAGACGCAACTCAAACGCGTCGCTCGTACTGCCAAAGTTCAGGGTTTTCGCCCAGGCAAAGCACCGCTTTCCCTGATCGAGCGTAGCCATGGGCCCGGCATCCGCTACGACGTCATCAATTCTGAAGTCGGTCGTTCGCTCGACCAGGTCATCGGCGAGTCCAAGCTGCGTGTGGCCGGTACGCCCAATCTTGAACCCAAGACCGAAGGCGTCGAAGAGGGCACTATGGCTTTTTCGGCCACCTTCGAGGTCTATCCCGAAGTGCAAGTCCCCGATCTGGCGACCTTGCAAGTCAAGCGTAGCAATGTAGAAGTGGGCGATGCCGAAGTGCAGCGTACTATCGATATCCTGCGCAAGCAGCGTGCCAACTACGAAGCCCGCGACGGCCGTGAAGCACAAGACGACGACCGCGTCACGCTCGACTTTACCGGTACCATCGATGGCGTAGCTTTCGAAGGCGGTTCCGCCGAGAAATTCCCCTTTGTGCTGGGCCAGGGCCGCATGCTGCCCGAGTTCGAAACTGCTGTGCGCGGCATGAAGGCCGGCGAGTCCAAGACTTTTCCGCTAAATTTCCCCGAAGACTACGGCAGCAAGGAAGTCGCTGGTAAAACCGCCGAATTCGCTATTACCGTTACCGAAGTGGCCGAAGCCATCCTGCCCGAAGTTGATACCGAGTTCGCAAAAGCGCTGGGCCAACCCGAGGGCGACGTTGAAAAACTGCTGGCCGACGTGCGCAGCAACATCGAGCGTGAAGTCAAGGTGCGTGCCCAGGCCCGCAGCAAGGCCAGCGTCATGGACGCCCTGGTTGAGTCATGCTCGTTCGACGTGCCTAAGGCATTGGTCCAGAACGATGCGCAAGGCCGTGTCACCGCTGCCCGCGAAGAACTCAAGCAGCGCGGCGTGCCCAATGCCGACTCGGTGCCTATTCCCGTCGAAGCCTTCACGGCCGAGTCCGAGCGCCGCGTGCGTCTGGGTCTGCTCGTATCCGAACTGGTGCAAGCAGCCGATCTGCAGGCCAAGCCCGAGCAAGTGCGTGCCCGCATCGAAGAATTTGCGCAAAACTACGAGCAGCCGGCACAGGTAGTTGCCTACTACCTGTCCGACCGCCAGCGTCGTGCTGAAATCGAAGCCATCGTGCTCGAAGACAACGTGGTTGAACACGTATTGTCCAAGGCTCAGGTTACCGACGAAGACGTTGCTTTCGAAGAACTCATGGGGACAAACTAAATGTCACGATTTACCGATTTTTACGCCTCAATGTACGGTGGTGACTCGGTGACCCCAACGGGGTTGGGCTATGTGCCCATCGTGATTGAACAGTCGGGCCGTGGCGAACGGTCCTACGATATCTACTCACGCTTGCTGCGTGAGCGCGTTATCTTCTTTGTCGGGCCCGTCAACGATCACACTGCCAACCTGGTGGTGGCGCAGTTGCTGTTCCTCGAGTCCGAGAATCCCGACAAAGATATTTCGCTCTACATCAACTCGCCTGGCGGTTCGGTGTATGCAGGCATGGCCATCTACGACACCATGCAGTTCATCAAGCCTGATGTCTCCACCTTGTGTACCGGCATTGCGGCGAGTATGGGCGCTTTCCTGCTGGCGGCAGGCACCAAGGGCAAGCGTTATACCTTGCCCAACTCGCGCATCATGATTCACCAGCCATCCGGCGGTGCGCAAGGCCAAGCCTCCGACATCCAGATCCAGGCACGCGAAATCCTCAGCCTGCGTGAACGCTTGAACACCATTCTTGCGAACAGCACGGGCCAGCCCGTCGAGCGCATTGCCGAAGATACCGAGCGCGATAATTTCATGTCGGCCGAAGATGCGGTATCGTATGGTTTGGTAGATAAAGTCCTGGTGTCTCGCTCCGACGAGGCGTAAGCCAGATGGTCGGTGTATGCCCTATGGGCGTACACCGGTGATTACCCGGCAGGCGATGCATTGTCCTGTCTACTGAACTTTGAAGAGTTTTATGCCCGATAAAAAAGGATCGACGGACGATAAAGCATTGCATTGCTCGTTCTGCAACAAAAGCCAGCACGAGGTACGCAAGCTTATCGCAGGGCCGTCGGTATTCATTTGTGATGAATGTATTGACCTGTGCAACGACATCATCATCGAAGAAAGCCAGGAAGCAGCGCGCGATGCCATCCGCAACGAGCTGCCCACACCGGCCGAAATCAAAAGCTTTCTGGACGGATACGTCATTGGGCAAGATACCCCCAAGCGTACGCTGGCAGTGGCGGTATACAACCACTACAAGCGTATACGCTATGGTGAAGTCAAGGGCGACGATGTCGAGCTGTCCAAGAGCAATATCCTGCTGATCGGGCCTACCGGCTCAGGCAAGACGCTGTTGGCCCAGACACTGGCCCGTATGCTCGATGTGCCCTTCGTCATGGCTGACGCCACCACACTGACCGAAGCCGGTTACGTGGGCGAAGACGTTGAAAACATCGTCCAGAAACTGCTGCAAAACTGCAATTACGATGTAGACAAGGCCCAGCGCGCCATTATCTATATCGACGAAATCGACAAGATCTCGCGCAAAGCCGATAACCCGTCCATCACCCGCGATGTATCGGGCGAGGGCGTGCAGCAAGCGTTGCTCAAGCTCATCGAGGGCACAGTGGCATCGGTACCGCCACAGGGCGGGCGCAAGCACCCCAATCAGGATTTCGTCCAGGTCGACACCACCAACATCCTGTTTATTGTTGGTGGCGCCTTCGACGGGCTCGACAAGGTCATCCGCGACCGCACCGAGCGTTCTGGCATCGGCTTTTCGGCGTCCGTGCGGGCCAAGACCGAGCGTGGCGTAGGCGAGTTGTTTGCCGAGGCCGAACCCGAAGATCTGATCAAGTTCGGCCTGATTCCCGAGCTGGTTGGTCGTTTGCCCGTGGTGGCCACGCTGGAAGAGCTGCAGGAAGATACCCTGGTACGCATCCTGACCGAACCCCGCAATTCGCTCATCAAGCAATTCCAGAAACTGTTTGAAATGGAAGAGGTCGAGCTTGATGTTCGCCCGGGCGCCCTTACAGCTATAGCGCAGCGTGCCATCAAGCGTCGTACTGGTGCACGCGGTTTGCGTTCCATCGTCGAACAGTCCTTGCTGGGCACCATGTATGAACTTCCTTCCAAGAAGAACGTCAAACGTGTAGTGCTCGATGAAAGCTCCATCACCGGGCAAGGTACTCCCAAGCTGATATACCAGGACGAAGAAGAAGCCGGAACCGATTCGGGGCGGGATACTGCCAAAAAACTGAAAAATGCCGCAGCATAAAGATGCTTGTCGAATACCCCTATAGAAAGTAACTCCGACGCTTTGTAGACTTGAAATACTGGCTATCGTCACTACATACACTATAGGTAGTACTAAAGGGAGGCCTAGGCTTCCCTTTTGTAATTAAAGGTCAACTTTAAGGAAATGACTATGTCTGCAAGCCAGATTCTTACTCCGGAACCGACGGACTTGCCGCTGTTGCCTTTACGCGACGTAGTGGTGTTTCCGCACATGGTGATTCCCCTGTTTGTAGGCCGTCCGCGCTCCATCAAGGCGCTGGAACTGGCCATGGAATCCGGCAACAACATCATGCTGGTGGCACAAAAGTCAGCCAGCAAAGACGATCCCACACCCGAAGACTTGTATCCTATTGGTTGTGTGGCCAGCATTTTGCAAATGCTCAAGCTGCCCGACGGCACCGTCAAGGTGTTGGTCGAAGGCATACAGCGCGCAAGCATACAATCGGTCACCGAAGCCGAAACCCATTTCATGGCGGTGGTGGTACCGGTCGAGGCCTCGGTCGACGAAACCGCCGAGTCCGAAGCCCTGCGCCGTGCGGTGGTTGCCCAGTTCGAGCAATACGTCAAGCTGAACAAAAAAATTCCCCAAGAGATTCTCACCTCTCTTACCGGAATCGATGATGCCGGCCGCCTGGCCGACACCATTTCGGCGCATTTGCCCCTCAAGCTCGAGCAAAAGCAGCAAATGCTCGAAGTCACCGGTACCTCCCAGCGTCTCGAAAATCTGCTTTCGCAGCTCGAATCCGAAATCGATATTCTTCAGGTCGAGAAGCGCATTCGTGGCCGCGTAAAGAAGCAAATGGAGAAAAGCCAGCGCGACTACTATCTGAATGAGCAGGTCAAGGCCATCCAGAAAGAGCTGGGCGAGGGCGAAGAGGGCGCCGATATCGAAGAGCTCGAAAAGAAAATCACTGCGGCCCAGTTACCCAAAGAAGCCCAGAAGAAAGCCGATGCAGAGCTTAAAAAGCTCAAGCTGATGTCGCCCATGTCGGCTGAAGCCACAGTGGTGCGCAACTATATCGATACGCTCATTGGCTTGCCGTGGCGCAAGAAAAGCCGCATCAACAATTCGATTGCAAACGCCGAAGGCGTGCTTGATGCCGACCATTACGGTCTTGAAAAGGTCAAGGAACGCATTATCGAGTACCTGGCTGTGCAGCAAAGGGTCGATAAGCTCAAGGCACCCATACTATGTCTGGTGGGTCCTCCCGGGGTCGGTAAGACTTCGCTGGGGCAGTCCATCGCTCGTGCCACCAACCGCAAGTTTGTGCGTATGGCGCTGGGCGGTGTACGCGATGAAGCCGAAATACGTGGCCATCGTCGTACGTATATTGGTTCCATGCCGGGCAAGATTCTGCAGAACATGAGCAAGGTTGCGGTACGCAATCCCTTGTTCCTGCTCGACGAAATCGACAAAATGGGCGCCGACTTCCGTGGCGACCCGTCGTCGGCCTTGCTCGAGGTACTTGATCCGGAACAAAACCACACCTTCCAGGATCACTACATCGAAGTCGATTTCGACTTGTCCGATGTCATGTTCGTGGCAACCAGCAACACGCTGAATATTCCGCCTGCGCTGCTCGATCGCATGGAAGTCATTCGCCTGTCGGGTTATACCGAAGACGAAAAAGTGCATATTGCCTTCGATCACCTGCTGCCGAAGCTCATGAAGAACAACGGCGTGCAAGAAGACGAAATCACCATCGAAGAGCCGGCCATACGCGATATCGTCCGTTACTACACACGAGAAGCGGGTGTGCGTGCGCTGGAACGTGAAATCAGCAAGATCTGCCGCAAGGTGGTCAAGAAACTGCTGGCCGTCAATCCTGCCGCAAGCAAGCGGGGTCGCGGTAAGGCGTCTGGCGCACCGCAGGCCATCGAGCGGGTCACGGTCACGGCCGAAAACCTCAGTGATTTCCTCGGCGTGCGTCGTTTCAGTTTCGGCATGGCCGAAAAGGAAAACAAAGTTGGGCAAGTCACCGGTCTGGCCTGGACGGAAGTGGGCGGCGATTTGCTGACCATCGAAGTGGCCGATATGCCGGGCAAGGGCGTTGTGCTACGCACGGGCTCCCTGGGCGATGTCATGAAGGAATCCGTCGAAGCGGCGCGTACCGTGGTGCGTGCCCGGGCCCAGAAATGGGGTATTGCGAATACGGCTTTCGAGAAGCGCGATCTGCATGTGCACTTCCCTGAAGGCGCAACACCCAAAGATGGTCCTTCTGCGGGTATTGCCATTACTACGGCCATGGTGTCGGCGCTTACAGGCATTCCGGTGCGCTCCGATGTGGCAATGACGGGCGAGATCACTTTGCGGGGCGAGGTGCTGGGTATAGGTGGGCTCAAAGAGAAGCTGCTGGCGGCGCATCGCGGCGGGATCAAGGTTGTGATGATTCCCGAAGAGAACGTGAAGGATTTGGCCGATATTCCTGACAATGTGAAGAATCACCTTGAGATTGTTCCGGTGCGCTGGATTGACCGGGTTCTTGAGGTTGCATTGCAGAATATGCCTACACCGTTGTCTGATGAAGAGGTTGCGAAGTTGGCAGCCGAGGCGGTGGCTAATGCCAAGCCTGCGGAGTCTTCGGGCGGGGTGATGAAGCATTGATGATGCTGTAACGCGTTGGCTGGGTAATTAGCCAATCAAGGGCCGGGTTCCGTGTTTATGGAATCCGGCTTTTTTATCTGCGCGAGCATATTCTTTGTTTCTGCCTGTGCACCTTTTCTTAAGGGCGGTGTCTCAGCCTCCGGCCCGCCGGAGGCTGAGACATCGCCAGAGATCGCTTGGTGCGCTGGAGACTTGCGCCCTTGGGCCGACCCTTAATGCAGCGGCGTATTGCGGATTAACCCGACTGCGATGCCTTCTATGGAGAATTCGTCGGCGGCGGTGACGATGATGGGCTCGAAATCGGGGTTTTCGGGGAGGAGCTCTATGTGTTTGCCGGCGCGTGCGAAGCGTTTGACGGTGACTTCGTCGCCGATGCGGGCAACGATGATTTGGCCGTTGCGGGCGTCGGGTGATTTCTTGACGGCCAACAGGTCGCCGTCGAGGATGCCGGCGTCGCGCATGCTGAGGCCGCGCACACGCAGCAGGTAGTCGGGGGTTTGGTTGAACAGGGAAGGTTCAATGCCGATTTCGCGTTCGACGTGTTCGGCAGCGAGTATGGGGTTGCCGGCAGCTACGCGGCCTACCAAGGGCACCAATAGTTGCGATAACGCGGACGAGGCCTGCTCGATGAGTGTGGGGGCTGGTGCTGTGGCAACCGGGCTGGCGTCGGTGAGCCTTATGCCGCGCGATGCGCCGGGAGTGAGTTCGATGGCGCCTTTGCGGGCCAGGGCCTTGAGGTGGTCTTCGGCGGCATTAGCCGACTTGAAACCCAGGGCGCGGGCAATTTCGGCCCGGGTGGGCGGGAAGCCCGTGCGGGTGATTTCGCTGCGGATGAGTTCAAGTATTTGCTGCTGACGCTCAGTAAGCTTGACGGCCATGGCTTTCCAGACTGTGTTTATATACAGTCTGGATTTTGCAGCATTTCAGAAGAAAGATCAAGCACCAGGAAAGTGGTGCTTGTTGGCGCTTAGGCCAGGACTTTGGCGATGGCTTCGGCCACGTAGTCGATATTGCGATCGTTCAGTGCGGCGACGCAAATACGGCCGCTGCTGACGGCATAGACGCCATGCTCGTCGCGCAGGCGGTCGACCTGGTCTTTGGTCAGGCCGGAATACGAGAACATGCCGCGCTGGGCAAGCATGAAGTCGAAGTTCTGGGTGACGCCATGGGCTTTGAGCTTTTCGACCAGTTGCACACGCATGTTGCGGATGCGCTCACGCATGGCAGCCAACTCGTTGGTCCAGAGGGTATAGAGTTCTGGCGTGTTGAGTACGGTGGACACCACTGTGCCGCCGTGTGTGGGCGGGTTGGAATAGTTGGTGCGAATCACACGCTTGAGCTGGCTGAGTACGCGGCCGCGCTCTTCGTTGCTGGAAGTGATCAGCGTCAGGGCACCCACGCGTTCGCCGTACAGCGAGAACGATTTCGAGAACGAGGAGCTGATGAGCATGGTGATGTCTTGCTGCGCGAACAGACGGACCACGGCGGCGTCTTCTTCGATGCCGTCGCCAAAGCCCTGGTAGGCAATATCAAGAAAGGGCACCAGGTTTTTGTTCTTGACGACTTCGGCGATTTTTTCCCATTGTTCGAAGGTGGGATCGACACCAGTGGGGTTGTGGCAGCAAGCGTGCAAGATGACGATGGTTTGCTCGGGCAGACTGCCGAGAGCAGCCAGCATGCCGTCGAAATTCAGGCCACGTGTGGCGGCATCGTAGTACGAATAGGTTTCAACGGTGAAGCCGGCACGCTCGAACAGGGCGCGGTGGTTCTCCCAGCTGGGATCACTGATCACGACCTTGGAGGTCGGCAGCAGCTGCTTGAGGAAATCGGCGCCGATTTTCAGTGCGCCAGTGCCGCCCAGGGCTTGTGCAGTCAGGACGCGGCCGCTGGCCAGCAAAGGCGAGTCTTTACCCAGCAGCAGGGTTTGTGCGCCTTTGTTGTAACCTGGAATTCCTTCGATCGGCAGGTAGCCGCGTGCGGCGTGTGCCTCGATGTGGGCGATTTCAGCCTGGCTGACGCACTCGAGCAGCGGAATGCGGCCTTCGTTGTCGTAATAGACGCCGACACCAAGGTTGACCTTGTTTGCGCGGGTATCGGCGTTATATTGTTCAACTAAACCAAGGATTGGGTCGCGCGGTGCAAGCTCGACCGATTCGAAGAGTGATTTCATGTGGGAGTGCTAGGTGGGTAGAGAAAGAGGTAACAATAGTGTGATAATAAGGGGTTTACCCTTAAAGTGTCCAGCATGACTGCAACAGCACCCGGTTTCGTCCAGTACCCCGACAGCCCGTTTCAGCTGTACCAGCCGTACCCGCCGGCAGGCGATCAGCCAGCAGCGATTGCCGCGTTGACCGAAGGCATCGACGATGGCTTGATGTACCAGACGCTGCTGGGTGTAACGGGCTCGGGCAAGACCTACACCATGGCTAATGTCATCGCCCGCACAGGGCGTCCAGCCATTGTCCTGGCGCCCAATAAAACGTTGGCGGCGCAGTTGTACGCCGAGATGCGCGAGTTTTTCCCGAACAATGCGGTTGAGTACTTCGTGTCGTACTACGATTATTACCAGCCTGAAGCCTATGTAGCAGCACGCGACTTATTCATTGAAAAAGACTCGTCCATCAACGAGCATATCGAGCAAATGCGTCTGTCGGCTACCAAAAGTCTGTTGGAGCGGCGCGACACGATAATTGTGGGTACGGTCTCCTGTATCTATGGTATAGGCAACCCGGGCGATTATCACGCCATGGTGCTCACGCTGCGTAGCGGCGATCGCATCGCCCGCCAGGAGCTGCTGGGGCGGCTGGTGGCCATGCAATACGAGCGCAACGATGTCGAGTTCACCCGCGGCGCCTTTCGGGCGCGGGGCGAAATCATCGATGTCTTTCCGGCCGAGCATGCCGAGCTGGCCTTGCGTATTACGCTGTTTGATGACGAAATCGAAACACTGGAAATGTTCGATCCGCTCACCGGCAAGATCAAGCAGAAAGTGCCTCGGTTTACGGTGTTTCCCAGTTCGCACTATGTAACCCCGCGTGAAACCGTGCTGCGGGCCATTGAAACCATCAAGGAAGAACTACGCGAACGATCCGCCATACTCGTGGCTGACGGCAAGCTGGTCGAAGCGCAGCGCCTGGAGCAGCGCACTCGCTTTGATCTGGAAATGCTGCAGGAACTGGGTTTTTGCAAAGGCATTGAAAACTACTCGCGTCATTTGTCTGGCGCGGCGCCGGGTGAACCGCCGCCCACACTTATTGACTACCTGCCGGCTGACGCCTTGATGTTTATCGACGAAAGCCACGTCACCATGGGCCAGCTCAGTGCCATGTATCGGGGCGACCGCTCGCGCAAGTCGACCCTGGTGCAGTTCGGCTTTCGCCTGCCGTCGGCCATGGACAACCGGCCCTTGCAGCTGGAAGAGTTCGAGCAGCGCATGCGCCAGTGCACGTTTGTGTCGGCCACGCCTGCCAACTACGAAAATGAGCACTCCGATAATGTGGTCGAGCAGGTGGTCCGACCCACGGGGTTGGTCGACCCGGTGGTCGAGGTTCGGCCGGCACTGACGCAGGTTGACGACTTGCTGGGTGAAATCAAGCTGCGCATCGCGGTACAAGAGCGTGTGCTGGTCACAACGCTAACCAAGCGCATGTCTGAAGACTTGACCGATTATCTGGCGGAGAGCGGCCTGAAGGTGCGCTATCTGCACTCCGACATTGATACGGTCGAACGGGTAGAGATCATCCGCGATCTGCGGTTGGGCGTGTTTGACGTGCTGGTGGGCATCAACCTGCTGCGCGAAGGCCTGGATATACCTGAAGTCTCGCTGGTGGCCATTCTGGATGCCGACAAAGAAGGATTCCTGCGCTCAGAGCGCAGTCTGATCCAGACCATGGGGCGGGCCGCGCGCAATCTGAACGGCAAAGCCATTTTGTATGCCGACCGCATTACCGACTCCATGCGTCGCGCCATGGACGAAACTGAAAGGCGTCGTCATAAACAGCTGGCTTTCAACAAAGAGCACGGCATTACCGCGCGCAGCGTCAACAAGGCAGTACGCGAAATGATTGATGGCGTCATGGTCGAGCCAAGCCAGGCTTCGGCAGCGGATCTGATCTCGCCCGACGTACTGCGCGACGACAAATCCCTGGCCAAGGAAATCAGGCGCCTCGAAAAGCTGATGATGGACCACGCCAAGAACCTGGAGTTTGAGCAGGCTGCCGCCGCTCGCGATGCTTTGAACCGCTTGAAGCAGCAAGCCTTGCTGACCTGAGGGCAGGCTGAAACCTTGCGGCGCTACTGGGTGCTGACTGATGAGTTGTAAATAAGGCATCAAAATGTTGGTATTAGCCAACGTTTTACATTCTTTAATTATGCTGTCATCTGGCTGGTTAGAGAATAAAGTCGGCCAAGTCTTGCTTTTGATAAACCTAGGGTTTACCATTAATTCTTTACGGGATTTTTGTTATTGCCTCAGCCTTGTTGCGCTGCATGAATATTGGCTCACAGAGCCGCACCGACTGGCTGTTTGAATTTTCAAAATACAAAGAAAAAACTGCTAAAGCCTTATGGTTTATAAGTTTTCTGGCTTGTCAAGACCGGCTTTTAACTTTATGCGGTGCTGCAAAAATCCTTGCCTTATAACGGGTTTTCCCTCACACTCTCGGCTATGATGACTAAGGTACTTTTCGTTTGCATGGGTAATATCTGTCGCTCACCGAGCGCAGAAGGTGTCTTTCGCCGTTTGGTCGACGAAGCGGGGCTTTCTGAGGTGGTCGGTACCGATTCGGCAGGCACCCACAATTTTCACATAGGCGAAGCGCCCGATGCGCGCGCCCAAGCCGCCGCGCGCAAGCGTGGCTACGAACTGTCGCACTGCGTGGCGCGCCAAATCTGTGCCGAAGATTTCCGCGAGTTCGACCTGATTCTGGCCATGGACTGGGAAAATCTTTCTGCATTGCAGCAGCAGTGCCCCAAAGTATACCAGCACAAATTAATGCTGCTTATGCGCTTTGCCAACGAGTTCGAAGAAGCCACTGTGCCCGACCCCTACTACGGCGGTCCAGAAGGCTTTGGCAAAGTTCTTGATTACCTGGAAGACGCCTGTCAGGGCGTAATGGAAATGGTGCGCAAGCGCGTGCTGCAATACCAGGCCGCCTGATCCCACCTTCATTTTTCACCTCAAAACCGTGCCTGGCACGGTTTTTTGTTGCGCTAATACCCAAGCGTTTTAGTCGGAAATTAGGTATACTGTACTAAATTAGTCGGGTATAAAGGAAATCACCATGCGTTTAACGACCAAAGGGCGTTTTGCGGTAACCGCCATGATCGATTTGGCCTTACGGCAACATAGTGGGCCGGTCACGCTTAGCGCTATCAGCCAGCGGCAAAATATCTCGTTGTCATACCTAGAGCAGCTATTCGGCAAATTGCGCCGACACGAGCTGGTCGACAGCATACGTGGCCCCGGCGGCGGCTACTCGCTGGCTCGGTTGGCGCGTAACATTACCGTGGCCGACATCATCTTCGCGGTCGACGAGCCTCTCGACGCCACCAGTTGCGGTGGCAAAGAAAACTGCAATGTAGGCCGCAACGGCAGCACCGGCAAATGCATGACACACGAACTCTGGTCCAATCTTAATCGTAAAATGGTGGACTATCTCGATTCCGTCTCTTTGCAAGACCTGGTCGACCAGCAGCGCATGCGGCAGCTGCACGAGGCCACGCAAGCGCAAAAGTCCAGCAACGTGCGGGTCAATCGTTCGCCCGATGTACTGATCGCGTCGGTCACGTAATACACTGAAGAAGGCTTTCATGAGTGCACGCCCGGTTTATCTAGACTATTCGGCCACCACGCCGGTTGACCCCCGCGTTGTCCAGAAAATGGTGCCCTGGCTGTACGAACAATTCGGCAACCCGGCCAGCAACAGTCACGCTTACGGCTGGGATGCCGAAGAGGCCGTTGAGGCCGCGCGTGCGCAGGTGGCGCAACTGGTTAACGCCGACCCGCGCGAGATCGTCTGGACCTCGGGTGCAACAGAATCCAATAACCTGGCCCTGAAGGGCGCGGCGCATTTCCATGCCGGCCGCGGCAAGCACATTATTACCCTCAAAACCGAGCACAAAGCGGTGCTCGACACCTGTAAAGAGCTAGAGCGCGAAGGCTTCCAGGTCAGCTATCTTGATGTGCAAGAAAACGGTCTGCTCGATGTAGACGTTCTCCGGGCGGCCCTGCGCGAAGACACCACGCTGGTGTCCGTCATGCTCGTCAATAACGAAATCGGCGTCATTCAAGACATTGCCGCCATAGGTGCCATCTGCCGCAGCAAAGGCATTGTGTTTCATGTGGACGCCGCCCAGGCTACCGGCAAGGTCGCCATAGACCTGCAGGCGCTCGACGTCGACCTCATGTCTTTTTCGGCCCACAAAACCTATGGTCCCAAAGGCGTGGGTGCCTTGTACACCCGGCGCAAGCCGCGCGTGCGCATCCAGGCGCAAATACATGGCGGCGGACACGAACGTGGTCTGCGCTCGGGCACGCTGCCCACCCACCAAATCGTCGGTATGGGCGAAGCCTTCCAGCTGGCCGGCCTTGAAATGGCCGCCGAAAACCAACGCCTGCGTGGTCTGCGCGACCGTCTATGGAAGGGCTTGTCGGCCATACCCGATATTTATCTGAACGGCGATCTGGCCCAGCGTGTGCCCCATAACCTGAACCTCAGCTTCAGTCATATCGAAGGCGAGGCACTGATCATGGGCCTGAAGGGGCTGGCTGTGTCCAGCGGCTCGGCCTGTACCTCGGCCAGCCTGGAGCCCTCGCACGTACTGCGTGCCCTGGGCCGCAACGACGAACTGGCTCATAGTTCGCTACGTCTGTCCATGGGGCGCTATACCACCGTAGAAGACATCGATTTCACCATCGCGCTCATTACCGCCCAGGTCGACAGACTGCGCCAGTTGTCGCCCTTGTGGGAAATGAAGCAAGACGGTATAGACTTGAATTCGGTGCAATGGGCCGCATATTAAGTAAACAAGGTTTGCAACATGGCGTATAGCGACAAAGTTCTGGATTACTACGAAAACCCGCGTAACGCGGGCGCGTTCGACCCAAACGACCCCCAGGTTGGTACTGGTATGGTCGGCACGCCCGCAAGTGGCGAAGTCATGCGGCTACAAATCAAAGTCCACCCCCAATCAGGTATCATTGATGATGCGCGGTTCAAGACTTATGGTTGCGGTTCGGCCATTGCCGCTACATCGCTGGCCACTGTCTGGGTCAAAGGCAAAACGCTAGACCAGGCGCTCGAAATCCGCAACACGCAAATCGCCCACGAGCTGGCGCTGCCGCCAGTAAAGATTCATTGTTCCATTCTGGCCCAGGACGCCATCGCGGCGGCCGTCCAGAACTACCGGAAAAAGCATCAGGAATAATCATGGGAATTACGCTTACACAGCAAGCGGCTGACCATATCAACCGCTACATCGAAAAACGAGGCAAAGGCCTGGGCCTGCGCCTGGCCGTCAAGACCACCGGCTGCTCGGGTCTGGCCTACAAACTGGAATACGTCGATGAACCTAATCCAAACGACCTATTGTGCGAACAATTGGGCGTACGGGTGTACATAGACCAAAAAAGCCTGCCTTTTGTGGATGGCACGCAGCTGGACTACGCCCGGGAAGGCCTGAACGAGGGCTTTAAATTCAGCAACCCCAATGAAAAAGCCAGCTGCGGGTGTGGTGAATCGTTTACGGTTTAATGAGGTGGTAGTTACATTATTTTCCTTGTGTTTAATTTGAATTTTGAACTTTAGTTTTCAAATAACACCGCTTATCCGTTGCTGAAAAGCGACGTCTTCCTGTAGAAACAAAAAAATCAGCCTGGATTTATTCCAGGCTTTTTTGCGCCTATGAAGGCGTAATTTCATGTTAATTAAAGGGTTATGCCCCAGTGCTGCAAGTGCTAAATAATATCTAATTATTATTTATATGGAGGCTGTTTCTAAAGGTGACTTTCGAATCTAGGTAATAACCCTAGGTCTGTGTTTTGTTGATTTACTTACAAAACGTGACTTTTGTATGGTTAAATTGCCGATAAGGATAAAAAATATTACATTTTTATCTGTAATGTTACGAACGCAATTACAACGTAAATGCTTTGGATATCGCACAGGGAGCGGGTATGAACAGGATTAGCTCAAAAAAGAGAGTGCTACAGACAACGGTGTTGGCAGCGGCATTATTTGGTGTTTATAGCGCAGCAACTGCGGAGACGACGACCCTACGGTGCTTGGCAGATGTGTGCACGCCTACGGATCGGGTGTCTGGGCAAAACTACAGCCGCTCAAGCGTGGGTTCTAACGAATGGGTTGTTTATTTTAATAATTCCACTCAAATCCTTGTCGGCGGTACCGTTACAGCCGACGGCACTAAAATGCGCGGCGTAGGCTCTGTTAATGGCTCAAATGTCACGTTGGAAGGCGTTGATATTTTAACAAATGCGCAAGCTGGCTTTGGAGCTCACGGCGCGCAAGCGTGGGATGACGGTGGGAAGTACAGCTATCTAACAATCAATGATGGTGTCATTACTACTGCCGGTCAATATAGTAACGGTGTGCAGGCCATCGAAGGCCTCGTTACGGGTACCGGCGTTACGATTAATGTCAATGGCCCTGGAAGCTTCGGTGCAGAAGCAGGGGCTGGTGGTACAGTCGATCTTAATGGTGGCGTCATTAACGTCTTTGGAGGTTCCAACTCCGCTGGCGTCCGTGCCTATAACGGCGGGATAGTGACGCTTGACGGTACCAACATCAACGCTACTGGTACCGGTGCTATCGGTTTGATGGTTGGCGATACGAACGGGGTTGGCGGGCCTGAAACTTCCGGCTCTGTTACATACAAGAACAGTACGGTGGACGCGAACGGCGATGCAGCTAAGGTTCGATTTGACAGCGAACTTGTTCTTGAAGGCGCAACGCTAATTTCTAATAATGCAAAAGGCCTTGTCGTAGATGGCGCAGGTAGTACTGCCATCGTTACTGGCACCGATATCACTGGCAAGACTCGTGGCATTCATGCGTTGAATGGTGGCTCAGTTTCTTTAACTGGGAACCCTTTAATTGGGAATGTCGTTAAAACTGGAATAAATTCAAGTAATAACTCTAGTACTGTCCATGCAGCAAGCGGTTCTTCCATTACTGCTAAAAATATTCAATTTATCGCTGAAACTAACGGCCTTGGCACTGGTGACCTTACAAATGTCGTGTGGGCAGACGGCGCGGGAACGACCGTTGACCTTACTGACGGTAGGGTAGATAACAATAACGCCAAATTTGGGCGTGGTTTACTAGCATCCACCAACGCTTCCATTTTTACAGACAACGTTGCAATAACTACTGCTGGTGAACTATCCAACGCTGTTCATGCGTATAGCGGTGCATCGACTGAGGATAAACCAGCAGATGCTCCCAAGATCGAATTGATTGGCGGCTCAGTAACTACATCCGGCCTTGAGTCTTATGGTTTGTTCGCGCAGAACATCGGTTCTGTTATCGAAGCATCGAGTGAGCTGACTGTAACGACCGATAAGGATTACTCGTACGCAGTCGTTGCCTACAACGGTGGCCATGTCCAGCTTACGGATGTCGAGATTGAGACAACTGGTTCGCACGGCCGCGGTATTTCCGTGGGACAAGTAAGTCCGACCCAGACTCCTGGATCGGTGCCTGTTCCAAACGTTGGCAGCTCAGTCGTCATGGTCGATACTGACGTGACTGTTGGCGGTGAGGGTACTAGCACAGGCAATATGACCTTTGGGGTTTATGCTAGCGGTGCTGGGTCTACTGTCAACACAACGCGCGGTCGCATCGCAGCTACTGGCGACAACTACACTCGTGGAATTCATGCAGCAAAGGGAGCCGAAGTAACAACCACGGATACAGCCATTTCCACCGCCGGCGTGAATTCTCATGTGGTTCACGCCTATGTGTCGGAAGTCGACGCTGAAGCCGGCCTTACGGATGATCAGATTCCAGTTATTACGCTTAATGGCGGTACTGTTACAGCTGGTGGCGATAAATCCTGGGGCCTGTATGCCCAGAATGGCGGTCAAATTATCAGTACGGCAAAGGTAACCACAGCAGGTGCCGGTGGCTTTGGCGCGTTCGCCGAGAATCAGTACGGTGCCGGCGAAACCAAAATTACGCTCAATGGTGGTTCGATTTTGACAACTGGCAGTGTGAACGAATGGGGTCACGGCGGTCATGGCGTCATCGCCAAGCATGCGGGCGGTATCGTTGAAGTTAACAATACTGCAATCACTATTGAAGGTGACCATTTTGAATATGTTGGTGAGGACGAGAGCACTCGGCTGAACAGAACGCAAGCGGCCGCGCTGCTGGCAGAGGTTGGGGGGCTGATCACCACGTCGGGGGCTACGATAACCACCACCGGCGACTGGGCCTTCGGTGCCTTGGCTGATGGCGTTAACGTCGATGGTGTTCGCTCCAAAATCATCATTGATCCAAACACCACCATCACCACTACGAAGATAGGCAGCAGTACCGTGTTTGCTCGCGACGGCGGGCAGATTGAAGTGACGGGCGCGACGCTGAAAACAGCTGGGCAAGATGCTCGTGGTCTGTATGCCCGAGGTTCAGATGCTAAAGTTACCGCCACTAATGTCACGGTTAATACCACGGGCCTGTATGGCCATGGCGCGTATGCTCGTCAAGGTGGCGATGTCAGTGTCACCAATAGCTTAATAACTACCTCTGGAGTCGAGGCAAGCGGCTTATATTCCCGTGATGGTTCTAAACTGACGGCTGATGGGGTCACGGTTGCCACTAAAGGTAATGGTGCACACGGTGCTTATGTTCGGAACGGTAGCGAGGCAATAATCACCGGTACAAACATCAGCACAGCCGGCGCGGGTGCTTCCGCATTGCATACCCGCTCTGATAGTGCAACCACTTCAGGTGGAAAAGCAACTGCCACCAATAGTCACTTCAAGACCACGGGCACCAATGCACATGGCGTAGTATTGCTGGGTGGCAGCTCGCTGAACATGACAGGCGGCAGCATTACGGCTACAGGTGCTGGTTCAGCAGGCATGCGTGTTCATAACCAAAGCACGGCCACTTTGAATGGCGTAACAGTCGTTGCGGCTGGTTCGTCACTGATTTCGAGCTTCAGCAATCCAGATCGGACCCAAACTATCAACATCGGCAGCGGTTCCGACCTGACGCAGAACGACGGCACCTTGCTGTTGGTCTCTCGCGAGACTACCGATGGCGTGGATGGTGGCGCGAATGGTACGGTCGCACTGAATCTGCAGTCTGGCTCGTTTTCGGCCGGTAACGTACTTGATGCAGCCGGCTCGAGGCAGGTAACCGTAACTAAAGCGTCCGATGCCTATTGGGCCGGTATCGTGATCGACAAGACCACTGTTGTTGTGCCTGACGGTGGTTCGCAAGACTACACCGATGAAGAGATCGACGGGAGCGTTGCGAGTGGTGAAGGTTCGACCATCACCTTCAATAACGGCGCCAATATCACCGGCAGCGTGTCGTCGGGTGCGGATTCCACGACTACATTTAGCGGCAATACGAACATCGGTGGCGACGTCGCCGGCCAGCAAGGTTCTAGCGCCAGCTTCAGTGGTGCTACGAGTATTGGTGGATCCGTCGCTGGTGCGCCAGGTTCCAGCTTTGCTTTCAGCGGCTCGTCCACCGACATTGGTGGCTCTGTCGCCGGCGTAGCGGGCGCGGCCTTCAGCTTTAGCGGCCCCACCAATATCGGCGGTAACGTGGTTGGGGATGGCGCGTCGTTCAACTTCGGCCAGGGCACACCGACGACGATTGCCGGTAACGTTGGTCTGAGCAACGGTTCAATCCTGAAAGGCGGTACAACCAGTGTACCCATCCAGATTGCCGGTGATGCACAAGTCGGTTCGGGTTCAACCTTGGGTGGCAACCTGAACATTGCTGGCATGGTCTCAGGTAGCGGTACGCTTGGCCCAGGTAACTCTATTGGTGTGCAAACCTACGGTTCGATCGGCGAGTTCACCGGTACCTATGCGGCTGAAGTGAACGCGGCAGGCCAGTCTGACCTGATCAGGATCGCTTCAGGCGATGCTGACCTGCGCGGCATTGATCTAGTGGTTGGGCAAGAGAACGGCACAGGCGGTTACAAGCTGAATCACGACTACACCATTGTAGAAACGGCGAAGGCCGACGGTATTAGTGCTGTGGAAGGTAACAAGTTTGCCAGTGAATCATTGGATGCTTCGTTTAACGGCGTACCGGTCAAGCTGGATGCGGCTAAGTTTGGCGACAACACGGTCAAGATCGTGCTATCGCCTGATACAGCAGCCATCGACGAGCTGCGCAAGGGCTGGACCAGCAACCAGAATGCCACATGGGATGGGTTGCTGTCGGCGGCTAGCGGTAATGCCTTATCCGGCGCAGTACTCAGTTCGCCCGACATGCAGGATGCCCTTAACCAATTGTCTGGCGAGCTGCACGGCAGCACGCAAACGGCCTTGCTGAACAACAGCCAGTTGGTCACACGTACACTGAGCAACCGCATGCGTGCGAACCTGGGTGCTGGCCTGCAAGCCGGTGCTCCGACAGCGCAAGCGTCGGGCGCGGTGGCTGGTTCCATGCCTACATCCAACGCCTACCCCTTGTGGGCACAGGTAGTGGGTAGCTGGACCGAGCTGGACGATGATGGCAATGCGGCCAAGGCCAAGAGCGACACAGCCGGCCTGTTCATCGGTGCCGACACCGAAGTGGGCAAGGGCTGGCGCGTGGGCGCAGCGCTGGGCTTTACCGATGGCGATGTGAAGGTCAATGACCGCAATTCCAAGTCTGATGTCACCAGCTACACAGCTGCGCTGTATGGTGGCAATAGCTGGAAGACGGCCAAGGGTCAGGTCAACTTCCTGGCCGGTGCCGCCTACACCACCAACGAAGTCGACAGCCGTCGCACCGTGACGGTGGGTGGTTCACAAACGCTCAAGGCTGACTACGACGTGAACACGACGCAGTTGTTCACCGAGTTGGGCTATGCCATTCCGGTGGGTCAGGCCAGCGTGGTCGAGCCCTACCTGGGCCTGGCGTGGATGAGCCAGAAGGCCAAGAGCTTTGACGAGGAGGGGGGTTCGGCAGCACTGCATGGCGATAGCCAGACGGACGATGTAACCACCTTCACGCTGGGTCTGCGTGGTGCGACCACCATCACCACAGGCAAGTCTGAAGCGCGCCTGATGGCGGGCTTGGGCTGGCGTCATGCTGCGGGTGATGTGGATGCCTCGCGTTCGATGTCCTTCATTCAGGGTGCGGGGGATGCCTTCCGCGTAGCCGGTGCACCGATCGCCAAGAACGCCGCGGTGGTGGACTTGGGTGCCGAGATGAACGTGGGCAAGAACACCGCACTGGGCCTGAGCTACAACGGCCAGTTCGGTAACGGTGTCAGCGACAACGCCGGTTCGGTGTACCTGCGCGTACGCTTCTAAGCCAGTAGCAGCTTGCGTCTTTAAGAGGGACGCATGCTGTTTGCACACGTTCTGCCTCCCCAAACAGGATGGCAGGGTGACCACAAATCAAAAGGCCGGTGTTACACCGGCCTTTGTTTTTTTGCCTGGTAATTGTTTGTTATATGTCACACTACTAGGAGATATTGTGTAACTTCTTGATATTGTCATGTAATTTTATATGAATATTTGATACCATCCATTTGTCCGTTTCTATGAAACAAATACATAGAAACCACTCAGTTTAGAAACATTTGTTGTTTTATGTTGCATTTTAAAAAAGCACGGGCTGGGTGTATCAATAGGAGGCGTATTCGCACGAATGCGCCCTGCTGGCCGGGCAGATTGTTGGCCCGGCTTCAGCGCTCACAGGAGATGGCTCAATGTCTGTCGCAGGCAACTCATTACTCAACGATATTCAAGAAGTCAATTTGTCGTACATGATGCTCGCTCAGCGTCTGCTGCGTGAGAATTTTGCCGCAGGTATGCTGCGTTTGGGTTTTGATTCTAATGTGGCCGAACTGGTCATGCGTCTTTCACCGGCGCAAATTGTAAAGCTGTCGGCGTCCAACGCCTTGTTGTGCAAGTTCCGTCTTAACGATTTCGAGCTGTTGTCGTCACTGACGCAAGATGTATTGGGCGGTGTGCTGCAACAAGCGCATTCCACCATACTGCTTTCCCAGCAGCCTGCCGAACAAGCAGTTTGAGCAGGTAGATCATGGCCACAAAAAGCGTTGCTCGGGAAGCCGAAGACATCATCCTGGCTACCGATATGATCCGCCTGGGTGCTCGTTTGCAAGTGTTGCAGGCGGAAACCAGCTTAAGTTACGATCGTCTTGCCCGTTTGTACCGGGAGGTCAAGGGGGTTTCGCCACCCAAGGGTATGCTGCCGTTTTCGGTGGATTGGTTCATGACTTGGCTGCCCAATATTCATTCCAGCATGTTCTATAGTCTGTATCGATTCATGGACGGGAATACGGCGGCCATGAAAGCGCATGCCTTGGTCGAGGCGTATCGCTTATATCTGGAGCAGGCCACGGCGGGCAAGGGTGAGGGCAGCGACGATGAGGCTGTGCTGAGCTTCACGCGGGCATGGATGCTGATCCGCTTCTTTGATAGCAATCTGGTGCAGCTGTCTTATTGTGTGCGTTGCAAAGGCGGGTTCGTGTCACATGCGCACGATCCGCAAAATGACTTTGTCTGCGCCATTTGCCGTCCTCCGCCCCGTGCAGGAAAAACCCGCGCTCGTTCACAGCGCTTGTCTTCCAATCCCGCCCAGGCGCTGCGCAATGCGCGCAAGGCGGCGGGCCAGGCAGGTGCCTCTGCCGGCTAGTCTGCCCGCAGAGCGGGGATTTAGCCTCGAAAACACCCTTTGACGATCGCTTTTGTATGGGCTGAATGCGGCGATCATATAGCCTCCGTGCAAATTGAAGGCGTGTCCGTGTTTATTGTCCTAGGGTTCCTGATTGTTTTCGTTTCGGTGTTCGGCAGCTTTGTCATGCTGGGCGGGCACCTGGGCGCTTTGTACCAGCCCTTTGAATTCGTGCTGATCGCCGGAGCGGCGGTGGGCGCTTATATTGCCTCCAGCAGCGGCAAATCGGTCAAGTTGCTGTTTTCGTCGCTGCCCATCGCCTTTCGTAAGAGTCCGTACAGCAAGGAGCTGTACATGGAGCTGATGGCCTTGCTGTATGTGTTGCTGAACAAGGCCAGGCGCGATGGCTTGATGGCAATCGAGAAAGATATTGAAGAGCCTGAATCCAGCCCCGTTTTCGCCGAGTATCCGCGCATCCTGCGTGATGAAAATCTGATGGAGTTCATTACCGATTACATGCGCCTGATGATCAGCGGCAACATGAGCTCTTTCGAAATCGAAACCCTGATGGACCAGGAAATCGAAACGCATTTCCAGGAACGCAGTGTGCCTTCCAACGCCCTGCGGGCGGTTGCCGATGCTTTGCCGGCTTTCGGTATTGTGGCTGCCGTGCTGGGCGTGATCAAGGCGCTGGCCTCGGTGGACCAGCCGCCCGCCATCCTGGCCGATCTGATCTCCAAGGCCATGGTCGGAACTTTTCTGGGGGTACTGCTGGCTTATGGTTTTGTGTCGCCGTTCGCGTCGTCCATCGAGCGACGCTCGGTCGCGTCCATGAAAGTGCTCGAGTGCATCAAGGTGACCTTGCTGGCCAGCATGAATGGCTACCCGCCGCAATTGGCGGTCGAGTTTGGGCGCAAGGTACTGTATTCCTATGCGCGTCCATCGTTCATGGAACTCGAAAGCCATGTCCGGCAAACACGCTCGGCAAGTAAAAAGGCGTAGGTTGCTTGCATGAAGAATCACGAGCCGCGCATTGTCATCCGGCGCAAACGGTCTCACGCAGGCGTCAAGCATAACGACAGCTGGAAAATTGCCTATGCCGACTTTGTGACGGCCATGATGGCTTTCTTCCTGGTGATGTGGCTGGTGGCCTTGGTGCCACAGAAAGATCTGCAGGAAATGGCCGAGTATTTTCGTATGCCGTTGATGACGGCAGTGAAGGGTGGGCCCAAGAACGAAACGGGCAGCAGTGTGATCCCGTCGGGTGATTCCAGCATTATTCCAAACCCCAGTCCTATTGCTTCTCGCGGTGATGCGCATACCGAGGGAGATCTGCGTGACGTTCAACGCCTGGAGAACCTGAAGGCCGAACTCGAGATACTGATAGAAACCGATCCGGTTTTGCGGCAGTTCCGGCCGCAGTTGCTGCTGGATATGACGCCCGACGGCTTGCGCATCCAGATTATCGATAAGCAGAATCGGCCCATGTTTGCGACTGGCAGCGCGCAGGTGCAGTCGTATATGCGCGACATACTGCGCCAGCTTGGTCCAACCTTCAATCGTTTGCCCAATTCCATCAGCATCGCGGGACATACCGACTCTGTTCAATATGCCTCGGGTGAGCGCGAATACAGCAATTGGGAGCTGTCGGCTGATCGGGCCAATGCGGCGCGCCAGGAGCTGGTGGCAGGCGGCATGGGCGAGAGCAAGATCAAGCGAGTGCTGGGCTTGTCTTCATCGGTGAGCCTGATTAAAGATAATCCGGCCGCTGCCGTTAACCGGCGTATCAGCATTGTTGTACTGAATCAACGTGCCGAGCGACGTATTGATGAGCAGAATGCTTCCGGTGAGTCGAGTGCTGATGTGCAAGAGCTGTTGGCCCCGATTCCGGGCCCGGCGCTGCAACTGCCGGGCATTCCCGGGCTGCCCGTTCCCATGCGCTAGCCCGGTCCGTGCCGGCGGCATGTACGATTTATTGGACAGCTCTACAGGAAAAGGAAGTAAGCATGAGTACGGGCGTCGACCTCAGCCAGTTTTTCGAAACCTTCTTCGATGAGGCGGAGGAGCTGCTTTCCGATATGGAGCAGTGTTTGCTGGCGCTGGATATCGATGACCCCGATATTGGCCAGCTTAATGCCATTTTTCGTGCGGCGCACTCCATCAAGGGCGGTGCGGGTACCTTCGGCTGTTTCGGCCACCTTGCCGATACGACGCATTTGCTGGAAAACCTGCTGGATGCCATCAGGCAGGGCGAGATGCCTTTGCGCAAAGACATGATAGATCTCTTTCTGGAAACCAAAGATGTGCTGACAGATCAAGTTGCCGCCTACCGCGGTGCTCAAGAACCCGACGTGGCCGCCTACGACCGTATTTGTGCCCAGTTGCGCGAACTGGCGCTGGAGCAGGCCGGGCAAGCGCTCGAGCCCGGCCCGGCGTCCATGCCTGGCGCAACGCCGGCGCCTGCTTCTGAGCCATCGCTGGCGCCCGGCTCCGCGCCTGCCGCCTCAGCTCCAGAGACGGCGGCCACTTTACCCTTATGCATCAGTCTGAGCCGGGTGAACTGCAAAGATGCCGACGCGCTGGCAGCCGAAATGGCTTTGCTGGGGCAGGTGTTGCACCAGGAACGTGACGGAGACAGTCTGAGCATATGGCTGGACACGACGGCGTCCGCCGATGACCTGGAGGCTGTTTGTTGTTTTATCGTTAGCGCTGATCAAGTCAGTGTGATGCGGCTTGAATTGCCGGTAGCCGCCTTGGTGGCTAAGGATCAGATACCACCAGCATCTGCTCCTGCCACGCCCGCGCCGCCAGTTTCAGAACCCGCGCCGTCAGAGTCTGCGGCCTCAGAATCTGTAGTGTCCGGTAAGCCGGCCACTTCGCAGAAAGCAGCAGCACCGTCCAGCAGCACCATACGCGTCGGAGTCGAAAAAGTCGACCAGATCATCAACTTGGTCGGTGAACTGGTGATTACTCAGGCCATGTTGGTGCAGCGTTCGTCTACGCTGGATCCCGTCTTGCACGACAGGCTGCTCAACGGCATAGAGCAACTGGAGCGCAATGCCCGCGACCTTCAGGAAGCGGTGATGTCCATACGCATGATGCCCATGGACTATGTGTTCAGCCGCTTCCCACGGGTCGTGCGCGAAAGTGCCACCAAGATGAACAAGCGTATCAGGCTGACCACGCATGGTCAGGCCACTGAGCTGGACAAGAGCCTGATCGAACGCATTATCGATCCACTGACTCACCTGGTTCGCAACAGTATCGACCACGGTATCGAAACGCCCGAGGCTCGTGCTGCCGCCGGCAAGGACCCCGAGGGACACATGATGTTGTCTGCGCAGCACCATGGCGGCCAGATCGTCATCGAGGTGTCTGACGATGGCGCCGGCCTGAACCGTGAGCGCATTCTCAAGAAAGCTATGGCGCAAGGTATGGCGGTTAGCGAGCATACGCCCGACGAAGAGCTGTGGCAGCTGATCTTTGCGCCGGGTTTCTCTACGGCCGAAAAGGTTACCGATATTTCCGGGCGCGGCGTTGGCATGGATGTCGTCAGGCGGAACATCCAGGGCATGGGCGGCCATATACAGTTGGCGTCCCGTCCCGGTCAGGGCACGACCACGCGCATCATCCTGCCGCTTACGCTGGCTATCCTGGATGGCATGTCGGTCAAGGTAGGAGAAGAAACCTTTATTCTGCCGCTCAGTCATGTCACCGAATCCATGCAGCCGTCGGCTGAACAGATACGCAGCATTTCCGATACCGAACATGTGCTGCATGTGCGGGGCGAGTACCTGCCTTTGGTGGCCTTGCACAAAGTCTTTGCGGTGGATGACGCCGTTACGGATATCACTCGCTCCATTGCCGTGATCCTGCAGGCCGAGGACGTACGCTTTGCCTTGTTGGTCGATCATCTCATCGGGCAGCACCAGGTGGTAGTCAAGAATCTTGAATCAAATTATCGAAAGATACCCGGCGTGTCTGCTGCCACCATTCTGGGCGATGGCAGTGTGGCGCTGATTGTGGACGTCTTTGCCCTGATGCGCGTCACGCGCGACAAAACCACGATCTAACGACTAACTGAAGTTTCGGAGAAAGTAATGTTCACCAAGTTCGAATCCAACACCGAGCACGCCGATACTACCGGGCAGGAGTTTCTGGTCTTTACGCTGGCCGCGCAGGAATATGGCATAGACATCCTGAAGGTGCAGGAAATTCGCGGTTACGACGCGCAAACCGTTACACGCATTGCCAACGTGCCGTCTTTTATCAAGGGCGTCACCAATTTGCGCGGCATCATCGTTCCTATCGTGGATATGCGCATCAAGTTCAATCTTGAAAGTGTCGAGTACAACCACGAGACGGTGGTGGTGATCCTGAACCTGAATTCCAGGGTGGTGGGCGTGGTCGTCGATGGCGTGTCCGATGTACTGATGCTGCAGCAGTCGCAAGTAAGCGCCGCGCCGCAGTTCGGCACGGCGTTTTCCACCGAGTACCTGATGGGCATAGGCACGCTGGGCGAGCGCATGCTCATTCTTGTCGATATTGAAAAACTTATGACCAGCGAAGAAATGGCTTTGGTCGAAACGGCGGTTATCTAGATGATGGGCACGGCACCGGTGCTGTGGCGCGCATCACCTGGGTATAAGGTTCACATGCGAAAGTTCAAGTTTTTCACCAACATGAAGATACGCAGCAGCCTGATTCTGGTGCTGGTTTTCTTTTTGATGATGTTGTTGGCTGGTGCGGCACTGGGCGTGTTGTCGCTGCAGGCAAACCACAAGGCACTGGACAAAATCGTTATGAACCAGCGTCTGGGCGCCAGCTTGTACTCGGTGATTGATAACTACAAGAACGTCCAGACGATATTGGGCCGGGCAGTGACCAGCTATATGGTCAATAGCGACCAGCAAAGCTATGCGATTGCCAGCGAATGGGGCGGCATGGGCGGCAATTCCGCCGCTTCGGCCCTTAGCGATGAGTCACGGGCACTGATAGAAGAAGCCCGCCAGCAATATGATCAATCGCTGGTGCGCTTTGCCGGCTATCGCGAGATGGCCGCCAAGGCGCTCGACCCGGAAAAGCGTTACGCGCGAGTGATCGACGGCTATCAAACGCTGATGGAAGGAGGCGTGCTGCCCTTGCTCGATCTGCTTACGCAGGGCAAGGTTGCCGAGTACCATGAGTTTCTGGGCGGCACCACGCTGTTCCTGGAAGAAGATCTTTACAGCGCCCTGGGCAGTCTCGAGTCTTATCAAAAAGATCTGATCGACCGCACTTATCAAAGCGAGGACGAGCATTACACGCTGGTGCTGCAGCTGGTTGGCGCCGCCATGGCGGTGTGCGTGTTGATTGCATTGCTGACTTATATGTTCCTGGGCCGCATGGTATTGCGTCCCTTGCGAGAAGCGGGCCGTCACTTCGACCGCATCGCCAACGGTGATCTGACGCAGCGCGTCGAGGTCAGGTCGCATAACGAAATCGGGGTGCTGTACGAGGCCTTGCGCCGGATGCAGGAAAGCCTGACGCGCACGGTCAGCACGGTGCGCGAAGGGGTGGAAGAGATCACGTTGGGCTCGCGCGAGATCTTCATGGGCAATACCGACCTGAGCAGCCGCACCGAGCAGCAGGCGGCCTCGCTGCAAGAGACGGCGGCCAGCATGGAGCAGCTGGCATCCACGGTACGCATGAACACGGACAACGCCTTGCAGGCCGATGCCTTGGCCAAGGGTGCCTCGGACGTGGCCGAGCGTGGTGGCCAGGCGGTCTCGATGGTGGTGAATACCATGGGTGAAATTTCGGCCAGTTCGCACAAGATGGCCGAGATCGTAGGGGTGATCGACGGTATAGCATTTCAGACGAATATTCTGGCGCTCAATGCCGCGGTCGAGGCAGCGCGCGCCGGCGAGCAGGGCAAAGGCTTTGCCGTGGTGGCGGGCGAGGTGCGTTCGCTGGCGCAGCGCAGTGCGCAGGCGGCCAAAGAGATCAAGGGCTTGATTGAAGAGTCGCAGCACAAGGTCGAGGCGGGCGCGCAGCAGGCGGGCCAGGCGGGCGAGGTGATGCGCGAGGTGGTCGGCTCGGTGCAGGGTGTGACGACCATCATGGGCGAGATTGCATCGGCCTCGCACGAGCAGTCCGACGGGATCGAGCAGGTCAATCAGGCGGTTACACAGATGGATGGGGTGGTGCAGCAGAATGCGGCACTGGTCGAGGAGGCCGCTGCGGCGGCCGGTTCATTGCAAGAGCAGGCCTCGCGCCTGGCCCAGGCGGTAGCCGTTTTCAAGCTGACCACATAAATCATGTCATCCCTGGCGCAGTCCATCTTCACTATGCCCGACCTGCCCGAGGTCGGGCCTAAGGATTTCGAGCGCGCCGCGCGTATCTTGCATAAACGCGCCGGCATTGTGCTTGGCGAACATAAGCGCGAGATGGCCGAGCGCGTACTGGCCACGCGAGCCAGGGCGATGAAACTGGAGGAGGTTCGACTCTACCTGGATTACCTGGAGCAAAACCCACAGTCCGGTCAGTGGGAGGTCTTTGTCAACACCTTTACCATCAACCATACGGCTTTCTTTCGAGAGCAGCATCATTTCGACATATTGGCCAAATTTGCGCAGTCCAGAAAGAAGCCGTTTTCGGTATGGTGCTGTGCCAGCTCCACGGGCGAGGAGCCTTATTCAATTGCCATGACCCTGCGCGAGAGTCGCGCGGTGCCCGACACTGAGGTGTCGATTCTGGCGACGGATATCGATACGCGTGCCGCGGCGGCTGCCTACGAGGGCGTGTATTCGGATGAGCGCGCCAAAGCCGTGCCCGAAGCCTATCTGCACAAGTATTTCTATCGGGGAATCGGCCGTCGGACAGGCATGGTGTGCGTCAAGCCCATCTTGCGCAATATGATCGATTTCGACGTCGTGAATCTGTTGTCGCCGGATTGGCCGACGGAGCAGAAGTTCGATGCCATCTTCTGTCGCAACACCATGATTTATTTTGATAGGGCCACACAAACCAAGCTGCTCGAACGCTTTGCAAGCGTGATCAAGCCCGGCGGCCTGCTGTTCGTGGGTCATTCCGAGAACTTTACCTATTTGACCAAGGCTTTTCGCCTGCAGGGACAAACCGTCTATGTTGCGACTTGAAGCCTATGATCGTCGCCGGCAATGCCGCGTTGCGTCGATACTGAGCATATGAAGAAAATACGTGTTTTGTGCGTGGACGATTCTGCGCTGGTGCGGAGCTTGATGGCTGAAATCATCAACAGCCAGGCCGATATGGAAGTGGTGGCGTCAGCGCCAGACCCACTGATCGCCCGCGAACTGATCAAGCAGCATAATCCGGATGTGCTGACACTGGATGTCGAAATGCCGCGCATGGATGGCCTGGATTTTCTGGAACGCCTGATGCGCCTGCGCCCCATGCCCGTGGTGATGGTGTCGTCGCTGACCGAACGCAATTCGGAAGTCACACTGCGCGCGCTGGAGTTGGGTGCGGTCGACTTTGTGACCAAGCCCAAGCTGGGCCTGCGTGATGGCCTGATGGAATATAGCCTGCTGATCGCCGACAAGATTCGAGCGGCCGCTCACTCCAGGCCTCGCAATGCGGCGCCAGCGGCCACAGCAGCGTCACGCCAGCGTTTGACGTATGTTTTTTCAGGCACTGAAAAACTGGTGATGATAGGGGCTTCCACCGGTGGTACCGAAGCCATACGTCAGGTGCTGGAACCCTTGCCGGCCAACAGCCCGGCCATCATGATCACTCAGCATATGCCGGCGGGCTTTACCAAGTCTTTTGTGCAGCGGCTGGACAGCCTGTGCGCCGTGCAGGTGCACGAGGCCGAGGACGGTCAGCGTGTGCTGCCGGGACATGTCTATCTGGCACCCGGCGGTATCGCCCATATGAAATTGGCCCGGTCGGGGGCCAATTATGTCGTCAAGCTGGAGTATACCGATCCGGTCAACCGGCATCGGCCGTCAGTAGATGTGCTGTTTCATTCGGCGGCCCAGGTGGCAGGCAGGAATGCAGTGGGCGCCATACTGACCGGCATGGGCAAGGACGGCGCCCTGGGATTGCTGGCCATGAGGCAGGCGGGTGCGCAGACTTTTGCCCAGGACGAGGCAAGTTGCGTTGTATTCGGTATGCCGCGCGAGGCATTGCACATTGGTGCAACAGACGTCGCGGTGCCTTTGTCGGAAATGAGTGCGCGCATATTGGCAAGCGCGGGCTCTTATGGTCACCGGGTATAGGCTTTGCGCCGACCGGTGGTTCAATATTTTGGAGAATGATCAGTGGTACAGAAATCCATGAAGATACTGGTGGTTGATGATTTTCCGACCATGCGTCGTATCATCAAAAACCTGCTCAAAGACCTTGGGTTTGACAACGTCGATGAAGCTGAGGATGGCGTAATGGGCCTCGAGAAACTGCGCAACGGCAGTTTCGATTTTGTGGTCTCGGACTGGAATATGCCTAATATGGATGGTCTGGACATGCTCAAGCATATACGGGCCGACGCCGCGCTGGCTGGGTTGCCTGTGTTGATGGTAACGGCTGAAGCCAAGAAGGAAAACATTATCGCCGCTGCGCAAGCTGGTGCCAGTGGCTATGTAGTCAAGCCTTTTACCGCCGCAACACTCGAAGAGAAACTGAACAAGATCTTCGAGAAAATCGGATCATAAGGAGACCTCATGGACACCCCAGACAAACCCATGGGCCTGCCGGCGAATTTTGATGCGTCGAATGATCTGATTCATCGTATTGCATCACTTACGCGCATGCTGCGCGAAAGCATGCGCGAGCTTGGCCTGGATCAGGCGATCAAGGATGCAGCGTATGCCATTCCCGACGCACGTGATCGTCTGCATTATGTGGCACGCATGACCGAACAGGCGGCTAATCGTGTGCTGAATGCAGCCGAGCATGTGCAGCCCTTGCAGGAAACCCTGCAGCGCGATGCGCAGGTGCTGGACGCTCGCTGGCAAGCATGGTTCGATCATCCTGTGGAGCTGGACGAGGCGCGTGAACTGGTCGACGACACCCGGGCAATGCTCAAGAGTGTTCCTGAAACCACACAGGATACCCAGGCTAAGCTGCTCGAGATCATCATGGCGCAGGACTTCCAGGATCTTACTGGCCAGGTCATCAAGCGCATGCTGGGCGTGATTTCAGCCATCGAAACAGAGCTGGTGCAGGTTCTTATCGATAACGTTCCACAAGACAAGCGCGAAGAGGCCGTCTCTTTGTTGAATGGCCCCGAAGTCAACCCGCAAGGAAAAATCGATGTGGTCACCAGTCAGGACCAGGTCGACGATCTGCTGGCCAACCTGGGGTTTTGAGCCGCCTTGACTGTCCGGGCCGCACGCTGATGCAGGCCCGCCATTCCCTCCGGGCGAACTAGGCGCATTTATCCGGTTTGCTCGGGCCTTCGGCCATCGGTGTCTGGACCTAGAATCTGCGTGGACTGATTCTGGTCTTTGAACGCAAGAACTAGCACTGGCACTGAATGGCAGAGGACAGCGACCTCGAAAAAACCGAACCCGCCTCTCCCCGGCGCCTGGAAAAGGCGCGCGAGGAAGGGCAGGTTGCGCGCTCGCGCGAGCTCAATACCTTTTTGCTGCTGGCCGCTGGCGTTGCCACCTTGTGGCTGAGCGGCGCCAGCTTGTACGAAGGCCTGACCGATATTCTGCGTACAGGATTGTGGTTTGACCTGCGGGTCGGACACGATACCGATGTCATGCTGGCGGTGGCGTTCGCCTCGGCACTGCAAGCCGTCATGAAACTGTTGCCGCTGTTCGCAGTGCTGGTGGTCGTGGCCATACTGGCGTCCGTGGCGCTGGGCGGTTTCCTGTTGTCGGGCAAGGCGCTGGAGCCCAAGTTCGAACGGCTCAACCCCATCAAAGGCGTGGGCCGCATGTTTTCGGCGCAGACTCTGGTGGAACTGATCAAGACGCTGGCCAAGGCCTCGGTCATCGGCATTGTTGCGGTGATGGTCATGTCGCATTACCTGGATCAGATGATTTCCCTGATGCACGCTACGGTCTCCGAAGCACTGACCAGAGGGATGGGTCTGGTGGCATTGTGCTGCGCACTGATTGTGGGTGGCCTGATACTGATTGTGCTGATCGATGCGCCCTGGCAGATTTATAGCCATTACAAGAAAATGCGCATGTCGCGCGAAGACGTCAAGCAAGAGCACAAGGAAAGCGATGGCGATCCGCATGTAAAGGGTCGCATACGCCAGCAGCAGCGCGCCATGGCACGCCGCCGAATGATGTCCGAGGTGCCTGGTGCCGACGTCATCGTGACCAACCCTACGCATTATGCGGTCGCGCTTGCCTACAAAGAAGGCCAGGTGGGCGCACCGCGCGTCGTGGCCAAGGGGTCCGGCCTGGTGGCTGCCCGCATCCGCGAGCTGGCGCAAGAGCATAAGGTTCCCATGCTGAGCGCGCCGCCCCTGGCGCGCGCCCTGCATCACCATGTCGAGCTGGGCCAGGAAATACCCGGCGACCTGTATGCCGCAGTGGCCGAGGTCCTGGCCTGGGTCTTTCAGCTGCGCAGCTGGAACAGTGGCATGGGCGCTGAACCTGTGCGGCCTGCCGGTCTGCCTGTACCGGCAGAATTTGATCCTGCGCACACTAACGGGGCACCCGCCCACGCATCATGAACAGTTTTATTGCATTACTTAAAGACAATGGCTCGGCCCACGCCCGCCTGATGGCCGGCCCAGTGCTGATCCTCATGGTGCTGGCCATGATGATCCTGCCCTTGCCGGCCTTTATTCTTGATTTGTTGTTCACCTTCAATATCTCGCTGGCGGTCATGATTCTGCTGGTGGCGATGTTTACCAAGAAGCCGCTGGATTTCGCCGCCTTTCCCGCTGTATTGCTGTTTGCGACATTGCTGCGGCTGGCGCTTAATGTGGCCTCGACCCGAGTGGTACTGCTGCATGGACACAAGGGGCCGGACGCGGCCGGCCAGGTTATTGAGGCCTTCGGGCACTTTCTGGTGGGTGGCAATTTTGCCGTCGGTATCGTGGTCTTCATTATCCTGGTTATCATCAATTTTATTGTGATCACCAAGGGTGCGGGCCGTATTGCCGAAGTGGGCGCGCGCTTTACCCTGGATGCCATGCCAGGAAAGCAGATGGCCATCGATGCCGATTTGAACGCTGGCCTGGTGGGCGAGGAGGAGGCGCGTCGGCGCCGCGCCGAGGTGTCGCAGGAAGCCGAGTTCTACGGCTCCATGGATGGGGCCAGCAAGTTTGTGCGCGGTGATGCCGTAGCGGGCCTGCTGGTGATGATCATTAATATTATTGGTGGTCTGATCATCGGCGTGGGTCAGCACGACCTTTCGTTCGCTGAAGCCGGGCACGTGTATACGCTGCTGACCATAGGCGATGGTCTGGTCGCTCAAATTCCGGCTCTGGTTATCTCGACCGCCGCAGGTGTGGTGGTGTCACGCGTGGCGACCGACCAGGACGTTGGTCAACAAATGGTCAGTCAGTTGTTTGCCAACCCCAACGTGCTGTTCATTACGGCTGGGATCATGGGCGCCATGGGTTTGATACCGGGCATGCCGCATATTGCTTTTTTGCTGCTGGCGGCTGCCATGGCGGGCGGCGGTTGGCTGATGTACAAGCGCCAGCAGGCAGAAAAGGAACAGCAGGCCGAGGAGCCCGCGAAGGCGCAAGCGGCGGTGGAAGCCGCGGCGGCCGAAGCCAGCTGGGACGATGTGGCGCTGGTGGATCCGCTGGGTCTGGAAGTGGGTTATCGCCTGATATCGCTGGTGGATCATGCCCAGAATGGCGAGTTGCTGCATCGCATACGCAGTTTGCGCAAGAAGTTCGCCCAAGAGGTAGGTTTTTTGCCACCAGTGGTGCACATACGCGATAACCTCGAGCTCAAGCCCAATGAGTACCGTATTCTCTTGTCTGGTGTCGAGATCGGACACGGCGTGGCCACGCCCGGGCAATGGCTGGCAATCGATCCTGGCGGCGTAAGCATGAAGCTGCCTGGCACGGCTACGACGGATCCGGCCTTTGGCCTGCCTGCCGTCTGGATTGACGTTGCCATGCGCGAGCAAGCCCAGATCGCAGGCTACACCGTGGTCGATGCAGGCACTGTCATCGCTACGCACCTGAATCACCTGATGCATCGTTACGGCGGGCAACTATTGGGCCGGCAGGAAGTCCAGCAATTGCTTGACCACATCGGTCGCGAATCACCGAAGCTGGTGGAAGACCTGGTGCCCAAGACCATCAGCCTCACCATGCTGCAAAAACTACTGCGCGGCTTGCTGGATGAAGAAGTACCTATTCGGGACATGCGCAGCATTATCGATACCTTGGCCGAACACGCACCGCGTCTGGCAGCGCTGAACCCGGCTGGATCCGGGCCCGATGCCAACGAACTGCTGGCCCTTACGCGTGTCGCACTGGGCCGGGCGATTGTGCAGCAATGGTTTCCGGGTGACGCCGAGCTACGCGTGATAGGCCTGGACCCACGCCTCGAGCGTGTCCTGACTCAAGCCCTGACCACCAGCGGCGCGCTAGAGCCTGGCTTGGCTGAAAGCGTGTTGACGGACGCCCAACGCGCTGTCCAGACGCAAGAGACCAATGGCGATGCCAGCGTACTGGTGGTTCCGCCCGTGCTGCGGGCTTCGTTATCCCGATTCCTGCGCCACCATTTTCCGCAGCTGGGGGTTCTGTCCAATGCCGAAATACCGGATGAGCGCATACTCAAAATTACTGCCCAGATAGGTGGGGCGACGCAATGAACATCAGTCGATTTCTGGGTAGCACCAATCGCGAAGCACTGCGCCAGGTTCGTCTTGCGTTGGGGCCTGACGCGCTGATCGTGTCCAACCGACGTGTCAATGGTGGGGTGGAAATCCTGGCCACTGACGCGACATCGGCTCAAGCAGCTGCTTCAGATGTGCCACAGATGCCGTCAAGCGCGGCCATGCCGCCCGCAAGCAATGCCCGTATTGAGGTCATGAGTGCCATTGGCGACATGCGGGGCGCTCTGGAAGCGCGCATGGATGATTTGATGTGGGGCAGCCATTTGCGTCGGATTCCCCAGGCGGCAACGCTATTCCAGACCATGCTCGGTTTCGGATTCAGCACGGCGTTGTTGCGTGCCATGCTCAAGCGTCTGCCGGAAGGGCTGTCAGGCAAGGCGGCCGTGCAGTGGGCCCGCCAGGAACTCATCACGCATTTGCCGGTGCTGGGTAGCGAAGACGATTTATGGACCAGCGGCCGTGCCATTGCACTGGTGGGGCCTACAGGAGTGGGCAAGACCACCACGATTGCCAAGCTGGCGGCACGCTGCCTGCGCCGTGCCGGCCCGGACAGCCTGGTGTTGCTCACTACCGATACCTACCGGATCGGGGCACATGAGCAACTGAAGATTTACGGTCGAATGATGAATGTGCCGGTACATGTGGCGCAGGACGTGCATGAACTGCAGGCCATCATTCGACAGACAAACCCCGGCCAGACGCTATTGATCGACAACGTTGGCATCAGCCAGCGTGATCACTATATTGCCGAGCAGGCCGCTATGCTGGCGGGCGCAGGCCGGCCAATCAGCCGCTTATTGGTGCTGAATGCCAGCAGCCATGGCGATACCCTGGACGAGGTAGCCCGCAGTTATGCCAACGACGGCGGTTCGCCGCCAGCGGGATGCATCATTACCAAAGTGGATGAAGCCAGCCGGATGGGCGCGGCGCTCGATACTGCTTTGCGATATCAATTGCCGATTCATTTTGTGTCGACCGGCCAAAAGGTACCGGAAGACCTAATGCCGGCGTATTCGGCCGAGTTGGTCGATCAGGCCCTGGCGCACAGCAATCCGGCCAGTGTCTTGTATGCGCCCACCGAGGCCGATTTTGCGGCGCTGATGTCGCTGAGCAAGCCAAGCAACGACAAGGACGTCAAGGCCGGTGCGGATCGGCGTCGTAGTCAATGGCTGCCGGGCCTGCTCTCGGTGACGGGTGGGGCGGCGGGCAGTGCACTGGCAATGGACGATCTGCAGACCGCCTGCGACTTTGTGGATGACGATGTTGCCCTGGCTCAAGCCTACGAATTATGGCGTGCGCCAGCCGGGTCGGATGGAGCGGCTAGGCTTGCGGGCCGCCTGCGACAGTTGGAACGGGTCGCTCATAACGCTCAGGCGGGCGAGGCCGGACCGTTGCTGGCGGTCCACGATCAGTGTCCCTTGAGTTTGCAAAATGGTCTGCGAGGCCATGTGCGGGCAAGCCTGCTGCTGAGCGGGCAGGGCAAGGCCCTGACCACGCCATTACAGCAACTGGCTTTTTCTGGCGGCTGGGTATCATCAACCGGGGAATCGGCCTCGGCGGCTCCATCCGCAAGCGATGCCTTGTTGCGCCAGATCGCTGCGCTAAGTTCTACAGGCTCGCTCATGCATGTGTTTGAGGGCGGCAGCCAGGCCTTATGGCGCAAGGTCAACGGCAGCGGCGTGCGCTGGCTTGCCCAGGTTTTTGGTGCTACTCGAGTGTTTGTCGATGATGGTGCGACTACGGTGGGTGCTTTGGCAAAGACTTTGCCGCATCAGCCGCTGGCGGCGGCCGAACTGCCAGTCGACCTTGATACTATCGCCGGCGTAGCCGCCCCGGATCTGGTGATATGGGCTGCATATTGCCCGGTGATTTTGCCTGCACGCCAGCAAGCACCCCTGAATTTACATATGGTCTCGTTGCGGGTGCTGCGGCGCCAGGATGGCAGTCTGATCAAGACACTATATGGTCTGGCCAAGCCTCAAGATGGTGCAGTGGTTTCCTGGCTGGCAGCCTGTCTGCTCATTCGTAGCGAAGCCCGTTCAGGTCTTCGGCAAACGCCGCAGATGTGGCGGTTGCTGGAACAAGGTCGTGCCTTTGAATCGGAACAGGAGCATGCGATGGTGGCAATACAGTGTGCCATGGCCGCCTGGAATCTGAGTCAGGGCAGCTCGGCGCGTATGGCTCGTTCCGTGGCGGCAAGTCTGGTGGGCAAGGCAACGCTGCCGCCCTCGTGTTGGGCGCCAGCATTGCTCAAGTTGTTTGCGCTGAAAGAGTTTATGCGCCCTGGACCTTAGCCGGCTTTAATATTCGTGCTTTGCGTCTTGCCACCCGGGCGGGTACGTCCTTTGGCATCGTACAGATTCTCGGCGCCAGCCAAGGTGCGTAGCATCTCCAGCGCTTGCTGGTTATGCTCAAGAAACGTATCGATAATGAGGCCGTTGGAGGCGTTCAGTTCGCTGGCCTGGCGGGTTTGTTCCAGCAGTTGCTCGCTGGCAGCACGTAGGGCAGGGTGCTTGTCGGTAGCGGCTTCGAGGCCAGCACGGTCGGCGCCATAACCCAACGTGGTCAGCATGGTCTGACGGGTTTCGCTTGCCTGGGCAAGTTGCGCGGCGTAGATGTTTTTTCTGGCAGTGCTCGTTGCAAGTGCGTCTTCGGCAACGCCGTTGGCCAGTATCTGCGCTTCTGATTCAAGCAGCTCGATAAACTCGCGCACCAGGGTTGTTTCGTGTTCCAGGCAGGTGTGCAGCTGGGCGATCGTGCTGTTCATCAGGTGTCTATTTGAGCAGGTCGCGCACGCTGGCCAGAAGGCCGTCGGCTATGCGACTGGGGTCTATTTTGAGTTGTCCGGACGCGATAGCATCGCGCAGTTCCTGGACACGCGCCACGTCGACGTCATTGTCGGCGTTTTCGAGACTGGACAAATGCCTTGCGGCGCTACTGAGGTCGACCGAGGGCTTGCCGCTGGCCGCCGAACCGGAAGCCGGCACATTCGTGTTGTTCACGCCATCGCTCCGCGTGCCTGCCACGGGGCCGGTCGGGGTATTCAGGGGGGATGATGTGATTTTCAAGTGTTTTCTCCGGAATGCTGCAGCTAGTGTACTGCGTATGCTCAGTTCTTTTACGGTCGAAAACCCACGAACTTTAGGGCTAATACTTGTTTTTGCCAGCGCTTACTTCAGGCAGCGTCTGCTTACATGATTATGCGGACCGTATGGGCATTGACCACCACACCGCTGATGACTTGTCCCGAACTCGCTCGCACCTGGATCTGGGTACCAGGCGCGCCGCTTTGCAAGGCCTGGCCTTCGCCGGTTGCGACAAAGCCGGCACCCCGAGCCTCTGTGCGTACCACCTGGCCGCGCTGTATCGACTCAGGGTCGCGCAGGGCACTGGACTTGATGGGACTGCCTGCGCGTATGCGTTGGCTGGTGATATAGCCGACCACCTGACTGGGGTCGAAAACAATATTTCTGGCCAGGCGCAGGATGTCGCCTTCGCGGGCGGCCATGTCATCGAGCGACACCACCTCTCCGACATCCATATTGCGATTGGCCACATAGTAATAGCCCTGGATACTCAAGGTGACCTTTACATGCGACGTCCATACGGCGGGCTCCACACAGCGCACACCCACCGACATGCGTGAACGCAGCCGCTGTCCTGAGGGTAGATAGGCTTGCAGCTGATCACAGGCCTGCTGGTTCTGTATGCGCGGCGTTTCAACGGTGACCTGGACCGAGCCGGGGTAAGTGCTGGCCTGTGAATGCAGGAAGTCCTCGACTTCGGCGACCACCAGGGCAGGGTCTTGCACTGCGGGGGTTGCATTGGCGGGCAGGGCGGCCTGTGCTGATGTAAACACCGCACACAGCGCGAGGATGAAAATGAGCCATGACTTTTGCATGAGGTCATTTTATAGAAGGGGCTGGCTGGGCAATGCGGGAATTGGCTGTCAATTCGCGCCTTGTTTCATACTTTGTCTAGGCAGCATGGCCTTTACTATGCATGTATCTTCAGAACGCAGGTGCCATATGATTGACCGTATCGGTGACGACTTGGGCTTTTACCAGACAACGCTGGCCTTGCGCCAAAGGCGCCAGGAAGTGCTGGCTGCCAATATCGCCAATGCCGATACACCCAACTACAAAGCGCGCGATTTTGATTTTACTGCCGCGCTGCGCCAGGCCATGGATGGCGGCGGCAGCATGCATTTGCCCGATACACAACTCGCCTTGACGTCGGTTCGCCATATTCCGGCCAAAGCCGTTACACCAGACCCAGCACCTCTACTGTACCGGCAACCGCTGCAACCCAGCATGGATGGCAATACGGTAGATATGGATGTGGAACGCGTAGCCTTTGCCGACAACACAGCTAACTATCAGACCGACTTGACCATCATCTCGGCCCGTATCAAAGGCATTATGGCTGCGCTGCAGCAGTAACGCAGGCAGACACTGAACATTACAGGATTCTCATGTCGACCAGCAGCATATTTCAGATCGCGGGCTCTGCCTTAACGGCGCAGTCGCAGCGTATGAACGTCACGGCCAGCAATCTGGCCAACGCAGACAGCGTGACGGGTCCGGATGGCCAGCCTTATCGCGCCCGCCAAGTGGTGTTTCAGATGACACCTGTAGCCGGTCAGTCGCAGACGGCCGCCGTGGGTGGCGTACGGGTGGCCGCTGTTGTGGAAAGCGCTGCGCCTCCCCGACTGCAATACGACCCCAAGAACCCCTTGGCCAATGCCGACGGTTATGTCGCCATGCCCAATGTGGACGTGGTGGCTGAGACCGTCAACATGATTTCCGCCTCGCGCTCTTATCAGGCCAATGTTGAAGTGATCAACACGGCAAAAAGTCTGATGATGCGCACGCTGTCAATAGGCCAGTAAAGCCATGCCTATCGTCCAGACCTTTATCCGGAGCAAAGCGTGACCACCAATACCGCCGCAGTGAGCAAGACAGACACTAACCCGATGGGCTATGCCCAGGCTGGCACCAACAGCCTGATGGGCGACACCCAGGACAGATTCCTGACATTGCTCGTCACGCAGTTGCAGAACCAGGATCCGCTCAACCCTATGGATAACGCGCAGGTCACATCGCAGATTGCGCAGCTGTCCACGGTGAACGGCATCAATCAATTGAACACTACTTTGCTGGCACTGTCGGGCCAAATGGATGTGTCGCAGTCCATGCAGGCTGCCGGCCTGATCGGCAAAGAGGTGCTGGTGCCTGGCAGCAAGATTTCATTAGGTGGTGAAACCGGCGAGAAGGTGTCCACACCTTTTGGTATCGACTTTATATCGCCGGCCACGAAGGCAACCGTAACGATACTGGACAGCACAGGCACGGCTGTACGTCAGCTGGAGCTGGGTCCTCAGCCGGCTGGCATCGTCTCCATGCAGTGGGACGGCAAGGGCGATGGCGGCGTTGAACTGGTCAATGGTGCCTATACCGTCAAGGTGGCCGCATCCGATGCAGACGGCAATCCCGTATCGTCGGGTGCCTTGATGTACGGCAAGGTAGGCAGTGTGGCGTACTCGTCCAGCGGCTTGCAGCTGGATCTCGGTCTGGCGGGCAAGTTTTCGCTTCTGGACATAAGAAAAATCATGTAGTTGCGGTAGCGGTACGCGGTGTCGCCACGGTGTGCGCCGCACTTCTAAAACATAGTTAAAAGTTAACGAGGTATATCATGGGTTTCGGACAAGGTCTAAGTGGATTGAACGCCGCCGCACAGAATCTGGATGTGATCGGCAACAATATTGCCAACTCCGGCACGGTCGGCTTCAAGTCTGGCACAGCGTCATTTGCCGATGTCTATGCCAGCTCGCGCGTGGGTCTGGGCACGCAGGTGGCCAGCATTAATCAACGCTTCACCATCGGCTCAGTATCCAGTACCGGTAACCAGTTCGATATGGCCATTGATGGGGCCAGCGGCTTGTTCCGGGTAACCGACCCCAGTGGCAGCGTACTGTATACGCGCAACGGCCAGTTCTCGCCGGACAAGGATGGCTACCTGGTCAATGCCCAGGGCTATCAGCTGACAGGCTACGAAGAGGGCGGCACCAATCTGGTGCCGGTACGCGTTCCGTCGGGCAATATCGCGCCGTCAGCAACGTCTACCGTGACGTCCAAAGTAAATGTGGATGCGAATGCGCCGCTGGCGGTGGGTACCTTCGACCCCGCCGTACCCAGTACCTACACACATTCGCTGCCCATCAACGTCTACGACTCCCTGGGTAATTCGCATCAAATGATGCAGTACTTTGCCAAGCGGCCTTCGGAAGCGGCTACACCTGATATCAGTGAGTGGGACGTCTACTATCGCATCGGCGGTCAAGCTGTCACTGATCCGGTGAGTGGTGTTGAGCGTATGCGCTTTGATCAGGGCGGACGCCTGGTGGAGCCTACGGCCCCGGTAACCGTGCAGATGGCTACGGTTCCCGGCGCTTCGCCCGCCAATGCCCTGAACTTCACCGTCGACTACGCCGGCTCCACGCAGTTCGGTGGCGATTTCACTTTCAACTTCAACCAGAATGGCTACCCTACGGGTGAATACGCCAGCATGGCCATCGCGGCGGACGGTTCCATTGTGGCCAGCTACACCAATGGCGAAACCCAGTCCATGGGTTCGCTGGTATTGGTGGACTTTGCCAACTTGCAGGGCCTGCAGCCGGTGGGTGGCAATGCCTGGATCGAAACCTCGACCTCGGGCCAGCCCATACTTGGTCGCCCGGGCTCCAATGGGATGGCGCGCATCAAAGGCCAGGCGGTAGAGGAGTCCAACGTGGACATGAGCCAGGAACTGGTCAACATGATTATTGCGCAGCGTACCTATCAGGCCAATGCGCAAACCATCAAGACACAGGATCAGATCATGCAGACCCTGATCTCGATGCGTTAAATAAACCGACATGGATCGCATTATTTATACGGCGGCCGGTGGCGCCGCCCGCGTGCTGGAACAGCAGTCCGTCATCAGCAACAACCTGGCCAACGTCAATACGGCAGGCTTTCGCGAGCAGATGGCCATCTACCGTTCCGTGCCCGTGGTCGGTGCCGCGCCCACGCTGCCCACGCGGGTTTCCACGGTCACCTCTACGCCGGCCAGCCATTTGGGGCAGGGCGTGATGGTGGAAACCGGCCATGCGCTCGATGCCGCCATTACCGGTGATGGCTGGTTCAGCGTGCAAACACCGCAGGGCGAAGCCTATACCCGTGCCGGTGAATTTGCCGTCAACGAGCAAAACCTGCTGGTCACCAGCCAGGGCTACCCGGTGCTGTCGGCCGACGGCGCGCCGGTTGAAATTCCCGAGCGCGGCGCGGTGACTTTCTCGGGTGATGGGCAGATATCGGTGCTGGGCGCCGGCGATAGGCCAAACGACATACAGTTGATCGGCCAGCTCAAGCTGGTTAATCCCCAACCGGACGGCCTGCTGCGTGGTGGCGATGGCCTGTTTCGCGCGGCCAATGGGCAAGCCGCGCCAGCCGATCCGCAGGTGCGCATGATTGCCGGTTTTGTCGAGAAAAGCAATGTGAACCCGGCCGAAGCGATGGTGGGCATGATTGCCAATGCGCGTCGTTTTGAAATGCAGATGAAAGTCATACAGGACGCGAGCTCCAACGCTGAGCGTGCCAATTCCATACTGTCCACCAATTAATGCCATACGGTACCGATGCGGCATGCCGCATCCACACAAGGATATAGATCATGATACGTTCGCTCTGGATCGCCAAGACGGGTCTGGAATCACAGCAGACCAATATGGATGTGATTTCCAACAACCTGGCCAACGTCAATACCACAGGCTTCAAGCGCAGTCGCGCCAATTTCGAAGACTTGATGTACCAGACCATACGTCAGCCGGGCGCTCAGGTGGGTGCGGCCAACCAGTTACCCTCTGGCTTGCAGATAGGCACTGGTGTGCGTACGGTGGCGACCGAGCGCATTCATACGCAAGGCAACCTGAAAGACACCGGCAATTCGATGGATATCGCCATTCAGGGCAAGGGTTTTTTACAGGTAGAGATGCCTGACGGCACTTTCGCCTACACCCGCGACGGCAGCCTGCAGGTGGACCAGAACGGACAGCTGGTTACGGCCGGTGGTTACCCCATTCAGCCACCCATCAATATTCCCGACAATGCACTGACCATCACCATTGCCCGCGATGGCACGGTATCGGTGACACAACCGGGCGCAGCCGGCACCAATGTCGAGGTGGGACAGCTGCAGCTGAATACCTTCATTAATCCCACCGGTCTGCAAAGCGCTGGCGAGAATCTGTATGTGGAAACCGATGCGTCGGGCCCGGCCAATTTTGCTCAGCCTGGCCTGGATGGTGCCGGCCTGGTGTTGCAGCAGTACACCGAAACGTCCAACGTGAATGTGGCCGAGGAATTGGTCAATATGATCACCACCCAGCGCGCCTATGAAATGAACAGCAAGGCCATCGAGACGTCAGACCAGATGCTGGCGCGCCTGACCCAACTGTAAACCATGCTTAAACGTTTTAGCCGCTTTCTGTTGTGCTGCGCCATTGCCGTGATCTCGGGCTGCGCGCTGGTGCCGCCCGAGCCCGTCGTGACTGGGCCGTTGACGGCGCCTCCGCCGCTGCCGCCACCGGCGGAGGCGCTGGCCAATGGTGCCATTTACCAGCCGACCGCTTATGGTAATTACCCCTTGTTCGAAGACCGCCGGCCCCGCAATGTGGGCGACATCGTGACGGTCATCATCCAGGAGAAAACCAACGCGGCCAAGAACGTGCAGACCCAGACCGACCGCAGCGGCAGTGCCGACTTTGGTGTAACGCTCGCACCGGACCTCATGTCCAGCAACTTCTCCAAGCAGAGCTTCGATATGAGCGGCGGCAATGTGGCTAATGGCACAGGTTCCAGCAGCGCTGACAATAAGTTCTCGGGCACTTTGACAACTACCGTGGTAGGCGTGCTTGCCAATGGCAATTTGCAAATTGCGGGTGACAAGCAAATCGCGATCAATCGCGGCAGCGAGCATATTCGTTTTTCAGGTGTGATCGATCCGCGCTCCATCACCGGCTCCAATACCGTGCTATCCACCCAAGTTGCGGACGCGCGCATTGAGTTCCGCAGCAAAGGCACGATGGACGAAGTCCAGACCATGGGCTGGCTGCAGCGTTTCTTCCTGAATATTTCTCCGTTCTGATACCAACATGATGCAGGCCTTGAATTCCTTTTTTATCCGTCGCTTGCGCCTGCATACAGGCCGGCTGGCGCTTGTCGGCCTGGGCTTGCTGTTGGCGATGGCGCCGCAGCTCGTGCAGGCCGAGCGTGTCAAGGATCTGGCGTCCATTCAAGGCGTGCGCGCCAACCAGTTGATCGGCTACGGCCTGATCGTTGGCCTGGACGGTAGCGGCGACCGGGTTCGCCAGACACCCTTCACGCAGCAAAGCCTGACCAATATGCTTTCGCAGCTGGGTATCACGGTGCCGCAGGGTACCAATATGCAGGTCAGAAACGTAGCGGCTGTGATGGTGACGGCCCGCTTGCCGGCTTTCGCGCGGCCCGGCCAGACGGTGGACGTCGTCGTGTCGTCCATGGGTAACGCCAAAAGCCTGCGCGGCGGTACGCTTTTGATGACGCCGCTCAAGGGTGCCAATGGCCAGGTTTATGCGATTGCCCAGGGCAACCTGCTGGTGGGCGGAGCGGGTGCGGAAGCCGGAGGCTCGAGCGTGCAAATCAACCAGTTGAATGGCGGGATTATTTCCAATGGGGCGATTATCGAACGTGCTGTGCCTACTACTTATGCCCGGGATGGCATCGTGAATCTGGAGTTGAACACGACCGATTTCGGTACGGCGCAAAACCTGGTTGTGGCATTGAACAAGCAGTTCGGCCGGGGTACGGCCACGGCACTCGACGGCCGTGTCGTACAAGTGCGCGGCCCCTTGGATCCTCACGCCCAGGCAGCATTCCTGTCACAGGTAGAAAACCTGCAAGTTCGCGTAGCACCCGCACGCGCCAAGGTGGTCATCAATGCGCGTACTGGTTCGGTAGTAATGAACCGTACGGTGACCATAGACGAAGCGGCCATCGCCTACGGCAATCTCTCGGTGGTGATCAGTCGTCAATCGGACGTCAGCCAACCTGATACCCCCTTCGGTGGCGGGCAGACTGTGGTCACGGACAACACTCAGATAGAAATGCGTTCCGAGAGCGGTAGCCTGCAACGCGTGCGCACCAGCGCCAACCTGGCTGATGTGGTCAAGGCATTGAATGCCCTGGGTGCGACGCCTCAAGATTTGCTTTCGATTTTGCAGAACCTCAAGAGTGCCGGTGCCTTGCGCGCCGACCTCGAGATCATTTAGGCGAACGCCGTGGCTTTCGTTCAATACATTCCCCGGCCTGCACCCGATGCCTTGTCGTCGCTGGATTTCAGTGGACTCAACAGCCTGAAGCAGGGCGTCAACGCCGGTACACTGGAATCGGACCAGGCCGAGCGCAAAGTTGCGCAGCAGTTCGAAGCCCTGTTCATCCAACAAATGCTCAAGCAGGCGCGCCAGGTGTCGAACCAGCCGTCTTTGTTCGACAGTGACCAGACCCGCCTCGCCCAGGACATGAGTGATGAGCAGATGGCCTTGCAATTGGCCAGCCCCGGGCTCGGCCTGGCGCAGGCCTTGCTGGACCAGATACAAGCCAGTCAGGGGCGGACGACCAACACCTTGGGTAAAGAGCCCACGCCGCCCGAGCTGGCCGCTACGCGCTTGCCCTCCTTGAAGTCCCGCATTGGCGACGACAGGCGTGAAGATGCGCCTTCGATTTCTGCATTGATCGATATGCTGGCCAAGAACCCCATCGCGGAAAAGATTTATTCCGCCATCAAGGGCGCGCCCGAGCATATACAGAATTTTGTCAGCCGGATGTCCGAGGCGGCCAAAGTGGCGGCGGCGGAAAGCGGTGTCCATGAAAAACTGATACTGAGTCAGGCTGCGCTGGAGTCGGGCTGGGGACGCCGCGAAATCAAGGCGGACGATGGCAGCACCAGCTACAACCTGTTCGGCATCAAGGCCACTGGGGGCTGGAAGGGCAAGGTGGTGCACATCATGACTACCGAGTACGAAAACGGTGTGGCCCAGAAAGTGAGGCAGCCTTTCCGTGCCTACGATTCTTATGCCGAGTCGTTCGCCGACTATGCCCGCCTGATCAGCCAGAACGAGCGCTACAGCGGGGTGCTGGATGCGCTGTCGGCCGAAGATGCGGCGCGCCGCATTCAGGCGGCCGGCTACGCCACCGATCCGGCTTATGCCGACAAGCTTATTTCCATCATGGGCTATTTCGACAGCGGTCCACGAAGCTGACGCTGAAACTCGCTCCCATGATTAAAGATTTGTCGGGACGGGCCGTTAACGCAGTAGTTAGAGTTTAATTGCGGGCTGCCTGCGGGCGCCCGATGCCAAGCGGAACTTTCATGAATTTAGCCAATCTGGGCCTCTCGGGTTTGAACGCGGCGCAAAACCGCCTGCAAACGGCTGGCCACAACATCAATAATGCGGCCACCGAAGGCTATAACCGCCAGTCGGTCTTGTCGGCCACGGCAGGTGCCAGTGCCACCAGTGCGGGCTATATCGGGCGTGGCGTCCAGGCGGTAACGGTGCAGCGCGCCTACGATAGTTTTCTGTTTCGGCAATTGACCAGTGCCCAGACCACCGGCGCTTCGCTTGCGGCCTATGGCACCGAAATCACGCAGATCAACAATCTGTTTGCCGATCGCACCGTGGGCATCACTCCAGCCTTACAGAAATTTTTCGACGGCATCCAGGCAGTGGCTTCGGCGCCGGCCGACAGTGCAGCGCGCCAGGAGTTGCTGGGACGCGCTTCGAGCCTGGTCGGTCAGATCAATGACAGCAACGCCTTCCTGGATGACCAGCGTGGCAACATCAATACGCAGATTACGACAGTAGTCACGCAAATCAACAGCTACGCCGAGCGCATACGCGATCTGAACACCCAGATCACCACGGCGCGCGCCACGGCCAGTCAACACGAACCCAACGATTTGCTGGACCAGCGTGACCAACTGGTGGCCGAGCTGAGCCAACTGGTGGGGGTCAAAGTCATAGAGCAGGACGGCAATTTCAATCTTACCGTGGGCAATGGCCAGATTCTCCTTGGTGGCGACACGGTGTTTCCCTTGCATGCCCAGCCTTCGGCGGACGACCCCGCACGCACCGTAGTGGCCTATACAGCACCGGTCAATGGTGATGTGGTGGCGGTGGAGTTGCCAGACAGTAGTATCAAGGGCGGCACCTTGGGCGGACTGCTCGACTATCGTCGTGAGGCGCTCGACAGCGTGCAAAACAAGCTGGGTCGTTTGGCGGTGGGTCTGGCGACGGCCATCAACACCGTGCATAGAACAGGCGAAGACTTGCATGGTATTGGCGGTGGCGATTTCTTCACCCTGGGCCCAGTCACGTCCATGCCTGGCCCCGAGAACGGGGGTGGGGCAGTAATGTCTGCGCAGTTTACGGATGCCAATCAGCTCACTGGTCAAGACTATCGCATTGAGCGAACCGTCAACGGCTATACCGTAACCAGCCTGCCCAATGGCAAGGTGTCAACGTTTACGGACTCTGGCGATCCTGCCAACCCGACGGCCATTGAGGTTGATGGCATAAGTTTCAATGTAAGCGGCGCGCCGGATGAGGGTGATAGTTGGCTGGTGCAGCCCACTCGCTCGGCAGCGGCCAATCTGGCGCTGGCCATAGATGATCCGGCGGCTATCGCAATGGCGACGCCGGGCTCGGGTACTTCCAACGGTGACGTGGGCCTGGAGCTGGCAAAGCTGCAGACGAGCAAGGTGTTGGGCGATGGCTCCATGAGCCTGAACGAAGCCTTCTCGCAGATCGTCAACCACGTGGGTGTGATGACACAGAAAAATTCGACGTCAGCCAAGGCGCAAGCCACGCTGATCCAGCAAAACTACGCGGCGCAGCAAGCGGTGTCGGGGGTCAATCTCAATGAAGAGTATGTACGCCTGGATCAATATCAAGAGCAGTTTCGCGCCGCCTCCAGGCTGATCGACGTCAGCTCGTCTTTATTTGATACGTTGTTGGGGCTGCGCAATTAAGCCAGGCGGACCGGGCCGCAAAAATATCTGATCCAGTGATTAATTTTCAGGAAGTGCACCATGCGTATTAGTTCCACCTTGTTCTTTCAGACGGGACTGAACTCCATCAACGCCCAGCAGTCCGATCTGATGCATCTGTACCAGCAAATTGGCAGCGGTCAACGCATGGTGACACCGGCCGATGATCCCCTGGCTGCGGCCCAGGCCATCAATATCAGCCAGTCGCAATCGTTGAACAAGCGGTTTGCCGAGAATCGCAGTGTGTTGAACCAGAACCTGGGCATAGAAGAAAATACGCTCAACTCGGTAACCACCCTGTTGCAGGACGTCAAGACGCGCCTGATCGAGGCTGGCAATGGCACGATGTCGGATGCTGATCGTGCCACCTTGAGTAATGTGCTGTCCATTGCACGTACCAATCTGCTGTCTTTGGCCAATGCCACCGATGGCAGCGGGCAATACCTGTTTTCGGGCGCCAAAGGGAATGTAAAGCCGTTCCAGGAAGGTGTCTTGGGGGTTGTGTACGAGGGTGACCAGTTTCAGCGCAAGATTCAGGCCGACCAGACCAGGACCATAGCGGGTAGCGATGTAGGCACCGATGTGTTCAGCCGCGCGGCGCCTGGTACCACTGGCTACCTGAGCAGTGCGGCTGCTGGCAACACGGGTACGGCGGTGGTGGGCAGCCCGGCCATTACCGATCCGCGCGGCGAGCATATTGGCCATACATTTACCATAGCGTTCACATCGGCCACGGACTATACCGTCACCATCACCGATGCCAATGGCGCTAACGTCGGTAGTGGTACCGGCAGCGGCTACGTGGCGGGCAGCACCGACCACCTGACGCTGCCAGGCGGCGTGCAGGTGTCGATCTCTGGCACACCGCAAGAAGACGACGTTTTCGTGGTTGAACCCATCAGCACCGCCGATGACCTGAATGTCTTCAAGACCCTGGACGGCATCATTGCGGCGCTGGCAGACCCTACGCTAGGCGATACGGTCAATGCGGCGAAATTCCAGAACGCGCTGGGCAGCGCAATACAGCGCATGGACGTCACCTACAACAACGTGCTGACGGTACGCGCTTCAGTGGGTGCCCGCATGAATGAGATTGATGCATTGGACGCCAATGGTGCTCAGCGTGCGCTGAGCTACAGCAATCAATTGTCCAAAATGGAAGACGTCGATTATTACAGCGCAACGGCACAGCTGCAGTTGCGCACAGCCGCCCTGGAAGCCGCGTCGCTTGCCTTTCGCAAGATACAGGCTACCGGTCTATTCAATATGGGGTCCAACTAATGAAGCCAGGCCAAACACAAATTAAAACCAGCCTTTTTGCTATTGTTGCGCTGCAGTCCTTGCTGACTCTGATAGCTGTTGCGGCGGCCTGGTACGCGCCGCAGCTGGCAGAATCCGCCTATATGTTTGCGCAACCCATATATGTGTATATTGGCCTGGTGGTTTTGTCGCTGGTACTTGCGACAGCTGCCTACCTGACCTTGTCGCGCAAGGTGTTGCGACCACTCAAACATGTGGGCAGCTACTTCGAAGACATAGCCTCGGGCGATCTGACACAACGCATCGAGATTTCGTCCCATAACGAAATTGGCATGTTGTACGTAGCACTCAAGCGCCTGCAAGATAGCCTGGGGCGTGCAATTGGTACGGTGCGTCGCGGCATGGAAGAAATGAACGTGGGATCGCAGCAGATTGTTGCCGGTAACACCGATTTAAGCAGCCGGACCGAGCAACAGGCTGCCGCCCTGCAGCAAACAGCAGCCAGCATGGAAGAGTTGGCCAGCACCGTCAAGCAAAACGCCGACAATGCCCAGCAAGCCAATCAACTGGCGGCGACGGCATCCGAAGTTGCCCAGCGCGGCGGCCAGGCGGTCGGCGAAGTCGTGTCGACCATGCAGGGAATTTCAGCCAGCTCGCGCAAGATCTCCGATATCGTGGGCGTGATTGACAGCATCGCTTTCCAGACCAATATCCTGGCGCTCAATGCGGCTGTCGAAGCCGCTCGCGCCGGCGAGCAGGGCAAGGGTTTTGCTGTCGTGGCCTCCGAAGTGCGCGCGCTGGCGCAGCGTAGTGCCCAGGCGGCCAAGGAAATCAAAGGCTTGATCGAAGATTCGGTCAAGAAAGTCAGCGAAGGCTCTGCACAAGTCGAGCGTGCCGGCGCCACCATGGAAGAGATCGTGGCCTCGGTGGCGCGTGTAACCGACATTATGGGTGAGATATCTGCCGCGACCACTGAGCAGTCATCGGGCATTGACCAGATCAATCACGCGGTCAACCAGATGGATCTGGTGACTCAGCAAAACGCGGCGCTGGTGGAGCAGGCAGCAACTTCGGCCAGCAGCTTGCGCGTACAACTGAGCAGCGTATCGGAAGCGGTATCCGTGTTCCGGATTGCCGGCGTCGAAGTGATCGATGTGCCCGCCAAGCAGCTTGCCGCTGCACCCGTACCCGCTGCCGCAGCTCAAAACAAGCCTGCCGCGGCAGTGGCGCGGTCCACCACGCCCAAGCCGTCTTATGTCATGAAACCGCTGGGCAAGTCCAAGACCGAACCTGTCAGTGACGACGACTGGGTGGAGTTCTGATGCTGGCGCGCGACAGCTTGCAGCGTTGGCTGAAGCGTGCCGTATCCGGTGGCGTGCTGCTGCTGGCGGCTGCGTGCAGTACCACAGGCAGCAATTTCGATACGTCGGCCATGTCTATGCTGGTGCCGGGCGTGACCACCCTCGATGAAGCCAGCGTTCTGATGCATGCGGAGCCTGTCAACGTTTACCGGCAGCTGAGTGGTGCAGCCACAGCCCGCTGGGCGCACAAGGCGACGCTGGCGACCGATGCGGTGTATTTCAATCGTGAGCTCTGGTTGGCTTTCGATGCCAACGGCCGCTACTCGCATATTGTCAAAAGCGTGAATATTCCCAGGGCGCATGAGTTCAATAACTACCGGCCCATAGTGCAGTAGCTTCTTTCATTTCTGTTTTTGCGGTTGCTCTGTTTCTACGGCCCTCATTTTTCTTTCAGGTTTCATTATGTCTACTTCGCAATCATCGCCCTCGAATCAAAAGAAGGGCAAGGCACGCGTCAAACGTAGCCGTTTGCGCATCGCCGACGCCAAAATCAGTTTCATCCTGATGCTGGTGCTGGCGACTTTCATGGTGCTTATTGCCGCCGTAGGGGGCATGGGTGCCTGGTTCTTGTCGCAGAATCTCAAGCAGTCCGAGGTAATAGACACGCAGAACAAGGTCTCGCGTATTGTCTATGGTTTTGGCCAGGACATGATGAGTCTGCGTGTGTCCTTACTGGTGGCTGCTCGCTATCAGCAAGATCAGCAAGAAGCGGCTGGTCAGCAAAGTGAAAAGCTGCAGAACGAAGCCGAGGCCATGCTGATTGCTGCCAAGACCAAGCTGGATGATGTCAAGGCTGCTTTTGTTGAATTCCGTAAAGCCTTGCCCGAGTCGAACGAAGGTCGGCGCCTGGCGACCCGCATCATCAGCTCTTATCGTCCGTACGTGGATGATGGAATCGACCCCATGGTACAGGCTCTGGAAAGCAACGATTTCATTACCTTCTACTACGTCAACAATGAATTCGGCATGCCTCGCAGCGTGGCGTTCGAAGAATCGGTGGAGGCATTTTCCAATTACATCGCTCAGGAGCAGGCCCTGTACTACCAAGAAGCACAAGCCAGTTTCCGCAATGCCGTGATTGCCATTGCCATCGCCGTATTGCTGGGTCTGGTCCTGATGATCATCATGCGTGTGGTGTTTGGCCGTACCGTGGTCAAGCCGCTGCGAGAAGCTGGCCGTCACTTCGACCGCATTGCCAACGGTGATCTGACGCAGCGCGTCGAGGTCAGGTCGCATAACGAAATCGGGGTGCTGTACGAGGCCTTGCGCCGGATGCAGGAAAGCCTGACGCGCACGGTCAGCACGGTGCGCGAAGGGGTGGAAGAGATCACGCTGGGCTCGCGCGAGATCTTCATGGGCAATACCGACCTGAGCAGCCGCACCGAGCATCAGGCGGCCTCGCTGCAAGAGACGGCGGCCAGCATGGAGCAGCTGGCATCCACGGTACGCATGAACACGGACAACGCCTTGCAGGCCGATGCCTTGGCCAAGGGTGCCTCGGACGTGGCCGAGCGTGGTGGCCAGGCGGTCTCGATGGTGGTGAATACCATGGGTGAAATTTCGGCCAGTTCGCACAAGATGGCCGAGATCGTAGGGGTGATCGACGGTATAGCATTTCAGACGAATATTCTGGCGCTCAATGCCGCGGTCGAGGCAGCGCGCGCCGGCGAGCAGGGCAAGGGCTTTGCCGTGGTGGCGGGCGAGGTGCGTTCGCTGGCGCAGCGCAGTGCGCAGGCGGCCAAAGAGATCAAGGGCTTGATTGAAGAGTCGCAGCACAAGGTCGAGGCGGGCGCGCAGCAGGCGGGCCAAGCGGGCGAGGTGATGCGCGAGGTGGTCGGCTCGGTGCAGGGTGTGACGACCATCATGGGCGAGATTGCATCGGCCTCGCATGAGCAGTCCGACGGCATCGAGCAGGTCAATCAGGCGGTTACACAGATGGATGGGGTGGTGCAGCAGAATGCGGCACTGGTCGAGGAGGCCGCTGCAGCGGCCGGTTCATTGCAAGAGCAGGCCTCGCGCCTGGCCCAGGCGGTAGCCGTTTTCAAGCTCAATACCAGCGAGGTCATCGAGATGCCGGGCAAGCCGCTGGAGGTCTCCAAGGCTGGTTTCGTTCCCCAGCCTGCTTAAGATCCGGCCAGCGCCTGAGCCAGGCGCGCCATGGTGCTGTAGCCTTCCTGGAAGAAATTCGACAGAAAGGGCCCCGTCTGGGGCAGCACCACGGCCAGCAAAACCAGGCCTGTCATCAGGCTGATGGGAAAGCCCACGGCAAAGACCGATAGCTGTTGTGCGGTGCGGTTCAGTATGCCCAGGGCCAGGTTGATGGTGAGCAGCACAATAATCAGCGGCAAGGCCAGCATCATGCCGGACACCATTACTTCGGAACTCCATTCAAACAGCACGCCCCAACCATTGGGATCCAGCGCGCCCACGCGGACAGGCAAGACATCAAAGCTGCGCATGATGCCAGCCAGCATCATCAGGTGGCCATTAAGTGCCAGGAACAACAGCATCGCCACGATATTCATGATGCGCGCCAGCACAGCGGTATTCGCGCCTGTGGCAGGATCGAAAAATGAAGCGAAGGACAAGCCCATTTGCAGGCCGATGAATTCGCCCGCCGTCTGGACGGCGGCGAAGACAATGCGCATGACCAAGCCCAGTGCCATGCCTATCAATACCTGTTGCACCCCTATCCATAGTCCCGCAAACGAAGCTGGAGGGATGTCGGGCATGGGGTCCAGCGCTGGTGCAATGGCGACGGCCACCAGGGCGGCGAAACCGACCTTGGCCTTTATAGGTATGGATGATTCGCCCAGCAGGGGTGCGGTGCCGATCAACGCCAGGATGCGAAAGAACGGCCACAGAAAGGCGTTCATCCACCCGTAGAGCAGGTCGATATCCACTGAAATCATGATGGCTGTTCCGACGCCCGGGTGTTCAGGAAACCAGGCCGGGAATTTGTGAGAACAGCGTCCGCATGTAATCGACCATGGTAGTGATCAGCCAGGGGCCGAGCAGCACCAGGGCGGCACCGACGGCCAGCAGCTTGGGGATGAAGGACAGCGTCATCTCGTTGATCTGGGTGGCCGCCTGGAAAATACTGATCAGCAGCCCCACCACCAGGGTGACCAGCAGCAGCGGTCCGGCCATGATCAGGGCCACCTTCATGGCCAGATAGGTCATGGACATTACGGTTTCGGAAGTCATGTGCTCCTCCTACTGGTAAAAGCTGCGGGCCAAAGACCCCAGCAGCAAGTGCCAGCCATCGGCCAGTACGAACAACATCAGCTTGAAGGGGAGTGAAATCGTGACAGGTGGAACCATCATCATGCCCAGCGCCATCAATACGCTGGCCACGACCAGGTCGATGATGAGGAAAGGAATGAAGATGGTGAAGCCAATCTGAAAGGCGGTCTTCAGTTCGCTGGCTACGAAAGCGGGCACCAGCACGCGCAATGGCACTTCGTCGGCGGATTGCAGCTCGGCCACGTTGGCCATGTTGGCAAACATGGTCAGGTCCGTCTCGCGCGTCTGGTGCAGCATGAAGCTGTGCAACGGCTTGATGCCGCGTTCCAGCGCTTCTTCGAATGCGATGACGCCGTTACTCAGCGGCTGGTAGGCGTCGGTATAGATCTGGTCGAAGACCGGCGACATGGCAAAGAATGTCAGGAACAGCGCCAGGCCGATCAGTATCGAGTTGGGCGGCGAGGCGCCCGTGCCCATGGCATTGCGCAACAGGCCCAGCACAATAATGATGCGGGTAAAGCCGGTCATCATCATCAGCATGGCCGGCAGGAAAGACATCATGGTCAGCAAGACCAGAGTCTGTATGCTGAGCGACCATGTCTGGCTGCCATCCGGGTTGAGCGCCGAGGTCAGGGCGGGCAGCGCAGTCTGTGCATAGCCCGTGGAGGGTATGAGCAGCGCCGCCAGCACGGCCAGGGCTGTGAGCAGGCGCATGCCTGCCTTGATGACGGTAGGCCGGTACACTTTTATCGACCTTTCAGTACTTTGCCCAGCGCCGCGGCGAAACCTGGTCCGGCGTTTTCCTGCCTGCCTGCGACACCAGGCAAGCCCGAGGCGATTGGCGGGGAAGGGGGCAGAGTATGCAGGAGCGTGATCTGATGCCCGCTAATGCCCAGCACCAGGCGGGCATCTTCCACTTCGACCATGGCCACATAGTTGCGGGCGCCCAGGCTTTGCGAGCCGATGACGCGCAAGCCCGAGGCATTGCCGGTGCGCAGCCAGCCTGCCCGGCGTGTGATCCAGGCACAGGCCAGGATGAGCGCCACAATAAAGAGCAGGCTGACGATCAGGCGCAGGACGGCGGCTTCAGTCATGGTGCAGTCTAGCGACGCCCGTTGAGCCGACTGATGCGATCGGAGGGCGTGATGATGTCGGTGACACGGATGCCGTATTTTTCTTCGACGACAACGACTTCGCCCTGGGCGATGAGGTAGCCATTGACGAAGATGTCCATGGGTTCACCGGCCAGCCCATCCAGCTCCACCACCGAGCCCTGGCCCAGCTGCAGAATGTTCTTGATGGTCAATCGTGTGCGCCCCAGTTCCACCGACAGTTGCACGGGGATATCCATGATCATGTCGATGTCGCTGTTGCTCTCGATGTCGCTGTCGGTCAGGGGCTGAAACACATGCTGTGCGCTGCTGACCGCCGCAGCGGCTGTGGCCGCCGGCTGTTGTGCCGCGGTTTGCTCCGCCAGCGCGCTGGCCCAGTCGTCCGTGTCGCCGGACAGGCCATCGGCCTGCGTGGTCTGGCGCGGCTGCCCGGCCTGCTCGGCCAGCGCTGCGTCCCAGTCTATGTCGCTGCCTGCTGCGGCGCCGGTGTCCGGCGTCTCGTTGTTTTGGGAATCGTTGGGCTTGGAGTCAGTCATGACAGTGTGCTCAGGTAATGTCGGTTTCAGAGGACGCCAGCACTTTCTTGACACGTAGTGCGTAGCGGCCGTTGAATGTTCCGTAGGTGCATTCCATAACGGGTACGCCGCCCACGTGGGCCTTGATGCTGGGAGCGATCTCCAGCGGCAGGATGTCATTGACCTCCAGTCGCATGAGTTCGCCTATGGAAGATTCAATACTTGCGAACTCGGCCACCAGCTCGACGTCGGCGCTGCGCACCTGGCGCGTCAATTGATGGGTCCAGCGCTGATCAATGGCGCCAGCACCGGCTTCCTGCAAGGGCCGGGTCAGCAGATCGCGCACCGGCTCTATCATGGAATAGGGCAGGCAGATGTTCAGGTTGCCGCCCGAAGCACCCAGTTCGATATTGAAGGAGGTGACCACCACGATTTCGTTGCCGCTGGTAATGCTGGCGAATTTGGTGTGCATTTCCGAACGTATGTATTCGAATTGCACCGGATAGACTTGTTCCCAGGCACCGCCATAGCTTTCCAGGGTCAGATTGAGCAGGCGGCGAATAATGCGTTGTTCGGTGGTGGTGAAATCGCGGCCTTCCACACGTGTGCTGTAGCGGCCATGCCCCCCAAACAGGCTGTCGATCACCAGGAACACCAGATTCGGATCGAAGGTGAACAAGGCGGCCCCACGCAAAGGCTTCATGGTGACCATGTTCAGATTGCTGGGCACGGGCAGGTTGCGTTCGAAATCCGAGTACTTCTGGATGCGGATGGAGCCTACGGTAATGTCCGCATTACGGCGCATGAAAGAAAGCAGTACCGAACGCAGGCGCCTGGCAAAACGCTCATTGATCAGCTCCAGCGTTTGCATCCTGTGGCGTACCACCCGGTCGGGCGAGCTCAGATCATAGGGGCGGACTCCGGGCGGATCGTCGGCAGTGCTGGTCTTCTCGTCGCTTTCACCGGTAACACCGGCCAGCAACGCATCGACTTCATCTTGCGAAAGCAGGCTTTGATATGCCATTTACTGGATCACGAAAGCGGTAAACAGGACGCTGTTGACAGAGGGCCCTATCGGCTGCGGAACGTAAGGCTGTTCGATGGCTTCGTCCAGCAACGCCACCAGTTCGCTGCGGCCCTTGGGTGTTTGAATATGGTCCGCATTCTGTTCGGCCAATGTGCGCAGGATGCGGTCGCGCACCTCGGGCATGAACTCGGCAACCAGGCGTCGCGACGTTTCGTTGTCAAGACGCAGGGTGATGGCGACATACAGAATACGCGTGCTGCGATCGGTGCGCAGCGTTACCGTAAAGGGCTCCAGCGATGAGAAAATAGGCTTGGGCAACTCCAGCGGCTTGGGTTCGGACAGCGTTACGTCCAGCAGGGATGAAACCTGGCTGGCTTTGGAGGAAAAAAATAGGGTGACGCCCACGCTTACCGCAACAATCAGGGCGGTAGTCAGCATGGATTTGAGCGTTCTGGCAAATTTGCCCGGATTGGAGGCCATAGCTGCTTGGTTGGAGTAGCGGTTGGAGATTAACTCAGGTACGTCATTGTGCCGCAGGCAAGGCTGGCGGATCACGTCGAATAAGCCGCCAAAAGTTTGCTAGCTCTGGGATTTGATCAACTGCCGCTCTTAAAGCGGCAAGCAAGATAGCCGTGAGTCCGATCAGGCGAAGGTGTCGACCAGTGCGTTGCTGGCTATGCTACGCACCACGGTGGCTGCCGGAATGCTATCGCCCACCAGCGCAAGGCCACCATTCGTACCCGAACCACCGTGGCTGCGGGACGCTGACGACTGGTAGGCGGCCTGATCTGGCTGGCCATGATCACTGACGCTGGTCTGGCCCAGCGATATACCGGCTTGGGCGAGTTGTTGTTGAAGTTGGGGCAGGGCGTTCTCGACCGTCTGACGAACTGCGGCATGGGGCGATACAAACACCGCATGGGCCGTGTTGTCGCTGATGTTGATCGAGATACGCAGCGGGCCCAGTTCGGGCGGATCCAGGCGCAGCTCGGCCGTGTGTGGCATGTTGCTCACGCCTTGAGTCATGGAAACAAACTGGCGGCTGAAATCGGCGCCCCAGTTGGGGTGGCTCAGCGGCGTGGCCACGGCGAGCGAACCACCGGGGATACCCACGGGTGAGGCGCCAGCCAGGGTGGCGGTAGCTGCCATGCCCGATACCAGGCCGGCAACGGTATGGGCGTGGCTAGTGGCAGACGGCAAGCTGGATAGCTCCAGCGCTGATGCCAATACTGCTGTGTCTTGGGCAGGTGCGGCCTGCGTTTTGCTGGCCAGGAATTCGGCCAGGACGGCTGCGTCGGGATTGACTTCGCCAGCCTGCATGCGAGTCTGCATGGCCAGTACGGCTTGCTTGGCGCCGGCAATACTGCTGGCTTGCCTGGCGTTCAGTGGGCTGGTCGACGCCGCCTGCCGGCTGTGGTTAGTCTGATGGATGCTTACTGCTGCCTCAGGCTGCGTGCTGGCTACTGCTAGCGACTTCGCTGTGTTGCCGTCGATGGATCTTGAAAGCAGGGCAGCCAAGGGACTAAGCCCTTTGGTGGCAGCCGTCTTGCCTGCGATGTTGGTGGCCGCTCCATCCTGGATCACAGTGAGGCTGGCTGTGTCGACCGGAAGCTTGCGGCCGCCGCTTGCAGTTTGCTGGACAGCAGCCACTTCAGCCGCAATGTGTAAAGCGATTTGAGGCAAGGCCAGGGCTTGTTCGCTGGCAAGCTGGGCCTGTGCTTCGTCGGCTGCTTGTTCAGCTGCTTGCTCGCCGGCTTTGTCAGCCTTGCCGCCGATTTTCTTGCCGGCAGCCTGTACGGCAGCCTTTTCTGCTTCGACGCTATGCTGGCGGGCCAGCACGTTCGAGAAGCCGGTGGTTTTGGGGTCAGTCTCGCTGCGTGCGGTGCCCGTGGCGCTGCCTGACGAGGCGGGTACGGAAGGCAGGACTGCGGCGATTGCGGGCATATTCATGACAGACTCCGATCAATGTGATGGACGTGCGCGGCGATACAGATTCGCCGATATCTCGTCGCTGGCGAGTTGCTCGGCGCGATGTTCTCGCGTGAGTTGTTGCCGCCGGTCTCGTGACTGCAAGGCTTCAAAGGAGCTGACACGGCGCTTTTCCGCATGCCAGTGCTGCCGGCCTTGTTCGATTTTGGCGTCGATTTGTGCGACAACCCTATTTTGCTGTGTGATCGCCTCATCCAAAGTGGCGATAAACTGCCTGAAATTGTGGTAATTCGATGCCGAAAGTCCGGTCTGCGCTGCCTTGCTCAACCTCTCGGCATAATCCTGCCGGTATACCAGCAGCATGGACAATTGCTGGTCGGCACCGGCCTTTTCGCTGGCCAGTGTCTGCAGTTGCTTGCCTGCCTGGTTGGCGCCATTACGCGCCAGGTCGATCAACATGGGTAATGACGAGTGTTTAGCCATGGTTCAGAACCGAAGTGTGAGGTGGTGCCTGGATGCCTGCATTCTGACCCAGCAGGGCGGTCAGGTCCTCGACCGCGGCCGGGTAGTCGATGCGGTTGGCCATGCCTTGCTGCAAGTAGGCTTCCAGCCAGGGATGTTTTTCTATGGCTTCATCGATTTGTGGATCGTTGCCAGGGGTATAGGCGCCCACCGCAATCAGATCGTGGTTGCGCTGGTAGCGCGACAGCATTTTTTTGAATTGATGCACCAGCTTGAATTGCCCGGGGGGAATAATGGCCGACATGACGCGCGATATCGAAGCTTCGATATCGATGGCTGGATAATGGCCTGATTCCGCCAGACTGCGCGACAGCACGACGTGCCCGTCCAGAATGGCACGGGCGGAGTCTGCAATGGGATCTTGCTGGTCGTCGCCCTCCGTCAGCACGGTATAGAAGGCGGTAATCGAGCCGGCCGGCTGTCCGGCCACCGGGGCGCCATTACCCGCACGTTCGACCAGAGCGGGCAGCTTGGCAAACACGGAAGGTGGGTAGCCTTTGGTGGCTGGCGGCTCGCCTATGGCCAGCGCAATTTCGCGTTGCGCCATGGCGTAGCGAGTGAGCGAATCCATGATCAGCAGCACATGCCTGCCCTGGTCCCTAAAGTGTTCGGCCAGTCGAGTGGCGTAGACGGCGCCTTGCAGACGCAACAAGGGCGATACATCTGCTGGCGCCGCCACGACTACCGAACGCTGCAGGCCTTCGGAGCCCAGGTTGTGCTCTATGAATTCCTTGACTTCACGGCCACGCTCGCCGATCAGGCCAACGACGATGACGTCGGCCTGGGTGTAGCGCGCCATCATGCCCAGCAACACGCTCTTGCCGACGCCTGAACCGGCAAAAAGTCCCATGCGTTGGCCGCGACCCACTGTCAGCAAGCCATTGATGGCACGTACGCCGACGTCCAATACCGTGTCTATCGGTGCGCGCGTCAGCGGGTTGATGGTTTGCGCAAACAGCGGCGCGGGCCGCACATTATCCAACGGGCCCAGGTTGTCCAGCGGCCGGCCAGCGCCATCCAGTACGCGGCCCAGCAGGCCGTCGCCCACAGGCAAGTGCCGCGACAGCACGGTGGGTACGGTGTCTTCACCGCTGACATGGCGAGGCAGCGGCACTCTTTTTTGTATGGAGGGTTCGACCGGCACCACGCGCGCGCCTGGGGGCAATCCCGAAATATCGCTTTGTGGCATCAGATACAAGGTATGTCCATGAAAGCCCACGACCTCGGCATCAGCCCAATGCTTGCGGGCTGGTGAGATTTCTATCTTGCAGGCCGCACCTACGGCCAAGCGCAAGCCGGTAGCTTCCAGCACCAGCCCGGTCGCTCGCGTGATCCGGCCGCTGATATGCCAGGATTCGGTGGCCTCGACGCGACGCTGACCAGCGTCCAGTTGCGCGCGCCAGCGTGCAGTCGGGGAGTCCAGTAAATCCGTGGCAGCCGTCATGCGAGCCGCTCCAGCTTGTCCCCATGACCCAGTGCAGAAACCACCCGCTGCCAGCGCGTTTGCAGCGTGGCGTCGATATTGCCCAGGGCGGTATCAACCATGCATCCGCCACGACTGATGGTGGTATCCGCCACCAACCGCCAATGGCGGGCGCCAGGATCACCGTCCAGGCATTGCTGGACGAGTTCGGCATCGGCGGGGTTGACGCGCAGCTTCAGCATAGCGTCCTTGCCAGCCTCGATTTGAAGCACGTCGTGCACCACGTCCTGGATTTTCTCCGGGTGGCTGTCCAGCGTGCTGCGCAGTACTTGCTCGGCGATCCGGATGGACAATGCGATCAGAGCCTGACCCATATCGGCTTCCATGCGCTCAAGTGAAGCGGTGGCCGACGTAGCTACGGCATTCAACGCCTCGGCTTCCTGGGCGGCTTTATCGTGGCCTGCTGCAAGACCGGCCGCGAAACCGGCTTCATAGCCTTGTTGCTGGCCTTGTTCATGACCCTCGGCCTTGCCCGCTTCCAGGCCTTGCGCATGCCCGGCGGCATAGCCTTCTTCGTGACCGCGTTTTTGTGCGCTTTCGCGCAGTTGCTGTATTTTTCTGAGCAGGGCAGCGTTATCGACTTTCGGCGCCGCCGGCGTGGCGGTTGGCTCGCTTGCGTCGTCCGCTTCCGGGTCTTTGAAAGCCGCCATCTCCCAGCGCTTCCACGACTCCTCTATGCCGGATGAAAAAGCAGGCTTGTCAGACATACTCGTCATTTCCAGGTCGACCCAAGGTGATCTGACCCGCCTCGGCCAGTTTCCGGGCGATCAGCAATATGTTTTTCTGCTCCTCTTCGACCTTGGATATGCGTATCGGGCCTTGCGCCTCCAGATCATCACGCAGCATTTCTGCCGCGCGGTTGGACATATTCTTGAAGAATTTGGCGCGTAGTTCCTCGGGTGCACCCTTGAGCGCAATGGTGAGCGAGGCGGTGTCGATTTCCTTGAGTATCATCTGGATGGCGGCGTCTTCCACGTCGGCCAGGTTGTCGAAGACAAACATCTCGTCAACGATACGCTGTGCCAGATCTGAATCCAGGTCCCGCAGGTTTGCAACCACGGCGTCTTCTTCGGCTGAGCTCATCAGGTTCAGAATTTCGGCGGCCGTGCGCACACCACCCATCTTGCTGCGCTTGGCGCCCTGGCCGGACAGCATGTCGTTGAGCACGTCGGTCAACTCCACCAAGGCGGCGGGTTGCACGCCGCCAAAGGTGGCTATGCGCAGCATGACGTCATTGCGCAGGCGTTCGTTCAATAAGGCCAATACGGCGGAGGCGCGGTCGCGCTCCAGATGCACCAGAATGGTGGCAATGATTTGAGGGTGCTCCTGGCTGATCAGCTCGGCCACGCTGTTCGGGTCGAGCCAGTTCAGTGCGTCGATGCCATTGCCGCTGTCGCCCGCTTCCAGAATGTCTTCGATCAGACCGGCAGCGCGGTCGGTACCCAGTGCCTTGGTCAGCACCGACCGGATGTAGTCGTCAGAGCCAAGCGTGACCGCCATGAACTGGTCGGCCTCTTGCCGGAAATCCTCCAGCACCTGATCGACGTCGGAGCGGGTGATCTGTTTCAGATTGGCCATGGCGCCGCCTATCTGCTGCACCTCGCGCGACGACAGGTATTTGAAAACTTCGCCTGCGGCGTCCTCACCCAGCGACATCACCAGAATGGCGCAGCGATCCAATTGTGACTCAGCGGTTGCCATCTTTATTTTCCATCCAGGAGCGCAGCACCATGGCGACTGCGCGGGGGTCTTTTTCGGCCATCGCGCGAGCGGTAGCCAGATTGTCTTCGTAGCGTGTCATTTCAGACGCGCGGCGCTCGGCAGCGGCGACCGCTTCACGGTGCTTGTCCTCTTCGTCGACCAGGGCCTGGCGCTGCTCCTTGTCGGCCTCTTTGCTGGCCAGGAGAGGTTTGACGATCAGGCGCCAGATCAACAACAGGGCAACGCCTATCAGTACATATTGCAGCAGCTGCATCGCGTATTCCAGGTATATGGGGTTCTGCCATACCGGCGGCGCTGTAGGCGTATCGTCGCTGAATCGGCTGTTGACGACGCTTAGGGTGTCGCCGCGCGAAGCGCTGTAACCCATGGCTTGCCTGACCAGCTCGTTCAGCTTGGCCAGCTCGTCTTCCGGCAGGGGTGTAGCCTTGCCGTCGACATCGCGGTAATTCACGACCACCGCTACGGACAGCCGGCGTAGCGAACCCACGGGATCTTTCACGTGGCTGATGGTACGGTCGACCTCGTAGTTAATGGTAGCGTCGCTGCGGCTGTTGCCGGTGCCTTGCTGCAGGTTGTTGGCGCCAGCGAGCACATTGTCAGCAGGGTTGGCGGCAGCATCGGGAGTGGCGGGTTCTTGATCGGCAGCGTTCTGATTGGCCTCTGCTGCGGGCGGTGTCACGATGGGGGCCACCGCGTTCAAGGGGGGTTGATTGGTCAGTGCGCCGGGTATGCCTTCTGGCGGCAGGACATTATGCTGTATGGATGAACTGGTCTGCTCGCTGCGTACCGCCGCTTCACCGGGTTTCTGGTTGGGCCGATAGACTTCCGAAGTTTGTTCACGCTGTGCGAAATCAACGTCGGCGCTGACCTGGGCGCGCACGTTGCCGGGTCCTACCAGCGGTGTGAGCAAGGTAAGAATGCGCTGTACCGTGCGTTGTTCGATGTCGTTGATCAGGTTGCGGCGGGTACCATCGGCACCGGCTTCGCCACTCAGGTTGGTCAGCAGTCTTCCGTTCTGGTCCACCACCGATACTTTGTCGGCGCTCAGGTGCGGCACGCTGGACGAAACCAGCCAGGTAATCGCCGCGACCTGGGCGTCGCTCAAGCTGCGACCCGGATACAGGGTCAGCAAGACCGAGGCCGTGGGCGGCTGGCGGTCACGCACGAACAGCGATTCACGCGGAATGGCCAGGTGCACCCTTGCACTTTGTACAGCATGCATGGACTGTATGGAGCTGACCAGCTCACCTTCCAGGGCGCGCTGGTAATTGATCTGCTCGGTGAACTGACTGGCGCCAAAGCGGGTCTGGTCCAACAGTTCGAAACCGGTTTCGCCTCCGCGCGGCAAGCCTTGCTGCGCCAGTAGTAGCCTGACCTCATGCACTTTGTCGCGTGGCACGAGTATGGCATTGCCGGTGTTGGATAGCTGATAAGGGATGTTTTGCTGCGTCAGCGCCGCCACGATAGCGCCGCCGTCGCGATCTTCCAGATTGGAGAACAGCACGCCATAGTCGGGTGTGCGTGCCCACATCAGCAGCACGACGACGAGGGTCACAACGGCAGCCGCCGCGCCAAGCAGGGCCGGTTTGGGTAAAGCGCCCACTTTGGCCAGAATGGGATATCGGGTCAGCAACTGCGCAGCAGCGGTCATCGACGGCCTCGGGTATGGATGGTTGAGTCAGTCGTTGGGGACGTCAGGCCGTGGAAGAACAAGGTGTACATGCGACAGGACAAAGGTGGAAGAGCATGAATTATGGCCCGGATGGCTGGGCCGGCAAGCGTCGAAAAACACCGCTTTTGGGCGTCATTTAGCTTTTATGGACGGCCACCTCTTGGGCAGGCCATGGGACTATAGCCTTGGCATGCCGTGCAGCGATCAATGGAAAAGGCGGGGTATTTGGCGCTAGATGCGGCGCTTGTCCGGCGCGTATTTTGGGTACAGTAGGCAAACCTTGAATAAGCCCGAAAAGTTTCGGGTCACAGTTTTTTTCGCACCAATTGATATGGCCATACAGAACTTGTCTGCAATCGAAAACATGCTGGCGCAGATGCGCGCCGTTGCCCAGGCGGCGTCTTCGTCGCCCGGCGCTGGCCACCGCGTTGAGCCCGATAAAGGTGGTTTCGCCGTGGAACTGGCCCGATCGCTCGAGCGCGTATCTACCCTGCAGAATGACTCGGCGGCCCAGGCCCGGAGCTTCCAGGCAGGCGTGTCGGATGTATCGCTGAACGATGTCATGATAGACATGCAAAAGGCCAACATTGCCTTTCAGGCGACCGTGCAGGTGCGCAATCGCCTGGTGGCGGCGTATCAGGAAATCGCCAGCATGCCGGTTTAAGTCGCTTCCGGCTTATTATTCCCTTCAAGCGCGTACAACCAGGCCAACAGCTCGGCAATCGCCAGGTAAAGCTCTGGCGGGATGTGCGCATCCAGGTCTACCTGCATCAGCAAACCGACCAGTTCGGGCGATTCATGCACGTGCAGGCCATGATCTTTGGCTGTCCGGATGATGTTCTCTGCCACTGTGCCGTATCCTTTGGCCACCACGCGCGGCGCGGCATCGCTGGTGTCGTAGCTGATGGCAACGGCACTGGCACGGCCATCGTCTGACTGATTGTTTCCCTGGCTCATGATGTTCCGGCGTTTGATTGGGGCGCTGCGTCTTGCTGGTGAGCGTCTTGCGATACGATGGATAACTGGCTTAGCTGCAGGCCTTGCGCGACATAGCGGCTGCGCAAGGCCTCGGCGTGCGTATCCAGCAACTCAGCCGATTGCGGCGATACCAGATGCATGACCAGCTGCTTGCCCGCCAGATTGAGGCGAGCCTGAACCTGGCCCAGTCCCGGTAGATTCAAAGTAAGGCGCGTGGCCCAGTGATCGGCGGCCTCGGCGGCGTCCTGGTCTTGCGATGGGCGGCGGCTGATCTCCCACTCCATATCGGCACCCGGCCAGGCTTCTCCTTGCCAGACGAAGGATTGATTGGCGAGGACCTCCAGTTGCTGGCGCACCAGCGCGTGTACTTGCGGGTCCAGGCCGGGAATATGAACGGGTTGTGCGCTCTGTGTGCTTGCCGGGCGGCCTATCTGCGCCTGAGGTTCCTGCATCAATTGTGCCGGGCTAAGCTTGCCGAAGGCCAGGCCGGCCAGATGAGCTTCATAGAACAGACCGCTGCCTTGCACCGCTTGCGCTAGGGCGGTGGCCAGCTGCGGGACGATTGGCGTGGCGGCTTGGGGCGCTGCACTGCGGCTTGCTGCCGTGGCGGCAGCGTTGGCGGAGGGAGCGGTAGCCCTTGATGCGGCGGCGCTGCCGGCGTTTGCAGCGCTGGCTCCTGCTTGTGCGTTTGACTGCAGCAAGGGCTGGCGGCCTTGCACCGACGCGTGTAGATCGGGATAGCCAGCCAGCAAGGCTAATATGGTCTTGGCGGTATGTCCCAGTGTGGTTGGCGCCGACGGTGTGCTGGCTGTGTTGGGGATGTCGCGGGCCAGCAGCAGAGTGGCGCTACGCGCCTCTTGCCGGGCTTTGTCAACCATGTTGCGGGCATTTTGCTCGGTCTGAGCCGTGGCGCGGTCAACCACATCGCGTGGATGACGCAGGGTCTCGTTGCGAGTGCCTTCGGCGCGTTCCGGGCTGGCGGCCTGGGCTACTGCGTCGGGCCGGGCGCCGCTAACCAGATTGGCTTGTTGGGACAAGGTGGTCCCCAGGACGGCATCAAGGCGCTGTACCAGCAATGTGCCCAGCGGCGAGGGCCCGCCGACGCTCATTGCTTGAGCGACGGAGCGCAGTAAGCCTGTAACACCGTATGCTGGCGCCGAATGTCACCCAACAGCTTGCCCAGCCGGCTAAGCTCGGGCGAAGCCAGCCGCCGGATATTGGCATCGTCGTCAAGAATGCGGACCAGCAAGTCGCGCTGCGCAAGCTGCTCGTCTTTGCTTAGCGGGTTCATGTCGCGCAAGGCTTCGACGGCTGCCTGGTATTGTGAACCCAGTGCCAGGACTTCGTCCCAGGTGCCGGCGCGTGCTTGTTCCAGCATACGGCTGGTGAGCGCTGCGATGGATTCGTATTGTCGCAGAGTGGCTGACGATGGGCTCATGATGAAGTCACTTGACGGTGCGACGGATGGAAAAATATCGTAAATCAAAAAATATCTCTAACGTCAAGTCATTATATGAAATTAAAAGTAAACAAGCCATGAAATTTTTGAGGCCAATTGCGCTGCGTCAAGCCTTGCTGCATTAGCTATTTAGCCTACCGCGGCTTCCAGGGGCGGCGGGTCAACCGCCTCGCGCCAGGCCGTGGCAATGTCCACCAGCAGGCGTTCGGCCAGATCCAGCTTGCTCATGTCAGTGTTCAAGTTGGCCAGCAGCAGATTGCGTATGATCAGCTCGTAGGTGGCCACCAGATTCCGGGCCAGTTCGCCGCCCGACTCCAGGTCGACGCTGGCTTTCAGGCCCGAGTCAACGATATCGATGGCTTTCGATATGGCCATGCCACGACCCTCGATGTTGTCGTTCTGCATATGCAGGCGTGCCTTCATGATGGCGGCGCGGGCGCCGTCGAAGAGCAGGGTGATCAGGCGCTGGGGGCTGGCGCTAAGCACTTCGGTTTCGAGGCCGACATTCGCATAAGCCTGTATGGAGTGCTGGCGCCGAGCGCCGCGTAAAGGTGCGTAGCTCATTTTTCTTTACTCATATTGCCCAGCATCGAAAGCTGCTGAGTCAGATAGCTGCTGATGGAATTCATTTGCGCCATCATGGAGTCCAGTTGCGAAAACTGCTTGCGGTAGGTCTCCATTTTTGCGTCGATGCGATCAGACATGGCTTCGTACTGCTCTTCCAGGTTTTTCAATGTGCTGGTCATGCTGTCGGTGGCCGAACTGATGGTGCCACCGCTTTTGATGAAATCGTCGGTCACCCGGCCCAGGCTGGCGCTCAGGCCGTTTTCACCGGCAAACAATTTTTCAACATCAGGCATATTGTCTTTCAGCGCCGCGGCCAGCTTGTCGTTGTCAACCTTGAGGTTGCCGGTGGTGGGGTCGGTGCTGATGCCCATTTGCGACAGGCTGCGCAGCGTGTCGCCAGCGCCCACTACATTCAGCGCATCGCGTATCTGATTCTGTACCTTGCGTGCCAGGCTATCGCCCGTCAGGGCGCTGCTGCTCTGGTTGTCTACGTTGTAGGACGTCAGCGTTTTGATGATGCCCTGCAGATTGTTGTAGGCGGTCACGAAGGTGTTGACAGCCTTCGAGGTGACCGAATCGTCGCGCGTGACGGACAGCGTCTGTGGTTTGTCGGCTTCGGTTTCCTTCAGCAGCGTCAAGGTTACGCCCTCGATGGCGTCCTCGATGGTGTTGGACTGGCTTTCGATGGCGATGCCATTGATGGTAATAGCCGCGTTCCTGGCAGCCGTTTCGGTAAAGTTGCCCGTACCGGCTCCCTTGTCGAAGCCTATCAGGCTTTGCAACTGGCTGACATCGGTTGTGGGGTCGTCGCCAGAAGCACTGACGCTGATGCTGGCGATGGCGGCGTCTTCACCCGTATCCTTGGTCGTCAGCAACAGATAATGCTGCGGTGTGTCCTTGCCGTCGTTGACTAGTGTGGCACTAACGCCCAGGCCAGACTTTTCATTGATGGCCTTGACGATGCCTTCCATGCTGGTGTCGGCCGCGTCCAGCGTGAGCGTGGTTGCCGTGCCGTCATTCAGCGTAACAGTAATGTCGACCTTGCCGGTGGCCAGCTGCGTATCGCGCGCTGCCTGAGGCGCACTGGTCAGGCTTTGGGCGCTGGCCAGCGTGGTGACTTCTATATTGTAGTTGCCCGCAATGGCCTTGGTAGATGCCGCAGCTGTATACGACTCGCCCCCCACGCTGGTTTTCAGCGCACCAAAAGTATCGGTCTTGCCCAAGGCGTCCGATGCGGCTTTAAGCGCTTCGATAGAGCTCTTGATAGTGCCGTAGCCCGACAAGCGGCTTTGCACCGATGTGGCTCGCGACTCGATCAGGGCCAGCGAGTGGTTCTCTGCCGTACGCAGCTGCTCAAGCAATTCGTCAAGAGGTAGCCCCGAACCAACGCCGATAGATGATATAGCCATGTAAAACTCCCTGATATGGGGTTATTGTCCTGCAAAATCCGCGAAGTCAAACTGGACTGCAGCGGTGATTAGTATTGGTAGTTCAGCGTTTACGCCGCGCTCGCTAGCGTTCTATACCTTGGTATCGACATTGCGGCCCTGCAGTTGCGCAATCATGCGTGCCACACGAATGACTGCATCGGTAGGGATGGTGCGCAATACATCGCCGGTGTCGCTATCGATAATGGACACCACCAGGCGTCCGGCTTCCGGATCGATGTCGAAACGCAGCCCGGTGGACCACGGCTCCATTTCGCTGTTCAGGGCTTTCAGTGCCTCGCGCAGCGGATCCATGCCCTGGACCGCCTCCCGTCCGCGCGGGGTTGTCGATGTGCCCGTGTTCAAGACTTGGCCAGCCTCGGTTACCTGTACGGCGGGTTCTGGCAACGATGGAGGCTGCTCGGCGGCGGGCAAGGCATAGGGTGCTGCGGCAAGACCTGTGGCGACGGGGTTGACCATCTGTGGCTCCTGGTTGGGTGGGCGCGTAACGCCTTACGGCGTCTTAACGGCAGTTGCAGTGCATTCTTTAATCAGGCGAATAAGCAATAAATTGCCGGGCTGATCCTTCCAACGGAGTCTGGCAAAGCGGGCCACAATGACGCGATGATCGTCAGCTCCTCTATTTCGCATGCCTAGCACCGAAGACCAACTTGTTGGTCAGTATGCCCCGTTGGTTCGCCGCTTGGCGCTGCAGCTTGTTGCCAAGCTGCCCGCCAGCGTAGAGGTGGACGACCTGATGCAGGCCGGCATGATGGGCCTGCTGGATGCCGTACGACGCTATCAGCAAACCGCAGACGCTCAGTTCGAAACCTATGCCGTCACCCGCATACGCGGCGCCATGCTGGATGAGCTGCGCAGCCAGGACTGGCTGCCGCGCAGCGTGCGCAGTAAAACCCGGAGTATCGAACAGGCCATACACACCCTGACCCATCGCTTGCTGCGCGCACCTGCCGAATCGGAAATTGCCGAAGAAATGGGCGTCCCGCTGTCGGAATATCAGCAGCTGCTGGAAGAGGCTCGGGGTGTGCAAATATTGCATTACGAAGACCTGGCGGGGCAGGGCGAGGACGCCGGCTCTGCCCTGGATCGTGCTCCTGGCGACGGCGGCGCCGCGCAGGCCACCCATAGTGCCAATCCCTTGAGTCAGCTGATGTCCAAGGGGTTGCGGCATGCCTTGATGGAGGCCATTAAAGCGCTGCCCGACCGGGAACAACTGCTACTGTCACTGCAGTTTGAACAAGACCTCAACCAGAAAGAAATTGGTGCCGTCATGGGCGTTACCGAAGGGCGTGTGTCGCAATTGCGATCACAGGCCGTTGCCCGCATACGGGCCGCCTTGGCACACAGCGATTGGCATGAAAGCCCGGGTGAAACCGAGCTTCATGCCTTGTTGTAGGGGCGCTGTGCTAGTGATCAAGACCGCGCAGGCAATGTGCCTTTTCCTGTAGCACCATTAAGATATATATAAAATAGATCTTAATGGATCAATTTGGGCTAGCGTGTAGCCTGGATCAATAACAACAGGATGCTTTGATGGAAATCGACCGCTTTAAAAAACAACACGTGGAAATTTTGCAAGGTATAGCCACCCTGCGCAAGCTGGCGCACGCGGGTATTGAAGTGAATGCGCGTGAAATTGCCCGGCAAGTGCAGGCCTTGGGTTCAGTCATTACCTTGCACCTGGCCATTGAAGACCGCATTCTGTACCCATCGCTGCAAAAAGGAACAGACACGGGACTGGCGGAAATGGGCAAGGTCTACCAGGAAGACATGAAGGGTATTGCCAGCAGCTTTATTGCGTTTGCACGCAAGTGGAGCGTAGCCAAGGTTGTAGCCGAGCAGGCCGAAGCGTTCCGTGCCGAGGCCAATACGGTGCTGAAGGTATTGCATGCGCGCATGCAAAGAGAAAATACCGAGTTCTATCCGGCTATTGAGGCGGTGTAGTTTCCATTACACAATAGAAAAGCCGCTAATCGCAGGATAGGCGGCTTTTAGCTCTGTATGAGGACGGTTGCCCGTCCTCGACTGCTTTGAATTAACGCAGCAGCGACAGAACGCCTTGCGGTACTTGGTTGGCCTGAGCCAGAACCGAAGTGCCAGCCTGTTGCAGGATTTGAGCGCGAGTCATGTTGGAGACTTCGACTGCGTAGTCAGCGTCTTCAATACGCGAGCGAGCTGCGGACAGGTTGGTGACGGTGTTGCTCAGGTTGGCGATCGTGGACTGGAAGCGGTTTTGCACAGCACCCAATTCACCCCGCAGTTTATCAACCTGCTGGAGTGCTTTGTCGAGCTTATCCAGCGGTTGTGCCGTGCGAGGTTGAGCTGTGTTTGTTGTATCTGCAGCGTCGGTATCGTAATTTGTCTTGGCTGTGGATGCAGCGGCTGCATCGGCAAAAGTGACGCCCACGGCGCCAGTCCCTGCGTTCACATCGGTGGCCGCGACTTTATAGAGGTTACCTTCACTATCTGAGATAGCGTAGTCGGCATATTTACCAGTCGTTGCATCAAGCTCACCGTAACCATACAGCTTCGTTGCGTCCGTCGTGAAATCCGGGTCGCCTGCTGCAGTTGTCGTAAAGGTAACGGTAATCTCTACGTCTGGGCTAACCGTTTTAGTGCCATTGGCATCAGTCGCGGTGATTTGAGTAACAGCATTCAAGCCGCTGACATTGAAGCCCGCCAGTTTCAGTGTGGAAGAGCTAATCTCAGTAAGTCCGATTTCGATAACTTCGCCGTCGTTCGCCCCAACTTGAACAGAAAGCGTGCTTGCTTCGCTGGAGAGAACCTTCACTCCATTGAATTGAGTCTGTTCAGAAACACGGTCAATTTCAGCTAGGCGCTGGGTGATTTCTTCCTGAATCGAAGTCAAATCTGACGCCGAATTGGTGCCGTTAGCTGCTTGAACTGTCAGCTCACGCACACGCTGCAGGTTGTTGTTGATTTCGTTCAACGCACCTTCAGTCGTCTGAGCGATGGAGATACCATCGTTAGCGTTACGCGTAGCCTGAGTCAGACCCTTGATATTAGCCGTGAAGCGGTTGGCAATAGCCTGACCAGCTGCGTCGTCCTTGGCGCTGTTGATGCGCAGGCCGGAGGACAAGCGTTCGATGGCGGAGCCGAGGGCGCCTTGCGATTTGGTCAGGTTGTTCTGCGAAACCAGAGCCAGATAGTTGGTGTTAATGACAGACATGGATTGCTCCTGTAGGGAAAAGGTGTCGGCTAGTTACTGCCGGTTAACCAGGAAAGCCCTTTCGGGTGGAATCCTGGCCCTTCACTATTGTGTTGGGCAGGCCCTGTATTTCCTGTACAGCCTTGTTTACGGCAGGGAGGCGGACAGGTTTAGGGTGCTGTCATTAATTTCTGTTCATTACGGTGTCCGACGCTGCGTGGCGCTCCCCCTAATCACGCCGACAAGCTATCATAGGTACGCTAGTACCCGTCTTTATTTCCCACGAGCTTGCCACATATGATTTCCAATCCCGTTCTGCGTTTCGGCCTGGCGGCCAATCGTTTGCATCATGAAACCTATGGGGCTGCGCTGTTCCAGTGGCTGGAGCAGTCGGCGGCAGGCATACGGGAACTGGGCATGGAGTGCTATACGGTAGGCCGTACCTTCGATGCCATCGAGCGGTCGGGTTTGCTGGCCGGGTATGGCGGCCTGGTGCGGTATCCCTTTGGCCGCGAAGGCGGCCTGATGAAGCTGGTGGCACGGGTTACCGATGGCGGAAATGGAGCTGAATCGTTTGATGGTGCCATTTATCTTATCGATCCGGTGGATCCCTCTTCGATTTTTCCCGAGGCCTTGGCACTTAAGCGCCAGTGCATCACGCACGGCCGGCCCTTCGTTTCCACCTTGATGGGCGCTATCGAGTGGGTGGAAATTGAACGTTTGTGTGCCGGGCTGGCGCCCGATCCAGCCCGCGCTCCCTTATTTGATTTTTCGGGCCAGACTTTGGCGCTGATTGCGCACGATGCCTTGAAGGACGATATGGTGGCATTTGCCGACCAGCATTTCGAGGTGTTATCGCGCTTTGCGGGCAGGGTGGGTACGGGTACGACCAGTGGCCGCTTGAATGAGTTGGCCTGGTCGCGAGGCTGGCCCAAGGATACGCCCTGGGTGCAGCCCTATTTAAGCGGGCCTTTGGGCGGTGATGCCCAAATTGCCGAACTGGTGCTGGAGCGGCGCTGCCAGCGGGTGATCTTTTTTGAGGATCCGCACGTGGCGCGTCAGCACGAGGCGGATATTCAGCTGCTTGAACGCGCGGTACGCGTCGTGACCGACAAGGCGGCCTGCATTGCCTCGCCAGCGGTAGCGCATAAATGGGCGGGTGCTGTCGGGCCTTTGAAGGCCTAGCAAGCTAGCTGGCCGGTCAGCGCGGTACTGGCCAGCCGCTACGCAAGAAAAAAGCGCCCATGCTAGGGCGCTTCATCATACGGTTTAGTCTTCGCGCCGCAGGTGCGGAAACAGAATCACGTCGCGTATGCTGGGGCTGTCAGTGAGCAGCATGACCAGGCGGTCTATGCCTATGCCGCAGCCACCCGTGGGCGGCATGCCGTATTCAAGAGCGCGTATATAGTCGGCGTCGTAGTACATGGCTTCTTCGTCGCCGGCGTCCTTGGCTTCGACCTGGGCCAGGAAGCGTGCGGCCTGGTCTTCGGGGTCGTTCAGCTCTGAAAAGCCATTTGCGATTTCACGGCCGGTCATGAACAGCTCGAAACGCTCGGTGATGCCTTCCTGGGTATCAGAGGCACGTGCCAGTGGCGACACTTCTACCGGGTAGTCGATGATGTAGGTGGGGTTCCACAGCTTGGCTTCGGCGGTTTCTTCGAACAGGGCCAGTTGCAGGGCGCCCAGACCGGCGCGGGCCAATACGGGGCCGTTGACATCGGCGCCCAGGCGCTTGAGTTCGGTGCGCAGGAAGGCTTCGTCCTGCAGCTGTTCCTCGGTGTAGCCGGGTGCGTACTTGAGGATGGCCTGTACGATGGTCAGGCGATCGAAAGGCTTGCTCAGGTCCAGGGTTTTTTCCTGGTAGGTCAGCACGGCGCTGCCGCTGGCGGCAATGGCGGCTTCGCGTATCAGGGTTTCCGTAAAGTCCATTAGCCAGCGGTAGTCGGTATAGGCCGCGTAGAACTCCATCATGGTGAATTCGGGGTTGTGACGCGGGCTCACGCCTTCGTTGCGAAAGTTGCGATTCACCTCAAACACGCGCTCAAAACCGCCCACCACCAGACGCTTCAGATACAGCTCAGGCGCAATGCGCAAGAACATTTCCATGTCGAGCGCATTGTGGTGGGTTACAAAGGGCTTGGCTGCCGCGCCGCCCGGTATGGGGTGCAGCATGGGGGTTTCGACTTCAAGAAAGCCGGCGTTGACCATGTGGTGGCGTATGCTGCCCATGGCCTTGCTGCGTGCCAGAAAACAGCGGCGCGTTTCTTCGGTCATGATCAAATCGACGTAGCGCTGGCGGTAGCGCAGTTCGGTGTCGGCCACGCCGTGGAACTTATCGGGCAGGGGCCGCAGCGACTTGGTCAGCAGGCGCACCGTGGCCGCATGCACCGAGAGTTCGCCTTTATTGGTCTTGAACATGGTGCCTTCGACCGCGACAATATCGCCGATGTCCCAGGTTTTGAACTGGGTGTAGATGTCTTCGCCCAAGGTGTTCTTGTCCAGGAATATCTGGATGCGGCCCGAGCTGTCTTGCAGGGTGGCGAAGCTTGCTTTGCCCATGACGCGCTTGAGCATCATGCGGCCGGCCACCTTGACCTCTTTGCCGACTTCGGCCAGCGTTTCTTTATCGAGCTCGTCGTAGGCGGCGTGCAGGGCGGCGGCGTGGCTGTCGGGCTGGAAGTCGTTGGGGTAGGCCACGCCCTGGGCGCGCAGCTTGGCCAGCTTGCCACGACGCTCGGCGATCAGGTGGTTTTCGTCAGTGGCAGTACTGGATGGCGTTGATTCGTTCATGATGCTTGTAAATTAGGCGTGATTTCTGATGTCGTCGAGCACGGTGGTGCCGAAGTCGTCGCTGGACAAATAGCGCAATATGCGGCCGGCCACATCGGCGGGCGCGGCCAACTGGCCTTGTGCATGCAATTGAGCAAAGCGCTCTACGTTGGGAAAGTCGATGCTGGTGCTGCCGCGTATGGTTTCCTGCATGCCGGTGTCAACCACGCCGGGCGCCAGCGAAACGATGCGCACGCCATGGTTTTCGGCGTGCAGCACGTTGCTGTAGTGATCAAGGGCGGCTTTGGTGGCGCAGTATACGCCCCAGCCCGCGGTGGGGTTGCGGCCCGCACCCGACGATATATTGATGATGCGACAGTCGGCCTGCAGCGGCTTGACCGCCTGCAGGAAGGCTGCCGTGATCAGCATGACGCTGGTGACATTAAGACTGAAGGCGGCTGTAATGGCTGCGGCGTTGTCCAGGTCGGCCGCCTGGTGTATGGGGTGTACGGTACCGGCGTTATTGATCAGCACATAGCGCTTGGCGCCTGCTGGCAGGCCAGCCACCACTTGCTTGGCCACGCGTTCGGCGGCCGATGGGTTGGCCAGGTCGGACTGCACCTGCTGCAGCGTGCAGCCCGTGGCGGCGGCATGTTCGGCCAGCTTGGGATCATGGCTGCGAGCCACGGTGGTCAGGCGGGTGTCGGCCTGCATCAGGCCTAGGGCCAAAGCCTGGCCCAGCCCGCGCGAGGCGCCCGTTACGATGGCGACGGTGCTTGCTTGCATGTTTTATACCCCCTGTTTCAGACTGGCCTGTATGAACGGGTCGAGGTCGCCATCCAGCACTTTTTGTGTGTTGGAGATTTCGACGTTGGTGCGCAGGTCTTTGATACGGCTCTGATCCAGCACATACGAACGAATTTGATGGCCCCAGCCCACATCGGTCTTGGCATCTTCCATTTTCTGCTGTTCGGCCATGCGGTTGCGCATTTCGAGCTCGTACAGACGCGATTTAAGCATTTGCATGGCTTCGGCGCGGTTGCGGTGCTGCGAGCGGTCGTTCTGGCACTGCACGACGATACCGGTAGGCTGGTGCGTGATACGCACGGCCGAGTCGGTTTTATTGATGTGCTGACCGCCGGCGCCGCTGGCGCGATAGGTGTCTACACGCAAGTCGGCCGGATTGATGTCGACTTCAACCGAGTCATCGACTTCTGGGTAGACGAATACGCTGGCAAACGAGGTATGGCGGCCATTGGCCGAGTCGAAGGGGCTTTTGCGCACCAGGCGGTGTACGCCGGTTTCGGTGCGCAGCAGGCCAAAGGCGTATTCGCCTTCGATCTTGATGGTCGCCGATTTGATGCCGGCCACGTCGCCATCGGACTCTTCGAGTACTTCGGTTTTGAAGTCTTTGTGCTCGCAATAGCGCAGGTATTGGCGCAGCAAGATGGAGGCCCAGTCCTGGGCTTCGGTACCGCCGGCGCCGGCCTGGATGTCCATGAAGCAATTGAGCGGGTCGGCGGGGTTCGAGAACATGCGTCGGAACTCGAGTTCTTCGAGGCGGGTGCCGATGGCGTCGGTGTCGTGCTCGACGGCAGCCAGCGTGGCGTCGTCGTCATCTTCGGCGGCCAGTTCGAACAGTTCTTGTGCGTCGGACAGGCCGTTGGCGATGTCGGTCAGCGTGTGGACGACGGTTTCCAGGCTTTTTTTCTCGCGCCCCAGGTCCTGGGCGTGCTTGGGGTCGTTCCAGACGTCGGGGCTTTCGAGTTCGGCGTTGACTACATGCAGGCGTTCAGCTTTGGCATCGTAGTCAAAGATACCTCCGTAAGGACTCTTGGCGCTCGGCGTAGTCTTCCAGGCGGGCGGCAAGTTGGTTCTGGCGTTCGGCTTCCATAATTGTTCCTGATGGTGTCTTTTTTTGTTTAACCCAGCATTTTACCCTGTACTGAAGGCGAAGAGGCTGGCCAAAGGGTTTTGGCCTTTTGTGGTCGCAGGGATAGAATGCGCATTGTCCTGATTCTATCGTGCCCCGATGCACTCGCCCATTCATGCGCTCATCCATCAACAAATATAAATCCATGCTGCCTGATCCTGGGGTCGGTAGTGGACGGGCAGGGGGGCTGGCGGTGATGTCGCCCGCCAACTTCGGGATGGTCATGGCGACTGGCATTGTGTCTTTGGCAGCGTATATGCTGGGTCACGAGCGCCTGGGCCACGGCTTGTTCTTGCTGAACAATGTGCTGTTTGCCGTGCTCTGTGTATTGACGGTGTTGCGTGCGCTGCGCCATACCCGGGCCTTCTTCGCTGACATGTCGGACCACTTGCGAGGGCCGGGGTTTTTTACTACGGTGGCGGCTTGTGCCGTGCTGGCAGCCCAGTATATGGTGCTGCTGGGCGACACACACATAGGGATGCTGCTGTGGGCGGCGGCGCTGGTCATGTGGTTTGTGTTTACGTATGTGATCTTCACCGTGTTGACCGTCAAACGCGATAAGCCCACGCTCGATCGTGGCATCAATGGCGGTTGGTTGTTGGCCGTGGTGGCAACGCAGTCGATTGCGGTGTGCAGCACCTTGCTGGGTGCGACTACGCAGCAGCCTTATCGGCTCGAGCTGAATTTTCTGGCGCTGTCGATGTGGCTGTGGGGTGGCATGCTGTATATCTGGCTGATGTCGCTGATTTTTTATCGCTATACCTATTTCCGCCTCGAACCCGATGATCTGACGCCGCCGTACTGGATCAATATGGGCGCCATGGCGATATCCACGCTGGCCGGTTCTTTGTTGATTGAAAATTCGGCCGAGGCGCCTTATTTGTCGTCCTTGCAGCCTTTTATAAAGGGCTTCACGATTTTTTATTGGGCGGCGGGCACGTGGTGGATACCGATGTTGCTGATGCTGGGTTTATGGCGTTATGTATACAAGCGTTTTCCTCTGCGTTATGACCCTTTGTACTGGGGCGCGGTGTTTCCGCTGGGTATGTACGCGGCCTGTACTTATCATTTGAATCAGGCGATGGGTTTCGATTTGTTGTCGTATTTGCCACCGGTGTTTTTCAGCCTGGCCATTGTGGCCTGGACGCTGGCTTTTGTGGGCTTGCTGGTTAGTGTGGCCAGACAGGGGTTTATACGGCGCTAGATTGTCGTTTTTGGTTTTAGCATGTGTGCGCTGAGGGCCCTGTATCGAGGTCTTGTGATTTTTATACGTGCGTCAGGGACTCATACGTACGTGCTTCAGACTTGTACTAATCCGGCCTGGCAGGTGTTTGCGAGGCGGTCGAGCTCCCGTGTCTCGGTCCTGCTGCGCAGGACTTCCTGCGGCTGACCCGTCTGGCGAGGCAGTCGCAGAACTCGCGCCGTCGGGCCGGTGGCCCGAAAGCCGTCGCTCAAACACCTGCTCCTTGGCCTCCTCGCCAGGCGGGTCAGCCGCAGCGAGGCCCGAAGTCGCTCTCCCACCCCGCAAACACCCGCCAGGCCTCGTAGTGCGTCAGTTTGGGACGATGCTTGAGTAGGGTCAAGGGTCACAGGCCAAAGGCCAAGGGTCATAAGGATCTGGAAAAGCGGCCGACCATGGCTGGCTAAGTGTTCATCACATGGTATGCAGGTCTGTCTGGTTGACAGGGGTGGAGGGCGGTTCTCGGATGCGCCGGGTTTGAGTTACAGCCAGGGATGCAAGGCTTCGGCTGTTCGAGGGCGCGCTTTCGGGCCGCAGGGCCGAGCGCACGAGTTCCGAAGCCGCCCTGGCTGCAACTTAAACCCGGGTAGTTCTGGCCAAGGGCCAGAACCGCATACGACTAGCCCGCAGCCCCTGTCAACCAGACAGACCGTGGTATAGACACTGACCGTATGATAGACGCTGAGAACCCGAAATTCCGAGCACGTTTAACGCAAGAACGGGCTGGCTTCATCAGGCCAGCCCGTTCGTGTTGTTTGTTAGCTTGCATGCACGTTGTTTGTTAACGCACATGCGATCGAGCCAAAATTACCTTAGAACAATTTAAGCTCCGGCAGCCACAGCGTGATGGCCGGTACATAAGTGATGAGCACCAGGAAGGACAGTAGCAAAATCAGCCACGGCGAGGCGGCCCGCACCACTTGTCCTATGGTCATCTTGGTAATACCCGCCGTTACGAACAGATTCAGCCCTATGGGTGGGGTGACCATGCCGATCTCGAGGTTGACCACAATGATGATGCCCAGGTGGACGGGGTCTATGCCCAACTGCATGGCGATGGGGAACAGTATGGGAGCCAGGATCAGGATGATGCCGGTGGGCTCCATGAACATGCCCCCAACCAGCAGCAAAATGTTGACCACGATCAGGAATTGCCAGGCGGCCATGTCCCAGGCCACGATTTGTTCGGCGATGGCTTGCGGAATGCGTTCGGTGGTAAGTACGTGGGCAAACAGCAGGGCGTTGACGATGATGAACATCAGCATGATGGTCACCTTCGAAGCATCGATCAGCACTTGGGGAACTTGCCGCATGCCGATGTCGCGATAGACGAAGACCGCCACAAAGAAGGCGTACACCGCTGATACGGCCGCCGCCTCGGTGGGGGTGAAGATACCGCCGTAGATGCCGCCCAGGATGATGACGATGAGCATCAGGCCCCAGAAGGAATCGCGTCCGGCGACCATGACTTCTTTAAGTGAGGCGCGAGGCTGGCGAGGCATGTTTTTTACACGGGCCAAAATATAGATGGCCAGCATCAGTAGGAAGCCCAGCAGCAGCCCTGGCACCACGCCGGCCATGAAAAGCTTGCCGACCGAGGTTTCGGTGGCGGCGCCGTACACCACCAGCACGATGGATGGCGGAATGAGAATGCCCAGGGTACCCGCATTGCAAATGACGCCCGCGGCAAACGATTGCGTATAGCCCGAGCGGACCATGCCGGCGATGACAATGGAGCCGACCGCGACGACCGTGGCAGGCGAGGAACCCGACACAGCGGCAAACAGGCAGCAGGCCATGACCGAGGCGATAGCCAGCCCGCCATGCAGGTGGCCCACCGACGCAACGGCAAAGCGGATCATGCGCCGGGCGACGCCGCCCGTGGTCATGAAGGCGCCGGCCAGTACAAAGAAAGGAATGGCCATCAGCGTGAAGTGCTCGGAGCTTTCGAACATTTTCAGGGACAGCGAGGCCAGGGAATCGTGGCCGAACAGCAAAATGGTCAGTATCGACGACAGGCCCAGGGCTACGGCCACAGGCATGCCGATGAACATGAACACGAACAGCATGATGAAGAGCGCGCCGGTAGTCATGATTTTTCCTGTGTGGTGGGCGAGGTGTCGTCACTGGAGTACTTGAGGGCGTCTTCGGCCTCGTCTCCCAGGAGGTGCGCTTCTTTGCCTCGGGCAAGATTGAACAGAATTTGACCAAAACGGAACAGCAGCAAAACAAAGCCTATAGGCATTACCATGCGCGGTATCCATTGATAGATGGGGATATCTTGCGCCAGGATGCCGATCTCGTAGATTTTGGAGACATAAACCCAGCTGCCGATCAGGACAATAACGGTATACAGCAGGCAGAGTGCGGTGGCGATCAGGTTCAGTACATGAGCCACCGGCTTGGGCAGTACCTTGACCAGCGCATCAACCCCTATGTGTGCATTGACACGCACGCCGTACGCGATACCCAGGAAGATCAGCCCGGCAAACAGAAAGGTGCTGAGCTCTAGCGCCCAGACAAAACTGTAGTTGAACACGTACCGCGCAATAACCTGGCCGAAAGTGACCAGCGTCATAGCGGCAAGAATCAGGCCAATAAGCCCTTCTTCCAGCCGCTCGTACCAAGCTGTTTTCATCTGGGTGCTCCGCACATTTTAAAAAGCCGCGCAAGCGCGGCTTGTTTCTATCTACTATTTATTATTTTCTATTTTACTGCTGATCATTGGACGCCAGGGCGGCCTTGATCAGGTCGGCGCCGATATCGCCTTCGAATTTCTTCCAGACGGGCTCCATGGCGGTGCGCCATGCGGCAATATCTTCTTTGCTGAGGGTTTGCACCTTGGCCGCACCGGCTTCTTCGATGCGCTTGCGGTCGCGTTCGTTCAACTTGGCTGCCATATCGTTGGCGTAAGTAGTGGCTTCTGCCATGGCTTGCGTCAGACCTTTACGGACATCGTCAGGCAGGCCATCCCACCATTTTGCGTTGGTGACAACCATATAGTCGATCACGCCGTGGTTGGTGTTGGCAATGGTTTTCTGGACTTCGTGGAATTTTTGCGAATAGATATTGGACCAAGTGTTTTCCTGGCCGTCGACCACGCCGGTTTGCAGGGCCTGGTAGACCTCGCTGAAGGACAGCTTTTGCGGGTTGGCGCCCAACTGGCGGAACTGTGCTTCGAGCACGTCGGAGTTCTGAATACGGAACTTGAGCCCTTTGATGTCTTCAGGACGAGTGAGCTTGTCTTTGTTGGTGGACAGCTGCTTCATGCCATTGTGCCAGTAGGCCAGGCCCTTGATGCCGCGGTTGGTCATGGAATCGAGCAGCGCCTTGCCGTTATCGCTGTGCTGGAAGCGATCAACTGCGGCCATGTCGTCAAACAGGAAGGGCAGATCGAATAGCTGGACTTTTTTGGTGTAGCGATCGAATTTGGATAAGGACGGGGCGATGAACTGGACGTCGCCCAGCAACACTGCTTCCATTTCCTTGGCGTCGCCGAATAGCTGCGAGCTGGGGAAGACCTGTACGGTAACTTTGCCAGGCAAAAGTTTTTCGGCGATTTCCTTGAATTTGACGGCGCCCTGGCCTTTGGGTGTGGACTCGGCCACCACGTGGCTGAACTTGATGACGATAGGGTCTTCTGCCAGCGCCGAGCCCGCAAAAGTCATGGCCAGGCAGGCGCTGATTGCGGTAAGTACGCGTGTAGGGGTTTTGATCATTGATGGTCTCCGTGATGTGAATGTCGCCCGCTTGGATCGACTAGTGTGACACTTTAGCGGGCGGTATCTTGAGTGTAAAGCGCTAGGCTTAGGGGTTTTACATAGGTTTATTCGGTGTCGACGCCTTTACGTACTTGTTCGGAGCGCCGGCGCAGCAGTTCGAGTGTGGCCAGAAAGAATATGGATACGATAATGAGCAAGGTGGCCACGGCCAGAATGGTGGGGCTGATCTGCTCGCGCAGGCCGGCAAACATTTGGCGCGGTATAGTACCTTGTTCTGGCCCCGCCAGGAATAGCACGAGTACGATTTCATCGAATGAAGTCACAAAAGCAAAGAGTGCACCTGAGATCACTCCTGGTCGTATCAGCGGAATGACGATATCGCGAAAGACCTTGATGGGCGAGGCGCCCAGGCTGAGTCCGGCCCGATATAAAGATGGATCAAAGCCGCTGAGCGTGGCGGTAACGGTAATGATGACAAAAGGCACGCCCAGTGCGGCGTGTGCAATGACGATGCCGGTAAACGTACCCACCAGGTTGAAGCGGGTATAAAAAAAGAACATGCCGGCCGCCACGATAATGAGCGGCACGATCATGGGCGAGAGCAGCAGTGCGGTAATGGTGCGCCTGAAAGGCATGGTTTCGCTGGCCAGCCCCACCGCTGCGACGGTTCCTAGTGTGGTGGCAATAATGGTGGCGCATATGCCTATAAAGAAGCTGTTGCGTATGGCCATCAGCCAGTTGTGGCTGTTGAAAATGGCCGCGTACCACTTGAGCGAATAAGCGTCGGGATCCAGTTGCAGCATGCCGGGCGTAAAGCTGAAGAAGGGTTCGGCATTGAACGACAGCGGAATAATGACCAATATGGGTAGCATCAGGAAGAACAGCACCGCCCATGCGGTGAGCTTGAGCCCATAGGCGGCCAGCTTGTGCCGCCAGGTGTAGTAGGCTGGGTAGGTAGCGTCCATGGTGTCAGCCCAGTTTGATGTTGCGCGCGCCGATCAGGCGGTCGTAGACCCAGTACAGCAGCAAAATAAGCACCAGTAACAGCGTGCCTAGCGCAGCGGCCAGCCCCCAGTTGTTCGAGCGCTGCATATGAAAAGCGATGATGTTGGAAATCATTTGCCCGTCGGTGCCGCCGACCAGGGCAGGCGTAATGTAGTAGCCCACCGAAATAATGAATACCAGCAGCGAACCGGCGCTCAGGCCAGGCAGGGTCAGGGGCAGGAATATGCGCACAAAGGCCGAAAACGGTTTGCTGCCCAGCGACAGCGCCGCCCGTACATAGCTGGGGTCTATGCCTTTCATGACGCTGTACAGCGGCAGAATCATGAAGGGCAGCAAAATGTGCGTCATGGCGATGACGGTGGCAAAGCTGGTGTACAGCATTTCAAGCGGGCTGTTGATCAGGCCCAGGGCCTCGAATATCGAATTGAGTACGCCATTGGTTTGCAGCAGGGCTATCCAGGACGTGGTGCGCACCAGCAGCGAGGTCCAGAAGGGCAACAGCACCAGCACCATGAGCATGCCGGCTACGCGCCTTGGCGCATGCGCCAGATAGTAGGCCAGCGGATAGCCCAGCGCGATGCATAGCAGGGTAATGATCAGGGCGATGCTTAGGGTTTTGGTGTAAAGCTGTATATAAATGCGGGCCGACTCGCGCTGCTGGATTTCGTTTTGTGCGTTGCGTTCAAGATCGAGTGCGGTGAGGTAATAGGTGTCGGTATAGACCTGACCCGTTACTTTGATGGCCTGCCACAGTTCGGGCTTGGCCCAGCGTGGATCGGCTTCAGTCAGCAGGGCCATGCCATCTTTGATGAGCGCGTCGTCCGGCATTTTGCGGAACTTGCGCGCGGTGGCATTGACCAGGCTGGATGCGCCCGGATAGGCGCGATTGATGGCGGCCGCCAGGATGCCGGAGCGGCGGGCTTCGGCCAGTTGCTTCAGTTCGGCGGCAAAGGTCGAAAAAACCACCGGCTCGGGCAGTTCGGTTTTTTTCCAGCCCGACAGCTCATGTACGGTTTTGGGGATGAGCTCGACCAGGGTGGGGTTGTACACGCTGCGATACAGCATGGTGGCGATGGGCGCCACAAAGGCAAAGAATATAAAAGCCAGCAAGGGCACGACCAGCAGCAGGCTGGCGCGCTTGCGGCGCCTTAATGCCCGGGTTTCAGCCTTGATTTCGTCGGCTGATAAAACTGCCTGCTGAGTAGTCATGCCCTGCGTCCGTCCAACTTACTTATTTCAACAACCATTCGTTGAATTTTTCGCCTAAAGACTCACCGTAGTCGGCCCAGAAGATGCCGTCGGCCTTCAGGCCTTCGTCGACGTGTGAGCTGGGCAGATGGTCAACGACGCTTTTGTCGACCAGGGCCATGGACGATTTACGGGGTGGGCCATAGGCCACGTCCTGGAAGCCGGCCAGGGCCTTGGTGCTGGTGGTAAAACTGACGAAGTCCAGCGCTTGCTTGAGTTTGGGCGTGCCCTTGACGATGCCCCAGGCGTCGAGGTCGTAAAGATTGCCATCCCAGACCATGGTGAAGGGCTTGCCCTCGCGCTTGATGGCGTCGAAGAAGCGGCCGTTGGCCGATTGCACCATGATCGCGCCACCATCGTTCAGCAGCTGGGGCGCTTGCGACCAGCTGTCGAACCAGACGATTTCGGGTTTGATGGTGTCGAGCTTGGCAAAGGCTCGCTCCTGGCCTTCGGGTGTGGCCAGTAATTTATATACGTCTTCTTCCTTGACGCCGTCGGCCAGCAGAGCCCATTCGAGATTGACCTGGGCGCGTTTGCGCAGAGCACGCTTGCCGGGGAATTTTTTAAGGTCGAAAAGGTCTTCGATGGTTGAAGGCTTTTTGTCGCCTATGGTTTTGTTGTTGTAGGCATAGACTGTGCTCCAGACGATTTCGCCCACACCGCACTCGTTTTCGAGAGCAGCGGGAATGAAGTCTTCTTCGGCGGGGGTGCCGTCGTCGCCTTTCAGCAGGATGTCGCGCGGGATGATTTCGAGCAGGCCTTCGGCGCAGGCGCGTTCAAGGTCTATGGTTTCGATGTCGACCACATCCCACTGGATTTTGCCAGCCTCGACCTGGGCCTTGATTTCAGCCACACCGCCGGTGTAGTTCTGGAACAGGATCTGTGTGCCTGTTTTTTTCATATAGGGGTCGATCTGGTGTTTTTGTTGTGCTGCACCATACGCGCCGCCAAACGATACAACGGTCAGGCTCTCTTGTGCCTGTGCAGGGCTTGCTAGCGCCAGGCCCAGCACCAGCGCCGGCCCTAACAGGGTTGTAATTTTTTTCATGGCTATTCTCCTTGGTCTCGGGATGAGTGGGTGCTAAAAGCGAAACAGTCGTTGGTCATCCAGGCCAGGACGGTTTCTTGCCCTTCGGTGAAATCGGGCGCCTTCGTATCGTTAAGGGTCTTGACGGTGATGTTGCTGCCGTCGGATAACTGAAAGTAATAGCGTATGAAGTCACCCACGTAATGGCGAGTGATGAATTTGGCCGCAATTTGGTTGTCGTAGGGCTGATTGTCTGTTTTTATGACGAGCTTTTCGGGGCGGACCGAGATGATGCACTGGGTATCGCTGGTGCTGCAGTTGCCATTGCGTGCTTGCAGCGGCGTGCCGCAGTCGAGGGATGCGTCTATGGTGTCGGTGCCGGCGCCTTTAGACAACTGGGCAGAGATCAAATTGTTTTCGCCGATGAAGTTGGCCACAAACGCGTTGGCGGGCCGCTCGTATAGGTCGTCGGGCGGGGCGTACTGCTGCACCACACCTTCGTTGAACACGGCAATGCGGCTGGACATGGTCAGCGCTTCGACCTGATCGTGGGTGACGTAAATGACGGTGAAGCCCAGCTTCTGGTGCAGCCGCGTGATTTCGAACTGCATTTGCTCGCGCAGTTTTTTATCGAGAGCACCCAAGGGTTCGTCCATGAGCACCAGCGTGGGTTCGAAAATCAGCGCACGTGCCAACGCCACGCGCTGCCGCTGGCCGCCGGACAACTGGCCCGGATGCCTGTCGCCGAACTGACTGAGTTCAATCAGCTTCAGATACTGCGCTACCTTTTCCTTGATCTGGCTTTTGGGCATCTTGCGTACCGTAAGCGGATACGCAAGATTCTGGGCAACGGTAAGATGGGGGAAGAGAGCATAGTTCTGAAAGACCATGCCGATATTGCGCTTGTAGGGCGCCGTATTGGTAATGGGCTTGCCGGCTACCGTGATGCTGCCGCTGGTTACGTTTTCAAAGCCAGCCAGCATCATGAGGACGGTGGTTTTACCCGAGCCCGATGGCCCCAGCAGGGTGACGAACTCGCCTTGTTTGACGTCGAGGCTGAAGTCTTTGACGACCAGGGCTTTTTGGTCGTAGGTTTTCTTGACGTTGGCAAATCTGAGGAATTCTTCCTTGTCCTCTTGTTCCATCTGTATTCCAGTTGATCTTGGTATTGTGATGATATGGCGCTTTAGAATAGCATCACATCAAGTTGATTTATACCGAGGGTTTCCCCCGTAAAAGGATGTCTAAGTGAGGTTTATTCATGCTGCCGATATTCATCTCGACAGCCCCCTGACCGGCCTGAGCGCCTACGAAGACGCACCCGTGCAACGGCTGCGTACCGCCACACGCGAGGCTTTCACGCGCCTGGTCAATGTGGCCATCGATGAAGCGGTCGACTTCATGGTGATCGCCGGCGACTTGTATGACGGCGACTGGAAGGATCACAACACCGGCCTGTATTTCGTCGCTCAAATGGGTCGCTTGAATCGAGCGGACATCCCCGTGTATTTGCTTTACGGCAATCACGATGCCGAAAGCCAGATGACGCGCAAGCTGATGCTGCCCGACAATGTGCACTTGTTCGGCTCGGGTAAGGCGGCCACTTTCATCAACGATACATTGAAACTGGCCGTGCACGGCCGCAGCTTCAAGGTTGCAGCCACGACTGACAACCTGGCCGCGAGCTATCCGCCGCCCGTGCCGGGCCTGTTCAATATAGGCGTGCTGCATACCGCGCTCGAAGGCAATGCCGCGCACGCCAATTATGCGCCGTGCTCGCTGGCCGAGTTGCAGGCCAAAGGCTATCAGTACTGGGCCTTGGGCCATGTACACGAGTACAGTGCCTGGCGGGGCGATGCTTGTGTGGTCTTTCCCGGTAATTTGCAAGGACGCAATATCCGCGAAACGGGCTCGCGCGGTGCCGTCATGGTCGAGGTCGACGACGAAGGCCAGATTGAGGTCGAGCGTTTGTTGGTCGATGTCTTGCGCTGGCACCGGCTCGACGTCGATGTGTCGGCTTGTGTTTCGTTTGCCGAAGTGGTCCGTGCCATAGCCGCGGCGATGCAAGCTCTGTTGACTGAGTTCGATGCCGATATGCCGTTGGCCGTTCGGGTGATGGTCAACGGCGCAACGCCGGCGCATGGCGAGCTCTTTGGCCTGGAAGGCCAACTGCGCGCTGAAGTACTGGCACAGACGATGGCCTTGGGCCATGATCGCCTTTGGCTGGAAAAGGTAAAACTGGCCACGCGTGCGCCGATGGAATCCGCTGCGCACCATGACAACGCTGAAGCCCTGGCCGATTTGCGGGTCTTGCTCGACCAGGCGAAAGGGGACCCCGTTTTTCTTGAAAGCCTGCAAAATGACCTGATGGGGCTGGTCGGCAAGGCGCCTCAAGCGCTGCAGGGCAGTGTTCCATGGTTCGACGATATCCGGGCGAGTGACCTGAACCGCTTGCTCGACGAGGTTGGTCCGGCCTTGATGGCTCACATAAGCAAGGCGGAGTAAGCGGCATGCGATTGCAAAGGCTGGATCTTATCCGCTACGGAAAATTCACTGATCGCAGTGTGCCGCTGGCCGCGCCGTCTGAATATGACTTCCATCTCATCCTGGGGCCCAACGAGGCTGGCAAGTCAACCTTGCGCAGCGCCATGCTCGATTTGCTGTTTGGTTTTCCAGTACGTACACCGCTGGATTTCGTGCACGCCAAATCTGAGCTGCGTCTGGGCGCCATGGTGCAGCAGGGTGATCAAACTCTGGATTTTCTACGCCTGAAGGCCAACAAGAATACTTTGCGCACGCCAGACGAAACACCGCTGCCCGATACCGCACTTGACCCTTTTTTGAATGGGGCGAGCCGGGCTTTTTTCGACAAGATGTTCGGTCTGGACCATCCTCGGCTGGTGCAAGGCGGTAACAGCATACTGAATGCACAGGACGATGTCGGGCAGATTCTGTTTCAGTCGGCGGCGGGCCTGGCCAGTCTGGGTCAGGTGCGCGATGCGCTGGAAGCCGAGGCAGACAGCCTCTGGGCTCCCACTCGTTCGATGAAAAGAGCGTACTACGTCGCGCGTGCCGATATGGATGCTGCAGTCGAGACGCTGAAAAATGCCACGGTACATACTCGAAAATGGACGGAGGCTCACGAGCGTGTTCAAGAGCTGGAGAGGCAGTTGCAGGAGCAACGCCGTGCTCTGCTGGCGCTTCAGGCCAAGCGCGATCGCCTGGAGCGCATACGTCGTGTGAATCCAGTCATGCGGGAGCTGAACGAGAGCCTGGCGCAGTTGGCCGGGCTGGGCGAGGTTGTCAGCCTGGCACCCGATGCGGCACAGATACGGGAACACGCTCAGCGTGCTCAAGCCGTCGCACAGCACGGCTTGCAGTTTCGGCAAGCGGAGCTGCAACGTCTGGAACAGGCTCTGTCAAGTATTAACATTGAAGATGCATTTCTGGGCTTGCGACAAGAGATCAATGTACTGGATGGCCGGCGTCACCAGTTGGCCAATCATCCCTCGGCCATGGAGCGTTATCAGGGGCAATTACTGCAGCTGACGCAAGAGGCCTTGCTGCAACAGGTTGAGTTGGGTCTGGCGGATGCCCAGACTACGAGGGGTGTGCAAGACAGCTCCTTTGCCGAGCAGGTTTTGCGCAAGCGGCTGCCAGCTCTGCCGGTACGCAAGCATGCTGAACAGTTGCTGCGTGATCACGGCACGGTGACACAGGCGCTGGAGTCCACTCAGGCTTTGCTGCGTGAACGGCAGGCCGAAACCGACGCTATCGAGGCCAGGCTGCAAACCCAATCCGTAGTCGAAGTCAGTGCCGAATTACGCGGGGCGCTGGAACATGCCAAGGCTTTGGGTGACAGCCATGCAGCCATACAGAAAGCACAGCTGTCGGCGCACAAGGCACAGGCTGCCTTGGCGCAGGCGTTATCCGGTTTGGGGCAATGGGGGCGTCCCGCAGAGCAACTGGCTGGCCTGACGTGGCCTTCGGCCCAGCTCGTGGCAGCATGGCTTGCCGAGCGCCGCGACCTCCTGTCGAGTCTGAAGTCAGCAACACAGCGCTGCGATGAGCTGTCGGCCGTTGTCGACAAGGACGCGTTGCGTCTGCGGCAGTATCGCGAACAGCACCATCCGGTTACGCAAGAAGATCTGGTGCGAGCGAGGGACCGGCGCAATACAGTCTGGCAGTCGATCAAGCAAGGTAGTACACCCCTGGTCGAAGCGGTAGAGCCTTTCGAAGCCTCGTTGCGTAGCGCCGATGCGCTGGCCGACCAACGCCACGACAAGGCGCAGGAAGCAGCCCATATGCAAAGTTTGCAGCATCAGTGGGAGCAGGCTTGCCAGGACTTGCAACAGGCGCAACAGCGGCGAGATGCTGGCCAGCAGGCATTGGATGCCTTTGATGCGCAATGGCTGGCGTCCAGCACCACGCTGGGTCTGGCCGGTTTGACACTGGATCAGGCCCCCGACTGGCTGGTCAGCAAAGACCGGGCACTCGAGGCGGCACAGGCACTGGCCTTCGCCCAGCAAGATCTGGAGCAACTGCATCTGGCGCAACAGGCGGCACGTGACAGATTGGCCCTGGCTCTGGTCGACAATGCGGCAACAGACGCACAGGCCGCGCAGGCTCAAACGCTGGAGAGCCTGCGCGTACAGGCCGAAGCCTATAGCCGCCAAGCTGATGCTGCTGAAGCGCGGCGAGAGGCCTGGCAGGCACAAGCCATCCAGGCCCGGCTGACACTGGAGGCTGCACAACAGGCTTCGACCGAAGCGCAGACCCGGAACACCAACTGGCGGCAAGCCTGGTCGGACGCCTTGACACAGCTTGGACTGGCACCAGACACCAGCCCTGGCGCAGCCGAAGGCGCCCTGGCGTTGTTGACATCGATTTCTGACAAGCTGGAGCAAATACGTCGCCTACGTAGCGAAAGGCTGGATCTCATGCAAGCCGAGCTTGACGATTTTGTCGAGCAGGCAGCCAGGCTGGCGCATGCGGCGGGCCTGGAATGCGCCGAGGCAGAGCAGCTGACGTACGCCGACGCCGTTGGCATCAGCCAGGTGCTGGCGCAGCGCTTGGCCCAGGCCATCCAGGCGCAGGAAGAGGCTATCAAGCTGGATCGCGCCCTGAATCTAGAGCGGACCGAGATTCGTGCCGCCGAACAGGCACTGCACGAAGCGCAGGCAGCCATAAGGCCTATGCTGGACCAGGCTGGCGTCCAGACGCTTGACGCTCTGGGGCCGGCCATCATCAAGTCTGATCAGCACCGTACGTTGGCGCAGCGCGTCGAGCAGGCTCACGCACGTCTGTCGCAGGAAGGGGATGGCTTGAGCCAGGACCAGCTCCAACAGGAGCTCGATAGCGTCGATATTGCGGCGCTGATCACGCAGTGGAACAGCCTGCAGGCCGATATCGAGCAGGCGACTCAGGCCCAGAGTGACCTGGCGGTGCAATTGGCCGGCGCCGAGCGTGAGTTTCAGGCCATGACGGGTGCCGATGATGCGGCACAGGCCGAAGCCGCGCGGCAAGATGCTCTGGCCAGAATGAGCGATGCCGCTGAGCGTTACGTCAAAGTCTTTACGGCTTCCCGTTTGTTGCGCTGGTCCATAGACCGTTACCGTGAGGAAAAGCAAGGGCCCATGCTGACGAGGGCCAGCGCTATTTTTGGAGAACTGACTTTACAGTCCTTCGAACGGCTGCGGGTAGACTTCGACCGGCAGCCCATGGTGCTGGAAGGGCAGCGCGCCGACGGGCATTGCGTGGGTATAGACGGCTTGAGCGACGGCACGCGCGACCAGCTTTATCTGGCTTTGCGGCTGGCAGCGCTGGAACTGCACCTCGAACAGGCGCCGGCTTTGCCTTTCATTGCCGATGATTTGTTCATCAACTACGACGATGCACGTTCAGAAGCCGGCTTGCGCGCGCTGGCTGAGTTATCCCGCCATACGCAGGTGATTTTTTTGAGTCACCACGATGCCTTGCTGGAGCCAGCACGCCGTGTGTTTGGCGAAGCACTGGATGTGGTCAGGTTGTAGCGGTCGTGAGGCCTGTCAGTTGCCGGCGATGTCCGCATCACTGATGCCGCGCCGCTGGCGCATGGCCTGGCCGATGCGGGTGATGTCGGCGTCGCCAAGCAGCCGTGCAGCCATAGGAAACAGCTCGTCTTCTTCGCGCTGCATATGGTCTTCGTACAGGCTGATGAAGGCATCCAGGAGGTCGGCGGGCAGCTCTGCTGGCTGGCCGTCAGCGATCTGGGACAGCACAACGCGCAAGCGGCGCCAGCCTGCCTCGAGCTTGCGGTGATCGGCGGCCAGACCATCGGTCAGCTGCCGTATGCAGATGGCATCCGACCCGGCCATGGACTCGAGCAGGGCGGGAAACAAATCTTCTTCTTCGTCGGCGTGGTGCTGCAGGGCAGAGGTGTCGAAATAGCGCATGATGCGGGTTGCTGCGGTGCGAGCCTCTTCGTCAGGGCCGTGTTCGCGTAAATGTGGAACCAGTCGCCTGAGTGTGCTGCACTGGCGTTCAATACGATAATGACAAGCACTGAGCATTTCCAGCGGGGCTTCTGTGCTGGCCGCCGGACCTGAAAAACCGGGAAAGTCTGTAGTCATGGTGAAGGTCTCCGGACACGGGTCTCTGGATATACTCTTATCAGCCACTAATTATAGTAACCGGAGACTTTCATGCCACAACCGAATTACGTGTCTGCGCTGGGCGCACCCGATGCCAGCAGCCTCGATGACGACATACAGGCTGTATTTCAAAAATGCACCGAAAAGCTGGGCCTGGTGCCCAATGTACTGGCCGCCTATAGCTTGCGCCCTAACAAATTGCGCAATTTCATGGCCATGTATAACGAGCTGATGCTGGCGCCGTCGGGGCTCAGCAAACTCGAAAGGGAAATGATTGCAGTGGTGGTGTCTAGTGCCAACCATTGCTATTACTGCCTGGTGGCGCATGGGCAGGCGGTGCGTGCGCTGTCGGGTGATCCACAGTTGGGCGAGATGATGGTGATGAATTATCGGGTGGCACCACTGGAACCGCGTCAGCGCGCCATGCTGGATTTCGCCTGGAAACTGACCAAAACCCCAGAGCAAGTCGTCGAATCCGACCGGGCGGCCCTCACGGCGGTGGGGCTGAGCCAGGAGGATATCTTCGATCTGGCCGATGTCGTAGGTTTTTTCAATATGTCGAATCGCATGGCCATCGGGATAGACATGATTCCCAACCCTGAATACCACGGCATGGACAGGCCCGCTGCCTTTGTCCCGCCGCCCAAAAAAGACAAGTCCGTGTAAATTTGCAACATAACGGTTTTCTGCCCGCCGCAGGCCCGCGGCGGCTGTTTTCTTATGCAGCGTTACAGAGCTTGCCTGTTGCTCATATATTTCACTGGGTTATAAGTAAAGACGATTAAATTTCTTGTGATGATAGTTTGTGATTAGTACAGTTCGATATAACCAAATAGTAAATCGAGCACTCATGAAGCTGTCGTTTCAGAATATAGAAAAGGAATTCTCGGGCCTGCGGGTCATCGAGAATTTCAGCCGCGATATCGAATCGGGCGAGCTGGTGGCTCTGGTCGGGCCTTCGGGTTGCGGCAAATCGACCTTGCTGCACATGGCTGCCGGCCTGGAGACCCCCAGCGCCGGAGCGATGCTGGCCGATGGGGCGAGCATACAGGGACCCCATCCCGAGCGTACGCTGATGTTCCAGGAAAATGCCTTGTATCCGTGGCTGACGCTGGCGCAAAACGTCGCGCTGGCACTGGAATTCCAAAAGATCGACAAACAGCTGGCCTTGAAGCAGGCTGCCGAGTGGCTGTCCAAAGTCAATCTCAAGGGTTTCGAAAATTACTTTCCGCACCAGGTTTCGGGCGGTATGCGCCAACGGGCAGCATTGGCACGTGCGTTTATTTCTCACCCCAAAGCCTTGCTGCTTGATGAGCCTTTTGGCGCCCTGGACGCGCTCACGCGCATGACTTTGCAAGACGCCTTGCGCCAGCTCATACGCGAAGCCGGCCCAACCGTGCTGCTGGTCACCCATGATGTCGATGAGGCCTTGTTCCTGGCTGATCGCATCCTGGTTTTCAGTGCGCGCCCAGCCACCGTGTTGAAAGAGTTCAACCTCACCCAGCACGAAAAAACGCACGACTTGTCCGAGTTTGCCGGCATGCGCCGGGAAATTCTGGGCTTGCTTGGCATACACGCCGAGCACGAAGAATCCACTGCCATCCTAGAGGAAGTTGAAGCATGAAATTGTCACGTCTGTTGTTGCCCGTTCTGGCGGCATTTGCTCTGGCATCGCCCGCACTGGCGGCCGATAAATTCAAGATTGGTTATTTGCGCGTCATGGACGATGCGCAAGCCATTGCTGCCTACGAGGGTGGTTTCTACAAGAAGCACGGCCTGGACGTCGAATTGGTCGAGTTCAAATCGGGTACCGACCTGATCAAAGCCATTGTGGGCGGCCAGCTCGATACCGGCGTACTGGGCTTCACCAATGCCGCTTCATGGTCCTCCAAGGGGGCTGATCTGAAAGTGGTTGGTGGTGCGCAGCATGGCTTCCACGCCATCGTGGTGCGCGATGACTCGGGCATCAAGAATGTAGCCGATCTTAAAGGGCACACCCTGGCTTCGCAAAAAGAAGGCAGCACGGCCGACACCGTATTGAAGGGCGTAGTGCTGAAAGAGGCAGGACTCAAGCCTGAAGACCTGTCGATCATGGGCGTCAGCCCGCAGGTGGCAGTGCAGTCCCTGGTGGGCAAGCGTGTCGACGCAGCCTTTCTGTTCGAGCCGCAGGCACGCATTGCACAACTGGTTGCTCCCGTCACGCAAATATACGAGGTCGGTGAAGTCTGGCCTTTCCCTTGCATGGTGGTAATCGCCTCGGGTGATACGGTCAAGAACCGTAAGGAAGAAGTCTGGAAATCGCTCGATGCGCAGCGCGAAGCGATTGAATTGCTGACCAACAAGCCGGAAGAGGGCGCCAAACTGATCGCCAGCTACTTTATTGCCGAGCCCACGCTCAAGACCCTAAAGCATGGCGATGTGCCTCGCGAAGACATCATTCGCGATGCCATCAAGAGCCAGACTTTCAGCCCCAAGCTGACGGAACAGGAACTGGACCGCATGCAGGAAATCGCCGACATCATGCAGGCACAGGGTTCATTGAAAACGCGTGACGGCAAGCCTTTCGATGTATCGCAGATTATCGATCTGGAATGGCAGGAAGCACGCAAGCTATAACTTCATTTCGTGCCAGGGCGCGGAGCAGCGCTGTGCCGCTGTAAACATCCATCCAATGATGGCCGGTACGAACCGGCCATCATGTATTTTGAGCATACATGAGTACTCAGATTCGACTGACGGGTTACAAAAAAAAATTAGCCATGGTGGTTGCCGTTGCCGCCATCTTGCTGTTCTGGCAAATTGCGGCGTGGTCGCTGCCTGACTTCCTGATGCCAGGGGTGCCTTCGGTCATGGTCCGCTTGTGGGAAGACATACAGTCAGCCGACTTTCGTGCCGCCTTGTCGGGCAGCCTGGTGCGTCTGGGCTTTGGCTACGGCTCCGCGCTGGCATTCGGGGTGGGCTTCGGCCTGATAGGCGGTGTGTTGTTCTTCTTTCGCGAAGTGCTCAAATCGGCCATCATCATCCTGCAATCGATCCCGTCCATCGCCTGGGTACCGCTGTTTTTGATCATGATGGGCTTTGGCAATATGCCCATCATTGTTGTCATTGCCCTGTCGGCATTTTTTCCGGCTGCCTTGTCGGTCATGAATGCCACCGAGAGCGTGCTTAATGTGCACGTATCAGCTGCCCGGGTCATGGGGGCCAGCCGCTGGGACATGCTCAAGCGGGTTTATTTGCCTGCCGTCATGCCCGAGCTGATCACCGGTGCCCAGCTGGCTTTTGGCAATGCCTGGCGCGCACTGATTTCAGCCGAGATGCTGATTGGATTCGGCCAGGGTCTGGGCCGCTCGCTGGCTTATGCCGGAGAAACCGCCGACATGATGGGGGTGATGGCCAATATCCTGACCATCGCCATATTGGCTACCCTGATCGACCAGGTCATCCTTGAAAATCTGAAGCGCCGCGTGCTGCGCTATCAGTATGTCTGAACATGAATATTCTGCCTGCCTGCTGCCGTAAGCTGTTTTCCACCTTTGGTCTGGCCATGGCCACTGCGGCCATCAGCCTGACTGCCATGTCTGGGTATGTTCATGCCGCGACCGAGGTGCCGGGAGCGGGCGGGACAGATGGCGCACTGCAGGTGGGCATGCAATACGTCGTGCCACCTTTTGTGGGAGGGTCCAAGGTTCGCACTCCTGAGGCAATTGATACGGCACTGGCTGAGGCGCTGGCCACCAGGCTGGCGCTGGCCTGGCAGGCAGTGCCCGCCCAGGCGGACAGCAAGCAAGCTTTGATGAAGGCTGACGAGCCCAGGGTAGTACTGGCGCCTGCCTCTACCTCTGTATCGGCCACGGCCGATGCCCGGGTGGCGATTTCCACTGGTTATGCGCTGGCACCCATGGCCATCATGCGCACCGACACCGATATCAAATCGTGGGAACAACTGAAAAACCGTAGCGTCTGCCTGGCCGAGGGCGGGCGTTATGTGGGTTCCATGGCTGCACGCTATGGTGCAAAAGAAATGGTTTATCGCGCGCCGGCTGACGCTTTGCTGGCTTTGCGCATAGGTGAGTGCGATGCCGCGGTACACGATGAAACCATGCTCAAATCTTTGCTCAAGTTGCCCGAATGGAAGAAATTTTCGGCTCAGCTCGTGCAAAAGGACAAAGAACCGCTGGTGTTCCTGGCCGATGCCGGCGACGAGCAAATGGTGAGTGCGCTCAGGCAACTGACCAAAGAATGGAAGTCCAGTCGCCATCTGGCCGCGTTAACCAAGTCGCGGGCCAACGATATTGCCTTCGAGGTTTACCTCGACCAGACGGTTGCAGACTGCCACTGACAGCTATTCGGATTCGGCAGCACCCTCGACAGCCGGGTCGCAGGTGCGGGTATCTTGAAAGCTGGCCTGGGTAACGTGGCTGCCGGCGGGTACATCGTTGATCAGCCAGACGTTGCCGCCTATGGTGCAGCCACGTCCGAGAGTGACCCGACCCAATATGGTGGCACCGGCGTAAATCACCACATCGTCCTCGACGATAGGGTGACGCGGCAGGCCTTTTTCGATTTTGCCGTTGGCGTCAGTGGGGAAGCGTTTGGCGCCCAGCGTGACGGCCTGATAGATACGCACGCCTTTGCCTATGATGGCGGTTTCGCCTATAACGACGCCCGTACCATGGTCAATAAAGAAGCAGGGGCCAATTTGGGCGCCGGGATGAATATCAATACCGGTTGCAGAATGGGCCAGCTCTGATGACATGCGTGCCAGTAAAGGGAGGTCTTGTTTGTAGAACTGATGGGCAATGCGGTGGTGGATCATGGCCAGCACACCCGGATAGCACAACAAGACTTCATCGACGCTGCGTGCGGCCGGATCACCCTGATAGGCGGCCAGGACGTCGGAGTCGAGCAAGCGGCGCATTTCGGGCAGAGACGAAGCAAAGGCCTGTACCAACTCGACGGCGCGGGCTTCGATCACGTCCTGACTGCAATTTTTGTGCCGTACCTGATAGCGTAGTTCCAGCCTGACTTGGCCCAGCAGCGCATGCAGCGCCGAATCGAGTGTATGGCCTATGTAGAAGTCTTCGCTTTCCTGGCGCAAGTCGAGTGGCCCAAGGCGCATGGGAAATAGAACGCCTTTCAGGTCGTCAAGGATACGACTGATCGCCTGGGGGGAGGGGAACTCACGGCCACCGGGCTCGCGCGAGCGATGCTGGGATTGGCGCCAATCTTGTCGGACGGCATTTAATGAAGTGACGATGGGATTGATGTCGAAAACAGCCATAAAACAATTTCTCCGGCCTGGATCGGCGTTTCGGGCCGCGCGCGGGTATGAGCCGTGTACGTAAAACGTTAAGATCGCAGTATGCGTAAGGGGGGCAAACAAATATGATACCAATCTATTCGCCAAAATCAGAGTCCGAGGCCGCAGTCATTGTTTCATTAATGCAGGCCTACGAAATTCCATATCTGATGCAAGGTGGCGCTTTCAGCACCATGTATCCGGGGCCGGTAGCCAACAGCCTGAACGAGCAGATTCTGCTGGTCGATGAGGCACATGCCGAGATGGCCCGGCAATTGTTGCAACCATTCCTGACTGTCTAGGCGCGATAACCGGGTCAGGCCAGCCAGGCTTGCGGATGAGTGTCATCGGTGCTGTCCATTACTGGGTCAGGCAGGCTAAAGACCGAGAAAAATGTTTGGAGCGCCGAGCGCTCGCCAGAATAACGGGCAATGCCCGCCGCCACGGCCGCATCAATATCGGACTTGCCATAGGTCAGACCGAGCATGCCTTGGGGGCTGGTTGATAGAATGGCGGCAGGTTGCGCAGCGTGGCCGCGACTGACGTGCAGCCGGCCATCCTCCACGTTGACGCTGAATATATCTTCCTCGAAGTGCAGTTCGACAGTGAGCTTCACGCCGTTGGCGGCACTGGGGTCGAACATGGCCTTGAACGACAGCACGAGTGCATCGACCCCTAGCGGAGCGCCACGTAAAAATAGCGGAGATTGCACTCCCCAGTACACCAGTTGCAGCATGATGGGTTCCAGCGCCTTGCCCCAGTCGGTCAGTTCGTATACCCAGGCACTGATTGGGGGTGGCAGCTTGCGGCGGCGTAATACTCCGGTTGCCTCCAGATCGTTCAGGCGTTGGGTCAGGACGTTGGGGCTGATCGTGGGCAGGCCACTACGCAAGCCGGTGAACCGTTTGGGGCCCAGCAATAACTCACGCACAATCAGCAAGGCCCAGCGGTCACCCACCAAATCGAGCGCATGCGCGGCAGCGCAGCCATCGTCATAAGTTCTTTTTGTTGTTTGCATTGCTTTCTGCTTTGGGGCTGTCTGCTGTGCAGCCTCTGTTTTTCGTCTTCATGAGCACGAGTTTACACTGTTAATCCTGATTACATTTTATTTAGTTGTTTTTTAGGACTAAATAGTGATAAATTGCCAGTCTCGCCTGTGCAGATGAAACCGTTGTTTCGCAAACCCAGGCATTAAATTATTCGGGAGACCAACTATGGATGCAGCAGGAAGCAATACGGGGCAGGCTGAGGTCAAGGAGGCCATGGCAAGTTGGCTGAAGGCTGTACACATGCGGGACGCCGATGCCATCATCGAGCACTACACGGCCGATGTGGTGGCCTATGACGCTGTGCTACGACTGCAGTTCGAGGGTAAGCAGGCTTATAGGGATCACTGGAAGGCCTGCTTTGACATGTGCGGCGGGCCCATGGTGTTTGAACCAGGAAAAATGGATATGCAGGTTTCCGGTGATCTGGCCAGCGTACATGGCCTGATACGCTGCGGCGGCAGCGATGAAAGCGGCGAAGTCCACTCGTCGTGGATGCGCATGACCAGCAGCTACCGCAAGATAGACGGAAACTGGCTGATTGCCCACGAGCATTTTTCCGCACCCTTCGATATGCTGAGCTGGAAAGCCTTGTTTGACCTGGATCCCGATAATCCGGACAAAATCAAGGCCATTCCTTCAGGCATGAGTTCGATAACCCCGCATCTGGTATGCGCCAACGCGGCCGAGGCCATCGATTTCTATAAGCGCGCCTTCGGCGCCATAGAAATGTCCAGACTGGAAGGCCCTGACGGCAAGATTGCCCACGCCTACTTGCACATAGGCAATTCCGCTATTTTCCTGTTCGATGAAAATCCTCAATGGGGCGCTCAGGGTCCCTTGGCGCTCAAGGGCACGCCCGTCAGTCTGCACCTGTATGTAGAAAATGCCGACGAGGCAGCAAAAAAGGCAGTGGCTGCGGGTGCAAAGCAGATCATGGAAGTCCAGGACATGTTCTGGGGCGATCGCTATGGCCTGCTGGAAGATCCCTATGGCCATCGTTGGTCGGTCGCGACGCATATCCAAGATCTAAGCCCCGAACAGATCAAGAAGGCATCCGAAACCATGTTTGCCCAAGGGGGCTGCGGGAGTGAAGCTCAGCAGGGTGCCTGAACCCCATCGTTCAGCCTACCAATAAGCAAAAAGGCCTGGCGCAATCTCTTGCGCCAGGCCTTTTGATATTTAATGCCGGCTTGGTTCAGAACCCGGCGCCTGCTCTGTCTTGATATTTATTGTGCTGCTTTTACAGAACTCACAGCGGGGCTGGCAAGCCTTTCGTCAGATCCGTCGTCCTTGAAACGCTGATACAGCGTTGCAATGAGCGGACCTGAGATGTTGTGCCACACGCTGAAAATAGCGCTGGGCACGGCAGCCAACGGCGAGAAATGAGCAGAGGCCAGAGCAGCGCCCAAGCCAGAGTTCTGCATGCCGACTTCAATCGAGAGCGACTTGCGTTGGGCCACAGACAGGCCTGTCAGTTTACCCAGCCAGTAGCCCAACAACAGGCCCAGGCTGTTATGCAGAATCACGACGGCGAAGATCACCAGGCCGGTCGTCGCAATTTTTTCCTGGCTGACGGCAACGACGGCGGCAACGATGGCCACAATGGACACCACCGACACCAGGGGCAGCAAGGCAACGCAAGCCTTGACCTTTTCACGCAACAGCGATTGCGCCACGATGCCCAGGATGATGGGCAGGATCACGACCTGCACGATAGACCAGAACATGGCTGCCGCGCTGACTTCCAGCCATTGGCTGGCCAGCAGGTAGATGAGTGCTGGCGTCACCACTGGAGCCAGTAATGTGGTTACCGAGGTGATGGCGACTGAAAGCGCTACATCGCCGCGGGCCAGGAAGGCCATGACGTTGGATGCGGTCCCGCCGGGGCAGCAACCCACCAGTATCACGCCGACTGCGATTTCTGGTGGAAGCTGCAGGGCTGTGCTGAGCACCCAGGCCAGGGCCGGCATGATAATGAACTGGCCTAGTACGCCTATGGCGACGGTGCCTGGGCGCTTGAAGACCTCGGCAAAGTCGTTTTTGGACAAGGTCAGACCCATGCCGAACATAATAATACCCAGCAGCGGGACGATATACCGAGCAATCCAGGTGAATTGCTCGGGGGCAAAGAAGGCGAGTATGGCAAAAAGCAATACCCAGATGGCAAATGTTTTGCCAACAAAAGCGCTCAGGCGGGCGATAGCCTGCATGGTTGGTATCCTTAATGGGTTTAGGCAGCCGTGCTGAATACCCTGCGGCAAGCGCGGGGCATCACAAGCTGAGGCAGCCTGACTGTATGAATGGATGACACCGCTGTCGGGGTTTGCGGGCTGAGCGCGGGGTGGGGCGTGCCGGCAGATGCCGCGCAGATCATGCGCTGGGCAGAAAAAAAGAAGGCCGGCGGGGTGCGCCGGCGTATCGCGGTAAACCCTTATTGTACTCCTCTTTTTATGCTGCTAGCCGAGCATGTTTTTGTTTTTTGCTGCAATGGGATCAATAGGTCTCGTAGGTGATAATACGAGGCTGCTCCTTCTTGGGTTTTCCATGAGTTTTTCCTCGAACCAGCTCAAAGCCTACGGTTGCCTGGCGCTGTCCATGTCGCTGGTGGGTGCGTATGTGGCCTTGACCAAGCCGCTGGCACTGGTGCTGCCCGTCTTTCTGCTGGGCTGGATGCGTTTTGGCATAGGTGCAGTGGCCATGCTGCGCTGGACTCGGAAACCCGCCACAGAACCCGTCCTGTCGGTTCAGACCCGCTGGCTGATTTTTCTTGAGTCTTTTCTGGGTAATTTCTTGTTTACCTTGTGCATGATCGTCGGTGTCAGTATGACCAGTGCGGTATCGGCTGGCGTGATCATGTCATGCATTCCTGCCACGGTAGCGGTATTGAGCCGGGTGTTTCTGAAAGAGGCCATCAGTGTCCGGGTATGGGCGGCCATTGCCTGTGGAGTGTTGGGGATAGGCCTTTTGTCTTTGACGCAGGCGTCAGCTGCCAGCGCCGTGAATATACCGGACGGACAACATGGCAGGCAGTGGCTGGGTAATTTACTGATTTTTGGCGCTGTGCTGTGTGAAGGCTCTTATGCCGTTATTGGCAAGAAACTGACGGCCGTGCTCAGCCCCAAGCGCATCAGTGCAGTCATCAATTTATGGGGTTTTGTGCTGATGACGCCTATGGGGCTATATACAGCGCTGCAATTCGACTTCACAAGCGTCGAACTGAATATGTGGGTGCTTTTGTTGTTTTATGGGCTTGCCGCCAGTGTATGGACGGTCTGGCTATGGATGGTAGGGCTGAAGTCGGTGCCTGCTTCGCAGGCGGGTGTCTTTACCGTGATGCTTCCGATCAGTGCGGCGTTGGTGGGCGTGATGGTCTTGGGTGAGCACCTGGGTGGGGTGCAGTTGCTGGCGTTTGCTATAGCGCTGGCGGGGTTGTTGTTGGCTACTTTGCCGTCTCGTAGCTGATGTGCAGGACTTCCTGCGGCTGACGCGCAAGAAATTTTAGTCTTGCGGCGCGCAGGCGTATTCCACGATCAGCTGGGCAGAGGTTATGCCGTTCCATACATTCAGGTCCAGCCTGTAGGCAATGTCGGCATGTTCGGGCAGCATGTCGGCATGGTTGAACCAGATGGCGTCAAAGCGCTGGTGGCCGCGCTCCAGGCTCAGTTTCAGGTGTTTTTCCTTGAGCAGCCGTTGTTGACGCACGTGAAAGATGTCACGAAAGATGGGTGCTGGGAAGCCAGCGCCCCAGACTTGCTGCTGCAGCAAGCTGGCAACTTCGGCATTGGCGTAGCCTGTTTCCAGTGAGCCGTCGGTTTCTATGACGGGGTCGAAGCTGGCCTTGCCGCTCATTTCCCTTACTGCATCATCGAATGCCTTGATGAACATTTCATACGCGTCTTCGCGTAGCGTGAGGCCGGCAGCCATGGCATGGCCGCCAAATTTGAGGATGACGCCGGGGTGGCGTTTTGACACCAGATCGAGTACGTCGCGCAGGTGGACATCGGGAATGGATCGGCCCGAGCCGCGCAGTTCGCCGTCATCAGAGCGCGCAAAAGCCAGGGTGGGGCGCCAATAGGTTTCTTTCAATCGTGATGCCACAAGGCCGACCACGCCCTGATGCCACTCCGGGTGATACACGCAAACGCTTGCGGCGATCGATGGCTGGGACGTCTGGATGGCGGCCAGCGCCTCTTCGCGCATGGTCGCCTCAATACCGCGCCTTTCCTGATTCATGGTTTCGAGCTGGCGGGCCAAATCGAGTGCTATTCCTTCATCGTCGGTAGTCAGGCAATTGATGCCCAGGCTCATGTCGGCCAGGCGTCCGGCGGCGTTGATGCGCGGACCCAGGGCAAAACCCAGGTCGAAGCAGCTGGCTTGGCGCGGCTCGCGTCCAGCCACTGCAAAGAGGGCGCGTACGCCAGCCTGCATGCGGCCAGTGCGCATTTTTTGCAGGCCCTGGGTCACCAGCAGCCGGTTGTTGGCATCCAGCTTGACCACGTCGGCGACTGTGCCCAAGGCCACCAGATCGGCCAGGTTGTCGAGGCGCGGTCCGCCGTCGGCCGCGTACACGCCGCGCTGCCTGAGTTCGGCGCGCAAGGCCAGCATGAGATAGAAAATCACGCCCACACCCGCCAGATTTTTGGAAGGGAAGCCACAGCCTGGCTGGTTGGGGTTCACGATGGCCAGTGCCCGCGGCAAGGTATCGCCGGGCAGGTGGTGATCAGTAATGACGACGTCCATGCCAGCCTGTAAGGCCGCTTCCACGCCGTCCACGCTGGCAATGCCGTTGTCGACGGTGATCAGCATGTCGGGTTTGCCTGTGGTGTGCTGTACGGCCAGCTCCACCACAGCTGGCGAGAGTCCGTAGCCGGTTTCGAAGCGGTTGGGCACCAGGAAGTCCACAATGGCACCCATGCTGCGCAAGGCGCGCAGTCCCACGGCGCAGGCGGTTGCGCCGTCGCAGTCGTAGTCGGCCACGATCAAGAGTTTCTTGCGTGCCTGTATGGCGTCGGCCAGTACCTGGGCGGCGTGCTGCACATGGGTCAATTGCCCCGGAGGAATCAGCGCACCCCAGGCCAGGCGGGTTTCGTTGGGATCCGATACGCCGCGTGCCGCCCATAGCCGCGAAAGCAAGGGGTGTATGCCAGCGTCTTGCAAGACTTGGCTGGCCTCAAAGTTATTGGGACGCGTGCTTAGTTTTGGGGTGACCACCAGTGGCTCCATGTGTTGCGGCTGCCAGGCAGCCATTGGGCCCATCGGCCCAGTGTTGTTGCGGGTGTCAGTTCGACGACGCGATCGGCGCCGGTCAGGATCAGTTCGGGCATTTTGCCGCCCGCCAGGGGGGCGAATACACGCGCCTCCAGTTGGGCCAGCGCCGCCAGCCAGCCACCCCAGTCATGTTTGATGCTGTATTCCTGCAGATCCTGGTACACCTGGGTGCCTTGCCCTGCGGGAGTATGGACAAGCTGGTTGGCGCGCGCACCCCCGAACAGCCAAAGACTATTGATGGGGACCAGGCCTTGCCGGTAGCGCGCCTGGTTTACCGGGTGCTCATACCACAGCATTTGCACCTCGTTGACCAAGCGGCGCCAGGGGCGGGATGCCATGTCTTGCGGCCACCAATCATTGACCGAGGTAATGCTGACCAGCGCGGGGCTGGCGCAAACTGGCGCGTAGTCGGCAGGCGGCCTGATCCGCCAATGCTGAGTATTTGATGGGCTCAAGTGAAAGCCGACTTCGGCAAACAGTTCTTGTACGGAATTGAACAAGGCTACACTGTCTTCTGCCGAGATAGCCAGCTCGGCGGCGGGCAGCAATGCTGCGCCGTCGCGCGATGGTGATACATGGACCAGTTCAACCAGCCAGACGGGCTGGTCTTGTTCTGCAACATCTTGAGCCCATAAGGGCCCCAGGCCTGTGGCAAAATTCTGTTCGTCTTCGGCCTGAAAGCCGCGGGCCAGCAATTGCCACAGTTCGTAGGGCGTGCAGCCACTGTGGGCCGGGTCGGCGGGAATCAGCCGCGCGCGGGCCTGTCGCAGCCAGCCCAGCAATGTGGGGGCGCTGGCTTGCAGGTGTTCGGTGAGTTCGCGCGCTTCACGAGGATCGGGCAGCGCGCCAGGTAGTACGATACGCATTCCTGAATTGTAGTGTTTATGGGAAACGGTGGCTTTAACGATGTCTTATGAATTATGGATAGGGGCCCGTTACGCAGGCTTGGTGCGAGCCAGGCGTCGTGGCGGACGTGGCGACCGCTTTGTGTCGTTCATTGCCGCAAGCTCAATGGCCGGCATTGCATTGGGGGTGGCGGCGCTGATCGTGGTCCTGTCCGTCATGAATGGCTTTCAGACTCAGGTCAGGGATCGCATGCTGTCTGTGTTGCCTCATATCGAGCTTTATGTGCCGCGCATGGCGCCTGAACAGGTGTTGTCCCAATGGCGCACGATTGCCGATAACGCAAGACAAAATCCCGAAGTTCAGGGCACGGCGCCTTTTGTGGCGGCCCAGGGCATGATTGTCCGGGGCGAAGCGCTGAGCGGCGTCCAGATACGCGGTATTTCCCCCGATCTTGAAAGCGGCGTGTCCGACCTGGCCGGGCAAATGATTTCCGGCAAGCTCGATACGCTGACGGCCGGCAGCTATTCCGTTGTGCTGGGCAACCAGTTGGCCAATAGCCTTGGGGTAGGCGTGGGTGATACGGTGCTGGTGCTGGCGCCGCAGGGGTCGATTTCCCCGGCGGGCTTCACGCCTCGCATGCGTCAATTCACGGTCAGCGGGCTGTTCTCTTCTGGTTATTACGAATACGACGCTTCGCTCGCCTTCATCAATTACGAGGACGCCGCCAAGGTATTTCGTGATAGCGGTGCCAGTGGCGTGCGCTTGCGTATCGCCGACATGCAGCAGGCTCCGCAGGTGGCGCAAGCTCTGCGTGATGTGTTGCCCTCGTATGTGCATGCGCAAGACTGGACCCAGAACAACCGCACCTGGTTTGCCGCAGTCCAGACCGAAAAACGCATGATGTTCCTGATATTGGCCCTGATTGTGGCAGTGGCCGCGTTCAACTTGCTGTCTTCATTGGTGATGGCGGTAAAAGACAAGCGTTCCGATATTGCGATATTGCGCACGCTGGGGGCAGGTCCCGGTGAAATCGCACGAATTTTTTTGGTGCAAGGCTCGCTGATAGGCATAGTCGGCACTCTACTGGGCGTAGGCTTTGGCACCTTGCTTGCCTACAATATCGACGTCATTGTTCCCTTTATCGAACGCTTGCTGGGTGTCCAGTTTTTGCCGCAGCAAATTTATTTCATCAGCGAACTGCCGTCCAATCCGCAAATGAACGACATCGTCGTCGTGGCCATCACCTCATTGGTGCTGTCTTTGCTGGCCACTCTTTATCCCAGCTGGCGTGCGTCCAGCCTGCAACCAGCACAGGTGTTGCGTCATGACTGATACGGCTTTGTCTCATGCGCTCAGCGCCCGAAATCTGGTGAAAACCTACCAGGAGGGCGGACGGGAAGTGCAGGTGTTGCGCGACGTCAGCCTTCATGTCGATGCGGGTGAAATGGTAGCCATTGTCGGGGCATCGGGTTCCGGTAAAAGCACTTTGCTGCACACGCTGGGCCTGCTCGATGAAGCCACTTCGGGAACGGTTTACATCAATGGCGAATCCTCGGCAGGCTTGAGCGAGGCGCAGCGCAGCAAGTTGCGCAATCGCAGCCTGGGTTTTGTTTATCAGTTCCATCACTTGCTGCCTGAGTTTTCTGCACTTGATAATGTGGCCATGCCATTGATCGTACGTCGTGAAAAACGTGCGGCGGCGCGCGAGCAGGCACAGGTCGTACTGGAGCAGGTAGGCCTGGCAGAGCGTGTCGACCATTACCCAGGACAGCTGTCCGGCGGTGAGCGTCAGCGGGTCGCGCTGGCGCGCGCGCTGGTGACGCGGCCAACTTGTGTACTAGCCGACGAACCCACCGGCAATCTGGATCGCTATACGGCCGAAAGCATGTTCGAGCTGCTGGTTCAGGTCAACCGTGAATTCGGCACTGCCTTTGTCATCGTGACCCACGATCCGGCGTTGGCAGCGCTGGCGCATCGACAGCTGTCCATGGATAAAGGCCGTTTGGTCGATACCGAGACGCCACCCATCACCACGGCTTGATTCCACGAACAAGGGAGCCTCATGCTGATAGACACGCACTGCCATCTGGATGCGGCCGAGTTTGCTGCGGACCGTGCGGCTGTCATCGAACGAGCAGGGGAGCAAGGGGTGGGGGCCATCGTCATACCCGCCGTGTCGCGGGCCAACCTCGATACCGTGCGTGACTTGGCCCACTCTTTTCGTGGTGGATGCTATGCATTGGGCATACATCCCATCTGCGTGCCTGATGCACAAGACTCCGATCTTGATGTGCTGGAGTCATGCATTGTGGCTTCGCTCGATGACTCCCGCTTTGTGGCCATAGGCGAGATAGGGCTGGATTTTTTTCTGCCCCGGCTAAAAGAGCCGGAGATGCGTGCGAAGCAGGAAATGTTCTACAGAGCCCAGCTAGAGCTGGCTCAACGCTACGGCCTGCCGGTCATACTGCATGTCAGGCGTTCGCAGGATATATTGCTCAAGCACTTGCGGGCATGCAAGCCCATAGGCGGCATTGGCCATGCATTCAATGGGAGCTTCCAGCAAGCCCAGCAGTTTATCGAGCATGGTTTTGCTTTGGGCTTTGGTGGTGCCATGACCTTTCCCAGAGCCTTGCAGATCCGGCGCCTGGCGGCGCAGTTGCCCCTGGAAGCGCTGGTACTGGAAACCGATGCACCCGATATTCCACCGGCCTGGCTGGGTGAACCCGGCAAATCCACTGCCAGGAATGAACCCGCGGAAGTGGCGGGCATTGCCACCCATATGGCCCAGTTGCGGGGCCTGACCCGTATGGACATGATTCAGGCTACGGCGGCCAATGCCAGACGCGTAATGCCGCGCCTGAGCGCGGCATTGAAGAGCTGATATGAATCGCTTGGAGACAGGCCTCGCGACGCGTCGCGAGGCCTGTGCTTTAGTTGATCTTGAAGCCGGTTTTCTTGACTACGTCAGACCAGCGTTTTTGCTCGCTGGTCAGCAGATCAGCCAAGGCTTTGCGGTCGGAACCCACAATCACAAAACCGTTGCCTTCCAGCGTCTTGCGCACGCTGTCGGCCTGCAAGGCGGCAACGATTTTTTGGTTGAGGGTATTGAGTGCATCTTCTGGTGTGCCTTTGGGAGCAAAAAAGGCGAACCACGCACCGAAGTCGACGTCAGGCATATTCTGTTCCTTGAAGGTAGGAATATCACCCAGCATTTTGGTGCGTTCCGCGCCGGTAATGGCCAGGGCACGCATTTTCCCGCCCTTCAGTTGCGGTGCGGCCATGGCGGTCGTCACAAAAGCACCTTGTACCTGCCCGCTGATGATGGCTGACACGGCATCGCCAGTGGAGCGGTAATGGACGGGTTCGATTTTGAAACCACCGGCTTCGGCCAGCATTTCGGCCCCGAAGTGGCCCGGCGTGCCGGCACCGAAGGTGGCAATGTTGAAGCGGTCAGTGCTGGTTTTGGCTGCGGCAACAAACTCTTTCAGCGTCTTGTAGGGCGAATTGGCTGGAATGACCAGTACAAAGTTCGCGCGCACAGCCTCTGTGATCGGGTCGAATTCTTTTATGGGCTTATATGCCAGTGTGGCGGTTGTTTCAGGCGCGATGCTTATTGAGCCGACTTCGCCCATCAGGATGTTATAGCCATTGGCGGGGCTGTGTGCCGCGGAGTACGCGGCAATCTGTCCACCCGCACCCGCCTTGTTCTCTACCACTACCGACTGGCCGATTTCCTTGGCCAATTGATCGCCTACGGTGCGCGCAACAATATCGGGTCCTGTGCCGGCAGGGAAACCCACTATCAGCCGTATGGGCTGTTCTGGGTAAGCGGCCGACGCCGTGGCCGACAAGAAAGCCAGGCAGGCCGCCGAGAGTAATTTGCCCAGGGAGGATGGTTTCATGGTGAGTCTCCTGTTGTGTTTGTTTTAGTGCTGGTTAACTAGCGAATAAGATAGAAATTCAGTTCCACACGGTCGGGATAGCGTGCGCCGGTGCCCAGGAAGAGATGTGTATTAAGCCAGTCAAGCCGTGGCGAGGCTGTCTCGAAGCGAGGGTAGCTGCGGAAGTAGATGCGATCCGGATCCACCGGTTTGCCGTGAGCCAGAGACGCAATGTCTTCGGCCGAACCTGTACGTATGCCTGTGTTTTCCACGTAAACCGTTTCGCCCTGATCAGTTTCGATGACGTAGCGGGCGTGAATATCGGTAAATGTGTGCGTTCGTATGACCTGGAAGTCGGCGCCGCCAGGCAGAATGCGCCCTGACAGTTTACCGGTGACTGTGCCGCCGGTGATGGGAATGACGCGACGCTTGCCGCCGGGCGTGTGCCCAATCTCTTGCGGAGCGCCAACGTCAACAATAATCGTGGCCAGATGTTCCAGTTCGGGGGCAGTGGGTAGCGTAGTCATAAGAGTATTCCTTGCAGGCTGGATTGAGGCGGCGTTAGTGCCGGCCTTTCAGTGCGGCTGGATCGAAACCGGCCAGGCGCTTGTAGCGCATGGCGATCTCGTTCAGCTCGGCCTCGGAAACCACATCGTGTATGTGTAGGTAGCCGTCCGGTGCCCGTTCGTGCGCCAATTGCATGACTTGCTCAGGCCCGTTCAGGCGGTTGCGCAAGACGATGCCGGCGGTAAGAGGCAGACGTTCGGCTTCATATTCCTTGAGTGCCAGTTCAATATTAGCCTTGACCGGTTTGTTCATGGCCTGCAGCCGATCCGCCAGATAGCGCGCATCCAGTATGGCTTGGGCCGAGCCGTTGGATCCTATGGGATACATGGGGTGGGCAGCATCGCCCAGCAAGGTGACGCGTTCGTGACTCCAGCGAGGCAGCGGGTCTTTGTCGACCAGAGGGAACTCATAAATGGCTTCGGCGCCGCGGATGACGGCGGGAATGTCGATCCAGTCCCATTGCCACGATGCGAAGCGGTCGGCAAAGACAGATGCATCCACCACACGGTTCCAGTCGGTGTCGGGCAGATCAGGGTTGGGCACGCGCAGCTCTGCGATCCAGTTGATGCGTGAGCGTTTTTGCTGACGCAGCGGCTCGGAGATCGGATAGCAGACGAATTTCTGGTCCTGGTGGCCAGCCATGAACATGGTCTTGCCGTCCAGATAAGGCTCGCCGTCGGTGATGGCGCGCCACAGCATGCGGCCGGAAAAACGCAGGGAGTCTGTCTGGGGATAAAAATGGCGGCGCACGGCTGAATGAATGCCGTCTGCACCGATGAGCAGATCGCCCCGGACTTCAACCATTTCGCCCGTATTGCGATCACGAAACCTGGCGGTAACGCCTTCTGTGTCTTGGGTAAGTGACTCGAAAGCCAGGCCGGTATGGATGCAACCGGCGCCCAGGCGCTCGGTGGCTACCTGCGCCAGCGACAACTGCAACTCACCGCGATGTATGGACAACTGTGGTACAGGATAGCCGGCGGCCAGGCCGCGGGGCTCTTGCCAGATGGGTTGGCCGTGACGGTTGTAATAGTGCAGGGCGGAGGTGGTAATGGCTTGTGCCTTGAGTGTATCCAGGACACCCAGTTGTTCAAGCTCACTCACTGCATGTGGTAACAGGTTGATGCCTACACCTAAGGGTTTCAGACTGCGTACGCTTTCAAAAATGTCGCACTCGATACCGCGTTGCTGCAGCATCAGCCCCAGGCTCAAGCCTCCAATACCTGCGCCGACAATAATGACTTTCAAGTCTGTTCTCCTATATTGTTATGGATCATAACAATGTGACCGGGGTTACTACCTATAAGGATTTACCCGTATTATTGATGCACGTTAAGGCGCATGGCACAGAAACAGGCCGCATGCGCTAAGCTTCAGGCCTTGTCTACCCTACAGGAATCGCTGTGAGCAGAAAGCCGAGTTCGCGTCCCCAACATCGCCGGCCCGCACAGAGGGGAGAGTCCACCGGCGCCCAGGTGCCCGGCGTGGACTACGGCATGCTGGATGCCTTGGTCGGCTACACATTGCGGCGGGCACAAATCCGCATCTACCAGGACTTTCTGGATGCCCTGGATAACTGGTCGATCACGCCACCACGCTTTTCGGCCATGGTCATCATCGCCAATAACGCCGATATGAAACTGACTGAACTGGCCGCAGCCATGGGGATAGCACGCTCAGGTGCGGTCGAAGTGGTCAGCTCACTGGAAAAGCTCGGTTTCGTCAGTCGCACGGATTCCAGCGTAGATAAGCGAGCGCATGCGCTGGCCCTGTCCAACGAAGGAAGAAAGGCATTGCACGGCATTACCGAGGCCATTCAGGCCCATGATGCGCGGATCAGCGCCAGGCTGACGGTGGCTGAGCGTGCTGAACTGCGGCGGTTGCTTGGTCTGCTGGGATAAGGAATGAGCCGTTTCAGGGCCAATAGTGTTGCCAATAACGGGGTGAGGCCAGCCGTTCGCTACGTACACGCAAGCCGGCCTCGCGCGAGTGCAAGCTGATAGCGCCATGGCGATCGGTGCGCCAGAATTGCGCTCCGCTGGCTTCCCAGCGTGTCTGGATGCTTTCGGCCGGGTGACCGTAGCGGTTCCAGGCACCCGCCTGGGCGACCACATGCACCGCCTGAGTCTCGCCAACAAACCCGACACTGGAAGAGGTTTTGGAGCCATGATGCGCGGCCATGACCACATCGGCTTTTCCCAGGCCTCGATCTACCAGGAATGCTTCCTGGCGGCTACCGATGTCGGCAGTCAGCAAGGCCGTATGATGCCGGCCCCGCACGCGTAGCACGCAAGCTTGCGCATTGCGCGCCTTGCCACTCGTGGGTTTGCTAGCCTGGGTGTTGGCCGCCATAGGCCACAGGAATTCAAACGTGACACCGTCTATATGCCAGTTCATCCCGTAGACGCATGAGGACATGGCGTGCGGCAATGGCGGTAATTGATCAGGCACACCCAGCAAGCGCGCCTCGCGTTTCAGGTAGGACAGCAGGTCGAAAGAGCTGTATGTCTGGGCTACCGGCACGGCTTCGAGGACACTTCGTACGCCGCCAATATGATCGATGTCGGCATGAGAAACAATCAGCGCACCCAGTTGCCGGACGCCTTGCGAGCGCAAGAAGGGCCAGATAATGCGTGCGCCGACATCCGATGTGGCACTGCTGCGCAAGCCCGCGTCGAACAGCAGGGCGTGGTGTCGCGTTTGGATGAGGACGGCGCTGCCCTGGCCTACATCCAGCGCATGCAGATCCCAGCTGCCTTCTGGTGGCCTGGCAGGCCACCAGAGCAGGGCGGGCGTGACCAGCAGCCAGGCCAGATATCGGCCGGGAATACCGTAAGGCAGGGTAGCCCATGCCAGGCCCAGCATGGCGATAATGGTGAGCCATAAAGGCGCCGCCGCTACATACAGGCTTGATGCCTTGAACTCCGACAACCAGACGGTGGGGACCATGATGGCGTCCAGCGCGGCATGTCCGAGCCCGGCACAGGCCTGCGCTACGAATGCAAGTCCGGGTACCATGGCAGTACCCGCCAGCAGCAGCGCCAGCGGTGTGACCACCAGACTGATGATCGGGATGGCGTAGGCATTGACCAGCGGCGAGACAATGGATACCTCGTGGAAGATGACCGCCAACAGGGGCATTAGTCCCACCGTAATGGCTAATTGCAAGCGTGTGGCCGTGGCCAGAAACTTCGGTATCCGCTGTTGCCACTTAAGCTCTTTTGGCCCTGGAGCCTGACCATGCCAGCCGCCGCTGCTTACCAGCACATACACCGCGCCAAACGACAGCCAGAAGCCGCTGGCGAGCAAGGCCCAGGGATCAAGCAGGACCACCACGAAGGCGACCAATGTGAGTATCCTGAAAGGTGTAGTGGGTATACGTAATATATACATCAAGGATATGACGGCAAGCATGAAAAAGGTGCGTCGGGCCGGGACGCCCCAGCCTGCAAGCAGGCAGTACAGCCAGGCCACCAGCAAGGCGACCAGCGCTGCGGCGACCTGGGCCGGCAAGCGTTCGGCCCAGGCCTGCCCACGCCACCGCATACGGCGCCACAAGAATAAAGTAAGAAGACCACCCAGCGCTGCAATCATGGTGATGTGCGAGCCGCTGATCGATACCAGGTGGGTGATTCCGCTGCGATTGAACACCAGCCAGTCTGATGCCTCGACACTGGCCTGGTCGCCTATGGCCAGTGCCAGCAAGACCGCTCCGTAGCGTTTGTCTTGCAAATAGGGCTGCATGGCGCTACGCACCGCATGCCGGGCTCGTTGCGCCACTACGGGTAGGCTCGCCCAGGGTTGGTCGTATAGAAATTTAGGCGTGCCCCGCACACTGCCCAGAGCCCGTATGCCGTGAGCAAACGCGTATGATTCGTAGTCGAAGGCCAGTGGGTTGCGGGTGCCATGCGGCGGTTTGAGCGTCAGGGCCATACGCCATACCTGGCCAGGGACCAGTTCCGGAAAAGGTGTTGGAGAGCGGTCGGCCTGGCCATAAGGACCTGCCCATTGCCCGGCCGTCCAGGACACCTGTATGCGTGATGGAACCCCTTCGGGAATGGAAGAGATGACCTCGGCTTCGAACTGACGGTTATCGGACCCAAGCCTGGGCAGGGCGGCAATCCTGAGCACCACGCGCGACACCTTGTTCTCGTTGATGGCGTGCAGCTTGTCGTTCAGACGATGTTCGACACGTGCTACCGTCAACAGGAAACCCGCCATTGCCATCCATAGGGGTGCCAGCACCAGCCAGCGATGCTGGCGCGGCACCCGCCAGGCAACAATGGCGGTGCAGAGTATCGCCACGACGCACAAACCCAGCACAAAAGGCCTTTCGGGCATGTGCGGCAAGCCGTGCACGGCCCCGCTGGCCGCTACAAAAGCCAGCAGACTCATCCTTCCCGTCACTGAAATACGCCTCCAAATTACTTAGCGTAACGGCGGCACGAATGCAAAACATCGGGGGTGGTGCAGACTTGACCACACTGGATACTACCCATTGGATATGGGTCGCTTGGACCCGTCCATCCAGCAGTCACCATCGACGCGGGCAAGTGTCGAGGCTACTTGCGAAATCAGTCCGAATCGGCGAAGATGCTTTTATACGCCCACAAGGCGGTATGAATAAAATTTCACGAAAATTCCACAAGATATTTTCAAAGGCCATGAGACAAAACACACCACTTCGGCTGCATGTGCCCGAGCCTTCCGGGCGTCCTGGGCACGCCACAGATTTCTCTTATTTGCGTCTGGCGCCTGCCGGCGCAGTCCGCAAACCCCCCACTGATACTTCAGCCATCGACACCACCGATCTGGCGGGCAGTCTTATACGTGTGCTCGATGACGATGGCAAGGCGGTAGGGCCGTGGGCCGAGCCCATTGCCTCCGAATTGCTGCGCAAAGGCCTGCAGGCCATGATCAAGACCCGCATCTTTGACGCGCGCATGGTCATTGCGCAGCGCCAGAAAAAAATGTCGTTTTATATGCAGAGCCTGGGCGAAGAAGCCATAGGTGTAGCGCAAATGCTGGCACTGTCGAAAGGCGACATGTGCTTTCCCTCGTATCGCCAGCAAAACCTGCTGATCGCGCAAGACGTGCCTTTGTTCGACATGATGTGCCAGCTGTTCTCCAATGACTGCGATCGTCTGAAGGGCCGGCAACTGCCCGTCATGTATTCCATGCGCGAGCAGGGGTTTTTTTCCATTTCCGGCAATCTGGCCACGCAGTTTGTCCAGGCCGTCGGCTGGGCCATGGCATCGGCCATCAAGGGCGACACAAAAATTGCGTCAGCCTGGATAGGCGATGGCGCCACGGCGGCGGCCGACTTCCAGACAGCACTGACTTTTGCTCATGTGTATCGGGCGCCGGTCATACTGAACGTCATCAACAATCAATGGGCCATTTCCAGCTTTCAGGCCTTGGCAGGCGGCGAAAGCAATACGTTTGCCGAGCGCGGTGTAGGGAGCGGCATTGCTTCCCTAAGAGTTGACGGCAACGATTTCCTGGCGGTGCATGCCGTATCCAAATGGGCGGTTGAAAGGGCTCGCAGCAATCTCGGACCTACCCTGATCGAATGGGTGTCTTACCGCGCCGGCCCGCATTCCACTTCAGACGATCCATCCAAATACCGGCCTGCCGATGACTGGGCGCGTTTCCCGCTGGGCGACCCTATCGATCGCCTGAAGCAGCATCTTATCGGGGTAGGGTCCTGGTCCGAAGAAGAGCACCAGCGCACCCAGAAGGACTACGAAGCCGAAGTGCTTGCTGCCCAGAAAAAGGCGGAAAGCCACGGCACGCTGGCTACGGGCCAGACATCCAGTGTGGCAACCATGTTCGAGGATGTCTACAAAGACATGCCCTGGCATTTGCGCCTTCAGCGTCAAAAACTGGGAGTCTGATCATGGCAAATTCCTCCAGACACGGCAAAACCACCCCGATGACCATGATCCAGGCCCTCCGTTCGGCCATGGATGTCATGCTTGAGCGCGATGGCAACGTCGTCATTTTTGGGCAAGACGTTGGCTATTTCGGCGGCGTGTTCCGTTGTACCGAAGGCCTGCAGGCCAAGCACGGGCGTCATCGCGTTTTTGATGCGCCCATTTCCGAGGGCGGTATCGTGGGTGCGGCAGTCGGCATGGGTGCATATGGCTTGCGCCCTGTAGTTGAAATCCAGTTTGCTGATTATTTTTATCCCGCCACTGACCAGATCGTATCCGAGGCCGCGCGTTTGCGGTATCGCTCAGGAGGCGAATTCATTGCGCCCCTGACCATACGCATGCCTTGTGGCGGCGGCATCTATGGCGGGCAAACCCACAGCCAGAGCCCGGAAGCCATGTTTACTCATGTCAGCGGCTTGCGCACGGTCATGCCTTCTAATCCCTACGATGCCAAAGGCTTGTTGATCTCCGCCATCGAAAGCGATGACCCGGTCATATTTCTCGAGCCCAAGCGCTTGTATAACGGCCCCTTCGACGGTCATCACGACCAGCCAGTGGTGCCCTGGTCCAAGCATCCCTTGGGCAAGGTGCCCGAGGGCTATTACACGGTGCCGCTAGAGTCCGCCTCGGTAGTTCGCACCGGTGCAGATCTTACTGTCATTACTTACGGAACCATGGTGTATGTGGCTGAAGTGGCTGCAAGCGAATCGGGCATCGATGCAGAGGTCATCGATTTGCGTAGCCTCTGGCCGCTCGACCTTGACACCATCACGGCCTCGGTCAAGAAAACCGGACGCTGCGTGATTCTGCACGAAGCCACCCAAACCAGCGGCTTTGGTGCCGAACTGGCCACTCTGGTGCAAGAGCACTGCTTCTATCATCTGGAGGCTCCCATCGAGCGCATAGCCGGCTGGGATACGCCTTACCCGCATGCGCACGAATGGGCATATTTCCCCAGTCCCAAGCGGGTTGCCGATGCCTATCGGCGCGTCATGAATCCGGATGCGGCCCATGTGGCCGGCCAGCAGGGGGAGTAATCATGGGTATACATCTCATTAAAATGCCGGATATCGGCGAGGGCATTGCAGAGGTCGAGCTGGTTGAATGGCATGTTCAGCCTGGCGACACGGTGGTCGAAGATCAAGTGCTGGCCGATGTAATGACCGACAAGGCTACGGTGCAGGTGCCATCGCCTGTCAATGGCACGGTTGAGTCGCTGGGCGGCAAGGTAGGCGAGGTCATGGCGGTGGGTTCGGCGCTCATTCGTCTGCAGGTCGAAGGTGCCGGCAATATGGCGGCGGCCAGTGCCAAACCCGCCAGACAGCCTGAGGCTGCACCGGCCGTCGCGACGCATAGCGATCAGGCGCAGGCTGTGGCTGCGGTTCAACCAGCCCATGCCGCCGAAGCAAAGCCGCATGCGCCTACTGATAAGCCCGGTGCTGCTCCCCGCGCTTCGGCAAGCTCAGGCACCACAGTTGTACCGGCTGCAGCCCGTGTCCAGGGAGAAAAGCCGCTGGCATCACCTGCGGTGCGTAAGCGCGCCTGGGACCTGGGCATCGAACTGCAATACGTGCCCGCTACCGGATCCGGCGGGCAAATTACGCATCATGACCTGGACGGCTATCTGGCACGCGGCGCCAAGGGCACTACAGCCGGCAGCCATATTGCGGCCTATGCACCACGAGAAGACGAGCAGCAGGTTGCGGTCATCGGCCTGCGACGCAAGATTGCCGAGAAAATGCAGGAATCCAAGCGTCGTATTCCGCATTTCACCTATGTCGAGGAAGTCGATGTAACCGAACTCGAAGCCTTGCGCCAGCGCCTGAACGCGCAGTGGGGCGCCGAGCGCGGCAAGCTGACCATCTTGCCCTTGCTGGCGCGTGCCATGGTGCTGGCACTACGCGATTTTCCGCAAATCAATGCCCGCTACGATGACGAAGCGGGTGTGGTCACCCGTTATGGCGCAGTTCATCTGGGTATCGCAGCGCAAACTGAGTCGGGCCTGATGGTACCTGTTTTGCGGCATGCCGAAACGCTGGACCTGTGGGCTTGCTCGGCCGAAATCGCCAGGCTGGCCGAGGCAGCCCGTACAGGCCGGGCGGTGCGCGACGAACTATCGGGGTCCACTATTACCCTGACCAGTCTTGGCGCTCTGGGCGGCGTGGTTTCAACGCCCGTCATCAATCATCCCGAAGTGGCGATTGTGGGTGTCAACCGTATGGTCGAGCGTCCAGTCATCCTGGGCGGGGCGGTGGTGGCGCGCAAGATGATGAATCTTTCATCGTCTTTCGATCATCGCGTGGTCGACGGCATGCATGCCGCCGAGTTTATACAAAAAATACGCGGATATCTCGAATGTCCGGCCATGTTGTTCGTGGAGTAAGACATCAGCATGCAAACAACGACTTTATTAATTATTGGCGGCGGTCCGGGCGGTTATGTGGCGGCCATACGCGCAGCGCAACTGGGTGTGCAAACCACCCTGATAGAAGCCGGCAATGTGGGTGGAACTTGCCTGAATATAGGCTGCATACCGTCCAAGGCCCTCATTCACGCCGCCGAAGAGTTCCACAAGCTCACACACTACACAGATGAGTCCGCCCTGGGGCTAAGCGTGCAGGCGCCTGGCCTGAACGTACAAAAAACAGTGGCCTGGAAGGATGGCATTGTTACCAGACTGACGAGTGGGGTTGGCGCCTTGCTAAAGAAAAACGGTGTACAGGTCGTGAAGGGCTGGGCCCGCATCATCGACGGTAAAACAGTCGAGGTCGAGCCGGCGGGCAAAAATGGCAAGCCGCAGCGCTATAGCTGCGAGCATTTATTGCTGGCCACAGGCTCAGAGCCAGTCGAGCTGCCTTTCATGCCCTTTGGTGGGCCTGTCATCTCTTCCACTGAGGCTTTGTCGCCCACCCAACTGCCCGGCAAGCTGGCCGTGGTTGGTGCAGGCTATATCGGTCTTGAGCTGGGCATGGCCTACGCCAAGCTGGGCGTCGATGTCTGCATCGTCGAAGCGCAGGACCGTATTTTGCCGGCCTACGATGCCGAGCTCGTTAAGCCAGTGCAGGCAGCCCTGAAGAAACTGGGTGTTGCCGTGCACTTGTCGCACCGTGTTCAGGGCCTGACTGAAGCGGGCGATGGCTTGCGCATTGTCTCCGGGCAGGACGACGAAACCGTCATGCCGGTCGACCAAGTTCTGGTGGCCGTCGGGCGTCGCCCGCGCGTCAGCGGCTATGGTCTGGAGTCGCTGCTCCTCGACATGAATGGCGCAGCACTGCGTATAGACGATCAGTGCCGTACGTCCATGCGCAATGTCTGGGCCATAGGCGATGTGGCGGGCGAGCCTATGCTGGCGCACCGGGCCATGGCGCAGGGCGAAATGGTGGCCGAAATCATATCTGGCCGGCAACGTCGCTTCAGTCCAGCGTCGATACCGGCCGTGTGCTTTACCGACCCCGAGATAGTCGTGGCCGGCCTCGCTCCCGATGAAGCAGAGCGTCAGGGCCTGGACGTAATCAGTGCTGTCTTTCCGTTTGCGGCCAATGGGCGCGCCATGACCATAGAATCGACCGACGGTTTCGTCAGGGTGGTGGCGCGGCGCGATAATCATTTGATTGTGGGCTGGCAGGCGGTGGGGCGCGGGGTGTCCGAACTTAGTACGGCGTTTTCTCAGTCGCTGGAAATGAATGCAAGACTCGAGGACGTGGCCGGCACCATTCATGCTCACCCTTCGCTGGGCGAAGCGGTACAAGAGGCTGCCTTGCGTGCGCTGGGTCACGCCCTGCATATTTGATTCCTGCCATGAAGCACAGACGTTACAATTAACGGTTCTGGAGACCAACCACGCCATACAAGCGCACACACTCATGACCGAAGCAATACTACCTTACGGCAGCCCTCAGCCGCGGCTCGATTTCGTTACTTGCGCCAGTCCCGGAGGCACACATCGCATGGCCTACTGGGAGTGGGGTGATCCTGATAACGACAAGGTCTTGCTATGCATGCATGGTCTGACCCGAACCGGGCGTGATTTCGATACTTTCGCTGCACGCCTGGCCGCCGACTATCGGGTGGTGTGCCCTGATGTCGTGGGGCGCGGCAAGTCTGACTGGCTGATCAATCCGGCCTTTTATGTGGTGCCCCAATATGCTGCCGATATGCTGACGCTGATCGCGCGCCTGAATCCCAGGCACCTGGACTGGGTCGGCACTTCCATGGGAGGCCTGATCGGGCTGGCCCTGGCCGGGACGCTGGCCATGTCCGCGCAACTGCGCCCCCCGCGCGCAAACGCAGGTTTGCCCGACAGCCAGGTCTTGCGCCTGGGTAAAGCCATACTGAACGATATCGGGCCCAGCATCAGTCTGTCGGGCCTGGAACGCATTGCCGGTTATGTTGGCCAAGCCATGCAGTTCGACAGCTTCGGCCAGGCCGTCGATTACGTGCGCAGTGTATCGGCTGGTTTCGGCCAGCACGATCAGCAAGGCTGGGAAGCGCTTACCCGGCATGTGTTTTGCGAACATGATGGGCAATGGGTCAGACACTACGATCTTCGTATCGCAGAACCTTTTGCTGGGCAATCCGAAGAAGCTGTCAAAGCCTCCGAGGCGCTATTGTGGGGCGCTTACGAAAGCATTGCCACGCCTATCCTGGTGGTACGCGGTGAGCTCTCCGATCTTTTGACGGCCGAAACCGCCCAGAAAATGCTGGCTCGCAACACACACGCCAAACTGTATGCCGTGCGTAATGTGGGGCATGCGCCCACATTGCGTACCGACGATCAAATTGATCCACTACGAGATTTTCTGCTGGTCTGAACCTCAGAAAATGTATGCGCATAGCGTACACTGCTTGTAAACTTGGTTAAACTTTGGAATATGTATTACTTACATGCCCACAGGTATTAATGTGGGCATAAAACAGACTGGAGCACGCGTATTAACGTCGATTTGCACTGCCACTCAACGATCTCCGACGGTGTCCTGACACCCACCGAGGTGGCTGAGCGCGCCCATGCCAATGGCGTACAGCTATGGGCCCTGACTGACCACGACGAGTTATCAGGCCTTGCGCAGGCGAGTGCCGCGGCAAATGACCTGGGTATGAAGTTTATTCCTGGCGTCGAGATTTCAGTGACCTGGGCTCAGCATACGGTGCATATCGTTGGTCTGGGTGTCGATGAGAACAACGATTTACTGAATGCCGGACTGACCGACATTCGATCTGGCCGTACTGTGCGTGCGCGCGAAATGGCCGACCGTTTCGAGCAAATTGGCATTCCCGATGCGTACGAGGGTGCCTTGCCCTATGCCGCCAATCCGTCCCTCATTAGCCGCACCCATTTTGCCCGCTTCCTGATCGAGCGCGGCTACTGCGACAACATGCAAATGGTGTTCGACAAATACCTGGGTGATGGCAAGCCTGTCAGTGTGCCCATGCATTGGTCCACACTCGAGCAGGCAGTCAGCTGGATTCTGGCTGCAGGCGGGCAGGCTGTGGTGGCCCACCCCGGACGCTATACCTATACCCCAGTGCAATTCGACGCCTTCTTCAGCCAGTTCAAGGATCTTGGCGGCGCCGCCATCGAAGTCGTCACTGGTAGCCATACCCCCGACGAATACGCCATATATGCCAAGGTTGCGCGTCAGTACGGGTTTTTGGCCTCTTGCGGCTCTGACTTCCACAGCCCCAAAGAGGGCAAGCTTGATTTGGGCACCGTGCCCGCGCTGCCTTCGGGTCTTACGCCCATCTGGCACGATTGGGCCTAGGGTATAAATCCCGCGCAGCCATGTATTCATGGCAAGTACTTGAGCGGGTAAGTTGATATGATCAATCCCTATGAATAAAGCATTTGTCAAAGAGTCGGACAACGACGACGAAGACGACGGTCTGGGCCCCGAGGCTGTCGCCTTGCCGGCCGGCACCAAAAATTACATCACTACTGAAGGTTATCGGCGCCTGCGTGCCGAGCTGGCGCACTTGATGAACGAAGAGCGTCCTGAGGTCGTGCAAGTAGTCTCCTGGGCCGCGTCCAACGGCGACCGCTCCGAAAACGGCGATTACCTGTACGGAAAGAAGCGCCTCCGAGAAATCGACCGGCGCATGCGTTTTTTAACCAAACGCCTGGAAGTGGCCGAAGTGGTCAACCCGGCTACACAACCCAACAAGGACCAAGTGTTTTTTGGTGCCACCGTCGAGTATTGCGACAAGGCCGGCGAAACCTTCCGGGTCACTATCGTGGGCGTCGATGAAGCCGAGCCGCTGCAGGGCAGGATCAGCTGGATATCGCCTGTGGCGCGGGCGCTGCTGAAAGCCCACGAGGGCGACACCGTAACCTTGCGGACCCCGGGTGGGGTCGATGAGCTGGATATTCTTGAAATCAGTTACCCCACTGACTAGAGGGCTCACCGAGCCATTCCATCGCACCCCATGCGCTTACGTGACGCTCGAGTTATTCAGGGTGTCCTAAACGGGTAAAATGCCTTATTCCCCATTCTTTCTTGCGTAGCATCGTGACTCCTATCCAGTATTTCCTCGGCTCCCCGGTCTTGTCATCTTTTCGCCGCGAGCGTCTGCTGCAGCGCTTTGCCGATCTGGGCCTGCCTGTGGCCGGCATCAGTGGCCGGTTCGAGCATTACGTCTGGACCGAAACGCCTCTTGACGAGCAGGCGCAGGCCAAGCTGGTTCAGTTGCTCGATTATGGCGTGGTCGCCACTGCCGAAGAAGACAGCAAGAACGCTCTGGTGCTGCGTGTCGTGCCGCGCCTGGGCACCGTGTCGCCATGGGCCAGCAAAGCAACTGACATTGCTCATAACTGCGGCCTGACCGCGGTGCGGCGTATCGAACGCGGCATACGCTACACCATTACGCCGTCGCGCGGACTGCTGGGCAGCAAAAAACTCGACGCCAACGAACTGGCCAGCATCGCCGATTGCCTGCACGATCGTATGACTGAAACCGTGGTCGATGGCGCATTCGACGGCACTGCCTTGTTCACTTCGCTCCCAGGCAAGCCTATACAGACTATTGATGTGCTGGGCAGCGGCCAGCATGCGCTGGGTCAGGCCAACAGCAGTCTGGGCCTGGCTTTGTCCGATGATGAAATCGAATATCTGGAAGCGGCTTTCAAGCAACTGGGCCGCAATCCCACCGATGTTGAGCTGATGATGTTCGCGCAGGCTAATAGCGAGCACTGCCGTCACAAAATCTTCAATGCGCAATGGGTTATCGATGGTCAGGAGCAGCCCAACACGCTCTTTGGCATGATACGCGCGACCCACGCTGCGCAGCCCGAGGGTACCGTGGTGGCTTATTCCGATAACGCCGCCATCATGGCTGGCGGGCAAGCTACCTTGTTCCATGCGGGGCAGGCAGACGCCAACCCCGTCTACAAGCACCATCCGGCTACCGTGCACACCCTGATGAAGGTGGAAACGCATAACCATCCCACGGCGATTGCACCATTCCCGGGCGCCTCGACGGGTGCGGGGGGCGAGATTCGCGACGAAGGCGCTACCGGACGCGGCTCCAAACCCAAGGCCGGCCTGACGGGCTTCACGGTGTCCAACTTGCAGTTCAAAAATGCCATCGAGCCCTGGGAAACCGATGTGCACGGCTTGCCCGACCGCATCGCCAGTCCGCTCGACATCATGCTGGAAGGCCCCATAGGCGGGGCCGCCTTCAATAATGAATTCGGCCGACCTAATCTGCTGGGCTATTTCCGTACATTCGAACAGACATCGGGCGATACACGCTGGGGCTATCACAAGCCCATCATGATCGCCGGTGGCCTGGGCGCCATTGACGCGCGTCTTACCCATAAAGATCCGATCCCTCCCGGTGCGTTGCTGATACAGCTGGGCGGACCGGGCATGCGCATAGGGATGGGTGGCGGTGCGGCCTCCAGCATGAGCGTGGGCACTAACAGCGCCGAACTGGACTTTGATTCCGTACAGCGCGGCAATCCTGAAATCGAGCGGCGGGCCCAGGAGGTCATCGACCGATGCTGGCAGCAGGGCGAACATAACCCCATTATTGCCATCCACGACGTGGGTGCGGGCGGCTTGTCCAACGCTTTCCCTGAACTTGTCAACGATGCGGGGCGGGGCGCTTTGTTCGAACTCGAGCAAGTCCACCTCGAAGAGTCCGGCTTGTCGGCCGCCGAGATCTGGAGCAATGAGTCGCAGGAACGCTATGTTCTGGCCATTTCACCCGGCGATTTGCCGCGTTTCGACTTGATTGCCAAGCGCGAACGCTGTCCTTATGCTGTGGTCGGCGTGGCCACCGAAGAACGCCAATTGCGCGTGACTTTCGGTGAAGGGCTGCCCGCTTATGATGCTGCCGCAGCGTCATCGCCATTCGGTGCTGCGGCACCTACCAGCGAGCCGCGGCCTGTCGATGTGCCCATCGACGTCATCCTGGGCAAGCCCCCGCGCATGACGCGCGATGTCGAGCGCATAAGCGCGACACATACCGAACTCGATCTGACCGGCATTGCGCTGGACGACGCCATCGACCGCGTATTGCGGCATCCTACGGTGGCCAGCAAGAATTTCCTGATCACCATAGGCGACCGCTCGGTAGGCGGGCTGACCAGCCGGGATCAAATGGTTGGCCCCTGGCAGATTCCCGTGGCCGATTGCGCCGTTACCCTGGCAGACTACGAAAGCGTGCGTGGTGAAGCCATGGCCATGGGCGAGCGTACCCCCATTGCCGTCATCGATGCGCCAGCTTCGGGCCGTATGGCCGTCGCCGAGGCTCTGACCAATCTGGTCGCTGCCGATGTGAAGTCCCTTAAAGACATCAAGCTGTCGGCCAACTGGATGGCGGCTTGCGGCGTGCCGGGCCAGGATGCCGCACTGTACGATACCGTGTCGGCCACCAGTGAATGGTGCCAGCAACTGGGCTTGTCCATCCCTGTGGGCAAAGACTCGCTGTCCATGCGCACGGCCTGGGATCTTCAGGACGAACCTCGCCAGGTCATTGCGCCGGTGTCCTTGATTGTGACCGCCTTTGCGCCCGTGACCGATGTGCGCGCCACCCTGACACCGCAGTTGCGCACCGATGTCGGTGATACCGTACTGATACTGCTGGACCTGGGTATGGGTCGGCAGCGGCTGGGTGGCTCGGTACTGGCCCATGCCTATAATCAGACGGGGCAGCATGTGCCCGACATGGACGACGCTGCGGCCCTGGGCGCCTTCTTCAAGACCGTACGTCAGCTGGCCGATCAAGGTTCCATCCTGGCGTACCACGACCGTTCCGATGGCGGCTTGCTGGCCACCGTATGCGAAATGGCTTTTGCCGGTCACGTTGGCGTATCGATCAACCTCGATATGCTCACCATTGATCCCGTGGCGGCAGATTGGGGCGACTATAAAATCCGCCCTGAGCAAGTGTCGGTGCAGCGCGATGAACTCACCCTGAAGGCCTTGTTCGCTGAAGAAATCGGCGCTGTGATCCAGGTGCCTGCGGCGCAGCGCGACAGCATCATGCAGCAGTTGCGCACGGCTGGCCTATCGGCACATGCCCATGTCATTGGCAGTCTGAATACACTGGACGAAATCCAGTTTTATCGCGATGGTCACTGCATTTATCAGAAACCACGTGCCGATCTGGGCCAGCAGTGGGCCGAAGTGACCCGCCGCATCATGGCCCTGCGCGACAATCCCGCTTGCGCACAAGCCGAGTTCGATCTGTGGCAGGACAAAAACGATCAGGGCCTGGCGGCGCAGGTCGATTTTGATCCACAGGAAGATATTGCAGCGCCTTTCATTGCGACGGGCAAGCGGCCCAAAGTGGCCATTCTGCGCGAGCAAGGCTGCAACAGCCAGGTCGAAATGGCCTGGGCTTTCGATAAGGCCGGCTTCGAGGCCCTGGACGTGCACATGACGGATTTGCTTGCAGGGCGTGCCAGGCTCGACGACGTGCAAGGCATGGTGGCCGTAGGCGGGTTCAGCTATGGCGACGTGCTGGGTGCCGGTGAAGGCTGGGCTCGCACCATACGCTTCAACGAGCAATTATCGGATCAGTTTGCCGCTTACTTTGCCCGCCCAGACATTTTTGCCCTGGGTGTGTGCAATGGTTGCCAAATGATGGCGGCGTTGGCCGGCATGATTCCCGGTGCTGAACACTGGCCGCGCTTTACCCGCAACCAGTCCGAAAAGTACGAAGCCCGCCTGTCGCTGGTAAGCATTCCTGATTCGCCCTCGATATTCCTGCAGGGTATGGCGGGTACACGTGTGCCGGTCGCTGTCGCACACGGTGAAGGCTATGCCGATTTCTCTACCCAAGGCAATCAGAGTCTGGTGAATTCCGCCTTGCACTATACCGGCCCCAATGGGCAGTATGCCGAACAGTATCCGCACAACCCTAATGGCAGCCCCAATGGCCTGGCCGGAGTCACCACTGCCGATGGCCGCTTCACCATCATGATGCCGCATCCCGAACGGGTTACGCGCAACGTCATGATGTCGTGGTCGCCCGAACGTTGGGGCAATAACGATAGTGGCGGGCGTGACGCGCCGCACGGCGGCTTCAGCCCCTGGCTGCGTATATTCCGCAATGCAAGGGTGTGGTTAGGCTAAAAAGGCCGGGAAGCGCTGAATGATGGCCGTGTCGTCCGCGTTGATGGCCTTGAATTCAGCGCTTCACTAAGTACAGACCCTAGGTTTAGGCGTATAATCTTGCTTTGCACGGAGCCTAGTTTATGCGTCTCATCAAAAAAGCGCTTACCTTCGACGATGTATTGTTGGTACCGGCGTATTCTGACATCCTGCCCCGCGACACCTCTCTGTCCACCCGTTTCACGCGCGACATCACCCTGAATATCCCGCTGGTTTCAGCAGCCATGGATACCGTGACCGAAGCGCGCCTGGCCATTGCCATGGCTCAGGAAGGCGGTATAGGCATCATTCATAAAAACCTGACTGCTGACGAGCAGGCCCGTGAAGCGGCTCGCGTCAAACGGCATGAGTTCGGCATTGTGATCGATCCGGTCACCGTCACGCCCACCATGAAGGTGCGCGATGCCATCGATCTGCAGCGTCAGCATGGTTTTTCCGGTTTGCCCGTCATTGAGGGCGGCAAGCTGGTCGGTATTGTCACCAATCGCGACTTGCGCTTCGAAGATCGTCTGGATGTCCCGCTGCGCGACATCATGACGCCCCAAGAGCGTCTTATCACCATGGACGAAGGCGCTACGCTGGATGAAGCTCAGGCGCTGATGCACAAGCATCGTCTCGAGCGCGTGCTGATCGTCAACAAAAATTTCCAGTTGCGCGGTCTGGCCACCGTCAAAGACATTGTCAAGAATACCGAACATCCCAATGCCTCGAAAGACAGCCAGGGGCAACTACGTGTTGGCGCCGCAGTCGGTGTGGGCGAAGGCACCGAAGAGCGCGTTGAAAAACTGGCTGCCGCCGGCGTTGATGTCATTGTTGTCGACACCGCTCATGGGCACACTGCCGGTGTGATCGAACGCGTACGCTGGGTCAAGAAAAACTACCCCAAAATCCAGGTCATCGGGGGCAATATTGCTACGGCCGCCGCTGCCAAGGCTTTGGTAGAAGCAGGTGCCGATTGCGTCAAGGTCGGCATAGGCCCTGGCTCAATTTGCACCACCCGCATCGTGGCGGGCGTAGGCGTACCGCAAATTACAGCTATCTCTGATGTGGCCAAGGCCCTCGAGGGCACGGGTGTACCGCTTATCGCCGACGGCGGCATCCGCTATTCAGGCGACGTCTCCAAAGCATTGGCAGCAGGCGCATCCGCATGCATGATGGGTGGCATGTTTGCCGGCACCGAAGAAGCACCCGGCGAAGTCGTGCTGTTCCAGGGACGCTCATACAAGTCTTATCGTGGCATGGGCAGCCTGGGTGCCATGGCCGACGGCTCGGCCGATCGCTACTTCCAGGATCCCGCCAACAATGTCGACAAGCTTGTTCCCGAAGGCATCGAAGGCCGAGTCCCTTACAAGGGCAGCGTCATCGCCATTATTTATCAGCTGGTCGGTGGTATACGCGCATCCATGGGTTACTGTGGGTGTGCCACCATCGAAGATATGCGCACCAAGGCCGAGTTCGTTGAAATCACCTCGGCGGGCGTACGTGAATCGCACGTGCACGACGTGCAAATCACCAAAGAAGCCCCGAACTATCGGGCTGATTAAAACGGTGTTCAGGGCAGCTCTGACTCAGGGCTGCCCAAGCGCAGCAGCGCTTCGCAAACCAAATCAGGATCGGACACCATGGCTGCATGGCAACTGGCCAGTGTGGTCCAGTGCCAGTCAGCCTGGCTCTTTGCCCAATCGCTGCTTGCTGCAACGGCCTGAAAAACAGGCTGATTGCAATGCAGATAGGTACAGGGCAAGCCATTGCCCTGCGGCTGCCGTAGCTGCAAAGCCGTTTTGTAAGCCGCCAAGGGGTGGGGCGTCAGGCGCGATGCTACAAACTCAATGTCTTCAGGAGACGTCAGGCCCAGGCTCTTGGGTTTGGGTGCCGGCAATGCAGGTGTTGCAGTACCTGCCTGCGAGGCCGCGGCTTCCAGTTTTTCCACAACCGGGGCGGGCAGGGTATCGAAAGTGCTGATACCGCTATCCAGGATGAAGGCGTCAAAATAAATCAGCCGTGCCAATCTTTCGGGGATTGCGTCGGCTACGCCGCTAATGACCAGCCCCGCGAAGCTGTGGCCAACCAGCACGACATTGCGCAGGTCTTCCCAGACCAATACATTGACGATGTCATCGACAAAGGTTTGCAGGGTAGTGCTGTCGCTCAGCAAGTGGCTGCGTTCACCCAGGCCCGTGAGGGTGGGGGTGTAGACGGTATGCCCGGCGTCGCGCAGAGGACCAGCCACACGGGACCAGCACCAGCCTCCGTGCCAGGCACCATGAACCAGTACGAAGGTAAGTTTGCTGTTCGGCGAGATTGTCACTGCTTTCTTCCTTTGAGTCATGTGGATATTTTCGAGGTTGATGTATCTGATTCCTGTGTGGAGCGGACATTATGATCGGGCATTAGCAGCCAGATGCTGCTTAGCACCAGACCTACCGTGGCCAGGACCAGGGCAAAATTCAGATCGGCATTGAACCATGCATGGCTCAGGCTGAAGAACATGGGGCCGATAAGCTGGCCGGCGGCGAAGGCTGCGGTAATCGAGGCTATCAGTTTCTTTGCGTGGCGGCCGCCGACGGCCTGGGCTTCTTGCATGCCTAACATGGTAATGACCATGAATGTGCCGCCGACGCAGATGGCTGCGAGGATGATGGCGCCCATGCCTGACCAGATGACCGGTAGCAGTACGCCGGCCGCCATGATGATCTGGCATGCCGCCCAGAGTTTGCGACGCTCCCAGGCCGCAAACAAACGGCTGGCCAGCAGCGTGGACACGGCTGCAGCAACCCCGAACAATGGCCAGGCCAGCCCGAAAACGGCGGGATCGGCTATCAGCATACGAGCCTGAGCGGGCAAGAAAGTGGCTGGCAAGATATAGCCGAAGCCGAATAGCCCATAGCACAACACCAGTTTCCAGTAGGCCGCGCCAGATATACCTTCGTGATGATTGTCAGATGTAGGCGCTGGCGTTGTCGTTGGCGCCAGCCATAACGGCCGGGCTGCGATCATGCCCAGGAGGCTCAGTACCGCCAGCACCAGCCAGGCATGTGCTGAACGGACCGAAGCCAGGTCCAGCGCCATGCACAAAAGGCCGGCCAGGATGACGCCGCTGCCCACCCCGGCGAACACCTGGCCGGCACGTTGCGATTCACCTAACACGGCCAATCGGGACAAGCATAAAGATGCCGCACCGACCAGTACACAAGCGCTTGCCACTCCTGCCATAAACCGCCAGACCAGCCAGCTTGGCCACGTATCGGTCAGGCCCATCAAGGCCGTAGTGACCACCACTAGCAGCAAGCCGCCCCGCAACAGGGTTGCAGGTGCATAAGTGAGCATGCCCGCCGCTAAAGCCCCGACCAAATAACCCAGGTAATTGGCGCTGGCCAGCCACCCGCCTTGCGTCAGCGCCAGCCCTGCATCGTTTTGCATCATGGGCAACAAAGGCGTGAAGGCGAAACGGCCTATGCCCATGGCTATAGCCAGGGCAACAAGACCGGAAAATGATAATGAAGCGGCAGACTGCTTGTACTGCATCGGGCTCCCCTTTGGCCTGAGACTGTAGCCATATTACTGCTGTTACACCAGCGAAAACGGCGCCAATACGTTACATTAACGTCTTGATTTCTTTTTCTTCCACAAGCCATGCATCAGCGTATCTTAATTCTCGACTACGGTTCACAAGTTACTCAACTTATTGCAAGGCGCGTGCGTGAAGCCGGCGTATATTGCGAAATACATCCGGGCGATGTCGACGATGCGTTTATCCAGAGTCAGCAGGGTTTGAAAGGCATCATCCTGTCGGGTAGCCACGCTTCCGCTTATGCAGAAGAATCGCTCAAAGTCCCGGCCCAGGTGTTCCAGGCCGGCGTACCGGTCCTGGGCATTTGCTATGGCATGCAGTCCATGGCTGCGCAACTGGGCGGCAAAGCAGAGTGGTCCGACCACCGTGAGTTCGGTTATGCCGAAGTACGTGCTCACGGCCACACCCGCCTGCTCGATGGCTTGCAAGACTTCATCACCGCCGAAGGCCATGGCATGCTGAAAGTCTGGATGAGCCATGGCGACAAAGTGACTGCCTTGCCTCCCGGGTTCAAACTGATGGCATCCACGCCTTCGTGCCCGATTGCCGGCATGGCTGACGAAGACCGAGGCTTTTACGCACTGCAATTCCATCCTGAGGTCACGCATACCACCCAGGGCGAAGCCATATTGGCTCGTTTCGTTACCGAAATCTGCGGATGCGATCGCGACTGGAATATGCCCGACTACATTGAAGAGGCGGTTGCAGATATACGTGCACAAGTCGGCAACGACGAAGTCATACTGGGCCTGTCGGGTGGTGTTGATTCCTCTGTAGCGGCGGCACTCATTCATAAAGCCATTGGTGACCAGCTCACCTGCGTATTTGTCGATCATGGCTTGCTACGCCTGAACGAAGCCGAGCAAGTCATGTCGACTTTTGCCGATCATTTCGGCATCAAGGTCATACATGTGGATGCGACCGATGCTTTCATGGGCAAGCTGGCTGGTGTGTCCGACCCTGAAGCCAAGCGCAAAATCATAGGCAGGGAATTCGTCGAGGTTTTCCAGACCGAATCCGGCAAATTGCGCAGTGCCCGGTGGCTGGCCCAAGGCACTATCTACCCTGATGTCATCGAATCAGCAGCATCTAAAACCGGTAAGGCCGTGGCCATCAAGTCGCATCACAATGTTGGTGGCTTGCCCGACGACATGAACTTGAAGCTCCTCGAGCCACTCCGGGAGTTATTCAAAGACGAAGTCCGCAAGCTTGGTGTTGCACTGGGGTTGCCGCCAGCCATGGTGTACAGGCACCCATTTCCGGGCCCAGGCCTGGGCGTGCGTATTCTGGGCGAAGTAAAGAAAGAATATGCCGATCTCTTGCGTCGTGCCGACGCCATCTTTATTGAAGAACTACACAAAACCATAGACCATACCAGTGGCAAAAGCTGGTATGACCTGACCTCGCAGGCCTTTGCCGTCTTCCTGCCCGTCAAATCGGTGGGAGTCATGGGCGACGGACGCACCTATGACTATGTTGTGGCACTGCGTGCGGTGCAAACGTCCGACTTCATGACCGCTGATTGGGCCGAATTGCCTTATGCCTTGCTCAAGAAAGTGTCCTCACGCATTATCAACGAAGTGCGCGGTATCAATCGGGTTACGTACGACGTGTCGAGCAAGCCGCCTGCGACGATAGAGTGGGAATGAGTTGCAGCAGTGGGGCGCTCTGATGCCTTGTCTTTACCCCCGAATGGGATATTGGAACCACCAGCGAGTAAGCCGATGAACACCAGCGAAAAGATCTATTCCGGCAAGACCAAGGATCTGTACACCCTGCCGAATGACAACCTTCTCCTCGTCTTCAAGGATGACGTCACCGGCGAGGATGGCGTCATCGACCCGGGTGCGAATACCGTAATCGGTCAGGTCGAAGGTAAGGGCCGAAAGTCTCTCGCCATGACCGACCATTTTTTCAAGTGTCTCCACGCCGCCGGCATCCCTACCCACTTGGTGCGTCTTGACCTCGAGCAGGCCAGCATGGAAGTCCGTCGCGCTGAGCCCCTGGGCAAGGATATCAGCGGCAAGGGTGGCCTCGAGTTCATCTGCCGCACCCGCCCCTGGGGCAGTTTCCAGCGCCGTTACCAGAACTACATTGGCGACACCACGAGTACGCTCGACTACCTCGTCGAGATCACCATCAAGGACGACGAGCGTGGTGATCCTCTCATCAACGACGACACGATTGTTGCCCTCGGCCTCCTTACCCGGCAGCACCTCGAGCAGGCCAAAGACCTCACTCGCCGGGTGTGTCGCATCGTTGAGTCAGACTTGAGTGGCAAGGGGCTCAGTCTGATCGACATGAAGATCGAAATCGGCTTCGTTGACGAAGAGGTCGTGGTCATCGATGAGGTCTCGGCGGATGCGATGCGAGTCATGAACGGCGAGGGCAGGGTGCTGGATCACGGGACGCTGTACGAAAAGCTGGTCCACTACTGATCGTTGATCGGAAGCGGAGCTGTCCAACACTACGGCTTTGAGTCTCTCATGGGTTTGAGCGCCACCGCCCATTTGTGAAGTTCGGCCAGCATGGTTTCAGCAGAATCGTCGATGAGTGCGTTCGAGGTGAAAACCTTGGCTTCGTCCAGCAGCGTTGCAACCATCGGTATGGCAACACCCTCGACCATGGGCATCATCTTCAAGGTAGTGACCAGCTGTTTTTCGACCTGGACCGCACGCATGCCGCCAGAAATGCCGCCGTAGCTGACGAAACCGCAAGGCTTGTAGTTCCATTCGCTATAGACGTAATTCAGTGCATTCACGAATGACGGAGGAGGGCAGTAGTTATATTCCGGCGTGACGAACACATACGCATCGGCGTCGGAAACACTGGCGCTCCATTGTTTCGTATGCTCATGTTGGTATTTTTGCAACCGGGGGTGCTGAGGCTCATTGTAGACAGGCAGATTGAAATCGGCCAGGTCGACCAAAGTCGTGTCGAACCCTTCGTGTTTGGCTGCAAATTCGGTAAACCACTTGGCCACTGAAGGCCCGACCCGGCCCGGACGAGTACTGCAAATGACAACTTGAAGCTTAAGGGACATATATATTTTCCAAGGGTTTGAGTGTGAAAACCGGTTTGGTCATTTCCATTGTGTTGGAGGCCTGCTTATCTTAGCAACTATTTTGAGGGTCAAGCCACCGAAACACTCTCGGTGGCGGCCGTCGCAGGTGTTGGTACAAAAAACCTATCCTTCAATTCCTGCAAGCCAATTCGCTCCAGCATTTCTGTCAATCGTTGTGCAGGTTTTCTTCGGGGCAGGTCCTTGAACTGGGCAATGATCAGTTCGTTCTTCATTGAGTGCTCCCACCCGACCAGTTCCGTTACAGTGACCTGATATCCATGTGCTTCCAGTTGCAAGCAACGCAGCACATTCGTAAGTTGGCTGCCGAACTCCCGGGTATGCAGCGGATGCCGCCAGATTTCTGCAAGGGGGTCAGTCAGCGCCTTGCCCTTATTCTTGCGCAGTACCGAGGCGACTTCCGCCTGACAGCAAGGGACCACCACAATATGCCTGGCTTGTTTCTTCAGAGCAAAGCGGATGGCGTCGTCGGTAGCGGTATTGCATGCGTGCAGGGCGGTGACGACATCGACGGTAGCGGGCAGTTTGTCAGAGGTGATTGAATCCGCCACGGACAAATTCAGGAATGACATGCCGCTAAATCCCAACCGTGCAGCCAGTGCCTCGGAAGTGTTGACCAGCGCTTCCCGTGTCTCGATTCCGTAGATGTGTGAGGCGTCCTTCAAGTCTTTGAAGAACAGGTCGTACAGGATGAATCCCAGGTACGACTTGCCCGCGCCATGGTCTACAAGGGTGACGGTGCCGCGTTCTTCCTTGACGTCTTTCAGTAACGGTTCGATGAACTGGAACAAGTGGTAGACCTGCTTCAACTTGCGGCGGCTGTCCTGGTTCATTTTGCCGTCGCGGGTCAGGATGTGCAGGGCCTTTAGCAGTTCGATCGACTGGCCGTCGCGAATTTCATGGGTATTGGACATAGGAATGGCAGCTTGCCCCACGTGTGGCGGAGCGCATAGGGCGGAGAAAGCGTCAGTTTAACGAAAACGGATTCAATCGTGTGACAGGAACGTTGCGCTTTGATGCTGGTCCGGGCTTATCATTGGCTGACGTTGCAACGTCGAGCGCGATTAATTTGATGATAAAACCCGATCAGCAAGCTCATTGAAATCGCGCACGACGAAATCCCAGTCTTCGCTGGGCTCGAGATCGGTGGTCTGGTGTACGCCATGCTCGGATTTCCGAGCCACGAAGGCAGTGGCCAGGCCGCATTGACGCGCCGCATGCAGGTCGTTGTTGTGCGCCGCCACCATGCATACCTCTTGGGGCTCAAAGCCGAGAATTTCGACCATGCGAGTGTATGCGGGAGGCGAGGGCTTGTAGGCTTGCGTTACTTCGGCGCCCAAGATGGCATCCCAGGGTATACCTGCACGCTTGGCCATGTTCACCATCAATGCAATATTGCCGTTCGAGGCGGGTGCAATGATGTGATTACGCTTCAGTTGTGTGAGCCCTGTCACGACATCGGGCCAGGGGTCCAGCCGGTGCCAGGCTGAATTGAGTTGTGCCAGGGCATCGTCATCCAGTTTGTCTGGGTTCACATCATATTTTCGCAATACGATTTCAAGGTTCTCGCGATGCAGAATATCCAGGCGGGTGAAGGGTCGCTTGCCGCTGCGGCATGCCTCCATTGCTGGTTGATACAAATTGCGCCAAGCGTCTGCGAAATCGTAAGGATCAATTCCTGCAAGCTGATGCCGGGAAAAGAATTCCGACGCTTCCCGGGCCACTCCAGTGCGCCAATCTACGACAGTACCAAATACATCGAAACAAAACGCTTTCATCTTCTTGCTCCGCAAGTGGGCTGGATAATAAATGGATCATACCCGCTGCGCCGCAGTGGTGGGTTTCGCCTCTCGTGCCGATTGAAGATTGGGCTGATTGCCAATCATTGTGGCAAAATCAAATTGCAGTCGTCTCGTCAGGCGACCGACATCAAGGAGGTTTCATGCTTATCCGTACTGTATCGATATTTGCAACGACGTTGGCCCTGTCCGCATGCTCGTCCGTTGATCTGGGCGAACCGGCACAAGACACAAAACCGGGTGCTTGCAACGCTGACCAAGCCTCACATGTCGTTGGAAAGCATATTTCGCCGGAGCAGGAGCAAGAGGCTTTACGTAGCAGTGGTGCCTCCACGCTTCGGGTCATCAAGCCGGGGCAGGCCATTACTCGCGACTATCGTGTAGACCGCTTGAATTTGCAACTGAACGATTACGATACGGTCGTAAGAGCTTATTGCGGTTAATTTCTATCGAGTGCGGGGCGGTAAATATGCCCACCCAGAATATTGCAAGTCGTCAACAATGGTAAAGACTTTGTTTGCCGTCCGAAAAACGTCATCAGCCGGCCGTATACTCCAAGCTCTTAGGCCACACTCTACGGAGAAATACGATGGGATTTTTTAATAAGATTTTAGAGAAACTCGGTATTGGCAGTGCCGAGGCTGCTGAAGCACCTGAAGCAACTGCACCTGCCCAGGCTGATGCCGCTGGCACTGCGGCAGCGCCCACGGCAGCTCCTGCGTCGATAGCTGTAACCGATGTGGTGGCACAGCTAGAGCAAAAGGCCGCTTCCAACCCACAAAAACTGAACTGGCGCACTTCGATCGTCGATTTGCTCAAGTTGCTGGACTTGGACAGCAGTCTGACTGCACGCAAGGAGTTGGCTACCGAATTGGGTTGCCCGGCAGATTTGATGGGCGATTCTGCCCAGATGAATATGTGGCTGCATAAGGCGGTTTTGGCCCGTATTGCACAGAATGGCGGGAATATCCCCCAAGATCTGCTGAACTGAGCAGAACCCGCAGCATCATGATGTAAAAAACCCAGCCACCAGGCTGGGTTTTTTGATTGAAGACTAAGCTTTTTTAACCCGCTGTGACACCTGCTTTTTTCAGCACTTCGGTCCAGCGATCAACTTCGGCGTTCAGGTGTTGGCCTAGCGCTTCTGGTTTCAAGCGATCGTCTTTGGGAATCATCACACCCATACCTTCGAAGCGCTTGATGAGAGCAGGTTCCGACAGCGCGGTTCTTATGCTTTTGTTCAGACGGTCGATGGCCTCGGGGGGCGTACCCTTGGGAGCATAGATGCCGTGCCAGACCGCCAGCTCAAAGTTGTCCACACCCTGTTCTTTAAAGGTCGGGACGTCGGGCATGATGCTCAGGCGTTCCGCCGTTGCCAAAGCGTAAGGCTTGAGCGCACCCGATTTGATGTACGGCCCGGTGGAAACCGGCTGGTCGCATATCAGATCGACGTTTCCGGCAATAAGATCTTGCAAGGCAGGGCCTGTGCCACGATACGGCACCAGGGTGACATCCATTTTGGTAGTTTGCGTAAATAATAGTGCGCACAGATAAGATGTTGCGCCTACACCGGCATTCGAAAAGTTGGTCTTGCCTGGATTCTTCTTGGCGTAGTCAATCAGCTCTGCTACGGTTGATGGCTTGAAGTCTTTGTTGCGCACCAGGATCATAGGCACATCGCCGGCCAATGCCACAGGCTCCAGGTCTTGGCGTGGATCAAAGCTCAAATCCTTGTAGAGTGCCATCGAGGTGGCAAGACCCATGTTGTGAAACAAAATGGTGTGGCCGTCATTCGGCGACCGTACCACTTTGCTGGAGCCTATGGTGCCGCCGGCGCCGCCCGCATTTTCCACTACGACTTGCTTGCCAAGGTCGCGGCTCATGGCTTCGGCCAACAGGCGGGCAAGCACATCAGTAGAGCCGCCGGCAGAGTAGGGAACCACCATAACAACGGGCTTGTCGGGAAAGGCCATGGCGATACTGGAAGCCAGTGCAAATACGGCACCGGCAGTGATTTTGATTAATTTGTTCATTTTGTCTCCTGCACTTCCTGTTTGTGTGGGTTTAGTCGGGTTGAACGTAGCGGTACATCTCGGTGTGGTCAGCCTGTGGCCCAAGGGCATCCGATGCTTCCTGGGTCAAGGCAGCGACGTGCTTGCCCAGCGCCAGGTCTATCTTCAGTGCTTCGGCCAGCGTTGCGGCGATGCCCACATCCTTGGCTTGTAAGGCCAGCGAAAACCCAGAGTTGAAAGCCCCGTTCAGCATGTACTGCTTGGCTTTATTTTCGGTGGTGTTGTTGCGTCCGGTAGATGCCTGGATGACGTCGACAATGACCGTAGGGTCCAGACCAAAGGCTTTTCCAACATGGATGGCTTCTGCTGTGGCAATGAGAGCAGCGGCCGAAACATAGTTGTTCAGTGCTTTCAAGGCATGGCCGGCGGCGACAGGCCCGACCTGTGTGATGTTTTTACCCATAGCCTGCAATACAGGCAGACAGGTATTTACATCAGCTTCTTGGCCGCCCACCATGATGGCCAGGCTGCCGTCGATGGCTTTCTTGACTCCGCCAGACACCGGGGCGTCGATCAGCTTCGCGCCGGTGGCTTCAACCCTGGCAGCCAACTCGCGCGTACGCACGGGGTCGCCAGAACTCATTTCAATAACTGTCGTGCCTGCGCGAAGATGTGGCATTAAGGGGCTGAGGACGGCCTCCACAATGGCGGAGTTGGGCAGTATGGTAATAATGAATTCATTATCGGCAATCTGCTCGGGTGTCGTAGCTGGGACGGCACCATCATGCTGGCTCAGGAATTGATCAAGAGCATCAGATTTGGCATCTTGAACGACAAGACTGTGTCCGGCCTGGTGCAATAGATGAGCCATGGGGGCTCCCATCATGCCCAGTCCGATAAAGGCGATTTTGCTCATGGTGGGCTGCCTTTTCAGATATTCATTTCTTTGAATACTTCACTGGCTACGCGGAATGAGTCGATGGCGGCAGGTACGCCGCAGTAGATGCCGGCCTGCAGGAATACTTCCTTGATTTCTTCTTTGGTCAGACCATTATTGATGGCACCGCGAACGTGCAACTTCAGTTCATGCGGGCGATTCAGGGCGGTGATCATGGCCAGGTTCAGAAAGGAGCGCGTTTTGCGATCAAGGCCCGGACGGTTCCAGACATCGCCCCAGCAGTATTGGGTAACCAACTCCTGCATATCGATATTGAAGTCGGTGGCGTTCTTGATGGAGGCATCGACGTACTCGGTGCCAAGAACAGCTCGACGGGTTTCCAGGCCTTTGGCGAAGAGTTCGGGGTTTTTGGGGGCGTATTCGCGTGTCATGGTCGGGCTCCTGTGAGAATAGGGTTAAGAAGTTTGTGCTTCGTATTATAAAATATTAATGTCAGACAATCATATTGAGTATTAACCCTAAAGAAAAATGAACATATCGTTTTCCGGCATTGCTTCGTATCGTTTATTGTCAGACAATGATCAGCACTACATACAAGAATCGGAGAAATTCATGGCGGCTGTCATGCCTGTATCGCGAAACCAGACATTGCTTAAAGAGCGCGCCGCAGACTCAATGCGCGAGGCCATTCTGAGCGGTGTGTTCGCGCCTGGCCAGAAACTCGTCGAGCGGGAACTATGCGAGCAGCTGGACGTAAGCCGGTCCTGTGTGCGCGAAGCTTTGCAGCATTTGCAAAGCGAAGGTCTGATCAAAATCATTCCGCATAAAGGGCCTGAAGTAGCTGTTATCTCGAAAGATGAGGTGGTGCAGCTTTATGCGGTCAGGAAGAAACTGGAAGGACTGGTTGGCGCCAGCTTTTGTACGAATGCCAGTCCACAAGAGAAGCAAGAGCTAAAAAGCAAGGTCAAAGATCTGGCTCAGTATCTTGATGAGCCCAGCCATCCCGATTTGCTGCGCATGAAGAATGAGTTCTATGCCATTTTGCTGAAGGGGGCGGGCAACGAGTTTGCCAGTGCCATGCTGCGCCAACTGAATAATCGTGTGAGCATATTGCGTCGTATTTCGATGGCGCAGGCCGGCCGCCTTGGCCAAACCATAGACGAACTTGAGGCGATCGTGCAAGCCATCGACGCGGGCAATCCCGATGCGGTCGAGAAACTGTGTGAGCAGCATGTCGAGAATTCCGCGCGCAATCTTTTGCTGACCTTATAGCCAGCAGATTGCCGTTGCGGATTCCGGTTTCATGCCTGAGCTCAGGGGGCTGTGGCTATTTGCAGTGCGCGCTCCAGCGATACGCGACTCATTTCTCCGTGTCCGTATTCAGGAAAGATCTGATAGCTGGCATCAATGCCAGCCTGGCGTAGACCTTCAGCAATCTCTCTGCCTGCATCCCGCACGTAGGCCGACAGCTCGTTTTTTTGACTGGAGCGCGACGGTTTGCGTTTTGTTTTGGCAGATGCGCGTGGCTTGGTACCGATCAGAATGGCGACACGCTTGCCGACCGCACGTTCTGTGTCAAAGCTGCGCCATTCGTCCATTAGTGCGCCGTTGTACCACCAGGCGGACGGGTCCCCTACGATGTATCGGGCAAATGCATTGGGTTGCGTGAAAAGCGTGTGTAATGCGAAAAGGCCGCCATAGGAATGGCCCCACAGATATTCGCGTCTAGAATCGATATTGGCGCGCGCACGTACAAGTGGCTTGATATGAGTGGCGATGAATTGCAGGAAGATGTCGGCGCCGCCTCCGACGCGCCCGCGTACGGTGGGCGCTTGAACTTGCTTGCCGTTTTCAAAGATGGGTGGTGTGTAGTCATATGAACGGGCATTGACATCAAGGCGTCCGGGCGTATCGTAGCCTATGGCGACGAGTACTGGTGGATTCTCACCGGACAGTATGGTCAGATCTTGCTCGGTCAGCATGGCCATGGCCGAATTGCCATCCAGCATGTAAAGCACCGGATAACCGGCATTGGGTTCGCGCTTATGCGGAATCGCTATGTCGATGCGGTAGTTTCTTTGTCCATCTTCCGACACCATATGGTGCTGTTCGAATTGGTACAGGGCAGAAGGGTGATCGGCCACCGTTTCCAGCCTGACGTGTGGGCCGGCTGGGGCGGTTTCCTGAACCTGTGCATGAGCGGTACCTATCAGGCAGCACAGACCTAGCAATAAGAACTTGATGCGCATGATGAAGTTATTGGTCCAGCGTGGCGCCGCCATCGACCCGCAAATCATGCATGGTGATGTGGCTAGCCCGGTCGGACAACAGGAACAGCACGGCATCAGCGATTTCGTCGGGTGTGGCAATTTTCTGTAGCGGTATGCCCAGGCGATAGTGCTCTGCCGAGCCATTGATGACGGTCTGGGCGGAGCTGCCGGTTTTCCACATCGCCTGTTGCATCGGCGTATCAGTAGAACCGGGCGAAACTATATTGACGCGTATGCCCGACTGTGCAAGTTCCAGTCCCAGGCAGCGGCTGAGTTGTGTCACAGCGGCCTTAGAGGCGGCATAGGCCCCCATGGCCAGGCGCGGCGTGCTTGCGGCATTAGAGCTGATGTTGACGATGGCGCCTCGGCCGCGAGCCTGCATTTGTTTGGACACAATATTGCATAGATTGAATACCCCATTGGTATTGCATGAAAAGGTACGGGTCCATTGTTCCGGCGTCAATTCACTGATGGTACCCATTTGCAGTATGCCTGCGGCGCACACCAGCTTGTCTGCCGGGCCGAATTCGTTGCTTCCCTTGCTGACCGCTTGGGCGACCGCGTCGAAGTCCGAGACATCCACCTGCGCAGCATACAGTTGTTGCACATGGTGGGTTTGCAACGCCTGCAGCGGGGCAATATCCAGATCCAGAGCGATGACCCTGGCACCCTGGTCCAGCAGCTTTTGTGTGATGGCCCGACCTATACCCCGGCCGGCACCGCTGATCACTACGCATTGCCCGGAGAACTCATTCATATTGTTGATGTTCATAATGGATTTTTTGTAAGCTCAGGCGGAAAGCCAGCGCAGCAATTGGCTGCTGCTGGTTGCCACACCGCAAAGCTGCGATACATACTGAATGGCCATGATGTGTTCGCGGGCGGAAAAGTCGGCGGTGGCATCGCTGACGAAAAATGGCTGGATGTCGTTCATGAAGGCATCCAGAGCAGTCGTCATGCAACCTATATGAGAGTAAATACCGCAAATAATCAGCTGGTCGCGGCCCTGATTCTGCATCATCTTTTTCAGGTCGGAGCGGTAAAAGGCGCTATAACGCCATTTGGTCAGTACGACATCTTGCGGCGCAGGAGCCAGCTCGTCGATGATGGCTTGCTGTGCTGCATTGCTGGGGTCGCTCAGCCCCGGCCCCCAGAAATCACTTAATAAGGCTCTGTCCTGGGGTGGTTGTACCGAAGGCTGAGCCGTATAGATCACGGGTATTCCCAATGCATGGCATTGCGCGCGCAATGCGCTTATGTGTTTGACCAGTGTGGGAATAGGTTCCGCATTAACGTCATATTTTTGCAGAAAATAACGCTGCATATCATGAATAAGCAGCACCGCCCGGTTTGCCTGTGCCTGCCAGTTGACATGGTTCCTGGGCTCTGTGCTGGGCATGGGGTACGCGGCGATGGCGGGTATGCTCACGGCTTGATTCCTTTCCAATACATGGTTGACTAGCCATGGAATCATGGCTAGTCATAACGTCTTATTTCAGAGTGATTTTGGTGACTTGGTCGCGTGTTTCATCGTCTTTGCCGCGAGCCTTGTTGATGGAGAATATGTGACCTTTACCGTCGGTGCTCAAATGATTGGGCAAGCTACCGGCTTTGAGGTTGGCCAGCAGCTTGCCGTCCAGGTTGATGACGGCGATGGAGCCCGCGCCACGGCTGATCACATAGGCCAGCTTGTCTTTTGCATCCCACACCACACTCAAGGGACTGGCGCCAACGCTTACGGAATGCAGGACTTCACCTTTTTCAAGATCAAGGATTTGTATATTGTCGCTGCCTTGCGAGGCTACGAACAAAACATTGGCCTCGGGTGCGACCGCAACGCCAATCGAGCCTTCGGCACCCGGCAAGGCATAGACCTGTTCCACTTGCTGCTTGGCAAGGTCGATCATTGCGGCCTGGTTACTGGGCAGGCTGACGGTGTACAGTTTGCTGTTCCTGGCATCAAGAGACAGGCCCATAGGCTTGAACTCTTCCCCGCGAATGCCTGACTTGATGGCGATAGCGTCCAGCGGTTCGAGTTTCTGGGTATCGAATACTGCGATTTCACCGGCACCGAAAGCCGACACATAGGCACGATGATGCGCACTATCGATAGCGACATCACGGGCGTGTGGGGCGGCACCGGGTTCAAACTGCTTGACCAGGGACAAGTCGGATTGCTTGTACACGGCGACGGTATTGTCGCGGGTATTGGTGACCCATACTGTGCCCGCTGCATCATCGACCGCCACTCCAAAGATGGCCATGACCCGATTCTTGCCATTGACCATGCTGGTAGCAGCTGTAGCGCTGGCTTCAATTTTCAGTGTGTCTGGGTCGACCTTCATCAGCACTGATTCAGTAGCGGGGGGACGGCCTGCAGAGGAGGTGACATACAGCATGTTGCTGGCTGCACTGTAGGCGCTTTGATACATACCGGGTCGCAGGCGTTCCGAAACGATGGTGAACTTGTCCGCGCCGCTGAATTTAATATCAGGCGACACCTTAAGCTCGAAGACTTCGGCTGCGGAAGGCTTGGCAACTTGTACAACGATAGGATGGCGGCCGATGGCCGCATCGGCGGGGATGGCAATGCTGGTACTGAACTTGCCGTCCTGGCCAGCCGTCAGTACTTGATCTTTGGCTACGTTTTGACCGCTGCGCAGCAGTTGTATTTCCTGGCCTGCCTTGAATCCGGAGCCGTTAATCACTGCATTGCCGCCCGGCGTGACGACGCCGGGGCTGAAGACCCTGCCCTTGAAGTCGGGGTCGGGTTGATCGAATACGGTGTTGGACGCATACGCGCTGCCGGCGCACAGCGCCATGACAAGTACGGCCGCTGTCTGTTTCAACACGGCGGGTCTGTTGAAACGAATGCCAATAAGAGAGGTTTGCATTTATATTCCTTGTCGAAGCAGGTTGGTCAGCTTAAAAGGGTTTGGGACATACGGTTTATGGGAGAGCCGGCTGGCGGCTTGGTGTACAGACGCGCTTGGACGTAACGGCATGCATCAGCCGTAGTCTCCTCTGGCCGTCAGTGAGTCGGCTCTCACCAGTGCCAGATCGAGTGTGGGCAACAACTGTGTGGTTGCCTGTTCGCCGGTCAAGTGGGCGTGCAGCGAGGCTGTGTCGTGCACTGTTATGTTGGCCGCCCAGGGCCGCCACATATCCGGATGCAGGTCTTCGTCCTGATGATCCAGGGCGGCGCGATAGTAGAGCAGCGGGCCATTGTAAAAACGATGTTCGTGCTGACGCACCAGAGCATTGCTATGCTCGACCGAAGAAATAATGCCGTCGAGCTGAACGTCGGTAAGCTCACCCAGGGCATGCCCGCTGCCGCGCAGGAATTCAATCACTCCCTTGCGATTGAGTTTGCCTGCGCCCAGCGCATCGGGGTCGTAGCCGGCAATATGCATGATGGCCTTGTAGGCGGCGTCATGGGCCGGCTCGGGGCGTGCACGCCACACTTCGCTGGGATAAGCGTCAAGCATGCAGACTACGCCGACCGGTCGATGGCGCTCGGCCAGTACGCAGGCAACTTCGTGCGCAATAATCCCGCCCACCGACCAGCCCAGCAAGTGATAAGGTCCTTCGCTTTGCATGGTTTCGATTTGATCGGCATAGCGGTTTGCCAGCTCGTGGAGGGAATTGATGTTGGTACTGTCGTAACCGAGCCAGGGCGATTGCACGCCATGGACGGCACGCGTGGTAGACAGCTGCCGGGCCAGCAAGCCGTAGCACCAGCTCAGGCCACCTGCTGGATGTATGCAGAACAGAGCAGGCCGACCCTGGCCAGTATCAGGCTGTAAGATGAAATGCCGACCAAATCCATCGCCCAGGGCGGGGCGCTCCATGGTGTCCGAGCGGTCCAGATAAGCGGCCAGGCGGGATACGGTGGGATGTTCGAAGATGGCGCCCAGCGTCAATGCTTCCGAGAACTGTTTACGCAGCAGGTTGGCCAGCCGGGCTGCCAGCAAGGAGTGTCCGCCGAGCGAAAAGAAGTCGTCATCGGCTGCCGGCTCGGCATTCAGTTCGAGTACCTTCTTAAACAATCGGGCAAGTGTTTGCTCTGTGGCGGTCTGCGCCATGCGGCCAGTTCCAGCTGTAAAGGCAGGGGCGGGCAGGGCTTTGCGATCCAGCTTTCCGTTGGCATTCACGGGCAGGACGTCAAGCTCAATGATGGCGGAAGGCACCATGGCATCGGGCAGATGTTCGCGAGCGTATGTCAGCACGCTGTCCGGATCCATGGTGTGGCCTGCCCGCGCTGCCATATAGGCGACCAGACGGGTTTGCCCGGGTTGGTCTTCACGCGCCATGACCACCAGTTCGCGGCAGGCCGGGTAACGGCTGAGCACGGTTTCGACTTCCCCCAGCTCAATGCGCTGGCCGCGTATCTTGATTTGATGATCCAGGCGACCCAAGTACACCACCGCGCCATCGTTGCGCCAGCGGGCCAGATCGCCGGTGTCGTACATGCGAGCGCCGGGCTGTGTGCAAAATGGATCAGGGACAAAACGCTCGGCTGTCAGGTCGGGCCGGCCAAGATAGCCGTCGGCGAGCTGGCGCCCGCCCAGGTAAAGCGTACCCGCCACCCCAGGCGGGACAGGCCGCAGGTAGCGATCCAGGACATAAAGCTGCGTATTCCATACCGGCAGCCCAATGGGCAGCGGATCGGACGTATCGTCGCGATGTGCGCGCCAATAACTGACATCAACCGCTGCTTCGGTGGGGCCGTACAGATTATGTAATTCGGATTTGATGCGCGTATGGAAGCGGTCGCGCAGGCCGGCGCTCAGCGCCTCGCCGCTGCAGTACACATGCTCCAGCTCCAGCCCCGCGCTGCCGGGCTCATTTAAAAAAGCGGCCAGCATGGACGGCACAAAGTGGGCGACGTTGATGCGCGCCTTCCTGATGAACTGGGCCAGGGCGTGAGGATCGCGGTGCAAGCCGGGTAGGGCGATGACCAGCGGGGCGCCGCAGAGCATGGGCAGGAAGAGCTCCCATACCGACACATCGAAGGTATAAGGCGTTTTTTGCAGGAAGCAGTGCCCAGGCCCCAGCGCATAATGATTTTTCATCCACAGCAGGCGGTTGACGATGGCACGATGGCTAACGACCACCCCCTTGGGCTCGCCGGTAGAACCCGACGTGTAGAGCACGTACGCGGGGTCTTGCGGTGCCGGCTCCGGCCAGGCGGGAATGGTATCTGCTGTCGCGAACAAGGCTTCTACATTCAGGGCATTGGAGGAGGCGGCGAGCCTGGACCATGTACTGTTATCGCCAATGACGGCCGCGGGCTGCGCGGAATTCAGTATGCGTGCAATGCGCTCGTCGGGTTGTTCGATGTCGAGCGGCAGATAGGCTGCGCCCGCCTTCATGATGGCATGCAGACTCATGACCATGAAGTCACTGCGTGGCAGGGCGACGGCTACGATGTCGCCCGCCTTCACACCAGCCTGTCGTAAACCCGTCGCAGCGCGCCGGACCAGTGTCTCGAATTCGCGATAGGTGATGGAGTGATGGTCAAAGCGTAAGGCCTCGCGTTCAGGGTGGGCCGCGCAGCTTGCAGTGGTCAGGGCGCTGAGCGTGGTGTCAGGCGCGTCGTGTTCCGTCTGGTTCACCGCATATAGCCAATGCCGCGCTTCAGCCGGCCCCAGTGTTTCTACCGCCAACAGTGATTCGGCCCGCAAAGCCCTGTCTATGAACCCGACCAGCCGTTCCAGGTGGATGTCCAGGTCTGTCTGCTGATATAGCTTGGGATTGGCTTCAAGCTCGAGACGCAGTTCCGAGCCATCGGCGTGCGCCCTGAAATTGAAATTGAGGTCTTCAACCGGGCCGGCGCATAACACCTCTTGCCGGGCCTGCAGACGGGATTGCCCATAGGGCGCGTCAAAGGGCAAGATATTTACCAAAGGCCCGTGCAGACGGCGTTGCCCGCCCAGCAGGTTCAGGTCGCGGCGCAGCTGTTCGCTGCGATATCGGCCATGCTTGCGGGCCAGGCGCAATTGTTTGGCGACATTTCTGAAAAATGTGTCCAGAGGCTCGCACTGGTCAATATTCAGCTTTAGCGGAGCCACATTCATGATGGTTGCTACGCTACGTGCGCTGGCATTGCCCATACGCCCCATCCAGGGGACCCCTATGACGGTAGTGTCCTGGCCAGTATGTCGCTGCACATAGGCGGCAACCAGAGCGGTCAGCAGATCGGGCCAGCTACATTGGGCTTCGTCTTGCCGACGCTGCAAGCGGGCCACCAGCTCGTTGTCAAGTATGCAGCGGGCTTGCAGTATGCTGTGCGCGGTCAGGGCGGTGCCGGCGCCCAGGCTGGCGACTTCGTCCAGCTGTTGCAGACTGTCTTGCCAGAAGCCGGAATCTTCCACGCGTCGGGTTCCGGCCCGGTAAGCCAGGTCTTCCTTGACGACAGCTTCAAAGGGAGTGAGCGGCGTGCCTTGATTGCCCTGTTCGATCAATGCCTGGTATAGCTGAATGACGCGCTTTTCAATGAGCGACATTCCGTAGCCGTCGGCGGCCAGATGATGTATTCGTTGATACCAAAAATAATGATGATCGCCAGCTATAAACAGGACGTGGCGTGCCAGGGCATCGACAAGCGGATCTATGGGCGTGTGCAGGTCGCGCAGCATTTGCGCCCTGGCCATTTTCGTTGAGGCAGGCTCGGCGCTCAGGTCCACCACCTCCAGGGATGGCGTGGATGCGGCATCGAAATATTGCAAAGGACCCGATTCATGATCCATGAATCTCAAGGACAAGGCATTGGCTTCACGCAGAGTTTGACCCACAGCCTGCATGAACTCCGGAAGCTCCAGCGAGCCTTTGATTTCGGTGCAGTGCCCGGTATTGAAGATGGGGTTTTGAGGATCCAGACGCTGGGCGTACCAAAGCCCTTCCTGTGCTTCAGTCAGCGGTGTGGCGTGTCCCCGATCCTGCATGAAGTGAGGGTCGTCAGAAGACAGGATAATAAGATCGTTAACTTTCATGAAACGGGAATACGGATACGACGTCTACCACGTTAACTGAGTCAGCCTTGCTGGGCTGACTCGGCCAGCGACCACCAGTGTCCCAGCGTTGCATTCAGCGCCATTTCAGAAAAATCAATGTTTACACCAACGTCGCGCCATTGTGATGCAAGTGTCATGGTGCGCATGGAGTCCAGGCCCAGATCCATGAGGTTGTCATCATTGCCAATCTCGGAAGGATCTTCATGCAGGACGCGGGCAATGTCGGCTCGCATGGATTCAAGCGTCAGGGGAGTATTCATGAGTTTTGTTGTGTGGTGTCGAGTTGGGCGCGCAACTGCGCGCGCAGGGTCTTGCGGCTGATTTTGCCGACAGCGGTTTCGCTGAAAGTGTCTACAAAAATGATTTGATCAGGCACTTTGAAATCGGCTATGCCGCGTTCGCGCATCCATTTTTTCAGTTCGACGGCGCGCGGTTTTTCATTCCGGGGAATAATGAAGGCGCAGCTGCGCTCTCCGAGATAGGTGTCGGGTACAGATACCACGGCTGCGTCGAAAACGGCGGGGTTCGCAAGCAGGTGGTTTTCGATTTCTTCGGCAGAAATTTTTTCGCCTGCGCGGTTGATATGATCGCCCGCGCGGCCCTGTACGACCAGATAGCCGTCGGGAGTCAGTTTGACGATGTCACCGGTACGGTAGTAGCCGTCTTCAGTAAAGGAGCGTTGATTGGCGGCTGGATTGTTGTAGTAACCGCGTATGGTGTATGGGCCGCGTGTCAGCAGATGCCCGGCTTGACCGTCGGCGACGGCTTGTCCGTCGTCGTCGACGATAAGCAGCTCGTCGTCCGGGCTGATAGGCCGGCCCTGGGTTTCGATAATGGTTTCAGCGTCATCGCCCAGTCGTGTGTAGTTGACCAGGCCCTCCGCCATGCCGAAAACCTGTTGCAGCGTCACGCCCAGTGTTGGCCTGACCCGCTGGGCCACTTCGGGGATGAGCTTGGCGCCACCGACTTGTATGACACGCAGGCTGGATAAGTTGGGCTTGCTGCGTTCGGCGGCGTCGAGCCATAACATAAGCAAGGGGGGCACCAGACTGCACTGCGTTACTTTTTCTCGTTTAATCAGCTCGAAGCAGGCTTCGGGGCTGGGCGATAGGCTAAGCACCACACGTCCGCCCGCGTACAAGGTGCCTAGAAAGCCCGGAGAGCTCATGGGAAAGTTATGGGCCATGGGCAGGGCGCACAGCAAGACGCTATCGCCGTCCAGTTCGCAGATGCGTGCGCTTTCGCGCAGCGTGTAAATATAGTCGTCGTGAGTGCGGGGAATGAGCTTGGACAGCCCTGTACTGCCACCTGAAATTTGTAGAAATGCAATGTCTTGGGCAGAAGATGCGGTGGCGAGAACGTCTGTATTGGCGCCAGCCGCTTCAATGTCCTGCAGACTGGTATAGCGATCTGTGGCATCGCCAATGACGATCACATGCTCGACATCAGGGCAGCGCTCTTGCAAGGTGGTGGCCAGGCCAAGATAGTTGAAACCACCGTGTTCTGCCGCGCACAGATAGCCTGTGGCACCGCCCGATTTGGCGAAATGCTCGATTTCGGTGATGCGATGTGCGGGCAAGGCGTAAAGAGGAATGATACCGGCCCTGAACAACCCAAAAACAACGGTAATGAATTCTGGAATATTGGGCAGGTGCACAACAATGCGGTCACCCGCCTGGAAGCCTTGTGCCAGCAGGCCCGCGGCAATGGCCGACGCATGCTCATCCAGTTGCGCATAAGTCAGGTTTTTCGACCCGCCAACGACCGCGATGCGATCGGGGTGCTGCTCGGCCCGGCTACGCAATAGGGCACCAAAAGTTTCACCCTGCCAATGCCCGGCCTGACGATAGCGTTGTACGTATTCGTCGGGCCATCCATGCTGAGGGATAGTGAGATTGGTCATGAGAATGAGTGTTATTTAGCCAGTGCGCTATCTTAGCATTTTGTGGGCTGAATGTAGGCTGAAACAGAGCATGATCGCGTTCAGAGGCTCAAGTACGTCTGCCGCGTGGCCGATTTCGTGCAAGGCAAGATGCGTGAATACATGCAAGGGCTATTTCTGTACACTGATGAAGTGTTTTAGTGCATTTTGCGCAGCACTATGCAGCATGGGGCCATGTGCCAGGCCGGCCAGAATCTGAAGGCTGTTGTCCGGGTGGCCGGATGCCAACAGCGCCGAATGGAAGCGTTGGGCAAATGGTATGGTCGATACCCCCGGTTCGCGTGCTGCACCGGGAATGGCGGGTAGAGGGCGCCAGCGCTCGTCGCTGCCTATATAAAGATGCACAGGCGTGCTATTGCCTATGTCTAGCAGTGAGCCGGGGTGTCGGGCTTGCAGCAGAGCCAGCATATGCGGCCAATACCACCATAAGGATGGGCTGGCGGCATAAATGCGCTTGAATAAAGCAGGCGCTACCAGCCATCCGTAAAGGCTGAACAGGCCCGCATACGAATGACCGAAAAGCGTCACGGGGTCATCAGCGCCGTCCGGTGTATTCAGCCTGGGCAATACTTGCTGACGCAGAAAATCAAGCAGGTGATTCGCGCCTCCGCAGGGCCACTCGGCTTTCCTGGGATCGCTATCCAGCCCACGCGGGCCAGCAGGAGTATAGTCGTAGGCCCGCCAGGGCGCCAGGATGCTGCGTTCCGCAACACGATAGCCCAGACTGGCTATTTGTACTGTGTCCAGCGCTACCGAACTCAATGCTTCATCCAGGGTATCGTTCAGCCAATGCCCATCCAGAAATAGCAGTGTACCCAGACGTGCATTGGGCCGAATGCCGGCCGGCCGCCAGACACGCAAGCAGTACTCGCGGCCAGCATTATTGGTCAATAGGTGTTCTGTGGTGGAAAACGCCGGCATCAGTGACTGGCTCCGATCCTTACTTGTTCAGATTCACCATATAAGTACCCTGTAAGGGTACGGTCAAAAAGCGCTGGTTGATTTCATCCAGTGTTTTCTGGGCAGAGATGCCGGCAAAGCGTTCCGGATGTATCCAACCCGCAAGCGCCTCGATGAAGATGACATGCAGGGGCGAATCGTTGAAGGCATGCCATATGCCGTGGGCATTGCCGTGACGTATGGCGGGCAGGGCGCCCAGGCGGTTGTTGTCTATGACGCGCTCGAGGCTTAGTCGTGCTTCTTCTTCAGTAGCGCCTGCACCTATAGTCAGACCAGTGCGTGTGCGTTTTCCAGAGCCGGTGCCGGTTGCCACGTAGACGTCGGGATTGCGGGAGTTGATATATTCAAAGCTGAGCCTGCCGGTGACGGTCTTGAGCACGTCGCTGCCAATATTGTGGCCGCCCGCATATTCAACCATTTCGCTGAATGTACCTGTGCCGGGCGAGTTGCAGCAGTCGGTGCTGCCGGCATGCGCATGGACGAATACGGCTGGTCTTTCATCGGGAGGCAGGTCGGCCAGGCGTTCGGCCACGGCCGCCATATGCGATTCGTACAGCTTGATGAAGGCTTCGCTGCGTACTTCCTGACCGAGGGCTTTACCCAGTGCGCGCAGGCTGGGCACCGTGTTTTCCATCGGTTGTACAAAAAAATCGATGATCAGAACCGGTATGCCGGCCGCCTCGAACTGCCGGATGATCAGCGAATCGTTCGGATCCTGGCCTTTGCCTATGCCCGCGAAACTGGCTGTGAGCAGGAGCAGGTCTGGTTGCAATGCAAGTGCCTTTTCAACCGAGAAAGTATCGGCGGTATGGCGGCCTACGATGGGTATGTTTGCGATGGCAGGAAAGCGTTCCAGATAGCTTTGATATTCGTTGGAGAATGAGCTGCGGAATTCGTCCGACCATCCGGCCAGAATACTGACGGGATCGGGATGCAGCAAGGCCAGAACCTGCAAATGGCGGGCCTGCGTCAGGATAATGCGTTTGGCCGGTTGCTGCAGCGTCACGTTGCGGCCCGCTGCGTCGGTCACCGTGATGGGCTGGGCGCCAGCCATTGCGCTGCTCAGCATCAGGCAGATCAAAACGCATGCGCGTGCGAAACGTAATACCATTGTTTTACCTTACCGGGGCTTGAAGCCCATCAATCAGAACTTGCAACATACCCCGGGAGCAGGGTTCTATGCGGGTTTCGACACCGTAGCCGTCAGCCAATGCGGCAGGGGTAATCACCGTAGCCGGCGTACCTTCGCCCAACAGTGTTCCTCCTTTGATCATCACGGCATAGTCACTATGGCGTAATGCCACATTCAGGTCGTGCAGCACAATCAGCGTAATCAGGCCGTGTTCGTGTGTTTCCTGTCGCAATAAATCCATGACATGAAATTGATAGTTCAAGTCCAGTGCTGACAAGGGCTCGTCGAGCAGCAGCAGGCGTGGTCGACGAATCAGCGCCTGGGCCAGACCGACAAGTTGCTTCTGTCCACCTGATAGCTGATCCAGGTAATGCATGGACAGGTGCTCTATGCCCAGGCGCTGGAGCAGCATCATGACTTGGTCAAGATGTACTTGGCCCGCATCGGCTGAAAGAGCCGACGCCCGGGCTGCAACCAGTACGGATTCGAGCACGCGCAGGTGTACTGACGCCGGCAGGGATTGCGGCAGATAGACCACGTGCTGGGCTCGCTGCTCGAAAGAGATCTTGTTCAGATTCTGGCCATTCAGACGAACGGATCCATGCTTGAGCGGCAGCAGGCCCGCCAACGCCTTGAGCAGAGTAGATTTTCCGCTGCCATTGGGACCCAGCAGGGACACAAGCTGGCCTTGCTGCAGCGGCTGGAGCGTAAGATCGGGAATGATTGCCTGCTTGCGATAGGCAACTTGCAACTGGTTGACTTCCAGCATGGCCATCAATTGCTTTGGCGGCGTAACACCACCGACAGGAAGAAGGGAACACCGACCAGCGAAGTGACGATGCCCACGGGAACAATACTGCCGCTGGCAATATTCTTGGAGGCAATCGAAGCCAGCGACAAAACCATGGCACCGATCAGAGCGCTACCGGGCAGGTAGAAGCGATGATCTTCGCCAAACAGGCGGCGAGCAATGTGCGGTGCAATCAGGCCAATAAAGCTGATGGTACCGACAAACGAGACGGCCAATGCGGCAAGCAGGCTGATGCGCAGCAATGATGTCAGCCTCAAGCGCTGGACGTTGATGCCGAAACTGAAGGCGCGATCTTCGCCCAGGCGCAGGGCGGTCAATTTCCATGCGTCGCGCATGGCCAACGGCCATATCAGGGCCACGGCCAGTGCCATGACACCCACCTTGGGCCAGGTAGCCCGCGACAGACTGCCCATGGTCCAGAACACCAGGCTTTGCAAGTCTTCTGCACTCGCCACGAATTGCATGAGTGAGACCAGCGCATTGAATGAAAACACCAGCGCGATGCCAAACAGCACCAGGCCAGAACTACTCATGGCGCCCCAGCGGGCAGCCGCATCAAGCAGCAGGGCGGACACCAGCGCAAATACAAAAGCGTTGCCTGAAATCATCCAGGCGTGCGGCAAGCCTGGAATCGATAAGTTAAGGACGATAGCCAACGAGGCACCGAATGCCGCGGCAGAAGAAATGCCCAGGGTGAACGGGCTGGCCAGGGGGTTGTTCAGTATGGTCTGCATTTCGGCGCCGGCCAGGCCCAGGGCCATGCCCACCACAACAGCCATCATGGCGTAAGGCAGCCGGAATTGCCAGACAATAACGCGAACAGTGGGTTCCGCTGCAGAAGGTTGTAGCAAGGTCTGAAATAAATCAGACCAGGTAAGAGCCGAAGGCCCCAGCGTGAAATCGGCCAGCATCGAAAAAACAATAATGCATACCAATGCGGCGATCAGCAGCCAGCGCATCTTGAGCAGCTGCCGATATTGCGTTTCGGCCAGGCCCGTTGTTTGAGCAGAAAGCATTAAATGCCAAATGAGAATAATTTACAAAAAACGAAAGTATAGAGTATTCGGGCATTAGGGCGTGCTGATACTGCTCAACGAGATTGCCTGGCGGGCTTTAATCGAGCCAGCGGTCTTCTGCGTCTTCGAGCACCTCTCGGTCATCGAGAAGATCCCACGCAAAATTCATGAGACGCACATAGTCGGCATCGTCTACAGGCAGCATGAAACCCAGCTGGTTTTCGGGCGTGAGAGGGTTTTCGACGAACACGGCTGCCAGACGCGGATCGGCTTTACTGTAGTGCAGGGCTTCATACGTCTCGGTAATCATTACGTCGCCTTTACCTTCGGCAATCAGGGCCGGAATTTCAGCGTTTTTTTCATGTGTACTGACTTTGGCTTTTTTCAGGTTTTCGAGCACAAAGGCTTCGTTGGTACCACCGGGGTTCTTGATTACGCGGACGGACGCCTGATTCAGGTCGTCAACCGATTTGTATTTGGATGCCTGGTCTTTGCGAACCAGGGCTACCTTGCCAAAGGGGGCATAGCCGGGGAGCATATCGACCACCTTGATGCGGGCGACGTTGCGGGTGATGCCTCCAACCGCCACATCGAATTTGTCGGCCTGTAGGTCTTTCAGAAGATTGGGCCATGATGTTTGTACATAGTCGACCTTGACCCCCAATACCTTGGCCATGGCTTCAATGACGTCGATGTCGTGACCTTCATAGCCTTTGTCTGTCTTGATGGCGAAAGGCCGATAGTCGCCAGGCGTACCGACCCTGATGGTCTGGCTGTCCATGATGCGGTCCAGGCGTGGCCCGGCCTGTGCTGCGGTGCCCAATGTCATGGCCATGGCTACGCCAGCAACAAGACGAAAAAGAGGTTTCATGGTTCTTCCTTTTAGTATGAGTATGAAGACAGGGGTAAGAGAGCACGATGCAATCCAGTGCGGCTTGCTGTGGAACTATACCGAATCCTAGGTCATAGGCCTATGTGCCGGTTTGTGCAGAGGCTGCATAAAATTTAGCGAACTGGCAGAAAGTTGAAAAAAAACAGCCCTTGTACGTAGTTGATGCCGACGCGCCGCAGGTTTTCGTCCAGTAGATTGGCTACCAGATCAAGTCGGCCTATCAAAGCGCCGAATTCGCGTTCGAAGCTCAAGTTGGTGACTGCTGCGCTCATTTCATTGGCCCTGAGCAGTGGCGCGCCAGAAGGGCCTTTTCGGGTTGCCAGCAGCCAGGCAGCAGCTTCGATGTTGCGGGCGGCGTTATAGACATGTTCAGCGGTGAGTATGTCCGAAATGTAGAAGCGTGTTTTACCGTCGTGCGCACTGATGATCATGCTGGCCATGCCGGTTATGAAAGCGCCGACACGATCGCCCCGATAGGCGGGATCCAGCGCCACGGCAAGGATTTCAATGTCGCGCAGTCCGGCCAGTTCTGGTGGGGCGAGGCCGAGTTCGATCATGCTGCGCCCGCGCTCGATGGCGGCCTCTATGGTGGGTTTGCCGGTTTTTCGCCATTCAGCGGGGTTGCGACGATACAGCTTCTCGAGCAGGCGCTCAAGACTGTCCAGGTTATCCCGCATGGCAATGGTGACAGTACGATTGAAATCGGTTTGTGCGAGCTGGTCGAAGGAGATTTCTTCGGTATCTTGCCCGGAAGAGTCTGTATCAGAAGTCGGTATCGCACAGCCGGACAGCAATGCGCAGCCGGCCGTCAGAACGATAAGCGCGAGCGACTTGGTAATCCTGCGCATCATGCATGTTTCATTTTTCTGGCGTCGTCGCATAGTGCTTGAGGGGTGGCAGTCGCCTTTTGACTGGTGTGGTCTTGACAATGGAAGTGTTGGTTTCGGCCTGATCCGATAATTTGTCCAGAATGGCGTCCAGTTGCTCCATGGAGCGCACATTGAGGCGTGCGACGAAACAGTCCTCTCCCGTGACCTTGTCGCATTCAGTGAATTCTGGAATGGCCTGTATCAGGCGTTCGATGGCGTGCATACGGCCGGGCATGGGGCGAATCCGCACGATTGCCTGAAGCTGGTAGCCGAAGGATTTAGGATCTACCGTGACGGTGTACGCAGTCAGTACCCCGCGCTCTTCTAGTCGGCGCAGGCGTTCGGCCACGCTCGGTGACGACAGGCCGCTGATTTGGGCTAATGCCTTCAATGAACGGCGCGAGTCCTCCATGAGTGCAGCGATCAGAATTTGGTCTGTTTCGTCTGGCATGACATTTTTTAAGGTAAAAGATAAATATACCTTGCCATAAATAAGGAAAGAATACTATTTCTCTTTATATTTTCCATGGAACAACAGGCCTGAAAACGTCACACTTACACTATGCAAACATGGAGTGTAGGTAATGAAGAACGAGCAAATAAAACGTGGTTCCTTCGAGATGGCAAGCGCCATGCTCATTTCAGGAACGATAGGGTGGTTTGTGTTGATGTCCGGCCAGGCGGTGCTGGATGTCGTGTTCTGGCGCTGCGCCATCGGGGCCCTTACTTTATTATTGATTTGCGGGCTGATGGGATTTCTGAAGCCCCAGTTGCTCAGCTGGAACAAGTTCTTTTGGGCTGTGATCAGTGGCGTTGCCATCGTGGGCAACTGGCTGCTGCTGTTCGCTGCCTATTCACGCGCCTCCATAGGCATAGCAACCGCGGTATACAACACCCAGCCTTTCATGCTGGTCGGCCTGGGTGCGTTATTCCTGGGTGAGCGCATTACGCTCGACAAAGTGGCGTGGCTGAGCCTGGCTTTCCTGGGCATGCTGGCCATTACGCAGCAGCATGGAGCGGCGCCAGCTTATGGTGCCGGCGCCTATCTGGTGGGTGTCGCACTGGCGCTGGGCGCAGCATTTTTATATGCTGTGGCTGCCATTGTGGTCAAGAAGCTGACGGGTATGCCACCCCATTTGATTGCGCTGATTCAGGTCTGTGCCGGAATTTTATTGCTCGCCCCCTTTGCTCAGGTTTCAGCCTTGCCGAGCCAGCCACCGGTGGCCTGGCTTACACTGCTGGCACTGGGTGTCGTCCACACCGGTCTGATGTATGTCTTGCTCTATGGTGCGATCCAGAAATTGCCTACCTCGATAACCGGTGCCTTGTCGTTCATTTACCCGGTTGTGGCTATTTTGGTCGACTGGATTGCCTTCGGGCACCGACTGCAATGGATGCAATGGCTGGGTGTGGTGGTCATATTGTTCGCGGCTGCCGCCATGCGGCAGGGCTGGGGCTTGAGACGCCGCCCGGCGCTAGTGCCTTAAATAGAATAAAAAACACCTTATTGGAAAGCTCCTCATACTGGATCACTATGCCTATTTTGCTTGCCGTAACCGTTCTCTTCATGATGCAGGCAGCAGGCGAGGTCCTTGCGCGGCTTACGGGCTTGCCATTGCCTGGCCCACTTATCGGTATGTTGCTGATGCTGGTTGCGCTCATGGCATATGGCCGTGTCCCCACGGGTTTGCGTGATACCTGCCACCATATGCTGAAGCACTTGATGTTGTTGTTCGTGCCGTTGGTGGCTGGCATCATGCTTTATTTTGGGCCGCTGGAGAGTGAGTGGATTCCGTTTCTGCTGGCTTGCATAGTCGGTGTGGCCCTGACCATTATCGTTACGGCAGTTACCTTGCGCTGGATGATCCGGATCACGGGGCGTAGTGATTCATGATGGAAAACCTGCTTGCCGCCTGGGTCTATCTGGCCGATACGCCCCTGTTCTGGCTGGGCTTCACTCTGGCTGCCTATCTGCTTGCCGCGGTGCTTTATCAGCGCAGCGGCGGCAATCCGTTACTGCTGCCCGTTCTGGTTGCTGTCATTATCGTCATTGCCTTTTTGTACGCAACCGATACGCCGTATCCTGTATACGCCCGGCACACGTGGCTGCTGCAGTTTCTGATCGGTCCGGCAACGGTGGCGCTGGCCATCCCCCTATACAGTCAGCTGGATCGCCTGAAGCGCCTGTTTTTACCAGTTATGGTGGCGCTGCTGGCCGGTTCTTCCTGTGCCATCTTGTCGGCCTGGGGGATTGCCCGGTTCATGGGCGCCAGCCTGCCTACCCAGCTTTCCCTAGGCCCCAAATCGGCAACCATGCCCATTGCCATGGAAGTGGCTGCGATTAGCGGTGGCCTGCCATCATTGACCACGGTCGCCGTCGCCATTACAGGTATTTCGGGCGCCATGATGTCAGGCCAACTGCTCCGAATGCTTAAGGTACGCGATCCGGTTAGCCAAGGTTTTTCCCTGGGGCTCAGTGCACATGCCATAGGCGTGGCCCGGGCTTTTCAGGTCAACGAAACGGCCGGCGCCTTTGCTGCACTAGGCATGGGGTTAAACGGCATCGCCACCGCAGTGTTAGTACCTGTTCTGCTGTCTTTGCTGGCGCTTTTTTGATGCGGGCGCTATGATTTTGTCATCATCAGCGCCCATGCACGTACACTACCTTAAGTCGTCATGGCCGCAGGCATAACATCAGGAAGGAGACCTCATGACCAGTATTTTCGACCAGGACTTACCGCAAACGCCCGCCAACTACGCGGCGATGTCGCCACTGTCTTTTATCGAACGTTCCGCGGCCACCTATCCGCAGCAATTGGCGGTGGTTCACGGAACAGGTCCACAGGCCTTGCGCCGTAACTGGTCCGAGCTGTATCGCCGTTGCAGGCAGCTTGCCAGCGCCTTGAGCAAATCAGGCATAGGCAAGGGCGACACGGTTGCCGTCATGCTGCCCAATACTCCGCCCATGGTCGAGGCTCACTTCGGCGTGCCCATGGCCGGTGCGGTTCTCAACACCATCAATACGCGGCTCGACCCAAAAATGGTGGCATTCATGCTTGATCATGGCGAAGCCAAAGTGGTGATTGTCGATCCCGAGTTTGCGCCAACCATGAGCAAGGCCTTGGCCCTGCGTACATCGTCAGCGCCCATCAAGGTTATTGATGCGACTGACAGCTTGTATACCGGATCCAATCAGCCCATAGGCGATTCAGAGTACGAAAATTTCATCGCAGGCGGCGATCCTGATTTCGCCTGGTCGCTGCCTGGCAACGAATGGGATGCCATCGCCCTGAACTACACCAGCGGCACCACTGGCAATCCCAAAGGCGTGGTCTATCATCACCGTGGTGCGGCTACGGCGGCCATTTCCAATATTCTTGAATGGGATATGCCCAAGCACGCCGTGTATTTGTGGACCTTACCCATGTTCCACTGCAACGGCTGGTGCTTTCCCTGGGCGGTGGCAGCGCGCGCCGGGGTCAATGTATGTTTGCGTCGCATCGAGGCACAGGCTATTTTTGATGCCATACGCGAGCATGGTGTTGATCATTATTGCGGTGCGCCTATCGTGCACAGCATGTTGGTCAATGCGCCCGACAGCATCAAGCAGGGTGTTCCGCAAGGCGTCAAGGCCATGGTGGCGGGTGCAGCGCCACCTGCTTCCATGATAGAAGGCATGGAACGCATGGGCTTTAATTTGCTGCACGTCTACGGATTGACCGAAACCTATGGTCCAGCCACTGTGTGCGCCCAGCATCAAAACTGGGGCGATCTCGACATAGGTGAGCGTGCCCGCCTGAATGCGCGCCAGGGGGTTACCTATCATCTTGAGCGCGGCATTGCCGTCATGGATCCTGATACCATGCAGCCGGTGCCGGCCGATGGCGAAACCATGGGTGAAATCATGTTCCGTGGCAATATCACCATGAAAGGCTACCTGAAGAATCCCAAGGCTACACAAGAGGCGCTTGCGGGCGGCTGGTTCCACAGTGGTGATCTGGCTGTCATGGACCCGGATGGCTATGTCAAGATCAAGGATCGCAGTAAAGACATCATTATTTCAGGCGGCGAAAATATTTCGTCCATCGAAGTTGAAGACATCCTTTACCGGCATCCCGATGTATTGGCAGCGGCGGTGGTTGCGCGTTCTGATAAGCGCTGGGGCGAAACCCCTTGCGCTTTTATCGAGCTGAAAGATGGTGCTCAGGCGACACCTGAATCCATCATCGAACATTGCAAAAAACATATGGCAAGCTTCAAGGTGCCGCGCCAAGTGGTGTTTTGCGAGCTACCCAAAACGTCTACCGGAAAGATACAGAAGTTCGAGTTGCGCAAGCAGGCCGAAGCCCTGGAGGCGGCTGCCGTCCAATAGGACGAGTTCTTATTGTTTTTTTGTTTACAGGATTTATGTATGCCTTCATTTGATGTGGTTTCCGAGGTCGACAAGCACGAACTGAGCAATGCGATCGATCAGGCAAACCGTGAATTGTCCACGCGCTTCGATTTCAAGGGTGTGGATGCCAAGTTTGAACTTGATGGTTTTGTCGTGACGCAAACCGCACCCAGTGTGTTTCAGTTGAACCAGATGCTTGATATTTTGCGTGGCCGCCTGACTGCACGCAGCATTGATATACGGTGCATGGAAGTGGGTGACCCGCTTGAAAACCTGGGTGGGGCACGCCGCAAGGTGACTATCAGGCAAGGCATCGAGCAAGCTATTTCAAAAAAGCTGATTGCCGAACTCAAGGCCGCAAAGCTGAAGGTCGAGGCGCAGATCAATGGCGAAAAACTGCGTGTATCGGGCAAAAAGCGTGATGACCTGCAGAACGCCATGGCGTTGATGCGCAAGTCAGACGTCGATCTGCCTCTCCAATTCAATAATTTCCGCGATTAATTCCATTTTTACAGCAAGCGCGCACTTTGCCTGCGTCGCTTGCCTATTAGTGCGTACGCTTCGCCTTCGCGTTCACGCTTGGCCTGGAAACGGAAAGATTCAAAGTGCGCCTATGCTGCGCAAGACCGCTGCGACTTCCGCCAGACCTGCTTCGGTCAGCGGTGCTTGTGGTGCTATGGGCGCGCCGACGTCGTAGCCTTGCAGGAGCAAGCCTCCCTTGATGCAGGCCGCCAGATTGTATTTGGCGAATATCTGGTTCAAACGCCATAAGCTTCGTTGCAGCTCCAAGGCTTCATTCCACTTTTGGGCCCGGCAAAGCTCGTAGAGTCTGACGCTTTGCCGAGGCGCCACACAGGCGGGACCAGCCATCCAGCCTTTACCACCTATGAGCATGACGGCAGCGGGTATGTGGGCGCTCGCGGCAAATACCTCTATGCGGCCTTCGACCTGGTTCATGATGGACATCAGGCGCCCGGTATTCGAGGATGCGTCTTTGATATAGCGAATATTGGGTATGTGGCTGAGCCTTTCGAGCGTGGGTACGCTCAGGTCGCTGCGCTGGAAGTTCGGGTTGGTATAGATGACCACGGGCAGCGAGGTAGCCTCGGCAATAGCCTTGAAATACCGATAGACGCCATCATCGTCCACAGGAAAATATGCTTCCATAATGGCCAGAATGCCATCAGCGCCCATGGCTTCGTAGCGGCGGGTCTGTTCTTGCGCATCGCGCAAGGTTGTGGAGGCTACCCCCGGCACCACGGGTACTTTGCCCGCCGCTGCAGCGATGACAGTCTGGACGACCTCTGAGCGTTGATCGGCATTCAAATAAGCAAACTCGCCGGTCGACCCCAGAGGCGCGAGTCCATGCACGCCCGCGGCGATCAGATCGTGACACAGGCGGGTCAGAACGGCCTGCTTGACCAGGCCTTGGTCATTGACGGGAGAAACCAGATAAGGAAAAACACCGTGAAATTCTTTTGCTTGGGCTTTGGGCATTGATCTATGACTCGATGAGTGGCTGTGGGGCTCAGGGTTTAAGGCGGTAGCCTGTGCGGAAGATCCAGGCAATCAGCACCAGGCACAATGCCAGAAAGAACAGGGTCATGCCCAGGCTGACGTATATGTTTACATCAGCGATGCTGTAGAAACTCCAGCGGAAGCCGCTGATCAAATACACCACTGGGTTGAACAACGTTACAGTTTGCCAGAAGGGCGGCAACATATCTATGGAGTAAAAACTGCCACCGAGAAAGGTCAGGGGAGTGACGATCAGCAAAGGAACGATTTGCAGCTTTTCAAAGCCATCGGCCCAAATGCCGATAATGAAGCCGAACAAGCTGAAAGTAAGGGAGGTCATTACCAGGAAAAAGAGCATCCAGACCGGATGATCAATGCGCAAGGGCACAAAAAACGTGGCGGTGAGCAAGATGATGGCTGCCAGAATAATTGACTTTGTGGCAGCAGCGCCGACATAGCTGATTGTGATTTCCATATACGATATTGGAGCAGAAAGCAGTTCGTATATGGTGCCGCTGAATTTTGGAAAATAAATACCAAATGACGCGTTGGAGATGCTTTGCGTCAACAACGACAGCATGATCAGGCCCGGTACGATGAAAGCTCCGTAGCTGACACCGCTGACTTCGGTGATGCGATGGCCGATGGCTGCGCCAAACACCACAAAATACAACGATGTAGAGATAACCGGCGCAATAATGCTTTGCATCATAGTGCGCCACGTTCTAGCCATTTCGAAAAAATAAATGGCGCGCATGGCGTGAATATTCAAGTTGAGCTCCGTACCAGTTTCACAAAGATTTCTTCAAGTGAGCTCTGTTTGGTTTGCAGGTCCTTGAAGGCTATGCCTGCCAGACTCAGGTCTTTAAAGAGCGCGGCCATGTCGTTATGCTCGTGCTGAGTGTCGTAGGTGTAGACGATTTCGCATGCATCCTCGGACAGATCCAGTTGATAGCCAGACAGGCTCTGTGGAATCGATCGTAGGGGCTCGTGCAGTTGCAGCGTCAGTTGCTTCTTGCCCAGTTTGCGCATGAGTTCCTGCTTTTTTTCGACCAGCAGGATTTCACCGTTGTTGATCACACCGACACGGTCGGCCATTTCTTCGGCTTCTTCAATGTAGTGGGTGGTAAGAATGACGGTGACGCCCGTATCGCGCAGCGACCGCACGACCTCCCACATTTCTTTGCGCAGCGAAACATCCACTCCTGCCGTAGGTTCGTCCAGAAACAGGATTTGCGGCTCGTGCGACAGCGCCTTGGCAATCAGCACGCGACGTTTCATGCCGCCCGAGAGTGTTCTTAGCTGGTTGTCTTTTTTGCTCCACAAAGACAGCTGGCGCAGAATTTTTTCTATATGCGCCGGATTCGCGGGCTTGCCAAACAAGCCGCGGCTGAAACTGACGGTGGCCCAAACGGTTTCGAAGGCATCAGTCGTGAGTTCCTGGGGTACCAGTCCGATTTTTGAACGGGCGGCCCGATAGTTCTTGACGATGTCGTGCCCATCGGCGGTGACCGTGCCGCCACTGGGGGTGGCCAGGCCGCAAATAATGCTGATTAATGTGGTCTTGCCTGCGCCATTGGGGCCCAGCAGGGCAAAAATCTCGCCCCGATGGATGTCCAGATTGACGTTTTTAAGCGCCTGAAAACCTGAAGCATAGGTTTTATCAAGATTCGATACGGTAATAATGGACGGCATGGATGGATTCCGGCTGTTCTGCGTCAGGAGCTATAGTACACAGCTGCTTGTTGCGCTATCGTATATCAAACGGATATTTTTCATCATGAATGCTCCCGACCATCATCTGGCGCTGCTCACGACGGCGCAAATGGCGCAAGCCGATCAAGCAGCCGTTCAAGCCGGGATAAGCGGCATTGCCCTGATGGAAGCGGCAGGCGCGGCAGTGGCAAGCGCTGTAAGCGCTCGTTGGCGGCGCCAGACTGTCAGCATACTGTGCGGGCCTGGTAATAATGGCGGCGACGGCTTTGTAGCAGCCCGTCACCTTCGGGATGCCGGCTGGCCGGTACGCCTGGGCTTGTTGGGTGACAAGGCTTTGCTCACCGGCGATGCGGCTCACCATGCCCAGTTATGGAACGATGATATCCACCCCCTGACGCCTGCCTTGCTTGATGGGGCGGGTTTGGTCATTGATGCCCTGTTCGGCGCCGGCTTGTCGCGTCCCTTAAGTGGCGCTGCGGCGTCCGTCATTGCCGCGTTGGCTGACCGTGGGCTTCCGGTGTGCGCGGTCGACGTGCCTAGCGGTCTTGACGGCAACACAGGACAGGTGTTGGGCCTGGTTGCACCGGCTAGTATTACAGTCACTTTTTTTCGCAAGAAACCCGGTCACATGCTTCTACCGGGTAGACAACTGTGCGGTGAGATTCAGGTGGTCGACATTGGTGTTCCGGATACGGTGCTGGCTGCGCTACCCATCTCTGTCTTCCAGAACGGCCCTGAGCTATGGCTGCAACGCTATCCGTGGCCGACGCCCGACGGGCATAAATACCAACGCGGGCATGCACTGGTGATCGGCGGGCGTCTTATGACCGGAGCGGCCAGGCTAGCTGCCACAGCTTGTGCAAGAGTCGGAGCAGGACTGGTCAGCATCGCCGCCCCCGCTACAGCATGGTCTGTTTATGCTGGCAGCGTGACTAGTGTCATGGTGTATCCGTTGCGCGAATCCGGGTCTCTGGACGAGGTTCTCTCCGATGGGCGCATCAATGTGCTTGTGGTGGGACCCGGAGCAGGTGTGTCGGATCTGACGCGCATGCATGCATTGCAGGCTTTGGCCAGCCGTCGTGCCGTCGTGCTGGATGCCGATGCCATCAGTGTATTCAGCTCCGACCCACAAGCCTTGTTCTCCGCGATAGCGGGCCCTTGTGTGCTGACCCCGCATGAAGGCGAGTTCAATCGGCTGTTTTCGGTTGATGGTCCTAAACTCGACAGAGCACGCCAGGCGGCACGCAGCAGCGGGGCCATTGTGGTCTTGAAGGGTGCCGATACGGTCATTGCGGCGCCCGACGGAAGGACCGTCATCAATGGCAACGCACCTGCCTATCTGGCCACTGGTGGTACCGGCGATGTGCTGGCGGGTCTGATCGCCGGTCTCATGGCTCAGGGCATGGAGGCTTTCGATGCCGCAACAGCGGGTGTCTGGCTGCATGGTGAGGCCGCCAGACTGTTCGGCCCCGGGCTACTCTCCGAAGACCTGCCTGGCATGGTGCCCCGTGTGTTGCGGCGCCTGTTGCGGCATGGCCTATCGCGTTAAACTGCCGGAATCACATTACAAGAGCTTTCCATGTCTGATGTCATTGCCTTGATTTTCGATTTCGACGACACGCTTGCGCCCGACAGCACGTCAGGGTTTCTGGCTGATATGGGAGTCGATGTCGAGCAGTTCTGGACGGATCGCGTGGGGCCTTTACTATTCGAGCAAGACTGGGATCCGGTTCCGGCCTATTTGTATCAAATGATCGCGCTGTCGGATGCCGGCAGTCATGGTCCCATCACCCGCGAACGGCTGGAAGAGTGGGGCCGGCGTCTGCCATTGCATGCAGGCGTCGAGACCTTGTTCCGCCGCTTGCGTGAAATGGTCAAGGTCCAGCATCCGCAGGTACAGCTTGAGTTCTATCTGATTTCCAGCGGTATAGGCGATGTCGTACGCCAGACGCCTATTGCCCACGAGTTCACCGATATCTGGGCCTCGGAATTCATTTACGATCAGGCTGGCGCAATTCGTTTCCCCAAACGGGTAGTCAGCTTTACCGACAAGACGCGCTATCTGTTCCATATACAGAAAGGCATTGTGGGCCTCGCCTCGCGCAACAAGCCCTTTGAAGTCAACCGCAAAATTGCAGCCGACAAGCTGCGCATTCCTTTCGAACAGATGATTTTCGTGGGCGACGGCTATACCGATATTCCCTGTTTTTCGCTTATCAGGCGCTCAGGTGGCGTGGCGTTTGGTGTGTGGGATCCCCGTCACCGCGATAAACGCAGCAGGGCCTGGGGGTTTATTCAAGAGGGCCGCGTCTCCAACCTGAACCAGGCACGCTATGACGACGAAGCCGAGCTGTACCAATGGCTGGAAGAGGCGGTGGAAAGCCTTGCTGGCCGTATTTCCCTGAACAACCGGATCTATCGTGGTTGATGACGCTGCCATGCGGCTGGCGCTCGATCAGGCGAAACTGGCCTATGCTGCGGGTGAGGTCCCTGTGGGTGCGGTGGTGCTGGATGAACAAGGGCAGGTGATAGGCACGGGTTTCAATCGCACTATCCAAGACCACGATCCCACCGGACATGCCGAAATTGTTGCTTTGCGTGCCGCTGCCAAGCATGCGCGCAATTATCGTCTGCCCGGCGCCAGTCTTTACGTTACGCTTGAACCTTGCACCATGTGCATGGGTGCGATGTTGCATGCAAGACTTGACCGCGTCGTGTTTGGCGCTACCGATCCGAAAACCGGTGCTTGCGGCAGTGTGCTTAGCGTACATGGCATCGTCCAGCTCAATCACCAGACCAAGGTCGAAGGTGGGGTGCTGGCCGAAGAGTGCGCAGAGCTGCTTCGGCGTTTTTTCCGCGAACGGCGGACTCTGGCGAAGGCCGCAGCGACAGATTGAACGCCACGCCAGATACCCCGCATGGCAGGGCAGCCAGTCCGCATGCATTACTATTTGCGGCAAGTCTTTAATTCCAATACAGGTTCAACCATGACTCAGCACCATGAGCACGATCATCATCATGAACACCACGCACACCAGCATAGAAAGCCTGGCGGAATTTACCTGATTTCGCCATCGGGTGCGGTGGCTGATGCCGCCACGCTCGATCTGGCACGTCAGCGGCTTGCTGACCTGGGCTTCAAGACAGCTGTTGATCGCACGGCTCTGGCCGTGCACGAGCGTTTTGCCGGCACCGACAAGCAGCGTCTGGCTGCCATTGCCCGCTCACTCAAGCAAAAGCATCCCATCGTCATGGCCACGCGCGGTGGATATGGGCTTAACCGGCTGCTGCCATTCATAGACTGGGAGCAGGTGGCTGCCAGCGAAAAAATCTTTGTGGGCCTGAGCGACTTTACCGCTTTCAATTTGGCGCTGTTGGCCAAGACCGGAGCCGTCAGCTATAGCGGCCCAACCGCAATCTTCGATTTTGGTGCTAAAAAACTCGATGAGCTGACCGCTTCGCTATTTGTGGAAAGCATGCATCAAGAGCTTGAAATCCTCAGTTTTGAAACCCAGGATGCCGACCCGGTAGATGCGCGTGGCGTGTTGTGGGGCGGTAATCTGGCCATGGTGGCCTCCCTGGTCGGTACGCCTTACATGCCCAAGATTCGCGGCGGTATTCTGTTCCTCGAAGACATAGGCGAACATCCCTATCGCATTGAACGTATGCTGACCCAACTATTGCATGCGGGCATACTAGGACGACAAAAAGCCATTGTATTGGGCAGGTTCACAGAATATCGACTAGGCGCCGCCGATGGTGGCTATGACTTTCCGTCCACTGTCGCGTGGCTGCGCTCGGCCATCAAGGTGCCGGTCATTACTGGCTTGCCCTATGGCCATGTCAAGGTCAAAGCCACTTTGCCCATAGGAAAGAAGGTAGGTATCGCCACGGAGCCGGGCATGGCGCATTTGGTACTCGAAGAGCATTTTTAACGGCGGCTTGTTAAACTAGCAGGTTGTTTTCCTTTCTTATGTGAACGGCACCCTGTGATCTCCACCGCAAATCTTACTATTCAGTTTGGTCCCAAACCTTTGTTCGAAAATGTCAGCGTCAAGTTTGGCGAAGGCAATCGCTACGGCCTGATTGGGGCCAATGGTTCGGGCAAGTCCACCTTCATGAAAATCATCGGGGGTGACCTGGAGCCGTCTGGGGGTAATGTGTCACTGGAACCTGGGGTCAGGCTGGGCAAGCTGCGCCAGGATCAGTTTGCCTATGAAGACTCCCGGGTATTGGACGTAGTCATGATGGGTCACGAGGAAATGTGGCAGGTAATGGCCGAGCGTGACGCCATCTATGCCAACCCCGATTCGACTGAAGACGACTACATGCACGCGGCCAATCTCGAAGCCAAGTTCGCCGAGTACGACGGCTACACTGCCGAGGCGCGTGCCGGAGAATTGCTGCTGGGCCTGGAAATTCCTGTAGAGCAGCATGAGCAACCCATGCGCGAAATCGCTCCTGGCTGGAAGCTGCGCGTGTTGCTTGCCCAGGCTCTGTTCTCGAATCCCGATGTGTTGCTGCTCGACGAGCCCACCAACAACCTGGACATCAATACGATCCGCTGGCTGGAAGATGTGATCAACAGCTATCAAAGCACGATGATCATCATCAGTCACGATCGTCACTTCCTGAATCAGGTATGTACGCACATGGCCGACCTGGACTACCGCGAGTTGCGCGTCTATCCAGGCAATTACGACGACTACATGCTGGCCTCCACCCAGGCGCGCGAGCGTCAAAGCGCAGCTAATGCCAAGGCCAAGGAACGCGTTGCCGAGTTGCAGGATTTTGTGCGGCGCTTTGCGGCCAATAAATCCAAGGCCAGGCAGGCTACGTCCCGACTCAAGCAGATTGACCGCATCAAGGCCAGCGCTGTCGAAGTCAAGCCTTCGTCCCGGCAGAATCCCTATATTCGCTTTGAACAGAACAAAGTCCTGCACCGGCTCGCTGTCACTGTAGATGGCATCAGCAAGTCCTACGACCATCAGGTCATCAAGCCTTTTTCCGCCATGGTCGAAGCCGGCCAAAAGGTAGCGATCGTCGGTGCCAACGGGGTCGGTAAAACCACCTTGCTGCGCATGCTGGCGGGTAACCTCGCCCCTGATACCGGCAGCGTGAAGTGGTCCGATAGTGCCGACCTGGGTTATATGGCACAGGATGTGTCCGATCAGTTCGAGTCGGATAAAAACCTGTTTGACTGGTTGGGCGACTATCGTCAGGCCGGTGATGACGACCAGTCCATGCGCTCTGTGTTGGGCCGCCTGTTGTTCTCTGGCGACGAAATCAGCAAGGAAGTCAACGTGCTGTCTGGTGGTGAAAAGAATCGCATGAGTTTTGGTCGCCTGATGCTAGGCCGTCATAATGTCATGTTGCTTGATGAGCCCACCAACCACCTCGATATGGAGTCGATCGAGTCGTTGCAATTTGCCCTTGAGCTTTATGCAGGCACGCTGTTCTTTGTATCGCACGACCGGGAATTTGTCTCCGGTCTGGCAACCCGCATACTCGAAATCATGCCTGGCGGCGAAGTCGTCGACTACCACGGCACTTACGACGAATACCTGTCTTCGCGCGGTATCGAAGCCTGATTAAGCCTGTTCTGATGCCATGCCAAGCACTCTGAGCGGCCTGGCCACCTACCAGGAAGACATCAAGAAAAGCCGGTTCATCGCTTTGGCCGACAAAGTGGATAATCCCGCCCAGGCTTTGGCGTTTTTTGCTGAGCACGGTGTTACAGACGCTACGCACAATTGCTGGGCCTACCGAATAGGTTCGGAGTATCGTTTCAACGATGATGGCGAACCGGGCGGTACGGCAGGCCGTCCCATACTTCAGGCCATAGACGGCCAGCAGTGTGATCGCGTTGCTGTGCTGGTCGTGCGATGGTTCGGTGGTATCAAGCTCGGTCCGGGTGGCCTGATACGTGCCTACGGTGGCGTGGCCGCTCAATGCCTGCGCCTGGCACAGAAAATCGAGTTGGTGGATGAGCTGCGGGTAGAGTGCCATTGTCGCTTTGGCGATATGGCCATCGTGCAGTCTCGCCTGGCTACGCACGGGGCGCGTGTGGCCCAGGAATCGTTTGACACCGAGGGCGTGCGTTGGCTGTTGGTCTTGCCGCGACAGAATGAAGCCGCCATGGCAGAACAGTTCGTTAACCTGACGCGAGGCCAGGGTTTGTGGCGGCCGGCCGACGAAGAATCAGGTGACTGATTGCAGCCAGGCCGCGTCAATTCAAAGCGTCGCTGAAAGCGCTAGTTGCTTTGTCCGGCGCCGTTTTGCTGGGCGGCAATTTCAGCATGCACTTTTTCCATATCTACTGCTTTGACCTGTTCGATCAGGTCCTGAAGCTGGGCCGGTGACAAGGCGCCCGCTTGTGAAAACAGCAGGACTTGTTCGCGGAACACCATCAGGGTGGGGATCGAGCGTATCTTCAGGCCGGTAGCCAACTCTTGCTCTTCTTCGGTATTGACCTTGGCGAATACAAGGTCTTCGTGCTGCTCGGAAGCTTCTTCGAAGACAGGAGCGAAATTGCGGCAAGGCCCGCACCACGGCGCCCAGAAATCCACAATCAGAGGCTTGCTGTCTTGGATAGCCGCCTGAAAGGTGTCTTTGTTCAATTCGATGGTGCTCATAGGAATCCCTAAATAAAAAGCGGCCTGGCAGCCGCTTGTTTTTCAATGATAGGTGAAGGTCAAGTGTAACGCCTTTGTCGATATGGCGCGACACCGACCCCTTGTTTCCAGGCGTGTAGCCGGAACTGAGCTTTATTCTGAGAAAAAACCGTATTTGATAATGAACAGTACCGCAACCAGCAGGGTGGCTGCATGGATGTCGCGAAATCTACCTGTAACAGCTTTGAGCACGACGTAGCTGATGAAGCCGAAAGCCAGGCCATTGGCTATGGAATAGGTAAATGGCATGACGATGGCGGTCAGGGCCGCAGGTGTGGCTTCAGTGATGTCGTCCCAGTCGATCTGCGTGATTTCACGCAGCATCAGACCAGCCACATAAAGCAGGGCCGGGGCCGTGGCGTAAGCGGGCACAGAACCGGCCAGTGGCGCCAGGAATAGTGACAACAGAAACAGAATGGCGACGGTCAGGGCTGTAAGCCCGGTGCGTCCGCCCGCTTGCACCCCAGATGCGCTTTCGACATAAGCGGTGGTACTGCTGGTGCCAAGAAATGAGCCTGCCACGATGGCAGAGCTGTCGGCCAGCAGGGCACGGCCCAGGCGATTGGGCTTGCCTGGTTCGATCAGGCCGGCACGGCTTGCAACGCCTATCATGGTGCCTGTGGCGTCAAAGACTTCGACCAGCACCAGCACCAGAATCACATGTACAAAACCCGTATGCAGGGCGCCCATGATGTCCAGTTGAAAAAAGGTGGGTGCCAGGCTGGGTGGGGCAGAGAAAATACCGTTGAAACCCGTTTGCCCAATAAGCATGGATAATACGGTTACCGCTAGGATACCGATCAGAATGGCCCCGCGAACCTTCAGTGCATCGAGCGCGGCAATAATGAAGAAACCAAGCAGGGCAAGCAGGGCGGGCGGCGTGGTCAGGTCGCCCAGCGCTACCTTGGTGGCGGGGTGTGCTACGACTATGCCAGCGTTGCCCAGTGCGATGATGGCGAGGAACAGGCCAATACCGGCCGCAATAGCCGAGCGCAATGATGGAGGAATGCCTCTGATCAGCCATGAGCGTACGCCGGTCACGGTAATCAGCACAAATATGACGCCTGAAATGAATACCGCACCCAGCGCCTGCTGCCAGCTATAGCCAAGACTACCAACGACGGTGAAGGCAAAAAAAGCATTCAGACCCATGCCAGGCGCCATACCTATGGGCCAATTGGCAACCAGCGACATGATCAGTGTGCCGAGAGCGGCGGCCAGGCAGGTCGCGACAAAGACGGCATTTTTATCCATGCCCGTACTGGACAATATTTCCGGATTAACGAAAATAATGTATGACATCGTCAGAAAGGTGGTGATGCCCGCCAGAATCTCGGTGCGTACCGTTGTGCCATGTTCGCGCAGCTGAAAAAATCGTTCGAGCATGAAGCGTTCCAAAGTGTGGGTATTAAGTTGTGGTCAGATCATGGCCGGCAGATGCGGTTGCGACATCAACCCCCATGCTTCCACCGGATTCTAATTCCATTTGCTGTTCAAGCGTAAGTGCGCCAGAGTTGTAAACTATCGTCCATGATAATAATTGGCTTCGAAAGTTCTTGCGACGAAACCGGTGTCGCGCTGGCCTGTACTGAAAAAGGCTTGCTGGCGCATGCCTTGCACAGCCAGATCGCCATGCATAGAGAGTACGGGGGGGTAGTGCCCGAATTGGCTTCGCGCGACCATATCAGGCGCATCCTGCCCCTGACCCGGCAGGTGCTGGAGCAGGCCGGCCTGGGCATGGCAGATATCAATGCGGTGGCCTACACGGCAGGCCCGGGCCTGGCGGGGGCCTTGCTGGTGGGTGCCAGCGTGGCACAGTCATTTGCCTGGGCGCGAGGCTTGCCAGCCATTCCCATCCATCACCTCGAAGGACATTTGCTGTCTCCCTTGCTGGCCGATCCGGCACCCGAGTTTCCCTTTGTTGCGCTATTGGTGTCGGGTGGTCATACACAATTGATGCGCGTCGACGGTGTAGGCACATACGAGTTGCTGGGCGAAACTCTGGACGATGCCGCGGGCGAGGCCTTCGACAAAACGGCCAAGCTCATGGGATTGGGCTATCCGGGTGGCCCAGCACTGTCCAGGCTAGCCGAGCAGGGCGACGCAACGGCCTTTGATTTGCCCAGGCCCATGATGCATAGCGGCGACCTGGATTTCAGCTTTAGTGGACTGAAGACGGCGGTACTGACGCGCCTGAAGGCGCTTGAGAAAGAAACCGGCACTTTGTCGGATCGGCAAAGGGCTGATCTGGCGGCCGCCACCGAGGCGGCGATTGTTGATGTGTTGTCCAGCAAGGCCATCAAGGCCATGAAACAAACCGGCTTGAAACGGCTGGTGGTGGCTGGCGGAGTGGGTGCCAACAGGCATCTACGGGCCCATTTGCTAAAGGCCATGGCTCGTTTGAACGGCCAGGTATTTTTTCCACCGCTGGATTTATGCACCGATAATGGTGCGATGATTGCCTATGCAGGCGCCTTGCGCATCAAGGCGGGCTTGGCCGTGCTGGATGGCGGCAATCATGCGTTTACGGTCAAACCCCGCTGGGACCTGCAGGATGTGTGCGTATCGGCTGCCAGCACACCTGCGGCTGGTTAGGCCAGCCCACCGACTTTGGTCATGCTGATTACTTCTTGCCGCCTATGCGGCTTTCCTTGCCAGTCATCAGGCGACTGATGTTGGCGCTGTGCCTGAACAGCAGCACGACACTGATTGTGACGATGGCCAGAGCGATGACTGTGTCCAGACGCCAGGCTACATTGCCACCCAGCAGATAGTAAAGTGGTGCAAAAATGGCCGACAGTATCGATGACAGCGAGGAATAGCGCGTGACATAAGCAAGAATCAGCCAGGTGCCTGCGGTAGCCAGCGCTAGCCATGGGTTGATGGCCAGCAGCACACCCAGCGCGGTCGCGACGCCTTTACCGCCCTTGAACTTCAAGAAAATCGGAAACACATGGCCCAAAAAGGCGGCCACGGCGCAGCCCGCGACCAGCACTGAACTGATACCAAAATGCCGGGCCACGTACGCGGCGATGAATACCGCAAGCCAGCCCTTGGCCGCATCGCCCAGCAGAGTCAGTGCTGCTGCCATTTTGTTTCCGGTGCGCAACACGTTGGTTGCGCCAGGGTTCCTGGATCCGAAGCTGCGCGGATCGGCCAGCCCCATGGCACGGCTGACGACTACGGCAAACGAAACCGACCCCAGAAAATATGAGCCTATCATCATGCCGATTGTGATAAGAAGGGAAGTGGCTGCTGTCATATAAGGTCGTGGACTCCGAAAGGTTCTGCCGCGATTCTACCCAGTGTCGCCCAAAATACCAAAACGAGCAGGTACAATTCGCTACGTTCAGTTGATATTTATGGAAGGCAATGCACATACTGGTATCCAACGACGATGGCTATACCGCTCCCGGACTCGAAGCGTTGGTGCAGTCCCTGAAAGGGCTGGGCGATCTTACTGTGGTTGCACCCGAAACAAACTGCAGCGGGGCGTCCAACTCATTGACGCTGAACCGGCCTTTGTCGGTGCGTCAGGCCGTCAATGGTTTTTATTATGTAAACGGCACACCCTCTGATTGTGTGCATATCGCCCTGACCGGCCTGCTTGATTTTCGCCCCGACCTCGTTGTGTCGGGCATAAATAATGGCGCCAATATGGGAGAAGACACCTTGTATTCGGGTACCGTTGCGGCAGCCACTGAAGGCTATCTGTTTGGTATACCTGCCATTGCTTTTTCATTGGTCCAGAAGGGCTGGGAACACCTGGACGGCGCAGCCAGGGTGGCGCGCAAGATTGCCGAGCAGCATATGCGCAACCCTCTGCCCAACCATACATTGCTGAATGTCAACATACCCGCCGTACCGTTTGAAGCCATACAGGAAATGCGTGTTACCCGTCTGGGCAAGCGGCATCCGTCCGAGCCAGTGGTTAAAAGCCACACGCCTTACGGTGATCCCGTCTACTGGATAGGCCCCGTAGGTGGGGTATCCGATTCTGCCGACGATACCGACTTTGGCGCCATCGAGCAGCAGGCGGTGTCGATGACACCACTGCGTTTTGATCTGACGCACTATGAGCAGTTGACGCAAGTTCGCGACTGGGCGGGGCCATTATGCGCAAACCCGTAGTGCCTTCGCCCTTTGCTACGGGCAGTACCAACCGATTCGGGCGCTCGAGTTTCGGCGGTGGTGTTTCGGCCACTAATAGCAACACCCGCGTCATTCTGCATGGCAAAGTTCCGGCCAACGTACCGGCAGTACGATCCAATACGTCAACAACTGTCAACTTGGGTTTGAACTCCGAGCGGTCGCGTGGCATGATGATAGCCCGCCTACGTAAGCAGGGCATCCAGGACGAGCGCGTACTGGATGCCATGATGGCTGTACCAAGACACTTGTTTGTAGACGAGGGACTCGCCAGTCGGGCCTACGAAGACGCAGCCCTACCTATAGGCTACAGCCAAACCATCTCTCAACCCTGGGTCGTGGCACGCATGGTTTCAGCCATGTGCGAAAATCGCGTTCCGGTTAAAGTACTGGAAGTGGGTGCTGGTTGCGGCTATCAGTCTGCAGTGTTGGCACAGTTCATTAAAGAAGTACATGCGGTCGAACGGATTCGCGGGCTTTACGATATGGCCCGTGATCGGCTCCGCAGTCTGAAACTTATTGCCCGTGTCCGCCTGACGTTTGGCGATGGCATGGCAGGTTTACCCGGCGTAGCGCCTTTCGATGGAATCATCGTTGCTGCTGCCGGTATTAAAATACCCCAGGCGTTGCTGGAACAGCTAGCGATTGGGGGCCGTTTAATTGCCCCGGAAGGGTCGACTGCGCAACGCCTGATACTCATCGAGCGCACGGGCGCCACTACTTGGCGCCGCGAAGAGCTCGAATCGGTGCGCTTCGTTCCACTAAAGCCGGGAACACAGCTTTAAGGAGAGCTTTATGCATGCAGGGACGTTCCAGTCTATCGCTACGCCGACACAAGAAAAGCCTACACGCACGTCTCGTTATCTGATGCTGGTGGCCATTGTGGCAACGGTTGCGTTAGCCGGATGTGCATCACGCACCACCCAGGCTCCTGTTACCGATATGTCGGGCGGCGCCGCCGCACCTGCGACCGGGGCTACGTATGTGGTCAAGGCGGGCGACACGCTATACAAAATTGCTCAGTCTCAAAATCTGAGTGTCGCCGAGATCTCCCGGCTTAATAATATTACCGACCCCAGCCAGTTGCGCATAGGGCAGGTCTTGCGCTTGAACAGCAGCGTACCAGCACCGGCCGGATCCACCGGTGCGGCAACGGCTACACCATTGCCGGTCACACCAGTAGAGCCTGTACAGCCTACGGCAACAGCGCGGGCCAGCGATGCGGCAATGGTCAGCTGGGGCTGGCCAGCTCCCGGAAAAATCATCCAGACTTTCAATAGCAACACCAAAGGCATAGACATCGAAGGTGCGGTGGGCGATCCGGTAAATGCCGCCGCTGATGGCAAGGTCATGTATGCCGGCAATGGTGTGCGAGGTCTGGGTAACCTGATACTGCTGGGCCATGGCAATGGATTTATTACCGCCTACGCGCATAACCAGACGCTGCTGGTCAAGACCGGCCAGGAAATCAAAAAAGGTACAAAAATAGCCACCATAGGGCAAACTGATACCACCTCGCCACGTTTGCACTTTGAAATTCGTCGCAAGGGCACACCGGTCAATCCCATGTCCTATCTGCCGGCCCGATGACACCCACCCTGGTCTTCGATCTCGAAACGATACCCGATGCACGAGGTTTGCGACGGCTGAATCCGCAGTGGGATGCGAGCATGTCCGATACGCAAGTCATCGAGACCGCGCTCGAGGCCAGGCGGGAATCACATGGCAACGACTTTCTGCCTCTGCATCTGCATCAGGTTGCCGTCATCGGTTGTGTCTTTCGCGACGACAACGGTTTTCGCGTTAAAACACTAGGTTCTGCCGATGACCCCGAGGCTTCTCTGCTGACAGGCTTCTTCAAAACCATAGAGCACTACACGCCCAGACTGATCAGCTGGAATGGATCTGGCTTCGATTTGCCGGTGCTGCATTACCGCAGCCTGATTCATGGCGTGCAGGCCCCGCGCTATTGGGATATGGGTGAAGATGACCGTGACTTCAAATACAACAACTACATCAGCCGTTATCACAACCGACATATCGACCTGATGGACTTGCTGGCAAAATATAATGGCCGTGCCAACGCTCCGCTGGACGACCTGGCCAAGCTTTGCGGATTTCCGGGCAAACTGGGCATGGATGGCAGCCAGGTCTGGAAAGCCTGGTCGAATGGTCAGGCCGACGAGGTCCGTGCATATTGCGAAACCGATGTCGTCAACACTTGGCTGGTTTATTGCCGCTTCCGATTCATGAAGGGCGAACTGGACCGAGTGGCCTACGACGCCGAAGTACAGCTCGTACGCGATACGCTGCAAGCCAGCGACGCGCCGCACTGGAAGGAATACATGGCTACCTGGGATGCCGATTAACTGCCTTCAGGGACATGAAATCATCTGAAAGACTCACGTTTTTTCTGAAACAGGGTCGAAACTGGTTCAACTGCACAATGAAGCTTCCTACTGACCAAAAGGAATCTTCATGAAAAAAATATTCGCTTACTCTACCCAGATTGCTGCCTTGACTGCCGCCATGGCTTTGGGCAGCACGGCCTTTGCAGCGACCGGCACGCCAACGACAGCATCGCCGGATTCCACCAAGATATCTGCTTCGACCAGCGGCAGTGGTGAGCAAGCCGGAAAACAGGTGTACAAACGGGGCTCACATCATCACGGGCACGGTCAGCGCCACATGCGTGATGCAGCCATCTGGGTTCCTGGTTACGGTCCTTTGAATAAAGAATTCGTTGATACGCTGGCGCTCACTGAAGACCAGCTCAAGCTGGTCAATGAGGCCAAGGCTGAGCAGAAAGCAGGGCGTGGCGAGCGGCGCGAGGCTATGAAAACCGCACATCAGGCCCGGTTTGAGCAGCTGAAAAGTGGGAAAATCGATCCTGAAGCCGCACTCAAGCAGAAAGACGAGCGTCGAGAGAAAGCCATGGATGAACGCCGCAAAGTCGATGACAAGTGGTTGGCCGTTTGGGATAAGCTGGACGATAGCCAGCAGCAGAAGGTGGTGGCTCACTTCAATGAGCGTGCCGAGAAATTCGCCAAGCGTGTCGAAGAGCGCAAACAGCACAAGGCCCAGTCCCAAGCTGAAAAAGCCTCTTCTTGAATCCCTCCTGTGTCCGGGTAAGACCGAACACTTGCAGACTCTTTTTCGAGCCGGCTGATGCCGGCTCGATTCATATGGGCTTCGCTTGAACGCCAGAGCAGGTAAAATTCGGGCCGGAGATCGCCAGGGGAGGCAGCAGACGGGTAGATCGTCGCCACTGTGCCCGTCTCCTTAACGTTTTAGGTATCCGGATAATGACGCTAGAAGTACTAGAAATTGAATCGCTCGACCTTGAAGCACGCGGCGTTGCCCGTCGTGAAGGCAAGGTGGTTTTTGTTGAAGGAGCCTTGCCCGGCGAGCGTGTGCTCGCCCGTATCGCGCGGCGTAAGCCTTCTTTCGATACCGCAAGAACTGAACAGATATTGAAGTCTTCCGCGCAGCGTGTAACGCCGCCCTGTGAGTATTTTGGCGTCTGTGGTGGATGTGCCATGCAACACCTGGAGCCGGCGACGCAGGTGGCTGTCAAACAGCGGGTATTGGAAGACGCCCTGGAGCACCTTGGCAAGGTAAAGCCAGCCAGAGTACTGCCACCCCTGCATGGTCCTGCTTTTGGCTATCGTTACCGTGCGCGCCTCTCGGTACGCCTGGTCAGGAAAAAGGGTGGCGTACTGGTCGGCTTTCGTGAGCGTCGCGGCAGTTATGTCGCCGACATGACAAGCTGTCTTGTATTGCCCCCACAGGTATCCGAACTTTTGCCTAAGCTGCGAGTGCTGGTTGAATCCTTGGCGCAGCCTGACAGAATTCCCCAGATAGAAGTGGCTGTGGGTGACAAAGTGACCGCGTTGCTGCTGCGTCATATGGAAGCGCTGACAGCAGCCGATATCACCTTGCTGCGTGATTTTGCCGAACGGCATAATGTCAGTTGGTGGTTGCAACCCAAAGGGCCAGAGACCGTGCATTTACTGGATGCCGCAGATGAAGGCAAGCTGGCCTATACCTTGCCCGAATTCGGCTTGCGCATGCCTTATCAGCCTACTGACTTTACCCAGGTGAACCATGCCATCAATCGCACGCTGATATCGAAAGCCCTGAAGCTACTGGATGTTCAAGAGGGTGAGCGCGTGGCGGATCTGTTTTGCGGGCTGGGCAACTTTACCTTGCCACTGGCTACGCAGGCCTCGTCAGTGGTTGGCATAGAGGGCAGCACAGCCCTGACCGAACGCGCTTTGGCCGCGGCACGTCAGCACGGGCTGGAGGCCAAGACTGCGTTCTCTACGCTGAATCTATTCGAGGTAGATGTGCAATGGTTGCGCGATTTGGGATATTTTGATCGCATGTTGATCGATCCGCCCCGAGAAGGCGCAGAGGCCGTTGCCAGGGCGCTGTCGGCCTTGTTGCCTGATGAGCGTCCTAAACGCATAGTCTACGTTTCCTGCAGTCCGGCCACGCTGGCTCGCGATGCCGGCATACTGGTGCATGAAGGCGGTTACCGCTTGCAAAGCGCGGGGGTCATCAATATGTTTCCCCATACAGGGCATGTGGAATCTATTGCTGTATTTGATACGCCGGACATTGATGGCGTAATTGCTCGAGCAGGTGATTGAAAAAACCCTCATGCACTTGCTGCGCCGTTTGAAGACCCTCATCGATGATACGCAGCTGTTCTTTGTGACGGCCCAGAAAACCATAGGCTTCTGCCTGAGCGTGGATGAACATGACGGCGACACCAGGCATGATTTGCTTTACGCCCTGGACGCACGCCTTCAGCGTGATCAAGCCTTCTTCCTGGCCGTCATGAGCCTGCTTCCAGCCCAGCAGCATGTCGCCGATGCCGCGCCATAGCACCAATTGATGAGAGTCGGCCGCCTGTCGGATTTGCTGCGCCAGCCTGGCCATCGAGTCGGTTTGCCCCAAAAAACGGTGCAGCATAGCGGCAAACGCCAGGGCAAAGCAAAGGGTGTCGGGAGCGTTTCGTGATTGCGCCAGTTTTACAGATTGGCGGCTGACAGCCAAGGCATCACTGACCTGCTCCAAACGCCAATAGGCCCAGGACAGATGGGCGAGACTGGTGACGCGTGGGTCCAGTCCTTCGATGGTGCTGCCGGTCGTGGCGGTCGGATGACCGATGGCGGCCCGGGCATAGCGGCACGCATCATCGAGCTGATTGCGCCATAGCGTGATGTTGGCGGCGGCTGAATAGGCCTGCACCAGGAGTTCATCGTCGCCGCTATCGCGGGCCAGTTGCAACAATTGCTGGGTGATATCCCATGAATGCCTGAAGCCGGACCCAGGGCGGGAACTGGAAACCATCCATTGCCCCCACAGGATTTCGAATCGCTGACGCGGCGACACGCTAGCCTCGTCCAGCGTCAGAGCGCGGTCATAGACGGCTACTGCATCTTCGGAGCCGTAGCCGCGCAACAAAAGCAAGGCTTGGCCCAGAGGAAGCAGGAATTCGCGTTCCATGGCCTTGCGCTCCGGGGTATGGGGAAGTTTTGCGACAAGATCCAGCCCCGTTTGCAGATAATCTCTGGCTTCGGCGTTGGCAGATACACGCAAGGCTTTGCGGCCCGCTGCCAGCCACCAGGGCAGGGCGGCTTCGGCATCGTCCGCCGCCGTGTAATGCCGTGCTATTTCACCAGGCTGCTGAGCGGTCCGCTGGGCATAGTGCGTGCTGAGCATGGTGGCCACTTGCAGATGGGCCTGCTGCATGTCGGCTTGAACCTGGGAGGTATAGGCCGCTTCCTGCAAGAGGGCATGGCGAAACTGGAAAACGGCGTCTTGCGGCTCAATCAGCTCTATAAGCCGGGCCTCGGTCAATTCGTGCAGGATGGCGTCGAGTTTTTCGTTGTCGAGGGCACTGACACGCTGCAGCAAATCGTGTCCGAATTTGCGGCCGATAGTAGCGGCCAGCTGCAAGAGTCGGCGCGCATGCGGGACGGCTTCAAGCCGGACGCGAAGCAAATACTGTAGTGAGGCGGGTATGGCGTCGTGGACTGAGTGGGAAGAAAGCTGTGCCATTTCTTCGGCATATAAAGGTATGCCGTCTGCCCGCTGAATAATGTGCCCAATTAACTGGCTGGACAGGGATGATCTGCTCGCCGCTTGCGCCAAGCGAGCGATGTGTTTGTCTTTTAAGGGTTGAAGCTCGAGCACCGAGTTCGCTTGCAGCCAGGCCGGCGTGAACTCGCAGCGGGCTGTGATCAGGGTAAACAGCGCGACGGGGTTTTGCCGATGAACAAGCCGTTCGAGTAACTGAAGGCTGGTCACGTCCAGCCACTGCGCATCCTCGATGATCAAGAGCAGCGTGCCACGCATTGCTATGCTGTCCAGCAGTGTGAGCAGCATGTCCAGGGTTTGCTGTTTGCGCTGACGCGGCGGCAGTACCGGGGCCTGGGGCGGTGCTATGGAAAGCATGGCCATCAGGATAGGAAAGGCGCGGGATGCAATGGCTGGGTGGTGATGAACAAGATGCTGATTCAGTTTCTCGCGTCGATATATGACGGTGTCGTCGTCCGTAAACCCCAGTGTTGCTTCAAACATCGAGATGATGGGATAAAACGGTGTGTGCTGGTGTTCCGAGTAGCAGTGCAGGTGGCGCACGATCGAGTTTGTGGGATCAGTCTGCTCGATCAGTGCGCGCGCGATGCGGGTTTTGCCCAGCCCTGCTTCGCCCCGCAGGGCCAGGAACTGTGCCTGGCCGGACAAAGCAAGTCGCCAGAGCCGCTTGAGGCGCTGAAGTTCTTGTTGTCTTCCGATCAGGCCGGCATGTGGCACTGTAACGCGGCCACTGGTCTGCGATGGGCCGATCAGCTTATAAACCGGTATGTGCATATCATTTGCATCTGCCGAGTCTTCTTTGACATGCATCGGCTTCAAGGTCTGTAGCCGAAACCGGCCATGCACCAGGCGGCGGGTGCTTTCGCTGATGACTATGCCTGTTCGTTGCATACGTCGGCACAGTTGCCAAGCTATGGCGGATACATTTCCGATGATGTCTGGAAGGGCGGGGTCGAACCCCGTCACAATGATGCCGGTGTGAATGCCAATCCGAAGCCGATAATGCGGCATCAGGCATGCCTGCAGCTCAAGAGCCGCTTGTACAGCCTGCAGCCCCGCATGTTCCGATGCTTGCGGATATCCCGTATAAGCATAAATGTAGCCGCCTTGCCCCAAGGCGATATGGCCCGCATAGCGACGTAGCACCGATGCGCATACCGAACGGGGCGCCGCCAATTGTTCCGGCCCCTTTGTCCCGAAATTCGGAGGCAAGCCAACATGACAACATAAAATAGTAGCCTGCCTGCGCCCTGTTTCGACCCGGGGAATGGTTGGCGTCAGCGTACTTGAGAGTGGTGCTCCTACCTGCAGCCCACCCTTATGAATGGATTCGAAAAGAGCTTGTGTACTTTGGTCGGGTTCGACGTTCAAGTCGCGCTCAAGCTTGTTGCTGTAAGCGTCGTAAAAGGCTTGGGCCGCGCCATGTTGACCCTTGCTTGCCAGCAGACGCATGTGCTGGCGATGGCCCGACTCGTTCCAGGGTTCGAGCTCGATGCAGCGCAAGGCGTAGCTCAGCGCCGTGTCGAGCCGTCCTTGCGTCTCGTGGGCGTGGCTCAGCTGTTCAGCCAGAGCAAAAGCCTGTCCTCGCAGGCTCAAGCGCTGTGCCTCCAGCCAAATATCAAAGTCGGGCGCATCGGTCAGCGACAGGCCGGCCAGAAACTCACCCTGGTAGGCGTCAACGCGCATTGCAAGATGGTTCAGGCAGGTTTCGCACGGTGTCGACACAGATGTTGTTGCACATTGGAGACAAATCGGTGCCGGCTGGGTAAATCGTTTCAGGTCGATCCGACAACGCGATTCGTCATGCAGGAATTGCACGGTGTTCCGGTTGGAGGACAGCAAGGACGCCGCATCCGTGTGAAATATTTGGCGCAAGTAATACAGGGTCTGTCGCAGGTTGCCCCGGGCGATGTCAGAGGAGAATGCAGGCCATAACAACATTGCCAGGCGTTCGCGCGTATGACTTTGGCCGGATTCGACGATCAGGTAAGCGAGCAGGGCGATAACTTTGTCGTAAAGCTTTCCGCTTAACGGCTGCTGATTCCGCATCAGCTTAGCTTCCCCCAATAGCTGGATGGACAAGGAGGGTTCTGGGAAAGTCGAATTCATGAGCGTGGTCTGGCTTACGATCAGCTTACGGTAATTTGCTCAAATTAATACAAAATAATTTCTTTTGTTGAAACTATTGGCAAAGCATAACGTGCGAGGCTGAACGGCGCCAGGGTTAGTCCGGGTCTCGCCTTGTTGTTGTTTACCTTGTAATAATGTGCGAGACACGTATGAGTATTTCCGCCCACACCTTTGAAACATTGCAGCGCTTGCCCAGCAAGGACTCTTTGCTACTCGATAGACTGTATGCTGCTCAATCGCTTGAGCAGGCAATAGACATCGTATTTGATTCCGCGCAGCGCCTGCAGATTGCCGTCGACCGGAGCGAACTGGCGTTGTATTTGCAAAGTGCACTGACCCTGTCCGATGCGACGGAATAGGCCAGGCCTATGACTGTAAGAAAGCCGCCTGGACGATCAGCGGCCTGAGTCCAGCACGCGCTGGGCTTCGATCTTGACACGCTCGGGTGCAGTGCCGCCTATGTGCTTGCGCGCGGCGACCGAACCTTCGAGCGTCAGCACGCTGAACACGTCTTGCTCGATCGATGGGTGAAAAGCCTGCAGCTGCTCAAGAGACAGATCGGCCAGATCGCAGCCTTGATCTTCGCAGGCACGCACCGCGTGGGCCACGGTTTCGTGCGCATCGCGAAACGGTATGCCTTTCTTGACGAGATAGTCGGCCAGGTCGGTGGCCGTGGCAAAACCTTGCAGGGCGGCTGCGCGCATGGCTTCGGGTTTGACCTTGATGCCGCCCACCATGTCGACGAAAATGGTCAGCGTATCGCGGATGGTGTCGGCCGCGTCGAACAAACCTTCTTTGTCTTCCTGGTTGTCTTTGTTGTAGGCCAAGGGCTGACCTTTCATGAGCGTAAGCAGGGCGATAAGGTGGCCATTGACGCGCCCGGTTTTGCCGCGTGCCAGTTCAGGAACATCGGGGTTTTTCTTTTGCGGCATGATCGAGCTGCCAGTGCAAAAGCGGTCGGCCAAATCTATAAAGCCCACGCGTGGGCTCATCCACAAAACAAGCTCTTCGGACAAGCGTGAAATATGCGTCATGATCAGTGCGGCTGAGGCGCAAAATTCTATGGCAAAATCGCGGTCGGATACGGCGTCTAGCGAGTTGCGGCAGACTTCGTCAAAGCCCAGGGTGGCGGCAACGCGCTCGCGGTCGATGGGATAGGACGTGCCTGCCAGTGCGGCGGCACCCAGCGGCAGGCGGTTGACCCGCTTACGGCAGTCGGCCAGGCGCTCTGCATCGCGACCGAACATCTCTGCATAGGCCAGCAGATGGTGGCCGAAGGTTACGGGCTGGGCCACTTGCAGATGGGTAAAGCCAGGCAGGATGGTTTCGGCGTGCTCGAGTGCCAGGGTGGCCAACTTGTGGCGCAACTGTTGCAGCAAATCGATGGCCAGGTCAATTTCGTGACGCAACCACAGCCGGATGTCGGTGGCTACCTGGTCGTTGCGGGAGCGGCCGGTGTGCAACCGTTTTCCCGCATCACCAATGAGTTCGACCAGACGCTTTTCTATATTCAGGTGTACGTCTTCGAGATCAATGGACCAGGCAAGCGTGTTCGATTCGATTTCTTTCAGAATTTGGGCCATGCCTTGCTGGATGGCAGCATTGTCGTCGGCGCTGATGATGCCTATGGCAGCGAGCATGTCGGCATGTGCCAGTGAGCCCTGAATGTCGAACGGAGCCAGGCGCTGTTCGAAATTGATGGACGCTGTATAGCGTTTGACCAGCTCGGAGACGGGTTCGGAGAATCGGGCGGACCAGGCTTGCGCTTTGTTGGCAAACTGGTTTTGCAGATCGGAAGAAGTATTTTTTGGCATAGTGACTGGATTATAAGGGAGGAAGCCTTACGTTATGATTGGGGGTTGCCAAATTCATGGTGCTCACGCGACACAATGCGAGAACTTCCACAACATATAGAACAGAGCTTGCTGGTCCGCTGGATGGGCGATAACTGGCTGAGCCAGAACATGCCAGACGCCATTTGGGCCCAGGTGTTGCTGGGTCTCGCGGTGCTGACCATACTCGTGGTGGTGGCAGGCTGGATTACCTCACGCGTGCTGGCGAAGATCACCCGGAGGGCACTTACCGCAGTTGGCCGGGATGATTGGTCGGTTGCGCTGTCGCGCCGCCGCGTATTTCGCAATATCAGCTATGCGGTGCCTATGCTGGTCATCATGTCCAACATCGGCCTGTTGCCCATAGACGAGCGATATGCTGCTTTGTTGGCTCGTATTTTCCTGTCGGCCGGTTTTGTTTTCCTGTTCATGGCTGCCAACGGAATATTGTCGGCCTGGCAAGATACCTACGATGCCAGCACGCGTGCGCAAACCCGATCCATCAAAGGTTACCTGGAGCTTGGCAAGATCGTGGTCTGGATTGTCTGCGTCATCTTGATTATTTCGATCCTGGTCAATCGCTCCCCCTTGCTGATGTTATCGGGCCTGGGTGCCTTGTCAGCCGTGCTGTTGCTGGTGTTCAAAGACACCTTGCTTTCGCTGGTGGCCAGCGCGCAAATGACATCCAATGACATGCTGCGCATCGGCGACTGGATAGACATGCCGCAAGCCGGGGCTGACGGTTTCGTCATCGATATGGCCTTGCACACGGTCAAGGTGCAAAATTGGGACAAGACCGTCACCACGATACCCACCTACAAGCTGTTTTCGGAAAGCTATCGCAACTGGCGTTATATGTTCGAGTCGGGCGGCCGTCGCATCAAGCGCACCCTGCGTCTGGATGCCAGCACGGTGCGCTTTCTGACCGAAGATGAAATCAGGGCATTAAGCCGGTTTGCACTGCTGAAGGATTACCTGGCTGGCAAACAGCAGGAGCTTGAAAGCAGCAACCAGGCATTGGGGCTCATGGGCGAACTGCAGGGCAATCGGCGGCGCCTGACCAATATTGGCACTTTCAGGGCTTATGCACTGGCGTATTTGCGTACCCAGCGCGAGCTGCACCAGGACATGCTGATGATAGTCCGGATGATGGAACCCGAATCTCAAGGCATACCCGTCGAGATATATTGCTTTGCCAACAATACTGCGTGGGTCGAGTATGAGCGTATACAAGGCAATATTTTTGACCACCTTCTGGCCATACTGCCCGAGCTTTCCTTGCGCTTGTACCAGGCTCCATCGGGTGCGGATTTCAGCAGGCGCTGGGACTCCGCCACAGCTCACGATTGAGCGCAGTCTTGGCTGACATGCGATAATTTTTCTTTATCTTGGAGCCTATTAATGAAACAAGTCTCGGCAATTATCAAGCCGTTCAAGCTGGACGAGGTGCGTGAAGCGCTGGCCGACATCGGCGTCAGCGGTCTCACTGTTACTGAAGTCAAGGGTTTCGGGCGCCAGAAAGGCCATACGGAGCTGTATCGAGGTGCCGAGTATGTCGTTGATTTCCTGCCCAAGCTGCGCATCGACGTCGTGTTGCCGGCTGCTATGGTGGACACGGCCATCGATGCCATTATCAAGGCTGCCTTCACGGGCAAGATCGGCGACGGCAAGATTTTTGTTTCGGCGGTGGAACAGGCTATCAGGATACGTACCGGCGAATCGGGCATAGACGCGCTTTAACATGGCTTTACGCGCGACGATATTCAAACTCGAACTGCATGTGGCCGATATGGACCGCAACTATTATGGCAGTCATGTGCTGACTCTTGCGCGGCACCCATCCGAAACCGACGAGCGCATGATGCTCAGGGTACTGGCCTTTGCCATGTACGCCAGCGAAGACTTATCGTTTACGCGCGGCCTGAGCACCACCGATGAGCCTTCTCTCTGGCAGAAGGACTTGACTGGCTTTGTCTTGAACTGGATAGAGCTTGGGCATCCCGATGAACGCCGCCTGCTGCAGGCGGGCGGCAAGTCAGATCAGGTAGTGGTGTTCTGTTATGGCGGACATGCCAGCCAGGTCTGGTGGCAGGGCGTGCAGGCGTCAGTGGCCAGAATGCGCAAGCTCGATGTGCTGTCGGTTGAACCGACAGCCGTTCAGGCGCTGGCGAGCTTATCTCAACGCAATATGACTTTGCATGTGACCATACAGGAAGGCGTCGCGCTGGTCGCTTCAGACAACGACAGCGTGTCAGTGGAAGTCGAACGCTGGCGCTGATTTATAGCTTGGCCGGATCCAGTCCCTGTGCGTAGGCTGATTTGGCCGCGAGCGCCCAGAACTCTGGCATAAAGCACTCGGCTACCAATAAAGGTTCACCACCGCGCCAGAACACTGAGCAGCGTGCCAGCAACTTGTGTGCGGGAGGGCGCTGCGAGCCCATGATGCGCTGTGCCGTACCGTATAAAGGGTTCTGGCTATGCAGACGGCAGGCTAAAAACGGTGATCGTATGATTTGAGGGTTGTGGTAGAGCATGTCGGCCAAAGGGCGCGAGCGCAGGCGCCGCATGCCCTGCCATAGTCCGTGCGATGCGCTTAGTGGAGTAAAGCTGCGCGCGAATACGCTGTCGATGCCGTCTATGGACATCATGATTTCGCGCACCCAGATGGGGCTGCGTATGTCACGCTGCAGCATCCAGGCCTCGGCGGGATGCAGGCCGATTGCTTGTTCGTTGATGACCCGTAGCTGCACCTGGCCCAGCTGACGCAAACCTGCGGTGAGGGCTCCGGGCCGGAAAAGCCAGTGTCTTTGCGGCCGACTCAGACAAGGTAAGGGGTTGGACTTCCAGGTGCTGCGATATGTTGGCTGTAATTCCATAAACGCTATTATCGCCAAAGTCATAAAATAGCGCTTATGGAAAAAATACGAATTTCAAAATTAATGGCCGAACGCGGCTTGTGTTCGCGCCGCGAGGCCGATGCCTACATCGAGCGGGGCTGGGTGCGGGTAGACGGCGTGGTGGTGTCGGAACTGGGCAGCAAAGCCTGGCCTGACCAGAAAATCACGCTCGACAAGCAGGCGCAGCGGCGCCAGACGTCACGTGTGACGATATTATTGAACAAGCCGGTGGGCTATGTATCGGGGCAGGCAGAGCAGGGCTATCGACCTGCGGTCTCCCTGATCAGCGCCAGTACACGTTACCGTGTTGATAAATCTCCCCTGAAATTCGAGCCAGGCCATTTGCGGGGTCTGGCCCCAGCAGGTAGGCTGGATATCGATTCGCAAGGCCTGTTGGTGCTGACGCAAGATGGCCGGATTGCACGTCAGTTGATCAATGAAGATTCTGATATCGATAAAGAATACTTGGTGCGCGTTCAGGGCAAGATTGCGGGCAATGGCCTGGCTTTGCTTAATTTTGGTCTGTCACTTGACGGTAAGCCGTTGCGCCGTGCCCAGGTAGAGTGGCAAAACGAGGACCAACTGCGTTTTGTCTTGCAGGAAGGCAAGAAGCGACAGATCCGACGCATGTGTGAGCAGGTGGGTCTGAAGGTCATAGGCCTTAAACGGGTACGCATGGGACGTATTGTGCTGGGCGATCTGCCACCAGGGCAGTGGCGGTATCTGAAAGAGGGCGAGCGGTTTTTGTAGTTGCTGGCTGTAAGTGAATGGCTGCTAACCGTTGGTTTTAAGTGTGGCGAATATGACCGGGTTCGCTTGGGCTGGCAGCTCAATAATCCAGTACTTAAACCTGACAAATCAGGCTACGACCCGTGCCGTTTCAAGGTATGCCCGGCGCGATCATCCATCTTTAGTTGCTCGCTTAACCAAGGTAAGGCAACAGCCAGCTCATCGTACAGAGTCCACGGAGGATTAAGCACAAACATCCCGCTGCCGTGCAACCCGTAGCCATCGCCCGAAGGCTTGCGCACCGTCAGACTTGCATGCACCCAGGGCGTTTGCAGACGCTCCAGAGAACGAACCAGCTCTTGCACCTCAAGGCGTTGCACCAAGGGGTACCACACGGCAAACGTGCCGGTGGCAAAGCGCTTCAAGCCATCGTTCACCGCCTGCAACGTCTTGCGGTAATCCTGCTTGTCTTCGTAAGAAGGATCAATAATGACCACACCACGGCGTGGTGCGGGAGGCAGCTGGCTTTTAAGTCCCGCAAAGCCGTCAGCCTTGTAGATCGTTGTCTGACGTAGCGCACTCCGGCCCTGACCCTTCAGATTCTGTTCGAGCACATCGATTTCGGATGGATGCATCTCGAACAGCCTCAGGCGGTCTTGTCCGCGCAATGCACGCAAGGCCAGCCAGGGTGAGCCGGGATAGAAGTTGGCCACGCCATCCGGATTGAAATGATGGACTTCTTCCAGGTAACGTTCTATCAGGGCTGGCATGTTGTCAGCGCCCAGCAGGCGGTCCAGGCCGTCGGTAAATTCGCCATTCTGGCTGGCCCATTCGCTGCGTAAATCGTACAGCCCGGCGCCAGCGTGTGTGTCGATCACCCAGTATGCGCTGTCCTTGCGGTTCAGATGGTCCAGAATATGTACGAAGATTGCGTGTTTCAGGACATCGGCGTGGTTGCCCGCGTGAAAGGCGTGTCGGTAGCTGAACAAGAGGTTTCCTTATAGACGCTGCCAGGCTTCAGACGAAGTCGGCAGGCAAAATGGTTTGTACTTCGTCGGTAAAGATCGCATTGCAGCCCCAATCGAGGAGCTCTTGAGCCCGTGCCCGATTATTGACAGTCCAGACAGCCACGGTATAGCCGGCATTGCGTATTTCTTCAACGAGCGCACGCGTGGTGTATTGATCATTCAGGTTGAGGCCCTGGCATTCCAGCCGTTGCAGGCGCTTGGCCCAGTCCGTGGGTACTTCTTTTGAAATCAGCAAGGCACGTGGCAGTTCTGGGGCTTCATCCAGGGCAGCCTGCAATGCGGTTTCTGAAAACGACGACAGCAGTGGCGGCAGCGTCGCGCCGGCCCAAAGGTTGCGGGCTAGCCTGGCGATCTGTTTGCCGGTTTCTGCGTCTAGTCCGGTATGCGGTTTGATTTCTATATTGCTATGTATGTGGTTGGCTCGGGTGAACGCTGCGATGGCGTGCAGGGACGGTATGGGTTCACCGGCATATTGAGCCGAATGCCAGCTACCAGCGTCTACTGCTGCCAGCTCGGCCCAGGTTTTATCGGCTGCATTGCCGCTGACGTTTGTGGTGCGATCCAGCGCATCGTCGTGCAGCAACAGGGCGACGCCATCGCGGCTGAGCTTGGCGTCGTATTCCATCATCATGAATCCTTGCGCTGCGCCCATACGCATGGCTGCGAGTGTGTTTTCAGGTGCGTGATGACCTGCGCCACGGTGGGCGATCAAGGTCGGATAAGGCCAGTCAGGGCGGCAAGGCGTCATTTTAAGGGGTCCGATTAAAGCCAGAATAGAAAGACCGTGCATAATAGTAAGTGCATCAGACTCATTTTATCGCTCTTGCTTCCTGCCTTGCGGCGAGGGTGGTGGTAAACTGCATAAAATTTTTACGTTCGGCTCTGATTTTTATAATATTGGCGATTCTTATCGCCTTTTTTGATGTTACCGTCTTGCGGGCGCGTGTTGGTCGCAGGTCAGTGAGTGATTAATGTTCGATTTTATTCGTACCCATCAACGCCTGATGCAACTTGTTCTGCTGGTGTTGATTCTTCCGTCCTTCGTGCTGATTGGTGTAAGCGGCTATACCAACTATGTGTCGGGTGACCACGATATCGTCACGCTGGGCGATACATCGATTACCCAACAAGACTTTGATCAGGCGCGTCGCAATCAGTTGCAACAGCTGCAACAGAGCAGTCAGGGCGCCTTCGATCCAGCTATTCTCGATAGCCCGGCAGCGCGTAGCGCCTTGCTCGAGTCGCTGATAGATCGCACGGTGCTGGTTGAAACAGCCGCCAAAGAACGCTTCAGCGTGTCCGACACGGTGTTGAGGCAGACTATTGCTTCCATGCCTCAATTGCAGGTAGACGGTCAGTTCTCAGCAGAGCGATATAACGATGTGCTGGCCTCGGCGGGTCTGACTACGCGCGACTTCGAGCAGGGGCAACGAGGTGAGCTGGCCTTGAGCCGCGTCCTGGGGCCCGTTACCCTCACAGCTTCGGTTCCTTCTGTCGTTACCGACAAGCTCAAGCAAGCCCTGTCCGAGCAGCGCACGGTGCGGCTGTTGCCTTTCCCTTCGTCCGACCAGGAAGCAGGCGTAGAGATCAGCGATGGCGATATCCAGGCCTGGTACGACAAGAACAAACAAAGCCTTGAATTGCCCGAACAAGTAAGTGCGCAGTACTTGTTGCTGAACGAAGAAGCCGCCATGGCGAATTTGCCGCAGGTCAGCAATGAAGATCTGCAAAAATACTACGAGCAGAATAAAGCGCGTTATGTACAGCCAGCCCGGGTAAACGTCAGCCATATCCAGGTCAATGTTCCTGCCGATGCCTCTGAAGCACAAAAAGCTGAAGCATTAAGCAAAGCGCAAGATATTGCCAAGAAGGCACAGGCGGAGCCCGCCTCGTTTGTCGAGCTGGCACAGAAAGAGTCGCAAGATGCGGGTACCGCCAAAGACGGCGGCAAACTCGGCTGGATTACCCAGGGATCCTGGCCTGCACCTCTTGAGCAAGTGGTTTTTGGTCTCAAGGCTGGCCAAGTGTCCGACGCCGTGGAAGGTCCAGGGGGCTACCATGTCTTCCTGGCCAACGAAGTGCAAGCCGAAAAGGGCGAGTCTTTCGAAGAAGCCAAGGCCAAAGTCCAAACGGAAGTCAGCCGCCAGCTGGGGGCTGACCGCTACGCCGAAATGGCCACCAAGCTTACCAGTCTGGTGTACGACAACCCCGACAGCCTGCAAGCTGCTGCTGATGAGCTTGGCCTGAAGGTCAAGACCGCGGCAGGAATTGCCCGCGATCACTTGCTGGCCTCCGATCAGGTGCCGGCCAATGCCGCTTCGGCTAGCGAAGACGCCACGTTGCTCGACGATGTCCGTGTTCGCAGGGCTTTGTTTTCGCCTCAGGTTCTGAATGAAAAGCAGAATTCAGGAGTCATTGAAATTTCTCCCGATACCATGATGGTGGTGCGTGTCGAGAACGTCACGCCCGCTCACGTTCCAGAGCTGGCACAGGTGTCCGGCCATATCCGTGAACAGCTCAAGGCCGAGCAGGCTCTGCTTGCCGCCGAGCAGGCTGGCCAGGCAGCGCTCGGAACCTTCAAGAAGCAAGACATCAGCCAAGTGCCTGAAGGCTTTGGCACTCCGCTGGAGATCAGCCGCATCGATCCGCAAGGCCTGGACCAATCCGTAACGGATGCTGCTTTCAATGTTCCAACCGAGACCTTGCCTGTGTACACCGGCGTGAAAGGCTCGCAAGGTTATGTGCTTGTGCGCGTCGAAAGCGTCAAACCCGGCGAGGTCGATAATCCCTTGCTGGCGGGGTTGCCCATGCAATTGAATCAGGCCTGGGGTCAGGCCGAAGAACAAGCCGTGCTGCAAGCCATGCGTAAGCAAGCCAACGTAACGCTATTGCCCGAAGCTCAAGCAGCCCTGACAGGCGAGGATGAATCACAAAACTGATAATTCAGTACAAGTCAGCGGGTTGTATTTGCAGCCAGCTGACTTGTTGTTCAGCCCAAAAGCTTCATAGTCAGTGCCATCGTCACTTGCCATGCTCCTGCAGCATAGGCGCCAATTGTCCCCATACATTATCGGCAAGCACCACCTGCGAAGCTTCGTTGGGATGAATGCCGTCCGCCTGAAATCGGCTGCGGTCAGCAGCGATGCCGTCCAGTAAGAACGGGGTTAGTTGTATGCCGTGCCGTTCGGCCAGCTGCTGATACAGGCTCTGAAACTGCTCGGTATACTTGCGGCCATAGTTGGGCGGTATTTGCATGCCCAGTAAAAGTACTCTTGCATGGGCTTGCTTTGATAGCTCGATCATTTTTGACAGGTTTTTTTCCGTCATGCTTAGCGGCAGGCCTCGCAAGGCATCATTGGCGCCCAGTTCAATGATCACAATCGACGGCTTGTACTGTTCCAGCGCCGCAGGCAGACGGCTCAGGCCGCCACTGCTGGTATCACCGCTTATGCTGCTATTGTGTATTTGGTAGGGAATATTCTGTTCGTCCAGACGCTGATCGATCACAGATACCCAGCCCGAGCCACGCGGCAAGCCGTATTCGGCAGAAAGACTGTCTCCCAGCACCAATACGGCGGGCTGAGGGCTGGTATGCTGTGAGTTGGCCCAGGCCAAGCTGGCAGCAAACTGAAAACAACACAGTGCAACGATTGCAAAACTACGGCGTATCCACATCAGCATGATTCATTCCATTGAAGTTAAACAGCTTTGTCAGCGTGTCGTTGATTCGTCCGGTGTGCTCGACATTTTAGACAATGTCAGTTTTACGGTTGACCCGGGCGAGGCTCTGGCGATAACCGGCAGTTCAGGGTCGGGAAAATCAACCCTGCTTGGACTACTGGCTGGCCTGGATGTTCCGAGTTCAGGCCAGGTCTTGTTGCTTGGCAACGATTTATTTGCACTCGATGAAGAGGCCAGGGCCGCCCTGCGGGCGGCGCATGTGGGCTTTGTTTTTCAATCGTTTCAGTTATTGCCCAATCTCACAGCACTTGAAAATGTAATGCTGCCGCTGGAGCTTGCCGGCAAACCGGCGCGGGATGCTGCCCAGGGCATGCTGGAGAGGGTGGGTTTGAAAGATCGCCTGCATCATTATCCGAAGACGCTATCGGGAGGTGAGCAGCAGCGTGTATCGCTGGCGCGGGCATTTGTAGTCCAGCCCAAACTGCTGTTCGCCGACGAGCCCACCGGTAGTCTTGATACCCGCAATGGCGCGCGGGTGATCGAACTGATGTTCGAACTGCATCGTGAGCTCGATACAACCTTGATCATGGTCACGCACGATCAACAACTGGCTGCTTTGTGCCAGCGTGAATTGCATTTATCAGGTGGACGTGTGCAAGCTGCCTGACCAGGTTTTTTTGCGCCGGCTACATTTTCATGTTGCGGGGCAGCCATGTGGCGATTTCGGGCGCTACATAGAGCAGAAGGATCCCAACAATCATGAGCAGGAACATGGGGCAAGACACTCGGGCCAGATAGGGCAGTTCCTTCTTGGTCATGCCTGACAGCACGAACAGGTTGAAACCCACGGGTGGCGTGATCTGAGCCATTTCAATGACAAAGACCAGAAAAACGCCGAACCAGATCAGGTCTATGCCAGCCGAGGTAACGGTGGGCAGCAATATACCCATGGTCAGCACTACGATGGAAATTCCATCAAGAAAGCAACCCAGAACAACAAAAAAGACCATGAGCGCCATGATCAGGCCGAATTGCGATAGCCCCAGCGAAGCTATCCATTCGGCCAGGGCGCGTGGCAGGCCTATATAGCCCATTGATAAGGTCAGGAACTGTGCACCAGCCAGAATGAGGGCGATCATGCAGTACAGCCGTGTGGCGCCCATCACAGCCTCTTTGAACACCTTCCAGTTCATGGAGCCTTGAAGAAAGGACAGGATCAGGGAGCCTATAACACCGACCGCGGCGGCTTCAGTGGCTGTGGCGAAGCCGGTGTAGATAGTGCCCAGCACAATACCGATGAGAATTACCACCGGGATCAGGTGTCGGGACTGGTATAGCTTTTGGAAAAAGGTCAGTTTTTGATCAGCTGCAGGTATCTGGCTGGGGTTCAGCAGAGCCCAGACAGCGATATAACCCATGAACAGGCCAGCCAGTAACATGCCTGGGAAAATACCGGCAATAAACAGCTTGGAAATCGAAACATCGGCCGCCACGCCATAGACGATCATGATGATGGAAGGCGGTATGAGCAGACCCAGCGTTCCGGCGCCGGCCAGCGTGCCGATGATTTGACCCTGCGGGTAGCCACGCCGGGTCAGCTCGGGGATGGTCATCTTGCCTATGGTGGCGCAGGTGGCAGCCGAGGAGCCGGACACTGCGGCAAATATGGCGCAACCAACGATATTGGTATGGAGCAGGCGGCCTGGAATCCCGTCCAGCCACGGAGCAAGCCCCTTGAACAGATCTTGCGACAGGCGGGAGCGGAACAGGATTTCACCCATCCAGAGAAACAGGGGCAGGGCGGTCAGCGTCCAGCTGGATGACGCACCCCAGATTGTGATGGCCATGGCATCGCCCGCAGGTCGGCTGGAAAATAGTTCCATACCCAGCCATGCGGTGCCCGCCAGGGTCAATCCTACCCACACGCCGCCAGCCAGGAATCCAAAAATGGATATGACCAGCATGGTGATAACCAGTGCTTCATTCATAGTGTGCTTCTTCGCTCTGGATTGTTTCTGGAATGCCTTTGTACCGCCGGATGGTTTCGTCCAGAATGGCAATGAAGAAGATCAATGTACCGACTGCCATCGAGATTTGAGGTATCCATAAAGGTGTGGCGTCGTCGCTGGTGGAAATATCGTTATAGGCGTAGGAATCAAGCACCAGTTTGAAGCTGAACCAGCACAGGTTGCCGGCAATGATGCAGGCTATGACCAGTGCGCACAGATCCAGCCGCATGCGTCCTTTGGCGGGTAACGATGACAAGATCAGCGTGACACGTATGTGCTCGCCGCTTTTGAATGTGTGGGCCAGTGCAAGAAAGCCGGCTGCGGCCATGGAGTATCCGGCATAGGCGTTGAGGCCGCCTATGTGTACGCCAAGTTGGCGTGTGACGATGGACATGGTGACAGCCACCAGCACGCCTACGGTGAAAATGGCGGCCAGGGCCCCGCTCACAAGATAAAGTTTGTCGAGAAAGCGGCGCATGATTCCTGGCCTGTTAATGCAATGAATAAGACTTGCGGTCAAGCTTGATGAGCAAGTTATTTGGCAGCCTGGAATTTGTCGATGACCTGCTGGCCGTCAGGACCAGCACGCTTGATCCATTCTGTTAGCATGGTGTCGCCGACTTTATCCAGACCGCTCATGAGCTCGGCGCTGGGCTTGATGATCTCCATGCCGTTCTCAGCCAGCTTGTCCAGGTACCACTGAGTTTTTTCCTTGGACAATGCCCAGCCGCGTTTTTCAGCGGCGGCACCGGCTTCGAGCAGCGCTTTCTTGCTGGCGTCGTCGAGGCTGTCGAAGGCCTTTTTATTGACGATGACTGCGTTCTTGGGCAACCAGGCCTGGGTGTCGTAGAATTTTTTAATGTACTCGTAGGTCTTGGTGTCCCAGCCGGTAGAACCCGAGGTCATGAAGGCATCGACAACGCCGGTGGCCATAGCCTGGGCCAGCTCGGACTGCTGAATAGTGACGGGCTGGGCACCCACCAGTTCGGCAATGCGGGCGGTAACGGGGCTATAGGCGCGCCATTTGACGCCTTCGAGGTCTTTCACCGTTTTGATGTCTTTGTTGGCGAAAATGCCTTGGGGCGGCCAGGCCACGGTGTACAGCAAGGTCATGCCTTGTGATTCAAGTTTTTTGTTGAGCAGGTCTTTTTGAGCCTGGTAGAGCTTCCAGGCGGCGTCGTAGCCGGTTGCCAGAAAGGGCAGGCCGTCAAGTGCGTATATGGGATCTTCGTTGGCGTAGTTGGTGAGCAGGATTTCACCGATCTGTGCCTGGTTGCCCTGAACTGCGCGCTTGATTTCAGGCGCTTTATACAAAGAGGCATTGTTGTGCAGCGTGATCTGAAGCTCACCCTTGGACAGTTCATTGACGTCTTTGACGAACTGTTCAAGATTCTGAGTGTGCAGATTGGATGCCGGGTATGCGCTGGGTAGATCCCACTTGGTGGCGGCCTGTGCATTCAGAGCCAGAGCGGCACCTGCCGCGGTCAACAAGGCTAACGTCTTCTTCATGAGAAATCCTTTGGTTAACGTGTTTTTGGAAGCAGCTGCAATGAGCGCTGCTTCCTGAAATTATTGTTCAGCAGGATTGTAGTGTGCGTTTGATCAGGTGCGCCCTGTATACAGGCAATTTAGGGGTTATTCCTAGTCATTCACCTTGATTGTCTTCGCCGCAGGATATACGCTAAGCCCTTTACTTATGCAATCCATCCTCATGCGTTGTCGTTACTTATTGATTGTGGCACTTGGTTTGCTGCTGCCGGCGCTGGTTAGCGCACAAGGCTATATCAGTCGCCTATTGAATCACCCTGTTCCCGGTGGCGTTGCCGTGGTCGATCTTGGGCCGGACACTGAAGCGCCCCGTGTTTTCTACAAAGACGATCGGGTCATGGTCTTGCGCGATAGCAATGATGCCTGGATCGCCGTGGTGGGCATAGATTTGAAAACCAAAGCTGGTCCGCAGCCTATACAAGTGGAAAGCAGCCAGGGCAAGCGCAAGCTGGTATTTCAGGTAGGCACCAAAAAGTATAAATCGCAGCACATCAAGCTTAAGAACAAGAGCCATGTCAACCCTGATCCGGCGCAGGTCAAACGTTTCGAACGCGAATACAAAGAGCAAATCCAGGCCTACGGAAATTTTCGCTCCACGGGGCCCAGCAATGTGTCATTGGATAAGCCCGTCAATGGGCGTCTTTCCAGTCCTTTCGGCTTAAGACGTTTTTTTAACGGAGAAGAGCGCAACCCACATTCAGGATTGGACTTTGCCGTGCCGGCTGGCACACCGATCAAGGCGCCAGCCGACGGGGTCGTGACCATTGTTGCTGACTACTTTTTTAATGGTAAAACCATTTTTATTGATCACGGGCAGGGTTTCATTACCATGTACTGCCACTTGTCCCGCTTTCAGGTAGAGCCAGGACAAGAGGTCAGTCGGGGTCAGGTGATCGGGCAGGTCGGCGCAACAGGCCGCGCAACAGGGCCACATTTGCACTGGAATGTAAGCCTGAACAGCACCCGTGTCGATCCGGCCATTTTCATCAATGCCTTTGCCCCTTGAGCGGGCCGGCTGTGCAATGCGTTAACCCTTGACCCGGACGATCTTCTGGACCTGCGGCACATGCCGTATGGCCCGGATGACCTGGGCCAGATGCTTGCGATTGTCGACTTGAACCGTAAGATGCAACAGGCCGGTGGTCGCGGCATCGTCGGGCATGCTCAAATGCATGATGTTGGATTCGGCAGCCGTGATTTCAGCGGCCAGGCGTCCGAGCACGCCGCGCTCGTTGATCACGGTAACGTCAAGACGGGTCGAGAGGTGTCTTGCGGTATTGGCATCCCACACGACGGGAATCCAGCGCTCCGGCTCACGGGCGCGCTGTCGCTGGGCAACCGCGCATTCTTCCATGTGCACGACCAGGCCATGCCCCAGGCGTATGCCGCCGATAATGGCATCGCCAGGCAAGGGGCCGCAGCAGGGTGCCAGCTGAACGGCCTGACCCTCGTTGCCGTGTATGACGATGGGTGCGCTGCTGGATGACGTGATTTCGTCTACAGCGGCCGCTGTCGTGGCAAGAATCGGATTCTCAGGGGCAAAGCGTCGGGCCACAACAGCGGCCAGACGTTTACCCAGTCCGATGTCAGCCAGAATTTCGTCGCGAGAGCTGGCGCCAGATCCTTTGGCGAGTTTTTCCCATTCGGGATCATCTTCGGCGGGCCGCTCCAGGTTCAATTGCTTGAAGGCCTGGTTGAGCAGGCGTTGGCCGAAAGCCACTGATTCTTCGTATTTGACGGTACGTAAATAATGCCGGATTTCAGAGCGGGCCCGCCCGGTACGGACATAATTAAGCCACTGGGTACTGGGCCTGGAGGCGGGCGAGGTAATGATTTCGACCGCGTCGCCGCTTTTGAGCTCTGTGCGCAATGGCGCGAACTCACCATTGATTTTTGATGCGACGGCCTGATTGCCGATGTCCGTGTGGATGGTATAGGCGAAGTCCACTGGTGTGGCACCACGCGGCAGAGAAATAATCTTGCCTTGTGGCGTGAACACGTAGACGGCATCGGGAAACAGATCGACCTTGACGTGCTCCAGAAACTCACCTGAATCGCCAGTCTGGCTTTGTATGTCGAGCAATGACTGCAGCCATTGGTGCGTGCGCTTTTGTAAATCGTTCAAGGAGACATCGTCGTCTTTGTATAGCCAATGCGAGGCGACGCCTTCTTCAGCGATGTGGTCCATGTCGCGCGTGCGGAACTGGAACTCGACTGGGGTACCATAAGGCCCCACCAGCGTTGTGTGCAGTGACTGGTAGCCATTCAGTTTGGGAATGGCAATATAGTCCTTGAATTTTCCGGGTACCGGACGGTACAGCTGATGCAGTGTGCCCAGAGCCAGGTAGCATTCAGGCAGCGTATGCACGATGACGCGAAAACCGTAGATGTCGAGCACGTCGGAAAAGCTCTTCTTTTGCTCGACCATCTTGGTGTAGATGCTATAGAGCGATTTTTCTCGACCGCTTACTTCGGCTTCGATGCCGGCAGCGGGCAGGGCAACACGCACTGCATCGGTGATTTTGCCCAGGACTTCGCGCCGATTACCGCGGGCGGCCATCATGGCCTTGTGCAGCACCTGATAGCGGTTGGGATGAATTGCCTGAAAGCAGAGGTCCTGCAGTTCGCGAAACAGGGCATTCAAGCCCAGACGGTGCGCGATGGGCGTGTAGATTTCCAGGGTTTCATGTGCAATGCGCCGACGTTTTTCGGGCGCTACTGCGCCCAAGGTGCGCATATTGTGCAGGCGATCTGCCAGCTTGATAAGAATGACGCGTACATCGCGCGCCATGGCCAGCAGCATCTTGCGGAAGCTTTCAGCTTGCTGCTCAGCCTTGGTGGCAAATTCGAGCCTGTCGAGCTTGGACAGGCCATCGACGATTTCCGACACGTCGGCACCGAATTTTTCGGCCAGCTCCTGTTTGCTGACATCCTGGTCTTCTATGACGTCGTGCAATAGCGCCGCCATCAGGGAGTCGGCATCAAGCTTCCAGCCTGCGCAGATTTCAGTGACCGTGATGGGGTGGGATATATAGGGTTCGCCGCTGGCGCGAAACTGACCCAGATGAGCCTGATCGGCAAAGCGATAGGCCTCTTTGATGCGTTCGACTTCTTTGGGTTTCAGGTATTGGCTGACGATTTTTGTCAGCGGGTCGAGCGAGGCTATGGTGTTGGGTGCTTCATGTGGCGCGGGAAGCTGTCCTTGTTTCTTGGCCGACTTGCGTCGGCGCAGCCGTGGACCCTTCTTGAGTGCGGCCAGCAGGCCGGAGGAAGCACCACGGAGGACAGAAAACGCCATAGCCGCCCCGGATGATCAGGTTGGAACTTTGCGCAGCATTTCCAGGCCGGTTACACCAGCGGCTATTTCACGTAGGGCGGTGACGGTGGGCTTGTCTTTGCTGTCGAGGCGAGGTTCGTGGCCCTGTGCCAGTTCGCGTGCGCGATAAGTAGCGGCCAGAGTCAGGTTAAAGCGGTTGGGTATCTGCGCCAGGCAGTCTTCAACAGTAATGCGAGCCATTTTTTACCTATGGATTAAGTAGTTAGAGGGATCAGGCAACAGTTTTGCTGATACCCAATTGTGAAAAGAGTTCTGCGTGGCGCTGCGCTTGTGTGGCATAGCGCAAGCGTGTGGCGGCAACAATTTGAGCCAATTGCTGTAAGGCAAGGCTAAATTCTTGATTAATAATAACATATTGGCACTCTGAGGCGTGTGACATCTCGCTGCCGGCGGCCAGTAATCGGCGAGAAATGACCTGTGGTGCATCTTGCCCGCGTTTGGTCAGGCGAGATTCCAGGGCCTGGATTGATGGAGGCAATATAAAAATGCCGACTGCCTGGGGAAAATGCTCACGTACCTGGCGCGCGCCTTGCCAATCAATTTCGAGCAAAACGTCCTGGCCTTGAGCTAGCGCCAGATCGATGCGGTCGCGGGGCGTGCCGTAGTAGTTGCCGTGTACCTCGGCCCATTCCAGCAAGGCTTTCTGTTGCTGTAGTGCCTTGAATTGATCATGGCTGACAAAGCGGTAGTGTTTATCGGCTTCTTCGCCTGGGCGAGGGTCGCGGGTTGTGCACGATATGGAGAGCACTAGAGTGGGATCTTCGGCCAGCAGGGCATTGACCAGGCTGGATTTGCCCGCGCCGCTGGGGGCTACCACCATAAAAATATTGCCAGAATAAGACGACATGATAAGAGTTACAAAATATGCGCAAGCGGCAAGAATAGCAAAAGAACGGTATCAGTGGCTAGCGCCGGTAAACGACACCTTAGTTGAGCTGGCTGGCAGCTTGCTGTCCAAGCTCTTCGAGCGTGTGCCGGTATATCTGCTCGTTGCCACACAAAAACACGGCTGCATCGCCCAGATTCATATTGAAGGCGATATCCTGAATTTGAGTGCGTGCTTCATCGGGATGGCTGATGGCGGTGACGTGTACGTCGCCATCCTGTTCGAATTGCTCCGCCGGCACGAAGTCGGCGACCAGGTTGATGTCGGGCTCACTGATGACCACGTAAGCCCTGAACTGCAGGTCTTCAATGACAACATCAAGAACCAGGCCGTGTTCAAGGGTATCAACCGGGGTGCTCTGCGGGTGGGTGCTCATGGTGCGGTGAAGAAAGCTTGTGAGTGTGAAACGAGAAAGTGGATACCCGGGCGGGAGGCAGATTGCCCCAAACTATGCTGGAGCCGGTTTGCACGCCCTGCACATGCTTGTGCCAAGCAGGTCTGTGCAGATTGTACGTGAACTGTACAGCTACGCCCGAGTCATGTAGTAGTTCCCGCCATTGTTGCACGATTGACTGCATGAGCGGTTCAGGCAAGGAGCATAAAGGCAGACTGGAGACAATGGCGGACACTTTGGTGCCGGCGGGAACAATCCTGCACAAATCGGCCGCATTGCCGTGCACGATGTTGACCAGGGGAAATTGTCGGCGCAGACGCTGCACGAATCGATTTGAATACTCAAGTACCAGCAGACGCTCCGGAGCAACCCCTTGTTTAAGCAGGGCCTTGGTTACGACGCCCGTCCCCGGCCCCAACTCGATAATCAACCCGTCTTTGATATGGCTTACTTCCCGGGCCATGCGGTGGGCGAGGAAGGGGGAGCTGGGACAGATAGCACCTACGATGCCTGGCTGGGCGAAGAACTCCTGAAGAAAAGCACCCGGAACCATTTTTTTCAAATAACCCGATACGCGCCTCGCACGCCCCAAACCCAACACCCGCTGCGCCATACGATTCATCCTGTGAAGTTTGCGTTACATTACCAAGAGAAACGGGTAGGCGGGTATCAAAATGTAAATAACATCAGGCGCATTGGAAATCCAGCGTTGCGACCACAGGTGTGTGGTCTGATGGTTGCTCATTGCCTCTGGGGCTCTTGTCGATGGTGCATGCCGAGCAGTAGCGTTTTAACGCGTCTGATAACAAAACATGATCTATGCGCAGGCCCGCATTACGGCGGAAAGCAAAGCGGCGGTAGTCCCACCAGGTAAACGATTTATCCTCTTGCTCGAACTCGCGGAACGAGTCGGTGAATCCCAGTGATAGCAAGGCATTGAACGCGGCTCGCTCGGGCTCGGATACCAATATGTCGCCTTCCCATTTTTTGGGGTCGTGTACGTCTTCGTCATGTGGAGCAACGTTATAGTCACCCAAAACAGCCAGGCGGGGATAGCGCTCCAGTTCTTGGCGCAACCACTCTTGCAAAGCCATAAACCACTTGAGTTTGTATTCGTACTTGTCACTGCCAACTGCTTGCCCGTTGGGACAGTAGGCGCTGACCACCCGGATATCACCTGCCGGGCTGGGTAGCGTTGTAGCAATAATGCGTTGTTGGTGGTCTTCGAAGTTTGGCAGATTGCGCTGTATGTCGGTCCCCGCCGTTTTCGTGATGATGGCTACCCCGTTATAGGTTTTCTGACCGGCCCAGCAAGCCTGGTATCCGACCTCGGTAAATGCATCGATAGGGAACTTGTCATCAGCCAGTTTCAGTTCCTGCAAGCACAGTGCCTCTACAGGTGAGTTTTCCAGCCAGTCCAGCACTTGCGGCAGGCGTACTTTCAGCGAGTTGACGTTCCATGTTGCTAGCTTCACGTGATTCCCGTTATGTTTATGTGTAAGTTATTGAGTAAATTGGATTTATTTCTGCCAATAGGGTACCCTAAAAGAGTACGAAGGCGCGCGGTGCGCCTTTTGTAATGCAATAAGGAGTTCAACATGGCAACTAAACCGACTGCAAAAAAGCAGCCTTTCGTAATTGAACCACTTAACTGGGTAGCACCTGGCACAACAGACGATAAAGTTGAAAAACGCGCCGATGATGCAAAGCAGCCCGCCCAGTCTAAAGAATCCCAGGATTGATCCAGCCTGATTGAATTCTGAAAAAAAAACGGCAAAGCCACGCGCTTTGCCGTTTTTTTTTTGTGCAGCACAAGCATGTAAATGCTGCGCTGCGGTAATATGAATGGGTAAATTCTCAATTCAGATTCACGGAGACCACATATGGAAGACGTCGTTGTAGTAGGAGCCTGCCGCACGGCTATCGGAGACTTTGGTGGAGGCTTGAAAGATGTACCTCCTTGCGATTTGGGTGCGACGGTTGTCAGGGCCGTTCTGGATCGCAGCAATGTTCCCGCAGCGGATGTCGGCCATGTGGTGTTTGGTCATGTCATCAATACTGAACCGCGCGATATGTATCTATCACGGGTTGCATCGGTGCAGGCCGGCGTTACTCATGAAACACCCGCTTTCAATGTCAACCGCCTATGTGGGTCTGGCTTGCAGGCCATTGTGTCAGCCGCCCAATCCCTCATGCTCGGAGACGTCGAGGTGGCGATCGCTGGTGGCGCTGAAAGCATGAGCCGCGCACCGTATAGTGTTCCCGCGCATCGCTGGGGCGCGCGCATGGGCAATAGCGCCATGGTCGACATGATGACGGGGGCTCTGGCTGATCCCTTCGAAAACACGCACATGGGTGTGACCGCCGAAAACGTGGCCAAGAAATACTCCATCAGTCGCGAAGAGCAGGATGCTCTGGCCCTCTTGTCCCACCAGCGCGCCGAAGCGGCGATCACGCAAGGCTATTTCAAGGAACAGATAGTTCCCATCGTGCAGAAAACGCGTCGTGGTGAGGTGGTGTTCGATACCGACGAGCATGTGCGCATGGGCGCAACAGCCGAGAACTTCAACAAGCTCAAGCCGGTTTTTCTCAAAGAAAACGGCACGGTCACGGCGGGCAATGCCTCGGGCCTGAACGATGGCGCCGGAGCCGTACTGCTCATGACAGCCCGCCAGGCCCAGGCCAGAGGATTGGCGCCTATGGCCAAGCTGATTTCTTACGGCCATGCTGGCGTTGACCCTAAATACATGGGCATAGGCCCGGTGCCTGCTACGCGTATTGCACTGGAAAAGGCTGGGCTGAGCATAGACCAGATGGACGTGATTGAGGCCAATGAAGCTTTTGCGGCGCAAGCATGCGCTGTGATCAAAGGTCTTGAAATGGACCCTGCCAAGGTCAACCCCAACGGCAGTGGCATCAGCCTTGGTCACCCCATAGGAGCCACCGGAGCCATTATCACCGTCAAGGCTTTGCACGAGTTGAACCGAATCCAGGGCAGGTATGCGCTGGTCACTATGTGCATAGGTGGTGGGCAGGGCATTGCGGCGATCTTCGAACGTGTTTGAGCTCAGCGGACCGTCGGAAGACGACGAGCCCAGCCTGTCTGAGCTGGACGGCATACGCTATTTGCACTTTGGTACTGAATGGGTACAGGGAGCAATGCAGATAGCCAAGCCAGCCGAGCTGGTGCTGGCCTATACGCAACAAATGATGGCCTGGTTGCTGTTTCTGGAGCCTACCAAGGCTGATACGGTAGGTATTCTCGGTCTGGGTGCGGGTTCTTTGCTCCGGTACACGCTCAAGTACACCTCGGCATCGGTGGTGACTGTCGAGTGGAATCCTGCTGTCACGGCCGTGTGCCGTGCTTATTTCCGCTTGCCGGAATCGCAGCGATCCAGCATAGATCATTGCGATGCCGGCCGCTGGGTCGAAGAAAGTCGCAATATCGGGCGATGCACAACGCTCATGGTTGATTTGTATGATGCGCACGCGCAGGGGCCTGTGCGCGACTCGCCGGAGTTTTACCAAGGCTGTTTCCGCAGCCTGGCCGACACCGGCATCATGGTGGTAAATTTATTTGGTGATCATGCCAGCTTTGCACCCAACATCCGGAATATCCGCGAGGCTTTTGATGGCCGGGTGCTGGAGCTGCCCGAGATCGATGCCGGCAATCGCATAGTGCTTGCCTTCAAGGGGCCTTTGCTGGATGTGACGGCTCGCGAGTTTCTGCTGCGCGCCGAAGATGTGGAATCCAAATACGGTTTGCCGGGACGTCGCTGGGCGAGGGAGTTGTTATCCCAGAGACCAGGTCGATCAATGACGGTATAGCTGCAGACACCGACTGAGCATGCCCCCATGTGCTTGTATCGAATAAAGGGATATCCCTTTAGGCATTTGGGTCTTTAACGAGTTAGACTAACGCCCATCTCTGGCACGAACTTCGTGCCTTCCGTCATTCGTTAAGGAGCATTCCATGAGGTTTAGCAACTCTGCCAAGTTGGCTCTAGGCACTGCGGCGATTCTGGGCGCCTTGGCTCATACGCCGGTCATGGCGCAATCGGTGGCAGTCACGTCCATCGTCGAGCATCCGGCCCTGGACTCCATCCGCGATGGTGTCCTGCAGGCACTCACCGAAGCTGGTTACACCGAAGCCAAAGGGCTTGATTGGGAATTCCAGACGGCGCAGGGCAACACCGCCATAGCGGGGCAAATAGCACGCAAGTTTGTCGGTGACAATCCCGACGTCATTGTCGCCATCGCCACACCATCGGCCCAGGCCGTGGTTGCCGCCACCAAAACCATACCTGTAGTTTATTCGGCGGTCACTGATCCCGTAGCGGCGCAGTTGGTGCCGTCCATGGAGGCCTCGGGCACCAATGTCACTGGTGTTTCCGACAGCCTGGCCCTTGAAAAACAAGTCGATCTCATCAAGAAGGTCGTACCTGAAGGTAAACGCGTGGGTATGGTGTACAACCCTGGCGAAGCCAATTCGGTTGTTGTCGTCGAGCAGATGCGCAAGCTCCTGCCCGAGGCTGGCATGACGCTGGTCGAAGCAACTGCTGCACGCACAGTAGATGTGGGCGCGGCCGCACGCAGCCTGGTTGGCAAAGTCGACGTCATCTACACAAACACCGACAACAACGTGGTGTCGGCCTACGAGGCCCTGGTTAAAGTCGGCAACGATGCTGATATTCCCTTGATTGCCTCCGACACTGATAGCGTCAAGCGCGGAGCCATTGCCGCCCTGGGTGTCAACTACAAAGACCTGGGCCTGCAGACCGGCAAAATGGTTATCAAGATTCTCAAAGGCGCAAAGCCGGGCGACCTGCCTTCCGAAACCAGCGACAAGCTTGAGCTCTACGTGAATCCGGGCGCTGCTGAAAAACAGGGCATTTCGCTGTCTGAAGACTTCGTCAAGTCGGCCACGCAGGTTGTCGAGTAAAATCTTAGTGCTTGCCGATTAAAATCGCCGCACAGATTAAAGCAGGCGGGTTGTTGCCTACACAGCCCGCCTGCTTCTATTTTAGCTACACTGAATCAGAACAATGTCTATTTATTCTTTATGGGGTGCGCTTGAAATTGGCCTGGTCTTCGGCTTGGTTGCGCTCGGGGTATTTATTTCTTTCCGGGTGCTGCGCTTTCCCGACCTGACGGTTGACGGCAGCTTTCCTCTGGGTGGGGCGGTGGCCGCCACGCTGATCAGTATGGGCATGGACCCGTTTACGTCCACCTTGGTTGCAGCCCTTGCCGGCGCAATTGCCGGCATGATCACAGGATGGCTGAATGTCAGGCTAAAGATCATGGATTTGCTGGCCAGCATTCTGATGATGATTGCGTTGTATTCCATCAATCTGCGCATCATGGGGCGCCCCAATGTACCGCTTATAACCGAACCTACGGTATTTACCATCTTGCAGCCGGAGGGCATCAGCGACTACATCGTTCGTCCTCTGCTTCTGCTGGTGTTGGTCATCATTATCAAGTTTGCACTCGACTGGTATTTTTCCACCAAAGCCGGTCTGGCGATGCGGGCTACTGGTTCGAATCCGCGTATGGCTCGCTCGCAGGGCGTTGCCACCGGAAACAGGGTGCTGGCAGGCATGGCTATTTCCAATGCATTGTGTGCACTGGCTGGAGCCTTGTTCGCTCAATCACAGGGCGGCGCCGATATCTCAATGGGCATAGGCACCATAGTGATTGGTCTGGCGGCGGTCATTGTGGGCGAGAGCATCATGCCTTCGCGCCGCATGGTTGTGCTCACGCTTGCGGTCATCGTAGGGGCTGTACTGTATCGCTTCTTTATCGCACTGGCTCTGAATGCCGATTTCATTGGTCTGAAGGCTCAGGACTTGAATCTGGTCACTGCTGTGCTGGTCACTATCGCGCTGGTCATCCCATTGCTCAAGCAACGGCTGCGTGGAAAAAAGGGAGGCCGTTAACATGTTGAGCGCCAAGAATCTTCATATCACCTTCAATCCTGGCACGCCCATAGAAACCCGAGCGCTGCGCGGACTGTCGCTTGAAATTCCGGCTGGCCAGTTTGTGACCGTCATCGGTTCGAATGGGGCGGGTAAATCAACCTTCCTGAATGCGGTTTCCGGTGATCTGCCTATCGATAGCGGCAGCATCGTCATCGATGGTCAGGATGTAACACGGCAGGCTGTGTGGACGCGTGCCGAACGAGTCGCACGCGTGTTCCAGGACCCCATGGCAGGCACTTGCGAAGATCTCACGATTGAAGAGAACCTGGCCTTGGCTTATAGCCGCGGCGAGCGTCGCGGCCTCGGAAAAGCAGTGCAAAAATCAATGCGCGAGGAATTTCGTGAACGACTTTCTGTACTGGGGCTGGGCCTGGAAAATCGGCTTACCGACCGCATAGGCCTGCTGTCGGGCGGGCAGCGCCAGGCTGTCAGTTTGTTGATGGCCACCTTGCGTCCCTCGCGGATCCTGTTGCTCGACGAGCACACGGCCGCCCTTGACCCTCGCACAGCCCAATTCGTGCTGGAACTGACTACGCGCATTGTGAACGATAGCAAGCTCACGACCATGATGGTCACTCACAGCATGCGGCAGGCACTGGACGTTGGTGAGCGCACCGTCATGCTGCACCAGGGCAATGTGGTGCTGGATGTATCAGGTTCCGAGCGCCAGGGCCTTGATGTGCCCGATCTGTTGCATATGTTCGAACGCGTCAGGGGTGAAGCTTTGGCAGACGATGGGCTGCTCTTGGGCTGACAGATCTGCAGACAGTACTGTTTACTGCCTGCCGACCTTTATATCGTAGTCTACCTTCTTGACTCCGGTCACTTGGCGCGCCGCCTGTATGGCGTTTTGTGCGGCCAACTGAGTGTCGACCGTCCCGCGTAGGTTGACGACACCTTCGTAGGTACTGACGTGCATGGTGTTGGCCTGCACACCCGGAACGCCTATGACCGCTGCCTGCACATTGGTGTTGATGACCGCGTCGTCAGTGTATTGTGCCGTGTCGCGTTGCGAGTAATCAGCCGCACAGGCACTGAGGGTGAGCGCCGCCACGATGCTGATCAGTGTACGAGAGAGCCTGAAATGCGTCATGAGAACTCCAGTTGATGAGGAATTTTACGTTTGAAGGCATGTTGTGCGTGCAGCAATTTTCATGCCGCAGTCATGCCACACAAGCGCTGATGGGTGGAAATGTCGTGCGCCGCCGAACACATAAGTATCGACTTTAATGCAGGTTAAACGCCAGTTTTGTGGCTATCTGCAACATTTTCCCTTTATACTCACGCTTTACAAACTAGCCACAAGGCGCAGGCGGACTCACGAAGTACCGCACAGCGCAGTACAGGAGCCACTGAATGCCAAACCTTTTACTGCCATCCCGGCGGCAAGGATACATTGTTGCATTATCCAGCATGCTGTTGCTGGCTGCTTGCGGCGAAAAGCCGCAGCAAGGCGCGGGAGACATGAAGGTACCAGTCAGTGTGGTTACGGTCCAGCCTTCGCGTACCGAAATATTTGTCGAACTTCCTGGCCGGGTGCAGGCCATCAAGGATGCGCAGATTCGTGCACGTGTTACCGGCATTGTCACGGCAATCAATTTCGAACAGGGCAGCGACGTCAAAGACGGGCAACTGCTTTTCACGATAGATCCCGCTCCGTACGCAGCGGAGCGTGCACAAGCGTATGCCCAGCTCAAGAATGCCGAGGCCGAAGTCCGCAGCGCGCGCTTGCTGGCTGAACGCTATTCAAAACTCATCAAGGCAAATGCGGTCAGCCGCCAGGAATATGATAACGCTGTAGCGCAGTCCGGCCAGGCCGAGGCGGCCGTTGCAGCGGCTAAGGCCGCATTGCAAGTCGCTGATATCAATCTGGGCTATACCAAGGTGGTCTCGCCCATAGACGGCCGTATTGGTCGATCCCTGGTGACTGAAGGCGCTCTGGTCAGCGCAGCCGAGGCCACGCAGATGGCGCTGGTTCAGCAGCTCGACCGCGTTTACGTCGACGTCAATCGTTCGACCTCAGAGCTTGCAACCCTGCGTCGTGCGCTGGCCGATGGTATCTTGACGCAGTCGGGCGATGGCAATGCCGTCGTTCAGGCTTTGCTCGAAGACGGCACGCCTTATGCCAATCAGGGCAAATTGCTGTTTTCGGGTGTGACCGTTGATCCGGGTACTGGCCAGGTCAATATGCGTGCAGAGTTTCCCAACCCTAATCAGATTCTGCTTCCAGGCATGTACGTGCGGGTTCGTGTGCCGCAAGGCGTTGACGAAAAAGCCCTGAAGGTGCCACAACAAGCCGTCCAACGTACTGCAGATGGTCGAAGCAGCCTGATAGTGGTTCGTGAAGGCAAGGCGCAAACTGTACCGGTATCCACGGGCATGATTGCTGACGGCCAAACCCTCATTACCAAAGGTCTGAAAGCGGGAGATCAAGTAGTGGTTGAGGGCTTCCAGAAAATCCGTCCGGGAGCCCCTGTGCAGCCAACTCCCTGGAAACAAAATGCGCAAGCTGCAGGCGGGCAGGGCGCTGCAGCGGCGCCGAAGGGCGAGCAGAAGGCAGCACCCGCGAAAGATGGCGCAGAGACTAAACCTGCAGAAGCCGAATCGGCCGCCAAGCCTGCCGATGAGTCCTCAGCCAAATCTGCCGACTAAGGCTGAATTTCCGCGTCAAATCTGTTGCAGAGCCTGGAAGAACCGGGCTGCGCAACAAGCCAATGCTAGTAAAGTGAGCTCTTATGCCGCAGTTTTTTATTGAACGTCCCGTATTTGCATGGGTGATCGCCCTGGCAATTACATTGGCCGGTATCCTGGCGCTGGTTAACATGCCGGTCTCGCAGTATCCCGAGGTGGCGCCGCCAACTATCTCCATACAGGCCACGTACCCGGGTGCATCGGCTGATGACGTATCCAAGTCTGTTGCCAGCGTGATCGAAAACGAGCTGAACGGCGCCACTGGCCTGTTGTACTACGAGTCGGTCAGTGATTCTTACGGTTCGGCCGAAATCACAGCCACTTTTGCGCCGGGCACTGACCCTGACATGGCGCAGGTCGATGTGCAGAACCGTATTTCGAACATTACGTCAAAACTGCCTGCCGCAGTCATGCAGCAAGGCCTCAAGGTCAGCAAGAGTAACTCCAACTTTTTGATGGTAGTGGCGCTCTCTTCGACAGATGGGTCCATGGACCAGTTTGCTCTGGCCGATTACATTACACGTAATATCCAGAACAGCATATCCCGCGTTCCCGGGGTGGGTACCTTCCAGCTTTTCGCCGCACCGCGCGCCATGCGTATCTGGGTCGATCCCGACAAGCTCACCGGCTACAACATCAGCATGGCCGAGGTCAACGAGGCGGTTGGTTCACAGACAGCTCTGGTTTCCGCCGGTATCCTGGGTTCGCCTCCCAACCCAGACAGCCAACGGGTTTCCGCACCCATCGTGGTCAATGGCGAACTGTCTACCGTTAAAGAGTACGAGAACATCATCCTGAGATCCAATCAGGATGGTTCCAGCGTGCGCATACGCGATGTGGCTCGAGTCGAAGTGGGTGCCGACAGCTACCAGTTTGGTGCGCGGCTCAACGGAAAATCCACGGCAGCTTTTGCTATTTCTCTGGCAACCAACGCCAATGCGCTGGCCACAGCCGAGGGCATCAAAACTCAGATGGACGAGCTGGCCAAGTTTTTCCCCGGCAATATCGAGTACTCCATACCCTACGATACGACGCCTTACGTGGAAATTTCCATCGAGCAGGTGATACATACCTTGTTCGAGGCCATGGTGCTGGTGTTCGTCGTGATGTTTATTTTTCTTCAGAACGTCCGATACACCCTCATACCAGCACTTGTGGTGCCCATTGCGATCCTGGGTGCTTTCGGTGTGATGCAACTCATGGGTTTTTCGGTCAATGTACTCTCCATGTTCGCCATGGTTCTGGCTATCGGGATTCTGGTTGATGACGCGATTGTCGTGGTCGAGAACGTCGAGCGCATCATGGTGGAAGAAGGGTTATCGCCCAAAGAAGCCACCAAGAAGGCCATGCCACAAATCAGTGGCGCTGTAGTCGGTATGTCCCTGGTGCTGTCTACCGTGTTTCTGCCGCTGGCCTTCATGAGTGGCTCGGTAGGGGTGATTTACCAGCAGTTCTCGGTGGCCATGGCGGTCTCGATTGCATTCTCGGGCTTTCTGGCCCTGAGTTTCACTCCCGCCCTGTGCGCAACGATACTTAAGCCTATTCCCAAAGGCTTCCACGAACAGAAGAAAGGTTTTTTTGGTTGGTTCAATAAATCCTTCGACAAGGTGACGACGGGCTACGAGGGCTGGGTCGGACGCATCCTCAAGCGCAGCGGTCGCATGTTGCTGGTGTATCTGGTGCTGGTGGTTGCGATGGTCTGGATGTATATACGGCTGCCTTCCTCCTTCTTGCCTGACGAAGACCAGGGTTATGTGATTGCCAACATCGAGCTGCCTTCCGGTGCCACAGCCAATCGAACCATAGACATCATTGAAAAGGTTGAAGCCTATTTCATGGACCAGCCACAGATGCAAAACATCGTGACGGTTCAAGGTTTCAGCTTTAACGGTAACGGTTTGAATTCAGCCATCGCGTTTGTCCCGCTTAAGGATTTTTCAGAACGTAAGGGCGAAGAGAACTCAGCGCAAGCTATTTCCGCCAAAGCCACGCAATCTTTGCTGTTTGGCCTGCCTGACTCCATGGTGTTTTCCGTGATGCCCCCCGCTATTTCCTCTTTGGGTAACGCATCCGGATTCGACCTGCGCTTGCAAGATCGCGGTTCGCAAGGGCACGATGCGTTAATGGCAGCGACTCAACAATTGCTGCAAGAGGCCAGCAAAAGTTCGGTGCTCGAGAACACCCGCGTCACCGGACTTGGCGGTGGCCCTCAGCTGCGGCTCACCATCGATCGTGAAAAGGCAGGGGCACTGGGCGTTAAATTCAGTGAAGCGGCCAACCTGATCTCCACGGCTCTGGGTTCGTCTTTCGTCGCCAAGTATCCCAATATGGGATGGATACAGAACGTATGGGTTCAGGCTGACCAGGATCACCGAATGAGCGTTGACGACATCATGAAACTCAGTGCCATCAACAATCAAGGCAATCCCGTGCCACTGGCTTCCTTTGTGACCGCAGAGTGGGAGCAAGGTCCGGTGCAGGTGGTACGTTACAACAGCTATGAGTCCATCCGTATTGGTGGATCGGCCGCGTCAGGCTATTCCACTGGGGAGGCCATGGACGAAATGGAAAGACTGGTGGCTGAACTCCCGGCGGGTTTCGGTTACGAATGGACCGGACTGTCCTACCAAGAGAAGCAGGCCGGCGGTCAATCCATTTACCTGATGGGCCTGGCCATGCTGGTGGTTTTCATGGTGCTGGCAGCCCTGTACGAAAGCTGGGCCATTCCGGTTTCCGTCATGCTGATGGTGCCGCTGGGCATGTTGGGTGCGGTGGGTATTGTTACCGTATTGGGTATGTCCAACGATGTGTACTTCACGGTGGGTATGGTGACGGTGATTGGCTTGGCAGCCAAGAATGCCATTCTGATCGTAGAGTTCGCCAAAGATACCTACGCTGAGGGTGGTGACCTGATCACATCCACGGTCGAGGCTGCACGCTTGCGTTTCCGCCCTATCCTGATGACTTCATTCGCCTTTATTCTGGGTGTGGTTCCGCTGGCCATTGCCACAGGCGCCAGCTCGGCCAGTCAGAACGCGGTAGGTCGGGGTGTTGTGGGTGGCATGCTGGCCGCCACACCGCTGGCCATGCTGTTCGTGCCAACGTTCTTTGTGGTGGTGATGAGCCTGTTCAAAGTCAAGCCCAAGCTACACGGCAACCACTCACCCCTGACCAGCGTTCATCACGACGAATCAACACAATCGGAGCCCCATACTTCGGATGATGGGGGTAAAGCATGAGTTCAGGAGTATTTCGTTTAGCAGCCTTGCCAGTGCTGGTTTCGCTGGCGCTGGTGGGTTGCTCACTTGCACCCAAATATGAAAGGCCGGCCTTGCCTGTCCCGGAACAGTATCCAGACAGCAATGCCGTCAATAATAGCGGCCCCCGTAGTGCCAATGCCGTGTCACCACAAGTAGGCAGCAGTTCCGATCTGGGCTGGAGTGAGTTTTTCACTGACCCGCACCTGCAGGCTTTGATCAGCCAGGCGCTGGCTAATAACCGTGATATGCGTATTGCAGTGGGCCGCGTAGAAGAGGCGCGGGCGCAGTATGGTATTGCCGCCAGCGACCGCTTGCCCACCCTGGGCATTGGCGGTAACGCGCAAATTACGCGCAACCCCGAGAACTTGCGCACCAGCGCTGACGCAGACAGCATTACCCGCTATTACCAGGCAGGCGTTGGCATGATGGCGTTCGAGCTCGACTTCTTCGGACGGGTGCGTAATCTGTCGGAAGCAGCTTTTCAACAGTATCTGGCTACGGCGCAGGCTCGTCGCACTGTGCACATTAATTTGGTGGCCCAGGTTGCCGAGGCTTATTTCCGGCTGCGCACTACGCTACAGCTCAAAGCGCTGATGCAAAGCACTCAGAAATCCCGCGGCAATACCCTGAGCCTGGTGCAGGCCCGCTACGATGGGGGTATTGCGTCCGCACTTGACTTGAATCAGGCGCGCGCCCAGCTCGATACCGTAAAAGCTGATCTGGTGGCTATCGAGCGAGCCGAGGCGCAAGCCCGGAACGCGCTGCAATTATTGTTGGGTTCACCTGTTGCCAATGATCTGCCCGAGCCAGCTGTGTTCGGACGAGATCAGGTGCTGGCGGCCATTCCGGTAGGTTTGCCGTCCGAGCTGCTTGAGCGTCGCCCCGATATCATGGCTGCCGAAAACTCCCTGCTGGCGGCCAATGCCAATATTGGTGCAGCTCGCGCCGCATTCTTCCCCAGTATTTCGATTACAGGGCTGTTAGGTTTTGCCAGCGCCGATCTGGGCGGCCTATTCGGCTCCGGTCAGCATTTCTGGCAGTTTGCTCCGCAGCTGCAAATGCCGATATTTGGCGGTGGTGTTGGCGGCAACCTTGACCTTGCCAAGGCTCGCAACAATATCGCGGTGGCTGAATACGAGAAGACCATACAGGTTGCCTTTCGTGAAGTGGCTGATGCCCTGGCAGGTGAGGCCACCTACAGTGAGCAACTGGACGCCTTGCGCGCGCTTGAGCACTCAGCTCAAGAAACGCTGCGTCTGGCCACGCTGCGTTACGAAACAGGCATAGATAGTTTTTTGCAGGTACAAAATGCCGAGGTTGATCTATACAGTACGCAGCAAAGCTTTCTGCAAACCGGCATGGATTCTTTGCTCAACCGCGTAGAGCTATACAAGGCGCTGGGCGGTGGTTGGCTGAAAGATTCCGCCCAGGGTTCAGATAGTACTGACGCGAGTGCCGAGACGGGTAGCGTCGAGGGTGTTGGCACCGCCAGGACAAAGATTCAATAACAGGCCATAATGCTTGTGTAATATAGATTGCAACCGAGTAAGGAGCGTGCGGCAAAATGATTGAGTTGGGTGTAAATATTGATCATGTCGCCACGCTGCGCCAACAGCGCTACACAAGCTATCCGGATCCGGTGCAGGCGGCCCTTCGAGCCGAAGAGGCAGGCGCAGACCTTATCACACTTCATCTGCGTGAAGATCGCCGCCACATCCAGGATGCTGACGTGGCCGCCATACGGCCATTGCTGCGCACACGCATGAACCTCGAATGCGCTGTCACATCTGAAATGCTCGACATAGCCTGTCAGATCCGACCGCAAGATGTCTGCCTGGTACCGGAAAAGCGGGCCGAGCTTACTACCGAAGGCGGCCTCGATGTGCTGGGCCAGTTTCAGCATGTCCGGCAGGCAATCAATCAGCTGCACGACGCGGGCATACGGGTTTCCCTGTTTATTGATCCTGAAGCCGATCAGATAGACGCTGCTCAGCGGGCAGGGGCCACTGTCATCGAGCTTCATACGGGCGCCTATGCCGATGCTGCCGACCAGGCCGCCTGCGACTTCGAGTTGGCACGCCTACGGACCGGCATTGCACTCGGTGTCAGGCACGGTCTGCGCGTAAATGCCGGCCACGGATTGCATTACGACAATGTTCAGACCATAGCCGCCATGCCAGGTATTGCCGAACTGAATATCGGGCATGCCATTGTGGCGCGTGCGGTTTTCGATGGCTGGGAACAGGCTGTGCGCGACATGAAAGCACTGCTTGTGCGTCGCGACGCATAGGCTTTACAGCCCTTATTGCGCTGCAGCAGGCCGCTCTGGTATAAGGGTAGGTTATGCTATTCACACAGGAAGGTCAGTAATGTCTGAAGACGCCCTTAATTATCTCTTGTCTCGACGTTCAGCAAAGTTTGTCCAGGCTCCCGGACCCAACGATAATGAACTGGCACGCATGCTGCAAACTGCAATGTCCGCGCCAGACCATGGCAAACTCAGGCCCTGGCGTTTCACATTGATACGTGGTGATGCCATACCACGTCTAGCCGATATGGCCATTTCCGGCATCAAGGCAGCAGGCTTACCTCTGGCGCCCGAAAAGGAAGCCAATACGCGCAGCTGGCTGGCAAAGGTTCCGCTACTGATTGCAGTGGCTTGCAAGCTGGATCACTCCAATACCAAGATTCCCGAGCATGAGCGTATGCTTGCAACAGGTGCCGCCGTAAGCAATATATTGAATGCGGCACATATGATGGGCTATGCTGCCTTCTGGAGCACTGGCCTGGGTACGTACGTCGATGAAGTTGCCGGCGGCCTGGGTTTCGACAGCCTTGACTATCGTTTCATGGGCTATATAGCAGTGGGTACCCCCATCAGTGCCGTACAGGATCAGCCCAGGCCAGACTACCGCGAATTCGTCAGCGAGTGGCAGGGCGCCTGAGCCTTTATCATTCACGCCGGGCGTAACGGCGCTCCAACAATTTGCAGCCAGCACGCCCGAAGGTTTCCGACTGGAGCATGACTCATGAAAGTATTGAATACGGATGTCGCCATTATTGGTGCGGGCACGGCAGGCCTGTCGGCCTATCGTGCGGTCAAAGCTGCGGGCAAGCGAGCCATATTGATTGAGGGCGGGCCTTATGGGACGACCTGCGCCCGTGTTGGCTGCATGCCGTCCAAGCTGCTGATTGCAGCAGCCGAGGCTGCCCATACCGCTGCTAGTGCAGCACCGTTCGGAGTCCATATCGATGGCAGCTTGCGCATCGATGGCAAACAGGTCATGGACAGAGTCAAGCGAGAGCGTGACCGTTTTGTGGGGTTTGTACTCGAGAGCGTAGAGGGCATACCCGCTTCTGACAAGATCAGGGGCTATGCACGCTTTTTGTCAGATACGGTGCTGCAGGTCGATGATCATACCGAGATCACTGCCGGCAGCATTGTTATTGCAACGGGGTCCTCTCCTTTTATTCCAGAATCCTACCGGGCATTGGGCGATCGGGTCGTCGTTAATGACGATGTCTTCTACTGGGACGACTTGCCCGACAGTGTGATGGTGCTTGGGTCGGGTGTGATCGGACTCGAGCTAGGACAGGCTCTAGCGCGCCTGGGGGTCAACACTACTATTGTGAACCGTAGCGGGGGAGCAGGTGGTTTGACCGACCCTGAGGTGCGCGCTAGCGCGGTGAAGGCTTTTCAGGCTGAGCTGGCATTACATTTGAATGCCAGCATCAAAAGTACGCGACGTGACGGTGATCAGGTTGTCGTGAGCTATCAGTCGGAGGATGGGGCCGAGCACACAGTCAGTGTGGACTATCTGCTGGTGGCAACGGGGCGCACACCCAATGTCAAGGAGCTGGACTTGCACAACACCTCAGCTGTGCTCAACGACAAAGGCATGCCGGTATACGATTCTGCTACTTTGCAGGTAGGTCGTAGTCCAATTTTCATTGCTGGTGATGTAAATGGGGTATTGCCGCTTTTGCATGAGGCAGCCGACGATGGCCAGTTCGCCGGTGAAAATGCCGCCGCCTATCCTGAAATAGAGCCTGCGCAGCGCCGCGCACCCATGGCTGTAGTATTTTCTGATCCACAGCTGGCGCAGGCGGGCATGCGGTTCAAGGATTTGCCCAGCCAGGGCGTGGTGATAGGAGAAGTGGATTTTTCGAATCAGGGTCGTTCGCGCGTAATGCTGAAGAACCGCGGCAAGCTGAGGGTGTATGGCTGCGTGCGGGATGGCCGTTTTTTAGGCGCCGAAATGGCAGGGCCGGCTATGGAGCATATTGCACATTTGCTGGCCTGGGCGGTGCAAAAAGAGCTGTCTGTCGCTGAAATGCTGAAAATGCCGTTTTATCACCCGGTGGTGGAAGAGGGCTTGCGGACAGCACTGAGGGACTGTGCCAAGAAGCTGGCCGCGGCTGAGCTGGAGCATGTGTGCGAAGGGGATCAGGCGGTGAATAGCGCCTGATGCGCTTTAGCAATTCAGCGTATAAAAGTACCCTATTAATGCGGCAGGCTACCCCTGCTGCTCCAGCAGCGTCCTGACCCCAGCCGTCAACACCTCCACCGACTCAGTGTCAGCAGCCAGATAGCGTGCCTTGCCCGAGGCATCGAAAATATACACGCCGCGGCTATGGGCGACTTCATAGTTGTCGGGATTGTCACCTGAAGGTTTCTCGATCTGGAACGCCACGCGATAGCGGCGTGCTACGTCGGCCACCTGTTTTTCGGTACCCGTCAGGCCAATGGCATTGCTGTCGAAAGCCTCGACGTAAGCCTGCAGGATATCCGGCGTATCCCGATGAGGGTCGACGCTGACGAATACGATTTGTACCTTGTCAGCCTCGTCGCCCAGCTCGAGCATTACTTGGGACAGCTGTGCCATTGTCGTAGGGCAGACGTCAGGACAACTGGCGTAGCCAAAAAACAGCATGACCGTACTGCCCTTGAAATCGTCTTCGGTCATGGTTTGGCCACCGGCTGCCTGCAGCGTGAAGCGTAGGTCAGGCAAAAAACCCTTCACGTTGTGCAGGGCGGTTTCCGCCTGGGCAATGCCAGCCCAAGCAAGTACGGCGCTTGCCAGAAAACCCAGGAAGAAACGATACATCGTACGCATGGCAACCAAAACAGAAAGTAGGGCAACAGCACCCTTAAAGATTATAGGACAGCATGCTGCTTACTGTGGTTCACAGGAGCTATTGTCTGAGCTGGGCGCCAAGGGCCTACTGAACCTCTGCTGCCATGCCACTATGGCGCAACAGGGCGTCGATGGATGGCTCGCGGCCCCGGAAGGCCTTGAATGACTCGGCGGCCGGACGTGATCCGCCCACCGCAAGAATTTCATCCAGGAAGCGTTTGCCGGTGACGGGATTCAATGTATCGGTGGATTGTCCATCGGTCGACACGCAGTTTTCTTCGAACGCCGCATAGGCATCGGCTGATAGGACTTCGGCCCATTTATAACTATAGTAGCCAGCGCCATAGCCACCGGCGAACAAGTGCGAGAAGTTATGGGGAAAGCGGTTCCAGGCTGGAGGGAATAATACCGCGACTTCCTGGCGCACCTGTTCGAGCAGCGCAAGTACGGCGTTAATGGACAAGCCGTGCGACTGATGATGAATACCCATGTCGAACAAAGAGAATTCAATTTGCCGCAGCATTTGCATCCCGCTTTGGAAGTTGCGGGCGGCCAGCAGCTTATCGTAGAGCATGCGGGGCAGAGCCTCGCCAGTATCTACGTGGGCAGACAGGGCGTGAACCACTTTATACTCCCAGCAGAAGTTCTCCATGAACTGTGACGGCAGTTCTATGGCATCCCACTCGACACTGGCAAATGCCGCCGCGCCAGGATCATCGACCTGCGACAGCAAAGCGTGCAAGGCGTGCCCACTTTCGTGAAACAGCGTAATGACGTCATCGTGCGTCAGGAGGGCGGGCTTGCCGTTCTGGGCGCGCGAAAAGTTGCAGGTCAGGTAGACCACAGGGGTTTGCACAAACCCGTCGTGACGGCGGCGATTACGTTCACTGTCGACCCAGGCGCCACTTTGCTTACCTTGACGTGCGTACAAATCAATATAAAGCGTGCCTAGTACTTCGCCCTGGGCCGATACCACTTCGTAGGCCTGGGCATCGTCATGCCAAGTACTGGCATTGCTGGCGCGCAGGCTGACGCTGAACAAGGTTTGAATTACCTGGAACAGGCCGGCAAGGACCTGAGGTTCAGTGAAATACTGTTTGACCTCTTCCTCGGAGTAGGCGTAGCGCGTTTCGCGCAGGCGTTCCGAAGCAAAGGCAATATCCCAGGGCTGCAGATCGGTCAGGTTTAGTTGGTCGGCAGCGAATTGACGTAACTGTGCGAGATCCTGGATGGCATAAGGCTTGGCCTTGGCGGCAAGTTCGCGCAGAAAATCCAGGACCTGTTCGGCATTGTCAGCCATGCGTGTTTCCAGGCGCAGGTCGGCATAGCTGTCGTAGCCCAGCAATGTCGCTTCTTCGGCGCGCAGTGCCAGCAACTGCTCTATGAGCGCGGAGTTATCCAGCTCGGGAGCACCCTGCTCGGATGCGATCGTGGTGTAGGCCCGATACATCTCATAGCGCAACTCCCGGTCTTGTGCGTATTGCATGACGGGTATATAGCAGGGCATCTTCAAGACCAGTTTCCAGCCTTGTTTGCCATCGGTCTGCGCAGCCGCCTGGGCAGCCTGTACGACATCGTCAGGCAAACCGGCAAGGCGTGTTGCATCGTTGACGAATAGCGACCACTGATCAATGGCATCAAGGACGTTTTCCGAGAATTTCTGCGATGCCTGGGCCTGTTTCTCGGAAATATCGGCGTAACGCTTGCGTTGCTCGCCTTGCAGCTCGACGCCACCAAGGCGGAAATCACGCAAGGCCAGATCTATGATGCGTTGACGCACCGCTGGCAGCCGGGCAAATTCTGGTACGTGCTTCAAGCGCTTGTATTGTTCGTACAGCCCCGTATGCAATCCCACCCAGGTGGAAAACTCCGTGACTTGTTGCAGGCACTGGTTGTAGGCGGCCCGTAATTCAGGCGTATTGACCACGGCGTTCAAATGGCCCGCCACAGACCACGCGCGCCAGAGTTTTTCTGTAGCGTCTTCGAGCGGCTCGACAATCGCTTCCCAGCTTGCGGCCAGTGCGGGTTGCGCACTGGCCTCGACGGCCTGCCGGCTCTCATTGATGAGCGTAGTGATGGCAGGTTCGATGTGTTCGGGTTTGATTGCGGCGTAATCAACAAGAACGGAGACGGGCGCAAGAAGAGGATTTGAAATCATTGCTACTTTTCGTGAGTGCGAAGCCGGGTGGCACAAGCTTTGCCCGATGAGACTTCGCAGGTGTTCATGTTACGTGGCGCGGCGTTCAGCGGCTTCCAGTGTATTGACCAGCAGCATTGCGATGGTCATGGGGCCGACACCACCTGGAACGGGAGTAATAAGACCGGCCACTTCGCGTGCCGAGTCGAAATCGACATCACCAACGAGCTTGCCCTGATCGTTGCGGTTGATGCCCACATCGATGACCGTGGCGCCGGGCTTGATCATGTCGCCGGTCACCATGCCCGGCTTGCCGGTGGCTACTACCAGCACATCGGCCCGGCGTGTTTGTGCCGCCAGGTCACGAGTTTTGGAATTGCACAGGGTGACCGTAGCGCCTGCAGCCAGCATCAGCATGGCCATGGGCTTGCCCACGATGTTGCTGGCACCCACTACAACAGCCTCGGCGCCCCACAGCGAAATCTGTTCGGATTCAAGCATTTTCATGATGCCGTATGGCGTGCATGGCCGGAACAAAGGCTGGCCCGTCATGAGCAGGCCTGCATTGCTGATATGGAAGCCGTCCACGTCTTTGTCGGCGGCGATGGTTTCGATGACCTTGGCCGCATTCATGTGACGCGGCAGCGGCAGTTGCACCAGTATGCCATGCACGGCATCGTCGCCATTCAGCTCGCGTACGACATCGAGCAAGGCTTCTTCTGTGATGTCACCGTCCAGGCGTATGACGCGCGAATGTAGCCCGGCTTTTTCGCAAGCCGCCGCCTTGTTGCGGACATAGACTTGCGAGGCGGGGTCCGAGCCAACCAGGACAACGGCCAGGCCAGGGGTGATTCCGCGCGTTTTCAGCGCTTCAACACGAGTGGCTACTTCAGCCTTGACAGAGTCAGAAAGCAGTTTTCCGTCGAGAATACGCGCGGTCATGCGACGCCCTCAGCTTTGGTCAGGGCGATTTTCATGAGGTCGGCCACGGTGGTGACTTCGAGTTTTTCCATGATGTTGGCACGGTGTGCTTCGACAGTTTTGATACTGATGTTCAAGTCGCCGGCAATCTGCTTGTTCAGGCGACCAGCCACGATGCGTTCGAGTACCTGCTGTTCACGCGCGGTCAGGCGGCTGAGCACAGCTTGATGGTTCTTTTGCGCCTGTGCCTGGCTGACCCGCTCGGAGGCCTGTTCGAGCATGCGTGCAACAATGTTGCGCAGGTCGGTTTCGTTGAAAGGCTTTTCAAGAAAATCGACAGCGCCTTTTTTCATGGTCGAGACGGCCATTGGCACGTCTCCGTGTCCGGTGATGAACACAATAGGCAAGGGCGCTTCACGCCGGAGAAGTTCCTCTTGCAGCTCCAGGCCGCTCATGCCGGGCATGCGTACGTCGGCAATCAGGACACCCACCTGGTCGGGTTCATAGGCATGAAGGAATTCTTCGGCACCGCTGAAGCTACGGACGCGATAGCCATTGGCTTCCAGCAGCCAGCGCAATGAGTCGCGTACCGCTTCGTCGTCATCGACGATATATATTGTGCTCGGTGCTTGGGGTGTAGTCATGCATTCAACTCCTGGGGTTTTTCTGTTGTGCTGGTGGCTTGTGGCTGGGCACAGGGCAGGGTGAAACGGAAAATAGTACCGCCTTCCGGGTTGGCACTGGCCCATAGGCGGCCATGGTGCGATTCAATAATAGTACGGCAGATATTAAGCCCCATGCCCAGGCCCTCGGATTTGGTGCTGTAAAAAGGCTCAAACAGACGCTCGGGGTCACGTAGTCCGTGGCCGCGATCAATAACGGCGATTTCGATCAGCGGGAGCTGATGGGTGATGACCAGATGCAAGGTACGATAGTCACTACTTTCCATGGCTTCGACGCCATTTTTGAGCAGGTTCAATAATACCTGCTCGATCAGTATGGGGTCGGCCAGGACGTCTGGAATGTATTCGGGCAGGTCCAGCTGTATTTCCACCTGACGCTTGCGGGCGTCGATGTCGGCAAAGCCCACCGCGTTTTCGACTATGCGCATGACCGATACTTGTTGTCGGCGCGGTTCGCTGCGTTTGACGAATTCACGTATGCGGCTGATGATCTTGCCTGCCCGTTCGGCCTGGCTGGCGGCCTTTTCAAGTGCTTCGACCAAGCGATCAGGATCGGCATGACCGGACTTGAGCATGGCCACAGCAGCCATATTGTAGTTGCTGATGGCCGTCAGAGGCTGGTTCAGTTCATGTGCCAGCGACGAAGCCATTTCGCCCATGGTAGTCAGGCGGCTGGTGAGTTGAATTTTTTCTTGCTGGACACGTGATGCTTCTTCATGCGTGCGCCTTTCGGTGATATCGCGTGCTACCTGCAAACGTACTCGGCGCCCGTCGGTCCAGGCCAGGATACGGTGATGCACTTCGAACCAGCGTTGTGCCGAACTTGAAAAAGTCTCTACGGTTTCGTCGGTGAAGCGGCCCAGGCGACCGCCCAGCAACTCGGCGTGACCATTGGACTGGGCGCCAAAAAAGCGTCGATAAGTACGGTTGGCAAACAGGAGCTCAAGGCCGTCGGCTGTATCGGCGACCACCGAAATAGCGTCGTCCAGGCCTTCGAGCACGGTCATGAAGCGTTCATGGGCGGCAGTCAGTGCTTCGCGTATGCGTTTGGGCTCGGTGATGTCGGTCATCGAGGTCATCCAGCCAATTTGTTCGCCGTTGGGGTCTCGCAGCGGCGATACGTACATGCGCGCAGTAAAGCGCGATCCGTCGCGTCGTTGTGCCTCGACCTCGAGGCCGCTGCTGGGGGTACGGCCCGACAGCAGGACGTCGAGTGTTTCCTGGTGCTGGGCGTGCCGGCCCGGAAGCCAATAGGGAAAAGGTGTGGTTCGGCCGATCAGGTCGGCTTCATTCCAGCCTATCATGCGGCAGAACGCCGGATTGACATAGGCGATACGGCCATGCATGTCGAATACCCGCATGCCTGTGGACATGGAGTTTTCCATGGCACGCCGAAAGCCTGTTTCGGCGATCAGGGCGGCTTCGGCCCGAGTGCGAAAACGTGTATAGCGCCAGAGGGCCAGCAAGCTTAATACGATGACCAGTGAGAGGGCGGCGACGACCATGAGCAGGCGCTGCTGACGTGTTTCCTGGTCTATGGTGACGAACATGACACTGTCGTTGTGCAATTGCTGCAGCCAGACAAACACTCCCATGACGCACAGATACAGAATCAACACGATGACCGGGGTCAGCCAATAGAACCCGCGGCGGGGATGATTGGCCTGATCATAGAACGTGGTGGGTATCAGGGATTTCTTGGAAGGAGTCGCCATGTTTTTATGTTCAAGCGCCATACGAACTGTAAGCGCGATGCAAATGCTGTGTGCATTTTAGACGGTATCCACATTTACCGCATTTCACATTATAAAAATTAATATCATAAAATGAAATTTTGCTTGAACATCTACTGGGTCTTTCCTAGAATAAGGCAGCTAGGAATACGAGCCAGCCGAAAGTCAAGATTCGCAACAGTCGGGTATTCATGTATAACGTGACACATTGGTGCAAGTTTTCGTATCCGATTCCACCATTTAAACAGGAGACAGCAGATGTCCTCTCTTGATCAAGCAAACACTAAAGCAACAGACGTCGATGACGACGCTCTTGAAACACAAGAATGGCTCGAAGCGCTCGAAGCCGTACTTGATCGGGAAGGACCAGAACGCGCTCATTTCCTGCTGGAACGGCTGATCGACCTGGCACGACGCTCAGGTGCCTATATTCCTTTTTCACCCAATACTTCTTACGTCAATACGATACCGCCGGGCCTGGAGCCTGCGCATCCGGGCAATCTGATACTGGAAGAGCGTATCCGCTCATATGTGCGCTGGAATGCCATGGCCATGGTGGTCAAGGCCAACAGTCACAACCCACCCGATGGCGGCGACCTGGGTGGCCACATTGCCTCATTCGCGTCCTTGGCCACCATGATAGGTTGCGGACAAAACCATTTCTGGCATGCTGAAACCGAAGATCACGGCGGTGATCTGGTCTATTTTCAGGGGCATTCATCGCCCGGTATTTATGGTCGCGCTTATCTTGAGGGCCGCCTGACCGAAGAGCAGCTGAACAATTTCCGCCAGGAAGTCGATGGCAAGGGCTTGCCATCCTATCCGCATCCCAAGCTGATGCCCGACTTCTGGCAATTCCCCACAGTGTCCATGGGCCTGGGCCCTCTGATGGCCATTTATCAGGCTCGTTTCCTCAAATATCTGCATGCACGTGGCATTGCCGACACCAGCAAGCGTAAAGTCTGGGTGTTTTGCGGCGATGGTGAAATGGACGAGCCCGAATCCCTGGGCGCCATCAGCCTCGCCTCGCGCGAGAAACTCGACAACCTCATTTTTGTCATTAACTGCAACCTGCAGCGCCTAGATGGCCCGGTGCGCGGCAATGGCAAAATCATTCAGGAACTCGAGGGCGACTTCCGCGGCAGCGGCTGGAATGTCATTAAGCTGATATGGGGCGGGTACTGGGATCCTCTTCTCGCACGTGACAAAGAAGGTATTTTGCGCCGGGTCATGCAGGAGTCGGTCGACGGCGAGTACCAGGCCTATAAGGCACACGACGGTAAGTTTGTGCGCGAGCACTTCTTCGGCAAACATCCCAAGCTGCTCGAAATGGTCAGCCGCATGAGCGACGAAGACGTCTGGCGCCTCAATCGCGGCGGTCACGATCCTTACAAGGTTTATGCTGCATTCAAGGCAGCCACCGAGCATTCCGGTCAGCCTACAGTCATTCTTGCCAAGACCATCAAGGGTTACGGCATGGGGCACGTGGGCCAGGCCAAGAATCCCACGCACCAGCAAAAGAAGCTCGACATGGAAGCCGTGCGCGAATTCCGTGACCGCTTCAACATTCCCGTACCCGACGACAAGCTCGAACAATTGCCGTATTTCAAGCCGGCCGACGACTCGCCCGAAATGAAATACCTGCACGAACGCCGCAATAGTCTTGGCGGCTACTTGCCCCATCGCCGTGTAAAGGCAGATGAACAACTCTCTGCACCCAAACTTGAAGCCTTCAAGGCTGTACTGGAACCCACTGCCGAAGGCCGTGAGATTTCCACTACGCAAGCTTTTGTACGCATCCTGAATCAAATTCTGCGCGACAAGGAGCTCAGCCCGCGTGTGGTACCCATACTGGCTGACGAATCCCGTACGTTCGGTATGGAAGGTTTGTTCCGCCAGATCGGCATCTATGCGCCAGAAGGTCAAAAATACACGCCTGTCGATAAAGACCAGGTCATGTATTACCGTGAAACGGAAAACGGCCAGTTACTGCAAGAAGGGATCAACGAGGCGGGCGCCTTCAGCTCCTGGATATCCGCCGCGACGTCATACTCGACCAATAACCGAATCATGATTCCGTTCTTTATCTATTACTCGATGTTCGGTTTTCAGCGCGTTGGCGATCTGGCCTGGGCAGCGGGCGATATGCAGGCGCGCGGTTTCCTGCTGGGCGGTACGGCCGGACGCACGACCCTGAACGGCGAAGGATTGCAACACGAAGACGGTCACAGCCACATTATGTCGGCCCTCATTCCTAATTGTGTTTCCTACGATCCGACCTTCGGACACGAACTGGCTGTCATTATTCAGGACGGCCTGAAACGCATGGTCGAGAACCAGGAAAATGTGTACTACTACATCACCGTGATGAATGAGAACTACGCTCAACCGGGCTTGAAGGCAGGTGACGAAGAGGGCATTATCCGCGGGATGTACAAGTTCAAATCGCATGGTGACAGCAAGAAACTGCGTGTCCAGCTCATGGGCTCGGGCACCATACTGCGTGAAGTCCTTGCCGCCCAGGAATTGCTGGACAGCGATTGGGGCGTGGCCTCCGACGTCTGGAGCGTGACCAGCTTTACCGAATTGCGTCGCGATGGCCTCGATTGCGAACGTCACAGCCTGCTTCATCCCGAAGACAGCAAGGCCCCGGTGTCGTACGTCAGCCAGAAGCTGCAGGATACTACCGGCCCCATTATTGTTTCGACCGACTATGTGAAGTCGTATGGCGACCAGATTCGCCCCTATATTCCTAAAGATCGCACGTTCAGGGTATTGGGTACCGATGGTTTCGGCCGTTCCGACTTCCGCTACAAGCTGCGCGAACACTTCGAGGTCGACCGTCACTTTGTGGTGCTGGCTGCCTTGCGCGGATTGGCCGATGAAGGCAAGTTGCCCATGGCCAAAGTCGCAGAAGCCATCAAAAAGTATGGCATCAATCCTGAAAAAGCCAACCCGCATCACGCTTAAAAGGGGGACACGAACATGAGCAACACCATCGAAGTGAAAGTCCCGGATATCGGCGATTTCAGCGAAGTTGAAATTATTGAGGTCCTGGTTTCCGAAGGCGATACAATTGCCGCAGAGCAAAGCCTGATCACGGTCGAGTCCGACAAAGCCTCCATGGAAATTCCCTCGCCTCAGGCCGGGGTGGTCAAGTCGGTTGCCGTCAAAGTCGGCGACAAGATCAAAGAAGGCTCCGTCATTCTGCAGGTAGAAACCCAAGGAGCCGGCGCCGAGAGCGCAACAGACAGCAAGCCGGCTCCGGCCAAGGAACAATCTGCTCCCACCCCAGACAGTCAGCAAGAAGCACCCGCCAAGGAAACACCTCCAGCGCGCCAGGATGGCGAGCGAGTCACGATTGTCGTGCCTGATATCGGCGACGCAACCGACGTCGAAGTAATAGAAATCATGGTTGCAGTGGGCGATACGATTGCCGCCGAGCAAAGCCTGATTACTGTCGAGTCCGACAAAGCGTCCATGGAAGTTCCTGCTTCGCATGCGGGCGTGGTAACTGCAGTCAAAGTGAAGCTGGGTGACAAAGTCAATCAGGGGTCGGAAATCATCGAGGTTCAGGCCAGCGAAGGCCAGGCCCAGACGCCCGCCCCCGATAAGGAACCTGCTGCTCAAGTGCCGCAGGAAGCACCTGCGTCCAAGCCCGTACAGGCGCCTTCCAGCACGTCCCCAGCATCCGTGACAAGCAGTGGCATGGCATCGGTTCCACCCCAACGTCACTCGCCCACCGAAGCCTATGCGGAAGCCGATGTGCCGCTGCGCAATTTGCCACACGCTTCGCCTTCGGTACGGAAATTCGCGCGCGAACTGGGTGTGAATCTGGGCGCTGTAACCGGTTCGGGCGCCAAGAACCGCATTACCAAGGAAGACGTCCAGCAATACGTCAAGAGCACCCTGGCGGTAGGTGGCGGCATACCCGTTGCTGCTGCGGGCGGCGAGGGCGGCTTGAGTGTGTTGGGGTGGCCCAAGGTCGACTTTGGCAAGTTCGGCTCCATCGAAACCAAACCGCTGTCACGCATCAAAAAGATTTCCGGTGCCAATCTGCATCGGAACTGGGTGATGATTCCTCACGTTACCAATAACGATGTGGCTGACATTACCGAACTCGAAGACTTGCGCCAGACACTGAACAAAGAAAACCAGAAGTCGGGCGTCAAGGTCACCATGCTGGCCTTCCTTATCAAGGCGGTGGTTGCAGGGCTCAAGAAATTTCCTGAGTTCAATGCATCCATCGACGGTGATAATCTGGTCCTGAAGCAGTACTATCACATCGGTTTTGCTGCTGATACGCCTAACGGGCTGGTCGTACCAGTCATTCGCGATGCCGACAAAAAAGGCATTGTTGAATTGGCCTCCGAGACCGCAGAACTTGCCGGCTTGGCACGCGACGGCAAGCTTTCACCCAGTCAGATGCAAGGTGGATGCTTCTCGATTTCCTCGCTGGGCGGTATAGGAGGAACGTCGTTCACGCCCATCATCAATGCGCCAGAAGTCGCCATTCTTGGTGTGTCGCGTTCCGCGCATGCTCCGGTCTGGAATGGGAAGGAGTTTGAGCCTCGACTCATGCTGCCGCTGTCGCTGTCGTACGATCATCGGGTTATCGACGGCGCTGCTGCAGCCCGCTTCAACGCCTATCTGGGCAGCCTGCTGGCCGACTTCCGCCGCATCGTGCTATAGGAGACCACATGAGCACAACTGAACTGAATGTGCCCGATATCGGTGACTTCGCCGAGGTCGAGGTTATCGAGGTCCTGGTTGCCGTCGGCGACACCGTCCAGGCAGAACAAGGCCTGATAACCGTCGAGTCTGACAAAGCCTCCATGGAAATTCCTGCCGCCAAGGCGGGGGTCGTCAAGACGATCATGGTCAAAGTGGGTGACAAGGTGGCAGAAGGTTCAGCCATTATCCAGATTGAGGAAAATAAGGCGCCAGCAGAAAAGCCTCAGTCTGCTGTCGATTCCCAATCTTCCGCCCCGGCTGCCGCATCTGTTTCCTCTGCTGACGAGGCTGCGGCAAGCAAGAGTGCAGCCAAGGCATCTGGCTCCGCAGCCGCATCAGCGCCGGCAAGTTTTTCCGGCTCGGCCGATTCCAGCTACGACGTACTCGTACTGGGCGCCGGCCCAGGCGGTTACTCAGCTGCTTTCCGGGCAGCCGATCTGGGTCTTTCCGTAGTCTTGGTCGAACGCTATGCTACCTTGGGCGGGGTCTGCCTGAACGTGGGCTGCATACCATCCAAGGCTTTGCTGCACATGGCATCTGTGCTGGAAGAGGCTCAGTCCCTGTCCGCCCATGGCATCTCTTTTGGGCAGCCCAAGGTCGACCTTGATGCCCTGCGCGCCTATAAAGACGGAGTCGTATCCAAACTGACGGGCGGCCTAGCCGGCATGGCAAAGGCCCGCAAGGTTGCTGTGTTGACGGGCAAGGGTGAGTTTGCCGACCCTCATCATCTGACCGTGACTACGCCCGATGGCAAGACCCAGACTGTCAAGTTCGGTTCGGCCATTATCGCCGCCGGCAGCGAGTCGGTAAAACTGCCATTCCTTCCTGACGATAGCCGTATCGTCGATTCGACCGGGGCCTTGCAGCTGTCTGGCATTCCTAAAAAGATGCTGCTCGTGGGCGGCGGCATTATCGGACTAGAAATGGGCACAGTCTATTCGGCGTTGGGTGCTCGCCTGGATGTCGTGGAAATGCAAAGCGGCCTGATGCAGGGCGCTGACCGCGACATGGTCAAGGTCTGGGAAAAGAAAAATGCTGGCCGTTTCGATCACATCATGCTCGACACCAAGACAATCGGTGCCGAGGCACGCGAGGATGGAATCTGGGTGTCGTTCGAAGGCAAGAATGCGCCCAAGGAAGCCCAGCGCTACGACCTGGTGCTGCAGGCAGTGGGCCGTACGCCCAATGGCAAGAAGATTGCCGCCGACAAGGCGGGTGTGGCCGTTACCGACCGTGGCTTTATCGAAGTCGACAAGCAAATGCGCAGCAATGTGCCACATATCTTTGCAATTGGCGATATCGTCGGCCAACCCATGCTGGCTCATAAGGCCGTGCACGAGGGCCACGTTGCAGCCGAAGTCATTGCCGGTGAAAAGAGTTTCTTCGATGCGCGGGTGATTCCTTCGGTCGCCTACACCGACCCCGAGGTAGCCTGGGTTGGCCTGACCGAAGATGAGGCAAAAAAAGACGGCATCGTAGTCAAGAAAGGGGTGTTTCCGTGGGCGGCATCCGGACGAGCCATTGCCAATGGGCGCGATGAGGGCTTTACCAAACTCCTGTTCGACGCCGAAACGCATCGAATACTGGGTGGCGGTATCGTGGGCACCCACGCGGGCGACCTGATCGGCGAAGTTGCGCTGGCTGTCGAAATGGGTGCCGATGCGGTCGATATTGGCAAAACCATCCATCCACATCCAACCCTGGGCGAATCCATAGGTATGGCTGCCGAAGTCGCCGAAGGCAGTTGCACCGATCTGCCACCGGTACGGCGTAAGTAAACCACTGGTTTGCAAGCGAAAAGGCAGGCCTTTCAGTATGGGCTTGCCTCATGATTTGAATGGCAGGTGCTAATATTAGCGCCTGCCGTTTGTTTTTCTTTAAGCCTCGAACATGTCAATTCCAACCCCCGACAACACTGCTACTTTACAAACGTGGCTGAGTTATCTTGAGTCCCTGCATCGCACATCGATAGATCTTGGCCTTGAACGCATACGTGTAGTGGCCGCCAAGCTGAATCTGGCATTGCCCTATGTAAAGATCACGGTAGGGGGGACGAACGGAAAAGGCTCGACCTGCGCCATGCTTGAAGCCATCTTGCTGGCTTCGGGCTATAAAACCGGCACCTATACTTCACCCCATCTGGTGGATTTCAATGAGCGCATACGTGTCAACGGAGAGTTTGCGAGTGATGCGCAAATCATTGAACAGTTTCACCGGATAGAGCAGGCGCGTGGCGAAACCACACTGAGCTATTTCGAGTACACCACGCTTGCCGCCCTGATGCTGTTTGAGCAAGAGAAAATGGATGTCGCCGTGCTCGAAGTCGGGCTGGGTGGGCGCCTGGATGCGGTCAACCTGGTCGATGCCGATTGCGCCATCATTACCAGTGTTGATATCGACCATACAGAGTATCTGGGCGATACCCGGGAAAAAATTGGCCTCGAGAAGGCCCATATCTTTCGGCCCGGGCAGCCAGCAATTTGTGCCGACCCGGTGCCACCGCAAAGCATTATTGATTATGCAGCCCAAATCAAGGCTGATTTATGGCTATTCGGCAAAGATTTCAATTATTCGGGCGACAGACAGCAATGGGCGTACGGTGGCCGCGGCCAGCGCCGCAGCAGCATGGCGTACCCCAGTCTGCGTGGAGCCAATCAATTGCTCAATGCCTCCGCGGCGCTGGCCGCGCTGGAGGCGCTGCGTCCCAAACTGGTGGTGCCGCAGCAAGCGGTACGTATCGGCCTGTCGCAGGTGCAATTACCTGGACGCCTGCAAATATTAGCCGGTACGCCCACTATCATCCTGGATGTGGCGCATAATCCTCATGCAGCGGCTGCACTGGGCCAGAATCTTGATGCCATGGGGTATTTTCCCCATACGCATGCGGTAGTCGGCATGCTGAACGACAAAGATATTGCCAGCGTAGTGGGCAAGCTGGCGCACCGAGTCGATCGCTGGTATTGCGCAAGCTTGCCAGGCCCACGCGGCATGTCTGGTCAGGAGCTCGCAAATGCTGTGAACAAGGTTGTGGCTGGCACAGCGCCACAGCTTTCCATGCAAGAAAAGAGCCGTGAAGTACGGCGCGCAGAACCCGGCGAGCACGAAGCGTCAAATCGGCCTGGCGTACGGGCACAGCCTGTGGCGCCGGTCGAGGCGAGCTCGGTGAGTGTTTCCAGTTTTGATGATCCGGTACAAGCCTTTACCGCGGCTCGGAAACAAGCCACCGACAATGATAGAATTCTTGTGTTCGGCTCTTTTTCCACTGTGGGTCCAGTGCTCCAGGAATTGGGAAGGGCCTGATCTTCTGCCCCGTTCGGTATGCGCAAGTTTGCGTGATCCGGGCGGGCATTGTGGCCGTCAGCTTTTACAATAGGTTTTTGCTCCATGGGATTGTTCTCTCGTAATGAGTCCACCTCTGATTCGGGACGCCGCTCAACGTCGCGCAGCTCCTTGTCCAGTGAAGCCCAGGCCAACGAGCTGCGGGGCCGTGCAAGACGCCGCCTGATCGGCGCTCTGGCATTGGTTCTGGCAGCCGTCATTGTTGTGCCCATGCTGTTCGATTCATCGGTACCCGAAGACGAAATCAGCACGCCAGTCGTGGTTCCAGCCATTGTTCCACCCTCTACCGACAGCAACGTGGCACTGGCGCCCGTCGCGCCCGATCCCGCCACAAACGGTACTCAGACGCCCGAACCAGATGCGGCAGCGCAAGATTCCTCCAGCGGTACTGCTCAGCAGCCAGTTCCGGCAGATCCTCAGCCTGAATCTGTCGAAGCAGAGCCAACCCCCGAACCCGCTGAGCCGGTTCAGCCCAAACCCGTCGAAAAACCCGAACCTGAACCTGAGCCCGAACCTAAGCCTGCGCCCAAGCCTGAACCCAAGCCAAGTACAGAGCGTACAGATGACGGATCAGTTGCCATTGCCTTGCTCGAGGGCCGCAGCCCCGCGCCGGCAAGCACTGCCACGTCCGATAAGGGCAACTTCATACTGCAGATTGCGGCCTATACCACCGAGCAAGATGCCAATATCCGGCGCGATCGCCTGGTGTCCGCCGGCGTAACCAATGCTTATGTCGAAAAGGCCAGCCCGGGCGGCAAACCTACTTATCGCCTGCGTGTAGGCCCATTCCCCACTCGTGATGCAGCGCAGGCCGCGCAAGCACGCCTGAGGGCACTCGGGTATGACAACGGTTTCATTTCCACTAAGTGACCAGCTTCGACTACCTGGTGCTGGCCATTTTGTCTGCGTCAGCAGTGCTGGGGCTCCTGCGGGGGCTGGTTAAAGAAGTATTGTCGTTGCTCGCTTGTGTCGTCGCCTTTCTGGCGGCTATCTGGTGGGGGCCTGTGGTGTCGGTCTGGTTGACCAACCTGATCGAAAACACATTGTTGCGTACGGCCGTAGCCTATGGCGTGGTGTTCATCGTCATGTTGCTACTGGTCGGGCTAATCAACCTCACCTTGGCTACGCTTATTGATAAAACAGGCCTGGGCCAGGCGGATCATGGCCTGGGTGCTTTGTTTGGTCTGCTGCGGGGGGCATTGATTGTGCTGGTGCTGGTTGCCTTGGCCGGTTATACCGAATTGCCCGCAGAGCCTTGGTGGCAAGAGGCCAAATTGTCTGGCACGATCGTCCAAGGCATACAGCAAATCAAACTCATGCTGCCCCCGTCCTTATCGTCTTGGTTACCGTATTGATCGCCTTCACAGGAATATAAAATGTGTGGAATAGTTGGGGTTGCTGCCCAAACCCCTGTAAATCAGCTGATTTACGATAGCTTGCTCTTGTTGCAACACCGCGGGCAAGATGCAGCGGGCATTGCCACGTCGCATGAGCAGTTTTTCAATATGTACAAGGCCCACGGCTTGGTGCGCGACGTGTTCCGTACTCGAAACATGCGCGCGCTGCCCGGTTGCAGTGGTCTGGGGCAAGTGCGCTATCCCACGGCGGGGTCCAGCGACAGTGTCGATGAAGCGCAACCCTTCTACGTGAATGCGCCATTCGGAATTACCTTTGTCCATAATGGCAATCTGACCAACTGGCGTGAGCTGCGTGAAGAGTTGTTCCGTATCGATCGCCGTCATATCAATACCAACTCCGACTCCGAAGTCTTGTTGAACGTTTTTGCGCATGAGCTACACCTGGCAGCCAGCGGCGGATCGCTGGACGAAGACGCCATCTTCAAGGCAGTAGCCTCCGTCCACCGGCGAGCCAAAGGTGCTTACGCCGTCATCGCCCAGATCGCCAATTACGGTATGGTTGCTTTTCGTGACCCTCACGGAATTCGACCACTGTGCATGGGTTCGAACGATTCAGGGCAGGGCGTGGAGTGGATGGTAGCTTCCGAGTCGGTTGCCCTGACAGGTTGCGGTTTTACCCTGGAGCGTGATATTGCACCGGGTGAAGCCGTATTCATAGACCTGGATGGCAAGGTCAGCAGTCGCCAATGTGCCCCCGCTCCGGTCCACACCCCTTGCGTATTTGAATATGTTTATTTTGCACGCCCTGATTCATTGATGGATGGCGTGTCTATATATGATGCCCGCTTGAACATGGGCGAATATCTGGGCGACAACGTAGCCAAGTCCTTGCGCCTGGGTGATATCGATGTGGTCATGCCGATACCCGACTCATCGCGTCCGTCGGCCATGCAATTGGCGGCCAGACTGAACCTGAGCTACCGGGAAGGCTTTATCAAGAATCGCTATATAGGACGTACTTTCATCATGCCGGGTCAGGCGGTACGCAAGAAGTCAGTACGCCAGAAACTTAGTGCCATCGATATGGAGTTTCGTGGGAAAAACGTGCTGCTGGTCGATGATTCCATCGTGCGCGGTACAACCAGCCGTGAAATTGTCGATATGGCAAGGGCGGCGGGCGCCAACAAAGTATATTTTGCATCCGCCGCACCCGCAGTGCGTTTCCCTAATGTGTACGGCATAGACATGCCCACGCAAACAGAGTTGATCGCGACGGGCCGCGATACCAATGACGTTGCCAGGGAAATTGGCGCGGACGGTCTGGTCTACCAGGCGTTGCATGATCTGGAGCAGTCCATACGTGACCTGAATCCTGCCATGTCGCAGTTTGAGTCCTCTTGCTTCAACGGACAATACATCACGGGCGATATTGATGCCGCCTATCTTGAGCGGCTTAGCGCCAGTCGCGGCGTCAAGCCGCAGGCTGGCGAGATGTCCACAAGCGAAGACGAGGAATAACTCGTATCAGGCCTGGCGGGTCCGCAGCAGCAAGGTGGCCAGGCCCAGCACCGCAATCACAAGGAAAAGCCCCAGGCTCCACAAAGCATATTCAACGCCCAGCAGGTCGACGCGAGCGTCCATGCACGACGCGAAAATACCGAATATCCACGGTACGTTCGCGTCCAGACCGCTTTGAACCATGAAACGGTCGGCGAATGTCATGTCGCAAGAGAACATCTTGGCCGCAACAGTATATTGATACCAGGCGGCCGTCACGCCCGCAATGGCCAAGCCCGCTACGATCAATCCCACGGCGCGCCGTAAACCTGCGGCAAGACGGCCAGCCAGCACGCCAGCCCAGCAAACCAGTGCGATCGTTGCGAATATCAATCTTTGGAGTACACACCAGGCGCACGGCTGCATGCCGAACACGTGCTGGGAAACCAGGGCGATGGTCAGTGCAGCCACGCAGAGCAGGGCTGTCAGGTGCAAGATTCTGGAAGACAAGTCAGTTGACATAGTGAGTCGATATCGGTTGATGCAAAAGCTGGAGATTCAGCGAAGAGTGCTGTCAAGGGCGGCAAGCAGTTTGCGTTCGAACAGTAACTGGACGCGAGGATGACTCAGGGTGTCGCCTTCAATGATGAAAATATCCTCGACCCGATCACCCAGTGTCAGGATTTTGGCCATTTTAATGGTAATGCCGTGTTGGGCGAATACTTGGGCCAGGTTGTACAGCAAGCCCGGCCTGTCGGCTGCCGTTACAGACAGGCGCCACGAGGCGCTGCGTTCATCTGGTTGAAGCTCGACGTTGGGCACAATGGGAAAAAAGCGTGCGCGACGCGATCCGGGACGCCACTTTTCCTGATTGGGCTGAGGATCTGCGCAACGCGATTCGTGTTTCAGCTCCTCGTTGAGTTCATGTTCTATGAGGCTGGCGTTGGAGCGGTAGTCTTTGTCGTGCGCAGGCAGCAATACGATAAAGCTGTCCAGTGCCCATCCATGCCGTGTTGTATGTATTCGTGCGTCCTGCACGCTCAGGGCCCGGTGGTCGAAGTAACGGCACAGTGAAACAAACAGATCTTTGCGGTCTTTCATGTAGACCATGACCTGCAGCGCTTCATTTTGCCCCAGCAGACGCACTTTGACGACCGGGTCGGGAGAATTGACACGGTAATAGAGATGGCGCGTATGCCAGGCAATTTCACTGGACTCATGCCGCAGGAAATAAGCCACATCAAGCTGGTTCCAGAATTCATCGCGGCTTTCGTCACGCAAACCCATCAGACGTATTTCAGTGGCAGCTACGGCCTTGCGTTGGGCCAGCACTGTGCCGGTATCGGGTTGCGCACCGCCCAGTGCGGTAATGGTTTGCTGGTACAGGTCTTCGAGCAGCTTGCCTTTCCAGGAGTTCCATACCTTGGGGCTGGTTCCACGTATGTCGGCTACCGTCAGCAGATACAAGGCAGTCAGTTGGCGTTCGTTGCCTACGCGGCGGGCAAACTCATGGACCACATCCGGGTCGCTGAGGTCGCGCTTCTGGGCCACCATGGACATGGTCAGGTGCTGGCTCACCAGAAAGACCACCAGGTCCCGGTCGGGCCCGTCTATGCCGTGATCATTGCAGAAGCGGCGCACATCTACGGCGCCCAGCTCGGAGTGGTCACCGCCGCGACCCTTGGCGATATCGTGGAACAAAGCGGCAACATACAGCAGCCAATGACGGTCGAAATTGGCCATGAGCTGGCTGGCCAAGGGGTATTCCTGCGCATGTTCGGGCATGGTGAAACGGCGCAAATTGCGCACTACCATCAGGATGTGCTGATCCACCGTATAGGCATGAAACAAATCGTGCTGCATCTGGCCAACAATACGCCGGAATACAGGCAGGTAGCGGGGCAGAATATTCATCATGGTCATGCGCCTTAGCGCATGAACGATTCCGCGTGGCTGTTGCAAGATCTGGATGAACTGGCGACGATTGACCGGGTTGCGCCGGAATTGCGCGTCAATGCGCCGGCGCGCATGCCACATTGCCCTTAACGTCTGCGCCGACATACCAAGCAACTCGGGCCTCTCCTGCATGACGAGGAAGGCACGGAACAGCAGTGCCGGATTACGGGCAAAACCGTCGTCGCGTCGTATGTGCAGCCGACTGCGAATAATGCAGAAATCGTCGTCTATCACTCGTACCTGTTCGTCGGGTAGAGGGAAGAGCAGCTCTTCTATGCTTTGCATCAGCATGGTGTTGAGCTGGCTGACGACTCGTGCTGCCCAGTAGTAACGCTGCATCAGTATTTCACTGGATCGCCTTGTTCTTGTTGCTTCGAAGCCATAAATGGCGGCCAACCTGGGCTGAAGATCGAACAGAACGCGATCTTCGCGTCGACCCGCAAGCAGATGCAGTTCTATGCGCAGGCGCTTGAAGGCCTGATCCGCACGGCGCAGTGCACGGAACTCCGTTGCCGTCAGAAGATCTGATTTGGCTATTTCACGCCATGTTCCACCCTGACCGGCAGCCTGGGCCAGCCACTGCACAACCTGCAGGTCACGCAAGCCTCCGGGCGCTTCCTTGCAGTTGGGCTCCAGTGCATAGGGTGTATCTTGATGGCGGGCATGGCGCTGTTGCATTTCGGAGCGTTTGGCCTGAAAGAAGGTCTGTGCATCAAGCTGTTCGTGCATGGCCGCACGTAATTGAGCAAGCAGGCTTTTGCTGCCCATCAACCAGCGCGCCTCCATCAGCGATGTTTCCACTGTAATGTCGTTGGCGGCTTCGCGTCGGCAGTCTGCTATGGTTCGCACGCTATGTCCGGGTTCTATGCCCAGGTCCCACATCGCCGCCACAAAGGCCTCGATCATGCAGGTGTTCTGGCTACTGGGCTGCTCGCTCAGCAGGATCAGCACATCGACATCGGAGTAGGGGTAGAGTTCACCACGCCCGTAGCCGCCCACGGCAACCAGCGTGGAGCCATGGGGCAGCGGATAAATTCGGGCAAGTTCGCGCAGAGCCTGATCGGTGGCCCGGCGCAGGGCGGTCAGCAAGGTATCCGGGCGGAGGTGCTTGCGAAATGCGCTGATGGCCTCGGTCTTGCTGGCAGTCAGTTTGTCGCGCACGCTGCCCACAGGCAGCGGAGAGGCGATGTTGTGGGACTTTTTAATCAAACGCTTTTGATGAATACGGGTGGCTGGGGCATGGCATCGGAAATCGTAAGGACCTCGTAACCTGTATCGGTTACAAGAATGCTGTGCTCCCATTGTGCCGACAGACTATGGTCACGGGTGACGACGGTCCAGCCATCTGCCAGCGTACGGATTTCTTTGCGGCCGGCGTTGATCATGGGCTCGATGGTGAAGATCATGCCCGCTTCTAGTTTTTCGCCCGTACCGGCTTTTCCATAATGCAGAACTTGAGGGTCTTGATGGAATTTACGACCAACGCCATGTCCGCAGTATTCGCGCACAACGGAAAAGCCTTGTTTTTCGGCATGCTTCTGGATGGCTTGCCCGATGTCGCCCAGCGTAGCGCCGGGGCGAACCTGCTCAATGCCCAGCCACATGCAATCGTAGGTGGTTTCAGCAAGGCGACGGGCCAGGATGGAAGGCTCGCCCACATAATACATGCGGCTGGTATCGCCGAACCAGCCATCCTTGATGACGGTAACATCGATATTCATGATGTCGCCGTTCTTCAGAACCTTGTCGCCAGGAATGCCATGGCAGATAACGTGGTTTACCGAGGTGCAAATAGAAGCGGGGAAAGGCGTGTAACCAGGAGGGGCGTAGCCGACTGTGGCAGACTCGACCTTAAGCTCGTTGGTGATGAAATCCATGCAGAGTTTGTCGAGTTCGCCCGTGGTGATGCCTGCCTGCACATGAGGTGCCAGGAAGTCGAGAGTAGCCGCAGCTGCCTGGCAGGCGGCACGCATTTTGTTCAGGTCGGATGGGTCGGTAACGAGACTGCTCATGGAAGGCTTGAATTTAGTAGTGGAAAAATAGTAGAATTATAGGCTTTCTTGAAATTTTGCAAGAAAGCACTACGGCGAAATCAGCCGGTTTTTGTAAATCGCGTGTCAGGCGACAAAAGGGTGTTCGGTACTAAGAAGTATATCGGATACACGCCGGGCACAAGACCAAACCCTTGGAGAATTAAATGTCTTTAATGCGTGAAATGCTTGAAGCTGGTGTGCACTTTGGCCACCAGACCCGTTACTGGAACCCCAAGATGGCTCCGTTCATCTTTGGTCATCGTAACAAGATTCACATCGTCAACCTCGAGCAGACGGTTGTCAAATACCAGGAAGCAGCCAAGTTCGTGCGCCAATTGGCTGCGCGTGGCGGCAACATCCTGTTCGTTGGCACCAAGCGCGCTGCACGCGAACTGGTTGCTGCTGAAGCTGCCCGTTGCGGCATGCCTTATGTCGACAGCCGTTGGCTGGGTGGCATGATGACCAACTTCAAGACCGTAAAAACTTCGGTCAAGCGTCTGAAAGAAATGGAAGCGCAACTGGCTGAAGGCGCCACTGAGCGCATGAGCAAGAAAGAAGCGCTGATGTTTGATCGCGAACTCGAGAAACTGAACAAGGCTATCGGCGGCATCAAGGACATGAACACGCTGCCCGACGCTTTGTTCGTCATCGATGTGGGTTATCACAAAATTGCTGTTGCAGAAGCCCGTACGCTGGGTATCCCAGTGGTTGCCGTCGTTGACACCAACCACTCTCCCGACGGCGTCGACTACATCATCCCCGGTAACGATGACTCCGCCAAAGCCATTGCACTGTATGCGCGCGGCATGGCCGACGCTGTGCTGGAAGGCCGTGAACAGAACCTGAACGGCTTGGTCGAAGAGATTGCCGAAGGCGAAGAAGAGTTCGTCGAGGTCGAAGAAGAGCGCGAATAAGCGTAGACGCCCGGCGTGCTCCGGGCCGAGGCTACCGCTCCCATGCCGGTAGCCTTGTCGCATGTTTCGCATCTGCCCCGGTTCAACCGGGGCGTGTTTTAGTTAACTGGAGAAAATAGTGGCTCAAATTACCGCATCCATGGTTAAAGAATTGCGCGAGAAAACCGACGCCCCCATGATGGAGTGCAAAAAGGCGCTGACAGAAGCCGAGGGCGACCTGGCTCGTGCCGAAGAAATTCTCCGCATAAAACTAGGTAGCAAGGCCAGCAAAGCCGCTGCGCGCGTTACCGCCGAAGGCCTCATTGGCCTGCACATCGCTGCCGATGGCAAGCGTGGTGCCGTCATTGAAGTCAACTGCGAAACCGACTTCGTGGCCAAAAATGATGACTTCATCGGTTTCATCAGCCAATTGGCCGAGCTGGTTACTGAAAAGAATCCTGCCGACGTGGCCGCTCTGGGCGAGCTGCCCATGGGTGATGGCACGGTAGAAAGCACACGTGCGGCACTGATCGGCAAGATCGGTGAAAACATGAGCGTGCGCCGTTTCGAACGCTACGAGACCGCCAATCAGCTGGCCAGCTATATCCATGGCGGCAAAATTGGCGTGTTGGTCGACTTCTCGGGCCCCGAAGAAACTGGCAAAGACGTGGCCATGCACATCGCGGCTACCAAACCCAAGGCTCTCGATGCCAACGGCGTTTCCGCTGAAGCCATCGCCGCCGAACGCTCTGTTGCAGAGCAAAAGGCAGCTGAGTCGGGCAAGCCCGCCGAGATCGTGACCAAAATGGTCGAAGGCTCTGTGCAGAAATTCCTGAAAGAAGTAACTTTGCTGTCCCAGCCTTTTGTCAAGAATGACAAGCAAACGGTTGAGCAAATGCTTAAGGAAAAGGGCGCAAGCATTTCCCGCTACGCCTTGTATGTCGTAGGCGAAGGCATCGAGAAGAAGTCTGAAGACTTCGCTGCGGAAGTTGCCGCAGCTGCAGCTGGTAACGCTTAGTATCGCATCAAGCGAAAAAATCGGGCTTTCGTTGTCACGAAGGCCCGACTCTGGCTTACACTTTCGTTGGATTGTTTACTTGGGAAACTACCTATGACCACCCGATCGTACAAGCGTGTTCTTCTCAAACTGTCCGGCGAAGCGCTGATGGGAGAAGACGCTTTTGGGATCAATCGCGCCACCATACAGCGCATGACTGAAGAAATTGCCGAAGTCGCAGCACTGGGGGTCGAGTTGGCCATAGTGATTGGTGGCGGCAATATTTTCCGCGGTGTGGCGCCTGGTGCGCAAGGCATGGATCGTGCCACCGCCGACTATATGGGCATGATGGCCACCGTCATGAACGCGCTGGCGCTACAAGACGCCCTCAAGAACCGCGGGGTCGATGCGCGAGTACAATCGGCTCTGAATCTCGATCAGGTCGTCGAACCCTATATCCGTCCCAAAGCCTTGCGTTATCTCGAAGAAGGCAAGGTGGTTATATTTGCAGCGGGTACCGGCAACCCCTTCTTTACCACTGATACGGCAGCTGCCTTGCGTGGCGCGGAAATTGGCGCAGAAATCGTCCTGAAAGCCACAAAGGTGGATGGCATTTATAGTGCCGATCCCAACAAGGACCCTGATGCCACCCGCTATGCGCGCATCAGCTTTGACGAAGCAATTGTGCGTCGCCTCGAAGTCATGGATGCAACGGCTTTTGCCTTATGCCGTGACCAAAAGCTGCCCATCAAGGTATTCTCCATCAATAAGTCCGGGGCCCTGAAGCGGGCCGTATTGGGCGAAGACGAAGGCACGCTAGTGCACGTTTGATAAAGGAATAGTAATGAGTCTTTCAGAGGTCAAACAGTCGGCAGAGTCGCGCATGGGCAAATCCATCGAAACGCTCAAAGTCGGCTTGTCGAAGATTCGCACAGGCCGTGCTCATGCCGGGATCCTGGATCACGTTCAGGTCGAATACTACGGTTCACCCGTGCCGGTCAGCCAGGTCGCCAATATCAACCTGGTCGATGCACGCACCATCAGTGTTCAGGTATGGGAAAAAAACATGGCTGGCCCTGTTGAAAAAGCCATACGCGATTCTGACCTTGGCCTGAACCCCATTGCCATGGGTGATAGCATACGCGTTCCTATGCCGGCTCTGACCGAAGAACGCCGCCGCGACCTAACCAAAGTAGTGCGTACAGAAGGCGAAGATGCAAAAATCGCGGTGCGTAACTTGCGTCGCGATGCGAACGATACGTTGAAGAAACTGGTTAAAGATAAAGAAATCTCTGAAGACGATGAGCGCCGCATGCAAGACGAGGTGCAAAAGCTCACCGACAAGCATGTTGCCGAAATTGATAAGCTTGTTACACAGAAAGAAGCCGAGATCATGACGGTTTAACCGTCAGTGTGCGCGCTTCGGATACTCTTTACATGCTAAGCAGCTCAACCCTGTCCATTCCGGACAGCACTGACATCCCGCGGCATGTGGCCATTATCATGGATGGCAACGGGCGTTGGGCTACCAAGCGCTTTCTCCCTCGTACCGCCGGTCACATGCGTGGCGTGCAGGCGGTGCGCAGGGTCGTCGAAGCCTGCGGGGATCGCGGGGTCAAGTACCTGACGCTTTTCGCCTTCAGCTCCGAAAACTGGCGTCGGCCCAAAGAAGAAGTGTCCGTCCTGATGCGGCTTTTCATGCAGACGCTCGAAAAGCAGGTGGGCAAACTTGAAAAGCAAGGAGTCAGGTTGCACATTGTCGGCGATCTGTCGGCTTTCGAACCCCGTTTGCAGGAAATGATCCACGAAGCCCAGGCACGCACCGCAGCAAACGATGCCTTGCACCTGACGATTGCTGCCAATTACGGTGGCCGTTGGGACATACTGCAAGCCTTGCGCAAATTACTGGCGGCACAGCCCGAGCTTGCCAATAGCACTCAGCCCATAGACGAAAGCCAGCTCACGCAATACTTATCCATGGCTTATGCGCCCGAGCCCGACTTATTCATACGCACGGGTGGCGAGCAGCGCATTTCCAATTTCCTGATCTGGCAGCTGGCCTATACTGAACTATATTTTTCCGATGACTATTGGCCCGACTTCGGTGCCCAAGAGATCGATGCCGCGTTTGCATGGTACCGGTCCAGGGAAAGACGTTTCGGACGCACTAGCGCCCAGCTTTCCAACTGAGCCAGAACAGGAGGGCGTCCTTATATGTTGAAGCAGCGTGTCGTGACAGCAGTGGTACTGCTCGCAGTATTGCTCGGCGCTTTGCTGGTGCCTAGCCCCTGGCCTTTAATCCTGCTTCTTACATTGGCAGCCGTCTGTGGTCTGTGGGAATGGTTGCGTCTGACCTGGCCACATCAAAACAGCGCCTGGCCACTCATTCTTGCAGTACTGAGCGGCGCCGGCATGCTGGTGCTGGCTTCGCAATGGCTGGCCTCGTCGCCCGCTGACTGGGCCATGCAAATGCAGGCTGTCCTGAATCAGCAGTTATTGCCGATTGTGGCGCTGATGTGGGTGGTGTTTGCCACGGTGCTGGTGTTTCAGGGGCAGGCGCAACGGCGCACAGGCGCATGGTGGCTCAGTCTGTTCGGCATTGCCGCCATATTGGCGGTATGGCTGTCCCTGACTCAGATGTTTGTTCAGCGCGGCGCCTGGTTTCTGGTGTCTTTGATGGCTCTTATCTGGTTCGCCGATATTGCTGCCTACTTTACCGGCAAGGCATTTGGCCGGCACAAGCTGGCACCTCGCGTCAGTCCCGGCAAAACCTGGGAAGGCGCGATGGGCGGAGTGTTGGCCGCTACGGCCTGGGTCCTGCTTAGTGCATACTGGCCAGGCAGTTTTGGCGATGTCCTGGTGCAGCGGTGGCCCTGGTGGATCGTCGCGCTCATTGCCATTTTTCTTGCGGCGCTATCAATTATTGGTGACTTGTTCGAATCCTTGCTCAAGCGCCGGGCGGGCGTCAAGGATTCCAGCCAGCTTCTACCTGGCCATGGTGGGGTATATGATCGCATTGACGCCTTGCTGCCTGTCGCACCAATAGCCTTGCTCATCACCGGAGTCTGGAACCCATGAAATTTCAACAGCTATGCGTGCTGGGGTCTACGGGCTCAATCGGCGAAAGCACGCTGGACGTGGTGCTGCGCCATCCGGAGACCATGGCAGTGTACGCATTGAGTGCGTACAGCCGCATAGAAGAGCTTGCCGAGCAAGCCCTGGTAACCAAAGCCAAAGTTGTTGTGGTGCCTACCGAACAGGCACGCACACGCTTTCGGCAGGCCTGGGCCGGTGGTGGCGCAGGTCCCGAAATCCGGATCGGTGCCCAGGCGCTGGTCGATACAGTACTCGACGCCGAAGTCACCACTGTGATGGCAGCCATCGTAGGTGCAGCCGGCCTGCCTTCAGCTTTGGCTGCCGCCCAGGCCGGCAAGCGGGTGTTGCTGGCCAATAAAGAGGCGTTGGTGGCGGCGGGTGGCCTGTTCATGCGTACGGTGCGGGAAAATGGGGCCGAACTGCTTCCTATCGACAGCGAGCACAATGCTATTTTTCAATGCATGCCGCAAACGGGCAGGGCAACAGCCCCCACCCAGCCGGCGGCGGGAGTCAGGCGCTTGCTGTTGACGGCATCCGGTGGGCCTTTCCGTACGACCGCCCTGGATAAGCTGGCGGGTGTTACGCCCGATCAGGCCTGTGCGCACCCCAACTGGAGCATGGGCCGCAAGATTTCTGTTGATTCCGCCACCATGCTCAATAAAGGCCTGGAGGTCATCGAGGCCCACTGGCTGTTTGCGATGCCGGTTCAGCGCATACAAGTCGTGATTCATCCTCAAAGCATGGTGCATTCCATGGTCGAGTACGAAGACGGTTCAATATTGGCTCAGCTCGGACAACCCGACATGCGCACTCCCATTGCCTACGGATTGGGCTTTCCCGAGCGCATATCCAGTGGAGTGGGTTTGTTGGAATTGACCACCCTGGGCCGGCTGGACTTCGAGGAGCCCAATTTCGAACGTTTTCCTTGTCTGCGGCTCTCGTTCGATGCCCTCAAGACGGGGCAGGCGGCTTGTGTTGCATTGAATGCTGCAAACGAGATCGCCGTAGATCGTTTTCTGAAACAGCAAATTCGCTATACTGAAATCGCCCCAGTCATCGAAACCTGTCTAGAGCGGATTACCGGTCTTCCCTATACGGCCCTGGACTCTCTCGACGATGTTTTGGCGCTGGATGCACGCACGCGGGACATTGCCAACGAGCTTTGCCTGCTCAAGACCTGACGCTACTACTTACAGGGCTGCCACGCCAGTTTCACCAGGAATTCCATGCTTTTCACTTTGCTTGCCTTTGCCGTTGCGCTGGGCGTACTGATTACGTTTCACGAGTTGGGGCATTACTGGGTTGCGCGGCTTTGCGGCGTACGCATTCTGCGGTTCTCAGTTGGTTTTGGCAAGGTGCTGGTGCGCCGTACGGATCGTCATGGCACCGAATGGGCCTTGTCAGCCATACCTCTGGGCGGTTACGTGAAGATGCTCGATGATCCGGAGCCAGGCGATGACCCGGCGATCGCCGGGCAAGCCTTCAATCACAAAAGCTTGAAGCAGCGCAGTGCCATCGTGCTGGCGGGTCCGGTAGCCAATCTGGTGTTGGCGGCACTGCTGTACACCGCACTGAATCTTGCCGGGACCAGCGAGCCGGCTGCCATCCTGGCCGCTCCGCCAACCAGCAGCCTGGCCGCACAAGCCGGAATTCAAGAAGGGGATCGTATTACCGCGGTCAATCAGCAGCCCGTACAGTCCTGGAACGAAGCCCGCTGGCAACTGCTTGATGTGATGACCAGCGGAGGACAGGCTCAGTTGCAGGTTGATACGGCCAATGGCTCGCAGCGCGAGCGCTTGCTTCAGTTCGTACCGGGCGAGGTAGGGGCCGACGGCGTTGACTTGATGGCCGAGGCGGGCTTGACATTGGCGATTCCCCAGCCGAAGGTAACTGCAGTCAACTCAGGCGAACCCGGTGAGCAGGCCGGATTGGCGCCCGGAGACATCGTTACGAGGGTAGGTGAGCTTGACCAGCCTACGGCCAGTGCGATGGTGGAAGAGGTCAAGAAGCATCCTGACCAACCTTTGCCCATTACGGTGTTGCGTAACGGCGCGACGACGACACTGACTGTGGTGCCTCGAGGCCAGGCCGGACCTGATGGCCAGACCATAGGCCGCATAGGCGTCATGCTGGGCGCCGACTTTCCCATGGTCCTGGTGCGCTACGGCTTGTTTGACAGCCTGAGCCGTGGTGTGTCACGTACCATTGATACCGTCTGGTTCTCTCTGAAAATGATGGGCCGCATGGTAGTGGGCGACGTTTCCCTGCGCAATATCAGCGGTCCTGTCACAATTGCAGATTACGCCGGACAAACGGCGCGTATCGGCTTTGCCGCCTACATAGGGTTTCTTGCACTTATAAGTGTTAGTATCGGCGTGTTAAATTTGCTGCCTATACCCATGCTTGATGGCGGGCATTTAATGTATTACGTGCTTGAGGCTGTCCGCGGTCGTCCAATACCCGAAAAATGGCATGAAAATGGCCAACGTATAGGTTTGGGTTTATTGGCCGCCTTAATGAGTCTGGCTTTTTTCAATGATTTTGCTCGCCTTTTCAGTTAGCGGCTTTCTGCCTTACAATCTTCCACCACTTATTCGTCCAAGGATGTACCAGGATGTCGTTTAGCCGGAAATCTTTCTTTTCCAAACGCGCATTGCCTGCCTTGCTGGCTGCTTTGCTTGTTCCGAGTATTGCCAGTGCATTTACGCCCTTTGTGGTGCGTGATATTCAGGTCAATGGCATACAAAGGGTCGATGCTGGTACGGTATTCAGCTACCTGCCGGTCAAAGTGGGTGAAGAATTCACCGAAGAACAGGCATCGGAAGCCATACAGCGGCTTTATTCCACGGGCTTTTTCAGCGACGTAAAAATCGATACCACCAACGACGTGTTGGTGGTCACAGTCGACGAGCGGCCAACTATTGCATCGGTTTCCTTTAATGGCATGCGCGAATTCGATGCTCCGTCTATTACCAAGTCTTTGGCGCAGGTAGGCTTTGGGCAAGGGCGTGTATTCGACCGTTCCATGCTCGAGCGTGCCGAGTTCGAACTGAAGCAGCAGTATCTGTCCAAAGGCAAATATGGGGTAGAGATCAACCCCATCATTACGCCGCTGCCGCGCAACCGCGTAGGTATCAGCTTCGATGTCTTCGAAGGCGACCTGGCCAAGATCAGTGAAATCCATATTGTCGGCAACGAGGCTTTTTCAGAAGGTACGCTGCTCGACGAAATGGAACTCACCACATCGGGCATGATGACCTGGTATACCGGCACTGACAAATATTCGCGTGAAAAGCTCGAAGGCGATGTCGAGCGGATACGCTCCTACTACCTCGACCGCGGCTATCTCGAATATTCAGCCGAACCGCCGCAAGTCTCCATTTCGCCTGACCGTGAAAGCATTTTCATCAACCTTACCGTACACGAAGGGCAGCCTTATACCGTGCGCAGCGTAAAGCTGGCCGGCGACCTGATCGGGCTCGACGAGCAAATACAACCTTTGGTTCAAATCGAAGAAGGCGAAACGTTCTCGGCAGCCAAAACCAACGCAACGGCCAAGGCAATCACTGACTACCTAGGCAGCCTGGGTTATGCATTTGCCAACGTCAACCCCAATCCTGTGCTTGACCGCGAAGCGCAAGAAACCGACCTGACCTTTTATGTCGATCCAGGTCGCCGTGTTTATGTACGCCGCATCCAGATTGGCGGTAACACCCGCACCCGTGACGAAGTCATTCGGCGCGAAATGCGGCAGCAGGAAGCGGCCTGGTACGACTCCAACAGCATCAAATCCTCACGCGACCGCATCGACCGCCTGGGCTACTTCAACGAGGTCGATGTACACACCACGCCAGTGGCTGGTTCGCCCGATCAAATCGACGTCAATGTCGACGTCAAGGAAAAACCCACCGGCCTGATCAACCTGGGTGTGGGCTACGGCTCGACCGACAAAGTGATCCTGTCGGCAGGCATCAGTCAGGACAACATCTTCGGTAGCGGCAATACCTTGTCCTTGCAGGTAAATACCAGCAAGACGAACCGGGCAGCAGTCATTTCGCATACAAATCCGTACTGGACGCAAGACGGCATCAGTAAGACCACATCCTTGTACTATCGCCGGACGACACCTTACGAAAACAGCAATGCTACCGGCGACTACCGTGTCACGGCGTTGGGCGCAGGCCTTAATTTTGGTGTGCCCATCTCCGAGTACGACCGCGTTTTCGCGGGCGTCAGCTTCGAACATAACGAGATCAGCGATTTTCGGGAAAGTGCACCGCAAGCTTATCGTGATTTTGTCGACGAATACGGCGAAAAAACCAATTCCGTCATTTTCAACATAGGCTGGTCCAAAGACACCCGCGACAGCGCTATCGCACCAACCAAAGGCAGCTATACACGCCTGTCGGGTGATGTGTCCACCATGGATTTGCGCTATTACATGCTTAGCGCCCAACAGCAGTATTACCTGCCTTTAGGCCGCGCCTACACGCTGGCATTCAATGGTCTGGTCGATTGGGGCAAGAGTTACAGTGACAAGGCCTTCCCGGTCATCAAGAATGTCTACGGTGGTGGCATAGGCTCGGTGCGTGGCTACGAAGGCGCATCGCTGGGCCCGCGCGATTCGCTCACCAACGACTACCTGGGCGGCTCGCGACGCCTTGCAGCCAATGTTCAGCTCTATCTCCCGTTCCCGGGTGCTACCCGCGACCGCACTCTGCGCTGGTTCCTGTTTGCCGATGCAGGGCAAGTGGCCAATACCGATGGCGGTTGTGCTCAAGGTATCGACAACGAAGTCGAAGATCCTTGCGGCTGGAAATACTCGGCTGGTATCGGCTTGTCATGGCAATCGCCGCTGGGCCCATTGCAGCTGTCTTACGGCCGGGCCCTGAACGCCAAACCAGGCGACGACAAGCAATCATTCCAGTTCCAGATCGGTACCGGTTTTTGATACACGCCATTTAATGGCACAATAACTCTTTTATCTCTGCTCTTTCGCAAGGTAGATTCTTCATGAAGTCTCAATTCGCATTAAAACTTTCCGCTCTAAGCCGTGGCATCGGCCAGGCTAATCGCGCTTTAGCATTTGCTGCTGTACTGGGCATGGGTGGGGCCATGATGGCCGTTCCCGTAGCGGCCCAGGCTCAGGCAACCAAAATAGGCTTCGTGAGCACCGAACGCATTCTGCGTGACTCCAAGCCTGCCAAGGCAGCGCAGGCCAAGATCGAGGCCGAATTCAAGAAACGCGACACCGAGCTGCAAAGCCTGGCCAACCGTTTGCGCAGTGAAGCTCAAAAATTCGACAAAGACGCTCCCGTATTGTCCGAATCCGAGCGTATCAAGCGCCAGCGCAGTCTGGCCGACCTCGATTCCGACTTGCAGCGCAAGCGCCGCGAGTTCCAGGAAGACTTCAATCGTCGCCGTAACGAAGAGTTCTCGGGTATTGTCGAAAAGGCCGATGCGGCCATCAAACAAATTGCCGAGCAACAAAACTACGATCTGATCATTCAAGATGCCGTTACCGTCAGTCCACGAATCGACATCACCGACCAGGTCATGAAAGCACTCGGCGGCTAATACAAAATGCCGGTATTGCTAGCGCCCGAACAGGCGCCTACCTTGCAAACACTGCTGGCTGAAGCGAATGTCGCAGGCCTGGATTGCATACCGGTCGAAACCAAGGATAAGGTCCAGCCCCGTATTCGGGGCCTGGGTTCCTTGCTTTCCGCTGGCCCTGACGAAATCAGCTTTCTTTCCAATCCGCGGATGCAAGCGCAGTTACCGCAGTCAGGTGCAGCCGTTGTCATTCTGACCCCGACCGCCTTTGAAACACTGAAGGCAGAAAGCTACACTTTTTTGCCGGTGCTTTGCAGCGAGCCCTACCTGATGTACGCCTTGCTGGCGCAGTGGTTCGACCGGCACCGCATCAATAGCCTGCCCGCAGGCATACATGAAAGCGCCGTCATTGCGCCAACAGCCCAGATCGAACCAGGTGTAGCCATAGGCCCGCATTGCGTCATTGAAGACGGTGTGCGAATAGGGCGGGGTACCCGCCTCGGGCCTGGCTGTATTATTGGCGCCAATTCAATACTAGGCGCCGACTGCCTGCTGCATGGGCGTGTCACCTTGTACCATCATGTCGTGGTCGGTGATCGTGCCATTTTGCATTCAGGCTGTGTACTGGGTGCAGACGGCTTTGGCTTCGCTCCAGACCCACGCCAGGAAAGCGGTGCCTGGGCGAAAATCGCCCAGATCGGCGGCGTGGTTCTGGGTAATGACGTTGAAATCGGAGCCAACACCACCGTGGATCGCGGTGCCATCGACAATACAATCATAGGGAATGGCGTCAAGCTCGACAACCAGATCATGATTGGCCACAACTGTCAGATCGGTGACCATACCGCTATGGCGGCCTGCGTAGGCGTGGCCGGCTCGACGATTATCGGAAAGCGCTGCAGCATAGGCGGAGCGGCAATGCTGTCGGGGCACCTGAATCTGGCCGACGACGTCAATGTTTCTGGCGGTACGGCCATCACGTCCAGCATTTCACATCCGGGGCGCTACACCGGCGTCTATCCTTATGCCGAACACATTCAGTGGCAACGCAATGCGGCCGTCCTGCCGCAGCTAGCTACTTTGCGCCGCCGCATCAGGGCGCTCGAAAAGCAAGAATCGTAACCCAAAATCGTATCGTACGAATTTATTTGCAGGATTTAAGAAGATGGAACTCGACATCAAACAGATCATGGATAGGCTGCCGCATCGCCACCCGATGCTCCTGGTCGATCGCGTACTGGAAATGGTTCCTGGTAAAAGCATCGTGGCCATTAAAAACGTGTCGATGAACGAACCTTTTTTTACCGGCCATTTTCCACATCACCCAGTCATGCCAGGCGTGCTCATCATCGAAGCTCTGGCCCAGGCTGCAGCGCTTTTTTCTTTCGAGGACGACAGCGGCGTCAATCCATCCGACAAGAAGATTGCTTACTACCTGGTAGGTGTCGATGGCGCGCGTTTTCGCCGGCCTGTTGTTCCTGGTGATCAACTGCGGCTCGAAGTAACGGCTGATCGCATCAGCCGTTCAATCTGCAAATATACGGCTTGCGCTACCGTCGACGGACAAGTCGCTGCCGAAGCCAAAATCATGTGCGCGATACGGGTACTGGAAGAATAGTCATGTCCACCCTGATACACCCCACTGCGATTGTCTCTCCTGGTGCACGCATCGCGGACGACGTACAGATTGGTCCTTACAGCATCATTGGCGAGAATGTGGTTATTGGCGCGGGCACGATAGTCGGCCCTCATTGCGTCATTGACGGCCACACTACTGTGGGCGCCAACAACAATTTTTACCGGTTTTGTTCCATAGGGGGCATGCCGCAAGACAAGAAATACGCCGGCGAAGCTACTCGCCTGGAGATCGGCGACGGCAATATGGTGCGTGAATACGTCACCATCAATACCGGTACGGCTCAGGACGTAGGCATAACCCGGCTGGGTGACGATAACTGGATCATGGCCTACGCGCATATAGCGCACGATTGCCAGATTGGCCATCACACAGTCATTGCCAATGGCGTGCAACTCGCGGGCCATATTCATATTGGCGACTGGGCCATATTGGGCGGCCTGACAGCCATACACCAGTTTGTGCGTGTTGGTGCACATACCATGATAGGTGGCACCAGCTCCATCCGTCAGGACATTCCTCCTTACCTGATCGGGGCGGGCGATCCCTTTCGGCCAGTAGGAATCAACTCCGAAGGTTTGAGCCGGCGCGGATACACGCCGGAATCCATTGCGGCGCTCAAAGAGGCATACAAACTGCTGTACAGGCGCAATCTGAATATTGAACAGGCGTGCGAGCAAATGCGCGCACTGCAACAGGAACGCCCACTGGCCAATGACGCCATCCAGCTCATGGTCGACTTCCTGAGCAGCTCCACGCGGGGCATAGCCCGCTCATGAGCTTGCGTGTCGGCATGGTGGCCGGCGAGCCCTCTGGCGACCTGCTGGCGGCACGCATCATACGAGGGATCAGCCGTCACGATACGCAAAGCCTCTGCCAGGGCATCGGTGGTCCAGCCATGGCAAAGCAGGGCTTCGAGGCCTGGAAGCCCATGGACGCCTTGACCGTATTTGGCTATGTCGATGCCCTTAAGCGCATGCCCAACCTGCTAAGCACTTACTTCAATGTAAAAAAGCGCTGGCTATCCGATAAACCTGATGTGTTTGTGGGCATCGACGCACCCGACTTCAATCTGCGCCTTGAACTTCAGCTCAAGCAGGCAGGTGTGCCCACCGTGCATTTTGTCGGGCCGTCGATTTGGGCGTGGCGCTATGAACGTATCAACAAAATACGCCAGGCCGTATCGCACATGCTGGTGCTGTTTCCGTTTGAGGTAGAAATCTACCAAAAAGAAGGGGTGCCGGTCACGTATGTTGGCCATCCGCTGGCCGAAATCATACCCATGCAACCAGACAAGACCGCAGCAAGACGTTATTTGGGTGTCGACCCGAATGCACGGGTGCTGGCGCTTATGCCTGGTAGCCGTGCTTCCGAGATCAAGTTGTTGGGGCCGCGGTTTTTGCAAGCGGCTCAAATCCTGCTGAAGCAAGATCCCGACTTGCAGGTGCTGGTTCCCATGGTCAACCCGGCGCGTCGGAAGGAGTTCCAGGTTTTGCTGGATCAGTATCCAATACCGAGTTGCCGCATTATCGAACAAACGGGCGAGCAATCGCCTCTGGTCACTCCGGCGCCGCTCCAGACTGGAAGTTTCCAGGGGCAAGCTCAGGAGAATGCCGCAGCCTCCATCGACTTCAAAGAACGGCCCGCTGCCTGGAATGTGATGGAGGCCGCCGACGCGGTGCTGGTTGCCAGTGGTACCGCTACTCTGGAGGCTGCCCTGTTCAAACGGCCCATGGTGATTTCTTATGTGCTTTCGCCCATGATGAAACGTATGATGGAATGGAAGTCGGGACAGGCGCGGCCTTACGTACCGTGGGTAGGACTGCCTAATGTGCTGGCACGCGATTTCGTGGTACCTGAGCTCTTGCAGGATGACGCCACGCCGCAAGCCTTGGCCGAAGCCAGCTGGAAGGCGCTGACCGATGCATCGTATGCCCGGCAAGTGTCCGAACGCTTCACGCAAATACACGAGTCGCTCTGGCGCAATACGCCGGAATTGGCTGCTCAAGCTATTGTTCAGCAGGCGCGCTAAGCCTCTCAACACCCAAAGAGACCTTGCATGAATCCTCAGGTGGATGGTCAGTTTGATTTGTTTGACGCCGGCCCGGTGGTCCTGAATGTCGCGGGCATAGATGAGGCTGGGCGTGGCCCTTTGGCGGGACCTGTATTTGCAGCAGCAGTTATCCTTGATCCCGCTCGTCCGATCAAAGGACTGGACGACTCCAAGAAGCTAAGCGCCGCACGGCGGGAGGCGCTGGCGCTGGCGGTGCGCGAGCATGCCCTGGCCTGGTGTATTGCCAGCGCTTCCGTGGAAGAAATCGATACGCTGAATATCTTGCAAGCTACTATGCTGGCCATGCGCCGTGCCTGCGAGGGTTTGACCTTGCAGCCAAGCCAGGCCCTCATCGACGGCAATCGGGTGCCGCAAGGCTTGTCATGCACAGCACAGGCTATTGTGGGTGGTGACGCCAGCGTGGCCGCTATCTCGGCGGCTTCCATCCTGGCCAAGACAGCTCGCGATGCCGATTGCTTGCTGTTGCACCAAGCCTATCCAGACTATTGTTTTGACCAACACAAGGGATATGGGACAGCGCTGCATCTGGCTCGTTTACATACTCATGGCCCGTGCCCGGCACATCGGCGCAGCTTTGCGCCAGTCAGGAAACTGTTGCAATTGAATGCCACAAGCGCAGCTGCGGGCACAAGTACACCAGCTCAGTAGGCAAGGGGATCGTTTCCATGAAGCATATCTCATCGCGTGACAACCCCTTGTACAAGCGACTCATGCGCCTGGCGCGTGGCAAGCGAGAGAAGGGTGCTGATGCACATGCTGTTCAGCATGTGCTGCTGGAAGGCGTACATCTATGCCAGGCCTGGCTGCAGCATGCCGGCGCGCCGGAACTGGCCTTGTTTGATTTGCGGAAACTTGAAACGCAGGCGGAGCTTCAGTCTTTGGCTAACCGTTTACCTGCAGGCTTGTGCCATAGCTGTGAACCTGGCTTGGCGGCCGGCTTGTCTCAGGTCGAGCATGGGCAGGGTGTGTATTTTCTGGCGACAGCGCCCACGCCTGTCCTACCTGAACGCATTGCCCATAACTGTTTATGGTTGGATCGGCTGCAAGATCCAGGCAATGTGGGTACTTTGCTACGCACGGCCGCAGCAGCGGGCATAGAGCATGCTTATCTGTCTACGGCTTGCGCTTCGGTATGGTCGGCCAAGGTGCTGCGTAGTGCCCAGGGTGCGCATTTTGTGATGACAATACACGAGCATGTCGATTTGATGGCTTTACGCAGGCGTTTGGCCATACCGCTCGTCGCGACCGCTTTGGATGATGCTCAACCTTTGTACGATGCCCCCTTGCCCGCAAAATGTGCCTGGGTATTTGGCAACGAGGGGCAGGGGGTGGACCCGTCATTACTCGAACAGGCGGACATGCGGGTGTTCATTCCGCAAGTGGCAGAAGTGGAGTCGCTGAACGTGGCTGTGGCTGCCGGTGTGTGTCTGTTTGAGCAGCGGCGGGAGCATAGTCAGGAGCTGTGATGGCCTCTGAGCTGCCAATAGCCTCTGGCTTGTCAGTATATTCGGCGATCCAACCCTACCTCATCGAGCACTTTGGTCGAAATTTCTTCGATCGAGCGGGTCGTGGTCGACAGCCAGGGAATGTTTTCCATACGCATCAGGCGCTCGGCCTCGGCGACTTCATGACGGCACTGCTTGATGGAGGCATACTGGCTATTGGGACGCCGCTCGTTGCGTACTTCGGCCAGACGATCTGGCTGTATCGACAAGCCAAACAGTTTCTTGCGATAGGGCGCCAGCGTAGCGGGCAGCGAACCGCGATCGAAGTCTTCGGGGATGAGTGGAAAATTGGCCGCCTTGACCGCATACTGCATGGCCAGATACAAACTGGTGGGAGTCTTTCCGCAGCGGGACACACCGACCAGAATCACATCGGCCTGTTCCAGCCCATGTATGAACTGACCGTCATCGTGAGCCAGGCTGAAATTGATGGCCTCGATGCGATTGTTGTACTGCTTGGACATGCCGCCCATATGCGAGCGGCCCACCGAATGGCTGGACTTGACGCCCAATGCGGTTTCTATGTGTTGCACAAAAGTGCTGAACAGATCCAGGAAAGTACAGTTGGCCTCGCGTATGCTTTGGGATATGGCCGGATTGACCAAGGTGCTGAATACCAGTGGCGGGGAGTCTTGCTCTTGGGCACAGCGGTTGATTCTTACGGCTGCGGCCTCGGCCTTTTCAACGCTATCTATAAACGGAATGCGTATGGCTTCGAAGGAAAATTGCTCGAATTGCGAAAGCACTGAGTTGCTGAATGTTTCAGCGGTAATGCCCGTGCTGTCGGAGACAACAAAAACGGTACGTTCGATCAGAGAGTCTGGCATGGAATAAAGTCAGTGCAGAAGATGCAGGAAACGGTACAATCGCAAAGATTACCAGTCACCGTACCAGCAGGCAAGGCTGGTTTGCTTAGTACACCGGGTTTATGGGGTCATCGACCCGTAAATATCCAGGCGCACTAAGCAAACAAGCTTTCTTTTATATAGTTAAGGTGACTTTATGTCTTATGTAGTGTCTTTCGAGCAGCTCCGCATGACGGATGTCGACTCGGTCGGAGGAAAAAACGCTTCACTAGGTGAAATGATCAGTCAATTGGCCGGCGCCGGGGTAAGGGTCCCAGGTGGCTTTGCGACCACGGCTGATGCATTCCGTGATTTCCTCAAGTCCACCAAGCTCGACCAACGCATTGCCGATCGTCTCCAAACGCTCGATTCCGACGACGTGCGCGAACTCGCCTCGGCTGGCGCCGAGATCCGTCAATGGATCATCGATACGCCGTTCCAGCCTGAGTTCGAACAAGCCATTCGCACGGCCTTTGCCGAACTGGATGCTGACGGTAAGGGCTCATTTGCCGTGCGCTCGTCCGCAACAGCTGAAGACCTTCCCGATGCTTCCTTTGCCGGACAGCAGGAAACCTTCCTGAATGTGGTGGGCATCGATGACGTGCTCGAAAAGATCCGTCATGTATTCGCATCGCTTTATAACGATCGCGCCATTTCGTATCGCGTGCATAAAGGCTACGCCCATGCCGAAGTCGCCTTGTCGGCAGGCATACAGCGTATGGTGCGCTCCGATCGCGGCAGTGCCGGTGTGATGTTCACGCTCGATACAGAGTCCGGATTTACCGATGTCGTATTCATCACTTCGTCTTATGGCTTGGGCGAAACCGTGGTGCAGGGCGCCGTCAATCCAGACGAATTCTATGTATTCAAGCCCACTCTGGCTTCGGGACACTATCCCATCATCAGCCGCCGCATTGGTTCCAAGCTCCTCAAGATGGAATTCGATGCCGAGCGCACATCGGGTCATGCCGTGCGTACGGTCGATGTGCCCGTATCCGAGCGCAACCGTTATTCGCTGACCGACGAAGAGGTCATCGAACTGGCCCGCTATGCGGTCATCATCGAAAATCATTACCAGCGCCCTATGGATATCGAATGGGGCCGCGACGGCATCGACGGAAAAATCTACATCCTCCAGGCCCGTCCTGAAACGGTCAAGTCGCAGCAAGGTCACAATGACGTTCAAGAGCGCTATCGCCTCAAAGCCACGGGCGAAGTGCTGGTAACCGGCCGTGCCATCGGTCAGAAGATCGGTTCGGGCAGGGTGCGTATCGTGGCCGATGTATCCGAAATGGATCAGGTTCAGGCCGGCGACATCCTGGTCACCGACATGACCGACCCCAACTGGGAACCCGTCATGAAGCTGGCTTCGGCTATCGTGACCAATCGCGGCGGCCGCACTTGCCATGCAGCAATTATTGCCCGCGAGCTGGGTATACCGGCTGTGGTGGGCTGCGCCGAGGCGACGGATGTTCTGGATAATGGCCGGGAAGTCACGGTGTCGTGCGCCGAGGGCGACGAAGGCCGAATTTACGACGGTCTTATCGAAACCGAGATCGAAGAAGTCCGTTGGGGTGAAATGCCCAATATCGGCCTGAAGATCATGATGAACGTGGGCAACCCGCAACTGGCCTTCGATTTCTCGCAAATCCCCAACGAGGGGGTAGGCCTGGCCCGGCTTGAGTTCATCATCAACAACAACATCAACGTGCACCCCAAGGCGGTGCTCGATTATCCCAATGTAGATGCCGAGCTCAAGCAGGCGGTCGAATCGGCTGCACGTGGCTATGCCAGCCCGCGTGCCTTCTTTGTTGAAAAGCTGGCGGAAGGCATCAGCACCTTGGCGGCTGCTTTTTATCCCAAGCCTGTCATCGTTCGCCTGTCCGACTTCAAGTCGAATGAATATCGCAAGCTGGTGGGTGGATCGCGTTACGAACCCGAAGAAGAGAACCCGATGCTGGGTTTCCGTGGTGCATCGCGCTACATTTCCAAAGAGTTCGAAGAGTGCTTCAAGATGGAGTGCGAAGCGCTCAAGAAAGTGCGTGACGATATGGGCCTGACCAACGTCGAGATCATGGTGCCTTTTGTACGCACCTTGCCGCAGGCAGCCAAGGTCGTCGACCTGCTGGCCAGCCATGGCCTGACACGAGGCGACAACGGCCTGCGCCTGATCATGATGTGCGAAGTACCATCCAACGCCATTCTTGCTGAACAATTCCTGCAGTATTTCGATGGTTTCTCCATCGGCTCCAACGACATGACCCAGCTTACACTGGGCCTGGATCGTGATTCCGGTATGGAATTGCTGGCGGCTGATTTCGATGAACGCGACGAAGCCGTACAGTTCATGCTGCGCCGTGCCATTCAGGCTTGCCTGTCGGCGGGCAAGTATGTAGGCATTTGCGGCCAAGGCCCCAGCGATCATCCGGACCTGGCCAACTGGCTACGCGACGAAGGCATTCTTTCCATGTCGCTGAATCCGGATACGGTTGTCGATACCTGGCAGCGTCTGGCAAAGAAAGCCTGATAAATCCCTGGTAAAAAAAGCTGGCTTGTTACTGAGCCAGCTTTTTTTGTATCCTTGATTTGAGGTTTGAGAACCTTGCAGTTTTGTGTCAGAAGCGAGTAAGAGGTGTTGTACAGTCAGTGAAACACCAGAGCAGGAGCACACATGAACGAGCAAGCACACAAGGTGGTCATAGTCGGTGGCGGCGCCGGAGGCCTGGAACTTGCTGCCAAATTGGGACGCAAGCACGGGCCTGCCCATGTATTGCTGGTCGATAAAGATGGTGGGCATATCTGGAAGCCTTCCTTGCATGAAGTTGCGGCCGGCACGCTGGATATTCACCGCGAAAGCCTGTCGTATTTCATGCTGGCCAAGGATTGTGGTTTTACTTTCATTTATGGCGAGGTTCAAGCCATTGATCGCGAAGCCAGGCTACTGTCGCTCAAACCCGTGTTCTCCGACACTCAGGATGAAGTATTCCCCGCCAGGAGCATCGCCTACGACACGTTGGTGATGGCGGTGGGCAGCAAGTCCAATTTTTTCGGAACCCCGGGCGCAGCCGAGTTCGCCATCGCGCTCGACTCCACCAACGAGGCCGAACGCTTCCGCTTGCGCCTGCTGCACCAACTGGTGCTTGCAAGCCGAAGAAAAGCGGCACAGCCTGGCTACAAGCTGAATATCGGTATTGTGGGTGGTGGCGCCACAGGGGTTGAGTTGGCTGCCGAGCTGCTGGAAGCGTGCGCCGATGCCTCGTTTTATGGGCTGAACGATCTGGATCCCGCCAGCGACATACGTATTACTTTGCTGGAAGGCAGCCCACGTATTTTGTCCGCCTTACCTGAAAAAATGTCGGCAGCGGCCCAGAAGCTGCTGGAAAGCAGGGGCGTCGTCGTCAAGACGTCGGTGCGTGTTTCAAGCGTGGAAACGGATGCGCTGATTGACGGTGAAGGCAATCGCTATCCGGCCGATCTTTGCGTATGGGCTGCGGGCATTGAAGCGCCCGCATGGTTATCCCGGCTTGGGCTAGAGGTCAATCGCATCAATCAGTTGGTCGTGGACAGCAATCTGCGCAGCTCTGACCCAGCCATCTATGCGCTGGGCGATTGCGCCCAGGCGTCCTGGCTGAGCGAGGATCGTCCCTTGCCCGCCCGTGCGCAGGTGGCGCATCAGCAAGCCAACTTCCTGATGGACACTCTGAGTGACCGAATCAATGGCCGGCAGCCTCAAGATCGAGCATTTCATTTCCGGGATTATGGTTCACTGGTATCGGTAGGGCATAGCAAGGGGGTAGGCAACCTGATGGGTGTTCTGTCGGGTAAAAGCTGGTTCGTCGAAGGGTTGCTGGCACGGCTCATGTACATGAGCCTGCATTTGATGCATCACTGGGCCGTGCTGGGCCCAGTGCGTACCGGTACGCTGGCAATAGGGCGTTTGTTCATGAAGCGCGCCGCACCTCGGGTGAAACTGCATTAAGTCTCCAGCGGCATCGCACTACAATGAGTAGATGCAGTGTGGCAAGGAAATGCAAGCATGAAGTTTTACGCACAAATAAATTCGCCTTTGGGCGCCATGTTGCTCAGCTCCAATGGCACCCACCTCGAGGGCCTGTATTTTGCGGGCCAAAACGATTGTCCGATTGTGGACGGTTTGCCTGCTGTAAAGCCCGGCAAGGCTGATCCAACCGCTGGCATGATGGCGGGTGCGGCGATCAAAAACTTCAAAGCCTACAAAACAAGAATTGAGCCCGATCTATTCAATGACCAGGACCTGCGTCCTACCGGCCTGAATGCGCCCAGTGATGCAGGCAAGCGCCTGACTCCCGACCGCCTGCAATCCGGCGCAGCGACTGCTACGGCGGGCGAAACACCGCAGCACCTGGTTTTGATGCAGACCGACACGCCCGATGGCACCGTTCACTTGTTTGAGCAAACACAGAGCGAACTGAAAGAATACTTCGACGGTAGCCGTCAGGTATTCACGATGCCCATTCACCTGGACGGCACCGAGTTTCAAAAGAAAGTCTGGCAGGCTCTTCTGACCATTCCTTATGGCGAATACGTGTCGTACGGAGACGTAGCGCTGGCGGCTGGTCTTACGGCACAGCATGGGCGTCCGGTAGGAACCGCAGTAGGGCGCAACCCTCTGACCATCATCGTGCCTTGCCATCGTGTTCTGGCAAGCTCTGGACGCTTGAACGGCTACACCGGTGGGCTTGAACGCAAGTTTGCCCTATTGGAACTTGAAGGTTTCACCCTGAGCTGACTCAAAATACCGGCAAGCAGCTGATGTCTGGAGGCAAAAGCTGCCAGGCTTATGGCCGACGGACTCAGTCACCTTTTTTATTACGGGTGTCATGCTTCATGATGCGTTCTTTTTCGCGCTGCCAGTCTTTTTCGCGCGAGGTATCGCGCTTATCGTGCAGCTTCTTGCCGCGCCCAAGCCCGAAATCAAGCTTGATGCGTCCGTTTTTATAGTGCAAGTTCAGCGGTACCAGGGTATAGCCACGCTGCTCCACTTTGCCAATCAGCTTGCTGATTTCTTCTGCCTTGAGCAGCAGCTTGCGTGTACGGGTCGAGTTGGGATGAATATGCGTGGACGCGGTGGGTAGCGGGCTGATGTGCATATTGATGATCCAGATCTCGCCATCGCGTACGATAACGTAGCTTTCCTTCAGCTGCACATGCCCGGCACGTATTGCTTTTACTTCCCATCCTTCCAGCACAAGACCCGCCTCGTAGCGGTCTTCGATGAAGTAATCGTGCGTTGCTTTGCGGTTATCGACAATGCTCATGAATCAATATGGTTGTAGACTGTAAAATCAATACATTCTATCCATTAACGACTCTCGATGCATAAAGTACAGCGATCTGTCTTAGTTCCACATAGTTGCGCCCAGATGTTCGACCTCGTTGCCGACGTCGCCAAATATCCCGAGTTCATGCCCTGGTGCGGCGGCACAACCGTGCACAAGCACGACGAAAACGGAATGGAAGCGTCGGTGACCATTCAAATTGCCGGCATACGGCAAACCTTCACCACCCGCAACGAACATCATTACCCAGAGCTGATCACCATTCATTTGGTCGATGGCCCATTTTCCATGTTGACTGGCACCTGGCAATTCCAGGCGCTTGCCGAAGACGCCTGCAAAGTGGTCTACACCATGGAATACGCATTTTCAAGCAAGGCGCTCGAAGCCGTTGTGGGCCCCATATTCAATCGTATTGCCACCAGCTTCATCGACTCGTTCACTCAACGTGCTTTGGCGATCTATGGTCAATGACATCAGTATCGAAGTCGTTTATGCCCAGGCCGAATCTGCCTGGCGGAAGCACGTGACGATGACGGCCGGAAGTACTGTTGAAGAGGCGCTGGCAGCCTCCCGGTTTGCACTGCATTTCCCCGATTATCCACAAGAATCCCTGGCGGTAGGCATATATGGTCAGTCATGCACACTAACGCGTGTCCTGACTGATGGCGATCGCATTGAAATATACCGGCCTCTGACTTTCGACCCAATGGAGTCCCGACGGCGGCGTGCCACGCACCGAAAAGCATTCATGACGAAGCGATTGTCACGTACATGACAAAAATAAAGGCGGCAAAGCGCTATGGTTATTAGCGGATGCCGGCCAAGCCGGTAAAGAAAATTACCGGTACCCTATAGCAGGAGGAGATAATATGGAATTCCGTCTAAGCGACGAACAAGAAGCCTTTGCACAGGCTGCACGCGACTTCGCCATAGGCGAGCTGGAGCCCCACGCTGCACGCTGGGACGCTGAAAGCATTTTCCCTCGCGAAGCTTTCGCCCGAGCAGGCGAACTAGGCTTTTGCGCCATCTACGCACCTGAAAACATCGGCGGTTTGGGTTTGCCGCGTCTCGATGCCACGCTGGTCTTCGAAGAGATGGCTGCTTACGACCCTTCAACGGCTGCTTTTCTGACCATACACAATATGGCCACATGGATGATAGGCTCCTGGGCGAGCGAGTCCGTACGCGATGCCTGGGGACCTCAGCTGGCAGCCGGCGAGAAGCTGGCTTCTTACTGCTTGACGGAACCCGGAGCCGGCTCCGATGCGGCTTCACTATCCACACGCGCCGAGCAGAAAGGCGCCGCCTATGTGCTGAATGGCGCCAAGGCCTTTATTTCCGGCGCCGGCGACACCGATCTTCTGGTGGTCATGGCGCGTACTGGCGAGCCCGGCGCAAAGGGGATCTCCGCTTTCGCAGTACCGGCCAATACGCCCGGAATTACCTACGGCCGTAAAGAAGACAAAATGGGCTGGAACAGCCAGTCGACCCGCCCCATTACGTTCGACAACGTAGAGGTGCCTGCGGAAAACCTCTTGGGCCGGGAAGGCGAGGGTTTCAAATTTGCCATGAAGGGCCTGGATGGCGGGCGCATCAATATCGCCACCTGCTCGGTCGGTGCGGCCCAAGGTGCCTACGATGCCGCCCGTCGCTACATGGGTGAACGCAAGCAGTTCGGACACGCCCTGGCCGACTTCCAGGCCCTGCAATTCAAGCTGGTCGATATGCTCACGCATATTGTCGCTTCGCGGCAAATGGTGCGCCTGGCCGCTTCCAAGCTTGATCAGCAAGATCCGCACGCCTCCTCGTATTGTGCGATGGCCAAGCGCCTTGCCACCGATCTATGCTTCCAGGCCTGCCTTGATGCCCAGCAAATACACGGGGGCTACGGCTATCTGAAAGACTATCCGCTCGAACGTCTGGTACGCGACACACGTGTGCACCAGATACTCGAAGGCACGAATGAAATCATGCGCGTCATTGTCGCGCGGCAATTACTCGAAAAAGGAGCTGACATCCGATGAATTCCCCGGTCTTGTTCGAAGAACTGGATACGGCCGATGGCCGCAAAGTAGGCCTGGCTACGCTGAATAGTCCACAAACCCTGAATGGGCTGTCGCTTGATATGTGCAAGCTGCTGGCCGCCCGGCTGCGGCAGTGGGAAGACAATGCGCAAATTGCGATGGTGGTCTTGCGAGGCGCTGGCGACAGAGCGTTCTGTGCCGGTGGCGATCTACACGGCATATACAAGGGCATGCAAGACAACAGCAGCGGACAAGCCTGGGATAACGTCTATGCACGAGAGTTCTTCGATGTGGAGTACCGGCTCGACTACCACATACATACATACTCCAAGCCCTTGCTGTGCTGGGGCAACGGCATTGTGATGGGTGGTGGAGTAGGCCTGATGATGGGCGCGAGCCATCGCGTGGTCACGACAAGCACGCGGTTTGCGATGCCTGAAATTTCCATAGGCCTGTTCCCCGATGTGGGCGGCACCTGGATGCTGTCGCGCTTGCCCGGCGGCATAGGCTTGTTCCTGGCACTAACAGGGGCCCAACTGGGTGCCAACGATTGCAAGCTGTTGGGCCTGGCCGACTATACGCTGGATGCAGAAGGCTGGGATGCGCTGCTTGCAGCTATCCAGGGTTCATCCTGGCGCGGCGATCGCCAGCAAGATGACGTAGCCTTGCGTAATTTGCTGCTTGGTTTGCAGGTTGACGAGTCTGGGCAAACTGGCCCCTTGCAAAACCATTATCAGGCAATACGACAAGCCTGTGATGGCGCCGACTTTAACGGAATCTGTGCAAATATTGCCGCCTGGCAGCAAAGTGAAGACCCGTGGCTGAAGCGGGCAGCCAGCACGTTCCTGGCAGGCTCGCCCGGCTCGGCCCGCCTCAGCTTTTCGCTGCTGCGCCGTGTGCACCTGATGTCGCTGGCCGAAGTATTCCGTCAGGAATATATTGTGTCTTTGCAGTGCGGTGTACAAGGTGATTTGCAAGAAGGCATACGCGCTTTGCTTATCGATAAAGACAAACAACCAAAATGGTCTCCAGCTGTATTGGATGAGGCCACCGATGCCTGGGTACAGCGGTTTTTCGTCTCGCCCTGGCCGGCTGATCTTGCTCATCCGCTGGCTGATCTTGGCCGCCAGGCGAGCGCCTGACATTCAAATAAAGAATATTTCTACACAAGGAGACAAAATGAGTCGTATCGCATTTATTGGACTAGGCAATATGGGTGGCCCCATGGCACTGAACTTGCTTAAGGCCGGGCACGAGCTCGTCGTGTTCGATCTGGCGGCCTCGGCACTCAAACTCGCATGCGATGCCGGCGCCACCGCTGCCGCATCGGCACAAGAAGCAGTTAAAGATGCAGACGCAGTGGTCACCATGTTGCCAGCCAGCAGGCACGTTGAAGGCCTGTATTTGGGCAACCCGGCTCTGCTTGACCACATCGCTTCGGGCACCCTGGTCATGGAATGCAGCACCATAGCGCCTGAGTCGGCACGTAAAGTGGCCGAAGCTGCCCGTGCCAAGGGCGTTCGTATGATCGACGCACCGGTCTCGGGCGGGACGGGCGGTGCGGTAGCTGGCACCCTGACTTTCATTGTGGGCGGAGAGACCGATGATCTGGAGGCTGCCCGGCCATACCTGGAAAAAATGGGCAAGAGTATTTTTCATGCTGGTGCCGCCGGCGCAGGCCAGGTTGCCAAGATCTGCAACAACATGCTGCTGGGCATACTGATGGCAGGCACCTCCGAGGCGCTGGCGCTGGGTGCGGCCAACGGGCTCGATCCCAAAGTGCTGTCCGACATCATTGCCAAAAGCTCGGGGCGTAACTGGGCAACCGAACTCTACAACCCCTGGCCCAATGTCATGGAGCACGCGCCGGCCTCTAAGAACTATGCTGGCGGATTCGGCGTAGACTTGATGCTCAAGGACTTGGGTCTGGCGGCCGAGTCCGCCCTGAATGCCCGTGCCTCTGTACCACTGGGCGAGCTGGCACGTAATCTATATTCCTTGCACAGCGCACAGGGCAACGGCGGGCTCGATTTTTCCAGTATTCTGAATTTGTATAAGAAGCGGTAGGGGCCGTGATGCATCAAGCAAGGCATCCACCTTGCTTGAGCGGCTGGCGACTAGGATGCCTCGATAGAGTAGGGTAGAGGCTGTATTTTAATTACGGGGCCGCTGGCACTCCCCAGGCGAAACTGCGCTTCAGGCAGATCGGTCAGCTGCACTTCCATCAGTATGTGAATGAGCTCCATATCGACGCTGGTACCGACTTGGGCAGGCGTTTGTGCAGCATTAATAACGCGTCCCGCCGGATTCTCTGGGTGTCTGTCATCGAAGGTATCGGTACCGGGTAGGGCAATGGCATCGATATCTGTGGCATTCTGGATCAGACCATAAGCCATCCGGCGCTTGACTGTACCCCGGTAATGGCTGCGGGCAACCACTTCCTGGCCTGGATAACAACCTTTGGTAAAGCTGACGCCGTCGATCAAATCCAGATTGAGCGTTTGCGGTATGAAAACCTCTTGTGTAGCCGTCTGCACCCAGGGCAATCCCGCCGCTATATCGGCCGCCTGCCATCGGGTGTTGGCAGCATCCGGCCAACCATCAGGGTTGAGGGTATTTGCAGCCGCCAGCCACCAGCGCACGGCTGCGCCATCGGCCCGGGGCGCTGCTATCCAATCGCCGGCATCGGTATGCACAACCGTAAAAGGCAATGGATTGCCGGGCAGCTTGGCCGCTTGCTCTGCCAGCATCGTATCGGCTTGTATTGGCGCGGCTTCGGCTGGCTCGCCGGGGCTGTGATCTAGGCTCAGACCCAGCACCTGGATGGGGGTCACGCTAAGTTTGGCCTTGGCCCTCAGGACAAACATGGAAAGTCGCTTGACTATCGATTCGGCAATGTCGGCTTTAATCAGGGCACGCAATACGGGAACTTCGGCGCTGATTACAGACCAAACCACCATGCTGCCCAGCAGTCGACCCTTGGCCGTACAGTATCCCGCCAGGCGAGCTTGGCCGGGCGCCAGGCTGCTCATGTCGTGGCTTAGCTGGCCGTGCAGGAAGGAGGCGGCATCGGCGCCGCTGATTTCAATGACGGCCAGATCGGAAAGTGGGGTGAAAAAAGATGAAGTACTCATGGATAAACGACTCTTTGCTAAACCAGACAGGAACATCAGTGTTCATGATAATGGGCTTTTATGAATTGTGCCGCATTCCCGGTGCGCTGCTGAGCGCAAATACCGTTATCGATACCGCTGCATAGGCTACACTCGTGTGCTCATGAAAAAACTCAAGCTATTCATTCTATATTTGCTGTTGGCTGCGGCGCTGCTAGCCACGGTTGTGAGCGCTGTCGCCTGGTACTGGGTCGGACAGCCCGTGGCGCTGGATAACGAGCGCATAGACTACCTGATCGAACCTGGTAGCCGACCACGCAGCATTGCCCAAACCATGAATAAGGCAGGCATCCATGTGAATGAAGATGCTTTTGTCATATTGGCGCGTCTTACCGGATTGGACAAACAATTGCAGGCGGGCGCCTACGAGGCCGCTCAAGGTGACTCCCCCAGAGTCTTGCTTGAACGCATGGCCAACGGCGACATGACGCAAACCCGACTGACCCTGCTGGAAGGCTGGAGCTACAAACGCATACGCCAGGCCCTGCGCGATGATCCCAAAGTCGGACAAACACTGGCAGGGGTATCTGACCAGGAGCTGCTGAAACGTCTGGGTTCGACAACTTCCAGCACCGAAGGTCTGTTCTACCCTGATACCTATGTTTTTGCCCCCGGCACTTCCGATTTCGACATACTGCGGCGTGCTTATCATGCGCAACAGAAAATGCTGGAAGAACTCTGGTCCGAACGCGACCCCAATCTGCCGCTGGAAACGCCTTACGAGGCATTGATCCTGGCCTCTATCGTAGAAAAGGAAACGGGGCATAGTGCCGATCGTGGACGTGTAGCTGGTGTATTCATCAATCGCTTGCGTCTGGGAATGCCGCTGCAAACCGACCCTACCGTCATTTATGGAATGGGCGATGCGTATCAGGGCCGGATTAGGAAAAAGGATCTGACGACCGATACCCCCTGGAATACCTATACGCGCAGCGGCCTGCCTCCAACGCCGATTGCCAGTCCGGGACGTGCTTCGATCCTGGCTACTCTCCATCCTGAAACACATAAATTTTTGTACTTTGTGTCACGGGGAGACGGCACGAGCGAGTTTTCCGCCAATCTGACCGCCCATAACCGTGCCGTTGCCAAATACATACTAAAACGAGGCAATTGACGCAAACCTGATGCGTTATGCTGCAAGAGTAAAATGCCAATTGACGGACCCAAGGGTAAAGCGGACATGAACAAGGGCCTTATGATTGTTGTCGACGGAGGTAATGGCGCCGGAAAAGGCACGTGCTTGCGCGATATCGAGACCTACCTGAACGACCTCGAACTAGAAGTAGTCATGACCCGCGAGCCCGGCGGCACCGCCATCGGCGAGAAAATCCGTGAGATACTGCTGGATAAGTCTGCCGGAGAAATGTGCGACGTAACAGAGTTGCTATTGTTTGCCGCCGCACGGGCGCAGCATGTACGCCAGAAAATCATCCCGGCCATCAACGCCGGTAAAGTCGTTGTGTCTGATCGCTTTGACTCGGCAACAGTAAGCTTTCAGCACTACGCGCGGGGGCTGGACCTGGACTTGATCAAACAGCTTAATGATATTGCAGTGGCAGGCCTGAGGCCGGATTTCACCATTATTCTGGACCTTGATCCGGCGCTTGGCCTGCAACGGGTTGCCTCGCGAGGCAGTGATTTTGATCGTCTCGAAAAAGAAAACCTTTCATTTCTGGAGCGTGCACGCCAAGGATATATTGATCAGGCGCAAGCTGATCCGCAGCATTTCGCTACCGTAGATGCCTCGCAATCATTCGAGCAGGTTCGTCACGAGGTCCTGCAACTTGTCGAGCAGGTCATTTCCAGGCATAAACAGGTCAGCCATGAGTGATTTTGTATCTTTCCTGCCCTGGCAACAGGACCAGGCCACAAGCTGGCTCGGGCAGCGTGAACGCTTTGCCCACGCCTGGTTGATACATGGGCTGCCGGGCATAGGGAAACGGCAGTTTGCCCTGGCCGCAGCAGCCAGCCTTTTGTGTGAGGCACCGGTCAACGGACGCGCTTGTGGCGATTGCGCAGCCTGTCTCTGGCTGCGCAGCGGCAGCCATCCTGATTTACGACGTATCCGACCCGAGGCCTTGGCACAAGAAGAGGGCATAGTTACCGCCACATCGGACGACACGGCTTCTTCTTCTGCCACCGCCAAGAAGCAACCCTCTAAAGAGATCAAGGTAGAGCAGCTGCGAGTCCTGCACACGTGGTTCAATACCGCTACCCATAGGGGCGGTTGGCGTGTGGCCGTCTTATATCCTGCGCGAGCCATGAACGCGATTACTGCCAATGCCTTGCTGAAGGTGTTGGAAGAGCCGCCTGCGCATACCGTTTTCCTGTTGGTGGCCGACGCGCCTGACCGCCTGCTCCCGACGCTGGTATCACGGTGTCGCCGCCTGCCTTTGGCTGTGCCAAATAAAGAAGCAAGCCTGCAGTGGCTGAAAGAAGAGGGTATCGAAGACGCGGGTCCATGGTTGGCTGCTGCCGGTGGCGCCCCCTTGCTTGCCAGGCAACTAGCGCAGTCCGGCCACAGCCCCTATCCGGAATGGCTGATACAACTATTGAGCGGTATTATTGCCACACCAGCCCCTGATATTGGTCCATTGGCCGATCAGCTTGAGTCGCAGATGCCGGAAATATGGATAGACGCCCTGCAGCGGACGTTTCTCGACTTGTTGCTGGCATCCAGCGGTGCACCGCTGCGCTATTTCCCGTCTCTGGGGCAACAAATATCAGCTGTGGCCGGCCGTGCCTCACCCAGTCGGCTTGCCGAGACAGCAAAGTGGTTGGCTCAACAGCGCGCAGTTGCTGGCCACCCGTTGAATACCAAGCTGTTTGCACACAGTACCCTACAACGTGTCGTACTGGCCTGCATGCCGGCATAATCGTTTGTTTTTATTGAAGAATATTATGTTTGTAGACTCACACTGTCATTTGGATTTTCCGGAGTTGGCTCAAAACCTACCGGAAATCCTGAGCCGCATGACCCAAAACCAGGTCAGCCATGCTTTGGTTGTCAGCGTCAATATGCCTGACTGGCCAGGCCTGATGGATTTGGTTGCTCCTCATGACCATTTATACGCGTCGGTTGGTGTGCATCCCGATTACGAAGACACGCCTGAGCCTACGGTAGACCAGCTGTGCGAACTGGCACAATCACCCAAGGTGGTGGCCATCGGGGAAACCGGACTGGACTATTTCCGGATGCCCGAGCCCCTTGAATGGCAGCGAGAACGCTTCCGTACACACATCAGGGCCAGCAAGCAGAGCGGTTTGCCGCTTATCATTCATACGCGTGCCGCCAGTGCCGATACGTTGCGTATCATGAAAGAAGAGGGTGCCGATGAAATCGGCGGCGTCATGCATTGTTTTACCGAATCCTGGGAAGTGGCTCAGGAGGCCATGGATCTGAATTTCTATATTTCCCTCTCTGGCATAGTCACTTTCAAGAAAGCCCAGGATCTGCAGGAACTTGCCATCAAACTCCCGCTGGAGCGCTTGCTGATTGAAACCGATTCTCCTTATCTGGCACCGGTGCCTCATCGTGGTAAAACCAACGATCCATCCAAGGTTATTCATGTGGCAGAGAAGATTGCGGAACTCAAAGGCTTGCCGCTCGCCGATATAGCAAAGCGCTCAACAAGTAACTTCTTTAGATTATTCAACAAGATAGATAATAAACTTAATCCTAATTAGTTAATGTAATTTATTTAAATTAAATTAGTTAAATAAAATAGTCTAAAGTAAATTATCTATTGTAATTATTCATGCCAAGACGGTAAGGGATAACTGGCTTGACTTCTTCTCAAGGCTGATCAAGATGAATTCCATTATGCTTTTTCACCCGGCCCCAAGGGCTAAAAGCCACCTCGGGCGCAATACTTGCCGTTTTGTTCAGATGTTGTCGCAAGTGCTGCTTGGTTTGCTGCTTTGTGGCGTCGTCCAGGCGGCCAACCCCGATAGCTGGTGGGTGGATATTGCCAACGATAGGGTCAATAACGTTCAGCAGGCTTTGGCACGAGGGGCTGATCCCAATGCACTCAGCCCCGATGGCCAGCCCGCTATCATGCAAGCCATACGCGATGGAGCCTGGAAGGTTTATGACGTATTGGCTGCTCATCCCAAGACGGTACGCAATGCCATCAATAAAAACCGCGAAACTCCGCTGATGTATCTGGCCGTTGTCGGCCAGACTCAACGTGCACAGGATTTAATCAACAGGGGGGCGTTGGTCAATCGCCTGGGATGGACCCCATTGCAGTATGCGGCATCGAAGGGGCATCTGGATACGGTAAAGATGCTGGTGGCTAACAAAGCCATCGTCAATGCGCCAGGGCCTGATGGCACAACGGCCTTGATGATGGCGGCATACGGCGGCAACGAAGCTGTTGTGCAGTATCTTTTAAACCATGGTGCGGATGCCACCATGAAAACAAAGCAGCAATACGATGCCGCACAATGGGCACGCTTGAAAAATCATAACGAGCTGGCCGACAAGCTTGATGTTGCTGCTGCCAAGGTATTGGCCCAACGCAATGGGACGGCATCAGGCAGGCCCAAGCAGCAGGCTGGCTCAGGTGGTCGTGGCGCAACTAGCGCCGATACCGCTAATGTTGGGCAAACTCCAGCCACCAATGCCGGAAACAAGACAAAAGATAGTTCGTCTTCCCGTTATTTCGATCTGGATCGCTTTAACGAAGAGCCTACACCCTGAGCAGTAGCCGCCGTCAGCCCCAGGGCGGCTACCCTCCGGTCATTAATTTGATGCGGGCATGAATTCTGGTCGAAGTATGCCTTGCAGCGAGGCATACGGTATCAGCAATTCGGGTTGCCCTGACGAGTAGGGTGCAAGTTGGTACGAGTCATACTTAACCACCAGCCCCTGGTCGGTAAAGCCGAAATTCTTGCTTATCTGGAAGGGCCACATCCGATTGAAGGTTTCCATGTCACGCTGGGCATCGGGGTGGGAAGCACGCCAAGTTGAGTGTGCCTGCTTCAAGACAGTTACATAAGCGTCATATTGACCAGGTTGAAGTATTTTTTCCAGGCTCAGTACTTTTCCGCTGTTGTTGTCCCAGTTCAGAAATTGAGTGGCCGAAATTCCATGTGCTGCTCCGGTGGTGTATTGCCAGCTGTTCAGCTCGATGACGGTCAGGGTGCGATTACGGTAGCGTGTTTTGGCAGACAGCAGCGTAGAGTCGCGTGGTGCTGCGGTTTTCCAGAAATAGTCTTCGTATTCCGCGATGGTGAAATAGGGAGGTGGTCCGCTATCACCCAGACCGGTCATTACGGCCAGGGCATGATCAACCAGTTCGGTGAGCATTGGGACGCCGGGAAATACAATGGAGTCGAGCTCTAGCGTGGGGCAGTCACCCTCGCAATCGGGCTTGGCATGCTTCCATTTGACCTCTTGAACGAACAAGCCTTCTTTGCTGGTTTGCTGGTCGGTGGCAACAGGGATTCTGGAGATATTTGCGGAAGGGCCGCTGGCACAGGCCGCGAGTACACTCAGAGCAATCGTCGTCACGCCCAAGCGAAGAAAAGGGGTCAAGTACATGCCTGCCCTCATTTGATAGTACTGGCGTCTTGGCCGAAAAGCAGCTTGCGGGATGCTTCGTCGCTGACCGAGGGTGTAGTGTTGATCAGTTCGGCTTTTTCGTAGGCTCGCCGAGTGGCGGGCCGTGCTTCAATCGCATCGAACCAACGTTTAAGATGGGGAAAGTCGTTCAGATCTTGCTCTTGGCGCTTATGAGGGACTATCCACGGATAGCAAGCCATGTCGGCAATAGAGTAGTCATGCGCGATGAATTCGCGGTCAGCCAGTTGCTTGTTCAACACACCGTACAAACGGGCTGTTTCACGTACATAGCGGTCGATGGCGTAGGGGAGTTTTTCTTGGGCATAGGTATTGAAGTGATGATTCTGCCCGGCCATGGGCCCCAATCCACCCATTTGCCAGAACAGCCATTGCAGGACTTCAGTCCGCTCGCGCAATGCAACAGGCAGGAATTGGCCGGTTTTTTCCGCCAGATACAGCAAAATGGCGCCCGACTCAAACACTGACATCGGTTCCGCACCCTCAGCAGGTGCGTGGTCCACGATGGCGGGTATGCGGTTATTGGGAGATATTTTCAGGAATTCAGGCTTGAACTGGTCGCCCTTACCGATATTGACGGGAAAGATGGTGTAGGGGAGCCCGGTTTCTTCGAGAAACAGGGTGATCTTGTGCCCATTCGGAGTGGTCCAATAATGTAGATCTATCATGTGTTTCCTTTTTCCAGCGCCTTTTCAATATCGCGGCGCATTGCCTCGGGTTTGGTGGTGGAACCATAGCGTTGCACGACCTTGCCGTCCCTGCCGATGAGGAACTTGGTGAAATTCCATTTGATGCTCTGACTGCCCAGTACGCCGGACTTTTCGGATTTAAGCCAGGCGTACAGCGGATGGGAACCAGGACCGTTGACTTCGATTTTCTCGAACAAAGGAAATGTCACGCCATACTGTTGCGTGCAGAAACTGGCGATCTGTGCAGCGTCACCAGGTTCCTGATGGCCGAACTGATTGCAGGGAAAACCGAGCACCAGCAGGCCACGGTCACGGTAGCTTTGATACAGGGCTTCCAGGCCTTGATACTGAGGCGTGAAACCACATTCCGACGCCACATTCACGATCAGTAGAACTTTGTCGCGGTAGCGGGAAAAATCTATGGCTTCGCCGTCAAGGGCAACCGCAGAGAAGGCATGTACCGATGTCATGTTCGCCCTGGTTTGTGTGGATGATGTTCATTGAACTTTACCATTTAACGCCCATTGCTTGACGGCTGCCATGGTGTTGGGAACGTGGTCGTCCGGATTCGAGCTGCTGAACTCATAATAGACCTTGTGATCGGGTGTGATGACATAGGAAACACGGCCGGCCATATTGGGACGAAATGCCATGCTGGCGTCGTAGGCCTTGATCACGCTGGCAGCCGGGTCGGCGGCGACGGCAAATTTGCTGCGGCAGGCACTCACGGAAAACTCCTTGAGTTTCTCCAGATTATCGGCCGACACACCCAGCACCGTGGCACCATAAGACTTGTACTCATCGGTAGCTTCGGCAAAGTTATGGGCCTCTATGGTGCAACCCGTGGTGAATGCGGCTGGGTAGAAATATAAAACAACAGGTCCTTGCTTCAGGGCCTCGTAGAGGGAAAACTCGAACGCATCGCCGGCCAGGGTCGCTTGCAGTGTGAAGTCAGGAGCCGGCGCGCCAGGTTTCAACTGCGCCGTCGCCGTTCCTGGCAGCATACAAATCAGCACCAGCGGTGCAAGCAGGCGAAACAGCGATAAACGGGCGGATTTCATAAGGACTCCTTGCAACGGCACAGTAGGCTGCCCCGAGCGCTTTCCTGGGTTGATGAGTGCAGCGGCGGCATCAAATTCGGATAATATGTCGCTTTTATGACCATTTATCTGGCTAGGGAAGCCCTGAATCAGGGCCTTCCTAGGCACAGGCACTGGACAGGGTTCATCATAATCCGTGCTTAGGGGTTCTGGATACACGAAGCGTATATGGTAAGCATAAAGCATGACCCCTGAAATATTCGGACTGGTAATCTGTGCAGCCGCCTTGCATGCAAGCTGGAATCTCATCTCGAAAAAAGCTAATGCATCAGCAGGTCATTTTGTTTTTGCCTATCGCCTGATTTCCGCTGTTCTGTATGCCCCGTGGGTGATCTATATACTTTGGGCCGATGGCATGAGCTGGAGCCTGCAAGCCGTGTTCTTCATCGCCTTGTCCAGCCTTTTGCATCTCGGCTATAGCCTATGTCTGCAATGGGGCTATCATGCTGCGGATCTCTCGATTGTGTACCCTATGGCGCGAGGAACCGGCCCCTTGCTCTCGAGCCTGGCCGCTTTCCTGTGGCTGGGCGAGCAACCGTCCACCCTGGGTATTTTGGGCATATTCAGCATCGTCGCCGGTATCCTGTTGATCGCGTCAGATGGCAATTTGCGCCGCTTTACCTCGCCCAAGGCCTGGACCGGAGTACGCTGGGGCCTGTTTATTGGTTTGTTTATTGCCGCCTACACAGTGGCCGATGCCTATAGTGTGAAGGTATTGCTGATTGCCCCGGTCATTCTCGATTGGCTGTCAGCGTTGGGCAATGCCATGATTCTCGCTCCACGCGCCTGGATGCGCCGAACCAGCATGCTGGAGCAAATGCGCGGCAAGTGGGGATACGCACTGGCGGTAGGTGCTTTATCGCCCATGGCTTATATTCTGGTGCTGTTTGCACTGCAAAAGGGTGGTCCGGTCAGTCTGGTCGCACCTCTACGGGAAATGTCCTTGATGATGGCTACGGTTGCCGGATTCTTCATCTTGAAAGAACGGGCTTCGACGGCTCGCTTGCTTGGATGTGCAGTGATTGTGGCTGGGGTGGTGTTGCTGACGCGCTGATGCGCGTCAGTCCTTGCCGCTAGGAAACTGACCCCGCCGTAAAAATATGCAGGTGTCTGGGGCGTGCCACCAATGTGTCGAATGGCTTGAGCTGCAGCTGCGAAAACCGTTCCGCCGAAATAACGGCTTCGATGACCTCATCCGTATCCTTACGCTTGAGCTCCAGCTGCGCCAAGGGACCTATGGCATGAAAGCGCTCCAATTGCACCACTATGCCCTGTGCATCCGGAGTGTATCGCACGATATCGATATCATGCGGGCGGACATAGGCTGTACCTTCTTCGTTTTCAGCCTGGTGGTGGCCTGGTGTCTCCAGACATACATCGCCGGTTTTCAATACGCCATTTTGCAGTCGACCCTGAAACAGATTGACGTGCCCAAGGAATCCGTACACAAAAGGCGTGGCAGGGTGCTTGTATACGCTCGCTGGCGCACCGGTCTGTTCGACCCGTCCCTGGTTCATTACCACAATTTCGTCAGCCACTTCCAGGGCTTCTTCCTGATCGTGGGTAACAAAAATGCTGGTGATGTTCAATTCCTCATGCAGCCGTTTCAGCCAGCGCCGCAATTCCTTGCGGACCTTGGCGTCCAGCGCGCCGAATGGCTCATCCAATAGCAGCACGCGTGGCTCAACTGCCAGTGCACGGGCCAGCGCAATGCGCTGACGTTGGCCTCCCGATAAGGCCGATGGCTTGCGTTCGGCAATCCAGTCCAGTTGCACGAGTTCGAGCAAACGCGTCACGCGTTCACGAATAGCGTTTTCGGAAGGGCGTTCCTTGCGCGGCTTGATCCTCAGGCCGAAGGCAATATTTTCAAAGACGCTCATATGTTTAAACAAGGCGTAATGCTGGAAGACAAAACCTACTTTTCGCTCCCGCACATGGCGGGCCACTGCATTTTCCTGGTCCAGCAGGATCTCGCCGGCATCGGGATGCTCCAGACCGGCGATAATGCGCAGCAGCGTCGTTTTTCCGCAGCCCGATGGGCCCAGCAGGGCAGTCAGCTTTCCATCAGGAAATTTCAGCGATACATTGTTCAGGGCCGTGAAACTGCCGAACTGCTTATGTATATGACGAACCTCTATACTCATGTTCAATGTGCTCCTGCATCGGACTCTGACACCGCATGATGTTGTGTGAGCCACGCTACCCACGATTTCAGGGCAAGCGTGACCAGTGCCAGCATCGCCAGGAGCGATGCCACGGCAAATGCGGCAGAAAAGTTGTACTCGTTGTAAAGAATCTCCACGTGCAGTGGAATCGTATTGGTCAAGCCGCGTATATGGCCCGACACGACCGACACGGCGCCAAACTCACCCATGGCCCGGGCATTGCAAAGAATGACGCCATAGAGCAGCCCCCACCTGATGTTGGGTAAGGTCACCCGCCAGAAAGTTTGCCAGCCCGAAGCGCCCAGTACTAAAGCGGCTTCTTCCTCTTCGCTGCCTTGCGATTGCATCAGGGGAATGAGTTCACGCGCGACAAAAGGAAAGGTGACGAAAATGGTGGCGAGCACAATGCCGGGTACCGCAAACAGAATCCTGATGTCATGCTCATATAGCCACTCTCCCATCCAGCCCTGTGCGCCGAACAACAATACGTAGATCAGACCAGAGATAATCGGCGACACCGAGAACGGAATGTCGATCAGGGTAAGTAGCAAACTCTTGCTACGAAAATCAAATTTGGCAATGCACCAGGCTGCCGACACACCAAACACCACATTGAGTGGCACTGCTATCGCCGCCGCCAACAGGGTCAGCTTGATGGCCGACACCGCGTCGGGCTCGATGATGGCTGTCGCATAGGCTCCCCAACCTTTGCGTAAAGCCTCGGTGAAAACCGCAATCAGTGGCATGAGCAGAAACAAGCCCAGAAACAGCAACGCTACCGAAATAAGGGTATACCGAAGCCAGCGGGGTTCTTGCGTCACCGATGGGGTGACTGCACTATTTTCCGAGTACAGGCATGCAGGTGTTTGGGGCCCGATGATGGCAGGTTTTACCAAGCTCAGGTCGGACACACTCATGTCAATTTCCTTTTTGCTTCGGTGCTGTGGCGCGCCCGGGCTTGCAGTAGATTGATAGCCAGCAGCAAGGCGAATGAAATGAGTAGCATGACAGCCGCTATGGCGCTCGCGCCCGCATAGTCGTACTGTTCCAGCTTAGTCACGATCAGCAGTGGGGCGATTTCGGAAATCATGGGCATATTGCCAGCGATAAAAATGACCGAACCGTATTCGCCACTGGCCCGGGCAAAAGCCATGGCAAAGCCGGTCAGCAAAGCGGGAGCAATCGTCGGCAGAATCACCCTTGACAGGGTCTGCATCCGATTTGCACCCAGGCTTGCAGCGGCTTCTTCCAGTTCTTGCTCGGCTTCTTCCAGGACGGGTTGCACCGTTCGCACGACAAAAGGCAAACCAATAAAGACCAATGCAACAACGATACCCAAAGGCGCGAAGGCGATTTTGATGCCCAAGGGCTCCAGCAATCGGCCTATCCAGCCATTGGGAGCATAAAGTGCGGTCAGTGCAATACCAGCTACGGCAGTGGGCAAGGCAAAAGGCAAATCCACCAGGGCATCGATGATTTTCTTGCCAAAGAATCGATAGCGTACCAGCACCCAGGCCACCAAGGTGCCGAAGACAACGTTGACCATTGCGGCCAGGAACGCCGCTCCGAAGCTCAACTTATAGGAAGCCACTACTCGTGGTGCAGTAATGGTCTCCCAGAAATCGCTCCAACTCAGGGTAAAGGTTTTAAGAAATACGGCCGACAAGGGAATCAGGACGATCAGGCTTAGGTAGAGCAGGGTGAAGCCCAATGTCAGGTTGAACCCGGGTATGACCCGGAATGGGGCCGCACTCCGCGCCGGCTGGCTATTCAGAATAGGCATAAAGTGTTTTCTTTCTTCTTATACAAGGTCATTACCTGCCGGCAGGTTGGTAAATTTGGTCGAAGATGCCACCGTCGTCAAAGTGATGCGCCTGAGCCTGGGCCCATCCACCCGCCACCTCTTCTATGGTGAACAGTTCAATGTCGGGATGCTGGCCGGCGTATCGGGCTGCTACCTCCTTATTGCTGGGGCGGTAGTAGTTCTTGCCTGCAATGTTCTGGCCTGTAGCGCTATACAGATATTCCAGGTAAGCCTGGGCCACGGCACGCGTTCCTTTCTTATCCACGTTTTTATCAACGATAGCGACAGGTGGCTCTGCCAGGATGCTGACCGAGGGCGTCACTATTTCCACCTTTTCAGGCCCCAGCTCCTTGATGGCCAGCAGAGCTTCGTTCTCCCAGGCCAGCAAGACGTCGCCGATACCGCGTTCAACAAAAGTCGTAGTCGAGCCACGCGCCCCGGAGTCCAGCACCGGCACCTGTTTGTACAAGTCGCCTACGAATTCCTCGGCACTTTGCTCGCTGCCACCCGGAAGGCCCAGAGCGTAACCCCATGCAGCAAGATAGTTCCAACGCGCCCCACCTGAGGTCTTGGGGTTAGGAGTGATGATTTGTATGCCGGGTTCCAGCAAATCCCCCCAGTCCTTGATGTGCTTGGGATTGCCTTTGCGTACCAGAAAAACAATGGTGGACGTATAGGGCGCACTGTTCTGCTTGAGTTGCCGCTGCCAGTCAGTCGCAATGGCTCCGTGTCCGGCGATTGCATCAATATCGGATGCCAGGGCAAGTGTGACCACATCCGCCTCCAGTCCATCTATGACTGAGCGTGCCTGCTTGCCTGAGCCGCCGTGTGATTGCCTGATGGTTACTGTGTCGCCAGTCTTCTCTTTCCAGTAATCCGCAAATGTCTGGTTGAACGCCTGATACAGCTCCCGTGTGGGATCATAGGATACGTTCAATAAGGACACCTCCGCAGCATGAGCAACGGGGGTGGCTAGCAAGGCAGCTATAAGTGCCGATTTGAATATTGACGTAAATCTCATGAATCTTCCTGTCCTAACGAGTGTGGGGTGGCCCGGTATCTAGACTACGGAAGCCTGCGCCAAAACAGAACGATTACTTTTTCCAATATTTATAAGCTGTGCGCATAATGTGCCCGAGCTATATGCTTAAGACGTGCGGAATCGGGTAAGCTATTTTCTTTTTTTTGCGCTACAGGATCGATCGATGAGTCTTTATGCCCAGTTGCAGGAACGCGCTGCTCAGAACAAACCCATACGCGTCGGATTAATAGGTGCAGGCAAATTCGGCGCCATGTACTTGTCACAGATTCCACGTACGCCGGGTGTGCATCTGGCTGGCATCGCCGACTTATCGCCCGAAGCAGCCCGCAACAGTCTTGCACGGGTCGGCTGGAAGCCTGAACAGTACGGCGCAAGCTCTGCCGATGAGGCTTTGCGTACAGGCTCCACATGGATCACCGACGACTGGCAGGCTTTGGTCAGCCTGCCCGAGATTGATGTTGTGGTGGAATGCACCGGAAATCCCATTGCGGCGGTCGAGCATTGCCTGGCTGCTTTTGCTCAGGGCAAGCATGTCGTCAATGTAACGGTCGAGGCCGATGCCTTTTGTGGCCCGCTGCTGGGCCGGAAAGCCGCTCAGGCTGGTGTGGTGTATTCCCTCGCGTTTGGCGACCAGCCGGCACTTATTTGCGACTTGGTCGATTGGGCCCGCACCTGCGGATTCCCGGTCGTTGCGGCTGGTCGCGGGCATAAATGGCTGCCACATTTTTCCGAGTCAACACCCGATACCGTCTGGGGCTATTACGGCCTGACGCCTGAACAGGCAGAACGCGGAGGTTTGAACCCCAAGATGTTCAATAGTTTTCTCGACGGCTCCAAACCTTCTATAGAAAGCTCTGCCGTGGCCAATGCCACTGGCCTGCGTGTGCCGTCGAACGGGCTGCTTTACCCACCAGCCAGTATTGAAGACATTCCTTTTGTCACGCGCCCCATCAGCGAAGGTGGTGTGCTGGAAAGCAAAGGCATGGTCGAGGTGGTTTCGTCATTGGAAGCCGATGGCAGGCGTATTCCCTACGACATACGCATGGGTGTCTGGGTAACCGTCGAAGCCGAAACTGACTACATCAAGAACTGTTTTGAAGAATACAACGCACACACCGATCCTTCAGGCCGCTATTTCACTTTATACAAACGTTGGCATCTGATCGGCCTGGAAGTGGGCATGTCCGTGGCTTCTGTAGCCTTGCGCAAAGAGGCCACAGGGGTTGCCACATGCTGGCAAGCCGATGTCGTGGCCACGGCCAAACGTGACCTTAAACCAGGCGATATTCTTGACGGCGAAGGCGGCTATACGGTCTGGGGCAAGCTGCTGCCGGCACAGAAATCAGTCAGTATTGGCGGGCTGCCTCTGGGCCTGGCGCATGGCATCAAAGTACTGTGTCCGGTAGCCAAGGGGCAATCTCTAAGTTGGTCTGATGTAGATATCGACACCAGCACACCCGCTTATCGGATACGCAAGGAAATGGAATCACTTATCCCACCGCAAGCCCAGTAAAGCTGGGTAAGCCAGGCTTCGATCCCTGCAGCCTGGCTTTTCATAGTACTGATGCAGTTGTACCTCTACGGTTTACGACAACCATCACATCCTGTACAGTGCTTCCTGACTCACCAGAGATGGCGGCTGCACATCTCATGAACGCATAGCGGAGAATGATGCATGAATCTCGATGCACTGATGCTGGCTCGAATTCAGTTTGGATTCACAATATCCTTTCACATTCTTTTTCCCGCCATCACCATAGGATTAGCCAGTTATCTGGCCGTGCTCGAAGGCTGTTGGCTCAAAACGGGCAAACCGGTATACAGACAGCTCTACCATTTCTGGATCAAGGTATTTGCCGTCAATTTTGGCATGGGCGTTGTCTCTGGCCTGGTCATGGCCTATCAGTTTGGCACCAACTGGAGTTATTTTTCCGATTTTGCCGGCAGCATTACCGGGCCACTGCTGGCCTACGAAGTCCTGACCGCTTTTTTCCTTGAGGCGGGCTTTCTGGGTGTGATGTTGTTCGGCTGGAATAGGGTAGGGCCAGGCCTGCATTTTTTCTCCACTGTCATGGTTGCCCTGGGCACACTCATGTCGGCCACATGGATTCTGGCGTCCAATAGCTGGATGCAAACGCCTGCGGGCTACGAGATCATCAACAATCAAGTGGTACCCGTCGACTGGCTGGCGGTAATCTTCAACCCGTCGTTTCCGTATCGCCTGGTGCATATGGTCATTGCCGCCTTTCTGGCTACAGCGCTGATGGTGGGGGCTTCTGCGGGCTGGCACCTGCTCAAGCGCAACGATACGCCGGCCATACGTAAAATGCTGTCCATGGCTATGTGGATGCTGCTTTTCGTGGCGCCCATACAGGCGATGGTGGGTGATTTTCACGGGCGCAACACACTCATACATCAACCAGCCAAGATCGCGGCCATAGAAGGGCACTGGGAGAACACGCCGGGCGAAGCCGTGCCTCTTACGCTCTTTGGCTGGCCCGATATGCAAGAAGAAAAAACCCACTTCGCGCTCGACATTCCCCACTTGGGCAGCCTTATCCTGACCCATAGCTGGGACGGCCAGTTTCCAGGTCTGAAAGAATTCGCCAAAGAAGACCGCCCCAATTCGACCATCGTGTTCTGGTCCTTCCGGATCATGGTGGGACTGGGCGTGCTGATGATAGGACTGGCTTTTTGGGCAGCCTGGGCTCGCTGGAAAGGCTCACTCTACCGATCACCACTACTGTGGCGCTTTGCCCTGTGCATGGGCCCCAGCGGGCTTATCGCATTATTGGCTGGCTGGTACACCACCGAAATCGGCCGCCAGCCCTGGGTGGTATACGGTGTGATGCGTACCGCTGACGCCGTCAGTCCTCATGGGGCGCTCGAGGTCGGGCTGACGCTGATTTTATTCGTCGTCGTTTACTTTATGGTATTTGGAGCCGGTACGGTATATATGCTGCGGCTGATACGCAAAGGTCCCACTGCACAAGAGCTCCTGCCTCCCGGAGGGCCGGGCGAAGCACGCACACCGTCACGACCGCTCTCGGCGGCCGGCCGGCCGCAGAAACCTCTGGTACCCGATGGTCGACCAGCTCCCATCAACACTGACAAGGATGAATGACATGGGTATCGATCTGGCTCTGCTGTGGGCAATCATCATTCTGTTTGGTGTACTGATGTACGTAATCATGGATGGCTTCGACCTGGGCATAGGCATACTTTTCCCCTTCGTACCCGCCAAAGAAGACCGTGACATCATGATGAACACCGTTGCGCCAGTGTGGGATGGTAATGAAACATGGCTGGTGCTGGGCGGCGCAGGCCTGCTGGCTGCATTCCCCCTGGCTTATTCCGTCATTCTCAGCGCATTTATGCTGCCTTTGATATTCATGCTGCTAGGGCTGATCTTTCGCGGGGTCGCTTTTGAGTTTCGCTTCAAGGCTGAGGAGCACAAGCGTCATTGGTGGGACAAGGCCTTTATTCTGGGCTCTGTGACCGCCACCTTTTTCCAGGGTGTGACCCTGGGTGCTTATATGCATGGCGTGCAAGTGATTGGTCGCAGCTATACGGGCGGCCCCTTCGACTGGGTCGCTCCATTTCCCTTGTTTACCGGCTTGGGCCTGTTGGTGGCTTACGCCTTGCTGGGTTGCACCTGGCTGATCTTCAAAACGCAGGACGCCTTGCATGACCGCATGCTGCAGCTGGCCAGACCGCTTACCCTGACATTGATGGGCGTGATAGGCATCATCAGTATCTGGACGCCACTGACCCATAGCAATATTGCCGAGCGCTGGTTCACGCTGCCCAATATATTCTGGTTCGCGCCCGTGCCCGTGCTGGTGCTTTTGACTGCGTTTTACCTGCTGCGCTTGCTCAGGCAAGAGCCTCATGCTGGCCCCTTCCTACTGACACTAGCCTTGGTTTTCCTGGGTTATAGCGGTCTGGGCATCAGCATCTGGCCCTATATCATTCCGCCGGATATTTCAATTTGGGACGCCTCGGCACCGCCGCAAAGCCAGGGCTTTGCCCTAGTAGGGGCCTTGCTGATCGTGCCCATGATCCTGATGTACACAGCCTGGTCTTATTATGTATTCAGAGGCAAGGTAGTGTCGGGCGAAGGCTACCACTAGTGGAGCAAGTTGAGCGCAAACGGCTCTGGGCCAAGCGTCTGGCCTGGATGCTGGGCATCTGGCTTGCCAGCATCGCTGCGCTGGGGCTGGCGGCTTATTTGCTGCGCCTGGTCATGAATGCCGTCGGCATGACGGCCTGAGAGTGTACTGGTCTTTGGGGCTGACAGCCCGATATCAGCTTAAGCGAACGGGTGAATAGCCGGCTTCACGTATGGCTGTTTCTATGGCATCGGCGTCGGGCGCACCATTGATCTGCACGTGATGGTTGTCGAGCCTGATGTCGAGCTCTGCACCTGGCGCAATGGCTTGCACGGCCTTGGTAATCGTGCTCGCGCAGTGACCGCAAGTCATGTCCTTGATTTCAAATTCCAGCATGTTTAGCTCCTTGTGATTTGGGCCAGTGCTTGGGGCAGCCATGGCAATAGTCGGACTATAAACCTTACAACAGTGACAAGGTCAAGCCTGGAGTTTCAGGCGCCACAAACACTGTGGGGACACCCAAACAGGGTGTCCCCACAGTGTGATAACCGGGAAACTGTACAGCTGTAGTTTAGCTGGACAGTTTCAGGGTGCCGGTCATGATGGCCCAATGGCCGGGGAAGGAGCAGAAGAAGGCATAGTTTTCGCCAGCGGCCAGTTTGCTGACATCAAACTTAACTGAAGTGGTTTCACCACCGCCGATAACCGGGGTGTGGGCAATAACACGAGCGTCGTCGGGTTTGACGTAATCGTTGTCGAGGCCGGCAGCCATGCCATCAGTGGCAGCGCCTTGCTTGTCGGCTTCTTTGGTGAGCACAACGTTATGGCCCATGGCTGCCTTAGGCAGTTGACCGGTGTGCTTCAGGTTGATCGTGAATTCAGTGCATGTTTTGTCGACAATGATTTCTTTGGTGTTGAACTGCATGGCATCGTTGCCCTCAACGGTGACGTCGCACTGGGCGGCCAGTGCTGGCAGGCTCATGACGGACAACAGGGCGGCGAAAGTGGCTTTTGCTAGCATAGGAATTCTCCAGTTGAAAAAAAGTGGCGGCATCACATGAATGCCCTATAGTGGTATTGGAACTCATTACACAACAAGAAGTCTTGATTCACATCAAACCAGTAGGGGTTTTCCATAACCAGGAGCTTACATGCACGATCTTATCATTGAGACCCGGGAACACGATCTCGGAGGTGGGTTTAAAGTAGGGCGTGTGCTGCCATTTCGCAAGCGCCGTATGGTGGGGCCGTTTATTTTCTTTGACCGCATGGGGCCGCATACACTGCCCGCACCTGTGCCGCAGCATATGGACGTTCGGCCGCACCCTCATATAGGTCTGTCTACCGTTACTTATCTGTTTGAAGGTCAAATGACGCATCGCGACAGCCTGGGGGTGGAACAAACCATCTTGCCCGGCGCCCTGAACTGGATGACGGCAGGATCAGGCATCAGCCATTCTGAACGTTTTGACGGCATGCGCACACAGGGTGGCCGCATAGATGGTATACAAGCATGGGTTGCAGTTCCCGAAGCCAACGAAGAAGACACGCCTGATTTCGCTCATTACTCGGCCGACGACCTGCCCAGTTTCAGCGATACTGGCATGTCTGGCCGAATGATTGCAGGTAGCGCTTATGGCGTAGACAGCCCTGCTAAAACTCATTCGCCCTTGTTTTATGCCGATATCACGCTTGAGGCCACAGCCTCTATCGCATTGCCAGACTCTCATCCTGAACGGGCAGCCTATATTGCCAGCGGCGTCATCGAGTTTGAAGGCCAGCGGTATCAGGCTGGGCAGATGCTGGTGTTTTCGGCAGGTGGGGCGCCGGTGCTCAAAGCGCTAAATGACTCGCGGCTGATGCTGCTGGGGGGCGAGCCATTGGGTGCCCGCCATATATGGTGGAACTTTGTATCGTCACGCAAAGAGCGTATTGAACAGGCCAAGGCAGACTGGATGGCTGGACGCATAGTCTTGCCTGAACACGATAATGGCGAATTCATTCCTTTACCACAGACGGTGGCGTAGCCTCGCAGCAGGCGAGGCGTCGACCACCAGCCGTTATGCCGCTTCGGTGGCAAAGGCGGAGGAACTTTTCAGCGGATGCAGGTGAGCCAAGAAGGTTTCCGTCGAGGCACGCCACGAAAATTTCTCTGCATGACTGCGAGCAATTTGACGCGGAATGTCCAATGCCTTCAGGCAAGCCAACCTCAAGTCCTCATCCATGACTCCCGCCGGCGCATCGCCAAGCACGTCTATGGGGCCTGTCACCGGGTAAGCAGCCACCGGACAGCCGCAGGCCAGCGCTTCCAGCAACACCAGGCCAAAGGTATCAGTACGGCTGGGAAATACAAATACATCGGCTGCGTTATACAGGCTGGCCAGCGTCTCCTGGTCCATCACGCCGGTAAAGCGTACCTTGGGATAACGCAGCTTGAGGTCAGCCAGCAAAGGGCCGTCGCCGGCCACCCATTTTGTGCCGGGCAAATCCAGCTTCAGGAATGCCTCGATATTCTTTTCGACCGCCACACGGCCCACACACAGGAAGACGGGTGGCTTTTCCTGATGAGACAGTGCAGGTCCCGGCTTGAAGATATTCAGATCCACACCGCGCGACCACAGCACAACTTGTTGCGCGGCAAAGCCATTGTCGAGCAGATCACGCCTCACTACCTCGGTGGGAACCATTACGGCACTGGACGGGCCATGGAACCACCTCAAAAAACGATAGGTCAGCGACAAGGGAAGGCGGGTGCGGGCCTGGACATACTCGGGAAAGCGTGTGTGATAAGCGGTGGTGAAAGGAATCTTGTTGCGCAAAGCATAAGCCCGTGCCGCCATGCCCAGGGGACCTTCGGTCGCAATATGCAAGGCATCAAGCTTGGCTGCCTTCAGGCGGTTGTTCACCTTCCTGCGCGCAAACAGCGATAGGCGAATTTCAGGATAAGTGGGGCAGGGCAAGGTACGAAACTCCAATGGATTCAGTAGATCGACCTCGTGTCCCATCTGCATGAGTTCGTCGCGAGTTTGAGTCAACGTGCGAACCACGCCATTGACTTGCGGCTTCCAGGCGTCGGTGACGATAACAATTTTCAATTTTGCGTAACTCCTTCGGCGGTTTCTGTTTCCACAGTTTGTGTGACAGCTTGCGGCATGATGGGGGTTGCGACTAGCGGCGAGGATTCTTTTCCGCGTGACTTCCTGGGTTTTGGACTTCTTTCAGGCAGCCATGAAATGATTTCCAGGCGGCCATCCACATGTTCGACCAGTGCGGTAAGGCTCTCGACCCAGTCTCCATCATTGCAATACAGAACACCGTCGACCTCGCGCATCTGTGCCTTGTGGATGTGGCCGCACACGACGCCGTCAAAACCACGACGCTTGGCCTCCTTGATCAAGGCATCTTCAAAGGCAGTAATAAACGAGACGGCATCCTTTACTTTGTGCTTCAGGTATTGCGACAAAGACCAATAGCCCAGACCCATACGGGCACGGGCGCGGTTGAACCAGACATTTCCGGCCAACACCAGGCTGTACAGTCTGTCCCCCAGATAAGCCAGCCAAGGCGCATACTGAATAACGCCATCGAACAAGTCGCCATGCGTGATCAGCAGACACTGTCCCTTAAGCGTCGTATGTTCGGCCTCAAGATGCACCTCGATACCGCCGAATTGCTCGCCTGTGTACTGACGGGCAAAGGAATCATGATTGCCCGGTACATAGACCACTCGCGTACCTTTGCGAGCCTTACGCAAGATTTTCTGCACGATATCGTTATGCGACTGAGGCCAGTACCATCTTTTCTTCAACTGCCAGCCGTCGATGATGTCGCCCACCAGATAGAGTGTTTCGGATTCGTGTTGTTTCAGGAAATCCAGCAGTGCGTCGGCCTGACAGCCTGGGGTACCCAGATGCAGATCAGAAATCCAGATCGTTCTGTATGTTTTGCTTGTGTCGTGTGCTTGTATCAACTCGAGTACACCGGTACGAGATTAACGATGCCTTGCATTACAGCAAGCACACGTGACGGACTGGTGACAAAAACAAGTAATAAGGCAATATGTGGTGTAAATGCCGCGCCGGATCGACGTCCAATATAATGGGCTCTTTACCCGAAATAATATAGGGACTGCGACAAAGCCCCTGACAGGAAGGATGTATTCATGGACTCCGCCATCATCTATCACAACCCTAAATGCAGCACATCACGCAATGCGCTGGCCTTGATTCGCGAGGCGGGTATAGAACCGCAGATCATTGAGTACCTGCAATCGCCGCCCGATCGCGCCACTTTAATCAGTCTGATCAAACAAGCCGGACTATCGGTGCGCGATGCACTACGCGAAAAAGAGACTCTCTGCTCAGAGCTGGGCCTGGACCAAGCCGACTTAAGTGACGATCAATTGCTCGATGCCATGCTGGCACATCCCGTCTTGATCAACCGACCCTTTGTAAGCACCTCTCTGGGTGCGCGCTTATGCCGGCCGGTAGATCTGGTACGGGAAATTCTGCCGAATCAGGCCTCTGCCAGCTGACGGTTACCCGGACTTTGCAGGTCCAGAAGCGGGCCTGCCGGCACGATGCCATTAGGATTGATGGTGCCGTGGCTACGGTAATAGTGTTGTTTGATGTGGTCAAAGTCTACGGTGGCCGCGATGCCGGGCCATTGGTAGAGCTCGCGCGTATAGCTCCATAGATTTTTGTAGTCGACCAGGCGCTTCAGATTGCATTTGAAGTGACCATGGTAAACAGCGTCGAAGCGAATCAAGGTGGTGAACAGGCGCCAGTCGGCTTCAGTAATGCGATCATCCACCAGATAGCGTTGTTGCCCCAGCTTGAGTTCGAGCTTGTCCAGGTAGGCGAACAGCTGGCTGACTTCCTGTTCATAAACGTGTTGGTCTGTAGCGAAACCCGCCTTGTACACGCCGTTGTTCACCGTATCGTAGACTTCGGCATTGATGGCGTCGATCTGGGGCAAGAGTTCCACAGGAGCATAATCGCCTTTACGCGCTCCGATCCCATCAAACGCTGTATTCAGCATGCGTATGATTTCAGACGATTCATTATTGACGATGGTATTGCCGTGCAAATCCCACAATAGCGGCACCGTCACGCGGCCACTGTAATTAGGTTGCGCGCGCTGGTAGATTTCATACAGATATTGGGCTTGCCCGACTGGATCGGCCACCACACCCGAGCCAGGTTCAAATGTCCAGCCGTGTTCACCCATATAGGGGTTGACGACTGACAGGCTAATCATTTGTTCCAGGCCTTTTAGCGCGCGCAGAATCAAAACACGGCTGGCCCAGGGACAAGCCAGTGAAACATACAGGTGATAGCGTCCGGCCTCGGCCTTGAATCCTGCTGTACCGCTCGGGCCTGCGCTACCGTCCGGGGTGATCCAATTGCGGAACTGCGTATCGCTGCGAACAAAGTTTCCGCCAGTGCTGCCAGTGTCATACCACTGATCATGCCATTTTCCGTCAATCAGAAGTCCCATATCGATTCCTTGTTGTGCAAGTCAGGTAAGCCCGCCCTGTATGTGCATATGGCGCGGTTCGCATAAACCGCGCCGCGGCGTGCCGGTTTACTTGGCTACGGCCTCAAGAGCGATGTCTAGCGTTACTTCGTCGCCTACACCGGGAGCATACTTGCCAGCGTTAAACTCGGTCCGCTTGATGATCGCCGTTGCGTTGGCACCGATGGCCTCTTTTTTTAACATGGGATGAGGGCCTTTATAGAAGGAAGTCACCGTCAGTGTTACTGGCTTGGTAACACCCTTGATCGTCAGATCGCCCTCGATGCTGACGGGCTTATCGCCTTCAAAATTGACTTGAGTCGACTTGAAAGTGGCCGTGGGAAATTGTGCGGTATCAAGAAAATCTGCGCCCTGGATATGTTCGTCGAACATCGGAAAACCCGTATCTATCGTGGCCATGTCTATGGTGACATCAACCTTGGCTTGCTTGGCTTCCTGGTCCAGCACAACCGTACCGGTGGTTTTATTGAAGCGTAGAATTTGCTTGGACATACCCATATGGTCATATGAAAACCGGGGGAAGGTATGGGTGGGGTCGAGCTCGTAAGTTTGTGGGGCGGCCATGGCCTGACCAGCAAACAGGGCAGCGAATGCTGCAACGATAAGTGTCTTTTTCATGATGAATCCTTCGTTTTAAGTTAGTTGTTACGCCCGCGATGTGAGCAATCAATTAAGGTTTGGCGACGATGTTGAACTTGATTGCAATGTCATTGGCGACAATGCTGAAATCCTTCCATTGGCCTTCGCCCACGCCAAAGTCAGCGCGATGAAAGGTAAAGCTGCCTTCAAAGACACCAGTATTGCCGTGTTCCTTAAAGCTAAAGGGAACCGTCACTTCTTTGGTCTTGCCCTTGATGGACAAATCGCCAATGACTTGATAGCCATTGGTCAAAGCTTCTACCTTCTTGGATGTGAACGTAGCCAACGGATGCTGGCCCAGAGCCAGCCATTCGTCTTTTTCCAGCTCCGCATTCGCTTCTTCGTAGCCAGCATCAATACTGGCGAGCGCGATCTCTATAGTGACTTTGGCCGCCTCGGGATTCTGTGGGTCGAAATTGAATTCAGTCGCCTTGATCTTGCCAAAGCTACCGTCCATCGACACATTCATTTGGCTATAGCCAAACGTGACACTGCTGGCGTCAGTATCCAATGCCGTATAGACGGCAGCGCTGGCATTGCCCAGGGCACCCAAACCTAAGGCTGCGGCCAGCGCCACTGCACGCAGAAAGGGAATATTCATGAAGATCTCCGTTTAATCAAACACTTATCAGCTGATACGTGCTTCAGTATGCGTGTGAACAAACCTGGCAGGGCGTTCAACAAAAGGTCTATTCTATTAAAAATAAAAACAGCGAAAAAGCCATATATTGATCTATAATATTTCCATATTTGGAACAATCCAGGTAATATGAACGCTAATACGCTCTATGCAAATGACTTGATATTGTTCGCCCATATCGTAGAGGCGGGCAGCTTTACCGGTGCATCCGAGCATACCGGCTTGCCCAAATCTACGTTATCACGCCGGCTGACTGACCTGGAAAATGAGCTTGGCGAACGTCTGCTGCAGCGTAGCACCCGGCGCTTGGTACTCACAGAGTTTGGCGAGCGCATGCTGGAATATGCCCGACGGCTTCAGGAAGAAACAGAAGCCGCCTCGGCCTTGGCCCAACACCGTCAAATCACCCCCCAGGGAACCTTGCGCATATCCTTGCCGCCAGAGTTCTATGAGTTCTCCTTCGTCAACGTCCTCACTGAGTTTTCGCAAGAGTATCCCGATGTTCGCCTGGAATTGGATCTATCACCACGCCGCGTGGATCTGATTGCAGAACGCTTTGATGCAGCCATTCGAGCCGCAACACATCTACCGGATGACAACACCTTGGTAGCGCGGCGCATCACTACGCTGCAAAACTGCCTATACGCCAGCCCCGAGTATTTGCGCAGCAACGGGGAACCAACGTGTCCCGCCGACCTGTTGGACCATGTAGGCCTGGTTCTGGTTACCAGCGCAGGAGAGCAGCAACAGTGGCGCCTGTCCCGAGGGGATGAGCGCTGGGAAGGGCTACCGTTGCGCAAACTTTCAGCAAACTCCCTGGGGCTGCAGCAGGCGCTTTCCGCAAGAGGCCTGGGCATTGTGGGTTTGTCCGAAGGGTTTGCGGAGAAATTCGTGAGCCAGGGCGAGCTCAGGCGAATTTTGCCGGACTGGAAGCTACCACCCACCACGATATGGTGCGTGACACCAGGGCGACGTCTGCTTCCTCAGCGAACCATCGCGTTTATTGACACGCTGAAAAGAGTGCTGTTCGAGAAGAGGGCATAACGGGTCGCATTAAAAGGCACAGGCAAGCAGCTTTGTAACAATTACGACATATTGCTTCTTTAGACTTGCGGTTTCCTTTTACTGGGGGCCCAGGTGCACCGGCTTTCAACTCTTACAGTCCGAACCAAAATTACACTCGGGTTTCTCATCGTTGCAGCGATAGCCGCGATTATCGGCAGCGTCGGTATTTGGTCAACCCAGCAAGTCCGTCAGATGGCGCTGCTGATGTACGAGCAAGAGGTGGCCGGATTGCGCCACGCCGCGCAGGCTCAGAACAATGTTGTCGCCGCGGGGCGGGCAATACGCAGTGCATTGTTGGCGACGGACAAAGGCCAGCGCATTGGTGATGTTTACTTCATGCGCGACTTCATCCAGGCAGCGTCTATCGAAATAAACAAGCTCCACGATCTTATTGACACAGATGAAGGTAGGGCTACCGTTGCAGCAGCGACTGCAGCCATTAATGCCTACAGCCAAGTTATCGAAGAACTCGCACAGGAGCTTGAACAAGCCGCTATGGAGCAAGTACCTTCTGCCGTCATTGCGCGGCTTCAGATGGAGGCACGTCCCCTAGGCGAAACTGCCGAAATGATGCTGAATTCCCTGATGCTGGAAAAACAGAACACATCGGGAGAATTGGCCGCTCGCACAGACAGCATTTATGCGAGCACTCTTCAGCTTATGTTGGCGTTGACCTTAAGCGGGGCCTTGATAGCCATAGTATTGGGGTTGATGCTGACTCGGGATCTCATGCGCCAGATCGGTGGCGAACCTCGTGAGGTGGCTCACGTGGCTACCACGATTTCCACTGGCGATCTAACGGCCAACATCAACACTCATCGAGCTCATTCCAAAAGCATCAGTCAGGCTATGAGCCATATGCAGGCTTCGCTTTCGCGGTGGTTGCCAGTGAAGTACGCAGCCTTGCGCAGAAAAGCGCCGATGCAGCCAAAGACATCAATGCACTCATAGAGAACAGCAGCCGCACGGTGGCAGCCGGAACCAAGCTCGCCCAGGATGCTGGCAAGTCTATGAATGACATCGTTGCCCAAGTTAAGGGTGTGACTGAACTCATCAATGCAATCAGCGTAGCAACGCTGGAGCAAAGAACTGGTCTGGAGCAAGTGAACACAGCCGTTTCGTCTTTAAGCGTGGTGACGAGCGAGAATGCTGTTTCAGTTGATGAAGCCGCGCAGGCTGCAATGCAGCTAAATGAGCAGGCCAATCATCTTGTGGAGCTGGTGGGCGGCTTCACGCTTGACGGTGAGAAACAGACTGCGGTCATTGAATCATCTAAGCCCAGACAGGCGCCTGGCATTGAGCGATCGCGTCGTCGATGGGTGAGGAGTCTGAGCCGATGCTGGGCTTGAGAATGATTACTCTGAAATACGTATAATGTGTATTATGTAAAGTTTAGTATTTGGGAGAATTATATAGCACCCCAATTCACTAGCAAGTCAGCATCAGCAACGCCACGATAAAAGGTTCCAGCAACTCCGCCCGCCAATGCGCCGGCGACTACATGGCTGTTTTCAGGCAAATACCAATAAGCCAGTAAAGAAGCAAAGCCCGCGACCACCCAGATGGCCAGTATGCGCAGGTTTTTCTCGCCACTTACCACCATGGCAAGCAGGAAGCAGCCCATGATCATGTCCAACCCAAAGCGCCTGGGATCACTGATGGCATTGCCGAAATAAATGCCTATGCAGGTACCGAGCACCCAGAAAAGCCAAAGGGCAAGGCCTCCTCCGAACAACAGGCCCAAGCCAGGTTTGCCTCGGCTGAATGCTTGATCTGCATGCCGAGACCTTGGCAGAATTTCGCGGCCAGGAATTAAGTGGCCGAATTCGGCTAGGTGTTCCCGATGACTATGCCGCCAAGTACCTTACTCCGGTTTTGAAGCGCTTTGCCCCCAGTCATGGGGCGGTCGAGATCGAACTGAGCTGTGAGCAATCGACCGCTTTGATTCCACGCGTTGAAAGCGGCGAACTGGACTTGGCGTTGGTATCCCGGAATTGCCGTACTGACCCAATGCAGCGCACCGTCGCATCTGAAGATTCTAGGCGGCAACCATCGCCTGGGGCCGCTTGAACCCATGGAGGTATCTGTGTTCAGGAGCCCTACCTCACAAAGTTCCGTAGCGGTAGATCGACTATACAAGCTGCTCATCACAACGCTCAGAGCGGCGGAAGGCTTGTAGGCATTACGGAGCTTAGTCCCTGGAAAACGGCTTACCGCTAAAGTCTACAGTAAGCAAATTACCGTCCAGCTCGCCCATGCCGGGTGCGTTCAGCGGCATGCCGGGCGCCGATACACCTTTTGTCGATGAACTTGCAAGCAGCTTGTTGACGGCATTGGCGGGCACATGCCCTTCTATGATTTGCCCGGTGGATTCGACAACGCCCGTATGGCAGGAAGCAAGCTCCATGGGCACGCCCAATTTTTGCTTGACTGCAGCCATACTGGCCGTTTTGATGGCCGTAACGTCGAAGCCGGATTCGCGCATATGCTCGACCCAACCGCCACAGCACCCACAATTGGGATCCTGATACACAGTGATTGCTGTGCCGGCCGCATTGGCAAAGGTTGTAACGGTCGCCAAAGCGGCCGCCGTCAGCCATAATTTCATGTGATCTGCTCTAAAAGATATTGGAAAACAATTATTCAGTAGTAGTGCCGTCGAAATGCTCTTCTTGCTCGTCGGCCTTGGTTGCGTGCAGCACGCCCTCGCGGTGCTCGGGTGGGCCGTATAAGGTGTACAGGCGCAATGGTTCGCTGCCTGTGTTGACGACGTTATGCTGGGCTCCTGCCGGCACAACAATGGCATCGTCATCTTGTATTTCATAGGTATTGTCGTCGATGAAGACGCGCCCTTTGCCCTCTTCAATGCGCAAGAATTGATCGTGTGTTTCGTGCACTTCTGCGCCGATTTCTTCACCAGGCTGCAAGGTCATCAGGACTAGTTGCATATGCTTGCCGGTATACAGCACCTTGCGAAAGTTGTCGTTCTCTATGGTTAGTTTCTCGATGTTCTGTACAAAGCCTTTCACACATGACTCCTAAAAATGTTCGGTTTCATTGATGTTAACACCGCCTTATATTTAAGCGATAAGATAGTCACACCGTAGACTCTTTAATATAGACAAGGTTTATCCATTGTCAAATAAACCTGAACATGGGCAAGCATGAATATCGGTGAAGTATCCAAAGCCTCGGGCGTTTCAGCCAAAATGATTCGTTATTACGAGCAAACGGGCCTGATCCCCTCCGCGCAGCGAACCTCATCGGGCTATCGCGTATATTCCGATGCAGATATTCATCGTCTGCGCTTTATCCGGCGTGCGCGTGATCTGGGCTTCTCGGCTACCGAGATCGGCAATCTGCTCAATTTATGGAATGACAATTCGCGGCAAAGCGCTGACGTAAAACGACTTGCCCAAGCGCATATAGATAAGCTGCAGCAAAAAATCGACGGCTTGCAACAAATGGCCAACACCCTGCAAACACTGATCAACTGCTGCGCAGGCGATGACCGTCCAGACTGTCCCATATTGGCCAATCTGGAGCAGCCGGAGCACTAGATACTCGTTCTGTACCAGCCATAACAGCTAAAAAAAGCCGCATATCCGGATTAATGCCGTTAGAATTACATAAAGAAATATAAAAATAACATTCGCAGGCTTTAGATACACCCTGTCGCCTGACTGCACATTTCTCCGGAGACAACATGCTCTTACGAACCAGCCTGGCTTTGCCTATTGCTGCCACGCTCCTCACACTTGCTTCCTGCAGCAGCAACTCGAGCTCCGACTCCGCAAGCATCCCTCCCGAGCGTGTCCTGCAAGCAGTGGCACAAGTTGACGGCATCGTTAACGACATCATGGCTCGCACCGGCGTTCCCGGAATCGCTGTTGCCGTTGTGCATAAAGGCCAAACCATCTATGCCAAAGGGTTTGGTGTACGACGTGTAGGCGATGCCACTCCTGTGGATGCTGACACAGTGTTTCAGCTGGCATCGATATCAAAATCGGTTGGCGCCACGGTGGTGGCCGCACAAGTCAGTAAAGGGATTATTGGCTGGGATACTCCTTTAGTGCAGCATCTGCCGTGGTTTGCCCTTCATGACCCCGACGCTACCAGGCAAGTAACGGTGGGCGATATGTATGCTCACCGATCCGGCTTGCCCGAACACGCAGGCGATGATCTCGAAATGGTGGGCTACGATCGCAGAGAGGTGCTGGAACGTCTGCGCTATTTAGCTACCGAGCCCTTGCGCACACGCTATAAATATACCAATTTCGGCCTGACCGGCGGCGCCGAAGCCGTGGCAGTTGCATCTGGCATCGATTGGGAAAGCCTGTCAGACCGAGAGCTTTACCGTCCGCTGGATATGCGCAGTACCAGCTCCCGCTATGCCGATTTCATGGCACGCTCCAATCGTGCGTATCCCCACCTCAGCGTCAATGGGTCCTTCCGGCTGACGCAGCAACAACGACAGCCCGATCCGCAATCGCCTGCTGGTGGCGTCAGTTCCAGCGTCAATGACATGGCGAAATGGATGGCATTGGTTCTACATGAAGGCGAGTATCAGGGCAGGCAAATCATTCCACGCGCCACCCTGCTGCCCGCGCTCAGCCCTCAGATGCAAACCTCCCCTGCCACTGAAGACTCCGCTGCGAGCTACTACGGATACGGATTCAATATTTCCACCACAGCCGGTGGCTATACCATGTACGGACACTCAGGCGCATTCCTGTTGGGTACGGGCACTGCCTACAACTTGCTCCCTGCAGCCGATACCGGCATCGTTGTCCTGACCAATGCCTGGCCGGTAGGTGCTGCCGAATCAATCAGCATGTCTTTTATGGATCTGGTGCAGTTTGGCGAAATATCCCGAAACTGGCTGGACGTTGTAGGCCCCCTTTTTTCCGACTTAACCAAGCCAACAGGTGAGTTTGTAGGCCAGTCTTTTCCGTTGTCCCCCACTCCTGCCCTGCCCGTTCATGCATATGTCGGCACCTACACCAATGACTATTTCGGCGATATGGGCATAATAGACCAGGCCGGTCAACTGGCGCTGGTCATGAGCGTTTCGGGGAAAACCATCCCATTGGACCATTGGGATGCCAACATCTATGTATTCGAGCCAGATGGCGAACTGGCTGCGGTGGGTTCCCGCTACAGCGTAAAGTTTGCAATTGGCCCAGGCGGCATGGCGCAAAGCGTTACCATAGAACTATTGGATGAGTACGGACTGGGCACGCTGACAAGAAGGTAACTGACGCATGAATGTCGGCACCAACGAACAGGGCTTTCGGCGCAAGTATGTGCAGCTTTTACGCCGCTGACACGCGCCGATACCCCCATAACAAAGCCAGGCCAGCCAACCAGATCAGACCTGCGGAACCCCCAGAGCTCCCACCACTTTGTGGAGCAGGAGGCTTGACAAACAAGGCGGCATACCAGGCTACGCCTTGATTTTCACTACCGCTGAGCCTCAGGTGCGCGTCAGCATCTGTTGTAAATACGTGGCGTTTGGTTTTGAGTTCGAAAAAGCGGTACACAGGCTCAAGGCCCGTCCAAGGCTGGTCAAAAGCGCCAAAGGCCCGCCCTTCGGAACGCCAGCCAGGTGCTTGGTCGAGCCTGGCCTGCTCTACCGGATCCAGGGTATAGATACGGTCACCGGTTTCCGAAACATAGCCCATCACGGCGCTGACGCCAGGCCTATCGGTTTCGTTGGCAAACCCGACATGCTCCAGGCTATAGCCCTGACTATCAACCCATTGATTGGCTAGTCGTGAATTGCTGGTCAATATATCTGCCTTGTCATCGGCTTGCAGGCGAAACACTACGGGCAGGTCATCATCCAGGTCGTAATCGGCAAGCGACTGGCTGGCGTAACTAACGGTGCGCGGCTGATCCACGCTATGGAAGATAGGGTATGTTTGCGGCAGCGCAGGCTTGGTATACGGTGTGGTCGGCGTTGGGGTACGCCCTGGGCCACCCGGGTTATAGATATCGCTGTAGCCAGTCACCGCGGAAGTGGGTATTTCGACTGACTGCAACAAGTTGATGGCTGCCTCATCACCCTTAAGCATAATATCGAAATAATTGTCGTGGTCTTCAGCATAGTAAGCTGGATCGACCGTACCATCTGTTGGCGGACCGACTTCTGCCAGGCCAATAATTTCAATTTTTCCCACGCCTAAATCGTATGTGTGCCCCGCCTTATCGAGCGTGACCAGCTTGCCCTCGGCATCATGAGCATGCAGGCGAAAGAAAGTTGCGAAGTCAGTTGGCAAGAAACCACTTACCCCATCGGGTGAAAACCCACCGGAAGTGAACAGGCGCAAACGGTATTGAGCTGCATTCCCATAGAGTGAATAGGCATCATTTGGAAAGGCGCTATTGAGCGCTGGCGGTGGAAAATCACCGGCCGGTGAAAAACGGCTGAGCTTGGCCCCAACCAACGCCGGCCCTGCCACATAAGGGTGACTACTGAGTGCCGACAGGCCTACGATGGAAATCGGCCCGTCGGGGCCTACCGCCATCAGGGGCGAATCCCCTTGTACAAAAGAGACGCTGACCGGATAAATTGCGCCCGGGGTGTCGGGCGTGAGGCGATTGGCAAACTCACCAAACACCACAATCACGTGGCGCTCGTTGTAGTCATAATTGGGATTCAACGCCGCAGCAACGGGATGGACGATTTCACCTGTATTCAGGGTGATTGCGATGTTGTCCGGCGATACCGAGCCAGGTAACAATGGCCAGCTGACTTCAATAGGCATGGCGTCGGCAAGCTGTGGCGTAGCGCCGAAGCCGGCAATGGCCAGGCCGAGCACCCCGGCGGCACTAGTAAGGTTGCGCAGAGGCGGTGCGGGATCAAGAGCTGCCCAGTCAAGATTCACACCAGCACCTGCAGCTACCGCGCGTGGCAGATCGTCGACCCCCATCAGGCCCGGAACACCAATAATCCCTTCAAACCCGTAATTGGCAGCGAGTATTTGAGGTTGATCTGTCCATAAGTCGGCGTTAATCAGGACAGCGCGTTGTAGCTGAATATACGCTGGCGCCTGTTTTGCCAATTCTGCTTGCTGGGCGGCCTGCACGGGAAGTGTCAAAAACGTAACGGCAAATGCCTTGCATAGGAAGGAGTTCATAGTGCCCTCTTCGCTCTTAATTTGATGTAAATGGTAACATTAAGAACTTTTTTTACATCAAATTATTTCAGCCAGAGCTGATGCGTCGGCACACCATGCCAACAAGCATCATGGTCAGCCCCGTACCAAAGCCATATAGGTGGGCAATGGCGGCGATACGCCCACCTATCCACTGTTCTTCGGTGGTTGACGGCCCAACCGCCAATTGCCAAAGCATCCAGCCCGCCGTCATGGCCAGGGCAAGCGCTGCCAGTCTATCTTTACGCCGGGCCTGAGGCCACAAACCCAAGACCAACAGACCATACAACACACCCGACATACCCGAATAAACTGTGATTTCGGGAGACCAGCACCATAGCGATAGACTCACTCCCAGCGCCAGGCAGACCAACTTGAGCCAAAGACGATAGTCAAACAGCTGGGGGGCTAGTGCGCAACACATCAGCACACCCAGGATATTCAAAATGGTATGGATCCAGCCCAGATGAACGAAATGCGCTGTCAGCAGGCGCCACCACGCTCCTTCGTCCAGAGCTTGACGGCTAAATCTCAATATGGCTTGTGCATCATCCCCCACCGTCTGCAGCAACAACAGCAATCCGATCAATAGCAAGGCTTGCGGCCATACCCGCTTGACCATCAGGGCTGTGTGAGTTTGGTGGATTTGGTAACGGGCACAAAGCCCTGTACCACATCGGCGGGGTTGGCTGGCATGGTCAGTTGTTCTATGACACCATCCTGATCTATGGATACGCCCTGGGCTGAAACGCCGGACAGGGTGACCCCGGGCGCGAGTGACTGACCCACACGATAAGCTTGGGCCGTAGTGCCGTTAATGGACAGCAAGGCGGCGCCACGCCCTCCCTCAGTAAAAATCACACCTGCCAGCGATATGGGCACACGCAGGGCGGGACCGCCAAACCAATTGGACACTGGCCCGGTATCTTGCCCTGAAAATGGGGCCGTATCGAGCGCAGGCGGCAAATCCTGTGAGACGGGTGCAAACAGCAAGGCAGCCCATACGCCCAGCCCGACCGCCATCAGCATGAAGGCCAGGCCACGCAGCAAGCGAGGGCCGTTTATGCCTGAGAACGTAGGTGGCAAGCCCATGCGATGACCTCCGGATTGATAGTTGTAACTTGCAAACCAACAGGATAATTCTAAAATGATCTAAATATAACAATTGTCAAATTTTGTTGCCCAGATAATATTAATGAAAAGTCATCACTCTTCTTCGTCGCAGCGCATTATCGCCAGCCGCCAGCTTGGCTTTTCCCTTATCGAAATCATGGTGGTCGTAGTCATCATGGGAATCATGGCCGCCCTGATCGTTCCCAATATCATGGATCGTCCCGATCAAGCCCGGACGGTAGCTGCTCGCCAGGACATTGGTGCCCTGATGCAAGCGCTGAAGCTGTATCGATTGGACCATGGCCGCTACCCAGGTGCAGACCAGGGGCTACAAGCGCTACTGGGCAATCCGCACGCCAGCAAACCCGCCGATAAGCAGGCATATATGGATCATCTACCCAACGATCCCTGGGGTACGCCGTATCAATATCTCAATCCTGGCGTGCATGGCGAAATCGATGTTTTTTCACTGGGCGCCGATGGCCGAGCCGGTGGCGAAGGGAGCGATAGTGATATCGGCTCCTGGACCAGGTAGCTCAATGGCCAGGCAACAGGGGTTTTCGCTGATCGAAGTCTTAGTGGCCCTGCTCATCATCGGCATAGCTACCACCACAGTGAGCGTTGCCGCGTTCTCGCACGGCGATGCTCGCAAATTGCAGCAGGATGCTCGGCGACTTGGCCAGCTGTTTGCGGTTGCGCAGGCACAAGCTCGCAAAGCCGACAGTTCAATCATCTGGTTCTACGATACGCAAGGATATCGCTTCGCACAGGCTCCCCCCAAGCTCCTTCTGCCCACCGGACTGACACAGCAATCGGGAACGGTTCAGACCCTTGATTTTTCAAACTCCAGCCCACTGCGCCCACGTAGCTGGACCCCCGATAATGCGATCCAAGTTCGTATCGAACCGCCCGGTGCGAATGTATTCAATACCGAATGGATCTCGGGGCCATTGGCCATAGAACTGGACGACGGCACGACCACTGTCAGAGTCGAACGTCTGGGCAACGGACAATACCAGGTAAAGCAATGAGTTCGGCTAGCGCACAGACGGGATTCACATTGATCGAGGTTCTGGTTGCGCTGGCCATAGTCAGTATTGCGCTCACCGCCAGCATGCGTGCCCTGGGCGTCAGCGCGAGCAGTTCGCAATCCATGCAAGAGCGCAGCCTTGCTCTGCAAGCAGCTGAAAACAAGCTTGCCGAGCTACGTTTGCTACGTGCGTTTCCTGCACCGGGCCGCAAAACCGAACCCTGCCCGCAAGGCCCTTTGTCCCTTGTGTGTGAACAGCAATTCCAGACTACTGTAAATGGCAATTTCCGTTTGGTAACCGTGCGCGTACGTCTGGAACAAGGCCCTGTACTCGCTGAACTGAACGGCTTGCTGTCATCCTTGCCATGAAACATATGCCATCGAACCAGCACGGCTTCACTCTGATCGAGGTACTGATCGCCCTGGCCTTGATGGCACTGCTCAGCATTATTTCGTGGCAGGCCCTTGATGTGGTGCAGCGCTCCAGTGAGCGCCTGAATGCCAGCACCCATGACACGCTGGCACTGGCGCGCGTGCTTGGCCAACTGGAACAAGACATCAGCCAGCATGCTACTGCCGGCATCTTGCCACAGTCTGCCCAGACACACCCACCTGTGACTGACCCATCCAGCCCCGACGTGCCCGATTCCAGCCTGCTGCCGCCAGGCATACACTGGAGTTCACCAGTGCTCACCATCTTGCGTTCAGCCCATGACGGCAAATGGCAGCAAGTCATATGGGGCCAACTTGGCCAGACGCTACAACGTGCGGTTGGCCCCGCCTCGCATACATTACCCTTGCCGCCCGCGCAGGCAAGCCAAGAGGTATTGCAGCAGATAAAGTCTTTTAGCGTACGTGCCTGGATACCCGGCCAAGGCTGGACTGCTCCCGACACCACCATCAGTCAGTTGGCCGCCACGGGGCTGGAAATAACCATCGTGCGCGAGCACAGGCAGCAAACTGAAACCTACAGAAAAGTGGTGCTGCTGCCATGAATATGCCCAGGCATCCTATACACAGGGGCGCGGGGCGCGACCCGGCCCGTCGGCAAACCGGCGTGGCGATCATCGCTGCCTTGGTCGTTGTGGCTGCAGCATCAATCGCAAGTGCAACCATCATCGAAAGCCAGGCCTTGCTGGCCGATACCTTGGCCGGCGAGCGCGAGCGCGTACAAGCCAAATGGCTGTTGCGCGGAGGGCTGGACTGGTCACGCATCATTTTATTGAACGACGCACGCCGAAATGCTGTCACCCACAAAGGTGCAATCTGGTCCCAAGCCATTGTGGGACTGGAAGTGAGCACGCCCGGGCAGTCGCGCAAGGCATATTTTTCGGGACAAATCGAAGATGAGCAAGGCAAGTTCAATATCTGGAGTCTGGCCGAAAACGGCATGATTCGGCCCCAGGAACTGGCCGTGCTTGAAAGCCTGCTGTCCGGGCTGAATCTGCCCATGTCGCTGGCCCAGTCCATAGCAAGGCGGGTTGCCGATACGCAGGCAGGCCCCTATGCCAAGCAAACAGCGCCAGGCCTTAGAACCTTGAACGATTTGCGGAAAATCGATGAGCTGACACCCGAAACAGCAGCCATCCTGGACACCTATCTGACTATCTTGCCGGAAAAAACCACCATCAATGCCAATACAGCCAGCGCCGAAGTGCTCAGCGCAATCGTACCTGGCCTGCACCTGGCCGAGGCTCGAGATATGGTCGGTCAGCGCGAACGTGGGCAATGGTTCAACAGTCGTGCCGATTTTTTCAATCGTCTGGGTAAACCCGCCATTAAATCCAGCAAGCAAATAGGAGTTGACAGCGAATGGTTCAAAGTAACTGGACAGATTACGCTCGGCGAGTCTGTTGCCAGCATGCAAGCCTTGCTGCACCGTCAGGGCGGGCAGCCTCCTTCCATTCGCTGGGCGAGCAACTGACATGAAAAGTACCCTGCGCCTGGCCCTGCCGCCCTTGGCATCCGTCACACAAGACGCTGTTGTAACGTATGCCTTGCGTGATCGCAGCCACAAGCTGCTGCGCTCAGGCCAGTTGTCTTTACGCCAGCTGGCGCACGCCATACCGGCTGCACGGGTACAGGCGGTGTTACACCCCGACGATGCCATCGTCACCCACATAAACCTCCCTCCCCTGGCTAACAAACGCCTGACTGCTGCCGTTCAAGCCAGTGTCGAGCCTATGGCACTGAGCAACATTTCAGACCTATGTATTGCTCATGGCCCCCGCGCTGCCGACGGCAGCGTCTGCGTAACCTGGGCAGACCGTCCAGTCCTGCTGCAAGCCTGGAACCAACTTGAAACGCTGGGTTTCAAAGTGGATGCTCTCGTGCCCTTCTCGCTGGCCATACCCCAGGATGATCCACAACCAACTCAGCCACTGGCCCTGCCCGTCAATGAGCGCTGGTCGACCACGCTGCCGCACTGGTCGCTCGCCAGGCCTGAATGGCGTCCGGTTTCTCAAAGCAAACGTTGGCGCAGCCCATTGCTATGGCTGGGCGCAGCCATAGTGCTGTGGCTGGCCGGTTTGCAACTGTATGCCGCTCAGCTTCGCCACGAAGTCAATGGTTTGCGTACAGCTACCGAAAGTGCTGTACGCGACGCGTTTCCGTCCGTTTCCATTATTCTCGACCCAATCAAGCAGGCGCGCAGTCAGCGCGACATGCTGCGTTTGGAGCATGGCACAACCTCTGCAGATGCATTCATACCTCTGGCAATAGGCGCTGCCCAGATACTGCCTTTTGCCGAAGGCCATGTCGCTGCTGTACGCTACGAGAAAAACATACTGACCCTGGTGCTGAACGAAGGCTATGAGCCGCCTTCAAACGAAGTCACTTTGCATCAAGCAGCCGCTGCGCTGTCATTGGATCTAGAAAAAGACCCGAAGACCGCCCACACCTGGCATATCAGACATACCGATATGGCACTCACCACCAAGGTCCAGCCATGAATCGGTATTCCTACACTTCAAATACATCGCAAGCCTCCGCCTGGCGACAACAAATCGACACGCTGTCCCAACAGATACGATCATGGTGGAATACACGCAGCCGGCAAGAGCGCAAGCTGTTGCGCTTATGCTCCATCGTGATTGTTGTTGCGCTGGTGTGGGTGCTGGGACTGCAACCCGCTCTCAAATCCATAGAGCAATCACGTGCACAACTTCCTGTATTGCATGCCGACGCAGCGCAAGTGCAGGCGTACATACTCGAGGCACAGGCTCTACAGCGCCGACACACAGGAAAAATAAACGCCGCCGATCTGACACCAGCCTTGCACACCAGCTTGCAGCGTGCGGGCTTGCAAGAGGCCCTGACCATAAATGAAATTCACGATTCGGGCGACATCTCGATGCAGCAGTGGGAGATCACGGTATTCAATGCCAGTGCCGCACGCACCATGGCCTGGTTGGCTGAGCTGCCTTATTTGCTCCGCTTGCACATATCCACCGTCGAGCTAGAGCGCGCCAATATTCAAGGTCGTGACAGGCCGGGACACGTATCCGGGCATATTCTGGTTCAGCGCGCCGTAAAGGGTCAGCCATGAGCCTGCACCGGCGACTTTTTCTAACCGGAACGCTGGTGCTGCTGGCCTGCTGCGCAGCCTTGGCAATACTGCCCGCCCGCTGGATCATGGCGGCTATTCCAGACCACTGGCCGTTGGCTGTGGTGGATGCCAACGGTACCCTCTGGTCTGGCAGTGCGACGCTCGCCTTGGGCGCGCGCGAGCATCAACGCACCTTGCCCGCCCCACTACGCTGGAATACTTCCTGGTCCCAAGGGCCCAAGCTGACAGCCACCCACCCCTGGCTAAACGGCCCTGTAACGTTCAAACCGGTCTGGTCAGGCTTGTCCATTTCAGGTCAGAGCATGCAACTGCCGGCATCGGCTTTGGCGACACTGGATGCGCGTATAGCGGCTATTGGCCCAGCCGGTACCTTGTCGATCAAGTGGCCCGCCACCATCGTTGGAACGGCTGCACGCCCAGCAGGAACCTCGTTGCTGAAGGCACAATGGGTGGACGCCGCGTCGGCATTGACATTCATCCGCCCCTTGGGCAGCTACACACTTCTACTGAGCCAGGCCGCCTCCGGACTCATTGACGTCACTCTCAGCACCCAGCAAGGACCGCTGATCCTGAGAGGCAAAGGCATGCTCGACAGCAATAAAGGCTTGCAATTCGATGGCACAGCACAGGCAGACCAGGCCGCCAGCGACGATATTCATGCGGCTCTGCAAGATGTGTTGGCAGCTCTGGGACCGCAACGAAACAATCTAACTCTATTGCGTGTCCGGTAACGCAACTCCACAGGATTATCGATTCAGTCATGACGAATTTCCCAAAAACCAGACAATACGGCCATCGTATCGGTCTCACTCTATCAGCACTGACACTCGCCCTGACTGGCTGCGCGACCCCCGACCCCGTAGCCGATGCCAACAAGCCGTCTCAATTTGTGGTGCATACGTCCACAAGCAAGGGCTGGCAGCAAGAGGGACGTACCAGCGCAACCCAGCCCGTGCCAGAGCCCAGACCTCGTACTCGCCGTCTTTCGCCTAGCGCTGCGGCACCCGACGCAAATGACTCTTCGCTTGCGGCTGAGTCCAACGCCGGATCACCTGGCGAACAGACCATGCTTAACTTTGTTGAGGCTGATTTGCAAGGGGTCGTGCGCGCCCTGGCACGTTTTACCGGGCACAATTTTGTGGTCGATCCACGTGTCAAAGGTCAGTTGACGCTTGTATCAGAAGCACCCGTCGACCCGGATACAGCCTATACCATGCTGCTCAGCGCGCTACGCATGCAGGGCTTCGCCGTGGTGGACGTCGATGGGGTAAGCCGGGTTGTACCCGAAGCCGACGCCAAGCTGCTCGGGGCGCCGGTGGCCGGCCCGCAGCAAAACAGCAGTGCTTATGGCGGCGAACTCATCACGCGCGTATTCCCGCTCAAGTTTGAGAACGCAGCCAATCTGGTTCCCATTCTACGGCCCATGATTGCACCCAATAACACCGTTAATGCCTACGCGGGCAACAACACCCTGGTCATTACCGACTATGCCGACAATCTTGATCGCATTGCCCAGGTCATTGCCGGTATTGACACACCCAAGGCCATCAACACCGATATCATCCCCATTCATTATGGTGTTGCACTCGATGTTGCCGCCTTGGCCAGACAGCTGCTGGGCAATGGCACCAGTGGCGCTGCCGGCATGCAGGCGACTGTGGTGGCCGATCCACGCAGCAATTCAGTTTTGCTACGCGCTGCCACACCTGCGCAGCTGGACATCGCACGCGACCTGATTGAACGCATAGACAGCCCGGAGACACAGAGCGGAAACTTGCACGTGGTGTACTTGCGCAACGCTCAGGCAACACGCCTGGCGGAAGTCCTGCGTGGCGTGCTGAGCGGCCAGGACGGCAACACACCAACAACCGAAGACACCTTTGGCAGCTTGTCCGGCTCAATGGGTGATGCACTGTCGGGCAACAACGCAGGCCGACTCAATACCAGCACAAACTCCACCATGGGAAATGAGGCGGGCAACAGCCTTGTGGGCGGTTCGATCGATGGTATGGGGGCGGACCTGGGTGGATCGCGCAATACAAGGCAGTCAATGGCCTTTACCGCAGGCGGAGCCACCATACAGGCAGACCCGGCTACCAATACGCTGATTATCTCCGCGCCGCCGCCGCTATATCGCAGCCTGCGTGAAGTCATAGACCAACTGGACCAACGCCGTGCTCAAGTCCTGGTCGAAAGCCTGATCGTTGAAGTCAGCACCGACAAGGCAGCCGAGTTCGGCATTCAATGGATGGCCGGCGGAAACGATCTATCCAGCGGCGACTCATCCTTCATTGGAGGTGCCAATCTCAATGGCAGCGGCATCAATCCCAGCGGCATCACCACCATCGACGCCCTGGCTCAAGGCTTGAGCCTGGGTGTAGTCAAGGGAACAGTGGATATTCTGGGTACTGAAATCCTTAACCTGGGTGTGTTGGCTCGCGCCTTGGAATCCAAGGGAGATGCCAACGTGTTGTCAACTCCCAACCTGATGACCCTGGATAACGAAGAAGCCAGCATTATCGTCGGACGCACCGTTCCTTTTGTGACTGGTCAATACACTACTTCCGCCGACGGTGCGAGCAATCCCTTCCAGACCGTCACGCGCGAAGATGTCGGCCTGACACTGCGCATACGTCCTCAGATTTCCGAGGGCGGTACCGTCAAGATGGCGCTTTACCAGGAAGTCAGCAGTATCGATGCAGCCGCTTCCAGCGCTGGCGCCGGACTGATCACGCGCAAGCGCGCGCTGGAAACCAATGTCCTGGTTGACGATGGACAAATCATTGTGCTGGGCGGCTTGCTTGAGGACACCATCGACGACAGCACGAGTTCAGTGCCCGTGCTGGGCGATATCCCCATATTGGGCAGTCTGTTCCGCTACGATAAGCGCAGCCGGACCAAGACCAATTTAATGGTGTTCCTGCGCCCGCATATTGTGCGCAATGCCCGCGATGGCGCCAGCGTAACGCTGGACCGCTACAACTATATGCGCGCAGCACAGGCCGGACTGCCGGTGCGATCCACCTGGTTCGCGCCGGACGCTGCCGTGCAAAAGCTGCCTGAAATACTGCGCAATCCCAGCACCGGATTGCTGGACCTGCGTGAGCCTTCGCCACCAGGAGCCCTATGAACATGCGGCTACCCTACACTTGGGCTCGCAGCCATAGGGCGCTGATCCATATCGGGCCTGGCGGCAGGGTGCTGACCACAACCGCCGGCACACCTGCCTGGGCCTTGGATGAAATCCGGCGGCGTCATGGTGAGCTCACTCGCCACGAAGTCAGTGAGTCTGAGTTCGATACGCTGCTCGCGGCCTCTTATGCGCAAACAGATGATGCGGCCGCGGTGGTGGATGCGGCAGGCAACGAGATCAACCTCGACCGCCTGATGCAGGATATTCCCGAAGTGGCAGACTTGCTGGAGGCCCACGACGATGCGCCTGTCATCCGTATGATCAACGCTCTATTCACCCAGGCCGTACGTGATGGCGCCAGCGACATCCACCTGGAAATATTCGAGACCCATTCCGTGGTGCGTTATCGGGTGGACGGCACACTGCGCGATATCGTCAATCCGCGCCGTGCTCTGCATAATGCACTGGTTTCACGCATCAAGATCATGGCCAGCCTGGACATTGCCGAAAAGCGCTTGCCCCAGGACGGACGCATCGCCTTGCGCGTGGGTGGCCGCCCTATCGATGTGCGTGTATCCACACTGCCCACCGGACACGGCGAACGGGCCGTACTGCGTTTGCTGGACAAGGAAGCTGGACGACTTGAGCTTGAACGACTGGGTATGGCCCCTGAAGTGCTGGCCAGGCTAGACGGGTTGATAAGGCAACCACACGGCATAGTACTGGTGACCGGCCCCACCGGCAGCGGTAAAAGCACGACTTTATATGCCGCGCTGGGCCGCCTGGACGCCACCACCACCAATATCCTGACGGTCGAAGACCCTATCGAGTACGATCTGCCCGGCATAGGACAGACTCAGGTCAATGCCCGTATAGATCTGAATTTTGCCACCGCCCTGCGCGCCATTTTGCGCCAGGACCCAGACGTCATCATGATAGGCGAGATCCGCGACCTGGAAACTGCCCAGATCGCCGTCCAGGCGTCATTGACCGGCCACCTTGTGTTGGCAACCCTGCATACCAACGACGCTGCCTCGGCTGTTACCCGGCTGGCCGACATGGGCGTGGAACCTTTCCTGCTGGCTTCTACCCTGCAAGGCGTACTGGCACAGCGTCTCATCAGAAAACTGTGTCCTCACTGCAAAACCAGCCACGAAGGCATGACCGGCCGGAGCCCCGGCGGCTGTACAGCTTGCAGCCATACCGGATACCTGGGTCGCACTGGCGTACATGAACTATTTGTGCTGAACGATCATATACGCAGCCAGATACACGCCAATGCCGGCGAGCAGGCATTGCGTCAGGCTGCCCGGCAATCAGGCATGCGCAGCCTGCGCCAGGACGGCAGGCGCTGGGTTGAGCGGGGCATCACTACCGAAGAAGAAGTCGCCCGCGTCACGCGCGACACCTGATTGAGAAAGCGAGACAATGCCTAGCTATCAATACGAAGCTTCCAACTCCGCCGGCCGTATAGAACGCGGATTGGTCGATGCGGATTCCGAGCGCAACGCCCGACAAATACTGCGTATGCGCGGCTTGTTGCCGCTTTCGCTGAAAGAGACGGGACGTCGCAGCAAAAGTAACGTGCTGTTCAAGGGGGCACGCATCAGCGATTCAGACCTGGGTTGGCTGACTCGCCAACTGGCCAGCCTGCTGGCGGCGGGTTTGACACTGGAAGCGGCACTCAGCGCAACACTGGAGCAGGCTGAACGCCAGCATGTTGCCCATACACTGGCAGCGGTTCGGGCCGACATTCGGGCCGGCCACCGATTGGGTGAGGCATTGGCAGCTCGCCCGCGCGATTTTCCGCCCATCTATCGGGCCTTGATCGATGCTGGTGAGCAATCGGGCGATTTATCGCAGGTGATGGAGAAGCTGGCCGACTACATCGAATCGCGTGGTGCCCTGCGCAACAAAATTCTGACCGCATTCATCTACCCTATCGTAGTGTCCGTTGTATCCATAGGGATAGTGGTCTTTTTGCTGAGCTACGTAGTTCCCCAAGTAGTGGGCGCCTTCAATCATACGCAGCAGACCCTGCCTTTACTTACCCGCATGATGCTGGCTGCCAGTGACTTTGTACAGAACTGGGGCGTCATCACTGCGCTGGTCCTGGCCTTGCTATTTGGCTTATGGCGCTGGCATTTGCGTCACCCCACAGCCCGCCTTGCCTGGCACACAAGTGTATTGCACATGCCATTGGTCGGACGCTATGCACTAGGCGTCAACACCGCGCGCTTTGCCGCGACCTTGGGCATACTCACGAGCAGTGGCGTTTCGCTGTTGGCCGCGCTTGACGCCTCGTGCCGTACCTTGAGCAACGATAGGCTCCGCCTGGCTGTTGACGAAGCCACCCGACACGTACGGGAAGGCAGCCCGTTGGCCTCGTCCCTGGCTGCACAAAAGGTTTTCCCGCCGTTGCTGATACATCTGATTGGCAGTGGGGAGCGTACCGGAGAAATGCCTGCCATGCTGGAGCGGGCCGCTAAAACCTTATCTGGCGAGCTCGAGCGCCGGGCCATGACTATGACCGCCCTGCTTGAACCCTTGATGATTTTGATCATGGGCGGCATTGTGCTTCTCATTGTGCTGGCCGTGATGATGCCCATTATCGAGATCAATCAAATGATCCAGTAATTTGTTTTGTTCGCCTGCCCTGGTATACAGCGGGCAACCGGACGGAGCCCTGTTACATACCTAATGTGCATTAATTATCTGATGCACAAAAAAATATATTCTGTTACGATAATTTCGTTTATTAACATAATAAGCAAGCGGCTCTCACAGTTTGTGCGTCCAGGCCGCCAAGGCGCACAGCTTGGTGTTGTATCGCTCCGTCCTCGCCCGGATCACCCATGAAAAAAAATATTCCAGCATTGCTCGCCCTGGTATTTGCTTCTGCAGGTCTGACCGCTTGCGGCGGAAGCAACAATACGGCCTCCCTCGACACACCACCCAATATTCTGTTTGTCGTCCTTGACGATCTCGGTGTCGATCAGTTGCCGGTGTTTGGCTATGGAGGCCTGACACCGGCCAGTACGCCCAACCTTGACGCCATCGCGCACGCCGGTGTGCGTTTTCGCAATGCCTGGTCCATGCCTACTTGTACGCCTACGCGCGCGACCTTTTTTCAAGGGCGCTATCCAATGCGCACTGATGTCCTGAATGCCGTTGTCGCGCTGGATCTGGCCAACTCTCAGGTTTCTCCCTTTGAAATAACTACGCCGAAACTCTTGAAGGAAAAGGGCTACGTCAACGCACTCATCGGTAAAATGCATCTGTCGGGCTCAGACCTGAATCCCGCCAACAACCCGTTGGGCAATGGTGTCATGCATGAGTTGGGCTGGGATTATTTCGAAGGCTACCTGGATGGGGGCCCCTACCCCATCGATACGACGGCAGGAGGTGTGAGTCAGGTCAGTGGTGGTTTCTATGGTTGCGGCTTTGTCCCCAACACCGCAGACAATCCCACTTACGGTGCCGATAGTGGCGCATGCTATCTGGCCAATGACAGCTGTTCCACGCTGTCCCTGTCTGACGCCCCGACCCCCGGCCGCACTTGCCTGGAACGCGGCGGCATTTTCGACCCTGGCCAATCCTGCAAACCCTCGCGCCCTACCTATCTGGATTTCGAAACCCAGAACGGCTACTACACAGGCGAATGGATCATTAACCATCCTGACGGCGGCGTACAGGTGTTGCCAGCTTCCGACGCAAGCAGCCGCGGCTACCGGAGCATTCTTGAAACCGATCGGGCCCTGGCCTGGCTCAAGCAGCAGTCGGCCGACCAGCCCTGGATGCTCAGTGTGGGCTATTCCGCCATACACACTCCGCTGCATCAACCACCGGTTGCGCTATTGCCTGCAGGCTCCGATGCAACCGGCGCCTTTACCTGTGGCACCGATGCCATTCAGGAACAGCGCATCATCACCAATCAAATGCTGGAAGCCCTCGACCACGAAATCGGCCGCCTGCTGGTCGAGGCCGGAATTGCCCGGTTCAAGCCGGATGGCGCGCTGGATTACCATCCCGAGAAAACCAATACGGTGGTAGTCATCATGGCCGATAATGGTACCTATGCACCCAGCGTCAAGGCGCCATTCAATCCGGCGCGCGCCAAAGGCTTCCCTTATCAAGGAGGCGTGTGGGTTCCATTGATCGTGGCCGGCCCCATGGTCAGCCAGCCTGATCGCGATATTCCGCACATGGTCAATTCAACCGACTTATACAGTCTGTTTGCTGAAGTGGCTGGCATAGACCTGGCCAGTGCAGTACCCGCAAGCCACAGCGTCGATGCCCAGCCGTTGCTGCCCTACCTCACCAATCCTTCCCAAGCCAGCATACGCCAAACCAACTACACAGAGATGGGCACCAACATCACCTCGACCATCGTGCCGCCTGCACCGCCCTGCGTCATTCCAGCTTCCAATGTCTGCGTGCAGATCTTTCCCCAGGAAGGAATATGCCTGGATCAGAGCGGGATCTGGTATGGCCCGGGCGGCGTGGCCGGCGCCCAAGGGCTGGGCTCGTGCTGCGCCGTCAACGACTACCGTATCTCTCAAGGAGAAGAAGCAGTCGACATCATGCCGGACTCACAAAGAGCCATACGCAACGAATTCTACAAGCTGGTACGCATAGAGCGCCTGAACTGCAGTACGAAGCAGCTGGAGTCCACCGACGAATTCTATCGGATCAACCAGGCCACACCCATACCAAAACTCGATAACAAACCCGGTAATTTGCTGGCGCATGCAGTCATGACGCCAGAGCATCAACAAAACTACCAAGACCTGAAGTCAGAACTGCAAAAACTGACCGAGAGCAGAATTCAATGTCCCGGTGATGGTAATCTGGATTTGGTCGTAGACGCCACAGACGTACAAAACTGGAAGCGCTTCAGTACCGAAAATGGTGGTAACTCGAGCTGGTATGACTTCAACCACGATGGCCTCACCAACGAGACCGATCTGATGGTCATCAATCAGAACATGGGCAAGAACTGCCAGCCAGCCTGACACCCACTCCGCCCCTGCCCTTGCTAGGCTGGTGCGGGGGCATCCCTAACCAGCCTGAAGCCCAGATGCGACATGGGACTGTAGGGGTCGGAACTGCGTCTGGCGCTGGGCCTGTACGATAGGCAATACGATTCATTGCACAGAAACGATCCGCCGCGTATGACCCGCTTGGGCGCATTGGCCGGCACACCCGGTTCGTTTGGATCAAAAGACTCGCTTGGCCCCTGAGGATTGTCTATGGGCGTTTTATCGGCATGAGCCGCCTGCAGGGCAAAATAATCAAAGCGATACCAATCAGACACCCATTGCCAGGCATTCCCTGTCATGTCGTGCAGCCCATAGCCATTGGGCGGAAAAGTACCCGCCGGCATGGTATTGGCTGCGCCACCCGCCTTGGGACTGACCACAGGAAACGGCCGTTCGGCGGTATCCCAGTAATTGGCCTGCATTTCGCCATTGGGCATGAGCTCGTCGCCCCATACATAGGTAGCCTGCTCCAGGCCACCACGCGCAGCAAACTCCCATTCAGCCTCGGTAGGCAAACGCTTGTCTGCCCATTTTGCATAACGCTGAGCATCTGCGTAGCTGACTTGCACCACAGGGTGATCGCCCTTGCCTTCGATGGAGCTGCCCGGCCCTTGCGGGTGACGCCAATCAGCACCTGGCACATAGCGCCACCACTGTGAATAATCATTTAAATTGACTTGAGCGTTAGTACCTACAAAGACCATGGCACCAGGACGCAGGACATTATCAGGAGGTTTGGGGACACCGGGAGGCAGTTGCACGCGAATGGTTTCCCAGTCTGGCTTTTGCTCGGCAGTGGTGACATAGCCAGTTTCTTTCACAAATGCCGCAAACTGGTCATTAGTCACGTGGGTAATGTCCATCCAGAAACCATGGACCTTGACCCGGTGCGTGGGACGCTCGTTGGCTTGGGCCAGCTTGCTGTCGCTACCCATCAGGAATACACCACCCGGAACCCAGGCCATATCTTGCGGCGTGTTCACACCATCACCCAGAATCACAACGGGTTCGGTACTCGGTTGCTGCGATGGCCAGGCCAACCATGCCGCCGCACCGCCTGCAGCGGCCAGCCCCAGGATCGCCCCTCCTGCCATGAATATGGAGCGGCGCGACAACTTAATGAAGCGCATAGGATTTTTCGCAGGTTTTACCCAAATTGTTTTGGATGACGGTTTCGTCGAGGTTGTTGGTCAGGCCGTCATAGAAGCCATTGATCATGAAATCGTAAACGCTGGATTGCCCCCAGTCATGTGCAATACGCCGCCACTCTGCCAAGTCCTTGGCATCGACCACACCGTCCATATTGCCGTCACCTGGGCAATCGGGATTGGAAGCCAGCATGCGCTCCAGCTTGGCGCGCAAATCATCGTAGATGGCCTGAGTTTGAGGCGTTGGAGACAGCAGCAGATTACGGTCTGTTGTGTCCAGCAAGGGTTTGGGAACAGCCTGATCTATTTGGTAGAGCTCTTCGGTGGTTGACAGCCCGAAACTGTCGGTGGCCGGTTCGTAGGTTTGGGTGATGTTTCTGACCAGTTTGTAGTCGTCGTTGCGTATGGCCATCGAGGTTTCAGGCAAAATATTGATAAGCGGCTGATTATCTTTGTATAGAGCCTGGTTCACTTCACCGCACATCAAGTAGCCCGCGCCACCATTGTCGACCACCGACGCATCGCTATAACCAGAGCCCCACCATATGCCCTGGTTGTCTTCGCACACGCTCTTCGTGACGGGTATTTGCGAGCAACTGCCAGAGATGACACAAGGGCCATTACGTGCGCCATTTTTCTGAATGTTGACCCCACCCAAAGTAAAATTGACGGTACGCAGACTGGCTTGATCCGGATTGGACAAATAAGGCAATACGCCCGTTGAATCAATGGTATAGGGTACGGTTTGTTGAACGTCAATATCGGCCAGTTCGCCAAACAGCTGGAACACATCAACCGTGTTGAGCATATGGTCAACTTCGCGATCTGGCTGTGCAACCTGCGGGCCTGCAACGATTAATGGAACCCAGACACCCGTCTGGTAAGCAGTGCCTTTGGCTTGACTGAGCTGGAAGGGATATTTGACCGCCGAGCCCAAAGAGCCGTTATCGCCGGCAATGACAATAATGGTGTTGGATGCGGCAGGGTTATAAACCAGCTTGCCATCGGCATTGCGCTCCGCCAGACCGGTGTCGACCAGGAGCCGGCCAAACTCGGTGTCCATGGCTTCGGTCATTTTGTCTTGTATCAGGCGGCCGGCAACACTGCCCTTGCAGTCTACACCGCTGGCTGCAGGCCCTTCATAACCGCTTACGAGGCTCCCGGGAGGTTGCTGCCAGGGAGTGTGAGCGGCACTGTAGCTGACGGTGGCCATCCAGGGCTTGTCGGCAGGACGCGATTTGATCCAGTCTATGGCGGCCTGGGTTTCAATGCGAGTGCGATAGCCGCGCGACCTCGGATCTGTCAGCGGCACTTCTTCCATGGTGTCCCCATCGATAATGACCAGTGGCGATACGTAATAGCCATTCTGGCGCGTGAAATCGAGTGAAGCCGGGGGCACGCCGCATACTTCGTTGCGGACAAAAATACCGCCGGAGTCCAGGCACTGCATGCCTGCGGAATCTTGTTGCGGCAAGCTATGGCTTATTTGCTTGCAACTGTTGTCGGCCTGGTAGCAGGCACCAGCATTGGCGCCGCCCAAATTGGGTTTGGCAGGTACAAAACCGCAGCTATAGGTATTTGCGGGCGCAACGCCGCCCGCCGTAGTGTCGACTGACGCCGGTAGACCACCGATCCAGCCGTAGAAATAATCCCAGCCCAAAGTGCGGGGCGTAAGATTGCCCGCCTGATTGTTTTCAGGGCCGGCCAAATGGAATTTTCCGAACATGGCACTTTCATAGCCCGCCTGCTTGAGCAGCTTGGGCGCGGTCATGGTGTACGGCGATATCTGCGAGTTGGCCAGATCGTTCTGGCCTATGGCTTGGCGGATATTAGTGCGGGTTGGATATTGCCCAAGGAAAAAAGCCGCGCGGCCAGGTGAACACTCGGGCATGGACCAGGTATTGCGAAAGCGCACCCCTGCCTGGGCGATGGTGTCGATATTAGGCATTTTCGGCTGAATCTTTCCGCCGTAGCCGAAGGATGCCATCTGATCTATGCCCACATCGTCCATAATGACAAAAAGAATGTTGGGAAAATTGCTGGCTTGTTCGTTTGACGCCACATCGGTATTACTGTCGCACGAGGCTAAACCCATTACGGCTAATACAGCCGTTAGCAAAGCCGGAAATTTCTGGGGCACGAATGGTCTCCTGGACTGCAGCGCCGACGAAAAACACCCAATCATCATGTGGGCATAAAGCACTGGATAAATCTATTTTTAATTTTCCAAATGTTAGAAAATAATAACAGATTACATTCACACCGCCGTTGAAATTTTTATTGCCGCAGTGCTGCTTCTGAAAGCTTGATCAGCACACTAAGCTCAAAGCTGGCACAACATAGTGGATAATGCCCAAGCTATGTTGAAGATTCGCCCGATAATGAAAAGCAGCTCCTTCCGGCTTGCTCTGGCTGCCTGTATTACGGCTGCCGCTGCAGCCGTGCTGGTTTACTGCCTGGCAACAGAAACCGAAACGCGGCTCATACATACCGAGCCATCCGAGTTTGCGCCGGTAGTGGTTCTTGAGGAAGCCGGGCAGCGCTGCATGAATTTCCACACTATCGAAGACAACGGGCGGCACACCTGCGTTGACCTAAGCGATCCCGACAAAATGGTCTTTGCCTACACCCGCATGATGGCCAGCGCGGTGCTTGTAAAGCCCAATACCAAAAACGTACTGGTTATTGGACTGGGCGGTGCAACCCTGCCACTGGCCCTGGCCAAAATGCTGCCAGATGCCATCATAGACAGCGTCGAAATCGACCCGGCAGTAGCCCGTGTGGCCGAGCAGTTTTTCGGCTATCGACAGGGTTCCAGACAACGCCTGTATATTGAGGATGGTCGCAGCTATGTGGAACGGGCGCGCAAGCACGGCAGACGCTACGACATGATCATGCTCGACGCCTTCGACGTTGATTACATTCCAGCCCATCTGCTCACTCGGGAGTTTTTTGAGCATGTACACGCCATTCTCGCGCCAGGCGGCGTGCTTGTAGCCAATTCATTTACCATCAGCACCTTGTACGAACGCGAATCAGCGACTTATGCTGCTGTATTTGGTGACTTCTTCAACCTGCGTCCGGAAAATTCTGCCATAACAAGCAATCGCGTCATCATCGCTACGAAAGGCCCCTTGCCCAGCATGAGCACACTACGCCAAAGTGCGGCTGAAATGAAAGCCCTACTGGCACCTTTTGGGATACAGGCTGAGCAGATGCTCAAGCTGTATTCACGCGAACGTGACTGGCCCCAAGATGCTGCCGTACTGACAGACTAAGTATTCAAGGAAACTGCACAGGTGATATGGAATTGCCTCATTATTGAAGACGACCGCGACAATGCGCGCTACATTGCCGACGGATTTCGCGAACTTGGTCACTGGCCCGTAGTTTGTCACGACGGCGTTGACGGCCTGCAGCGTGCCACCGCCGAGCCGTGGGATATCATCGTCCTGGACCGTATGCTGCCCAATCAGATCGACGGCTTGTCCATATTGACCACTATGCGTGGGGTTGGCATCAAGACGCCTGTCATCGTTCTGAGTGCACTGACTGCGCTGGATGAGCGCGTACGCGGCCTGAAGTCGGGTGGAGATGACTACCTCACCAAGCCTTTTGCGCTGGTCGAGTTGATGACACGTGTCGAAGCATTGGTGCGCCGTTCCCGCAGCAACGCCAGCGATCGCATACTGACGGTTGCCGACCTGCGCCTGGATTTGTCCTCGTCCAGGGCGACCCGGGCAGGCAAGCCCCTGGCTTTGCAACCCCGTGAGACTCGACTCCTGTCCTATATGATGATGCACCCTGATCAGACACTCACCCGAGCCATGCTGCTGGGCGCGGTATGGGGTTACCAGTTCAATCCGCAAACCAATGTCATCGATGCAGCCGTCAGCCGCCTACGCCAGAAGATCGATGGAGACAATCAGGGGCCTCCCCTGATCCGTACGGTCAGAGGCGTGGGTTATATGTTGACCAGCCAGCCAACTCGCGACGAAACATCCTGAGATGGCACAGCGCACACGTGCTGGGCGGGTTACCCATGCCTGGCGCAGGCTCTGGGACTCGGTCGCCTTTCGCCTGACCTTCAATTACAGCCTGCTGGCGGTTTGCACCACCACTTTCTTGCTGATTTTCGCCTACGGGAAAATCACCGATGTCCTGCAGACGCAATTCCAGCGCCAGGTAGTATTGACCACTCAGCGATTGATGGCTCACCAAGAACAATATGGCCGCCCCGCCCTGCGCGCCGAAATCATGCAGCTGCTGTCCGATCAGACTGATATTGATACTGAAATGTATTTATTGCTGGACGAACAAGGAGGAAAACTGGCAGGAAATCTTGAGTTTTTTGCCGCCGCCGAGCTCGCCCACGACACACGCGGTCCGATTGAACTGAACGTGCTCAGGCATGGCAAAGAGGTCGAGGCATTGCTGGGCATACGGCGCCTGAATGACGGCAGTACCTTGGTGGTCGGACGCGACACTCAAGACATGGCTGAAATCCGACGGCTTATCGGCAATGCGGTCATAGCCGCCATGCTGGTGGCCTTGTTGCTGGTGATGATCGGTACCGTCATCTTCCGGCGTGCACTGGGACAGCGCGTAGCGGCCATTCGAGACACCGCCGTGCGGGTGGGCACAGGCCAGTTGGCCAGACGCATCCCCGTGTCACCACAGGCAGATGAGTTCGAGCAATTACGCGGCGATATCAACCGCATGCTGGACCGTATTGAATTACTCATGAGTGGCGTGCGCAATGTGTCGGATTCGATTGCTCACAATATTCGTACTCCGCTGGCACGCGTGCTGGCCGGATTGGATAGAGCCCGGCACGGAGAACGCAAGCAAGCCGATCTTACGGCCGCTATCGATGCGGCTTCAGGTGAAATCATGGATCTGATTACAGTGGCTGAAAAATTGTTGTTGATTGCCGAGGCCGAGTCAGGCGTACGACGCCAGGCTTTTCGTCCGACAAGGCTGGAGGCCATCGTGCAGGACGTTATCGAACTCTATGAGCCTTTAGCGCTGGAGCGCGGTACATCCCTGACACATACGTCGCAAACGATGATAGGCGTAAAGCAGGAAACCTGGGTCATGGCCGACGCCGATTTACTGGCAGGCGTGTTGGCCAATTTAGTCGACAATGCCATGAAATTTACTGGCCCGGATGCGCACATCCGGATCAAAACAGAAAGACAGGCAGACAGGGCAATTCTGACGGTGACCGATAGCGGCCATGGTGTTGGCCCTGAGCATCTGGACCAGCTTGGTACACGCTTTTTCCGGCTGGAGCCCGAAGTGCCCGGTTCAGGGCTTGGGCTGGCATCCGTACGTGCCATCGTATCGCTCCATAACGGCATCCTGAGCTTCGAAGATGCACAGCCAGGCCTGCGCGCGCGCATCGAATTTCCTCTGCACGATGAACAAAATATCGAACATGACCAAACGGTAATGATTCGGTAATGAAACGGCGCCCTAAACGCCGCTAGCCTCGCCTACCATTCCAGGCTCCTATGGAACAAGGAGAGAGGCTTCCACGATGAACATCAGAAATAAACAGGACTTCTGGTCCGGCGTCATGTTTTTTGTCATAGGCGCGGGCTTTGCCCTGAAAGCAACGGATTACTCAATGGGTACCGCGGCACGCATGGGACCAGGCTATTTTCCATTCTGGCTGGGCATCTGCCTGGCTGTGCTGGGCGCAATAGTTTCATTGAATGCCATGCGGCCCAAGGCCGAAGATGTAGAACTGGAAAAGTTCGACTGGAATGTTGCCATCATCGTGCTGGGCAGCGTGGCCTTGAGCGGTGTGCTGTTGAACTACCTGGGCGTGTACATATCTGTATTTTTACTGGTTTTCCTGAGCAGCTTCGCCAGCCATGTGTTCAGCTGGAAAGTCGCTGCAGCCAATGGCTTGTTTCTGGTCGTTTTCGTCTGGCTGGCTTTCATCAAGGGCCTGGGGCTTATCTTCCCGCTATGGCCCACCTTTCTAGGCAGCTAAGGAAACACGAACATGGAAATTTTCGATAACCTGATGTTGGGGTTTTCCGTTGCGCTGTCAGTCGAGAATGTGGCCTATTGCCTGCTGGGCTGTTTGCTGGGCACACTGATAGGTGTGCTGCCCGGTATCGGCCCCGTGCCCACGATTGCCATGCTGCTTCCTATTACCTATGTGCTCCCGCCGGTTGCTGGCCTGATCATGCTGGCCGGCATCTATTACGGTGCGCAGTATGGGGGGTCGACCACGGCGATTCTTGTAGCGCTACCCGGCGAGACCTCGGCGGTGGTCACCGTGCTGGATGGGCACCAGATGGCGCGCAATGGTCGAGCAGGCGCCGCCCTGGCCATCGCCGCCCTAGGTTCGTTTGCCGCGGGTTGCTTTGCCACCGTTCTGCTGGCGGGCTTCGCACCGCCCCTGGCCGAGCTGGCCTTCAAGTTTGGGCCAGCCGAATACTTTTCCTTGATGGTGTTGGGTCTGATCGGTGCGGTCGTTCTGGCGTCTGGTTCGCTACCCAAAGCCATATGCATGATTTTGCTAGGCTTGCTCTTGGGCATGATAGGCACTGATGTCAACTCTGGCGTAGCTCGCTACGATTTCAGTATTCCCGAGTTGCAGGACGGCATTGATTTTGCAGTGGTGGCCATGGGCGTGTTTGGCTTTGCCGAAATCATGACTAATCTTGAGCTGCGAGACCAACGGGTAGACCTGACCGATAAAGTTGGCCGGCTCTACCCCAATATGCAGGAATTCAAGGAAGCGGCGCCTGCCTGCATACGCGGCACTATGCTCGGGTCCGCTCTGGGCATTCTGCCAGGTGGCGGGGCTGTGTTGTCTTCGTTCGCCTCATACACGCTAGAAAAGAAAATCTCGAAGAACCCGGAGCGTTTCGGCAAGGGTCATCCTGCCGGTCTTGCAGGTCCTGAATCCGCCAACAACGCCGCCGCGCAAACATCCTTCATTCCACTTCTGACTTTGGGCATACCTGGCAATGCCGTCACCGCCTTGATGATAGGCGCGATGACCATACACAACATTCAGCCCGGCCCGCAAGTCATGACCAGTCACCCCGAATTATTCTGGGGCCTGATCGCGTCCATGTGGATAGGCAACTTGATGCTGATCGTACTGAACTTGCCGCTGGTCGGACTGTGGGTCAAGCTATTGAAAGTACCTTACCGAATCCTGTTTCCAGCCATTTTGGTGTTTTGCACCATCGGCGTGTACTCGTTGAATTACAACGTATTCGATATCTGGATGACAGCGGCATTCGGCCTGGTTGGCTATCTATGGGCCAAACTCAAGTGCGAGGGTGCCCCCCTGTTGCTGGGCCTGGTCCTGGGACCCATGATGGAAGAGAATTTCCGCCGTGCCCTGCTGCTGGCCCGTGGTGATTACAGCACCTTCGTATCAAGGCCGTTGTCGCTATCGTTACTGATTGTGGCAATACTGCTGGTGGTTTTGGTGACCTTGCCCTCAATCAAGAAAAAAAGAGAAGAAACCTTTGTTGAGGAGGGTTGAGCTTTGTGTGTCAAGGCGTGTGTCCACGGGCACACACTTTGGCCCGCCTCAGGGGTTTATGATGCAATCCCATCCCCAGAAAGGCCTTGTCCGGATTGACGCAATCCCTTACGCTAGCCAAGGAGCGCTTGCCTTAAGTGCCACCACCTAATCTTATTCAGGAGATCTCCATGGCCCAATATCAAATCGCTGTCGTCGTAGGTAGCCTTAGGAAAGACTCATTCAATCGCCAGTTGGCCCATGCTCTGATCAAGCTTGCGCCGTCCGAATTCACTTTCAAGTTTCTGGATATCGGTGCCCTGCCCCTGTACAACCAGGATGACGACGATCATCAGGCTGAAGCAGTCCAGAACATGAAGGCTGAAATAACGGCATCCCAGGGCTTGCTGTTCGTCACCCCTGAATACAATCGTTCTATGCCGGGCGTGCTCAAGAATGCACTCGATCATGCCTCTCGCCCTTACGGAAAAAACGCCTGGTCAGGCAAGCCTGCCGGCGTCATCGGCGCTTCTATAGGCGGTATAGGAACAGCCCTGGCCCAACAGCATCTGCGCAACGTACTGGCATATCTCGATGCCCCTACGCTGGGGCAGCCCGAAGCGTTCATTCACGCTAAAGAAGGCTTGTTCAATGACGACGGCAGTATCGGTGCAGGCAGCAAGGATTTTCTGCAAGGCTGGATGAACAGCTATGCGGCGTGGGTAAAAAAGCACGCATAAATACGTCGCCTGCCGTGGGTCTATGCAAAACGCAATACCCGGCTATATTGCTTCGAAGCGATCAAAATACCGCCCGGTATGCTCTTCCTGGTGCTCGACCAGATCAACACGAGCATTGGGTGGGCCATGATGCAGCCACGACAGCATGCGGTCGACCTGGTCGTGCGGCCCCTGCAGCAAGGCTTGCACCGTACCGTCGTCCAGATTGCGCACCCAGCCTTTTACACCTTGCAGGTGCGCATGGCGCACGGTGGCCGCCCGAAAACCCACGCCTTGAACATGCCCGCTTATCGTGACGAGCAAGGTTTCAAGGCTATGCTTGTGATGCAGCGTTTTGATCGTCTTTCTCCTGAACCTTGATATTTATCATGATCCGATTTTACGGGTCTTTTAAAATAAAGTTAAAACAGCAACGCTGCTTGCCCTTCGTGGGGAAAACTAACCAGCACTCACTTCACAATGGGGATTTTCATGAGAACCATACTAGTACCTGTAGACGGATCCGAATCATCTTTGCGCGCTGTTCGTGCTGCCATCAAGGCCGCCAATGAGCTGGGCGGCGCCAATTTGCACGTCATCACCGTGCAAGCGCCCATTCTCTCAGGCAATGTAACCCGGTTCTTTTCAGCCGAAGCGATCCAGGATTATTATCAGGACGAAGGTAGCAACGCCTTGGTTTCGGCCAAAGCACTGCTCGACGAGTCAGGCGTGGCATATCAAAGCAAAGTAGTCGTGGGCCCGGTTGCCATGACTATTGCCGACTATGCCAAGGACAACAGCTGCGACCTCATCATCATGGGTACACGCGGCCTGGGCTCGGTCACAGGCCTGGTATTGGGCTCAATCACCACCAAGGTGCTCAGCCTGACCGAGCTGCCAGTCACTCTGGTCAAATAGATCTTTATTGCTGCAACCCTATTTTCAATAGCTTGCCTGCGGCCTCGTCGGTCAGTACATATACGTAACCGTCGGGGCCCACACGCACATCGCGTATGCGCTCGCTTCGGTCTTCCAAAAAACGCTCCTCACCGACGATCTTATCGCCCTTCAGGGTCAGACGTATCAAGGCTTGCTCTTTAAGCGCCCCGATAAATACTGAGTGCTGCCAGGCAGGAAAAAGATCGGCATCATAAAAAGCCATGCCTGATATGGCAGGCGACACCCTCCAGTAATAATGCGGCTGCTCGGTACCTTGTCTATGAGTGCCTTCGGCCTCGGGAATACGCAAGCCTGAATAATTGATGCCGTAGGTGGCCAGCGGCCAGCCATAGTTCTTACCCGCTTGCGGAATATTGATTTCGTCACCACCGCGCGGGCCGTGCTCGTGCGTCCATAGCGCTCCGGTCCAGGGATTCAGCGCCGCCCCTTGCTGATTGCGATGGCCATAAGACCAGATTTCAGGCCTCGCTTTCTTGTTGTCGACAAAAGGATTATCGACCGGGATACTTCCATCAGCGTGCAGGCGAACAACCTTGCCTTGCAGTTTGTCCAGATCCTGGGAGGTCGACCTCCGGTTGTTTTCTCCCAGTGCAATGAACAGATAGCCTTCTTGGCTGAAAACCAGCCGGGAACCGAAATGCGCTCCCGTGGACAGCTTGGGTTCCTGGTGAAAAATAACAGTGAAGTTCTCCAGTCTGCGGCTGTCGTTGGACAGCCTGCCATAACCTACTGCCGTGCCCGCGTGACCCTGCCCATCCTTTTCGGCATACGACAAGTAGACCAGCCGATTTTGGTCAAAATCGGGTGACAGGGCCACATCAAGTAAACCACCTTGAGAGTGAGCGTAAACGTCGGGCACGCCTTTTATGGGTTCGGACAGGCCTGTTGCGCGTTGCCATAAATGCAAATGTCCAGGCCGCTCGGTGATCAAGACGCCAGAGCCATCAGGCAAGAAAGCCATAGCCCAGGGATGATCAAGCCCGCTCAGGACTTCACTGACCACGAGGGGGCTGTGTCCATCACCTGGTTTCCATTCACTTTGCCCCTGCGCCACCGATATGCTGACCGACCACGGCAGAAGCCCGTAGGACAAAATTGTGCTTAGTGTCACTACCCATCTGGCATCCTGCCGCATATTAGCCCCTTGTTTTTCGGGTGGTTTGCTAGCCTTGCTCTTTGCCCTGCTCTGCGTGGCCGCCAAACTGCTTGCGCATGGCCGACAGAACACGATTGGCGTAATCGGCATTGCCACGCGATTCGAACCGTGAAAACAAGGCTGCGCTGAGAACTGGTGTGGGCACGCCCTGGTCGATGGCCGCTGACAAGGCCCAACGCCCTTCACCGGAGTCTGAAACATGGCCTGTATAGCCGTCCAGATCAGGGTCGCCCTGCAAGGCCTGAGCCGTCAGGTCGAGCAGCCACGAGCCCACCACACTGCCTCGACGCCAAAGCTCGGTAATTTCCGGTAAATCAAAGTCGTACTGATAGTGTTCGGGGTGTCGCAAAGGTGTGGTTTCCGCATCGGCCTTGCGCTCTTGTTTGCCAATATTGCCTTGATGCAAAATATTGAGCCCCTCGGCATAGGCCGCCATGATGCCGTACTCGATGCCGTTGTGTACCATTTTGACGAAATGCCCTGCGCCATGTGGACCGCAGTGTAGATATCCTTTGTCGGCGCTGGTTTGGCCCACCCGTCCCGGGGTATGCGGCGCGGCTTCTGCTCCTGGCGCCAGGGCGGCGAATATCGGTTCAAGATGCCGATAGGTGGCGGCATCGCCACCTATCATCAGGCAATAGCCTCGCTCACGGCCTGCTACCCCACCACTGGTACCCACATCCATATAATGCAGGCCACTCTGGGCCAGTTTGCTGGCTCGGCGTATGTCGTCATGGTAAGACGAGTTGCCGCCATCAATCACGATGTCATCCTCGTCGAGCAGCGGTGCCAAGGTGTCGAGCACACCATCCACCACAGCTGCGGGCACCATCAACCATATCGCACGCGGCCTGGCCAATGCCTGTACAAAATCAGGTAAGTTCGAAAACGCCGCAGCCCCCTGATCCGCGGCGGCAGACAGGGCTTGCGGCTGGCTGTCGTACACCACACAATCATGCCCTCTGGATTGCAGGCGCTGCACCATATTGCTGCCCATACGGCCCAAACCTACCATTCCTATCTGCATACCTACACTCCAAAATAAAGTCTACACTGCAATTATATTGGTCTATCATGACCAGCGAGCTTTAGCTGCACAGGGGATATTCATGAATCCAGTCGTCTATCAGCAGGCGCCATCCTGGTCGGTCAGTCAATGGATGAATACACGCGACGAACACATCAGCCTGGAGGCATTACGCGGTTTGGTCGTGGTCCTGCATGCTTTCCAGATGCTATGCCCTGCCTGTGTCTCACACGGCATTCCTCAGGCTAAATCCATACATATGGCATTTCCACTGGACAAGGTCAGGGTGATAGGCTTGCATACCGTGTTCGAACACCACGATGCCATGGGCCCTGTAGCATTGGCCGCCTTTATGCATGAATACCGGCTGGGGTTTCCCGTAGCCATCGATCAAGCCGACGAGCACAGCCCCATTCCCAAGACAATGCAGGCTTACGGCATGCAGGGCACACCCACGCTAGTCCTGATTGATAAGGCCGGACATATCAGGCTGCATCATTTTGGCTCGCTTGACGACTTGCATGTCGGTGCAGCCATAGGCCAGCTTTTGACTGAAGAAGTCTGATCGGCTGATGCTTTCCTTATGCCTGACCTTAGCGAGCTAGCCGTTTTTCTTGCCCATCAGCTCAGACAATAAATCTACCGGAACCGGAAACACCAGCGTCGAGCTTTTATCCCCAGCTACCTGCGTCAGGGTTTGTAAATAACGTAGCTGCATGGCTGAAGGCTGCCTGGCCAGGATTTCCGCTGCCTCCATGAGCGCCTGCGCCGCCTGCTTTTCACCTTCGGCGTGAATCACCTTGGCCCGCCGCTCGCGTTCGGCCTCAGCCTGGCGAGCAATCGCGCGCACCATGTTTTCATTCAAATCAATGTGTTTGATCTCGACATTGGTCACCTTGATGCCCCAGGAATCAGTTTGTGCATCCAGAATTTGCTGGATGTCGGTATTGAGCTTCTCGCGCTCGGATAGCATTTCGTCGAGTTCGTGTTTGCCCAGCACCGCCCGCAACGTCGTCTGCGCTAACTGGCTGGTAGCATCGAGATATCGTTCTACCTGAATAATGGCCTTATCGGGTGCCACGACACGAAAGTACAGAACCGCATTGACCTTGACCGATACGTTATCGCGCGAAATAACGTCCTGGCCGGGCACATCCATGGTCACCACACGCAGATCAACCCTCACTATTTGCTGCAGCACCGGAATGACGAATATCAGCCCAGGACCCTTGACGCTGCTGAAACGCCCAAGTGTAAAAATGACGCCACGCTGATATTCACGCAGAACCTTGATGGCATTGACGATCACCAGCAACAAAACAATGATGATGGCCGTAAGCCCAATATTGACGCTATAAAACATGCGATTCCCCTTTGACTGCCAGGCTGACGGCGGCTGCCTGGCTGGTACGAACAACCTGCAAAATCAGGCCATTCATTGCAACGACCTTTACCCTATCGCCAGGCGACAAGGCTTCCGCACTGGAAACCCGCCAGCTTTCGCCGCGCATCTCGGCATAGCTCATGCCGGCGTGTGTGGAGGTGACTGTACCCTCGATACCCAGCATATCTTCCTGGCCGCTCACCACCTTGCGCTTGTGCATGCGCGCAGCCAGGATACCCGTAGCGATGATCAGACCAGCACTTGCCAGGGAAAGCCCGATCAGGAAAGGAATGGAAAGATCAAAACCCGGCATGCCCGTGTCGGTCAGGAATAGTCCGCCCAACACAAACGCCACGATACCACCCACACCCAGCACACCAAAACTGGGAAGAAAGGCTTCGGCGATCATCATTGCCGAACCTGCCGCAATCAAGCCAACACCTGCCCAATTGACCGGTAGCAACTGAAAGGCATACATACTCAACAACAAACAAATCAGGCCAGCGACGCCAGGCAGCGCTGCGCCGGGGCTCATGAGCTCAAAAAACAAACCATAGATTCCCACCATCATCAGGATCAAGGCTATCTGGGGATTGGCCAGCAAAGATAATATTTGCGTGCGCCAACCAGGTTCTACGCGCTCTATGATGGCCTGCTTGGTATGCAGAGTGACCGCGACACCGCCATCCAGCATGACCGTTCGACCATCAATCTGAGCCAGTAGTTGCTCTATATTGCCCGCAAGCACATCTATCACACCCGCTTTCAGGGCCTCTTGGGCGGACATGCTGCGCGCCTGCAATACCGCCTGTTCAGCAAAGTCTGTATTGCGGCCACGTAGCTGCGCGAGGCTGCGAATATAGGCTGCCGCATCGTTGGTAGCCTTACTGCTCAAGGTGTCGGCATTGCTCTTTTGTTTTCCGCCCTCATTATTGTCTGACTTCTTGTCCTGATTTTCGGCACCGGCACCAGGCATGCCTATGGAGACCGGCGATGCGGCCCCCAGATTGCTAGCCGGCGTCATGGCGGCAATATGGCTGGCATACAGGATGAATGTACCCGCACTCGCTGCGCGTGCACCACTTGGACTGACAAAACTGGCTACAGGTATGGGCGAGGCCAGAATCTGGCGAATGATGGAGCGCATGGAGGTATCGAGGCCACCGGGGGTGTCGAGCTCGATGACAGCCAATGCAGAGCCATTTTCAACGGCTTTCTTTAAGCCTCGCGTAATGAAATCGGAGGTAGCTGGACTGATGACACCATTGACTTGCAAAACGGTAACCGTTAGAGCCTGGGCCTCGGCCTTGGCTGCAAATTGAGTTGCCGCAGCCAGAAAGCCCAGCAACAAAATACACGTGAACAAGCCTGCTCGTATTCTGTTCATGTCGGCCTCCTGCTTTCAGGTGCTGCCCGGGTACGCGCCCTGCACGAAGGGGTGCAGCCGCTTTTCAAGGCACCATCTCAGTATAGACGGTTTAGCTCGGCTGCCAAGATCAATGCATGGTTGTGATCGGGGTCTTTGGCACCATAGATCAAGGTTATCTGCTTGCCGCCCGCAGCTGTGATCAGGGCGCGCATGCGGTCTGTTTGTTCTGGCTTGCGCAGCTCGGACTCGTAGCTGTCGCGAAACTGCGCCCAGTTTTCAACCTTGTGTCCAAACCATTTGCGCAAGCCGGGACTAGGAGCAAGGTTCTTGCACCACTCATCGTAAGGCAGATCTTCCTTGCGCACGCCACGCGGCCACAGACGGTCAACCAGGACCCGATAGCCATCGGCATCGCTCGCCTGGTCGTATGCCCGCTTGATATGAACGTGCCGTGTCATATCTGTTCAACCTGTATGCGTCATGTCCAGAGGTTTAATCCAGTTATCGTACTCCTGCTCGCTGACATAGCCTAGCGCCAGGGCTGCCTCGCGCAAGTTGGAGCCTTCTTTCTGGGCCTTCTTGGCAATGGCGGCCGCCTTGTCGTAGCCGATATGCCGATTCAGCGCCGTCACCAGCATCAGATTCTTTTCAAGATTGTCGGCAATACGCGAACTGTTGGGCTCGATACCAACAGCACAATGATCGTTGAAGGCCAGGCAGGCATCGGCAAGCAAGGTAATGCTTTCCAGCACATTGTGCACCATGACGGGTTTGTACACGTTCAGCTGGAAATTCCCTTGGCTGCCGGCGAAGGCCGTGGCGGCATCGTTGCCGAACACCTGTACGCAAACCATGGTCATGGCCTCGCACTGGGTGGGGTTGACCTTGCCGGGCATGATGGACGAGCCCGGCTCATTGTCTGGAATCATCAGCTCACCAATACCGCAACGTGGGCCACTGGCCAGCCAGCGCACATCGTTGGCCATTTTCATGAGTGCACCCGCCAAGGTTCGCAGCGAGGCTGATAGATTCACCAGGGCATCATGCGCAGACAAGGCAAAAAACTTGTTATCGGCCGAGCGGAAAGGCAAACCGGTAATCTGGGCGATATACCCGGCCGCAGTATCGCCGAAGCGAGGATGGGCGTTCAGGCCGGTACCCACCGCCGTACCACCTATTGCCAGGTCGTAAATGCCTGGCAAATCGGACTGCACGGCATCCAGTCCGAAATCGATTTGTGCCACCCAGCCGCCTATTTCCTGGCCCAGGGTAATGGGTGTGGCATCCTGCAAGTGAGTGCGGCCAGTTTTAACGATTCCCTGATAAGCCTCGGCTTTTTCGGCCAGTGTATTGCGCAGTGCGCCTACGGCGGGAAACAGCCGGCGCTGAAGCTCTTGCGCCACCGCGATATGCATGGCGGTAGGAAAGGTATCATTCGACGACTGTCCACGATTCACGTGATCATTAGGGTGCACGGGCTTTTTCGTACCCATTTCACCGCCCGCCAATTCAATGGCCCGGTTGGAAATAACCTCGTTGGCATTCATATTGGACTGCGTGCCCGAACCGGTCTGGAAGACCACCAGAGGAAATTCATCGTTCAGTTTGCCGACAATGACCTCGTCGGCGGCCGATACAATCAGATCGGCAATGTCATCAGGTAATTCGCCCAGCTCGGCATTGGCCTGGGCGGCGGCTTTTTTCAGTATGCCCAGCGCCGTAATAATGGGCGCCTGCCAGGTAAAACGGCCAACACCTATGGGAAAGTTATGTATCGAGCGCTGCGTCTGGGCTCCCCAGTAATGTGTGGCGGGGACTTCGATTTGACCCATGGAATCGGATTCAATGCGGCTGGCGGTCATGCCTGCTCCTTCAAGTTAGTACAGCTCGATGCGTCTGGAACAGGCGGCAGGCCCTGAAACCGGGCTGACCAGGCTTGAACGACGTCAAGCATGCGATTGGCGAACCCCCATTCATTGTCAAACCAAATGAACAGATTGGCGAAACCATCACCATTAGTGCGTGTCTGGCTCGCGTCGATGATGGCGGAATGCGGGTTGTGATTGAAATCGATCGATGCGTGAGGATGGTCGGAATAATCCAGCAAGCCTCGATAATGTTGAGTTGCGGCCAGCAGCATTGCATTCAATGCCTGTGCCGGCACATCGCTTTGCAGCTTGACCATCAGGTCGATGGCGGAAACGTTCAGAATAGGCACGCGTATAGCCTTCGCCTGTACCTTGCCCTTTAACTGTGGCAGCAGCCGTTCTACACCTTGTGCCAGCCCGGTTGCCACCGGCACAATCGACTGCATCGCGGAACGCGTTCTGCGCAGATCAGAATGATGATAGCCGTCAATCATGGGCTGGTCATTCATTACCGAGTGCAAGGTTGTCAGGAAAGCGTGGTCAACGCCGAAAGCGGTGTCCAGTTCGGCCAGGATGGGCACGATGGCATTGGTGGTGCACGACGCGTTTGAGACTATGCTTTCGTGGCCGGTCAAACCCTTGTGATTGATGCCGTAAACCACGGTATAGTCCACATCTTGTGCGCTGTTGGACGGCTGAGATACCAGCACGCGGGGGCAGCCTGCATCGACAAACCGTTGAAGCTGTTGACGTGAGCTGTAGCGCCCGGAACATTCAAGCAAAAGGTCTATATCGAGTGCAGCCCAGTCTACCGCCTCTGGCTCTGTTGCGTGACTGACCTGTATGCGTTGGCCGTTGACCACCAGGCTATTGTCTGCCTGCTCGACCTTACCTGGGAAAATGCCATGCGTGGAATCGAACTGCGACAAATACGCCATGCTGGCCAGATCTGCCGGTTCGTTGATGGCAACGATCTGGAAAAAGTCTTTGAGCGGAGACTCGTAGAGGGCGCGCAATACGCATCGACCTATACGGCCATAACCATTGATTGCCAGACGTAAAGGGCGGCTCATGCAGTGCTCTCTGGAGTATTGAAGAAGTGTCGCGGCACCATGCCCTGAACGGATAAACCCGAACAGGGCATAGCGCACATCTTCAACTTTACTACTTTACGAAGTGCGTTACATGGTGGGCATGACGAACTCGTTGCCTTTGCTGATGTTCTGGGGCCAGCGCTGCATGATGGACTTCTGCTTGGTGTAGAAGCGCACGCCCTCTTCGCCGTATGAATGCGTATCGCCGAACAGGCTGCGCTTCCAGCCGCCAAAGCCATGCCACGACATGGGCACGGGAATCGGTACATTCACGCCAACCATGCCTACCTGTATGCGGCGCGCAAACTCGCGGGCGGTGTGACCGTCGCTGGTAAAGCACGATACGCCATTGCCGAATTCGTGACGATTGATCAGGTCGACCGCGGCGCCCAGGTCGGGAACATGCACGCAAGCCAGTACCGGCCCAAAGATCTCTTCCTTGTAGATGCGCATCTCGGGAGTCACATTATCAAACAGCGTGCCACCAACATAAAAACCTTGATCATGGCCTTCGACCTTATAACCCCGTCCATCGACCAGCAAGTCGGCACCTTCTTCCACACCCAGGGCGATATAGCCCTCGATGCGCTTCAGGGCTTCCGCTGTCACCACCGGACCCATTTCGGCATCTAGATGCATGCCATCCTTGATTTTCAGCGTGGTTGCACGCTCTTTCAGTGCAGGCATTATCTTCTTACCAACGTCACCCACCAGCACCGCTACTGAAATAGCCATGCAGCGCTCGCCAGCCGAACCATAGGCGGCGCCGACCAGAGCATCTACCGTACGCTCGATATCGGCATCGGGCATGATGATCATGTGATTCTTGGCACCGCCGAGTGCCTGAACACGCTTGCCGAAGTGCGCACCCCGCTCGTAAATATACTGGGCAATTGGGGTCGAACCGACAAAGCTCACTGCCGCGACGTCGGGGTGCTCAAGCAAGCCGTCGACCACGATTTTGTCACCCTGCACCACACTGAATATGCCGTCAGGCAAACCTGCCTGCTTGAATAAGTCTGCCATCAGCAGCGATACACTGGGGTCGCGTTCGCTGGGCTTCAAAATAAAGGCATTACCGGCGGCAATGGCCATCGGAAACATCCAGCATGGCACCATGCAGGGAAAGTTGAACGGCGTGATGCCCGCCACAACGCCTAATGGCTGGCGCATGGTCCAGTTATCGATCCCATTCGCGACCTGCTCGGTGTAGTCGCCTTTCAATAGCTGGGGGATGCCGCAGGCGAACTCAATCACATCAATACCGCGAGCGACTTCACCTTGGGCGTCGGTAAAGACCTTACCGTGCTCGGCTGTGATCATGGCTGCCAGCTGATCGGTATGCTGATTCATCAGGCCCAAAAATTTATTCATGATGCGGGCACGCTTGACCGGCGGCGTGTCGGCCCAGGCGGGCGCAGCGGCTTTGGCTGCGGCAACGGCGGCATTCAGGTCATCCAGTGTCGACAATACAACCTGGCGCGCGACCTTGCCGGTAGACGGATTGAACACGTCTTGCTTGCGGCTGCCACTGCTGGTCTTGGCTTGCCCATTGATAAAGTTGATGACATCACTGCTGTCGGTGTAGGGAGCCTGCGTGCTGAGTGTTCCGGCCGGCTGGTTCTGGTCTTTCATGGAGATCTCCTGTCTGGAATGCGGATGTCAAAAGTATAGGGAGGCAGCACTTGATCAACAAGATCTTATTCCTGGATACATTGTTTAATTTATTAGACAATAGAGTAAACAGGATCTGCAGTTTTGCAGTCTGAACACTCACCGCCCGAGAATGTCGTCATGAAGGAACAAAAAAACGAATTGATGTGGTCGCACATTTATTGGCTGGGTATGCTGGGCACCACAGGCAGCTATACCGCCGCTGCCCGGCGTCTGGGCGTCAGCAAGGGCGCGGTCAGCTTGCGTATTGCCGAGCTGGAACAAGTCTCGGGGGTGGCGCTGGTGCAGCGCACCACGCGCAGTGTGCGACTTACCGAGGCTGGCGAGGCTCTAGTGAACAGCACACGTAAGGCATTTACCGATATCGAGCAGGGTTTCGACAGCATACGCGACCTGGCCAGTACGCCTCGTGGTGTGGTTCGAGTCACCATGCCAGTTGCCCTGGGGCGGCAAAAAATCATGCCCTTGATCAACGACTTTCTGCATAGCCATCCTGATGTCCGGATGGAAATCGAGTTGTCGGATCATGTCAGCTCGCTGGCCCGGGAAGGTTTTGACCTGGCCATCCGTCATACCAGCCATGTTCCTGATACCCATGTTGCCTGGCTCTTGCAGGCATCCAGCACGCTGCTGGTGGCTGCACCCACCTACCTGCAGGCACATGGGAGCCCCAGGCGGCCCCAGGACCTGACAGGCCATAACTGCCTGTATTACCTGCGCTCAGCCGCGTCGCCAGCCTGGAGTTTTGCACCCGTCAGACGTGAAAGCGAACGGCATAGCGTCGAGGTGCAAGGCAATTTTTGCGCCAATAACAGCGAGGCACTTCGAGAACTGGTATTGGCTGGCCAGGGCATTGCCATGCTGCCCGACTTTACGGCGCAAACCGAGGTTGATGCCGGCCACCTGGTGCACTTGCTGCCCGGCTGGAAGCCGGTAGGCGTGTTTGGTGACGCCATCTATGCAATCAGACCCTACAGTGCCTATGTGCCCCGAGCGGTACGTGCCTTTGTTGATTATCTTAAAGAGGCCTTTGCGCCTGCCAGCCAGGCCCGCGTGCAATCACTGGCACGCTGACGCAGGTATTCACCCGCTTGCGCATAAGCCTGCTCCAGAGAAATCGGACCTGGCGCCAGGCTGAAGGCGGCGGTAATCCCCACTTCGTAGAGGGCCTCGTAGCCGTCGCCCAGGGAGCCCGCCAGGGCAATGACCGGAATGCCACGCCTGCTGGCACAGCGCGCCACGCCAGCAGGCGTCTTACCCAGCAAGGTTTGCGCATCCATGCGCCCTTCACCCGTAAAGACCAGCTCAGCGCCTTCCAGCGCCTCCTCGAGGCCGGAAAGTTCTGCCACCAGATCCACACCAGGTCTGAAACTGGCCTGGAAGCAGGTTTTCACGGCAAAACCCAGGCCACCGGCGGCGCCCATACCCGATATATTGCGGTTGTCTTGGCCGAACTGACGGGTACAAACGTCGGCAAAATGCGTCAGGGCCGCATCCAGCGTGGCCACATCTTCGGGCGTCGCACCTTTTTGAGGGCCGAAGATAGCAGAGGCACCGCGCGGCCCGCATAGTGGATTATCGACATCGACTGCAATTTCGAACTGTACTTCGCGCAGGCTGGGATCGATACCGTCAAGCACGATGCGATCGAGCTGTTGCAAAGCGGCACCACCTCCCGGCAGATCCTGGCCCTGAGCATCGAGCAAGCGTACGCCCAAAGCCTGCAGCAGACCGGCACCGCCATCGTTGGTGGCGCTGCCTCCCAGACCCAGCACGATATGCCGCGCACCTGCATTTACAGCTGCCTGAATGAGCTGCCCCACCCCATAGCTGGTGGCCTGCAGCGGCTTGCGCTCAGAAGGCGGAATTTGCTCAAGCCCCGCTGCCGACGCCATTTCGATAAAGGCCCTGCCCTCGCCCAGCCAACCCCAGCTGGCCTTACACGGCTGGCCGTTGGCATTGTGCACAAGCAGTTTCTTTTGTTGGCCTCCGGTGGCTGCCAGCACGGCGTCAAGAGAACCTTCGCCGCCATCAGCCATGGGTATGCAAACAACATCGGCCTGAGCCAGCACTTGCTGCACACCGGCTGCAATCGCCTTGGCAACTTCCATTGCACTCAGGCATTCCTTAAATGAATCAGGTGCGACGACTATACGCATGGACACAACCTTATTTAAATCGCGAAACGGCTATACCGCCGGAAACCATTCGTTTATTTACGAGCACCAACGACATTGCGTGGCTGCCCTTGATGAAAGGCGTCGATATTATCGATAAGCTGGTCTGCCAAGCCCTGTATGGCTTCCTGGCTGGCCCAGGCCACATGCGGCGTAAGGATGAAATTAGGTAAATCCAGTAACTGAACCAGAGGGTGATCATCGGGTGCTGGCTCTGGGGTTGTCACGTCGAAGCCGGCCCCTCCGAGTTGGCCGGAACGCATGGCCCTGACCAAAGCGTCATCGTTGACCAAGCCACCACGAGCGGTATTGATCAGCAGCGGTTTGCGTTTCATCAGGGCAAACTCGGCATCACCGATCAAGTCGCGGGTCTGCTCATTTAGCGGACAATGCAAAGTAATGACATCACTTTGCTCCAAAAACTGTTCGAACGGCGTATACAAGCTGCCCTGCTTCTGGCCGCCCTTGCGTGCGGCGAAGAGCACGCGCATGCCCAGAGCCCGGCCTATGGTGGCCACCGACTGTCCCAGCACACCTTCTCCGATGATGCCCAGGGTTGAGCCGGCCAAATCCTTGATGGGATAGTCAAAATAGCAAAATTGCTGCGATTGCTGCCAGCGTCCCTCCTTGACCGACTCCCGGTAGGCAACAATACTGCGGCGTAAGGCGAATATCAGGGCAAAAGTATGCTCAGGTACGGTATTGACGGCATAGCCACGAATATTGGACACCACCACATTTTTTTCAGCGCACGTGGCAAGGTCGATATTGTCGGTTCCCGTAGCGGCCACCGCGATCATTTTCAAGCGCGTGGCGCCCGCCAATGCTTCCCGGCGCAGCGGCACCTTATTCGTAATGACGATATCGGCATTGGCGATCCGCCCGGCAACCTGCTCGATGCTGGTACGGTCGTAGACCGTCAGCTCGTGATCAAAAGAAAATGGCCGGATAATGGTCTCGGGAGAAATGGTGTCGCGATCAAGGAAAACAACTTGTAGAGCTTGAGTGGCCATTGAGTACCCCGTGGATTGATTGACAGCAATGAAGCGCAGCCGCTCACCTTTGCATGCGGCGGAGGCTGGATAATAATCCGATATAGTAATGGGAAATGCGTATTGCACAAGCAATCGTCAACCAGCGTACCGCACTAAACTTGAGGCTTCCCCTTATGACGTTAAAGAAATATGCTGTCCAGGACTTTTTCCGTAATCCCGAGCGCGGTTTTTTCCGTTTATCCGATGACGGTGCCATGCTGGGATTCATGGAGCCGGTCAGCATAGACGGGCAGGCTGCCCGCATGAATGTTTGTGTTCAAGCACTTGACGGCAGCACGCCTACCGGCGCCATACGCCAGCTAACCAAAGAAACCGAACGCGATATTGCGCAGTATTTCTGGAAAGGCTCAGACACCATCATTTATGAAAAAGACTTCAAGGGCGATGAAAATTTTCATGTACTGACCGTAGACGTGAAGAGCGGCACACTTACCGACCTGACACCATTTCCCGGGGTACGCGCCAGCATCGAAGACGATCTGGAAGATGACCCCGATCATATTCTGATCAGCCACAACGGGCGCAATCCCGAAGTCTTCGATGTATACCGGGCGAATATCCGCAGCGGTCAATTGACGCTGGTCGCCGAAAACCCTGGCAACATCATCGGCTGGCAGACTGACCACAAAGGTCATGTGCGGGCCGGCATTGCCAGCGACGGCTTGCACACCACCCTTCTCTACCGTGACACCGAAGCCGACGAATTCCAACCCATTATCACTACCGACTTCCGCACCAGCGTAGTCCCTCAATTCTTTACTCCCGACAACCGCGCCATGTACGCGCTAAGCAATCGCGGACGCAACTATCTGGCCCTCGTTATCATCCATCCGGATGATCCCGACAACGAAGAGTTCATATTCAGCGCCACTGGAAATGATCTGGACGGCGCCGGGTACTCGCGGCTGCGCCAAGTGCTGACAGCTGCCGTCTACCAGTCCGACAAGCCTCAATATCACTTCTTCGACAAGATCAGTGCCGAACGCCATGCATGCGTTAGTGCCATGCTTGAAGGCTACGATGTCACTTTCCAAAGCAGCACGCGCGACGAGAACAAGTTCATCGTCGCTGCCTATAACGATCGCACACCTGGTAGCCGCCATATTTACGATGCAGCCCGCAATACACTGGACAAGCTTGCCGATATCAACCCTGTTCTAGACGAACACGATATGGCACCCGTGCAGGCCATCAGCTATCCATCGCGTGACGGCCTGACCATACATGGCTATCTGACTTTGCCCGTCGGGCGCGAGGCCAAAAATCTGCCGTGCATCATTAATCCCCACGGAGGACCCTGGGCCCGCGACGGCTGGGGCTTCAATCCCGAAACGCAATTTCTTGCCAATCGTGGGTATTGCGTCCTGCAAATGAACTTTCGCGGCTCCACCGGTTATGGCCGTGAGTTCTGGGAGGCCAGCTTCGGCCAGTGGGGCCTGGCCATGCAGGACGACATTACCGACGGGGTGCAATGGCTGGTGGCACAGGGCATTGCCGACCCCAGGCGCATTGCCATCTATGGCGGCAGCTACGGCGGCTATGCCACTTTGGCTGGCATCACTTATACCCCCGACCTGTACGCAGCCGCAGTAGACTATGTAGGCGTATCGAATCTGCTCACATTCATGAACACCATACCGCCCTACTGGAAGCCCATGCTCACCAAAATGCACAGTATGGTGGGCAACCCCGACACCGATCGCGAGCGACTGGTGGCTACGTCTCCCGCACTCAATGCCGATCGTATTGTTACGCCCTTATTCATTGCCCAGGGAGCGCACGATCCCCGAGTCAACAAAGACGAAAGCGACCAAATGGTAGCTGCCCTGCAGGCCCGTAGCGTCGAAGTTGAGTATATGGTCAAGGACAACGAAGGCCACGGTTTCCATAACGATGAAAACAAATTTGAATTTTATGAACGCATGGAAGCATTTCTTGCGCAGCATTTGAATCCGTCATCCGCCGAATAGGCTAATTAGGAAGCATCCTCATGAAACTGTATTATCTCCCGGGCGCCTGCCCACTTGCATCGAACATCGCCTTCGAATGGGCTGGCCAGCCCTACGAGCTGCAGCTTGTCAGCCGTGAAGCGCTCAAGCAGCCGGAGTACCTGGCACTGAACCCTTTGGGTGCCGTGCCCACCCTGGTTGACGGCGACTTCGTGCTAACTCAAAGCGCAGCCATCCTCGAGTACATCGCCGAATTGAATCCATCAGCCAAGTTGATGCCCGACACTCCCCGCGGCCGTGCTGAAGTACGGCGCTGGCTGGGGCTCTGCAACGCCGACCTCCACCGCACTTTCGGCAATATCTTCGGTGCCCAGGCTCTGGCCAGCACCGAGGAATTCCAGAACGAACTGATTGCCAAGTCATCAGCCAAGCTGCGACAGCTATTCGCGGTAGCCGACAAGCAACTGGAAAGCCAGGACTGGATTGCCGGCACACGCTCCATTGCCGATACCTATCTGTACACTCTGCTGCGCTGGACCCGTGCCAAGAAAGTCGATATTAGCGACATGAAGAACCTATGGGCCTTCTACGACCGGATGGAGCAAGATCCCGGCGTGCAGGCAGCGCTGAAGGCGCAAGGGCTGTCGTAGCCAAATCAGGCACGGTGCTGTCAGAGGGAGTGAGTTCACCCGTCGTCCAGCTGGACGACGTAAACGCAAGAAAAAGCACGCTGTAGCCGGTTCCACCTCAAGGCCCCTCTAACAGCAGAGCACGATGAAATGGCCAGCAAACAGACTCCAGCTTATGCCCCCAGATACGCCTTTCGCACCTCATCATTGAGCAGCAAATTCGCACCCGTATCTGCCAGCACCACCTTCCCGGTTTCGAGCACGTAGCCACGATCAGCCACTTGCAGCGCCTTGTTGGCATTTTGCTCAACCAGGAATACAGTCACGCCCTCTTCCCGGATCGTGCGAATAATGTCGAAAATCTGCGCAATGATCAAAGGTGCCAAACCCAGGGTAGGCTCATCCAGCAATAATAATTGCGGCTTGGTCATCAAGGCGCGGCCTATGGCCAGCATCTGCTGCTCACCACCCGACATCGTACCGGCGCGCTGATTCGCGCGCTCTTTTAGGCGAGGAAACAAAGTATATACGTGATTCAGACCGGCCTCGATTTCGTCACGCTTCAGGAAAAAGCCGCCCATCTTCAGGTTTTCGGCTACCGTCAGGTCAGGAAACACCCGGCGGCCTTCGGGCGAAATGGCAATGCCGCGCTGCATGATCGTGTGCGTGTCCTTCTGGGTGATATCTTCATCCAGGAAGGTCACTGTGCCACTGCTGGCGCGCGGCGAACCGCAAACCGTCATGAGCAGCGTTGTCTTGCCCGCGCCATTGGCGCCGATCAGGGTAACGATCTCGCCCTTGTTGACCTCGACCGAGACATCATTAAGCGCTTGAATGGCACCATAGTAGGTGTGTACGTTTTGGAGCTTAAGCACTTACTCTTCCCCCAGATAAGCTTTGATGACACGAGGGTCGGTACGAACATCCTCAGGCAACCCTGTGGTAATGGGTTTACCGTGTTCCATGACAAGAATGCGGTCAGAAACGCCCATGACCAGGCTCATATCGTGTTCGATTAGAAGAACAGCTACGCCGAACTCCTTGCGCAACAGATCTATCAATTGCTGCAGATCACGTTTTTCTTGTGGATTAAGGCCCGCAGCGGGCTCATCAAGCATCAGCAGACGTGGCTGGGTAATCATGCAACGCGCAATCTCAAGGCGACGCTGGTGACCGTAGGCCAGATTGCCTGCCTCCCGGTTGGCATATTCACGTATACCCATGAAGTCCAGCCATTCAGCGGCCCGCTTTTGCGCCTCTAGTTCAGAACGGCGAAAACTGGGTGTTTTCAGCAAACCCTGCACCAAGCCGGTTTCGATATGAGTATGCTGCGCCACCAGCAGATTCTCGAGTACGGTCAAGCTCTTGAACAAGCGGACGTTCTGGAAGGTACGGACCAGTCCATGCTGCGCGACCTTATGACTGGGCAAGCCTTGAATGGGCTTACCGTCCATGACAATGTTTCCGGTGGTCGGCTTGTAAAAACCGCCAACACAATTGAATACAGTGGTTTTGCCCGCGCCATTAGGGCCAATAATGGCAAAAACCTCATCAGACTTCACATTGAATTCAACGTGGTCGACTGCCAGCAGACCGCCAAACCTCATTGTCAGACCCGACACCTCAAGCAATACTTCGCTCATGCTTTCAACTCCACCTGCGGGCGCTTGACGGGCAGCAAGCCTTGAGGGCGCCACATCATCATCAACACCATGACCAAACCAAAGATCAACATCCGATACTCTGCGAACTCACGCGCAATCTCGGGCACCACGGTCAGTATGATGGCGGCCAGAATGACCCCCACCTGCGAGCCCATGCCACCCAACACAACAATAGCCAGAATCAGAGCCGACTCGATGAAAGTGAAAGACTCGGGATTGACCAGGCCCTGGCGAGCGGCAAAGAAAGCACCGCCAAAGCCGGCGAACATGGCCCCCATGGTAAAGGCAGACAGTTTGATGCGCGTAGGGTTCAGCCCCAGGGAGCGGCAGGCGATTTCATCCTCGCGCAAAGCCTCCCAGGCCCTGCCTATAGGCATGCGTATGACGCGGTTGGAAACGAACAAGGTGATCAGGGCCAGGCATAAGGCCATCAGGTAAAGATAAATGATGACGTCCTGGGTATCGTAATTCCAGCCAACCAGCTCATGGAAGGTCGTCACACCTTCGGGTGCGCGACGAGCCATGGGAAAGCCAAAAACAGTAGGCTTAGGAATGCCTGAGATGCCATCGGGACCACCTGTAAGGGTGTACAGATTGATCAGCATCAAGCGGATGATTTCGCCAAAACCCAGCGTGACAATGGCCAGATAGTCGCCGCGCAGGCGCAATACCGGAAAACCAAGCAGGAAGCCGAATAATGCCGACATGCCGCCGGCAAAAGGCAGGGCCTCCCAGAAGCCCCAGCCTGCCCAGTGATATAACAGGGCATAGGTATAAGCACCGACGGCATAAAACCCCACAAAGCCCAGATCCAGCAGCCCTGCAAAGCCCACCACAATATTCAGGCCCAGCCCCAGCATGACATAAATCAGTACCAGAGTGGCAATGTCGACTTGTGCACGACCTGTAGTAAATGGCCAGACCAGCGCAAGAGCGATCAGCAGGAAGATAAGCCCGCGCCGCATTGGTTCGGTGAGCACCGGCATACTGCGTTTTTTACCGGAAGATTTGAATACCCGGCCAAACACCGGCCGAATCATCTGGAAGATGAAAACAATGGCCATACCCGAAAGAATCATGTTCCACTCGGGCTTAAGATGTGTCTGCATGCCGCTACGGACAATCTGCAAACCGAAGACAGGCGCAATAATGACTCCAGCCATAACGGCTGCGATCAATGCGTTTTTGATGTTGTTACCCATTACACTTTTTCCACTTCAGGTTTGCCCAGCAGCCCTGTTGGGCGGAACAGCAAGATGAATACCAGCAGGCCAAACGCGACAATATCCTTGTACTGAGACGAGATGTAGGCAGCCGCGAACGTTTCGGCCAAGCCCAGCAGCACCCCACCCAGCATGGCCCCGGGGATACTGCCTATTCCGCCCAGGACGGCAGCGGTAAATGCCTTGATACCTACGATGAACCCAATAAACGGATTGAGCTTGCCGATCGCCAATGCAATCAGCACACCGCCCACGGCCGCCAGCATGGCACCGATAATGAAGGTAAAGGAAATAATGCGATTAGTGTCTATGCCCAGCAGATTCGCCATGCGCAAATCTTGTGAGCAAGCACGCGACGCGCGTCCGACACGGGAGTATTTAATGAAAAGCGACAGCGCGATCATCATGAGCACCGTCACGACAATAATCATGATGCGGGAATACGGTGCCGTAACCACAAAGTCTGAGCCCATCTGGAATTGGAACGAGCCTGTGACGAGTGCGGGCACGGCCATGTCGCGCGCGCCCTGGCCGATGGCCACCCAGTTCTGCAGGAAAATCGACATGCCGATGGCGGAAATAAGTGGCACCAGACGTGGTCCGCCGCGCAATGGCGCATAGGCAACCTTCTCAATGGCATAGCCATACACACCGGTAACCAGCACGGCAACAATGAGCATGATGAGAATAATAACTACCAGCGGCAGGCCACTGCCGACACCGATGGCAGAAAGGGTCACCAGACCGACATACGCCCCGATCATATAGATTTCGCCGTGGGCGAAGTTGATCATGCCAATAATGCCGTAGACCATGGTGTAGCCAATGGCAATCAGGGCATAAATGGCGCCAAGCGACAGGCCGTTGAACAGCTGTTGCGTAAGTTGGGGAAGAATCTCAGACATAAAACGGATATTTCCGGTACGTTAATCTGGAAGGTAGGCACAGACTAACCGGGAGAAGAAAAGAAGCTCCAGCCCGACCGGGCTGGAGCGGACTGCTTTGCAAATTAAAGCTTCAGCTGCTCAAGCTTGCCTTCTTTGTCCCATTTGTATACGGCAAACTCGAATTCCTTCAGGTCACCCTTGGCATCGTATTCCACTTTGCCGATGGCGGTATTGAAGGTGTTGCTGTGCATGTAATCAGCGACTTTTTCAGGGTCTTGGCCAACAGCATTGATACTATCGACCAGAATTTGCACGGCTGCATAGGCTGTCAGCGTGAACGCGCCGTCGGGGCTACGGTTGGCTTTTTTGAAGTTTTCCAGCACTTTTTCGTTACCAGGCAGCTTGGTGAAGTCGGCCGGCAGGGTAACCAGCAAACCTTCCACGGCGGGACCGGCAATGGCGACCAAGTCTTTATTGGCAACGCCTTCAGGACCCATGAACTGGGTTTGCAAACCTTGTTCACGCGCCTGGCGCAGCAACAGACCCAGCTCGGCATGGTAGCCACCGAAGTAGATCAGGTCAGGATCAAGCGACTTGAGCTTGGTGATGACCGCCGAGTAATCACTGTCGCCTACGTTGATACCTTCGAACAGGGCGACATTGACACCGTCTTTGGACAGATTATCGCGTACTTGCGTAGCTACACCCGAGCCATAGGTTTGCTTGTCGTGCAGGATGGCGACCGTTTTTGGCTTGAGGGTATTGATGATGTACTTGGCAGCAAAAGGACCTTGCTGGTCATCACGGCCAATGGTACGGAAGAAAAAGTGCGGCTTGATGGTATCGGTAACCAGCGGCGAAGTAGCCCCCGGGGTAATGGCAACAATACCTTCCTGTTCGTAGACGTTTACGGCAGGAACAGTAGTGCCCGAACACGCGTGCGCGACCGCAAACTTGGCGCCTTCATTGATGACCCGGTTGGCGGCAGGGACTGCTTGCTTGGGCTCGCAGCCATCGTCTATGAGCAAGGGTTCGAGCTTCATGCCCTTTACGCCGCCTGCTTCGTTGATGGCTTCGATAGCCGTCAGGGCACCAGCCTGGATCTGATCACCATATTGGGTGGCCGGGCCAGTCATAGGTTGGGGAATGCCGATTTTGATTGTGTCGGCCGCATAAACGCTGCCTGCCAGCGTCAGTGCGCCCAGCGTCATGACCAATGGTGATAATTTTCTAAGAACCTTCATGCCTGTGCTTCTCCGGGTTGAGCCCACCACTGACGAAATCATTGTGCGACATCGCATGGCTTGCTGCGGCGGGCCAGTTTTTATTAGCTTACGCCTAGTAACGGCTAGCGTATTCTGACGAGTAGCCCCTGGCATGTCACTACGGATAAGCCCTTAGAACTCACGATTTCATTGGGCAAATTCGCTCGACAACTCGGCCGCACGTGTATAGGCGGCCAGCATGGCCTGCTGCACGATATCCGGGAAGTTCTGGCTCTGCAAGACATCAAGGGCAGCGGCGGTGGTACCTCCTTTCGAGGTAACACGTTCACGCAGGATTTGCAGGCTTTCGTGCGACAGTGCAGCAAGCTGGGTGGCACCCGTCACAGTGGCCAAAGCAAGTGTGCGGGCCTGATCTTCGTCCAGACCCTGCTTGATACCCCCCTGTATAAGGGCCTCGATAAATAGAAAGACGTAGGCGGGACCACTTCCCGACAGCGCAGTCACGGCATCAATCTGAGCATCGGTATCAACCCAAGTGACCTCTCCGACTGCACGCATGCACTGCTGTACGACTGTTTTGTCGTCTTCGGATACACCCGGCAGCGCCAATAACCCACTGGCGCCGGCTCCAATCAATGCAGGAGTATTGGGCATACAGCGTACGATCCGGGTAAATGGCTTGTCATCGCTCCCCAGCCAGCTCGAAAGCGTTTCGGCCGAAATGCCCGCAGCAATACTTACTACCAACGTATCCTCTTGCAGGAACGGCCGGCACTGCATGACGGCCTCTTTCAGATATTGCGGCTTGACAGCCAGGATCCAGAGGCGGCGCCTGGCCAGCATGTCGTCGGGGGCCTGCGATACCGTCGTGCCTTGCACAGCCCAGCGGTCCAGGACTGCCTGATTGATATCAATGACATGCACGTCGTGGGCACCGCAGCGCTTTCCAATCAGGCCTGCTGCCAGAGCGGAGGCCATATTGCCGCCACCAATAAAGGCGATAGTGAGTTCTTGGTTCATAGTGACAATATTGTAGCGCCAGGAATTTCACATTGACGAAAGACTACGCTTCTCGTTACAGTCACGCCAGCGTCATAAACGTGAAATAAACTCTGTCCCGCGCCGGGTCCATCATACGCGGCATCACAGACAACACAGGAGAACAACTCATGCGAGTCAAGCTTTTTGCATTATCTCTGGCCGGCGTGATTGCCAGCATAGGCACGGCTCACGCCGCCACCGATATCAACTTCTGGCACTCTATGCAGGGAGCCCTGGGTGAGCGTGTCAATGCACTGGTTGATGATTTCAATAAAAGCCAGTCTGATTATGTCGTACATGCCGTCTACAAGGGTACATATGGCGAATCCATGAATGCAGGCATTGCCGCCTTTCGTGGTGGCCAGGCCCCCGATATTCTGCAGGTTTTCGAGGTAGGCACTGCCACCATGATGTATGCCAAGGGTGCCATCAAGCCAGTGCAGGAAATGTCGGAAGAATCCGGCAGCCCCATCAACCCCGATGACTTCCTGGGCGCTGTGGCCAGCTACTACTCGTCGGCCGACGGAAAACTGGTATCCATGCCATTCAACAGCTCGACGCCTGTTTTCTACTACAACAAAGATGCTTTCAAGAAAGCCGGCCTTGACGCTGAAAATCCACCCAAGACATGGAAGGAAGTAGCCGAAGCCGGTAAGAAACTGCGCGAGGCTGGCATGGAATGTGGCTACACCACTTCCTGGCCCTCCTGGATTCAGTTGGAAACCTTCGGTGCCTGGCATAACACGCCTTATGCAACGCAAGACAATGGTTTTGGTGGCCTGGATGCACGCCTGGCCATCGATAAGCCTTTGTTTGTGCGCCATATCAGCTTCCTCGCCGATATGTCCAAGGCAGGCACATTCACCTACGGTGGCCGCGGCGATGCATCGAACGCGCTGTTCACGTCGGGTAAATGCGGCATGTTCACCGGTTCCAGCGGCAATCGCGCCAACATCATCAAAACCGGCAAGTTCGAATTCGGCACATCTTCGCTGCCTTACTATGACGACGTCGATGGCGCACCACAGAACTCGATTATCGGCGGTGCATCACTGTGGGTATTTGCCAAGAAAAGCCCCGAAGTCTATAAAGGCGTGACTCAATTCTTCAAGTTCATTTCCAGCCCCGAGCAGGCAGCCCAATGGCATCAGGGCACTGGCTATGTTCCCGTTACCAAGGCCGGCTTCGAACTCACCAAGAAATCCGGTTTCTATGAAAAAAACCCGGGTTCCGATGTGGCCGTCAAGCAGCTTGACGCCACCACCACCGAGAACTCGCGCGGCATACGTCTGGGCTACCTGCCTCAAATCCGTGACATCGAAGATGGCGTCATGGAAGAGATCTTCGCGGGCAAGGTGACCCCCGAAGCAGGCTTGCAAGATATGGTCAAGCGGGGCAATGAACTGCTGAGCCGTTTCGAAAAAAGCGTAAAGTAAGTCTTCCTGGCTTAAAATCGCTGCCGTAAGAGGGCTGCCTGGCATCTCTTACGGCATTTTCTATTCACCTGCCAAGCCCGTCTGTGCCAGCGCCAGGCCGCTTGCTTGTGTTTTAATCCCGGTCAGCATTTACTCACATCCGTTCCCACATGGAAAAACGCGTAACTTTCAGCCACAAGACGCTCCCCTACCTGCTGCTCGCGCCGCAGTTGGCGATTACCGTTATTTTTTTCTTTCTGCCCGCCGGCCAGGCCATGTGGCAATCGTTCCGGCTCGAAGATCCCTTTGGCCTGTCATCCCAGTTTGTCGGGCTGTCCAATTTCGTTGCACTGTTCGATGACGCCGATTATGTCTACTCATTCAAGGTTACTGCCGTTTTTTCCGTACTGGTGGCAGTCCTGGGGCTGTCTATCTCCCTGCTACTGGCAGTCATGGCCAATCGGGTGGTTCACAAGGCAGCCGGAATCTATAAGACCTTGCTGATCTGGCCCTATGCCGTGGCTACCGCCGTGGCAGGTGTGTTGTGGTTGTTTCTATTTTCCCCTTCGGTAGGGATACTGGCCGTGTTTCTGGCTGACAACGGCATTGCATGGAATCCAAGACTGGATGGCAACGACGCCATGATTCTGGTTGTACTGGCTTCTGTCTGGAAGCAAATCTCCTACAACTTCCTGTTCTTCCTGGCAGGCTTGCAATCCATTCCCCGTTCGCTCATCGAAGCGGCCGCCATCGATGGCGCCAGCCCGGCACGCCGATTCTGGACTATTGTCTTTCCCTTGCTGTCGCCTACGACCTTCTTTCTGCTGGTCATCAACGTCATTTACGCCTTCTTCGACACGTTCGCCATCATCGACATCATGACGCAGGGCGGACCGGGATCCAGTACCTCAATTCTTGTCTACAAGGTCTACAACACTGGTTTCAAGGGACTGGACATTGGCTCTTCCGCAGCGCAATCGGTCATTCTCATGCTGATCGTCATCTTGCTGACGGTTGTGCAGTTCCGCTTCATAGATCGCAAGGTCAATTACTAATGTCCGGCCAAAGCCTCTCTTTGTTTTATCGTCAAGGCCATCATGATTGAACGCCGCCCTATTCTGGATATCATTACTCATCTGATCCTGATCGTTGGGGTGGCGATTATCGCCTTCCCGCTCTATGTCACCTTGATCGCCTCAACGCAAACCGCCCAAGAGGTGGCGCAAGCCCCGATGTCGCTTTTGCCGGGCAATCAGTTTATTGAAAACTTCCGCACCGTCCTGGCAGGCGAAGCGGCCAATACCCCCCCCGTTGCGCGCATGATGTGGGTCAGCACCGTCATGGCGCTGGCCATTACCATAGGCAAGATCGTCATTTCGATGCTGTCGGCCTTCGCCGTGGTGTATTTCCGCTTCCGCTTCCGCATGTTCTTTTTCTGGATGATCTTCGTCACACTGATGCTTCCAGTCGAAGTGCGCATTTCACCCACTTACAAGGTGGTGGCCGATCTGGGTATGCTGAATAGCTATGCCGGACTGACACTACCCCTCATTGCCTCGGCCACGGCAACTTTCCTGTTCCGTCAGTTTTTTCTGACCGTACCCGATGAGTTGATCGAAGCCGCCCGCATAGACGGTGCCGGCCCCATGAGGTTCTTCTGGGACGTACTCCTGCCCTTGTCCCGCACGAGTATTGCCGCACTGTTTGTCATTCAGTTCATCTACGGCTGGAATCAATACCTGTGGCCACTCATTATCACGACCCAAGAAGACATGTATCCCGTCGTTATCGGCATTAAGCGCATGATAGCTGGCGGTGATAGCGTCACGGAATGGAATCTGGTCATGGCGACTGCCTTGCTGGCCATGATTCCACCAGTCGCCGTGGTCATCTTCATGCAGAAATGGTTTGTCAAAGGTTTGGTCGATGCCGAAAAGTAAATACATTGTCAATAGCGAAAACCGTCATCAATACCGATTTTGGACGTACACATGGCTACTTTAAGTTTTAACAAAGTCACCAAAACCTATCCCGGCGATATCGCCGTCATACATGGCATAGACATGGAAGTGGCCGACGGTGAATTCATCGTCATCGTCGGACCCTCCGGTTGTGGAAAATCCACCCTGATGCGCATGGTTGCGGGCCTGGAAGGCATTACTGGCGGCGAAATCAGCATAGATGGCAAGGTCGTGAACAAGCTCGAACCCGCAGAGCGGGATATTGCCATGGTGTTCCAGAACTATGCGCTATATCCGCATATGACGGTCTTCGAGAACATGGCGTATGGCCTGAAGATCCGCAAGCTCAGCAAGACCGAGATACAGAGCCGCGTCGAAGGGGCCGCCCATATCCTCGAACTATCCCATCTGCTGACTCGTCGTCCGCGTCAGCTATCGGGAGGGCAGCGCCAGCGAGTGGCCATGGGCCGTGCCATCGTCCGCGATCCCAAAGTCTTTCTGTTTGACGAGCCTCTGTCGAATCTGGATGCCAAGCTTCGGGTACAAATGCGCCTGGAAATTCAAAAGCTGCACCACCGGCTCAAAACCACCAGTCTGTATGTTACCCATGACCAGGTTGAAGCAATGACGCTCGCACAGCGGATGGTGGTCATGAACAAAGGAATTCCGGAACAAATAGGAACACCGTCCCAGGTTTTCGACAAACCCGCCTCCACCTTTGTGGCCAGCTTCATCGGGTCGCCGCCCATGAACCTGATACCCGTTTACATCAACGATCAGCGCCAGGCACAAGATGAAGATGCTGCGCCCTTGCAGATCGACCCCGCTGCCGTACCGGCCTCGCTGGCCAACCGCAAAGCCATTATGGGGATCCGGCCCGAACACATGCATCTGCATGCAAGCGGCATACAAATGAATGTGGAAATGGTCGAAATACTAGGCTCAGAACAGCTGATCCATGGCCGCCGTGGTGACACCGCCATCATTCTTCGCTGCCCGGTTGGCCTGACCAAAGACTACCCTCTACAGATCGGTGAAGCTGTCCAGGTAGGGAGCGACGGCGTGCACCCGCTACACTGGTTTGACCCGGATACGGGAAAACGTATCGAAGACTGATCATAAAAAATACCGGCTGATGAAGCCGGTATTTTTTATGTAGCCACCCTTGCTGCGGCTCAAGCTGCAGCAAGGGTGGAAAGCAGATTATTGGTATACGGTTTTGGAGCCGTCTTTGTGCCAGTTGAAGATATCAAATTTGAAATCATTCAGGTCACCCTGCTTGTTCCAGGAAATTTCACCAATAGGGGTGGATACTTTATTGGCGTGCAGCCATTCGGCCACTTTTATTGGATCGTCGGCGCCGACACCCTTGATGCCTTCAGTGATGGCAACAGTTGCTGAATAGGCTGTCAGCTGAAACGCCCCGCTAGGGTTGCGCTTTTTGTCGGTAAAGGCCTTGACGATGGCCGCATTGGACGGATCCTGGGTGAAATCGGCGGGCAAGGTAACCAACAGCCCTTCTACTGCCGCACCCGCAATGGCATTGATATCTGGGTTACCTACGCCTTCTGGGCCCATGAACTTAACCTTCAGCCCCTGCTCAGCCCCCTGACGCAGCAACAAACCCATTTCGGGGTGGTAACCGCCGTAATACACGAAATCGGCATCGGAGCTCTTGAGCTTGGTAATGACGGCGGAATAATCACTGTCACCCGCGTTGATCCCTTCGAACAACACGACCTTTACGCCACCTTTTTCGAGCTCACTCTTGACCGAACTGGCAATGCCCTGGCCATACGATTGCTTGTCGTGCAGGATGGCAACGGCTTTGGGCTTGATTTTCTCTATGATGAACTTGGCGGCCGCAGGGCCTTGCTGATCGTCGCGCCCGATAGTGCGGAAAATCATGTCGTAGTTCTTGTCATCGGTGACGGCCGGTGAAGTGGCCGAGGGAGTGACCATGACGACGCCTTCGTTGTTGTAGATATCGGTGGCGGCAATCGTGGCACCAGAGCATACATGCCCGACGACATAATGGATTTCGTCATTGACCACCCGGTTGGCGACGACGGGACCCTGCTTGGGCTCGCAACCGTCGTCGATGGTAACCGCTTCGATCTGTTTGCCCAATACGCCACCGGCGGCGTTGATTTGTTCAACTGCGGTATCGACGCCCTCTTTGACCATAGTGCCGTATTGAGTAAGCGCGCCGGTGAATGGCCCTGCCACGGCAATTTTGATGGTGTCGGCAGCCAAGGCGCCGCTCGAGACGAATAGGCCCGCAGCCAGACTGATGGCACCCGCAATGGGAGTAAAACGAATTTTCATATAGCCTCCTGAAAGTACGCAGGAAAGCATACACCGAAAGACTCGGAAGCGCTGTCGTCTGGCTTCAGGGTTTTCGCTATGCTGAAAACTAAAAACGCTCCGTGGGCGCCAGCGCCGAGGAGCGTGAGTGCTGCTTGCAGCGCGTATTGCGCTATGACCTACTGCAGCAGACTGCGCAGCATCCAGGCGTTCTTTTCGTGGATATCCAGACGCTGGGTAAGCAAGTCGACAGTCGGCTGGTCGTCGACGGCATCAGCCTTCTTGAGGGCGGTACGCGCTGTCTTTGCGACGGATTCATTGCCCTTCACCAATAGCTGAATCATTGTTTCTGCATCGGGCACCGAGGTGGTTTCGGAGATGGACGAAAGCTTGGCGTATTCGGCGTAAGTGCCGGGCGCAAAATGCCCCAGCGCCCTGATACGCTCGGCGATGCTATCCAGTGCCTGCCACGCTTCGGTGTATTGCGTCATGAACATGAGATGCAGTGTGTTGAACAGCGGCCCGGTGACGTTCCAGTGGAAATTGTGCGTCATTAAATACAAGGTATACGAGTCGGCCAACATTTTGGACAACTCGAGTGAGACCGTAGCACGATCCTTGCTGGAAATACCGATGTCTATAGGTAGACCTTTATCGCTCATTTTTTCAACTTTGCTGTTGTCCAGTTTTTTCGCTCTTGCCATGAATACCTCCGAAAAAGCATAAGTGATATGAGTGAGATCAGAATAACATGCCACCATGATATTTGTGCTCGAGCAGACATATCCCCTTACACGAGCTCCCCAACCGGCATCGGGTCCAGATAATTGACGCCATCCAGGTGGCAGACCCGAACAGCTTCGATCAGAGCCTCTATGGCAGCCGGGCGCGGGAAGCTTTTACGCCAGGCCAGCACCACGCGCCGATCGGGCACCGGCTTTTTGAACGGTATGAAGCTCAGTAAGTCATTCTGCACGCCGGGCAAAGACAAGGAGCTGGACGGCAGCACTGTCACGCCTATGCCCGCAGCTACCATATGGCGTATGGTTTCCAGCGATGAACCTTCAAAGCTGCGCTGAATGCCTTCGCTAGCCGCTGAGAATCGCGAGAGTTCGGGACACACCTCAAGGACCTGGTCACGGAAACAATGGCCCGAACCCAGCAGCAGCATGGTTTCATCCTTCAGTTCGGATGAGGCGATTTCTTTGCGGCCGGCCCAAGGGTGATGCCTGGGCACCGCCACCAGAAATGGCTCGTCGTACAAAGGATGGATGGCCAGACCAGTGTCCGGCAGCGGCAAAGCCACAATGGCGCAATCGATTTCGCCCTGACGCAGCAACTCGAGCAGGCGCGTCGTATAGTTTTCCTGCAGCAACAACGGCATTTGGGGAGTAGCCGAGATTTGCGTGGGTACCAGCTTGGGCAGCAAGTAAGGCCCTATGGTGTAGATAATACCCACTCTCAAGGGCCCTGCAAGCGGGTCATGCCCCTGGCGTGCAATTTCCCGCAGATTGGCTCCTTCTTCCAGCACGCGCTGGGCCTGTGCCACAACACGCAAACCTATGGGTGTAATACCTACTTCAGTTCCTCCTCGCTCGAACAACACCACGCCCAATTCGTCTTCAAGCTTGCGTATCGCAACCGATAAAGTAGGCTGACTGACAAAGCAGGCTTCGGCGGCACGGCCAAAATGCCTTTCGCGCGCAACGGCGACAATATATTTCAATTCAGTCAAAGTCATGGTGTGTCTCGCAAATTAAATGTAGTAAATCACTGATCTTGGCGCTTACTCGGCCCAGCTTCCCGGGCATGACTACGCTAACTGCGCAGGAAATCTTGCTTGTTGCGCATCCAGCGGCGCAAATGCGACTGGGCGTGCCCGGGATAGTGATCGCGCAGTTCAACAACGGCCTCACGGGCCTGTTCGGCAATACGGATATCAGTGTCTATGCTGGCAAAGCGCAACAGCTCCTGACCTGATTGCCGCACGCCCAGGAATTCTCCGGGCCCGCGCAGCTCAAGGTCGCGTCGGGCAATGTCGAAGCCATCGGCGGTTTCATACATCGCCCGCAAGCGCTGGCGCGCAATCATCGACAAAGGCGTTTGATACATCAATACGCAGATGGACTGGAGACTGCCCCGCCCCACCCGTCCTCGCAATTGATGCAGCTGCGCCAGTCCGAAACGTTCGGCGTGCTCGATAATCATGAGCGACGCATTCGGCACGTCGACGCCCACCTCTATCACGGTGGTCGCCACTAGCAAATCTATGCTGCCGGCTCGAAAATCATGCATGACGGCCTGCTTCTCGGCGGTGGCCAACTTACCGTGTATCAAGCCGACCCGCATATCGGGTAATGCCTGCACCAGCCGGGCGTGCGTATCGACTGCCGTCTGCAGCTGCAAGGCTTCGCTTTCCTCGACCAGGGGGCACACCCAATAAGCCTGCCGTCCCTCACGCACCTCGGTCATGACGCTGCCCAGCACTTCGTCGCGCCGGCTGTCGGCAATCAGCTTGGTCAGGACGGGACTGCGTCCTGGCGGGAGTTCGTCGATCGCCGAAACATCCAGATCGGCAAAGAAAGTCATCGCCAGGGTTCTGGGTATGGGAGTGGCACTCATGTTCAGCTGATGGGGTATCAATGCTTCGTGGCCCAATGAATCTTCGCCCTTGCGGCTGAGCTCCAGACGCTGCCCCACGCCAAAGCGATGTTGCTCGTCCAGGATAATCAGCCCCAGCTTGGCGAATATGACTTTCTCCTGGATGAGTGCGGTGGTACCCACCACCAATTGCGCCTGACCCGACGCGACGGCATCAAATGCCGCTTTGCGCTGCTTGCCAGTAAGACTGCCAGCCAGCCAGGCCAAATGCACGCCCAAAGGTTCCAGCCAGGCACTCAATTTATGGAAATGCTGCTCAGCCAGAATTTCGGTGGGCGCCATGATGGCTACTTGGCAACCGCTGGCGATGGCCTGAACAGCCGCAAAGGCGGCGACTATGGTCTTTCCACTACCTACATCACCCTGCAGCAGACGGTGCATGGGGAAAGTACGCCGAAGATCCTGGGAAATTTCGGCTATGACCCGTGCTTGTGCGCCCGTCAGTTCAAAAGGCAGGCTTGCTTGCAATTGCTGCGGTAACACGGCCTGCACGGCGGTCAGCGCCGGAGCCCGCTGCCGGCGTCGCGCCGCACGGGCAGCCGCCAGCGACAATTGCTGAGCCAGCAGTTCGTCGAACTTGATACGCACCCAGGCCGGATGCTCGCGTTCAATCAGGTCAGCATACGAGACATTGGCCGGAGGATGATGCAAGACTCGTATGGCATCTGCAAAAGAAATCAGGTTGTAGCGCTGGCACAGCTCGGCGGGCAGACTGTCGGACAGATCGGCCGTATCGAGCGCCGCATCGATCGCCTTGCGCAAGCTCGCTTGCGACAAGCCATCGGTAGCCGGATAGACCGGAGTCAAAGCCTGGGGCAAAGGCGTACCTGCTGCGGAGACCTTGGGATGCACCATTTCGTAACCGCCAAATCCATGGCGAACTTCGCCTCTAACGCGAATGCGCTTGCCGGCCTCCACCTGCTTTTGCTGGTTGGGATAAAAATGGAGCCAGCGCAGGGCCAGCTGTCCGGTGTCATCCTGAATGATGGCATGCAGTTGCCGGCGCGGCCGAAACTGCACCTCGCTGCGAATGACATCACCTTCTATCTGTGCAGATGCACCGGGTTGCACAGATGCTATGGGCACTACCCGGGTTTCGTCCTCATAGCGCAAAGGCAAATGCACCACAAAGTCGGATGGCTGGTGCAGGCCCAGGTGCCGCAACTTGCGTTCAACCAGCGAACTGCCGGAACCTGCCGCCTGCGTTGCAGCGGCGGACTTCCGGGAACGTCGGCCAGGCGCCTTGAGAGCAGCCACCAAAATAGCCTGATTAAACGACGATAATCGCTTCGACTTCGAACTGTGCGCCTTTGGGCAGACTGGCTACGCCTATCGTGGAACGCGCTGGAAAAGGCTGTGGAATGATGTCGGCCATGATGGCATTGGCACTGGCAAATTTGCTCAGGTCAGTCAGAAAAAGCGTCAACTTGACGATATTTTCGAGTTTGCCGCCCGCAGCTTCGATCACCGCCTGCATGTTGGCAAACGACTGCCTTACCTGGCCTTCAAAATTTTCAGAGACCAACTCCCCGGTGCCGGGTTCCAGACCAATCTGGCCGGACAAATACACGGTTTTGCCAGGGCCCGCCATAACCGCTTGTGAATAAGGACCTACGGCTGCAGGAGCTGCATCAGTGTGGATAATTTGCTTAGTCATGATAAGTCTCAGTTAAGTCGTTAAAACAACTATTGGAGTTTAATCATCTATAGCTAAAATTAAAAGCCCCTACTCGCTGTCTGGCACAATAAATCAGTTGCCGGCGTTATGTTTGCCTGGTTGGGCTTGGTCAAACACAACGCCAAGCTCGGCTTTTCTAATTTGTTGTTGGCGAAATTTTGATTTATTTTTCGACGAAAGCACGCTCAATGACATAATCGCCGGGCTGGCCCACACCCGAAGACACAACAAAGCCGCGCTTATCGAGCATGGCGCTTATGTCGGCCAGCATATGGGGGCTGCCGCAAAGCATGGCGCGATCGACTTCGGGGTTCAATGGAGGCAAGCCTATATCGTCAAACAGTTGTCCTGTTTCGACGACATGAGTAATCCGGCCCTGATGAACAAAAGGCTCGCGCGTGACCGTGGGATAGTAAATAAGCTTGTCGCGCACGAACTCGCCAAAATATTCGTTATTGGGCAGTTCGTTCTGAATATAGTCGGAATAAGCCAGCTCGCTCTTGAAGCGTACGCCGTGCAACAGAACGACTTTATCAAAGCGTTCATAGACATCCGGGTCTTTGATAATGCTCATGAATGGCGCCAGGCCGGTTCCGGTGGCAAACAAGTACAAATGCTTGCCTGGCTTCAAATCGTCGACCACCAGGGTGCCGACCGGCTTTTTGCTGACTAACACCGAGTCACCTTGCTTCAGGTGCTGCAGACGTGAAGTCAGAGGGCCATCCTGGACCTTGATGCTCAGAAATTCGAGATTTTCCTCGTAGTTGGCGCTGGCAATGCTGTATGCACGCATCAGGGGTTTGCCATTTACCTCCAGCCCCAGCATCACAAAGTGGCCATTGTGAAAACGCAAGGCGGGGTCGCGCGTAGTAGTAAAGGAAAACAGCGTGTCGTTCCAGTGATGAACGTTAAGAACCTGCTCTGTATTAAAAGCTGCCATGTGTCTGATAAAAGATAATTGCCTGTGATGGATGGTGAAATAGCATGGCTCATGCCGGCATGCACAGGCTGGAAAGACTGGATTTTAGCCTACCCGGCCTACCTGTCGTCTAACGCCGCAAACGCCAAAGGGGTATTAGGGATAATACGACGTGAGTCCTCAAACGCAAATGCGGGCAGGCAACTATCAGAGGCTTGTTTAACATAGATCAAAAATCTCGGTGGCCTGCCCAGCATATCCTAATGCCGTTTGCTGTAATTCAGCCAAGATTCAGTATTGTAATGTTTCTAGTTGTCTGCTATCTTTCCATCTCTACTTGAGACTCATTTTCATTTCGGTACAGATCACTGCATTCGCAGTTTTATATTTTCCTTACTTACTTTCACCTACCTGCCCGGAGAATTCCATGCGTGCGCATAAAACGCTGCTCCCCTTTTTATTTAAAACTGCCGCACTAGCGGGTATCGCCGCCATGACGACCTTATCGACTGCCGCACTGGCCGCCGACGATGTCAGCCTGTACACAACGCGCGAGCCCAAGCTTATACAACCTCTGCTTGACGCGTTCACCAAAGACACAGGCATCACGGTCAACACTGTTTTTGTTAAAGACGGCTTGATTGAACGTGTGAAGGCGGAAGGCGATAAATCGCCCGCCGACGTGCTCATGACGGTCGATATCGGCAATTTGCTCGATCTGGTCGAAGCCGACGTCACCCAGCCTATCGAATCCAAGGTATTGAATGAAACCATTCCCGCTAATCTGCGCGGCCCGGAGTGGTACTCCTTGTCGCTACGTGATCGTGTAGCCTACGTGGCAAAGGACCTGGATGTCAGCGCGATTACCTACGAAGCGCTTGCCGATCCAAAATGGAAAGGAAAAGTCTGCATCCGTTCCGGCCAGCATCCGTACAACACCGCCCTGATCGCAGCCATGATCGCCCATAACGGCGCAGAGGCCACCGAGAACTGGTTGCGCAACGTCAAGAACAATCTTGGTCGCAAGGCCGCCGGCGGTGATCGCGACGTTGCTCGCGACATTCTGGGTGGTATTTGCGATATCGGCATTGCCAACGCCTATTATGTAGGCCGCATGAAAAACGCAGAACCCGGCACTGACAACCGTAAATGGGGTGATGCCATCAAAGTGGTGCGTCCAACCTTTGCCAGCGCAGACAGCAAAGGCACGCACGTCAATATTTCGGGCGCAGCTGTTGCCAAGTATGCTCCCAACAAAGAGAATGCGGTCAAGCTGCTTGAGTATCTGGTTTCCGAAAAAGCACAAGGCCTGTATGCTAATGCCAACTATGAATACCCTATCAGGGAAGGCGTGAAACTGGATCCCGTTATAGCCAGCTTTGGCCCGCTGGTGGTCGATCCGCTACCCCTGACTGAAATTGCCAAGCATCGCAAGCAAGCCAGCGAGTTAGTGGACAAGGTCGGCTTCAACAACTAAGCAAACACCTACACTCTCATGCTCACGCAAACGCGGGCCTTATGGCCCGCGTTTTTCCGATTTTTGCAGGAATATCTGCTGTTGTCTTCACATCGCCGTTTTTTCTTCGATCCTGGTCTAGGCTGGCGGATAGCCGCTTTCGTAATCGCCTTGTGTGTCATTGCCCCGGTACTTTCACTACTGTGGTTTACCTTCCAGGGTACCGCCGAGCACTGGACCCACCTGCTGCAATTCGTTCTGCCTACAGCCTTATGGAACACCGTGCTGCTGCTCCTGGGCGTTGGCACACTCGTTACCTGCCTGGGTGTAGGTAGTGCCTGGCTGATTACTGCCTACGACTTTCCTTCGCGCAGCATCCTGTCCTGGGCGCTGCTGCTGCCCTTGGCAGTACCTACTTATATCGTGGCGTTCGCTTATCTGGATCTGTTGCATCCCATAGGACCGATCCAGACTGTCTTACGCGAGCTGCTGGGTTACGATAGTCCGCGTCAGTTTCGTCTGCCCGACTTACGCTCCCTGCCTGGCGCCATCTTCCTGCTGGGTTTTGTGCTCTACCCCTATGTATACCTTAGCACTCGTGTGATGTTCGCCACGCAGGCCGGAAGCCTCTTGGAAGCTGCACGCATTTTGGGCACAACCGGGCGCGGAGCCTTCTTTCGCGTTGCACTGCCCATGGCACGACCAGCCATTGCCGTGGGCGTGAGCCTGGCCTTGCTGGAAACACTGAACGATATCGGCGCTTCAGAGTTTCTGGGCGTGCAGACACTGACGGTATCCATCTATACCACTTGGGTCACCCGTTCAGATCTCGCCGGTGCGGCGCAGATCGCATTGGCCATGTTGGCTATTGTCGCTGTACTGATTCTGTTCGAGCGCCATGGCAGACGCCGTCAACGCTATGCCAGCACACAGCGCACACGCACCCTGCAAGCCAGCAAACTGAAGGGATCACAAGCGGTACTTGCCATTGCGCTTGGCTGGTTTCCTATTGTCATAGGCTTTGTGGCTCCCGGGCTCTACCTGCTTAACGAAACCTATAAGCATTTTCACACCATAGGCTCGGTGTCCGATCAGCTATTGCATAGCGGCTACAACACAGTCAAGATCGCTTTGATTGCTACGGTAGTCACCGTGCTCGCCGGGCTGGTGGCAGTCTGGGCAGCACGCGTCATCCGGCACGGCGCACCGATGAGTCTGTCCAGGCTTTGCACCCGCATCGCCACTTGCGGCTATGCCATTCCCGGCACGGTGCTGGCCATAGGCCTGCTCATGCCCTTCATGCTCCTGGACGGGCTGGCCGGCTGGGTCTGGCAAATGTTGGGCAATCCAGATCCGGGGCTACTGCTCATGGGTAGCAGTACAGCACTGGTCTGCGCCTACATGATCCGCTTCCTGGCCATCTCGATTGGCGGTATCGAAGCCGGACTGGCCCGCATTCCACCCTCGCTCGAGCAGGCCTCTCGCTTGCTCGGAGAAACCTCGGCGGGTACTTTGCGACGGGTACACCTGCCCCTGTTGCGGCCAGCCCTGAGCGCGGCTGCCTTGCTGGTCTTTGTTGATACCATGAAGGAACTTCCAGCCACACTGCTGCTGCGACCGGTCAACTTTGAAACCCTGGCTACCTGGCTTTATGCCGAAGCCGCACGAGGCACCTACGAAGAAGGTGCCGTAGCGGCACTGGCCATTGTCCTGGCTGGATTGTTGCCGGTCATACTGCTGGCGCGTGCCCAACTCAAAACAAGTCATTAACCCTATGTCGGATTTCCTTGAATTAGATCGAATCTCGCTGTCATACAATACGCCTGATGGACTCGTCCCGGTCGTTCAGTCTTTGCAGCTAGCCCTGAACAAAGGTGGCATAGGCTGCTTGCTGGGTGCATCAGGCTGCGGTAAAACGACCATATTACGAGCCATCGCCGGTTTTGAGCCTTTGCGCGAGGGGTCAATTTCGCTGGGTGGTTGCTGCCTGTCTGAAGTTGGCCGGCAACTGGCGCCCGAGCGCCGCAATGTGGGCATGATGTTTCAGGACTATGCCTTGTTTCCTCATCTGACTGTCGAAAAAAATATCGCTTTCGGCTTACGCAAATGGGACAAGGCACGCCGCACACAACGAGTCAGCGAGCTCCTCGCCTTGACGGGGCTTGAAGGCACAGAACGCCGCTACCCCCATGAGTTATCAGGCGGACAGCAACAACGGGTTGCCCTGGCACGCGCTCTGGCACCGGAACCCGATCTGCTGCTTCTCGATGAACCATTTTCCAACCTTGACGTCGACACACGCGAGCGACTGGCTTTCGAGGTGCGCGACATTCTGAAGAGCACAGGCCATACTGCCATGCTGGTTACCCATAACCAGGCCGAGGCATTCGCCATTGCTGACCGGATCGGCGTCATGCAGCAAGGCAAAATCGTTCAGTGGGACACTCCCCACGGTCTGCATCAACATCCCGTCAATGACTTCGTGGCGGACTTCATCAAGCGCGAAACCCTGATGTCACTGCGCGCACAGGCCTATTTGCGTGGAGAAGTCGTTTAGGGTCTATCGAGCTTAATTGTCCAGGCCTAGCTCGCTACATTTGCGTGTCAGCGTATTACGCCCTATGCCCAGGCGCTGTGCCGCTTCCATGCGCCGGCCCCGACTATGCGCCAACGCAGTCTCGAGCAACACCCGCTCGAAGTCGCGTAGGAGCGTCGCCATGATTGCAGGCTCATTGCGCATAAGTCGTCGCTCAGCTTCTTGCGTCAGCTCACGCGTCCAGGCTGGCGCCGCAAGGTCGACCCTGGCGAGGGCAACGTCCGCTTCTGAACGCTGCGTAGTCTGCTGGGACGATATATTGGGCGTGGCGTCATGCGTATCGGCAATAGGTTTAGCACCCTGATTGCGCACATGCTCAAGTACTTCGGGCGGCAGGTCTTTGGCTTCGATTACCTGACCTGAAGACATGACCGTCAACCACTGGCAAAGATTCTCCAGCTGGCGGATGTTGCCAGGAAAATTGAACGAAGACAGCCAATGCATGGCTTCGACAGACAAGCGTCGGGCGGGAACGCCGAGATCCTCGGCACTGTTACGCATGAACAGCTGGGTCAATGCCGGGATGTCTTCGGTACGCTCCCGCAAAGGCGGCAAACGCAGCCTGATGACATTCAGGCGGTGAAAAAGGTCTTCGCGAAAACTGCCTTCGGCCACCCGCTGTTCCAACGGTTGATGAGTCGCTGCCACAATTCGCACATTGGCCTGTATGGCCTGCGATCCTCCTACTCGGTAAAAGCTGCCTTCGGCCAGCACCCTGAGCAGCCGGGTTTGCAACTCCAGCGGCATATCACCGATTTCATCGAAAAACAGCGTGCCATTATTGGCTTCTTCGAAACGCCCTCGGCGTTGTTGAGTTGCTCCGGTAAACGCACCCCGCTCATGTCCGAACAACTCTGCCTCGAGCAGGTCCTTGGGTATGGCGGCCGCATTCAGCGCAACAAAAGGCCCTTGCGCCCGATTACTGTGATCATGCAGGGCACGGGCGATCAGCTCTTTTCCAGTACCTGATTCTCCGGTAATCAACACAGTGACGCTGGAAGCCGCCAGACGCCCTATGGCTCGGAATACTTCTTGCATGGCCGGAGAGGCTGACTGCACCATCACCCGTCCCGTCTGCCGGGGAATGCTTTCAGTGCCGTGCTCGGCAGGTGCCTCTTTTTCGTCCGTTCGTGCCGCTCGCTGTATCAGACCAACAGCTGCATTCACATCAAACGGCTTGGGCAAGTAGTCAAATGCCCCCTTCTGGAAGGCTTTTACCGTACTATTCAAATCGGTGAATGCCGTCATGACGATAACTGGCAAACCAGGTTGAGCCTGCTTGATGCGATGAAGCAGGCTCAGTCCATCTTCACCAGGCATGCGCACATCGGTCACCAGTACAGATGGCGTTTCGGTTTCGAATGCGGCCAGGACCTGGCCCGCTGAATCAAAGCTGCGAGCCGGTATGGCCACACGCGCCAGGGCCTTTTCAAGCACCCAGCGTATGCTCTGGTCGTCATCAACTATCCATACAGCTTTCATACAGACTCCAAAGGCAGGATCAGGCGAAATTCCGTCTGGCCCTCGATCGAATCGAACTCAACGATGCCGCCATGCTGCTGAACAAATTCCTGAGCCAGGCTCAGGCCCAGCCCTGTGCCGCTGGCCCGTCCGGTCACCAGCGGGTGAAACAGCTTGTCTCGCAACCCTATTGGCACACCAGGACCATTGTCGAGCACCGACACCACAATAGCCAGCTTGGCCTGGTGAGCGGCGAGCAACAGCTGCCGGCCTATCCGGGTACGCAGGGTGATGCACGGCCCTTCTGTCGATTGTGTTTCATTCAGTACCTGGGCAGCATTGCGCGTAATATTCAGCATGGCCTGCAACAGACGTGCAAAGTCTCCCTTCACATCAGGAACCGACGCATCGTAGTCGCGGGTAAAACCAATCTTTGGAAACTCGGCCTTGACCAAAGTGTGCACCCGCTCACAAATCTCGTGAATATTGAAGGTGCTTTCCTGCAAAGTTTCGCCCTGGGGTGCGATCAGGCGATCCACCAAGCCTGCGAGCCGGTCTGCCTCGGCAATAATCACCTGCGTGTATTCATCCAGAGCATCATCGCCCAACTCGGCTTCCAGCAATTGTGCAGCGCCCCGTATACCACCCAAGGGGTTCTTGACCTCGTGTGCCAGATTACGCAATGATTCGCGCTGTGCGGTCAATTCCTTGCTTAGCTGTTGATGGCGCTGGATCAAGATGTGGTGCTCCACCAGCCGCACTTCGACCAAGGCGGACCATGCCTGCTTGTCCAGCGGCACGACCGCCAGACTGACCGCCACTCTTTCGCCGCGGCGATCCACCACCAGGTCCTGCCGCAAAATGCCGAAACGGCCGGCAATGGCGTCAGGCAACCGCTCGGCCAGCGCCTCATCCGAGCCAAACAACTTGTGTACCGGCTGACCAAGCAGCTGACGGCGTGAAACGCTGAACAGCTCCTCGGCTGCCGTATTGGCATGCTCAATGCAGCCATCACCATTCAGCAGCAACACGGCGGTCGATAGTAAGTCGTAACTGGCTACGTCCATGACTCTTCCTGATGCTGCCGTAAAACGGCAGATGGCCGCCCCGATACTACAGGCTGTAATACATATCGAACTCGACGGGATGCGTAGTCATGCGCAAGCGCGTGACTTCGGCCATCTTCAGATCGATATAGGCATCCAGCATATCGTTGCTGAATACACCTCCACGCGTCAGGAACTCGCGGTCCTGATCGAGCGCGGCAATAGCTTCTTCCAGCGATGCGCAAACGGTTGGGATCTTTGCATCTTCTTCTGGCGGCAGGTCGTACAAGTTCTTGTCGGCCGGATCGCCAGGATGAATCTTGTTCTGAACACCATCGAGACCCGCCATCATCAAGGCGGAGAAAGCCAAGTAGGGATTGGCCAGAGGGTCGGGGAAACGAGCTTCTACGCGACGGGCTTTGGGGTTGCCGACATAAGGAATGCGGATGGAGGCCGAGCGGTTGCGGGCCGAATAAGCCAGTTTGACGGGTGCTTCGTAATGCGGAACCAGACGTTTGTACGAGTTGGTACCGGGGTTGGTGATGGCATTGAGCGCTTTCGCGTGCTTGATGATGCCGCCAATATAGAACAAGGCAAATTCAGACAGGCCTGCGTAGCCATTGCCGGCAAACAGGTTCTGACCGTCTTTCCAGATGGACTGGTGTACGTGCATGCCGGAACCGTTATCGCCAACGATAGGCTTGGGCATGAAAGTGGCCGTCTTGCCATAGACGTGGGCCACATTATGCACTGTGTATTTCAGGATCTGATTCCAGTCGGCACGCTCGACAAGAGTGCTGAACCGGGTACCGATCTCAAGCTGTCCAGGGCCGGCAACTTCGTGGTGATGCACCTCGACGGGCACGCCCTGCTGTTCCAGCAGAAGGCACATTTCGGAGCGCATGTCGTGAAACGAATCGACCGGAGGAACGGGCACATAGCCGCCCTTGGCACGAGGACGATGGCCCAGATTGCCGCCTTCGAGTTCCATGCTGCGTGACCAGGGAGCCTCTTCGGACTTGATCTTGACAAAGCAGCCGGACATATCGTCGTTCCAGGTGATGCCGTCAAAGACAAAGAATTCTGGCTCGGGGCCAAAATAAGCCGTATCACCCAAGCCGCTGGACTTCAGATAGGCTTCGGCACGCTTGGCCAGGGAGCGCGGATCACGGTCGTAGCCCTTCAGGTCTGAAGGCTCGACCACATCGCAAGTCAGATTAAGAGTAGGCTCTTCACGGAAGGGATCCAGACGTGCCGACTTTGCATCCGGGATCAGCACCATATCGGACGCTTCTATGCCCTTCCAGCCGGCAATGGATGAACCGTCGAATGCAACCCCTGTTTCAAGCTTTTCTTCATCTACGGTGTGGGCCGGGGCCGTGAGATGGTGTGCTTTGCCCAGCGTATCAGTAAAGCGGAAGTCAACAAAAGCGATTTCGCGTTCTGTAATGAGTTTGACGACGTCTTCGGGTGTGGACATATAGGGGCTCCTGAGCCAAAGTAAGCGGAAAAATTAAAGACAGGTCCTATCAAGCAAAAGCCATGCCAGTTTTGTTCGCAGGGTTGATGCCAGATTTGCGCATGTGGATGGCTGATTGCACCAAAACAAGGCCAAACGCACCCTTATGGTGCAAATTATAGTGCGCCCAGCGCTTATACAAGATTTTTTTTCTCTGTATGAAAAGTGCCTGGAAAAACTCAATCAAGAAATTCGGCCTGCAGCTCATTAAGGAATTGCCAGCCCTGCTCCGTTGCCTGCAGCCTTTCATGGCCTGGTTCGAGCAAGCCACGCGCTACCGCGCGCTCGAGCGCTGGTGCAATGGCGAGAATCGACTGCCCGGTCCGCTCTATATAGCTGCTACGTAGAACCCCTTGCTTGAGCCGCAAGGCGTTAATCATGAACTCAAAACCCAGGTCTTTCCAGTCTATTTGCCGGTCTTCTGATAAATGACTGCCATCGCGCAGCACGGCTTTCGCCATCCAGGACGATGGATTTTTAAGCTTGGCCTGACGCACGATTTTGTCGTGGAAAGACAACTTTCCGTGTGCTCCCGGACCTATGCCCAGATAATCACCAAACTCCCAGTAATTCAGGTTATGCCGACAGCGCTGGCCGGGCTGCGCATAGGCGGAGACCTCGTAGCGCTCCCACCCCCCGGCAGCCGTGGCTTCGGCGATCATATCCTGCATGGTCGCGCTGCTATCGTCATCCGGTACAGTCGGGGGATACTTGGCAAAAACCGTGTTGGGCTCCAGCGTAAGGTGGTATAGCGACAAATGCCCGGTCTGGAATGACATGGCATGCCGCAGGTCCTGGACACATTCGTCAATGGATTGATTGGGCAGGGCATACATGATGTCCAGATTGACCCTGTCGACCACCTTCTGTGCCACCTCGATTGCGGCACAGGCCTGCTCGGCGCTATGAATGCGCCCCAAGGCTGCGAGCGCCCGATTATCGAAACTTTGTATACCCAGGGAAATTCGGTTGACGCCGCTGGCAGCATAATCGGCAAAGCGGCCGGCCTCTACCGTGCCCGGATTGGCCTCCAGGGTAATTTCGGCATCGGGCAATAGATTCAGGCAAGCCCGGAACATGGCCAGCATCTGGTCCAGTGCCTGGCCAGACAACAGGCTGGGCGTCCCACCTCCAATAAAAATGGAAACCACCTGGCGGCCCCAGATCAAAGGCAGCGCCTGCTCCAGATCGGCCTGCAAGGCGGCCAGATAATCCAGCTCAGGCAGTTCCGCACCCAGTTCGTGCGAATTGAAATCACAGTAAGGGCATTTGCGTACACACCAGGGAACATGTACATACAAAGACAGAGGCGGCAGGCTCGTCAGTATTGTCTTACCCCCCACTCCAGGTACAACCGGGGACGACCGGGGTGGTTGAATCAGCCTGGCGCCGGCTGCGGAGCCAGCCTCGTCGGATCGAGGCACGACCGTGGGCTTCTTCATGCCACACGTGCTCGCAGAGCACCCAACAACACCTGCAAGGCCTGAGCGCGATGGCTTTGGGCATTTTTTTCCGCAGGCTCGAGCTCGGCTACGGTCCGGTCCTGATCAGGCAGATAGAAATAAGGATCGTAACCAAAACCGTTATCTCCTCGTGGCTGGTCTATGATCCGTCCCTGCCAGCTACCTTCGGCAATCAGGGGCCGAGGATCGTCAGCAGAGCTCACGTACACCAACACCGCAACATAACAGGCACTGCGATCAGTCTGTGATGCCAGTTGTGCCACCAGATGCCGATTATTGGCGGCATCAGACTTTTCACCGCCTGCCATGGCGGCATAGCGAGCCGAATAGACCCCGGGAGCGCCGTTCAGGGCCTGTGTACACAAACCGGAATCGTCGGCCAGAGCAGGCAAACCCGTTTGTCTGCTGGCATGGCGCGCCTTGGCCAAAGCATTTTCCACGAATGTGGCATGAGGCTCTTCGGCCTCGGACACCCCCAATTCGCCTTGTGCCACCATGTCTATGCCCGCCTGGGCCAATATGGCTGAAAATTCTTTCAGCTTGCCTGCATTATTGGAGGCCAATACCACTTTAGTCATTCTTTTCGTCCTCAACGATTTCCTCTTGGCTGGTCACGGCATCCTTGACCAGCAAAGACACCAGCTCTTTGGCGAACACAGGCAGACGGTCAAATTGCCGGACACAGATATGCAGTCGCCGCAATGCCCAGGCATCATTCAGTGAGATCAGCTTCAAGGGCAAATCCTTGATGTAACGCCGCGCGGCTGTTTCCGGAATCACGCCTATGCCTACATGGGAGGCAACCATACGGCAGGCCGCTTCAAAATTGCTGACCTCTACGCGAAAACGCAGCACCCTGCCCAGGTCATCAGCCGCTTGCAGCAAAAACGCATGAATGGCGCTGGTCTCCGACAGGCCTACATAATCGTAGGCCAGGGTTTCGTCAAAATTAATGGATTCATTTGCCGCCAGGGGATGGTCCCGATGGGTGACCAGCACCAGCCTGTCGGTGCGATAAGGCAGAAACTCGATATTTTCACCACCACCCTCCTGGGCTGTAATGCCTATGTCTGCGGAACCATCGGCAACTGCCTTGACGACAAGATAACTGAGCCGCTCACGCAGTTCCACATTGACGTCGCGGTGCATACCCAGATAGCTGGCCAGGATGTTGGGCATGAATTCATTCATGGCGGTGGTGTTGGCATACACCCTGACCCTGCCCTTGACGCCACTGGCGTATTCCTGGATATCGCCCCGCAGGTGCTCAAGCTGGCGCAGCACAATACGGGCATGACGTATAAAGGCCTCGCCTGACGGGGTCAGGGTCACGCCCTGGCTGTTCCGATAGAACAAAGCCGTGCCCAGATGGTTTTCAAGATTCTTGACCCGATTGCTTGCCGCCGGCAGCGATAAAAACGAGCGCTCGGCACCTTTGGTCATGCTTTGTGCGCTGGCCACATTTACCATCAACTGCATATCGGTCAAATCAAAGTGCATGGCCATGTTGGCGCTTCCCCAGATGTTCTCTTCAAAATTCGCAAACCCCGGCTTAAGCAAGCAATAATTGGCAAGCTTGGCGGGTTCAGGCAAAGTAATCGCTATTGTAATAAACCGGACCGCACACCATGACCCAGCATGCCAACTCATTTCAAGACATCCGCGATGCCATCCGCGATCTCTGCGCCCAGTTTCCGGCAGAGTATTTTCGCAAAATTGACGAAGAGCGCGGCTATCCTGAAGAGTTTGTCCAGACGCTGACCGAAGCCGGCTGGCTGGCGGCCCTGATTCCCGAAGAATACGGCGGTTCAGGCTTAAGCCTGACTGAAGCTTCGGTCATCATGGAAGAGATCAACCGCAACGGCGGGAACTCAGGTGTGTGCCACGGCCAGATGTATAACATGGGTACTTTACTACGCCACGGCTCAGCCGAGCAGAAACAACTTTATCTGCCCCGCATCGCCAGCGGTGAATTGCGCCTGCAATCCATGGGTGTCACCGAGCCCACCACAGGCACCGACACCACCAAGATCAAGACCACAGCCGTCAAAAAAGGCGACCGCTATGTGATCAATGGTCAGAAAGTATGGATTTCACGCATACAGCACTCCGACCTGATGATATTGCTGGCGCGCACCACACAGCTGGATCAGGTCAAGAAGAAATCCGAAGGCATGTCCATCTTTCTGGTCGACCTGCACCAGGCCATAGGAAAAGGCATGGAAGTACGCCCCATTCCCAATATGGTCAATCACGAAACCAATGAGCTGTTCTTCGACAACCTTGAAATCCCCGCCGAAAACCTGATCGGCGAAGAAGGCAAAGGCTTCAAGTACATCCTGGACGGCCTGAACGCCGAACGCACCCTGATTGCCGCCGAGTGTATCGGCGACGGCCACTGGTTTATCGACAAAGTATCGGCCTACGTTAAAGAGCGCGTTGTTTTCAACCGCCCTATCGGACAAAACCAGGGTGTGCAGTTTCCCATCGCACGTGCCCACATCAACGTCGAAGCCGCCAGCCTGATGCGCTTCGAAGCCTGCCGCCTCTTCGACGCCCACCAGCCCTGCGGCGCCCAGGCCAATATGGCAAAACTGCTGGCTGCCGACGCATCATGGGAAGCCGCCAACGCCTGCCTGCAGTTCCACGGTGGCTTCGGCTTTGCCAACGAATACGACATCGAGCGCAAATTCCGCGAAACACGGCTGTATCAGGTGGCACCCATCTCCACCAATCTGATCCTGTCGTACGTAGCCGAGCACATATTGGGCCTGCCCCGCTCGTTTTGACCCAACCTTCCTGTACAACCGCTTAGCCAAGGATGCGACCATGAGCCACCCCAGTGCAGAACTTGCCGAATTTACCGCCCAACTGAGTTACGACGATATTCCTGCGCCTGTCCTGCGACGCACCGAAGACCTGATGCTCGATTACCTGGTATCGGCATTGGCGGGGTCCAGTGCCCGGGCAGTGCAAAGCATTGCACAGTTCGCCGATGCCATGGGCCCTACCAGCGGCCCTTGCGAAAACCTGGTCACCCGCCGCAGCACCAGCCCGCTGTTCGCTGCCATGGTCAATGCCGCATCGGCCCATATGGTCGAGCAAGATGACGTGCACAATGGCTCGGTATTTCATCCGGCGGCCGTGGTCTTCCCTCCTGCCATTGCGGTGGCACAGGCTTTGGGCCGCTCGGGTAAAGAGCTGCTGGTGGCCTCAGTAGCCGGCTACGAAGCCGGCATACGCATAGGCGAATTCCTGGGTCGTTCACACTACAAGATATTCCATACCACAGGTACGGCAGGTGCCCTGGCGGCGGCGGTGGCCGTCGGCCGGCTACTCAATCTGAATAATGAACAGATGCTGCATGCCCTGGGTTCGGCCGGCACACAAGCAGCTGGCCTGTGGGAGTTCTTGCGTGATGCCGCCGACTCCAAACAATTACATACGGCCAAGGCAGCGGCCAACGGCCTGACTGCTGCCTACCTGGCGCACGATGGCTTTACTGGTGCACGTCAAATACTGGAAGGCCCGCAAGGCATGGCTGCCGGCATGTCCAGCGACGCCAACCCGGCCAAACTGACCGATGGCCTGGGCACGCGCTGGACCGTGCTGGAAACCTCGTTCAAGTTTCATGCTTCCTGCCGACATACGCACCCCGCCGCCGACGCACTGCAGCAAGTATTGCAATCGCACAAGCTGTCGGCCAACGACATTGCATCCGTTGTCGCCCATGTACACCAGGGCGCCATCGATGTCCTGGGGCCCGTCGTCAAACCCGCCTCAGTGCACCAGTCCAAGTTCTCGATGGGCACGGTGCTGGGCCTGATCGCCCTGCATGGCAGGGCCGGCCTGCCAGAGTTCGATACAGCCCTGAACGACCAGGCCACTGCCGACTTCCGCGAACGCGTCTCGATGGACCTCGACACCGAGGTCGACGCCGCCTATCCGGCACAATGGATAGGCAAGGTCACCGTACAAACCTTCGACGGCCGCACTTTGTCGGGTCGTGTCGACGAGCCCAAAGGCGACCCCGGCAATACGCTATCGCGCCCCGAACTCGAAGACAAGGCCCAGCGCCTGGGCACCTATCGCAATGCGGCGAGCACAGATGAGGTCCAGGCCATCATCCAGAAGGTATGGCACCAGGCTGACGCCGAGCGTGTCGGCCATTTCCTGGGCTGAACTCACTCAAGACAGCCAGCCTCAAGACCAAGACCTGGGCCGCTGCCAAGACTTAAGCCAAGACGCGTTTTTGCTCTGCAAGCAACTGCGTTATACCCGCCTGCGCCAAGTCCAGCAGTTCGTCCAGCGCCTTGCGCTCAAAGGTCTGTCCTTCGGCAGTGCCTTGTACTTCCACAAAATGACCGACGCCAGTCATAACGATATTCATGTCTGCGCCGCACCCTGAATCTTCGGTGTAGTCCAGATCCAGCAGCGCCTGCCCACTTACTAGACCCACCGACACCGCAGCCACCTGGTCCAACAAGGGGTTTTGGGTCAGCACACCCTGCTCAAGCAGACCGCGTACCGCCAGGGCAGCCGCCACCCAGGCACCGGTAATGCTGGCGCAACGTGTGCCACCATCTGCTTGCAATACATCGCAGTCGAGCTGCACGGTACGCTCGCCCAAAGCAGTCAGATCGAATACTGCACGCAAGCTACGGCCAATCAGACGCTGGATTTCCTGGGTGCGGCCGCTTTGCTTGCCACGCGCCGCTTCGCGGTCAGAGCGTGTGTGCGTGGAACGAGGCAACATGCCGTACTCGGCTGTTACCCAGCCCTGCCCTTTTCCCTTCAGAAACGGAGGCACTTTTTCGAGCACACTGGCGTTGCACAATACATGTGTATCGCCAGCCTTGATCAATACGGAGCCTTCAGCGTGGCGCGTGTAGCCGGTTTCTATAAACACCGGACGCAACTCGGATGCGCTACGGCCGCTTGAACGTGCGGGTTTGGATGATGGGGAAAGACCAGTTTCAGTCAAATCAGGCTCCGATGAATAAAGAATAAATAATTGAATACATAAAGCTCAGCAGGGGGAATTCTCTCATGGTGACGCCCGGCGCGCGATGGCAGGCACCCACGAACCGCTTACAATAAAGCCTCAAGCAACTTCAGGACTACAACCCTCATGATCCGTAGCATGACCGCTTTTGGCAATGCCCGAGCCGAATCCCCGCAAGGCAGCGTCTCCATCGAGTTTCGCACCGTCAACAGCCGATTCCTGGATGTCAGCTTCCGGCTGCCCGACGAGCTCAGAATGGCAGAAGGCCCCATACGTGAACAACTGGGCCTGGTCATCAAGCGCGGCAAGGTAGAGATCCGGGCCAATTATGCACGCCCTGAAAGCCAGGGCGCCACGGCCCTCGACCTGCACTACCTCACACAGATTGCCAGTCAGCTCGAAGTGGCGCGCCAGTATCTGCCCGACGTTGCCGCACCGCGTCTTAGCGAGCTATTAAACAATTCGTCCGGGCAGAATGCCGCCACCACCGATAGCCAGACCTGGCTGGCCTTGTGTGCACAGGCCACCACTCAGGCACTTGCCGAGCTGCTTGCTGCCCGCGAACGCGAAGGCCGCCGCCTGGCCGATATGATGCTGGCCTGCGCCAGCGATATCGGCACCATAGTGAACCAGGTAGAGGCCGACCTGCCCGCCTTGCTTGCCGAGCACCATGACAAAATCGCTTCCAAATTGCGGGATGCCCTGACAGCCGCCAGTCCTGACGGGTTTGCACAGATCAGCGGCGCCGAGCTTACCGCGCGTATTGCGCAAGAAGCATCGCTGTTTTCGCTGCGCATAGACGTAGCTGAAGAGCTTTCCAGGCTGCGCTCACACATCACCGAACTTGAACACCTGCTTGGTGCGACCAGCAGCAGCGCCAGCCAGGGTAAAAAAGCGCAAGGTAGTGGCAGCGTGGGCAAGCGACTGGATTTCCTATTTCAGGAAATGAATCGCGAAGCCAATACGCTGGGCTCCAAGGCCAGTGCAATCAGTGTGACACGCGCTGCCATCGACTTGAAGCTGCTGATCGAGCAGATGCGTGAACAGGCGCAAAACATCGAGTAACATAAGGCATCAAACAACACTTTTTATTGCAAAATTCATGACATCCACCGCGCTCCCGCTTTTTTATAAACAGCCCCAGGCCTTGCAGCCTGGGCTGCACGCCAAACTATCGCTTGCAAAGCAACCAAATTATGCTTTTGCCGCCAGCGCCAACTCGGTTCCCCTGGTGTCGAGCGAAATGGCCGCAGCCTGCCGGCACTACCCTATTGTTTTTACTGAAGGCGAGCAGCCCGCGCCTGTAGCCGTGCTCGGCTTGCGGGGCCAGGAAAATCTGTTCATCAATGCCGATGGCCAATGGCAGGCTAACTCTTATATACCCGCTTATATTCGTCGCTATCCATTTATTTTTCTAGAGAATGCCGATCAGTTCACGCTATGCGTAGATACCTTGGCAAGCAGTGTAGTTGAAAGCGCCGAGAACTCCTTCTTCGATAACGAGGGCAAGCCCAGCGAACTCACACGCAATGCGCTGGAATTCTGTCGGGAATATCAAAGCCAGCATGCCTATACGCTCGAATTTTCCCGCGCGCTGGCTGAAGCCGATCTGCTGGTCGACAACAAGGCAGACATTACCCTGCCAAATGGTCAGCACCTGACGCTTTCAGGCTTCAAAGTCATTGACGAAGCCAAGTTCAATGCCCTGCCTGAGCAAGAATTTCTGCGCTGGCGCGCCAAGGGCTGGCTAACCCTGGTTTACTGCCACTTGATTTCAGTGGCTACCTGGAACAACCTGCTCAGCCAAGTCAAACCTGACTGATCTTTGCAGCTTTATCGTCGCCTTCGTGTATCCACTCACGCCAGATGGCGACCAGCAACGCCATTAAGACAGGGCCTACGAACAGCCCCACCAGGCCCATGGTCTGAACGCCGCCAACCAGACCAAAGAAAGTGGGCAGGAAAGGCAGCTTGACTGGTCCGCCCACCAGGCGGGGCCGCAAAGTCTTGTCCACAATGAAGAGTTCGACCGTTCCCCATAGAAACAAGCCCAGGCCTGCCATGGGGTCGCCCGAACCCACCAGATATAAGGAAACCACTGTAAACGACAGCGGCGCCCCACCGGGAACCAAGGCCATGAAGCCGGTAATCACCCCTAACAGCACGGGTGACGGCACACCAGCGACCCAGTAGGCCAGGCCCAGCACCACCCCCTCTCCGAGCGCAATCAACCCCATGCCCGTGACAGTAGAGTTGATGGTCGCGGGCACCACACGAGAAAAACGGCGCCAGCGTCCTGGCAAGATGCGGTCGCCGACGATATCGAGCTGACCCAGAATATGGGCGCCATCCTTGTAAATAAAAAACAGGGTGATCAGCATGAAGATCACGCCCAGCAGCAATCGGAACACATCACCTGTTGCAGAGAGCAGCATGCGATAAATATTGCCCAAGTGTTCGCCGCTGACGACTTCAACTATCTCGCCTAATGCATGCGGCTCACCTAGATAAGTCGTCCAGTATTCGGCCAGTCGCGCTCCCACCAGTGGCAAAGCGAGTATCCACGATGGCGCAGGCATGCCTTGCCGGTTAGCAGCCAATGCCCAGGCTATGAAATTGCTGGCTTCCTGCACCGCATAGCTCAGTGCCAGCGACAGGGGCACAATCAGCACAATAATCACTATGACTAAAGCCAATGAGGCCGCCAATGCATTACGGCCATGACAACGACGCAGCAAGCGCAGGTACAAGGGCCAACTGGCCAGGCTGACTATCAATGCAGCCAGGACGGGAACCAGGAAACCGCTCAGAAAGTACAAGCCAACCAGAATAAGCAGCACAAGCAGCCAACGGGCAATCAAAAAAGCGGGCAATACAGGATGCATAGTGTCGGTGCTGTGTTTTTTACATTAAAGGCCCGTTTTGGTGGGCCCATGGAACGAGTGCTGCAAAATGGTTGCTGCATTACCCGGTCTTGCTTTTCGTCTGGAGTGACCCAGGCTCGGTGTTGCGACAATATCACGAAAAAAGTCATAAACAGGAAACTGTGTTTGCGGCAGTATGGTCTTGTCAGAAAAACCGACAAACTTCAGGGAGCTGCTGACCAGGCATCAAGAAAGGCCAGCAATACCTTGGCCGAGTTAGCGGCGGCTATATCCATGAAAGTATGCATTTCGTTGGCGCCGTCCCCTCCGCCAGCCAGATCGCTGAGCGAGCGAAAAGCGATAAAAGGCACGGCATTGGTATAGGCCACCATGGCGCAGGCGGCGCTTTCCATATCCAGCACGTTGGCCTCGAAAGTCTTGAAAACATACTCCCGATACTTGGCATTGTCGACAAAAGCCGCTCCCGATACGCCGTTGCCCCCCACCATCAGGCGTGGCTCACGCTGCAAGCACTGATCGCCTGAGTCGCAGGACTGCAGCGCTATATCACTTAAGCCCCGGGCCACCGCAAGCATGTCGGGATCGACCTCAAACCAGAACTTCTTATGGACCTGTGGTTCATTGGCCGACACCACCTTGACTGGCCGTGTCTGCATCATGCCGAAACCGGGAAAGCCAAGTTTATTCGATGCCGACGGGTCAAACACTCCAGGCGCGACTTCGCGCGCCATCAACACTTCCAGGTACTGTCCCCAGCGGGCAGCCACCACCACATCGCCAATATGCAAGTCTGGGTTGACGCCGCCGGCAATGCCGCTGAACACAATATTACTGATGTTGAACCGATCGAGTGCAAGTTGAGTGGTCATGGCAGCATTGGTCATGCTGATGCCACTCAGGAACAGGACTACAGGCTTGCCCTGCAAGACACCTGTTGTGAACGTCGTGCCGTTGACTGAAAACTGGTGGGTCTGTCTGGTTTTATCCAGCAGCAGACTCAATTCAGGCTCGAAAGCGGAGATCACCGCTATGCGGGGTGTTTCATCAAGTCGCGGAGCGGCGATCGATGGCCGAATGGCCATCAGCACCAACAGCACAGTAGCAAGCAGGCAGCGTAGAAACAATGAGGTCGACTTCATGTACGCGCACCCAGTCGTTCGATCAGGGCTGCATGCTCCGGATGACGATGTGATAGCTTAGCGGTATCGGCTAACTCAAACTCACTGAACTCGAAACCCGGCGCCACCGTGCAGCCAGCCAGCGCATAGCCGTGTGGGTCAGCCAGCTCAGCAGCGAACCAGCAGCCTGCTGGCACCATGACCTGAAATGATGCATCTTCCGTCTGCAATGCATCGCCCAGCCTATGGGTATGCAGCATGCCGGCTTTATCGATCACATGAATCAGCACCACGCAGCCCTTGTAAAAATGCCACATTTCATCGGATGCAATACGATGCCAGGTCGAATACACACCAGCGCTGAGCAGATAGTAAATGGCTGTTGATGCGCTGTGCACAACACGCTCGTCCTGGCGTGCGACCTGTACCGCGCTGCGATATGTCTCGGTGTAATGACCGCCTTCGGGATGGGCTTGCAGGTCAAATCGCCTGATCAGGCGTTCAACCTCGGGGTTGATCGTCATGACCTATGCGCTCCGGGTTATACATTTTCGATTTGCAAAAGATTGTATCTTTACCGCTTGAGATTACAAAGCTGTTATTCAGACAAGAGACACAACGCCCAGCCGTCCAGGTAATGGCAAAGACGGGTATCATGTGCTCCAGCAAGGATTCCACTACTCATGAGCACTGTTGCATCGTCCAGCGAAGCTGTTGAAACGCCCTACGCCTGGGCCAGGCTTGTTGTCTCCCTACTGCTTATGACGCTGGGCGGCTCGGGCATGTATTCGGTTACCGTCGTGCTGCCGCAGATCCAGGCTGAATTCGGCATCAGCCGCTCCGACGCCTCCCTGCCTTATACATTGACTATGCTGGGCTTCGGTCTGGGCGGTATCCTGATGGGCCGGCTTTCAGACCGCTTTGGCGTCATCGTTCCACTGGTCGTTGGTACGCTCGGCCTGGGCACGGGATTCATCTGGGCAGGTTCGGCCGATGCCTTATGGCAATTGAATCTGGCGCAAGGCTTGCTGATAGGCATGCTGGGCACAGCTGCAAGCTTTGCACCTTTGGTGGCCGATACCTCACAATGGTTCACGCGTCGGCGCGGCATTGCGCTGGCTATCTGCATGAGTGGCAACTATCTGGCCGGCACAGTATGGCCTCCCGTGCTGCAGCATTTCATCGATACTGTGGGCTGGCGTCAAACCTATACAGGTGTAGGTATGTTTTGTCTGGCAGCCATGCTGCCGCTGGCATTGGTGTATCGTCGTCGTCCGCCCTCAATAGCCGTGGGCACCCCTGGCACAGCAGCCCAACGTCAAACATTCTTTACTCGTGAGGCTGCCCGTTTCGATCCATCCAGACCGCTGGGATTTTCCCCTGGAACGCTGCAAACCTTGCTCTGCATCGCGGGCGTAGCCTGTTGCGTCGCGATGGCCATGCCCCAGGTGCATATCGTGGCCTATTGTGGCGACCTAGGGTTGGGCGCGGCGCGTGGTGCCGAAATGCTGGCCTTGATGCTGGGGCTGGGTATCATCAGCCGCCTGGGGTCGGGCTGGATCTCCGACCACATCGGAGGCTTGCGTACACTGCTTCTCGGCTCGGTGCTCCAGGGCATTGCACTGCTCATGTTCCTGCCCAGCAAGGGCCTGGTATCGCTATATATCATTTCGGGCATGTTCGGCCTGTTCCAGGGTGGTATCGTGCCCGCCTATGCCTTGATCGTGCGCGAGTATTTTTCCCCAGCTGAAGCCGGCGCGAGGGTTGGAACCGTACTGATGGCTACCCTGTTCGGCATGGCCCTCGGAGGCTGGATGTCGGGGGCCATCTTCGACCTGAGCGGCTCATACCAGGCGGCCTTTATCAACGGCATAGCCTGGAACCTGCTGAACATCAGCATTATCGGGTTTCTGCTGTACCGCTCCAGGCGCGGCCCCGGTCCTGCAGGCCTTACAGCACGGGCCTGAGTCTGAAACAAACTGCAGTCGACTGGACCCGAACTTGTTACTGCCCACCACGGTAGCCTGGCATTCGATGCCAAACGGTTTTTCCATCTTTTTTTACTGTGTATAAAAACAGTAAACATCCAATATCCCTGCAGCTTATAGGGAGGACTTAAAAAAAAACTTAAATTAATGATGTAACTATCTAATATATAGCTATTTTTTCTGATACTATTTCGAGAATCAAAAATACTTCGATGGGCCGGCCATGTCTTTTACCTGGAATCCACCACATTCCCGCTATTCGCTATTGACTGTAACGCCCATACTGTTGCTGGCATCCAGTCTGAGTCTGCCCGTGCAAGCCAGCTCCAGTGCCGAGCAACAAGCAGCTAGCACTCATCAAACCCGTATCGTTCAACGCCAGAACCTGCAACCCGTCAACTACACCCCCAAGGGCGCGCAGCAAAGCCAAATACGCGTTGGTGTGCGCAATCCGGGGCAGCATGACAACGACATTGTCGTGCATCGCGCTGCTCGGGAAGCGGATCTCGCACCGCTGACCAATCTGGCCACCTTGCGTGCTGAAGTTGCCTTTGTTCAAGACCTCGACAGCCTTGATGTCCTGTACGACAAGAAGGGAGACGAAGTTCGCCCCATCGCTTCGATCTCCAAGCTTATGACGGCCCTCGTCATTGCCGAGGCCAAGCAGCCCATGGACGACATCCTTACTATTTCAGATGCCGACGTCGATCGCTTGCGTTATTCTCGCTCTCGTCTGGCGGTTGGCACGCAACTGTCGCGTGCCGATATGCTGCACCTGGCCTTGATGTCATCAGAAAACCGTGCCGCCCATGCCCTCGGGCGCTACTATCCGGGCGGCATGCCCGCCTTCGTACGCGCCATGAACGACAAGGCCCGTGCGCTGGGCATGCGCAATACCCATTTTGTAGAACCTACCGGCCTGTCCAGTGACAATGTGTCCACTTCGCGCGATCTGGTCAAGCTGCTGCGCGCCGCCAGCGAGCATAAGCTCATACACCGCTATACCACCGACGACAAGTACAAAGTCACCGTCGGCCGGGGCCGACAGTTGGTCTACAACAATACCAATCGATTGGTGGGTAACTCCAAATGGGACATCAAGGTATCCAAAACCGGCTTCATCAACGAAGCGGGTGAATGCCTGGTCATGCTGGCCCGAATCGATCAACGCGATGTCGCCATCGTTTTGTTGAACTCCAGCAACCATTCCCGCATAGGCGATGCGGTGCGTTTACGTACTCTGTTGGTCGAAAACGAAAACAAGCTAGCCATGCTTTAATTTTCCTGTAATGTGCATCGCCTATCTGGCCATTGCGGCACACCCCGACTGGCCCTTGTTCATCGCCGCCAATCGCGACGAATTCCATGACCGGCCTTGCCTGCCCGCAGCTCCGTGGACAGAGCATCCTGATGTCATTGCAGGCATAGATTGCCAGGCCCAAGGAAGCTGGTTGGGCGTCACACGGCAAGGGCGATATGCCCTGATCACCAACTATCGTGATCCGTCCACCTTAATTGACAACGCCCCCACACGCGGGCAACTGATCAGCCAGTACCTGATCGGCCACGAGTCACCTCAGACCTACGCACAGCAGGTGCACTCCATAGGTACACTTTATAATGGCTTCAATCTGATCATCGGTGACCGCCAGCAGTCTTTTTATACCGGCAACCGGCACGGGCAGGACAAGCCTAGCCAATTGACACCAGGCCGCTATATTCTCTCCAACCATTTATTGAACACAAACTGGCCCAAAGCCGAGCGCCTGCGCCTGGCGCTGGATGCCTTTCCCCTGGAGCACCTGGATCAGTCATTGACGCCTGTTTTTGACATTCTTAAAGACAACACGCCTGCTCAGGATCATGCCCTGCCCAGCACAGGCCTGACATTGGAGCGAGAGCGCCTGCTCAGCAGCCCTTTTATAGTCAGCCCGGACTACGGCACGCGTTGCTCGACCATTATTGCCCTGCATGCCAGCGGCCGCGCCATACTCAGCGAAATCAGCTATGACGCCTCAGGTGCCCCCACCCAACGCCATGACTGGCCATTTGCCGTGTCGTAAACTAGGCAGACCGACTATTGGATTAGTGCAGGATTCTAGCGGGGTCGCTCGTGGGCTGTGCCTTTTGATCGGCCTGCTGCTGCAAAGAACCCATGGCTTCTTCCCAACTACGCAAAGGAACACAGGTTTGCAAACGCACAATAGCCTGCCTGATCAGGGCGTCGTGCAACTCGTGCCCGATTTGTGAGGCCACATCCAGTGTGGCATCGCCCTGCAATTCGGCCAGACGGCTTAGCGTTGATTCGACCTCGTTGAGTGATACCTGCTGGTCGTTGGCACCATGGAAAAAATGCAACAAGGTGGCGGACGGCACTTCGGTGGGGGGCGTGACATACAGGCCCGAAAAAGCCAGCACACGGCCAGCCAGACCAGGTTGAGCATGGCTGGCTTCCAACGCCATCGAAGCGCCTTGTGAAAAACCCGCCAATGCGGTCTGTTGGCCAGACAAGCCATAACTGCGCTGCAGCTGCTGCACCTGTTGGATCAGGTCGGGTAATTGCCTGCCGACATCATGGAGACCCCGGGGCAGCACCACCATAGACAAAGGAAATGCCTGCTTGATGGCATCAGCCAGGGGCAACAGCTGTTCAGGATCGGCCTCTTCACCATGCAGCAGGACAAAAAGCAATTGAGGCTTGTCATGGGCCGGAATAAAAATCAAAGGCTCGGAAAGAGCGGGCTTGGTTGCCATGCGGTAAACACCCTGATCTGGAACAATAGAAAATTGTACGCCAGATATTCTTATCAAATTTAGGCTATATTAACTGTATATTCATACAGTTAAATATTTCCATGGCAGCAGCTCAACCTTCCAGTTTGCGGCATCCAGAACGGATACACCCGGCGCTATGGCGAGCCACGCAGCTCTCCCGGGCGCAATGCAGCAGCATCTCCAGTGGTTTCGGGCAGCTGAACCAAGAACTGCCTGACCAAGGATGGCCACTGGGCACCCTTATCGAAATCCTGCCGGCCCAGCCCGGCATCGGAGAAATCTCATTATTAAGCCCTGCCCTGGCCCAGTTAGACAGCAAGCGCAGCATTGCCCTGATCAACCCGCCTCATCAGCCTTATTTCCATTGCTGGCGTAACTGGCAGCTGCAGCAACACCGTTTGCTCTGGATCCAGCCCAGAACCTGTCTCGACACACTCTGGGCCACCGAGCAAACTCTCAGGCATAACGCTTGCGCCGCCGTAATTTGCTGGGCTGGCCATGTGCGGTTTTCTGCCTTGCGGCGCTTGCACCTGGCTGCCCAACAAACCGGCACCCTGCTTTTCCTGCTACGGCCCCAAGAGGCAAGCCAGCAAGCCAGTGCGGCACCTCTACGCTTGCGGCTGCAGGCCAAACCTTACGGCCTTGAAGTCCTCATCATCAAACGCCGTGGACCCTGCTCCACCGAGCCGTTGCTCATTACCTTCTCTTTTGCACGCGCCATTCAAGGCATCACCTCTCATGTCGCTCTGGATCAGTCTGTATCTGCCCGCCCCCAAACCGAACACCGATACTCCGCAGCCATCAACTAAAGAGTCCATGGCGGCCCTGGTACAAACCAGGCGGCAAGCTGCGCAATGCCTGGCCCTCGGCATGCTGCAGTACACACCCAACGTGGCCTTGTACCAAGATAACGCCATAGTGCTCGACGTAGGCGCCAGCCTCAGCCTGTTCCGTGGGCCCCGCGCCATGCTCAGGCATTTGCATCAGACGCTACAGAACATGAAAATCCACGCCTGCAGCGGCATGGCCCCTACAGCGCTGGGCTCCTGGATTCTGGCCATCCAGGCCAGGCATGTATGGCGCCATTGCCTACGTCTGGAAACCTTGCAGCGTCGCCTGCAAACTTTGCCGGTGCAGGTATTGCCTGCTGCCCTGCCTTATGCCCAATGGCTCGATGGTCTGGCTTGCCACACACTGGCGCAACTGCGCCGCCTGCCACGTGCAGGCCTGCAACAACGCAGCAATCCTCAGCTGCTGCAAGAGCTGGATGCGGCTTACGGAGATGCTCTGCAGCACTTCAATTGGTTCCAGGCGCCCTGCACCTTTGCACAACGTCATGATCTGGATGAAAGACTGGAGCACAGTCATGCCCTGTTGGCTTACGCAGGGCGACTCATCGAGCAATTGTGCGGATGGCTGCAAGCACAGCAAAAAGCCGCCCGTATGCTGGAATTTCATTTCCATCACGAAAAAGGACGTCACGCACAAGCACCCACATCCCTGTTCCTGCACTTTTCAGATCCCGTCTGGATACCTGGCGATTTTTATAGCGTGCTCAAAGAGCAGCTTGATGCCCTGCACTTGCCTGCAGGTGTCATTGCCCTGGAACTGTTCGTAAACGAGGTCTCAGACCGTCCCGCCCTGAGTGCCAGCCTGTTTCCCGAGCCGGCGCAATGGCTGCGCCAGGAGCACCGCCTGCTGGATTTATTGAGGGCACGCCTGGGACCCGACGCCGTACTGCAGGCCCAGCCTGTTGCAGACTACCGCCCTGAATTTGCCAACCACTGGGCACCTGTTACCGACGCTCCTGCACAGTCTTCCTGCATACCGCCTCTTTTACCTGAACAAACACGACCTTTCTGGCTACTGCCTACAGCTGTGGCTTTGCAAACAGTCAATAATCGGCCGGTTTATCTGGGTAGCCCACTACGACTTGTCCAGGGGCCCGAAAGACTGGAAACAGGCTGGTGGGGCGATGCAGGGCACGAACGCCGCGATTACTTTATTGCGCAGCATCAGCATGGCAACTACTACTGGGTTTACCGGCAACGCGAAACACCAGCCCCCAGCTGGTTTCTGCATGGCCTGTTTGCCTAAACCTTGCAGCACCTCATGACCAGGTCTTGCATACTGATGACCACCTATGCTTATGCACGCGCTGACACCCCCTCCCTATGCCGAGTTGGATTGCATTTCAAATTTTTCTTTTCTTCAGGGTGCGTCACATCCCGAAGAGCTTATTGAACGCGCTGCTCATTTAGGCTACGAGGCGCTGGCCCTGAGCGACGAGTGCTCGTTGGCAGGTGTAGTGCGAGCCTGGACCGAAGCCAAAAAACATCGCGTGAAACTGATCATAGGCAGTCGCTTCGTGCTGGACGGCATGCACATCATTGTTCTGGCCCGTAATTTGAATGGCTATGGCAATCTCGCCGAACTCATCACCCTGGCCCGCCGATCCTGCGCTAAAGGTCAATATCAGTTAAGCCTGCAAAACATACTTGCCCCTGCTCCAGGCCATGAGCACCTGAAGCGCATGCCTGACTGTCTGTTTATTTTCAAGCCTGACTATGGCGCCGACCTTGCCCAGCTGAAAACCCAGATTCCATTGCTGCAACAAGCCTTTCCAGGACGCCTGTGGCTGGGCCTGAGCCTGCATCATCGCTATACCGATGCACAACACCTGATTACGCTTCAATCCGCAGCCGAACGCTTCGACCTGAAGCTGGTGGCTACAGGGCAAGTACAAATGCATGTGCGCTCCCGGCAACCCTTGCACGATACGATGGCCGCCATCCGCTTGAAACAGCCCGTACAGAATTGCGGCTATGCCTTGCAAGCCAACGCAGAGCACTATCTGCGCAGCCGCTTGCGCCTGGCCAATATCTATCCTGAACCGGCTCTACAGGAAACGCTGTTTCTTAGCCAGCTTTGCACTTTCGACCTAGGAGAAATCCGCTATCAGTATCCCAGGGAAATCGTCCCCACAGGCATGACGCCAGGCAGTTATCTGCGTCAGGAGACCTTTGCCGGCGCCCATAAACGCTATCCCAAAGGGCTGAGCGTACAACTCAAGAGTCAATTGGAAAACGAGCTGGCGGTTATCGCCGGACTGCAGTACGAGCCTTACTTCCTGACCGTATACGAAATTGTCCAATTCGCCCGATCACGCAACATTCTGTGCCAGGGCCGGGGCTCGGCTGCCAATTCTGCCGTGTGCTATTGCCTGGGCATCACCGAGGTCGATCCTGAAAACGGCAATGCGCTGTTTGCACGCTTCATCAGCCAGGCCCGCAAAGAGCCTCCCGATATTGATGTCGACTTCGAGCACCAGCGTCGCGAGGAAGTCATTCAACATGTATACGAAAAATATGGACGGCATCGCGCAGCGCTAACAGCTGTTGTCACGACTTACCGCAGCCGGAGCGTATTGCGCGATACGGGTAAAGCGCTGGGCCTGGACCCTGACCTGATCGACAAGGTAGCAAAATCCTTTCATTACTGGAGTGGCAAGCAAAGCCTGCTCGAAAAAATCGCTGAACATGGTCTGGATCCCCATGCCCGCATTACCCAAATGTGGGCAGGATTAGCTCAAACCATGATGGGGTTTCCGCGCCATCTGTCCCAGCACCCAGGCGGTTTCGTGATTGCCCACAGCGCGCTATACCGGCTGGTTCCCATCGAGAACGCCGCTATGCCCGACCGCAGCATTGTGCAATGGGATAAAGATGACCTGGACACCATGAGATTGCTCAAGGTGGATATTCTGGCTCTGGGCATGCTGTCGGCTTTACAGCGTTGCCTGAAACTGGTGTCACAGCGTCGCGGCAAGGCATTCACCATGCAAGACATCAGATCGGACGATGCCGAGACATATGCCATGATCCAGCGCGCCGATACCGTCGGCGTGTTCCAGATAGAATCGCGTGCGCAAATGAGCATGCTGCCACGTTTGAAGCCCCAGGTCTTCTACGACTTGGTCGTGCAGGTTGCCATTGTCCGCCCCGGTCCAATACAAGGCGGCATGGTGCACCCTTATCTCAGACGACGGCAAGGGCTGGAAAATTCCGACAGCCCTACTCCAGCCATCGCCAAAGTGCTGAAGCGGACTCTGGGCGTACCCATTTTTCAGGAACAAGCCATGCAAATTGCCATGGTTGCCGCCAACTTCAGCGCCGACGAGGCTGACGAACTGCGTCGCTCCATGGCTGCCTGGCGGCGCAAAGGCGGGGTTGATGCTTTTCGTGATCGCCTGATCAACGGCATGATCGCCAATGGATGTTCCGAGGTTTTTTCACACAGCATTTTCAAACAACTGGAAGGATTCGGAGAATACGGCTTTCCTGAGAGCCATGCCGCCAGTTTTGCCCAGCTGGCCTACCTCAGCGCCTGGCTCAAGTGTCACGAACCCGAAGCCTTTCTGGCCGCCTTGCTGAACTCGCAACCGATGGGCTTTTATTCATCCAGTCAGTTAGTGCAAGATGCCCGACGCCATCAAGTATGCGTGTTGCCTGTCGATATCATGGCCAGCAACTGGGAGGCCTGCCTTGAGCCACAGGGCAGCAACCAGCGCCCCGCTGTCAGACTCGGCTTGAACCAGGTCAAGAGTTTATCCAAGGCAGCAGCCTTACGCATAGAGCACGCACGTGCGCAGCAGATTTTTTCCAGCGTACAAGACCTGGCGGTACGTGCTGACTTGAATCGGTCTGCCATGGATGTGCTGGCAGCTGCCAACGCCCTGCAAGCTTTGAGCGGGCATCGGCGCCTGGCAAGCTGGCAGGCAGCCAGCCAGACTTTTCAAGGCCTGTTGCGCAATGCTCCCATCATCGAAACACTGCCGCCTGCATTATCTGCACCCACAGAGGGCCAGGACATCAAGTCGGATTACCTGTCGCTGGGCTTGACCCTGGGACGGCACCCTTTAGCCCTGTTACGTCCCGCCTTGCAGGCACGGCAATTCATTCAGGCAACAACACTGAATGCTTATCCTGATCGGCGCCTGGCCCGGGCTTGCGGCATTGTGACGGGGCGTCAACGCCCCCAAACCGCCAAGGGCATTATTTTTGTAACGCTGGAAGATGAAACCGGCAACGTCAATGTCATTGTGCGGGCCGAATTGGCTGAAAGACAGCGGGCCGAGCTGCTCGAGTCCGAGCTCATGGGTGTCTATGGTATCTGGCAAAGTCACCAGGGTGTTTGCCACCTGATGGCCAGCCGCCTGGTGAACCTAAGCCATTTATTGGGTGGTTTACCCACCCGCAGCCGAAACTTCCATTAAAATGAAACGCTTTACACGGGATATTTTCATGGGCAATTTGCTGAAACCCCAATTGGCCGAGGCCGTCAAAACTGCCATGCGCGCCAAAGACTCTGCCCGCCTGGGCACCTTGCGCTTCCTGCAGGCAGCAGTCAAGCAAAAAGAAGTCGACGAGCGACGCGAGCTGGACGACACCGAAATCACTGCCATCATTGAAAAACAGGTCAAGCAGCGCCGGGAGTCCATTGCGGCCTTTGAACAGGCGGGACGCATCGAAACCGCTGAACAGGAAAAAGCCGAAGTAACTGTATTGCAGGAATTCCTGCCCCAGGCGGCCGATCCCGCCGAAGTCGAAGCAGCCATAGGCGCGGCCATTGCACAGGTAAACGACCAGGGCGTGACAGGCGCACCAGCCATGGGCAAAGTCATGGCCATACTTAAAACCGCACTCGCCGGTCGAGCCGATATGTCGGCAGTGTCGGCTCAGGTCAAGGCCAGACTCATGTAATTTCGTTTCCATACCAATGGATATGGATATTACTTATAGGCCACACACACTGAGGTATCCATCAGCACAGACTGGCGCATGGCCTGCAAGGCATCCTCATCCCAGGGAGTCCGCCCCCATACCGTGTGAGTAACCTCGGTATGGCTGGCATCAATTGCCTTGATGTCGCTCCGGGCCACCACTGCGCCCAAGGGGCTGCGCACAGAGACCGTTCCGGTTTGCATGTCCGGATCTACCTGCGCATAGACGTCATACTGATTCTTGCCTGTCAGGCACTCGCTGGCCTGGTTTTGCGCCCGCAAATAAACAATCTGGTAATTACGCGGCACTTTATACGAAACGCTGGGCGAATCACCCCCGGGCTGAACACCCATTACACATCCCGACAACATGGCCAACACACTAATACCGGACAATAACGCTTTCACCCCACGTCTCCTGACGGCTTGCACGCATATTAAAACGAACCACGCAACAGCCAGGCTGCCGTAGCGCTTTTACACTAAGAAGTTAGCACGCCTGTCCACGTCGTGAAAGCTTTTTGTCACCGACAACGCAAGCCCAAAGGAGCCGCGAAGAGATTTCTGATGTTGTCAGACGCAGGTTTCAGCCGCCATATTGCTCAAGCAGGGGTAATCCGTGTAGCCTCGGCCACCTTCAGTATAAAAGGTGGACTCATCCCACTCATTCAGTGGGGCGCCTGTTTTCAAACGGGCAACAAGGTCCGGATTGGCAATATAGGCCTTGCCAAAGGCCACGGCGTCAGCTTTGCCAATATGCACGGCATGCTGCGCGCCGGCGGCATCGTACTCCTGATTGAAAATCACCGGCCCCCTGAACAGGCGCTTGATCTCAGCGCCCAGGCTGTCTGGTCCTTGTGATTCTCGTATAAACAGAAAAGCAAGGCCCCGCTCACCTAGTACACGGGCAACATGGCTGAACAAGACTCCGGGATTCGAGTCGCTGACGGAGTGTGATTCGCCTTGAGGTGAAAGATGCACCCCTACTCTACCCGCCCCCCAAATACCGATGCAGGCATCAACCACCTCCAGCAGCAGGCGTGTACGATTCTCAATCGAGCCACCATAAGCGTCACAGCGCTTATTGGCACTATCCCGTAAAAACTGGTCTATCAGATAACCATTGGCCGCATGCACCTCGACCCCATCGAAACCGGCCTCCCTGGCTTTGCGTGCACCTGCGGCAAAGTCGGCCACAATGCCGGGGATCTCTTCGATATGCAGAGCGCGAGGCACGACATGGGGACGCTCAGGCCGCAACAGTCGCACCGGCCCTTCGCACGCGATGGCGCTGGGAGCAACAGGAATTTCACCATTCAGAAATTCTGGGTCAGACACGCGGCCCACATGCCACAATTGCATGAATATCTTGCCGCCGCGATCGTGGACCGCCTGGGTAATTTTCTTCCAGCCTTCAACCTGGGCGGAACTCCAGATTCCGGGGGTATTGGCATACCCCACCCCCTGTGGCGAAACAGAGGTAGCTTCCGACAAAATCAGGCCGGCCGTTGCACGCTGGCAATAATATGTACGCATCAAATCGTTGGGAATCCGCCCTTCGGATGCGCGGTTACGCGTCAGCGGAGACATTACAATGCGATTGGCCAGTGTCACAGAGCCTAGCTGAACAGAGTCAAACAAACCTACCATGTTGTATGCTGCCTTAAACTTATGTCCATAAGGGTTTGTACCAGAATTTCGGCTATCCTAGCAATCGACTATCGTATGACCACCTTATTCTTCTGATGTAAAACAAGGACACCGCATGGGACAATTTGCCGTCATTGGCCTGGGCCGCTTTGGCTCCGCCGCCTCCCTGGAGCTCATGAAAATGGGGCATTCGGTACTGGGCGTCGATACCAACGGCAAGGTCGTCGACAAGTTGGCCGACCAGATTACACACGCTGTTATTGCAGATGTAACCGATCGCGAAGCACTGGAAGAGCTGGGGCTCGACAACTACGACGTGGTTTTGGTCGCCATTGGAGAAGATGTACAAGCCAGCCTGCTTTGCGTAGTGCATCTGAAGTCCCTGGCCATATCCACCATCTGGGTCAAGGCCACGTCGCATGCGCAGCACTTGATTCTAAGCAAACTGGGCGTGGCCCGCATTATCCACCCCGAAGAAGAAATGGGCATACGCGTAGCTCAGGCGCTGAGCTACCCCATGGTCAACGACTACATTTCACTAGGTAATGGCGAATTCGTCGTGGAAATTGGCGTGAGCGAACGTCTGGAGGGCATCTTGCTCAGCGAAGTGCTGCAGGACATCCCCGACACCATACACGTACTGTTGATCAAACGCCGGTCCGACATCACAGTGCATCCTCCTGGCGAATTCATCCTGCAAGCCAAAGACGTACTGGTGCTGCTGGGTCAGCTCACCACCCTGAAAGCCATCGCTCCCAAACTCGTCTGAGCCATGCGCAACTGGCTTCCCCTACACGGCTACCAATCGTACCAACGCATCCAGCGCACAGGCCTGTTTCGCGCCAGCCCACCCGTTATACTGGCAGCCGGGTTTCTGGGCTTGATATTAATGGGTACTCTGCTTCTATCGCTACCCATGGCCAGCCGGAACGGCATCAGCGCCACCAACGCCTTCTTCATGGCGACCTCAGCCGTTACTGTCACCGGCCTGACAAGTGTGGAGCCAGCGATCGCCTTTACCCATTTCGGTCAAATCGTACTGATGACCCTGGTGCAGCTGGGTGGCCTGGGATTCGTGACCTTTGCAGTCGTTTCCGCGATTATGCTCGGCAAGAAAATGAGCCTGACCCACCAGGCGTTGGCTCTGGAAGCCCTGAACCAGACCAGTGTGTCGAAAATACAGAAAACCGCGTTTTCGGTTTTCAAGCTGTCCATTACCATCGAGTTGATTATGGCGACCATATTGACCTTATGGTGGTGGCGCGACTATCCGTTGATAACCGCCATTTACCGCGCCATCTTCCATGCCATCACCTCTTTCAACAATGCCGGCTTTTCATTGTTTCCGAATAGCCTGAACCAGTTTCTCGGCGACCCTGTTACTGTGCTCGTTATCACCGCATCCATCATACTGGGCGGTATCGGTTTTTCCGTACTGGGAGATATTAGCCAGAAAAAGCGCTGGTCCAGCTTGCTCACCTATACCAAAGTCATCATTATGGGCACGCTTGCGTTGAATCTGACAGGCTTTGTCGTGATATGGGCGCTGGAGTTCAATAACCCTCACACCTTGGCCAATCTACCCTGGCATAGCCAGGCCCTGGCTGCGTGGATGCAAAGTGTTACCTCACGCACGGCCGGTTTTGTCACCCTGGACATTACCCAGCTGCACGACAGCTCCACTCTCATCATCATGCTGCTGATGTTCATCGGTGGTGGTTCACTCAGTACCGCCAGTGGCATCAAGATAGGCACCTTCATCATCTTGCTGGCTGCCGTGTATTCCTACATACGCCATCGCAAGGAAGTCGTGCTGTTCAAACGCTCCGTATCGTCCGACACGATCCAGAAGTCGCTGGCCCTCCTGCTGGCCAATAGCGCTCTGATCTTTCTCGGGGTGCTGATACTGACCACGCTGGAAGAGCTACCCTTCATCAGTATCCTGTTCGAGGTGGTGTCGGCCGTCAGTACTACAGGCATGAGCCGTGATCTGACGCCGCAGCTGTCAACAGCCAGCCAGCTCGTACTGACCCTGCTGATGTTTGCCGGACGGCTGGGCCCCCTAACACTGATATACAGCCTGGCCACCCAGCAGCGCAGCCGGGTACGCTACCCGGAAACCGAATTTCAGGTGGGATAAAACAAACTCTCTGTACTATGTGTCCGCATTCCACAGGCCAGCAGTTTATCGCCCGCCAGTCAAGGCCTGCCCTGTGTGTTACCGGACTCCTGACTTAGATGCTTGATGAATAGCCTGGCAGCAGCCGGTAGCGACTCGAACGAGCGCACGCCAATCAATAACTTCCGGCGCGCCCAAGGCTCCTTGATGGGAACAGCACGCAAACCAAACATTTTGGAATAACGTTTGGCTATGGCCAGCGGTAGAACACCAATTCCCAGCTCTGAACTCACCATGAAACACAGCGTGTCGAATCCAGTTACCTGAACCTTTATTTTAAGTGTGCGCTTCAGATCGTCAGCCGCATTGGACACTATGCGGTTGATGGCGCTGCCCTTGTGCAGGCCGATAAAATCGTAATCCAGTGCTTCTGCAAAGCTAAAACTGGCGTTGCTTGCAAGAGGATGGCTTGCTGGCAGAATCAGAGCCAAAGCATCCTCTCTGTACGGAAAAACGTCGATACCCCCTTCCGGAGAGGTATCCGAGAAAATCCCGACATCCGCGACATTTTCTGAAATCGACTTGATAATGGCCGGTGTGACCTGCTCTTGCAGATCCACGTGTATGTTTGGGTATGCACTTAAAAACGATTTGATGTCCTGTGGCAGAAACTGGGTAATAGCCGAGATATTCGCGCAGACCCTGATGAAACCTCGCGCCCCATCCGAATATTCTTTCATATGAGTAGAGATATCATCCAATTCGCGCAAGGCGCGTTTAGCCATGGTTGACAAGGCTATGCCCGCCGGCGTGGGCCTTATGCCTTTATTGGTCCTGATGAGCAAATTGGTTTTCAGATGCGCTTCCAGCTCGCTAATTCTTTTGCTGATGGCCGCCGCCGCAATGTGTTCATGCTCGGCGGCCCGCGCAATAGTGCCTTGCTCGACCACGCTGATGAACAGCTTCAAAGAGATGGGGTCCAGATGCATGGTGGCCAACGATAAAGGAAGGAGCCGCGCAGAACGCCGCATTGGTGTTTTATAGTGTATTGACAGTATAGCGCTGCGGCACCTTGCCATCGCATTTAGCGATGACGGCATCACTAAGCAATTCTTTAATTATGAAAATTTGCTTGCTAGACTGGCCGGGCAACAATTCAAAAGCGATTCACGAGGAAATTATGAAAAAGCCATTGGCAGGAATCCGGATTCTAGAGCTGGGGCAGCTGATTGCCGGGCCTTTTGCGGCCAAGATGCTAGGAGAGTTCGGTGCCGAGGTCATCAAGGTAGAACCGCCTGTCAAAGGCGATCCCTTGCGCAAGTGGCGGCTGCTCCATGACGGCACCTCAGTGTGGTGGCAGGTGCAATCGCGTAACAAGAAATCAATAACTCTGGACCTGCGGCAGCCAGAAGCACAAGAGGTTGTGCGCACGCTGGCCAAGGAAGTCGATGTGGTCATCGAGAACTTCAAACCTGGCTGCCTGGAGGGATGGGGACTGGGATGGGAACAATTAAAGGTCATCAACCCCAGGCTGATCATGCTCAGAGTGTCCGGCTATGGCCAGACCGGCCCATATCGGGATTTGCCTGGCTTTGGGGTCATAGGCGAAGCCATGGGTGGTTTGCGCCATTTAAGCGGCGAACCGGGCCGTACTCCGGTGCGGGTCGGAGTTTCAATAGGCGATTCTCTATCGGCCCTACACGGGGTAATAGGTGTACTGCTGGCCTTGCGCGCGCGCGATCAGGAAAACGGCCAGGGCCAAATGATAGACGTAGCCTTGTACGAATCAGTCTTCAACATGATGGAGAGCCTGCTGCCAGAATATGCCGTTTTCAATGAAGTGCGAGAGGCTGCAGGAAGCAGCCTGCCCGGTATCGCTCCCAGCAATGCCTACCGTTGCCACGATGGTAAATTTGTACTGATTGCAGGCAATGGCGACAGTATCTTTAAAAGACTGATGGCGGTCATAGGACGGGACGATTTGGGCCAGGCCCCGGCCCTGGAAAGCAACGACGGACGGGTCAAGCACGTCAATACAATAGACCAGGCAATCTCGCAATGGACCGGCCAGCACAGTCTTGATGAAGTACTGGCTGCGCTGAATGCGAGCCAGATTCCTGCTGGGAAAATCTACGATATCGCCGATATCGTGGCCGACCCACATTATCAGGCCAGAGACATGATCCTGGATTCAGCCCTGCCCGATGGCACAGCCATCAAACTGCCGGGTATTGTCCCCAAGCTTAGCGAAACTCCGGGCGACGTCCGTAGCGCCGCACCCGAGCTCGGCCAGCATACGGACCAAGTGCTGTCAGGGCTGGGCATAGACCAAAGCACACGCGATGCATGGCGCAAGCGCGGGATTATTTAACGCTGCAGCACACTCAAGGATCAGCATAATGAACAGCGGAAAGAAGCTATACATTCAAGAGGTTGCGCCCCGGGACGGCTTCCAGAACGAAAAGCGCTTTATTGACACCCACGACAAGATCGAATTCATAAACCAGCTTTCGACCAGCGGCTACGCCAAGATCGAAGCCACCTCGTTCACTTCGCCCAAGGCTATTCCGGCCCTGAAGGATGCGGACATGGTCATGCATGAAATCGAACGCAATCCCCAGGTCATTTATACCGTGTTGGTACCCAATGTACGTGGCGCCGAACGGGCACTGGCTTGCAATGTAGACGAAGTCAATCTGGTGATGTCAGTAAGCGAGACCCATAACCGCGCCAATCTGCGCATGACTCGCGAGCAGTCATTTGCCCAGCTTTCTGATGTGGTTGGCGCAATGCGCGGCAGCAATGTCGCCATTAATGTTTCGCTCTCAACCGTATTCGGCTGTCCCATGGAGGGCGATATAGCCACCGACGAGGTGTTTGGGCTCATGAACCGGTTTGCACAATTGGGCATCGACGGTATCACCCTATGCGACACCACCGGCATGGCTTATCCGTCTCAGGTCAGCGACATCGCGGCAAAAGCTCGAAGTCAGTTTGAACAACTCGAGCTCACCATGCATTTTCATAACACCCGCGGCATGGCGCTGGCCAACACACTTGCGGCTATCGAGGCGGGTTGCGACCGCTTTGACGCATCCCTGGGAGGTCTGGGTGGTTGCCCCTACGCACCTGGCGCAAGCGGCAATGTATGCACCGAAGACCTGGTACATATGCTGGAGCTGATGGGCTACCACACAGGCGTGGATCTGGATCGGATATTGGCAATTTCCAGCGCCCTGCCTGAGCTGGTCGGGCACGATATCCCGAGTCAAATCCTGAAAGCTGGGCCACGAATGACCTTGCACCCTGCACCCGAGCAAGCCTACTGACAGCGCCTCGGTATTCGACGGCCACAGTGACGAATTGAGGTTTTGCAGCAAACATGGAAAAACCATCTTAAATTGTGCTAGAATTTCGTTCTTTGCTGGTCTTGATTTGGTCGGCTGGCAAAACCGCTAAAGGCTGAAAAGCCAATAGTTTCGGGGCGTAGCGCAGCCTGGTAGCGCACTTGCATGGGGTGCAAGGGGTCGAAGGTTCGAATCCTTCCGTTCCGACCAAATATATCAAGGGCTTACAGACTTTTGTCTGTAAGCCCTTGTTCTTTTGGCTGTCTAGCGCATGAAAGGCCCACGAAAAGCTTACGCCAAGCCACCTACCTCGACGGCCTTTCGACGGATGCGCTCTCAGCAAATCGGCCCAATCGGCATCCACCCTCTTCCATCCAGCCTACCCCATAAGCCGCATTTTACTGGCTGAAGTTCCTCTCTATCATTCGATCCATAAAGTCTGTATCTAGACGTTAAATATGTTGCGGGCATGACGTACTCCCTATGGCGTCAGTAACTTGATGGGCATCCGTCCTCGACAACCATACCAATGCTCGAAAGAAGAGGAAACCCCCACCATGCTCCCGTCCAGCAAGCAACTCACCCCAGCTGTTTCCGATTGACCAGGTCGCCATGAACACGCTGACATTCTTGCAATGCGCAAGCGCAGTCGCCGCTTTCACTCTAAGTAACGTGGCATGGTCCGCAGTGTCTCGGCATGAGTACGACACTTTAATCATGGACGCACGTGCCGGAAACTATGAGCCTGCCCTCGCGATGTTGCGCCAACATGCCATCGATCATCCACAGGATATTCAGGCCGCTTATGATCATGTGCTGATCGCCAGTTGGGCAAACCGCAGCAATGAGGCCATCATTGCCTACGAAGCGTTGCAGCCGGAGCCCAATCGTCCGCCCGCCAACGTACTGGAAGCGGTAGCTCGCGCCTACCGCGATACCCAGCGCTGGGATGCCGCCGTAACCCATTATCACAATGGTCGAAGGCTGTATCCCTCGCAGGTCCGCTTCGCGGTTGGCGAAGTCAAGACGCTGGCTGATGCAGGGCAGCGTGACAGTGCCGTACAACAGGGACAGGCACTTGTCGAGGAGCAGCCTGCAAACGCCGATGCACGACTCGCCTTGAGCTATGCACTCAAAAGCGCCTCGTCACCCTACGCCGCACTTTTTGAAACCAGTCAAGCGCACAGCCTGGCGCCGAGGCAAGCCTATGTTTCGCGGGAGTACCTGAACTCATTGGAGAACGCAGGCCTTGCACATGCTGCACTGGAAACAGCGCGGCAACATCAAGATCTGGTCGACGCATCGAGAATGCGAAAATTGCAGGCCGACTATCTGGCGGAATTGTCCCGACTGGCAGAGACTCCAGTCCGCCAGGAGAGTGAGCGCTATGTCCTCGCTGACCGAGCAATTACCGAATATGACAAGTTGATTCCGGCATGGCAGGCGCTGGGAGACGAAGCCAAGGCTGATGTCCGGCGCTTGCAGATTGATCGCTTGCAAGCTCTTGCCGTACGCGGCCGCTCGGCGGATGCCGTCGCCTCATACGAAGCGCTCGTCACCCAGGGTGTTCAGATACCGCCTTATGCACTCAGGCATGTGGCTGCCTCTTATCTCGCCTTGAGGCAACCCGAAAAAGCACGCAATCTATATAGACAGGTCGTCTCGGCCAAGGCCAGCCAGCACAGTAATCCTGCAGAAAAACTCAGTAATCAGTTCGGGCTTTATTACTCGCTGATCGAGAATGAGGAGTTTGCTGAAGCAGGACGTGTCATGGAAACGGCACAGGCCGGGCAGCCCACCTGGCGGCACATCAAAGGTGTACCACAAAGAGTACCCAACGACCTACATATGTATTCAGAACAGACCGGCGCACTGGGCCTGTTTTATGAAGACAACACGCCGGCAGCTCAGGAGCGACTCGAAGAGCTGGTGGACAACGCCCCTATCAATGTAGGCCTGCGCACGGCTCTGGCCAATGTTTACCTCAGTCGAGGCTGGCCACGACGTGCGGAAAAGCAATTGAAGGTTGCTGAAGCGCTGGAGCCACGGTCGCCCGAAATGGAGGCGATGCAAGGCATGACGGCCCTGGACCTTCGGGAATGGAAACAGGCCGAGATACTGCTCGATGACTTGCTTGCCCGCTATCCGGAAAGACCTTCGACACAGCACCTGGAACGAGAATGGAAGCTGCACCAAAAGGCGGAACTGCGCATCCAGGCCAATGGCGGAATAGCCTCCGACAGTCCAGTCACAGGCAGCAATGACCTGAGTATGGAAACCGTCCTCTATTCGGCGCCACTCCATCATAACTGGCGCGCCTTCGGCGGCGCAGGCTATGCCACAGGGGATTTCGAAGAGGGATCCGGAAGTCACCGTTGGCTGCTGGCCGGCATCGAATGGCGAGGCCGTGATCTCACGGGTGAGCTGGAGATATCCAGCCACAACTATGGTTTTGGTACGAAGCCGGGTGCCCGCGTCAGCGCTGCTTATGACTTGAATGACCAGTGGCAGGTTGGTGCTTCGATAGCGCTGCGTTCCAGCGAAACTCCCTTGCGAGCATTACGCAACGGCGTTTATGCCAACGGGGCCGGCGCCTATGTGCGTTGGCGCCAAAGCGACTATCGCGATTGGAGTCTTTCGCTGTCCGCTCTGGATTTCAGCGATGGCAACAATCGATTGACCGCCGTGCTCAGCGGCAGAGAGAGGCTTTATGCCTCGCCAAGCCTCAAGGCCGACCTGCTCATAGGTGTTGCGGCTTCACGCAATACCCATGAGAGCGCCGCTTACTTCAATCCCCAATCCGACCTCGAACTGCTGCCCAGCCTCAGGCTCACACACACGCTATATCGACACTACGACACGACCCTGGAGCACAGCCTGATGCTTGGTGCGGGCCTTTATGCACAACAACACTATGACACGGGCGCCATCGGCGTGGCGAGTTACGGCATGAAATACCGCCATGACGATGTATTTGAAATAGGCGCGACGGTTATGGGTGTCAGCCGGCCATATGACGGCGTGCGTGAACGTGAGCTGCGCTTCATGCTCGAAATGACCTTGCGATTCTAGGACACGCCATGCTTGTTTCCGCCCTCTTCCGCTCCCTGGCCTGCATGATTTGCTCCATCCTCATGCTGAGCAGTTGCGCCAAGGATATTCCGATCTTCGTGCCACCCGGCCAGCGCTCCATGCACAATTCCCAGCAAGACTGGCCCAAGAACAAGTTTCTTGCCCTGGCTTATCACGATATCCAAGACAGCGACCCCGATCAGGCCTTTGTCTCGGTCAGCACGGAACACCTGGTACAGCAGTTCGCATGGCTCAGGGAAAACGGCTACCAGCCCATTACAGTAGACCAAATACTGGAAGCGAACCGTGGCGGCCAACCTTTGCCCGACAAGGCCCTGCTCCTTACTTTCGACGACGGCTACCGCAGTTTCTACACGCGAGTCTTTCCGTTGCTTCAAGCCTATCAATGGCCGGCCGTCCTTGCACCGGTCGGTGCGTGGCTGGATACACCCGATGATGAGCCCGTCGACTTCGGCGGCAAGCCAGTCGAGCGTGAACGCTTCCTGACCTGGAAGCAGGTCAGCGAAATCGCTCGCTCAGGCCTGGTGGAAATCGGCGCGCATACCAATAACCTGCATTACGGCGTTCTGGCCAACCCGCAAGGAAATTTGGAGCCCGCTGCGGCTGCCCACAAGTATGACGCTGCCACAGGCCGGTACGAAACCGATGAACACTACAAGCAGCGCATCAGTCGTGACATTGATCTCATCACTGAAAAAATACGCCGTGCTACCGGCAAAAAACCCCGCGTCTGGGTGTGGCCCTACGGCGCCGCCAGCGGCGAAGCGCTGAAGATTGTTAATGCCAAGGGGTACGAGCTGGCGATGATGCTGGAAAGTGGGCTGGGAAACGTGCATGAGCTGAACAATATTCCACGCGTTCTGGTATCCAACGATCCGCAACTGGATAATTTTGCTTCCACCAGCATGGTGATGGAGAACAACACCGTCATGCGTGTGGCGCATGTGGATCTGGACTACGTCTACGATCCGGATCCCGAGCAGATGGAGCGCAACCTGGGCGAGCTGGTACAGCGCATCGCCGACATGCAAATAACAACGGTATTCCTGCAGGCTTTCGCCGACCCGCTGGGCGACGGCCTGGCGCGCTCCGTCTATTTTCCCAATCGACATCTGCCCATGCGTGCCGACCTCTTCAACCGTGCTGCATGGCAACTCAAGAGCCGCGCATTCGTGGATGTATATGCATGGATGCCTGTCCTGAGCTTCGACCTTGAGCCGAATATTGCACGTGTGTCGCGCTGGGATCCCGACACCGGGAAAATCGGTGTCAACCCCAACGACTATCAGCGTCTGTCTCCGTTCGACCCGGCCGCAAGACAGCAGATCATCGACATCTACGAAGACTTGTCCCGTCATGCTCTCTTCAACGGCATTTTGTTCCATGACGATGCCATGCTTTCCGACTTCGAGGATGCCAGCCCACAGGCACTGGCCGCTTACCAGGCAGCTGGGCTGCCCGGAAGCATCCAGGCGCTGCGGGCTGATCCCGGCACCTTGCATGCATGGACGCGGTTCAAAAGTCGCTACCTTGTCGACTTCACGCAAATACTGGCTGATCATGTCCGGGCGATACGCGGCCCACAAATAAAAACGGCCCGCAACATCTTCGCCGAACCCATTCTGAACCCAGCCAGTGAAGCATGGTTTGCCCAAAATCTGGATGACTTCCTGTCCGCCTACGACTGGACTGCACCCATGGCCATGCCCTGGATGGAGAACGTGCCCCGGGACGGGGCTGATCAATGGCTGGACAGCCTTGTCGATCGCGTTGCCTCACGGCCACAAGCTTTAAACAAAACAGTTTTTGAAATCCAGGGGCGGGATTGGCGACCTTCCGCACATGCCGAGGATTCGGGTCATGTGGACTCGGCCCTGATGGCGCATTGGCTGAAACGGCTGCAATTGCGCGGCGCCCGCAGCTTTGGCTATTACCCCGACGACTTTACCCAAGATCAGCCCCGGTTGGAAACCATACGGCCGGCCATTTCCAATTCCTGGTATCCGTTCAGATGATAGACCGACTCATAGCCTTCCTCGTCCTGAGCATTGTGCTGGGCGCCCCGTTCGGACTCACGCTGGTGCTCACGAGCAATGCACTGCTGAACTTCGTCTTCTTTTATCCCCTTTTCATGTCGGGAATATGGATGGCTGGCGGCCTGTATTTCTGGCTGCATTGGGAACGGAAGTGGAACTGGCGGCCTTACCGTCCACCGCAATTACCCGGCCTACCGCTGATCTCCATCCTGATTCCTTGCTACAACGAGGCGGACAATGGCGAAGAGACCATACTGGCGGCCCTCGGCCAGGAATACCAGAACATCGAAGTGATCGCCATCAACGATGGCTCCACCGATGGCACGACAGCCTTGTTTGACAGGCTGGCGGCGGAACACGATCGTTTACGCGTAATCCACCTGGCCAAAAATCAGGGTAAAGCCATGGCATTACGCATGGGCGCAATGGCCGCCCGTAGCGAATATCTGGTCTGCATTGATGGCGACGCGTTGCTGGCGCCGGATGCCACAAACTATTTGGTGGCGCCCCTAGTGGAAAACGCCCGGGTCGCTGCAGTAACCGGCAACCCGAGAATCCGCACGCGCTCGACGCTCATTGGCCGTATACAAGTCGGCGAGTTCTCTTCCATTATCGGCTTGATCAAGCGCACGCAGCGTGTGTACGGACAGTTGTTCACCGTGTCGGGCGTGTGTTCGGCATTCCGGCGCAAGGCACTGGATGAGGTGGACTACTGGAGTCTGGACATGATCACCGAGGATATCGACATCACCTGGAAGCTCCAGCGGGCGCACTGGAATGTATTTTATGAACCCCGCGCCCTATGCTGGATCCTGATGCCTGAAACCCTGAGCGGACTGTGGAAGCAGCGCTTGCGCTGGGCACAGGGCGGTGCGGAGGTTTTCCTGAAGAATCTGACCACCATCTGGTCCTGGGAACATCGCCGCCTTTGGCTGTTGATGATCGAGTTCGTCCTGTCGACCGGATGGGCCTTTGCCTTTACGCTATCCATCATCCTTTGGCTGCTGGGCCACACAGTTGCATTACCGCCCAGTATCACCGTATCCGTGCTGATGCCGCCTTCCTTCACCGGCATGGTGCTGGCCATGGTCTGCCTGCTGCAGTTTGTGGTCAGCGTATTCATTGACCGGCGCTATGAACCCCATCTGGCTCGTTCACTGTACTGGATCATCTGGTACCCCTTCGCCTATTGGCTTATTAACCTCGTCACCACGCTTTTCAGCTTCCCCAAGGTCATGCTGCGCATTCGGCGCCGGCGTGCTCGCTGGGAGAGTCCGGACCGCGGCATCAAGGAGTTGGCATGATCATCACAACACAACGCTCACACACTGCATGGACTATCGACACCATTCTGACGGCCCTGGGCTGGACTGGGTTTTTCTTTCTATTTACCCGAGGTGTGGTATCGATATTGGATAGCCACTTCGGCGCCGGCATGCCGGTGACAGACCCCTTGCTGCCTACCCTGGAAACACTCTTGATCTATGCCATCGTGGCCTGCGCCAACGCAGTGCTGGTTGTGCTATGGGGCAAATATCGCAAGCACTTCTTTACGACCCTCAGGCGAAACCGGCTGCCAAACGGCATAGATGATGCAGTGCTAGCTTCCCACTTTCATTTGTCGTGCCATCAACTGCATGAAATCCAGGGCAGCAGGGTGACGATCATCTACCACTCGAGTGACGGTGATATTGACCACCTGGACACTGATCAGCTGCGTGTGCGTCCGGCCGGCAATAACGAAGTATATGAAGCCCCGGCCAGGGTGGCCTGAGCGCGCCGGCCAGGTATCGAAAAAGGCTGTCATCCCTCCTTTTGGCGTAGGTCGAGCCGACATCATTACGCCATACGGGGGATGCCGGCCTAAGCCTTCTGACACATGTTTCAAAACACTGCTGTCCTTATCATAAAGCTATAGAGAAGGTTTCAAATACTAGCAAAAAGAATCAAGTTTTATAAAACATCCACCGATGAGCTTACCGCCTTGGAGTAGATGAAATGCGCCGTTTTGCTGTGTTACTCAGTTTTTTCGCTCTTGCAGCATCTTGCAGCCCGGTCAGTGCCCAGGACCAGGTCAAGGGCAAGCTGCCACCCAGCAAGATAGAGCAAGCTGAACGGCATGCGGGTGGCAAAAGTGTTTTTGATGATCCGCTGGGCGGCATCGTCGTAAACCGAACGGTGACCGTGCTGGGCCATGATTTCTATCAATATTTCTCGACCTACTGGCGCGAGAAAGACATCAGCAGCACATTCTCGATTTCCATCCACGAGCGCCCATCAGCTCGCTTTGGGAGCGAGATATGGGTGCAATTCCGGCGAAAACGCATGTTCCATACATTTCTGCCGCCTGCCCGCGCCGCCGTCAAAGAGATCAGCGCCATGGCAGTGGAAATGGTCTACCAGAACATTGCTGACAGCGAAGTGGAACGCCTCCTGACCCACAACCCCGATCTGGGACCAGAGGAAATGTAAATAAAAAGGAAGAAGGAACGATCATGACCACCAAACCCACCCTCCCTCTACATTGTCTCGCCATTGCAGTCGCCTGCACCTTGACCGCCCCGAGCAACGCAACGGAACTTGTCTACTATCCATTCAATCCCTCCTTTGGCGGCAATCCGCTGAACGGCACAGTGTTGTTGAACTCGGCGCTGGCCACCAACAAACACACCGATCCGGCACTGGACAATGCCGACCTGGGCATCGAAGAGCAATCTCCCCTGGAACTGTTCAATCAAACACTTGAACGATCAATCATCAGTCGTCTAGCCTCGGCAGCCAGCTCCAAAATCGTCAATGCCGACGGCCAGTTTGTGCCGGGCAGCCTCGAGACGGACAGCTTTCTGATCAATATCGTCGATCTGGGTAACGGCTATCTGTCAATCACCACGACAGACAAGCTGACGGGCGGCGAAACGACCTTTCAGGTGGGAAAATGAACGCGCCGCACAGCCTCAAGAGGCGTGGCTTGAACTTATGCTTGGTCACCACGCTAGCCGTCATGCTGACAGCTTGCGCCGTCCCGCAGCAACCTGTCGGGGTTGCCACGCAAGCACATCTGACCCCCGCCACACCCTCTACACGCGACTTGCTCAAGCTGCCCGATCCAAAAGGAAAAATCGTTGTCGCCGTCTATGGCTTCCGTGATCAGACCGGACAATACAAGCCCGCGCCGGACAGCTCATTCTCGACTTCGGTTACACAAGGCGCCGCATCCATGCTGGTCAAAGCACTCAAAGACTCTGGCTGGTTCACCCCTGTGGAGCGTGAAAGCCTGCAGGAACTCCTGACTGAACGCCGTATCGTGAGGGCGCTTGACGGGTCGCAGGCAGACGATGCTCCCGCCATTCACATTCCCGCCTTGATGCCCGCTTCCATCCTGATAGACGGCGGGGTGCTGGCTTATGAAACTAATCTGCGCACCGGCGGATTGGGCGCGCGCTTCCTGGGCGTAGGCCTGTCCACGCAGTACCGCATGGACCAGGTCACGATCGGCCTGCGCAGCGTCGATATTCGGACCGGCCGGGTGTTGCACACGGTTTCCACAACCAAGACGGTCTTTTCTTATGAAGTCAGGCCCAGCGTGTACAAATTCGTCAATTTCAAGGACTTGCTGGAAATCGAAGCGGGGGTCACCAGCAACGAACCCACCCAACTGTGCGTGAAGGAAGCCATAGAAGCGGCCGTCATCCATCTGACAGTTCAGGGCCTTAAGGACAGGAGTTGGTCATTAAAAAATGAGAGCGATTGGAACTCTCCCATCATCCAGACTTACCTGCAAGAAGGCAACACCTATGCAATCAATACTGTGGAGATGCAGGAAGCAGCGGCCGCACCCAATACGGCCAGCCCTGCACAGCCCATATCCACTGGCCAATGAACCGTGCAGTAAGGCGGCCGGTATGAAGACCGCCGGACGCGTCTATGGATTCAGGTCTTTATTTTGAGGAGAAACACCATGAGCATCAAACTGACTCTTATCGCCGTGGGTATCACCCTGGCCTATGGGGCTTCTGCAGCAATGGCAGCCAATACCGCTAACGTCGATCAGAACGGAGCCGGCAACGACGCTGTCATCGAGCAATGGAGCAATAGCAACTCCACTGCCAACATTACGTCGTGGGGCAACTATAACGACGCCTTCATTGAGCAGGAAGAAAACAGCAACGCGACAGCCACTTCAACGTCCCTGGGCAGCTTCAACGATAGCGTGATCAACCAGCACAACGTCAACAACTCTGGGGCCAGCATCTATCAGGCAGCCAGCGGCGGCGATGCCACAATCAACCAAAGTGGTACTTGGCATTCCTTCGGCTGGGGCTGGGGTTATATGGCTGACGGCAACAACCAGCAAGCCAGCATCAACCAGAATTGGGGCTGGGGCAACTCGGCATGGATTACCCAGACTGGCGACAATGTCAATGCCTCCATTACCCAGGCGGGTTTCGGCAATGACGGCGGCATCATACAGAATGGTCGTGGCGGTGCAAGCCTGGTCGCCCAGTTGAGCCAATCAGGCCACCATAACGACGGCTACATTAAACAAGATGGTGCCAATTTGCAGGCCTATGTCTCTCAAAGTGGTATCGGCAACGATGCGGTCGTGCTGCAAAAAGGCAATGACTACGTCGCCAACGTGACCCAAGTGGGCTATAGGAACAATGCCTACGTGAACCAGCGCTGATACGTAGATACTCACTGCCAGCACACCTGCGGATGGCCGATAAGCTATCCGCAGGCCAGCCAGGCATGCCTGTGCCAAGTAATAAGGAAGCGAAAGTCATGAATGCAGATGCGAATATACAAGTATGGCTGGAAATGTTTTCTCAAATTCCGCCCGGCATTGTTGTTCCGTATGTACAAACTTCACAGGACACAATGCTGCACTATAAAGTGCTTGTGGTCATGGAGGGGCACGCGGGCCGTTCATTGATCAGCCAGACTGGCGAGGTCCGGACCAAGGCCAGCATACCCTCCGCCCTAGGCAGGGTTTCGGTAAACCGCAATCCTGAAGACGATTGCCATATTAATTTAGTTTTGTCAGGACATGGTGGAAATGAGTTGAGTTATCACTTTCCGTGTCGTGATACTACACAGCACACAAAAAAACAACTTACTTTAAGTAACAAATAGATTTATTAATATATATAAAATACATTTGATTACACAATCAAAGCATGAAGAAAAATGATTTTCACGTATAGTATTGAAAAATAAGTAAATGTTTCGCCACGAGCGAATACTAGATGGCTGGATAGGACTGCGGCTTCAATTGTCTGCGTCACCCTCAAATGTTGGTAACAACAGACAATCTGTAGCGGTTTTAGCTTTCCCTAGCGCTCGACATGCGGCGAACGTCAAACTCGGGAAGAAAAAGCATGACTACCATAGTTGTCATCGAGCCGCATACTTTACTGCGGCTTGGAATATTACAAATATTGGCTGATATAAGTGCCTCATGCAACATCAATGGCGAGGATTACTCCGTCTTTACCCGAGAGCCTCCGGCCGCCAATTGTGATCTGGTACTGCTTTCCATTCCCTCTTTCGAAGAGATACAAAAGCTCACCGTCGCCACTGACCGCCTGTATTCACCCAAAGCCATGCTCTTGCTTTCCGAAAGCAGTGATATGCCCCATACAGTACAGGGCTTGCCCGCTTCAGTAGCAGGTTATGTGGCCAAAAGCGCGTGTCCCGAAGTGTTACAAGCATCAGCCCGTCTGGTGCTCGCCGGTGGAAGCTGCTTTCCTCTACGGTCTTATCCAAGCGACTCACAGCAGTCATTGCTGGCGCATTTCGAGCCCATGAAATGGCCGCCAGAGTCTTTACAAAGAACCAAAGCAGCCAACAGCAGCATCTCTCCAGAGAGCAAGATGCTGGGCCTAACGCCCCGCCAATACGAGGTGTTGGTATTGCTGGCTCGTGGCTATCCTATGAAAACGGTTGGGCGCTATCTGAATATATCAGTGGCTACCGCCAAAGCACACACCGAGACCTTGTATCAGCGTCTGGATGTTCATAATCGCAATGCTGCTGTTTATGAAGCCTTTGCTCGCGGAGCCACCCTGGGCTGGTCTACAACCCTGGGCTGGTCTACAACAGACCCATCTGCAGACGAGCAGGTTCGCTGATCATTTCGCGACTCCACGGCGGATCCCAAACCAGGTCGACCTTGACTTCATCTACACCATGTATAGACAATAATTTGCCGCGGGCCTCGTCGGCTATGAAGGTTCCCATGCCACAACCTGGCGCCGTCAGGGTCATTTGCACTTCGATACGATAAAGCTCGTCGGCAACAGGCAGTACCTTGCAGCTGTACACTAGCCCCAAATTAACGATATCGACAGGAATTTCAGGGTCGTAGCATGTGGCCAACAGGCTCCAGGCCGCGTCTTCGACTGACTGTGCCGTTACCGGGCCGTCATGCACATGCCGGACATCTTCTGTGGGCTCCAAACCCAAAGCATCACCATCGACCCCTTCGACCCGGTAGAGATTGCCTTCGACCATGACCGTATAGCTTCCGCCCAACTGCTGCGTAATCGTGGCCTCGCAACCTTTTTCTATTGTGACCGGGGAGCCGTACGGAACAGTAACGGCCGGACAATCACGGCTGACAATAACGTCTTGACGCGTATAGCTCATAAAGACCTCTTTCTATTCGGTGCGCGCAGTATCGCGCGCCTGGGTAATCGCGTTATGCAGCGTATGCCAAGCTAGTGTGGCGCACTTGACCCGCGCCGGGAATTCCCGTACGCCTGACAGGACCTCGAGTTTGCCAAAATCACGTGCTTCCGGGTGTTTTTCGGTGAGCATCGCATGCATGTCCTCGAACAAGGCCTCGACGTCGGATATCGACTTACCTTTGACTGCCTCAGTCATCAGCGAAGCCGACGCCGTCGAAATGGCACAGCCATGACCGACAAAGCTGACTTCTTCGACGAGATCATTTTTGACGCGGGCATAGACCGTCAATTGATCACCACACAGCGGATTGTGCCCATCGGCGCGATGGCTCGCATCATCCATGGCATGAAAGTTGCGCGGATGACGGTTGTGGTCAAAGATGACTTCCTGATAAAGCTCGCGTAGATCGCTGTACTGATCACTCATTCTTACTGCCCTGTTCCAAACAATTTCTGAGCCTTGCGCAAGGCAGCGGCCAACGCGACGACATCATCTTCGGTGTTATACAGTGCCAACGATGCGCGCGCCGTACCTGGTATGCCGAAGCGAGTCATTAGGGGCATGGCGCAGTGATGGCCCGCGCGAATGGCCACCCCTTCGGTGTCAAGAATGGTACCCAGATCGTGAGGATGTATGCCATCGACCACAAAAGACAATATGCCAGCCTTGTCATTGGCGGTACCTATCAAACGTATGCCCGGCAAGGCCAGCAACTGTTCAGTTGCCCTTTGCAGCAGGTCGTGTTCGTAGGCGGCAATGACATCGAGCCCGACATCTTCAACGTAGCGGATGGCAGCGTCCATGGCCACCACACCTGCAATATTGGGCGTACCCGCCTCGAACCGTTGCGGCACATCGGCGTAGGTACTGCGCTCGAAGCTGACGGTATGGATCATATCGCCACCACCTTGCCACGGCGGCATATCGTTCAGCACGTCGTAACGGGCGTACAGTGCACCCATACCTGTCGGTCCGTATAGTTTATGGCCCGAGAAAACGTAGAAGTCGCAGCCTATGGCCTGCACGTCCACCACCTGGTGGGCAACTGCCTGGGCGCCGTCGATCAGCACCAATGCGCCGGCATCATGCGCCAGGCGGGTCATCTCCGTAACCGGATTGACAGTTCCCAGGGCATTGGACACATGAACAATACCGACCAGACGAGTGCGGGTATTGAGCAAAGCCCGATATTCGTCCAGGTCGAGTTCGCCGCTGTCGGTCACCGGCACGACACGCAGGTGTGCACCCGTACGTTCACACAGCAATTGCCAGGGCACGATATTGGAGTGATGCTCCATACCGGTAACGAGGATTTCGTCACCCTCTTTGAGATTCGCCCAGCCCCAGCTGTAAGCCACCAGGTTGATGGCTTCGGTGGTGCCACGGGTGAAGACAATTTCCTCAGCGCGAGCTGCATTGAGCAAGCGACGCACGCTTTCTCTGCCCTGCTCGTACAAATCGGTGGAGTGCTGCGAAAGCCAATGGACGCCACGATGGATGTTGGCATTGGACTGTTCGTAATACTGACTTTCCGCCTGGATGACCGATAGCGGCTTTTGTGTGGTAGCGCCGTTGTCCAGATATACCAGCCGACGCCCTTTTACTGGGCGCGACAATATGGGGAAGTCATCCTTGCGATTCAGTTGGGATGGTCGGGACGCGGCAAGCGTGGGCGAGTTCATGCAAACTCCCCAAGGTCGAGGCCATTGGGTGCCAGACTGCGTATGGCGCCGATAATACGCCGGCGCAACACCTCGGGCTCGATACGTGCGACTGCTTCCGCCGCAAAGGCGTAGGTCAGCACACTGCGCGCACTGGACTCATCGAGCCCACGGGTACGTAAGTAAAACAGGCTGTCCTCGTCGATCTGGCCCACGGTGGCGCCATGGGCACATTTGACGTCGTCGGCATAGATTTCAAGCTCGGGCCGGGCATCGGCCTTGGCCATGCGCGACAAAAGCAGGCTGTCGGAGCGTTGTACCGCATCGGTCTTGTCGGCTCCGGGCGCCACCAAAATACGACCACTGAATACACCTCTTGCCGTATCGGCCAGGACGCCCCGGTAGTATTCGCGACTGATGCAATGCGGCATGGAGTGGCCGATCAGGGTATGGTGATCAACATGGCGCCGGCCATTCACGTAATACAAGCCGTTAAACAGCGTTTCGCAATGATCACCTGTGAAGTCGGTAGCAATATCGTGGCGCGCCAGTCGTGCACCAAACGACATGGAGTGCGAGTTGTATACCGAGCCTTTGCCTTGCACCACATCGATAGCACCCAGATGAACGGCCTGCTCGTCTTCGTGCTGCAGTTTCAAGTGCGTGACATGGGCGTCGGCAGCCAATTGGGCTCGCGTGACGGTATTGGTCAGACTGGCGCCACTGCCCTGCCCCAGGTAGTGCTCAACAACGACACCGCGCGAGCCTGCTTCGGCCTGAATGAGGTTGCGCGGAAAGCTGGCCGCCTGCTCGCTGGCGGCAATGAACACCAGGTGCACCGGTTTTTCCAACTCGACACCACGGGCAAGGCGTATGACAGCACCGTCGCTGGCCAAGGCAAGATTCAGCGCCGCCGTACTGGCACCCTGGGTTTCATCGCCCAGTAAATCCTGCAAGGCATCGGGCGAGTGCTCCAATGCCACAGACAACGCCTGCACTTGTGCGCCACTGGGCAAGTCGCCGATATCAGACAGCGCTGGATCAAACCGGCCGTCTGTAAACACCAGCCAGTGCCCGGGTTCGCTCGCGCGAACCTGCATGACTTTATCGGCGACCGAAGCCTGTCCGGCCGGCAGAAAGGACTGCTGCTCAAGTGAGGCCAGCGATGTATGACGCCAGTTCTCTTGTTTGGTCGTAGGCCAGCCTTCGCTGGCAAACCGGTCGATGGCGCGCTTGCGCATGGCAGCCAGCCAGGGAATGTTGGCGCCTGTCAAACCCTGCCCACGGGCCGTAAAATCGGCCACCCAGGTTTGTACAGTACTCATGCCGCAGCCCCTTTGCCTGCAGCGGCCTCTTCGGTAACCCAGCCGTAACCACGCTCTTCCAGTTCGAGCGCGAGTTCGCGGCCACCGGAACGGACAATGCGGCCACCGGCCAGTACGTGTACGAAGTCGGGCACAATGTAGTCGAGCAAGCGCTGGTAGTGCGTAATGACGATCAGGGCGCGTTCTGGTGAACGCAGCCGGTTGACGCCATCAGCCACCACCTTGAGCGCATCAATATCCAGCCCGGAGTCGGTTTCGTCCAGAATGGCCAGCTTGGGCTCAAGCAGCGTCATTTGCAGTACTTCGTTGCGTTTTTTCTCGCCGCCTGAAAAGCCTTCATTGACGGAACGATAAAGAAATTCCTCGCGCATGCCCACGGCTTTCATTTCAGCCTTGACCTTTTTCAGGAAGTCCATGGCGTCCAGCTCTGGCAGGCCCTGATGCCGCCGTGTTGCATTAACGGCTGCCTTCAGGAAATACGCATTGGACACACCCGGAATTTCGATGGGGTATTGAAACGCCAGGAACAGGCCCGAGCGTGCGCGTTCTTCGATGGACATGGACAACAGGTCTTGCCCCATCCAGTCGACCTCTCCGCTTTCGATTTTATAGTCTTCGCGGCCGGCCAATACCTGCGACAAGGTACTTTTACCCGAGCCATTAGGCCCCATGATGGCGTGTACTTCGCCGGCGTTGACTTCCAAATTCAAACCACGCAGTATCGATTTTTCTTCAACCGAGGCGTGCAGATTCTTGATGCTGAGCATTACTGACTTCTCCATTAACCTACGCTGCCTTCCAGGCTTACACCGAGCAGATTCTGTGCCTCGACTGCAAACTCCATGGGCAATTCCTTGAAAACTTCCTTGCAGAACCCGTTCACAATCATCGAAACGGCGTCTTCCGCGGACAAGCCGCGCTGCATCGCATAAAACAATTGGTCTTCGCCGATACGCGACGCCGTGGCTTCGTGTTCGACGCTGGCCGACGGATTCTGTACTTCCATGGTCGGGAAGGTATGCGCCGCGCACTTGCTGCCTATCAGCAAAGAGTCGCACTGCGTGTAGTTGCGTGCATTCTCGGCCTTGGGCGTAATACGTACCAGCCCCCGGTAAGCATTGCTGCCATGGCCAGCCGAAATACCCTTGGAAATAATCGTGCTGCGCGTATTGCGACCAATATGTATCATCTTGGTGCCGGTATCGGCTTGCTGACGGTGGTTGCTGAGCGCCACAGAGTAAAACTCGCCGGTGGAGTCATCGCCCCGCAGAATCACGCTGGGATATTTCCAGGTAATGGCCGAACCGGTTTCAACCTGGGTCCAGGAAATGCGCGAACGTGCACCCCGGCAGTCGCCCCGCTTGGTGACAAAGTTATAAATACCGCCCTTGCCGTCTTTATCGCCCGGATACCAGTTCTGTACCGTGGAGTACTTGATCTTGGCATCGTCGAGCGCGACCAACTCAACCACAGCGGCGTGCAGTTGGTTTTCGTCGCGCATGGGCGCCGTACACCCTTCGAGGTAGCTCACCGAGGCACCTTCTTCGGCAATGATCAAGGTCCGTTCGAATTGCCCGGTGTCCTGGGCATTGATGCGAAAATACGTGGACAGCTCCATGGGGCAACGCACGCCCTTGGGAATGAACACAAATGAACCGTCCGAGAACACAGCCGAGTTCAGTGCAGCGTAAAAGTTATCGCCCGGGGGCACCACGCTGCCCAGATACTTGCGTACCAAATCCGGATACTCTTTGACCGCCTCCGAGAACGAACAGAAGATAACACCTACTTCTGCCAGCTGCTTGCGAAAGGTGGTAGCCACCGACACGGAATCAAACACCGCATCGACTGCCACGCCGGCGAGGCGCGCACGCTCGTGCAAAGGCACACCCAGTTTTTCGTAGGTGCGCAACAATTCGGGATCAACCTCATCCAGGCTTTTGGGAGCGTCTTTCTTGCTCTTGGGCGCAGAGTAGTAGCTGATGTCCTGGAAATCAATGGCAGGGAAACTGACCTTGGCCCACTCAGGTAAATCCATGGTCAACCAATGTCGATAAGCAGCCAGCCGCCATTCGAGCATGAATTCGGGCTCGCCTTTCTTTGATGAAAGCAGGCGGATTGTGTCTTCGTTTAGACCTTTTGGAATAGTGACCGATTCAATTTCAGTGACAAAGCCTGCCGAATACTCCCGATCGAGAAAAGACTCGATTGGATCGGCAGCGGATTTCACTGTAGGTTCGGTTAAGGAATTCATTTGGTTTGACTCCATGTCGTGGGACGTGTTTGAGTCCGGACACTTGATTTGGAAACCGGATGCATATTCATGGGAAATTCAATGGGTGTGGTACGAATCATGTCGGCCACGCTGACCTCTTCGAGCGTATGCCTTACAATAGCGTTGATACGCTGCCAGTTGCTGCGTATGTGGCAGCCGGCCTCTACACTGCAGGCGCCAGGCAAAGAGGTGCATTCGGTCAACCCAAATGGCTGCTCCTCAAGGGCGTCTATAATGTCGGCCACACTGATCTGGCTGGCTGGCCGGCTAAGCATATAGCCGCCACGCGCACCCCTGCTGCTGTTGACCAGCTCATGCTGGCCCAGCAGTTTGAGTATTTTGCTGACGGTGGGTTGACCCAAACCCAGCGTGCTGGCCAAGTCTGACGCACTGAACATGCGTTCCGGGCTAGCTGCCATATGGGTCAGCACCAATGTGCCGTAATCGATGATTTTACTGATGCGCAGCACCTGCTGCCTCCGACTTGCTACTGTAGCCATATAGTACTACTTTGGTACTGTATAGGCAAATCAAAACAAGCCAATAAATCACCCGTGCAGCCCACCTGCAACAGCCGTTCAATCCGGCTCGCCGTTGTGTCCAGCCTGCTGCAGCGCCCACATTTGTGCATAGCGTCCGCGCTGCTCCAGCAACTCGCGGTGCGCTCCCCTTTCCAGTACTTTTCCGTGATCCAGTACGAGAATTTCATCGGCTTCGACGATAGTCGACAACCTGTGCGCAATAATCAGCGTCGTCCGGTCTTTGGCAATTTGATTCAGCTCATCTTGTATGGATCGCTCGGTACGTGTGTCCAGCGCACTGGTGGCTTCATCAAAAATCAGAATGGGCGGATTCTTCAGCAAGGTGCGCGCAATGGCGACACGCTGCTTCTCGCCGCCCGACAACTTCAGGCCGCGCTCTCCCACCTGCGTCTGGTAGCCATCAGGCAATCCCATAATAAAGTCATGAATGCTGGCAGCCCGCGCCGCCTGGATGATTTCATCCTGCGTGGCCAAAGGGTTGCCATAGGCAATGTTATACAAAATGCTGTCGTTGAACAGGACAGTGTCTTGCGGAACAATACCTATGTGCTGGCGCAGGCTGGTCTGGGTCAGGTTGCGAACGTCTGTGCCATTGATTTTGATGGCACCTGCCGTGACGTCATAAAACCGGAACAGCAAACGTGACAAGGTTGATTTGCCTGCGCCGGATGCACCCACTACCGCCAACGTTTTGCCTGCAGGTATAGTGAGGCTTACATCGAACAGAATCTGGCGCTTATCCTCATAGCCAAAGTCCACATGTTCAAACTCTATGGAAGCCTGATTGGTCTTGAGATTGCGTGCATCGGGCTGGTCAGCCACCTCCTGGCCTTGTTCCATCAGGTCGAACATACGCTCCATATCCGCCAAAGCATGTTTGATTTCCCGATAGACAAAACCCAGAAAATTAAGCGGCGCATAAAGCTGAGTCAGGTAGGCTGACACCAGCACCACATCGCCCACAGTCATGGCGCCACTGACCACTCCTTCGGCCGATAGCCACAACAGCAGCGTCACTCCCAGCGTGATGATGGCGCCCTGTCCAATATTCAGAAAGTTCAGGGAAACCTGGTTCTTGACCGCTGAATCCACCCATTTGCCCAGGTTGCGGTCATAACGGTCGAGCTCATAGCCCTCATTGCCAAAATACTTGACGGTTTCGTAGTTGATCAACGCATCAATGGCTTTGCTGTTGGCCTTGCTGTCCAGGTCATTCATGCTGCGCCGGTACACCATACGCTTTTCAGTCACCACCAGCGTGAACATAATATAGGCTGCTATCGTCCCTAACGTAACCACCGCAAATGGCCAGTCGTAGCGCCACAGCAAAATACCCGCCACCATGGTTATTTCGAGCAGCGTGGGCAAGATATTGAACACCATGAAATTAAGCAGGAAGCCGATACCTTTGGTACCCCGCTCGATATCCCGGCTCAGCCCGCCCGTCTGACGTTGCATGTGAAAACGCAGAGACAAGGCAAACAAATGCTTGAACAGTTGAGCTGCAATTCGTCTTATCGACCCTTGGGTGACCCGAGCAAACAAGGCATCACGCAATTCGCCGAATACGCTGCTAGCCAGACGCGCAAAGCCGTAGCCCAGCAAGGCTGCGACGGGCAACACCAGCAACGTAGCAGGCACGCTCAACTGGTCGACAATGTCTTTCAGATACAGCGGCAATGTCACGCTGGCCACCTTGGCGGCAACCAGGCAGGCTATGGCGGCGATCACCCTCCATTTGAATTGCCACACGTAGGGCAGCAAAGACTTGAGCGTCTGGAAATCGTTGCGACGGCGAGGAGCCGGACCCCGATGAGTAAGTTTCATGAAGAGATACTGAAAATAGTAGGGGCTGAGATTGTACCGGGCGCCATCGCTTGTTCGTTGCGCCGGGCCAGGTCTGAACGCTGGTCCAGTAATACATCGTAAAAAGCACGTGCGGCACTGGACAGGCTTTTTTCGCTGCGACGTATCAGGTACAAAGAACGTTTGATTCGGCTGCGGGGCACCAGTGGAATGACCTTGATCTGTTCATGTCGAAACTGAAACAGTGTCATGGCAGGCACCAGACTGACTCCCAGGCCGGCGCTCACCAGGCCGGTGACCGTGGCCAGGTGGTCGACCTCAAGAAAGCTGTCGAGATCGCAAAACACGGCGTTGCGAGCCAGGCTTTGGCGTATGCTGCTGCCTTTGCCCAGCTGGATCATGGCGCTACCTTTGAGCTCGCGCAAATGTACAGCGCTACGCTGCGCCAGTGGATGATCATCCCGGCACACCATATAAAAATAGTCTTCGCACAAAGGCTCTGCAAGCAGGCCACTCATGTCGCGGCCCTTGGCAGCCACCGCCATGTCGACGGAACCCCGCCTGACCATATCCAGACAAGGCTCCAGCAAAGCATCATGCAATTGCAGCTGTACCCCTGGATGCTGGGCGTGAAACTGTGCATAAATACCCGGTAGCCAGCCTGCCGCCAAAGAAGGCAAGGCCGACACTGCTACCCGGCCTTTGCGTTTGGCGACGTGGTCCTGGATATCGCCCATGACGGCATCCAGATCGTTCAAGAGACGCTGGGCTGACTCATTGAACAAGTGGCCTTCGGGTGTCAGTTCCACCCGCCGTGTGGTGCGATCAAACAGGCGTACACCAGCGATGTCTTCAAGAGACCGGATCAGGGCACTGAAGGCAGGCTGGGTCTGGTGACAACGCTCTGCGGCTCTGGTGAAGTGCCTTTCCTGTGCCAGGGCCACAAAGGCACGCAACTGCCGGGAGGAAAGATTCATAAGAAAATAAGTATCAATGAATAGAATATTTCTATTTTACTAATTAATAGTGTGATTTTATAGTTACCACAAATTAATCAAGGACATACACGGCCATGGAGACAAATTCATTCAAGATTGGTTGTGCCACCGGGTTTTCAGGCGACCGCAGCGATGGTGTCTTACCTGTCGTCCAGTCATTGGTGGAAAACAGCGGGCATGCACTGATATTCGAGACCCTGGCCGAACGCACATTGGCTTTGGCGCAGTTGGCCAAAAATCGCAACCCCGAACTCGGCTATGAGCCATTGCTGGTCGATCTGCTCAAACCGGTCCTGGGAATCTGTCTTCATCATCATATTCGTATCGTCAGTAACTTCGGGGCAGCCAATCCTCTGGCAGCGGCACGCCGGATCAAGACGCTGGCCCAGGAACTGGGCCTGCGCGCACCCCGCATTGCCGTGCTGTCCGGCGATCAACTTGTCCGAACCGATCAATTGGATTACTTAAGGGAACAGCTCGGCCCCAGTCATTTCGATCGCATGGATATCGTCAGCGCCAACGCCTACCAGGGTGCCCATGAAATCGCCCAGGCCTTGCTTGCCGGTGCAGACATCGTTGTCGCCGGCAGAGTCGCCGATCCGTCCCTGGTCCTGGGCCCCGCCCTGGCCCACTTTGGATGGGCCCCCAACGACTGGCACAAGCTGGGCTGCGCCACCATGGCGGGACACCTGCTCGAATGCGGCACACAAGTCACAGGCGGCTACTTTTCCGTCCCAGGCCTCAAAGAGGTACCCGGCATGGACAATCTGGGGTTTCCCATCGCCGAGATCGAAGCCTCGGGGGCCATGACTATCACCAAGGCCTCTGCCACCGGAGGCATCGTCAGCGAACAAACCGTCAAAGAACAACTGCTATACGAAGTGCACGATCCAGCAGCTTATCTGACACCGGACGTCACTGCCGACATCAGCCAGGTCAAAGTTGAGCAAACAGCTCCTGACATCGTCCGTGTTGGCGGCATCACCGGCCATCAACGGCCCGACACCTTGAAAGTCAACATCTGTCACCATGGTGGGTGGCTGGCCGAAGCTGAAATTTCATACGCTGGCGTACAGGCAGAAGCCAGGGCCCGTCAAGCTGCCGACGTCGTCATAAAACGCTTGGGTCAGCGTATGCAACTGCGTGCCGACCTGATCGGCGTAGTCAGTATTCTTGGAGACGATCACGGCGAATACTTGCGTCAACATAGCCCGAGCGCCGCACGCGATGTACGCTTGCGCATTGCCGGCACACACGCCCAAAAGGAGATTGCAGAGGGCGTGCTGCGCGAGGTGACTGCGCTGTATACCTGCGGACCAGCCGGCGGGGGCGGCGTCAGAACATCATTGCGCCCGCGCTTGAACAGTGTGTCCAGCCACATACCGCGCGATCTGGCCCCAGCCAACTGGCGCTTTCTGGAGGAAGCATGAAGTCGTCGGACACTCCATTGACTACCCTGCCCTTATATCGGCTGGCACACAGCCGCAGCGGCGACAAAGGCAATATATCCAATATCAGCGTCATTGCGTACAAGCCTGAATACTTTCCGCTGCTTGAGGCGCAACTGACTGAAGCAGCGCTGCTGGACTGGTTTGCCTACCGAAAGCCAAGCCGGGTACAGCGTTACCTCATTGAATCCATTCATGCCTTGAATTTCGTACTGCACGATGTTCTGGACGGCGGCGTCAACGACGCCCTGAACCTGGATACTCACGGCAAGGCGTTGTCGTTTCACTTGCTCGACTTTCCCATAAGCTTGGAGAGCAGACTGGCAAAGGACGTGCCTGACATTTCCACCTAAGCTTCAAATAAACCCACTAAAAGGAGACTCTCATGAAATCTGCATTCCTGCGTAAAACCCTACTGGCCAGTCTGGTCGGCATGCTCGGCATACCTCTGACCGCGCCAGCCCAAGCCGCTGACTATCCCGACAAACCCATTACCTTCGTAGTGCCTTTCGGCGCTGGCAGTGCAACTGATCAATTTGCCCGGGCCATAGGTCAGGGTGTCTCCGAACAAATCGATCAACCTGTGGTCATCGAGAACAAGCCCGGAGCCAGCGCCATGATAGGCGCCAGCGACGTGGCCAGGGCAGCTCCTGACGGTTATCGTGTACTGATCACTACCAACACCTCGCAGGCAGCCAACCCTCATCTGTACAAAAAGCTAAGCTACGATCCAGTCAAAGACTTTCAACCGATCACCCTGCTCGGCACAGGCGGGCAAATCATGGTGGTGAATCCGAGCTCTCCAGCCAAAACAGTAAAGGACTTCATCAAGCTGGCCAAAGAAAATCCTGGCAAACTCACCTTTGGCAGCGGTAGTTCGAGCAGCCGGGTGGCCGGCGAACTGTTCCAGCAAATGGCTGATGTAGAACTGCTGCATGTTCCATACAAGAGTAATCCTCTGGTCATTACCGACTTGCTGGGTGGCCAGATAGACATGATGATGGCGGACATGGCCACGGGCTTGCCACAAGTCAAGGCAGGCAAGCTGCGTGCACTGGGGGTGACCGACAACAAACCCTTACCGCTGGCACCAGATATCGCACCTATAGCCGACTCAGGTGTACCAGGCTATAAAATGGGCTACTGGTTCGGTGCCTATGTGCCCGCCAACACACCCAAAGACGTCGTCTCTAAACTGCACGACCTGATCGTCAATGCCACCACCCGCAAGGCGGCGCAACAGTTCTACTCCCAGACAGGCACAAAACCGGTCACGTCCACCCCTGATGAGCTGGCCAAATTCCAAGCTGACGAAACAAAAAAATGGGGTGAAATCATCAAAAAAGCAGGCATACAACCATCTTGAGTTAACTCCTGTTACTGCTGACTTGTCACTTCACATACTGATCGCCCTGGAACAGCTAATACAATAACGCCTACCCCAAGGGGAGAACCGGAGATTGTATGGCTGTTCCACTTTTCGACTACGACACTGCACTGCTTGCCTGCGCGCGAGGCGATCAACACGCCTTCCAGGATCTTTATCTTCACGAAGCGCCACATATGCTTGCGTTAAGCCTGAAAATGCTTGGCGAGCGCGCCGGTGCTGAAGACCTGGTCAGAGACGCTTTTATCTTGATCTGGAAGAACGCCGAAAGCTTTGACCCACAGACCAGCAGCGCCCGTGCCTGGATGCACAGTATTCTTCGTTATCGCGCCCTGGCGCGCTTGCGTCAGACTGGGCGTATCCGCCCCGGCCTGGCTGTGTGGTCCGAAGCATTGCCAGCCTTGCCCACCACCGCCGAGGCTGGCAGCCTGACCCACACTCTGGCAACACTTGAGGACGCCCCGCGTCAGGCCATCCTGATGGCTTTTTACCAAGGCTGCCATTACGAGCAAATATCCGAGCGGCTCAAGGTTTCGACCCCGAACATCAAAGCACGGGTCCAGCAAGGACTCAGCAAGTTCACGGAGCAGCGGCAAGCATGACAGGCAGCAACAGCACCAAACACGACATTCTGCTGGGCGAATATACGTTAGGGCTCTTAAGCACCAGCGAAATCAGTCAGGCACACGCACTACTGGGCAGTGACCAGCAAGCGGTCACCACTGCCCTGGCCTGGGAACACCACCTATTGGAGTTGACCGACCTGCTTCCTCCAGTTGATCCGTCCCCGTTGCTGCTCCAGCGTATTCAAAACAGTCTGGGTCACGATACGACGCCCACACCAGCAAGCCTGTATCGCAAGCCCGACAACGATACGCAGCCTGACGCCCTGTCGACGACAGACGCGATCCAGCCCGACTCCATCGCCACAGCACCCATCACCACCGTCACGACGCCCGCCAGTCCGGCGCCCATACCTGCTCCTGCTACTCCTGCCAGAGGCCAGCGCCTACGCACCGAGCCCGCCATCAGCCGGGAATATCTTGAGGAAATCGGGAGCCCAGCTCGACCCGAGCCCAGCCGTCCTGAGGCAAGCATCCCAACACCAATAAAAGCCAAGGCCCCTGACGCCGCCGCGGCCATGAATACTGCCAGCCCCCAGCCACAGTCTGAAGCTCGAGGGATCAATACACAGAAAAAAGAAAAGCGCGGGAGCATATGGTTCTGGCGGCTGGCAACCCTGGTCTTTGCCGCTGCATCGTTGGCTCTGGCCCTGATTCCCTCTCAGCCTCTTCCTCCGCCCATCACCATACTCCAGGTGGCGCCCACACAAGCGGCCATACTGCAAGCACCCGGACAGAGTTCCACCCCCGCCTGGGTCGTGACGGTGGATCCACATCGGAATGTTTTGATGAGCCCCAAGGTGCGCAGTGACATCCCTGCCGACGCTTCGGTACAACTATGGACACATAGCAAGAGTATGCCGGCACCCCGCTCTTTGGGCCTGATTGACCCGAATCAACCGGTAACGGTGCCTGCCACCCTGATGGGCAATATAAATGCCGATCAGATCTTTGAGATGACGCTGGAGCCCAAAGGAGGCTCGCCCACTGCCAGCCCCAGCGGCCCAGTACTCTTTATTGGTCGTATGGTTACCTTCGGTGCCCAGCCCGAAAAAACCGGCACCGAGTCTACCGGAGGCACCTAACAAACCACCACATTGACGGCCAGGCCGCCACGCGAGGTTTCTTTATACTTGGAGCGCATGTCAGCGCCGGTCTGACGCATGGTTTCGATGACGGCATCAAGCGATACATGATGGATGCCATCTCCCTGCAGCGCCAGCCTGGCTGCATTGATCGCTTTCACGGCACCCATGGCATTGCGCTCTATGCAGGGAATCTGCACTAGACCGCCTATGGGATCGCAAGTCAGGCCCAGGTTGTGCTCCATGCCTATTTCAGCAGCGTTTTCCACCTGCCGGGGACTACCGCCCAGCACGGCTGCCAGTCCAGCCGCAGCCATGGAACACGCTACACCGACCTCTCCCTGGCAGCCGACCTCGGCCCCCGAAATCGAAGCATTCTCTTTATACAAAAAGCCTACTGCTGCAGCGGTCAGCAGAAAATCAATCACCCCTTGCTCTGCACATTCCGGGATGAACGTTTGGTAATACCGCAGTACGGCTGGCAGCAATCCGGCCGCACCATTGGTGGGTGCTGTCACGACGCGCCCGCTGGCCGCGTTCTCTTCGTTGACGGCCATGGCGAACAAATTGACCCAGTCCATCGCATACAGGGCGTCGTTCTTGTTGATGTCGCGTTGCAATTCGCGATACAGCACAGGTGCACGACGACGAACCTTCAGGCCGCCCGGCAGCAACTGATCGGCCTGATCATTACTGATGCCGCAACCACGGTCTATACAAGCATTCATCACCTCGGCGATATGCAGGATGCCTTTACGGACTTCGTGCTCCGGAGCCAGTGCAGTTTCATTCGCCATCATGAGCTGGGCGACAGACAGGCCCGTTGTCTCGCATAAATCAAGTAACTGTGCGCCAGTCGAAAAACTATATGGAACGGGATCATGCTGAGGTACGGTTTCATCGGTCTCGATAGCATCAAGTGCACGTATGAACCCACCACCTATGGACACATAGCGTTCCGTGCTGACGCTTGCACCGCTATTGTCGAGCGCTTCGAAACGCATGCCATTGGGATGCTCAGCCATGGGTTTGATGCGATAGGAAAAAGCCCGATTGGGGTTGAATGCAATGGTTTTTGCCTCCCATAGCTCAAGCTTTCCGCTTGTATTGACTGCATCAATCAGACGAGAAATATCAGAGGGCTCGACAGTATCGGGGGAGGCACCCATAAGACCCAGCATGATGCCCATATCGGTGCCATGGCCACGGCCTGTTTCGGCCAGCGATCCGTACAACGCAACATTGATATTTTCGACCCGGCCCAACAGGCCTTGAGCCTGAAGATTGCGCGCAAAATTGCGGGCGGCACGCATGGGGCCCACCGTATGCGAGCTTGACGGACCTATGCCAACCTTGAAGATATCAAATACCGAAAGTGTCATCGCGGAACCCCCCCGTGCTGTTTCGCCGATTCTACACTGGGGGCATCACAGACTCCGGCCAGCCTGCCCCGGCCGGAGCTTTTTTAAGCACTGAATCAGGGGTCGGTCGAGCTCCATTTCATGGAGCCCTGCAATGCCGTAATGGAAGTCATGGGCGCCGTTTCACGAAAAACACTGGGTGACATTCCGATATGATCGCGAAAAGCGTTGGAAAAATTCGCGCTGCTCGAGTAACCCAGTGCTTGTGCAATCATGCGGATATCAAGAGAAGTCTGCACCAGCAGGCGCTGTGCCCTGCGCATACGCTCATCGCGCATAAATTGCGCCACACTGACGCCTAGTTGCTTGCGAAAAATACTCGAAATCCGCTTTTTGCTAATACCTAAGGCCTCCGACAGATCATCCAGGCTGAGCGAGGCAGGGCCATTGGCTATATGCTGCTTGATGGCCAGCACTATATGCTGCTCATTGTTTTCTTCAGGATGGATGATCGGCGAGACGTAAGGCATGATGGACAAGCGCAGCGGATGGCAGCTGGCCCTAGGCATAAACATGGACAGACTCAACGTTACGGTTGTCCTCATGTTTTGTCCAAAGTTTTAGTCCAATCTTAACTATTGTTGACCTTCGATACGACTAAAACCCCAATGCCGGTCACAATACAGCCGTGACGGACATTGGGGTTTTATATTTTCTTATGGCCGGAGGCAACCCCCCCACAGCCGGAATACGGATATCAGGACAAGCGGAAAGATTCGCCGTGCTCGTTTGCAGGAGTGCTTTCCAGAGCCTCGGCCAACATGCCTTTGAGCGCATTCAAATCATTGCGCAGGGCCTGCAACTCCGCGCCCGATAAACGCACCGCGGCGTCCTGGTCGTGAGGAACGTCGTGCAGGTCACCCAGCCGATTGCGCGCTCCGCTGATGGTGAAACCCTGCTCGTACAACAGATCGCGTATGCGTCGTATCAGCAGTACTTCGTGGTGCTGATAATAACGGCGATTACCACGACGCTTGACAGGTTTGAGCTGGGTGAATTCCTGCTCCCAGTAACGCAGCACATGCGGCTTGACGCAGCAAAGGTCACTGACCTCGCCTATCGTGAAATAGCGTTTGGCTGGAATGGGGGGCAAGGTGACAGGAGTTTCGCTGGTGCTCATAGGTTACCCGATGGATGCAGGGGCTTTCCCGGCTGATTCTACGACAGACTTGAGTTTCTGGCTGGCATGAAAGGTAACAACACGTCGTGCGGCGATCGGAATGACTTCACCGGTTTTCGGATTTCGTCCTGGGCGCGGCGGTTTGTCACGGACCTGGAAATTACCAAAGCCAGACAACTTGACTTCGACCCCGCGTGCGAGCGAATCGCGAATTTCTTCGAAAAAAGTATCGACAATATCCTTGGCTTCACGCTTGTTCAAACCCACACGGTCAAACAGCAACTCGGCCAGCTCTGCCTTGGTCAGGGTACGTTCCGGATTCATAATGTGGCCTCCTTAGGCGCGCTGACGTATACCGTGGGCGCTGACTAACGCTTCAAGCAACAACGCCATGCATTGCTCAACCCTGGCGTCGTCCAGCGTGGTTTCACGATCTTGTAACCAGAAGCGAAACGCCATGCTCTTTTCGCTGGTTTCTGCCGACTTGTCGCGCCAGACATCAAACAGTTTAATATCTTTGACGATGCCAAGAGTAGCATTAGATTCAATTACATGCGTAAGTGTGTTCAACAAATCCTTATACGATACATCCAGGCCAGCCCATACCGCCAAGTCGCGAATCACCACTGGCTGGCGTGAAATTTCGGTAGGCGCAGGAAACGCCTGGACAGAAACAGCATCGGCATCGAGTTCGAAAACGACTGGCGCATGCGTCAGGTCGCACTGCTGTGCCCAGCGTGGATGCAGCTCGCCCAGCCAGCCTATATGCTTGCCGGCCAGCTGCAATCGGGCCGAACGGCCAGGGTGCAAGGCCGGATGAGTATCTGCAAGACACTCCAGGTTTGCCCCCTGGGCACCCAACAGACACTCCACATCTTTCTTGACATCGTAGAAATCGACCTGGCGCACCGGCGTACCCCATTGCTCTTCCACAGCCGGCCCCCAGGCCGCGCCGGCGAGACGCTGCGGCTGATGTATGCCTGCCACTGCCAGATCACCGTCGACAACACTGACGTCACGCATAAAGACCCGGCCCAATTCAAAAACCCTGACACGGCTTTGCTTCCGATTGGCGTTATGAATGATATTGGCCAGCAGTCCGCCGATCAGGCTGGAGCGCATCACCGCCAGTTGGCTGGCGATGGGATTAAGCAACTTGATGGGATCAGTATTGCCTGCATAATCGCGCTCCCAGGCCTCTTCCACGAAAGCGAAGTTGATGACTTCCTGGTAATCTTGCCCGGCCATACGGGCGCGCAAGGCGTGCGGCCCGCGTAATGCCTCAGGGCTGGTCAGCATCTTTGCTCGCGCCATTGGGGGCACATCAGGAATACGCTCAAAACCATATATGCGTGCGACCTCTTCGATCAAGTCTTCTTCGATGAACAGGTCAAAGCGATACGATGGCGGAGTCACCACGAATACATCGCCCTCCTGCACCTCAAAAGGCAGGCCAAGCCGCGTGAATATACCTTCAACTTCGGCGCGCGATACCGGCACGCCCAAAATGCGATGACAACGCGCCAGTCGCATGGAAACCGGCTTACGCGCAGGCAAATTGACGATTTGATCATCCAGTGGGCCGACTTGGCCGCCGCAAATATCGATCAGCAGCCGGGTCATGAACTCCAGATGCTCTGTGATCGAATCAAAATCAACGCCACGCTCGAAGCGATGACTGGCTTCGGAGCTGAACTTATACCGGCGTGGGCGACCCATGATCGCCTCTGGCCACCAGAATGCACCCTCGAGGTAGATGTCAGTAGTATCCAGCGTCACGGCGGTTGCCTCGCCACCCATGATACCGGCCAGACTTTCCACCGCACTATCCGTTGCAACAACGCCAACATCGGGTGCCAGCGCAACGGTTTGGCCATTCAGCAACTCAAGCTGCTCGCCCTGATTGGCCCAGCGCACGGTCAAGCCGCCCTCTATGCGTTTCAGGTCGAATACATGGGTAGGCCGCCCCAGTTCAAGCATGACATAGTTGGAGATATCAACCAGGGCAGAGATCGAACGCTGTCCTGCACGCTCCAGGCGGCTCTTCATCCAGGCGGGTGTGGCGGCGCGAGCATTGACTCCGCGTATGACGCGACCGGCAAAACGTCCGCACAAATCCGGTGCCTTCACCGTCACCGACAGGCGATCATGCAAAGTAACGGGCACGGCCTCAAAACTTGGCAGCTGCAATACAGCTCCCGTCAATGCGGACACTTCGCGCGCAACACCGAGGATGGACAGACAATCAGCCCGGTTGGGCGTCATCTTCAAGGTAAATATCGTGTCATCCAGATCAAGCGCTGTACGCAGCGATGCGCCCACCGTTGCATCGGCGCCCAGCTCGAGCAAGCCTGCATGGTCTTGCGACAGGCCCAGCTCACGAGCCGAACAAAGCATGCCTGACGACTCAATGCCACGCATCTTGGCGACACCTATTTTCATGCCGCCTGGCAGCTCAGCGCCTACGCGCGCCAAAGGCACCTTGATGCCTGCCGCCGCATTAGGCGCACCACAAACAATTTGCAGCAAATCGCCCGAGCCGTCGTCTACCTGGCAAATGCGAAGCTTGTCAGCATTGGGATGCGCGGCAATTTCCTTGATGAGCGCTACCACCACGCCGCTGAAGGGGGGAGCCGCCGTGGTGGTCTCTTCAACCTCCAGGCCGGCCATGGTGAGGCGATGCGATAAGGTGTCAGTATCGAGATCAGGGTTTGCAAAAGCGCGTAGCCAGGACTCAGGAAATTGCATAATGTACTCGTCGGATTCGTTTTACAGCTGGACAAGGCAAGCGGGAGGCAGGCCTTAAGCAGCCCGCCCCGGAGGGTTTCATCGGTTGAACTGGCGCAGGAAACGCAAGTCACCCTCGAAGAATTGGCGCAGATCATTAACGCCATAGCGCAACATCGTCAGGCGTTCCAGCCCGGAGCCGAAGGCGAAACCAATATAACGTTCGGGATCAAGTCCGAAATTGCGGACCACCTGCGGATGGACCTGGCCAGAACCCGAAATTTCCAGCCAGCGCCCCTGGTTCGGACCCGAGGTGAACATCATGTCGATCTCGGCCGAAGGCTCTGTGAACGGAAAGAACGATGGGCGAAAACGCACGGAGAGATCTTCGGTCTCGAAGAAAGCTTGCAGAAAGTCGGTATAGACGCCCTTCAGGTCGGCAAAGGAAATGTCTTCGGCAATCCATAGCCCTTCGACCTGATGGAACATGGGTGAATGGGTAGCATCGCTGTCGACGCGGTAAGTACGCCCGGGAGCAATCACCTTGATGGGCGGCTTGTGCATACGTGCATAGCGCACTTGCATGGGACTGGTATGCGTACGCAACAACAAAGGCAGACCTTGGCTGTCTTGCATATCGACGTAGAAAGTATCCTGCATGGAGCGGGCAGGATGGTTTTCGGGGTTGTTCAGGGCGGTGAAGTTGGTCCAGTCATTTTCGATTTCGGGGCCATCAGCCACGTCAAAACCGATAGAGCGGAAAATGGCCTCGACCCGTTGCCATGTCTGTATGACGGGGTGTATGCCCCCTATTCCCTTGCCACGCCCGGGCAGGGTGACATCGATGGTTTCAGCCGCCAAGCGTTTGTCGAGCTCGGCCTGGGCCATTTCCTGGCGCCGGGCATTGAGCAAACCCTCAATGTGCTGTTTCAGCTGGTTGATACGGGCCCCTTCGGCCTTCTTCTGATCAGGCGCCAACTGCGCCAGCCCTTTCATGAGGGCAGTCAGCGCGCCCTGCTTGCCCAGAAAACGGGCTTTGGCATTTTCGAGCGCCGCGGCGTCATTGGCCTGGGCAAACTGTTCTTGCGCCTGAGCAATCAGGTCATCAACCGGAGAAGTCATAATGTAGCGTTTCCAAATACAAACGGAGCCCGCTAGAGCCCCGTTTGCAGCAATACAGAATCGAGATTGATCAAGCAGCCAAAGCAGACTTGGCTTGTTCAACCACGGCAGCAAAGCCAGCTTTATCGTTTACCGCCATATCGGCCAAAACTTTGCGATCAAGTTCAATCGAGGCTTTCTTGGTGCCGGCGATGAACACACTGTAGCTTACGCCCAGTTCGCGGCAAGCCGCATTGATACGAGTGATCCAGAGTGCGCGGAAGGTGCGCTTTTTATTGCGGCGATCGCGATAGGCATATTGCCCAGCTTTCATTACCGCCTGTTTGGCGATACGGAATACATTACCGCGGCGACCACGATAACCTTTTGCAGCTTTAATAACTTTTTTGTGACGGGCACGGGCAGTAACGCCGCGTTTTACGCGTGGCATAGTAGATCTCCTATCAAGCGAACGGCAACATTGCCTTGACCGCGTTCACGTCAGCATCGTGTACGGCGGTAGAACCGCGCAGGTGGCGCTTGTTCTTGGTTGTTTTCTTGGTGAGGATGTGACGCTTGAACGCCTGTCCTCGCTTGATAGACCCGCTACCACGAACCTTAAAGCGCTTTGCAGCACCTTTCTTGGTTTTCATCTTAGGCATGATGTAACTCTGTGATTGATGAATGAAGGTGGTCCCCAAACAAACTGGCGACGCTTGCACGACCCGGCATTCACTTATTGGTTCTTTTCAAGGCCCGCCAGTACGCTGATAAACAAAGATGCAAACCAGGCAAAAAGTCTGACTAGACAAAGAAAAGCCCTTGATTATACGATGAATCCAGGCTGTTTGTCTAACTGATTTCCAAGACGATATCAGCCATCCCATGGCAGCCGATATTGCACCGCCTCTGCAATATGCGTGGCTCCAATCTGGTCGGCACCCGACATATCGGCTAGCGTGCGGCTGACCCGGAGGATGCGGTGAACAACCCGGGCCGACCAGTTCCAGCGCTGCATGGCGCGCGCCAATAGCGCTGTACTTTCGTCATCCAGCCGGCAATGAATACCGATCTCGGCTACGCTTAAGCGGGCATTGGTGTCGCACTGGCGTTGCTGCTGGCGCGTGCGGCACTGCAGGACCCGCAACCGTACAGTGCTGGAGTCTTCGCCTTCGGGCAGATCTATCCAGTTGGCCTCTGCACCAGGAAGGGAAATCTGTAGATCGACCCGATCAAGCAGAGGACCCGACAACCGGCTGCGATAAGCCTCTATACGGTCAGGCGTACAACGACAACTTTTCTTTTTATGCCCCAGCCAGCCGCAAGGGCAAGGATTCATGGCAGCCACCAATTGGAAGTTGGCAGGAAAAGTCAGTGTGCGCGATGCTCGTGCAATCGTCACACAACCGGTTTCCAGCGGCTCGCGCAGGGATTCGAGAACCCGTCGCTGGAACTCAGGCAACTCATCGAGAAAAAGCACACCCTGGTGGGCCAGGCTGATTTCCCCTGGTCTGGGATAAGCACCTCCGCCCACCAGCGCTGGCACCGATGCCGAATGATGAGGAGACCGGAACGGAGGACGGTCAGTAAACATGGGAGGCTGCCCATTCAAGCTCGCCAGCGCCGACGCTTCGAGCGCCTGCCCGGGTTCGAGCCTGGGCAGCAATCCGGGAAGTCGGTGTGCCAGCATGCTTTTGCCGGTACCCGGAGGGCCTGACATCAACAAGCTATGGCCTCCGGCTGCCGCAATTTCAAGCACCCTACGCGCCAACGCCTGCCCCCTGACCTCTGACAGACAGGGCTCGCTGCCCTCGCCGGGGCACAAAGGCGAAGGCTGGGCGGGCAGCAAGGCCCGAACACCCGAAACATGGAGGGCGACATCGAGCAGACTACCCGCCGACAATACTGTCAGGCCCGGAACCAGGGCAGCATGATCGGCGCTACCGGCAGGAAGCACGAGAATGGCCCCGGGATGGCTGCGAGCTACGGCCAGGGCAATAGCCAATGGTGCCGCAACCGAAGTGACAGCTCCGGTGAGCGACAGTTCGCCCGCAAACACATAATCGTGCAGTTGCCGGCCGGCCTCGTTGGCAAGTGCTTCGGCCACCTGGCCGGATGCCAGCAGAATGCCCAGAGCGATTGGCAAATCGAAGCGCCCCGACTCTTTGGGAAGATCGGCCGGCGCCAAGTTCACAGTCAGGCGACCAGCAGGAAACTCGAACCCGCTACTGAGTATGGCAGACCGCACTCTTTCACGACTTTCACGTACGCCGGCGTCAGGTAGACCCACTACATGAAAAGCAGGCAGCCCCGGTGCCATGTGAACTTCGACCCGCACGGGTAACGCCTGAAGACCACAGAGCGCCCTGCTCGCCAGCACCGCTAAGGACATGCACAATCTCCCGTGCTATTTCATATGGCACCAGTATGGGACCATGCAAGCCAGCTGAAGACAGGCCAAACAACAGAACATCCACTAGTAGTAATACATATCCCTACTGAAGCAGAGGTGTACTTTTAGCCCCTTATTCGGTACCTGGCGCCGAAACCCCTTGCTGCAGCGGTGTATCGGGCCGGCCTTCAAGAGCCTGAACCCGCGACTCGAGAGCGGTGATACGCGCCAGCGCACGTTCGAGCAGTTGAACCTGTACATCAAACTCCTCGCGAGTGACCAGATCCATACGCGAGAAGGCTTGCGCCATCATTGCCTTGACGTTGCGCTCTATGTCGGCAGCCGGGCTTTTGGCAATGAGCTCAGACATATTCTTCTGAAAATCTTCAAACCAATCATTACGAGTAACCATTGCTATCTCCGGATTCTTAATAAGCATTAGTGTAATGAAAAAGCTCGCCTCATAGAAAACACCCCAGGGTCAGCATATAACCAACCTTGGGGTGCTCTTGCCCGGCCGCCGCTTGGCGCGGCAGCCTTGTCATGCCTAAGCCGGCCTTACTCGCTGGCTCATGACTTGGGTGCGGTGTCGTCGGCAGGCGGCGTGACGCCAGGATCAGGACTGCCATCGCCCACCGAATCCTGAATAGCACTGTCGGCCTTGGAAGCGCCTTCCTTGATGGCGTCGCCCGCTGCGTCCATGGAGTCGGACACTGCTTCGCCAACCTTGTCGGCAGCGTCAGCCATTTTCTCGCCAACAGTAGGCTCGGTATCAGTGGCCGAACCCGACGAAGGCGCGGGAGCGGGAGCGGGAGCAGGATCAGGCGTAGGTACAGGATCAGGCGTTGGAGCAGGAGCTGGGGTTTCCGTGCCAGCGGCACCATCCATGGGTGCGCTTGTGTCTTCCGAGTCCGAGCATGCTGCAAGCAGACTCATTGAAGCAACCATTGCGATGACGGCCAAATGCGTACGAGTCTTTTTCATAATTACCTCACTTATCCAAAGTCGCGTCTACCTCTTTTGCTGATGCCGGTGCGACTAACGGTTCAGCAGCGAGCTTGTTACAACTAGCTTGGAAACCATTCTAGTCACAGAAGTCGAATAAAAAGCGAGCCTAGTGTAAATACTAATTTCAATTATTTTTTTATTTGATCTCTTATCTCCCGGACATCCCTTTCAACATGGGTGTTTAGGGCTAAAACCATAAAACGGGAGCATCAACACACCGATACAAATACCGAGGCCCTACTCTTGTCTAGTTACATTTTGGCTTGCACGGCACGCTGCCCCATTATGGTGCCAAGCTTGAGCAACGCGCACCACAACAAGGCTCACGGTGCAATACCTGCCCTACCCGCTGTCCCCCAACGCGCATATATGCAGCCTCTTCTGCGGATCAAGCACGTCCAGTCGCCCGAACACTTGAAAAACTGGCATGACTATTGCTTTATTCCTGTCATCACCTTCACGAGGAACTGCAATGAAGCTTATTACCGCCATCATCAAACCCTTCAAACTGGACGAAGTTCGGGAAGCGTTATCCGAGCTGGGCATACAGGGCATGACCGTCACTGAAGTCAAGGGGTTTGGACGCCAGAAGGGGCATACCGAGTTGTACCGGGGCGCCGAATACACCGTGGACTTTCTTCCCAAGCTACGTCTTGAAATGGCAGTTTCCGAACATCTGGTCGAGCAAGCCATCGAGAACCTGTGCGCCGCGGCACACACCGGCAAGATAGGCGACGGGAAGATATTTATTACTCCAATTGAACAAGCCATACGAATACGTACAGGCGAATCGGGCGAAAGCGCACTGTAAAGCCGTACCCCCTCTTTTGTTGAACAACTTATCTGCCACCCGGTCAACGAAAAAGCGTGATCGGGCGCATCCTGGAGAATAGATAATGGATAAAGCCGATTTGGCATGGGTCAGTGTCTCGACCCTATTGGTACTGTTGATGGTCGTGCCCGGACTGGGTCTGTTCTACGGCGGCCTGGTGCGAGCCAAGAATGTCTTGTCGATATTGATACAGGTACTGTCGACCTTCGCACTCGCTATAGTCATCTGGTTTATTTACGGCTACTCGCTTGCCTTTACCGAAGCCAACGCCATCGTGGGCGGGTTCTCACGCATGTTCTTCAGCGGCATGCTTGACCTGAACACCCCAAGCTTCGAGTTGGCGGGCAGCATTCCGGAATTGAGCTTTGCCGCCTTTCAGGCTACCTTCGCAGGCATTACCTGCGCCCTCATCGTAGGAGGATTTGCCGAACGTGCAAAGTATTCCGCCGTGCTGGTCTTTACGCTAATCTGGCTCACTTTCGCTTATATACCCATCGCCCATATGGTATGGGCTCCCGGTGGCTGGCTGTTTGAGCGTGGCGCCCTGGACTTTGCCGGTGGCACTGTAGTGCACATCAACTCGGGCATAGCCGGCCTGGTGGGCGCGTATGTCATTGGCAAGCGCATAGGCTACGGACGCGAGTCCATGCAACCCCACAACCTGCCCATGGCCATGATAGGTGCGTCTCTGCTGTGGGTAGGCTGGTTTGGTTTCAATGCAGGATCGGCACTCAGTGCGAACGAGACAGCGGCGTTGGCCTTCTTCAACACGCTAGTAGCGACCGCCGGCGGTATTCTTGCCTGGACGCTGGCCGAGTGGAAATACAAAGGCAAGCCCTCCCTGCTGGGCGCCATTTCGGGCGCAGTGGCAGGCCTGGTGGGTGTAACCCCCGCTGCAGGGCTCATAGGCCCAGGTGGCGCCCTGATCATAGGTATTGTGGCGGGCATTGCTTGCCTGTGGGGCGTTAATGGCCTGAAACGCCTGCTGCGTGCGGACGACACACTGGATGTTTTCGGCATTCATGGAGTCGGCGGTATTGTGGGAGCGCTGCTCACCGGTGTCTTCAATGCCAAGCCCTTGGGTGGCCCGGGACTGGCAACGCTGGCAGAGGTACCCTATCAGGTATGGCTGCAACTCGAAGGTGTCCTGATCACTATCGCCTGGTCAGCTGTTGTTGCCTGGATCGCCTACTTTATTGCGGACAAGGTATGCGGCTTACGGGTCAGTGCCGATGTGGAGCGGGAAGGTCTGGACATCAGCACGCATGGCGAAACAGCCTACCATCGCTAAACTTCAGGCCAAGCACACAAAAAAGCCAGCGTTCCAACGCTGGCTTTTTTGCTTCTGATGCATAAGCTCTTAACCCGACAAGGCCGCCAGATCAATCCGTTCAGCCCGGTTCAGCGCAGAAGCCACCTTGACCCGCAACGCGTTGGAATGCGCTTGCCGGACCTCGTTCTTGACATCGAGCAGTTGCTGGGGATGCATGGAGAAGCCTGTCAGCCCCAAGCCCAACAGCATGCGTGTGACGGTAGAGTCACCCGCCATTTCTCCGCACACCGACACGGACTTGCCCGCCCGTTCGCCCGCATTAATGGTGTGGGCAATCAGGCGCAACACAGCCGGGTGCATGGGGTCGTATAAATCGGCCACTTCGCTATCGCCCCGGTCGATGGCAAGCGTGTATTGAATCAGGTCGTTCGTGCCTATGGATAAAAAGTCCAACGTTTCAACAAAGGGTTCTATCGCGATGGCTATGGCTGGAATTTCGACCATGGCACCCAATGAAATATTACGCGCATAGGCAACGCCATCAGCATCCATGCTGGCGCACGCCTGCTCAATGGCTTCCCGGGTCGCATGCACCTCGTGCATATGCGAAATCATGGGTATGAGTATGCGCACATGACCATGAAGTGAAGCTCGCAATAGCGCCCGCAACTGAGTTCTGAAAATCTCGGGATTGGCCAGACAATACCGGATGGCACGTAATCCCAGTGCCGGGTTGGTGGCCACGGTAATGTCGCCATCCAGACTCTTGTCAGCGCCCAGGTCCAGCGTACGTATAGTCACCGGACGGCCTTCCATGGCTTTGACGACGGATGCATAGGCCTGATATTGCTCGTTTTCGGAAGGCAGATCGGGACGGCCCATAAACAAAAACTCGCTGCGGAACAAGCCTATGCCATCAGCACCAGCAGCCAGGGCTTCAGCCGCTTCTTCGGGTAGCTCGATATTGGCTTCCAGCCTGATGGAAATCCCATCCAGTGTTTCTGCAGGGGCATCACGCAGCAAAGCAAGCGTAGCCCGTTTCTGAAGATATTCTTCCTGACGCTGGCGATATTCATTCAGTATTTTTTCTGATGGATTGACCAGCACCGTACCCGAGAATCCGTCGGCCACCAGAATGTCACCATCGCGCACCAGCGCCCGAAAATGGCCCAGGCCCACTACCGCCGGTACATTCATACTGCGTGCCACAATCGCCGTATGCGAAGTGAGTCCGCCCAAATCCGTAAGGAAAGCGGCAAAACGGCCGCCACGCAAACGCAGCATGTCCGCTGGAGAGATGTCCCGCGCCACAACAATAAGCGGATCGGTCGAGTTATCGGCCTGAAGGCTGGGCAATAAAGACATCGAGCCCGACAATACGCGCAGCACCCTTTCTATGACTTGGCGAATATCGGCGCCACGTTCACGCAAATACTCGTCTTCCATGAGATCGAACTGCTCGGACAACAATTGCCCCTGGGTGGTCAATGCCCATTCTGCGTTGTAGTGCCGTTCCATGATTAACGCACAGGTCTGCTCGAACAGCATGGGATCGTCGAGCAGCATGGTATGCACGGTCAGCAGTGGCCCAAGCTCGCGTGGCGCGTCCTCAGGCAAGGTGCTGGCAATAAGCTGGAGTTCGTCGCGCGCCTTGGACAGCGCCGCTTTCATGCGCTCGCACTCGGCTTCGACTTCTTGCTCGGGAATACGATAGTGCGCCACCTCAAGCGCGGCGGCGCTCATGACCGCCGCCTTGCCTATGGCATAGCCTTTCACAACGCCCTGACCCTGCATGCACAGCGTTGCACACAGATCTGGCGTATCGGTGTATGCAGACATAGTCACGGTATCGGCTCCTGATTAAGGAAGTTTATTCTTGCTCGCCGAATTTATTGTCGAATAAGGATTGAATGTCATCCAGCGCCTGCTGGGCATCTTCGCCCTCTGCATCGACCTTGACGGTAACCCCCAGCCCCGCCGCCAGCATCATGACGCCCATGATGCTCTTGGCATTTACGCGCTGCGCACCGCGCGCGATGAATATTTCACTTTTATACCTGCTGGCCAGCTGGGTCAGCTTGGCCGCGGCCCGTGCATGCAAACCCAGTTTATTGCTGATGACGATGTCGATGGATGGCATAAGGTCTTCTGGTTTTATAGGAATAATGAGTACTTTGACGAACGGCTCAGCACTTGCATTCGTTGTCGGCGTTGACAATACCCCTTAGGGCGCCAAGCTGGACATTCTTGCTGAGTTGCTCGGGATTGTCTTGTTGCTCGGTCAAGGCCTTGAGCACCATGCACAAATTAGTGCCTGTGATCAGATGTGCGCTGAAGCCCTGCTCTGTGGCCAGTTTAATGGCTCGCTTGGCAATATTAAATGGTGTTGCGCCAAATATATCGCAAAGAACCAGGGTCGCCTGACCGGGTGTGTGCTGCAGCATGCCGGCCAGGCGCCTCACCTGGGCCTCGGGCTCGCAATCGGGCGCCACGTCGAATACGGTCAGGTTTGCCTTATGGCCCAGCACATGCTCGGCACATTCTGCAAACGATGAACCCAAAGGCTCATGCATGACCAGAACAATGCGTGTCATGTCAGATTGCACCCTTGCCCGATGCCCGCGCCAGCATCGGCCACAGCCTGCTCCAGAGCCTCTGCAAAACAGGTGGCCACATCAAATCCGGTTTGCTCGGTAATCTCGACAAAACAGGTGGGACTGGTGACATTGACTTCAGTCAGATAGTCACCAATGACATCCAGCCCAACCAGCAACAGGCCACGCCCGGCCACACCGGCTGCGACTGTTTCGGCGATTTCAATATCACGGGCAGTCAGCGGCTGTGCGACTCCACGACCACCGGCCGCCAGATTGCCACGGGTTTCGCCGGCCAGGGGAATGCGTGCCAAGGCATAAGGAACAGGCTTGCCGCCTATCAGCAAGATACGTTTGTCGCCCTTGACGATTTCTGGAATATAGCGTTGGGCCATGATGGAGCGCGTACCATTGTCGGTGAGCGTTTCCAGGATGGCACCCAGATTGGGTTCGTCGGTACGCAGGCGAAAGATTCCGGTGCCGCCCATGCCGTCCAGCGGCTTGACAATGACATCATTGTGCTTGGCATGGAAGGCACGCAAACGAGCCATATCGCGCGTAACCAAGGTGGGCGAAGTCAGCGATGCAAACTCGGTAATCGTGAGCTTTTCGGGATGGTTCCGTATTGCTGCGCCCGAATTGAATACCCGCGCACCCTGCGCCTGAGCGTACTCGAGCATGTGCGTGGCGTACACATACTCCATGTCGAACGGCGGGTCCTTGCGCATGACTACTGCGTCGAATTCGGACAGCAGAGTTTCGCTAGGCGCTGAACGCTCAAACCACCAGGCATGCTCATGAAGATCAGCACCCTGCTCCAGGCCAATGCCCGTGGATACCGCCTTGACGAGTCCTTCGTCCAGGTACAGGCCTTCCTGGTAGACGACGCTGAGCGTGTGACCGCGTGCAACCAAGGCGCGCATCATCGCAACGGAAGAGTCTTTATAAGCCTTTAGCGTAGGTAAAGGATCAATAACAAACAATACATGCATAAAACACACCTGCCTGCGAGCTCCTGCGGACCTTCGCCCGCAAGAGCGCTAAAGGAATACCGACCCAGCTGCCTGCTATTCGGCGGATTTGCCGCCTGTTGCAGCTTTTTTACGAGGCGCAAGCACCATGACCATTTGACGGCCTTCCAGCTTAGGCATGGCTTCGACCTGACACAGCTCGGCCAGATCGTCACGTACCCGCTCCAGAACCCGCATACCGAGTTCCTGGTGAGCCATTTCCCGGCCTCTGAAACGCAGCGTCACCTTGGCCTTGTCACCTTCTTCGATAAAGCGGCGCAAATTGCGCAGCTTGACCTGATAGTCGCCTTCGTCAGTACCTGGACGGAACTTGACTTCTTTTACCTGAATGACTTTTTGCTTGGCACGCGCTTCTTGCTGGCGTTTTTGTTCTTGGTATTTGAACTTGCCATAATCCATCAGGCGGCATACGGGCGGTGAGGCATTGGGTGCGATTTCGACCAGGTCGACTTCGTGTTGCTCTGACAGCTGAAGCGCTTCGGAGGTTTTTACTACCCCTAGTTGCTCGCCGTCTACTCCAATAAGACGCACCTCGGGGATACGGATTTCACCATTGATGCGATGGGCTTTGTCGGTTGCGATGTCTAAAACTCCTAGAATTAATAAAAAATCAGGCCTGGCTGGATTCGCCGCCATAATGACGGGTGGCAATCTCTTGCTGCAGGCGCTTGGTAAAGTCGTTCAGCGGCATAACACCAAGATCAACGCCGCCACGTCCTCGTACCGCAACCTGGCCGGTTTCACGCTCTTTTTCGCCTACCACCAGAATGTACGGTATTTTTTGCATGCTGTGTTCGCGAATTTTACGGGTGATCTTTTCACCGCGCAAATCGGAAAAAGCCCTAAACCCTTGTTTTTTCAGGCCTAGCGCAACTTCGGCAGCATAATCGGCTGACGATTCGGAAATACAGCACACCACAGCATGCTCAGGAGCAAGCCACGCGGGCATGGCACCTGCATGGTTTTCGATGAGCATGCCGATAAAACGCTCGAAAGAACCCAGAATTGCCCGATGCAGCATAACCGGCGTACGACGTTGATCGCTGGCATCGACATACTCGGCGCCCAAGCGTTGCGGCATGGAAAAATCAACCTGTATGGTGCCACACTGCCAATGGCGCCCAATAGCGTCCTTTAGGGTGTATTCAATTTTGGGGCCGTAGAAGGCACCTTCGCCGGGCGACACTTCGTAGGCGCAACCTGTGCGGTCCAGGCTCTCCATGAGCGCTTGTTCAGCCTTGTCCCAGACCTCATCCGAGCCTATGCGTTTTTCAGGGCGCGTAGCGACCTTGTACAAAATCTCGGTAAAGCCAAAATCAGCGTACACCTTTTGCAGCAAGGCGGTGAAGTCAGCGCATTCATCCTGCAACTGGTCTTCAGTGCAGAAAATATGGCCGTCATCTTGTGTAAAGCCCCGCACCCGCATCATGCCGTGCAATGAGCCGGAAGGCTCGTTGCGATGGCACTGCCCGAACTCACCATAGCGTATGGGCAGTTCGCGATAAGAATGCAAGCCCGCATTGAAAATCTGCACATGCCCAGGGCAGTTCATGGGTTTCAAGCCATAGACACGATTCTCGGATTCGGTCGTGAACATGTTTTCGGCGTAATTGTCCCAGTGACCTGTTTTCTTCCAGAGCGACAAATCCAGGATTTGTGGTGCCTTGACCTCTTGATAGCCATTGTCGCGATACACAGAGCGCATGTACTGCTCGACCTGCTGCCACAATGTCCAGCCCTTGGGATGCCAGAAAATCAGGCCCGGGGCCTCGTCCTGGAAGTGGAACAGGTCCAGTTCACGGCCAATCTTGCGATGATCGCGCCGCTCAGCCTCTTCGAGCATGGTCAGATAAGCGGCCTGCTCTTCTTTGCTGGCCCAGGCCGTTCCGTAAATGCGTTGGAGCATTTCGTTGTTGCTGTCACCACGCCAGTAGGCACCGGCAACCTTCATCAGCTTGAAGACCTTGAGCTTGCCGGTGGACGGCACATGCGGCCCACGACACAGATCGATAAAGTCACCTTCGCGGTACAAGCTGATAGGCTCGTTGGAAGGAATCGAGGCAATGATCTCGGCCTTGTAATCCTCGCCTATGCTCTTGAAATACGCCACGGCATCATCACGCAACCACTCTTCGCGCGTCACGACTTCATCTTTCTTGGCCAGTTCGGCCATCTTCTTTTCAATGGCTTCCAGATCTTCGGGGGTAAACGGACGCTTGTACGAGAAGTCGTAGTAAAAGCCGTTATCGATTACAGGACCTATGGTTACCTGTGCATCAGGGAACAAAGACTTGACTGCATAAGCCAGCAGGTGGGCAGTGGAATGGCGGATTAAATCAAGCCCATCGGGATCCTTGGCAGTGATGATGGCCAGATTTGCATCTTGCTCAATCACAAAGCTGGTGTCGACCAGTTTCGCTTCCTTACCCTCTACGGCTACACGCCCCGCCAGCGCGGCACGACCCAACCCGGTTCCGATGGAATGGGCGACATCGCTGACAGAAACAGGGCCGGGGAACTCGCGTTGCGAGCCATCGGGCAAGGTAATGTGAACCATAAGATGTCCTGAAAATGCAAAAACGCGGCACTAGCCGCGTTCTGGGAATGTTGATTTTGCTAGTTAGCGAATGAACAATACGCGGCGACGGCTAGAAATGCCCGGTCATAGTTCGCGTTGTGCTCATGCTTGCTCAAAAATAAAAAATTCGTTGCTCCAGTGTAACACCTGTTGCGCCAGTAGCCCTTTTAAGCTTCATTAAATTGCAATATCGCCATTGAATACGTTTTTCGGTGTTGTGAAAAAGCCCCTTATTGTGAAATGGCAAGTAGAAGGTTCAGAAGCTGATGCTAAGTGTGGCCCGAGCGCCGTGGTCTTTGGCATCTGCGGCAAGCTGCCCCATATACGACAAACTCAAGACCGCATTGGAAGCGACAGCCAGGCTCAGACCCGCCTCGAGCACCGCTGCATTCCTGGCGATGGGCGCACCGGCGACCGTAAAGGCGTCACCCTCCGAAAAGGCATGTATCGAGGTCGGAACCGTATCGCCAAAAGCGTGTCTCCAGCCCAACGTACCGTATACAGATGCCTGCATCTGGCCCAAGGTAAAGCCGGTCTTCCCCCGCAGGCCCAGCGTCATGAATGTTGTGTCAGTCGTTTGGCCCCCGCTATGCAACGCAGCCGCTCCGCCACGCTCTGTGTAGCCGTCTGTGCGGTGGTTGATGTAGGCCAGGCCGACGAAAGGCTCAAACGACACATGCGGGGTATCCACCTGGTATCCCAGCTCGCCGAAAATCTGGAAAGTACCGGCACGATAGTCGGACGACAGTCGATCTGAAAAACTACCGATAGCCAGCGAACGATTGACGTCGATGTTGTGCCAGGTATAAGCCAGGCCAGTACGCAACCCCAATTGCCCCCATTGCCTGCCGCCATACAGCCCGAGATGATAATTGTCGCTTTCTCCCGAGGAAACACGTGCTGTCGCATCGAAGGAGCTACGACTGTAGCCGGCCACCAGCCCGGCACGCCAGGCATCGAACACCTGACCGTCAGCACCGACCAGGAAACCCCGCGTTGAACGTTCCAGGCGCGCAGAGTTTCCGTCACTGCCTGTGTGCCCCCAACTGCCAAAGGCATGGCCCCATGCGGCAAATCGGTCAGTTGGCGCCGTATGGTCTGCACCATAGGTCTGTACAGGCATGGTATTGGAAGCCATGCCATCGAATGCCGTCCGTATGCGGTCAAAGACTGCATTGCGTACAAAGCGACTCTCTTCCACCAACGCCGTCTTGGCCGACGCATACACCTCGCCCGAAAGCGCATCGAATCCAGCTTGAATCTGCATGGCGTCATCTGGCAGTGTGACCACCGCGTCATAGACCGCCTGCCCCATCCCCAGACTTTCAATACCTGCGGCGGTGGCGCCCTGGTTGCCAGTCAAGGCCATGGAGGAAAAGCTGACCTCATTCCGCTCGAGCGACAGATCAACCGTGCCAGCACCATAATCATAAGCAAGGTCAGGGGTCAGGAAAGCGAAGTCGGAGGTGACCTTCTCGAAAGCGCCAATAAGCGAACCATCAGCCTTGAGAATGCGGTAGGTCGAACTCGGGTCATAGGCACCATCTGCCCCAATGTGCACCACCGAACCGCCCGCCAGACTGGCGGTACCCGTAACGTGAACCAGATCGGCGTCCGTACCTTGCGGATCGACCTCGACCAGATAATGCGAACCCGCATCAAAGACCAAGTCGCCGTCTACCGTGAGCGTCCCGATGGAATTACCCGGCGTCAACATGCCACCGGCCCTAATTGTGGTGTTGCCGACGGTGCCGACCCCAGCTAGCGATGCTCCCGCCATAACCTGCACATTCCCAGTGACCGCGCCATTGACACTCAGCCGCCCACCGTTCATTGTCAGCTGGCCGGTCGATACGACACCCGTCACGTTGACGCCGGCATCCACCGAGAGTTCAACGCTATTTGCCTGAAGCGTATTGATCACCAGCGGCACCTCGTTGTTCAGGCTGAAGTCACCCAGAACATGCACGTTATCCAGTCGCTCGATGGCATTGGCGCTGCTAGCCAGGGCAACATCGCCATCGCTATCGATGCTGACGACCGGCGCTGTCACTGCACCACCCGACTGGGTGATGCCGCCGACGCCATGGAGCGCGAGCGATGAAGTTGCCGCCACATTATGGTTCAGGCTTATCCCGTCTCTTCCACTCAATTCGACCTGGGCCCCGCCCAGCGCTGCCGCTGTAGAGAGCGTGCCCCCGCGTGACATCAGACTCAGGGTTGCAGTGCCAACATTTATTGCATGCCCCGGGAGAGTCAGCTTCCCGCCAGCCTCCAGCACAATAGAGGCATTGAGGCCGTTAACCACTGACGCGATCTGAAGATCATTGACATCGACAATCTTGATATCCGTGCCTTGTACGGTCAACGAACCCAAAAAATCGTTGCTGGCGTTGTCGAGGGCGATGCTGCCGGCCCCAGCATCAATCGTGCTGGCACCACCAACGGATAGCGCACCAGACTGCAAGATCGCACCACCATTGCTGGAGGCCGACAAATCTCCAGTGACACTGCCCTGGCCAAGGTTCAGGCTGCCATGGCTGACCGCAGACAGGCTCCCGGCAGACACCGTACCCAGACTCAGCGAACTCTTATCGGTGATAGCCACGGCTCCACCGGTCAGCGTCACCGTCCCCCCGAATTCGTTGCTGGCGTTGTCGAGGGCGATGCTGCCGACCCCAGCATCAATCGTGCTGGCACCACCAACGGAAAGCGCACCAGACTGCGAGATCGCGCCACCATTGCTGGAGGCCGACAAATCTCCAGTGACAGTACCCTGACCAAGGTTCAGGCTGCCATGGCTGACTGCAGACAGGCTCCCGGCAGACACCGTACCCAGATTCAGCGAACTCTTATCGGTGATAGCCACGGCTCCACCGGTCAGCGTCACCGTCCCCCCGAATTCGTTGCCGGCATTGTGCAGGGCAATATCTCCGGATCCCGCGTTTATCGTGCTGGCACCACCAACGGAAAGCGCACCAGACTGCGAGATCGCACCGCCATTGCTGGAGGCCGACAAATCTCCAGTGACAGTTCCTTGGCCAAGGTTCAGGCTGCCATGGCTGACTGCAGACAGGCTCCCGGCAGACACCTCACCCAGATTAAGCGAACTCTTATCGGTGATAGCCACGGTTCCACCGGTCAGCGTCACCGTCCCCTCGAATTCGTTGCCGGCATTGCTCAGGATAATAGACTCATCAGCGACCTGAATAGAAGTTGTACCCGTAACTGTCACAGGCGAAGTCTGCGTCACGGGTGCAACTGACTGACCACTACTGGGCAGATCAATCGTAGAGTATGAACCTCCCACAGTTTCTGCAAACGCACCCCCAGCCAATCCCACCGTCAGCAAGCCACCTGCGACGAAGCCCACTCCTCGTCGACAATCCCCCGACGAGAAGAATCGATATTTAGTACGCATTGATGTCTCCTCTCTACCCTTGCCATGGCGCTTATTGTTTGGATTAGTTTTTTTGCTACGGCCAACGCTTCTGACTCGTTTATGCCAGCGAAAAAAAGCAAATCACAGTAGCACGCCGACCCAGAAACCAGTTGATCACGCCCTGTTATTTCGGGTAATCCCTTGATACATATCGCCCATATCGCTGCAACCAAACCACACTGAATATCTGATTTTGACAAGCTCGTTATTAATACGCTAGAATCTCGTTCTTTCTAGGCGGTTAGCTCAGTTGGTTAGAGCGCTACGTTGACATCGTAGAGGTCGCTGGTTCGAATCCAGTACTGCCTACCATTACCTTGTTACCCATGGCATCCCACAGATGTCCATTACTGCCTATAACCCGCAAGAATCAATGCTTTGCGGGTTTTTTTGCGCCTCAACACCCGGCCCTTCCCCATTTTCGGGAGATCAGGACATTCGTCAAACTCGGTTAATCACAACGTTCCAATCGCATTAAGCCAAGACGCGCAGGCGAGAAGTCATTGAAGTCGGGTATGGCCAGCCATACAGAAATTGGTATTCGTATAAGCGGATTGCTCCAAGAGGGAAATAACAATAAATTTTTATAATAATTACGAATGCGAATCGTTTTTATTTATAATTCTATTTTCTTTTTTTATGCCATCGTGCAAACACCATACCAAGAGGCTTTGATGACCCACCTTTCCCCTTCTTGCCACAAGCATCCCACCCGTGGCCGCAGCTCGCTGCGCCAGATAACTGCAAGCTCGCTTACTTGCGCGCTATCTGTGGCTTTACCTCTTACGGCAATGGGACAGGATGGCTCAGCGGAGCCAAAAACCAACACGCCCACAGTATCTACACTGCTCGACGCGATTACAGTGCAATCCAGTGGGCTTGCGTCCAACATCCCGCGTACCAGCTTCGCGTCCACCAAAACCGATACCCTGATTGCCGAAACACCGCAGTCAGTATCCGTCGTTACACGCAAACAACTGGATGAGCAGCAGCCACAAAGCGTGTCAGAAGCACTGAATTACACACCCGGAGTGTTCACCAACCTTGTTGGGGCCACAAACCGCTACGATTACGTTGCCCTACGCGGCTTTGTGGAAGGCAGCACGGACAACACCGTGCTGGACGGCCTGAAGGTGCTCAGCGATACCGGTACCTATAGCTCTATGCAAATTGATCCTTTCTTCCTGGAGCGTATCGACGTCTTTCGTGGGCCGTCGTCGGTTCTATTCGGCCGAACGGCCCCTGGCGGTGTCGTGGGACTGACCAGCAAGCGCCCTCTATTCGAGCCGCATCGCAAGCTGGAATTTCGCTTGGGCACGAACAACCGCATGGAAGGCGGCTTCGATCTAACCGGGCCCGTAAACGACGAAGGCACGGCTGCATGGCGGGTCGTGGGCATGGGTCGAAGCCTTGACTCACAGCTCGATCATGCCAAAGAGTCGCGATACGCCATCATGCCTTCGCTGCAATTGAATCTAAGTGATAAAACCAGCCTGCTGCTGCAGGGATACTTTCAGCGCGATCCTAATGGCGGTTATCACAGCGGCATTCCCGCCGATGCCAGTATTACGACGGACCATGATGGCAACAAGCTATCGCGCCATTTTTTTGACGGAGACACTACATACGATCGCTTCAAGCGTGAACAGAACATGCTGGGCTACCTACTGGAACATGCCTTCAATGATCGCTGGATCGTGCGGCAGAACGCGCGTTATACCCAATCAAACCTTGAGCTGCAGCAGGTCTATCAGACGGGTTGGGCCAACCAGCGCGAACTGAGCCGGGCCTATTCAGGGGCAGATGAATCATCGCGTAGCTTCGCCATCGACAACGTGCTGCAAGGGCAATTCGATACAGGGGCATTGAGCCACACTCTGCTGATCGGCGCCGACTACCAGCGCCGTCATGTAACGGGCACCTGGGACTACATGCCGGTATCCAATCTGGATGTCTATGCGCCGGTGTATGGCAATGCCACCTTCCTTGCACCCAACTACCAGACTGACGTCGACCGTACTTTGCGCCAGCAAGGGATATATGTTCAGGACCAGATCTCCTACGAAAACTGGCGTTTCCTGCTCAGTGGCCGCTGGGATCAAGCCGACGTCAGCAACTCCAGCTACGGTACAACATCGGAATGGGATGGCTCGCATTTCAGTATGCGTGCGGGCATTGTCTATCTGTTCGACAACGGTCTGTCACCGTATGCGAGCTACAGCGAGTCCTTCAACCCCAACGCGTACAGCGACCAGCAAGGCAATTTGTTACCCCCCACCACCAGCCGACAGTACGAAGTGGGCTTGCGCTATGAGCCGGCAAACAGCGACGCCATGTACTCCGCCTCACTCTTCGACCTGACGCAGGACGATGTCGCGACGCGAGCCATCGGACAGTCCTATCATGAAGCTTCTGGAGCTATTCGTTCACGCGGCCTTGAGCTGGAAGCCATGACTGCAGTCAACAAAGACTTGACTCTACACGCCAGCTACACACTGACTGACATCGAATACACCCGCGACACTGACTATGAAGGAAAGACACCTTATCAGGCGCCACGCCACATGGCTTCTTTGTGGGCTGCTTATCAGGTAACACCGGGCTTGTCGGTTAATGGTGGTGTCCGATACGTAGGCACCAGCTGGGCAGACAAGGAAAACACGCTCAAGGTGCCTTCCTACACGCTGGTCGACCTGGGTATGAAAATGGATCTGGGTCATTACAGCCCCACCTTGGAGGGTGCTACGCTGCAAGTCAACGCACACAATGTCTTCGACAAGGAGTATGTGGCTTCGTGCGTCAGTCTGCTTTACTGCTATTACGGCGCGGAACGCAGCGTAATGGCGACCCTCAGCTACAACTGGTAGCCTGCTGGTATTCAGCGAAACGGTGCGGCAGGCCCGAGACAATAAGTATCAAATCCATCATTACTCTGGCCTGCCCTGCCATAAACAATACGCGAAATAAATTGTGTGTAAAAAGCAATTGCAATAGAATCGAGAATCGTTCTCAATCAATTTAAAATAATTCGCTATACATGGTTTGGAGATGTCTGAACGCTTGCGCCTTCGGCAAGGCTTGTGATCATCAACCTTCCTCCAAGCAAACACAAAAAAGAAGGCAAGCAAAAATGATTCGTTCACCCCTTGCATGGGCAATTCTGGCAATAACAAGCGGAATGACCATGGCAGCACCCACGCGCGCCCAAGAATCCGATACCGCGTCAACGCCCCGAGCAACCTCCTCCATCGAGACTCTCGACACTGTAACCGTTGTGGGCACTGTGAACGATTTGCAGAGCCTGGATTTCTTCGCACCGAACTCCAGCTTTGTACTGAACCGCAACGATATCGATGAACAAGGAGCCCGTAAACTGGACCAGGCCTTGCATTACCAGGCGGGGGTGCTCAGTGAACCATTTGGCGCCGACAATAAAGTGGAGTGGTTCAAGATTCGTGGTTTTGATGCATCCATATCACTGGACGGCACTCCCACCACACCGAACGGATACTTTGTCTGGAAGCCTGAGCTTTTCGGAGTTGAGTCCGTGGAAGTCCTCAAAGGGCCCAATTCTCTGATATTTGGCGCCTCTGAGGCAGGTGGCGTCGTCAACCTGGTTACCAAACGACCCAAAAAGGAAGAAGCTCTGCTGATGCAGGCGGAAGTCGGCCATCCTGATCGTTTGGGCCTGGGCATAGACTACAACGGCATAGCCAATGAGGCCGGCACAGCCTATTACCGCATCGTGGCACAAGCCCGCCGTGAAGATGGGATGCAAGATGATACCAACATGAAGAGCTATTACCTGGCTCCCAGCTTCACCTTTGAGTTCACGCCACGCACCTCGCTGACGCTGCTGACCAGCATCCAGCATGAAGACGGCACACCAACCAATGGTTTTCTACCTGCCTACGGCACCATTATCGATACACCTTACGGCTTGATTGATCGAAACCTGAACGCAGGCGAGCCCGGCTTCGACCAACTCAAGCGTACTCAGATTAGCGCGGGCTGGCTGTTCAGCCACGAGTTTTCGCCTGAGTGGACCTTCACCCAAAACTACAAGTTCACGCACCTGGATCTCGACCAGCACAACGTATTCGCCTATGGCTCGGATGGCGATCGCCAGCTTCTTCGCGGCTATACCCTCACCGACGGCAACACCCGAAATCACTATTTTGACAACCGCATGAGCGGCAAGCTGCGCCTGAGCGATAACGTAGAGCTGTTGCCCACCTTTGGCGTCGACTATCTCAAATCAGACACCTCCGGTCTGAACAATGGCTTCGGCTTGGTGCCTAACCTCGATATGTTCGAACCCGTCTACGGCGCACCATTCACGGCAGAAGGCACACCTTACGACCTCGATACCAAACAGTTGGGCATGTATGCCTCAGCTCAGTTGCGTGTAGGCGACCATTGGAACTTCAATGCCGGCATACGCCATGACCGGGCCGAAAGCAGCGGCCACATAAATGGAGGCGATACCAGCTACGACGTCAGCCACAACAGCATCAACGTCGGTGCCATGTACATCAGCGACTATGGCATATCTCCCTACATCGGCTACTCAGAGTCGTTCAAACCGGTCGCCGGTGTCGACGGCTATGGCAATAGCTACCGCCCTTATGAAGCGAAGCAAACAGAAGTAGGCATCAAGCTGGAGCCTACCTGGCTGGATGGCACGATCACCCTTGCTTACTTCGACATCGAAGAAAAGAACGCACTGATTGCTGACTCGACCAACATTCAGACGCAGAGCGGCAAGCGCACCAACAAGGGTTTCGAATTGCAGGGCGACTTCAATATCACGCCTAATACAGCGGTCAAGCTCGCATACACCCACAATCATTCCCGCCAGGACATCAGCGACAGCCAGACCATCCGCACACCCCTGATCCCCAATCACCAGGCCAGTCTGTGGGTCAGCCATCGGTTCATGCTGGCCAACAGCAACCCACTGACCGTGGCCGCCGGCGTGCGCTACAACAGCTCAACCGAAGATGAGCGCTATTATCCTGGCGAGACTATTCCCAGTTTTACCCTGGTGGACTTGATGATGCAGTATCAGTTCCAGGAGAATTGGACTTTGCAGCTCAATGCCCGCAACCTCACCGACAAGACCTACGTCTCGGGTTGTGACTTTTATTGCTATTACGGTGGCGGTCGAACGGTCGATCTACAGCTTCAATACCAGTGGTAGCAACACCCGAAAAATGGACGCTTCAGGGCCTCTTTACCGTGGCCTTTCTGGGCATCGTCGCCGGCGTTCAAATGAGCGATATGGGTCTACAGGCCATATCGCTTTCTGCCATCCAGAAGACCTTTGAAGTCAGCGATGCCACCCTGGGTGCATTACAGGGACTGGCCGGCGTTCTGGTGGGCAGCGCGCTGGCCATACCGCTAGCACGATTTGCTGACCGCTACTCCCGCAAGGGCGTATTGCTATGCCTGATTGTGGCATCGACCGCCATGATGGTCTTGAGCGCGATCGCACCCAATTTCCCCTTGTTCTTCATTGGCCGCTCAGCAGCCGGCATTACCGAGTTTGCGATGGTGCCTCTGGTGTACTCGATGATTCCTGACCTGGCGCCGGAGCGTCACCGCGTCATCGCCAACCTCAGTTTTGCGGCATTGATGGCGGCCGGCGCCAGTGGTGGCTTTTTCTTTGCCGGCTCGCTGCTTTCCACTGCCGAACTGATTCCATGGTCCATCGAGCCTTGGCGCAGGGCATTCCTGCTGCTCTCTTGTGCCGGCCTGCCATTGCTGCTGCTCTGCACGCTAACCGTAAATCCCCCCAGACATATGGACGCCACGACACGGACGGTTGATGGCTCATTAAGGTCTTTTCTTCAGCAGCGCTGGCAAGCCATCGGCCTTTTTGTCGGCATTGCCGGATTTCTGGTGGTTGCCGTACAGGCCATCAACCAGTTGATCGCCCTGGCCCTGGAACGTAAGTTCAATGCCATTCCGGGCGATATCGGCCAGGCGATGGGGTTCATCATATTGATGTCTGCGGTAGGATGCCTGCCGGTTGCAGGCTTGCTTGACCGTCTGCTGGCGCGGCGTTTTGGCCTGGCCGTACGCCCGATGCTCATGGGTGCCTGCATTCTGATTGCGGCGCCCGTAGCGCTGCTACTCGCTACAGCAGAAACCCTTGACCATGCTGTCGTCGTCGTGGGGGTGGTGCTATTCGTGACCAGTACGGCCAATGCGCTGGTTCCGACCATGCTGCAGGATCTTACGCCTGCCTCCCTGAGAGCACGCAGCTTTGCAATATGGAGCTTTGTGGTATCGGTATTCGGCGCTGCCGGGCCTTTGCTGGCAGGCATATTTTCAGAGTGGGTATTCGATGGACATTTACTGAATGCAATTGTCGCCGTTGCCGTTCCGACGCTGATCGTATCGGCGTTCTGCGCCTTGCGATCATTCTTGCACACTCGCCAGGAGCAAAATACGTCAACAGCCTAGGCGCCTGACCTACTCAGGCTTCGTTCGCGGATACACAATGCCTGGCAAAAGCCCACAATAATGCTGCCTGGGCAAACTCGGCATATTGATCATCACTTTCCTGATGACCACTGTCGGGATTCAAGCGCAGCACGGCTGGATAATGGCTGGTGGAATGATGGCGTAAGCTCGCTACAAGCTTTGCCGGCTCCCAGTAAGGGACGCGGTCATCCTTCAGACCCGCTGTGCACAGTACAGGCGGATAGGCAGCCTGCTTTATATTCTCGTAGGGCGAGATACCCGCAATATAGTCATAGGCCTGGGGGTCGGAGATAGGATCACCCCAATCCGGCCGCAACAGCGGCACTAGCGGATGATCGGCATTACTCATGGTATTGAGCATGTCAACAAACGGCACCTGGGCAATAACACCCGCCCACTGCTGCGGATCAATATTCATGGCACCGCAAACCAGCAAGCCACCCGCCGAAACACCGTGCGCCACGATCTTGCCCGGCGCCGTATAACCTATGTTCTGCAAATGCTGGGCACAAGCAATGAAATCTGTCATTGAATTGCGTTTTTTCTCGCGGCAACCGTCCTGGTACCAGCGCCAGCCCTTTTCCGAACCTCCCCGTACATGAGCAATGGCATAGCGAAACCCGTTAGCCACCAATACCGTTGCTGGCAGGGAAAAGCGCGGTTCGTACGATATGCCGTAGGCCCCGTAACCCGTAAGCAACAGAGGCAGCGGCTTATCCTCCGGCGCGTCGGCAGGAGACAGGATGGTGATGGGGATGCTGGCCCCGTCACTTGCCCGGGCATATAACCGTTCCAGCCGGTAGGCACTGGGATCAAAACCGCTCAAGTGCGTCTGCCCCACTACCCTGCACTGCCCATCGGCAAGGTCAATATCCAGCCAACGCGGCGGGCTGTTCAACGTCTGATGCACAATACGCACTTGCCTGGCATCGTACGATTGTGACGGTGCAAGCTCGATGGTGTAAGCAGGCTCATCGAAATCAACAACGACCTCTGTTCCATCAGCCCGCATCAATACCAGACGACGCAAGCTGTTTACGCGTTCAAGACGCAGCAATGCATAGGCAAAAGGATGGATGGAAATGATGGAAGTGCCTGCACGATGCGGCACCCATTCCCGGCACACGTCAAAATTGACGGCGTCGATTTCGACCAGTTTGCGGTCCACAGAACCGTCTGCATTGGTCAACATCAATAGCGTATTATTCCATTCGTTGATTTCGTAGCGAATGCCGCGCTGACGTAGCCGCACAAGTCGCGGCGCGACAGTCTCGGACCCGGCAGCAATCAAATAGACCTCGCTCATGTCAGGGCCGGCAAGTGTCAGCGCAACAAAGCCATTGCCGGCCGTTCGGGCAATCTGCATGAAAATGGCAGGATCATGCTCCTCGTAGACCAGCACTGCTTCGCCTCCTTCAACCGGCGAGCGATACAAGCGCGTGGGCCGATTGCATGCGTCACGCCAGATCCAGAACAGATGACGCGACGAGGGACAAAGCGTGAATCCACCATAGCCAAAGGCGTCGGCTTGCACCACTGTGCTGATCAGGCCACTATCCGTGTCGAGTACACAAATACGGTGACGATCATCCCCGCTGACATCTTCCGCCCAGACAAAGTAGCGATCATCTGGACTGGGTTGGTGATCTGTGGCGCGATAGTAGGCATAGCCACGGGCACGCTCGGCTTCGTCGAATAATTCCTGCGTAACTCCGTCCGGCCTTATGCGGGAAAAGACTCTATGCGCATGGCCGTCAGGCACCGTGCAATCATAGCGCCATCTTTGGGCCGATGCCGGTAAGGCATCATTGGACCCTGAAGCTCGCTGCACCATCTGCTCATAAAAATACTTGGCATCCGCCGCCAATGGGTGCAGGACATCCCGTGCATACTCCATCTCGGCGTCCAGGTGTTGACGCAACCGCTCAGGCAACCCATCCAGCGTGCGCGAACAGGATGAAGGAATAAATTTCATCCACGCATAGTGATCGACACGTTCACGTCCCAACTGATGGATTTTGTGGTCTTCACGTGGCGGAATAGGCGGAACCGAATCAGGCCACAAAGCAGTGGGCCCGGATGATGAAGTAGAGTGCATGGATTTGAATAAATAGCGGTTGAACTACCACAACCGTATCGCAAAGAAAGGACGACGAATCTATGAGTTCTTCGATCGCAATGTAGCACGGTTCAGCGGCGCGCCAATCGGGCAAAGCGATCGGCCAAAGGAATCTTTGGACAAGTGTCGCATAGGGTGCCGTCATGGCATTTGTAAACCAGGCAACAAACCTTGCGCTCTATGGCAAGAGACTCGTCACCAACACGACCATACCGCAAGAATCCTCCAGCGTCATGCAAGCCCAAGGCATCCAGCCAGCGCTCGCCCCACGCAACCGTATCATCTGCGGACCAGTCCGCCCGCAAGTCTCCGATCCGTAACGTGGCACTCGTCACATAGTCAGCCAGCAAACGACCCGCGGCCTTGGGATGCAAATCAATGGTTTCAATGCAGGTATTGAATAGCCTGGCCACACCGTCATGCAAAGAGCCTGCCGCAATATTCAGCAGCTCATCTTCGCCGTCTTCGAACGGAACGTGATCAGCAATCCGGCAGCCCCACACCGTGCACGGGCTTGTTTGTTGGCTTATACATTCGGGCCGTATACCCATGCCATTCAGATGAATGCCGGCAAGAGTCAGATAGACCGGTTGCCAAACGAGCAAGCTCCAAGTACGAAAGGCCCAGTAATGCCTGCCAGCTTCCGGGTGGGTCTGAGCCAGTGAGTCAGCCAGCTCCCCCACTTGCCGTACAGACGTATGCGTCCAATCGGTATCAACCTGCGACACAATGTCCAAGGGCCAATCCGGCATGACATTCTGCATGCACTCAGTGAATTCTTCGAGACGGTGGTTCATTTGCAGATGGGCTAGGTGCGCGCGCACCTAGCGATGCATCGATGCGGACGCTACTGACTGTACAAACGCAGCGATCTTCTGCTCTGATTTGATTCCCGGTGCATCTTCCACCCCACTGCTGACGTCCACTGCATAGGGCTGCACCATTTTGAGAGAATGGGCGACGGTATCGGCCTTCAGCCCGCCTGCCAGCACTATGGATCGACTATCGGGCGCCTGTCGTACAGCGCTCAAGAGTTCGGGGTCGAAGCTCAAGCCGCTACCACCATAGCCCGTACTATAGCTGTCGAATAGCCAGGCACTGGCGCTCGGATACCGACGACAAGCAGCCAGTACTGCTTCTGGCGTATCAAGGCCTGGGCCACCCACCCGAAAAGCGCGCATATAGCGCTGCTTGAAACTTGTGCAGAATTCTGGGGATTCATCACCATGAAACTGAAGCAAGTCGGGTTGTACCTGTTCGATGACCTGTTCGACTTCGTGGGTGCTGGCGTTCACAAACAAGGCTACTACATCTACAAAAGCTGGTACCCGCTGGCGCAGGCTTGCAGCTTGCCCAAGCCCTACCGCGCGCTTGCTGGGCCCGTAAAAAACCAGGCCGACGGCGTCGGCGCCAGCCCGTACAGCCGTATCGACATCTTGCGGACGAGTCAAACCGCAAATTTTGATACGCGTGCGCTGCAATGTGCTTAACTGAGACGACATAAATATTTACTTGAATGCGGCGCCAGGATCGCCAGCCTGATAAGCGCCTTGATCGCTGCTTTCTTGTCCGCCAAAACCGAAACCACCAGCGCCGTATGAATCAGAACCATAGACGTTTTCGGTGCCAAAAGAAATGGAATCGGGGTCGAGTACGACCGCATCCTGTTTGTAATGTGTAACCATACCTGGAAACAGCAAGACCGCCGCAACCATCAGCAATTGTATGCAAATAAAGGGAATAGAGCCCATATAAATCTGCCCAGAGGTAACTTTGGGTATCAACTTGCCCGTGACCCGGTCATGGTAATCGTCCTTGGGCGCTACCGAGCGCAGATAGAACAGAGCGAACCCAAAGGGCGGATGTATGAACGACGTTTGCATGTTCACTGCAAGCAGCACACCGAACCAGATGAGATCGATGCCCATTTTCTCGGCCACAGGACCCAGCAATGGCACAATAATGAACGCCAGCTCGAAGAAGTCCAGGAAAAAAGCCAGGAAAAAGGTCAGGAAACTGACAACAATCAGGAAGCCCCACTCACCGCCAGGCAAACCCACCAGCAAATGTTCTACCCACAGATCGCCATTGACGCCCCGGAAGCTCAGGCTGAATACCGTTGAGCCCACCAGGATGAACACGACAAAGCATGACAGCTTGGTGGTGGTGTCCATGGCCTGCTTGAGCAAAGTGAGCGAAAAACGACCACGCGAAATTGCCATGATCAATGCACCAACCGCCCCCATGGCTCCACCCTCTGTGGGTGTTGCCACGCCAATGAAGATGGTGCCCAGTACCAGGAATATCAGGAACAAGGGCGGAATCATTACAAAAGTCACGCGTTCGGCGATGGGTGACAGCAAACCGAGGCGCAAGGTTTTATTGATCAGGGCGATAATCAGAGCGGTCAGGCCCCAGGCCATCAGGCTGATGACTACCCGCTCGTCCACCGGTACTTGCGTGTGCTCACTGAAATAATGCTGCGTGGCAAAATAGGAAACCGTTGAAGCGATAATCGTAAGCACGAGCAGGGAACGCAGTCCGCGGCTGCCGTCGGGCCTATCGTACACACGTGCCTCTTTGGGCAGTGCTGGCGCACTGGAAGGCTTGATAATGGCGCAAATCACCACATAAGCAATATAAGAGCTGGCCAGCAGCAGACCTGGCAGCATGGCACCACGATACATGTCGCCTATGGAACGACCCAGCTGGTCCGCCAGGATGATGAGGACCAGAGACGGAGGAATGATTTGCGACAGCGTACCTGATGCCGCGATTACGCCCGTGGCGAGACGTCTGTCGTAGCCATAGCGCAACATGATGGGCAGTGAAATAAGCCCCATCGAAATCACCGAGGCCGACACGACGCCGGTGGTGGCAGCCAGCATGGCACCCACCAAAACGACGGCAATGGCCAGCCCACCACGTATAGGCCCGAATAGTTGCCCAACGGTTTCAAGCAAGTCTTCGGCCATTCCAGAGCGCTCAAGGATAAGGCCCATCAATGTAAAAAACGGAACAGCCAACAGCGTGTCATTCGAGACGATGCCAAAAACACGCTGCGGCAAGGCCTGAAACAAGGCGGGCTGCATCAGGTCGAGTTCGATCGCCACCAGGCCATACAAAATACCGTTGGCCGCCAACGTAAATGCCACAGGAAAGCCCAGCAGCAGGAATACGATCAGGTTGAAGAACATGATCGGCGCAAGGTTATCGATTAAAAACTCCATGATCAACGACCCTTGCCTGTTGCATTGTTGTGGGTAGAACGTTCGGCATCAAGCTGAGCTTGCGCGAGAATTTCTTCAGCAAGCGCCTCTTCAGCCGTCTTGCCTACAGGCAAGGCCTGGGGATCGGGGCAGTCTCCACGTAAAAAACCTATGCATTTGATCAGGTGCGAAAAACCGGCAAGAATTAGCAGAAAAAAACCTATAGGAATCAACAGCTTGACCGGCCAGCGTATTAACCCACCGGTATTGGACGAAAGCTCATGCAGAACGAGCGATTCGTAGAAGAACGGCAGCGACAGCCAAAATATCAACATGCAGGCAGGAAACAGGAAAAACACCACACCGAGGATCTCTATGTAGATCTGGACACGCCGAGGAAATTTTTGTGAGAGCGCGTCAACGCGTACATGTTCGTTGAGCAAAAAGGTATAGCCCGCCGCCAACAGAAAGATGGCGCCGAACAAATACCATTGCAGCTCGAGCCAGGCATTGGAGCTCATGCTGAATACCTTGCGTATGACGGCATTGGAAGCGCTGACAAGCACCACGATAAGCGTCAGCCATGTGACTAGTTTGCCAATTCTTGTATTGATCGCGTCAATAACCTTGGCGATAGACAGGAAGAATTTCATGTGTCCCGTTGAGCAAGGGTAAAAAACTGTAAAACGGGGTGTATTCTAGCTGATGTGGATGGTTATGACTGTTGGTACATGCCCGCAGTCAAATCGTGGGCCAGCTTAGCCCTACATGCGTCAGCAGTGCCTGCGACGCATCGCGGGACGGAAGTCCATGCTCGTCCGGATACTCAACACCCGACAAATACAAACCCGCCGGACTGAAGGTGGGTGCAGCCCGGCGGCGATCACGTTGCGCCAGCAATTCATCCATCCAATCGGGCTCCTGCTTGCCTTGCCCCACATACAGTAGAGCCCCCATCAGATTCCGGATCATATGGTGCAGAAAGGCATTGGCCCGGAACTTGAACAGATAAAAATCGCCATACTGCTCGATGCTCACTTCCTGCATTGTACGAACCGGGCTGGCTGCCTGGCATTGCGATGAGCGAAAACTGCTGAAGTCGTGCTCGCCAATCAGGCGCCGTGCGGCATCACGCATAGGAGCCAACCGCAAGGAGTGATACACCCAACCAACTCGACCATGCATCAGGGGAGAACGCACCCGTGTGTTGCGAACTATATATATATAGCTGCGCGATATGGCTGAAAACCGGGCATGAAAGCTGTCGGAAACAGGCTTTGCCCACTGAACCGCAATGCTGTCAGGCAATAAAGCATTCAGGCCACGTACCCACGACTCAAGACGGCGGTCGGCTTGCGTATCAAGATGAACGACCTGTTCGAGAGCGTGCACGCCGGTATCAGTGCGACCGGCGCATATTGTGCTGACGGGTTGATCAAGGAATCTGGCTAACGCCGATTCGACCTTATCCTGAACTGTAAGCCCGCCCGGTTGAGTCTGCCAGCCTTGCCAGAACGAACCATCGTAGGCAAGGCCTAAGGCCATCCTGGGCATGATGCTTACTTTGAATCTGGAGGTGAGCGGTTGGGTGCTTCTTGTTCCAGGTCAAGGTTGATTTGATCGAGTTTTTCCTTGACCATGGCTTCGGTAATCGGCCCCGTATTACCTTCACGCCCGGTATCGCGAACAGCATTGGCCCGACGCAATAACCATGCAATGATCAATACGATAAATGCCAGCAAGCCAGTGATCACGCCCAGCATATGCTCTTGAAACCACGACACTGATTGTTCCGCCTTTGTAGAAATGGATTCGGCCGTCTGGGCAGCACCTTGAGTATCAGCCGACACGCTGTTCTGCCCACTGCTGCCACCTGCCGCCACGCCGTTTGCCTCATCTGTTGCAGCAGCACCGGCCTGACCGCTGCCGGTATTGCCACTTCCTGCCTGGTCAGCACCAGCATGACCATCCGTCGCCCCACTGCCTGGCATGCTGTTGCCTGCTGTTGAGCCGCTTGCAGTATTGCTGCTGTCGGAGGTAGAACTATTAGCGCTGGTATCACCGGCATCGGCGCTGGAAGCTGGCGCACCTGAACTGGAGTCTTGTCCGGCCCCGCCAGCTGATGTGCTATCTTGCACGCCCCCATCGCTGGCACCACTGCTGCCGGAGGATGCACTGCCGGTTCCCTGGCCTTGCTCCCCTTCGGGCGCGTTGCCCGATACGTCATTGGCAGCCACACTATCTGGCGCAGCATCGGTGCTGACACCTACCGTACTGCCGGCCTGCGCGATGGACTCGCTCAGGCCTTTGGCGCTGTCGATGACTAGGGACGATGCCGCCAAACCCTGGGACTGCAACGCCTGGTTCAGATTCTTGACGTTGTCTTCGAGTTGCGAAACACGCTGCTGGGAATCTTCTATGCCTTTACTTGTGGCAACAGCATCATCATTGGCTGCATCCGATGAGGCCTGTCCACCCGACAGGCGCAGCTGGTCGCGTGACTCACGAGAGGATGACGCGGCAACAGGAGCTGATTCAGTCACCACACCCATTGCGCCATTGCCCTCGACCACAGCGCCGGTATTGGCCGCAGCACGCTGGCGATATTGAGCATAGGCTTGAGCCTGCTGCTGAAACAGCCGATAGGCTTCTTCTTTGGAAACTGCGGTTAATGCATCGTGGCCAGGCATGGTCAGGCTGGCGCCCGCCTTGATCAGATTGATGTTTTCGTAGATGAAAGCTTGAGGGTTAGCCCGCTGCAATGCAATCATCATCTGGTACACCGTCACTCCGGGAACGGCATGACGCCTTGCAATGGCGAACATGTAGTCGCCTTGCTTGATGCGTATGGTTTTGGCGGGGGCCGCCTGCGATGCTGCCTGTGATCCTGTTGGCTGACTGCTCGTAGTGACCGGAGCTACCGTATCGAGGCCGGCATGCGTTAGCAGGCTGACCTGGTAGCGTTGCTGCCCGGTCGCCGTGCGCACATCAAGCAAAATATCAGCAACCGGCTTGTTGAAAGCTTGATTTGAGCGTATCTGTATTAGCTTGCCATCAGGTGTATAGCCATCAGCCAGATGCACTTGCATGGTGCTCAGGTCGACCGGAGGCGTAAGCCCTGCCTGCCGCCATGCGGCGGCAGGCGCCGGCACAGCGGAAAAGCTGCGCAAGTCGTCGGCGCTTAACTGGCTGACCTGCACATTAACCTGGAAAGGCTGCCCCGGCGCCGAGACAAGCCGGGAATGCCCGAAACTTGCCGCATAAACACTAGAGCAGGTCAGTAATGCCGCCGCAAGCGCCCCGGCCAAAGGTTTAGGTTTTAAAACCAGTACAGCCGACAAGGACACAGCACGGGACATACGCATGATTAGAGTTCACCCAAAGTAATTCTTAGCATGCGGCGCAGCGGTTCTGCCGCACCCCACAATAGCTGATCACCCACCGTGAAAGCACTGATCTGGTTGGTGCCGGTAGACATCTTGCGCAGACGGCCCACCGGGATATCGAGCGTGCCGGTCACTGCAACCGGTGTCAGTTGCTGCATGCTGGCTTCACGCTCGTTGGGGATGACCTTGGCCCATTTTGAGCCTTGGCTGATGATGTCGGAGACCTCATCCATGGGAATATCTTTGCTCAGCTCTATGGTGAGTGCCTGGCTGTGGCAACGCATGGCGCCGATGCGCACACACAGGCCGTCTATGGGCGTTTCGGGCTTGCCAAAGGCTTCACCGCGGCCAAGAATCTTGTTGGTTTCGGCGCCAGCCTTCCATTCTTCGCGCGACACGCCATTGCCCAGGTCTTTGTCGATCCAGGGAATCAGATTGCCACCCAGCGGCACACCAAAATGCTGTTGCGGCAGGCCGGCATCTTGCTGCGCTTTGAGCACGCCGCGGTCAATGTCGAGAATGGCCGATGCCGGATCGTCGAGCAAGGGTTTGACTTGGGCATTGAGCAGGCCGAACTGGGTCAGCAGTTCGCGCATGTGTTGCGCACCGCCGCCCGATGCTGCCTGATAAGTCATGCTGGTCATCCACTTGACCAGATCCTGGTTGAACAGGCCAGCCAGACCCATCAGCATGCAACTGACCGTGCAATTACCACCAATATAGTTCTTGATGCCGCGCTTGAGCGCGTCGTCGATAACAGGACGATTGACCGGATCGAGCACAATGATGGCATCGTCGGCCATGCGCAGGGTGCTGGCCGCGTCTATCCAGATGCCTTGCCAGCCGGCCGCTCGCAGCTTGGGATATACCGCCGAGGTGTAGTCGCCACCTTGGGCGGTAAGAATGATGGGTAGCTTGGCCAGTGCATCGATATCGTAGGCATCCTGCAAAGGACCGGCACCGTCGGCCCAAGCCGGCGCGGCACCACCAGCATTGCTGGTCGAAAAGAAGACAGGCTGAAAAAGGGAGAAATCGTTTTCGTCGCGCATGCGCTGCATGAGGACGGAACCCACCATGCCGCGCCACCCGACCAAACCTACTGCTTGGCTCATGTTGGTCGCTTAAAATAAGGTAAAAGTACTAGTCTGACACATTATTTTAAAGCTTTCAGCACAGCATCGCCCATTTCTGTTGTCGAAACCTTTGTAGTGCCGGATTCATACAGGTCTGCTGTGCGCAAACCCCGCTCCAGAACAGCTTGTACGGCAGCTTCGATACGATCGGCCTGCCCTGCCTCGTTCAGTGAGTAACGCAGCAACATGGCGGCTGACAATATGGTTGCCAGCGGATTGGCCAGGTTCTTGCCCGCGATATCGGGGGCGGAACCATGGCTGGGTTCGTATAGCCCCTGATTCGAAGCATTCAGCGAAGCAGAAGGCAGCATGCCGATGGAGCCCGTCAGCATGGCAGCCTCGTCGGAAAGAATGTCGCCAAACAAATTACCCGTGACAATCACATCGAATTCTTTGGGAGCCCGCACCAATTGCATGGCGGCATTATCGACATACATGTGCGACAGCTCGACGTCGGGGTATTCCCCGGCGACAGCAATCATGATGTCTCGCCAGAACTGAGAGGTTTCCAGCACATTGGCCTTGTCGACGCTGCACAAACGCTTGCCGCGTTTTTGTGCTGCCTGGAACGCCACATGCGCAATACGACGGATTTCCGGCTCGGCATAGTGCATGGTGTCAAAACCCTGACGCTCGCCCTTAAAGGGGCCATCGTCGAGTTGACGCACGCCACGCGGCTGCCCGAAATAGATGTCGCCTGTCAGCTCGCGCACGATAAGAATATCGAGACCGGATACCACCTCAGGCTTAAGTGAAGAGGCATTGGCCAATTGAGGGTACAGAATGGCCGGCCGCAAATTGGCAAACAGGCCCAGCGCCTTGCGCAGGCCCAGAATAGCCTGCTCGGGACGCAGCTCGCGCGGCAGACTGTCGTATTTCCAGTCGCCCACGGCGCCAAATAGAATGGCTGCCGACCCCTTGGCCAGTTCCAGCGTACTGGCAGGCAAGGGATGCTCTTGCACTTCGTAGGCAGCGCCTCCTACGGGGGCAGTTTGCAAATCCAGATCCAGGCCCAGTGCAGTCAATACACGGACGGCCTGTTCGGTAATTTCGGGGCCGATGCCATCACCGGGCAATACGGCAATCTTGTGAGTCATTGTGTTTCCTATGCGATGGGACGTGATTCCAGCCAGGGATGGCGGGCCAACCGTTCGGCTTCGAAAGAACGAATCAGGTCGGCCTTTTGCAGGGTCTGGCCGATGTCGTCCAGGCCTTGCAGCAAGCAGTGCTTGCGGAAGGGTTCGATGTCGAAAGCCAGCTCGCGACCATCTTCGGCAATCACGACTTGCCTGGCCAAATCTATGCGCAGCTTGTAGCCCACGAACGCCTTGACCTCTTCAAACAGGCGCGCCACCTGCAGCTCTGGCAGCACGATAGGCAATAAGCCATTCTTGAAACTATTGTTGAAAAAGATATCGGCGTACGAGGGCGCGATAATGGCGCGAAAGCCAAACTGGGTCAACGCCCATGGTGCGTGTTCGCGGCTGGATCCACAGCCGAAATTCTTGCGTGCCAGCAAAATCGAAGCACCCTGGTACCGCTCCTGGTTCAAGACGAAATCAGGATTGAGTGGGCGCCTGGTGTTATCCATGCCAGGTTCGCCGTGATCCAGGTAGCGCAGTTCGTCGAACAGGTTGGGCCCGAAGCCCGTGCGTTTGATGGACTTGAGAAATTGCTTGGGTATGATCAGGTCGGTATCGACATTCTCGCGGTCGAGCGGCGCTACCAGGCCTTGATGAGTGGTAAAGGCTTGCATGATGGCTTCCTATCGAAAATTTCGTATGTCAACAAAATGACCGGCTACAGCGGCGGCTGCCGCCATGGCCGGGCTGACCAGATGCGTACGCCCACCCTGCCCCTGACGACCCTCGAAATTGCGATTCGATGTCGAGGCACAGCGCTCGCCGGGTTCGAGGCGGTCGGCATTCATGGCCAGACACATGGAACAGCCCGGCTCGCGCCATTCGAAACCGGCATCCAGAAAGATTTTGTCCAACCCTTCTTGTTCGGCCTGGAGTTTGACCAGACCGGAGCCTGGTACGACCATGGCCTGCTTGACCGACGAGGCCACTCGCTTGCCTCGTGCCACAGTCGCTGCGGCGCGTAAGTCTTCGATGCGAGCGTTGGTACAGGACCCAATGAAGACTCGGTCTACCTTGATATCAGTAAGCGGTGTATTGGGCTTGAGTCCCATGTATTCGAGTGCGCGCTCTATGCCGCTGCGCCGTACATCGTCTTTTTCTTTGTCGGGATCCGGTACACGGGCGTCGACAGGCAGGACCATTTCTGGCGACGTGCCCCAGGACACCTGCGGCACGATGTCGCGCGCATCAATATCGACCACCTGATCAAACTGAGCACCCTCGTCGGAGTGCAGCGTACGCCAATATTGAACGGCCTGGTCCCACAATGCACCAGCAGGTGCGTAAGGACGACCACGGAAGTAGTCGATGGTTTTCTGGTCTACGGCCACCATGCCCGAGCGGGCGCCGGCTTCGATCGCCATATTGCAGACTGTCATCCGGCCTTCGACAGACAGCGCACGCATGGTGCTGCCACCAAACTCGATGGCATAGCCTGTACCGCCCGCAGTGCCTATCTTGCCAATGACATACAAGACCAGATCCTTAGCGGTGCACCCTGCGGGCAGCTCGCCTTCGATCCGGATCAGCATATTCTTGTTTTTCTTCATGAGCAGCGTTTGAGTGGCCAGCACATGCTCGACCTCGGAGGTACCGATGCCGAACGCCAGCGCACCCACAGCACCGTGAGTGCTGGTGTGGGAGTCGCCGCAAACCACCGTCATACCCGGCAAAGTGGCGCCCTGCTCAGGCCCGATGATATGGACGATACCCTGGCGGACATCGTTCATGCGGAACTCGGTAATACCGTATTTTTCGCAGTTTTCGTCCAGGGTATCGACCTGCAAGCGCGAAATGGGATCTTGTATGCCCTCGTTGCGCGCCGTAGTGGGAACATTATGGTCGGCAACCGCCAGATTGGCGCTGATGCGCCATGGTTTGCGGTCTGCCAGACGCAGCCCTTCGAAGGCTTGCGGGCTAGTGACCTCATGAACCAGATGACGGTCTATATACAGCAAACAGGTGCCGTCCGCCTCTTGGTGCACAACGTGTGCGCTCCAGAGTTTGTCGTACAGGGTTTGTGCCATGGTAGTGCTCTATAAAAAAGAGAAACGCGGGAAGAAACGCTGCAACAGCGTCATTTACCGATTATTATGCCAGCACACAAACCTGGTACAAGACAAGTTCTTATACTGGTATACACAGTGACAGGCAACCTTCAATCCAGGGTTAACCTGTACGGAATAGTACAATCGCCTACTTACCCGGCTTATAAAAACAAATTGCCCCAGGCATATATCCAGCCGCTATTCCCGCTTTTTTTATTTTAATCATGAACAAATACGCATTCCAGCTGGCCTTCGCTTATATGGGCGTGATCATCGGAGGCGGCTTCGCCTCCGGGCAGGAAGTACTGCAGTTTTTTACCGGTTACGGCTTGGCCAGTATTGGCGGCACTTTGCTGGCAGGTTTTCTGTTTGCGTTCCTGGGCCGGCAAATCGCTGAAATGAGCACCCAGCTACAGGCCGAATCGCACAAACATGTATTGCTGACCTTATTCGGCCGCCGTGCTGGCCAGGCCATGGACTTCTTGTTGACTTTCTTTCTGTTTGGCGTCGGAATTGCGATGCTGGCAGCTACGGGTTCGTTATTCGAGCAGCAATTCGGACTCTCGCCGGCACTTGGTGGGCTCTTCATGACGCTGTTGACTGTCGGCACTCTGTGTTTGAATGTCAGGCGCATTATCAACCTGGTCAGCGCTGCAACACCTTTCCTGCTGTGCATGGTGCTGATCATCACGGCGTATTCGCTCTTTACCAGCAATGCCAATATGGACGAACTGCTGATGCTTGCCAGCGAGCAGGAAACCGTCGCACCCCATTGGGCTCTGGGCGCGCTGCTTTATGCATCATTCAATATTGCCGTCGGCTTTCCTATGCTGGCGGTGATCTCCGGGCGCAACACCGACCGCAAGACAACCACACTGGGCGGAATCATCGGCGGTGTAGGCCTGGGCGTGCTGATCATGCTGATCAATATCGCCCTACTCTTCAACCTGAACCAGTTGCAAGGCGCCGAACTACCCACCCTAGCGCTGGCGGCACGGGTTTCACCTGTTGCCGGCATCCTTATGAGCATATCGATCATTTGCATGATCTACAGCACATCAGTCGGCATGTTCTTTGCCTTCAGCGCCAGGTTTGCCAAACCGGAAACTGGCCGCTTCCGCATATTCAGCATCGCCTCGGGATTTATCGGCCTGGGCTTGAGCCTGGTGGGCTTTACCAAGCTGGTGGGTACCGTATACCCCTTGCTGGGTTACCTGGGCCTGCTGCTTATTGCAGCCATCGGCGTGAACTGGTACCGCATACGTGGCCGCAGCACCCAGGCTGCAGCCACACAATCCGGCACCTGATCACCTGCGGTTTATTTTCTGGCCTGCTGGTACAAAGGCAAAACCTTGTTTGCCGCCTCGGTCAGGTCGGCAATTCGGCTCGCGGCCGACGGGTGAGTCGACAAAATTTCGGGCGGTGCGCTGCTACCGCCCAATGCCCCCATCTTCTGCCATAGAGTGACAGCCGCACGCGGATCATAGCCAGCGCGGGCTGCCAGTTCGACACCGATACGATCAGCTTCCGTTTCATGAGTACGGCTGTTGGGCAATGTGAACATAACGTTGGTCAGGGCACCGCCCAAATCAGCCGTTGCGCCCACACCGGTAACGGCTGAGAGCACCGACAGTCCCATGTTGGTCACCATTTGCTGCGAGACTTGTTCACGCGAGTGTTCACGCAATGCATGGGCCATCTCGTGACCAATAACTGCCGCTAACTCATCGTCAGTAGGCTTGATCCGGGCAATCAGACCAGTGTAGACAGCTATCTTCCCACCAGGCATGCACCAGGCATTCACTTCGTCGGAACTCAGCACATGAACATCCCAGTTCCAACTGGCCGCATCGGGACGGAACACTCCCGCCTGCTTGATCAGCCGCTGCGAGATAATCTGCACACGTTTGGTTTGTGCAGCATCCCTATCGAGAGCACCTTTGGCTTTGGCCTGTGAAAGCAAGCTGCTATATTGCTGGGCGGCCTCTTGCTGCAGCGCTTCTTCAGACACCATGCTGGACATGTACTGGGTACGCTCCACCCCTATGGCGCCAGAGTCTGTGGTTTGCACAGCAGCGCAGCCGCCCAGCACGACTGCCGTCGATACCAGCCCCAGGGCAAATGTCCTACGCAGTGTTGTTTTATGCATTTTCACGATGATTGCGCTCCTTTTTGCGATATTGATCTGCGAATAATTCCGATCTGTCAGCAGTGACTGTTCTGTGTTTGTACTCATCCGCACTGGGCACGATGCCGCAGCGCATGGTCCATCAGTACAAGAGCAAGCATGGCTTCGGCAATAGGCGTGGCACGTATGCCAACACAAGGATCATGCCGCCCCAGCGTCTGGACTTGTACCGGCTCACCTGCACGATTGATGGATTTGCGCTCGACACGTATGCTGGATGTTGGCTTGATGGCCAGGGACACGGTGATGTCCTGCCCCGACGAGATACCACCGAGCACACCGCCCGCGTGGTTGCTCAGAAATCCATCGGGCGTGATTTCATCGCCATGCTCCGATCCACGCTGGGCAATGCAATCAAAGCCGGCACCAATGGATACGCCCTTGACAGCATTCAGCCCCATCATGACATGGGCAATATCGGCGTCGAGGCGATCATACAAAGGTTCGCCCCAGCCTGCCGGCACGTTCTGAGCATGCACCTCGATGCGGGCGCCTATGGAGTCGCCATCGCGCCGCAGTCCATCCATATACGCTTCGAGCTCGGGGACGACCTGGGCGTTGGGTGCATAAAAGGGGTTGTTTGCGACCTCGTCCCAGGACAGGAAGGGAATGGCTATAGGCCCCAGCTGGCTCATATAGCCTCGTACCTGGGTACCGTGGACTTGTGCCAGCCATTTTTTGGCAATCGCCCCCGCTGCAACGGTTGGTGCCGTCAGGCGTGCGGAGGAGCGCCCCCCGCCGCGCGGGTCACGTTCAGTGAATTTACGCCAATAGGTGTAGTCGGCATGGCCAGGCCGGAAAGTATCGGCAATATTGCTGTAGTCTTTGCTGCGCGCATCAGCATTGCGAATAAGCAGGCTGATGGGTGTTCCCGTGGTCACCCCTTCGTAGACACCGGAAAGAATCTCAACCTGATCGGGTTCCTGACGCTGGGTTACATGCCGTGAAGTGCCGGGCCTGCGCCGGTCGAGCTCCAGTTGGATATCGGCCTCGCTGAGCGCGAGACCCGGCGGGCAGCCGTCGACCACCGCGCCTATGGCCGGGCCATGGGACTCACCGAAGTTTGTGACGCAGAAAAGTTTACCTAGGGTATTGCCTGACATAGTGATCTTTTACCTTAACCGTTGCATCAATTCTATTAAATATATGTGGCAGCATGACGGGCGAGCTGCCCGTCCCAGCACCTGACCTGCCTACGAAGAGCAGCTTACCTCCAGGCGGCTGGCCCAGTCGGGCGGCGCCGACGCATAAGCTTCAAACCCAGGCTTCTCGATATAGGGCTCGCGCAGTAAACCGAGCAAAGTGTCGATTTCGCCGGCATCGCCCCGGGCGGCCGCCTGTATGGCTGCTTCGGCCAGATGATTGCGCAGGACATACACTGGATTGGCTCCATTCATCTGTCCGATACGCTCCTCATCCGAGCGTTGATCACGAGCAAGGCGCGCCACATAGCGGTCGAGCCAGACAGTAGCCGCCGCCTGGTCCTCAAACCTGGACAACCAGGCTCCGCGTTGCACTAGTGCCGAAGCCAGGCTTCGAAACGATAGCGTGAAATCGGCGCTTTGCGTATGCAACAAACGCCACCAATCGTCGAATAACTCATCGTCGCCCTCTTCCCACCGCCTGAAACCCAGTTTGGTACTCAGGTTGCCACGATAAGCTTGCAGAAAAACGGTCTCAAAATGTTCGAGTTCTTGCTTCAGTGCATCAGCAGGAATATCCAGACCCATCAGCGCGCTGGCCAGCCGGTATAGATTCCAGTTGGCGACGGAGGGCTGTGCATTCCACGCGTAGCGCCCCTGAGTATCGCTATGGTTGCAGACATGATTGACTTGAAACGCATCCATGAAGCCATAAGGCCCATAGTCGATGGTCAGGCCCAGTATCGACATATTGTCGGTATTCATGACGCCATGGCAAAAACCCGCCGTTTGCCAGTCGGCAAGCAATCGTGCGGTACGTTCAACCACCGCTCTGAGAAAACGCAAGACGGCAGCGTGTTCGTGCGCCGGCTCGCTGCTGGCCGTATCGCGGCATTCCGGATAAAAATGATCAATTACATAATTGCACAATGTGCGCAAGTTATTTGAAGACCCCGCCCAATGCTCGAAAGTGCCGAAGCGGACGAAGCTAGGCGAAACCCGGGTCACAACAGCGGCCGTTTCCACGGTTTCACGATAGACGGGATCGTCGGACACGACCAGTGCAAGCGCACGGGTAGTCGGTATACCCAACCCAGCCATGGCCTCGCTCGCCAGATATTCGCGCACAGAAGAGCGCAATACAGCACGCCCATCGCCCATGCGTGAGTAAGGCGTACGCCCCGAGCCCTTGAGCTGCACCTCCCAGTTTCCCGAGGGGGTAACGACCTCGCCCAACAAATGAGCCCTGCCATCGCCCAACTGCCCCGCCCATACACCGAACTGATGACCGCTATACACCGCTGCCAGGGTCTTGCCACCGGGCAAAGGCGCCGTACCCGAACAAACATCGAGAAATGCCGGATCGTCGAATGCCTTGGCAGACAAGCCCAGCAATGCCGCTACATCAGAATTGGCATGTAGCAAGCGCGGCTGCGTCAGCGGCTGGGACGACAAGCGGGTATAGAACGCCGACGGTAATTCGGCAAAGGAATTCTGGATCGTCAGGTTTTGGATAGTGTCCTGCATCAGGAGCCTTTGACAGTACGCTGCGCGGCTCTTTGCTTGGCTGCCCGCTTGGCCGGTTTAAGATAAAAGATCGCGCAAATGTAAAACACCAGCGAAAAAAAGATCTCGAACCCACCCATCAGGGCCGACAGCGGTGAAGGATCGGACCAGGCCCTGACCACGCCTTCCATGAAGTAAAGCAGAATCAGCATGGCGGCCCATTGCATGGTATATAAATTTCCTTTGAGCACACCGCGCAAAGGCAGAAGCAAGGGCAGCACCTTCAGCGCGAGCAATGACCCGCCTGGGCGCAACGGTGCTATTTTCAGCTCCCAGAGCAAGCATAAAACAATCAGGGCGATCAGTGATACGGAAGCGCCATAGCGCAGCACGGGGTTTAATTGCGTAGTCATACTGGTATTATCGCTCGAAAGAGGCTTGCACTCGCTCCGGAACGAAAGGTTTGGACCATGCCAACCAAGATTGACTCTACCGCAACCCAGATACCATCCGCTGACGCATCGCCAGACGCGCTAGCCAAAGAGCCAGTACCCATGGCACGGCTCAAATCCCCCGACGACCCACACACCCTACTGCGCAATTACCGCAAAATTGCACACTTTGCCCTGCAGCGTGCCGGCGAGAAAAAACTGACACAGGTGGCATCCAGCCTGACCTTCACCACCGTACTCAGCATCGTGCCGTTACTGGCCGTGGTGCTCGCCTTGTTTACCGCCTTCCCGCTCTTTGGCGATTTTCAGCTTGCCCTGGAAGACTTCCTGACCCGCAATCTGATGCCGCCCTCGGTGTCCGACAACGCCATGCTTTACCTGAATCAATTCGCCGCCAAGGCATCAGGGCTGACGGCAGCAGGCACCTTGTTCCTGGTCGTCACCTCAGTCATGCTGTTCATGACCATAGACCAGGCCTTCAACAGCATCTGGCAGGTTAAGCGGCAACGGCCATTACGACAGCGCATGCTGGTTTATTGGGCCATTATTTCACTTGGCCCCGTATTGATAGGCGCCAGCTTGTGGGCCACCTCCGTACTGGCACGAGAGTCACTGGGCGATATCAACGACCTACCCACACTGGTCGGTGTAGCGTTGTCTTTTGTCCCGCTACTGGCCACCGGACTAGGCTTTACCGCCCTGTTCGTCACGGTTCCCAACCGCAAGGTATTGTGGAAAGACGCATTGGTAGGCGGTTTTGGCACCGCCATCGTGCTGGAAATCATGCGTGCAGGCTTTGCCTTTTATCTGACCCGCTTCCCTTCCTATACAGTCATTTACGGCGCCTTTGCAACGCTGCCGATCTTCCTGCTATGGCTCTACCTGTCGTGGCTCGTGGTTTTGCTGGGCGCCACGGTGGCTTCCATTTTGCCCGACCTGCGTCTGCGGCGCTGGGCTCTGCAACACTATCCAGGCGGCGCTTTCACCCACGCCATTCGCGTGCTGCGTGTTTTGTGGCACGCCCAGGACAACCTGCCGCGCGGGCGCAGCATGCGTTTTCTGTGCGCACACCTGCAGTTGCACCAGGAAGAACTGAGCGAGGTGCTGAGCAGTCTGAAAAACCTGGGCTATGTGGTGGACACCGAAGAAGGTGATGCTGATCAGTGGGTACTGGCTTGCGATCAGCGCGCGGCCACGATAGGCCCCCTGATCGATACCTTGCTGATCGACCGTCGTCAGCCCGGCATGAACGACCAGCCTTTACTTCTTGATGCGATTGCTGTCTCTTTGACACAGCCCGAAGTCATGCTGACAACGCTTTTCGAGCGGGACGAACCACTACCCGAAAGCCCGCAGATGGTGCAAAATACTCTTATCGTGTCAAACGGGGACACACAGGAGAACAACGATGCTCAAAGTCAGTGAAATTCTACGCGTGAAGGGCCACACGCTGTACACGGCCACACCCGACACACCGATTTTGCAGGCGCTCGAAACCATGAGCGAACAAGACATCGGATCATTGGTCATCATGGATCACGGCGAACTGGCAGGCATGCTGACTTTCCGTGAAATCATCCGCCACCTGCACCGTAACCAGGGCAATACCGGCAACTACACCGTACGTAGCGTCATGGACGACGCACCCGTCAGTGTGTCGCCCAACACCAGTTTTGAAGAAGTGCAGCGCCTGATGCTCGAAAAGCACGCCCGCTACATGCCGGTCATGGATGGCCCTACTTTAATGGGCGTCATCTCCTTTTACGATATGGCGCAAGCCATTGTGGCCGCCCAGCAATTCGAAAACAATATGCTCAAGGCGTATATACGCGACTGGCCGGGTGACTCCGACGTCGCAAGTGCTCAGTAAGTGGCGTCGGCGGTACGCAGCACCAGGTCTGACCACGCCTTGTCCAGCAGGCCGGCATCATTCTGATTCAGCAAGCGGGCATCCGATAAGGTCCGGCGCCAAAAACGTGACCCCGGCCGCCCACTCATCCATCCCAGCATAGGTTTCACGATCATGCGCAAGGGTACGCCTTGCTCAATCTGCCTGACGGCATACGATTGCATGGCTTGAATAATCTGAGCAGGCTCAGGCAGCACTGTATCGGGAGCCATGGCGCGGCTGATTTCAGACAGCACACCGGGCTGGTGCCAGGCCGCCCGGCCCAGCATGACACCATCAAACTGGCGCAACAACTCCATGCTTTGGTCGGCCTGGGCGATACCGCCATTCAGCACGAAGATGCTATCGGGAAAATCGATCTTGAGCCTGGCCGCCGTGTCATAGCGCAAAGGCGGTATCTCACGATTATCTTTAGGAGAAAGCCCTTTCAGGACAGCATTGCGCGCATGCACAATAAATACACGGCAACCCGTGTCGTGTATTGCGCCCACAAAGTCACGTACAAAACCGTAGCTGTCGTCGTAGTTCAGGCCCAGCCTATGCTTGACTGTTACCGGAATCGTTACCGCATCCTGCATGGCCTTGATGCAATCGGCCACCAACTGCGGTTCCGCCATCAGGCAGGCGCCGAACGCACCGCGCTGGACACGCTCGGATGGACAGCCACAATTGAGATTGATTTCGTTATAGCCCCATTGCTGCCCCAGTTTTGCCGAATCGGCCAAGGCTTCGGGCTCGCTTCCGCCCAGTTGCAATGCAACAGGCTCTTCGGCCGGATCAAAATCCAGATGCCTGGCTACGTCGCCATGCATCAAGGCACCAGTGGTAATCATCTCGGTATAAAGCCGGGCCTGGGGCGCCAATAAACGGTGAAAATATCGGCAATGTTTGTCGGTCACGTCTATCATGGGCGCGACGCAAAAACGCCAGCCATCGGGGTTGTGGAGCTTGTCTTGCATGAAAAAAAGTTCTGCGTTGATGATTGCCGCTAAAGTGTAGCTGAGAACTTATTGCACCGTTGCGCCGGCAGCCCCCCACCCTTCCCGCAATCTCCACAAACGCAACGCCATATGGATGTCCAGAACACGACCTGCTTCGTGCCAATCGCCCAGGACGGTATCGATCGCTTCGAGGCGCTGCCTGAAGGTATTGATATGTATTTGCAACATATCGGCAGCCAGCCTGGCATTATGACCATGATCCAGATAGGCGAGCAGCGTCCTGGCCAGCACCATGCTGCGGGCATCCCCAGGCCGATAAAGCGTACGCAGGCTGCTGCGCAGCAAACTATCCAGGTCTTGCTGTGAGGCAGCAGCAAACAGTGAGGCATACAGACTCAGATCCCGCTCCTGCAGCACCGCACCATCGCGCCCCAGTTTTATGCATAGATCAAGATTCCGTACGCTGGCTTGAAATGCCTCCGGCAAGCCCGCCGGATCAAGCACAGGATCGGAAACCACCGCCCAATAACGGCCATTCATCTCGCTCAGATACCGTGACAGCATGGTTTGCAAGCCTGGCAAGGCAGCCGGATGAGCAAGAGCCACCAGCGCCTCGCCCACGTGGTCCAGCAATATACCCGGCATACCCGAACGGCGGCGCAGCTGCTTGATGATGTGATCGGCCCCGAGTTTTTCGTGACGCAACTGCAGCAGCCTTACCGGCTGAGCCAGGTCCAACCCCAATGTCGAAGCCTGCAGAGTCAGTTTTCTTAGCTGCCCCTGTGGCCTGTGCAGCAAGCCTCGCACGACGACAGGGATGTCTGTCAGGATGGAAAATTCCCGCCTTTCCCTGAGCAGCAGTACCACACCGGCTACGGTAGCGCTGCGCTCGAAAATACGCACCGCTACCTCGTGAAGGTCGGCTCGGGTATGAATAATCAAGCCGCCCAGCAAACCGCTGCCACCCACTGCGGCACACACACGGCACACGTGCCCTGGTAAAGAAAAAGCCAGGGCCGAACGGCCTGATCGCCGGCTTTCGTCGAGGGCGGCGTGCAACTCATCATGCATTTGGGTCAAAAGCTTGTCTGCATTATTGGCCAAATCTGCAAAGACCTGCCTATCGCCTGAATCACAAATCGTGAACTCAGCCTCATCACAAACCGCTACATGCCCCTCCAGGCGTTCAGCCACCATCAGGCAGATATCACGCAGCTCACCACCTCTCGAGACCAGCGCCGTCAATTGCTCGTGTGCTTCGGCCGCCGCGCGAGTGTCATTGGTTTGACGTGTCAGCAAGGCATTGGCTGCGCTCGCTTGCTGCAAAGCCAACTGGGCCTGCTCAAATAGCCTGGCATTGCCAATGGCCACCGAGGCATGGGCTGCCAGAGTGGAAAGTATGGACATCTCCCAGGCAATATAAGCACGCACGTAGCGGTCGCCCACAAACAATACGCCTATGACCTGCCCGCCCGCCAGCAAGGGCACACCCAGTATGGACTTGATGTTTTCATCGAGCACGGCAGTATCGACGTGGCGAGTATGAATGAAGCGCTCATCGAACTCATAGTCGGCCGAGGTATATGGCGTGCGGTTACGCGCAACGAAGCCGCAAATACCCACATCGTGGCCAATGCGGATCTGCTTGAATTTTTCTGAAAAAGCACCATCAGTCGCCCTGACGTAGAAGTCGCCGCGCTGCGGGTCGTAAATCGACAGATAGCCCACATCGCAACCCACCAGCTTGCGCGCACGCTGCACGATGGCCTGCAAGACCCGGTCCAGGTCGGTGATTGCGGTAAGGTCCTGGGCGGTTTCAATCAAGGCCAGCAAGCCCCGTTCGCGCAATTGGTGCTGCTCGAAACGCTCCTTCAGAGCGATACCGGCCTTCAGGCTGGCAATCTGTTGGGCCTGTCCGGGCGCAGAGGGCTGCGCACGCACCTCATCGAGCAGCCGGATCAAGTCTTGCCGCTGGGCGTCCTGGTTCAACAAACGCAGTATGGTTACCTCGATGGCCTCGGAGCCGGCCTCGCAAGGCGAAACGCGGGCTTGGCGTAGTTCCATGGTGAAACACTCCATGAACAAACACTAATTATTAATTTTTATGTGTACTTTTCACATAGGAATTAACACTGACTCTTCCTATACTTTCCTGACCTCCTTCTATCGACTTCACATCAAGCCATCATGACTCTCGACTCTTCCCTGCCCAAGTTCCGCACGCTTACGCCCGCCGACCGGCTGGAACACCTGGCTCAAAAACTGCCATTGAGCAAGGATGATCTCCGCCTGGTGGCCGAGCCTGGTGCCCTGCCGCTGGAAACCGCCGACAGCATGATAGAAAACGTAATCGGCAAGTTCGAGCTGCCCTATGCGGTAGCAGGCTACTTTCAGATCAATGGAAAAGACGTGCTGGTCCCCATGGCGGTCGAAGAGCCATCGGTCGTTGCTGCCGCCTCTTATATGGCCAAGCTGGTGCGCGCAAACGGCGGCTTCCACACCTCCAGCTCCGGACCCATCATGCGTGCCCAGGTCCAGATCATGAATCTTCAGGACCCCTACGGCGCCCGGCATGCCATTTTGCAGCAACACCAGGACATCATTGATATCGCCAACAGCCGGGACAAGGTATTGCTGGGGCTGGGCGGTGGATGCAAGGATATCGAAGTGCATGTGTTTCCCGATACCGCGCGAGGTGCCATGGTCGTCGTCCACCTGATTGTCGATGTCCGCGATGCCATGGGTGCCAACACGGTCAATACCATGGCCGAAGCCGTGGCCGGACGCTTGGAGCAGATTACCGGTGGCCGCGTCAGATTACGCATTCTGTCCAATCTTGCCGACTTGCGCTTGGCGCGCGCCCATCTGCGACTCACTCCTGAACTGCTGCAAACCAGCGAATACAGCGGGGTTGACGTCATAAACGGCATTGTCGATGCCTACGAATTCGCGGCGGTAGACCCCTACCGCGCCGCCACGCACAACAAAGGCATCATGAACGGCATAGACCCCATCGTCGTCGCTACCGGCAACGACTGGCGGGCGGTCGAAGCCGGTGCACACGCCTATGCCTGTCGCAGCGGCCACTACACCTCGCTCAGCACCTGGGAAATCGCCGGCAATGGCGACCTGGTCGGCACGCTGGAAATGCCCATGCCTCTCGGGCTGGTGGGCGGTGCCACCAAAACCCATCCGCTTGCACAGCTGTCCCTGAAAATCCTGAATGTCGCCAGCGCCCAGGAACTCGCTGAAATTTCCGTGGCGGTGGGCCTGGCACAGAACCTGGCCGCCCTCAGGGCGTTATCCACCGAAGGCATACAGCGCGGACACATGGCCTTGCATGCTCGCAATATCGCGCTGCTGGCCGGCGCCAAAGGCGACGACATTGCCTGGGTGGCTCAAAAAATGGTCGAAGCCCGGGATGTCCGGGCCGATCTGGCAACAGAACTACTACAAAAGAAATCCACACTTAACGGAGACAACGCATGAAGAAACTACTCAAGTATTCCAGCCTGATGGCACTAGTGCTGGCCGGCCTGACCGGCACGGCACAGGCACAAGGCAGCGATACAGTGCGTATCGGCTTTATTACCGACATGTCGGGGCCTTACGCCGATACAGACGGTTCAGGTGGCCTGGAAGCCGTACGCATGGCCGTCCAGGATGCCGGCGGCACCGTGCTGGGCAAGAAAATCGAGGTGCTTTCGGCCGACCACCAGAACAAGCCTGAAATCGCTGCCGCACGCGCTCGCGAATGGATAGACCAGGACGGTTTGTCCTTGCTGATTGGCGGTGTGAACTCGGCGGCCGGGCTGGCCATGAACACTATCGTTGCCGAAAAACACATTCCCTATATCAATATCGGCGCAGCCACAGCACGCCTCACCAACGAAGACTGCACACCCTACACTATTCATTACGAATACGACACCGTAGCGCTGGCCAAGGGAACGGGCTCGGCTGTGATCAAGCAAGGTGGAAAATCATGGTATTTCCTGGTGGCCGACTACGCTTTCGGCCACTCGCTTGAAGCAGACACCAGTGCCGTGGTCAAAAATCAGGGCGGCACGGTGGTCGGCTCAGTCAGACATCCGCCCTTCTCACCCGATATGTCGTCGTACATTCTGCAGGCCGCCGCATCCGGCGCCGATGTATTGGGCCTGGCCAATGCCGGCTCCGACACCATCAACTCCATCAAGGCTGCCAACGATTTCGGCCTGGTCGACAAAATGAAGCTGGTGGGCCTGCTGATGACCATCAACGACATCCACGGTCTAGGACTGCCCGTTGCACAGAAGCTGCTCATGACCGACAGCTGGTACTGGGACAAGAACGAAGCCTCACGCGAATTCTCGGAGCGCTTCTATAAAAAGATGAACAAAATGCCCAGCACCCACCAAGTGGCTGCCTATTCCGCCACATCGACCTATCTGAAAGCCGTCAAAGCCGTGGGCAGCACAGACTCCGATGCCATCATGGCCGAACTCAAGAAGATGAAAATCGACGACGTATACACTAAAGGCTATATACGCGCTGATGGCCGCTACATTCATGACATGTATCTGATGCAGGTCAAGACACCCGCAGAGTCGACCAAACCATGGGACTATATGAAAATTGTGGCCACCATACCCGGCGAGGAAGCCTTCACGACCGTAGAAGACTCCAAATGCAGCCTGCTTAAAAAATAGTCTGTAAAAATCAAGCCAGCTACACATCGGCCTCGACCAAGCAGCGTCGGGGCCGATGGACTAAAATCAAACGCCCGATTCACGGGCGTTTTGTTTATTCAACTATCCACGCTTGCATACAAGCGGAGTCTGCAGCTTATGGCCGTCTTCACCCCCGTCAGCGAACGCGACGCACAGCAATTGCTGAACCACTACACCCTGGGCGAACTCGTTTCCCTGCGCGGCATTACAGCCGGCATCGAAAATACCAATTATTTTCTGACAACAACCCAGGGTGAATATGTTCTGACACTGTTCGAAGTCCTGAGCCACGAGCAACTGCCGTTCTATATAGAACTGATGCATCACCTGGCTACGCATGGTGTACCAGTGCCCGAACCCCAAACCTTGCGCGACGGCACACGTCTGACGACTTTGCACGACAAGCCCTGCGCCATCGTCAGTCGCCTGTCCGGTGGCTACGAACCTGAACCCGGCACCGCTCATTGTGCGCTGGCAGGCCGGACCCTGGCTCAGGCTCACTTGGCTGGCCGCAGCTTCAGCATCGCACAGCCCAATTTGCGCGGCCTGCCTTGGTGGCAGGAAACCATACCTAAAGTACTGCCCTTCCTGTCCACGTCCCAAGCCACCCTCATCACCGAGGTCCTTGAAGAGCAAACGCGTTTTGCCCAGAGTGATACCTACCAGGCCTTGCCTTACGGACCGGCACACTGCGACCTGTTTCGCGACAATGTGCTGTTCGATGGTACCTTCGACATGCCGCGTATGGGCGGTATCATTGATTTCTATTTCGCTGGTTGCGATACTTGGTTGTTCGACGTGGCCGTCAGTGTGAACGACTGGTGCATTCATCGCAATACTGGTGTGCTCCAGCACGACAAGCTGCAAGCCTGGCTGAATGCCTATGCCGAGGTCAGACCTTTTACCGAAGCAGAAAAACACGCCTGGCCCGTATTGCTGCAGGCGGCCGCATTACGCTTCTGGGTGTCCAGGCTATACGATTTCTATCTGCCCAGGCCGGCCCAGACGCTCAAGCCCCACGACCCACGTCATTTCGAACTCATATTGCAAGAGCGCCGCAACACACCAGCACCGGCTCTATAGGAAACAAGATTCACCATGCAAGCTGCCTCACTTCCCATCACCTCCGGCTGGCTCTGGATACAAAACGGCTTCCAGCTGTTCAAGCGCCAGCCCATGGCCATGTTCTTCTGGAGCCTGATGACGGGATTTCTGATCAGCGTCAGCTATCTGATTCCGCTGTTCGGCCAAATGTTGCTGATAGCCGGCACGCCCATACTGACCTTTATCACGCTGTCGGCCTGCCGCAATATCGCCAATGGCAAACCCATGCTGCTGAACATGTGGCTCGAGCCGCTGCACGACCGGGACACCCGTCGGCGCCTGCTGGCCCTGGGTCTCGCCTACCTGATCTTTTGCCTGGCCGGCGGGTTCTTCGCCACTCTGCCTTTTCTTGATAGCCTGATGAGCGCCATCGATGTTGACGGTGCAATCGATGAAACCGCCCTGATCTCTGCCATGCGCGGCCCCTTCATTACTTTCGGCCTGCTGTACGTGATCATCTCCGCCCTGTTCTGGCATGCACCCGCACTGATAGGCTGGCACCGCATCAAAATGTCGCAGGCGCTGTTCTTTTCAATGGTGGCATGCTGGCGCAACAAACTGCCTTTCCTGGCCTACGGCGCCAGTTGGGCCGCCATTTTCTTTGCCATTCAAATGGTAGGATCGTTTGTGACCTCGTTGGGCGTATCGCCCGGCACCGTGCAAATATTGCTGACGCCTGTCAACATTATTGTGGCGGCCGTGCTGTATTGCAGCTTTTATCCTGCCTACTTCAGCGTGTTCGGTGCCAACTACGCGGCCGAAGACTGAGCCCGAAATCCTGTTTTGTTGGCCAAGCAAGCGCTTGGTCGAGCAATACATCAGCAGCCGGAAAAAGAAGATATCGGACTTAAGTTGATGTCAGGGCAGCGTAAATGGCCTGCCTGAAATCAGGATGGGCATCGCAATAGCCACCGGGCAGCTCTACTACGGCAGCACCAACGGGGCAACAGGCAAGTCGCCAGGGTGCTAGGTGGTGCCGTTGCGCCAGCACCCGATGGTATTTATCCAGAAAAACCACATCAATAGGATAAGACAAGCCAATTGTATGTATGGCGCGGCAAGGAGCAATGTATAGGCCTGTATGCGGCGACAAACCATTGTACGCGTGCAAACCACGCAATCGTGCCCAGAAGCTTGTTGCCTTGTAGAGTTTCAAGGTGCACATGAGGAAGAGAAATCGCGCAGCGTGGTCCGGATGTGCCTGGTCATGAGTCAAAGGCCAGCAACTTGATCACTATGGGAAACCCGATGATAAGAAACGTGCAGGGAAAAATACAGAAAACCATGGGAAACAACATTTTCACAGGCGCCTCAAGCGCCAGTTTTTCTGCACGTAAAAACCGCTCGACCCGACGCTGCTCCGACTGCGAGCGCAGCAAGGGTCCCAGGTTCATACCCAATTGGTCAGCCTGAGCCAGCGCTGTCACCAGACTCTGTACAGCGGGTACTCCGCAGCGTTGAGCCAATTTCTGCAAGGCCTGTACTCTAGGGACACCTGCACGCATATCTGCCAGCGCATGCCGAAGCTCACCCCGCAAAGGCCCTTCCGGCCCGTGCTGAGCAGCCTGTTGCAAGGCGCCATGCAAATTCAGGCCTGCCTCGACACAAAGGGTGGTCATATCCAGCAAGAAGGGAAACTCACGCAACATTTGCAGTTGCCGCTGACGTGCCAGGCTGCGCAGCCAATAGCGCGGCCACAGCATACCTACCAGACCTACAAGCAGACATGGCAGCACTATATGAGTCAGACGGGACACGCCACTGGCTTGCAGTGTCAGCGCTGAAACCAGCGTCAGTGTGAACAGGCCGAACAGTTGCATGGCGACGATATGCTCGGGCAAGCACCACTGCCCTAGCCCTGCTGTCAACAAGCGTTGACTCAGACCTCGCCGCATGCGCCATGAAACAAAAGGCTGGCATACAGGTGTCAGTGCGAGTATCCAGGGCCAGCTCAAATGCAGCAGCAGTCGGCCGGGCATATGATGCATCTGCCCTTTTTTCTGCAGGAGCGGCCGCGTAAACACCCACACCAGCAAATACAGTGACAGCCCGGCGGCCAGGCAACTGATCCAGAAAAACATATATCCTCCTGGCGTATGAGGTGATTAAGCAAAACGGATCGTGTGCATGACGGTGGAGTGCTGCCCGAGTCCATGCACCAGAACTCAAGCTCACCAGCAACCCAAACAGGACACTACACCTGGATGGCAACAATACGGCGTATGAACCATATACCAACGACTTCCATCACAACCACGGTAGCTAATACTGACCAGCCTGCAGGAGTTTTCCATAGCGCCTGCATGGCATCCGGATCCAGATAATGCAACACAATGGCCAGTATCGGTGGCAAACCAGCCATAATCCAGGCCTGCAACCGCCCTTGCGACGTCAGGGCCTGTACACGGTCGAGAAGACGCAAGCGAGCCCGTAGCGTGGCGGCGATGCCTTCCAGCGTTTCCGCAAGATTGCCGCCACTCTGTGCCGCTATGGTCAGCGCTGACACAACCAGACCGGTGCCTTCAAAAGGCATACGGCGATATAAGTCTGCCAAGGCTTGCTCAAAACCGACACCCATGCGCTGCTGACGGAGAATCAGTCCGAACTCCTGAGACAACGGCGCTGGTGACTGAGCCACAATATGCCTCAAGGCAGACTGCAGACCGGCCCCAGCACGCAAGGCACCCGCCAATGCCTGCAGCAGGTCAGGGAGTTGCTCATCAAAACGGCGTACACGCCGCTTTCTCAATCGGCCTATGCCGTACTGGGGTAGCAGCAAGCTGATGACACCCGAGAGTACGGCCCATGCCACGCCACCGGTCAGGCCATACACGACGGCGATCAGCACTGTACATAAACTGAGGTTTGCCATCCAGAGCTGCGCCGGATCCACGAACAGGAAAAATTCATCCAGCCGTTCGCTGGTTTGCCGCTGGAATGCTCGTTGATAGCGTACATACGCCTTACTCAGCCATTTTTGCAAGAACCAGCAGCACACGCCAAACAAAATAGTTGTGCTTAACAGGAAAAAAAATATTGTCATGCTTGTTTTCAGCCAGGACTTTGCGCCGCCTTAGCCTGCATCCAATTGGTTACGAATCAGCTCGGTACGTCGATCGAACAGTGCTGTCTGCAGCGCAGCGGCACCCATCTCGTCCATAAAACACTCAGGGATCACACCGCAACCCACAAATGCTGGAATCGGCGACTGCACATACCTGAAAAGCTCTTGTGTTTGTATACGACCACTTTCCATGCCGGTGATTTCGACGATGGATGTGATCAAACGACGGCCATTACTCAAACGCGCCTGTTGCACGATGAAATGTATGCTGGCGGCGATATGTTCACGCACGACAGCCAGGGGTAGATCCATCCCCGCCATCAATATCATGGTCTCCAGCCTGGCCAGCGCATCGCGCGGACTATTTGCATGCAAGGTAGTCAATGAGCCTTCATGGCCAGTGTTCATCGCCGCCAGCATATCGAATGCCTCGCCGCCCCGGCACTCACCGACCACGATACGATCGGGACGCATGCGCAAGGCATTGCGCACAAGATCACGAATAGCAATAGCGCCCCGCCCCTCCAGATTGGCCGGTCGCGACTCCAGCGCAACCAGATGCGAGTGCTCCAGCTTGAGTTCGGCGGCATCCTCTATGGTGACGATGCGCTCACCTGAAGGAATGCAGTTCGACAGCACGTTAAGCAAAGTTGTTTTGCCCGAGCCCGTGCCGCCAGAGACAATGATATTTTTCTTGCTGCGCACGCTTTCTGCCAGAAAGATCTGCATCGCTTCGTCAAAGGCCTCGAGGCGCAAGAGATCATCCATATCCGGACGCTTTTGTGGAAACTTACGTATGGTCAGACTGCTGCCACGCAACGCTACGGGGGCCAGCACAGCATTGACCCGAGAGCCATCACGCAAGCGCGCATCGACCATAGGAGAACTTTCGTCTATGCGTCGACCCAACGGAGAAACAATACGATCAATAACACCCAGCACTGCTTGTTCGCTGCTGAATACTGCACTATGCCGCGTGAGCTTCCCATTGATCTCGACAAATATTTCATCATGACGATTGACCATGATTTCGGTGACCGCCTGATCCGCCAGCAAGGGTTCCAAAGGCCCCAGGCCCACAGCCTCATTAACGACTTCCAGCAATAACGCCGACCGGTCGATATAGGGTGGAAGCTCGGTATCGGCAGAGATAATATCCCCTAACGCGGCAGAGGCTTCACTGCGCAGAGCGTCATCAGTCATGCTGGCAATATCGCGGCGTCTTAGATTCAGCGCCTCCAGCAAGGCCGCATGCAGCCGACGCCGATGAAATAACAATACGCTCAGCACACCTTCTTTACCGGCAGAATTGCTGTCATGATCAACTGAGCCGCCCTGCACTACAGTCGGTTGATGGGTCGTTGGGATACCGTCTTGCAATAATGGCTGGACCGCACTTATACCCATGCCCGCTCCGTTCACACGCGTCGCGGATTCAGTTGCTGCAACACACTGCTTATTCATGGTCAGGCGTATGAGACACGGACCGATAAGTATTTCATCGCCCTGTTGCAAAGGCCCATATTCGGCCACGCGCCGGCCATTCACCAAGGTGCCACCCAAGGAACCAAAATCTTCTAGAAACAAACCCGCCTGCCGGCGTTCAATGCGTGCATGCCGCTTACCAACCCGCCACGCCTTCAGGCGCAAGTGACTGTCTGGCCCGCGACCGATCTCGAGCGGAAGAGCGTAGCATGCCACCTGAACCTGACCATCCTCAAAACGTAGTTCCATATCCAGCATCACACTACTCCATGAAAACAGATCAATTGCCGCTGGCCTTGTCCACTTGCGGTAAAAAGGACTCGGGTATTTCTTGCGACCATTGCGACCCTGGGCCTTGCCATGGATCCCACAAGGCTTGTCCATCAGAGGAGATAGGCTCAGGAAACAATGCCACTGAAGCGTTGATCATGGGTGCTTGCGGAAAGGCATTTTGAAGTATCTCTTGCCCTTGTTGAACTCGACGGGCCATTCCTGGATGATCAGCGCCGACCAGTACCGGTGTCACAAAGATGGCCAATTCGGTTTCATGACGCTGGAACCGGCTGGATTTGAACAGCTCGCCAAGAATGGGGATGTCACCCAGGCCCGGCACCTTGTCGACGTTATGTGCTGCCTCGCGGGAAAGAAAACCTGCCAGAACCAGTGTTTGCCCTGAGCGTACATTGAACTCTGTTGCCGCACGCCGGGTCTTCAAGGATGGTCCATTAGGTACAGACAAAGCGCTATCAACGGAACTGACTTCGACCTCGATGCGGGACCGTACCGCTCCGTTGCGTTCGATCTGGGGGGTAATGCGCAAGGAAACACCGTAGGGTTTGAAGGCAGTGTTGGTATTTCCATTGGCATCCACGGTCGAATAAGGCACTTCGCCACCGGCCAGGAACTCTGCAGTCGCGCCGCTGCGGGCCAACAATTGCGGCTGAGCCAGTACCACCGCAGTGCCTTTCTGAGCCATGGCGTTGATACGTGCCGACAGCAAGGCACTTGCTCCAAAGTAGCCAGCAGCCATAGTGGCCGGAAATCCTATTGGCATGATTGATTCGCCGGGACGGCCATCCAGCCTTTTGCTACCTGTATCCCAGGCCAGGCCAGCGTTGAGTCCACCATCGCTCACAGTACTCCAGCGCAAGCCCAGCTCCTGCAGCTGTATGCGCGGAACCTCGACCACCTGGACATCAAGCAACACCATGCGATCCCATCCCACCTGGCCAGTGAAATCAAGCAGTTGCGGGTAATGCTTTGCCAATTCGGCGATGCGCTCGCGATCACGGTCGGAAAGATCGTCGCCCTCTACCAACAGCTTGTCACCCACAACGGAGAGTTGTGCGTGTGGCACACGTTCGAGAACGCTACGCAGTTCTTGCTGTACTTGTCGCAAACCTTCTGGCGCAACCTCGATTTGATACTGCCAGCGCTGGCCGTCGGCTGACCAGATCTGCAAGGCAGTAGAACCTTCGTGCCGGGCAAACACAATAACCTCTTTTTCGTCGGTAGCTACCGCATTGACGATATGGCCGTCGCCGACCGCCACACGAGCGACGTCTGGAATACCCAGAACCTTGACTTCACCCACTTGCAGGCTCAGCATAACTTCTTGCGAAGGAGCGGCATTGCCATACTGCATCAGCAGCATAAGGCAATATCCGAGCATTAACTTGCGTACATTCATGCGTGCAGCCCTATTCTTCCTTCACATTCAGACCTGCCAGGTCTGGAGGAAAATCTTGCGCTTGAGAAGCTTGAAGCATCTGACGCTCCATCGCAGCGAGCATCCAGGCACTGACAAGGTCTTGTGAACCCGGAAGGTTAAATAAACCGCTGGTCTGCGGCGATGTGGATGTTGCGGGCTTAAGCCTGGACACACTGCGTACCGATTGATTGCCATAGATCACCTGAGCTTTTCTGTTGAATGCGGGAGGCTTGCGGCTTACCCCCAGCAAACTTGCCAAGTCGCCCCGCACTGCTTTCTGGCTTGCATCCATATCTTGAGGCGGACGCAGGACGGCGGTGATTGTTCCGCCGTGCCGAGCGGCAACCAGCTTGACAGCATCTTCCGGCGATGCATCGAGCGTTACCGTGGCATAGGAAGCCCTGGGCGTATGACCGACATCTTGAACAAATTGCGTGTTGTTATCGGTAGCAAGTACCAGCACCCCCTGCAACAATGGGGCGGTAATATGACGACGCTGATACTCAAAAGACACATAAAGATCGATCAGGTCGCCTGGCTGCAGCAAGCCGGAAACTGAATTGATGGCATCAACCGGCATAGAAATAGCCCGTCTGCCGGTCGACAAATGACTAGAAAAGGCTGCATGTTCCTGCACTGCCGTATGAACTTGAAGCACGGCATCGCCACCTCGCAACGGGGCACGCAGCACCGTTCCTGTCAGTTCGCCAAAACGGCCTGGCGTAAGACTATCGCTCGACACCACGTTCGCAGGAAAATCACGCAGAGCAAGATGCTCTGATCCCAGACGTGTGCCGGCTGGCAGATCATACGCGGCGACGATTCTTTTTACGGTTGGCGTGCGCGCTTGCTCCTCAAGTAACTGGACTTTGCCCTCAATATGCTGCTTGGCCGCCCAGGCAGCGGCTAGTCCTGCAATACCCGCCAGCAACAACATGGCCAGCGATCGGTTAAATACCGGCAAACGCATTTTTTAAAGCCCTCTTGGTGACTATTCGGAATAATGCACGTATAAAGAAGTTCCGCTCGCGCCTTGCTGGGGAAACAGCATCACACGCGCCCCAGCCCGACGCCATACCGTACTGGCCCCCATACCGGCAAACTCGGGCTCTGGCGCCCAGCCCTCAGCACGCAACTGCCTGCGCACATATGACGTTAGGGTTTGTATAGGCAAGGCAACGCTGTAAACCTGCTGAACAACCTTCTTGTTGCCCAGGGTGCTTTGATGATCGAACTGTTGTCTGGCTTGTGGCGGAAGCCATATGAATGAAGATTTCGCCGCGTACCGACCTTGTGCGAGACCATCGACCTCTACGTGTAGGGCTGACACATAACCCTGAGAACCCGAGGTAGATGTATCGACTTCAGCCAACCAATGCCAGTCCGAGCGCAAGCCCGATAACACCACTTTGGAGTTCAGCTTCAGGATGCGCTCAAACAAGCCGGAGTGCTGAGCCAGTGCTTGCGCAGCAGGTATCACGGCATCATTGGACGAGAAGCGTCGTACATACATTGGCACACCGGATAATTGCATCGTTTGCTGCGCTTCCCACTCAAAGCCGGGTATAGTCAGGGCCGCCAGGCTTTCAGTTACGGAAGCCTGAGCCAAGGCAGGCGGGAAAAGCAAGGCCAATATGACCGTTGACAAGATCAGCTGTAAGCTGCCGCACAAGGGCAGCTTCTTGATTCGACGACGTCGCAACCATACATTGATAAAGTTCATTCTGGCTCCTTGACGGGATGAGCAAGGCGTGCTGCCGGGACATGGCCAGCCCATGGACTCAACCAGTCCAGCACTGGCCGCGCGCGATGCCAGGGCGCATCAACTGCTGCCATAGCGGCGTCAACTTTTTTACCCATATCGACCGAAGCACGCGCACTGTCAGACCAAGCCTGCGTTGACTGCGCCACAACTTGCTGGACCCTGGTATCGTTCGAAGCATGTCCGGCGCCTTCAAGTATGGCTGTATGCCGACGTAGCTGCGGGTAGTCGTTGAATGCTCCAAGACCCAGCACACTATTACCGGCCACGTCGACAGTGCCGGACCCGGGCAAGAAATGTACCGCAGCATTGACAATACCCTCGTCTTGTATGCCCCAGTCATCACGCAATGACACGGCCATGGCATCGATACCGCCTGGTTGTCCTGCCTGGCTCAATACAGATGCTCGTTTGAAATCGAACTGCACCTGATGCAAAGACGAAGCCAATAAGGAATGGCCGCTGCGATCTTTCCATTGATGTGCAGGCCCCTGAAAATAGTGCGCTCTTATACCGTAATCAATATGAGCTGCAGGATTGCGAGTGTAGGCAAATGCCGCTAGACCACTCGCATGCTGGGCCGACAAGGCCATATCTTGCAAACGACCCAGCCAAGCCACCGCCACCCATATGGATGCCAGGACTACCATAGCCACAAGTCCCTCGGCCAAAGCCTGCCCACCCTGCGTGACTTTCGCGCTCATGGCTGCCTCATTTTTGAGTCAGTAGCGTCCTTATGGATGGCCAGACGAGCTTGCCAGTAGGGGTTGAACAAACTGGCCTGTTCAATGCGTGCGTCACTACGGAGCTCTGGACGATCAAAGAAGGTTTCTGCAGCACTACGGGTACTGACTATGAGGCCGTCGGGACCAGGATGACGCAGGCTTACAGAGAACCCTAGAGATGTAATAGCTGCTTTGGAGGCCACATCAAAATAGGAAGGCAACCCGCCACCTTGCCAACGCTGGCGAGACGCCACGGCACGCGAGTTCGCAAGTGGATTGGCACTGTCAGAAGTGATGTCCCAGTTCGTCGCCTCCTGAACCCAACGCCAGAAATCCTGTGCCGCAAAATCAGCAGGAGGATCATCAACATGGGGTTGGCCTATGGTTTGCGTCTGGGCGCTTGGAATCCAGCCCCACCCCATTGCATATTCGCGAAAATAGCAGCCTATCCAGCGGTTGGACCGTAGGGCATGAAAAGACAAAGTATCGGCAGATTGCCAACGGCCTTGCTGGTCGAGCTCGGTACCGCCACGACGACGCAACTGATGCCGCATGCCCGGACAGCGCGCATCGACGACCCAGTTGTTGAATGCCGTATCATTGCGCGGCGACAGGAACTCATACAACAGAGCAACGTCTTCGACCAGGTTGCGTAATTGCCCATGACCTGATTGGCGCTGCACATAGCCAGGCCAGTTATCGTGATCCAGAGTCAGATCAAACCGGATCGATGCCGCCTGTTCGGGATAGTTTGTTCTTAACACAGCCTGCATGGCCTGCTCTCGTGCTTGAGGCAGTGTTGCGACGATTGCATCCTGTGCTGTATTGAGCACGGCACGCACCGCGTGATCGTGCCCGCCGTAGGCGCGGGCAAGGTCAGCCTGAGGCATGGCCAAACCACTAAAGCCCGACGCCTGTGACGCGGCACGATAGGCGGCGCCATGTTCTGGACCAAACAGCATGCTGATCAAATGTGGGGGTGGATTGCCGGATGCCAACTGCCTGGCTTGTGCTCCGCCCAATGAGGCCCATGAACCCAGGGTAACCAGATGTGCCATGGCCAGTTGGTGACCTATGTGTGCACGGTTGATATATGACAGCATATTCATGGCTCGTGCCTGTATCAACGCGCCGCTATATGCGGTGGCATCCAGGGCATGCAGCTGCCTGGCCTTGGCGCCCACCATTTGCCCGACTGCAAAATACCGGATCAACACCAACAAGGCCGCACCCAACAGCAAAGTGGCAAGTACCAATGCCTGACCCTGTTGAGCCGGACAGGCAGTATGCTTGTTATAGAAAATCATTGGCCTGCACCGGCATTTCCGGTGAACGATTTAAGTGTTTTGGCTGCCACCTGAGCCGCCGCTGCCTCGGCTGCGGTTTGCGCCATACGCGACTGCTCGGACCCGTCTTCGCCAGCCAGCTCCTTGGCCATGGCCGCTGTTTGTGATCGGACTACTTGCCCGAATAGTTGATAGACAGCGATGGCCGCAACAGCAACCAACGCCACTACAATTATGTATTCGGTCATACCTTGACCGCGTTGCGCATCATGTTTCTTGTGCACCACACTCTCCCGTCTCATCATCACGACTGCAGTGTGCACCCGCAAAAGCAAGCCAACAATTCGCAGATGCCGAGTTGGGCAAAGCCATCAACCCGGCTAAAGTGATCATGATCCAGCTAACCTAGCTACTCGCAGGAACTCACCCCAATCTTGAAGGAGCGTGTCTTGAATCAGGAACAATGGAATCAGGTTGATGACTATTTTTCGGCCACGTTGGCGCCGTCCGACCCGGTGCTGGATGCCGCGCTGGCCGACAGCCATGCGGCCGGCCTGCCAGCCATCAACGTGGCGCCCAACCAGGGCAAGCTGCTGCAATTGCTGGCCCGTATCAGCGGCGCCCGCCGTATTCTTGAAATTGGCACGCTGGGCGGCTACAGCACTATCTGGCTGGCACGTGCTCTGCCACCAGGCGGCAGCATTGTTACGCTGGAACTGGAACCCGAACACGCCAAGGTAGCGCAGGCCAACCTGCAGCGCGCCGGCTTTGGCGATGCTGTTAGTGTCAAGGAGGGCAATGCAGTCGATACATTAAAAAGCCTGGTCGCAGACCAGGTCGAGCCTTTCGATTTTGTCTTCATCGACGCCGACAAGCAGAACAATCCGCACTATCTGGAATGGTCGCTCAAGCTTTCCCGGCCGGGCACGGTTATTGTCACCGACAATGTGGTGCGCAAGGGTGGTGTCGCCGACCTCAGCAATCACGACCCCGACGTCGAAGGCGTGCGCAGCCTGTTTACCATGGCTGCTGCCAACCCTAGTTTAAGCAGTACCGCCGTGCAAACGGTAGGCACCAAGGGCTGGGACGGCTTCGCGATTACTGTAGTGTCAGGCTAGGCTGAGGCCATTCCAGCCAGCACCGGGTTACCAAACACCGCGCCATCGTGGCCCACTACCACGCCATCAGGCAAAGTATTGGCCTCGTCCATCAACCAGACATCCAGGCCGTGGCTGATATGCGTCAACACGGCCTGTTTTACATTCAGCGCATGTATGGTGTCCAATGCACGGCTCAAGTCGTTGTGGTTGCGTGGTGCGGTGGTGGTCGGGGCGAAAGAGCAGTCCAGCACCAGTAAATCCAGGGGCTGACGCGCCAGAAAAGCCTGTGTATCGGGCGGCAGCCCCACCGTGTCGGTCAGGTAGGCGTAGCGCTGTCCTTCTGCTTCAAACACATAGCCGTAAGTTATTTTGGAGTGCGCCAGCGGCACGGGCGTGACCACGCATCCATCCAGTTGCGCCGGTACAAAGGCTTCAAGTTTGCGGGAAAAATCCAGTATGCCGGGATACTTGTACAAGTCGGCCAAGCCGTCAGGGTCTGGCGGCCCCAGCACGGGCAGACTCATATCCAGGCCCCATCTAAGGTGTAGCAAACCTTGCGCATGGTCGGCATGGTAATGGGTTTGGATGATGCCACTAAGGCTGCCGGGCGGAAAGCGCTCGGCCAGATCGGTTAGCCCCGCATCCACCAGCCAGCGCTGCGTACCGAACTCCAGCAGCGCCGAACAAGGCCCACGCCGGTACTGCGGCTTTGCCCGAGCACGCTCGCACGCCGCACAAAAGCAGTTGTAGACGGGTACCTGCCCTGCATTGCCTGTGCCCAATAGTGTCAGCCGCATGTCTCAATCTGCCTGTTTTTGTTTTGCCTTAAATGAGTGTAAAGCATGGTAATAGCCTGGTCGAGGGGCCCGGAATTATCGATAGTCAGCAGTGGGCTTGCACTGGAATGCTGCGGTAAAGCGGTGAACTGAATATTGCGCTCCAGCCGCGCATTGATCTGTTCGTTACCCTCGCGACCCCGGCGACTCAGCCGTTGACGCAGCAAGTCACTGTCCACCGTCAGCAAAACGGGCAACAAGCCGCGGTAGCGTCTGCACGCTTCGGGCAGGTAGCCACGCGAGCCGTTGACCAGCACATCGCAGCCAGCTTGCAACCTGTCATCGATGTGGCGCAACACGCCGTAGGACAAGCCGTGAGCCCGCCATGCCAGGGCAAGGCGGTCATGAGCCTCCAGCCGTTCGAACTCAGCCTGCGATACCGACACAGCGTGGGGCTCATCGTGCGTGATGGGTCGGGTAACCAGCCGCGGTGCCAAATGGCAGTCACCGTCGCTCATTAAATTCAGCACGCCTTGCAGCACAGCGTCTTTACCCGCACCGGAAGGCCCCATGACATAGATCAGACGGCCAGACATCAGAACACTCTTTGTCCGCCACGCCACACTTGCTGCACCACAAACTGCTTGTCGTGCGAACGCACGCGCACCAGATCGCCACGCAGTCCCTGGCGTATCTCGCCGCGGTCATGCAAGCCGGCGGCGCGTGCAGGCGTCAGGCTGATGGTCTTGACCGCCTTGGGTAAATCATAGCTTTCGTGCTCATCCGCCAGCCTGCGCGCGGCCTGCAGCAAGCTGGCCGGATAGTAATCACTGGAAAGAATGTCGAGGACGCCCTGGTCGGCCAGGTCGGTAGCCGCAACATTGCCCGAGTGCGACCCACCGCGCACGACATTGGGTGCGCCCATCAGCACGCTCAAGCCCAGGCGATGGCTGACGGCAGCTGCTTCCACGGTGGTCGGGAATTCGGCAATGCTCATGCCGTAACCGGCCGATTCCTCGGCGTGCTCGAGCGTGGCATCGTCGTGGCTGGCCAAAGACAGGGAACGCTGGCGGCATTGCGTGGCGATCGAACGACGATAATCGTTGCTATATCGCCTGGAGTTTTCCATTTGGCGCTCAATGAATTTTTCCATCTCGGCATCGCTCATGTGGTACTTGCCTTGATAGTATTCACGGTATTTTTCCAGCTTGACGAACTGGCGTTGACCAGGCGAATGGTCCATGACAGACACCAGCTGAACCAGCGGGTTTTCTACCAGTTCATTGAACAGTTCCAGGGTTTTCTCGTGGCTCAACTCGCAACGCAGATGCAGGCGATGCTCGGCCCGAGTATGGCCATGCTGCTCGGCTTGCGTAATCGCTTGCTGCATCATCGGCAATTGCCGGAGGCGGTCACCTTTGGGGTTCACATCACCTATCGACAAGGCATCGAATACTGTAGTGATGCCCGCCGCCACAATCTGTGCATCGTGCGCCAATACGGCCGATTCCGGCGGCCAGTCCACGCCGGGGCGCGGGTTCATATACTTTTCCAGATTATCGGTATGCAGCTCGACGAAGCCCGGCATCAGATAATCACCGTCCATATCCTGTGCATGTGGCAGCGTGCAAGTACCCTGGCTGACGTCATGGATCTGGCCGTCGTGCAGCGTAACCGTGCCGAGAAAAACTTCGGAATCAGTCACGACGCGAGCATTGGTCAATATTTGGTCAGCAGGCATGGTCCAGCTCCTTGGGGCTCATATCAAGATAACGATCGGCGATGGCATCGCGTGTGGCCGCATCGTGAGAAATAGCAATCAGCGCAGAGCCTGCCGCACGGGCTTCGGCGATCAGCTCAATGACAACACTACGGTTGGCATCATCCAATGATGCAGTGGGCTCATCCAGCAACAGCACAGGCCAATGCACCATGAAGCTGCGTGCAATATTCACACGCTGCTGTTCACCCCCGGAAAACGTACCGGGAGCAAGTGACCACAAGCTATCGGGTATACCCAGGCGTTGCAGCAAATCTTGTGCGCGTCGCTCGGCTTGAGCTGGATCCAGGCTGCGCGACAGTGCCGGTTCCATCACAACATCAAGACACTTGACGCGTGGTATGACACGCAAAAACTGACTGACGTAGCCTAGCGTGCTGCGTCTGACAGCCAGGGTCTGGCGCGGTTCGGCGCCCACCATTTCTATCATCTGCCCTTCGTGCTGTATGCGTATACTGCCGGCTGCCGGCAGATAATTGCCGTACAAGGTACGCAGCAAGGTGGACTTGCCGGCACCCGAACGGCCATGCAGGATCAGACATTCGCCGGGCTGCACTGAAAAATTCAAGCCCTGCAAAACATTCAATACCACCCCATGCTGTTGATGCAGGGTAAAGGCTTTGCCAAGCCCATGGACTTCTATGACGGGATTCATGTGGTTTACCTCAAGGCTGCAATACGGACGAGACGAGTAACTGGCTGTATGCGTGCTGCGGATCATCCAGAATCTGGTCAGTCAGTCCGGCCTCGACCACGCGAGAGCGACGCATGACCATTAATCGATCGGCCAGCAACCGAGCCACGGCCAGGTCGTGCGTCACGATCACGACGGCCAGCTGTAATTCACGTACCAGGCTGCGCAGCAAGTCCAGCAAATGCGCTTGCACCGATACATCCAGGCCACCGGTAGGCTCATCCATGAAGATCAGACGCGGGCTGGAAACCAGATTGCGGGCTATCTGCAGCCTTTGTTGCATGCCGCCCGAAAAGGTGCGCGGCAAGTCATCGATACGGGCTGGGTCTATCTCTACTTGTTTGAGCCACTGCAAGCCGGCCTGACGCAGTTGTCCGTAATGGCGCACCCCTTGCGCCATCAGCCGTTCACCGATGTTGGCACCGGCCGACACATTCATGCGCAGGCCATCGCGCGGATTCTGTTCAACAAAACCCCACTCCGTGCGCAGCAAGGCACGGCGCTGTGCTTCGCTTGCGCGATACAGATCCATCCCGGCCGCTTGTCGGCCGTGGTAGACGACCCGGCCGCGATCAGGCATGGTGCGACCCGACAGCACGCTGAGCAAGGTAGATTTACCCGACCCCGACTCGCCGACAATACCCAGCACTTCGCCGGGGTACAGCTGGAAAGATACGTCCTGACAACCCTTGTCGGGCCCATACAGCAAGGTCAGGTCTTGTACGGATAACAGTGGATTCATGATGTAACTTCCTGAGCGGCCGAGCGTTGTCCGCAATAATCGGTGTCTGAGCAAACAAACTTACGCGAGCCCTGGTCGTCCACAATCAACTCGTCCAGGTAAGAGTCATGACTGCCGCAAAACGCGCAGCTTTGATCCCAGGTAGGCAGCTCAAACGGATAGTCCTCGAAGTCCAGGCTGTTTACCTGGGTATACGGCGGTACGGCATACAGGCGTTTTTCTCGCCCGGCACCGAACAGCATCAAGGCTGGGCTCATGTGGAGTTTGGGATTGTCGAATTTTGGAATGGGCGACGGGTCCATCACGTAGCGCCCGTCCACCATGACCGGATAGGCATAGGTGGTGGCGATATGCCCATAAGTGGCAATGTCTTCATACAGCTTGACATGCATGACGCCATAGTCGTTCAGGGCATGCATGGCGCGTGTTTCGGAATCCGACGGTTCGATAAAGCGTAAGGGCTCCGGAATGGGTACTTGATAGACCATGATCTGACCCGGGCGCAAAGGGACTTCCGGTATGCGATGGCGGGTCTGGATCAGGGTGGCCTGCTCGGTATGGGTCGTCGTCGCAACACCCGCCGTACGGGTAAAAAAGCGCCGGATGGAGACGGCATTAGTCGTGTCATCCGCTCCCTGGTCTATGACCTTGAGTACGTCGTCACGACCCAGCAAGGCTGCCGTCACCTGCATGCCACCAGTACCCCAGCCATAAGGCAAAGGCATCTCGCGGCCGCCGAAAGGCACCTGATAGCCTGGAATCGCCACCGCTTTCAATAGCCCGCGCCGCAGGCTGCGCTTGGTCTGCTCATCGAGATAAGCATAGTTGTAGCCCGGCTCGGCTTCGTTTGTCTTGAGGTGCATGGTCATGCCCGTTTCTCCTCTTGTTCCGCTGCGTCCTGTACAGGTCCTCGACGCAGTCTGCGTATCAGATCCAGCTCTGACTGGAAGTCAACGTAATGCGGTAGTTTCAGGTGTGATACAAAACCCGCTGCCTCGACGTTGTCGCAGTGCATGAGCACAAACTCTTCTTGCTGAGCAGGCGATTCAATATCTTCCTGATATTCGTGAGCGCGCAAGGCACGATCAACCAGCGCCATACCCATGGCTTTGCGCTCGGCATAACCAAAGGCCAGACCATAGCCACGCGTAAATTGAGGCGGCTGCGTTTTACTACCGACAAACTGATTGATCATTTCGCACTCGGTCACTTCGATATCGCCCAGAGGCACGGCGAAATCCAGCTCTTCGGGCTCTACCCATACTTCAATCGCACCTATGCGTATCTCGCCCGCAAAGGGATGATTACGGCCATAGCCACGCTGAGTCGAATAGCCAAGCGCCAGCAGAAAACCTTCATCACCACGCGCCAGTGTTTGCAGCCGCTGTGCGCGCGAAGAAGGAAAATCCGGAGGTTCGCGCGTAATATCGGGCACTGCACCACCCTGTTCGCTTTCCACACCCACCAGGCCTTCTTGTGCCAGCATATCCACTACACGCGGGCAGGGTTGCGGCTGCCCGGCCTCCACCTCATCCATTGCCGGTAGCTCCGACCCTTCGGCCAGCAGCGAAAAATCGAGCAAGCGATGGGTATAGTCGAAAGTAGGCCCTAGCCTTTGGCCGCCCGGCAAATCCTTGAAAGTGGCCGATATGCGCCGCTCCACATTCATGACTTCGGTCTGCAGGGGAACGCTGTAGTTAAAACGCGGCAAGGTCGTGCGATAGGCACGCAGCAGGAAGATGGCTTCAAGCAAATCACCCGCGGATTGCTTGATGGCAAGAGCGGCAAGCTCTTCGTCAAACAAAGACCCTTCCGCCATCACTCGGGACACCGCAAGAGGCATTTGCTGGCGTATTTGCGCCACGCTCAGCTCAGGTACCGATATCTCTCCCCGCCTTTTCTTTGCCAGCAGGGCATGAGCATTGTCTATGGCTTGTTCGCCACCTTTCACGGCAACATACATTCAGATCACCTCTTGAATCATGGGCAGGACCTTCGTGCTGCGTGGCAATCCCAGCAGTGTGCAATCTGCAGTCAGGAATAGGTCTATGCCAATAGGGAAGTCATATTGGGTGCGCTGCGCCCAGAAGTCGGTCGGCACAGGCAAATTAACCACTTGCTTGTTCAATATGCCCGGACCGCGCCACGCCGTGGCAGGCCCACCCTCCAGACTGTCCAGCTGTATCATCACCGTGCACGACAGGTGGGGATCCCGATCATTCCCCGGATTGAAACGAGAAATATCCAGCGCTGCCTTTCCATCCAGAATCGCAAAAGCAGCCGATTTGGGCTCATCCACAATGGGGCAACCACAGTGAAACGACAGGTTGGCCCGCACTACAGGCGTATCCAGCGAGGGACTCAACCACAAGGGCGTATCGCTATCCAGCAAGCTCAGGCAAAGTGCATAGGTGGCTGACGCCAGCCCACCGAGCCCCGGAGCATCGCTGACTGTCTGCGGCTGTCCGGGTTCGGACAAGGCGCTCAAGGCCTGGCGAAATACCTGCTGTGCTGTATGAACTGGCTCGGCAAAAGCCGGCAATAGTTGGTTTTCCATCAGTCGTCTTCTCCCCTTACCATGGTGACGAAGTCCACTTTCGTGGCGGCGCTTTGTGCCTCTTTGGCGGCACGTGCAGCCACCTGTTCCCGATGCAAGGGTTCAATCAGCTGAGTCATCCAATAATCACGACGTTCACCCTGCAAATGAGCATCGGCCAATGCCGCCAGCTCCGCATGTGCTTTACTGCGACCCGCCACATAGCTATAACCATGACAACCATCGGCCAGTTGCACCACGCAACGCGTCACAGTCATCTCACCCAGATTGAAGGGTTCGCCGCTTGCACCGGTGCGGCCACGAACCATAACCATGCCGATTTCGGCAGGCCTGATATAGCGGTGTGTATCTTGCCGCAATGCGTCGTCGTACTTGGCCAGTTGCTTGCCGGCGCATGCCAGTACCTGCATCCATTGCTGACGCGGTGCAAGCGCACCCTCGTCGGCTTCGACATCCAGACTAGACTTCATGTTGTTCTCCTGAAATAACGTGATACTTGAAACGATCGGCGCGTGTGATGGAGTTGGACAGTTCGAATGAGGCGCCATCGGCATCGCAAGAAAGTGTGCGTATGCTCAGGACTGGCGTATGCCTGGGCATCAACAGATGCAAGGCATCACGCTGGGATGGAGCCCGCGCTCCTATCAATGTGGACATGCGCTTGAGTCTGACACCCTGCTGTCCCAAATACAGGCGCATCGAACCGCCTTTGTATGCTTGCACCAAGTCCTGATGCCGCTCGGCAAAACAGTGGCTAATCAGGCTGATAGGTTGCTGGTCCAGCAGACGTAGCGTTTCAATCTCCAGCACCGGCTCGTTATCTGCCAGCGCCAGGGCTTGTGCCTCTTCCGCTGTTCCAGCACGCTTACGCTTGCTCAGTACGATGGCCTCGGAGCTGAAGCCCATATGTTCCAGAGTTTTGCTATAGGCACTAGCGGCATGCACCGGATAGATAATGGGACGCGGTAGCACACAAGTTCCTCGCCCCTTGCGACGCAGTACCCGTCCTTCCGCAATCAGCTCATCAACAGCGCGTCGCAAAGTGTGGCGGTTGACGCCAAAACTCATAGATAGCGCAGCCTCCGAGGGCAGGTAGTCACCTGCCGCGTAGCTGTCCAGCTGCTCGCGCAATGCCTGAGCCAGCTCAAGATATCTAGGTGTAACTTGTCTAGACATGTACATGTTTACTGAAAGGCGGACGGACCGCCTGGCTCCTGTTTAAATGAAATGCTTGCGTAAACGCTGCGACACGATATCGATGATGCTCACCGCAACAATGATGATGATGAGAATGGCGCAAGTCTGCGCTAGCTGAAACCCTCGTATGGCTTCCCACAAGGTCACTCCTATGCCGCCCGCCCCTACCATGCCTACGACTGTGGCCGAGCGGACATTCGACTCGAAGCGATAAAGCGAATAGGAAATCCACAATGGCAGCACCTGAGGGATCACACCGTAGATGACCTCCTGCAGACTGCTGGAGCCGGTTGCTCTTACGCCTTCCACCGGGCCTGGTTCTATCGCTTCGACCGCCTCGGCAAATAGCTTGGCCAGCACACCCGTCGTACCGATAAACAAGGCCATCACACCCGCGAACGGCCCCAGGCCTACGGCCACCACAAACAGCATGGCGAAGACCATTTCGTTGATGGAACGAAAGGCATCCATGATCCGGCGCACCGGCTGGCAAATCCACCACGGCGTGATGTTTTCAGAACACAATATGCCCAGAGGTATGGAGCACACAATCGCCAGTGCTGTCCCCCATACAGCGATCTGTATGGTGACCAGCATTTCACTCATGTAGAACTTCCAGTTGCGAAAATCCGGAGGAAAAAAATCGGCGAGAAAGGTCCGCATATTATCGGCATCGCGCCAGAGCATGGCGGGGTTCATTTCAGCCCCCTCCCATGACCAGGCAAGGATCAAGGCCAGCATGCCCCAGGCAAACCACTGAGACCACGAACGCTTGGGCGCCCGGTAGGACAAAGGAGTAGATACCAAACTTGTCATAAAAAAAACCGTGTTTGAGTCTGCGCATTCTTGCGCGTCACCATGACGCGCAAGAATGCCGGGGGATTACTTGGCGTTGGCCAACTTCTTGTCCAGCTCATCCATACGGACGGCCAGCTCTTCAAGATCAGCGTCCAGCGTGGCAAGCTTTGCCTGCTTATCGCTGTCACTCAGCGTGGTGTCGGCGACAACCTGGCTGCGTTGCTTGAACAGCTCAAGCTGACGGATGGGCAACAACTGGTCGTTGCTCGAAACACGAAACTTGCCCCACTGCAAGCCGGCCAAGATGTCCAGCTCTTGCTGATTGGCGCCGTAATTCTTGAAGAAAGCCAGTATCTTCTGCTTGGTTTCTTCAGGCAGATTCTTGCGCCACACTATTGGGTCGGAGGGGATCAGGGGTGATTTCCAGATTGCCTTCAACTGAGCTGCCTTCTCGGGATTCGTATCTTTCAGACGATCCATACCCTCGGTATTGAAGGTGGCAACATCAACCTGTTTGTTGGCAACACTCAATGCATTGACCTCATGGCTGGCATTCAATGTGCGTTTGAAGATTTTCTTGGGTTCAACGTTATTCTTGGCAAATACGTAGTAGCCAGGGACCAGAAAGCCCGAGGTCGAGTTGGGATCGCCATTGCCAAAGTTGAGATCCTTGGCGTTCTTGAGCATGTCTTCGACCGAATTGATGGGGCTGTCTTTATGCGCAATCAACAGGCTCCAGTAACCCGGTTTGCCATCGGCCGCCACGGTTTGCATGAAGACTTCACCACCTGCGCGGTCAACAGCTTCCATGGCAGACTTGTTGCCATACCAGGCCACATCAACCTTATCGAAGCGCATACCCTGGATGATGCCGGCATAGTCAGGCGCAAAATAGGCATTGATCTTCATGCCGGTTTGTTTACTCATATCGGCCAGGAAGGGATCCCAGTGCGACTTCAGGTTCTGGGACGATTCCGTTGAAATGATCCCGAAATTCAATTCCTTGAGTTCCGCTGCATGAGCTACAGCAAAAAAGGACATGCCAGTAACCGCGGTGGCTACCAGCGCTTTGCGAACACCTTTGAACATATTGCTACTCCTGCGGTGCCGAAGGCACCTGTCTAGACAAGTCAACACAAAAAAACCTGGGGCGCCCAAGGCGCATCAGGCGGCAATTAAAGAAACGGGGAGCGGTATGTCCCGCTGACGTTGCTCGCGGACGGGCAACAATAGGCCGGTATCAAGGTCACCGTCGTACAGATCATTCAGGAATGTGCCGCTTAGTGCCTGCACCGTACCGTCGTAATGAATGCGGCCTGCCTTGAGTGCGACAACACGCTCGCAATAGCGCACGGCGTAATCCACCTGGTGCAGGGTTACCACGACCGTCTTTCCATCTTTCTCATTGATGTCGGCCAGAATATCCATGACCTTGCGTGCCGATTCAGGATCAAGTGAGGCAATGGGCTCATCGGCCAGAATCACTTCAGCCTCCTGGGTCAGGGCTCGGGCAATCGCCACTCGTTGTTGCTGTCCACCCGATAAGGTAGAGGCGCGACGATGAGCGTATTCGGCCAGCCCCACTCTTTCCAGCGCGGCCATGGCGCGTTGCTTTTCTTCTTGACTGAACAAGCCCAGCGAGCCTCGCCAGCGTGGCATGCGACCCAAACGTCCCAGCAATACATTGCTGAGTACGCTCAATCGGCCCACCAGATTGAATTGTTGAAAGATATAGCCTATTTCGGCCCGCAAACGGCGTACCTGCCCATTCAGGCGACCTTCCGCCTGGACCGACTGGCCCAAAACCCGTATGGAGCTGCTATCGTGCCTATTGCCGCAGGCCAAGCCCGCCAAGTGCCGCAGCAGGGTCGATTTACCTGAACCCGATGCGCCAATCAGCGCAACCATTTCGCCTGGCTCGACGGCCAGACCCAAATCGAACAGCACTTGCTTGCCGCCAAAGCTTTTGTTCAAGCCTGTGACATGAATTGCTGGGTGCATAGATGACATCCTAAAAAAATCCGGGCGACTAACGCCTTACAGGACAGCATCTTAGAAAGTGCAGATGACCAGCAGATTAATCAGTCATGACATTTTTATGACCTGGCAAATGATTGAGGACAAAAAAAACCGGGCAAGAGCCCGGCTTTTTGATGACAAACCGCCTGATACAGGCGTTTGTAGTGGTGATGCTACTTCACGGAATTGGAAATGGCATTACCTGCTTTGCTGATGTCTTCTCCCGCCCCTTCGACGGTATTGGTGCAACCGACCATGCCCAGACATGCCGTCAGAGCAAATAAGGCCAGAATTTTCTTCGTCATAACGATTCCTTCTTTGACATGAGGTTTTGTGGTGTTTAGTTTGCTATCTTGACTCGCAGCTCACCCAGGCCAGCGACAGCGCCCACCATAGTGTCGCCTGCAACAACCGGCCCTACACCTTCGGGGGTGCCGGTAAAGATAATATCACCAGCTTTCAGCTCAAACAGGCCCGACAAATACGAAATGGACTCGGCAATATTCCATATCATTTGCGACAGGTCGCTGGACTGCCTGGATTCGCCATTCACGCTCAGCGAAATGGCTCCTGTATTCAGAGTGCCGGTCTTGTCGCGCGGGTGCAGCGGACCTATGGGTGCTGACAGGTCAAAAGCCTTGCCGACTTCCCAGGGGCGTCCTTGCTTCTTGGCTTCGCCCTGCAAATCACGCCGTGTCATGTCCAGACCAATGGCATAGCCCCAGACACACTGAGCCGCCTCTTCAACGGTCAGATCGCGGCCGCCCTTGCTCAGTGCCACGACGAGTTCAATTTCGTAATGCAAGTTGGACGTTTTGGGCGGGTAAGGCATATTGCCTACTTCGCCATCAGCCACATTCATTAACGCGTCGGCGGGTTTGCAAAAGAAAAATGGATCTTCCCTACCCGTAAAGCCCATTTCCTTGGCATGCTCGGCGTAGTTACGCCCAACACAATAGACACGCCTGACCGGAAACACAGCATTTGAGCCAGCTACCGACAGCGCCGAAACCGGCAAAGCAGGTATGACGGTGTCCATTTATTTTGCTCCTTTGGCGTAACGCTCTACGCTATCGCTGATTTCCTTCCAGGCTGCCTCAGGGCCGTCCCAGCCCTTGACCTTGACCCATTTGCCCTTTTCCAGATCTTTATAGTGCTCGAAGAAGTGCTGGATACGGGCCAGCTCTTCTTCGGGCAAATCAGAGGCGCTCTTGATATTGCGATACGGAGGATAAAGCTTGTCTACGGGCACGGCCAGCAGTTTGGCATCCCCACCTGCTTCGTCGTCCATCTGCAGCACGCCAATAGCCCGTGAGCGAACTACGGCGCCCACCTGTATGGGGAACGGAGCCAATACCAGGACATCGACAGGATCGCCGTCGTCGGAAATGGTTTGAGGAATATAGCCATAATTACATGGGTAATGCATAGCCGTCAGCATGAAGCGATCAACAAATACGGTGCCAGAGTCTTTATCGACTTCGTATTTGACCGGATCGGCGTTCATGGGTATTTCGATAACGACATTGAATTCTTCAGGCAATTTATTGCCCGCGGGTACTCGGTCCAAGCTCATGCTTAATCTAACCTTTAGGATAAAAACAATAAAAAATCAATCGTGACCGGAGTCTTGCCGCGGGCGGTCTGAGGTTTGCGACAGATCAACGCCGGGAATCGGGGCGCTATCGAAATATTCGTCCAGATAACTGTCTTCGCTGGCGGCCGGTGGCTGAACAGCCTTTGCTGAGGATGCGGATGGATCAACGCTGGAAGGACCTGCGCGATGATCGGTATCAGAAAAGTCATCGTCATTGACGAAGTCAGCGGCACTGGCAGCCAGGGGTACGTGCATGTCACGCAACACCTGAGCTTCAGGAGGCAGACGTTCGACATCGACCAGGGTTGGATCACCACGTGTATCGGCGGCAGGCAAGAACCGGCTCGACGGAAGCACCGGCAGCACACCGGCCACGCCGGAGGCCAAACGCCAGTGCGTCATGGCATCTTTTGGACGACCGAGCCGATCGTACAGATTGCCCAGCAGCGCATGAATCCGCATATCGCTACGTATCTTCATGCTGCGCAGAAGGTAACGCTCGCCCTGCCCCCAAAGCTGGCCAGTCAGACATAAATTGCCCAGCGCCGCCAGCAAAGCCGAGTCGTCCGGGTTCGATTTGAGCCAGTCTTCGGCCTTGCTCAGCCGGCGAGCCACATGCTCTGCCGGACATTGCGAATAGGCATTGAGCAGGCGTGGTTCCAGACGTGCCGATATGCCTGCCTCGAGAATCTTCGAAGCCTCATCGATATTGCCTTGTGCCGCCTGGATATCAGCCGCAGCCAAGGCAACATCGGGTAATGCCCGCTCATCGGATTTAAGATCAGACCAAATGGTTTTGAAGCCTTCGGCACCACCAGCCCGCAAACGCGCGGCAGCCGAGGTCTCGATCAATTGCACGGCTTCGGATTTTTCAAGGACTCCACGACGCGACAACAAGCGTGTCAGTTCGAAGACACGATCGTGATTGCGCAACTGCCTGTGCGCACGCAGCAATAATCGGGTGGCATGGAAGTAGCGCGTGGTGGCATCTTGTAATGGCTGCAACAGCACCAGCGCATCTTGCGGGCGATTCTGGTCAAGATACATTTCTGCCGCCACGATGGCAGTAGCTTCGCTCAGACGCGGGTTGTCCTGGGCATTCTGGCGAGCCAGCGTCAGGGCCTCATCGCGGCGCCCATATTCGCCCATGTGCTGCGACGCTCTGGCCGAAGCCAGGCCGGCCAGGACTTTACGGCTTTTGGACTTGCTGCGGCTCAATAGCTTGGACAGATCTTTTTCTGCATCGGGGTAACGACCTTCAAGCACATTGATCCAGCCGTTCTCAAGCAGCTCGTGCTCGCGCTTTTGTGAACGGCGGCTACGCCACGAGCGGAAACGCTCAGGCCGCACGCCTATCCAGGCCAATACCCGCAGCAGGCAATACAAAATAATGAAAGTGGCCAATATCAGCAATACGGCGAGCGTAAGGGAAAGCTCGACGCGCCACGGCTGTGCAACGATCAGCACATTGCCACTATGTTCACGCAGCAGCAAGGCCAGGCCTACCGCAGCGGCGAGCACCAACAGGGTCCAGAACCAGGTTCTCATGCCATTACCCCTTATGATCCAAGCGTCTCGGCCACCGAGTCAGTGACCGGGGTGGATTCCTGGCTTGGCAGAGCAGTATCGGACGCTTCCTGGCTTTGACTGGCTGGCAGGACATCTGAGGGTACGCCCTCAGCATTTTGCTCTTTTTGCGACACTCTTTCCGCCCGCAAAGCCTCGAGAGCTTGCAAAGTATTGTCGACGGTGGGTAGCTCGGCGTCGATAGTGGTATCGGCCATTTGACGGGCTATTTTGAGTGCCTGGCGAGCCTGCGGAGAGCGTTCGTCGAAACGGGTTTCTATGGATTTGACCAGAGCGGCGGTTTCGGCCTGCCAGATTTTGGGTTGTTTCATCATGAGCGCCAGCTGGGCCGTCATGACACGCAAGCGCAAGGTTTCACGAAAACGTGTTGCCTGGTCTGGCGACATCAGTAACGCCGCAGCATCATCAACACGTCGCACCATAATGAACTGACCCAGGTCTTCGCGCACAGAGTTCCAGGCGTCTGCTGACCACGATTGTGCCGTATTCAAGCCTTGCTTCCACCACGGTACGGCGGGATCTGCTGGCGAGTCGGAGGCGCCGGATGAAGACGTTGTCGAGGCAGGTGCATCGGGTGCGGGGACTGGTTCTGGTGCCGCGTCGTCAGGTACCAGCAAGGGAGCGTCACTGACCAAGCCACTAAGCTCATCGAGTTGGGCGGACAAGGCGGCAATATCAACCGTGGACGTCGCCCGCAGCCGGTCGAGATCGCCATTGAGTGTTTGCTGCAGGGAAGCCAAACCTGGACGATTGGCGCGAGCCAATTGTGCCTGCGCTGTTTCAAGCGAAATGACCGCATTGGCCACGTTGCCGCCAAGCTGCAACTGCTGCTGTGCAATAGTGACCAGATGATCTACATCGTTGATGAGGACCAGGTCGGAACCGCTGTCGGTCAAGGTCTGGAAAGCCTGGTCCAGGCCATCAACTTGCCCCTGGAACTGGCTCAGAGCGCTTTCCAGTGTCGAAATCTTCCCCGATTGCTCTTGCGTCAGGGCAAGTGCCTGCCTGGCCTGATCAAGCGCCTGATTGACGGAGCTGTTGCTACTTTGAACCTGACTGAATAATTGTTGATTGGTCTGCTCGAAGCGCTGCTGCTGATACCAGAGCGCAAAGGCCAGTGCTGCGGCAATGACCAGCACAATAATGAATGCTGGTAGCCAGGGCGAACGCCGCTTGCGGCTGGCCACAGGCGGCGGGGGCACGCTGGTGGATGGGCCTGGTTTGCCTGCCTTGCCGGCGGCAGCACCCGGCCCCGATGTAGCGGCTTGAGGGGTGCTCGTTGATTTGGAAGGCTCGGGCTTGGCTGCGCTGCTTGCCGGCTCAGTAACGGCCGGTTTGGACGCGGAAGATGCCTGCGAGATCTCGGTTTTTTTATCAGTCATGGCGAGATTGTAATCCTAGGAGCTTACTCAAAGCGATGCGGCCTGTATGATCGCCTGGAAAATGGAATCATCATCCGGCTGGCATATTTTTACCATCGGTGGCTCTACCTTACCAGATGCCGTAAAGGTCGATTGTAAACGTCTGGCAATACGTTCATGAATGACCACGAAGCGCGTTTGCCTCCAGGCATGCTCCATACCCAGCCGACGTATATTGTTATGTACCGCAACCACGCTTTCGTTGCTTGTCAGCAATAACACCACAGGAGGCGTAGCGTTCAAGGCGCGCTCGAACTGTGTCGCCTGAAGATCACTCCATTGTTCCGGTATTCGCTCATACATGGCCAGCCTGGCAACTTCCAGGCCAGCCTGCTCCAGTGTCGAGCCCAGCCACTCCCTGCCATGGGTGCCACGCACGATAAGCACACGGCTCATGGACGCAAGGCGTGGCTCGAGCAATCGCAACAGGCTTTCAGAATCCTGGTGGGTGTGATGCCCCGGATGAATGATTTGTTCTGAAGGAATGCAAGCGCTGTCTTTCAGTTTTTGAGCACTGGCAACACCCACCGTTGCAGCAAGCGTACCGGCAGGCCATGAATCGCCGCAGCCATGCCTGGCCAATGCCTGCAGATAAAACTGCCCAGCGTGGCCACTCACAAAGACAATAAGATCGTAATCTGCTGGTACGGGCAAACTGGCTGGGCCGGACGGCAAAGGCCGAATGCGTAGGGCCGGCAACAGCAAAGCCGGCAAGCCAGCAGCCGCGAGGCGCACGGCCAGGGCTTCGTTTTTTTCTTGCGGCCGGGTCAGTACAACACGCGCCCTAATCGCCGTCGTCGACACGGTAAGGCCTCTCAGGCGGCTGGGCCAGATGCCAGGAGCCGGTCTAGTATGATGCGTGCGCCGTTTTGCAGCAGCTCGTTGGCTATGCATACGCCCAGTTCTTCGGCTTGCCCTATGGCGCCCGAAGCCTGAGCTCGAATAATGCGCGAACCGTCTGGTTCGGCCACCAGGCCGCGAACCATCAAGGTATCGCCATCGCGCTGGGCAAACGCAGCCAAGGGAACCTGGCAAGACCCGCCCAGAACCCGGGAAACGGCTCGCTCAGCCAATGCGCATGCTGTCGTATCAGGATCAGCCAGTGGGGCCAACCAAGCTTGCATATCAGTGCGCGCCTCGAGGATTTCGATACCCAGCGCACCCTGGCCCGCCGCCGGCAAACTTTGCTCTGGACTCAGGTGGCTGCGTATGCGAGCCTGCATGCCCAGGCGTCGCAAGCCTGCAGACGCGAGAATAATTGCTGCATAGTCGCCACGATCAAGCTTGCCCAGGCGCGTATCCAGATTGCCGCGCAGAGGCTGGACCTGAAGTTGCGGGTAACGTTGACGTATTTGTGCCTCACGGCGCAGACTTGACGTACCCACCACGCTGCCTGCCGGCAGCTCGTCGAGCGAGGCGTGCTCGTTGGACACAAAAGCATCGCGGGGATCATCACGCTCTAGTATGACCGACAACGCAAAAGGGCTCTGCATATCGACAGGAACATCTTTGAGCGAATGAACCGCCAGGTCTGCACGCCCGTCCAGCAGTGCCGTTTCAAGTTCCTTGACAAATAAGCCTTTGCCTCCGACCTTGGAGAGACTACGGTCAAGAATCTGATCGCCACGCGTGGTCATGGTCAGCAAGCTGACCTCACATTGCGGATATAAGGTTTGCAGCCGATCCCGCACGTGCTCGGCCTGCCACAGGGCGAGCCGGCTTGCACGGGTTGCAATAACTAGTTTTGCTGGAGCTTCCGACATGCGGGCGCTATGCAAAATAGTTGAGCAGGACGGCGGCAATAATGCCAATCAAGGCCAAAATACCCAAGCCTTGCAGCAAAGATAGGCCGGAATCTGGCTGTTCCTTGCCTTTTGACGATTTGAACAAACTCATGCGTTTTCTTCCTTGGGTGCGGATGCCTTGCGCGATCCCAGCCATTTGCCCAACACCACCACCAATATAGCGCCGATCACTTCAGCAGCGATCTTGGTCGTATTGGAAATGGGGCCAAACTGTTCAACAACGAACACATCAGTAACCAGCATACCGCCGGCAATCCAGCCTAACAGCGCTGCGCCGAGAGTAACCACTATTGGGAAACGATCGATCAGCTTCAGGACCAGCGTGCTGCCCCAGATGATGATAGGTACGCTGACGATCAGGCCGAAGATCACATAGTACAGCTGATGATCCAGGTGTGTGTTCTGGGCCGCGCCTGCAATGGCAATGACATTGTCCAGACTCATGACGAAGTCGGCGATCAGAATGGTTTTGACAGCCGACCATATGGAACTTCCGCCTTTGATATTGCCGTGCTCATCTTCATCGGGAATCAGCAGCTTCACGCCGATCCAGACCAACAGTGCGCCGCCGACCAGTTTAAGAAATGGGATGCCCAACAGAGTCAGTGCAAAGGCAATCAGTAGCACACGAAGAATGATGGCGCCCGCCGTACCCCACAAAATACCCTGCATGCGCTGCTTTTGGTGCAAATTGCGGCAAGCCAGGGCAATCACGACCGCGTTGTCGCCCCCAAGCAGAATATCGATCAGGATGATCTGAAACACGGCGCCCCAATGGAGCGTTTGAAAGAACTCAAGCATTTTTTGTCCGTTTTAATCTAAGGCGTATAGAAGAAATACCTGGCCGTACTTTGTACGTCGAGGTAAAAAAACGGGCCATTATAATTCAGCTGTTTATGAGGTTCGCCGCAAGGCCCTGCGCACACGTTCCGTCTCGAAACCAAAAACCGACCATGTGATTCGCGTCGTGGAACGCGATAAAGAGGCCCACCAGTGGCAGGCCCCTATTTAGCTTACAACACCGACTTGAGCAGCTTGCCCATTTCGGATGGATCGCGAGTTGTGCGTATACCGCAAGCTTCCATGATTTCAAGCTTGGCATCGGCGGTGTCAGCACCCCCGGAAATCAGGGCACCGGCGTGGCCCATACGCTTGCCGGCAGGAGCCGTCACGCCCGCAATGAAGCCAACCACCGGCTTCTTCATGTTGTCTTTGGCCCACTCAGCAGCATTGACCTCGTCGGGGCCGCCGATTTCACCAATCATGACTACTGCATCGGTATCGGGATCGTCATTGAACATTTGAAGGACGTCGATATGCTTCAGGCCATTGATGGGGTCGCCGCCGATACCCACCGCAGTGGACTGGCCCAGACCCAGTTCGGTCAGTTGCGCAACAGCCTCGTAGGTTAGCGTACCCGAGCGACTGACAACGCCTATGCGGCCCTTGCGGGAAATGTGACCGGGCATGATGCCGATTTTCAGCTCGTCTGGGGTAATCAGGCCCGGGCAGTTTGGTCCGAGCAACAAGGTTTTCTTGTTTTGGTCGCGCATGCGATTACGTACTTCCAGCATGTCGCGTACGGGAATCCCTTCAGTAATGCAGATGACCAGATCCAGATCAGCTTCAACAGCTTCCCAGATGGCTGCCGCGGCACCCGCTGGTGGCACATAAATAACGGAAACGGTTGCGCCGGTTTCAGCCTTGGCATCTTTGACCGTACCGAAAATAGGCACGCCTTCGAAGTTTTCGCCGGCTTTCTTGGGATGCACCCCTGCTACGAAAGCATCTTTGCCATTCGCATATTCGCGGCACATATGAGTGTGGAATTGCCCGGTCTTACCGGTGATTCCCTGAGTGATGACTTTGGTGTCTTTGTTGATCAGAATCGACATTTACAAATCCTTGGCAATATTCTTATTTCGCGGCGGCTACGACTTTGGTCGCGGCTTCAGCCATGGTGTCAGCGCTGATGATGGGCAAGCCCGACTCGGCCAGCAGCTTCTTGCCCAGCTCTTCGTTGGTGCCCTTCATGCGGACGACCAGCGGCACGCTGAGATTGACAGCCTTGCACGCGGCAATTACGCCTTCGGCGATAACATCGCAGCGCATGATGCCGCCGAAGATGTTGACCAGAATGGCTTCGACACCCTCGTTCTTGAGCATGATCTTGAAGGCTTCGGTGACTTTTTCTGCCGTGGCGCCGCCGCCAACATCAAGGAAGTTGGCCGGCTCGCCGCCAAACAGCTTGATGGTATCCATGGTTGCCATGGCCAGACCCGCACCGTTGACCAGGCAGCCAATATTGCCGTCGAGCTGAATATAAGCCAGGTCGAACTTGCTGGCTTCGATTTCGGCAGGATCTTCCTCGTCGAGATCGCGATAGGCAACGATCTCGGGATGACGGAACAGTGCGTTGGAATCGAAGTTGAATTTCGCATCGAGAGCAATGATATTGCCCTTGCTATCGCGATTCAAGGGGTTGATTTCTACCAACGAGGCATCGGTTTCCATGTAGCAGGCATAGAGCTTCTGGCACACATCGATGAACTGGGCCACGGAATCGGCCGGCATGCCCACGCCCTTGGCCAGCGTTTCGCCATCGGCCTGAGTAAAGCCTTTCAGCGGATCGACCATTACGGTGATGATTTTTTCGGGAGAGGAATGAGCAACCTCTTCGATATCCATACCACCTTCGCTGGAAGCGATGAAAGCCACTTTCTGCGTGGCGCGGTCGGTTACGGCGGACAGGTAATACTCTTGCTGAATGTCGGCGCCCTCTTCGATATACAGGCGGCCTACTTTCTGGCCTTCAGGCCCGGTCTGGTGCGTGACCAACTGCATGCCCAGTATTTCGGAGGACAGTTGGCGAACTTCATCGAGCGAGCGAGCCAGCTTGACGCCACCGCCCTTGCCACGACCACCTGCATGAATTTGCGCCTTGACGACCCAAACCGGCCCGCCCAGTTTTTCGGCAGCTGCAACGGCTTCGTCGACGGAAAAAGCAGGAATCCCGCGTGGCACAGTCACGCCAAATTTCTTCAGCAGTTCCTTGCCTTGATACTCGTGAATTTTCATTTATTACCTGTCAGAACGTAAAGATAAAAGAATGCGTTCGCCAGCGCATGAAGGCGCCGTTGCTCGCTGTTGAGAGTTGCCTACTCGCATTTTGCTTCCACCTTGGGCGCTACATACCACTGCGGATAGAACTCTTGCGCAACCGGCCCGTCAAGCCGCAAGGCGTGACAACCCGAAAGCTGGAAAGGTTTTTTCTGAGGGTCGGCTTCTTGCTCCTGGCGCCGCCGGTTGGACATAGTCTGCACAGCCACAGTAGGCAAGACATATGACAGTTCGGTCATATGAGTGCACCCGGCCACTCGTGCAAACCGGTCTTTGACCGATTGCCGAAAGTTGCGCAGCAGATTCATGCCCACCAGCGCTGCATAGTCGGGCGCAATACCGGAACAGTTCTCTGCATAGGGGGCCACATCGTAAGCAGCTACTGCCGCTGTGATCGTAAATGCTTCGTCGATCGTGATGCGAAGATGCATGTGATGGATGGGCTGGCCCGCATAATGTATGGCGCCAGCGTGCCTTGGGAAGTCATAAGCCTTGGTGTCGATAAGCTCTGCTTCAAGATCCCACTGGCCGTCTTCCCGCGCATACGAGTTTACGCGTATGGAACGCGTATGCAGTGGCTCGCGGGCGATATCGGGAGACGGCAAAGGCATGTGTGGAGAAGATGGATTGCGATAAACCCTCTAAGTATAACGCAGTGTTTCTGCTGCCTTGACCATGGCCAGCAAAGCCGCCTCGGTCTCGGGCCAGCCCCTGGTTTTCAGGCCGCAGTCGGGATTTACCCATAAGCGCTCGGCAGGCAATCGCCCACTCGCTTTCTTCATCAGGCCAACCATCCATTCAAGCTTGGGCACATTGGGTGAATGGATATCGTAGACCCCAGGCCCAATATCGTTGGGATACTGAAAATCTTCGAATGCGCCCAGCAGTTCCATGTTGGAACGAGACGTTTCTATGGTGATGACGTCGGCATCCATGGCGGCGATCGATTCAATGATGTCATTGAACTCCGAATAGCACATATGTGTATGGATTTGCGTATCGTCCTGCACACCGCCCGTAGACAGACGAAAGCAGTCCACAGCCCAGTCCAGATAGGCCTGCCAGTCTGTACGCCGTAATGGCAGGCCCTCGCGAAATGCCGGCTCATCGATCTGGATCACCGTAATTCCAGCCGCCTCCAGATCGGTGACTTCATCCCGCAGGGCCAGGGCCAATTGCCGGCAAGTAGTGGCGCGCGGCTGGTCATCCCGAACAAAAGACCACTGCAATATAGTGACTGGCCCGGTAAGCATGCCCTTGACCGGTTTGTCAGTCAAGGATTGCGCATAGGCCGACCAGGCAACCGTCATGGCTGCCGGGCGAGCCACATCACCAAAAATAATGGGGGGTTTCACGCAACGCGAACCGTAGCTTTGCACCCAACCGTTCTGGGTAAAGGCAAAGCCGCCCAGAAGCTCGCCAAAGTACTCGACCATATCATTGCGCTCGGGTTCGCCATGCACCAGCACATCCAGCCCGATTTTTTCCTGAAAACGGATGACCTGCTCGATCTCGGCACGCATGGCCTTTTCATAGGTGGCATCACTGAGCGCCCCCTGCTTCCAGTCACGACGCGCCACCCTGATTTCCGGCGTCTGCGGAAACGAGCCTATGGTGGTGGTTGGGTAACTGGGCAGCCCCAATTTTTTTTGCTGGCCGGCAATACGCTGCTGGAAGGGTGCACGATCACGCCCTACGCCGACGGACGCCTTCAGGCGCTGCTGCACGCCAGGATTATGGATCCGGCTGGAGTTTTTTCTGTTCGACAACGCTAGGCGCTGCTGCTGTAAGGCCCACTGTGTATCAGCGCCTGTCGTATCAGCCAACGAACCCGCCAACACCTTGAGTTCATCCAGCTTCTGAGTGGCAAACGATAGCCAGCTGCGCAGTTCGGCATCGAGGTCACGCTCGACATCCAGATCGACCGGCACATGCAGCAAGGAGCAGGACGGCGCCAGCCACAGGCGTTCACCAAGCTGCCGTGCTGCCTGGCGAATCAGCTCACCCGCCTTGTCGAGATCGCTGCGCCATACATTACGCCCACTGATCAGCCCTGCCGATAGCACTTGCCGATCATCCAATATGGTCAGAACGCGATCAAGCTGTTCCGGTGCGCGGACCAGATCGATGTGCACGCCATCAACCGGCAAGCCCTTCAATACCTGGACATTTTCTTTCAGATCCTCGAAGTAAGTGGCCAGCAGTATGCGCAGTCCGCTTTTGGCCAGGGTTTCATAGGCTGACTGGAAAGCCTGTTTCCAGGCCTCAGGCAAATCCAGTCCTAATATGGGTTCGTCGATCTGTACCCACTCAACCCCCAGCGCCTTGATTTGTTGCAGTACCTGCGCATATACAGGCAAAAGATTCTCGAGCAAGGTCAGCTTGGCCGCATCCCCTGCTCCCTGCGTAAACGCATCCCCCTTGCCCAGCCACAGCCAGGTCAAAGGACCGGGTATGACCGGCTTGACCTTATGGCCCAACGCTTGCGCTTCACGAATCTGATCAAAGAGATAGCTGCGAGCGATGCGATAAGACTGCTCTGGAGCGAGCTCTGGCACGATGTAGTGATAGTTGGTATCGAACCACTTGGTCATTTCACATGCGGCAGCGGGCGAACCACTAGGTGCACGGCCACGCGCCAGGCGAAACAATGTATCGAGCGCTACCGGCTCATCGGAAGGCTGGCCAAAACGCGCGGGTACGGCTCCCAGCAAACAAGTCCACTCCAAAATCTGGTCATACCAGGCAAAATCGCCTACTGGCACCCATTCAAGACCTGACTTGGCCTGGAGGGTCCAATGCCGTGCACGGAGTTCGCGTCCAGTGGCTTCAAGCTCTTGAGCTGTTTGCTTACCAGCCCAATAGGCTTCCAGGGAACGCTTCAATTCCCGCTGCACGCCGATGCGAGGAAAACCCAAATTATGAGTAATTGTCATTTTATTCTCTTGATTAATGAATAATATTTGTACTGTCGTTATTGTGCCTATACAATTTAGTGAAACAAAATCAAATTCAACATACTTAATATGAATTTCTCTCAATCAAATAAAATAAGTTGAGCCTATGCTGGAAATACGTCACCTGGAAACCCTCAGCGCCATACGAGATGCCGGCAGCATGCAAGAGGCGGCAGAAAGACTGCACGTGACCCAATCGGCCTTGTCGCATCAACTGCGCGACCTCGAAGTGCGTCTTAAAACGCCGCTGTTGAATCGTCGCACGCGGCCAGCCCGGATGACGACTGCGGCTCTGCGCATATTGGCCCTGGCCGACGTCGTCTTGCCACAGATCAAAGCAACCGAACGTGAGCTACAACAACTGGCTGCCGGCAAAACAGGCCGGCTTCATCTGGCCATCGATTGCCATTCCTGCTTTCAGTGGCTTATGCCTGCCCTGGATGGATTTCGACGCGAATGGCCGGACGTCGAACTGGATTTGTCAGCCGCCTTCTCGTTTGCGCCGCTGCCAGCGCTGGTGCGTGGAGACCTTGATGTCGTCATTACCTCAGATCCGCAAGAGATAGACGCCGTTGAATACCTGCCTTTGTTTCGCTACGAACTAGTGCTTGCGGTGGCCGCCACCAATCCACTGGCTCAGCACAAATACATAGAGGCCGAGCAACTGGCTGAACAGGTGTTGATTACCTATCCGGTAGAACGACAGCGGCTGGACGTTTTCACGGCGTTCCTGGACCCTGCGGGCGTCGAGCCGGCTGCTTTGCGCAAGGCCGAGCTGACGCCGATTATCGCGCAGCTGGTAGCTGGTCAGCGTGGCGTGGCCGCCCTGCCCAACTGGGCCCTGACCGAATACCTGGACCAGGGTTGGCTACACATATGTCACCTGGGCCAGCAAGGCGTATGGCGCACGTTATATGCCGCAATGCGTTCCGAAGACATCGAGGCGGATTATCTGCAAGCCTTTATGAAGCAAGCACGCGATACTTGCTTCAGGACGCTGACGGGAATAAAAGCTGCGCGCCACTAGAATGCACAAGCAGGCTTAGTCGCTACCGTAAGGGATGTCGCCGAGTATGCGTCGCAGGCATTCGGCTGCGAAACCACGCGAAGCCAGGAAACGATACTGCCGGGCATAGTCTTTGGCATTCTTGGGAGGCTGGCCAAACTTTCTTTCCCAGACGGCGCGGGCGCGTTCGAACTCGGTGTCTTGGAGTTGCTGCCCCATGCTTGCGATGGCGGTATCGTCTACGCCATGCTGCCTGAGCTCGCTCAGGATGCGACTGGCCCCCTGACGCGACGCGCGTCGGTTCAGCAAACTTTGCGCGAAACGTTCGTTGGACAGCCAGTTCTCACGTTCAAGCTGATTCAACAATGATTCGATTTCGTGGGGATCATCGGTAAAAGGCGCGAGCTTACGGCTTAGTTCGCGGCGCGAGTGCTCGCGCCGCGACAAATAGCCTATGGCCCTGGCCTTGAGGCTAGGGCCGGCCTTTTTAGGTGCGCCAGCCTTGGCATTGTCGGGCGACAGTGTTTCGAAATCGTCGTCATTTGATGGCATGGCGCACTTTTACTCTGGCAAGACGACCGGTAAAGGCCGGCTGACGAGCAGCAAGCTAGTCGGTGAGCTCGTCATCTGGTGTTGGCACAGTCTTTTTTGATACTGTTGCTGCCACTTGCGGCACCACGCCCAATTGCTCTCGTACGCGGTTTTCGATTTCGAACGCCATTTCAGGATGTTCTTTAAGGTATTCGCGGGAATTGTCTTTACCCTGACCGATACGCGTACCGCCATAGCTGAACCAGGCACCAGCCTTGTCGACGATGCCAGCCTGTACGCCCAAATCGATGATTTCGCCCTCGCGCGAGATGCCTCCACCGTACATGATGTCGAATTCGGCCTGTTTGAACGGTGGAGCCACCTTGTTCTTAACCACCTTGACGCGGGTCTCATTGCCGACGATTTCATCGGCCTTTTTGATGGAGCCTATGCGGCGGATATCGAGCCGCACCGACGAATAGAACTTGAGTGCGTTTCCACCAGTGGTGGTTTCGGGACTGCCGAACATGACGCCGATCTTCATGCGGATTTGGTTGATGAAGATGACCATGCAATTGGCACGCTTGATGTTGGCGGTAAGCTTGCGCAAGGCTTGGCTCATGAGGCGTGCCTGCAGGCCGGGCAGAGAGTCACCCATATCGCCTTCGATTTCGGCCTTGGGCACCAGCGCAGCAACCGAGTCGATGACGATAAGGTCGACCGAGCCCGAGCGAACCAGTGCATCGGTGATTTCGAGGGCCTGCTCACCGGTATCGGGCTGGGAAATAAGCAGGTCGGCCAGGTTGACGCCCAGCTTGGAGGCGTACTGGACATCAAGGGCGTGCTCAGCGTCGATGAAGGCGCAAGTACCACCGATTTTTTGCATTTCAGCAATGACTTGAAGGGTCAGGGTGGTTTTACCCGAAGATTCGGGACCGTAGATTTCGATGACGCGACCGCGAGGCAGGCCACCGACGCCCAAGGCGACATCAAGCCCCAGTGAGCCAGTAGACACGACCTGGATGTCGTGTTCAACAGTGTCGTCGCCATAGCGCATGACCGAACCTTTGCCAAATTGCTTTTCAATTTGAGATAAGGCGGCAGCCAGTGCTTTGCTGCGCTCGCCGGCGGCTTTGCTGTTTTTGTCGTCCATGTAGGGTCCTTGACTGGAAAACTAATTAATGAGGCAGCTGCTGTAGCTGCCCGCTTTTGCTGACGGATATTGTCTTTATAACTTTGACTACGGCCGCAGCTGTTGTCGGTTAATGAGATTATTGCATCAAATTATACTGTATAAATAAACAGATAACCAGGAAAGTACATCGTTAACCCTGACTGTTCAGGCCTAAACGATAGTGCCAAAATGGGTATTCCTGCCAACAGACCAAGCCAAACCCATCCATCATGCGTATTTTAATCGCCGAGGACGACAGTATTCTTGCCGATGGACTTTCTCGTTCTCTTCGCTATGACGGCTATGCCGTCGATGTCGTCAACGACGGCTCCAGTGCCGATTCCGCACTGAAGCTGCAAAGTTTTGATCTGCTCATCCTCGATCTCGACCTGCCACAAATGCACGGCCTGGCGGTATTGCGTTTGCTGCGGCAGCGGCAAACGCCCCTGCCGGTACTTATTCTGACCGCAGCTGATAGCGTGGAGCAACGCGTCAAAGGCCTGGATCTGGGCGCAGACGACTATATGGCCAAACCCTTTGCCCTGACCGAACTCGAAGCTCGCGTCAGGGCACTCACCCGCCGTAGTGCGGGCGTCAGCACCACTGTACTACGGTATAAACACCTTAGCTTCGACCTGAACGGTCGCACCGCACATATCAACGACCAGCCGCTCGAGCTCTCTGCCCGCGAAACCAGCTTGCTTGAAATATTCCTTTCACGCTGCGGTCGCATGATCAGCAAGAATCAGCTCGTAGACCTGCTATGCCAGTGGGGCGAAGAAGTCACTCCGAATGCCATCGAAGTCTACATACACAGGTTACGTAAAAAAATAGAACCCAGCGGCGCCAAAATCGTTACGGTACGAGGTCTGGGATACTGCCTCGAGCCCGAGAACCACAATGATACGCTTGCGGCCTGAGCCGCTTGCAGCCAGTAAACCGCAACGCCGCGCCGCACAGCAATGCTGATCGACCCGCAAGTCCTGGAAGACACCCACACCAGCATCGAGCCCGATCGCGGCGGTCGTTTTTTTGGTTTGTTCAGGCGTAAGAAGAATCACCGCGCCCTGCTGAACAAGATCATCATCTGGATGTTCGGCCCCTTATTTCTGCTCTGGACCGTCGGCCTGGTCATTACCTATTTCATTGCCCAGAATATCGCTAATGCGCCGTACGATCGTGCATTGGCTGATCATTTGCGTTTGCTCAAGCACGAAGTGGAGCAGCAAAACATACTGAACGGCATACAGCTGAGCCCGTCCGCCATCACCATTTTGCAAGGCGACCCCTTGAACATGATTCACTGGGAAATCCGCGATGCCAACGGAAATTCGCTGGGCGGCAACGCCCACATACCCTTACCCGATAACTGGACCTACGAAGAAGACAAAATACGTCTGCGCAACGAAACCGTCGATAACCGCAGCATACGTGTCGCATATATCTGGGGCGGACAGGATCAGGGCGGCCTGCCTTTTCTGACCATCGTATCGCAATCAAACGAAATGCGTGCCACCCTCCAACAAGAGATCCTGACCGGCATGCTGACCCCGCAGCTGATTGTGTTGCCACTGGCAGCCCTGCTGGCAGGCCTTGGCCTGACACAAGGCCTGGAACCACTCAGCCTGCTGCAAGAACGCATACGTGCACGGCGTGCCAACGACATGTCACCCATCAGCGCCGATCTGGCGCCAGCCGAGATCGTGCCACTCATTGCGGCCATGAACAGCCTGCTTCAGCGCCTGGCGGCAACCAACGAAACCCAGCGACGCTTCGTGGCCAATGCCGCACATCAGCTCAAAACCCCACTGGCCGGCATGCGTACCCAGGCTGAGCTGGCCCTGCGTGAACGCAGCCCCGACAAGCTGAACGCCAGCCTGGAGCAAATGGTATTGGGCTCGGAGCGTGCTACCCGCCTGGTCAACCAACTGCTGACCCTGGCCAAAGCAGAAAGCGCGGAAAACCCCCACCTGATCATCTCAGACGATATCGAATTGAACGAGTTGGCCCGGACGCAAACCTCTGCATGGGTGGATATGGCCCTTGAAAAAGGGCTAGACCTCGGCTTCGAGCCAGCAGCCTATCCCGCCCAAATCCGTGGCGATCGCTTGATGCTTGCCGAATTGCTTAACAATCTCATCGAAAATGCCCTGCTGTACTGCCAGCCGAAGGGCTGGGTCACCGTGCGTGTCGGCGGCGATGCTCTCTCGGCCTATCTGGAAGTGGAAGACTGCGGCCCCGGAATTTCACTAGAAAATCGCGAGCGCGTATTCGACCGCTTCTTCCGAATCCTGGGCAGCGAAGCCGACGGTAGTGGATTGGGGCTCTCCATTGTCAAGGAAATTGCCGACCAGCACGACGGCATCATCAGCTTCATGCCCACCAGCACCCGTAATGGCGTCGCCGGCAGTACCTGCCTGCGCATCACCTTTAGCCGCATCGAGCGCGATCAAACGACCTGATATTCAATGTTTAGTTACAACCATCAAAGTCAACACATGACTCTGTCAGCTTGATGTCAGCCTGCCAACCTAAGGTTCATGAACAAACTGGCAGCAAGCCGGAAAAATCATCCGGGCACGCAAGTATCCGACACGGAGACATAATGGATAGCACGACAACGGTCATCAAGTCCGGCGCCGCGTCTAGAAACGCACCGATGGAAACTCATCGGGCAATGACCCCAGAAGAACGACGCGTCATATTCGCGTCGTCGCTCGGTACGGTATTCGAGTGGTACGACTTCTATCTTTATGGTTCGCTGGCTGCCATTATTGCCGCCCACTTCTTTTCGGGTGTCAATCCCACAGCCGGCTTCATTTTTGCACTGCTGGCCTTTGCCGCCGGCTTCGCAGTGCGCCCATTTGGCGCACTGGTCTTTGGCCGGCTGGGCGATCTGCTGGGTCGCAAATACACTTTCCTGATCACCATTCTGATCATGGGCATGTCGACTTTTCTGGTTGGCGTACTGCCCTCCTATGCATCCATAGGCATGGCTGCACCGGTCATCCTGATCGGCCTGCGCATGCTGCAAGGATTAGCGCTGGGTGGCGAATATGGCGGGGCGGCCACTTATGTGGCCGAACATGCCCCCCAGGACAGGCGTGGTTTTTACACCAGCTGGATTCAAACCACCGCCACCATGGGATTGTTTCTATCCCTGCTCGTGGTTCTGGGCATACGCAAGTCACTGGGCGAAGAAGCGTTCATGGACTGGGGCTGGCGTGTTCCCTTCCTGATTTCGGCTGTATTGCTGCTGATCTCGGTATGGATACGCATGCGGCTGAATGAATCCCCTGTTTTTCGCAAGATCAAGGCAGAAGGCACCTCGTCCAAGTCCCCTATCAAGGACTCCTTCGGTAAATGGAGCAATCTGAAAATTGTGTTGCTGGCTTTGTTTGGCCTCGCCGCTGGGCAAGCCGTCATCTGGTACACGGGCCAGTTCTATGCCTTGTTTTTCCTGACAAAAACCCTGGCGATAGAGCCTAACACCGCCAACATCATGCTGGCCATGGCTCTGCTGTTGGGCACGCCCTTTTTTGTTGTGTTTGGCGCCCTGTCAGACCGGATCGGGCGCAAGCCCATCATCATGGCGGGATGCCTGATCGCCATTGTTGCTTACTTCCCCATATTCAAGGGCTTGACTCACTTTGCCAACCCATCACTGGAAAGAGCCCAGGCATCAGCGCCAGTGACTGTCGTGGCCGACCCGGCCACATGCTCATTCCAATTCAATCCGGTGGGTGTTTCTTCGTTCAAAAGCTCGTGCGACATCCTTAAGGCCTTCATGGCCAGTAACTCTGTCAATTACACCAACGAAGCAGCGCCTGCGGGCAGCCTGGCGAAAGCCCGCATAGGCAGTGATGAGTTTGTTTCATTCGAAGGCCAGCACCTCAACAAGGCCAGCTTCGCCGCCCGCTCGCAAGAGCTCAAAAAGTCCCTGACCGATGCCATACGCAGTCATGGCTACCCGGCAAAAGCAGATCCATCTGAAATCAACTACATCATGATCGTGCTGCTGCTGACCTTGCTGGTCATTATGGTCACCATGGTATACGGGCCTATCGCCGCCATGCTGGTGGAAATGTTTCCCACACGGATCCGCTACACATCCATGAGCCTGCCATATCACATAGGCAACGGCTGGTTCGGTGGGTTTTTACCCCCTGTAGCCTTTGCCGTGGTGGCCGCCACAGGCAATATTTACGATGGCTTGTGGTACCCCATCATCATCACCTCGATTACCTTGTTCATAGGCGTCTTTTTCGTCAAGGAAACCAAAGACAACGACATCAACGCCTAGTGTGCCGCCTGCTTGGTTCGGACAGCACACCACGGCAGCGCCTGGTTTCAGGCTAACGTCAGGCAGGCCCCAGTAAACTGCAATCGTAGAAAGAGCTTTGTGTTTCCTATCGTCTGGCGTCTGATCCCCCGGCTCGACGATGGTGGCTCTTTTTATCACCCGTGTCGCGCCCCCGCGAGCTTTTTTAGTGCGGCACAGTGTGTCTTCAATGGCTCGGCGCTACGGCACCGGGCCGTTTTTTTTGCCGTGGCAAATAGGCTTACAATCAGCGCTCATTCATTTTTGCGACCCTGCACCGCCACGGTGCCTGGGCCCGCAGCATAGACTACTCGAGAAGACATCAGCATATGTGGTTCAAGAATCTCAGGATATTTCGCCTTGCCCCTTCATGGTCATGTACCGCCGACACACTGGAGGCAGCCCTTGAGCAGCAAGCCTTTCAGCCCAGCAGTAGCCGGGACATGCAAAGCTTGGGATGGGTCGCTCCACGCGAAGACAGCGGCCTGGTATACGGCCAGAATGGTCAATACCTGATCACACTCAGAGCCGACAAAAAGCTGTTGCCCACTACCGTCATCAACCAGTTCGCCAAAGCCCGCGCCCAAGATCTTGAAGAGCAGCAAGGCTTCAAGCCAGGCCGCAAACAAATGAAGGAAATCAAGGAACAGGTCACTGATGAGCTGCTCCCCAAAGCGTTCAGCGTATACCGCGACACCCGGGTCTGGCTGGACTTGAATAATCACTGGTTGGTCATCGACGCTGCCGCCGCAGCCAAGAGCGACGAGGTGCTGGGCCTACTGGCCAAGTCCATGGATACCTTGCCTGTCTCTCCGCTTTATGTCGAACAATCCCCTGCTTCGGCGATGACCAACTGGCTGATCAGCGACGAACCGCCCTCGGGTTTTTCAGTAGACCAGGACACCGAGTTGCGCTCTACCAGCGACAGTGGCGCCGCTGTACGCTATGTGCGTCAAAGCATCGAAATCGACGATGTACGCAAGCATGTTCAAGCAGGCAAGCAGTGCACGCGGCTGGCGCTGACCTGGAACGACCGCGTATCATTTGTGCTGACTGAAGGTCTGGACATCAAGCGGGTCAATCCGCTTGATGTATTGAAAGAAGGCCAAGACAGCAGCGCGCATAACGAAGCCGAGCAATTCGATTCGGACTTTGCCCTGATGACGGGTGAGCTTACGCTGCTGATTGCCAGCCTTGTGGACGCTCTGGGCGGCGAGAAGCAGGCCTGAGGCTTATCCGCCCCGCCAGCCTGCCCCAAAGCCTGTTAACCCTTAACAGGCTTAATCCATTCCATGGAATATGCTGTCGTCGGGGCCTATATGCGTGGGCGGACTCCATGTTACGTCCCGCAGCGAATGCTGCACAAGACTTTCAACACCCAACAGCACCGCAAAAATAGCCATGCGCACCGGGATACCGTTGTCGGTTTGGCGGAAGATAGCCAGGCGCGGATCATGGTTCAGATCTACGCTCAAGTCATTGGCTCCTTCTCGGCTGTCGCGCGGCAGAGGGTGCATGACAATGACATCAGGGCCACAGCATTGATCGACGATCGCCTTGTTGACCTGAAAATCAGGGGTATAACCTTCTAGTTCTTCGGCAGCAAAGCGCTCTTTTTGCACACGCGTTGCATAAATGACGTCGGCACCCTGCAAGCCTTGCTCCAGCGAATGGCTTTGCTCGATGACATGGCCGCGCGTGCTGACCTGATCTTGAATATAGTCGGGCATTTCCAGCCCGCGAGGTGACACCAGAGTGAACTTCAGGCCTCGATACAAGGACAGCAACTTGAGCAGCGAGTGTACGGTACGCCCATATTTCAGATCACCCACCAAGGCAATATGCGCGCCGTCCAGCAGCTTGCCCAGGCGTGAGAACTCGGTCAGGATGGTGTACAAGTCGAGCAAGGCCTGGCTGGGATGTTCACCAGGACCATCACCGCCATTGACCACCGGAATATTTGTCGCCCGTGCAAATTCAGCCACAGAACCTTTTTCAGGGTGACGGATCACCATGGCATCGACATAACCACTCATGACACGACTGGTGTCATAAATGGATTCGCCTTTGGCCATGGAAGAAAACGTAAAGCCGGTGGTGTCGCATACCGATCCACCCAGGCGACAAAACGCCGCGCCAAAGCTGACACGCGTACGGGTGCTGGCTTCAAAAAACAGATTTCCCAGCACTGCACCTTCGAGCACCCTTGATACCTTCTGGCGTCGGGCAATAGGCTGCATCTGGTCGGCAATGCGGAAAAGCTCCTCGACCGACTCGCGGCTGAACTGGTCCACAGACAACAACTGATGCTTGCCTTCGGCCGCAATTCGATTGCGTAGCGGGCCCGTCTGTGCGCTTTGCGCATATTTCTGCAGTAAACCCTCGTTTTCGACGATTTCTGTCACGAAGCGGTTGACGACCTCCGGCATGGCCCTGAACTCCTGCGAGCCCTCAGGCAACAGCCAGGTATCAAGCGCACGACGCTTGACGCCTATGCGTCCGGCAAAGACATCGCGCGTCAGATTCAGACGGCGCATGGCATCACGAAGAAACACCTGTTGCGAGACAGACATAGGAAACCCTTAATTTATATACGCAAAGCGTATATTTTATTTCCCATTCCAACAGATGACGAGCAATTTCTATAATCGCCGACAAAATACAACACATAAAAACGGCACCCGAAGGTGCCATTCGTTTTTACCACCGGGCTGTGCCCCAAGGTAACCCACCCCTGGAAGCAGAAAGCCCACTTAACGGGCAAAACCCTGAGGGGTTCTGTTATTGCGTGCCGCCAGTGCTGCTGGTATTACCGGTAGTGCTCGGCGTGGTACTTTGCGCACCCTCTGGTGGAGCCCCGGCGATGGCACGTGCGGCAGCCGTTGCATTTTGTTCAGTGCCTACCGCAAAGACCAGCTGGCCCGTGGTGACTGGCGACGAATAGCCAGGAGCTGCCAGCATGGTCCGGCCCACCACCAGCGCCAAACGCTTATTGGGGTGGTCGGTGGTTGCCTTGGCGACCTTGGCCTTACCCGCGTCATTCAATTCAAGCGCCAGCAAGCCTTCGCCATCTTTATTGGCACCAGCCTGTATGCCCGATAAATCGGCGCGTGTCACGATAGGTTGAGGATTGACGAAAAGCGATCCACCCTGAACATTGACGGAGGTCCAGCCCGACTGCTCTACTGTATCGGCCAGAAATACCGCAACCGGCGCACCTTGCTGCTGCGCCTGGATGCTGGTTTCTGGCTCGGGAGCGTTCGCAGTCTCGGTTGTCTTTTTGCCAGGCATGTTTTGGCATGCTGCCAGCAACACCAGACTGAGTGGCACGAGAATACGGCCTAACGTACCTACTGTTTTCATGAGAATCTCCCTTCAGTAATAATCAATTGGTCGATAGTTAAGTTTAACGGTGTCTTGAACAAAAGCTAAGTCAAAATCTGTCAACTTGTTCTGAACTATATTTGGCTTATTGTAACTGCCCCGCCCGAACCTTTATGCTGACCTGATCGAGTACGAGCCCTCGGTCATCCAACAGTCGAATAATGTGCTGACCAGGCCTTGGAGGCCATCGCAGACTGCTGCCCTGCCCCACCCATCGGCCAGCCACCTGCCAACTGACATGGTCAGCAGCTCCTGCCGCCACATTAGTGGCTTGCAAGCTGACAAGCTGGTTTGCCGCTGGAATATCCGGGTCCAAGGCCAGTATCGTATCATTGGCAGGCGTCAAAATTCTTGGCGAGCCCAAGCCAGGCAAAATATAGTCCTGCGCCAACCGCACCTGACTGATCGCCGTGTCTCTCAAAAAGAAGTCCTGGCGTTCGGGCTCGATATCGTCCTGAAAAACAACATGGCTGGCACTGACGGCGTCTGGCGCGGCGGGCTGAACACTATCATGCTCACGATGCAGATAGCTCATCAAGTCGTGCCAGATGGGGCCGGCCCCAGACACCCCTGACACATCGCGCATGCTGGCGCCGCCACTGTTACCCACCCATACCCCCACCGTATAACGGTCTGACCAACCCATGCACCAGTTATCACGCATATCCTTGCTAGTGCCTGTTTTGACCGCAGTCCAGAAAGGCGTGGACAAGGCACTGTCCAGACCGAACGTCCGGGCCCGTGCCTGTCGGTCCGACAAGATATCGCCCACAATCCAGGCGGCGCCCGGTTGCATCATCTGCTTCACGATGGGTGCAGCAGCCTGAGCGGTAAAACTGGGCGGCGAATACTGCCCCAGGTTGGCCAACGCGCGATAGGCATTGGTCAAGCTCAGCAAGGTCACATCGGCGCTGCCCAACGCCAGGCTATAACCATAAAAATCTCCACTTTGATCCAGGGGCAGCCCAAGGCGCAACAGCCGGCGAGCGAACGCATCCGGCGTCACCATCAGCAAGGTGCGCACAGCCGGAATATTCAAGGAAGATGCCAAGGCAGTGCGCACACTGACCCAGCCCGAAAAATGCCGATCATAGTTCTGGGGAATATATAGGCCGTTGCCGGTGGGCAGATTCAGGGGCTGGTCATTCAACAAAGACACCGTCGTGAGACGCTCTTGCTCGATGGCCTGCGCATAAAGAAAAGGCTTCAGGGTCGAACCGGCCTGTCGCAAGGCACGAGCATGGTCTACCCTTGATGCATCCGAGAGATCGCCCGATGAACCGACATAGGCCAGTACCTGGCCCGTACGATTGTCCAGCACCACCACAGCAGCATCACGCACACTTTGCATGCCCAACTCCTTGATGTGACGCGCTACGCTATGCAAGGCATAGCGCTGCAAGTCGGCATCCAGCGTTGTGTGCAGTGTGCCGCCCCCTGGCATAGGGGCCGTATCCTGTGCTTGTGCCATCCCAAGCCTGGCGTAGTGCGGCGCCATTCTTCGACTGTTGGCCCGCGGCCCGGCCGAACGCATCAGGGTCAGGGCGACAAAATCGCTTAAGCCCTTGCAGTCTTGCGGTGAACCCATATCACCCAATAAGGCACAGGCCCTCTGTACCAGCACCGGATGTGGTGCATTGGGTGCCCGCAGGAACACCGCCGCCAGGGCCGATTCGCGAGCATTCAGGCCACTGGGGTATTTTTGAAACAACACGCGCGACAAGGCATCCACACCAATCAGCTCACCACGGAACGCCGCAAGGTTGAGATACGCCTCCAGGATCTGGGTTTTGCTCCATTGCTCTTCAAGATACCTGGCCTGCCAGGCCTGGTCGATTTTCTGCATGACACTGCGTCCACCCGGACCACGACTATAGTGTTTGTCGATCAGGCCCAGCAACTGCATGCTCAGCGTCGAGGCACCGCGCCGCTGTCCGTGCACCAGATTGCCCCACGCTGCTGCCGCGATGGCTTGCCAGTCTACGCCAGCATGCTCATAAAAGCGGCGATCCTCCGACAAGATCACCGCCCGCTGCAACGCAACTGAAATATCGCTCAAGGCAACCCAGTCACCCCGTCTACCTTGAAAATCGATACGCACCCGATCCAGCAATTGGCCCGATCGATCCAGCACCAGAATATCTGAAGAGCGATAAGCCGCTTTCACCTCGCGATACGATGGTTCGGCCGACACCTGACCAGGCCCGGCCAGCAGCAAGCCCAAACCCAGCAGCAGAAGTCCCACGCAACGCCTCATCAGTCTCGCCCATCGCTCATGGCTTTGCTCCGTCCCGGACCTCCATGCTCGTCGGCCCGGCCAGCTCGCCATACACATCCGGCTGATACATGGCTTCGATACGCGTCGAAGGCAATTGGAATTGGCCTACAGTATTCAGGCGCACCGTATACTCCAGCGTCGATTTCCCCTTGGGCAGATAGTCGTAGTAGGCACGATAAGACTCAAAGCTGCGCTCGATGAAGCTCGGCCCGTACCAGCTGCTGCTGTTTTCTTCGGATCGGGTGGCGATACTGGAATCGCGGCCCAGACCGCCGCCCAGCACAGACGCTCCCGCAGGAATCGGGTCCGTCAGCACGACCCAGGTCATGGGCGACTTCGCATCAATGGTCAGCGTCACCCGATATACATCGCCCCTGGACCAGGCACCCGCTGCGGCTTGCGACACCGGCTTGACGCTACGATGCAGCACATAGCCCGCTGCGATATCCTGGGCCACGGGTACAGCCGCCAATGAGCGGACTGTTGCCCAGGCTCGCCCTTCTCCTTGCTGCGTCAGCACCAAGGTATCTGATGGCTCTCGACCCCAGGGCAAGAAGAACTCATGCGCTTTGACGCCATGATTTGCCTTGACGGCATTCCAGTCGAAAGTCTGTACTTCACCCTCTTGTGCCGTAGCAATACGCAACTGCCCCGAGAGCGGTTTACTTTCGTAATACCGAGAGAACTTTTCGATAGCCAGACTGCCCAGCAAGTTGGCTGTGGTCGTACGCCATGCACCATTGCGCTGCATGTTCAGCAAACCTTGAGCCATACGTGGCAAATCCTGCTCCCAGGCCGGTTGTCCCGCAGCATGCAACAACAAGCTGGCCTGGTTGGATGCACGCCCAGCCATCAGCCACCAATTATCGTTGTGCGCATCTTCGTTCAGGACCATCTCGGTGCCTCGGTCCAGCATACGCGCCAGGATGATCTGCCTGGCGCGCGTCAATTGCGCTTGCTGATCAGGAATGTCAGGCATACGTTGCAATAAGGCCATCCAGTTGATGACGGCAGACGTCGGCCAGCGGTCGGGAGTGATGGATATGCTGTCCAGCAAACGGGGCTGGAGTCGCTCATAGCGCGACAAGGCTTCGAGCGCCATCAATTTACGCGCATCCAGGTCTTGTACCGGCGACCAGCGGTGACGAACGAGCTTGCCTTGCACAAACGCCAGCAAGCCGCCTTGCATCGCTTGTCGGCTGGCTTCGGGGATGGCAAAGGGCAGGCCCAGGCTTTGCGCCTCGTGGCTGACGCTGAGCAAGTAAGCGGTAAGCACTTCGTTGCCATGAATGGTGCCCGGGAAGTAGGCAGCCAAGCCGTCCTCATCGAGATAATCAGGCAAGCGCCGCATGATTTCGTCCCAGTCAGACTGCTCGCGCAGGCCTATGGCCTTGGAGCTGACTTGCTCCAGGCAAGTGTAGGGATAAGCGGCAAACCATTGTTGTACGCCTGGCAGCCCTCCGGCCAGCGTGGACCGCAGCGATACTTGCAGGCCGCCACGAGGCAGGCCATTGGCGTCGGTCAGCGCACCCAAAGGCACGGACACCGGCAACGCCAGCTCCGGCTTATTGCCATCCAATGGCAGCAGTGTCGCCTGCCTTGCCCTGACTGGCACAGCAGGCAACAAGGTTTGCCGGAAAGACAAGGCATCGGAGGCTGCCGCAATAGATCCACCCTGCTCTTGCCGGAGCTGTTCTTGCGCAGACAAGGTCCAGTTCAAGATACTTGTTTCGCCCATGAGATTGCTTTCAGGCGCCTGGATATCCCAGCTTACGGTGCGGGCGGCACCAGCCGCCACCTCGACTTCTTGCACTGGCAAAGCCTCAGGCGGCACACCATTGCCTTCATAAGCAGCCTTTACCTGCAGATGCATGTCGCGTTGAGTGGAATTACGCAAGGTGACCGTTGCACGGTACTGATCCCCTTCGCGCGCCAAGGCTGGTAACCCTTCGATTACTTGCAAGTCTTGGGTGCTGACTATGCTTGCCTTACCCGTACCGAAACGGTCAGGGCCAAAATCGGCCACGGCCACCAATTGAAATTGCGTAATCGAATCATTAAGAGGCAACTTGACTACTGCCTTGCCATGCTCATCCAGCAGTATGGAAGGTTCCCACAGCAATAAGGTGTCGAGGAGCTCACGGGTCGGGCTTTTGCCCCCGCCACCGCCGGCAGGCAAGGCCTTGCGGCCATAGTGCCGCCGGCCAACTACTTGCATCTGTGCCGTGGCCGTTTCAACGCCATAGCTGCGCAGTTGACGCATGGCTGTCAGCAAGTCCCAGCTACGATTGGGAGCCAGCTCCAGTAAAGCCTGGTCAACCGCAGCAAAGGCCACAGTGCCATAGGCCGCAGGCTGCCCATCAGGCAACTTGACCTCTATGGCTACGCTGGCCTCGCCACGGACCTGATAGGTTTTTTTGTCCGGCTGAACACTGACAGCGAGCGTATTTTCGTGGTCGGAAACCCTGATTTCAGTCAGACCAAAACGGAATGACGGCTTGGCCAAATCCACAAATTGAGTGGCAGCCGTCTGATTCCCCCTGGCCTCGGAGTAGGCTCGATACCATTCCAGCGGCTGCCTCCATCCCTGGTCAAAAAAGGATTGCCAGGGCACGTCGTATTGGCGCCCACGCAGTGCCAGCACAGAAACGTACACATTAGGACCCCATTCGGCCTCTATAGGCAGCCTGATGGTGGGATCGCTGCCATGCAGCCGCACCACTCGCGTAGCCAGCACACCCTCGCGTTCGACCGCCACCAAGGCCGTGGCTTCACGGAAAGGCATACGCACCTGGAACTCTGCCGTTTCACCGGGCTTCCACTCTTTTTTGGCCGGAATGATATCGATGCGATCATCGTTCTCGCCGCCAAACCACAGGTCTCCGGCCCCTGTCACCCATAGCGAGGAAGCTGCAGCTGAGCTGCGGCCTTGTTCATCTTGTGCTGTGGCAATCAGCTCTATGGCGCCGGAATCTTGCAAGCTGACAGTGCATGCCAGTGCACCGTCCTGCCCGGTACGACCCGTGCATAATGTGCCCAGATCACGGGTTTCTGTGTGATTATCGTAGCTGTAAAAACCACCGACCATGCGCTTGCGAGTTGAGTAGGTGGTACGCGCCACAGCGGTGACCGTGATGGGAACATTGGCTTGCGGCCGGCCATCAAGCGACAGCGCCAGTACGCTGACGTGCGTGTCCTTCCCGGCTTCGACCCAACCGTCGGCCTTAAGCCCGGCTTGTACCGCGGCCGGCCATACTGGCACCGACTGAGCCAAGGTCTGGATTTGTCCGTTCGGATCCGAAAAGCTGGCTTCAAACAATAACGATCGTGCCCGCGTAAACGCTGGCAGGGAAGCCACGTTCAGACGTCCTCCCCCTTGTGCATCCAGCACCAAGGCCTGCTTATCCAGGAAAAGAGCCTGATTGTCAGTATCCGCTTTATCTTGCAGAGCGGCTTCATTGTCAGCAAACTCAGGTGCACTGAATGAATAGTCATCGTAATCCTGAAAGCTCGGCTGCCAGTCTTGCACCACACCTGAAATCCGGACGGGCAACTGCCCTGCAGGCCCACCCGATAGATAGGCCAGTTGCACATCGGCATCCAGGCTCTCGGGCGCCACCAGGAATGGCCGCCCTTGCCCATCACTGATTTTTAGGTTGCCCGTCAACAAAGGTAACTTGAATTCCTCGACACGGAACTCGCTGCTGCCATACCAGCGCCCCTCCTCGTCAGTCACACGCACCGAGTACTCACCCAAGCGCGCCGTCTCGGGGACGGCAAACTGGGCTATGGCAGACAAACCACCCGATGGGGTTTCTTGCCAATTCAAGGTTTGCTCATAGCGCTGGTCCGAACCCAGATGCTCGATCAGCAACTTGCCGGGCAGCATATCTGAAGCAGCCGGCAGAGCCAGACCATCACGCGTCTGCACACGCACAAAATGCTTCATCGAAACGGTTTCACCCGCTCTCAGCAAAGTACGATCAAACACCGTGTGCACCACCACAGTAGGCTCGGGCTGTGTATCGGTCGGCACATTAAAACGCCACGACTCTATGCCATCATTCCATTCAGACAAAACAAATGAAAAATCTGCCTTGCCGCCTGCCTGTGGATGATCCGCCGGGATGCGAGCCGCCACGTACAGGCCTCTCAAGCCCGTATCTTCGCAATAGTCAGGAGCATCCAGCGCCTGCTGATGATGCCAGATACCTTCTGAATCAGTCTTGCCCTGGGCAAGCAGTTTGCCGGAGCAATCCAGCACGGTAATGGATGCATCCGGCACCACCTTGCCCTCATCCAGCGTGGTAACCCACGCGAGCGTATCGTCGCGCCCTGTTTTGACATGCACCCCCAGATTGGTAAGCAGCACGGCACTGCGCACATACATAGGCTCTTGGGTTTCAAGCAAAGAATGGCCCAGCTTCGCAGACTCCACTTCCAATATATGAAGACCCGGCTCGGACAGCGGTACGCCAATGACCTCGAAGGGTCTTGGGTCGTCGGCATCCATGCCGGGCAAGCGCAAGCTACGCACATCGGACAAGCCCGCAAGCGCCGAGAAACCACGCGTATCCAGCATAGGCTGGTCTTCGGAACGCAACGCTTTCCCGGCCATCACATCCTTGAGCTGATTGCGCGTCAAACGCCGGTTCTCAAGGCGCTGCACCCGTGCATACCATTGCAACGTATCACGATCATTTTGTGTCACGTAATCATCTATAGTGCCCGTTGATATCAACATATCTTGTGTAGCCAGTGCCGCTTCAACATTGCGCACCGTAAGCGGCACGCTGGCCTGCGCCTTGGCTTTGTCGTGGCCAGGCCCAGCATCGGCAAAACGCTCAATAACACCGAAGGAACCTGAGGAAAACTTCACCAAAGGAGGAAAAGCCGCCGTACGAAACGACAAGGGAAACTGATCCGCATTGACCAGCACGCGCCCGGCATCGTCCTTCAATCCTTCAGGCAGGCTCAGGCGCATGTCAGCCTGCTCAGGGAATGCTGGGGAAAACTGAACACTCCACAGGCCATTTTGCTGACCAGCAGCATCATCAATATCTGGAGCCAGCGATGCGGACGGCGTCTGCAATCGTATCTGACGAGCGTCATCCGGAGACACTGGCGCTGAGAATTGAACCGATATGGGGGACACCGGCGTACAAGGCATGCTGGCGTTTTCGCGCATGCACGTAAAGCTTGCCTTGAAGGCTTCTCGTACCTTGAACTCGAACACTTCGGGCTTATTGCTGGCCAATGCCGTGCGGCCTTGCCGTGTGAGCGTAGCAACCCCCGGCCCTACGCTCAGCTCAACCGTGGCCTGGGCGGGCAAGCGCCGAGTGCATTGCAGTAGCTGGGTTGCCTCTGTATCCCAATCCTGGCTTTCGGAACGATCAATGACATCAAGAATCTGCTTGCGCGCATCACCGGTAATCAAACGCAGTGGCACCGCTTCGCCCAGGCCCTGAACCAGGCAGCGGGAATGCTTCAACAAACTGGCAGAATCGACCGCACCGTTGAATCGCAGGGCAAAAACCTGATCCTCGGCTATCGTGGAACCATACGGACGCATACTGGTAACGATAGGCCCGCCCGTCTGAAAACTGAAGCTGGTCTTGCCCGTTACGGGCTCGTTATTCAATGCCTGAAAAGACGGATCCAGCTCGGCCTTGCATGTCACACCCGGCCCGGGATTATCGGTAAAAACATAGGTCCAGCGCTTGCCATCCAGCCAGCGGCCGTTACCACTTAGTTCGGGATCATCGCACTCAATCCGTACGGGCGGCGGCGCCTGCCCATTGCCGAAGGCTATCACCGGCCTGTTAAAAGACAACTTGACGCTCTCTACCTTGGCGACCACCCCCCGGGGACTGAATTGAGTAATCTGTGCGCCCCAAGCCGTCGATACGCATATAGCACCTGCGAACGCTGCAATTCCTAGTTTATGCACGGCGGGCATCCTGATCTTGTCGCTCGTTGTCAACACGCGCCGCACGGAAAACCAGCGGCTCCTCCCTTTATTCCGGCCACAATACCATCGTTTAAATAAGGAGTCAGCCCTCTAAATAATGTGTAACATCGCACTGCTTGCGTATCCCCGGGCATTGCCATGCGCATGCCCTGTCCGGTGCATCGCTTGCATTCAACCTCGAGCACTTCGCAGCCAGGTCGAACCCCGAACGCTTTATGCTTTAATCCAGGGAGACCAACTGAGGAGACATTATGTTCAAAGCTGCTTCCATCGCGCTCTTGGCGCTACCTCTCACGATCTTCAGCCAGATCGGTAGCGCCGAACAAACAGACAAGCACCTGTATGCAGCTGCAAAAGCTGACCCAGCCTTGTCTGCCGAGTTCGAGCGGGTCATGATGCCATTTTCCTCAAACTCTCCTTGGGTGAAATCCTTCGGCACCACAGCACCGGCCACCACTGAAACGGTGGATGGGCAGACCTACGACGTCTACTGGGGCTGCAAGCCTCACGATTGCATCACCGAAAGCTATGTGGTGATGTACAAGCAGAGCACGAAAAAAATTACGGCAGGTGCGTTTCTTCAAAACAGCTATGACGGTCCGAATCTCACGAAAAGCCGCATCACATGGATGGAAAAGACCGATACCGACTCAGCACGTGCGCTGGGCAAGTACCTGTATTAACTCACCAAGTCCAGGATAAGGAAGATGGATCCCAACGAGAAAGCTGAAATAGCAGGAAAACTGCTGGCTATGGAAACCACGCTAGGGATATTGCTATCCTTGGTAATGCGCGATCGCGACGAGCCAGAGAGCAGGATCAATAGGTTGATGGATGCAATAGCTGATGAATTCGAAGAAACAGCCAACGAAGATATCGACACCCCCGAAGATTATCTGGAAGCTATGGTTGAAGCACACGGCGAGACAGTCGAAGTCATTAAATCGGTCGCCATCGGGATGCTGCCGAATCGGAACGAGGACGGCACCTCTTAGTTTTTGTTGACAGCGCAAAAGAAAAGCGGGCTTCCAATTTCTTGGAAACCCGCTTAAATACTGGTGCCCCCCCGCAGAGTCGAACTGCGCACCAACGGATTATGAGTCCGCTGCTCTAACCAGGCATGAGCTAGAGGGGCGTATCGCTCAAAGTCGCTTTTAGCGTATTGCTCGATAGCCCGCAATTATTACATAAACCAGAAAACCTTGCCTAGTGCCAGGCTCAGACCACGCCATCATCAGCCATCCGCAGCAAGGCTTCCAGCTCTGCTTCGTCAAAACCCGCTGCCCGCCGGGCTTCAAGATTGAAAGGGCCACGCAGCCGCGGCGCCTGATACTGCCTGGCCAGCTCCCCATAGCTGCTTACACTATCGCGTTGCTGCTGCGCGCATAGCCATTTGTACCAATAATTGCCGATCGCCACATGGCCCACCTCATCACGCAGGATGATGTCCAATATTGCAGCGCTTTCCTGATCACCCGCCTGCGCAAGCTTATGACGGATTGCCGGCGAAACATCCAGCCCGCGCGCTTCTAAGGTGCGCGGCACCAGCGCCAGCCGGGCCAATAGATTTTCCTGGGTTTTCTCTGCCATCTCCCACAATCCATTGTGGGCAGAAAAGTCCCCGTAGACATGGCCTAATGCCTGCAAGCGGCGCGAGAGCAGGTCAAAGTGCGTAGCTTCCTCGATCGCCACCTTGCACCAATCCCGGTAAAACGCTTCTGGCAAGCCAGGAAAACGCCATAGGACATCCAGAGCCAGGTTAATGGCATTGAACTCAATATGGGCCAACGCGTGCAGCAATGCAGCACGGCCCGCTACTGTAGACATCGCTCTTCGCGGTACCGACGCAGGAGCAACAAGCTCCGGACGCACAGGCCTGCCCGGTATGCCAGGCAGCCTGTCCAGATGAATATCGGTATTAATGCTGGTCGAATCACGCATGGCCCAGACGGCCGCACATTTGGCGTCAGGGTCCTGTAATGCCAAGGCATGGCGCGCCTGCAGACGTATTTCGGTTTGTATGTCAGTTGTCTTGATCATCATGCTGCGGGTTGCATATTCGGATGGCGCTGAAAGAACACCGCAAGCGGTATGCTCAACACGATAACCATGATGCAAAATATCCGTACCGCCACATCCATACCCCAATGGTCGGCAATCCAGCCCACACCCATCATGGGTATCATGCTGCCGATATATCCGATCACCAAATAGCTTGCCATCATACCGGAACGATTGCTGGGCGTAGCAAGTCGATTGACCATGCTCATGCCTGCAAGCATGGACATGCCGTGCCCTATTGCTGTCAGCAACACGCCCGATCCAAACAGAATGGCAGAACTTGCCCATAGATTAAGCATCAGCAAGCCATTACTCAACGCCAGGCTGATCAATCCGACAGCTCCACACCAGTGTATCGGCAAACGCCCGGCCGCTATCTGGACTATCGCCGAGGCAAATAGTATCAATGCAATAGCGGTACCACTGACTACAGGCCCATGCCAGGGCACCAGTTTATCCAGGAACAAAGGAGCCATGGATGCGTACAGGCCGAACACGCCAAAAGCCAGAAACGGCAAGCAGCAAGTCAGCACAAAAGCCCTGGATGTAGCTCGGCCAGGCCATGTCAGCTTAGGCAAGACGTCGCGCCAGCCGACAGGCTCCATCACGCTTGCAGCTTGTGGCAAGGTCAGCCGGAACAAAGCCGTCAGGCCCAGGATGCCCAGCAACAGGGTCGGTATATAAGTCGTGACCAAAGGAGCAGACGCCCATTGGCCTGTGATACCACCCAGCAACGGCCCCAAGCCGAATCCAAAGGCCATCAGAAAGCCTGTCATCATTGCAACCCGCTGCATATTGCCCGACGAGGACAGCTTGGACAAACCCAAGGTAGAGCTGGTCGTCAGCATGCTCGAAGCGATGCCCACAATAAAGCGCCCTATGCTCAAGACCACCATGTCTGACGAGACCATGCTGATGAACGTACCCAGCAAGACCAGAGCCAAGCCGCACTGCATCATGGGACGAAAACCGACACGATCAGGCAAGCGTCCCAAGAACAGCAGCCCACACAAGGCCCCTGCCATGTATATGACATAAATAAACGAAATATCGCTTGCCTGCAGTTGCCATGCCTCTTGGTAGAGTGCGTACAAGGGGCTGATCAGCGCGGTGCCCATGACGCCGACAATCATGGCAAAACTCACCCAGGCGTAGGATGATACGTTGAGTTTCATGGTGTCATGGATGCGTGGCATTTGGTTTGGATGCCACGCATTCTACTACGGGTTTACCCGCAAAACGTCACGTGCGCGACGCAGGCACAGCGCTTGTGGGGTTTCGAGACACAGTCAGCAAAGCGCACCTTCTCATCTTGCAGACGTAAAGGCAGCTCACCAGCCACGCACCCTCGCGGCCGATGCACGATTCAGCCGTTTTGCCTCTTCTTCTGCATATTCTTCTTCATTCGGCTCATACTGGCCTTCGTACATGCAACTGCTGCGACTCCAGGTGCACTCATTGCTGCGGCTCGCGCTTCTGTCTTCGTCTCCGAAACCGAGCATGGAACAGCCGGAAACCTGTGCGGCAAGAAACAGTGCTAGGCCGCATAGGCTTAACCTTTGAACAGACATTTTTTTCCCGATCTCAGAAACTGACAACAAACAATTTATAGCAGATTCCCACTTAAGCACGGGCACGAAAAACGCGCTGGTATCAAATGGATGCAAAGCCAACATCTCGACATCAAACTAAGCAGCAGGCTTGGTTGATTTTCAGTTTCGTTGTCTATTGTCAGGAGCATCGCCGATTGTTTTGTGCGATGTATTTCAGATGGTCTAATCAAGCAATGCGGTTCCCGAACCCAAGGCACCAAGTCGAAGAATATTTCTTAGGTTCTCACTCATCAGTTTGCTGATCACTGCAGAAGCTTCTGCATTTTTCGGGTTGGCCAGGGAGGTCAGCAAGCGTTCTATATCGCCATCGGTCAGTACAACCTGGAGTTGTTCAGAGCTTCCCTTTCCATCGGGTACCCATGCCGTGACTTGTGCGATTAATTTCCCTCGTTCGTCGATCTGTATTTCAGGCACTCCAGGCAGTCGCGCCCGCAATTCGCCCAACTTTCCTTCTGATGACTGTTCTGTTTTCATTATTTTCATGCTGTTTCTCCAGGCAATTTAACGCATCTGTGGATTCTATGCTCGTCGAGCCGCAAAATCCCTCAAGGTAAACCATGATGACTCTGTTCCGACCAAGCGGCAATCATTGGCAAACGCTCACAGTTTGAATTTCAGGAAGTGCAGGACCAGGGCCATGCCGCCGATCGCACCCATCACTGAAACCAACACATACACCAGTGCAGCCAACCACTGTCCTCTATGAAGCAAGGTCATGCTTTCCAGGGAGAACGTAGAGAAGGTTGTAAACCCACCCAATACGCCAGTTGCCAGAAATAACTGAATATGCCGCGGAAGCGCGCCGTGCTGGGACATCAGCACGACCAGCAAACCCATGAGCAATGAACCCAGGACGTTGATAAGCAGCGTGCCTAAGGGAAACCCGCTGGGGCCCACCGTTTTCAGAAAGGCAAGGTTGACCCCGTAGCGCGCCATGCCGCCCAGGCCTGCCCCCAGAAACACGAATAAATAGCCCATTCTTTCTCCTTATATTTCCTGCTGCATACCCATTTCCACCACTCGATTCGGAGGGATCTTGTAGAACCGGGTACTGCGTGTGGCATTGCGTGCCATGAAGGCAAATATCCGACGCTGAAAGCGCGCTATAAGCGGTAATTTCCGTACAACCAGCACCGTCTGGCGCGACATGAAAAATGAAATCTGCAATGGTTCAAGATTGATTTCAGGCATGTCTTGCGCCAGTTGTTCGAGCATCTGCGGTACATTGGGTTCTTGTTTAAAACCCCAGGTTGCCTGGACTTGCCAGCTGGAATGGTTCAGACGCTCGATCTCGTAGCGCTCATGAAACGGAACATAAGGCACTCGGGCTGTCTGGACGGTCACAAACAGCACCTGCTCATGCAGTACCTTGTTATGCTTGAGATTATGCAATAGGGCCGGTGGCACGGTGCCGTAAAGCATGCTCATGAACACGGCCGTCCCTGGTACTTTTACTGGCGGATAGTCTTCCAGGCTTTGCATGAATTCGGCCAGCGAATGTTGCTCTTCAGACAGCGCCTCGTGCAGTTTTTCACGGCCAAGATTCCAGGTAATCATCAAAGTGAATATGGCCAGCCCTATGCCTAAAGGCAACCAGCCCCCCTCGAACACTTTCAGGGTGTTGGACGAGAACAGCAAAACATCGATCACCAGGAATACCGTCAGGCTGACCAACCATATCAGACGCCTGAAACCGGACGATTGCAGCGGCAGCACCCGGAAAGCCAGCAAAGAGGTCATAAGCATGGTGCCGGTAACGGCAAAACCATAAGCATGAGCCAGACGGTCTGCTGAACCAAACCCTATGACCAGCAGCATGACCGCAAGAAAGAGCAAGAAATTCACACGCGGCAGATAAATCTGTCCTTCTGTACTGGCGGAAGTATGTTCGATTTGCATGCGCGGCCAGTATCCCAGCTGAACAGCCTGGCGGGTCAGGGAAAACGCACCAGAAATCACGGCTTGCGACGCAATAATTGCCGCTATGGCCGCCAGCACGATCAGGGGCAGCAACATGAAATCAGGTGCCAACAGGAAAAATGGATTTTTGATGGCAGCAGGATCACGCAGCAGCAATGCTCCTTGTCCAAGATAAGCGAAAGCCAGGCATGGCATGACCAAGCCAAACCAGACTCGTCGGATGGCGCTGCGGCCGAAGTGCCCCATATCGACATAAAGCGCTTCGGCTCCCGTCACAGCCAGGACAATAGCCCCCAGCAACAGAAACACTTCCCAGGGAGCTTCGGCGATGAACTGAACGGCCCAAACAGGATTGAGTGCCTGGAGCACTTGAGGTGTTTGCACGATACGCCACAAGCCCAGCGCACCAATGACAACAAACCAGAGGGCCATGACGGGGCCGAACAATTTGCCCATGGCGCCTGTGCCATAGGATTGGATAGCAAATAGACAGGCCAGTATGAGGAGCGACAACGGGACCACCCAGCCTTCGAGTGTATGGGAGACAACCCCAAGACCCTCGACCGCAGACATGACCGATATGGCAGGCGTAATAACACTGTCGCCGTAAAAAAGGGAGGCACCAATAAGCCCGAAAGTGGTGTAGATCCATTTCCGCCTGCCCTGGAGCTTGGCTTTCGCCAACTCCATGAGTGCCAGGACACCGCCCTCGCCCTGATTATCGGCGCGCATAATGCAAACCACATATTTGATAGAGACAACAAGAGTCAAAAGCCAGATCAGCAACGAGAGCACCCCGAGTATGTGCTGCTCATTCAAGGAGGCAAACCCCGAGAGAGAAACCTTGACGGCATACAGCGGACTGGTCCCTATGTCTCCAAAAACGACTCCTAATGCACCAAGCAGCACCGCTGCGCCGGGCCGCAGCTTCTCGGGATGGCTGAGGTGTTTGCTTTCAAGGCTGCTCATGAGTATTTTGATTTAAGACTGGCTGAATGCCGAGAATAGCGATTATCCACCGATTGGTGCATCGCAGCAAACTCTGACAGTAAATTCGCCGGCATATGATATTTTTACTTTTCGAGTCGTGCGACCACAGCCAGAACGAATAGTGCAATCAGTGTGCTTGCCACGGCAGTCGCTTCTCTTCCGTAACCTGCAGCGACACCCACCGCAGCAGCAACCCAGATACTTGCGGCAGTGGTCAAACCTTTAACGTCGTGCCCCTGCTTGAGTATGGCTCCAGCACCCAGAAAGCCGATGCCTGAAATAATGCCTTGCATGACACGGCTGACTTCCGGCGCGTCCATCCCCGCAGTAACCGGGACCAATACGAATATGGCGGCACCCAGCGATACCAGCATATGGGTGCGCAATCCGGCGTCCTTGCCGCGCAACTCGCGTTCAAAGCCGATCACGGCACCTAGAATAGTCGCCATAAACAAGCGTACTGCAACGACGGTTGCTTCGTGTATATCGGCAATGTCGGAAAACTCACCTGCAATGGTTTGCCAAATATCCGCCATCATGACATGGTTCGCCTCAAAAGCCCGGTAAATAAGCTTAGCAGGAAATCAGTACACTAACTGCTTTCTTGCACAAACAATAATACGAAAACAGTCAGGATATCCGTGAGCAACTGGTTCAGAATTTCGCATATTTCCGCCGGCTTTATTGCCGTTCTTGTCGGCTACACCAGTTCGGTAGCCATTATCTTTCAGGCAGCTCAGGCGGCGGGTGCCACATCTGCCGAACTCAGCTCATGGATGTGGGCGCTGGGCATAGGCATGGGTACAAGCTGCATAGGCCTGTCATTGCGCTATCGCAGCCCTGTGCTGACAGCTTGGTCCACACCTGGCGCAGCCCTGCTGGTTACCAGCCTGCAAGGCCTGAGCATGAATCAGGCCATAGGTGTATTTCTGTTTTCGTCCTTGCTGATCACCTTGGGCGGTGTGACAGGCTGGTTTCAAAAGCTCATGCAGCATATGCCCAGACATATCGCTGCCGCCATGCTCGCAGGGATATTGATCCGCTTTGGTATGGATTTGTTCATCGCCATGCAGACTCAGTGGCTGATGGTCGGGCTTATGTTCCTGACATTCGTTCTTGCCCGTATATGGCTGCCACGCTATACCGTACCGCTCGCACTGGCTGTAGGAGTTATGAGCGCTGGCACCCTGGGCCTGTTGCACCTGGAGGCCTTGAGTTGGGCGCCTGCACGGCCCTTGTTCATGATGCCCGAGTTTTCGCTGTCAGCCATGATCGGCGTGGGCATCCCCTTGTTCATCGTCACCATGACTTCGCAAAATGTTCCCGGGCTGGCCGTGTTACGAGCCAATGGCTACAACACGCCCGCTTCACCCCTGATCAGCTGGACCGGTGGCATAGGCCTGTTGCTGGGGCCATTTGGTGGATTTTCGTTCAATCTGGCTGCCATTACGGCTGCTATATGCATGAGCCCGGATGCTGACCCCGATCCCGACAAGCGTTATGGTGCAGCCGTATGGGCCGGTATATTTTATGTAGTCACAGGAATTTTTGGCGCCACGGTTGTCAGCCTGTTCAGCGCGTTTCCTGGTGAACTGGTTGCAGCCATCGCAGGTCTTGCCCTGCTGGGCACTATCGCCAACAGCCTGGCCGGTGCACTACAGGACGAGCAAGGCCGCGAAGCGGCTATCGTGACCTTCATATGCACTGCATCTGGCCTGAGCTTCATGGGTATAGGTAGTGCCTTCTGGGGTTTGGTATTTGGCCTGGCTGTGCATGCGTTTACAGAACGCCGGGCCTGAGGCCCTACCCACCCATCGCACGAACGACAATGCCTTTTTCTTGCAGCGCCTTGCGTATGGCCTGCGCAAACATAGCGGCACCTGGCTGATCACCGTGGATACACAATGTGTCTGCCTGAACCGGTATTTCGTGGGATTGCTGGGTTACTACCCTGCCATCGAGAACCATGCGCAGAACCTGTTGTATGGACTGCTGGGGATCTTCGATCATGGCATCAGGCTGCTTGCGCGATGTCAGCGAACCATCCTGTTGGTAGGTTCGGTCGGCAAAAACCTCTTGGGCAACGGTCAGGCCAACATCGTTTCCTGCCTGCACCAGCTCGCTGGCGGCCAAAGCATATAAAACCAGCGATGCATTCACATCGTACACAGCCTGTGCAATAGCCAATGCAAGCGGGCGGTTTTTTGCTGCCATGTTGTACAGGGCACCATGCGCTTTGACATGATGCAAACGGCCGCCCTGACTGGCAGCCACTGCTGCCAAGGCACCTATCTGCACAACCACCATATCATAGGCATTTTCAGGACTGATATCCATAGTGCGGCGACCAAACCCCACCAGGTCTGGCAAGCCTGGGTGCGCCCCGAGGGCCACACCATGCTTGATGGCCGCTGCTACAGTCTGCCGCATGACGGCGGGGTCGCCCGCATGGTAGCCGCAAGCTATATTGGCTGAAGTGACGTAAGGCAGGATTTCATTATCCAGACCCATTTTCCATGCACCAAAGCTTTCGCCCATATCGCAGTTCAGATCGATTGAAAGAGTCATGGTATGTCTCGTTATGGTTGTGCTGCCGCCATTGAGCGGCAAATATGTCAGTCTTGAATAATAATCCATAAGACGGCTGGCGCTAGTCTCATACCTGAGGTCCATCGCTATAATCCGGGAAAATCAGGCTTTGGAGGTCGATATGAAACAACCAGGCAAAGATTGCACATCGTTCGGGCTCCAGCCTGCCAGGCAGAACTCATGAGCAGGCTGCTTGATTGCCTGTGCCTGGAAGATTTCGAACGGCAGGCCCGGCGTACCCTACCGCGCCCGCTATACGGCTACATCCGCGCCACCGCTGAAGACGGCATATCGTATAAAAACAATGTTGATGCATTCCGCCGCTACGCTTTTGTTCAGAGATCACTGATAGACGTGTCGGCACGCCACACCGACAGCCTTTTATTTGATCACCAATACAGCCAGCCTTTCGGCATTGCCCCCATGGGCTTGAGTGCGCTGTATACCTATCGGGGCGATATCGTTCTGGCTCAGGCAGCCGCCAATCACAACATCCCCATGATCGTCAGCTCCTCTTCCCTCATTCCCATGGAGCTTATTGCCCGGCATAACCCACAAGCCTGGTTCCAGGCTTATGTTCCCGGAGAAACAGACAAGCTTGAAGCACTGGTAGAACGTATTCTCAATGCCGGATTTCGCACACTGGTGATCACGGTCGATACCCCCGTCAATCCGAATAAGCAAAACTATTTGCGCTATGGCTTCTCATCGCCCCTGAAGCTTACGCCCCAACTGCTATGGCAAGGTATCTCGCACCCTCGCTGGCTCGCAAATACATTTCTGCCAACGGTGCTCAAGCACGGGATCCCTCACTTTGAGAATAATTATGCAACGCGTGGCGTGGCCATTATTTCACGCAAGGTGGAGCGCGACTTCTCTGATCGAGGCAAACTGAACTGGCATCACATCCGGCATATACGCGAGCTGTGGCGCCACAATCTAATCATCAAGGGTTTGCAGGATCCTACGGATGTGGTGAAGGCTGTGGATCATGGTGTGGATGGCGTCATCCTGTCCAACCACGGAGGACGTCAGCTAGACAGCGTGGTGTCACCGCTACAACTCCTGCCTCAAGTCGTCAGCCGATGCCCATCGATTCCAATCATGATGGACGGAGGAATACGGCGCGGGTCGGATGTGATCAAATGCCTGGCGCTGGGCGCCCGCATGGTGTTTGTTGGGCGGCCATTTGCCTACGCGGCGGCAACAGGCGGACGCGCAGGAGTAGACCGGGCTGCTGAACTGCTGTCTCTCGAGATAGACCGCAACCTGGCCATGCTCGGCGTGCCCAATATTGCCGGGCTTGGGCCAGATTGTTTAATCAAGCAGCCCGGGTATCTGTAAGCGCTGGGCAGCCTAAAAAAAAAGCCGGGAAAAACCCGGCTGTTTGTGCTTATTGACCTTCCAGGAAGCTCTTGAGCTTGTCGGCACGGCTGGGATGCCGCAGCTTGCGCAAGGCTTTCGCCTCGATCTGACGAATACGCTCACGCGTGACGTCAAATTGCTTGCCCACCTCTTCCAGTGTCTGGTCGGTGCTCATTTCGATGCCAAAACGCATGCGCAAGACCTTGGCTTCACGCGGCGTGAGAGAATCCAGCACCTCTTTGACCACATCGCGCATGGAGCCATGCAAAGCCCATTCGGACGGCGACAAGGTGCCGGTGTCTTCGATGAAATCACCCAGGTGCGAATCGTCGTCGTCTCCGATGGGGGTTTCCATGGAAATCGGCTCTTTGGCAATCTTCAGGATCTTGCGGACCTTGTCCTCAGGCATATCCATCTTCTGAGCCAGCGTAGCGGGATCAGGCTCAGCGCCGGTTTCCTGAAGAATCTGACGATTGATGCGATTCATTTTATTGATCGTTTCAATCATGTGCACAGGAATACGGATCGTACGAGCCTGATCAGCAATGGAACGGGTAATCGCCTGGCGAATCCACCAGGTGGCATACGTTGAAAACTTGTAGCCGCGACGATATTCGAACTTGTCCACCGCCTTCATCAGGCCAATATTGCCTTCCTGGATAAGATCCAGGAACTGCAAGCCACGATTGGTGTACTTCTTGGCAATAGAAATCACCAGACGCAGGTTGGCCTCGGTCATTTCACGCTTGGCCTTGCGAGCCTTGGCTTCGCCGGTTGCCATACGCTTGTTGACGTCTTTGAGATCTTTGAGCGGCAGGACAACACTGGTTTGCAGGTCGATCAGCTTTTGCTGGATCTCTTGGACGGCAGGAATATGACGCTCGAGCGTTTCGGAATAAGGATGTCCGGCAGCGACCTCTTGAAGCACCCAGTCCAGATTGGTTTCGTTGCCCGGGAATACCTTGATGAAATAAGCGCGCGGCATGCCTGCACGATCAACACAAGTATGCAGGACGGTGCGCTCAAGTTTGCGTACCACGGCAACTTGCTCGCGCAGCGTATCAGCCAGTTTTTCGACCATTTTGGCCGTGAAACGGACCCCCATGAGTTCGTTCAGAATGGCTTCCTGCGCCTCGGTGTACTCTTTGGCCTGGTAACCATCACGCTCGAAGGCCGTGCGCATTTTACCGAACCAGACGCTGATATTTTCGAACTTCTTGAGCGACTTGGTGCGCAAGTGCTCAAGCTGCTTGCTGCTCATGCCGCCCGCAGGACCGTCTTCGTTTTCGTCATTGTCGACCGATACGCCGGCACCTGCGTACTCTTCACCTTCCTGGTCGATCAGGCCGTCGACGACTTCGTCGATCTGGGCTGCACCATCGCGAACGCGTTGGATGTACTGCAGAATTTCATTGACTGTAGTTGGGCATGCAGCAATGGCCATGACCATATGCTTGAGGCCGTCTTCAATACGCTTGGCGATTTCGATTTCGCCTTCACGAGTCAGCAGTTCGACCGTACCCATTTCACGCATATACATGCGGACCGGATCAGTGGTGCGACCGAAGTCGGAGTCAACCGTGGTCAGTGCGGCTTCTGCCTCATCTTCGACATCGTCATCGCTGGAAGCCACGGGCGCGTTATCGCTCATGAGCAAGGCGTCTGCGTCGGGGGCCTGGTCGTAGACCGAGATGCCCATGTCGCTGAATGTACTGATGATGCCGTCAATAGCTTCGGCATCAACCAGGTCATCGGGCAGATGATCGTTGATCTCGCCGTAGGTCAGGTAGCCACGATCCTTGCCCAGCTTGATGAGCACTTTAAGACGGTTGCGACGGGCTTCCTGCTCTTCGGGTGTCATTTGATTGCGAGCAGGCACGTCTTTGTCGGCCTTGCCGCGCTTGCCGCCACGCTTGGGCAGAGGCTTGAGTTCTGGAATGACTTCTGCGTCGCCGTTATCGTCATCGTTGAAATCAGCCGAGTCATTATTGGCGTTCTTGGCCGGCCTTCCTGGACGACGTCCACTAGGCACCTTGGCGGCCGGCTTCGGCGCTGCGGTTTTAGCAGCCGTCTTGCGTGCAGCGGTTTTGCTTGCCGTCTTTTTGGCAGCCGTCTTGCTCGCTGCCGCTGTTTTGGCGGCAGGTTTTTTTTCTGCCTTCGAGCTTGCCCCTACCTTGACTGTTGTCTTGGCAGCGGTTTTGCTTGTTGCCGCAACAGTCTTTGTTTGCTTGACAGTATCTTCTGCAGTAGTGGGGGTTTTACCAGTAACTTGGGTCATAGTCGCTTCCGTAAACGCAAATGCACCCGGTGGACACACGCCAACGAGTGTTGCAAGGGCAGAACGTACTCATCGCAAAGCATGAACATCTTGCGTCGACAACATTGATGCAGCACACACCGCCCAGATAAGAAGTATCCCTGACGTATTATTCATATACCGTTACAGGGCAAAATGGGGCTAGTCGGCTTGCATGCCAGTGGCCATGCAAAATATGTTTAAGTCTTTGCGAAAACTCTCTATTTTAACGCATTTGATGCGAAGTCACACTGTTTACCAGAGCAATTCTTCGCGTCAATTCCTGATACCTTTTTCGGGAGGCATCGTCCCGCAGCCCCGCTTCCACCAATGCCGACTGTTCGGCTTTAATGGCTTCGAGCTCAATGCGTTGCAAGGCATCGTTCCATTCTATTTGCGGATGGGGCAGATCTTCCTGGTCGAGCAATTCGGGCGTCAAGGTGGCCAGCACACTTTCCAGATCGGAACCGGGCTCAGCCGCCTGCAATAAAGCGCCGGCATGGCGCGCGCCTGTCATGTTCGCCAGGGCAATCAATTCTCTTACCAATACCAGATGGGGGCCATGCTCCAGAATTTCAAGCTGCTGGTCACCCAACCCCGATACAAGCTCCGGATGTGCGAGCAACAGTCGTAGCAAACGCTTGGCCATGGGCGTAACGCTTCTGGCCTTGCCAGAAGCGTTACGCCCATGGCCTGGGCGCCCACCGGCCGGTGTGCTGTGGACAGCCGTGTCATTGACCATGATGGCCGGAGCATAAGCGCTGTAATCTTCGTCATCAAAAACGGGGACATCCATGAAGCCAGGCGGTTCGTCCTGGCCTGCGTGTTGGCCGGGCCCTGCCACGCGCTCTACGGGCTGCAAGCCAGGCTCCGCGCCTGCGGCCTGCGGCACAGGCACTGTAGCCATCAATTGATCGAGCTCTTCGGGCGTCAGCTGGACAAGCTTGGCAAACTCACGCTCGATTTGTATACGCAAGGTCGTATCCTCGGGCAACAAGGCCAGCAAAGGCTTGGCTTCGTGCGCACACGCCGCACGGCCCTCTGCTTCGTTCAAGGCATGGCGCGAGGCCAACTCATCGAGCATGAAGCGCGACAGGGGCATCGCCTCGGCCGCGGTAGCCTTGAAGGCCTCGGCGCCATACTCCTTGATATAGGAGTCCGGGTCATGCTCAGCAGGCAGGAACAAGAAGCGCATGGACACGTCATCGCGTACCAAAGGCAGGCAAGTATTCAGGGCACGCCAGGCAGCCCTGCGCCCTGCCTTGTCGCCGTCAAAGCTGAAGATAATTTTGTTGCTGGCGCGCAACAATTTTTGTATATGAAAGGGCGTAGTTGCCGTGCCCAGCGTGGCCACAGCATTGGACAGGCCATGCTGGGCCAGGCCCACGACATCCATATAGCCTTCGACCACCAGCACATAGCCTTCGCTGCGTATGCCGGCGCGGGCCTCCCACATACCATAGAGCTCATGCCCCTTGGAAAAAAGCCCGGTCTCAGGAGAGTTCAGATATTTGGGCTCACCCTTGCCAATAATGCGCCCGCCAAAACCAATCAAGTTACCGCGCGCATTCCGTATCGGGAACATGATGCGTTCCCGAAAACGGTCGTAGCGCCGACCATCGTCAGCTTCGATCACCAGACCGGACTCAACCAGCAAGGTATCTTCGTATTGGGGAAAAACTGCAGCCAGCCCGCGTCGGTCGGTGCCAGACCAGCCCAGACCAAAGCGCGCGGCTATTTCGCCGGACAGGCCCCGCTGCTTGAGGTAGCGGATGGCACTCTGCGAACCCTTGAGTTCACGCAGATAATGCGCCTGCGCCGTATCCAGTATTTGCTGGTGACGGTTAACCTCTTCTTTGCGGCGACGATCGGCAGCCTGCTGTCGGGGGCTGCGGGGCTCTTCGGGCACCGTCATGCCAACGGTTGACGCCAGTGAGCGGACAGCTTCCGGAAAACTGGCGCCCGTATGCTCCATCAGGAAGCCCACAGCGCTGCCATGAGCTCCGCAACCAAAGCAGTGATAAAACTGCTTGGTGGGGCTTACTGTAAATGAGGGGCTTTTTTCGTTGTGGAAGGGGCACAAGCCAAGCAGATTGGCTCCACCCTTGCGCAACTGTACATATCGCCCGACGACGTCAACAACATCAACCCGGGCGAGTAGTTCCTGAACAAATGATTCAGGGATCAATCAATACAGACGCGGAGGCAGTTGTTGGCTGCGGATGCGTTTGTAGTGGCGCTTGACGGCGGCAGCATGCTTGCGCTTACGCTCAGCCGTAGGCTTTTCGTAGAATTCGCGCGAACGCAACTCGGTCAGGAGGCCGATTTTTTCAATAGTGCGCTTGAAGCGGCGAAGCGCGGCTTCAAACGGCTCGTTTTCTTTCAGACGAACGATAGGCATGTAGTCTTAAGCCTTGAAGGTTAAATTAATTTGTGGGTGAAACGGTAACCAAAGAGTTTAACATAAAACCCGCTTCCTTGCCTGCCACCCGAATGCACACAATCCTAATTCCGGACGCCCTTGCGCACCCAGGACTCAAGCTGATGAGGTCGAATGCTGTCGTAGTCTTCGAAGGGTTGATGAATCCAGGGGTTGGTAGGCAGCTTTTCGACGAAATAGTCGGGAACAGCCTGAGAATGCCCCTTCCACCACAAGACAGCGGTTTTCAGCTCGGTAATGGCAGGAAACTGCTGCACCAGGTGATCACGCACACGGCTGAAGGTCATGCCGGTATCGACCATGTCATCAACCAGCAACACCTTGCCGTCGAGCGTACCGCGTGTAATGGTAATAAATTGGGCAATATCAAGTTGCCCTTGCTGTGTACCTGCTGCTTCACGATAACTGCTGGTCGCCAATATACCCAGAGGAATGTCGTAAATACGCGACAACACATCGCCAACCCGGACACCACCACGTGCCAAGCACAGTATTTTGTCGAACTGCCATCCTGATTCGTGGACATTGAGGGCCAAACGCTCGATGAGACGGTGGTACTCGTCCCAGCTGATCCAGAGGTCGCGATCAGTATTCGGAGGCAGATTCATAACAATGGTTCCGTAAAGGGCTATGTTGCAAGGAACGTAATCATAAACCCGTATGCATCACAAGAAAAGGCCAGGCCCCGAATCATACGGAGCCTGGCCCTTCTGACAACCTACAGCCGACAGTGGCGTGGATCAGCCGTTGAACGGATGGCGCAACACAATGGTTTCCATACGGTCGGGACCGGTAGAGACCATATCGATGCCCACGTCGCAGACTTCGGCGATGCGCTCGAGATAGCGGCGCGCATTAACCGGCAGTTTGTCGTATTCGGTGATACCTACCGTGGACTCCGTCCAGCCAGCCATTTCCTCGAGCACGGGCTCGGCTTCGGCCGCCGCATGTGCACCGTAAGGCAAGACATCAAGAAACTGCCCTTTATAGCGATAGCCCACACCAATCTTGAGCTGTTCAACACCGTCGAGTACATCGAGCTTGGTAATGCATAGACCGGAAATGCCGTTGATCATGACGGAACGTTTCATGGCGGCACCATCGAACCAGCCACAGCGGCGGGGACGACCTGTAACCGAGCCAAATTCTTTGCCTACAGTCGCCAGGCGTGCGCCGGTATCGTCGAGCAGCTCGGTCGGGAAGGGGCCACCGCCCACACGTGTGGTGTAGGCCTTGGCAATGCCCAACACATAGTCGAGCGCCTGAGGACCGACACCAGCCCCTGCAGATGCGGCACCCGCTATGCAGTTGCTGCTGGTCACGAAAGGATAAGTACCGTGGTCGATATCGAGTAACGCACCCTGCGCACCTTCGAACAAGAGCTTGTGGCCGGCCTTGCGGGCGAGATGCAAATTGCTGGAGACATCCGCCACCATGGGTTCCAGCACGGGAGCCAGGGCCATGGCCTGGTCACGGACCTCGCTCAGGACAACAGCCTTGCCACCCAGGTACTGCGTGAGCACAAAATTGTGGAAATCAAGGGTTTCAGCCAGCTTTTCGTCAAAAATGGCGGGGTCGTACAAATCTTGCACACGTAGTGCGCGACGACCAATCTTGTCTTCGTAGGCTGGGCCTATGCCACGACCGGTCGTGCCAATTTTGCCGTCGCCCTTGCGTGCTTCGCGAGCTTGGTCAATAGCAATATGGTATGGCAGGATCAGTGGGCAGGCTGGCGAGATTTGCAAACGCGGGCGAACGTCCAGCCCAGCATCTTCGAGTTCGCTGATTTCTTTCAGGAGCGCTTCGGGCGACAGCACCACACCATTGCCGATATAGCAGGTAACGTGTGCATGCATGATGCCGGAAGGAATCAGGCGCAGAATGGTTTTCTTGCCATTGATCCACAAAGTATGGCCGGCATTGTGCCCGCCTTGAAAGCGTACTACACCCTGGGCCGACTCAGCCAGCCAGTCAACGATCTTTCCTTTGCCCTCGTCACCCCATTGGGTTCCGATTACAACGATATTCTTGCTCATGTTACGTATCAGAAAAAATTCCGGCCCGATAGACACAAGGCCAAAGTAGGTTTAAATCATACGATAAAACAAACCGGTTCCCCGGCTAGGCTATCGCCCTCACCTTCCAGGTTCCACCGTCCGGTACCAGCTCACGGTCAACGGTAAACTCATCCAGCCACTGCAGTTGCCCCGGCAGCATCTGTACAACGATCTCGCCTGCAGCGCGCAACTTGCACAAAGCATCGACCAGCGCCGCATCGGTACCCCAAGGAGCACGTATGGCCTTGGCTACCGGGGCTGCCGGCAGCCCCGATGACAATTTGCGTAAATCAAGACTAAACCCTGTTGCCGGGCGGGAACGACCAAAAGCGCGGCCCACACCATCGTAGCGCCCTCCGCGCACCAGCGCATCGTGCCAGCCATGAGCGTAAATGGAAAACACTACGCCAGAGTGGTAGCCATAACCACTGCCCATATCGGCCAGATCAATGCTGAATTCGTGGCCCGGCAATGCTGCAATGAGGACGTCGAGATCGTCGAGAGCCGCATGCAGGGCCGGCAACGCCGGCAACACGCTACGCGCCTTGGTGATGACCCCGGTGGTGCCATACAGTGATGCAAGCTGTATGAGCGCCTGAATACTACCGGTTTGAACACCTGAAATTTGCGTACCCAACTCAGTCAGTCCGGGGACATCTTTGGTGCCCAGCAACTCGTGGATGCGATCAGCAAAGTCGGCCAGCGCCGGATCGGAGTCGATGATCGACCGCAAGACACCAGGGTGATTGAGGTCGACCCGTGCATGCTGGACGCCTGCCCGTTTGACACTGGCCAGGGCCAACTCGATGACTTCGATATCGGCCTCGACACCGGAATGGCCGAAAATCTCGGCGCCAATCTGCAGCAGCTCGCGGTCAGACAACAAGCCTGCAGGCCGTGCATGCAATACCGTGCCGCAGTAGCACAGGCGTGTTACGCCTTCGCGGTTAAGCAAATGAGCGTCTATGCGAGACACCTGCGGCGTCATGTCGGCACGTACCCCCAGGGTACGCCCGGAAACCTGGTCGATAAGTTTGCAGGTACGTAGATTTAGATCGGCGCCGGTGCCTGATAATAAGGACTCGATGTATTCGACCAACGGCGGAGCAACGAGCTCAAAGCCATAGGTGCGATACAGATCCAGCAGGCCACGCCGCAATTCTTCTATGCGACGCGCCTCGGCGGGCAAAATATCGGCCAGGCTTTCTGGCAACAACCAGTTGGACATCATGCGAACCAATGCGGGAAAGTGCCAAACAAAAAGCGACCTGGGGCGTAAGCCCGCCAAGTCGCTTGCGGCAAAAGTTAAACAAAACTTACGCGTTAGTATAAACGATAGCCGCAAGAAGTGAAACAGGCCCCGATTATTCGGAGCCTGTTTTGTGTGTTGCGGGGCAAGTAGCTTAAGGAGTGCCGGGCTGTACGCCTTGCTTGCCTGTACCTGAGTTCCAGAATCGGAAGAACTCGGACTTGGGGCTGATCACAAGCGCATCGCTGGAGTCGGAGAATGCGGCCTTATAGCCTTCAAGACTCTTGTACAGGCTATAGAAGTCGGGATTTGCACCGTAGGCTTCTGCATAAATGGCAGCAGCCTTGGCGTCACCCTCACCCTTGATCCCTTGCGCCTGGGCATAAGCCTTGGCCAGCAACTCCTGACGCTCGCGATCAGCCTGCGCACGAATGCGCTCGCTATCGGCAGCACCCGTCGCCCTCAAGCGATTGGCTTCCTGTTTACGCTCGGCTTCCATACGGCGGTACACCGATTCAGAGATCTCCGGGGCAAAGTCGATGCGGCGCAAGCGCACATCGACCACCTCGACACCAAGCGGCTTGGCACGTTCTTCAACATTGCTCAAGATTTCGCGCATGATGGTGTCACGCTCGTTCGAAACGACTTCCTTGACTGTACGTACGTTTACCGAGGCGTTCAGGGCATCACGGATTTGTGCAGTAAGACGTTCGACTGCTGCCCGGTCGTTGGCACCAAAAGTGACATAAAACAGACGTGGATCAGCAATACGCCACTTGACGAAAGAATCGATCAGCAGGTTCTTCTTTTCAGCAGTCTGGATACGTTCGGGATCGTTGGTTTCGATGGTTTGCAGACGCTTGTCGAGTCTGACCACCGTTTCAAAAGGTGGCGGCAGTTTGAAATGCAAGCCAGGCTCGGTAATGGTGTCGCGCACTTCACCCAGGGCAAAGACCAGTACGGCATCACGTTCGCGGACAACAAATACACAAGTAGACAGGATGGCCAGGAGAATGACCAGGCCGACTAAAGCAGGGAAAAAACGTTGCATTATGGCCTCCTAGCGCGAATACGGATTGGACAACGACGAATTGACCGTAGTGTCGCCGTCGGACGACGTAGCGGGTCGTGCCGGAGCGGACTGCTTAGCCGGCTGAGTCGTTGACGCCGCTGCGGCGCTGGAAGTGCTTTCAATGGATCCACTGAAGCTGCGATGGTCGCCCGCTGCCTGGTTCATGATTTTATCCAGGGGCAGATACAGCATGTTGTTGCTGGCCTGGGAATCAATCATGATCTTGCTGCTGTTCTCTAGTATTTCCTGCATGGTCGACAGATACATGCGTTCGCGAGTGATGTCGGGAGCCTTGGCGAATTCGGCCTCTACTTTGGTAAAGCGTGCCGTATCACCGCTTGCGTCACCAATTACGGTGGCGCGATACCCTTCGGCTTCTTGTATCATCCGTGCGACCTGACCCTGGGCTTCGGGCAACACCTTGTTGGCATACGCGTTACCTTCGTTGATTTGGCGTTCGCGATCCTGACCGGCCTTGACGGCATCATCGAAGGCGGCCTGCACCTGCTCGGGCGGTTGCACGTTCTGGATGGCAACCGTACTGATCTGAATACCCGTTTCGTAGCGATCAAGTATGCTTTGCGCCAGGCTTTGCACTTCAGTTGCCACTTCAGTACGTCCGGAATACAGGACAAAGTCCATGGGCTTCTTGCCGACGATTTCGCGCATGGCGGTTTCAGCGGCTTGCCGCACAGACTCATCGGGATGACTGGTCTTGAACAGGTAGTCTGGTGCACCGTTGGGCATCAGGCGATACTGCACCACAAACTGCAGGTCGACGATGTTCTCGTCGGTGGTCAGCATCAGGGATTCCGGCAGGACCTTGTTACGTGCATTGCCACGATAACCCACTTCGAAAGTACGCAACTGCGCAATATTGACGCTCTGATGTGCTTCAATCGGATACGGCAGGCGCCACTGCAGGCCTGGCGGCAATGTTTTGGTGTACTTGCCAAATTTGGTCACCACCGCAACCTGGCCTTCCTGGACAATGATGAAGCCGCTGGCCAGCCAGAGCGCGACGATAATCGCCACGATGATCGCAATGCTTTTGGGTGATCCTTTGGGCAATTGTGGGCGGCTACCCGAGCCACTGCCATTACCACCGCCGGACTGGCCGCCACGCTTGGGCTTGCGCCCAAACAGAGACCCCAGCCGATTATTGAAATCGCGCCAGACCTCGTCCAGGTCAGGAGGACCTTCGCCCTGATTTGGACGACGGGGCGGTTCGGAACCGTTGTTGTTGCCTCGTCCCCAGCCCGGATCATTCAAATTAAATATTTTCGACATTAAACGCATTATTTCCCGCGATTTGACCGGATTCGACAATTGCCCCACGCAAATCGTCCAAACCCGTGCGCCCTGCGGCGCTTACAAAAACTCGTGCAATCGTACCATGTTCGTTACGCTCCATTCTTGGCTCGTAACCAGCCAGGTCGATTTTGTTATAGACAAGGATCAGTGGAATATCGGCTGCACCGATATCGGCCAATACTTTGTTTACCTCGACAATCTGCTCATCGCGCTGAGGACTTGCAGCATCGACCACATGCAGCAATAGGTCAGCCTGTACGGTTTCTTCCAGGGTCGCCCGGAATGCAGCGATCAGCGTGGGAGGCAGATCGCGTATGAAACCAACCGTATCCGAGATGACCACTTGCCCTGCCCCTTCTATCCATACGCGCCGCGTAGTGGTATCGAGCGTGGCAAACAACTGGTCGGCCGCGTAGGCCCCGGCTCGCGTCAAAGCATTAAACAAGGTCGATTTGCCCGCGTTGGTATAACCTACCAGCGACACCGACAAGGTGTTGCTGCGTGATCGCGCCCGTCGCTGAGTGGTGCGCTGGCGCTGTACACGCGCCAGGCGCTCACGCAGCAAACGCACCTTATCACCTATCATGCGGCGGTCCATTTCGAGTTGTGCCTCGCCCGGACCTCGCATGCCTATACCGCCGCGTTGACGCTCAAGGTGAGACCACATGCGCGTCAACCGAGTCGACAAGTGCTGCAGTTGTGCCAGCTCGACCTGCAGCTTACCCTCGTGGCTCTTGGCCCTGAGGGCAAAGATATCAAGAATCAGCGCAACCCTATCCACCACACGTAGTTTAAAGCCTCTTTCTAAATTACGTTGCTGCGCCGGCGTAAGCGCCTGATCGAACAGAACAAGCTCAGCTTGTTCCGCCTCTGCCACCAGTACAGCCTCTTCGAGCTTGCCTGAGCCAATGAAATGCGCCGCGTCGGGACGTGCCCGTCTGGCAACTATCGTAGCGACGACTTCGGCACCAGCACCTTCGGCCAGCATGGCGAACTCTTCGGCATGAGCGGAATAGTCGGGTTCTCCGAGATCAACGCTGACTATCAGTACCTTCATGCGGGCAGACCAAAAGAAATGCCCGCCGGCGCGAGGCACACGGCGGGCGTTCCGGTGGTGATAAGGCTATGCGGCAGCTTATTCAGAAGGTTCATCCACTTGGAAGTTGACTGGACGGGCAGGTACAACAGTGGAAATAGCGTGCTTGTAGACCATTTGCGTAACGGTATTGCGCAGCAATACGACATACTGGTCGAAAGACTCGACCTGACCCTGCAGCTTGATTCCGTTAACCAGATAGATGGATACAGGTACGTGGTCCTTGCGAAGGGCGTTTAAAAATGGATCTTGTAGTGTTTGCCCTTTATTGCTCATTGGCTAGGCTCCGAATGTGTTGTTATTTAAGGTGGTATTGTGACAGTGCTACTTTACAGGGTTTTCCCTGAATGCGCACGTTACGCAAGTGACAATTAGTCGAGTTCAAGATATTTTAATATGTTTTCTCGAGTATTTTGACCAAGCTATTACATAGACGCTCGCAATCTTCGAGAGTTCCCACGGTAATACGCAAAAACTGGTCTATACGGGGCAGCTTGAAGTGTCGCACCAATATGTTTTGCTCGCGTAGCGCCTGGGCAAGTGCAGCACCCTCGAATTTCGGATGCCGTGCGAACACAAAGTTGGTTTTGCTGGGCAATACCTGGAAACCAAGTCCGGTCAACTGCTCTGTAAGCTGGGTTCGTGCATCGATAACCGCCTGGCACATCTGCTTAAAGTAAGCGGTGTCTTCCAGGGCAGCTACGGCTCCGGCCTGGGCCAGAACATCTAACGGATAAGAGTTGAAGCTATCCTTGACACGATTCAGGCCCTGAATAACCTGAGAGTCGGCTACGGCGAACCCCACACGCAAGCCCGCCAACGAACGCGACTTGGACAAGGTATGCACCACGACGATATTGTCGTACTCTTTGAGCAGTGCAATAGCTGTTTCGGCACCGAAATCGACATAAGCCTCGTCAACCACCACGGGAATATCGGGGTTGGCAGCAGCAATCGCCCTGATATCGTCAAGCGTCAGGGCAATGCCTGTGGGCGCATTGGGATTCGAAAATATAATGCCCGCCGGCTCTACGCTGTGGGCCTGGGTGTAATCGTCGACACGAATCGAAAAATCATCGGCCAGAGGCACCAATTGGACCGGTATCTGGTACAAGGTGCAGTAAGTCCGGTAGAAGCTGTAGGTGATGTCCGGCATCAACAAGGCTCGCCCCGAGCGGCGGAACAAACCATTGAAGATATGTGCCAGGACTTCATCGGAACCGTTGCCGACAAACACCTGCTTGATATCCAGGTCATGCAATTGGGCAATGGCTGCGCGCAGCTTGACCGACTCATTGTCGGGATACAGGCGCAGGCGGTCACTAGCCGCATGCTTGATTGCCTCTAGTGCCCGTGGCGACGGTCCGTATGGATGCTCATTGGTATTGAGCTTGAGCAGATTGGTGACACTCTTGGGTTGCTCACCCGCCACATAAGGCGTCAGATCAGCAAGATGATCACTCCAGAAACGACTCACTGCGCCCCCTGTAGATAAGGATTCTGAGAAGACTTGAACTCTATGCGTAGCGGCGTGCCATCAAGCTTGAACTCGCTACGAAAACGCCCCTCTAGGTAGCGTCGGTAAGAATCCGATATGGCATCAAGGGCATTGCCATGAATGATGATAAGTGGCGGATTTTGCCCCCCTTGGTGCGCATAGCGCATCTTGGGCCGGAAAATGCCCTTGCGTGGCGGCTGCTGTTGCTCGACGGCTGCATGCAGCACACGAGTCAGTTTGGGTGTGGACAGCTTGGCAAACGCTGCAGCATGAGCCGCATTCACAGACTTGAGCAAGGCATTGACACCCTGGCCCTTCAGCGCCGAAACCGTATGCATTTTTGCAAACGACAGAAAATGCAGCTTGCGGTCAAAATCGCGCTGGATGCGCTCGCGCTGATCGCGATCGAGGCCATCCCACTTATTGATGGCCACCACCAGCGCCCTGCCTGTCTCAAGGACAAAGCCGGCGATGTGCGCATCCTGATCGGAAATTTCAGTCTGGGCATCGAGCATCAGCACGACAACATTGCACGCCTCTATGGCCTGCAACGTCTTGATGACAGAGAACTTCTCGATGGCTTCAAAGACTTTGCCACGACGACGCAAGCCGGCCGTATCGATGAGGGTATAAGCCAGACCATTGCGCTCGAATTCGATCTCGATAGCGTCACGCGTAGTGCCAGGCATATCAAAGGCTATGACGCGGTCTTCGCCCAGCAAGGTATTGATCAAGGTCGACTTGCCCACATTAGGGCGTCCGACAATGGCGAGCTTGATACGGTGCGATACTTCTGCGTCTGCGCTTGGTTCTGTGTCGTGCCCGGCCTGATCATCGTCCTCCAGGGAGGGTTCGACATCATCGGCGATGAACTCCGGCTCTTCGGTAGCGTCGGCCTCGTGCACATCGTCGAGATACGACAGCGCATGCTCGATCAGATCGACCACGCCATCGCCATGCGATGCGGAAATGGCATGCGGTTCGCCCAGACCCAGCTCATGAAACTCTGCCGTAGCCGAACCATAGCGCATGCCTTCAGCCTTGTTGACAGCAAGAAAGACACGTTGACCCGATTTGCGCAATAAACGCGCAATTTCGTGATCGTGGGCATTGACGCCTGCGCGTGCATCCACCAAAAAAATGACGACGTCGGACTCGGCTATGGCCTGCTGCGTCTGGCGCGCCATTTCGAGCAGAATGCCATTTTTGGCGACCGGTTCGAAGCCGCCAGTATCGACCGCAATAAATGGGTGTTCGCCCACTCGTCCTTCGCCATAGTGCCGGTCGCGTGTCAGACCTGAAAAATCGGCGACCAACGCGGCGCGCGAACGCGTGATCCGGTTGAACAATGTGGACTTGCCCACGTTGGCGCGCCCTACCAGGGCAACAACCGGCTTATATGCAGTGCTGTTCAATTGACACCAACCAATACCAGATTTCCGTTGCCTGTTTGTACCAGCACGCCATTATTGCTGGCCAGGAGCGGTGAAATAATGGCGTCACCACCCACGTGTACACGGCCAAGCAGTTGACCATCAGCGCGTGACAGGAAATGCACATAGCCTTCGTAGTCACCAAAAGCGACAGCCTGCGGAATGACCGCTGGTGACGACAGGCGGCGGTTGGCCAGAGCATCCTGCTTCCAGACCTCATGCCCGTCATTAAGGGCAAATGCGTGGACTTGCCCCCGCTGATTGGCGGAATAAGCTTGCCGCGTATCGGTGGCCATGCCGGTATTGCTGGAGAAATACTGCTCCCACAGCGGCCTGCCGCCCTGTGTAAGATCAAAGCACACCATGCGCCCCTGATACGTCACACCGCACAGCAAGGGACCTTGCAGCTGCGGTGTACCGACCACATCGCTGATGCGTTCGAGGTCGGTCGCGCCCTGGGACACCGACACGGTGCCTTCCCACTGGACGTTGCCACTACGAGTATCGATTGCAATAAGACGACCATTGGGCAGCCCCGAAACCAGCAGGCCATCGACAATAACCATTTGCATATTGGTTTTCAGAGCCAGAGCCGGGCCGGGGCGCTGCAGGCTCCAGCGCAATTCGCCGGTTTCCTCGTCGAAAGCCTGAATACGGTAATCGCTGCTGCGTACCGCAACAATGCCGTTCCCGACGGCAGGTGGCATATTGACCGCACTGCTTGCCTTGCCGCGCCACTTTTCGATACCCTGGTCGTTAAAGGCAATGACCGTACCATCGCCAGCAGCGACGGCGGTTGTACGTCCGTCGGAACCTACGCCTGCCGACAGATCGACTCCTGCGTTGGACTGCCACAGGACAGCGCCAGAAGCCGCATTCAGCTTGCTGATATTGCCATTGGGCGTAGCGGCGTATACGGCTTCGCCGACCAGTGCGGGAGCAAACCCGTAGCCACCGCCGCTGCCTATCGATACCGACCAGGCGATATGCGCCGATATGCCCGCCGGATATTCGGTAAGGGGCGCTGGTTCATAACGCGGGTTGGGACTGGAGAACATCGAGCAGCCCGCCAGTGCGGCAACGCTCAGGGCAAGGACAGCACTGCGCACGATACGGCGAGAGACGGCAATATGCATGAATCAGGCTCCACCTAAAGCATCTATCTTCAATTGAACGATTTGCGTCACAGGGTCATTACCGAATGCCTTCAGTGCAGTTTCCCAAGCCTTTTTTGCCTCGGCTGTTTTACCTTGTGCCAATAGAATATCACCTTGGCGGTCGGCGTAAAGCCCAGCAAAAGCGGGAGGTGCATCGGCTACCTGCGCAAGAGCCTGATCATACTGTTTTTGCTCAAGCAGCACCCCTGCCAATCTGAGCTTGGCCAGTGGTATCAGGCTTGGGTCGGAACTGTTGTTGACCAGCCATTCAAGCTGCTCACGTGCACCATCGAGGTCGTTGCGTTGCTGCAAGACCTGAGCCGCAATCAGCACGCCACGTGGCGTATAGCCCGACTTGCTGAAATCATCGCGTAAAGTATTGCTGGCAGCCTTGACACGTGCCAAGGCATCATCGCCCTGTTGGCGAGCCGCGCCCTCAAGTGCCTCGAAGTAGCCCATGGCCTGGCTCGCGGTATGCCCTTGATACCACTGCCAGCCACGCCACCCCACGACACCGGCCACCACGACAAAGCTCAGCACAACCAGCAATGTACCGTAGCGTTCCCACCATGCGCGCAATGCGTCAAGTTTTTCCTGTTCTTCTAAATCGTATGCCATGCCTTAAACCTTTAATTTCAATTCTTTCATCAAGCGATCCAGAGGGACCGTTTCCTGCTGAGGCTGGCCTTCAATGGCCGGTTCCCGTAGCCATTTGATACTGGCGCTAGCGGAGGCGACTTCATCTTCCCCAAGAATAACCGCCAGGCTGGCGCCACTGGCATCAGCGCGCTTGAACTGCGACTTGAAGCCAGTCGAACCCGCATGAACAATCACGCGCAAGCCTTCATCACGCATCTGCTCTGCCAGTCGGGCAGCCAAACGTTGAGCTGCTGCTCCCTGGTGAATGACATACACTTGGCATTCAGGAGGTGAAGTGACCTCGCCCGAGTGTGCACACAAGTCAAGCAAACGCTCGACCCCAATGGCAAAACCCACTGCCGGAGCAGGCTTACCACCCAATAATTCAATCAGACCATCATAACGGCCACCACCGCATACGGTACCCTGCGCACCCAGGCGATCAGTCACCCATTCAAAAACTGTCAGGTTGTAATAGTCGAGCCCACGAACCAGACGTGGGTTCAAACGATACTCGATACCGGCGTCGCTCAGGCGATCGCACACCTCCTGAAAATGAGCCAGTGATTCTGCCCCCAGAAAGTCGAACAGGCGCGGAGCGTTGTTGGCCATATCCTGCATGGCCGGATTCTTGGTGTCGAGTACCCGCAACGGATTGGTGTGCATGCGCCGGCGAGCTTCTTCGTCCAACACTTCTTGATGCTGCTCAAGATACTCGATCAGGGCACTGCGATGCGCGGCACGCTCGTGAGCCTGACCCAATGAGTTGAGTTCCAGCCGAATATCGCTAAGACCCAGTATTTTCCAGAGGCGACCCAGCATGATGATGAGCTCGGCGTCGATATCGGGGCCTGCAAAGCCCAGTGCTTCGACGTCGATCTGGTGAAACTGGCGATAGCGCCCACGCTGCGGCTTTTCGTGGCGAAACACCGGACCCATGGCGTAGACACGATGCGGACGGTCGTACAGCATATTGTGCTCGATGCTTGCACGCACCATGCCAGCAGTGAATTCGGGCCGCATGGTCAGGTGCTCGTTATTGAGCGCATCGGTAAATGAGTACATTTCTTTTTCGACGATATCGGTGACTTCGCCGATGCCTCGCGTAAAGAGCCGGGTCTGCTCGAGTACGGGGGTACGCATATTGCGATAGCCGTAGGCGGCCAACCATGCCCGTACCGTGGCTTCCAGTGTTTCCCACTGAGAACTGGTATCGGGAAGTATATCTTTCATGCCTGTGAGGGCACGAACCTTCTGAAACGACTGCGTCATAAATAAATTTTCTATGTATCTGCGGCTTCAGCCGCCTACCTTGTTATTGTTCGTATCGCCCGCACCATAGCGTCGTTCGACATATTGTTCAACGATGGCCTGGAACTCCTGGGCGATAGTATCGCCCTTCAGGGTGACCGTGCGTTTTCCGTCGACATAAACCGGGGCTGAAGGCACTTCGCCCGTACCAGGCAGGCTGATACCAATATCGGCGTGCCGGCTTTCTCCGGGGCCGTTGACCACACATCCCATAACGGCCACATTCATGGTTTCTACACCCGGATAACGATTTTTCCAAACCGGCATCTGATCGCGCAGATATGACTGAATGCTGTCGGCAAGCTCTTGAAATACCGTACTGCTGGTACGTCCGCAGCCTGGACACGCCACGACCATGGGCGTAAAGGCACGCAAGCCCATGCTTTGCAGAATTTCCTGGGCGACGATGACTTCGCGCCGACGATCTCCGCCCGGTTCGGGTGTAAGCGAAATACGGATGGTGTCGCCTATACCCTGCTGCAACAAAACGGACAAGGCAGCCGTCGAGGCCACAATACCTTTGCTGCCCATACCGGCTTCGGTCAGCCCAAGGTGGACGGGATAGTCACAACGTGCCGATAAATCCTGATAAACAGTGATCAAGTCCTGCACGTGACTGACTTTGCACGACAGTACGATGGCATTGGACGGCAAGCCCAACTCTTCGGCACGCCGGGCATTGCTGATGGCGGACACCACCAAGGCATCGCGCATAACAGCCTGGGCATCCCAGGGCTGCGCCCGGCGGCTGTTGTCGTCCATCATGCGGGCCATCAGCTCGTGATCGAGACTGCCCCAGTTAACACCTATTCGTACCGGCTTTTCGTAGCGGCAGGCTACTTCTATCATTTGTGCAAAATTGTCGCCACGCTTCTTGCCTCCACCCATGTTGCCAGGGTTGATGCGGTATTTTGACAATGCCTGGGCACACTCGGGGAAATCGGCCAACAGCTTGTGGCCGTTGTAGTGAAAGTCGCCGACCAGGGGCACCGACACATTCATACGATCAAGCTGCTCGCGAATGGCAGGCACCTCGCGGGCTGCTTCGGGTGTGTTGACCGTAATCCTGACCAGCTCGGAACCCGCCTGAGCCAGGTCTTTGACCTGTATGGCGGTGGCAATGGCATCGGCGGTATCGGTGTTGGTCATGGACTGCACCACCACGGGTGCATTGCCCCCCACCTGAACCACGCGACCGCCCCATTGGACGGCGACAGCCCGTGTGGGCCGACGCCCCGCAGTACCTACTTTCAATGGCGTATCAGCCTGATTCAGGCCTGGTTCGATAATCATGCTTTCAGGGATTTTAGCCAGTCGAATATCAACCAGGAGTCGGGCACCCAGCCACGCTCTATGGCATAGAAACCGGCAACAAACAACAAAATGAGAATAACAATAAACCAGCCCCAGGGTCGATTGGCAGGCTCGCCATGCAGCGGTAGATCGCTGGGCCCGAGCGTCTGAGCCGTATTCAAAGCGGTTGGCTTGGCCACCGCTGTGGTACCAACCTGATTATCGAGCATGACAAGCAAGGCATCGACGTCGGCTTGTAGGTAACGGCCATAGTTCCTGACGAATCCACGCAGCGGCATGCCGCTAGGAAGGCGATCCCACTGCTCGGTCTCCAGGGCCTCGAGTTGACGGCTGGAGAACTTCAGGCGGGCAGACACTTCGCCTGGCGACAGTTGCTTCGCTTCACGGAGCCGGCGCAGCGTTGCACCCACGCCTGTGGGCAAGTCTGGATCATCGACCTCAGGCCGGGCCTCCCTGATTAAAGACGGTTCATTCATCCACGCTCCTGTTTTATTTCGATAATGGCGCGATCCGGCAAACGCTGGCTGATACGCGTACGGTCTTTGACATCGCCGGCTAACTGCCCGCATGCCGCCGCAATATCATCGCCACGTGTTTTACGCACCGTCGTTACTATTCCTGCATCCATCAAACGCTGTGCAAATAAGCGCACGCGTGTTGCTGGAGAACGCTTCAGACCTGATTGCGGAAATGGATTGAACGGAATCAAGTTGAATTTGCATCGCACCTGTTGAGCAATAGTAATCAATTCGCGCGCATGCTGGTCGGTATCGTTGACGCCATCCAGCATAATGTACTCAAAAGTGATGAAGTCACGTGGCGCATGCTCAAGGTAGCGATTACAGGCCGCCAGCAGCTCGGCCAAGGGGTGCTTGCGATTAAGCGGCACCAGTTTATCGCGTAGCGCATCGTTGGGCGCATGCAGCGATACCGCCAGTGCAACCGGGCAATCGCGCCCGAGGCGATCCATCATGGGGACCACGCCAGAGGTCGACACCGTGACGCGCCTGCGCGATAAACCATAGGCATTGTCGTCAAGCATCAGGCGCAAGGCGCCCAGCACTTGATCGTAATTGAGCAAAGGCTCGCCCATGCCCATCATGACCACATTGCTGATTACGCGGGCCGGATCAGCCTGGCTTTGCGAGCCATTGGACGCAGTACGTGCACTTTGCATGTCGGATTGCAGGACGCGCCGCGCATGCCAGAGCTGGCCAATGATTTCAGCCGTGGTCAGGTTGCGATTGAAGCCCTGGTAGCCGGTCGAACAAAAGGGACACGCCACCGTGCAACCCGCCTGGCTGGAGATGCATAGTGTGCCGCGGTCGTCCTCTGGTATGAATACGGCTTCGACGGCATTGTTCTTGCCTACGTCAAATAGCCATTTTCGCGTACCGTCAGCGGAACGCTGTTCGATTGACACCGGAGGGGCGGCAATCGAACAGTGCTCTGCCAGCTGTACGCGAAATTCACGCGCCAGATCGGTCATGTCGTCAAACGAATCAGCGCCGCGCTGATGTACCCAGCGCTGCAGCTGCTTGGCGCGGAAGGGCTTACCGCCCCACTGGCCGACCAGGTCGGTCAGTGCCGGAGTATCCAGACCGAGCAGATTAATGGTTTCGTTGACGGACATGATGTTGGTAGTGTGAATATCGCGAACGCTGCAATTAGCGGCTGTGGATGTTGCTTTCAGGGAAGAAGAAAGCGATTTCGATGGCAGCGGTTTCAGCGGCGTCGGAGCCATGCACGGCATTGGCATCAATGCTGTCAGCAAAATCGGCGCGGATGGTACCGGCATCGGCTTTCTTGGGGTCGGTGGCGCCCATCAGGTCGCGGTTGGTCTGGATGGCATTTTCGCCTTCGAGAACCTGAACGAACACAGGACCCGACACCATGAAATCGACCAGATCCTTGTAGAAAGGACGCTCTTTGTGCACAGCATAGAACCGTTCGGCGTCGTCGCGCGAGAGCTGTTGCAGACGAGCAGCCACAACTTTAAGATTGGCTTTTTCGAAGCGGGCAACGATCTGGCCAATTACGTTCTTGGCGACGGCATCAGGTTTGATAATGGAAAGAGTGCGTTCAATAGCCATATGAGGTCCAAACAAAAATATAGGTGGTTTAAAGGCAGAATCTAAATTTCTAAAGAACTGGTTTGAGCAATTGTTGGCCAAGGAGATGCCTGAAAATTGAAAAAACCAAAAATCTTTAATAAAAACAATAACTTTGCTAAAGTTTATGTTAACCGGGCATTTTAACATGCCACCAGGTGCCCCGCATATATAGCGGGTTTCAGATATAGTCAGACTTTTGCCCTTACGCGGCAACTCGCACGCATCCTCACACCATGACCATAAATCCCAGTCAGAACGATACCGATCAACTCGCCAAAAGCTTCGATCCACAACAAATTGAGTCGCACTGGTATGCGCAATGGGAACGCAAAGGTTATTTTACCGGTGGCCAGCATGTTGCACCCGCCAACGCCGCTCAGAGCCAGGCTTTTGTCATTCAGTTTCCCCCTCCCAACGTGACCGGTACGCTGCACATGGGACACGCCTTCAACCAGACCGTCATGGACGGCCTGGTTCGCTACCATCGCATGCGCGGTGATGACACCGTGTTCATTCCAGGCACCGATCATGCGGGCATCGCCACGCAAATTGTCGTTGAGCGTCAACTTGATGCCCAGAACGTATCACGCCACGATCTCGGTCGCGAAAAGTTCGTAGAGAAAGTCTGGGAATGGAAACAGAAATCAGGCAACGCCATCACCGAACAATTCCGTCGGCTGGGCTCTTCATGCGACTGGGAACGTGAATACTTCACCATGGACGACAACCTGTCGCGCGGTGTCGTAGAAACCTTTGTACGGCTACACGAGCAGGGCCTGATCTATCGAGGTAAACGCCTGGTCAACTGGGACCCCGTCCTGGGTACCGCAGTATCCGACCTGGAAGTCGTCAGCGAGGAAGAAGACGGCTTCATGTGGGAAATACGCTATCCACTGACCAAACCCGTCGATGGCATCAGCCATCTGGTGGTAGCTACTACCCGCCCCGAAACCATGCTGGGCGACGTCGCCGTCATGGTGCACCCCGAAGACGAGCGTTATGCACACCTGATTGGCGCTACCGTAGAGCTGCCCTTGGTAGGCCGCCAGATTCCCATCATTGCCGACGACTACGTCGACCGCGAATTCGGTACTGGCGTCGTCAAGGTCACACCCGCGCACGATTTCAACGACTATGCCGTCGGACAGCGCCACGGCCTGGACATGATCAGCATCCTTACCCTTGATGCCAGAATTTCCGACGAAGCGCCTGAATCCTATCGCGGGCTGGACCGTTTCGAAGCGCGCAAACGCATCGTCGACGACCTGGATGCACAAAACGCCCTGCAAGGCGTCAAGCCGCACAAACTCATGGTTCCTCGTGGCGACCGCAGCAATACAGTGATTGAACCCATGCTCACCGACCAATGGTTCGTGGCCATGAGCAAGCCGGCACCAACCGACACCCTACACCCCGGCAAAAGCATTACCGACGTGGCCCTGGAGGTTGTCGCCGACGGCCGCATCAAGTTCTATCCCGAAAACTGGACCACAACCTACAACCAGTGGCTGGAAAAAATCCAGGACTGGTGCATTTCTCGTCAGTTGTGGTGGGGCCACCAGATCCCCGCCTGGTACGCCGAAGACGGACAAATCTTCGTTGCGCGCAGCGAAGCCGACGCCTTGCAGCAAGCCAAGGCTGCCGGCGTCAGCGGTCCTCTCACACGCGACCCCGACGTGCTTGATACCTGGTTTTCATCCGCTCTCGTACCGTTTACCGATCTTGGCTGGCCCGAGCAAACACCCGACCTCGATCATTATCTGCCCTCAAGTGTGCTGGTCACCGGATTCGACATCATCTTCTTCTGGGTCGCCCGCATGGTGATGATGAGCATGCACATGACGGGTAAGGTCCCCTTCAAAACCGTCTACGTGCATGGCCTGGTTTGCGACATGGACGGCAAGAAAATGAGCAAGTCGAAGGGCAATACCATAGACCCTGTAGACTTGATCGACGGCATTGCTCTTGAAGACTTGCTGGAAAAGCGCAGCAGTGGTCTGATGAATCCCAAGCAGGCAGCCAGCATACGCAAGAAAACCAGCAAAGATTACCCCAATGGCTTCCCCGCCTATGGTACCGACGCCTTGCGCTTTACCATGGCCGCCTACGCGACGCTGGGGCGCAACATCAATTTCGACCTGAAGCGTTGCGAAGGTTATCGGAATTTCTGCAACAAGCTCTGGAATGCAACGCGCTTTGTGTTGATGAACACCGAAGGGCACGCACTTGAAGGCAGTGCGGTCACACCAGAGCTGTCTTTCGCTGACCAATGGGTCATCAGTCAGCTGCAGCGTCTCGAGGCCGATATCGAACGCGGTTTTTCCGACTACCGCTTCGACAACATCGCCAATGCGCTTTACCACTTCATCTGGAATGAATACTGCGACTGGTACGTCGAACTCGCCAAAGTACAGATCCAGCACGGCACGCCGGCAGCGCAATTGGGCACACGCCGCACACTGATCCGTGTTCTCGAAACCCTATTGCGCCTGGCTCACCCGATCATTCCTTTCATTACCGAGGAGCTCTGGCAAAAAGTATCATTGGTGGCGGGCAAGCGTCAGGCCGAGGACGAGACCAGCGTAAGCGTACAGCCCTACCCTGCTCCCAATAGCACCTTGATCAATGAACAGGCCGAGGCCCAGGTTGCAGAGCTTAAGGCCCAGGTGGAGGCAGTGCGTGCGCTGCGTGGCGAAATGAATCTGTCACCCGCACAACGGGTTCCGCTTATTGCCCAGGGCAAGCGTAAGGTACTGGAAGCCAATGGCATGTATCTGTCCGCTCTGGCCAAGCTGGAGGGTGTAGAGATTGTCGATCAGTTGCCCGATGTGGGCGCACCGGTGCAGATCGTCGGCACGACTCAGCTGATGCTGCACGTCGAGATCGATGTCGAGGCCGAAAGGATTCGTCTGAGCAAAGAAATCGAACGTCTGCAAAATGAGATCACCAAGGCCAACGGCAAACTGTCGAATGCCAGTTTTGTCGAGCGAGCTCCAGCTGCGGTGGTTGAGCAGGAAAAGAACCGGGTTGCACAGTTTGGCGAGACACTCACCAAGGTGCAGGAACAGTTGGCCAAACTAGGGTAGTCAGTGCGCCTGCCGGTATACCGGCAGGCTTACAAACCTTGCAGCGCCCGACGACTCAGCCCAACTCCGCCAAGAATTTTTCATCAGCTTTCGACAGCAAACCTGCACGCCTGGCAGACTCAATCAGATCCGGCCGACGCTGCGCAGTCAGGATCAGCGACTGCCTGCGTCGCCAGACTGAAATATTCGCGTGGTGCCCCGACAGCAGCTCAGCCGGCACCGTCATGCCCTGATATTGCTCAGGGCGCGTGTAATGCGGACTATCGAGCAAGCCCGTCAAGGCCTCGTTAAAAGAATCCTGCCGGGCCGACTCCGCATCGTTCAGCACACCCGGCAACAAACGCAGCACGCTGTCCATGATGGCCAGGGCAGCAATCTCACCCCCCGACATCACAAAATCCCCGATGGAAACCTCGTGCGTCACGCAGCGCTTTATAAACCGTTGGTCCACGCCTTCGTATCGTCCGCAGACCAGAACAGCACCCGGGCTAAGCGCCAGTTCCTGTGCCATGGCCTGATCGAAGCGTTGGCCTGTCGGACTCATCAGAATCACCGGCAACGCCGCATCTGCGTCTGTCCTCTCGGTTTTCGCTGCCTGCACAGCCTGCTCGAGGGGCTCAGCCATCATCACCATACCGGGACCACCTCCATAAGGCCGGTCGTCAACCGTGCGATGCACATCGTGGGTATAGTCGCGCGGATTCCATAAGCCCAGCGACCAGCGGCCCTGCTTGTGGGCACGCCCGGTGACCCCCAGGTCACGGACCACGGAGAACATATCGGGGAACAGGGAAATCACATCAAAACGCATGCTTGTGCCTCTTTTGCCGTATTGACAGTCTTGGGAGCCGGCACCGAAAGCCAAGGTTCGATCTCCGTCTGACGTGTTTACAGCTCCACTGGCCAGTCGCTATCCAAACGTCGTGCTGCAAGGTCTACCGTGTGTACGTGGGCGGCCACAAAAGGCACTAGAACCTCTATGGATTTACCTTTGCTGGATTGCAGGAAAACCAGGTCGCCTTCGGCATCAAACTCTGCCCTTGCCACACGCAAGACGGCATGTGCACCGTTATCAACCACATCGAGTACCTGACCGATCAGTGCAGACTGCCCGTCGTGCTCGCCAAACAGGCGGCAACCGATCAGATCTACCCAATAATATTCATCATCCTCAGCAGGAGGAAACTCGGCACGAGGAACCCACACCGTATGCCCCTTCAGGGCTTCGGCCTGGTCTCTGTCGGCCACAACATCAAGCTGTGCGACCACTGTGGCACCTTGAGGCCGACTGGCTGCTACGTTGGTGGCGAACACCAACGCCGAAGCGCCCAGGCCTGTTTTAAGCGTGGGCGCTTTGAGCCACCAGGTTTTTGCTTTGAGCAAAACCTGGCCATTTGAAGAATGGGGCTGGATCTTGACCCAGCCACGCACGCCATAGGCCGACACAACGCGACCAAGCTCCACGAGATCTGTTGGTGCCTGGGAAGGCAGCGTCGTGGACGTGCTCATGTGGCCTTTGAATGGTCAACTATTTACCGTCGCAGCTTGCTCGCAACACTGCGAGCCTGCAACAGCAATATGCGCTATTAGGCAGCGGCTTTAGCCGAGAACTCTTTAACCAGGCGAGTTACTGCAGGCGACAACTGCGCACCGTTTTCTGTCCAGTACTGAACGCGATCAAGGGCTAGACGCAGATTTTCCTGGCCTTCGCTGGCTACAGGGTTGTAAAAGCCTACGCGCTCGATAAAACGACCGTCGCGACGATTACGCGAGTCGGCTGCTACAACGTTGTAAAACGGACGTTTCTTCGAGCCGCCGCGGGCTAGACGAATCACAACCATGGTAATCCTTTGAAAATACTGTGAAAAACAAAAGATTCTAGCACTTTTTGGCTAGCATTCGCAAACCATACCGTGCTGAATCTCTAAATATACAATCAAAAAGCAACAAACCGAATAGCGCGGTAAGCTTGCGGCCTTGTTTCGGAACCACAAGCGCCACACCACATGCTATGTAGCACGTCGACGCAAATAGTGCACCGCGCCTGTCTCGGTTTCGAGTTGTGCCTCTAGTGTGTTACCCGTTTGCCTCGCAAACGCCTGAAAATCCTTGATTGCGTGCGTGTCGGTCGTGATGACTTTAAGAACCTGCCCGCCCTCGATTTGGGCGAGCGCCTTCTTGGCACGCAAGATGGGCAAGGGGCATTTCAGGCCCGAAGCATCGACTTCAAGCTGGGCATCAGGCAAGGATTGGTCGGTATCAGTCATGAGCGGTTTCGATATATTGGGCATTGCACTTTAAGCCAGGCGCTCACGCACCCATGCCTCAACACCGGCGGTTGCCGCTGGCAAAGCACCCACGTCAGTACCACCACCCATCGCCATATCGGGCCGGCCACCACCCTTGCCGCCCACCTGGGCCGCCACCATGCCTACCAGATCACCCGCCTTGACCTGACTGACCAAGTCACCGGTGACTCCGGCTGCCAGACTGATTTTGTCATCGGCCACCGCAGCCAGGAGCACAACCGCCGACTTGAGCTTGTCTTTAAGCTGGTCGATCATGCCACGCAAGGCTTTGGGATCTACACCCGAAAGGCTGGCCACCAAGAGCTTGGCTTCGCCTTGCAGAACAACGGCCTGACTGGCCAAGTCGTTGCCGGCCGATGCAGCCAGCTTGCTTTTCAGGCGATCCAGCTCACGCTCCATGGTTTTTGTCTGAGTCTGCATCAGTGCTACACGCTCAACCAGCTCAGCAGGCTGGGTTTTCAGCAAACCGGCAGCACGCAATAAGGTGTCGTTGGTTTGCTGCACCCAGGCAACGGCGTTATCACCAGTAATCGCCTCGACGCGACGCACACCGGCGGCCACACCGCCCTCTGAGGTTATTTTGAATAAACCGATATCGCCTGTACGTGCTACGTGCGTACCACCACATAGTTCGCGCGAAGAACCGATGTCGAGCACACGTACCGTATCGCCGTATTTTTCGCCAAACAAAGCCATGGCGCCGCCTTGCACGGCGTCATCGTAGGACATCAGCTGGGCCCGGGTTGCGTGATTGTCCAGCACTTCGGCATTGACGATGCGTTCGACCTGCGCAATTTGCTCTGGCGTCATGGGCGCATCGTGGGCAAAGTCGAAACGGGTTTTATCAGGGTCAACCAGGGAGCCCCGCTGCTGCACATGACTGCCCAGTACTTGACGCAATGCCTTGTGCATAAGGTGTGTGGCCGAATGGTTGCGTACCGTACGCGCGCGCCGCACCGTATCGACCTGAGCATCGACGGTATCGCCAACGGCTAGTACACCTTCCAGCATTTCGCCATGATGACCAAAGACGGCACTCTGGATTTTTTGTGTATCGGCTACCGCAAAGCGAGCGCCATGTGCCTGCAGGATGCCAGCGTCACCAACCTGCCCGCCGGATTCGGCATAAAAAGGTGTGGCATCGAGTACAACAATGGCTTGCTGACCGGCAGACACGGATTCAACCTGGGTTCCATCAACATACAGCGCCGTAACCGTCCCCTGGCTTTGCAAATGATCGTAGCCGTCAAAACGGGTGTCGACTCCGCTATAGCTAAGGCCTTCAGCCGCCTTGAACTTGCCCGCAGCGCGCGCCTGCTCACGCTGGTGGTTCATGGCAACTTCAAAGCCCGCCATGTCGACCTGCATTTCGCGCTCACGGCAGATATCGGCGGTCAAGTCGACAGGAAAGCCATAGGTGTCGTACAAGGTAAACAAGGTCTGGCCATCGAGCATGCCTTTTTCGGGAACGGCGGCAAGCGCTGCGTCCAGAATTCTCATGCCATTTTCCAGTGTTTCGCTGAAGCGCTCTTCTTCTTGTTTAAGTACCTGTTCGACTCGGGACTGTTGGGCGGCCAGCTCGGGATAAGCTTGCCCCATTTCGGCGACCAGATCTTTTACCAAGCGATGAAAAAAGACGCCCGATTGACCTAATTTATGCCCATGACGCAATGCCCGGCGCACAATTCGACGCAAGACATAGCCTCTGCCTTCGTTACTGGGGATGACACCATCGACAACCAGGAAGCTGCAAGCACGAATGTGATCGGCAATCACCTTGAGCGAATTGTTGGCGAGATCAGTTGTGCCGGTTTCGCGGGCAGCTGCCTTGATCAAGGATTGGAACAGGTCGATTTCGTAATTGGAGTGCACGTGCTGCAGCACCGCTGCGATACGTTCCAGGCCCATGCCAGTATCGACACAGGGCTTGGGCAGCAAGGGCATGTTTCCTGCAGCATCGCGCTCGAACTGCATGAAAACCAGATTCCAGATTTCGATGTAGCGGTCACCGTCTTCGTCGGGAGACCCGGGAGGCCCACCCCAGACATCGGAGCCATGGTCATAGAAAATTTCGGAGCACGGACCGCAAGGGCCGGTGTCTGCCATCTGCCAGAAGTTGTCTGATGCGTAACGGGCACCTTTATTGTCACCGATACGCACGATGCGTTCGGCTGGCACGCCGATTTCTTTGGCCCATATATCGTAGGCTTCGTCGTCTTCCTGATAGACCGTCACCCACAGCTTTTCTGCAGGCAACTTATAAACCGTGGTGAGCAGCTCCCAGGCATTCTGGATGGCATCTCGTTTGAAGTAATCACCAAAACTGAAGTTGCCCAGCATCTCGAAGAAGGTGTGGTGTCTGGCGGTATAACCGACATTTTCAAGATCATTATGCTTGCCACCAGCCCGCACACAGCGCTGCGATGAGGTTGCCCGGCTATAGGGCCGGCTTTCTTTGCCAGTAAATACGTCTTTGAACTGGACCATGCCCGAATTGGTAAACAGCAAGGTAGGGTCGTTGCCAGGCACGAGCGACGAAGAAGGCACAACCTGATGTCCCTTCGACTCGAAGAAAGACAGGAACTTCTGACGTATTTCGGAGGTTTTCATTGCAGAAAAGCACGTATTGATAGGTAACCAAGCATTATAAACACTAATCCACACACAAAAATCCTACGGTTCGACCCTCCGGGTATACCTGAGGACCACTGTCGGAAATTTGTACCGTCGTGGAGTGCTCAGGACAACTGCAGCCACCCGTCACCGGATTGGCTGTGGATGTTCCAAAACTGTTCTGGCACCCCCGCCACTGATGAGTGGAAAAGCCTCCCGCGCTGCGACGCGCAAGCGGGCGCCACAGTTGGTTTTGGCAAATGAGCATGCCTCCGTTGGACTCACGGCTAATTGCGCCCTCATCGACACAAGGCTGCAGCATTTGCTCAGGCGTATTCAGATATAGATATCGCTGCACACGCAGGTCGGCACCAGACTGGATCGTCCCTTGCACGGTGGCGGTTCCCTGAAAACTAGGATCACGCTCATCGCCCACGCGCAGAAAATCAAGCTTGTGCAGTTGTTCTGAAGTCAGGGCGAGCGCCACTGTTCCGGCTGGCAAGGGTGTACCGGACCAGGGTGGGTTGGCATATTCGAACGCCGCACCGCCCAGGACCCCCGGCCGCTTGCCATCAACCCACCCTCCCCAACCCTGACTGGCCATCAGCCACTGGGCCACCATTTGCTCGTCAACACGATTCGTGTGCTTCTTTAGAAAAGGACTATTGCTATGAATCAAGGCCTCGATGCGGCAGTTGCCTCCCGGGCATGCGCCATGGCGCATGAGACGCACCGTAGCGCCCCCACCCGGCCGAACATGGCCTGGAAAGCCTGGTGAAAGCAAACCATCAGCCTTGAGCTCATCAATCGTGGGGAGTGCCCAATCAACATACCCCGCATCAACCAGCGCCGCAGTGTGTCCGGCCTGCGCCAAAGCACTCGCATAGCGCTCTATGTAATCTTGCACTGCTTTCTTGAGTGACAACATCCATGCCGCATGCGCCTGGGCACCAGCATCGTTGATCTTGTTGATCAATGTTTGCGTGCCCCACCCTGCCAAGAGGGCAGCCAGCAATACAGCCAGGACCAACTCCAGCAATACAAACCCCTGTTGCCTGCGCACTGTCATGGCACCGCACTCCGATCGCCTGATTGCTCCATACTGAAGACCCTCCTTGACCGGCCTTGACGACTCAGCTGGCTGTAAAGACGAAGGTATTGACCGCGCCGGCCGCACAATAAGACTCTGCAGCCAGGGCGCTGTAATGTGTGCTCTGATCTTTGACGGCTGTAGCAGCCTGACCATCAAAACCGACCGTGATAGTGTCTGATACCCGCTGCATGACCGAGGCTATGGACGGGCAGGCTGCATCGTGTACCTTGGATAGCGTAATGGAGAACGCCGCTCCGGAATCAGACTCCGCCACACTCACTTCGCCGCCTGCTCCCAAACCATGCATCACCTTGGTTGTCGCCCCGGTGCCTGACACCGTGAAGATGCTGGAGTCGTGAACCATGCTCGCAAAGTTCAAGGTGGAGATACCGCTATAAGGTGTGCTGGAACCATTGGGCGCATTGACCTTGGTCTGAAGAATGAATCGAGCCAGTTCCTCGCCCACTTTGGGAACCTTGTTTTCAACCACATAGCCGCCGATCGCCGGCACACCGATAATGGCCAGCAACAAGACGATGGCGGTGACGATGGATACTTCGATCAACGAGAATCCCTGCTGGGCAGGCTTCATAGCAGACATGACAGCTCCTTGAAAATAAGCCGGCCCCTATTGGCTGGCGTAGAAAAGCATGAGTGAACGACGCAGTTCATCGATGACGGCGTAATGCCACAGACCCAGGCCCAACAGGCCAGCCAGACAGCCCAACAATAAGCACCACCGTAATATGGCTGCCTGCCTGGCCGTCGCACTCAGTACATGGATGCGCAAGCGCTCAGTACCCAGCATCAGACCGGTATAAAGTCCGCGGGCCGTCATCATGTCGGCAAGAAACCAGAAGTGCGGCTGATCCAGTAAGTTGACATCAAAGGTATCGGCACCGGCTATGCCTAGGTCAATGCGATCGAGCATGAGATCGATATAGCTGTCGAGCCAGCGGGAAGCACCCATTTTTTGCAAAGACAGCACAGTCTTCAATTGCGTGGACCCGACATCGTCCCGCATCAGCAAAATGGCCAGCATGCTCAGAAAACGCAAGGCGTGGATATAACGATAAAGACGCCAGAACGCATAGCGATCGAGCCGGCGACGCAGCGGCCCACCTGTATTGGGTAGTGACCATAGCAACAGTGATGCACCACCCAGCAACAACACGGCCAAGAACAGCCAATACGCCTCGATGACACCCGCAAAACGCAGCAACAAGACAGTCAACCGACCATGGTATTCAGCCGGCACGGCATCGAAGGTATTGAGCAGACGAGGTACGGTGAAACCAGGCACCGCCAGCATCATGACAAAAAGCATGAGCAGGGCCGTCACCCCTGCCCAAAGTGTAGAGCTCAGGATATGCCTGGCTTGCTCAGCCAGCCGCAACGCAGAAGAGAGTTCAGCTAATGTGCGCAGCAAGACGGTACCGCCAAAAGCCTGTGCTGCGCGCAACAAGCCCAGCTCATTTTGCGGGAAGCTGTCCAGCCAGGTGGTGTACAGATCACCTCCGGCCATTTGGTAGGACTGTGCCCAATGGCTGGACAAGCGCCCTCGCACCGAATGCGGTCCGTAACGACGTGCATCCAGCTCAAAAACCTCTTTGAGCGTTCGGCCCTGCTGCATGCCTTGCAACAAGGCCGCCAGATAGTCGTAGTAATCGGCGCGAACAGCCGAAAATCTTTGGCAGTCGTAGCGATGCAGCAAAGCCTGCAGCCACTGCACACGTACCGGCCGACGTGCTGAATAATGGCTCATATCACCATCCTCAAGCCTGCAGCGGGTACTGCTGCCTTTGCTTGCATCGCACGTCGGACTTGCTCGGTCTCGAAGGCATGGAAACGAACTTCGATATCGCGCAGATCGATAAGCCCTGCATCCGCTTTATGCATGGCGCAATCCATGGCAGAACGCGCCTGATGCAAACCAAGCGGAGGTTCGATGATTTCAGCCACGACCGTACGGCCAGCGTATCCGTTCAGTTCGGGCAGACGATCTTTGCGGCATGCCGTGCATCCCTCGGGGTTGCGTATGCGCCAGGAATCTCCGGAGCAGTCGTAGAGCTGCCGCACCAGGTCCAGCCATGCCGCGCCATGCCCCTGGTGGTGGCCGTGCTTTCCAGAATGCCCGCCCAGTTTTTGCAAATATCTGACAGGCAAAGCACACTGCTGGCACAACACCGGCAACAATGCCTGAAATATCATGAGCTTGAGAATTCCGGGCGTAGCCAGGAAATCCGACGATACGCCTATGAAATCGGACGCCAGCCTACGCGGAATATGAGCAGCCGATGGTGCGTGAACCGTGGTGTATACATTGACGCCAGACCCGGCCAGGTCCATGAACGCCCTGCCGGTTTCTTCATCTCGTACTTCGCCCAGAAGAACGTCGGTCATGGCTGAACGCTTCAATGCCCGGAGCTTGGACGCATAGCTATCATGTGCTGCAGTGCGCAATTGTCGTGCAATAGAGTTTTGTATCGAGGCCGGTATTAGATATTCGACCGGTTCTTCGAGCGTGATTACCTTGCGGTGCGAGGGCAGCCGTGTAATCAATGAGGCTAGGCTGGTGGACTTGCCCGAACCGACCGTTCCCGCAAAGATCACCACGCCGCCTTCAGACTGCATGACCCGGTCTACAAGCGATATCTGATCAGCCAGATAACCCAGCTGCCCAAGATCAGGCAAACGGGCAGCCGCATCACGCCTTAGCAAACGCAGGCATACACTGGGCCCTTCGTCGGCAGCCAACGATGCCCAACGCAGCATGATGCTTTGTCCATCGACTTGTTTTACCAGGCTGCCCTGCTGTTCGATGAAGGGATCGAATACGGCGCCATTTCCGCCGCAGATATCCATCCAGGCCACCGACAACATGTCGAACAGCGTGCTGGTAGGCATACGTCGGAAGCGCTCAGGAGCTACATAGCGCCCCGATACCGTGTACTTCACTTCGGATTCAGGCTCATTCAGACGCACGTTCAAGTGAATATCGCTGGCATCGTGACGCACTCCCCACCCAAGCAAGTCCTGGAAAGCTTCGGCCAGTGCGGTTCTGGATTGCTCGAATCCGGTGCGAGGCTGACTGGCAAGAGACTGGGGTGTTATCTGGCTGCGCGCGACGGCCAGCAATAGAGGAGCAGCCAGAATGTATCGGGCCGGCTTGGATAGACGGTATCCTGACGCCAGAACGCGACGCTCCAACTCATCAGCCTGGTCGCTACCTACATGCTCGGCCAGGGAGAATATTGCTACGGACTGATCGTCAAGGAGGACAGGTCCGAGACGACCCGCCAGCAACTCTACATCGAACTGAGCACTCAGGGAACGGACAAATGCGGGGCACAACGCAGCCAGATCGTCAGCGCTGGAGATTGTCACTGCAGCAGCCGAGTTGAAGCGTGTAGACGGCGCAACGGCAGCCAAGTCCTGTCGGGTAGTGCGACGCCATTGTCCAAGTGTTGCATTCATTTATCACCCCATAAGCCCGGGTGCAAGCACAGAGTATGTCCTTCTTCCTCCCGCTTCAGATGCACACAAGAACCAGATATGCCTTGCAAGCGATAAGAAGATGGGCTTGCCTTCATGCCTACCGCCCAAGCCTGGCCACGCATATAGATATGCGTACGTTCACCTATCCGGACTTCGGCCAACAACTTTTTTCCGACTCCGTATATAGCCAGCAGCTTAAGCGCACCACTCTGCGCAATCTGCCCGGCATTCTCTGCAATGTCTTGTCCCACACGCTGCTGACGCAGACGCGCTTTGGTATGTTCGAGCGCCAACGCAGTATCGAGATACATCAGTTCACGCACTGACATCTGATGACTGCTCAGGTCTTCATGGCCCGGCGCAGCGGCCGTCGTCAAGCTGGACACACATAACAGTGCCAGACCCACCATCCATTGCGTTATCAATTTCATAAATATGCCCTTGAAGTGACAAGTTCAATTTGCTGCTGGTCAAGCCAACCTTGTCGGCTTGGTTGATAGTCAGGGAGGCGTTCAGCCAGGACATGGTTTCTGCGTTGGGCAGCAACAGAATGGCCGAACGCAATGGCCCGGCAATCTGAACAGGCCTGGACGCATAGACCATTTGCTCTTTCGGTCGCGGCAATGGTCGCCCCTGCTGGTCTTTGGGCACTACCAACGGAATGGGTACAGGCTGCCCTATTTGCATTTGTAGAAAACTGGGTCTGATGCCCTGCAAGGCACTCAACAAATCACGCTCAGTCTGTGCCGAGGACGACAGGCTTGCTTGCAACAAAGGCATGTCGTGGGACTCAATCTGCCAGCCCACCGACACGCGGTCGAGTGATGAAAACTCGGCTTTCCATGCAGGCAAAGACGAGGCCAGAAAAGAGCTGTTGCTTGCCTTGACATCTTGCCGTTCGTACTCGGCCTGACATAACCAGCGACCTGCTTCGGGCTTGCAGATGGCGCGCTGCAGGGCCCAGCCGCCCAGACTTGTTGGCAGGGCAAGAAAAGAGTCAATCAAGGTACGCATCCCCTTGCGACCATGTACTCGGTGTCTGTTGGCCGAAGCTGTCACGGCCAAACGCCAGGCTTGTGCCGGATTGAGTACCGGGGGTTCTGGCACGCTTGTCTGAGCACCATGGAACAGCGGCAAAGCACGAGGAAGCAACAAGACCAGAACCAGCGCCAGCACAAAGCCCTGCACCGGCCAGGGCATGGCTGATTGCCAGCGCCGAACGGGCTGCAATTGACTACAGCTGGCACTGGCTGCAGCGATCCCATCCAGAGTAGGCAGCTTATTGTCTTGCTCCTGAGAGAGAACTTGAAGCTGTGGATATGCCTGACTCAGGCTATCGATGACTTCACCAGCGTCGTCCAGTGACAGGTAGACTTGATCGGTACGTGTCACCACCGCGCCCTCGTGGATGGCTACCAGCCAGTACCCCATTTGCGGCAGTTCAATCAAAAGGGCCACCGACCCAGTGGAAAAAAGCTGCGCCACATTCTGTGCTGCGGAATACATCTTGATTTTTCTTGAAGGTCTTTGCCTTTTGAGCGATACAAGACCGATAGAACCCAATGCAGTAACAGGCGGTACAAGGTGCGTGGATCTGTGCCTGCGAGCCAGCTTCATCCCTGCCTTGCCAGACTGGCCTCCCAGCATAGGAAACCAGTCCATGCCGAACACGAGGGTGCCAGCGGCTGTGGGCAGTATCAGCGGTGCAAGAGCAGTCGCCATGTCAGAACCCCTCTTCGACCTGCGCTGTGACTATCATGACCGTCATCAGGCTTTGGCGCGAAGCACGGTCACTGCCACCCAACACCAACGGCATACCGGGATTAAGACGCCTGCCTTCGGTCTCTTCCTGTGTACGATCAAACCCTGAAATCAACAGCGGTTGGCCTGGCTGAAGTGCTACCTGCTGTACGGTGCCGTTTCCGTCGATAGTGATTTGTTGCAGCTGCAGGGGATTGTCTTTATCGCCAAAAGTGACTGATTTGAGTGGTTGGGCCACGGTGTTGTCATAAGCCACCGACAACAGTATTTGTCCGTCTTCCTGGGCATCGGGCACCAGAGTAAGCAGTGAGCCCACTGTTTCTTCCTGCTGGCTAACAGAAACCGATGGCAAAGCCATACCCAGGGAGCTGGCCAGCGCAGTGGTCTGAACCTTATCGATATACGAAAAGGTAGTGCGCACCGCATGCGTAACTGGCCGCCGATTCAGGGTCAATACAGGAAGGCTGCTGCGCCGTACGACCCGCCCAACCTCGCTCAAGGCTTTGACGATGGCATCTGAACCCTGAAAAGAGCCCTGCTTCAGGCCCAAGCTGATCATTCCGGGCTCAGCCATGCCGGCTCCCGCCATGGTCATTGCTGCGGCCACCTTGGCGCTGGAAAAGACCAGGTTCCAGTCCAGTCCAGCCTCGGCATGATCATTGACCACAATAGTCAGTTCTTCGAAGATCAAGCGCACGCGGCGCGTAAGTGCCCGGTTTTCGTGCTCGAGGTACGCAGCGATCTGCTGGAGTACGTCGGGGGTATCGGTAACGACGATGGATGAGCTGGCACCCGCCTCGGCCACCAGCACGCCCGAACGCGAAAGAAAGGGTTCGATACGGGCCCTGACCACAGCCAGAACATCATGCTGGCCGCTGTCAAGACTGGTGCGCGACGTGCTGACAAAGCCTTCGCTATTATTGTCTCCGCTCAGGCCCAGCGAGGCCTGGGCACTGGCATTCAAGGTCAGTGCCCGTACATTGAACACCCGGGTTTCCGTACGATAGAACTCGATTCGATCTTGCTGATATCGCCACATGACACCCAAACGGGCACCAATGCGATCCAGGATACGTCCTAACGGTTCTGAGCCTCCGGCCAGGGTCACTCTAGTCGGTTCTTTGACGGTGCTGCCCGATTGCCCCGCTTGTGCAAGGCGAGGCAGAAACTGCTCGAGAGGGAGCAAGGCATCGGGGCGCACATGTACGGGAATATGAGTAGCCAGCGTAATGCGCTGGGCAATGCCAGTCAGATCAAGCGGGCCATCGGCGAACATCAACGTTGTATTGACGTTTGCTCGCAAGGCCGGCGGCAAGGTGACTTCACGGGCTAGCGGCTGAGCACGTCCAGCCAGCCAGGGACGATCTACCTCTTGTGCTGCCTTACGCACCTCGAGGCCTTGCGTAGCTCGCAAGAAGTGCTCATGCTTGTCTTGCGCCGTGGATTGTGCCTGGCTGATCGAGTCGGTAATCTGCCTGACCTGCTCGCTTAAGGCACAAGACGACAAAACCAGGCAGCAGTTCATTGCCGCGATAAGTCGACAGCGCATCATTACGACACCCTCGCGGTTCCAACGGTTCTGTTGCAGGGCTGTGCATAAGGCACGACACGCAAGACCCGATTAGAGTAGAAGCAAGGCTGCAAGGGCCTGTCTGCCAGCTCGGTTGACGCCACAAGCTCCTGAACGGCCTGCTTGAATGGCAAGGCGAAGCTGGCTGATCCGACAATGGGAATATCGACATCCAGAGCCCAATGCTCGGGCTCGAAAGTCCATCCTGCCGCACCCGCCCACTTGGTCAGCGCCGCACGCAAGGTCAGATCGAGCGGGCTGACTTCATAATGCTGCACCAGTATCGGAGCAACGGATTCGGCGGCGGGCTCGACGACAATAGGCTCAAACACCTTTACGTCTATCGAGGTCTCTGGTGGCAGCGCTTGTAATGCAGGTAACTTATCTTGCGCTGGTGCAACTACCTGGGAGTCGACCCCGGATGTTGCCAGAGCGTCGAGCGCTGGCGTTGCTGGCGCGGGGACCGCCTTTGTACGCTTTGCCTGACTTTGCAATGCACCGCCCTGGAACTGCAGATGCTGGGAAAGACTTGGCAGGACAATGTATGGACCTTGGCGAGTGTACGGCAAAGGACGTGCGCCGCCGGGCTGCAATTCAAATATTGCCGGTATTGGTTGCCCAGGCGCAAATTGCAGCCAGACGCGCTGACCGTCGTCAAATATTTGCAAAGGAGCAACCTCTCTGTTGCCTGACAGCTCCCATGCGAAGCTGAACTCGGACAACTCGTGCTGATTTTGGACTGGTCCTGCCGCCCGCAATGCGGAGGGGAACCAGTCAGGAGCCCCTGCGCACGCAGGCAGCAAAACCAACACTATCGAAGCAGCAAGTATTTTCACCATGACGCACACCCAAAACAGGAAACCAACGCCACCCTTTGGCGTTCTGGTCTATCTTGCGTTCATGGCGCTGCCACACAACAGTCCGGCTTATACGGATAGAAGCTTTTATCGCTACCGCAAAAAACAATAAAGCCAAGCAAAATCAGCTGCTTGGCTTTATTTTCAAGCTTGCATGCAACATCGGGAATATGTCGCATGCTTGTCCACCCATCATTCACTCAGGGCCTTTCGGCGGGAGTGATGACCAGCACACACTGCTTATTTTTTACTCATCAACTTGCTCGCCTGTGCCGCCGCAGTCTTAAGAGCTGTAGGTGCCGTCTGGTTACCGCTCAGGGCTTTTTCCAGCGTCTCGTGGAACATGGCCCGGATTTGCGGATAGTTGTCTATGCGAAAACCGCGGCCATTGGCAGCCGGATCTTTTTGGTATGCAGCAATCAGCTCACGCCAGTCACCCAGCTTCTTGTAGAAACTCTTGTCGGTCTCTTTAAACGCCTGCTCGGTAAGGGGCAAAAACCCCGTGTCCTGGTGCCACTGCGCCGCACGCTTGGGTTGGGCGAGCCAGGCCAGAAACTTCGCACTGGCGGCGTCGCTTTCCTTGGAATGGCCGGATGTAACCCACAAGGCCGAACCACCCACAAAGGCATTGCCGGGCTTGGGTGTAATTGCCGGATAGTACGGCAGGCCCGTCAAGGAAAAGTCAAGCTTGCTGCTATCGCGGAACCAGCCAATATTGCTGGAGGTTGAAAACAATACCGCACATTCACTGTTGGCAAAGCGCTTGGTGGCATTGGCATTGAACTCAGGCTTGACCATGAGCTCAGACTTGACCCAACTGATCATCATGGACAAGTGGCGTATGTACAGCACATCAAAGGCAAATGCCGGCTTGCCTTTGCCTGTCAGACCGTTACGATTGGTTGCGTATAGCTGATTATTCACGGCTGCCAGGTTTTCCAGGTTGACCGATACTGGCTGATCGCTGGTCAAGGGGCATTTACGCGAGCCGTTATTGGCCAGTGTCACCAACTGGGCCTGCAGCTTGGCCCAGTCACGCGCGGGTACTGTGGGCTGAAGGTTGGCCTTCTTGAACGCGTCGATGTTGTAGTACATGACGGGAATATCGACCATATAAGGAAAAGCCAGCAGGCGACCCTTGGCGTCACGAGCAAAGGTGTTTTTGTCCGATAGAAACCATTTGGCATCCTTGATCGGATACTTGGCCAGCAAAGTATTCAAGGGCTGAATATACGAGCGGCCGGCCACCTCCTCGGGCGACCGGTCGTCATCTAGCTGTACCAGTTGTGGCCTGTTATCGCGTTTTTTTTCAGTTGCCAGGGCCGTTTCGATGGCTGCTTCGCTGTCAAAGGACTTCAGCTTGACTCTGACCCCGTCCTGTTCTTTATTGAAATCCTTGACCAGATCTTCGAATATGTCTTCGTTGTGGGGGCTGAGCGAGTGCCACAGCACAATATCGGTTGCGGCGACGGCCGCCGTGGAAGACAGCAAGATCGCGCCTGCGCTTACGCACGCAGCCGTACGCCCCGTACGCAGGGCGTCGAAAAACCAAGATAGCTTCATAAAAACTTAGCCTAAAAAAGGGAAATCGGGTTCTGGCTTGCAACCGCAAATCAGATCTGCCAGTGCACGTCCGGAGCCTACGCCCATAGTCCAGCCCAAAGAACCATGCCCGGTGTTCAGGTACAGATTCTGAATTTTCGTTCTACCTATGAGCGGAACATTGGACGGCGTTGTTGGTCGCAATCCAGACCAGTAGCGTACGTTATCAAAAGCAAGGGCCGTTGGGAACAGTTCTTGAGCGAGTTGGGTCAAATTTTCGCAACGGTTTGTATTAAGCGCGCGCGAATAACCTGACAATTCGGCAGTACCTGCCATACGCAACTGATTGCCCAGGCGGGAATACACCACCTTATGAGCGCTGTCGGTCAGGCTGACAGTGGGCGCTGCCAGCTCATCAACGATATCGAAAGTAGCTGAATAGCCTTTTGCAGGATACACATTGCATGGCACCCCCAGCGGCGTGACAAGCGCGGGGGTAAACGAACCCAGCGCAGCCACATAGGCATCTGCCCTGACCGTATCGTACAAGCCATCGGGGTTGACGACTTCAACTCCCTGTATCTGTCCGCCAGCCGGTAACAGACGGCTGATTTGCGTAGCAAAGCGGAACTCGACGCCTGCATGGCGTGCTTGCTCGGCCAAAGCTGTTGTAAACAGGTAGATATCGCCGGATTCGTCCTCGGCCGTGTAGTCACCACCAACAATGGTATGACGCACTCTTTCCAGGGCGGGTTCAATCTGCACGATTTCGTCGGTACTGACAATACGGCGATCCACACCGAAATCACGCATCACGCCGGCCATTCGCTGGGAGTTTTCGAACTCTGCCTGATCTCTGTAAAAATTCAGTATGCCGCGCTCAAGATGGTGGTATTCAATACCCAATTCGCTACGCATGGCCTGCAGAGTATTGCGACTATATTCAGCCATACGCACCATGGCACGTATATTGGGCGCTACCCGGCCCGGCAGGCACTCACGCAAAAACATCAAGCCCCACCACCACTGCCTGAGATCGAACTGCGGCCGGAACAGCATGGGAGAGTTATCCTGGAACAGCCAGCGCAACAGCTTGAGCGGTGCCTGTGGATTGGCCCAGGGCTCGGAGTACGACACTGAAATCTGGCCACCATTGGCGCGGCTGGTTTCCTGGGCAGGCCCACTTTCGCGGTCAATCACGACGACCTCGTGACCTGCCTGATTAAGCCACCACGCAGTGGATACGCCGATAATACCGCTACCCAGCACCGCAATTTTCATGCATGTCTCCTTTGACACTGATTGGGCGGCGCGCCCCGAATATCTGTTCCAGGAATGGCCGGCGCTTAGACTGCGTCAGCCTCGGTGGTGAAAGCATCGGCAAAGAACTCTTCTTCGGGCAAGCCACCCTGGTGAATGAAATCTTTGCGTGCGCTATCGACCATGACTGGAGCACCACAGGCATAGACTTGGTATGACGACAGATCGGGAATGTCTTGCAGGACCGCCTGGTGCACAAAACCGGTACGCCCGTCCCAGGCATCTTCAGCTTGTGCCTCGGAAACAACCGGAATGAAACGGAAATCGGGCAAGTCTTGCTCCCACTGCCGAGCTTGCTCTTGCATATACAGGTCGGCCGGACGGCGCCCACCCCAATAAAGCACGGCAGGTTGCGAGACGCCTTCCTGCACCATGCGCTCGACAATGGCCTTGATAGGCGCAAAACCCGTCCCACTGGCCAAAAATACCAAAGGCTTGTTGCTGTCGTCACGCAGGAAGAACGAACCAAAAGGCCCTTCAACCCGCAAGATCTCCCGCACTTTCATTTGTGTTTCGCCCGCCCCAAATACGTGGTCGGTAAAGCGTCCGCCGGGTGTATGCCGGATATGCAGTTCGACCAGATTGCTGTCTGCCGGAGGTGTAGCCATGGAATAGCTGCGCCGCTTGCCATCCTTCAGGATAAATTCAAGATACTGGCCGGCGTAATAGCGGAAAGGATCGGCTGTAGGCAATTGCAGCTTGACCACCATGACATCGGTGGCGACTTGCTCCATCGCCATGACCCGCGACGGCATCTTGCGTATCTGGATATCGCTGGCCATGCGGATTTCGTGTGCCTCTATCACCAGATCGGAGGTTGGGTGCGCCTGGCAAAACAGGGTATAGCCTTGCTCCAGTTCTTCGGGTGCAAGAATTTGTGCCGGGTTGGGCCCCGCATCGTAAGAGCCCTCCAGCACTTTACCCTTGCAAGTAGAACACGCACCATTGCGACAGCTATATGGCAGGACGATACCCGCAGCCAGAGCTGCATCCAGTACGGACTGCCCGTCCTCGACGGTGAATTCATGATTGCTGGGCTGAACCGAGACTTTGAAACTCATAAGGTCTGAACAAAAGGATAATGTGAAAGATACCAACAATTTTAACCATGTAAACCCAGAACAAGCCCTGGCAACGAAAGCGCTGGTTCAGCGCTGTCTTGCCACGGGATATCTCAGGCAGGCAAAAGCTGGGGCTGCTTGACTTTGACGGAGAGGTTTTTCCCCTTGCGTGCCCGTTTGCCCAGGTATTCATCCAGGAAATCCGGGCCCAGGGTTTCGACCACATCGCGATTGCGATATACGCCTTTGGCCAAAATACCATTGGGTCCCACAGCCACCCATTGAGCCAGCATATCACCCGCATCCAGTCCCATCAGTATGGTACCCCGACCACCGCCAGACAGTCGTTTCAGCTCGGAGAGGGCCACCACCAGGAAACGCCCTTTTCTGGTCAGCATGGCCAGGTGCTGATCGGTATCGCGTAAACGCAAAGGCTTGATCAGCATGTCGCCATCGTCCAGCGTCATGAACTGCTTGCCGGCACGCTGGCGCGTCGTCAAGTCTTTCAGGGTAGTGATGAATCCATAGCCCGACTGCGTACCCAGCACGTAACGATGCTGCGCGTTCCCGGCAATCATATGCGTAATACGGCTGCCAGACTCAATTTCTATCATGGACGTCACCGGTTGCCCGTCTCCTCGCGCAGAAGGCAGGCTCGATACGGCAACGGTATAAACACGGCCTGTGTTGGAGAATGCAACCAGCTCTTCTGTGCTCAGACACTCGATCGCATCGTACAAGCCATCGCCAGCCTTGAAATTGAATTGACTGGCGTCGTGGCCATGCCCCTGACGGCTGCGTAGCCAGCCTTTCTGAGAAATAATAACCGTGACGGGTTCTTCGACAACCCGATTTTCAAGTATTGCGCGCTCGGCAGCCTCGATCAGGGTGCGCCGGTCGTCACCATACTGTTTGGCGTCTGCTTCAATTTCCTTGATCATCAGGCGCTTGAATGTGCCAGGGTTGTCCAGCAAGTCACGTAGCGTGGCCTGCTCGTCACGCTGCGAGGCCAGTTCTTTCTCTATCTTGAACCCCTCTAGACGAGCCAGTTGACGCAAGCGCATTTCCAGGATGTCTTCAGCCTGTCGTTCACTTAAGTCAAAGCGCTGCATCAGGGCTGCACGCGGCTCATCCGACTCGCGTATGGTCTGAATGACCTCGTCCACATTCAGGTAGACGACCATGCGGCCTTCCAGCACATGGATACGGTCGGTAACCTTATCCAGGCGGTACTGGGTACGGCGTGTCATGGTGTGGGCACGGAAACCCAGCCATTCGGTCAACACCTGCCGCAAGGAGCGCTGGCCTGGCCGCCCATCGGTGCCTATGCACACCAGATTGATCGAAACACTGCCTTCCATGCTGGTTTGCGCCAACAGCATATTGACGAACTCATCGCGGTCTATGCGGCTCGTTTTAGGCTCAAACACCAGGCGCACGGCGGCATCTTTGCCTGACTCATCGCGTACTGCGTCGAGGAGCCCCAGCATCAGGGCTTTGGTTTGCTGCTGCTCGGGAGTGAGGCTCTTCTTGCCGGTCTTGACCTTGGGGTTGGTTCGATCCTCGATTTCTTCGAGCACTTTTTGAGCAGAAGTGCCCGGAGGCAACTCATTGACCACCAGTTGCCACTGTCCGCGTGCCAGTTCTTCGAACTGCCAGCGCGCCCTGGCCTTGATGGCTCCCCTGCCACTATCGTAGATATGCGCGATATCGGCTGCCGACGTGATGATCTGACCACCACCAGCGAAGTCGGGGCCAGGCACCAGTGTGTACAGTTCTTCGTCCGGCAGCTTGGGGTTACGTATCATGGCTACGCAGGCCCGAGCTACCTCACGCAGATTGTGGGATGGAATTTCGGTTGCCATACCCACCGCAATACCTGATGCCCCATTCAGCAACATCACTGGCAGGCGCGCCGGCAGCAGCACGGGTTCTTTCTGGCTACCGTCATAATTGGGAACGAAGTCGACAGTGCCTTCGTCCAGCTCATCCAGCAAGACTCGGGCAAATGGGGTCAGGCGTGCTTCGGTATAACGCATGGCGGCGGCATTATCGCCATCGCGCGAGCCGAAGTTGCCTTGGCCGTCGACCAAAGGGTAGCGCAGCACGAAGTCCTGTGCCATACGCACCATGGCATCGTACGCCGCTTGGTCGCCATGCGGATGATATTTGCCCAACACATCACCCACCACACGGGCAGACTTGACGGGTTTTGCACTTGGTCCCAGGCCCATGGCCTGCATGGCATAGAGAATGCGTCGCTGCACGGGCTTTTGTCCGTCAGCCACGTCCGGCAGAGCCCGCCCGCGCACTACGGAAACTGCGTAATCCAGATAAGCTTGCTCGGCATAATGTGCCAGAGCGATGTCGTCACCACCCTGTTCGCCATCGAACAGACCTGCTTGTGTACTATCCATCTTGTATCTCGGTATGTGTTAAGACCGGCTGCACGACTAAACGTCGATCTCGGCCAGATTGCCTTTTTCTTCGAGCCAGACGCGGCGCTGAGCAGACTCGCCCTTGCCCATCAGCATATCGAACATTGCGGTGGTGCCGGACGTGCCCAGCTCGCCGCAAGTAACCGGCATCAGGCGTCGTGTATCGGGATTCATGGTGGTATCCCAAAGCTGTTCAGCGCTCATTTCGCCCAGCCCCTTGAAGCGGCTGATGCTCCATGATCCCTCGCGCACGCCTTCCTTGCGCAGCTTGTCCTGGACGATATCCAGCTCGGCTTGATCGAGGCAATACACCTTGCGGGCCGGCCGTTTACCGGCGGCGGGTACATCGACACGGAACAAGGGCGGCCGTGCAATATATACATGGCCTGCATCGATCAGCTTGGGAAAATGTCTGAAGAATAAAGTAAGCAGCAAAACCTGGATATGTGAACCGTCGACGTCAGCGTCCGACAGGATGCAAATGTGGCCGTAGCGCAGACCGGACAAATCGGGCGTGTCGTTCGGCCCGTGTGGATCGACCCCGATAGCCACGGCTATATCGTGAATTTCGTTATTGGCGAACAACCTGTCGCGATCGACTTCCCAGGAATTCAGCACCTTGCCGCGCAGAGGAAGAATCGCCTGGAACTCTTTGCTACGACCCATTTTTGCCGACCCGCCAGCCGAGTCACCCTCGACCAGGAACAGCTCGGTACGCGAGACATCATCAGACTCACAGTCAGTTAGTTTGCCGGGAAGGACCGCCACACCTGAACTCTTGCGCTTTTCAACTTTCTTGGCCGAGCGGGCCCGGGCTTGCGCCTGCCGGATTGCGGCGTCAGCCAACTTCTTGCCGTATTCGACATTGGCATTCAGCCAAAGGTCGAGCGCGTTCTTGACGAAACCGCCCACCAGCCGGACGGCGTCCCGGCTATTGAGTTTTTCTTTGATCTGACCCTGAAACTGCGGATCGAGCACTTTGGCCGACAGTACAAAGCTGGCCCGGGCGAAGACGTCTTCGGCAAGCAGCTTGACACCTTTGGGAATAAGGCTATGCAGTTCGGCAAAGGACTTGACGGCATTGAACAAACCATCGCGCAAGCCCGCCTCGTGGGTACCGCCGGCAGTCGTGGCAATCAGATTGACGTAGGACTCGCGCACCACCTGGCCCTCGAGCGTCCAGGCGATCACCCACTGTGCCCCCTCGCCTTCAGCGTAAGACTCGTCGTCGTCGGCAGCATACTGCTTGCCTTCAAGTAAAGGAATGATTTTTTCGGTATCGCCCAAGGCCTCTTCGAGGTAACCACGCAAGCCCTCCTGGTATTGCCATTCGCGCATCTCGCCCGTTTTTTCTATGGTCAGCGTCACTTTAACGCCGCTCAACAGCACCGCCTTGCTGCGCAGGGCATGGGCCAGCTCAGCGATAGGCAGCGTCGCCGTATCGAAATACTTTGGATCGGGCCAGACGCGAATGCGCGTCCCGGTTTTTTTCCGGCTGACGGGTTCGAGTTCTTGCAGGGGGGTGTGCACAGCAGCGTCAGCAAAGATCAGCTGGTGCGTGGCGCCATCGCGCCAGACCAGTACCTCGAGCCGGGTGGACAAGGCGTTGGTAACAGAGACCCCCACTCCGTGCAGTCCGCCCGAAAAAGCGTAAGCGCCCGCAGATTTCTTGTCGAACTTGCCGCCAGCATGTAGCCGCGTGAACACCAATTCGACCACAGGAGCCTTTTCCTCGGGATGCAGGCCTACCGGGATACCGCGCCCGTTGTCTTCAACCGACACACTGCCGTCAGTGTGCAAAGTCACTTTGATAGTGGTGCAGAACCCCGCCAGCGCCTCGTCGGCCGCGTTGTCGATGACCTCTTGCACAATATGCAGGGGATTGTCGGTACGGGTGTACATGCCGGGTCGTTGCTTGACGGGTTCGAGCCCCTTCAATACCCGGATGGATCCTTCGTCATAGCGTGGAATAGCCAAAATATCGTCTCGAAATTACGGAAAAGAATGCGGTATTTTACGGAAAGCTCGGCGCTTCCCAAGCGAAGGGTCGGTAAATACTGCTATTACCCATCGTGTGCGCGCCTTCGCCTACAGTGGTATGCTTAACAAAATCCAGAAATAAAAAACACAAGCGCAACACAGAATACACTGTGCTGCGGGCTTGCCTTCCCTTATAGCCTTCAAACCATCCTCTTTTTTCTTTTACCATGAGCGAATCCATCAAACACGTGAGCGATGCCTCATTTGAGGCTGACGTCATCAACTCCGACGTCCCTGTACTAGTCGACTATTGGGCTGCCTGGTGTGGCCCCTGCAAAATGATTGCACCCTTGCTCGACGAAGCGGCCAAGCAATACGAAGGCCGTGTTATTATTGCCAAAGTCGACGTCGACGCAAACCCCGACACAGCCGCCAAGTTCGGCGTTCGTGGCATCCCAACGCTTATGCTGTTCAAAGACGGCAAGGCAGCGGCAACCAAAGTCGGCGCACTGTCAAAATCCCAACTGACTGCATTCCTGGACGAATCCTTGTAATTCCGTTTCTAGCTTTTGCGCGCGAGCCTTTCCTGGCTCGCCATACTGGCAAACCCTCTCTCTTCTCACATGCACCTCACCGAATTAAAAACACAGCACGTTTCCAAGCTGCTCGAAATGGCCGCCGAACTGGAAATCGACAACGCCAGCCGTCTACGCAAACAGGAACTGATGTTTGCCATCATGAAACGACGGGCCAAACAGGGCGAGCAGATCTTCGGTGATGGTGTGCTTGAAGTATTGCCTGACGGCTTCGGGTTCCTGCGTTCACCTGAAACCTCGTATCTGGCCAGCCCTGACGATATTTACATCTCGCCGTCCCAGATCCGTCGATTCAATCTGCACACAGGTGACTCCATAGAAGGCGAAGTCCGCACGCCCAAAGATGGCGAGCGCTATTTTGCCCTGGTCAAGGTCGACAAAGTCAATGGCATGCAGCCCGAGACCATCAAACATCGCATTATGTTTGATAACCTCACGCCGCTGCACCCAGACGAAGTCATGACGCTCGAGCGCAACATCAAGAGCGAAGAAAACATCACGGGCCGCATACTGGATATCTTTGCACCTTTTGGCAAAGGCCAGCGCGCCCTTATCGTGGCCAGTCCCAAGTCGGGCAAAACGGTCATGATGCAGCATATTGCACATGCCATCAGCACCAACTACCCCGACGCCGTCATGATCGTCATGCTGGTCGACGAACGTCCGGAAGAAGTCACTGAAATGCAACGCACCGTGCGTGGTGAGGTTGTGGCATCCACTTTCGACGAGCCAGCAACACGCCACGTCCAGGTCGCAGAAATGGTCATCGAAAAGGCCAAACGACTGGTTGAGCTTAAAAAAGACGTCGTCATTCTGCTCGACTCCATCACCCGTCTGGCACGGGCTTACAATACCGTCGTACCGGCTTCCGGCAAGGTGCTTACCGGCGGTGTCGACGCCAATGCACTGCAGCGGCCCAAGCGCTTTTTTGGCGCGGCTCGCAACGTCGAAGAAGGCGGCTCGCTGACCATCATCGGTACGGCACTGGTAGAAACCGGCAGCCGCATGGATGAGGTCATCTACGAAGAATTCAAAGGCACAGGTAACTCCGAGGTCCACCTCGAGCGGCGCCTGGCCGAAAAGCGTGTTTATCCGGCCATCAACCTGAATAAATCAGGCACACGCCGTGAGGAACTGCTCATCAAGCCTGAGCTTCTACAAAAAGTTTGGGTACTTCGAAAGTTCATACACGACATGGACGAAATCGAAGCAATGGAGTTCATCCTGGACAAAATTCGTGCAACCAAAACAAACTCCGAATTTTTTGACATGATGAAAAAATAAGCGGCAAGCCACACCTGTAAGCCTCTCTAACGAGAGGCTTACTTGTCTGTCATATCACCCCGCGGGATGGTAGCTGCCCAGACCTGAATCACTATTTTCAATACTCACTGAGCCTTGCTTACTCAGTACCTACAACAGAGCATACTTGATGACACTACCTACTCTTGACCAGTTTCTTGACCAAATCAAGGCCCGCGACCCGCATCAACCCGAATTCATGCAGGCCGTGAAAGAAGTCATGAACAGTTTGTGGCCCTTCATCGAGCAAAATCCCAAATACGCCGAGCAAGGGCTGCTGGAACGTCTGGTCGAGCCTGAGCGTGCCATCCAGTTTCGCATCTCTTGGGTCGATGACCAGGGCAAGGTACGAACCAACCGCGGTTTCCGCATCCAACACAGTTCCGCCATCGGCCCATTCAAGGGCGGCATGCGCTTCCACTCCTCAGTCAACCTGTCCATCCTCAAGTTCCTGGCCTTTGAGCAGACCTTCAAGAATGCGTTGACGACACTGCCTATGGGCGGCGGCAAAGGCGGTTCCGATTTCGACCCCAAAGGCAAATCCGATGCAGAAGTGATGCGTTTCTGCCAGGCATTGATTATCGAACTCTATCGTCACCTGGGTCCGGACACCGACGTACCGGCAGGCGATATCGGCGTGGGTGCTCGCGAAGTCGGCTTCATGGCCGGCATGATGAAGAAACTCTCGAACTCGTCAGCCAGTGTCTTTACAGGTAAAGGGTTAAGCTTTGGCGGCAGCCTGATACGCCCGGAAGCTACCGGTTACGGTACCGTATATTTTGCAGAAGAAATGCTCAAGCAGGCCCGCCAGTCTCTTGAAGGCTATACCGTGTCGGTATCGGGCTCGGGCAACGTAGCCCAGTACGCCATCCAGAAGTGCATGCAATTGGGTGCCAAGGTCATTACCGTGTCGGATTCTCATGGTGTCGTCATCGACAAAGCTGGCTTCAGCCCCGAGAAACTCGAAGCGCTTATACACATCAAGAACGAGCAGCGCGGCCGGGTCGAAGACTACGCCAAGCAATTCAATCTGGTTTACGAAGCAGGCAAACGCCCCTGGCATGTACCGGTCGATGTCGCCCTGCCTTGCGCCACCCAGAACGAACTTGAGCTGGAAGACGCCAAAGCCCTGATTAAAAATGGCGTACGCTGTGTAGCCGAAGGCGCCAACATGCCCACCAGCCTTGACGCTGTCGAAACCTTCCTGCATGCCGGCATCCTGTATGCGCCCGGCAAAGCCAGTAATGCAGGCGGTGTGGCAGTGTCAGGCCTGGAAATGAGCCAGAACGCACAAAGGCTGCACTGGACCCGTGAGCAGGTCGACAACAAGCTGCACGCCATCATGCGTGATATTCACGAAAACTGCGTTTTGCACGGTGGCATGCCGGGTGGCAAGGTCAACTATGTGAATGGAGCCAATATTGCCGGCTTCGTCAAGGTCGCTGATGCCATGCTGCAGCAAGGCGTCTACTAAGCCAGACCAGGTACCGACCCCCAACATCATGGCGAGCCAAATGCTCGCCATGATGTTGTTGGGCTTATTCGAGTCTTGATGACCCAGCTCAGTGCTCGATCACCGGCTCTGGCTGCTCCGGGGTCGCTGGCCTGGCACCGGCGTCAGGCTCAGGCCCCTCCAGCTCCTTGATTTTCGGATCATCCCACTTACCGCTTATTTGATACTGGACCGTCATGGCCTTGGCCAGGGGCACCTGCAGCAACCATTGGGTAAGAAATGCACCCACGCCTACAATGGGGTTGATGGCGATACCGGCCGCCACCGCCGCACCACTGATATCCAGACTTGGAATGACTACGGCCTGCAAGTCCAGCAGCTCGTTGACCAGGTCGATGTTTCCGCCTATCACTATGGTGCCAACCGGCCCGATAACCCGATAGTCACTGGTGCTCATCAGGCCATTGTTGATACTGACAGTGCCGCGCAGATCGTCGTAAGGAAAGCCTTCCCGGGTTAGCCCGGCGGGGTTGAAGTCCAGGCGGGCCAGACGTTTGACTGATTGCAATGACAAAAGCTCGAGCAGGCGTGCCGAGTACGAATTCAGTGAGCTGAAGCGCCCTTTGCGTAAACTGAACTCGATCTGGCCATTCAAGTCAGCCCTGCTGAAATGCCAAGGCATGTTGTGCCATTCAAGCTTGCCTTTAACCGTACCCTCGCCTGCTTTCATTACATCCTTTTGGCCGATTTGATCCAGATATTCGCCCAGATTTGTAATCTGGACTTCAGCATCCAGTGTCAAACCACGGTTGGGTCCCTGCAGGCGCCAGAGGCCAGACCCCGATAACTCGGCTGATGGACTCTTGAGTCTCAAGCTTTCGAGTTTCCATAAGTCGCCGCGAGCCTGATTGACCCCCACCAAAGACAGTTCTCCGACATCGCGCCCATACAGACGGAATTTCCTGACATGTAGATTGACCCCCGGAATATCCAGCTCGTCATCGATTTGAAATTCGTCTGCTGACTGATGAGATGACTCACCCTCTTGTTCGCTCCCTAAAGACAAGCGGTCAAAATTGGCATCGATGCGTCCCGCCACGCGGCCGTTGGCTTCGTGCCAGAACAAGGTTCCGGCTGTTTGAGACGAACTGATATCGGCGCGCCACTGCTGTGGCTCCGGGCGGTGCGCCGCAAAGGTGAATGTATCCAGCATAACGCCCTTGACCAGTACCTTGTCGGCCTGCAGCCGCAAGGTTTGAATGGCGGGCAGTAAGGGCTGACTACGCGCTTTGTCGGCGCCTGGCAGGGTATTGGAAAACTCATTGACGAGATCGGTCCAGGCGTCTATGTCGACGACGGGATAGCTCAGATCGAGCGCAAAGCCAGACTTGGGCAGTACAGCTTTCTTGTTCACCCCTAGTGCAGCCGCATGAAAGTAAGCACCGTCTCTTGCATTATCGCGATGCAGCAACTTTGCCTGCAGTTCTGTACCCAACGCAAGACCCAGGGCCATGCTCTTGCCATCACCATGACGCTGCCAGCTGATCCGCAGAGGCAAGCGTTTGCTGGTAGTCTTCTTAAGGGGTGGCGGAAAATCCATGGCCAGGCCGACCAGATCTGACTCGATATCAAGCACGAAAGCCCTGTCTTTACCTTTACCCTGGTGCAGGCCTGCCCGATAGACCATATGCCCCGTCAATCGCTTCAAGCCTTCCAGGCCAGTATATTCGCGTATCGCACTTGCCTGCGCCGTGCCCTGAAGCCGCAAACCCTTGAGCGCTCCACCCACTCCTCCACTTATGGCTACGGGCCCACCGAGGAATTCGCTTTTAAGGTCCGACGTGCTGAAACCAGTATCGCTAAACTCCAGCGTGCCCGTCACCTTGCTGAAAACAGGCATTTCAGGTGTCAGGCGCAAATCCCCTTCAGAAAAATGAATGGCACCCTTTACCGTAGTGTCGCGACTATGCATCAACGGGATCGTCAGGGCCAGCGGTACTGACCACACACCTGTTGCGCGTGTCTCGTTGAATTGCTCGTCCAGCATGCCGCCCAATGGAGTATGCGTCATCAAGGCAAGATAAGTGTTGCCGTCAGCCTGGGTCTGGCCTGTGATGCTGAGTACGGAATTCTTTTCCAGATTGGGTATCCGTGCCTGAACATCATGCAGCTGTATCGACTGCTGCGGCGTTGGCCACATGACAGCCTGATCGGCCGATAGACGCAAGTCTGCGCGATCCAGTGACACCTTGCCCTGCATATCAACCAGGCGCGGCCAACCTGGCGATTTCTTATTGGCCGGCAGATAGTCAATAATGGCACCTGAATACTGGCCAGCTATGTTGAAAACGCCTTCATCAGCCGTATCGTTAAAGGGGAAGTCGTCAAGATCTCCCCGCAAAACAAGGCTGGCATCGTTGACCTGTCCAGCCAGCAGGCCGCGCTCCATCCATTCTCGCGCATCCGGATTGACGCTGGCGGGCAGATAATGCTTTATGGCCGGGATGGCGAGCCGCGTTATGCTGCCCTGCAGATCGATAAAGCCGCTTGTATCGACACCATGCTGCCGCCAGTGACCTTGCAGTCTGGCTGCCATATCGGGGCCGGACAGGTCCAACTGAGACGCATCCACGCGCCAACCAGTATCAGGGCGCTGCACAGCGCCGCGTGACACCAGGTGCTCGAGCCTTATGGCTCGCTCAAAGGTATTAGGTGCCTGTATTTCCAGTTTTTGCGCCAGCAAGCGGTACGCCACCCCCTGGAGCGTAGCCCCCTCTTTGGCAGGGCTTTGGGGCGCAGCGTCATACTGATTCAGCAGCCGTGTGTAATCGCGCCATGGCCCAGACATGAACAATCGCACGGCCTGCGCCTTGACCCCATAGCGTGTCGACTCCCAGTACCCATCCATGACGGTCACGTCCGAGGTCAACGACTCTATGTCGCCGGACTGGAACTTGAGCCAGCTACGCACTGATAACCGCCCTGATTTCAGACTGCGAGGCATATCGATCCACGGCGCCCAGCCCAAAGGCTGCATGTTCTCGACATGCGCGTATAGCTGCCCCCTGCCCTCGTTCAGGTCCAAGGGCTCGGATTCATTGGTGGGGGTATGCAGGAATTCTCCCCGCAAATCCAGTGTTTTTCCCAGAGCTTCAGGTATATCAGCCTGCAACATGAATCGGTGATCGTCATGGCGGTTGCTCAAACGCAACGCGACACGTTTGAGCACCAGAGGCGGTGCGTTCCGTGTCTCGTCTATCCAGCGCAATGTGGCTGAGCGCAACATGATATCGCGTTGCCCGAGCAGCCAGTCGGCGGCTGTTCCGGTATCTTCCGACGAAGGCCTGGGCCCACCCAGGCTGAAAGAGCGGCCCATGACCCAGACCTGGTCATCGAGGCCTCTACGCAGAGTCAGGTCTAGCCCACTGGCTTCGAGCATAACCAGTTGCAGATCGCCGCCAAGGAGACTGCGCCAGCTGATCGTTGCCTGGATTTCAGGAACCGCCAACAAGCTGCGCCCTTGCTCATCCTGAAGCTTGACATCCAGCGCCTGAAGCTTGGGATTAGGCCCCTTCCAATCGACGGCAATGGCGCCCAGACTGACATCACTATTGAGGGCTACGGACAAATGCCTTTCGATCTGCGGCCGCCATTCGTTGATGTTGGGGAACACCCAATAGCGCGCCCCCAGAAACAGCAGGCCCAGGACAAAGTACGCAATCAGCGCTATTTTTCCGACCAGCTTGAAAATGAGAGTAGAAAATTGAAGCACAGATTGAGCCAGGGCCTGTAATATTTACGGTATCGTGGGATTGGAGCTGTTTGGCGGTCAAGCTGCAGCTGTTTTCCGCTTTTTTCCTATTTTTGCATGCCTTATGTCTGAAGCCATTATATTAGCGCCCGCCCTGCAATGGTCAGGATCACTTCGCCGCAAACTGATGGCCAACACCGCATTTGAACAATGGTTGATCAATGCGGCCGGTCAGGCCCTGAATCGTAAAACTATCCTCCAATGGTTTTACGACCTGAAAGGCGACGACACCGACCGTGCGCTGCCAGTGACAGACATCCGGCGCGTATTGCGCCAGTTACGTGAACGCGTATTTTTTACAGCAATGGTACGCGACCTGAATCAGACCGCATCGGTCCAGGAAGTAGTCGGCGCCATGTCGGTGCTGGCCGACCTTGCCGTAACCGAGGCGTACAAAAGTGTCGCCACCAGCCTGGCCGAGCTGCACGGCATACCGATCGATCCCAATACCGGCAAGCCGCAAGAGCTGCTGATTGTAGGAATGGGTAAGCTGGGCGGCAAGGAACTGAATGTATCGTCCGATATCGACTTGATCATGATTTATGGCGAAGAAGGCGAAACGGATGGGCGCCGCAAGATCAGTCACCACGAATTCTATGGCCGGGTCACACAGCGCATGATGCCTGTACTGTCAGAAATCGACGCCGACGGTCACGTATTCCGTACAGACCTGCGCTTGCGCCCCGATGGAGACTCAGGCCCATTAGCCTGGAGCCTCGACGCCCTTGAAAACTATCTGGTCACCCAGGGGCGCGAATGGGAACGCTACGCCTGGCTTAAAGGCCGAGTCATACGTTGCCAGGCTTTTGCAGGCAGCGATCCTCGTAGCCAAATTGAGCAGCTGGAATCCTTGCGTATTCCATTCGTATACCGTAAATATTTTGATTTCGACGCACTGGCGGCCTTGCGCGGCCTGCGCGAGCGCATACGCCTGGACTGGCAAAAGCGCGCGCTCGCTCGTACTGGCATAGACACCGTGCACAACATCAAGCTCGGGGACGGTGGCATACGCGAAATAGAGTTCGTTGTACAGCTGAGCCAGCTCATACGCGGCGGACGCATGCCTTCACTGCAGCAACGCGGGCTGCTCTCGGCCTTGCACAAGCAAGACAAGGCTGGCCTGATTGCCACCGATGTCGCCGAGCAGCTGGCATCGGCCTATTGTTTTCTGCGGCGTGTCGAACATATGCTGCAATATCGCGAAGATGAGCAAACTCATCTGCTGCCGCGCGACCCCAAAATATGCGCCGACCTGGCGCAAGCAATGGGCATGGCACAAGCCGATTTTGACGCGCAATTAACCTCGCTACGCGCCTTTGTATCCCAGACATTCCGCAATGCATTCAGAATCGCTGGCATGGGTAATGATGATAGCGACGATGATACGCCATCACCGCAGGCCGATACGCCTTGCGCCGACCTGAACGATCACATCCAGCAACGCGTAGGCGAGCAGGCACAGGCCGTCTCAAAACGAGTCGAAGCCTTCCTGGACAGTCATCGTATTCGAAGCTTGTCGGGTACCAGCCGCAAGCGTGTGGAAGCCCTGCTGCCTGCCATCGTCAACATGGCGGCCCAAACCGAAACGCCCGAAACAACGGCAGTCAGGCTGCTGGCATTGGTCGAACATATTGCCCAGCGCAGTGCCTATCTGGCCTTGCTGGCCGAATACCCCGAAACGCTGGCACGTGTCACGCGTATCATCAGTGCCAGCCCGTGGGCCTCTGAGTTCCTGAGCCGCTACCCCCTTTTGCTTGATAGCCTGATCGAATGGCATTCGCTGCTGGCACCGCCCGACTTTGAGCAACTGGCGCAGCAATTGCGCGACGACCTGGACGCCTGCGTACTGACAGATGGGCAGCCCGACGTCGAACAGCAAATGAACCTCATGCGCGACACCCAGCATCAGGTCACCTTTCAGTTGCTGGCCCAGGATCTGGAAGGCGTGCTGACTGTCGAGCAATTAGGCGATCGTCTCTCGGCGCTGGCCGACATGATGCTGACTGAAACCATCCATCGCGTATGGCCTTTGGTTCAACCACGTGGCGAGCGCAGCAACCTTGCTCCGCCTCGATTCGCCATCATTGCTTACGGCCGGCTCGGTGGCAAAGAATTAGGCTATGCCTCCGACCTCGACTTGGTATTCCTTTACGATGACCCCACCGACGAGGCCAGCGAACTCTATGCCAAGCTCGGACGGCGGATGGCCTCGTGGCTGTCCACCATGACCTCTTCAGGGCGGCTGTACGAAATCGACCTGAGGTTGCGTCCCGACGGCGACGCCGGCCTGCTGGCCGTCTCGGTCGAAGCCTTTTCCCAGTATCAAACCCAGCATGCCTGGGCCTGGGAACATCAAGCCATCACACGGGCGCGTTTTGCAGCAGGAGACCCCGAAATCGGCCAGCGTTTCGAAGATATCCGCCAGCAAGTGCTTCTTCTGCCGCGCGACAGTCAGGCTTTCAAGAATGAAGTGCGTAATATGCGCCAGAAAATCAGCGCCGGCCATCCCAACCGCACGCCGGATTTCGACCTGAAGCACGACCGGGGCGGCATGGTAGACGTCGAGTTTGTCACCCAATACCTGGTATTGTGCTTTGGCCGACAGCATCCGGCCCTGCTGGACAATCTGGGCAACATCACATTATTGCGTCTGGCTGCCGAATCGGGCTTGATTCCAGCCGATCTGGCATCGAAGTCCGGAGATGCCTACCGGACGTTCAGAAAACGCCAGCATGCCCTGCGTCTGCAGGGTGCCGAGAAGGCTCGCGTACCCAGCGAACAGCTGGTTGCAGAACGCAAGACTGTACAGGCACTTTGGAATACCGTCATAGCAGACTAAAATAGCTTTATCTACGACTAGTACACTAGGCGCTAGTCATCTTGACAGCGCCTTTCTGCCATGACCACTGTTCAACGCCCCAAACTCGTTCTGCCCGATAACCGAAAAAAGGTGCTGCTGCACTCCTGCTGCGCGCCCTGTTCCGGCGAAGTCATGGAAGCCATCACGGCATCGGGTATTGATTACGCCATTTATTTTTACAACCCCAATATTCACCCCGATCGCGAGTACGAGATTCGCAAGAATGAAAACATCCGGTTTGCCGAGCAAAACGGCATTGAGTTCATCGACGCCGATTACGATCGCGACAATTGGTTTGAACGCGTCAAGGGCCTCGAAAACGAGCCCGAGCGGGGCCATCGCTGCACGGTATGTTTCGATATGCGTTTCGAACGCACCGCCCTGTACGCTCACGAACACGGCTACGATACGATCAGCAGCTCGCTGGGTATTTCACGCTGGAAAGACATGAACCAGATCAACGGCTGTGGCGAACGTGCTGCTGCCCGTTATCCCGGAATGCTCTACTGGACGTACAACTGGCGCAAAGGCGGCGGATCGGCCCGCATGATAGAAATCAGCAAGCGCGAAGAGTTCTACCAGCAGGAGTACTGCGGCTGCGTGTATTCACTGCGTGACACCAACCGCCACCGACGCGAGCAAGGCCGGGAGCGGATCAAGATCGGCATCAAGTTCTACGGAAAGGACGAACTCACGCTGAATCCTCCTCCCAAGAGCTGATCGAACGAAAGCCGCCCCAATTGGGCGGCTTTTTACATGACTCTCCAGTCACTACCACGCTGTACATGGCTGTCGGCATGAATCAGGCTGAGCCCTGTTATTCACTGCAGCTTAAGAAGCCTGTTGCCGGGGTGTAGGGTGGGGCTGGCGTTCAGGCGTGCGCCGCGTGCTACGGAAGGGAGGCTGGGGGAAGTCGTCGGGCGCTGTTTGAGCGAGCGTAGCGAGTGAGTTCGCCCGACGCCCGGCTGGACGACGTAGACGCGGAAAAAAGCACGCCGTGCCTGCACCGCCCTACACCCCGGCAACAGGCTAAGTGCACCAGATAACAGGGTTCAGCCTGATTCAGGCAAGCTTTTTAACCCGGACCAAACAATTCGGCCGGCCCTGCATAAGCAGAGACCGGCCAAATATGCGGCTTACTGCAAAGTCCGCTCGAACACGAACTCGTCATCGTGCCAATCCACCGGCACCACATCCTTAGGCCCGAACTTGCCTTCCAGAATCAGGCGGGCAATCGGGTTCTCAATGTGCTGCTGGATGGCCCTTTTCAGGGGACGCGCACCAAAGACCGGATCGAAGCCAGTACGGGCCAGCTGCGCCAGTGCTGCATCTGAGACCTCAAGCCGCATCTCCTTCTCGGCCATGCGTTGCCCCAGACGTTGCAATTGAATCCGGGCGATGGACTCAATATGTTTTGCTTCCAGGCCATGGAACACCACAACTTCGTCTATCCGGTTCAGAAACTCAGGCCGGAAAGACTGCTTGAGCTCATCCCAAATAACTTCTTTCACAACCTCGTAGGGCTGCCCAGCCATACTCTGGATATGCTGCGAACCCAGATTGGACGTCATGATGATCACCGTATTGCGAAAATCTACTGTACGGCCCTGGCCATCGGTCAGCCGGCCATCATCCAGCACCTGCAACAATACGTTGAAGACATCAGGGTGGGCCTTCTCGATTTCGTCCAACAACACCACGCTATAGGGCTTGCGCCTGACCGCCTCGGTCAGGTAACCGCCCTCTTCATAGCCCACATAGCCCGGAGGCGCACCTATCAGTCGTGCGACCGAATGCTTCTCCATGAACTCGCTCATGTCTATGCGTATCATGTGCTCTTCGGAGTCAAACAGAAAATTCGCCAAGGCTTTGGTCAGCTCGGTCTTGCCCACCCCGGTAGGCCCCAGGAACAGGAAAGAGCCATAGGGCCGTGATGGATCGGACAAACCCGCCCGCGAGCGACGTATGGCATCGGACACCAAAGTAACCGCCTCGTTCTGGCCTACAACACGCTGATGCAGGAAATCTTCCATTTTCAGCAGCTTGTCACGCTCACCCTGCATCATCTTGGCCACGGGTATACCGGTGGCGCGCGACACGACCTCGGCAATCTCTTCCGCACCTACTTGCGTTCGCAACAAACGCGGACGCTCCGCGTCGTCATCCTTCTGCTGGCTGGCTTCAGCCGACTGCAAGCGGCTTTCCAGTTCGGGGAGCTTGCCATACTGCAGTTCGGCAAGCTTATCGAACTGGCCTTTACGTTGCAGCTCGGCCATCTCGGCACGAACCCGTTCGATTTCCTCTTTGATGACCTGTGAACCCTGTACTGCGGCCTTTTCCGACTTCCACACCTCTTCGTAGTCGTTGTACTCACGCTGCAATTTGACCAATTCATCTTCGATGGCCTTGAGCCTGCGCTGTGATCCCTCGTCAGTGTCCTTGTTGACCGCCTCACGCTCGATTTTCAGTTGAATGATGCGGCGATCCAGCTTGTCCATGACTTCGGGTTTGGAGTCGATCTCCATGCGTATGCGGGCAGCAGCCTCATCGATCAGGTCGATGGCCTTGTCAGGCAGGAAACGGTCGGTAATGTAACGATTGGACAGCTCGGCAGCGGCCACAATGGCCGGGTCGGTAATCGCCACACCGTGGTGCAACTCATAGCGTTCTTGCAGGCCACGCAATATGGCAATGGTCGACTCAACATCGGGCTCATTGATCAGCACCTTCTGGAAGCGCCGCTCCAGTGCGGCGTCTTTCTCGATGTACTTGCGGTATTCGTCCAGCGTCGTGGCGCCTATGCAGTGCAATTCACCCCTGGACAGCGCAGGTTTGAGCATATTGCCGGCGTCCATCGCGCCCTCGGCCTTGCCTGCACCCACCATGGTGTGCAGCTCGTCGATGAAGACAATGGTGCGCCCATCGTCCTGTGACAATTCCTTCAGGACAGCTTTAAGACGTTCTTCAAATTCACCGCGATACTTGGCACCAGCCAGCAAGGCCGCCATATCCAGCGACAATACCCGCTTGCCCTTAAGGGTTTCGGGCACTTCATTGTTCACGATGCGTTGCGCCAACCCTTCCACAATGGCGGTCTTGCCCACACCCGGCTCACCGATCAGTACCGGGTTGTTCTTGGTGCGGCGCTGCAATATCTGTATGGAGCGGCGAATTTCATCATCGCGCCCAATAACCGGGTCAAGCTTACCCAAACGGGCGCGCTCAGTCAGGTCGGTGGTGTACTTGGTCAGGGCCTCCCGATTCGACTCACCGTCGGAGTCGGACACGGATTCTCCGCCACGCACCGCCTCAATGGCGGTTTCCAGGGCCTTGCGCTGCAAGCCTGCTTCACGCATCAAACGGCCGGCCTCGCCTTTGTCGTCGGCCAGCACCAGAAGAAACAGCTCGCTGGCGATATAGGCGTCGCCACGGTTGGACGCTTCTTTATCTGTACGCGCCAATACAGACTGCAGGTCGCGACTGACTTGTATATTGCCTTCGGCGCCCTGCACTCGCGGCAAGCCTTCTATGAGGGCATCGACCCCGGTTGCCAGACGCTTGACCGCAGCACCCGCCCGTGCCAACAGACTGGCGGCACCGCTGTCGGTGTCGGCCAGCAACGCAGACAGTACGTGGAGGGGTTCTATGTATTGATTGTCGTGTTTTACAGCCAGACTTTGCGCATCGGCAATGGCCTGCTGAAACTTCGTTGTGAGTTTATCGAATCGCATAATCTTTTCACTGAAATAAAGGAAGGGCACGTGCCCGAATAGTGAATATGTGTGGCCAAAATGAAAAATTTCAAGGGTCACAGGGACTTACACTAGCGTCGACACACCGTTTACACTACAGTTTTATCGATTTCCGGCCACCTGTTCTATAAGGAGATAGCCATGCGTGGTGTAATAAAAAAATGGGGTAATAGCGCAGCAATCCGTTTACCCTCCTCCATGCTCAAATCGCTCAAGCTTAGCGCCGACGACATCGTGGATTTACGACTCGAACGCGGCACGATAGTCATCCAGCCTGTACGCTCCGAAGAATATCTGCTCGCGCAGCTATTGAGCGGCATCAAACCCAAGAACCTGCATCCCGAAATTGATTTTGGTGCGGCCAGCGACTAACACGTGTCAATACAAGGGAGCATGCCATGAATAAGCGTTATACACCCGACACCGGCGATATCATTCATTTGCACTTCGACCTTCCTGGCAACAGCGCCAGTAATGGCTACAAGCCGGCCGTCGTGCTCAGTCCGACGGCTTACAATAAGAAAACCGGGCTTATGGTCTGCTGCGCCATCACGGGCGATATAAAAAGCTACCCATTCGAAGTTCCGATTCAGTCCGATCCGCCCATAGCCGTGCTGTCAGATCAAGTCAAAAGTATCGATTGGGTACATACCAAAATCAGCCATCATGGCCGTATCAGTGCAAACGAACTGGCACAAGTGCGAGCCAAGCTGCTGGCACTCTTGTCTAAGGCATAATAGGAAGCCAGACAACCCAAAAGGCAGTAACACCCATTTACACCTCGTTTTTTGCATTAACCCTACGAGTAACTCAACAATTTACGGCGCGCTACCGTATACTTGATATAAATCAGCTGCCAACAATCTAAATCTAGGGTTAACCCTAGATTTAATCGCTGACACTTTTCCTCATTCACCCGGTTGATATTTTTTCGTCCTCAGGGCGACCGCATGCAAAAAAGAATCTCTGTAACACCTGACTCTACCCGTTGCTCGACCTGCATGCTAAATGAGATATGCTTGCCACTGGGCATGCAGCGTGGTGACGTCAATAAACTTGATGAGCTCATCAAAGAGCGTATACGCATTGCCAAGGGTTCCGCACTGTTCCAGTTAGGTGACCCAACCGAAGCCGTCTACGGTATCCGCTCCGGCTCACTCAAGACGCAACTGGAAGATTCGTCTGGCCAGGTCCAGATTACCGGCTTCCTGCTGCCTGGCGAAATCATCGGCATGGACGGACTGCTCGACAATACACATGTATCGAATGCCATAGCCCTCGAAGACAGCGAGGTCTGTGTCATCCGCATCGATGAGCTCGACGAGCTATCGCACCACCTGCCTGTGTTGCAACAACAATTACGCCGCCTCATGAGCAAGGAAATCAGCCGCTCCCACCAGCTGGTGATGTCATTGGGTGCCTTGCGTTCAGAGCAAAGGCTGGCTGCATTCCTGATCAATCTGTCGCAGCGCCTCTCAACGCTGGGATACTCGCCCAGCGAGTTCATCCTGCGCATGAGCCGCGAAGAAATTGGCAATTATCTGGGTTTGACCCTTGAGACGGTCAGCCGCCTGTTTTCACGCTTTGCGCGCGAAGGCCTGATACGTGTCCACCAGCGCGAAGTACACATTCTTGACATGGGTGGCTTGCGCTTGTTGTCGGGCACCGACTGCGGCTGAAAGCCCCGTCATTTGACCGCCTAGCCCTCTATTGGGTCGCCAAAGTCGTCTACGATACGTCCGCGCGGCGCCATATGCAGGGTTAGTGCACTTGATAGCGCCGCCATCAACCAGAACAGAAAGAAACCACCGGCATAAACCTGCTGCCTGCTGGCTTTCAAATACCCCAAAAAGGTGATGTCCAGTGGATCGACCAGAGCAAAAACGGTTGCACTGGTTGCTGCGCCTATCAGGAACGACGGCCATAGAATCCACATTAACGAACGATACTGCATGAGCGGTCTCCTGTTGTATTGAAACAATCTATTTTTGAGGTTCTGGAGCTGGCGCCTGTACTTGCTTGGTGACAACCAGCCCGCGTTTGATGCCGCCATCTTTGATGACCTGGTTGCCCGCATTCTGAAACGCCAGCACGATGGTGATGATACACCCAATGACGGCAATGGCCGGCCCAGCCATGATTATCCAGGGCCAGGGTTCACGCCACCATGGGCCCTTATCCTGGTTTCTTGACAAGCCGGTTTTTTCTGTTTGGGGTGACATTACGTTTTCCTTGCTATTTCGGCACAAAGAAGCTCGAGCGCTCGACCACAGAAATACTATTGCCTTCTTGGTACTGGCCAATCGCTGTCAACTCGATTTCGTGCAGACCGGGAGTAGTCTGGCCTGCCGGCGCACGTACTACAACAGGAACCATTTTATTGGATGCAGCATCAATCTTCACCATTGTCGCTCCACCGTCTGCAGTAGCGACAGACAACTCAGGAACACCCGTGACACCAAGAGTGAGGGTCATGGGCGACTCTGATGCATTCATGAACTGCAAGCGATACACGTTTTCTATCATGCCACCCGGAACCTCGCGCCCCAATGTACCGCGATCACGGATGATATCCATGCGCAGAGTGGTACGCGTGGCCAATGAAACGACAAAGGCGATTGCAACAAGACCCAATATGGCCGAGTAGATCAGTACGCGTGGGCGCAACATGCGCTTGCGCACCTGGCTTTGTGTCATGCCATCGGTAATGGCGCGCCCCGACGTATAACGTATCAGGCCGCGATCGTAATTCATCTTGTCCATGACCGTGTCACAGGCATCGACACAGGCCCCGCAACCTATGCACATGTACTGCAAGCCATCACGGATATCAATGCCGGTTGGACATACTTGTACGCACAGGCTGCAATCAACACAATCACCCATGCCCGCTTCTTTGTGATCAACGCGGCGCGAGCGTCCGCCTCGGGGTTCGCCACGCACGTGGTCGTAGGTCACCACAAAGGTATCATCATCCACCATGACGCTTTGAAAGCGCGCATAAGGGCACATGTACTTGCAGACCGCCTCACGCATGAAGCCGGCATTACCCCAGGTAGCAAAGGCGTAAAACACCATCCAAAACCATTGCCATGGACCCAGCGACAGTGTCAGCAGACCCATGCCAAGTTCGCGTATGGGAGCAAAATAGCCAATAAAGGTGGAACCCGTCCACCAGGCAATCAGGATCCAGACAATGTGCTTGCTGACCTTGAGCCTTATCTTGCGGGCGTTCCAGGGTTGCTCGTCGAGTCGTATGCGGGCAAGTCGGTCGCCCTCGATACGGCGTTCGACCCACATGAAGATTTCGGTATAAACCGTTTGCGGACAGGCATAGCCGCAAAACAACCGCCCCGCCATGGCCGTGAACAAAAACAGCGCGAAAGCGGAAATTACCAGGAGCACCGCAAGATAGATCACGTCTTGCGGCCAAAGCACCATGCCAAAAAGATAAAACTTGCGGGCCGCCAGATCGAACAACACAGCCTGGCGTCCGTTCCATTGCAGCCAGGGCAAGCCGTAGAAGATCAGTTGGGTGGCGAACACCATAATGACCCGCCAGCGCGCATAAATACCCGTCACCGACCGCGGATATATTTTGCGACGGACCTCCGACAGGGCCTTCTCGACCTGAGGAGAGGTCCCCCCCGCCTTGCGGACTCTGGGCCGCTGCCTGGCAGACGCAGCTTCGGCAGATTGCTCTTGATCCAGCTTGACGGGTGGTTTGCTACTCATGTAATACCTTTAGTTTGTGGTGGTCTTCGTATCCTGGTTGTTCAAACCCCATACCCATGCAGTAAGCATACGAATCTGATCCTCAGTAAGAATGCCTTCTTGGGCGGGCATGATATTGACACGACCGTTAAGGATGGTTTCCACAATAGTTGCTTCAGAGCTACCGTACAGCCAGACGTTGTCGGTCAGGTTGGGAGCGCCCAGCATTGTGTTGCCTTTGCCTTCCGCCCCATGGCAGGCCACGCAGAATGTATCGAAGCCGCGCTTGCCTGGCACGACCCGCAGGGAATCTGCTGCCAGTCCGGACAAGGACCGCACATACTGGGCAATATCGGAAGCTTCGGCTGGCTTGATCTGGGCTGCCCAGGGCGGCATCATGCCGTGACGACCTTTGGTGATGGTTTGCAGAATCTGCTCGGGAGCACCACCATACAGCCAATCGCCGTCAGTCAGGTTGGGAAAGTTCGCGGCCCCCCGCGCGTCGGAGCCGTGACACTGGGCACAATTATTCAGGAACAAGCGCTGTCCAATCTGCCGTGCGTCGGCGTCATGCGCAACCTCGGGTATGGACATTTTCTGGTAACGCTCATACACCGGCCTGATGCGCTCATTGAGCGCCTCTTGCTGTGCCTTGACCTGGCCCGCAGAGGTATAGCCCAGCGAACCTTTGTATGTCCCCAGCCCTGGATACAAAAAGAACAAGGCCAGAGCCGCAACACAAAGCCCAATATAGAAAACCGTCCACCAGCGCGGTACCGGTGTATTGAATTCAGTGAGATCACCGTCCCAGACGTGACCGGTTTCTTCGACCTCTGGGGCGGATTGCTTGAGCCATGCCCTTTGCGTATACAGCAGCCACAGACAGAAAACCACACCGCCCACGGCGATAATGGTGATGAAATAGCTCCAGAAGCTACTGACAAAATCACTCATGAGAGCCCCCTTCATTCTTGTTCGAGACGCCTTCGTCAGGGACGTTAAAAGGCAGCATGGACGCGTCGTAATTGGCCTGTGCCCGGCCTCGTGAAAACGCCCACCAGACTATTCCCAAAAAGGTCAGCATGGCGAAAATCGTCGCCACCGCATTGAGCATGGCCATTTACAGTTCTCCTTCAGCCACAGCTTTGGCAGCAGCAGCACGACCCGCCACACCCAGCCCTTGCAGGTAGGCAATCAGCGCATCTTCTTCTGTCTTGCCCTTGAGCTGCTCAGGGGCCTTGTCGATTTGCTCGTCGGTATAAGGCACGCCCAGCGTGCGCAATACCTTCATGCGGTCCTGCACATTTTCGTTTTCAACGGAGTTGTGCTGCAGCCAGGGATAGGCCGGCATATTCGATTCCTGGACGACATCACGCGGATTACGCAAATGCACACGATGCCAGTCATCGGAATAGCGTTTTCCAACACGCGCCAGGTCAGGGCCAGTGCGCTTGGAACCCCACAGGAAAGGATGGTCGTATCTGGACTCTCCGGCCAGGGAATAAGGACCGTAGCGCTGCACCTCTGAGCTGAGCATGCGGATCTGTTGCGAATGGCAACCTACGCATCCTTCACGTATATAGACGTCGCGACCAATCAGGTTCAGCGGCTCGTAGGGCTCTACACCCGGCGTTGGCTGAGTGGTGGAGTGCTGAAAGAACAGCGGAACAATCTGGGCCAGGCCAGCAAAAGAGATGACGGCAATGCTCAGGATGATCAGCAGGCCAACATTGGTTTCAATCATCTTGTGAGAAAAACCGGTACTTTTCTTGGTCATTTATGCTCTCCTTATGCCGTCGCAGAAGCCGGACCGATAAAAGCGGGATCGCGCGCGTCAGGACTGTACAGCGGCACGGCCGGATTGACCTTGGGTTGACCTTTGACAGTTTTCCAGGTGTTCCAGGCCATGATGCACATACCCGACAGGAACAGCAGACCACCCATCAAACGTATGGCGTAGAAGGGGTAAGTTGCCTTGACAGCCTCGACGAAACTGTAAGTGAGCGTACCGTCTTCGCCCGTGGCGCTCCACATCAGGCCTTGCATGACCCCGGCAATCCACATCGAGCTGATGTACAGCACCACACCCAGCGTAGCAACCCAGAAATGCAGCTCAACCAGCTTCATGCTGGCCATGGAGGTACGGCCGTACAAGCGTGGAATCATGTAGTAGAAAGAACCGAAGGTAATCATGGCCACCCAGCCCAGGGCACCGGAGTGCACGTGGCCTATTGTCCAGTCGGTATAGTGCGACAAGGCATTGACCGTGCGGATGGACATCATCGAGCCTTCAAAGGTCGACATGCCGTAGAACGACAGGGCCACCACCAGGAACTTCAGGATGGGGTCGGTGCGCAGCTTGTGCCAGGCTCCGGATACCGTCATGATGCCGTTGATCATGCCGCCCCATGACGGCGCCAGCAGAATCAGCGACAGCGCCATGCCCAGTGTCTGGGTCCAGTCAGGCAGCGAGGTATACAGCAAATGGTGCGGACCCGCCCACATATAGGTGAAAGCCAGCGCCCAGAAGTGCACGATGGAAAGGCGGTACGAATAAATGGGACGCTCGGCCTGCTTGGGCACGAAGTAATACATCATGCCCAGGAAGCTGGTAGTCAGAAAGAAACCCACCGCATTGTGGCCATACCACCACTGCACCATGGCATCCTGCACACCGGCATATACCGAGTACGACTTCCACATACTGACAGGCAGCTCGAGGTTGTTGAAAATGTGCAGGACGGCGATGGTCAGGATATACGAGCCAAAGAACCAGTTGGCTACGTAAATATGCTTGACCCGGCGTTTGGCGATCGTGCCAAAAAACACCACGGCGAACGCAACCCAGACCAGAGTGATCAGGACGTCGATGGGCCATTCGAGTTCGGCATATTCTTTGGTGCTGGTATAACCCAGGGGAAGGGTAATGACCGCAGCAACCAGAACCACTTGCCAGCCCCAGAAGGTAAAGGCCGCCAGCTTGTCACTGAACAAGCGCACCTGACAGGTACGCTGCACGACATAGTAGGCAGTGGCGAACAATGCACTGCCCCCAAACGCGAAAATTACACCATTGGTGTGCAACGGACGCAGACGCCCGTAACTAAACCACGGTGTATTGAAATTCAACTCCGGCCAAATGAGTTGCGCGGCGATCAGTACACCGACCGCCATGCCGACAACACCCCAAAATACCGTGGCGATCGTAAACTGCCTGACCACACGGTAATTGAAGACTTCGGCCTGTGCTCCGATCGTATCGGACGTGCCCATGAGCTTCCCCTAAAACAAATAAACAATGCGAGACGCCAGCATCTTGCTGCAAGAGCGGCTTGCTCTCTTTGACTTGCAACAAGAAGAGCCGCTTGCCTCGAATACTGACGCTTTCGCGCCACACTTTATAAAGAACTTAGCTGTCGGTATCGTTATCGTGCAGGATGGATTCGGCGGCCTGGTTCGTATTGTCGAACTGGCCCGAAAAAATAGCCCACCAGAACGCTACGCCTATCAAAATCACCAATAACAGAGAAATCGGTAAGAGCAAGAACAGAGATGCTTCCATTGTCAGCTCCTATGCCACCGCGGCCTGCCAGCCGTCATGCGGGCGCGTGTACTTACGGTACAAACGCCAGGAGTTAGCGGCGACGGCAAGCGACGAAAGCAGCATGGTAATGGCCGCCAACCACGGCGCAACCAAGCCAAAGGCTGCCAACGGAGTCATCAGTAGGTGCCAGGCTACCGCTCCATAGAGATTTTGCCGGGCGATCAGGCCGGTTGCCTGCACCAGTTGGAGTGTATTGAGGCGGGCCGCATCGGGAGCGGCCGAATAGCTCGCATGCGCCGCTGCTACCGCCGTGGGCACGGCCATGGCCATGGCGCAGGGACAGCTCATGACCAGCAAGGCCACCATCACTGCAATGGCATGCTGTGGCGCGTAAACATACCAGACGGCGCCGACCAGAAAGGCCAGGACTAGTTGCACCAGCACAAACCAGAATGCCACACGGTTGGCACGCACAGAGACCGAAATACGAAACTGTTCGATCATTTGGTGTACTTTGCCCCCCCCTACAGACTGCCGCGCACAGAGCTCAAGGTAGCGGGCGGTCAAGAGGAAAGCCACAAACATGGTGACGGAATCAAAGTAGACCTCTCCGTGACCCGTCCAGGTAGTGACTGCACTGGGAATGAATGCGGCAATAATGCCCAGGGCAACGGGTACATCCATGCCCACCCTGCCCCGTCGCAGGCTGTTGAAAGCACCCTGCCAGACCGGCCAGGCGCAATACAGCATGACGGGTACCGTCAGGATCAGGCTGATCCAGTTCATGAGAAAAATTGCTTGATCGAGCAGCTCGAGATTCTCGGGCGCCATACTTTCCGAGCGCAAATAGCCCGGAAAGGCAAACATCATGACTTGCATCATGGCAAGCCATCCCAGCCCCATGCGGGCAAGCATATGCCGCCGCTTCTGGCGGTCGCCATCCGACAGGCCACTGGGTGTGGAGAATATTGAAAATGCGCGCATGGAAGGGAATATAGCAAATGGCCCAGCGAATGGCTTGATTTAAATCAAGGTTTTGAAAAGACTGAGTTTTACCGGTTGGCCTCGCAGCAACGAAAAACAAAAAAAGCGTAAGAACATCGCATTGCAATATTCTTACGCCGTGGCTGGCGAGTCGTGGCTACAGGCAAAAATGCTTATGCAGCCATTATGTCACTCACGAAACAAACAACCCGCCGGATGGGTCATCAGGCCACCTTCCTTTCGTTCGCCCCCTGTGTTTCGAACTGGGCCTCTTCGGTCGATCCAGTCAGTGCTGTGGTGGACGATTGCCCGCCTTCGATAGCCTGTGTGACAGCATCGAAATAGCCAGTACCCACCTCACGCTGATGCTTGACAGCGGTAAAGCCCAATTCAGTCGCCGCAAATTCTTTCTGCTGCAGTTCAACGAAAGCACTCATCTGGCGACGGGCATAACCATGTGCCAGCTCAAACATGCCATAGTTCAAGGCATGGAAACCCGCCAGGGTAATGAACTGGAACTTGTAGCCCATGGCGCCCAGCTCCCGCTGGAACTTGGCCACCGTTGCATCATCAAGATTTTTCTTCCAATTGAATGAAGGCGAGCAGTTGTAGGCCAGAAGCTTTCCGGGGAACTGACGGTGTATGGCTTCAGCAAACTGACGGGCATACTCGAGATTGGGCGTGGACGTTTCGCACCACAACAGGTCGGCGTAAGGCGCATAGGCCAAGCCCCGCGAAATACCTTGTTCAATACCAGCACGCGTACGGAAGAAACCTTCAACCGTGCGCTCCCCGGTAATGAAGGGGCGGTCATTTTCGTCAATATCACTGGTGACCAGGTCGGCCGCATCGGCATCGGTGCGTGCCAGCAACAATGTGGGTACCCCCAGCACATCGGCGGCCAGACGAGCCGACACCAGCTTGGCCACAGCGTCGCGCGTGGGCACCAGCACTTTACCGCCCATATGGCCGCATTTCTTAACAGAAGCCAGTTGATCTTCAAAGTGCACGCCCGCGGCACCAGCTTCAATCATGGCTTTCATCAATTCGAAGGCATTCAGCACGCCGCCAAAGCCTGCTTCGGCATCGGCAACAATGGGGGCGAAGTAATCCAGATAGCCGGGATCCTGAGGATTCTTGCCTTCCATCCACTGGATTTGATCGCATCGGGCCAACGCATTATTAATGCGCCTGACCACTTGCGGCACAGAATTGGCCGGATACAAGGACTGATCGGGATACATCTCACCAGCCCCATTGGCATCGCCCGCAACCTGCCAGCCCGACAGATAAATGGCCTTTAGCCCTGCCTTGACCTGCTGCATGGCCTGGTTGCCCGTCAGCGCTCCCAAGGAGTTTACAAAGGGTTCGGAATGCAGCAGGCCCCACAGTTTCTCGGCGCCACGACGAGCCAAGGTATGCTCGACCTGCACCGAACCACGCAGACGGATCACGTCTTCGGCACCATAACCGCGCTTGATGCCCTGCCAACGGCTGTCTTCAGCCCAGGCTTTCTGCAAACTGCGTATTTCATTTTCCCGTGTCGTCATGATGTTGCTCCTTAAAAGTAAAAAAGAAACCTGAAATTCATGAGGAAAGTCTACGCGTTTGCTGCGAAGCACATACGGCTTTTGTCTTATATAAGACTAAAAATATTATTTTTTAATAACAATGACTTAAAAATATTTTTTTATAATACGGGATAATATTTTTCCCTATGAAATGGTTGATCTTGCGTCGCAACAAGAAAATTTCATAATCTGAAATGCATCTTTCACCATACGGTATGAACGCGGTGGCAAGTACAATCAGGTTTGCTTATCCGCTCAAGCGCGCCCACAACACGCACTTTCCCCTTTTTATTTGATAGTTACCATCATGCACGACCCTGCTCTCGTCAAGGCGCCGCTAGGCCGCGAGATTTCCTATCCCGACGCCTACGATGCCAGCCTTCTTTTTCCTATTGACCGCAGCACCAATCGGGCTGCGCTCTCCCTCCCTGAAAGCTGGTATGGGGCTGATATCTGGAATGCCTACGAGGTGTCATGGCTTACGCCCAAAGGCAAGCCCGTCGTTGCTTTGGCACGCTTCATATTTCCGCAGAACAGCCCGCGGCTGGTCGAATCCAAATCGTTCAAACTCTACTTGAACTCCTTTAGCGAGGAGCGATTCGATAGCACAAACACCGTGCGCACAATTATGCAGGCTGACTTGAGTCTGGCGGCAGGGGCAGATGTAAATATTGAATTAAACCCACTCTCCCAGCCACCGGCGCTGGAATATGGCTCAATGGAAGGAATCAATATTGACGACACCGATATTGAAATTTCCACCTACGAGCCTACTCCTGGTCTGTTGCAATGCTTGCCGGCAGGCAAAAACATCAGTGAAACTCTGGTATCCGATCTGCTGAAGTCCAACTGCCCCGTTACCGGCCAGCCAGACTGGGGCAGTGTTCAAGTACGTTATACCGGCTTGCAAATTGATCGGGACGCGCTGCTCCGGTACATTGTGTCGCTACGCCGGCACACGGAATTTCACGAACACTGTGTCGAAAAAATGTATTGCGACATCTGGCAGGCTTGTAAGCCGACCTCTTTATTTGTGTACGCGCGCTATACCCGTCGTGGTGGTCTGGATATCAACCCTTGGCGCAGCAGTGAGCCGGCCCATGTCAGCCATGCCAGGACGGCACGGCAATAATTCAGCTTGCCAAGAAGCCGACCTGATATAAGAGCCGTTTCAGGCCCGTGCGGGGGTGGCGGGCAAAACGCCACGACTGGCAGATTTGGCCACCAGCACTGCCAGGCCTGCCGCGAGCATAAAACCCGCAGCCGCACCAAACCATGGCCCCTGGGTGAATCCCGCATCAAGCATTAGACCGAAGCCTACCGGGGCCAGCGACGAACCGACATCCATGCCTGAATAAACCAGGCCATACACGGTACCGGTCGCCCCTTTTGGGGTGACACGCCGTATGAGCATGTCTCGAGACGGAGCGGATACGCCAGAGCAAAATCCTGCCAGACCCACCAATGCCATGGCAAACGCCGGAGGCACACCGCCAATGGCCAGCACTACCAGCAAACCGCCAGCCAACAACAGGGAAACAGCCACCGTACGCTCGGTATTAGGGGTTGCGCCAACCAGGAACCCCCCTGCCACCATTCCCAGTGCTGCAGCAATCATATAGCCGGACAAAGTCGTGCCCGCCAGCACCTTGTCTATGCCATAGACATCGCCCAGCATGGGTATAGTGTAGTTTTGCACCGCCGACAAAGCCATGGAGGTAAAGGCAAAAAACAGAAAAGCGCCCCAAAGTGCCGGTTGCACCAGCAGGGTGGCCAGCGTCTGCCCTACTGTTTGCTGAGACAGGTCAGTTTGTGGCGTGGCACTGGTATCGATTGCCGGTGCCATGGCGGTATTCTTGCCCGCCAGGAGGTTACGGCCTAGCCATGTCAGGAAAAGCACAAAAGCCACTAGCGCCGAAGCGCCAAATGCAGCTACCCGCCAGTTGGCCAAATAAATGAGGGCAGCCATGAATACCGGCGTCAGGGCCCAGCCCAGGTTACCCGTCAGGCCGTGCGTGCTGAAAGCATGTCCTAGCCGCTGCGGGCTGACGCGATGGTTGATAATGGAATAATCGACGGGATGGAAAACGGAATTACCAATACCGCCAATTGCGGCAGCCAACAGCAGCATGGTATAGCCATTGGAGGTGGCGATCAGGACGCCCGACAACACAAAACATGCAAGACCGAAACGTAGCACCGGAGCCGGGCCGATTCGATCGACGATAAAACCCGAGGAGGCCTGACCAAAACATGACACCAGGAAAAACACGGTGGCAAGCAACCCCAGCCTAGCGAAATCGTAGCCATACTCGTGAGCCAGCGACAGATACAGTGTGGGGAACACCAATTGAAAAAAATGCGAGCAAGCGTGCGCCGACCCTATCAGACTGATGATTTTCCAGTCTTTGCGCTTCAGTGCCCGGTTTTCTTTTTGGGTCTCCAGATCTAGAGCCATCATTTTTACGTCTCGGAAGTCTCTTTCCTGCCTTGGACGCGCCTCAGCGCCTGTCGGCGCGATCGCGTATTTCAGGCCACGCGCGACGCAGGTAGTAGCACATGGACCAGACCGTCAGGATGGCGGCGATCACGATCAGAATCTGGCCAACCAGCTGCAGCGAAACCCCATACAGCGGCTGCCAGTACAACAAACACGGTATCGCTATCATTTGCGCAGCCGTCTTGAATTTGCCAAGACGATGCACCGCCACGCTGCCGCTGGCGCCAATCTTGGCCATCCATTCGCGCAAGGCAGAAATAGTGATTTCACGGCCTATGATGATAAGCGCAATAAAGGAATCGACGCGGCTCAAGTCGAGCAAAATAAGCAGTGCCGCGCAAACCATTAATTTGTCGGCAACGGGATCGAGGAAAGCGCCAAATGAGGAAGTTTGATTCCAGCGCCGGGCCAGCCAGCCGTCGAACCAGTCAGTCAGGGCAGCAACAATGAACGCAAACGCTGCCACAGCATCACGGACCGGAATGGATATCCAGTCGACGGGAATATAAAACAGCCCGACGATCAGCGGGATCATGGCGATGCGCAGCCACGTCAGGGCAATAGGTAAGTTCATAGGCATAAGCTGAATACTACCCTATCGGAGCGCCTGATAGATACGTTCTGCCAGTTCATCTGAAATTCCTTCTACTGACCTGAGATCGTCGACGCTGGCGTCGACAACACCCGTGAATCCACCAAAGCGTGCCAGCAATTTCTGGCGTCGCTTGGCGCCTATGCCTTCGATCTCTTCAAGACGAGACACATTGCGCGCCTTAGCTCGTTGCGCACGCATGCCGGTAATGGCGAACCGATGCGCCTCGTCGCGGATTTGCGCCACCAGCATGAGCGCCGCCGACTCAATCCCCAGGGCGACAGACTCTCTGCCATCAACAAATACCAGCGTCTCCAGGCCCACCTTACGGCCTTCACCCTTGGCAACACCGACTATCGTATGCGCATCCAGGCCCAGTTCAACAAAAACTTGCCTGGCCACCTCGACCTGCCCCTTTCCGCCATCGATAAGCACGACACTGGGCATCTCTGCCTGCCCGTCCGCGACTCGGCTGAATCGCCGGGTCAGCACTTGCCTCATCGCCGCATAATCGTCACCCGGGGTGATACCTGCAATGTTGTATCGGCGATACAAGGATGGCTGCATATCATGATGCTTGTACACCACACACGAGGCCTGGGTGGCCTCTCCCGCGGTATGACTGATGTCAAAACATTCTATGTGCATGACATCCAGGGCGGCTTCGTCGGTATCCATGTCCAACGCCGTGGCCAACGCCATCGTACGTGCCACGCGCGCACTGGATTCGGTCAGCAGTCGGGCCAGGGCTAACTCGGCGTTCTTGACCGCCTGTTCAAGCCAGATTTTGCGCAACCCTTGCGGCCTGACCAGTACCCGGGCCTTGGTCCCGGTTTGCTCAGCCAGCAGCTTGATCAGGTCGGGATCAGGTAAGACATGCGAGCAGACCAGGACGGCCGGCATGGCATTATCGAGATAGTGCTGGGCCACAAAGGCCGCCAGGACGTCCGTGGGGTTGTCGTCCAGTGTATGGGTGGGAAAGAATGGCTTGTCACCCAAATGACGGCCACCTCGCACCATGGCAAGGTTGACACAAATCCGGCCGCCCGCCGCGGCTACCGCAATGACATCGACATCGTCATTGCCCACCTTTTCCATCGATTGTTGCTGCAATACCTTGGCCAACGCAGCTACCTGATCCCGCAACACAGCAGCTTTCTCGAATTCAAGCGCCTCGGATGCCTGATGCATGCGCTGCTCAATATCGCGCATGACCTCATTGGCCCGGCCATCCAGAAACTGAATGGCACGATCGACATCCGCCTGATAATCCTCGGCAGAAATCAGGTTTACACAAGGTGCGGAACAACGCCCGATCTGATACAGCAGGCAAGGTCGTGAACGATTGGCAAAGACGCTGTCTTCACAGGTACGCAGGCGAAATACCCGTTGCAGTATCTGTATCGTTTCCCGCACGGCCCAGGCATTGGGATAAGGCCCAAAGAACCGCCCTTTGCCGCTGGTACTACCACGATAATAAGCAATGCGAGGTGTCTGGTGACCACTGAACATCAGGTAGGGATAAGATTTGTCGTCCCTGAACAAAATGTTGTAGCGCGGCTTCAGGCGCTTGATCAGATTGTTTTCCAGCAGCAAGGCCTCGGCCTCGGAGCGTGTAATCGTGACCTCCAGCCGCTCTACCCGCGCCACCATGTGGGCGATGCGCGGACTGCTTGGTGTTTTCTGAAAGTACGAACTGACGCGCTTTTTCAAATCGCGCGCCTTCCCTACATACAGCACCGTCCCTTCGGCATCCAGATGCCGATAAACACCTGGAAGGTGCGGCAGGTCAGCCAGAAACGATTTGAGATTGAAGTCGTCTGGCATATTGGTATCGTTCATCAGCCTGCAGGGCATCCCAGCCCGGCGCAACACTGGCCGGCATCAGGCGGCGTATGCGCTGTACCGACGCTGCATCGTGCTCGGTATTCAGGCGTGACAGCAGTTCATCGGCCAGGTCGGGACGATTGCATACCAATACCATGTCGCAACCTGCTCCCAAGGCAGCCTCGGCCCGCGCCAGAATATCGCCGGCCACGGTAGCACCTTCCATGGTCAGGTCGTCCGAAAAGACCACTCCATCGTAAGCCAGGTCTTGCCGCAACACTTGCTGTATCCAGTGATGGGAAAAGCCAGCCGGCTGCGGATCTACTTGCGAATAGATGACATGGGCGGGCATGACCGATGGCAGTATCATATCGCCCAGCCAGCCATACGGTGCCGCATCTTCCTGCATGATTTCTTCGAAACTGCGTGTATCGACTGGAATCTCGTGATGGGAATCCGCCTCGACCGCCCCATGGCCCGGAAAATGCTTGCCGCAAGCCGCCATACCCGACAGCATCAGGCCTTGTATCAGTGCCCTGGCCAGCATGGACACCACCCGTGGATCGCGATGGAAGGAACGGTTGCCTATCACTTTGCTGACACCGTAATCGAGATCGAGCACGGGGGTAAAACTAAGATCCACGCCGCAAGCGCGCAATTCGGCCCCCAGTACGTACCCCGCCTCGGACGCCAACCGCATGGCTGCCAGGGAATCTTGCGACCAGAGCTCACCAAAAACACTCATGGCCGGAATGGAGGTAAAGCCATCCGTACGAAAACGCTGTACGCGGCCGCCCTCGTGATCGACGGCGATCAACAACGGCTCATCGCGTTCGGCATGAATGGCCTGGCATAAGGCGGTGAGCTGCTCACGATGATCAAAATTACGTGCAAATAAGATCACCCCGCCCACCAGGGGATTGCGCAGGCGCTCACGCTCGTGGTGAGTAAGTACTGTGCCTTCCACATCCACCATAACCGGGCCAGGCGGCAAGCTCTTAAGCATAGGGCTGTCTGTCATTAATTTGTTTCCGTTAAATTCCTGGGTATCAGGTTCAGCGCCTCGACGACGACAAAGGCCGCTACTGTATCAGTTTCGTCTGTGACTGAGATATGGGCTTTGCCAAAGCGCTCCGCATACCAGCTGGCCAAAGGTTCTGACAACTGTACACGCGGCTTGCCACCGGGTTCGTTCAGGGTTTGCATGCGTGACCATGCCATGGGGCTGTGCATGCCCAGGCCTATGGCTTTGGAAAACGCCTCTTTGGCGGCAAAGCGTGTTGCCAGGAAGCGTATGCCGCGTTGAGGATCACGTTGGCTGCGCAGCCGGAATTTTTCGATTTCCTGTGGGCCCAGAATACGGCGTACGAATTTTTCTCCGTGACGCGCATACACCCCTTCGATGCGGTCCAGCCGCAGCAAATCAACGCCAATACCCGCTATGCCCGGAACCGCTGCCGCTTCCATTATCAATATCCGTCCACGATACCTCTCGAACTTGGAATGATACCTTGTCGAATGGGGATAATGCTTCGTTCATATCTATGCGGTTTCAATGACGTTGTCTGGAGCACAGATAAGGCAATAACAGCCTACTTCGCCCGTTTATCCAGTACCCGACGCGCCTTACCCGTCAGCGTACGCTCAACCAGCCCCGCCGTCTGCACCGTCACGCGCGCCGACACCCCTATATACGTCTTCACCGCATGTCGCAGCTTATCGGCAATCACATCCCGCGCAGCAACACTCAAGTGATCGAACTCGGGACGCACCTCGGTCAGAATTTCGAGTTCATCAAGATTGCCGCTACGCGTCAATACCAGTTGATACTGCGCGGCCAACTCTGGGATCTTCAGGACTACTTCTTCGACCTGAGTTGGGAACAGATTAACCCCTCGAACAATCAACATATCGTCGCTGCGGCCCGTAATCTTGTCGATACGACGCATGCTGCGCGACGTCGGCGGCAACAAACGGGTCAGGTCACGCGTACGGTAACGAATCACCGGCATGCCCTCTTTGGTCAGTGACGTAAAGACAAGCTCGCCTTCCTGCCCATCGGGCAGCACCTCGCCCGTAACAGGATCGATGATCTCCGGATAGAAATGATCCTCCCACACCACTGGGCCGTCCTTGGACTCGACACACTCCATGGCCACGCCCGGCCCCATCACTTCCGACAAACCATAGATATCAACCGCGTCTATTCCCGTGCGTTGCTCGATATCCGCGCGCATCTGCCCCGTCCAGGGTTCGGCGCCAAAAATTCCTATACGCAGGGAGCTTGAAGCGGGGTCCATACCCTGGCGCTGCATCTCCTCGATAAGATTGCAGAAATACGATGGCGTCACCATGATGATGGACGGCTCAAAGTCGCGTATCAGCTGCACCTGCTTTTCAGTTTGCCCGCCAGACATCGGCACCACACTGCAACCCAGCCTCTCGGCGCCATAGTGCGCCCCCAACCCGCCTGTAAACAAGCCATAGCCATAGGCCACATGTGCAATATCGCCTGGACGGCCACCGCCAGCCCAAATCGACCGCGCCACAAGATCGGCCCAGTTATCGATGTCCCTGGCCGTATAGCCCACCACGGTAGGCTTGCCAGTGGTTCCGCTGGACGCATGAATACGCACAATCTGCTCACGCGGCACGGCGAACATATTGAAGGGATAGTTATCGCGTAAATCCTGTTTGCTGGTCAGTGGAAATCGGGATATATCCGATAGCTGCTTCAGATCGTCGGGATGGATGCCCGCCGCATCAAACGCCTTTTTGTAATGAGGCACATTTTGATAAGCGTGCCTCAACGTCCACTTCATACGCTCCAGCTGCAAGCTTTGCAGCTCATCCACACTCGCATGCTCGATAGCGTCGCGGCCGGCGTTCGACAACTTGGCTTCAGACATTTTCGGCTCCTACCTTTTTGTTATTCAAAATGATTTATTTTTATACGCGTCGACAAAGCAACGCATGCGCACTACAGCATCAGTCACCAACCACCTGTCCCTTGATGCGATACGAGCGCCCTCGGAAAATGGCAATGCGCTTGCCCTCTTGGTTGGTGACCTGGACGTCATAGACACCAGTTCGACCAGACAGTGAATATTCGGCGGCGTTGGCGGTGAGCACGTCACCCTCGAATGCTGGCGCCAGATAATCTATGGTGCAGCCTGCAGCCACTGTTGCGGCATTACGCGAGTTGCAGGCAAACGCAAAGCTACTGTCGGCCAGCGCAAAAATGAAGCCACCATGGCAGGTTTTATGACCATTCAGCATATCGGCCCGCACTGGCATGCTCATGCTCGCCTGACCAGGAGCCACGGATACGATATGCATGCCCAGGGCTTGCGAGGCAGGGTCATTGGCATACATGACACGCGCGGTCAGCTCTGCCAAAGCCTGAGGATTCTCGGGCAAGGTATCTTCGGTCTGCTCGTTAACACTGGCTGACATGGAGTTCATCAGTTTCCCTTGAAAACAGCCGGACGTTTTTCCAGAAAGGCCGAAACGCCTTCAGCGTAATCCTGGCTGGCACCCAATTCACGCATCAGGTCACGCTCAAGATCCAATTGTTCATCCAGCGTATTGCTCAGACTCTCGTTCAAGGCTCGCTTCGTGTAGGCCAAGCCCTTGGTCGCCGCAGCGGCGAAATGCCTGGCCAATTCATCCAGACGGACCTGGAAGGCGTCATCGGAGACACATTCCCAGATCAGACCCCATTGCTCGGCCTGCTGAGCGCTTAGCTTGTCACCCAACAAAGACAGCCCCATCGCTCTGGCCCGACCCACCAGCCGAGGCAAGACATACGTACCGCCGGTATCCGGCAATAAGCCCAGACGGCAAAACGGCTGGATGAAACTGGCGCTTTGCTTGGCAATGACAATATCGCCGGCCAGGGCCAGGTTTGCCCCAGCCCCTGCAGCCACACCGTTTACGCCAACTACAACGGGCATGGGCAAGGCATGCAGGCGCCGAACCAGTGGCGCGTAGTATTTATCTATGGTCTGGCCCAGGTCGACTTCATTCGCACGGCTCATCTGCCCTTCGGAAAGATCCTGCCCCGCACAAAAACCACGCCCATTACCCGTCAGTATCAGCACGCGGGCACCTTGAGCCTCGATCACGCCCAATGCATGCGCCAGCTCGTTATGCATGGCGACGTTGAAGCTATTCAGCTTGTCGGGACGGTTCAATGTCACACGGGCTATGCCGTCATTAAGGCTGAACTCGATATTTTCATACTGCATGGAAACTCCAATAGCGGTTATGCGTGCCAACGGGTTTGTACGACGCGGAAACGATTGGCGACATAGGCCGAATCGGATAAAGCGGCATTGGCAGCGGGATTGGCCCCCGTGCCATGAAAATCGCTGAAGGCTGCCGTCTGGTTCACGAAGACGGCGCCCGTCAAATTCACTGAAAGCGATACGCCAGCACGCTCTGACGCTTTACGCGTCTGTTCGAGCACCGCATCGTCTGTGGAATAGACAGCAAGCGACAAGGCGCCGTGGTCAATGACGGTTTGCTGGGCCAGCTTGATGCTGCTCTCGGTAGAGTCGGTAGCCACTACAAAGGCGATAGGTCCAAACCACTCACGCTGGATAGCGGAATGGCTGGCATCGGTCTTGAGTAACAAGGGGGTGTGCACATTGGCCTGTTCGAACTGTGGATGTTCGAGTTGCCTGCTATCGCACAGTATGGGCAAGCCTAAGGCACGAGCCTCAGCCACCCGCCGGGCGATGCCATCGTTCTGGATGGCGCCGGTAATCTCGACCGCGCGGGCCGGGTCGGACACCAGTTTCTCCACGGCCTGGGCCAGGCCTGCGGCAACCTCATCGAAGCTCATGCGGCCGTCGGCCGTCTGGATGCCATCACGCGGTACATATACATTTTGCGGCGCTGTACACATCTGGCCGGAATACAGGGAGAATGAAAACGCCAGATTGCGTGCCACACTTTTAAAATCATCGACGGAATCGATGATGACTTGATTGACGCCTGCTTTCTCGGTATAGACCTGGGCCTGGCGGGCATTTTGCTCGAGCCAATCGCCATTGGCGCTGCTACCCGTAAAATCTATAAGCCTGACTGCGGGGTCCAGGGCCAGCGCCTGAGCGGTATCGTCAGTGACCGAATGCGCAGCCAACTGCACAACATTGGGATTGAAGCCCGCCTCAGCCAGGACTTCGCGTGCGATTTTTACAGTGATTGCCAGCGGCAAAATAGCCCCCGGGTGAGGCTTCACTATCAAGGTGTTACCCGTAGCCAGACTTGCAAACAGACCCGGGTAGGCATTCCAGGTTGGAAAGGTAGAGCAACCTATCACTAGGGCAATGCCACGCGGTACAACAGTAAACCGTTTCTGCATCTTGATGGGATCGTGCTTGCCCTGCGGCTTTTCCCAACTGGCCAAGCCTGGAATACGCGCCATTTCCTGCCAGGCGTAGGCCACTGCCTCGAGGCCGCGGTCTTGCGCATGTGGCCCCCCTGCCTGGAAGGCCATCATAAAGCCCTGCCCTGTTGTGTGCTGCACTGCATAAGCCATTTCAAAGCTGCGTCGATTCAGTCTATGCAGAATTTCCAGCGCCACGCCCACCCAGGCCTGAGGGCCGGCCTCACGCCAGGACTCAAGTGCCGCTTGCGAGCTGTTGATGAGCGTAGACGCAGGCACCTGGGGGTAGCGAATACCCAAGGCAAACCCGAAAGGCGATGCTTCGTTGCCGGTGCTGCCGCTTGCGCCTTCCTGATGCAAAGGGAAGTCATTATTGCAATAGGCATCAAAAGCCGCCTTGCCCTCATCATTGGCAGTTTCACCATAGGCTCGCGGGCTGGGCGATTCGGAAAATGGGCTCCAATAACCGCGTGTTGCAGCCGCAGCAACGGCCTGCTCAAGGACATCACCGTGAGTCTTGAAAAAATCGGTGGACACTGTTTTTGCTCCTAGTACGCCACTCCACTTCAGGAGATCAAGGCTTTGTTCAAATTTAAAGGAAAAATCAAAATCATGGTATGGCTGTTTTACCTAAAAGGCGGCGTGACCTGAATCGCCCACGGCAAGCAGCTCCGGAATCAGCACTCAGGTTTCCTGATCAAAATCTATGAGCAGTGTGTCGGTGACGGGAAAGCTCTGACAACACAGCACGAACCCCCGGTCGACTTCGTAGTCTTCCAGTGCGAAGTTGGCGTCCATGTCGACCTCTCCATCGATGACCTTGCATCGGCAGGTGGAACAGACACCTCCCTTGCAGGAATAAGGCAACTCTATGCCCTGTGCCAGGGCAGAATCAAGCACACTGTCCTTATTTTTTTCGATAGTGAGCGTGCGCGTGAGTCCGTCGTGCACGACGGTGACTTCACATAAATCCTTGCCGGGCGCCTTGCGTGCATCGTGTCCAGTGCGCAAGGCTCGCGGCCCCTTGGGCGACCCAAACAACTCGAACTTGATCTGGTTTTTTTCCAGACCTTTGGCTTGCAAGGCCTGCGTGACCGATTCGGTCATGTCTTGAGGACCGCAGACAAAGGCGTAGTCAATGCTGGCAGGATTCATCCATAGTGTCAGCAACTGTTCGACCTTGGCGCCATCCAGCCGCCCGTTGAACAACTCAATATCCTGATGCTCGCGACTCATGACATAGACCAGAGAAAACCGCTGCATATAACGGTTCTTCAAGTCTTCGATCTCTTCGCGAAACAACACGGCTGACGAAGCGCGGTTGCCGAAGAAAAGAGTAAAGCAGCTGTCGGGCTCGGTTTCGAGCGCAGTTTTGATCAGCGACAAAATAGGAGTGATACCGCTACCCACCGCAAAGGCCACATAGTTGCGGGCGTGTTCAGCGGAAAAATCAACCGTGAAATGCCCATCAGGCGGCATGACATCGAGTAGCTGGCCGCCCGTCAGGTGTTCGTTGGCCCAGCTGGAAAATGCACCGTCACTCAAACGCTTGATGGCGACCCGCAATTGCCGATCGCCTGGCGCCGCGCAAATGGAATAAGAACGGCGCAGCTCCTGACCGTCCAGTTGCGTACGCAAAGTAAGGTACTGGCCAGGCCTGAACCGGAACTTTTCATTGAGCTCGCCAGGCACATCGAAGGTGACCACCACCGCGTCGCGTGTATTCTTTGCGACCGATGCCACCCTGAGCGGATAGAACTTGTTCATGTAGTGACCCGTTAACGCTAGTGCGGTTTAAAGTAATCGAATGGTTCCCCACACGTCTGGCAGCGGTATAAGGCCTTGCATGAGGTTGATCCAAAATGGCTGATGGCCCGGGTATGGCTGGATCCGCACAAGGGGCAGGCTACGACAGCAGCGGTCTTTTTGCGGGTCAGGCCCGAGATATCAATGGCTTTTTCAGCAGGCGGCGCAATACCATAGCCGAGCAAGGCGTCTCTGCCCTTCTGGCTCATCCAGTCTGTTGTCCAGGCGGGTGACAAGCTTGTGCGGATAAGCAAATGCTCTATACCATGGCTGGACAAGACCTGCCGTATGCCGGCGGAGATCTCCTGCATGGCCGGGCAACCTGAATACGTAGGCGTAATGGTGACCGCACAAGTGTCGCCATCCCAGGCGATATGGCGTACCAGCCCCAGGTCAACGATGGACAGCACGGGAATCTCGGGGTCGGACACCTCTGCCAGCCATTGCATGAGCTGGTCAACACTGGGGCGTTGAATGATCGCATTCACCAAGAGGCTCCGGGATAACTGCGCTGCAAATGCTGCATTTCAGCCAGCAAATAGCCCAGCGCTTCAGTGTGACGGCCATATACCCCACCAGTGTGTGCCGGATGCACAGCAGCATCGGGGTCGGGCATGGTCAGCGTAGCTTCTGCCAATGTGAGCGCTACATGGTTTAACCACGGCTGCCATAGGCTGGCATGGGCGGGCACAACGCCTTGCCCTTCCAGAGCCAGCGTAATGTCGTCGTCAATAAAGAGCTCGCCGCAGAAGCGCCAGGCATCATTGACGGCATCCTGCATGCGGGCATGGCTTTCGGCGGTTCCATCACCCAGCCTGACCAGTATGTCGGACGAGCGCCGTGCGTGGTAGCTGACCTCTTTGATGGACTTTTCGGCAATGGCTGCAACATGCTCATTGGTCGACGTACAGAGGCCCTGCAGCAGCAAATAGTGCCACGCATCAAACAAGAACTGGCGTGCGATGGTATGACCATAGTGGCCGTTATCGCGTTCCACCAACAGGTAGTTTCGGTACTGAGGCGCATCACGCAAGTAGGCAAGCTGGTCTTCGTCTCGTGAGGCACCTTCCAGCTCGCCGGCCAGTGTCAGCCACATCCGCGCCTGCCCAAGCAGGTCCAGTGCCACGTTGGTCATGGCCAGGTCTTCTTCGAGTTCCGGCCCGTGTCCGGTCCACTCAGACAAGCGGTGCGAAAGTATCAAGGTGGTATCGCCCATGCGCAGCGAATACTGAAACAAGGTTTGGTCCATGCGATCTCCTACATATGCTTGATTTCGTCAGGCATGGGAAAGAAGGTCGGATGACGGTAGACCTTGCTGTTGGCCGGCTCGAATAAAGGCTGTTTGTCGTCGGGGCTGCTGGCAACGATGTCGGCGGCCCTGACGACCCAGATGCTCAGGCCTTCGTTGCGGCGCGTGTAGACATCACGCGCGTTGTTGACGGCCATTTCGGCATCGGGTGCATGCAGACTGCCCACATGCTTGTGGGCCAGACCATGCTGGCTGCGTATGAATACTTCCCATAAAGGCCATGCGTTCTGGCTCATGTTCGTCTCCGTCATGCCAGTCTGCGTGGACAGCCGGCCATGTCTGAAAAGTGCCGGAATCAGGCCACTGCCTGTTCCGATTCGTGTTTGTTGGCGTAGGCTGAAAAAGCCTCTCGTACCCACTGGCCCTCTTTGTGTGCGTTAACCCTGGCTGCCAGCCGTTCACGATTGCAGGGGCCATTACCCTTGATTACCGCGTAAAACTCATCCCAGTCGATTTCACCAAAATCGTAATGACCTTGATCTTTGTTCCATTTGAGATCGGGATCTGGCACCTTGAGGCCCAGGTATTCGGCCTGAGGTACGGTTTGATCAACCATTTTCTGGCGCAACTCGTCGTTGGAGAACAGCTTGATGCGCCACTGCATGGACTGCGCGCTGTTGGGGGAATCGGCGTCAGAGGGACCAAACATCATGAGCGCAGGCCACCACCAGCGATTCAAGGCTTCCTGGCACATGTCTTTTTGGGCTTGCGTGCCGTGCAGGCACATCTGGATCAGCAAGTCATAGCCTTGACGCTGATGGAAAGATTCTTCTTTGCAAACACGTACCATAGCGCGCGCATAAGGGCCATAGGAGCATCGACATAGCGGTATCTGATTGATAATGGCCGAGCCATCGACCAGCCAGCCTATCATGCCGATATCGGCCCAGGTCAACGTGGGGTAATTGAAAATGCTGGAGTACTTGGCCTTGCCCGAATGCAGGTCGCCGACCAGTTCATCGCGCGAAACCCCCAGCGTTTCAGCAGCACTGTACAAATACAGCCCGTGGCCTGCTTCGTCTTGCACTTTGGCCAGCAAAATGGCCTTGCGCTTGAGAGTTGGCGCCCGCGTGATCCAGTTTCCTTCAGGCAGCATACCCACGATTTCGGAATGGGCGTGCTGCGAAATTTGCCGGATCAATGTTTTACGATAAGGCTCAGGCATCCAGTCTTTGGGCTCGATGCGTATGCCTTCGTCTATGCGTTGCTGGAACGCCTGCTCGTCCCCTGTCAACTGGTCAGTGGAACGGACGCTTTTGACCCCGGTTTCAACAAGCTGCGCATACATGATGACAGTCTCCATTATTGCAAACGGCCTAAAGGACTCGCCGCCTGCATTGCTTTGACACCATTATTTAATACAAAAATATTGATGTCAATCAAATTTTAGTATCAAATGAGACGTAAGGCGCTGCCGCCCACTACAGATTCTTATAATTTGATATCCACATAAAGCCGCTCACCATGGCGGCACCATGCCATGCACGATATGCAGCAATCCCTACAATGCCAGCTACATGCCTTGCTCGAACGGGACCCACCCCGCGCGAAGTCGCTTTGTGTGACCTTGCTCGGCGACGCCATCGAACCGCATGGCGGCAGTATCTGGCTCAGCAAGCTGATCGAACTGGTTGCACCCTTGGGTATCAACGAAAGGCTGCTGCGTACCAGCGTCTTCAGGCTGGTGGCACAAGACTGGTTGCAATCAGAACGGCATGGCCGTCGCAGCCTGTATCGCTTGAGCAAGCAGGGGCGCGACCTGACGGAACAAGCATCCGAACGCATTTACGAAGGTCCTTCGCCAAGCTGGCAAGGCGACTGGACGCTGGTGGTGCTGCCACGTTTTGGCAATGCAAGTCTGAGCAAGCGCGGTGAAGTGCGCCGCGAACTGATCTGGGCAGGCTTTGGCGCCATTGCGCCGGGTATTTTTGCCTTGCCCCGCAATCAGACGGTTACAGCCAACAAAGTACTGGGCAAGCTCAAGCTCGGCAACCACGCCCTTGTTCTGGGCGCACATGAAATGAATGAAGGCAAAGGCTTGCTGATCAGCGAATTGGTCACGCAATGCTGGGACCTGGATGGCGTCGCCAGACAATATCAGAATTTCCTGGACACCTTCCAACCCATATTGGCCGCCATCAATACAGACATGCACCCTCTGCAGGCCTACCTCATCCGGGCGCTGACACTGCACGAATGGCGCCGAATCGTGCTGCACGACCCCCAGCTGCCCACTCAGATGCTGCCCTCGGACTGGCCTGGCCATACGGCACGTACACTGTGCGGCGCTTTGTACTGGCGGGTATTCGACCAGGCGGAAGTATTTCTTGACGAATCGTTAGGCCAGGATCCTGAACACTACCAGCCCCTCCAGCCCTTTGTATACCAGCGTTTCGGCGGTCGAAATACCGTTCGGGGCGTACAGGCAGCATGACAGGCATGGCCACGGCCTGCGCCGCCTGGCCAGGCGACGATGTTATATTTTGATGAAGTGCTCGCGATAATGCTTGAGCTCATCGATGGATTCATAAATATCGGCCAGGGCTTCGTGCCGGCTCTTCTTGATAAAGCTTCTATAGACTTCGGGCTTCCAGCGCAACGACAGCTCCTTGAGCGTGCTGACATCCAGGTTGCGATAATGAAAGAAGGCCTCCAGCCTGGGCATGTACTTGACCATGAAACGACGGTCCTGCCCTATGGTGTTGCCACACATAGGCGACTTGCCCACCGGTACATGCTGCGCCAGAAAAGCCAGCAATTGATCTTCGGCCTGGGCTTCAGTAAGCGTCGAGGCCTTGACCTTGTCAATGAGTCCGCTCTTTCCGTGCGTCGACTGATTCCATTTATCCATCGCATCAAGCAAAGCATCGCTTTGGTGTATAACCAATACAGGGCCTTCAGCCACGAAACTGAGGTCGGGTTCGGTCACAACGACCGCCACCTCAATAATCCGTTCTTTTTCAGGGTCTAGCCCTGTCATTTCCATATCGAGCCACACCAAGCGTTGGTCATTCGACGCCATAGCCATAATCCTTCTTTAAAACAGAGATTCTCTCATACGCCCGCTTCCTATGTTTACATTGCTGTTTATTGCCTTCCTGATTGTGGATATTGTCTTCCGATTCTGGCTCGATTCCCGTCAACTGCGCCACGTGCAGGCGCACCGCAATCAAGTCCCCGATGAGTTCTCCGATCGCATAGGCTTGCGCAGTCATCAACGTGCCGCCGGCTACACCAGCGCAAAAATCCAGTTTTCCATAATTGAGCGTATTGTCGAAGCCGCCGTGCTGGTAAGTCTGACGCTGCTGGGCGGCCTGCAATTCATCGACCTGCAGCTCGGCGTCTTGATCGATAACGAAATGCTGCGTCAGCTCGCCCTGATTGCTTCTGTGCTCGCGATACTGGGTGTCATTGGCCTGCCCTTCTCGGCGTGGCGCAAGTTCAAGCTGGAAGCACGCTACGGCTTTAATCGCGTTACACCTCGTCTCTTCATTCTGGATGCATGCAAAACCCTGGCCATCACGCTGGTCCTGGGCGCTCCGCTGGCAGCAGGCGTATTGTGGGTCATGGCCAACGCCGGTGCCAATTGGGTCTGGTGGGCATGGGGCATCTGGGTTGCTTTCAACTTTTTGATACTGTGGCTCTTCCCGACGGTTATCGCTCCCTTGTTCAACAAATTCACGCCTCTCGACAATCCCGAGATGGCCGACCGCATCCATGCCCTGGCACAGCGCTGCGGATTTTCACTTGGCGGACTCTTTGTGATGGATGGGTCAAAGCGCTCAGCTCACGGTAACGCCTATTTCACCGGCTTCGGCAAGGCCCGACGCATTGTCTTTTTCGACACGCTGCTGGCCCGCCTGAACACTGACGAAATAGAAGCGGTACTGGCGCACGAGCTGGGACACTTCAAGCATCGCCATATCATCAAGCGCATGCTCATCAGCTTCAGCCTTGCATTGGTATTCTTTCTATTGCTGGGGTGGCTATCCACTCAGGTATGGTTTTATACCGATCTTGGTGTGCTGCCGCAGTTGGGCAGACCCAACGACGCACTGGCCCTGATTCTGTTTTTTCTTGTCATGCCCGTCTTTACCTTTTGGGCCACGCCTCTGGCAAGCTGGATGTCACGCCGTGATGAGTTCCAGGCTGATCGCTATGCCGCCGAACAATGCTCATCTACCAGCCTTATTTCCGCATTGGTCAAGCTATACGACGATAACGCCGCCACACTGACGCCTGATCCGGTACACTCTGCGTTTTACGATAGCCACCCGCCCGCCGTGCTGCGCATACAACAGCTAAAACATGGATAAAGATCCCGTCCTGCACGGGCGCATTATCGCGGCTCATGGCCGCCACTACACCGCAGAACTGCCAGACGGCAGCCTGCGAAAATGCTTTCCCCGCGGCAAAAAGGCAGTAGCTGTGGTGGGCGATCGCGTAAGCATCGTCCCGCAAGGCACCGAGGAAGGCGCTATCGACCAAGTACTCGACCGCCGCAATCTGCTGTATCGATCCGACGACGTGCGTACCAAGCAGTTTGCTGCCAATGTTGATCAATTGTTGATCGTGGTGGCGCCCGAGCCCATGTTTTCCGACGACCTGCTGGGCCGGGCACTGGTCGCCGCCCACAGCGCCGGAATAGAACCCTTTATTGTTCTGAACAAGATAGACCTGGAAGCCAAGCTGCCTCGTGCCCGCGAACGCCTGGCTTTACTATCGAAAGCGAATGTCCGAATTATTGAGGTCTGCGCCACCGATCCGGAACAAGTACACACAGCGCTGGGTCATCTGCTGCAAGGACGCAGCAGCCTGCTGCTGGGACAAAGCGGCATGGGCAAGTCGACTTTACTCAATGTGCTGGTGCCTCAGGCGCAAGCACATACGCAGGAACACTCACAGGCGTTGGGCACGGGCAAACATACAACCACCAGCACCCGCCTATACTCTCTGCCAGAAGGCGGCGACTTGATCGACTCGCCCGGTTTCCAGGCCTTTGGCCTCTATCACTTGAGCTCAACCGAGATTGAGCAAGGGTTTCCAGAGTTCAGCGCCGAAGTGGAACACTGCCGCTTTTATAATTGCACGCATCGCCATGAGCCCGGCTGCGGCGTGTTGGCTGCTCTGGCCCGTGGAGACATATCTCCCGAACGCCACGAGCTATACAAAAGAATATTGGCCGAGAACGAGGCCCAGGGACGGTACTGATACTTGCCTGACTAAGGTCGCCGGCCGCCTTTAGTTTGGGTCTCAGCAGCAGCCAGAAAATGATAAAAGTTGCGTATCAGGGCAGCCGTGGCACCCCAGATAAAGTACGATTTCCAGGTAAGCGAGAAATAAAAACGATGCCCGCCATCGGGTAGATTGGCCTGATGTAGGCGATGCAGGCGGGTATCCATCAGTACCGACAGCGGCACCTCAAAAACCTCGGCAACCTCGGTAATATCGGGAACAATGGTAAAACCAGGGCGTATCAAGCCAATGATTGGCTTCATGGTAAAACGCGTTGATGTCAAAAACCCCGGTTGCGTGCCTATATATTGAATATATTCAGGCCCTATACCAACTTCTTCCTGGGTCTCGCGCAAGGCCGCGGCCACCGCATCGTGATCGCCAGGCTCTATGCGGCCACCTGGGAAAGATATCTGCCCGGCATGGTCGTATAGGTGCGAAGCGCGCCGCGTAAACAACACATGCAACCCGGAAGGCCGCTGCACAAGCGGAAATAGCACTGCCGCTTGCACGACATCTTCTGGCTGTGTGATGTCTACCTGAAACGATTTGGTAAAGACAGGCTCTACTTGCCAGTTTATGGGGCAGGAAAAAGCCGAACAAATAAAATCAGGCTCAAGACTGCTTGGCGCCAATGCCTGCAAAGCGTTGCTCTGGACAATAGGTTGCGTCAGGGGGTCGAAACCCGCCGCAATAATACGCCTGTTTCGAGAAGGTAATATGCTTTGCGACATAACACTCATAAAACAAAGGCACCCGTCGGGTGCCTTTGCTGGATTGTATCGGGAAGCTGCAGCTTATTCTGCTGCGACCTTTTTGGCCGATTTGCGCACCAGTTTTTCTTTAATACGAGCGGCTTTACCCGAGCGGCTACGCAGATAGTAAAGTTTAGCACGACGGACATCACCACGGCGCTTGACTTCAATGCTGGCAATTTGCGGGGAATAAAGCTGGAATGTACGCTCGACGGCTTCGCCCGAGGAAATCTTGCGGACGATGAAAGACGAGTTAAGACCACGGTTGCGACGGCCGATGACCACGCCTTCGTAGGCCTGCACACGCTTGCGTGCGCCTTCAACCACGTTTACATTGACAACGACAGTGTCGCCAGGGCCAAATTCAGGTTTGGCTTCGCCGCCGGTCAGGCGAGCGATTTCTTCTTGTTCGAGAGTTTCGATAAGGTTCACGTTGAACGCTCCAGGTTTCATCTTGATGCAGGCGCAGTGTATGGCCAAGTGGCCTAAGGCTTATTCCTTGGGAGTACATGAAACCCAGGTTTTATTGCCCCTGTCAGAGGATGAGTTAGCAAAGCCGAAAATTATACAAGCAATTGGCCTTTTTTAAAAGCCACCCATTGCCCCCAACCACATCAGACCTGGAATGGTAGCGCCCCATACCGCCACCAGGCAGACATCGGCCACCATAGACCCACGGCTAAGAGAGGCCGATTGCTTCCGGGCCGGACGTGCGGGAAAAGGCCATTTTGATGGTGCATTCTTGGGTTGATAAGTTTTCATGATTGTCTCGCAAAAAGGGCGGCCGACTTGACGCTTGTAAGGCTACCAACAGAGCAACCTGGTACAGACCGCATGATACTGTTTAAAAACACAGCTAATCCATAAGATGAACTGTACAAAAGAACAGTAGTTTTTGCAAGCACTTATTTTCGACCTAGTTCATTGCCCTGCTTCGTGCCGGCTAATCATTCAGGCCCTGCCTCTGCAACTCAAAAACATAATCATGAATCGCAGTACCAGGACCCGAATTACGGCTATCATCAAACAGTCAATGACTGTGATGGAGACCTGCCATGTATAAACGTATCCTGGTTGCCACCGATGGTTCCGAGTTATCGGCGAAAGCAGTAAGCACCGCTCTGGATTTCGCCCAGCTGGCCAATGCCGAACTGGTGGCCCTCAATGTCATTCCCCCCTCTCCAGTCAGCTACTGGGATGGCACATCCCGTAGCCAAATGAACGCAGTGACTGTCACAGAAAGTGCACATATCGAAGCCGGCCAAAATATCGTGCATGCCGTCAAAGAGGCGGGCGAACTAAAAGGGGTCAGCACACAAGCCATTACCATCAAGTCGGATTTGGTGGCTGAAAGCATTATTTCGGCCGCCCACCAATACGAGTGCGAACTCATTGTCATGGCATCACACGGCCGACGCGGCATTAACAGAGTACTGATGGGCAACGAAACCATGAACGTACTGACCCACTCAAAAATCCCCGTGCTGGTGCTGCGTTAGCACGATAAAAAGCCATTTTCTGCAACAACCTTTCGCCATAAAAAAACACCCCAAATGCGGACTCTGGGTCCAGCCTTTGGGGTGTTACACAACCATGCCAGGGCTTGCCGCCCTCTGGCCAACAGCCTGATATCAGCTACTGTTATTTATTAGGTTGTGGTGTTACACGCAGGTACGGGCGTACTTCCTTGTAGCCTTTGGGGAATTTCTCTTTCAGGACGGCCTCGTCTTTCAGGGAGGGCACGATAATGACATCGTCGCCGTCTTCCCAGTTGACCGGGGTAGCCACGCTGTGGCTGTCGGTCAGTTGCAGCGAATCGAGCACCCGAAGGATTTCATTGAAATTGCGACCCGTGCTGGCCGGATAGGTAAGCGTCAGGCGCACCTTCTTGGCCGGATCAATAATAAAGACAGAACGAACGGTAGCCGTTGTACTGGCATTGGGGTGAATCATGTCGTACAGCGTCGAGACCTTGCGGTCTTCATCGGCCAGAATGGGAAACTCTACCTTGGTGTTCTGGGTATCGTTGATGTCTTCGATCCACTTCCGGTGCGACTCGGCATCGTCGACCGACACGGCGATGACCTTGGCGTTGCGCTTGGCGAACTCGCCCGACACAATGGACGTATAGCCCAGCTCGGTGGTGCAGACTGGTGTGAAGTCGGCAGGATGGGAAAACAAAACCCCCCAACCATCACCCAGGAACTCGTGGAACTTGATCTTGCCTATAGAGGAATCTTGTTCGAAATCAGGGGCGGTATCGCCCAAACGCAGTGTCGTCATGGCAGCTCTCTTTACGTTGAAACAACAGTCAAAAACAATATGCCATATATTGTGGCAACATAAGCACGCTATTGGAAATAACTATTCAATATAACCTTATGTTGCCTGAATCATACCGGCATATTCGCTAGCAACCCTCCCTTCGAGTACGGTAGCCGCCAATGCCTCGGCACGCGGCATTATTTGTGCAGCATAAAAAACGCTGGTTGCCATCTTTTGCTGATGAAAATCCGTGGCATTGCCGTTGTTGGCATATTCGGCGCATACCAGCGCAGCACGCGCCATTTGCCAGCCCGCATGCACCACGCCTGCGAGCATCAGATATGGCACGCTACCCAGGAAAATGGCACGAATGTTGTCAGCCGCATTGCCCAGCACAAAAGCACTTGCCTGTTCGTAGGCCTGTATGCCCGCCGCCAGACGCCGCGCAATCAGCGCCAAGCCTTCGGCATCAGCTTTGGATGTACTGGCGGCCTTTTCCAGCTGCTCGACAGTGGCACGCATTTCATGTACCAGTGCCTGGACGACCGCGCCCCCATCACGCAATACCTTGCGGCCTACGAAATCATTGGCCTGAATCGCTGTAGTGCCTTCGTAGATAGGCAATATCCGGGCATCGCGATAATACTGGGCGGCACCGGTTTCTTCGATGAAGCCCATACCGCCATGCACCTGAACCCCCAGCGATGCCACCTCGGTGGACAGTTCGGTAGAAAATCCTTTGACGACAGGCACCAGATACTCGTACAGGGCTTTATTGTTGGCCCGCTCTGCCTGGTCAGGGTGGCGGCGCGATTTGTCGCAGGCTGCTGCGGCCACATAAGCCAGCGACCGGGCGCCTTCAGTCAGGGCCTTCATGGTGAACAGCATACGTTGGACATCGGGATGGTTGGCAATGGCGACCGGTCCCGCCGAGCCTTCCAGTGCCTGGCCTTGCACGCGTTCTTGAGCGTAGGCGCTTGCCTGCTGTAACGCCCTTTCAGAAAGCGCCACCCCCTGGATTCCGACGGCGTATCTTGCCGCATTCATCATGATGAACATGTACTCCAGGCCGCGGTTTTCTTCGCCGACCAGATACCCCACCGCGCCCTCGCCCACATCGCCCTTGCCAGAGCCATACAGCAAGACTGCAGTCGGGCTGCCATGTATGCCCAGCTTATGCTCAAGCGAGGCGCACCAGACGTCATTGCGGTCACCCAGTGTACCGTCTTCGTTGACCAGAAACTTGGGCACGATGAATAGAGAAATCCCTTTGACGCCCTTGGGTGCATCGGGCGTACGCGCCAGTACAAGATGCACGATATTCTCTGCCATATCGTGCTCACCATAGGTGATGAAGATTTTCTGGCCTGATAGCCGATAAGAACCATCGTCTTGCTTGACCGCCCGGGTGGCGATTAACGCCAAATCAGATCCGGCCTGGGGCTCGGTCAAATTCATGGTCCCCGTCCAGCGACCTTCGAGCATGGCGGGAATAAACCGTGACTGCTGCTCATGACTGCCAACGGCCGCCAGGGCTTCGATTACCCCATCGGTCAGCAAAGGGCACAGTGAGAACGCCAGATTTGCCGAGTTGATGTTTTCGCTGGCTGGCGCCCCCACCAGCTTGGGCAAGCCCTGCCCCCCAAATTCTTGTTCGTGCTGCAAACCCTGCCAGCCACCCTGTCCAAACTCGATGAAAGCCTGCTTGAAGCCGGGCGAGGTCGTCACGCTGCCATCCGACCATTTTGCGCCGGTGGTGTCACCATTGCGATTCAAAGGTGCGATGGCCTGCTCGACGAAGCGAGCATTCTCTTCGAGCACCGCATCGACCAAATCTGTGGTCACTTCTTCGAAGCCGGGCAAGGCAAGAACACCATCCAGATCTGCCAGCTCATGCAGAATAAAACGAATGTCTTGGACGGGTGCACGATAAGTCATAAGGTCTCCGATTCCGTAAAAAAAGCCTGCAAGCAAAACACTTACAGGCTTTATGCTACATCAAGGTTTATAGCGCTTCGACAAGTTCCGGTACAGCCTGGAACAAGTCAGCCACCAGGCCGTAGTCGGCCACGCCAAAAATAGGTGCCTCAGCGTCTTTGTTGATGGCCACGATAACCTTGGAGTCTTTCATGCCGGCCAAGTGCTGGATCGCACCAGAAATACCCACTGCCACATAGAGCTGAGGTGCCACGATTTTTCCGGTTTGGCCTACCTGCCAGTCGTTGGGGGCATAGCCTGCATCGACCGCTGCACGCGAAGCGCCCAGCGCAGCGCCAAGCTTGTCTGCCAACGGGTCCAGCAGCTTGAAGTTCTCGGCACTGCCCAGACCTCGCCCGCCCGATACCACGACGGCCGCACCAGCCAGTTCAGGGCGATCGTTTTTGGCGACCTCACGGCCAACAAAAGCAGACAGGCCGGAATCGGCTACAGCACTTACCGACTCAATGGCGGCGCTGCCACCTTGTGCGGCAACCGCGTCGAAAGCCGTAGTACGTACGGTAATGACTTTGATCTGGTCAGCCGACTGCACGGTAGCGATGGCGTTACCTGCATAGATGGGGCGGGTGAAGGTATCGGCCGACTCAACTGAAATGATGTCGGAAATCTGGGCGACGTCGAGCTTCGCAGCCACGCGCGGAGCCACGTTTTTACCTGCGGCAGTAGCCGGGAACAAAATATGGCTGTAGCCGGAGGCCAGCGCCAGCACCTGCTCGGCTACGTTTTCAGCCAGACCTTCTGCCAAAGCCGGCGCATCGGCCAACAAGACTTTAGTCACACCGGCAGCCTGTGCCGCCTGGTCTGCAACCGCCTGGGCGCCGCCACCGGCGACCAGTACATGGACGTCGTCGCCCAGCTTGGCAGCTGCGGCTATGGTGTTGAGGCTGGCGCCTTTCAGTTCTGCGTTATCGTGTTCAGCAATTACCAATATCGTCATTTAAACCACCTTCGCTTCGTTCTTCAGTTTGTCGACCAAGGTTGCCACATCAGGCACAACAATACCCGCCGAACGTGTGGGCGGTTCGGAAACCTTGAGTGTCTTCAGGCGAGGAGCGACATCTACACCCAAGTCTTCAGGTGTAACGACCTCCAGGGGTTTTTTCTTGGCCTTCATGATGTTAGGCAGCGTCACGTAGCGCGGCTCATTCAAGCGCAGGTCGGTGGTGACAATGGCCGGCAGCTTGAGCGCCAGGGTTTCCAGACCGCCATCGACTTCACGGGTAACCGTTACTTTGCCGTCAGCTACTTCAACCTTGCTGGCGAAAGTGGCTTGAGGCCAGTTGAGCAGTGCCGCCAGCATCTGGCCGGTTTGATTGGCGTCGTCATCAATGGCCTGCTTACCCAGAATCACCAGCTCAGGCTGCTCTTTGTCAACCAAGGCCTTGAGCAGCTTGGCCACGGCCAGAGGCTGAAGCTCGGCATCGGTTTGCACCAATGCGGCGCGGTCGGCGCCGATAGCCATGGCGGTACGCAAGGTTTCCTGGCATTGTGCAACACCGCAAGACACCGCAACCACTTCGGTAGCGACACCTTTCTCTTTCAGGCGCGTGGCCTCTTCGATCGCAATTTCGTCAAAGGGATTCATGGACATTTTTACATTAGCGATATCCACAGCGCTTTGATCGGACTTCACGCGTACTTTGACGTTGTAATCAACCACACGCTTGACAGGTACCAGTACCTTCATCGAGCATCCTCCAAGGGAACTATTAAAAAAACCGTAAAGAAAATTCTTTGTATTCTACAACTTTGCCAGCGCCCTGATATGAACCTCGGTGCTGCGCCCGAGTGCAGACAGGCAGTATCCGCCTTCCAGAAAGCTGATGATCCGGCCTTGGGCGGTCTCATCGGCCAGCGCTACTATTTGTTCGGTAATCCAGGCATAGTCTGATTCCACCATGCCCAACTGCCCCATGTCGTCTTCGCGATGACCATCAAAGCCAGCCGAAATCAAAACCAGCTGAGGCTGGAATGCCTGTAGCCTGGGCATCCATACATCACTGACCAGAAAGCGCAGTTCATCGCCTTTGGCATAGGCATGTACCGGTATATTTACCATGTTTTCCGCCGGGGGATCCTGGTAGTGATCAGGAAACAAAGGGTGCTGAAAAAAGCTGCACATCAGCACTCGCGGATCGCCAGCAAAGGTTTCTTCGGTTCCATTGCCGTGGTGAACATCGAAATCAATGATGGCCACGCGATCAAGCTTATATTTTTCAAGGGCATAGGCTGCGGCAATGGCGATATTGTTAAGAAAACAAAAACCCATGGCCTTGGCCGGACCGGCGTGATGACCCGGCGGACGAACCGAGCAGAAAGCATTGCGATGTGTTTGCCGCATGACGGCATCGACAGCGTTGATGCCCGCGCCTGCCGCCACCCAGGCGGCTTCAAGAGTATGTGGGTTCATGAGGGTATCGGGATCAACCTGAAAATACCCTTCGGTGGGCGCATGCATCCGCAAATACGCTATATACCCAGGTTCATGTACCCGCAGCAGATCGGCATCGGTGGCCGGCTCGGCTGTTTGCTCGTCGATAAAATCCATCAGGCCGCTGGCAACCAGGCGGTCGTTGATGGCATCGAGCCTGCCGGGGCATTCGGGATGCCAGTTGCCCATTTCATGCAAGTGGCAAGCAGGGTGGGTAATATATAGTGTCTGCATAAGGATGATTATGTTCAAACCTGCTCGTATATTGCAAGTCGTCTTCTTTAACTTACTCCTGGTGGGGTGTGCCTCCACTCAAAATGGCCCTTCCGGACATGACACAGCCCAGGCTGCGGCTGCGGCTGCGGCAAAGCCTGAAACGGCATCAAACGCCCTGCCACTGTCTACTCCCGAGCCGGCGCCCTCCATACAGGCCGGACGATCCATACCCGGCAACAGCGGTTTTCTGCAGGCCAATGGTCAGCTCACCGACAATATCCAGGCCTATGCCAACGAAGTCGCACGTGCGCGCGGCATACCTTTGGCCCATGTCGAAGCCTTGCTGAAGCAGGCGCAGTACAACGCGACAGCAGCCAAATTGATGACACCGTCAAAGACCCGCATACGTCGAAGCTGGGTTACTTACCGCAAGCGCTTTGTCGAGCCCGTCCGTATCAACGCGGGCACGACTTTCTGGACAGAGAACAAAGCCACTCTCGACCGCGTGGCAAGCCAATATGGCGTACCGCCATCAATTATCGTCGCGATTATTGGCGTCGAAACCGTATACGGCAGAGTCACCGGTAATTTCAAGGTACTCGATGCATTGGCCACACTTGGATTTCGCTACCCTGATGATAGCCGCCCCGAGCGCAGCCAACTGTTTCGTGACCAGCTTGCAGACCTGATTCAGCTCGATTACGAAAACAAACTGGATGCAAGCCAGGTTGAGGGCTCGTTTGCTGGTGCCATGGGACTGCCGCAATTCATGCCAGGCAGCTTGATGCGCTATGCGGCAGACGGCAATAACGATGGCCGCATCGATCTGCTCTACAGTACAGACGATGCCATCGCATCGGTGGCGCGTTTTTTGCGCTTACACGGTTGGGTTCCTGGCTTGCCGGTGTTTGCCCCCGCCTCATTGCCTAAGAATCCCAAAGCATTGGTCGTAGGCGGGTTATACCCCACCTTGGATTGGTCACAGTTACAGGATCAGGGCGCGCGGTTCCGTACAGCAGCCGGAAACTCAAATACGGCTTATGCGCAAAATAGCAGCTGGACGCAGCACAAGCTGGGCATCGTCGATTTGCTGGACGAGCCCAGAAATCTGGCCGAATACCGGGTGGGAACGCCCAACTTCTTTGCCATTACCCACTATAACCGCAGCTATTTCTATGCTAGTTCGGTGGCCGACCTGGCGCAGGCGCTGGCCGACCGCGTGGGATACGGTGGCCCTAATTGAATACACCGGTAGATAAATAGCGGTCGCCCCGGTCACACACAATAAAAACGATGGTGGCATTACTGACTTGCGCTGCCACACGGGTGGCTGCAACCAATGCGCCTGCCGATGAAATACCGCCGAAAATGCCTTCTTCGGCAGCCAGCCGGCGGGCCATGGTTTCGGCTTCGTCCTGACTGATCAGCTCGAACTGGTCAACCTGCTTGGGCTGATAAATTTTGGGCTGATAGGCTTCGGGCCATTTACGTATGCCCGGAATTTGGGACCCTTCGGCGGGTTGCGCACCCACGACTTGTATAGCCGAATTCTTTGAGCGCAAATACTGCCCTACTCCCATGATGGTTCCGGTCGTGCCCATGGCACTCACGAAGTGAGTAATCTGCCCGTCGGTTTGCTGCCAGAGCTCAGGGCCGGTGGTTTCGATATGAGCCAAGGGGTTATCGGCATTGGCGAACTGATCAAGTACCTTTCCCTTGCCGTCTGCCTGCATCTTGTCGGCCAGGTCACGGGCATATTCCATACCACCCTCTTTGGCCGGTGTGAGGATGAGTTCGGCGCCATATGCCGTCATGGAGGCACGCCGTTCAACCGAAAGGTTGTCGGGCATGATAAGAATCATTTTGTACCCCCGTACCGCCGCCGTCATGGCCAGTGCAATACCCGTATTGCCGCTGGTGGCCTCGATAAGCGTATCGCCCGGCTTGATCTCGCCGCGCGCTTCGGCCTGCCGTATCATGGAGCTGGCGGCACGGTCTTTGACGGAGCCGGCGGGGTTATTGCCCTCGAGCTTGGCCAAAATAACATTACCGCGCGGCTCACCAGCGTCGCCAGGGATACGCTGCAGTCGTACAAGCGGGGTTGCGCCAATGGTGTCTTCGATAGTCTGGTATTTTTTCATGCGGAAATCATACACCCTAGCACCTGACAACAACACTACGGCCTGGCGGACTGCAATGAAATTATTTAGGCCTGGTTTTGGGGGTAGACGGATTCTTGGGCTGAGACAGACTGGCGCCAGCGGTCAGGCCTGCGGCCTGCAAGGCTGCCGCCTTTTTGGGCCCTATACCCTTGACCCGGTCAGATAAATCTTCAAGCGAGTCGTAGCGGCCTGCGCGCGAACGTTCTTCTATGATGATTTTTGCCGTTTTCGGGCCTATACCGCGCACGCCGAGCAGTTGTTCTTGCGTGGCAGTATTGACGTCCAGCGCATGTACCCCGGCGGGCAAGGCAAGGCCGGTAAGCACACCCAGTGTAAGCCCTAGCAAAGCACGCCGCTTGCGGCGACGCATGGCTGTGGCAGCACCATTAAATCGGGAACATACGCCCTCAGCCAATGGCCTTGCCACAGTAGATTCAGTAAACGGATTCATGAGCAGCCTCCTGGTGTGGAAAAGAACTGTCATGATCGCCACAATGCCCGCAGCCCGATAGCCGCAAGACGGCAATTGATCCATGCGTACAGCTACCGGTGGATGGTATGGGGCGCGCAGTCGGCGCGCAGTCTATCTGGCTAGACTCTGCCCTGCTCCAGCAGGAATTTGACGTATTCGCTCACGCCCTGCTGCACATCGCGAAATGGCTGTTCGTAGCCGGCCGCGCGCAATTGAGTCAGGTCAGCCTGCGTATGACTTTGGTAGCGCCCTTTGAGATCGTCCGGAAACTCGATATAGCGAATCAAACCCTGCTCGACCAACTCCGGCAAAGACAAAACCGGCTTGCCTTTGCCAAGACGGAATGTGTTCACGACTGAGCTTGCCACATCGTTGAATGGCTGGGCCCGACCTGTGCCGCAATTGAAGACACCTGTTTTTTCAGGGTGATCGAGAAAATGCAGATTTACATTGACCACATCGTCGATATGGATGAAATCGCGCATCTGACCACCATCGACATAACCATCCCAGCCACCAAACAGACGTACGTGTCCTTCTGATCGGAACTGATTCATGTTGTGGAAGGCCACCGATGCCATGCGGCCCTTGTGTTGCTCATTGGGACCGTAAACATTGAAATAGCGCAGCCCCACTACGGGTGCTGTCAGCGTTTGAAGCTGGCGTCGCAACACCTGATCGAACAAATACTTGGAATAGCCGTAAACGTTCAGCGGCGATTCGTACAACGCATTTTCGACATAGACAGGCCCCGCCCCATAGACAGCGGCCGACGAGGCATATATGAACGGTATCTTGCCGGCCTGGCAAAATTGAAAGAGCTCAAGCGTAACGCGATAGTTGTTATCGAGCATGTACTGCCCGTTGCGCTCGGTGGTATCTGAACATGCTCCCTGATGGAAAACCGCTTCGATATTGGAAAACTGGCCTTGGGACACACGCTGCCTGAAATCATCTTTATCGAGATAGTCGGCAATCTGGCCGTCAACCAGGTTCCGAAACTTATCGCCTTCAGTCAAGTCATCGACCACCAGAATATCGGTATAGCCGCGCTGATTGAGGCCGCGCACAATATTGCTGCCGATAAAGCCGGCGCCTCCGGTAACAATAATCATGAAAGTTCTCCTGCTGTAACAACCGACGTACCCAATTTACCCACCACCAGGCCACCGGCACGGTTAGCCCACAAGACAGCATCAAACCAGCTCATGCCGGATGCTTTGGTTACGGCCAAGGCAGCCAGCACCGTATCGCCTGCCCCCGACACATCAAATACTTCATGCGCATAGGCGTCGGTATGCTGGCGACCGTCCTGAGTGAAAAGCGTCATGCCCTGCTCGGAACGAGTCACCAGCAAAGCATCCAGCTCCAGTTCCTGGCGTAGGGCCTGCGCCCGCTGCTCAAGCTCTTCTTCGCTATGCCAACGGCCAACAGCCTCTTGCATCTCGAGACGGTTGGGGGTGATAATGCTGGCGCCGCGATAACGCTGATACAGATGGCCTTTGGGATCGACCAGCACGGGGACACCTGCCTCGCGGGCGGCCCCAATCAGGGCCTCGACCTGCGACAACGCCCCTTTGGCATAATCGGACAAGACCAGCATATCGTGTTGTGCAATCAGCTGCTTGGCCTGGGCTTCGAGCTTGGCCAGCGCCTGAACGCCCGGGCCTTCTTCGAAATCTACGCGCAACAACTGCTGCTGCCGCCCCATCACACGCATTTTGAGAGTGGTCGGCAAGTCATTGTCGACCACCAGGCAAGAATTGATACCTGCCTCGCGGGCCAGATCGCGAACCTTGCCTCCCGCCTCATCACCACCCACGATGCCCAGCAGGCTGGCCTGCGCACCCAATGCCACAATATTGCGCGCCACGTTGGCAGCACCACCCAGACGATCCTCACGGCGGGCTACGCGCACCACCGGAACAGGCGCCTCGGGTGAAATACGATCGACTTCGCCGAACCAATAGCGGTCCAGCATGATATCGCCGGCCACCAATACTTTGACGCGGCTGACTGCCTCTGCCGGGAACGGCATCATTTGATTTCCTCCAGACGGCGGGGAGCGTAGGTTTCCCACGAATTACATCCCGGACATTGCCAATAAAAGTGCCGGGCCTCGAAGCCGCATACCCGACAGGCATAGCGATCGAGTCTTTGAGTATGCTTGTGTATGAGCGAACGCAACAGGCTCAGGTCGGCGCCTGGCACGATGTCGGACTGAACATTATCGGTCGTTGCACTGCCTTGGGCTGGGCTGCGTTCGGTGGCCTTGTCGGCGTCATAGACCGCCAGCTCAGCCTCCAGCAAACGATCGAGACCGAGTAGCGATGGATGCATGCGCAAAGCGTCGCGCGCAAATGCCCATGCGGGACCATGGCCTTGTTGGGCTCTTAATTCTCGAAATACCACATTGAAGGTATCCAGCGACGGATAGCGCATATAGTGCGACTGCAGTACTTGCAGGCCTTCCTTTTGTTGGCCCATGCGCCGGTAGCTTTCAAGCAAGTCGGCGGCCACCAGGCTGGCGTATTCGGGCGCAGTCGTCAGAACGGATTCCAGATAGCTGCGCTCGCGCTCGGGCTGATTGCCTAGTCGGGCCAGATGCGCGCGCAGCATGGCTATACGTGCTTCAGACGCCTGCCCCTTGCTTTGTCCCCGCAAGGCCCCGGCCGCATGATCAGCCTCATCCAGGGCCGCATCTGCGGCAGCCAGATCGGGCGTCTGGGCCGTCAAGGCACTGACGGCCCTTTCGCATTGATAATGCACCAGCTGCGGTACAGGTTCGTCAACCAGGGCACGGAGTCGTTTAACCGCCTCGATGGCGCGTGGCCAATCGTGCTCGGATTCGTAGATGCGTATCAGGGCACGTACCGCAGGCACGGCAAAGCGGGTATCGAGGACCTGCTCGAAAGCTTGCTCGGCCCGGTCCAGCATGCCTGCCTTGAGAAAATCCTGAGCCAGCTCGTGCTGTGCATTTTCACGATCGGCCTGCGGCAAGTCTGCGCGCGAGAGCAAGCTTTGATGCACCCGGATGGCCCGCTCCATTTCACCTCGGCGGCGGAACAGACTGCCCAGGGCAAAGTGCAGCTCAGTGGTTTCTGGATCGAGCTTGGCGACTTCGACAAAAGCATCGATGGCACGATCAGGCTCTTCGTTCAATAAGAAGTTGAGTCCCTTGAAATACGAATTTGGCAAGGAGCGCGTTTCGGAAAGCATTTGCCTGATATCGACACGCGCGGCTATCCAGCCGAGCGCGAACAAAAGAGGCACGAAAATTAACCACCACGGTTCAAAATCCACTTATTAAGCCTCGGTGCAAGTTACAAGGGAGCCAATGGTGCGACAGTTTCTGGTGCCACCGAACTGGGAGGCACGCTGTTTGATGTGGATTTGGTGTCGAGCTTGGCAAGCTCGCGCCGCAGGCGCGCCGCTTCGCGTCGCTTGCGCATAATGGCTGGCGCGGCGAGCAAGAACCCGAACAAGGCCCCGAGCACGAATACCACCAGCATAACCACAATCAGAGGCACACCTGTCACCATATGGTCGGCAAAAAAGCGCACATCTACTAGCCCGGTATTTTTGAGTGCGAACATCAGCACGACGATAAAGACCACGAGCCTGAGTATCCAAACCACATAACGCATAACGAGTTCTCCAATAATCCCGGAATTAGGCAATTGTAAGGGGAATCGCCCTCCATGCCCCCCGGAGAGGCCAAAAAAAAGAAAGCAGATCTTCCTGAAGGAGGATCTGCTTTCTTGCATGCATGGCCCAAAGAGGCCAAAAGGCGAATCAATCAGCCGTGCATGATGCGCGTGTTGAATTGACCCAAAGTGAAGATAGACTCGTCGGCAGCCGATTCGGTCTCTTGGTCGTAAGCCGAGTCAACGCGCTCGCGCAACTCTTTGCCTGGCTTGAAGTGCGGTACCTGTTTACCAGGAACCTGTACTTTTTCACCGGACTTGGGGTTGCGACCTATGCGCGGTGCCCGCTCGGACAGGGAGAAGCTCCCGAACCCACGGATCTCGATGCGCTGACCAGAGGCCAAAGCCTGGGTCATGGCATCGAGCACCGTCTTGACGGCGTAATCAGTATCACGCGCCGCCAATTGCGGGTAACGGCTAGCAAGTATCGCTATCAGTTCCGACTTTGTCACGCCAATTAACCGTCGTCGCGCGCCTGGTCAAGCTTGGCCTTCAGCAAAGCACCCAGGTTGGTTGTACCTGACGAAGCGCTGGCATCGGACATGCGCTGGATGGTATCGGCTGTTTCGGCATTGTCGCGCGCCTTGATCGACAACTGGATCGAACGCGTCTTGCGGTCGATGTTGATGATCATGGTTTCGACTGAGTCGCCCACGTTCAGCACGGTGCTGGCGTCTTCGACGCGGCCGGCTGAAATTTCAGAAGCGCGCAGATAACCCTCGACGTCAACCGACAGGGTTACTACAGCACCCCGGGCTTCTACCGATTTGATCACGCCGGGAACAACAGCACCCTTGTCGTAGGTAGCCACGAAGTTGTTGAAGGGATCGCCTTCCAGCTGCTTGATACCCAGCGAGATGCGTTCCTTGTCGGTATCGATACCCAGAACCACTGCATCGATTTCGTCGCCCTTCTTGAAATTGCGAACAGCTTCTTCACCGGTTTCAGTCCAGGACAGATCGGACAAGTGGACCAGACCATCGATGCCGCCAGGCAAGCCAACGAACACACCGAAGTCGGTAATCGACTTGATTGCGCCGCGGACTTTGTCGCCACGCTTGAAGTTGATGGAGAACTCTTCCCATGGGTTGGCACGGCACTGCTTCATGCCCAGGGAAATACGGCGACGGTCTTCGTCGATTTCCAGAACCATGACTTCGACTTCTTCGCCCAAGGTAACAACCTTGCGTGGGTCGACGTTCTTGTTGGTCCAGTCCATTTCGGAAACGTGAACCAGGCCTTCGATGCCGGCTTCGACTTCAACGAACGCACCATAGTCGGTGAGGTTGGTAACCTTGCCGAACAGGCGAGTGCTTTGGGGATAGCGACGGGCCAGACCGACCCATGGATCTTCGCCCAATTGCTTGACGCCCAGCGAGACGCGGCTCTTTTCCTGGTCGAACTTGAGCACTTTGGCTTCGACTTCCTGACCGACTTGCAGAACTTCGGAAGGATGACGGACACGGCGCCATGCCATGTCGGTGATGTGCAACAGACCGTCGATACCGCCCAGGTCGACAAACGCACCGTAGTCGGTGATGTTCTTGACCACGCCCTTGACCACAGCGCCTTCGCTGAGGGTTTCCAGGAGCTTCTGACGCTCTTCGCCCATGCTGGCTTCAAGCACGGCGCGGCGCGACAGCACGACGTTGTTGCGCTTGCGATCGAGCTTGATGACCTTGAACTCCATGGTCTTACCCTCGTAGGGGGTAGTGTCCTTGACGGGGCGCAGATCAACCAGCGAACCCGGCAGGAAAGCGCGGATGCCGTTGGTCATGACGGTGAGGCCACCCTTTACTTTGCCAGTAATGGTGCCGTTTACCATTTCGCCCGATTCCAGGGCTTGTTCCAGCTGCAGCCAGGCCGACAGGCGTTTGGCACGATCACGCGACAAAATCGTGTCGCCGTAACCGTTCTCGAGCGAATCGATGGCAACCGATACGAAATCACCGGCTTCGACTTCAAGCTCGCCCTGATCATTCAGGAACTCTTCGAGTGGGATCAGCGCCTCGGACTTAAGGCCTGCATTGACAACGACAAAATTGTGATCAATACGAACGACTTCTGCAGAAATGACCTCACCGGACTTCATGTCCTGGTCTTTGATACTTTCGGCAAACAGGTCGGCAAAGCTTTCGCCGCCAGTGGCAGCAGTGGTTGGAGTGGTGGACATTAAATGAAATCCATAAGCCAGAAATGGCTGTTAAAAACACACCAAGGCTATAAAAGTGGCCCCAGTGGAGTAAAAAATAATTCCGGATGCAGCCGGCACGCATTGGGCAATATCGCCCGCCGTCATGCACTGCACCGAAACACCAAAACCGCATATAGCGGGTACCGCCGGTAAAGCAAACTACACCTTTTTGCAGGCCTCTGACCATAAGTCGAGCACCTGCTTAACCGTTTCATCGATACTCAAGCACGATGAATCGACTGTTTTGGCATCATGTGCCGCAACAAGCGGCGCATTGGCCCGGTTGCGATCGCGCTCATCGCGCGCACGCATATCCTCTAGCAAGCCCGTTAGATTAGCAGAAAACCCCTTTTCCTTCAACTGCTTACAACGCCTTTCTGCCCGCGCCTGCACATCGGCAACCAAAAATACCTTCAACGGCGCATCGGGAAAGACCACTGTACCCATATCCCGACCATCTGCAACCAGGCCCGGAGCCACGCGAAATGCCCGCTGTCGTTCGAGCAATGCTTGCCGCAGCGGCGCATAGGCCGCAACTTTAGAAGCCAAATTTCCTACGCTCTCCTGCCGTATCAGGGCGGCCACATCCTGGCCCGACAACAACACTTGCTCACCCTGGAATCCGACATCGAGCCGCAAGGCGACTTGGGCGACCGCGAGCTCATCAAAGGCATCGACGCCTTGCTGCTGCACCGCTAATGCGGTCAGACGGTACAAGGCACCGCTATCGAGCGTATGCCATCCCAGTTGCTGGGCGACGCGATGAGCAATGGTTCCCTTGCCCGATGCAGTCGGGCCGTCTATGGTGATGACTGGAACGACAGCTGGATGCTTGCTCATGCCTGGACCAAATCCTTGAACACTGAAAAATAGCCGGGAAAAGTCTTGCCAACACAGTCGGGATCAAGAATCGTGACGGGCACGGGACCAAAGGCGGCAAGCGAAAAACACATGGCCATACGATGATCATCGTAAGTTTTAATGGTGGCTGCCTTCCAGGCGGATGAATCGACCGGATGCACCCTCAGCCAGTCCGACCCCGACTCGACCTGTGCACCCAGCTTTTCCAGCTCGGCATGCATCGCGTCAATACGATCTGTTTCTTTCACCCGCCAACTGGCAATATTGCGCAATGTGCAGGGTCCATCAGCATAAAGTGCCATGGCGGCGGCCGTCATGGCGGCATCAGGGATCAAATTGAAATCACGATCAAAGGCCTTCAGACGATCGCCCTCCGCCACCCTGACACCGCTGACAGTGACCGAATCAGCGTGGCGAACCACTGTGGCCCCCATGTCTTCAACCACATCGGCAAACGCCATGTCACCCTGTATGCTGTTGGCACCCGCGCCCTGTATATGCAGCGGCCCGCCGCCCAGCGCACCCAGCGCCATGAAGTATGAGGCTGTCGATGCATCGCCCTCGATCGTGAGGGTACCCGGAGACCGATAACACGCCCCGGCGGGAATAATGAAACGCTGCCAACCTTCACGCCTGACCGTAACGCCAAACCGACTCATCAGATTCAGGGTAATCAGAATATATGGCTTGGAAATCAGCTCGCCTTCGACCTCGATGACCAAATCAGCAGACTGCTGCCCTGTATGGATAGGCGCCGCCATCAGCAAGGCAGTCAGAAACTGGCTGGACACTGAACCTTTGATTGAGATTGGTCGGCCAGCACTGATGCTGCCTTTGCCTAGGGTCAATGGCGGGTAGCCCGGCGTGCCTGTATGACGGATATCTGCGCCCAGCGCAATCAGGGCATCGACCAGATCGCCAATAGGACGCTCGTGCATACGCGGCACACCTGAGAGCCGGTAATCGCCTCCCATGAGAGCCAGTGCAGCGGTCAGGGGCCGGAACGCAGTGCCTGCATTACCGAGAAACAAATCGGCCTGCTTGACAGGAAAAACGCCGCAACCCCGGACTTGTGCGCGGCCTGCCGGAGCATCGGCGTCGACCTCGACACCCAGCGTCCGCAATGCATCAAGCATCACACGCGTGTCATCAGAATCAAGCAGGCCTTCCAGATGCGTCACGCCATCAGCCAGCGCCGCAAGCAACAACACGCGATTGGAAATGCTTTTGGAACCCGGCAACCGGAACTGCCCAGCCGCAAGCCGAACCGGCGGCAAACATAAACTGGACCCATCACTCATGACAAACCACTCCTGCTGCCCCAAAACCTGCGTGCCAGTGCTGCACGCTCCAGAAAATCCTGCAAATCCGGACCATCCGCATCTTGCAGGGCTAGCTCCGCACGTGCCAACGCTGCCTTGACCTCTTGTAACTCGGCCAGGATGGCCGGACGGTTGGTCAGGAAAATATCGCGCCACACTTCGGGCGAACCTGCGGCAATACGGGTGAAGTCCCGAAAACCGCTACCGGCCAACCGCATGCGCAGATCAGAATCTTGCGCTGTGGCAACCTGCCACATGAACACCGAAGACAGGAAATGAGGCACATGACTGACAGAGGCCATGGCCGCATCATGCGCTTCGGGTTCCATGACGATGACCTTGGCACCGCAGCGTTCCCATATCTTGGTCAGCGCGGCCTTATCGCCACCGCTGTTCTCAGGCAGCGGTGTCAACACGACATTCCGGTGTCGGTACAAGGCGGGGTCAGCGGCTTCTGGACCTGTTTTTTCGGCACCTGCAATAGGATGACCTGGAATGAACTGTCTAATGCGCTCGCCCAGCGCTTCGCGTGCAGCAGCCACGACATCGGCTTTGGTGCTGCCCGCATCGGTAATCAGGGTTGAATCCCGCAGGCAGGGCTTGAGCGCGGCCAACATCGGGGCAATCGCGCCCACCGGTGTCGCCAGAAAAATCAGGTCAGCTTCGCGGCCCGCACGCTCAAGCGTTGCCACCTCGTCAATAATGCCCAGTTCACGTGCCGTGCTCAGCGACGTCGCACTGCGCCCTACCCCGAGCACCTTGCCCACAGCCCCCGACGCACGCAGGGCGGCGGCAAATGAGCCACCAATCAGCCCCACTCCCACGACGGCCAGCACCGGCACCAAAGGCCGCGCTGGCTCGACCGTAGTATGGGCCGCTGTCATGGAGCACCGAGTATGTCGGCGAGCGCTTGCAGGAAGCGCGCGTTCTCTTCGGGCAAGCCAATCGAGATACGCAGCCATTCGGGCAAACCATCACCCGCCACTGGTCGTACGATCACACCACGCTTGAGCAACTCAAGATTGACGCGCGCAGCGTCACCGACTCGCAGCAGCACGAAATTGCCATAGCTGGGCACGAACTCCAGACCTAGCCGGGCAAAGCCTTCAGTCAGGGCTTGTTTGCCAAGCCGGTTGACTTCGTAGGACTGCTCCAGAAAAGCGGCATCATTCAGGGCGGCAATCGCGGCTGCCTGCGCCAGGCTATTCACATTGAAAGGCTGCCGGACACGATTGAGCAAGTCGGTGAGCCTGGGCTGGGCAATTGCAAAGCCCACACGCAAACCAGCCAGGCCATAAGCTTTGGAAAAGGTGCGCGAGACAATCAAATTGGAATACTGCTCGACCCAGCGGGCGCTATCTACGCGCAGGCTGGCATCGAGGTATTCGTTATAAGCTTCGTCAAGCATCACGGTGACGCTGTCGCCGTGATGCTCATGCACGCGCGCCAGGAAAGCAGCCACCTCTTCGGCGGGCAGGAATGTTCCGGTGGGATTGTTCGGGTTGGCAATGAACACCACGCTGGTATCTTGATCGATAGCATCAAACATGGCGTTCAAGTCGTGGCCATAGTCACGGGCCGGCACCATGATGTGACGCGCTCCGCGAGCCTGGGTGGCCAGCCTGTAGACGACAAAGGCATGCTGTGCGTAAACGCAAGACAAGCCGGGGGACAACAAGGCCAAAGAAGCCAGCTCCAGCAAATCGTTCGACCCATTACCCAGGGTGATCCAATCGGCAGGTACGCGATAATGCTTGGCTAACGCTGCCTTCAGTTCAAAACCGTTGGGGTCAGGATAGCGCCCCAGCCCGGTGATGACCGTTTCCATGGCGCGTCGCGCCGATGCCGGCACCCCCAACGGGTTTTCATTTGACGCCAGCTTTATGATGGTGGCTGGATCAAGTTTGAATTCACGCGCCAGCTCTTCAATAGGCTTGCCTGCCTGATAAGGTGCGATGGCCCGTACGTATTCCGGGCCAACGTCCGACGTGGCGGATTTTATGTCATGAGTGCTCATGCAGCTTGTTCCTATTGCCTGGGATAAGAGCCCAACACCTTGAAAAAGGCGACTTCTTTTTTGAGATCAACCAGTGCCTGAGCCACGGCCGGCTCATTGCGGTGGCCCAATACATCGACGTAGAAATAATATTCCCACTGGCCTGTACGTGCCGGACGCGACTCGAAGCGCGTCATGGACACACCATTGGCAGCCAGCGGTGCCAGCATGTCGTAGACGGCCCCGGAACGATTGGGTACCGCCAGAATGATGCTGGTCTTGTCGCTATCGGTAGGCAGGGTTTCAATAGCCCCCACCGCAAGGAAACGTGTTCGGTTTTGCGGGTCATCCTGTATGCCTGAGGCCACCACCTGCAGATCCCAGGCCTGCGCTGCCGTAGCACCGGCAATGGCAGCCACCGTGGGATCCAGCGATGCATTGCGAGCTGCTTCGCCATTACTGGATGCAGCATCGCGAATCAGCTTGGGATAATGCTGCGTCAACCAGGATTGACACTGAGCCAGGGCCTGCGGATGAGCCATGACACGTGTCACGCCCTCGAGGGTGCCGGATTGCGTCATGAGATTGTGATGAATCTTGATGGAACGCTCGCCCAACACTTTCAGTGGTGAGTTCAGCAGCAAGTCCAGCGTACGATTGACAGCACCTTCTGTGGAGTTTTCCACGGGCACCATGCCCACATTGGCCTGACCGGCTTCTACCGCCCGGAACACTTCGTCGAAGGAATCACAGCGCAGGCGTGTAATTGCATGGCCAAAATGCTCCAGGGCGGCCTGCTCTGAGAACGAACCCTGCGGCCCCAGATAGGCCACCGTCAGCACACTTTCCAAGCCACGACAGGTGGAAATGATTTGTGTCCAGACCGCATCAATGGCCTGTTCGGTAAACGGGCCTTTATTAAGTGCCTGCAGGCGTCGGATCACCATGGCCTCGCGCTCTGGCTTGAGTACCGGACCGTCAACGTCGAACTCTTGCTTGACCTCGCCTACCGCCTGGGCCGCTTTGGCCCTTTGATTAAGCAAGTCTAGAATCTGCTCGTCCAACGCATCGATGCGCTCGCGCAGTGGCAATAAACGGGCTTGCAAAGAGTTATCCATGGCGGCGTTCGAAATCCTGCAGGTATGAAATAAGTTCCTGGACCGCTTCCAGCGGCACGGCGTTATAAATGGAGGCGCGCATGCCTCCTACGCTTTTATGGCCTTTCAATTGCATCAGGCCGGCTTTTTCAGCCTGGGCCAGGAATTCAGCGTTAAGCGATTCATCATGCAAGAAAAACGGCACATTCATGCGTGAGCGCGAGGCGGCGTGCACGGGGCTGACATAGAAGCTGGAGGCATCCAGGAAACCATACAGAGCTTGTGCCTTGGCAATATTGGCCGCTTCAATGGCCGCTACGCCGCCCTGCCGCTTGAGCCACTTGAACACCAGGCCCGCCATATAAATAGCATAGGTAGGTGGTGTATTGAACATGGAGCCGGCGGCCGCCACATTGGCATAATCGAAAGCCGAAGGACATATCGGCAAGGCATGCCCTATGAGGTCTTTACGCACAATGACGACGGTTACCCCCGCCGGCCCGGCGTTTTTCTGGGCGCCGGCATACACCATGGCCGCTTTTGAAAAGTCGATGGGGCGCGACAGAAAGTGCGATGACGCATCAACGACCAGGGGCACACGGGCGGCGCCCAGCGCAGCCATGTCGGGGAGCTCGGAGAGCTCCAGCCCGCCTATGGTTTCGTTGGAACACAGATGTAAATAAGCCGCGTCACTGCGTACATGCCAGTCTTGTGCAGAGGGATACCAGGTCCAGGGAGCCTGGCTGACGCCGTTGATGACGGTGTCGGTGCCACTACTGCCGGCTATGGCGATATCACCATAGCGCTGGGCTTCTTTGTGCGACTTGTTCGACCAGATACCGCTAAGGACGTAATCGGCCTTGCCCAGACCTGCACGCCCGATCAGATTCATGGGCACGATGGCATTCTGTGCCGTAGCGCCACCCTGCATGAACAAGACGTCGAAGTCGTCTGGAATAGCCAGGAGCTCGCGCAAGTCGGCTACCGCTTCATCACGTATCTGCGTGAACTGCTTGCCGCGATGGCTCATTTCCATCACGGACATACCGCAGCCGCGCCAATCCGTCATTTCAGCGGCTGCCTGTTGCAGCACCTCCAGCGGCAGGGCCGAGGGGCCTGCCGAAAAATTCCACGGGCGCATCAGGACTCCTTGTCGTCCACGTTATCGTCGGCATCATCGACCAACACCTCGACATCATCATCATCGGCATCGCTTTCGACGACTCGACGCACGCCTGAAAGCATGCTGTTGTCATCGACGCTGATCAGGGTGACACCTTGTGTGGCACGTCCCATTTCACGAATCTCGGATACGCGCGTGCGCACCAGCACCCCACCCGTTGTGATCAGCATGATTTCGTCAGACGGACGCACCAATACGGCACCCACTACCTTGCCGTTGCGTGTGGATGTCTGGATGGCGATCATGCCCTTGGTGCCGCGACCGTGACGTGTGTACTCTACGATGGACGTACGTTTGCCAAAGCCATTTTCAGTGGCCGTCAGGACGCTTTGAGTTTCGTCTTCGGCAACCAGCATGGCGATCACAGTCTGGCCGTCTTCGAGCATCATGCCACGCACACCGCGTGCGGTGCGCCCCATGGGCCTGACGTCGTTCTCGTCAAATCGCACTGCCTTGCCGGCATCGGAGAAGAGCATGACATCGTGAGCGCCATCGGTCAGGTCGGCGCCAATGAGATAGTCGTTGTCGTCGAGCGCCACGGCAATAATGCCGGCCTTACGCGGATTGGAAAAATCCGACAGCGGTGTTTTCTTGACGGTACCGCGCGAAGTGGCCATGAATACATAATGGTCTTCGCTGAACTCCTTGACCGGCAATACCACCGTGATTTTCTCGTCATCGATCAAGGGGAACATATTGACGATAGGCCGGCCGCGTGAGTTGCGCGAACCTTGCGGGACCTCCCACACCTTCAGCCAGTAGACCCGGCCGCGATCGGAGAAGCACAGCAGATAATCGTGGGTATTGGCGATAAACAACTGGTCTACCCAGTCATTTTCCTTCATGGCGGTTGCCTGCTTGCCTCGGCCGCCCCGCTTCTGCGAGCGATACTCGGACAAAGGCTGGCTCTTGATGTAGCCCGTTTGCGACAGCGTTACCACCATATCCATGGGGGTGATCAAGTCTTCGGTGTCCAGCTCGGTCGCATTATGCTCAATCTCGGAGCGGCGCGTATCTTTGGTGCCTGTAGAGAACTCAGCCTTGATGGCCAGGAGCTCATCGCCAATGATGGTAGTGATGCGCTCTGGACGTGCCAGGATATCGAGCAAATCGGCGATGGTGGCCATGATGTCTTTGTATTCGCCGACAATCTTGTCCTGCTCCAGTCCTGTCAGGCGCTGCAGGCGCATGTTCAGTATTTCTTGGGCCTGCACTTCGCTGAGGCGATACAAGCCATCTTCTTGCAGGCCAAAAACCTGAGGCAAACCCTCGGGACGATAAGCCGTCCGTCCGCCCGGCGTAGCGCCGTCGTCGGCACGCACCAGCATCTCGCGCACCAAAGAGGAATCCCACGAACGCGCCATGAGTTCCTGGCGCGCCACCGGTGGCGTAGGCGCCGCCTTGATGATGGTAATGAAATCATCAATATTGGCCAGCGCAACCGCCAGACCTTCGAGTACGTGGCCACGCTCGCGTGCCTTGCGCAGCTGAAATACTGTGCGCCGGGTAACGACCTCGCGTCGGTGGAACAGGAAGTACTCCACAATTTGCTTCAGGTTCAGCAGACGCGGCTGGCCATCGACCAGCGCCACCATATTCATGCCGAAAGTGTCTTGAAGCTGCGTGTTTTTATACAGATTGTTCAGGATGACTTCGGGGACTTCGCCGCGCTTGAGTTCAATGACCAGGCGCATGCCGTCTTTGTCGGACTCGTCGCGGATATCGGAAATACCCTCGATTTTCTTGTCGTTGACCAAGTCAGCAATCTTTTCCTGCAAGGTCTTTTTGTTGACCTGATAAGGAATGGCGTCGACGATAATCGCCTGCCTGTTCCCTTTTTCCATGTCTTCGAAGTGGGTTTTTGCGCGCATGATGACGCGACCCCGGCCAGTGCGATAGCCTTCGCGAACACCCGACATGCCATAGATAATGCCGCCCGTAGGAAAATCGGGCGCAGGGATCAACTCGATGAGCTCATCAATCGAGCAATCGGGATTACGCAAACAATACAAGCACCCTTCGATGACTTCGGCCAGGTTATGTGGCGGAATATTGGTTGCCATGCCCACGGCAATACCCGAACTGCCATTGACCAGCAGATTGGGCAGGCGCGAAGGCAAGAGCAATGGCTCTTGTTCGCTGCCATCATAGTTGGGACCGAAATCAACGGTTTCCTGGTCGATGTCAGCCAGGAGCTCGTGGGCAATCTTGGCCAGGCGGATCTCGGTATACCGCATGGCGGCAGCGCTATCGCCATCGACCGAACCGAAGTTCCCTTGCCCGTCTACCAACATGTAGCGCAGCGAAAAGTCTTGTGCCATACGCACAATCGTGTCGTAGACGGCGGAATCACCATGCGGGTGATACTTACCTATGACGTCACCAACAATGCGCGCCGACTTCTTGTAAGCCCGGTTCCAGTCATTGTTGAGTTCGTGCATGGCGAACAACACGCGCCGGTGCACGGGTTTTAAGCCGTCTCGGACGTCTGGTAAGGCGCGCCCGACGATTACGCTCATGGCGTAGTCGAGATAACTGCGGCGCATTTCCTCTTCCAACGAAATTGGAAGGGTCTCCTTGGCGAAGGAATCCATAGAGTGTCTTAAAAACGTAAAAGCGTGAAATCGGGCCGTTAACGGGCGAATAGGAAATTCTAGCACTTCCTCCTATAGAGGCCGGAACGAACCCTATAAGGACTTCCCCGACTATCTCTTCCGCAGTTAAAACCACAATCTCCCTGCAGCTCTTCATAAAGCACTTTAAGCCTTCGTTTCGTTGCAAAAAACCAACAATAATGCTGGAGATGGAGTAGAAATCCCGATATCTGACCGATATGCACCACTCAAGCTTAACGAACCCCACAGAAATGCCGTAAGATTCGCCCTAACACGCATCAAACCCAGCGCAATACTTTGATTAGTCAGAGCGTTGCTATACTGGCTCCGATTTCCTGATATGCGGCGGGGGTTCGCTGCGGTCACTTACCAGCATTAAGCTCAACGAGGAGAAATATGAACAAACCCTCCAAAATCGCACTAGCACTCGCCATCGCCGCTTCCACGGCCGCTGGCGCAGTATCTGCGCAAACTGTCGATAACTGGCGCAACCCATTTGGCGACGTTTGGATGAACGGCACCAATGAATTGTGCTGGCGTGACAACTTCTGGACACCAGCTACCGGCATCCCCGGTTGCGACGGCGTACCAGTTGCTGAAGCCCCTGTCGTGGCTCCTACCGCCACCAAGGTTGTTCTCAATGCAGACACCTTCTTCGACTTCGACAAATCCACGTTGAAGCCTGAAGGCCGTCAAGTACTTGACCAAGTTGCTTCGCAAGCCGCCACGATCAACCTCGAGACCCTGATTGCTACTGGTCATACCGACTCCATCGGTACTGAAGCGTACAACCAAGGCCTGTCAGAGCGTCGTGCCAACTCGGTTAAAGAGTATCTGATCAGCAAGGGCGTTGCCGCTGATCGTATCTACACCGAAGGCAAAGGCGAAACGAGCCCTGTTGCATCCAACAGCACTCGTGAAGGTCGCGCACAAAACCGTCGCGTAGAGATCGAAATCGTAGGTACACGCAAGTAATCATGCCTGCGTAAACCTGCAGCGTTAAACGCTACAATAAGGGCTCCGCTTCGCGGGGCCCTTATTTTTTCTGGATAGGCCATGAATACGACTGCCACCAATGACTCGACCCAAAGCCAGAATGTAGACCAGGCCGAACTCGACAAATTCGCCGCGCTGGCCTCACGATGGTGGGACCCTGAAAGTGAATTCAAGCCACTGCACGCCATCAACCCGCTGCGTCTGGGCTGGATTACCGACCATGCCGGCTCGCTGGCCGGTAAAACCATACTCGATGTCGGCTGCGGCGGTGGCATTCTGGCCGAAAGCATGGCCAAGGCAGGCGCCCAGGTCACCGGCATAGACCTTGCCCAGCAATCACTTACCGTAGCCAGGCTGCATGGCCTGGAATCGGGTGTGTCGGTCGATTATCAAAAAATCAGTGCCGAAGACATGGCTGCACGGCAGTCCGGCCAGTACGACATCGTGACCTGCATGGAGATGCTCGAGCACGTACCCGATCCAGGCTCGATAGTGCAAGCTTGCGCAAGCCTGGTCAAACCTGGCGGCCAGGTGTTTTTTTCCACGCTGAACCGCAATCCAAAGTCATTCCTGTTTGCCATCGTTGGTGCTGAATACGTCCTGCGCATGCTCCCCAAAGGCACGCACAGCTACGAAAACTTCATCAAGCCCAGTGAACTGGCTGCCGCGGCGCGGCGGGCTGGCCTGACCGTGACAAAGTTGGCCGGTATGGAGTACAACCCCATTACCGATCACTACAAGCTCAGCCACGACACCTCGGTCAACTACTTGATGGCTACGCAACGCGAGAGCTAAGCTCGAGGCTGGCTCTGCCTTCACGCCATTTCGTTCAATAGTTACAGGCTTTCACCCATGCAAAAACTGGTTTTGTTCGACTTCGACGGCACCCTGGCCGATACCGCCCCCGATCTGGCTGCCGCAGCCAACAAACAACGCGCGCGTCGTGGTTTGCCGCCGCTAGCCTACGAAGCGCTCAGGCCGTATGCATCACAGGGCGCCAGGGGTCTGCTCAAGGCTGGGCTCGACATGAACCCCGACCACCCGGAGTACGAAACCTGTCGCCAGCAGTTCCTCGAAGACTATGAGCAAGACATGACCACGCTTACCCGGCTTTTCCCGGGTGTCAGCGAGCTGTTGTCCACCTTGAAGCAAAACGATTATGCCTGGGGCATTGTCACCAATAAGATGGAGTATCTGGCTATTCCACTGGTGGTGCACTTGGGGCTGTACACCGATTGCGTCATTACCGTGGGCGGCGATACTACCGAGTACACCAAGCCTCACCCCGCGCCTCTGCTTCATGCAGCCGAGCAGGCAGGCGTCGAACCCACCCAGTGCATCTATATCGGCGACGATCAACGCGACATCATTGCCGGCAAGGCGGCCGGTATGGCTACGCTTGTGGCAGCCTATGGCTATTGCGGACAAGAAACCGCCCTGCACGCCTGGGATGCCGATGGCATTGCCCAGTCACCTCAAGAACTCTGGCCCGCCATCCAAAAGTGGACAAACGCCAGTAAACGTTCAGCCTGACTCCCTGGGTCACAACTGACTGCCTGAGACGGAGTCACTGCATCTCAAGCAGTATTTCCGTCAAGAGCCTGTTGTTGCCCAGTGCCTTTTCACTCATTCCAGGACTTCGCCATGACCCAATTTCAAGTTAACGGCCAGACCAAAGATGTAGACGTCCCCCAAGACATGCCCCTGTTGTGGGTACTGCGCGATGAGCTGGGTATGACAGGTACCAAGTTCGGCTGTGGCATGGCGCTATGCGGCGCCTGTACGGTACATATGGACGGCCAGCCCATACGGGCTTGCGTCACACCGATTTCGGCTGTGGCCGGGCGTGCTATTTCGACCATCGAGGGCATAGAAGACGACCAGGTCGGTCAAGCTGTGCAACAAGCCTGGATAGAAAACAACGTCGCCCAGTGCGGCTATTGCCAGGCCGGGCAAATCATGTCGGCAGTCAGTCTGCTCAAGACCACGCCCTCGCCTAGCGATGAACAAATCGACGACGCCATGACTGGCAATATTTGCCGCTGCGGCACTTACCCACGCATTCACGCCGCCATTCAGCAAGCCGCCGGTCATCTGGCCAAAGGGGCAAAATAATGTTGACGAAAACACAAAACCCTAGCCGCCGCACGTTTCTGCAAGGCAGCCTGAGCGCTCTATTTCTGGCCGTCAGCGCCAACGGTTCGGTCTGGGCGGCAGACGCCAAAAAATATGGCGCCGACGCCATGCCCGGTGGTACGGTAGACGACCCTCTGGTGTTTGTCTCCATCGCAGCTGATGGCCTTGTCACTATTGTGGCGCACCGCGTCGAAATGGGAACCGGCGTACGCACCAGCCTGCCGATGGTCGTTGCCGACGAAATGGAAGCCAACTGGGATCGCGTGCACGTGGTACAGGCCGAGGCCAATGAAACTCGCTACGGCAATCAGAACGTTGATGGCTCACGCAGCATGCGTCACTTCATGCAGCCCATGCGGCGCGTGGGCGCCGCCGCCCGTCATATGCTGGAAGCCGCAGCAGCTGCGCGCTGGTCGGTGCCAGTTACTGAAGTACGCGCCACACAACACGAAGTAGTACACGTAGCCAGCGACCGACGCCTGGGCTATGGCGAGCTCGCAGCTGACGCCGCCAAACAACCCGTGCCCAAGGGTGAGGCCCTCAGGGTCAAATCACCCTCGGATTTCCGCTACATTGGCAAAGAGCTGGTGCGGCTGGTAGACCTGGATGCCATAGGCAAGGGCCAAGCCACCTATGGCATAGACATGCGCCTGCCCGGCATGGTGTATGCAGTGGTTGCCCGCCCGCCTGTCGTCGGCGGCAAACTGCGTAGCGTGCGTAGCGAAAAAGCGCTCCAGGTGCCTGGCGTACTGAAAATTGTCGACATCCCCTCTTACCGTGGCGCGCCTGGCTTCCAGGCACTGGGCGGCGTGGCCGTAGTCGCCTCCAATACGTGGTCGGCCATGCAAGGCCGTGCCGCCCTGGAAATCGACTGGGACGATGGCCCCAACGCCAGCTATGACTCGGTTGCCTACCGCAAGACGCTGGAAGCTGCCGCCCGTGCGCCTGGCAAAGTCTTGCGCAACGACGGCAACCTGCCCGATGTCTGGACCAAAGCGCCCGAAACCGAGCGCTACACAGCCGAATACTATCTGCCGCACCTGGCCCATGCATCCATGGAGCCACCGACGGCAACCGTTGTCGTCAAAGGCGATCACTGCGAAGTCTGGACCTCGGTGCAAGACCCGCAAGCGGCGCTCAATACTGTTGCCACGCGCCTCAAGTTCAAACCCGAAAACGTCACGGTGAATGCGCTGTTACTGGGTGGCGCCTTTGGCCGCAAGTCCAAACCCGACTTCGTGGACGAGGCCGCCATCATTGCTCAAACCATGCCAGAGACACCAGTCAAACTGGTGTGGACGCGTGAAGATGACATTCATCACGACTACCTGCACGCTGTCGCCGTTGAACGGCTGGAAGCGGTTGTCGGCAAGAATGGGCAGCCTGAAACGTGGCTGCATCGTAGCGCCGCTCCCACGATCGCTTCCTTGTTCACCGAAGGTGCCAAAGGCCTGCAGTCATTTGAGGCTGCCATGTCGGCCATCAACATGCCCTATCAGATTCCCCATGTGCGTGTAGAAACCGCTGAAGTGCCGGCGTATGCCCGCATAGGCTGGTTCCGCTCGGTATACAACATTCCTCACGCTTTTGCCGCACAAAGCTTCATTGCCGAATTGGCGCACCGGGCGGGGCAGGATCACAAGCAATTCGCACTGGATCTGATAGGTCCAGCCCGAAAGATCAACCCTGGCACGCTTTCCGACACCTGGAACTACGACGAATCGCCCGAACGTTACCCCTACGATACCGGCCGCCTGCGCGACGTGATCGAAGCGGCAACGCGCGGCGCGGGCTGGGGCAGAACCATGCCCAAGGGTCATGGCTTAGGACTGGCGTTTTGCTACAGCTTCATGAGCTACACGGCCACCGTTGTCGAAGTGGCGGTGGATGACAGCGGCGACCTGCAAGTAGTGGCCGTAGACATGGCTATAGATTGCGGGCCTCAGGTCAATCCCGAGCGCATACGCGCACAAATGCAGGGCGGCGCCATTATGGGACTCAGTCTGGCACTATCGGGGGAAATCAGCTTCAAGGACGGCCGCGTACAACAAAGCAACTTCCATGACTACGAAGTACTGCGTCACGCCGCTTCCCCGCACACTATCCGTACCCATCTGGTCAACGACAACCACGCCGTACCGCCCGGTGGTGTAGGCGAACCACCCGTACCCCCCGTCGCTCCGGCCCTATGCAATGCCATCTTTGCGGCAACAGGTAAGCGTGTGCGCAGCTTGCCGGTAAGTCTGTAAGGCTATGGTGGGCACGGGCAAGCAAGCTCGACAACCTATCGTCATCGTATTGGCGGCAGGCCGCGGCAGTCGGTTTCGGCAATCTGGCGGCACCGTGCATAAGCTGGATGCCCTGCTTGGCGGTACAACCGTACTGGAACGCGTGCTACACACAGTCACCGCCTCAGGGCTAGCTTGCCATGTCGTGCGCCCCGATCCCGCGAGCAGCGCCAACTCATCTGGCATCGGAGATTCCATTGCTAAAGGTGTACAAGCCACAGCGAATGCCTGGGGATGGCTTATTCTGCCCGGCGACTTGCCGCTGGTCGATGCGCAAACCCTGCTGCAGGTGGCATGGGGATTAGCAACCCAACCAGTGGTAACCCCATTCTGGAACGGACAACGCGGCCATCCTGTTGGCTTTCGCGCAGAATGCTTCAAGGCACTGACCTCACTTCACGGCGACACCGGTGCGGCCTCGATCGTGCGCACGTACCAACAGGCGGGTGCCATGCAAGGGCTGCATCTGAACGACCCAGGAATCACCACCGATATTGATACGCTGGAGAACCTGGCACACGCCGAAATGCTGCTGTCCACACAGCTCTCCACCCCTCATCCTGGCTAGGTTAAGGAAAAATTTATGGAAAGCATTGATGTCAGTGTCCTACGCACCTTGCGAGACTGGCGCACCGACGGCCATAAGGCACTGCTGGCGACCGTCATCAAAACCTGGGGATCATCGCCAAGACCGATAGGCGCCATGATGGCCCTGCGCGAGGATGGACGTGCCATCGGCTCGGTCTCTGGCGGCTGTATCGAGGACGATCTGATCTCCCGTTATACGCGCGCTCACGAAACACAAGGTATTCCTAATGGGCCGCCACAAATCGTACGCTATGGCGTGAGCGCCGACGAGGCCCATCAATTCGGTCTTCCCTGCGGTGGCACCCTGGAGCTCCTGCTGGAATTCACCCCCCAGCAGGAGCCATTGGACCAACTAGTACAACAGCTGGAGGCCGGCGAGCTCATGCGCCGTACCATTGATTGCTCTAATGGCCATGTCACCATCGAACATGCCAGCGAACCGGCACCACTGCAGTTTGACGGTCATTACATGAGCACTACCCTAGGCCCGGAATACCGCATGCTGCTGATTGGGGCGGGTATGCTCACTGAATACTTGTCCACTATGGCACTATTCAACGGATTCACCGTCAGCGTCTGCGACCCACGAGTTGAGTACATGGATGCCTGGACCTTGCCTGGTGTGCAGAAAATCGTCGAAATGCCCGACGATGCAGTCCTCGCCTTTCGCCCCGATCAACGCAGTTGCGTCATAGCACTAAGCCATGATCCGAAACTCGATGACTTGGCACTGCTGGAGGCACTGCACAGTCCCGCCTTCTATGTGGGCGCCATCGGTTCACGGCGCAATACCGAGAGTCGACGGGCCCGGATGATAGAACACTTTGACGAGACAGAAGCATCTCTGGAACGCCTTCGTGGCCCCGTAGGTATCTACATCGGCAGCAAGACACCCGCCGAAATCGCAGTAAGCGTGATGGCGGAAGTCCTTGCGGTCAAGAACGGCGTACATCTACCCCGGGATATATCTGTTGCTCAGGCCAAGCAGGACCAAGAAAAAAACCCGCATATCGTTTAAATATGCGGGTTTTGGAGGGTTTTTACTACTGTGTCTTGGTGGAGTCGGGGGGAATTGAACCCCCGTCCGCAAGCCCTCTGCAGGCAGTTCTACATGTTTATTCGGTTCACTTTAAGTTTTAACCTTGGAGCGTGCCAACCGACAGGCCCTTCCTTGGCGATTCACATCAATTTAAGAGCATGCTGAGTGACCCAGCAAGATCCGATTCTTTGTAAATGACGCTGCTGTAGGTTTGACCCTACCTAACCCAAAGACAAATTAGTGCAGCGGCTTACCGCATTAAGCGGCTAAAGCGAAACGCTCGTCGTTGGCGTTTATAGTGTTCCAGTGGATTTACGAGCTTACTGGTGCTCGACATGCCCTGCTCTGTTTCGCGACCCACGTCGAAGCCGGATCGACCCCATTACGCACATTGTAACTCACTGGCCGTTTTTAAACCATTTTTCGAAGTGGTAGAATTCCCCTCCGGCAGGCTTTATAGCTTTTTGTCATAAAAATCAAGACGCACGAGTGCTCGGCACAGTCTCGCACATAAAATGCGCCGCGCTCATCAGGCGCAATGCGGTGGAGCTCATTTTTCTTTACAAGCCAGTAGGCTTAGCCTTGGAGTCCATCATGCCTCGTGCAGCAAACAGACAAAACCCGCTACTGCAATTCGTCAGCAATGGCAGCCTGGTCGTGCAAATATTAATCGGTCTTGTCGCCGGCATTGTTCTCGCGCTCATTTCTCCGGCGGCGGCTGCCTGGGTTTCACTACTAGGCAGTTTGTTCGTCAACGCACTGAAGGCGGTTGCACCGGTTCTGGTTTTCGTCCTGGTGGCGGCGGCCATTGCCAACCATAAGCAGGGCCAGCAAACCAATATGGGCTCCATTTTGTCCTTGTATTTGGTAGGTACATTTGCCGCCGCTCTGGTGGCTGTGACAGCCAGCTTCTTGTTTCCACTGACCATACAGCTGAAACTTGACGCACAAGTGCTTGACGCCCCTGGCGGTATTGCCGAGGTCTTATCCAACCTGCTCATGAGCGTGGTCGACAATCCAATCAATGCCTTGGCCAACGCCAATTACATTGGCATTCTTGCTTGGGCTATTGCTACTGGCTTTGCCCTGCGACAGGCACACGGCACTACCAAGAATGTGGTGGCTGATCTGTCCATGGTGCTGTCATTTATTGTCAAGGCTGTGATACGTCTCGCACCTCTGGGGATTTTTGGACTGGTGGCGGCTACCGTCGCAGAAGCTGGTCTGGATGCTTTGTGGAGCTATGCACATTTGCTAGCCGTGCTGCTCGGATGCATGGTGTTTGTGGCATTGGTGATGAATCCACTGATTGTCTTCGCCAAGATCCGCCGCAATCCTTATCCGCTGGTTTTTACTTGCTTGCGGGAAAGTGGCATTACCGCTTTCTTCACACGCAGCTCGGCAGCTAATATTCCCGTCAACATGCAGCTATGCAAGCGCCTGGGTCTACCTGAAGACACCTACTCCATCTCCATACCGCTGGGTGCCACCATCAATATGGCGGGCGCAGCAGTGACTATTACGGTACTGACACTGGCAGCCGTCAATACATTGGGCATAGAGGTAGACTTATTTACAGCACTGCTGCTCAGCGTGGTTGCTGCGATTTGCGCTTGCGGTGCATCGGGTGTTGCCGGTGGTTCCTTGCTGCTGATTCCCCTGGCATGCAGCTTGTTCGGTATTTCAAATGATGTGGCCATGCAGGTAGTTGGCGTGGGCTTCATTATTGGTGTGTTGCAAGACTCTACGGAAACCGCCTTGAACTCTTCCACCGACGTCTTGTTTACCGCAGCGGGTTCTTATGGACATACGGCACAAGAGGCATAAGCCAACACAGTCAAGTCCTGGCTTGTTACTGCGAGGTGTAGCCTGACAGAGGCACACCATAGAAAAATCGGGGCCTGGCAAATATTGCCAGGCCCCGATTTTTTGCCAGAACTCCGGCAAACTGCCGGAGCGTGGAGTGCTTAGCTACCCACGTTAATGGTGAGCCTTATGGGTTGCTGCCGCTGCTGCACCCGGCTCGTGGGAGTGGAAGATCTTCTGGTCTTCGGGTCCGGTTACGGTCAGCACACCAGACAGGCCCTTTTCCACACGAGACAAGGCATGGTCAACCAGAACGTAATGGCCCGGATAGTCTACTTTGAACTCGACCATGGTAGCGCCGCCCGGGGCAACCGAGGTGGTCTGCACATCGGTCAGCGGAGGGCTGGTCAGGGAAGCCTGGCTATAGACCTTGTCGAAGACTTCGCCGATGACGTGGAAGCTGGACGTCAGGTTGGGTCCGCCGACGCCGAAGAAAATACGCACGGTTTCGCCCACTTTAGCCTCGAGCTTGTACTGTTTGCTCAGGGCATCCATGGTGCCATTGAACATCAGGTGCTCGGGGTTTTCGTCGAGCAGTTTTTCGAGCGAAAACTCTTGATGCCCCAATGCGCCGTGCTTTTCAGCGGTGTAGAGCTCGCCTTGCATCACATAGAACTCACGATCGACTGCCGACAGGCCACCTTCGGGTTCGACCAGAATCATGCCGTACATGCCGTTGGTAATATGCTGAGCCACCATGGGCGTTGCGCAGTGATATACAAACAGCCCCGGATGCTTGGCCGTGAAGGTAAAACTCTTGGCCTGACCTGGTGCCGCCTGGGTTACGTCAGCACCACCGCCAGGACCCGTTACAGCATGCAAGTCAATCGAGTGGATGTGCGAGGCATCCGAAGCGTTGGCCAGGTTGATGGTTACGGTATCGCCCACACGAACGCGGATGAACGGGCCCGGTACCGTGTTATTGAAGGTCCAGTATTTATAGGTGCTGCCGTCGGCCAGTTTACCTACCACTTCAGTGGTTTCAAGATCAACGGTGATGTGCTCGGGGCCGCGCTTGCCAACAGGTACGCCAACCTCGGTGGGGTTCTTGGCAATATCCAGAGCGCTGCTCTCAGCCTGTTCTTGCGGTTCACCCACTATCAGCTTGCCAAACATGCCGGCTGCCTTGTGCCCGGGTAGTGTGCACAGGTATTCGAATGTGCCGTTCGCGTTGGCACGGAACACAATAGCCGTGGCAGCGCCTTTCCCGGTGATGTGGTCGGACTTGGCGCCAAACTGAGGTACCGCAATATCGTGAATGGCGCCGTCGCCGTTGATCACGTTAATTTGCACCACAGCATTTTCCGGCACCTGCAGGTCAGGGTTGACCTGACCGTTAATAGCCCCCGCATCGCCAATAAACACCAGCTTGCCGTCTGCGATGCTGGTACGCAGGGTAAAGGTGACGTCCGGTGTAAAACTAACCGTGCCGTGCGGCGCATCGCCATCGTGGGCCGCAAATGAGGGGGCAACAAACCCCAACGATGCCACGAAGGCACACAACATAAGCAATATTCGCATTATTGATTTCCCCTGAAAGTTCGCGACTTAGTGCAATCCAGACTCCACTGTACTTGAAGCAGCCATATTGGTTTTGATGTAAGTCAAGGCAATGACGTACACAGCGACCGCCCTGGAGATTACTTATAAAAATGGAACAATTAATTGCGTTTTTTGCATCTTATCAAACAAATGCTGCTAATTCATAATGAATCCATTGCTTCTTTTAAATATTTTGACGTAAACCGAACATCTGGAGAACTCATGAAACTGCTGCACGTAGACTCAAGCATCAACGGCGCCAATTCCGTTTCCCGCCAACTTACCAAGGACGTCGTCGCACAGTGGCTGGCTGACGCTCCCGACACACAAGTCGAATATCTGGACCTGGCAGTCAACACGCCCAGCCACTTTTCGCAAGACGCCATGGGCTTTCGCCTGCCTCCATCCAGCGAAACACTGACCGACGCTCAGCGCAGCGAAAACGCTCTTTCCGAGGCTTTGGTGTCGCAATTTCTGGCGGCGGACGTGATTGTAGTGGGCGCCCCCTTGTACAACTTCTCCATTCCAACGCAGCTGAAAGCCTGGATCGACCGTCTGGCTCAGGCCGGCCGTACCTTCAAGTACACAGAGTCCGGGGTAGTGGGACTGGCCGCAGGCAAGACGGTAATTGCAGCGCTCAGCCGCGGCGGCATCTATTCCAATAGCGAAGCCGGCCGCGCCATGGAGCACCAGGAAACCTACCTGAAAACGGTCTTTGGCTTCTTTGGCATTACCGATGTACGCGTCGTACGTGCTGAAGGCACTGACATGGGCGCAGAGAATCGTGCACAAGCTCTGGAAACCGCCGACCGATGCATCAAGGTGCTGGCTAACCAAACCTTCGATCCGCAAACGGCTGAAGCCGCAGCCTGATTAACGACAGGCAGTACAATCGGGCCTATGTTCTGGTGTCCGTCCAATCCCGGGCGGACACCATAGAGCTCTAAAGCGCCCAACCGTGACCACCCCTCTTTCCTTCTCCAGCCTGCCTCTCTCTCCTGCCATACTCGATAATCTGGGAACACTGGATTATCAGGCGATGACGCCCATACAGGCGCAAAGCCTGCCGCTGATACTGGCCGGCCAAGACTTGATCGCCCAGGCCAAGACCGGCAGTGGCAAAACCGCTGCGTTCGGGCTGGGCATTGTTCATAAACTCGACGCAACAGCCTATCGCATCCAGGCACTGGTGCTTTGCCCTACCCGCGAACTCAGTGAGCAAGTCGCCAATGAACTGCGTCGGCTCGCCCGCGCCATTGGCAATATCAAGGTTCTGACACTGTGCGGGGGCACGCCTATCCGGCCACAGATCGAATCATTGAAGTTCGGCGCCCATATCATCGTAGGTACGCCAGGCCGCCTGATGGATCACATCGAGCGCGATAGCGTCGATTTCTCGGGCCTGAACACGCTGGTACTGGACGAAGCTGACCGCATGCTGGACATGGGTTTCTATGACGATGTAGCCAAAGTCGTTGGTGCCTGCCCCGGCATACGGCAAACCTTGCTGTTTTCAGCCACCTACGCCGATGACATCCGCAAGGCCAGTGCGCGCTTTTTGAACAAACCCGCAGAAGTCAAAGTTGAATCAGTGCATGATGCCGGCCAGATAGAACAGCGATTCTATGAAATAGACGCCGACAAACGCCATAGTGCGGTCGCCCAGCTGCTGGAACATTTCAGACCTGACTCAACCCTGGCCTTTTGCAATACCAAGGCGCAATGCAGGGAGCTGGAGGCTTACCTTGAGTCGCGTGGTTTCAGTGCACTGGCACTGCATGGCGACCTCGAGCAGCGCGATCGCGAAGACGTGCTGATTCAATTTTCCAATCGCAGCTGTTCCGTCCTGGTTGCTACCGATGTGGCCGCACGCGGCCTGGATATCGATGCGCTGGATGCCGTCATCAATGTAGAGATCACACCCGATCCTGAAGTGCACATTCACCGCATAGGGCGCACGGGCCGTGGTGAGGCCAAGGGACTGGCCCTGAGCCTGTGCGCCGGCTACGAAATGCGCTGGGTCAATCAGATTGAACAATATCAGGGGCAAGCCATTGTGTGGTCCAACCTGAAATCACTGAAGCCCGCACCAGGCGGCCGCCTGCGGGCCCCGATGGTCACCCTCTGCATACAGGGCGGCAAAAAAGATAAACTACGGCCGGGCGACTTGCTGGGCGCCTTGACGAAAGACGCCGGTATTGCCGGCGCGCAGATTGGCAAAATCAATATTCTGGAATTCGTCAGCTTCGTCGCACTTGAGCGAGGTATTGCCAGGCAAGCCTACGCAAAGCTGAGCAGCGGCAGCATCAAGGGTCGGCGATTCAAGATGCGCTTCATGGCTGAAGTCTGAACCAAGCAGCCCGCACTGGCGTGCTCGTCAGCCATGAAACCGGGCAACGCTGCTACAAGCGTTCTTTCAGCCAATGCCCAAGCTTGGTTGCCTTGGTGCTCAGGTAGTTTTCGTTAAAAGGGTTGCGGTTGACCTGTATGGGAATACGCTCGGACACCTGCACACCAATTTTTTCCATAGCCCGCACTTTGCGAGGGTTGTTCGTCATGAGCCGCAAAGCCGATATGCCGAACTTGGCAAGCATGGGTTTACATAAATCATAGCGACGCATATCTGCGGGGAAACCCAGGCGTTCGTTGGCCTCGACCGTATCGGCGCCTGCGTCTTGCAGCTGATAGGCACGAATTTTATTGACCAAACCTATACCCCGCCCTTCCTGGCGCAAATACAGCAAGACGCCACGCCCCTCGGTGGCAATGGCGCGCAAGGCAGTTTCGAGTTGTGCTCCGCAATCGCAGCGCTGACTGAACAGCGCATCGCCCGTCAGGCATTCGGAGTGCACACGGGCCAATACTGGCTTGCCATCGCTTACATCGCCCAAAGTCAGTGCAAGATGCTCTTTGCTGGTGGCGGGATCTACAAAGATATGAATGGAAAACTCCGCCCACGGTGTCGGTAGTTTGCTGGATGCAATGTAATCCAGCTGATAATTCACAGGGCGGGCGTCGGCGCTGCCAACGACATCGTTTTCGGGCTCGGCCGAATCAGCGCCTGGGGTAAGCGGCATAAAGAAAACCTCGAGATACAAAAAAGCGAAGGCCAGCGTACGACAGCCCCTGCATGCGCAACAACGCTGCAAGCCAATATAATACTTCGGTAAAGAATGAAAAGGGCAGCCTCAAGAGCTGCCCTTTTCTATGGAAGGAAAAAAACGCCCTTATACCTTTACACCCAGGTATTTCTCGATGACGCTGTTGTCCTCCTGGAGTTGCGTCGGAGTGCCTTCAAAAACCATATGCCCGTTATTGATCAGGTAACAACGATCAGCCAGCGAAAGGGCTGCCCGCACGTTTTGTTCAACAATGACAATAGTATTGCCGGCTTCGGCAAGCCGACGGCATACTTCGATAAGGTCGCGCACGATCAAGGGCGCCAGACCTTCGAAAGGTTCATCCAGCATGATGATATTGGCATTGCGTATCATGGCTCGCGCAATCGCCAGCATTTGCTGTTCTCCTCCCGACAACTGCTTTCCACGATTGCGCCGGCGCTCGGCCAAACGTGGAAACGTTTCGTAGATTTCATCCAGCGAACGCGCCCGCTCTGCAGACATCGCCGCCAGCTGCAGGTTTTCCTGCACGGTAATTGACCCGAAGACGCGCCGCTCTTCGGGAACAAGCTGTATGCCACGCCTGGCCAACTGATACGGAGGAAGATGCTGAACCTCAGTGCCGTTATGACGGATAGTGCCACTTTTGGTTTGCACCATCCCCATCAGGGACTTGAGTGTAGTGCTCTTGCCGGCGCCATTTCGCCCCAGCAAAGCCACCACTTCGTTCTCTTCCACGCGCATCGACACGTCGAACAGGATATGGGAATCCCCATAGTAGCTATTGATTTTATCGACCTCAAGCAGACTCATGCTCGTCCATCCCTCCGAGATATGCTGCCTGGACTGCCGGACTCGACCGGATTTCATCCGGAGTGCCTTCCGCCAGCTTACGGCCTTCATAAAGTACGGTAATGCGCTCAGCCAGTTCAAACATGGCATCCATGTCGTGTTCGACAATCACCATGCTGCGGCCTTTGCGTATTGATTTAAGCAGCGCAACGACGTGCACACGTTCTTCTGGCCCCAAACCTGCAAGAGGTTCGTCGAACAGCAACACGTTTGCGCCAGTGGCCAGCGCCAACCCGATTTCCAGGCGACGTTTTTCACCATACGACAGCTCGGACACCAGAGTATCGGCCTGGTGCCTGAGGCCAACCAGCTCTATGGCGGCATTGACCTGCTCATCCAGCCCCTCCGAGCGATGCAGGCTGCGCAACATATCGGTGCGGAACTTGCCCCGGCTACGCGCCAGCACAGGTATGGCGGCATTTTGCCGGACGGTCAAGGCCTCGAAAAGCTGATTGATCTGGTAGCTTTTGCTCATGCCCAACTGGCAAACTGCAGTGACGCCGATGCCGGTGATTTCCTGACCTCGGAAAAACACTTGACCCTTGGTGGTGGGCAGCTCGCCGGCCAGCATGGCAAAGAAGGTGGATTTGCCCGCGCCGTTAGGCCCGATCACACCACGCATCTCACCTTCGGACAATGAGAAATCCACATCACTGACTGCCATCAGGCCGCCGTACTGCTTGGTGATGCCACGTGCTTCGAGCACTGGCGCACCAGGTCGGTTAGCGATGGGCGGCACAATGCTCAGTGGAGCCATAGACACGCTGTCAGCTTCGTCATCGACCACTTTGGTGGTTTTGCGGCGGCGCTGCATGAAGTCAAGCACACCACCTGCCACACCATGACGGAACACAGTGACCAACACCACGAACACAATGCCCAGTATCAGTTTCCAATAGGCACCAATATTGGCCACCTGCTGCAGACCTTCATACAGATACAGCCAGATGGTCGCACCCAGCAATGGGCCCAGCAAAGTACCTGCTCCGCCCATGACTGTCTGGATGACCAACTGCGCGGAAGTGTCGAGCGCAAAGGCATCTGGCGGCATATACGACTGGAACACACCAAGCAGGCCGCCGGCCAGACCGCCATAGGCGGCAGCAATCACAAACACGGTCAGCTTGTAACCCTGTATGGAATGCCCCAGCGCCATGGCCCGCTTGGGGTTGCCCCGTATGGCCTTGAGCACTGCACCAAACGGCGAACGTACAATGCGACGGGCGATCAGATAGCCGACAAAGAAGAACGCGGCTACAAACCAGTACATGGGCCAGCCACTGGAAATATTGATGGTCGTGAAACCAAGCGATATTTCTGGTGGCGGTACACCCGCAATGCCGTTTTCACCTCCGGTGTACTCCTTGAACAAGGAGTTTTCAAGAAAGTAGAACATCTCGCCAAAAGCCAGTGTGCTCATTGCGAAATAGATGCCCGTGCGACGCAAGGTCAGGTAACCAATGGCCAGGCCGGCGAGCGCGGCAACCACCACACCGCAAAGCAAGGCAAACAGCATATGAGGCACGATACCCGCTGTCAGCAGGTAGGCAGCCACAAAGCCCCCGGTTCCATAAAAAGCTGACTGACCGAACGACAGCAAACCCGTATAGCCAAACAGAAGGTCAAACCCCAGACCAAACAAGCCCCAGATAAGAATGCGGGTCAGCAAGTCTGCACTCATGCCCAAATGCGGCAGGATAAACGGCGCAGCAAGCAGGCACAGGCCCACTATCATTTCTGGAACGCGGTGACGCAGGAATGCGCCTGAGTGTTGATGCGTGCTCATTCGCGACCCTCCTGTCCCATCAGACCCTGCGGCCGGAAAATAAGGACCAGTGCCATCACGACAAACAGCATCACATGCGAGTATGCAGGACTGAACATAGAAGTAAGACTTAGAATTTGGCCCGCAATAATGCCGCCAACAATTGCACCCGGAAAGGAGCCAACACCACCGATGACCACCACAACGAATGAGTCAACCAGTACTCGATGCCCCATATCGGGCGACAGCGTGACAATGGGAGAGTCGATGACACCCGCATAGCCAGCCGCCATGGCGCCAATACCAAACACGAGTAAAAAGGTGCGTTTGACGTTGATGCCCAATGCATTGACCATCTGGGCATCTTCGATACCTGCCCGCACGATAAGGCCCAGGCTGGTGCGGTACAGCACGTAATACAGCACCCCCAGCGTGGCTACGGCAATGCCCAGCGCCTGCAGGCGATACAGCGGATAGATCAACGATCCGATGTGTGCAATGCCCTGCCCCCACTCCGGGGTAGGCACCGACAGGCTGATCCCACCATAAATGGACCGGACCAGCTCGACCAATATGATCCCTATACCGAAAGTGACCAATATCTGGTCTTCGGGTGGACGGCCATAGTATTGACGCATGAGACCGCGCTCGATGATGAGCCCGACCACCAAGGCCACCAAGGAGCCAGCGGCAATGGCGACAACAAAGGACTCTGTCAGTCCGTATGCAGTGAAGCCGGCATACGCCCCCACCACAAACAAGGCGCCATGCGCAAAGTTAACAACCCCGAGCGTGCCGTAGATAATCGTCAAACCCGTACTGATAAGTGCCAGCAACAGACCGGTTGCCAGTCCGTTGAATAGCTGTGATAAGAACAACGACATGCTCGGCATTCAAGTTCCTCCTTTACATGTAGCGCACCCGGAATGATCTGGACAAGCGGCCCTGCCCCGTGCAGGGCGCCTGTTCAGCCATTCTTTGTTGTTGTCGTTGTTTTGTTAGACGTATGGGCCCAATTTGCAGCCCAACACACCCACATCGGGGAGAGCTTCCTTGCCGTTAACCACTTCCACGATCTCGAAGTAATCGTCGGGATTCTGCATATCTTCTTTTTTCTTCCCCTTGACGATGGGGAAGTTGATGATGCCCTGGTGATCTTCCGCGCGGAAGCTGACATCTCCGACCGGGCCTTGACGTACTTCGCCAGCCTCGTAGGCCTTGATCACGTCAGGTGGGTAGAAGGTTCCTGCCCGCTCGACCGCATCCGCCCAGAGCGCGGTAGTCAAGTAAGCGATGTACGCCGAATCACGCGGCTTGGCATTGTATTTTTTCTCGAATGCAGTGACGAAGTCCTTGGCAACCGGGTATTGGTCTTGCAGGGTCCACCAAAAGCCGGTAGCGCCATATACACCACCCATGATCTCGGCCCCGATTTCCTTCTCCAGGAAGGCCGACATGTAAGGCACCACGATGTTCATCTTCTCGAGCAAGCCAAACTGCTTGGCTTGCTTGATCGAGTTGGCGGCATCAGCGCCATAGGCAATGACGACTAGCGTATCGGCGCCGCTATTGGCAATGTTGATCAGGAATGAGCTGTAGTCTTTTGCGCCCAAGGGGTGCACCTGCTCGCCTACGGTTGTCCAGCCCTGTTTCTCGGTGAACTCGACCATGGAGTCGTAGGTGGTATGGCCGTAGGTATAGTCAGGCACAAGGTAGATGGCCTTGCGATCCTTACCCAGCGACTTGGCCAGCACAGGCGCAATGGCCTTGCAGGCCGTATAGGCAAAATAACATAGGCGGAAACCATAGCGCTGGCAATCTACGCCAGTGGTCTCGTTCGAGCCGCTGATGGCGGGCAAATAAATTGTGCGCTCACGATCGCAGACTTTTTGCAAAGCAATGGCAACTGCGCTGCTGGTGCTGCCCGAGATCATCATGGCCTTGTCGTCGTGAATAAAACGGCTGGCCGCCTGCACTGCCGTATTAGGCTTGGTTTCGGCGTCAGCCACCCCAAACTTGACGGTTTTGCCCAGCACACCCTTTTTGGTCAGTGGAGAAATTTTCTTGATTTCTTCTGCCCCGGCATTCAGTTGCTCAATGGCCAACTCATAGCCCTTCTGCTGGTCAGCTCCCTGAGCCGAGTACGGTCCGGTAATGTCGAGCGTCAAACCGATGAAAACGGAATCGCCCTCGGTCCCGGCTGGAAAATTTCCTATTGGTTTTTTCTCTTCGGCCGCTAAGGCCATTTTGGGTGCGCCGGCCAGCAAGGCACTGCCTGCCGCGCCCATCTTAAGCATTGACCGGCGATTCACGCCTCCGGTCTTGTTTTGGGTTTTGTCGTCCATCCATGAACTCCTTTAAATAAGTCAAATGGCTTGTTTCTTGATATCGGTCTGCGCCGACTTGGAGCACTGCAAAGGCACAGAGTATGTGTATGTATTGCGCCGAGTATTAGAAATACAATTTGAAACTTACGTAAAACTTACACAGCAAATACCCGCCATCTGCCTGCGTAAGGCTTTGTCGCTAAAATGCGACCATGAAGATCTGGATAATTTTGCTGAGTATGGCTGCTGCGGCGGGTACATGGTGGTGGCATGCCCGTTACAAAACTGACGGCCGCCAAACCCTGAAGCAAAAAATAAAAACTTTCACTACCAGCGTCATTGCAGGCGTGGCTGTATATTTTTTCCTGATGGCAATAGCTTTTATATATCTGATGCTTATAAGTAAATAGAAAAGTATTTAGTCTTATTTCTTTCCCCGCTTGCGTATCAGACAAAAATGAAATGTAATAGCACTTACAAAGCTCACATATTGCGCAATTTTTGTAACGTTTTCCTGAGCCGTTTGATTCAGGCTTCGTTTGTAAACGGGGTTTCACCATGCCCATGCTATTTACCAAGCTACTGGCAGCCATAGTCGTTACCTTTTTCAGTACCATTGCTGCAGCCACCTCGCCTTCTACATGGCCAGTCAGTCCATCACGCCTGCACTTATCGACCCCTTACGGTACGCTGGATGTCGCACCCAGCGAATACGTGTACGAATCACGGTTGCGCATCGACAAGATCGACGTAAGTCCCGCCATCACCGGCATACTCAATATCACGTATGCCTTCAGCACACCCAAAGCCCAGATAGCGCTTATTTCCATCAATGACGGCAACAACGGTTGTCCTGTCACCTACCGCTGGATCGCCCTGCAAGAATCGGGCTACACCCTCTCGCCCGAATTCGGTTCATGTTCAGATCAAATCAAGGTGAGCGCCCGAGGCCGTTTGCTTACCCTGCAAACACCCAGCTACAGTGCGCCCGGCAAAATCGACGTTTATACTTACGACGGAAAGACCATCAAACACCGAACTGCAAAACCTTAAAGAAGCAATTTGAAATCCGTCAATAATGAATCCTGGGGCTTTCTGCACCCCGAATGCCATGGCCAGCAAGCGCTCATGTTCTTCAGCTGGGACCTGGCAAAAACCATAGAGCAGCAATTCAAGCTCCATACCGAAGCCAGCCTCGCCGTGCAGCTGCACGAAGCACAAAAGGCAGTCGACCGTCTCTTGAAGCAATATGTGCAAATCCAGGCCAACCCCGACGCCTTCGAGGGCCAAAGCATCAAGCTCAGCCTGGAAAGAGACAATGCCGACCCGCAAGCCTCTGTGCTGGCACTGCAAACATCACCTCATCTGGAGGCCTTGATTTTGCAAGCTCAAGAACAACACAAAGGCTCCAGCAGCATCAATTAAGCCCGCCGGGTTACACCCTGCATGCTGTATTCATTCGAGGTCAATATGACAACACACCAGTGGGGCTACGAACGGGCTGACTGCAAGGGCGACCACGCCCTGAATCTGTTCCTGGAAGACCTGGAACATTTAGTGGATCATTACGCCGGGCAGGCCGGGCAACAGCTGGAAACGCGCTTATTCCAGGCCCAGGCCGCCGCCAACAAGCTGCTGCAGGCCTACCAGAAGAATGCACGCAACACCGAAGCCTTTAGCGGTCAGTTTATCGAGATTAAATCGGTTGTCGACGCACAGGACACCCTGCAATTGGTGCCTATTTTTTCCAGTGGACTAAAGCAGCATTTGGTGCGATTGCTGAAGCGCTCAAATACGACGACACAGCATTAGCATTAAGGCGCCATTTCGGCCAGCCGAGACACTGACGCCGCTATTTGCTAGCCTTTTGAGTGGCCCACACCAGGACCACGGCCAAAGCAGTCAAAAAATACCCTGCAGAACAAACGATGCAGCCATGCTTTCCAGGCACGGCGTTGCGCCGGCTGGGTACCTGCTGCGGCCAGCAGCAGCAACAGGAAAAGAACGCCTGCCCCAAGCGTTGCAGCGGTAACAACCAAGAGAGGAACAAGCAACTGATTCATTACACGCCTCCTAAGTAATTACCCCAAGTTTACGCCAAGTCGCCAGGCAAAAGCTACCGCCTGGCAGTGCGTGAGGCATAGGCATGAAGATACAAAATGCAGCCCACGGCAAGGCGCTGCAAAAGGCCGGTTGCTACAATGAATGCTTATCTAAGGAGTCTTATGTTGGAATTTCAGCCCGGAGCACGGGCGTATCTTATGGAAATACGGGCCCTATCCACGGACGGGGATCACAATGAAGTATTTGTAGGAATGACGGTCAAGGAGTCGGTTTGGTACCAGAACTATCTTGAAGAGTCATTTAACGGAAAAACTGACCGTTCCGACGGCTCGCAGGAAAAGTATCTGGCGTTACACGACAGGCACGAAGAGGCACGGCAGGCAGCGATAGCCGCTGAATCGCACTCACAGAAGCCTGCCAACTGATTGACGTTTTCAGACAGCAACCACTTAAAGAAGGAACAAGAATGAGCCTCGAGATGTTGGTCATACTAAAACCCGAAGCATTGACGCAACGGCTGCTAGCTGCCGCCGCAACAGAGCTGGGTCAAGAAATCCTGAAACTCTATCCCGATGGCTCAGACCAGCCTGCTATATTGCAGGTAAAGTGCAAACGAGTAGAGGCTACAGACTACGGTCTGATTCGGCTGGGGCTTGGAGGAGACGATCAAACGCTTGGGGTATCGGTAAGACCTGAACTGGTGATAGCGACGCTCGACTCAGAAGATCGGCTGCCATTTGGGTTTCTGCCAGAGGCAGATTAACTCTCCCTATCCTGCTCAATCGCTGCCGGCCCTAAACGCAATATTGAAAGAGGCTGGTACTTCCTGGCCCCAGGAAGAAGCGCAAAGCAAAAGACAGAAAAGCAAAGAGCCACTGACTAGAGTGGCTCTAACTAACTGATACTACCGCATGAATCTGGTGGGCTGTGACAGGCTCGAACTGTCGACCGACGGATTAAGAGTCCGCTGCTCTACCAACTGAGCTAACAGCCCATCGCTGCAAAGACAAAGATTCTAACTTGAAAATCCTTCACTCGACAAGAAAAACCAGTACAAATATCAGATTTTCTTGGCCAGCTCAGCGGCGAGCCCCACATAGCTGCGAGGTGTCATGGCCAACAACCGGGCCTTGGGCTCTGCGGGCAGGTCAAGGCCGTTGATAAATTCAGTCAGGCCTTCGCGGTTGATGCCCTTGCCGCGTGTCAGTGCCTTCAGCTGCTCGTAGGGTTGTGGCAAGCCATATCGGCGCATGACGGTCTGCACGGGCTCGGCCAGAACTTCCCAGCATGCATCGATATCTTCGTCGATGGCGGCGGCATTCAGTTCAAGCTTGTGCAAGCCACGCGAGCATGAGTCGTAGGCCACAGCGCAGTAGCCAAATGCAACGCCCAGGTTACGCAAGACGGTAGAGTCGGTCAGATCACGCTGCCAGCGGGACACGGGCAGCTTTTCCGACAGATGACGCAATACCGCATTAGCCAGACCCAGATTGCCCTCGGAATTCTCGAAATCGATAGGGTTGACTTTGTGGGGCATGGTGGACGAACCGACCTCCCCTTCTTTGAGTCGCTGCTTGAAATAACCCAAGGAGATATAAGCCCATATGTCTCGGTTCAGGTCCAGCAAGATAGTATTGGTGCGAGCGACAGCATCGAACAGCGCTGCCATCCAGTCATGGGGTTCTATCTGTATGGAGTATGGGTTTTGTGTCAACCCCAGGTTGGACAACACACCCGCGCTGAATGCCTGCCAGTCGATATCGGGATAGGCCGAGAGGTGGGCATTGTAATTACCGGTAGCGCCATTCATTTTTGCCAGAGGCTCTACCGCCTGTATCGCAGATACAGCGCGCTCCAGACGTGCGGCCACATTGGCAAACTCTTTGCCCAATGTGGTTGGGCTGGCCGGCTGTCCGTGCGTACGCGACAGCATGGGCTGGTCGGCGAACTGGCGCGACAACGATTTAATATGCTCGCACAATTCAGTCAGGCACGGAACGATGAACTGTTCGCGGGCACGCGTCAGCATCAACGCATGCGAGGTGTTGTTGATGTCTTCCGACGTGCAGGCAAAGTGGATGAACTCGGCAGCAGCAGCCAGTTCGTTGTTGCCGGCTACGCGCTCCTTGAGCCAATATTCAACCGCCTTGACATCGTGATTGGTGGTTTTTTCGATTTCCTTGATACGTGCAGCATCGCTCTCGGAAAACCCGGCAACCAAAGCCTTGAGCGTGGCTTTCGCCTCTGGTGAGAAAGCAGCCAGTTCAGGCAGACCTGCTTCCGACAAACCTACCAGCCAGGCCACCTCGACTTCGACCCGATGCGCCATGAAGGCGGCTTCCGATAGTGTTTCGCGCAGAGGCTGGCCTTTGGCGGCATAACGGCCGTCTAGGGGCGACAAGGCATTCAGGTGACTAAGTTGGGGGGCAATTTGCATGACTGCTCACAGATAGGAAAATCACCCGGAATTCTACCACCTGGGCAGAACTCACCCCTCCCCGCCAGAAGCCGGATGAGCACGGTCAATGACAACAAGCTGCACACACCTCTCGCACGCATTTAACCGATTCCATACGAAAAGTCACACCCTTATCGCCAGATATACGCATATAAACGACACATTCGCCACTTAGGTGCTTAAGAAACAGCCTTGTCCACCCTCGATAACGAATATAAGTCGCTATCCTGCTATACTTTTTTTTGCCCATAACTTACTGACCTTGCCATGAAACTTATTGGTTCGCTCACTAGTCCTTATGTCCGCAAAGTACGCGTCGTGATGGCTGAGAAAAAACTCGAATATGAATTCGTAGTTGAAAATGTATGGGCTCAAGACACAAGCATACAAACCCATAATCCGCTGGGTAAGGTGCCCTGCCTGCTCATGGACGACAACGGCAGTCTGTTCGACTCACGCGTCATTGTCGAGTACCTCGATACGCTTTCACCCGTGGGCCGGCTTATTCCTCAGCCAGGGCGCGATCGCGCCGCCACCAAGTGTTGGGAAGCAATTGCTGATGGCGTCCTCGACGCTGCTGTCGCCATCAACATCGAAACCACCAAGCGTCCTGCCGAACTGCGCAGCCAAGACTGGATCGATCGTCAACATAAAAAGATTGCCGCCGCGCTCGACTCCATGAACAAAAGTCTGGACGACCAGCCGTTTTGCATGGGTGTCAATTTCAGTCTGGCCGACATAGCCGTAGGCTGTGCCTTGGGCTATCTTGACCTGCGGTTTTCCGACCTTAACTGGCGTTCTCAATACGGTAATTTGCAGCGACTCGACGAAAAGCTCCAGGCCCGGCCTTCCTTCGTCAGCTCCCTGCCACCCACCCAGAACTAGTTTGCCGGCACACAGCCGTCCTTTGCCCCACTCTTTCCCGGGCGGCATAGCCCGTTGGAACGAAGGCGCGTTCGCGCACCTTAACCGCATATTGTCATGAACACTCTTCTCATTATTGAATTAATCCTGCTTGGAATCGGCAGCGGCTTTCTGGCCGGGCTGTTGGGGATAGGCGGGGGCATGGTGCTTGTACCCTTCCTGACGTACTTGATTTCCGCCCAAGGCGTAGACAGCGAGCTTGCCGTCAAAATGGCCATCGCTACCTCTATGGCCGTGATCATATTCACTTCTGTTTCCAGTGTTCGGGCTCATCACAAGCGTGGTGCTGTACGCTGGGATATCGTGCGCAAACTGGCACCGGGCATTGTCCTGGGCAGCATGCTAGGCAGCATAGGCGTATTTTCCGTGCTCAAGGGCGCTTACCTGGCGATATTTTTCGGGATTTTCGTAGCGTTCTCGGCAACGCAGATGTTTTTGGGCAAGAAACCTCCACCAACCCGCCAGATGCCGGGTACGGGTGGCCAGCTGCTGGCTGGCGGTTTCATAGGCTTTCTGTCCGGCCTGGTTGGCGCTGGTGGCGGCTTCATCAGCGTACCCTTCATGACCTGGTGCAATGTTGCCATTCATACCGCTGTGGCAACCAGTGCCGCACTGGGCTTTCCCATTGCTGTCGCCAACGTTGCAGGCTATATCGTTTCGGGTATGGCCGTAACCGATTTGCCGCCCGCCTCTTTTGGCTATATCTACTTGCCAGCTCTCGCTCTGATCGCAGCAGCCAGCGTCTGCACGGCTCCTTTAGGCGCCCGGGCAGCACACAGTCTGCCCGTTAGTCGGCTTAAGCGCGTCTTTGCCATCATGCTTTACGCACTGGCAATCTATATGTTCATGAAAGGCATTAACGCCTGATATAACGGCGCGTTGAGTTCGGTGTCAGGCCAACAGCGCCCTCTTGTGCTGGCTAGCCTGAGCGGCCTCAGATGATAATACCGCCCCCCAGGCAGACATCCCCGTCGTAAAGCACAGCCGACTGACCCGGCGTGACGGCCCACTGGTCTTCCTGAAACGACAAGGAAAACTGATCGCCGGACGTGTCAACAAGAGCACAAGCTGAGTCTGCCTGCCGGTAGCGCGTCTTGGCGGCATAGTTTCCGAGGCCTGGTGCCTGGCCTGCCACCCAACTGGCATCCTGGGCGTTTAGCTTGGCAGCCAACAGCCAGGGATGGTCATGGCCCTGGACTACATACAAGATATTGTTCTCCAGGTCTTTGCGAGCGGTATACCAGGCATCAGCCGTACCGTCCTCGCGCTGACGGCCTTTTACGCCGCCTATGCCCAGACCCTTACGCTGGCCTAGGGTATAAAACGACAAGCCCTGGTGCTCACCCACCACGACGCCCTCGGGTGTCTTGATGGGGCCCGCATGCGTCGGCAAATAACGGTTGAGGAATTCACGAAAAGGCCGTTCGCCAATAAAGCAAATACCCGTGGAATCTTTCTTGGCGGCATTGGGCAGTTGCAACTGCTGCGCCAGGCGTCGTACCTCGGTCTTGGGAATTTCACCCAAAGGGAACAAGGTACGGGCGAGTTGGGTCTGGTTGAGCCGATGCAGAAAATAACTTTGATCTTTGCTCAGGTCCAGAGCCTTGAGCAACTGATGCTGCTCACCCTGGGGTGTATCGATACTGCGCACGCGTGCATAGTGCCCGGTTGCAATATAGTCGGCGCCCAGTGACATGGCGTGATCCAGAAATGCCTTGAACTTGATCTCGGCATTACACAGAACGTCGGGGTTGGGAGTGCGGCCAGCAGAATATTCGCGTAAAAAATCGGCAAAAACTCTATCTTTATACTCAGCTGCGAAATTGACAGCCTCGATGTCGACACCGATCAGATCAGCCACACTGGCAGCGTCCAGCCAGTCTTGTCGTGTGGAGCAGTACTCAGAATCATCGTCGTCTTCCCAGTTTTTCATGAAAAGACCCAGTACGTCGTAGCCCTGTTCTTTAAGCAGCCACGCCGCCACCGAGGAGTCGACGCCCCCCGACATGCCGATCACGACACGCTTTTTTGTTACTGATGCTGTAGTCATGCCCGCTATTTTATGCGTATTTACGGTATGAAGCAGGCCCAAGCGCAAGAAGGCGGCGCCTGTTTAAGGGCGCCACCTACATGCCTGGCGATTATGGCTGGATCACGACTTGCCTGCCATCAAAGCCTCGTCGACGAGTTCTATCCAGTGGCGCACAGGCGTATCAGTACCACTTTGCAAATGAGAGATACAGCCTACATTGGACGAAACGATGGCGTCAGGTTCCACGGCATGCAAGGCATCGAGTTTGCGCTCGCGCAGAGTCTTGGACAGCTCAGGTTGAGTGACCGAATAGGTGCCGGCAGACCCGCAACACAGATGCGAATCGGTAAAAGGCTGCAGATTGAATCCCAGGTCTTGCAACAGGGTTTCACTGACGCCGCGCAAGCCCTGCCAGTGCTGCAAAGTACATGGCGGATGAAAAGCGGTCTTGCTCGGCAGGCTGCTCAGTCTGGCTTTGAGCTCGGCACTGTGAGGCGCAACGATTTCAGCGATATCGCGCACCTTGTCGACCACGCGCAAAGCCTTGGCCACATAGTCAGCATCGTGGCGCAGATGATGAGCGTATTCCTTGACCATGCCTCCGCAACCTGAGGCATTCATGACAATGGCCTCTACTTCGCCGCTGTCCAGCAACGGTAGCCAGGCATCGATATTGGCCCGCATTTGCACCAAGGCCGCCTCCTGGGCATCCAGGTGGAAATTGATGGCGCCGCAGCAACCCGAGCCCTTCACCAGTTGGGTTCCTATACCCAGACTATCCAAAACCCGTATGGTGGCCGCGTCTATGGTAGGCATCATGGCTGGCTGAACACACCCTGCCAGCATAATCACTTGACGAGGATGCCGTGCAACATTGGCCGGAAGCGGTCCGACTGGACGTGCCTGTGGCACCTTGTTGCGCAATACTTCGGGCAGCATGGGACGCATCAACCGGCCCAGCTTCATGGCCGGACCAAACAAAGATGAATTCAAGGTATGACGCAAAAGCCGACGAGTGATCCTTTGCTTGAGTGGACGCTCAACCCGCTGATCGACCAGATGACGGCCTATGTCGACCAAGGCCCCATACTGCACGCCAGACGGGCAAGTCGTTTCACAATTACGGCAGGTCAGGCAGCGATCCAGGTGCTGCTGTGTTTTCTCGGTGGGCTCGACACCTTCAAGCACCTGCTTGATAAGGTAGATGCGCCCTCGCGGACTATCGCGTTCGTCTCCGAGTATCTGATAGGTGGGACAGGTAGCCAGGCAAAAGCCGCAATGCACGCAACGACGCAGGATTTCGTCGGCATCATTGCCCAGATCGGTCTCTCGCGCCCATGAAGCTAGATTCGTTTGCATGCATTACCCTCAGAAATCCGGAAAGAGGCGTTTAGGGTTGAAAATACCGGTGGGATCAAGCTCTTGCTTGAGCCGCAAGCTGATGTTTTTAAGTCCCGGCGACAAAGGGTGGAACACAGGTGTGTCGTGTGGTTTATGCTCATAACGATATAGCGTTGCATGCCCCCCCTGCTGTGCAATGGTGTCACGCAAGCCAGCTGCTGACTCGACCTCTGATACCCAGCGCAGCCCACCATTCCATTCGATCAGGGTAGGCCCCAAGTTCAGCGCCGGAGTTTGAGGTGGAACAGCCAACCGCCACAAAGGCCGATGCTGGAAGAAGGAATGGGTTTGGTCGCGCAGGCTGGACCAGAATGATTGCGCTTCAGCATCGGGCAGCGTGTCACCGCCGATTCTTTCGGCCGCGCTGGTCACGGCGGGTGCACTACCCGATACCCGGGCGTACAACACTCCAGCCTGGCCTGGTTCTGCCACCCACGCCGTGGCGCTAATGGGTATGGGCAGGCCGCGCCATGTTCCAAACAGATCCAGCGCCTGATCCTGGTCAAGCTCAAGCCGGAAGGTTTTTTCCTGGAAGGGTTTGGGCACTACTTTGAGCGACACCTCGATCATGGCACCAAATATACCCATGGAGCCCGCCAACAAACGCGAAATATCGTAGCCGGCCACGTTTTTCATGACCTCGCCGCCGAAGCTCAGAACCACTCCGGAGGAATCAAGCAGTTTGGCGCCCAGCACGAAATCACGTACGCTACCTGCAGCCATGCGTCGCGGACCGGATAGCCCGCTGGCCACGCATCCACCTATGGTGGATGTGGGACCAAAGCGCGGCGGCTCGAATGCGAGCATCTGGTTTTGCTCATCCAGCGCAGCTTCGACATCGCTCAGCAAGGTGCCAGCCCTGACCGTCATGACCAGCTCCGATGGCTCATAGCTGACGATACCTGCATACCCTGACATATCGAGTACTGCTGTACCTGGAATCGGATCGGGGCCAAGGTTTTCACCATAAAAACGCTTGGTTCCGCCCCCCTGGATATAAACAGGACGCTCGGCCCCGCGAGCCGCCATGACCTGCTGGCAGAGTTCAGAAAGTACAAATTCCATATACAGCTCTTAAAAACGAGGTAGCTCGGGAAAGCGGATTTCACCGCCATGCACATGCATCTTCCCGTATTCGGCGCAGCGCACCAGGGTAGGAATGACCTTGTCGGGATTCAACAAACCATAAGGATCGAAAGCGCGCTTGAAGGCACAGAAAAAATCGAGTTCTTCGCGTGTGAACTGCACACACATCTGATTGATTTTTTCGATACCCACGCCGTGTTCGCCCGTGACGGTACCGCCTACTTGTACGCACAGCTCGAGAATAGCAGCACCGAATTTTTCGGCCCGCTCAACTTCATTCGGCTGGTTGGAGTCGAACATGATGAGGGGATGCAAGTTGCCATCGCCAGCATGAAACACGTTCGCGCAGCGCAAGCTGAATTCGTCTTCCATTTCTTCTATGGCCCGTAATACTCGGCCAAGATGCCTGCGTGGAATGGTGCCATCCATGCAGTAATAGTCTGGAGAAATTCGGCCCGCTGCGGGGAAGGCATTTTTGCGACCTGCCCAGAACACCAGACGTTCTTGCTCAGAATTCGACACCTGTAGCCGCGTGGCGCCCGCCTTCTGGAAGACGTCAAGCATGCGCTGGATCTCGTCTTCGACCTCTTCTTCGGTTCCATCCGATTCGCACAGCAAAATGGCCTCGGCCTCCAGGTCGTAGCCCGCCTTGACGAAGGGCTCGACCATATGAACAGCGCGCTTATCCATCATTTCGAGACCGGCAGGAATGATGCCGGTGGCAATAATGTTGGTAACGGCTAGCCCAGCCCCTTCGACGCTGGCAAAACTGGCCATGATGACGCGTGCGCTGGCTGGCTTGGGAATGAGTTTGACGACAACTTCGGTGACCACGCCCAGCATGCCTTCAGACCCAATGAAAGCTGCCAGCAATTCAAGGCCTGGGCTGTCGGGCGCCTCGGAACCCAACTCGACGATATCGCCATCTATGGTCACCAGCCTGACTTTCAGGACATTATGTACCGTCAGGCCGTATTTCAAGCAGTGAACGCCGCCTGAGTTTTCGGCGATGTTGCCGCCTATGGAACAGGCAATCTGGCTGGAAGGATCGGGAGCATAGTACAAACCATAGGGTGCCGCGGCCTCGGAAATGGCCAGATTGCGGACACCAGGCTGCACCACTGCCGTGGCTGTCTTGAGATCGATTTTCTGGATGCGATTGAGTTTGGCCAGGCCCAGCACAATGCCTTGTGCATGCGGCATGGCGCCACCCGACAAACCCGTACCCGCCCCACGGGCAACAATAGGAATATTGAAGGCCTTGCAGGCTTGCAGAACCGCAACGACCTGCTCTTCGTTTTCGGGCAGGATGACTACCGGCGGCAAGGTACGATACAAAGACAGCCCGTCGCACTCATAGGGACGGGTGTCTTCGATTTTCGACAAAATACAGTGCTTGGGAACGCTGTCTTTCAGCCGTGCAATCAAGCCCGCGAAATCAGGAACATACTCGGCCACCGCACTCATGGCAGTCTGGTTCATTGTGTCTCTTCTATCTTGTTGTTATGTTCTTGTCGTGATGCGCCCTGCCACGCCCAAGAAGGGTTCAGGCTTGTGGAATGATTTTCCCCGGGTTCAGTATATTATGTGGATCAAAGGCAAGCTTCAGGCTGGACATGAGGTCAAGCGCATCTTGCCCATGCTCGGCCTGCATGAATTCCATTTTGTGCAGGCCCACACCATGCTCGCCCGTGCACGTACCTTGCATGCGAATGGCCCGCTCGACCAGGCGCCGGTTAAGCTGCTCGGACTCCGTCCACTCGGCAGGATTATCAGGGTCAAGCAGCATCAAGACATGGAAATTCCCGTCGCCCACATGACCCACAATGGTGTACGGAAAGCTGGCCTCGTTAAGCTCGGCAGCCGTTTCCGACACACATTCGGCCAGGCGAGAAATAGGCACACAGACGTCTGTTGTGCTGGAACGGCAGCCTGGACGCAGCTGCAGGCCGGCAAAATAAGCATTATGGCGCGCCGTCCATAAACGGCTGCGGTCTTCGGGCTGTTCGGCCCATTCGAAGTCCATGCCGCCATTGTCGTGCGTGATGCTCTGGACGATTTCGGCCTGCTCTTTGACACCGGCCGGGCTGCCATGGAACTCAAACAGCAGCAATGGGGATTCGGTTAGAGTGAGCTTGCTATAGGCATTGGTGGCCTTGACCGCCCAGGCATCCATGAATTCGACGCGAGCAACCGGCACCCCCATCTGGATGATTTCAATCACGCTTTGCACGGCAGCTTGTAGCGTGGGGAAGTTACAAATAGCCGCCGATATGGCTTCTGGTTGCGGGTACAAACGTATGGTGACTTCGGTAATAATGCCCAGCGTCCCTTCGCTACCCACAAAAATACGCGTCAGGTCGTAGCCGGCCGCCGACTTGCGGGCACGATTGGCGGTTTCGATCACACGCCCGTCGGCCGTGACCACCTTGAGCGACATGACGTTTTCGCGCATGGTGCCGTAACGCACGGCATTGGTACCCGAGGCTCGCGTGGCTGCCATACCGCCCAGGCTGGCATCAGCCCCCGGATCGATCGGGAAGAACAGGCCGGTATTGCGGATTTCTTCGTTCAGCTGCTTGCGTGTTACCCCGGCCTGGACCGTAGCGGTGAAGTCTTCGGGGTTGACCGAAACCAGCTGATTCATACCTGATAAGTCGAGGCTGATGCCGCCTTGCACTGCCAGCAAATGACCTTCTAGCGAGGAGCCCACGCCATAGGGAATAAGCGGTACCTTGTGGCTGTGACAATGGCGCGCCACCCAGGCAACCTCTTCGGTACTATTGGCAAACACCACGCCATCGGGCAGCATGGGCGGATAAGGAGACTCGTCGCGTCCGTGGTGCTCGCGCACCGCATGCGCAGTTGAAAAGCGTTCGCCAAACTGCTCCGCCAAGGCTTCGAGAAAACCTGCTGGAATAGCACGGCGCAACGTATTGAAAAGATCGGGGGCATTCATGCCTGTACTCCTGGGAACCCTGCTATATAAAACCAACCTCCATACTAACGGGTTTTATGCCTTGCTGCCGATCAGGGCATTTGCTGATTGCGCAGCAACCTGACGGCGATTCTTGACCGCCAGCGCCAGACGTTCGAGCACCTGCACCGAACTATCCCAACTTATGCAACCATCAGTAATGCTCTGGCCATAAGTCAGCGTCTGGCCGGCAACCAAATCCTGGCGCCCTTCGACCAAATTACTTTCTATCATGACGCCAAAAATCCGCTCGTCGCCAGTTTCCATCTGCTTCGCCACGTCTTCGAGCACCAAAGGCTGGTTTCTGTAGTCTTTATTGCTGTTGGCATGGCTGGCATCGATCATGATGCGGGGGCGCTGCCCAGCCTTCACCAGCACCTGGCTGGCGGCATCGACGCTGGCAGCGTCGTAATTGGGTGATTTGCCACCACGCAGAATCAAATGGCAGTCTTCGTTGCCAGCGGTGGAAACAATGGCGGAATGCCCCCCTTTGGTCACGGACAAAAAGTGATGGGACTGGGAGGCCGCCATAATGGCATCAATGGCGATTTTGGTATCGCCGCCCGTACCGTTCTTGAAACCTACCGGGCAGGACAAACCCGACGATAGCTCACGGTGCACCTGGCTTTCGGTTGTTCGGGCGCCAATAGCCCCCCATGAAACCAGATCGGCGATGTACTGCGGGGTAATCATGTCAAGAAATTCGCAGCCAGCCGGTAAACCCAGTGCATTGACTTCAATGAGTAATTCGCGTGCCGTACGCAAGCCCTGATTAATATTGAAACTGCCGTCGAGGCCTGGGTCGTTGATCAGCCCCTTCCAGCCGACAGTGGTTCGGGGCTTTTCAAAGTAAACGCGCATGATGATTTCAAGCTCGCCTTTGAAACGCTCGCGTTGCGCGACAAGACCTTTGGCGTACTCGATGGCGGCAACCGGATTATGAATAGAGCATGGGCCTATGACCACGACCAGACGGTCGTCGGAACCATGCAGAATATCGTGCACGGCATGACGGGCGTCGTAAACGGTCGAAGAAATGGCGGTGGTACATGGAAACTCGCGCATGATATGAGCGGGCGGGCTGAGCTCTTTGATTTCTCGGATGCGTAAATCATCAGTATTGTGCGACACAACTAGACTCCAGAGTAATTGCCCGCTTGCCGGCGGTACAAAAAAAGCCGCCTAGCTTTGCTGGCGGCTTTTTGGGAATTTGGTTCTTTTTACTGCGTACAACGCTTCCCTTCCTCCACCAGCGGTTTTGGAAAAGCATAAAAATAAAAAAAGAAAAATTGGCTTGCGCGGTACATAGAAGGTAATCCTAGCACAGAGTTTTTCTCCTGCCAATAAAAAATAAAAACAACGCCTAATAAACTTTGGCAGTCAATTCATTACACTAATATTAATTTGAGTACTAATGATTTAATGATGTATGATTTCTTCGATGATTATTTCTGAGCAAATGGAACAAGGACACGCAATGACCATGATTAAAAAATTAGCCCTTTGCACTTTGGCCGTCGCCCTGACCGGCGGTCTGGCAAGTCAGGCTAGCGCTGCCAGCCTCCAGGAAATCAAAGATCGCGGCACCGTCCGTATTGCCGTGGCCAATGAAATACCCTACGGCTATATGGATATGTCGGGCAAAGCCAAAGGCGTTGGTCCTGAAACAGCCCAACACATCATGGAGCAATTGGGCATCAAGAAAATTGAATGGGTGACGACCAATTTTGGTTCTTTGATTCCAGGCCTGCAGGCCAACCGCTTCGATATGGTCTCGGCCGAGATGGCCATATTGCCCCAGCGTTGCAAGGAAGTGCTTTTTTCTGAACCCAATAGCTCATATGGCGAAGGCCTGCTGGTCGCACAAGGTAATCCCGACAACGTCCACACCTACGAAGACTTTGCCAAATCCGATAAGAAAATAGCCATCATGGCCGGTGCCGACCAGCTTGAAATGCTTCAGGCACTGGGCGTGCCCGGTGAGCGCATGGTCACCATATCGAATAATGCCGATGCGATCTCCACCGTATCCACAGGTCGCGCCAGTGCCTATGCCGCCACCAGCCTGACGGTCAGTGAGCTGGCCAAAAAGAGCGACAAAGTCGAAGCCGCAAAAGAGTTTACCGACCCGGTGATCGATGGGGAACCCGCACGTAGCTGGGGAGGCTTTACCTTCAGCCAGGACTCCAAAGACTTTCGGGATGCCGTCAATGCCGAGCTCGCCAAATTCAAGAAAACCGATGCCTGGGGCAAGATTATGGCTGAATACGGCTTCAGTGAGGCTGATGCCAAAGAGTCCTTCAACAAAACCACCGAGCAACTTTGCACCGAATAAAGCGTAGATTCCCTCATGGAATGGCTTAGCTACAGCACGCCGCTGCTGCAAGGCGCCTGGGTAACGATACAACTGACTGTTTACTCGACCATCCTGGGCGCTTTTTTTGCCTTTGCCTTTGGCATAGGAAAACTCTCCACCAACTGGCTCATCAAGGGCGTCTCAATAGGTCTCATCGAGATATTCCGGGGTACATCATTGCTGGTACAGCTGTTCTGGCTGTACTTTGCCCTGCCCTTGCTGGGTCAGGCCATAGGCGTGGATTTGCGCCTTCCGCCTGTGGTGGCCGGTACGCTGGCCCTCAGCCTGAATATCGGTGCCTATGGCGCCGAAGTGGTGCGTGGCGCCATCCAGGCAGTCCCCCCTACTCAGCACGAGGCTGCCAAAGCGCTGGACTTCACACCACGGCAGGTGTTGTGGCGGATATCCCTGCCCCAGGCGATACCTGAAATGATGCCCAGCTTCGGCAATCTGGCCGTCCAGAACCTGAAAGACACTGCACTGGTATCACTGATCAGCCTGGGCGACCTGGCCTTTCGGGCCGAACAAATCCGCAACTTCACGCAAGACAGCGTTACGGTCTACACCCTGCTGCTGTTCATGTATTTTGGCATGGCGCTGGTTCTGACGGCCATCATGAAGTTGCTGGAGCGCTCAGTTGGGCGCTGGCGTGCGGGGAGGACCTGAGTATGTTATTTGGTATAGAGTGGGACACCTCTTCGAACTGGCTGTTCGCAAGCTCGATATTGCCCATTTTGTTCAAGGGCCTGGTCGTAACCATACAGGCAACCGTGCTGGGCTTCTTCGTCGCGGCAGTGCTGGGCCTGGTGCTGGCAGCCCTGAAGTCTTCGCGGCTGCGCATTATCTCGTGGCCAGCCCGCCTGATCACCGAGTTCATCCGCGATACACCGCTGCTGGTACAGCTATTCTTCCTGTATTACGTGCTGCCCGAATACGGTATTGTGCTGCCTGCCTTCCTGACCGGCGCCCTCGCCCTCGGCATACAGTACAGTGCCTATACGTCCGAGGTATACCGGGCCGGCATAGAGTCCATTACACGCGGCCAGACCGAAGCCGCCTGCGCACTGGACCTGTCACCGCTACGCACTTTTTGCGTGATTATTGTCCCGCAGGCCATCCCGCGCATTATCCCGGCACTGGGCAACTACCTGGTTTCCATCATGAAAGACGTGCCCGTGCTGTCGGTTGTGTCGGTCCTGGAAATGCTCAACGTGGCCAAAATCATCGGTGATCGCACCTTCAATTATCTGATTCCACTATCCATGGTGGGCGGGCTATATCTTATTCTGACCCTCGTGGCTTCGGCAGCCATACGCCACCTCGACCAGCGCCTGCCCAAGCAAGGAATACCCCTAAAATGAACGACTCCGCAACCACGGAACAAACGCCTGGCCTGACGCAGACGCCCGATCCAAACACCATCATCCAGTTCGACAAGGTGGTGAAACGCTTTGGTGATGTGACTGTGCTCGACAGCCTCGATTTCAATGTGCAAAAGGGTGAGAAAGTCACCATTATCGGCCCGTCCGGCTCCGGTAAATCCACCGTCTTGCGCATACTCATGACCCTGGAGACCATTAACGAAGGGGTCATACATGTGGCGGGCCGGCCTTTATGGCACGAACTGCGCAACGACCAGCTGATACCAGCCAGCGAAGATCACCTGCGCCAGATGCGCAAGGAAATGGGCATGGTGTTCCAGCAGTTCAACCTGTTCCCTCACATGACGGTCAGGCGCAATATTACCGAAGCGCCAGTGCATGTGCTGGGACTGTCCAAAGACAAGGCCAATCAACGCGCCGAGGAGTATCTGGAACTGGTCGGGCTTTCGGACCAAGCCGATAAATTCCCCAGCCAGCTATCGGGCGGTCAGCAGCAACGGGTTGCCATTGCCCGCGCCCTGGCCATGAAACCCAATATCATGCTGTTCGACGAGCCGACCTCAGCCCTGGATCCCGAGCTGGTCGGCGAAGTACTCAATGTGATTCAGCGTCTTTCTGAAGAGCAAGACCTGACCATGTTGCTGGTTACGCATGAAATGCAGTTTGCCAAGCAAATTTCCGACCGCGTCTGCTTTTTCGACAAAGGCAGGATTGTTGAAGAAGGCCCGCCAGAACAGGTGTTTTCATCGCCACGTGAGGAACGCACTCAGGAGTTCCTCAAGGGCTTCATCAATCCCGAATGTTGAGCTAGCCACCAGCACTGGACTGGAGCGGTGTGCCCCGATGAGCAGGAGTCACACCGCCAAGTGCTGCTAGTACAGTTCAAGCAGTAGCAGCCTCTTCCAGAGGAAGCAGTGGCGTGAACCGTTTGCGTGTTGCAATATGCTCTGGTCGCGGCACCAGACCATACTTGGGAGGCTCCAGCGTGTTTTCCATGCTGTTGTACACCATGAAAACATTGGCACGGGGCCATGGCGAAATATTCCCGTTGGAGCCATGCATAGTGTTGCAATCGAAGAACACCACCGAGCCAGCCTTGCCCGTCATGGCCTGAATACCGCCCTGCTCGGCCAGCAGCTGCAGGCTCAAGGTGTCGGGTACGCCATACTCCTGCTTCTTGAGCGACTTTTTGTAGTGATTATCAGGCGTGATGCCCTGGCATGAAATAAACTGCTGGTGTGACCCTGGAACCAACATCAAAGGGCCGTTGCAGGCACTGTTGTCGGTCAGCAAGACCGAGCAGCTGAGTGCGCGCATGGCCGGCATGCCATCCTCGATGTGCCAGGTTTCAAAGTCGGAATGCCAATAGAATTCCTTGCCCTTGAAGCCGGGCTTCATATTGGCCCGTGACTGGTGCATATACACCTCGGAACCCAACAATTGCCGGGCAACGTGTATAAGCCGCGGATCGCAGGCCAGCCGGCCCAACAACTGACTAAGCTCATGCACCCGGAAGATGGACCGGACGGCATCACTGCCTGGCTCGGTAATCGCTTCTTCCAGCTTGATGATATCGGGGTCAGTGCCCATGCGCTTGACCTCGGCGAGCAAGCCCTGAACCTCTTCATCGCTGAATATATTCTCGAGCAACAAAAAGCCGTCACGCTCATAGGATGCTACCTGTTCTGACGCCAGTGCGTCGGCATAAGTACCATCCTTGTATACCACCGGATCCCGGCGAGCAATAATCGCAGAGGTCCGGTCGGTACGCGACGCATAAGGGTCGTTCATAGATACATTCATCTTTTACTCCTTTGCAACTCAAGCCGCATCGGTAACCAGCGGATACACTCCTTTATCGTCATGCACCTCGAAGCCGGTCAACGGCGGATTGAATACGCAGATTACTCGCAGCGGCTCTTTGCCGCCGCGCAGCCAATGTTCATCATGTTCGTCCAAGGCATAAACCACACCTGGACCCAAGGCATATTTCTTGCCATCGGCGATTGTTTCGATTTCGCCATCACCTTCGATGCACCATACGGCTTCGAGGTGGTTCTGGTAATGAATATGCGTTTCCGTACCAGGAAAAATCACGGTCTCGTGAAAGGAAAACCCCATGCCGTCTTTTTGCAGCAATACACGACGGCTCAGCCAAGTCTCGGTTTTTACCTCGTTCTCGGTACCGATCACATCCTTTACATTCCTGACGATCATCCTGCTTTACCTCCAAATTTCAATACACGGGCACTGACGCCCTTCTCTGATAAAACTTCTGCCAAGCTGCGCTCGATCACCTGAAGGCCACGCATCAGCAAATCATCTTCGATGGTCAGTGCCGGCAACAGTTTCAGCACCTCATCATTGGCACCCGAAGTTTCGATCACCAGCCCATGCTCGAAAGCCTTCTTGGCAATCTGATTGGCCATGTCATCATCATTCGGCGTGACCAGGCCCTGGATCAGTCCGCGTCCGCGCACACTCAGACCTGCTCCCGGATAGCTATGAACCAGGTTCTCGAGCCAGTCGCGTACCATACGCTCTTTGCGCAGGGTGTCCTCGGCAAATCGGTCATCGCGCCAGTAGCTGTCCAGAACCTGGGCAGCCGTGACAAACGCCATATTGTTACCCCGGAAAGTGCCGCTATGGGCACCGGGCTTCCAGATATCGCATTCGGGCTTCATCAGCACTAGCGACATGGGCAGACCAAAGCCAGACAAGGATTTGGACAAGGTGATGATGTCGGGTTCTATACCAGCGGACTCAAAACTGAAGAAGTTTCCGGTACGGCCACAACCTACCTGTATATCGTCCACGATCAGCAACATATCGTGCTGACGGCAGACTCTTTGCAGCTCTTTCAGCCAGCGCTTGGACGCCACATTGACACCACCTTCACCTTGCACGGTTTCAACGATAACGGCAGCGGGATGATCCAACCCGCTACTGTTATCGTTCAATAGGCGCTCAAAATAAGCAATCGTGTTTACGTCTGGGCCCATATAGCCATCGAATGGCATAAACGAAGTATTGCTGAGTGCCACACCGGCAGCTTGTCGGAATTTCGAATTGGCAGTGACCGCCAAAGAACCACCGCTGACACCATGAAAACCATGCGTGAACGAAACGACGTTCTGACGGCCCTTTATCTGTCGTGCAAGCTTCAACGCAGCCTCGACAGCATTCGTACCGGTAGGGCCGGTAAACTGCAGGGTGTATTTCCAGTTCCGTGGCTTGAACAGCACCTGCTCAACCGTTTCCAGGAAATATTTCTTGGCGCTCGTTGCCATATCCAGGCCGTGCACCAGTCCGTCCGTATCCAGATACTCGATCAGTTTCTGCTTCAGGATGGGATTGTTATGGCCGTAATTAAGGGTCCCCGCTCCGCTGAAAAAGTCCACGTACTCTCTGTTGTTTTCATCTATCAGCACGGAACCGCGAGCTTGTTTGAATATGACTGGGAACGACCGGACATAGCCCCGTACTTCCGACTCCATCCGGTCAAATATTTTTAAGTCCATCATGTTTTGTTCTCCTATGTGTGAGGCGCCGGCGAAAAAACCGAGCTGAGCGCAGACCTTTCGGGCGCCTCAACTGTGAAACGAATTCGCAGCCTAAGGCAGCGATGCGATAGCAAACGGGCCTATGCGCAGCAAAGGCTCATCTTCGTGGGCATGCACACCGAACATATCCCGCGTGAATAGCGGCTGCTCATCAATAGGTGCAAGCAATTTTTGGGCCAGACTGGCAAACATGGCGCGCGAAGCGCGGTTGTCAGGGCCTACAGTAGTCTCTATGTATTGAATATGAGCCAGGCCGGGGCGCTGCAGCAGATGTTGCATCATGCGCCGTCCCAGGCTTTGCCCACGGCCTTGCTCATGCACTGCTACCTGCCAGACAAAAAGCGTATTGGGTCGCTCGGGCGGCACATAGCCGGACACAAAGCCATGCAAAGTATCGTCGGCACCGGCCAGTACACAAGAGGCACCAAAGTGCTCGCTCAGAAGCAGGTAGGTATAAACAGAATTGAGGTCGAGTGGCGGGCACTCGGAGATGAGGCGATGGATGCCTGCCGCGTCGCTGATTTGCGGCATCCGCATCCAACTGCGGTGATGACTGGGGCGGTTATCGCCGGTGTTTTCTGAAGATTTGGTGGAGGAGTTGATAGTTTCGCAATCTGTCACACGACCAGTCCCGATTCGGGAAGCGCGCCTCCGACAGGCACATCAAGAATGGGCGAAGCAAGCTCGCCGGGCGCTTCCTGTGGCGTAACACCGTCGGATTCCATTAGATCAACGACGCGTTCGAGCGACGTGGTGATGGAAGCCTGCTCTTGCTCGGGCAAGGCATTCAGGGCATCAGCCAGTTTCTGTTGCAAGGGGGACGGGGTATCGTGAGCAAGCTTGACGCCGGCTTGCGTAGCCGTCACAAAAACAATGCGACGGTCTTCGCGACCCCGTTCACGGTTGATCAAGCCTTTGTCTTCGAGGCGGTCGAGAATGCCCACCACCGTACTGGCGCTAAGGTGGATTTCACGACTGATGGCAGTCGCCGTAAGCGGCCCATGCTCGATGACTGCGCGCAGACAAATGAGCTGAGGCGCAGTGATATGGCTATAAGCCGCCAACTGTCGTGAATGCAGCGCAACCGACCGCGTGATGCGCCGCAACGCACGCAAAATGCGCAGGTCGTACTGCTGAGCGGAAGTCGAAGTATTAGGCATAATCAAAAAGAGTTCAATCCAATTAATTTCTACTCAAATCATAAGCTCGCTAATGATTTGTGTCAACCACGGATGGAAGCAAAAAGGGCGGGATGATATGGCTATCATCCCGCCCTTTTTAGTATCTTGCAGCTGCTTTCAGGCAGTAGAGATCAGGCGGTTCCGCCTACTGTCAGACCATCCATGCGCACGGTAGGCATACCAACGCCCACCGGAACACTTTGCCCTTCTTTGCCGCAAGTGCCTACGCCGGAATCCAGTTGCAAATCATTACCAATGAAGCCGACCTGATTCATGGCTTCCGGGCCATTGCCAATAAGTGTGGCCCCTTTGACGGGGCAAGTCACCTTGCCGTTTTCGATCAAGTAGGCTTCAGAAGTGGAAAATACAAACTTGCCGCTGGTGATATCAACTTGACCGCCGCCAAAGTTCACCGCATACAAGCCCTTTTTGACCGACGCGATGATTTCTTCCGGAGGCGTCTGCCCGGCCAGCATATAGGTATTGGTCATGCGCGGCATAGGTAAATGGGCGTATGACTCACGCCGCCCGTTGCCCGTCACGGGCATTTTCATCAGGCGCGCATTCATGGAGTCTTGCATATAGCCTTTCAATATGCCATCTTCGATCAGGACATTATGCTGCGTCGCGTTGCCTTCGTCGTCGATATTGAGCGAGCCACGGCGGTCGGCAATGGTGCCATCATCGACCACGGTAACGCCCTTGGATGCAACACGTTCGCCGATACGGCCGGAAAACACGCTGGAGCCCTTGCGGTTGAAGTCGCCTTCGAGACCATGGCCCACGGCTTCGTGCAACAAAATACCCGGCCAGCCTGAACCCAACACCACCGTCATTTGGCCGGCCGGAGCAGGTTTGGCATCGAGATTGGTCAGTGCCTCGTGTGTGGCACGTTGTACATAGCTGCGCAGGACATCGTCGGTGAAGTAGGCCAGGCCAGTACGGCCGCCACCGCCGCCGTGCCCCATTTCCCGGCGGCCATCGCGCTCGGCGATGACTGTCAGGGACAGACGCACCAGCGGACGAACGTCTGCCGCCAGACGGCCGTCGCTGCCAGCCACCAGCACAACATCGTATTCGGCACCCAGGCCCGCCATGACCTGAATGATGCGCGGATCAGACGCGCGGGCCATAGCCTCGAGTCTTTCGAGCAAGGCCACCTTTTCGGGCGCGCTCAAGGTGTTGACCGGATCTATGGCCGGATACAAGTTGTGTGACAACGGCGGATGACCGCTGATCACCTTCTGGCGTCCAGCGCCCCGGCGCGCAATGCTGCGCACAGCCCGTGCGGAAGAAAGCAAAGCGTCAGCAGACAAGGTATCAGAATAGGCGAAAGCCGTTTTTTCTCCGGTGATGGCGCGTACGCCCACACCCTGCTCTATCGAAAAGCTGCCGGTCTTGACGATACCTTCTTCGAGGCTCCAGCCTTCGCTACGCGTATATTGAAAATATAGGTCGGCATAGTCGACCTTGTGGGTAAAAATTTCGCCCAGGGCGCGCGCCATGTCGGCTTCGTCCAATCCCCAAGGGTCGAGCAAAACCGACTTGGCTGTGGCCAGGGCATTAATAGCGGAATCCGCAGGTTTCATAAATATGGCAAGTCCATTACTGTGTTTACATCGTACGATGTTTGAGGGCGGGCAAAGACGCCCGCACATCGGCAATTCTTTCAAGGCTCAGCGTGCCCACGGCAATACCCGGCTCGTGATCGACCTGGGCAAGTATTTCGCCCCATGGATCAATTAGAACAGAATGCCCCCATGTGCGCCGGCCATTTTCGTGTTTACCGCCTTGGGCGGGTGCAAGCACATAGCACTGGTTTTCGATAGCGCGGGCGCGTAGCAATATTTCCCAGTGGGCTGACCCGGTTGTATAGGTAAAGGCAGAAGGTATCACAATCAAGTCGACTGGCCCCATCGCCCGGAAAAACTCCGGAAACCTGAGGTCGTAGCAAATGGAAAGCCCCACACGGCCCCAGGGGGTATCGAAGGTTTGAGGTGCATTCCGGCCAGGCCGAATGACCACAGATTCATCGTAGGATTCCTGCCCTTTCGTAAACCCGAACAGATGGACCTTATCGTAGCGTGCCACCTGATTTCCGGCAGGGTCATACACTAGACTGGCATTGAATATGCGTTGCGGGTCGTCGGTATTGAGCGGTAAGGTGCCACCCACCAGCCATATTCCGTGCTGACGCGCCTGATCTGCCAGAAACGACTGAATGGCACCCTGCCCCAGCGCTTCCTGAACGAGCAACTTGTCGGTGTCTGTGCGCCCCATTACGCAAAAATACTCGGGTAGCGCAACTATCGTGGCACCTGCCTGCGCAGCTTGGGCGATAAGCTCGGCAGCCTGGCGCAGATTATCGTCGACGCTAGTAGACGATACCATTTGAATGGCTGCCGCCTTGATAATATTTTTAAGTTTATTCATATGAGCCAAAGTTACCGATGGGTTATTGAGCTATTTTCCGGCATAATACGAACCCTTAATCACTATAATACTAACCAGCACTCTATTTGATTAATCATTCGGCACCAGAAACGACAAGCACAAACCTCCGCAAACAGGAATACTTAATGACACGTGAAACGTACTCTGTCCTTAAACAAAAAATCGAAAAAGAAATTCAAAAGCTGCAAAAACAGGCTCAGGCGCTACAAGCCAAGCAGCGCGGCCCTGTCGTCATTTCTATTATCCGGTCCATGCGTGAATACGATATCACGCCCGATGACATTGCCGCCGCATACAACAAAAAAACTGGCAGCACGCGCAGCAAAAAAACCGCAACCGCCCCAGCAGCAAAACGCACTGTACCGATCAAGTTTCGTCATCCTGAAACCAACGAAACCTGGACAGGTCGCGGCAAAGCGCCACGCTGGATTACCACTGCCGAAGCCGAAGGTAAAAGCCGTAACGACTTCCTGATTACCTAACAAGCTGCTGGCCGGGTTCAAATCCGGCAAACAACTTATTAGCGCTGCCTTTCATACTGCACTTCGCGCACCTGTCCATTATTGCCGGGGAAACGGTCGAATACCGCCCGAGCCAGATAAGGCATGACCTGCAATAAATTATCGTTCGAGCTTTGATTTACAGCACTGGATCGATAAACCTCGGCATTATTGGCCCGATTATCATTAATAACGATGGTCAAAGTATTATTATAAATATCAACCGGGAAATTAGACACCGACGGCGCCATGTAAATGCCGCCCCATCCCCAACCCGAGAAACCACCGTAATAACCGCCAAATGCCGGCCCCATCCAGCCATCATTCAAATAGGGGTCGTTATAACGCTGCACCCAGGTTTTGGTAACTGGATTATCGTAGGTAATATGCAGATCGAAACGGGCTTTGCCTGACTGCGCCTCGACCAAGCCTGTAGGGCCGATGTTGGCCCGGACCATATCGGCCACAGCCTCGAATTCAAGATTATTCTTTTGTGGATCAGTACGCACGATACGATAGGTTTCGCCTTGGGCATTACCAGGCCACTGCTGAAAGCTGGTTACCCGGGCCGATAATGTCGAGGCGCAGCCAGCCAGCAAAAAGACGCTGCCCAAGACCAGGCAACGGAATAGTTCTTTCTGGTATCGACAAATTTGGTACCACATACTTACCCCTGATTTGGTCGCGAGTCTTTATCTTGCCACAGTCAAAGACTACGTCGACAAGACTATTACTATCAGACCACAATACCCAGGCAAAGGTTGCATATTTGATGTAAAAACCGCAACACGAAGCAAACACTACAATAGCTGCGTCCACTCTTTATTTTCTATCGTCATGCGCACAGATACCGCCCCGACCATTTCACGTCACGATTATCAGCCTTACCCTTATCGCTTAACTCAGGTCACTCTGGATTTCGATCTGGATCCGGGCCAAACCCGGGTACAAGCGCAACTGCAATTCGAGCAGGCTGCCACCAGCCTGCAGCCGCTGGTGTTAAACGGTCAGGACTTGCAACTGGAATCGCTTGCATTGAACGGACGCGCTCTGACTCCTGAGCAGTATCAGCTGAACGACGATACGCTGGTCGTGCATCCTGACACCGGCACTTTTACGCTCGAGATCACCAGTCTGTGTCAGCCCGATAAGAACACCAGCCTGATGGGTTTATATGTATCGGGCGGCAAACTCTTCACGCAATGCGAAGCTGAAGGCTTCCGGCGCATTACTTGGTTTCCCGATCGCCCTGACGTCATGGCCCGCTATCGCGTACGCATACGGGCCAACAAACAGCAATATCCTCTTTTGCTATCCAACGGCAACCTGCTTGAGCAACGCGACCTGGCCGATGGCCGACACGAAGCCATCTGGGAAGATCCCCACCCCAAGCCCAGCTATCTGTTTGCGCTGGTGGCAGGAAGTTTCGACTGCCGCGAGCAAACCATCAAGACACGCAGCGGCCGCGACGCCCTGCTGCAGGTATACAGCGACGTTGGCACCTACAACAAGACGGAGTGGGCCCTGGATTGCCTGACCCGCTCGGTCAAATGGGACGAAAGCCGTTTCAACCTTGAGCTGGATCTGGATCGCTTCATGATCGTGGCTGCACATGATTTCAATATGGGCGCCATGGAAAACAAGGGGCTGAATGTATTCAATGCCGCCTATGTTCTAGCCGATGCCGACACCGCCACAGACGCCGCCTACCGGGCGATTGAGGCCGTGATTGGTCATGAGTACTTCCACAACTGGACAGGCAACCGTGTCACCTGCCGCGACTGGTTCCAGCTGTCGCTGAAAGAAGGCCTGACGGTATTCCGCGACCAGGAGTTTTCGGCTGATATGCTGGCCCAGGGCCTGGACGGCGCCGAGGCCGAGAGCGCCCGGGCCGTCAAGCGTATTGACGACGTCAGTACACTGCGCCTGGCCCAGTTCCCCGAAGACGCCGGCCCTATGGCTCATCCCATACGCCCCGAAAGCTATCAGGAAATCGGCAATTTCTATACCGCCACGGTGTACGAGAAAGGCGCCGAAGTCATACGGATGCAGCACACTCTGCTGGGCGAAGCAGGCTTCCAGGCCGGTCTGGCTGAATACTTCAGACGCCATGATGGTGCAGCCGTCACTTGCGATGATTTTGTCAGCGCCATGGAATCGGTCTATGCCAAGCAAAACCCCGGCAAGAGCTTCGACATTTTCCGCCGCTGGTACTCGCAGGCAGGTACGCCGCGTGTGCAAGTGAGCTTGTCGTACGCCGCCGAAGACCAGACATGCACGGTGACGCTACGTCAGCATAATCCCCCCGTCGGCATAGAAAAACTCAGTACACCACCGCAAGCCAAGCCTCCCCTGCATATCCCCTTTGCGCTGGGACTGCTGGGACAAGACGGCCAAGCCTTGCCTATTACCCACGAAGGCAAAGCAGCCGACACCATCGTGCTTGACCTATGTCACGAAGAACAAAGCTGGACCTTTACCCAAATTCCCGAGCAGCCCATTCCGTCGCTGCTAAGGCGTTTCTCTGCGCCAGTCATTGTCGAGTTTGATCGCAGCAATGCCGACCTGGCCTTGCTGACGCGACACGACAGCGATCCCTTTGCCCGCTGGGAAGCCGCCCAAACACTGGCCAGTCACCAGCTACTTGCCCTGGTTCAGGCCTTTGCCCGGAATACGGCGCCTGAAGTCGATCCGCACTTCATCGGCACCTGGCGCAGCCTGCTGAACGACACCTCCCTGACCGCAGCCTACAAGGCCAGAGTGCTGAGCCTGCCCAGTCAGCGTGAGTTGCTGGAAAAAACCACACCCATGGATCCACTGGGCGTGGTTCAGGCCAGCCGATACTTACGGGTCGAACTGGGCAAGGCCCTGGTCGAGCCATGGCTGGCCACCTATCACGCCAACACAGATGGCGACACGCCTTATCAACCCGACCCTGCGTCATCTGGTCGACGTACCCTGAAGAACCTGGCCCTGAACTATCTGATGGCTGCGCAACATCCGCAAGCAGAACAGCTGGCACTGGCACAATATTACGACGCACGCAATATGACGGACCGCATGGGCGGCCTCTCAGCACTGGTCCATTACTCCACATCCACAGAATGCGGTCGTGCCCTCGATCACTTCTACGAACAGTGGCAGCAAGATGCCTTGGTGATAGATAAATGGTTTACGTTACAGGCCGTTGCCCCGACCACTTCGGTTGAAAAAATACGTGCACTGATGGTGCATCCGGCGTTTTCCATGCGCAACCCAAATCGCGCACGCGCCCTGATCTTCCAGTTTTGCCTGAACAATTTGCAGGGTATACATACGCCTGAAGGTTATGCTTTCTGGGCCGATCAAGTGCTGGCCCTGGATCAGACCAACCCCGAAATTGCAGCTCGCCTGGCGCGCGCATTCGACAACTGGGCACGTTTTGGCCAGCCGCAACGCGACGCCCTGCATCAAGCACTGGAGCACATCCGGCAACAACCCAAGCTTTCGCCCAACGTATCCGAAATCATTTCCAAAGCCTTGAATATCTAGTCCCGGAGCATTCACTCATGACACGCAAGACACTCACGCAGTATCTGGTTGAACAACAACGACAAAAGAAAGCGGTTTCGGCCGAAGTCCGCCTGCTGATAGAAACGGTAGCCCGTGCCTGCAAGGCCATCAATCATGCTGTCAGCAAAGGAGCATTGGGTGGTGTGCTGGGCAGTCTGGAAACTGAAAACGTGCAAGGTGAAGTACAAAAGAAACTCGACGTACTGTCCAACGAGATACTGCTGGAAGCCAATGAGTGGGGCGGCCACCTGGCTGCCATGGCTTCCGAAGAAATGGAAACCATACACCGCATTCCCAACCGCTATCCCAAAGGCGAATACCTGCTGCTGTTCGATCCCCTCGATGGTTCTTCCAACATCGACGTAAACGTATCCATAGGCACCATCTTCTCGGTGCTGCATGCACCGCACCATACCTCGGGACGCGAAGTGGAAGAGGAAGATTTCCTGCAGCCCGGATCACAACAAGTGGCTGCCGGCTACGCGGTTTATGGCCCGCAAGCCATGCTGGTACTAACGGTAGGCACCGGCGTGGTCAGCTTCACCCTGGATCGCGAAATGGGCTCGTGGGTACTCACCAACGAAGACATCAAAATCCCCGAGCAAACATCGGAATTTGCCATCAACATGTCGAACATGCGTCACTGGGAAGCCCCGGTCAAGCGCTATATCGATGACTGCCTGGCCGGCAAGACTGGCTCTTTGGGCAAAGACTACAACATGCGCTGGATCGCCTCCATGGTTGCCGACGTGCATCGCATCCTGACACGTGGCGGCATTTTCATGTACCCCCGCGATGAACGGCCATCAGGCAAGGCAGGTAAGCTGCGGTTAATGTATGAAGCCAACCCCATGAGCTTCATCGTGGAGCAGGCCGGCGGCGCTGCAATTGATGGCAATGAACGCATTCTCGACGTCCAGCCCACCGCTCTGCATCAACGGATAGGCGTCGTGCTGGGCTCAAAGGAGGAAGTGGAACGCGTGCGGAATTATCACGCACAGGCGTAAACATGAGTACGTGGCCTACCGGCCGGAGCGCGTCCTTCTGCGGCATCGGCCTCGTGCTGGGTACATTGTTTTTCGCGGCGTCGCTGACACCCTCGCTGGTACCGCGATCTCCGATGGTACAGGGCGTGCTGGGTGGCTTCTGTCTGGCGGCAGGCTATGGCCTGGGTGTGTTGTTACGCCGAGTCTGGTGTGCCTTGGCCTTGCCCACACTGTCTCAGCGGGCACACCGGATCAGCTTGCTGATAGTGCTGGCCGCCTGTATCGCAACAGCAATTCTGGCGTTGCAATGGGCCACCACTTGGCAAAACCAACTGCGCGCCCTGATGCAGATGCCGCCTATCGACAGCGCAGGACCATGGACGAGTGCCGGCCTGGCTCTCCTGACGTTTGCCTGCTTGCTGGCACTCGGACGGCTGGCGAGCTGGCTTGCGCACCGGGTATCCAAAGGACTGTCTCGCATACTGTCACGGCAGGCGGCCATGCTGCTGGCTGTTGTGATCACTGCCACACTGTTCTGGACCATAGGCAATGGTGTGCTTGCACATGGCGTCTTCCGCTGGGCCGACCAGATATACAGCCGTCTGGATGAGCTGATTGAGGACGACATTGCACAGCCTGTCTCGCAAGACAAGACCGGCGGCCCCGGATCCTTGATCGACTGGCAACGACTTGGCCGCCAAGGGCGGCGGATGGTGGCTGCCGGCCCTGACGCCGCCGACATCGAGCGCCTCACCGGACAATCGGCACGCGAGCCCCTGCGCGTCTATGTAGGCTTGAACTCAGCCCCCTCCCCCCGTGAGCGGGCTGACTTGGCGCTGCACGAACTCTTGCGAATAGGCGCCTTCAAACGGGAAAATCTGGTCATCGCCACTCCCACCGGCACTGGCTGGGTAGATCCGGAAAGTCAGTCAGCGCTGGAATACGTGCTGCATGGCGACGTTGCTACGGTCTCGGTACAGTACTCTTACCTGTTGAGCTGGCTTGCCTTGCTGGCCGACCCCGACTACGGGGTGGAAACAGCACGGGCGGTATTTGCCACGGTGTACGGCCATTGGCGCACGCTCGACCCTGAAACTCGGCCACGACTGTATTTGCAAGGCCTCAGCCTGGGTGCACTAAATGGCGACCTGAGCCATGACCTTTACCAAGTGATTGGAGCGCCCTATCAAGGTGCCCTGTGGTCGGGGCCACCGTTCAATACACCAACCTGGAAGTCAGTAACGGCGAACCGCAATGCAGGTTCGCCGGCCTGGCTGCCAACATTTGGCGACCAATCGGTAGTGCGTTTCACCGCACAGGAAAACACGTTGGAGCAGGCTGAGCAGCCATGGGGCTCCTTCCGGGTGGTCTTCCTGCAGTATGCGAGCGACGCTGTAACTTTTTTTGATCCCCGGGCACTATGGCGCCGCCCCGACTGGATGACGCCCCCGCTGGGCCCGGATGTATCGCCCGCCATGCGATGGATTCCGGTCGTGACTTTCTTGCAGCTTACCTTTGACCTGGCCCTGGCGGTGGAGCCGCCTAAAGGCCATGGGCATGTGTATGCGTTTGATCATTACCTGGATGCCTGGGCCAGCCTGACGTCTCCGTCGGACTGGACGCCTGAGTCGCTGGAGGCCCTCAAGCGTGCCGTTAAGGCTGACCGCAGCAAACCATAAGCAGCTTTAATCCAGCGTGAGAATCGTGGCACCAACCGTTTTGCGGCCAGCGAGAGCCTCTTGTGCATCGGCGGCAGCTTCCAGCGGGAAGCGCTGACCTATGGTGATGTCGATTTTCTTTTTGGACACCAGCCCAAAGAGTTCGTCGGCGGCGGCTTTCATTTTGGCCAGTGTAGACACGTGCGTACCCAGCGTTGGACGGGTAACGAACAAAGAGCCTTTGCTGGCCAGTACGCCCAGGTTGATGCCGTTGACGGGCCCCGAGGCGTTGCCAAAGCTGACCATGAGGCCGCGTGGTTCGAGGCAGTCGAGAGATGTGGTCCAGGTGTCTTGGCCCACGCCGTCGTAGACCACGGGTACTTTCTTGCCGTTGGTCAGCTCTTTGACGCGCTCGGCTACATTTTCGCGCGAGTAGTCGATGACTTCCCAGGCGCCCTGAGCTTTGGCCAAGGCGGCTTTTTCTGGGGTGGACGCAGTACCAATAAGCTTTACACCCAGGGCTTTGGCCCATTGGCAGGCGATCAAGCCGACACCGCCAGCAGCAGCATGGAACAGAATGGTTTCACCGCCTTGCAGGCGATAGGTTTGCCTGAACAGGTATTGCACTGTGAGGCCTTTGAGCATAATGGCAGCGGCCTGCTCGAAGCTGACACCCTTGGGCAGCTTGACGACGCGGTCAGCCGGTACATTGCGGGCTTCTGCATAAGCACCCAGGGGGCTTTGGCCATAGGCAACGCGATCACCTACTTTCAAGTGCTTGACGCCCGAACCCACAGCTTCGACCACGCCTGAGGCTTCAAAACCCAGGCCATGCGGTAAAGGATGAGCATACAAACCGCTACGGCAGTAAATGTCGATGAAATTAAGCCCGACTGCTTTTTGGCGTATAGTGACTTCGTTTTCTTGAGGTGCCGGAACCTGTACTGATACGAGTTTCAGTACCTCGGGGCCACCATTTTTTTCGATGCGTATTGCTTTGACCTGGGTTTCCAAGACAGACTCCTTGCGTGAAATTGTGATGCTTGCTCGACAGCGCCTAGTTTAAATCTTAATCGCCTTCCTGTATCGTAATTTATGAATCGACAGCGTGCTCTTTTTGCGATTCATATCGCCGCCGTGTTGTTTGGGCTGACCGGCATCTTCGGCGAACTGATCCAGGCCGATGCCATGGTCATCACCGCCGGCCGGGCAAGCTTTGCCGTCCTTGCGCTGCTCGCCTTCATTCGCTATCAGGGTGCATCACCCGTACGCGGCATCAAACCGAAGGACCTGACCATCCTGGCCATTGCCGGTGCCATGCTGGCTGTCCACTGGGTAACATTTTTCATTGCCGTCAAAATCAGCGGCGTGGCGATTGCCACGCTGGGCTTTGCCAGCTTTCCCGCCTTTATTACTTTGGGCGAGTATTTTTTCCTCAAGGAAAGAATTAGCGTCAGCGAATGGCTGATTCTGCTGCTGGTCACACTGGGGCTGGTACTGGTCACGCCTTCCTTCAACTTTCAGGACGACGCCACCATCGGTCTGCTGTGGGCCGTACTATCGGGCTTTTCATTTGCCCTGTTCACACTGATCAACCGACGCGCAGCCACCCATCTTCCCGCACAACAGGTCGCCTGCTGGGAGAACCTGTTTGTAGCCTTGCTGACCCTGCCTTTTTCCATACCCGCCATCAGCCAGCTGGGCGCCATGGACTGGGTCTGGCTGGCCTTGCTGGGTGTGATGTGTACGGCCCTCTCGCATTTCCTGCTGGTATCCAGTCTGGTGGTCTTGAATGCGCGCAGCGCCGGCATTGTGATTGCGCTGGAGCCCGTCTATGCCATCGCTTTCGCAGCTGTTTTGTTTGCCCAGTACCCCAGCACGCGCGCCGTACTGGGCGGTATCTTGATGGTCGGCGCCATCGTGTGGGCGGGCCTGCGCAAGGCCGACAAAAAGCCGGCCTAAGCCGGCTGGTGCAACATCTGCAGCGCACCTAACTCAGATCGCTCCAGCAAGCCCAGGCACCCTCCAGACGACTATCTGGATAATCCCGCCATCTGGCGTCACGTTCTTAAAATCGTGAATGAGCTCAGCCTTCATGTTGTCAATAGCGACAACAGACAAGCCATTACCCTTTCGCCACCTGATCCGCCACGGCCTGGCCGACTTCCTGGGTGCTGGCAGTACCGCCCATATCGCGTGTACGTGGGCCATGCTCCAGTACTAGCTCGATGGCTTTGACGACCTCGGCAGACGCTTGCTCGTAACCCAGGAAGTCGAGCATCAGCGCGCCACTCCATATCTGGCCGATAGGGTTGGCGATGCCTTTGCCCGCGATATCGGGGGCCGAACCGTGCACCGGCTCGAATAGCGACGGGAACTTGCGCTCTGGGTTCAGGTTGGCCGATGGGGCAATGCCTATGGTGCCGGTGCAAGCCGGGCCGAGATCAGACAAGATGTCACCGAACAGGTTGGAGGCCACAACCACGTCGAAGAAATCGGGACGCTGCACAAAGTGCGCGCACAGAATATCGATATGGAATTTGTCCCAGCGCACATCGGGATACTGCTGGCCAATCTCGGCCACCCGTTCATCCCACCAGGGCATGGAAATGGAAATACCGTTGGACTTGGTGGCGGCCGTCAGGTGCTTGCCGCGCTTTTGCGCCAGCTCGTAGGCAAACTTAAGGACACGCTCGGCACCGACACGCGTATAGACGCTTTCCTGGATGACGACTTCGCGCTGGGTACCCTCGAACAGAATACCGCCGCTGTTGGAATACTCGCCTTCGGTATTTTCGCGAACAATGAAGAAGTCGATGTCACCGGGCTTGCGATCGGCCAGCGGGCTTTTCACGCCGGGCATCAAGCGTACCGGACGCAGGTTGATGTATTGATCGAATTCGCGGCGGAACTTGAACAACGATTCCCACAACACGACGTGGTCGGGAGCGATATCGGGCCAACCCATGGCACCAAAGAAAATGGCCTCATGCCCGCCTATGCGGTCTTTCCAGTCTTCGGGCATCATGCGGCCATGCTTGGCGTAGTGGTCAGAGCTCCAGTCCAGCTCATCAAACTCAAACTTGATGCCATGACGCGCCGACACGGCATCAAGCACTCGCAGCCCCTCGGGCATGACCTCCTTACCAATGCCATCACCCGCGATGACTGCAATTTTATGAACTTCGGACATGAGTTCTCCTGTTTCCTGACATTAAGTTATTCAAAGTTTGTTCGATTCAATGATTCAATATTAAGCACGACCAACGTTTAACGACGCGTGTTTATCAAAGACCCCAGGACGCCGCGCAACAACTTGGTAGCCGTGCTACGCACCGCGCTTCTCACTGCGGACTGTACCACCCCTTCGCGCCGGCCTCCGCGTGGTCCGGTCGAACCGAACAGGAAGTCGGTGACTTCGCCCATGAGGCCTGAGTCTTCTTCGGTAGTGGTGGGCTTGGCCTTTTCTGTGTTCACAGCAGCCTCGCCGGCCTCGGCGCTTTCAGCCACTGCCCCGCCAGCACGTTTTTCCAATACCTCGTAGGCGGATTCGCGATCAATGGTCTTGTCGTATTTGCCGCCAAGCAAAGACGCCGAACGTATCGCCTGGCGCTCGGCCTCGGTGGCGGGCCCGATGCGGCTGCCTGGCGCCATCATCCAGACTCGCTCGGTAACGGTAGGCCGGCCCTTGGCATCGAGCAGGGAAACCAGCGCCTCGCCTACGCCCAGTTCAGTAATGGCGGCCTCGATGTCCAGGCCGGGATTGGGCCGCATGGTTTCAGCCGCTGTCTTGACGGCCTTCTGGTCGCGAGGCGTAAAGGCACGCAAGGCGTGCTGAACACGATTGCCCAACTGACCCAGCACGGTATCAGGAATGTCCAGCGGGTTCTGGGTAACGAAATAAACACCTACCCCTTTGGACCGCACCAACCTGACCACCTGCTCGATCTTTTCGAGCAGCGCCTTGGGCGCATCGTTGAACAGCAAATGCGCTTCGTCGAAAAAGAAAACAAATTTGGGTTTTTCCGGGTCGCCCACTTCGGGCAGGCCTTCGTACAGGTCGGCCAGCATCCACAGCAGGAAGACGGCATACAGACGCGGCGCCTGCATGAGTTTGTCGGCCGCCAGAATATTGACGATACCTTGCCCTTTGTCATTGGTGCGAATCCAGTCGAAGATATCGAGCATGGGCTCGCCAAAGAACTGGTCGGCCCCTTGCGACTCCAGGCGCAGCAAGCTGCGCTGTATGGCACCTATGGACGCCGAAGACACATTGCCATAGCGCGTACGCAGCTCGGCCGAACGGTCAGCCACGTTCTGCAGCATGGCACGCAAGTCTTTCAGGTCGAGCAAGAGCTGGCCTTCGTCGTCGGCCACCTTGAACACCAGGCTAAGCACGCCTTCCTGCGTATCGTTCAATTCCAGCATGCGAGCCAACAGCAAAGGACCCATATCCGACACCGTGGCACGCACCGGATGCCCTTGCTCGCCGAAAATATCCCAAAACACCACAGGGCTGCCACCCCACACCGGCTCGGGCAGACCCAGGTTGCTCAAACGCTCTTGTAGCTTGGGACTTGGTGCAGCCGCCTGCGAAATGCCGCTCAGGTCGCCCTTGACGTCGGCCATGAATACGGGCGTGCCCATGCGTGAGAACGATTCGGCCAGCACCTGCAAGGTCACGGTTTTGCCCGTACCCGTGGCCCCCGTGATACAACCGTGCCGGTTGGCAAGCTGAGGCAATAAGCTGGTCTGTACCTGTTTATTTTTTGCAATAACGATGGGTTCGGCCATTTTTATCATTCCGCAAGTAGCTAAAGAAGAGAAGCCCAAGTGTAATTCGATGCCTTCCTGACTGCACGCGTTAAAATAGAAGGAATTACCTTCTTTACTCGGAATTATTCAATACAGTTATGGCCGGTCATAGTAAATGGGCGAATATCCAGCACCGTAAAGGTCGCCAAGATGCCAAGCGAGGCAAGCTCTGGACAAAAATCATTCGTGAAATCACCGTTGCGGCACGTGCCGGCGGCGCCGACCCCGACACCAACCCGCGCCTGCGGATGGCCTGGGACAAGGCAACCGCAGCCAATATGCCCAAAGACAACATCCAGCGCGCCACACAGCGCGGCGCGGGCGCAGCCGACGGTGCCAACTACGAAGAAATCCGCTACGAAGGCTATGGCGTGGGCGGTGCAGCCGTTATCGTCGACTGCATGACCGACAACCGCATGCGCACCGTGGCCGAAGTACGCCACGCCTTCAGCAAGCACGGCGGAAATCTGGGGCAAGAAGGCTCTGTAGCCTTCATGTTCCAGCACTGCGGCCAGTTCCTGTTTGCGCCTGGCACTTCTGAAGAAGCCGTCATGGAAGCCGCCCTGGAAGCCGGCGCCGAAGACATCCAGACCGACGAGGAAGGCATGATCGAAGTCATCACCTCCCCCGCCGACTACGCCGCCGTCAAGACCGCTTTCGAACAGGCCACACTCACACCCGAGGTGCAAGGTGTCGTCATGAAGGCCCTGAACGAAACCGAGCTCGCTGGCGACGACGCGGTCAAAATGCAGAAAATGCTCGACATGCTCGAAAGCCTGGACGACGTCCAGGAAGTCTATGCCACAGCCACCTTCGACGAGTCCAACGACATCGACGAGTAGCCATTTTTTATATTCACCTGAGCGTTCAAGCACCCACAACATGAAACTACTCGTAATCGGCGGCGGTGGCCGGGAACACGCACTGGCCTGGCGCCTGGCGCAATCTCCACGCATACAAACGGTATATCTTGCACCGGGCAATGGCGGTACCGCCCTGGCCGATAACATGCAGAACCTGGCCATCAGCTCCACTGAAGAGCTCATTGCCTTCGCCAAGCAAGAAAAAATCGCTTATACCGTGGTGGGCCCTGAAGCCCCCTTGGCAGCCGGCATGGTCGATGCCTTCCACAGCGCCGGGCTGAAGATTTTCGGCCCAAACAAAGCAGCCGCGCAGCTTGAAAGCTCCAAGGATTACGCCAAGGCCTTCATGGTGCGGCATCGCATTCCCACGGCTGCCTATCAAACCTTTACCGACCCCGAACAGGCCAAGACCTATATCACTCAGAAAGGCGCGCCCATTGTGGTGAAGGCCGACGGGCTGGCAGCGGGCAAAGGCGTCGTTGTGGCAACCGATCTGGTGCAGGCGCATGAAGCCATCGACATGATGCTCGGCGACGGCTCCTTCGGTGCAGCCGGTGCGCGGGTGGTGGTCGAAGAGTGCCTGATGGGCGAAGAAGCCAGCTTCATCGTCATGAGCGACGGCCAGCATGTACTGGCACTGGCCACCAGCCAGGATCACAAACGCCTGAAAGACGAGGACCAGGGGCCCAATACGGGCGGCATGGGGGCTTATTCGCCTGCGCCGGTCATCACCCCTGCCCTGCACAATCGCATTATGCGTGAGGTCATCAACCCTACTCTGGCGGGCATGGCCAAAGACGGCCTGCCTTATACCGGCTTTCTTTACGCCGGCCTGATGATAGGGCCAGGCCCTGATGCCACGCGCTCACTCAAGGTCCTGGAGTTCAATTGCCGCATGGGCGACCCTGAAACCCAACCCATCATGATGCGTATCAAAAACGACCTGACCGAAGTCTTTGAGCTGGCCGTCAATGGCCGCCTGGACGAGGCCAGCATCGAGTGGGACCGTCGCACCGCGCTAGGTGTGGTCATGGCTGCCCAAGACTATCCGGCTACGCCCCGCACGGGCGATGCCATCAGAATCCCCGACGATACCGACGAATGCGTGATATTTCACGCAGGCACCCGCCTCGATGGCACCGAACTGAAAACATCAGGCGGACGTGTATTGTGCGTCACCGCACTGGGTGACTCGGTCAAGCGCGCCCAGGCTACCGCCTACGCCGCTGTGGCTCAAACCCACTTCGACGGTCAGCAATACCGCCGTGATATAGGCTGGCGCGCCCTACCCAAAGGCTCGGCATGACGGTACCCATTTCCACCGCTTACGACTACTTCCTGGACTTGCAGGCACGCATCGTCGCCTCTCTCGAAGAGGCCGGTGGCACAAGCTTCCAAACCGATCAGTGGCAACGCGACGAGGGCGGTGGCGGCATTTCACGTTACCTGGAAGGCGGCCAGCTACTCGAACGCGCAGGTGTGCTGTTCAGCCATGTGCAAGGCAAGACCTTGCCGCCCTCGGCCAGCGCGCACCGCAAAGAGCTGGCGGGCCGGCCCTGGGAAGCCATGGGTGTGTCCATGGTGCTGCATCCGCGCAACCCATATATTCCGACCACCCATATGAACGTGCGTCTGTTTGTCGCCCACGCTACGCCCGGCAGCGGTGACGACGACGTGTTCTGGTTTGGCGGTGGCCTCGACCTGACGCCTTATTACGCCTACGAAGAAGACGCCCGCCACTTCCACCAGGTCTGCCACGACGCCGTGGCACCTTTCGGAGCCGACAAATACCCGGCCTACAAGAAATGGTGCGACGAATATTTCTACCTCAAGCATCGCGACGAAACCCGCGGTGTGGGTGGCCTGTTTTTTGATGACCTGAATGAGCAAAGCTTTGACCATAGCTTCGCCCTGACACGCGCGGTAGGCGACTGTTTCCTGGATGCCTACATGCCCATCGTCGAAAAGCGCCGCGTCATGGCCTATACCGATACACAGCGCGACTTCCAGGCTTACCGTCGAGGCCGCTACGTAGAATTCAATCTGGTTTTCGACCGCGGCACTCTGTTTGGCCTGCAGTCAGGCGGCCGTACCGAGTCCATCCTGCTGTCCATGCCTCCAAACGCCAACTGGCGCTATAACTGGACACCTGAGCCAGACACGCCCGAAGCAGCTCTGCCCGACTTCCTGAAACCACGCACATGGCTGTAAAGATCGGCCTGCTTGGCGGTAGTTTCGACCCCATACACCTGGCCCATGTCGGCCTGGCAGTCACAGCCTGGCAGGCTTTGGGACTGGACCATGTACAGCTGATACCGGCCGCCAACCCCTGGCAGCGCGAGCCGCTGGCCGCCAGCGCCAGCCAGCGGCTCGCCATGCTCGATATCGCTATACGCAAGTATTCCCATCTGCGCATCAACACCATCGAAATCGACCGGGGTGGCCCCAGCTACACCATCACCACGCTGCGTCAGTTACCGGCCGGCCCCGAGTACTACTGGATACTGGGCGCCGATCAGCTGGAAAATTTCTGTACCTGGGAGTCGTGGGAAGACATCAGTCGTCTGGCACACCTGGCGGTTGCCCAGCGGCCCGGTGCCATACTGCAGGCGCCTGCCGCCCTGACCACGCACCTGCATGTCTTGGGGCGCAGCCTGATCCCTCTGCCGTTCGAACCCACACCGATATCAGCCACCGAGATTCGGCAGCGCCTGGCTGCGGGCGAATCAACCACCGGCATGCTCGATGTTGCTGTCGAGCAATACATTCAACAAAAAGGGCTGTATCAAGCCCCTTCCGCCTAAAGTCTCACGGTATAGTCACACCATGGATATTCAAAAACTACAACGCTTGGTCATAGACGCTCTTGAAGACGTCAAGGCGCAAGACATCAAAGTCTTCAACACCACGCACATTACCGGTCTGTTTGACCGCGTGGTCATTGCCAGCGGCACCTCAAACCGGCAAACCCGTGCCATTGCGTCCAGCGTGGCCGATGCCGCGCGTAAGCAAAAAGTACCCATCATCGCCTACGAAGGCGATGACACCGGCGAATGGGTGCTGATAGACCTGGGCGATATCGTCGTGCACTGCATGCAGCCCATGGTGCGCCAGTATTACAACCTGGAAGAAATCTGGGGTGGCAAGCCCGTGCGCGTCAAGTTGTTGCCGCAATCGACCCAGCCCAGCATGCCCGAGTCCTACGACTTCGACGACGACTGATAGCAGGCCTGGCCCATGAAGCTCATCGTTGTTGCCGTTGGCCTGCGCATGCCGGATTGGGTGGAAACGGCCTGGCGCGACTATGCCAAGCGGCTGCCCGCCGATTGCTCGCTGGAACTGAAAGAAATCAAGCCCGAACCCCGCACCTCGGGCAAGACACCCGCACAGATGATGCAGGCCGAAGCCAAGCGCATCGAGGCCGCCCTGCCCAGCCATGCCCTGCGCATCGCGCTCGACGAGCGCGGCAAGGACATCAGCACCATGGGCCTCGCCACAGAGCTGGAAAAATGGCGAGGCGACGGACACGACGTGGTATTTCTTGTGGGCGGCCCCGACGGGCTGGACCCTGCCCTCAAGCAATCCTGTCACGGCAAACTGCGGCTTTCGTCGCTGACACTGCCTCACCCCATGGTGCGCGTGGTGCTGGCCGAACAACTATATAGGGCTTGGGCTATCATGACAGGCCACCCTTATCATCGGGCCTGAAAGAGAAAGCACATGAGCATACGTCGAACCAAAATTGTTGCCACACTAGGACCCGCCAGCTCCAGCCCCGAAAAAATCGAGCAACTCATCCTGGCCGGCATGGATGTAGCGCGCCTGAATTTTTCACATGGCAAGGCCGACGATCACCGCCAGCGTGCTGAACTGGTCCGATCATTATCCGAGAAGCATGGCAAATATGTAGCGATTATGGGAGACCTGCAAGGTCCCAAAATCCGCATCGCCCGCTTCACCCACGACAAAGTCGTCTTGCAAGCAGGGCAGCCTTTTATTCTGTCCAAAACCCACCCCTCCGAAGCCGGCGACGAAAGCATCGTCGGTATCGACTATCCCAGCCTGGTGCAAGATTGCCATCGGGGCGACGAACTGCTGCTGGATGATGGCCGCGTTGTACTGCAAGTAGACCACGTTGAAGAACACGAGGTACACACCATTGTGACCGTGGGCGGGCCTTTATCCAACAACAAAGGCATCAATCGACGCGGCGGCGGCATTTCAGCACCCAGCCTGACCGACAAAGACCGTGAAGACATCATGCTGGCTGCGAAGCTCGAGATGGACTTCGTGGCTGTTTCGTTTCCACGCTATGGCAGCGACATCCAGGAAGCACGCAAGCTGGTTCAAGCAGCCGGCAGCAAAGCCTGGATTATTGCCAAGATAGAACGCGCCGAAGCCGTAGCCGATGACCGGGCGCTGGACGCCATCATCAAGGTCAGCGACGGCGTCATGGTCGCCCGCGGCGACCTGGGTGTCGAGGTGGGCGATGCCCGCTTGGTCGGCATACAAAAACGCATCATCCAGCATGCCCGTACCCACAACAAGCTGGTCATTACCGCCACGCAGATGATGGAATCCATGATCAGCAGCCCCTTGCCCACCCGAGCCGAGGTGTCGGACGTGGCCAACGCTGTGCTCGACTACACCGACGCAGTCATGCTGTCGGCCGAAAGCGCCTCGGGCCAGTACCCGGTGGAAGCCGTAGAGGCCATGGCCCGTGTTTGCCTGGGCGCTGAACAAGAACCCACCACCACGCGATCGCAACACCGCCTGGGTGAAACCTTTACCCGCTGCGACGAAACCATAGCCCTGGCCACCATGTACGCCGCCAACCACTTTCCGGGCGTCAAGGCTATTATCAGCCTGACCGAAAGCGGGCACACACCATTGATTATGTCGCGCATACGTTCGGGCGTACCCATATACTGCTACACCCGCCACCCCCGTACACAGCGACGCGCGGCTATGTTCCGCGGCGTGTATACCATACCCTTCGATGCCGCGGGCATAGATCCCGCACAGGTCAGCGACCAGGCCATAAGCAAGCTGAAGGAACGAAATTTGCTCAAGAAAGGCGACTGGATCATACTGACCAAGGGTGACTTCTACAGCAATAGTGGCGGGACCAATGGCATGAAGATATTGAAGGTGAAATAGGCTATTGCGGTATGAACTTTCCCTTTATCTACCTGGCCTCAGCCAGCCCGCGCCGCCACGAGATACTGCTGCAAATGGGTGTGGTGCACGAAGTACTGCATGTACCCGCCCCACCCGGCGAAGACGAGCCACGTCTGGCCAACGAAGCACCGCAAGATTACGTAAAGCGCACAGCAAGGGAAAAAGCTGAACAGGCCGTGCGATGGCTCGAGACACAAACCGCCATGGATCGCAACCGGCCTGTTCTGTCGGCCGACACCACCGTCATCCTGGATGATGACGTCCTGGGCAAACCAGCCGATCTCAAAGATGCCCGCCGCATTTTGGGCAAGCTATCGGGGCGCAACCATGCCGTGCATACCGCTGTCGTGATGGCATATGCGGGCACACTGCATGAAGCGCTATCAATCACCGAGGTGCGATTCAAACCACTGACAGACGCCGAAATCGAGGCTTATTGCGCTAGCGGCGAGCCCATGGGCAAGGCCGGCGCCTACGGCATACAGGGCAGGGCCGGATTCTTTGTAGAGCATATTGCCGGCAGCTATACCGGCGTGATGGGACTACCGGTTTTCGAAACCGGAAAACTGCTGGCCGCAGTAAATTCTTAGGGGCTATCCAGCAGATAGCGGCACGCGTCCCGGCAGCGTAGCCGCTGCAAGAGTAAAATGCTTCCGTCTCAAATAACAAAAGGAATGCACGTGTTTCCATCCAGGCTGACTTCTGGTTACCAGTCATTTTTAAATGGCAGGCTTGCCCGCGAACGCGCACGCTACGAAGAACTGTCCGCTTCCGGACAACACCCTGAAATCATGGTCATAGGCTGTGGGGATTCGCGCGTAGCACCTGAAACCATTTTTGATGCAGGCCCCGGCGAAATATTTGTGGTCCGCAATATTGCCAACCTTGTCCCCCCTTGCGAAACCGACGTTGAAACATCATTCCACGGCACCAGCGCCGCCATTGAGTTCGGTGTAAACGCCTTGAAGGTTAAGCATATCGTAGTGCTAGGCCATGCCAGTTGCGGCGGCGTTGCCGCCTTTGCCAACAATGCTGCGCCCTTGTCCAAGCGCGATTTCATCGGCAAGTGGATGTCGCAAATCGCACCAGTTGCCGAGCGCATCGGCCCGCCCACCGATGATCGCCAAGGCTGGATACAAAAACTGGAGTGGGCGGTCGTCGAGTACAGCCTGGAAAATCTAATGACTTTTCCTGCAGTGCGTGAGGACGTGGAAGCGGGCACACTGACCTTGCATGGTGCCTACTTTGGCGTAGGTACCGGTGTGCTGTTTATCCGCGACCCCGAAACAGGCCGCTTTGCCCCCTACACAGAAGACTGCTAGCCTCGGCTACACTGACTCAGCTGTTCACGGCGACAATTCGGCAGCTAATAAGTATTCCAACAATACAAGGTGTGGATGGATCCGATGAAACCAGCTGCAGTCAGCACGAACACAGACGAAGCTGAACAGAATCCTGATCAGCCGGACCCGGTTCCGCTAAGCGACATCGTACCCGAGCTTTCCAGCCGAACATCTGTAGGTGGCTTGCCTTTGACCATATTGGCAACCATCGCCCTGGTTTTTACCTTGCAATGGGCCAAGGGCTTTTTCATACCGCTGGTGCTGGGCATACTGATTGCCTTTACATTGAACCCCTTGGTAAGTTGGCTGGAGCGCCTGCGCTTGCCGCGTATCATGGCCACCAGCCTGGTCATGCTGGCGCTGCTCGGGTCCAGCGCCATGGTGGCCGTTTCGGTCTACAACGAGGCAGACGCCATTATGGACGAGCTGCCTACCGCCACCTACAAACTGGCCAACGCCTTCAAACGCATAAACAATGGTGAGCTGGGTACCCTGGACAAACTCAGGAGCGCGGCCAACACACTCAAAGAAGCTGCCATTCCGGCAGCACCTGACTCGCAAACTGCCGGCAAAATGCCAGCGGCCCCTACTGTACCCTCCGTACCCGCTATCAACTTGAACGACTGGCTATGGACGGGATCGCTAAGCGCTGCAGCTTTTCTGGGCCAAATGAGCATGGTGCTCTTACTGTCATTCTTTGCGCTACTGTCGGGCAATACATTCAAGCGCAAGTTGGTCAAGCTGACCGGGCCATCGCTATCGCGCAAGAAAATCACCGTGCAAATCCTGGACGATATCAACAGCTCAGTCCAGAAATACATGCTGATGCTACTCGTCACCAACGTCTTGCTGGGCCTGATCAGCTGGGCCGTCTGGCATCTTATCGGTCTTGAAAACCCGGGTGCCTGGGCCGTTGCCGGCGCTCTGCTGCATATCATCCCTTATTTTGGCTCGCTGCTGGCTGCCGCAGCCACAGGGTTTGCAGCATTCATGCAGTTCGACTCCTTTTCCATGATGCTGCTGGTGGCCGCGATTGCACTGGGTATCGCCAGCTTTGTCGGCATGCTGGTTGCTACCTGGGTGACCGGGCGCATTGCCAAAATGAATCCTGCAGCCGTTTTCGTCGCCCTCTTATTTGGCACCTGGCTGTGGGGTGTATGGGGTATGTTGTTGTGCGTACCCATCGTTATGGTTATAAAAGTGGTGTCACAGCATATAGAAGACTTGGAACCCATAGCCGAACTGCTTGGTGACTAAGCGACTTTTTCGCATAGAATGGGTACCTTGCGCCTGGCGCCCCACATCTTGAGTACTGGATGGACAATTCCAATCTATATTTCCGCTCCTTCCTGCTGCTGCTGGCTGCAGTCAGCGTAGCATTCATCTGGATACTGCTGCCCTACTACGGGGCTATCTTCTGGGGCGCGATCCTGGCCCTTATTTTCATGCCCTTGAACCGCAGCCTGCTGGACAAAATGCATGGCCGGCGCAATCTGGCCGCACTAACAACCCTGCTGATCATTATTCTGATCGTCATTATTCCGCTCATATTGATCACAGCATCGTTGTTACGCGAAGGAGCAGAAGTCTACCAGCGCATCAGCTCGGGCGAGTTCAATCTGGGCGCCTACTTCGAACAAATCATGAATGCCTTGCCCAAGTCCGTGCACGATATATTGCTGCGCTTTGGCGTAGGCGACGTATTCAGTCTTCGTGAAAAACTGTCGACCATGGCCTTGCAAGGCAGCAAATACCTGGCGTCTCAGGCGGTCAACGTAGGCCAAAACACGTTTCAATTCTTGATCGGCATGGGCGTCATGCTGTATTTGCTGTTCTTCCTGCTGCGCGACGGCAGCAATCTGGCCCGCCACAGCAAAAGCCTGATCCCCCTTAGCGAAGGCCACAAGCAGCACCTGTTCCGCAAATTCGCCACCGTGGTGCGCGCCACCGTCAAGGGCAATATTGTGGTCGCGGCCACGCAAGGCACGCTGGGCGGCATGATGTTCTGGTTTCTGGGCATAGAAGGCGCCTTGCTGTGGGGAGTGCTGATGGCTTTCCTATCGCTGTTGCCGGCCGTCGGAGCCGCCATTATCTGGGTGCCCGTTGCTGTCTACTTCCTGGTAACTGGCGCCATGTGGGAAGGCATCACCCTGGTCTTGTTTGGCGTGCTTGTCATAGGCCTGGTCGACAATATCCTGCGCCCTTTGCTGGTAGGCAAAGACACCAAGATTCCTGACTACGTAATTTTGGTTTCAACGCTGGGTGGCCTGGCCGTATTTGGCCTGAATGGCTTTGTTATCGGCCCTCTGTTTGCCGCCCTGTTCATCGCATGTTGGGACTTGTTCCCGTCGGCCATCAAGCTGAACCAGGAAGACTGAACAACAAGATGATGACATTCACCGCAAAGGCCAGCCCCCAGACAATGCTGCGCATGGTACCGTAGCCGGCTATGTACATCGCTAGGTAAGCCATTCTTAAGGCCAGCCAGGTCATCATCATGCTGGCCAGCCAACCCTGCTCGGCCTGACTGTACAAAGCAAACAAGACCGCCACATAAAAGAATGGCAGACCCTCGAACAGATTTTCCTGCGCCGAATTAGCCCTTGCCCGCCACCCTTGTTGTCGTGCCAGCCACAACCGAGGATCATTGTTATTGTATGCTTTGCCACCGGCCTTGGATGCTGCGGCAGCAATAATAGGCAGCAGGGCTGCAATCAATAAAAGCCACGCAATCGTACTCATAGATACACCCCACTACAGAAGAGGTGGCCTGCGCCGCCTTGCGCATACCATTCAAAGCAAAATATGTATAATAGCGGGCTTGACGGAAACAGTCTTTCCGTTTTTGGCACTGCGCCGTTTTGGCCGGTAGACCAATAAAAAGCCGATGTAGCTCAGTTGGTAGAGCAGCTCATTCGTAATGAGAAGGTCGGGGGTTCGACTCCTCTCATCGGCACCAAGATTCCCCTTATCAATCAATGATTTGGGGTATTTTTTTGCCTGTTGATTTTGACTGAAATTTTCCTAGGTAGCATATAGGTAGCAACTACGAGGCAGTATTCAAGCCATTCACAGAAGTGCGTGCTGTAGCTGCCGTGTATGGAGCGGTCGCCCCAACTACTGCCATCATCACCATAACGAAACTACTGACCGCTTATACTGAGACCACCTTCGCTTAGAGCAGGCAGGTCATTCCCTCACTTCGGACAGCAGGCCACTGCGGTCACATATGAATAATTCAAGATGGCTCTACAAGTTCCTGGAATTCCAGGAATAGTTTTCAGAGCTCATGCCAGATGCCTACCGATCTTGACGCCCCCCCCGATCCTTTGAGCTTCAGGTCTTTGATCACGGTAACGACATCGCCATCCTGCAAGACATTCCCGACCGCGTCGCGGTAAACTTTACCGGCCTCTTCAGCTGTGGCAACCACCTGTGCAGACCATTCGTGCGCGCATTCCGGACAGACCAGCAAGTCGCCATCTTCGTAGGTATATGCAGACTGGCATTCGGGACAGGGGCGGCAATGTACTCATCTTTGATCCATGTTGTCCCAGGCACCATGGCGCCTGCAATATAAACTCAGGATTGAGACCATACCATTTTTGTCCGTTGATATCGATACGGTGCGGCATTCGTATTCCAGCGCGACGAGGCACCGCGATCTTATGCCACTACACCCTGGTCAACAAAGCCGTCGATGTCGGTATCGGCATAACCGGCCTCGCGCAATAGCTCACGGGTATGTTGCCCTAATACGGGTGCAGGTCGACGCACCTGGGTCGGCGTCCGAGAGAAATGAATTGGACACCCCAGAGCCTTGGTCGGACCTGCCTGCACGTGATCAAGGTCGATCACCATATTGCGCGCCAACGTCTGGGGGTGCGAGAGCGCCTGGCCAATGGTGTGTACCGGCCCCGCCGGCACGCCTGCCGCGTCAAACGCCCCGATCCAGTACGCAGTATCTTGTTCTTGCAAGACTGCGTCCATCAGCGCAACCAGAGCCTCCAGATTGGCCATCCGGTCGCTATTGGTGTCAAAGCGGGCATCCTCAAGCCATTCGGGATGGCCCATGACCTCGGCAATGCGTTCCCAGTTTGCCTGATTCGCTCCGCCGATGTTGATCCAGCTATCGCGTGTGCGAAAGGCCTGATAAGGAGCGGTCAATAAATGGGCAGAACCCGTAGGCCCCACGGACTCGCCGGTGGCAAAGTACGAGGCCGCATGCCAGTAAGTCTGTTGAATCGCAGCCTCCATCAGCGAGGTATCGACCACCTGACCCTGGCCGGTCTTGAGTTTATGGATATAGGCGGCCATGATACCTGCCGCAGCAAGGATTCCGGCATTAATGTCGGCAATTGAATTACCCGTCTTCATCGGCGGGCGCCCTGGTTCGCCGGTAATAGACATCAAGCCAGAGAAACCCTGGGCAATGAGATCGAAGCCGGCTTTATCGCCATAGGGGCCGTCGCGCCCATAGCCAGACACCGCGCAATAGATCAGACCCGGGTTGACCTTTGACAAGACATCGTAGCCCAGACCGAGCTTTTCCAGCGTGCCGCGTCGATAGTTCTCGGTCAACACGTCGGCATCGCGCACCATGCGCAGCAAGATATCTCGACCCTGGGGCAGCTTCAGGTTCAGCGCCATACCCCGCTTGTTGCGGTTTAAAATCATGAAGGGCGCCGACACCCCGTTCACCCGAGGCTCGCTATAACTGCGTGAGTCATCGCCACCCGGCAGCTTCTCGACCTTGACAACATCGGCGCCCATGTCGGCCAGCATCATTCCGCACGTGGGCCCGGCCATGATCTGGGCCAGCTCCAGTACCCGCACACCAACCAGCGGTCCACTGTGGGTTCGTGTATCAACCATTACGCCTCCTGGAATTACTTCCCGCGAAACGCGGGCGTCTGCTTGGCGAGGAACGCGGCATAACCAATGCGAAAGTCCTCGGTATCGAAACAATCAAAGCACTCTTCGCGCTCGGCGTCCGAGATCGGCGTGCTGTCGCCCAGGCGACGGGCGAATTTCTTGTGCCAGCGTGCCACCAGCGGCGCCCCTTCTGCAATGCGCCGTGCCGCTGCCTGTGCCTGCTCGGCAACCTGCTTGTCGGAGACGACACGCGTAACCAGGCCTTTTTCCTTGGCCTCCGCCGCCCCGAAAATCCTGCCCTCGAGCAGGATCTCCAGTGCAATAACCGGCCCGGTCAGCCGCACGATGGACTCCAGCTCCTGGTAGGCCATCACCAGCCCCAGGTTTTTGATCGGCGCACCGAACCGGCTGGACTCCCCACAAATGCGTATATCGCAAAGGGCGGCGATCTCCAGGCCTCCGCCTACGCAGATCCCATGGATTTGCGCCACCAAGGGATGCCTGCATTGCGTCAAGGCTTGTACAGCACTGTGCATAAGACGCCCATATTCAATGGCCTGCACCTTGTTGGAGCGCTCTGTCTCGAACTCGGAAATGTCATTACCAGGGGAAAATGATTTTTCACCCGCGCCGCGCACGATAATGCAGCGCACCGCATCATCGGCGGACAACTGCTCAATCGCCTCGCCTAGTTGCTGCCACATGGGGCGCGTCATGGCATTGAGCTTGTCGGGACGGTTCAACACGACAGTGGCGATCGAGCCATTGTGTTGCACCAGTATCAGATCGGACATGTGAGCTCCTGTACGGTCGCATCAACGATAAAAGACATCAACCAGGGCCAAGCCGGTGATCGGGACATACGTCACCAGCAGCAACACGGCGACGAGTATGCTGATAAACCAGAGATTTACCCGCGTGACTTCCCACACCGAGGACTTGGCAATCGAGCACGCCACCATCAATACGCTGGCAACCGGCGGGGTCTGCTGGCCGATACCCAGGTTGATCGTCACTATGAGCCCGAACTGGATGGGGTCTATGCCCACCAGGTGGACCAGCGGCATCACCACGGGAATGACCAGAATAATGGCCGCCGCCGAATGCAGGAACATGCCCAGAAACAAGAACAGCACATTGAGCAGCGCCAGCACTACCCATTTGCTGGACGTGAAATCACTGACCGCCTGGGCCAGCGCCTGGGGCGCCTGGACCTCGGACAGATAAGTACCCAGCAAGGCGCTGGTAGCGACCAGCAACATAACGATGGCAGTCTGTATGCCCCCCTCAAGTATGGCTTTCTTTAGCTCCTTGAGGTTGAGTTGACGGTAGATGAACAAGCCGACAACGAGAGCCGCCACCACCGCCAGCGCCGCGCCCTCGGTGGCGGTGACCACACCGCCAAAGATGCCTCCCAGGATGATGATGGGCAGCAGGAAGGCCCACAGCGCCTGGCGTGCGGTGTGCGCCACACGCTTTATCGAGAATGCCTCGTCGCGCGGCAGATTGTAGCGACGCGCAAGGAATGATGCGACACACATCAACCCTGCACCGCCCAGTATTCCCGGCACAATGCCGGCCACGAACATCTGCACCACCGAGGTTTCCGCCATCACCGCATACAGAATCATGGGAATGGAGGGCGGGATGATAATGGCCAGAGTCGAAGCCGAAGACATGACGGCCGCTGCCATCGGCGCCGGATAGCCCTTCTCTTTCATCCCCGGGATGAGGATGGATCCCAGGGCAGCCACATCGGCCACTGCCGAGCCGGATATCTCGGCGAAGAATAATGACGAGCCGATAGACACGTGCGCCAATCCGCCCCGTATCCAGCCAAAAAGTGAGGACGCGAACGCAATGAGCCTGTGCGAGATTCCCGAGGCGTTCATGATGGCGCCAGCCAGGATGAACAGCGGAATTGCGAGCAGTGGGAAATTGGTCGCACCATTGAAGGTCACCAGCGCAACATTGGGCAGGATATCCGTGCCTTGGCTAGCCACCATGGCAACGACTGCAACAATACCCAGCGACACGGCAATCGGTACATTGATAAGGACCAGCAACAGTACGGCGCCAAACAAGCCTAGCATGATCATGAGAGTTCCTCCGGTCAGATCAGGCCATCGGACAGGGCCGACGCCGTATTTTCATCATCCGGTGTCCGAATCAGGTCGATGAGGTGCATCACCTCGGCGATCAGAATCAGCGCGGCCGAAATAGGAATGGCCGAATGCACGAAATTGACGGGCACCCACGGCAGGCTCACCAAGGTGTCCCCCGCGAGGATGGGCATGATTTCCAGGCCCATCCACCCCAGCAGGGCAAAGAACGCAATAACGAGCAACTGTGCAACGATATTGAAATAGCGTCGGCCCCGGGGGCCCAGAGACTCCACCACCTCGGGGCAGCCGATGTGGGCGCGGCGCACTGATGCAAGGGCTGACCCATAAAAGGTCAGCCACGCCAGCAGCAGGGATGCTGTTTCGTCATACCAGACCAATGAGTTTCCTAACCATCGAAAGACGACCCCTATCGTCACCTCGATGGCCAGTATGATCATTAGTGTGCCCACCACCCACTCCAGCACCTTGCCGTAACCATGGCGAAAGCGATGCATGGGATTGCTGGGTCGTACCGGTGTGACTGCGTCCATAAGGATTACCTCGCCTATTGTTTGCCAAGTTCAATTGCACGCGCGATAAGTTCCTGCGCGCCGTCGACCTCTTGGCCGAATTCCTCATAGATGGGCTTGCTGGCCGCGATGAAGGCCTCTTTGTCGACCTCGTTAACCTGCATGCCGGCGTCCTTGAGCTTGCCCAGCAGTTCATCGTCCGCCTTGGCGGCCTGCTCGTAAACATAGGCCTGGTTCTCGCGAGCCACATCCTCGAGTATCTTGCGCACGTTCTCCGGCAGCTTGGCGTAACGCTTCGTGCCTACGGTCAGGTAGGCCGGCGTGTAGACGTGGGCGGACAGGGATAGGTATTTTTGTACTTCCTGCAGCTTGGCCGAATAGATCTGGGTCAAGGGGTTCTCCTGGCCGTCCATGACACCCGTCTGCAGGGCGCTGAACAGCTCTGAAAAACTCATGGGGCTGGGGTTGGCGCCATACTCCTGGAACATCTTGACGCGCCATTTACCCTTGGGCGTGCGCAGCTTGATGCCATGCAAGTCCTCGGGCTTGGCGATGGGATGCTTGTTATTGGTTATATGGCGATATCCATTTTCCCAGACTGCCAGTATCGTCAGGCCTTTCTTTTCCGCTGCGGGTGCGATCTTGGGCCAGAAAATCTCTTTTTCGATGCGCTTCATGTGCTCGCGATCCTTGACGATGTAGGGCATCTCGAAAAGACCGAACAAATCGACCTCGGAGGACATCACGGTCGAGGGCAGCACCATGTCTATGGTGCCGAGCTTGAGCTTTTGCAACATTTCCTTGTCTCCACCCAACTGGCTGGAACCAAACACCACAACCTTGTATTCATCGCCCAATTTGGCGTTGGCGCGTTTGGCGAACTCGTCGGCGCTTAACTGGAACAGTGAACCCGGGTTACCGACGTGGCCAAGTTTCAGTTCGATCTGCGCCTGGGAAATACTCGGCGCTCCCAGCGCTGCCGCCGCGCCTAGCGCGGCGAGCAAGACCACTATACGTCGACGCAAACTACGGGACTGAGGGATTGAAGCTGTATATATCATCATTATCTCCTGTGGTCCGGTTGTGAATTGCGCCGCGCACCCGGACTGCGCACGACTCTGAAATGGGCTAATTACATGTCTAATCGGGCCATAAGGTGTGCAAAGGCGGTTTTCGAACACGAGCGCGCTGCTCGAAGGCGTATCCCAGCCCAAGCAGCAAGGGTTCATCGAAAGGCCGGGCCAGCAAATCCATTCCCATGGGCACGCCCAAGGGTGCGTTGAGATCGGGGGTGGAAAACCCCATAGGTACATTCAAGGCAGGAAACCCAGTAAGGGCAGCCAAGATGCCATTGCGCTCGGCTTGGCCACCCGCGCCTACAGGCACGACCAGACATTTCTGCAAGGGGTAGGCCAAAGCATCGAGTGCGTGCTCGGCCATGAGACCGAGCACACGATCCCGCAGGCGATCGTGTGCGGCAAGCCGACCCAGATATCCGCAATCGTGCTCGGAATCGACAGTATCGTTGGACTGGACTAGGAACTCGTGCAAAGTTTCCTGATGGTAGGCGCCGCAGGCCAACACATCGCCCAAGGTTCGCACACCATTTTGTGGCAAGGCTCGTAGATAGGCCTCGAACAAAGGCTTGAACTCCCATTTCTGTACGTCCCCGTCACGCAGTAAAGCATCCGCGTTAATGCAGGGATCGTCGACCTCAAGCACCTGTGCGCCGCCATCGCGCATGGTCTGCACAGCCCGAGCCATGGCGGTATTGACCTCTAGATGCCGAGGTTCGTCACCTAACAACCTACGCAAAACCCCTATGCGTCTGCCTTCAAAGGCCTTGTGGTCCAGGGATGCGTAATAGGACGCCGGGATCCGGCCCACTGCACGCGCAGTGACCGGATCATCGGTGTCGTAACCCGCGAGCACTTCCAGGACGCGCGCTACGTCGCTCACCGTTCGGGCCATCGGCCCTATCGAGTCCTGCGTTTGAGACACGGGCATGACACCCGCACGACTAATCAAGCCTCGCGTGGGCCGCAGCCCAACCAGACAATTGGCCGATGCCGGTGACCGTATGGAGTTGACCGTATCCGTACCGATGGCCACCGTCGCGAAACTCATGGCCGCCGCCACCCCCGAGCCACCGCTAGAACCTCCAGGCGTGCGAGTAAGGTCGTAAGGATTGAGGGTTTGGCCACCCAGCGAACTCACCGTGGTGCCCGACAGGGCGAACTCATGCAAGTTTGTTTTAGCCAGCACAATCGCCCCCGCGTCACTGAGTTTTCGCGACACTGTACTGTTGATCGTAGGCACAATGCCCTGCAATGAGAGAGATCCGCCGGTCGTGGGCATGTCGGTCGTGTTGCAATTGTCCTTGAGTGCAACAACAACGCCATGCAGTGGGCCTGAAAACCGGCCCTCGGCAGCCAATGCGGCGTCCCGATTGGCTGCAAGCTTGCGCGCAGCCGGGTTCAATGCCAGCACGGCGCGCAGCATGGGCCCTCTTTTATCCCAGCGTGCAATGCGCCCCAGATACGCGTCAACCAGCGCCACACAGTTAAACTCGCCGGCCAGCAGCCCCCTTTGCAAGTCCTCTATGGTTGCTTCGTCAACAATATCGTCTGGACGGACTACGCGTGAAGTCATTGATTTCGTTGTTAGGACCGTGAGTCTGCGAGGCTGGACCGAATCTCGGCCTTTTGCGTCAGGTATTCCATGGCGGCCTGCACGCCGCCCTTTTCATGCGGTACACCAGCCAGCACCAAGCCCATCTCGATGCCGGCAAGGGTTCCACACAGAGACAAATCGTTGATGTCACCCAGATGCCCAATACGAAAGACCTTGTCCTTGAGTTTTGAAAGACCCTGGCCCAGCGACATATTGAAATGATCCAGAACAATCTTGCGAAACGCGTCGGCGCTGTGGCCTTCGGGCATGATCACCGCGGTCAGCGCCGGACTATATTCGTTCGGGTCAGCGCAGAGGATCTCCAGACCCCAGGCCCGCACCGCCAGTCGGGTCGCCTCGGCGTGGCGCTGGTGTCGGGCGAAGACCGTGTCAAGTCCTTCGTCAAACAACATCTCCAGGGCCTCATGCAAGCCGTAAAGCAAATTAGTGGCCGGCGTATACGGAAAATAGCCAGTGGCGTTGCTGGCGATCATGGCGCGCCAATCCCAGTACGAACGCCTCAGGGAGGCGTGTTCACTGGCCGCCAAAGCCTTGGCGCTGATTGCATTGAAAGACAAGCCCGGGGGCAGCATCAGGCCTTTCTGGGAGCCCGCCACCGTCACGTCCACACCCCATTCATCGTGGCGGTAATCGACCGAGCCCAATGATGAAATGGTGTCTACCATCAGCAAGGCCGGATGCCCCACTTGGTCGATCGCCGCACGCACGCCTTTGACGTTGCTGGCAACCCCGGTGGCCGTTTCGTTGTGCACGATGCACACTGCCTTGATTTCATGATTTGCGTCGGATGTCAGGCGAGCCTGGATCGCCGCTGGGTCGACGCCACGCCGCCAGTCGCCGGGCAGGAACTCGACGCGCAAACCCAACTCAGTGGCCATTTTCTTCCACAAGGTGGCGAAATGCCCGGTCTCGGCCATGAGAATCAAATCGCCGACCGACAGGGTGTTGACCAAGGCCGCCTCCCAGGCGCCGGTACCCGACGCCGGATAGATGACAACGTGACTGTCGGTCTTGAATACCTTTTGCAGGCCGGCGAGCACCGACTTGCCCAACTCCCCGAATTCGGGGCCGCGATGGTCGATCGTGACGTTATCTATGGCACGCAGCACGCGATCCGGCACATTGGTGGGACCTGGAATCTGGAGAAAATGGCGACCTGAAGGGTGCGAGCTGAGTCGAAGCATATCTAAGCCCTATCAATAATTGGTATACAAAATACAATTAGTGCATAGTACGCCCCCTTTCCCGCTCCGACAAGGAGAGTTTCTCCCCATAGACCATAAACAATAGTATAGGCAAGCTTCATTCAAGGGGAAATCCAATGTATTTAACTCATGCCCCTCTGTCTGGTCGCTATAATATAATCTTTAATGGTATACAAAATTTAACCTATGGCCAGTACTCCAGCCTCCAGTCTCGTCGACGACACGATCGATCGGCGCACCCTTCCGGCCGTCGCTGCCGAACGACTACGCGAACTCATCATCGAGGGCGAACTGCCGGCCGGCAGCCGGCTCAACGAGCGCGCCTTGTGCGAACGCCTCGGTGTCTCTCGCACACCTTTGCGCGAAGCGTTCCGCCTGCTGGCCGCCGAGGGGCTGGTCGACATTCAACCCAATCGCGGCGCAAGGGTCACAGTCCTCTCCGAGAACGACATCCGGGAAAGTTTCGCGGTGCTGGGGGGACTGGAAGCGCTCTCGGGCGAATTGGCCTGTCAACATGCGACCGACAAAGAGATCTCCGAAATCCGGGCGCTTACCTTCGAAATGCAAGCCTGTCATGCCAGGCAGGACCTGTCCTCTTACTATCGGATCAACCGCGAGATCCACAACTGCATCAACCAGGCGGCTCACAACCGCCTGCTGGTGCAGGTCTACTCCACCCTGAACCAGCGCGTCCAGAACCTGCGGTTTCGTTCCAACCTGAACCCCGACAAATGGAAGAGAGCCATGAGCGAGCACATTGCCATGGCCGATGCGCTCGCCCAACGCGATGGGATCGAACTTGGCCGCTTGATGCGCGAGCATCTACAACGCAAATGCGAAGCAGCGATCGAAGGCCTAGGCAAGGAGTACAACCCGACTGACAGCCCTCCTGTGATCTCATTTCCCCTCACTAAAAGCAGCTGAATCCCCATGAATGCGCCCCTACCCTCAAAAGTCATACACGCCGGCCAGCAGCGCAACGAGCTCTCCGAGCGCCTCGCACGCGAGGTCCAGGGCGAAATCCTATTTGGCCGGGGGGACCGGGGCCGCTACGCGACAGACGCCTCGATCTATCAGGCCGATCCGATCGGAGTGTTGGTCCCCAAGACCTTTGACGACGTGCGTGCGGCGGCTTCCATCTGTGCCGAACTGCGTGCACCGTTTGTGGCACGTGGCGGCGGAACCTCCCAATGCGGCCAGACCGTGGGGCCGGCCCTGATCCTGGACAACAGCAAATACCTGAACCGCGTCATCGATTTCGATCGCGAGGCCATGACGGTAACGGTGGAACCGGGCATCGTGCTCGATCACCTCAATGCCTGGCTCAAGCCACACGGCGTCTGGTTCCCTGTAGACGTGAGTACCTCGGCCCAGTGCACGCTTGGAGGCATGGCGGGCAACAATTCCTGTGGCTCGCGTTCCATCCAGTACGGCAACATGGTGCACAACGTGCTTGCCATCGACGCCCTGCTGGCCGATGGCGCCGAGGGCCGGTTTGGACCCCTGTCGACCATGCCAACAGACCAAACGCGCCTGGCCGCCATCGTGCGCCGTCTGCAAGAAATCGCCGTGCGCGAGCACGATGAAATCGCCCGGACCGTGCCCAAGGTCTTGCGCCGGGTCGGCGGTTATAACCTCGATATTTTCAATCCGCAAAGCGAACGCCCCTATACTCCGGACAACAGCCCGAACCTCGCGCACCTGCTCGTGGGCAGCGAGGGCACGCTGGCAATCACGCGCCTGCTCACACTACAGCTTGCGCCACTGCCAACCCACAAAATGCTGGGGGTGGTGAATTTCCCGACGTTCTACCAAGCCATGGACATGGCGCAGCACATCGTCAAGCTGGGACCGGTAGCAGTCGAGTTGGTGGATCGCACCATGATCGATCTGGCGCGCAACAACCCGGCCTTTGGGCCCACCATCGAACGGGCACTGATCGATGAACCCCAGGCCGTCCTGTTGGTCGAGTTCGCCGGCACAACACAAGACGAACAGGCCGCCCGGCTACGGCAGCTAGTGGAACTGATGGGCGATCTGGGCCTGCCCAACAGCGTCGTGGAAATGCCGGAACCTGCCGCGCAACAGGCGTTATGGTCAGTGCGCAAGGCAGGCCTGAACATCATGATGAGCATGCGCGGGGACGGCAAGCCGGTCTCGTTCATCGAAGATTGCGCCGTACCGCTCGAGCACCTGGCCGAATACACCAGCCGCCTGACCGAGATTTTTCACAAGCACGGCACCAGCGGCACCTGGTACGCCCACGCCTCGGTGGGCACTTTGCACGTGCGCCCCATCCTGGACATGCGCACCGACGGTGCGGCCAAGATGCGCGCCATCGCCGAGGAGGCCAGCGCCATGGTGCGCGAATACAAGGGCGCGTTCTCCGGCGAACACGGCGACGGCCTGGTGCGCAGCGAATGGGTTTCGTGGCAGTTCGGCCCACGGCTGACACAGGCCTTCGAAGACATCAAGGATCTGTTCGATCCGCAGGGCCTCATGAATCCCGGCAAGATTGTGCGCAGCCCCAAGATGGATGAAACCTCACTGTTTCGATTCAAGCCCACCTACCAGGTCCTGCCCCTCGAGCCCGCACTGGACTGGTCCGCCTGGAATGTCACCGGCAATGCCGCTGCACAAACCACCAGCGCGCCGGGCACGGGCAATGATCCCGCCCATGGCTTTGCCAAAGCCATCGAGATGTGCAACAACAACGGCCACTGCCGCAAATTCGACGCCGGCACGATGTGTCCCAGCTACCGCGTGACACACGACGAGCAACACCTCACGCGGGGCCGTGCAAACACCCTGCGTCTCGCGCTTTCAGGCCAGATGGGTCCTGACGCCTTTACTTCCGACGAGGTGCACCAGACCCTGGACCTCTGTGTCAGCTGCAAAGGCTGCAAGCGCGAGTGTCCCACGGGGGTGGACATGGCCAAAATGAAAATCGAGTTTCTGTACCAGTGGCAGAAGCAACACGGCCTGCGCCTCAAGGACAAGCTCATCGCCACCATGCCCCGCTGGGCGCCGTGGGCGGCGCGCCTGCCGTGGCTATTCAACCTGCGCGACACCTTGCCAGGGGCCGCGTGGCTGTCGGAGCGCCTGCTGGGCCTGTCCGCGCGTCGCTCGCTGCCCCAGTGGCGAGGCGACACCTTCCTGGCTACGGCGCATTCGGACCATACAAAAGACGCCGACGTCGTCCTGTTTGCCGATACCTTCAACAACTACCTGGAATCAGAAAATGCCCGCGCCGCCCTGACCGTACTGGAGGCCGCAGGCTACAAGGTTCACATCGCGCGCGCCGACTCCCAGGATACGCAAAAAGACCGGCCCCTATGCTGTGGGCGCACCTACCTGTCCGCCGGCCTGATTGACGAGGCGAAGGCCGAGGCCCGTCGCGTGGTACAGGCCCTGCGTCCTTTCATCTCCCGGGGTGTCCCCATCGTCGGCCTGGAACCTTCGTGCCTGCTGTCGCTACGCGATGAGTTCCTTGTCATGGGACTGGGCGAAGACGCGAGCAGCCTCGCGCGTCTGTCCTTTTTATTCGAAGAGTTCCTTGAGCGCGAGCACGCCGCCGGCACCCTGCACCTGGCGCTCAAACCCCTGCCCCAGAAAAAAGCGTTGCTGCACGGCCATTGCCATCAAAAAGCCTTCGACGCAGTCAAGCCGGTGCAGACGGTCCTGGGATTGATCCCGGAACTGAATGTGGGTCTGATCGAGTCCAGCTGCTGCGGCATGGCCGGCAGCTTTGGCTACGAGGCCTCACACTACGACGTATCGATGCAAATGGCCGAACTGTCACTGCTGCCTGCCGTGCGCAAGGCCGAAACCGATACTTTGCTCGTCGCTGATGGCACCAGTTGCCGCCACCAGATCGCTGACGGAGCTGGCAGGCAGGCCGAGCACGTGGCCTGCGTACTGGCTCGTGCACTGGCCTAAGCACTCAGCAGAACTTATTCAGCGCCTCTAGAAACGTTCGTAAGCCAAACGATAACGCCATTGACCGACGGGCAGGCCCGCTAAAGGCAAACGGCCAATGCGTATGCGCTTGACGTCTAATACCAGCAAACCCACCTGCTGGCACATATCTGCAATCAAGCCGGGCGGCGGATTCTTAAGTGCAAATCGCAAGCGGGTTTCATTCTGCCAACTGACCTTGATGGGTGCCAAAGGCACACCCTGCCAGGACAGCCCATGATTCAATTTCTTCAAACCGCTCTGTGACAACGTCCCGGCAACCTCAACGATGTATTCCTGTTCGATCTTGGCTGCATCATCCGCAAGCTTGCGGGCTATGCCGTACTCTTGCGTCAAGACGATCAGCCCGCACGTATCTACGGCCAAGGGCATGAACAGTTCCAGGTCTTTCAAATCGATCTTCACAAAATGACGGCCCGACCGATCATCTGGCACCTGATTCTCGGGTACGATCAAGTCCGATATTGAACGCCCGTCCGGGCCGCTGCCATAACCCTTGGGCTTGTGCAGCAAAATCGTAGCCGGCTTGTGATCATCAGGGCGCGCATTCTTGGCCAACTCGACCTCTTGATGTGATTCGATGCGCACACCGGGCTCTTCAACAACCTGCCCATCCACTCGCACCCAACCACCTTTCACATAGTTCTCGGCCTCGCGGCGCGAACAGAAAAATCGGGCTGCAAGATATTTGCTTAGGCGTACGGAGTCAGTCATTCGAATAGGTTACACTACTTAACTGCCTTCTAACGGCACCAGGTTTTCTTCATGGGTTCCCTAACCCCATCAGTCAAAAAGGCTCATCATGACATCGGTATCCGCTCCTCGATCGGGCGCTTCATTCTATCTTGCCCTGCTGGTCGCATTTCACATCTTCATCATCATTGCCAGCAATTACCTGGTGCAGTTGCCCATAGACCTGTTCGGCTTTCACAGCACCTGGGGCGCCTTCAGCTTTCCGTTTATTTTTCTGGCCACCGACCTGACCGTGCGTCTGATTGGCAAGAACGAAGCACGCCGTGTCATCACGCGCGCCATGGTGCCGGCGCTGATCGCCTCGTACATCGTATCGGTACTGTTCCATGAGGGCCGCTTCAATGGCCTGGGAGAACTGGGCGAGTTCAACAGCTTTGTATTTCGCATTGCCTTCGCCAGCTTCGCCGCCTATGCCTTGGGTCAGTTGCTGGACATTCAAGTATTCGACCGCATGCGCCGCAACTACGTGCAATGGTGGATAGCACCGGCCGCAGCCTCTGTGTTCGGGCAAGCTCTGGACACCGCCGCGTTCTTCAGCATTGCCTTCTGGCGCAGCACCAACCCCTTCATGGCCGCGCACTGGGGAGAAATAGCCGTGGTCGACTACGTCATTAAACTGACTGTCAGCCTACTGCTGTTTGTGCCCATGTATGGTGTTGCCCTGAACGCCATTACCCGGGCCATCAAACGGCGCGACACCCTGTCAACGGCACACTTTTAGAAAAGAATACGTGGGGAAAACTGAAGTGACAGCTGCTCTCATTCGAGTGGCTATCGATGGCCGCAAGATCATAACGGCGCTTCTCATTACCGTTAAAAATAAATGCATGGCAGCCGCACATGACATCTGTCACAGTGCAAGCAACACAGGTATCATCATCATTAATAAAAACCATCAGACTCGATCCCCATGGACGTTGCTACGCCACATCCCGATCAGCTCGTACACATCCGCATCATGCTGGGCGTCATTATGGGGCTTAGCCTGACCCGCCTGCTTTCGGGGCTTGCGCGGTTTGTTCAACACCCGGGCCGTGAGCCTATATACCTTGTACATCTTGGCTGGATTATTTTTCTTCTCTCGGCCGTCATTCACTTCTGGTGGTTCCAGTTTTACTTGCACAACGTATCACGCTGGAGTTTCGGCCTATACCTGTTCCTGCTTTGCTATTCAGCCCTGTACTACTTTACTTGTACATTGCTGTGTCCGGACAACACGCAAGAATACGTTAGCTTTGCCGACTATTTTCACTCACGCCAGAAGTGGTTCTATGGGCTACTGGCCTTGCTGTTTGCAGTAGACGTGGTTGACACCCTGTGGAAAGGCATAGACCATTTCCATGAGCTTGGCACGCTATACCTTGTGCGTCAGAGCATGGTCATCGTCCTTGCCTTGCTGGCCATGTTCATCAAGCACCGAGCCTTCCATTATGCATTTGTGGCGCTCATACTGATTGTGCAAGTCTATTGGATTGTTCAATACTACGAATTTCTTTCTTAAAAAATGCCCTCCGCAGGGCCCGAGACTTAATCATGAATCATTCCAACAAAAAAATAGCTGTCGTCGGAACCGGTGTCATCGGCGCCAGCTGGGCCGCATGTTTTCTTGCTAATGGCTTTGACGTGGCTGCCACCGATCCAGCGCCCGGTGCCCAGGCCCGATTGCATGAATTGGTTGACACCTATTGGCCTATGCTGGAACGCATGGGTCTGGCTGAAGGCGCATCCAAGGCACGCCTGAGCTTTCATGAAGATCTGGCCGCTGCTGTAGAAGGCGCAATGCTTGTACAGGAAAGCGGCCCCGAACGTGTCGACATCAAGCGTGAAACCATGGCGCAAATCAGTGCTGCCGCGCCAGCCGATGCGCTGATCGCCACCAGCTCATCTGGCATACCGGTCAGCCAAATTCAGGATGCCGCCCAGCACCCGGAGCGTGTCTTGATCGGTCATCCATTCAACCCACCGCATTTGATCCCACTGGTCGAAGTCGTGGGTGGGAGTCTGACTTCCCCCGATGCTATCCAGAAAGCCATGGACTTTTATCTGTCGATAGGCAAGAAGCCCATACATATCCGCCGCGAGGTCAAGGGGCATGTCGCCAACCGCCTGCAAGCGGCCTTATGGCGCGAGGCTTTTCATTTGGTCGAAGAAGGTGTGGCCTCGGTCAGCGATATTGATACCGCTATTGCCCATGGACCAGGTTTGCGCTGGGCATTGCTAGGCCCATTTCTGAATCTGCACCTGTCGGGCGGAGCCGGTGGCATCAGTCATTTACTGGATCACTTAGGCCCACCCATGGAGGAGTGGTGGGCTGACCTGGGCCAGGTCAAGCTCAACCCCGAGCTGAACAAACAGCTTATAGACGGGGTTGATCAGGAACTGAAGGCCACCGATCAGGGCAGTATGGTTGCCCAGCGCGATGACCTATTGCTTACCCTGCTCAAACTCAAGGCAAGCGCCGACAAACTGCCTTAGAACGTAGCCAGCTTATCGCTGTTCAAGACGTCAGGCGTCAGGTTTTTCTCGATCCAGTCGAAGGTGTTTACACCGGAAGGAGGCGTAACCAATTCGGCTGGGATAATCATCATGTCTTTCAGGACCTTGAAGGAATGGTCAGGAGAAGACGTGGTGATGCCGAACAGCTGAGCTTCCAGACCTTGGCCGTCAGGACGATTGATAGTGACTTCGCGGCCAAAGCCCTTGAAGGTGATGTCGTGCATGGCGGCAGCGGCCTGCTCGATGGTGGGCCATTCGCCATTGTTGTCGGCAATGGCTTTCTCGTAGCCAGCTTTCAAGCCATTCAAAGCCTGTGCCATGTGGTACACCGAGTAAATCGGATAGGCGCCGGTCTTGTCATGGAATTTCTTGATGAATTCCTTGTGAGCAGGATCATCCTTGGTTTCAGGATGCTGCCAGTAGTGATCACCACGGGCACCGATGATTACGCCTTCAGGCAAGGCATCACCCAAACGCTCGAGCGAGCTTTCTGCCAGCGACAACACAAAAGTCGAGTTCTTGAACAGATTACGCTGCGAAGCCTGGCGCACGAAGTTGTCGAGGTCACCACCCCATGAGGTGGAAAGAATCACGTCCGGACGCAAGGCTTGCAAACGGCTGATTTCGGTTGAGAAATCTGCGGCGCCAAACTTGGGGAACATTTCGGCAACAACTTTGACATCAGGCTTGAATTTCTTCAGGGCAGCCAGGAAGATGTCACGCGAATCGCGGCCCCAGGCATAGTCTTGATTGACGATGGCGAGGGTCTTGAAGTCAGGGTGCTTCTTCATCAGGTAGATGACCTGAGCAATCATTTCAGTAGTGGCGTTGGCTTCAGTGCGGACCACATACTTCAGCTCTTTTTCTTCCAGTGCTTTCTGTGTACCGCAATCCCAAAGAATGTTCAGGATTTTCAGGTCTTCGGCCACAGGCGCCACAATACCGCAGTGGCCGCTGGAAATGGCAGAGAGCATGACCTTGGTTCCGCCTTCGGCCAGACGACGGTATTCAGACAGCAATTTCTCGCTGCCACCACCTTCGTCGATGTAGGTCACCTTGACAGGCACGCCGCCAATACCGCCCTTGGCGTTCATATCGGCGACAAGGATATCGGCTGCTTCTTTGGCGGGAACACCAAAGACGGAAGCAGAACCCGACAGATAAGTGGAAATGCCAACATTCAGCTCGGCTGGTTTGTCGGCGGCAAATACGGCTGTGCTGCCCGCGGCAAGCACCATTGCGGCAGCAAGGCCGGCAACTTTATTCTTCAAATGCATGGATTGTCTCCAGAGGAACATACTACAAAACAATAGCGTCACGCAGGCTGCTGCCCGACGCCAGGTGATCAAAACCTTCATTGATTTCATCAAGTGTGAAGGTTTTGCCCAAAAGCTTGTCGACCGGCAGTCGACCGTTCTTGTACAGATCGATATAACGCGTGATATCAACGGCCGGCACACCCGAACCCAGGTAACTGCCTTGTATTTCGCGCTCTTCGCCCACCATTTGCGCCAGCGGCAGCTGGAAACGCGCCCCAGGGTTAGGCAAACCCGATGTGATGGTGGAACCACCACGGCCGGTCAATTTGTAGGCTGTTTCGAATGCCGGCACAGCACCCGCCATATCGAATCCGTAATCGACCGGCCCGCCGGCTGCCTCAAGCAAGTCGGCATCACTGGTGATATTGCGTGGATTGACGAGGTGGGTTGCGCCGAGCTCTTTGGCCAGCTTCAGTTTTTCATCGGACAGGTCGACGGCGACGATGCGTCGTGCCCCTGTTGCGGCAGCGGCCAACAAGGCACTCAAGCCCACGCCACCCAGGCCTACGACCGCGGCGGTGTCACCCGCCCGCAGGCTGGCACGGTTAAGCACTGCACCTGCGCCGGTCAGGACTGCGCAACCGAACAAGGCTGCCTCGCGATGGCTGATGTCGGTATTGATCTTTACGCAGGAACGGCGCGACACGACAGCGTATTCGGCAAAGCAGGATACGCCCGTGGCATGGTTGAGATATTCCTCGCCTATATGCAGGCGACGCTCGCCTGAAAGCAGCGTACCCTGACCATTGGCTTTTGCGCCCGGCTCGCATAGTGCAGGCCGGCCCTTCATGCACGGGAAGCAGCAGCCGCAACTGGGCACGAACACCATCACCACGTGATCGCCGGCGCGCAGATCATCGACCCCCTCGCCTGCTTCGACCACTTCGGCAGATGATTCGTGACCCAGCACGATAGGTAACGCCCGAGGACGGTCGCCATTGATGACCGACAAGTCAGAGTGGCAGAGCCCTGCCACCTTGATCTTGATAAGCACTTCACCAGGACCTGGCGGGTCCAGCTCGACGTCGGTAATTACCACCGGCTTCGATTCGGCATAAGGGCCAGCGACCCCCATTTCTCGCAATAATGCAGCGCGGGTTTTCATAGCATTGTCCTCGGTAATACTTAGTACTTAAATAGTGCGGCCACCATCAACGGGGAATTCGACCCCGGTAATGAACTCGGCGGCATCACTGGCCAGATACAGTGCGGCGGCAGCCACATCCGACGGCTGGCAGAAACGGCCCAGCGGAATAGTGGACTGGAACTTGGCACGGTTCTCGGGGGTATCTGGCGCTCCCATGAACAACTCGAACATGCCGGTTACACCCATGACGGGGCAAATGGCATTCACCCGGATATTGTCAGGACCGAGCTCGACCGCCATCGATTTGGACAGCAGGTTGACTGCGCCCTTTGAAGCGTTGTACCAGGTCAGACCGGGCCGGGGACGAATGCCGGCGGTGGATCCGATATTGATGATCACACCCTTGCCCTGCTTGCGCATGACCGGCACTACAGCGTTGCTCATGTGGAAAATGGACTTCACGTTGACATCGAACATGCGGTCAAACATGGCTTCATCCACTTCCAGCATGGGCTGATTCTTGTGGGTGATGGCTGCATTGTTGATAACGATGTCCAATGAACCGAATTCCTTGATACTGGCATCGACCATGCCCTGCACGTCGTCACGCTTGGAGACGTCGCCTTTGAGCGCCAGCGCACTGCTGCCGATTTCAGAGGCCACGCGATTAGCTGCCTGCTCGTTAAGATCGGCAATAACCACTTTGGCGCCTTCACGAGCGAACAGCTTGGCGGTACCTTCGCCGAAACCACTACCGGCGCCAGTAATCAGCGCGACCTTACCTTCTAGTTGTCCCATTTTGCTCTACTCCTTATTCACCGTGGAAATGGACAATGGTTTTGGTGGTGCTCATTTCTTCGAGCGCAACAAATCCTTTTTCGCGGCCGTGACCGCTCTTCTTGACGCCGCCGAAAGGCAGCTCGACGCCACCACCCGCACCAAAACTGTTGATGTAAATCTGACCGGCTTGCATGGACCTGGCCACGCGCTGCTGACGTCCACCGTTCTCGGACCAGACAGCCCCCATCAGACCGTATTCGGTTGCATTGGCCAGCTCAATAGCTTGTGCCTCAGTTTCGAAGGGCACCACTACCAGTACGGGGCCGAAGATTTCTTCCATCAGCAAGTCGCTGTCGTGGTTCTTGGCGCCAAAAATGGTGGGGGTCACAAAATAGCCGCCTTCGGGTACGCCGTCGGCGACTGCGCCTTGAGCCACCACCACCAGGCCTTCATCTTTGCCCTTCTGGATATAACGATTGATACGTTCCCACTGGGTCTTGTTGACCACAGGGCCGCAAGTCAGGTCCATTTCTGGGGTGCCCGCACGAGTTTTGGAAAACTCCTCGGCCAATGCCTTCAGGAATTCGTCGTGCACGCCCTTCTGCAAGAGCAGGCGGCTGCCGGCCGTGCAGGTTTGTCCGGCATTGTGGACAATACCGCGCACAATGGCTGGAATGGCCTTCTTGAAATCGACATCGTCAAAAACCACATGAGCCGATTTGCCACCCAACTCGAGCACACATTTCACGGCATTGAGTGCTGCCGACTGCTGGACCAGCACACCGACCTCGTTCGAGCCAGTGAACGAAACGAAATTGATGCCAGGATGCTTGGACAGCGCCGCACCGGCCTCTTCGCCCAGGCCGGTCACGACATTAAGCGCACCAGCGGGGAAGCCGACTTCGAGGGCCAGCTCTGCAATACGTACGATGGAGAGGCATGCATCTTCGGCAGGCTTGACCACCACCGCGTTACCCATGGCCAGGGCGGGCGCAACACTACGACCAAACATCTGCGCCGGGTAGTTCCATGGAATGATGTGCGCCGTGACGCCCAGGGGTTCGCGCACCACTTCGACGGAATAGTCGTTCAGGAAGGGAATGGTCTCGCCATGGATCTTGTCGGCACCACCACCATAAAACTCAAAATAACGTGCCAGTACAGTGATGTCGCCACGGGAAGTAGAAATAGGCTTGCCGGTATCTTTGGACTCAAGCTGCGCCAGTTCTTCGTGGTTATCCAACACGGCCTGGGCCAGTTTGAACAAGAGACGACCACGCTCGAATGCCGGAACCTTACCCCAGTTACTCGTCAGAGCCTTACGGGCGGCCTTGACGGCACGGTCAATATCGGCAGCGTCGCCTCGGGGAATGGTAGTAAAAACCTTGCCATCGCTGGGAGCGACGACGTCAATGGTTTGCTTGCTGGCGGCATCCGTTTTCTGGCCGTCGATAATCATTTGAGTCATAGCACTTTCCTGTCTTACAAAGTTTTCTGAAGCTCGATGGAGCCCCGCTCGATGGACCATATCCGGTCAGGGATATCGCCCAACAATTTGATATTTGATTCGGTAATGACAACACACAAATCTGGCTGCATGGTTTTGAGCCGGCCAAGTGCCTGGGTATAGATCAAGCCCAGCTTGGGCGCCAGGCCCTGGTAGGGCTCATCAAGCAGCAACAGGCGAGTACCCACCATCAGGGCGCGACCGAGCGCCACCATCTTGCCCTGACCGCCCGACAAGGCCGAGCCCGAGCGTTTGAGCAGAGGCTTCAGGTCGGGGACTGCCTCGATCACTACCTCGAGGCGCTGATCAATGGCCTGACGCGATTGCTTCAGGGAAGCACAAGGCAAACGCAGGTTTTCCTCTACGGACATGGTCGGGAAGATTACCCTGTCTTCGGGGGAGTAGCCTATTTGAAGGCCCGCACGGGCATGTCCGGGCAAGGCGGCAAGATTCACGTCATCGAGCATGATTTCGCCCGAACGCAACTTGACCAGGCCCATGATGGAGCGCAATAAAGTCGTTTTGCCCGCTCCGTTGCGGCCCACAATCCCCACTGTGGAGCCCGCTACAAAATTGCAATGAATGTCGCGCAGAATTCGATTACCCGCAAGGTCGACATTGACACCGGTTAACTTAAGCATATGTCAGGTTCCCAATACTTCGCTCTTGATTTTCGGGTTGTTCAGCACTTCCTGGGGCGTGCCATCGGCCACGATGGCACCGTTGATCCAGGCTGCCACACGCGTAGCGTATTGCTCGACGATATCGACGTCGTGCTCGACAAACCAGCTGGTGACCTTGCGTTCTTTAAGTGCATTCATGACGGTTTGCATCAAACCGTGCTTGTCTTCGGAGGCCACGCCGCTGGTGGGCTCGTCCATGATGAGCAGCTTGGGGCGCAAGGCCAGCGCCATGGCCACGTCGAGCAGCTTACGCTTGCCTTCAGGCAAGTCGGCTGACAAGACATTGGCATCTTCTTTGAGCCCGACCAACTCCAGCGTACTTTCTACTTCGTGGCTATCGAGCGTGGCGGCCAATGGCTTGAACATGCTTAAACGCGCATTCTGGCGGGCCGCCGAAAGCTGTATGCACTCGCGCACCGTATGCTCAGTGAACAGTTGCGGAAGCTGAAAGGAACGGCCCAGGCCCAGCCGCACAATCTTGCGTGGCGTCATCGCAGTGATGTCTTGGCCATCGAAGTAGACTTTGCCGGAAGCGGGTGTCAAATACCCCGTGCAGATATTGATGAACGTGGTTTTACCCGCACCGTTCTGGCCGATAACTGCCAGGCTTTCGCCACTATGCAGTTCAAAGTCGATATTGTCGGCAGCCATGACCGCGCCGAATGTCAGATTCAGGCCGGTGGTTTTGACTAAAGCTTGCATTGCTTCGGCCCCCTTAGAGTTTGATACGCTTGGACAGCTCGCCGACGATGCCCCTGGGAAACAGGAAGATCACGATGATAAGCGTCAAGCCCAATATGAATTGCCACAGGCCCGGAAAGTAAGCAGTCGACACCAGCTTGACCGCCTCGAATACCAGCGCGCCCAGGAAAGCACCAATAACATGGCCGGCACCGCCCAGAATGGCAATGAAGACGTACTCGCCCGAGCGCAGCCACAAACCGATTTCTGGTGTGACCAGACCTTGTATGAGCGCAAGCATGCTGCCTGAGAAGCCCACCACAATGGCCGAAATCAGATAACCACGCCACATGACCGAGTAGGCCGAAAAACCCAGGTATTCGAGACGTGTTTCATTGGTCTTGATGGCAGCAAGGGCCTCGCCATTGCCGGAGCGAAAGTAGCGCTGTACCCACCACGCAAGCAAAAGCGCGATGAATAGCGTAACCACCAACAGGACGAATTCGTAAGGCGCGCGTTCGAGCTCCATGCCCAGGATGCTGGGCCGTTCGATGCGCAGGCCGTCGGTGCCACCCGTGATGTGATACAGCTTACCCAGCAGTGCAAACAACACCATGCTGAGCGCCAGATTAAGCATGCCAAAGAAAATGCCGCGATAGCGCGCCACGAACACACCAATCACCATACTGGCGATACCGGCGGCCAACACACCGGCCAGTACCAGCACGACGACATCCAGGCCTGGATAGGCACGGGCCAGGAACGCCACCGTGTAGGCTGCAATACACGCATACATGGCATGGCCGAAAGACACTTGACCCGCCCGCATCATGACGGAAACACCCAGTGCTGCAATGGCATAAGTGATGCCGATGATGATGGGCGTGATGATCCAGGACACAAAGTAGCCAGTAACCAGGGCCACTACCGCGCCAATAATTCCAATTGCGTAAATCATTAGATGGTCCTCGCCTGGGCAACAGTAAACAGGCCGTGCGGGCGAACAAGCAATACAAGACACATGATGATGTAGGGTACGGCAACCTCGAATTCGGGTGCCATGTAAACGGATATTGAGCGGACAATGCCGATCAGCAATGCGGCGACCAGTGCCCCCGTGATCTGCCCCAACCCGGCGGTAGCCACCACGGCAAACGACAACACAATCATGTCGGCGCCCACCCCAGGGACCAGCGACGTGGTCGGCGAGGCAAGCGCACCGCCAAGTACACCAAGCACAGCGCCGATTATGAAGGTGATCAAACCTATCTTGCTCGCATTGATACCTTGGGAAATCGCGACTTCACGGTGGTGTGTGACAGCCACCATCTGCTTGCCCAGATTGGTGCGGCGCAGAAAATACTCCAGGCCTACGTACGCCACCAGCGCCGTCACCGGTACGACAACAAGCTGATAGGTGGTATAGGTAATGTTGCCCAGTTCGATATTGCCCAGCCGATTGACCACTTCGCTGGCGCTATAGGGCTGAGCGCCCCAAATCAGACGCTGGATGTCTTCCAGCATGAGAAGCGCTCCGAAAGTAAGCAACAGCTTCAGAATGGGGTCGTAGGCTTGAGTGCGGCGTATCAGCAAGAACTCCATCAAGCCACCCAGCACTGTACCTACCACGATGGCGACCAGAAAGAGTGAAATGAGGGGAACCCAGGCAGACTCGGTGGCTGGCGCGATCATGATGATGAACGATGCGGCAGCATAGCCGCCAAAGGCGTAGAACGCCCCATGTGCAACGTTCAAAATACCCATGACGCCGAAAATCAGCGTCAGACCCATGGACACCAGGAACAACAAGCACGCGTAGGCGATACCATCAACCAGAGCCAGTGGCAGAATGTTAAAAAACACGGACTTTCCTCGGGAATTACAAAAAACACCCCCATGCTGCGCCCCGATTTTCTGCCCCACGAGGGACGTTTTTTACCTTAAGGCGGCCTGGCGGCAAAAAAAACTGTACCCCAGTGTAAGTAGCAGGCTCACTGGGGGCAATTAGCTTTTGTAAAAGCTAGGGTTTCTAACAAACGTAACCTCGGGTAAACCCTGGGACTTTTGGTTCAAGAACACGTTCAAGGAATCGACGGCACCTAGAATTTATACTGCAGGCCCGCCACCACAAAGCTGTAGCGCTGACGCCCCAGCCCTACGTCCCAGGATGCCGTAGGCAGATGCAGGCCGGGGTAATCTGTGGGCCCAAAGGTATAACTGGTGGAGCTGATGGACAGGTAACGATACTCGGTAAACAAATATAGATGCCTGGACAGCTGGCCTTTGACGCCCACTTTGAACTGCATGGCAAAAGCCGTGCTGGAGGCATCCGGGTCTGAGTTGAAGTGGTTGATGCCCGGCTCGGAAGGATTGGCCGAATCACTGTTCTTGACCGAGATAAAGGCCGCTCCTGCCCCGACGCCCAGATACGGAAAGACCTTGTCTGAATAAGGGGTCTTGAACGTCAGCACGGCATTGGCAAGCACCACCCCCGTCGACGTGGGAAAGTACACGTATTGAGTACCCAGGAAACGGGGCGTGACGGGCATTTCTCCCACGGCCGTATGCCTGGCTATGTAAAACCCTTCTATTTCGACGGCGGGTTTCAGGCCCCATTTGCCCCCACCCAAGCCCCGGCGCCCCCAGTCGTAGCCAGCCTGGACACCGCCCATCCCAACACGCGTATCGCCGGTGGCACCACGCGCATTGATGGGCAGCGACAAGTGCTGATTGAGGTGGACCGCGCCCTTTTGCTGCATGCTGGCTGACGCCGCCGAACCCAGGCCACCGAACACGCCCATGTAAAAGCCCGGCTCGCCGGATGCCTCGGCCAGGCACGGCATAGGGATGATCGCGCCCAGGCACAGGGGTAAAAGATAAGCAATGCCCTTCATATTGCCCCTCCGTTTGCAAAACAGACATGTTAGGTTACGAATACATACTAACTGCATTAATGCTCACTTGCCAAAACCTTAAGAGAAATCAGCATCTTTCAAATAGGAATTGATTTAAAATTACGTCCCGATTTTCACAGGGGCCAGCCCCATCATGAAACCCACGCGCGCACTTTCTGCGCATGTACTCGCGCCTCATGGCGCCACCACACGCCAGCCGGCAACCAACGACACCACCGCCTATAACCCTTGCCTGAGCTGCGGCGCCTGCTGCGCCCATTTTCGTGTGTCCTTCTATTGCGGCGAAGTCGCTGGCGAGAGCGGCGGCACGGTCCCGCCAGAACTGGTAACCCAGGTAGGCCCTTTGCGAGCCTGTATGCAGGGCACGGAATACGGCGGCAAGCGCTGTGTTGCACTGCGCGGCGAACTTGGTCATAGCGGTATTCACTGCGCCATCTACGAGCAGCGGCCATCGCCTTGCCGGGAATTTTCCCCCTGGCTGGAGCATGGCGAGCCCAACCCCGATTGCCAGCGTGTACGCAAGGGTATTGGCTTGCCAGCCCTGCCGCCCCGTCCTCATGACGATGATGAGACGCCCACTCATACACCTCCGCGGCGCGGCGATATCGCCGCCTAGCATCTTGCCTGGTGCTGGTACGATAGACGGGAGACAGGACTGCCCTGCGCAGTCCTCTCAACTCTTTTCAAAGGACGTACAGTGACTGACTTATCGAGCTTTCCCATTACCCACAAATGGCCGGCCCAACACGCTGATCGCATCCAGCTCTACTCCTTGCCCACCCCTAACGGCGTCAAGGTATCGATCATGCTTGAAGAAACCGGCCTGCCTTACGAGCCACATCGGGTGGGCTTTGAAACCAACGATCAAATGTCGCCGGAATTCCTGTCACTGAATCCCAACAACAAGATTCCCGCCATACTGGATCCCAACGGCCCCAATGGCAAACCCCTGGCTTTGTTCGAATCAGGCGCCATTCTCATCTATTTGGCCGAAAAAACCAGCCAGCTTCTACCGCAAGACCCCGCCCTGCGCTACGAAACCCTTCAATGGCTGATGTTCCAGATGGGCGGCATAGGGCCAATGTTTGGGCAACTGGGGTTTTTCCACAAGTTTGCCGGCAAGGACTATGAAGACAAGCGCCCACGCGACCGCTATGTAGCCGAGTCCAAACGTTTGCTGGGCGTGCTTGACGGCCGCCTGGCCGACCGTGCGTGGATCATGGGTGACGACTACACCATTGCCGATATCGCGACCCTACCCTGGGTACGTAACCTTGCTGGCTTCTACGAAGCAGGCGATCTGGTGGAAATTGACCGGTTCTTGAACGTCAAACGCGTCTTGCAGGCGTTTGTTGAACGCGAAGCCGTGGCAAAAGGCCTGCAGATTCCCGGCAATTGAGCATGACAGCGACCGCCTAAGAGCGCGCCCACGCATCAACGCCCAGACAAGGGCGGCGCCAACTGGCGCACTATTTCATTCAGACTGTCGGCAACGACAGTCTGCAAGCGTTCTTGAGGCAGGATGTTGGCCGGCCCGCCGCAGCTCAGTACAAAAGTGCCCTCGCCGGTCAATGTGGCGAACGGAGCTGCCACGGCATGTATGCCAGGCTGCCAGTCCCCGATACCAAAACAGCAACCAGTGGCTTTGAGCTCTCGACAAGCTTTGGATATCTTTGTGGACGATACCAGCCCGGGTTCCAGCGTTTGAAGAAGCGCTGTACGCTCCGGCAACGATAAACTGGCCAGATAGGCGCGCCCCATGGTGCTGTTCATTCCGACACGATAGCCCACTGGCAAGCGCAGATATAAGGCGGATGAGCCATGAACAGCCTCGATGTAGGTCATGGCCTCGCCATCGAAAGCACCCAGCGCGACAGCGGCGCCCGTTGTCTGGGCCAGCGCCTCCATGAGCGGGCGGGCCAGTTGGCGTACCCCTTGGTTGGCCAGACATGCGAAGCCCAGGGCCAATACACCATAGCTGGGTGAGTAACGTCCGGTATCGGTGTGATAGCGCAAATACCCGAGCGTGGTCAGCGTGTAGACAATACGGCTGACCGTAGACTTGGGCAAGCCCGTACGCTCGGCCAGCTCAAGATTGCCCAATGACTCCACGCTGGGATCAAAACAACGCATCACCTGCAGTCCTCGAGCCAGCGCTTCAACAAAATTCGGCGAGGCCGCACCCGCATGGTCCGGCTGACGCTTGCGCCTGGCTGGACGGCGTGAAGCCGATGAGGCGGACTGGTGGCTTTCTGAAGAGCCGGGACGACGGGAAAAGGTTTGCATTTATTAGATGAAGCTCTTATATTGAATCTAAAAACAGGAACTGAATTCCATTCTACGGAATTAAGTCATTTTGTTCAAACCATTTTGTACAAACAAGTTCACAGAACCCACCCAAAATCCCGCAGGAGACCTCATGTTAAAAACGTGCACCCGCATCATTGCAGCAGGCTTGCTCAGCAGCCTGGTCACACTTGCCTCAGCAGCGAACTATCCCGAGCGTGCAGTCACCGTCGTGACACCGTTTCCGGCAGGCGGGGCCACCGACGCCCTGGCCCGGGTTCTGACAGAACACATGAGCAAAACACTGGGGCAGTCCATGGTCGTCGAGAATCGGGCCGGAGCAGCCACAACCATAGGCGCCTCGTATGCGGCACGGGCAAAACCCGACGGCTACACCATACTTCTGGCCACCAACTCCACCCTGGTCACCAATCGCTATCTATTTAAAACACTGTCCTACGATCCTGACGCTTTCACGCCCATAGGCATGATAGGCATAGGCCCCATGGTGCTGCTCAGCGCAAAAAAACATGACTTCAAGTCTGTGGCGGACGTCATCAACTTTGCCAAGAAGCAACCCGGTGCGCTCAGCGTCGCATCCTTCGGCGCAGGTACCTCGTCACACCTGGCCGCCGAATACTTCCAGCAAGTGGCAGACATCGATATGCTGCATGTGCCTTTCAAAGGCTCAACCCAGGCGCTGCCACAGCTGATCAACGGGGACGTCGATGTATTTTTCGACATGGTCTCTACAGGCATGCCTCAAGTCGACGCCGGCAAGGTCGATGTGCTGGCCATTACCAGCAAAAACCGATTATCTTCCTTGCCCAAACTGCCCACCATCAGCGAAGCAGGCTATCCAGGATTTGAAATCACGGCATGGTTCACTCTGGTCGCACCACCGAATACACCATCAGACGTTACCAGCACTTTGCGCCAGGCACTGCAAGCCGCACTGAAAGACCCAAAGATTCATGACCAGATGTTGAATATGGGGCTGGAACCGGGTGATGGGTCCGCCGAAGCGCTGACCACACAAATCAAGACTGAAAAGCCCATTATCGAGGCGCTGGTCAAACGCGCAGGCATAGTCGTCCAGTAATTCATTCTCAATCACATACAAGAGGCCAACGTGTCCGCCAATTCGTTCTGGGAATTTCCCCACACAAGCCAGCGCATGCCTGTACTGGCCGCCAACGTCGTCAGCACCACACAACCCTTGGCAGCGCAGGCCGGCCTGCGCATGCTGCTTGCCGGCGGTAATGCTGTCGACGCCGCCCTGGCTGCTGCCATTACTCTTACGGTTGTCGAACCCGTCATGAACGGCCTGGGCGGCGACGCTTTTGCTCTGATCTGGGACCAAGGCAAACTGCACGGCCTGAACGCTTCAGGCCGTGCACCTCAAGCCTGGACGCCAGAGCATTTTGCAGGACTAGAGGCCATGCCTCAAATGGGCTGGGACACCGTCACGGTGCCAGGCCAGATAGCAGGATGGGCAGAGCTGTCCCAGCGGTTTGGCAAACTACCTTTCGCAACGCTCTTTGAGCCAGCCATCGCCTACGCTGCCGAGGGCTTTGCGGTTACCCCTATCATCGCCCGCCAATGGGCGTCGCAGGCACCACTGCTTAAAGATCAGCCTGGCTTTGCCAGCACGTTCTTTCCCGACAACTCAACCCCAAAGGCCGGTCAAGTCTGGCGCTGCGCAGCACAAGCACGCACACTGGAGCGCATTGCCAGCAGTCTGGGGCGCGACTTTTATGAAGGTGAATTAGCCGATAAGATCGCTGCCTTTGCCGCCAGTACCGGCGGAGCCCTGACAGCCGCCGACCTGGCCTCCCATCGCTGCGAATGGGTGGAGCCGCTCTCCATGCCATATCGGGGCGAATACACCTTGCACGAAATACCGCCTAACGGCCAGGGCATTGCCGCCTTGATGGCACTCGGCATGCTGGACAGCTTCGAACCTCCCCGCCCCGATCAGCCGCTCGATCTCTTCCACCTGCCCATCGAGGCAGTCAAGCTGGCATTTGCTGACCTGCACGAGTATGTGGGCGAACCGGCCAATATGGGCAAGTTGACGGAACAGCTGCTGGACCGCAGCTACCTGAACGAGCGGGCCAAGCTTATCGATCCCGCTATTGCGCGCACACCGTCAGCGGGCATGCCTTCGCAAGGCGGAACAGTCTATCTGACAGCCGCCGACAGCAGCGGCATGATGGTGTCGTTCATACAGTCCAACTACCAGGGCTTCGGCTCCGGCGTCGTCGTGCCGGAAACCGGTATTGCCATGCATAACCGGGGCCGTGGTTTTTCACTGAAGCCAGGACATAGAAACCAGGTAGGCCCAGGCAAACGCCCCATGCACACGATTATCCCGGCCTTCATCACCCGTCAGGGCCAACCTTTTGCCAGCTTTGGCGTCATGGGCGGAAACATGCAGGCACAAGGCCACGTCCAGATGATGCAACAACTGATCGACCTGGGCCGTAATCCTCAAGCAGCGGTCGACGCACTGCGTTTCCGGGTCGAAGCCGGCCCACGTGTCATGCTTGAAGCACACGCCCCGGCGGACTTGGCCGCCGCACTGCAGGCGTACGGCCACAAGGTCGAACTGCAAAGCCCAAACAGCCTTGACTTTGGCGCTGCACAACTCATACTTCGTCAGGATAATGGCATTTACATTGGCGCATCCGATCCTCGCCGAGACGGCCAGGCCGTCGGTTTCTGACGCTGTAACGATTTACCCACTAGGAGACACAACGATGATCAAAATACGTTTTCAAAGCGCCTGGGCCCACTATGCATGTACCGGCCTGGCTAGCCTGGCCATGGCTGCAACCGTTCAGGCCGCCGGTTTTCCCGACCATCCCGTTACTCTGGTTGTACCCTACCCACCTGCCGGCACCACCGACATCGCCGCGCGTACCATCGCTCAAGCTATGGAAGCCAGCCTGGGCCAGACCATTGTTGTCGAAAATCGCGCAGGTGCAGGCGGCAGCATAGGCATGGGTTACGTAGCACGAGCCAAACCCGACGGCTACACCCTCGGCATGGGTACGATAGGCACTCAAACCATCAACCAGTTTTTGTACAAAGACCTGCCCTTCAACCCCGAACAAGATTTCGAGCCTATTGCGCTCGTCATGACTACACCCAACATCATCGCCGTCAACGTAGAGTCCAAGATCAAGAACATGGATGACCTTATCGCCGCAGCTAAAGCATCAGGCGATGAAAAACTGAGCTATGCCTCGCCAGGCGTGGGCTCATCGGTACATTTGACGGGAGCCTACCTGGAACAAGTCGCCGGTATCGATATGCTGCACGTACCGTTCAAAGGTGTTTCAGGCTCTTTACCTGCACTCATAGGCGGCCAGGTGGATATCTTGATGGACAATCTGCCCAGCACCCTGTCCCAGGTCAAAGATGGTTCCAAGATTCGCGGCATTGCCATCACTTCGGCAGAACGCTCGCCGTCCATTCCCGACATCCCCACCGTTGCCGAAAGCGGTCTTAAAAACATGGACGTCACCGCCTGGTTTGCCTTGTACGTACCCAAAGGCACACCCAAAGACGCGAAGGACAAGCTGATAGAGGCAGCCAAACAAGCCTTGAACACACCTGAGCTGCAAGCCAAGTTTGTGACTTTGGGCGCGCAGGCCGGCACACTTTTCGGTGATGACCTGAAAGCCTTCGAAAAAACAGAACGCAAACGCTGGAGCACACTCATCCAAGAGCGCAACATTACAAAGCAGTAAATTCTTCCCCATTTGTTTAACGCGCCCTGTCAGGGCGCTCGCTTAAAAGGTTTTATCCATGAACGGTGCAGATAGTCTTTGCGACACCTTATTGGCCAATAACGTCGACGTGTGCTTTGCCAACCCCGGCACATCCGAAATGCATTTTGTTGCTGCGCTCGACAAAAAGCCCCAAATGCGTTGCATCCTTGGCCTGTTCGAAGGCGTAGTCACCGGTGCTGCCGACGGCTACGGGCGCATGGCCGATAAGCCTGCCGCAACGCTTCTGCATCTGGGTCCCGGCCTGGCCAATGGCCTGGCCAACCTGCATAATGCCCGCCGTGCCCACACCCCCATGATCAACATCGTGGGTGAGCACGCCAGCTATCACATTCAGTACGATGCCCCCCTGACCAGCGATATCGAAAGTCTCGCCCGGCCTATGTCAGACTGGCTGCATCGTATTGAGTCTGCAGCCAATGTATCGCCGGCTGCCGCCGCGGCCATCGAAGCTGCCAACCAGAATCCGGGCGGTATCTCCACACTGATTCTGCCCGCCGATGCAGCCTGGACGGAAGCACCGGAAGCCATACAGCACGCCAAGCCCATCCCAGCAACCGCGCTGGACACCCAAGCGCTTCAAGCGGCCAGCACTGCCCTGGGCAATGGGCGCAAAACTGTTATTTTGCTGTCAGGCAAAGCCTTGCGCAGCGGAGCGCTGGAAACAGCAAGCCGTATTGCCGCCAAAACCGGCGCCCGCCTGCTGGCACAGCAAGCCAATAGCCGTATTGAACGCGGCGCAGGCCGTGTCATGATCGACCGGGTTCCCTTCAATGTCGACTTGGCGGTCAAGGCCCTGGAAGGCACTGAGCAACTCATTCTGGTCGGATCTCGTGTCCCCGTTGCTTTCTTTGGCTATCCCAACAAACCCAGCGTACTCATTCCAGAAAACTGCGAAGTCATCGCACTCACTCAGCCTGGCAATGATTTACCACAAGCCCTGCACGAACTGGCCGATGCCGTCGGCGCTGACCGGGCAAGTCCCATCACGACAGCCGAGCGTAACGCCACCACGCTACCTACCGGTAGCTTGAACGCGGCGTCCGTCATCCAGGCCATCGGAGTACTCAGCCCTGAAAACGCCATCATCTGTGATGAATCGGTGAGCTCTGGCCGCGACTCCTTCAAATCCACTTTCGGCTCTGCCCCACACGACTTCCTGCAAATTACGGGCGGAGCCATCGGCATAGGCATTCCCTTGGCCACTGGCGCATCGGTGGCTTGCCCCGACCGAAAAGTCATTTTGATGCAAGCCGATGGCAGCGGCATGTATACCCCACAAGCCTTATGGACGCAGGCTCGCGAACAGCTCGATGTAGTCACCATTATTTTCGCCAACCGCAGCTATGCCATCCTGCATAACGAGTTGAAAATGGTGGGTGCCGGCGAGCCGGGCCACAATGCCCGACGCATGCTCGATCTTGATCACCCTGCCATCGACTGGGTTCACATGGCACAGGCTGCCGGAGTCGAGGCTGCCCGCGCAAGTACCCTGGATAGCTTCATCGATATCCTGCGCTCGGCAATTGCTCGCAAAGGCCCGTTTTTGATTGAAGCCCTTATTTAATCAAGCCCACGAATTTACACTGGACACCAGCCTTCTTTCAGGAAAAACCGCCATGACCACACTCAGTACGGCACAGCATCGCGATATTACCTATCAGTTGCACCCCTATACCAATGCTGTCAAGCATCGCCAGATCGGGCCGCGCATCATCGAGCGCGGCGAAGGCATTTATGTTTATGACGATCAGGGCAAGCAGTATATAGAAGCCATGGCGGGCCTCTGGAGCGTGGCGGTCGGCTTCAATGAAGAGCGACTCGTCGATGCCGCGCATCGTCAGATGCAAAAGCTGCCCTTTTATCACACCTTCACGCACAAGACGCATACGCCCTCCATTGAATTGGCCGAGCGCCTGGTCCAGGCCACGCAGGGGCAAATGAGCACCGCGTTCTTCACCAACTCGGGTTCCGAGGCCAATGACACAGTCATCAAGATGGTGTGGTACTACAACAATGCCCTGGGTCGCCACGACAAGAAGAAAATCATTGCTCGCAACCGCGGCTATCACGGCGTCACCGTAGCGTCGGCCAGCCTGACTGGCCTGACGCCCAATCATCGCGGTTTCGACCTGCCCCTGCCCACCATGAAGCACACGCTGTGCCCGCACTACTATCGTGAAGGCCTGCCAGGAGAAAGCGAAGAAGACTTCGCCACCCGCATGACCAATGAACTCGAGGCCCTGATACTGCGCGAAGGCCCCGATACTGTTGCGGCCTTCATTGGCGAGCCCGTCATGGGCGCTGGCGGCGTCATCGTGCCACCCAATACCTACTGGGACAAGGTCCAGGCGGTATGCCGCAAATACGACATACTGGTGGTTGCCGACGAAGTCATCACAGGTTTTGGTCGACTCGGTACTTTTTTCGGATCGGAAAAGTACAACATCAAAGCGGACATCATGGTCTTGTCCAAGCAAATCACCTCGTCTTATCTCCCACTGGCGGCTGTTCTGCTGAATGACAAGGTCAATTCCGTCATTACCCGCCAAAGTGGCGAGCTGGGCACCTTCGGTCATGGCTACACAGCCAGCGGTCACCCTGTCACCACCGCCGTCGCCATTGAAAATCTGAACATCATTCAGGAAAAAGGTCTGGTCCAGAATGCAGCAAGTACCGGCCAAGTCCTGCAATCGGCGCTGCGCGAACTGAGCGATCATCCTCTGGTAGGCGAAGTGCGTGGCACAGGCCTGATTGCCGCAGTCGAGCTCGTGGCCGACAAGGACAGCCGCCGGCCCTTCGATCCACTAGGTTCGGTCGGCGCCGCCGTCTATGAGCGCGCGCACGAGCACGGCCTGATCGTTCGTGGCATACAAGACAGCATCGCATTCTGCCCACCACTTATCATCACGGAAGCCCAAGTGCGTGATATTGTGGAGCGCTTTGTCACAACCCTGGATGAAGTGCATAAAACACTGTAGGCAGAAAAGAAATATGGATGTACACACTGCAAGTCACACGCCGACTGACGACCCACGCTGGCAATTCTGGGTGGATCGCGGCGGCACCTTTACTGATATTGTGGGCCGTAGCCCCGATGGCGCGCTCGTCACCCACAAACTGTTGTCTGATAACCCCGCACAGTATGCCGACGCCGCTCTGGCGGGCATACGCAAGCTGCTGGGCATTGCGCCAGACGCAGCGATTCCGGTCCACCTGATTGAAGCCGTCAAGATGGGCACGACGGTCGCTACCAACGCCTTGCTGGAACGCAAGGGCGACCGCACCGTGCTGTTTACCACGCGCGGCTTCCGTGATGCGCTGCGTATAGGCTATCAGGAACGCCCCCGCCTGTTCGATCTGCGCATCGTGCTGTCCGAACTGCTGTACGAGCGCATAGACGAGGTCAACGAACGGGTCGATGCCCAGGGCAATGTGCTGCAAGCACCCGATCAAAACGAGGTGCGTCGCCAATTGCAAGAAGCCTATGCGGCAGGTTTTCGTTCCATAGCAATTGTGCTGATGCATGCCTATCGCTACCCGGCTCACGAAAATGAAGTGGCCATATTGGCACGCGAAGTCGGCTTTACACAGGTATCGGTTTCGCACGAAGTCAGCCCCATGATGAAGCTGGTCGGCCGTGGCGACACGACTGTCGTCGATGCCTACTTATCTCCCATCTTGCGCCGCTACGTCGATGGCGTGGCTGGCCAGATGCAGGGCGTGCCCCTAATGTTCATGCAGTCCAACGGTGGCCTCACCGCAGCCGAGCAGTTCCAGGGCAAGGACTCCATACTCTCGGGCCCCGCCGGTGGTATCGTCGGCATGGCTCGCACCGCACAGTCCGTAGGCTACGGCGCCCTGATAGGCTTCGACATGGGCGGCACCTCAACCGACGTGTCACACTACAACGGCGAATTCGAGCGCGCCTTCGAAACCGAAGTAGCCGGCGTCCGCTTGCGCGCGCCCATGATGAATATTCATACCGTGGCAGCCGGTGGCGGCTCCATTGTGCACTTCGACGGAACCCGTATGCGCGTTGGGCCAGATTCGGCAGGCGCCAACCCGGGACCCGCCGCCTACCGCAATGGCGGCCCCCTTACCGTGACAGACTGCAACGTCATGCTGGGCAAGCTGCAACCCGAATTCTTTCCCAAAATATTTGGCCCCGAGGCCAATCAAGAGCTAGACCTGCAGACCGTGCGCGACAAGTTCACGGATCTGGCCCGAACCATCGAGCAAGACACCGGACATGCCAGCACACTCGAAGCGCTGGCCGAAGGCTTTATTGATATTGCCGTGGCCAATATGGCCAACGCCATCAAGAAAATATCGGTCGAGCGTGGCTACGACGTCACCAAATACACGCTGGTCTCTTTTGGTGGCGCGGGCGGGCAGCATGCCTGCCTGGTTGCCGATGCGCTGGGCATGACTCGTGCACTCATACATCCCTTGGCTGGTGTACTGTCAGCCTACGGCATGGGTCTGGCCGACATCACCGCCATGCGCGAGGCCAGCGTAGAACTTGTACTGGAAGAAAGCCAGCTGACGCAGTGCGAGCAGGTATTGGCCACCATAGGCCAGGCCGCTTACGAACAAGTAGCCCATCAGGGCGTGGCCGCAGAGCGCATCAAGCTCGTGCAGCGTGCGCACCTGCGCTACGAAGGCACCGATGCCGCGCTGGTCGTGGCGTATGGGTCGGTCTCTGAAATGCAGGCGCGCTTCGAAGACACTTATTCACAGCGCTACAGCTTCCTAATGCCCGACAAACGCCTGGTCATCGAAGCCGTATCGGTCGAAGCCATAGGCATGAGCGCCGAGCAAGCTCAGGCTGGGGCCGAGCCGGCCAATGCAACAGTCGACGAACCCTCGGCACAAGCCACTATTGCGCTGTACTCCAATGGCAAGCATCATGATACGCCCGTGTATCAGCGCGATGCCCTGCAAGCCGGTGCCCTCCTGCAAGGGCCGGCCATTGTGTGCGATGCAAACGGCACCACCATTATTGAACCTGAATGGCAAATGCAGATCCTGACAGGTGGCGAGCTCTTGCTTAGCCGCGCCGTACCCAAGGCTGGCCGGCACGCCATCGGAACAGACGTTGATCCCATCATGCTCGAGATTTTCAACAATCTGTTCATGTCGATTGCAGAGCAAATGGGTGCCACGCTGGCCAATACCGCCTTCTCAGTCAACATCAAAGAGCGTCTGGACTTTTCCTGCGCCCTATTCGATGCCGACGGAAACCTGATCGCCAATGCGCCTCACATGCCAGTGCATCTGGGTTCGATGGGGGAAAGCATCAAGGCTGTGCTGCGTAAAAATGCTGGCACCATGCGTGCAGGCGACAGCTATGTCTTGAACGACCCCTATAACGGCGGCACACATCTGCCCGACATTACTGTCGTCACCCCGGTCTTCGACACCAGCGGCCAGGACATCCTCTTTTTCGTGGCCTCACGCGGACACCACGCCGATGTAGGCGGCATCACCCCTGGCTCCATGCCGCCCAACAGCAAGACCGTGCACGAAGAAGGCGTCCTGATCGATAACTTCAAGCTGATCGAAAACGGCCGTATGCGTGAGGCCGAGCTGCGCGAGCTTCTGACCGGAGCCCAATATCCTGCCCGCAATCCCGAACAGAATATTGCCGACTTGCGCGCCCAGATTGCCGCCAACGAAAAAGGTGTGCAAGAACTGCGCCGCATGGTCAGGGAGTTTGGCCTGGACATAGTGCATGCCTACATGAACCACGTACAGGACAATGCCGAGGAAGCCGTGCGCCGTGTTATCGGCGTGCTGAACGATGGCGAGTTTACGTACGAACTGGATAACGGTGCCATCATCCAGGTGGCCGTGCGTGTCAATACTGCCGAACGCAGTGCCGTTATCGACTTTACTGGCACATCCATGCAATTGGCCAATAATTTCAATGCACCATCGGCCGTATGCATGGCAGCTGTGCTTTACGTATTCCGCACCTTGGTGAACGACGAAATACCCATGAATGCCGGCTGCCTGAAACCACTGCAAGTCGTCATACCGGTAGGGTCAATGCTGAATCCGCTCCCTCCCGCCGCAACCGTAGCGGGCAATGTGGAAACATCACAGTGCATTACCGATGCGCTGTATGGCGCGCTAGGTGTCATGGCTGCGGCGCAAGGCACCATGAATAATTTCACCTTTGGCAACGAGCGCTATCAATACTACGAAACCATCGCCGGCGGCTCGGGGGCAGGCCTGCTGCAGGGCAAGGACGGCCAGCCCGTCTATTTCGATGGCATCGATACCGTACAGACCCACATGACCAACTCGCGACTGACCGACCCCGAGGTGCTGGAGTGGCGTTTTCCGGTACTGCTGGAAAGCTACGAAATCCGGCCCAACAGCGGCGGAGCGGGCAAGGCTCACGGTGGTAATGGCGGTATACGCCGGCTGCGCTTTCTGGAGCCCATGACAGCGTCCATACTGGCCAACCGACGTCGTATCCCGCCTTTTGGACTCCATGGCGGATCACCCGGTCAGTTGGGACGTACCTACGTGCAACGCATCGACGGTAGCCAAACCGAACTGGGCGCTACGGGGTCAGCCGACATGCAGCCCGGCGACGTCTTCGTCATTGAAACCCCCGGAGGTGGTGGATATGGCGAGGCCAAGGTTTAAACACCAAGGCCAGTCGACAAGGCAGATGGCGGATTGCTACCGTCGTCTGCTTTACCCTAGCCCTCAGGCGAACTTGCCTGCCTGATAATCGGCAACAGCCTGAAACAGCTCTTGCTGCGTGTTCATGACGAAAGGACCGTGCTGTGCAATGGGCTCATTGAGCGGCCGGCCTGCGATCAACAGCACGCGCGCCGGCCCTTTGCTGCGTATGATCACTCCATCTGCATCAGGATCATTCTTCAGGATGCCCATGCGATGCAGGCCGATGGTTTGCCCACCTACCTCCACCTCACCACGATACACGTAGACAAAAGCATTGTGTGCTGCGGGCAAGGTCTGGGCAAACTCGCCTTCGCCATCGAAGTGCACATCAATATAGAGCGGCTCGGTGACATCACGCTGCATGGCCGCCGCCCGCCCATGGCTGCTACCGGCGATCAGTCTTGCCACGACCCCCTGACCGAGATCGAGCTCTGGAATATCGCTACTTTGTATGTCTACGTATCCCGGCTCACACATTTTGTCCTTGGCGGGCAGATTCAGCCATAGCTGAAAGCCTTCCATCCGGCCCTCTTCCTGCTCGGGCAACTCGGAATGCACCAAACCACGACCTGCGGTCATCCATTGCACACCACCGTTTTGCAACAGGCCCTCGTTGCCGCCGCTGTCGCGATGACGCATGCGGCCATCGATCATATAAGTGATGGTCTCAAAGCCGCGATGCGGATGATCGGGGAAACCACCGATATAGTCTTCGGGATTATCCGTACCGAAATTGTCCAGCATCAGAAAGGGGTCCAGCCTGTGCTGCAGGTCGCGCGTCAGCACGCGGGTCAGCTTGACACCCGCACCATCGGAAGTAGCCTGGCCCTGGATGATGCGCTCCACCGCACGAGTCTGTGTGATGGTTGCTGCATTGAGGGAAGAAACGGGTGTAGCCATGAGAAGCTCCTAGAACTGACTGATTGATATTGATTATAGTTATCTACCATTTTTGAAACCAAGATCTAAGAATGGGATTTATTATTCCATTTATACAAGCAATAAGAAGAGCAGTACAATTTCGCCGTTTCATACACAATCACCGGAAGCAGAAGTATCTTGAGCACGAATAGAAGCAAACGTTGGAATGGCGAACTGAGTTCGCTAACGCCGGACTTTCTTAAGGAAGTCATCGAAAAAATGAATTCTTATGGCGACAGGATTCAGTTCGAAATGCCTACCAAGGCCCGTACGCCCAGCTATCAGGTCATCAATGCACGTGACATGAAAATGGGATTCGACAACAGGCATTTGCTGATGCGTCTGAACGACGCGGGCAATGTCGGCGATGAGATGAGTACGGCTTACACGTTAGAGGCCATCAAGGCAGCGCTTGCCAATGATGGGCGCAAGACAGCCAGCCGTGGCAGCGCACGCAGCACTTCACCCTCTTCCCGCGGCAGTTCGCCAAGAGCATCGAGCAGCCGCAGTACAGCGCCGGCCGCGCCTGTCGATACCATTGAGCAAGACAAATACGCTTACTTCAAAGCCAACCGGGAGTATCTGCCCGACGAGATTACCAAGCATTCGCAAGAGATCAGCAAGCTGATGCGTGAAGGGATGTCGGCCGAGCAGGCTTTCGAGGCGACCATCAAGGCGCATTTCTGAATAGTGTTTGCCATGCACATTGGCGCACTGTGCCGATGCGTGGTCATCTGTATACGCGCGTCGGGCGGTCACTGGTTCTTGAGGCTGTGCAGGAGAGGCTTCAGGCCAGTGAGGCTCGAATCGCTGCGATCCCGTCTACGACGGGATTTCCCATGCATTCGGCTTCAGCCAGGGCGTGCGCGAACTCGCCGGATGGACAGCAAGGACACAGATTACTGCCGGCAATGACACCGACTGGGTCAATGGCACAAACCGAATATTTGATTGACGCAGGGATTGAGCACGCCAGAAAACAAGCTCACCACCTTATCCACATCAACTGTGCATAACCCTGAGCATAAGCCTGGAGCATGTTGCCGAAACGTAATAAATATGCCGAATTCCGACCCATGAGCTAGAAATGACCAGCTCGTCGTTACCCATCGTATCCCCTCGATAAGTCTACCGACAGAATGCGCTTGTACTCCGCTCTAATGCTGTCATGATGAAAGCTCATTCATGGCAATAGAAAGGAGATTGCATGCACAAACGGATCACTACCGCGATTTCGACCGGCCTGCTTGCCATTGGCATCACGGGTGGCGTGGCGATGGCTCAGCAGCCTTCCACACAGCCGCAGCCCAAAGCACCCATGACCGTACCTACGCCCGACTATTCGGATGCTCAGCTGGAACGCTTCGTCAGCGCCTCGGAAAAAGTAGCGATGATTTCCCAGGAATACACCCCTAAGCTGCAAGCCAGCAAAGACGAAACAACCCAGAAAAAAATATTTGAAGAGGCCGACCAGAAAATGGTCAAGGCCGTGCACGATGAAGGCATGACCGTCGATCAGTTCAACGGCATCAACCAATCACTGCAGCAGGATCCGAATCTGGTGAAACGGGTTCAGAAAATAGCACAGTAAAAGCCATCAGCAGGGCCACGTTGACTTGACATCATCGTGGCCCACTTCCTTGAGCATTACATGGCAACACTGAAGACGCGCTGTATGAACTCGGGAACAGACATGACTTGTCCGTTCACATTCACACTGCCCTGTTCATAAACAACAGAAGCAGCTGCATCGTCTCCCACTTGTTTGATCAAGCCTGCCATTTTCAAACGGTTGACGTACTGGTCGTAGATCATCGCGCCCAGCATTTCCATTTGCATTTTTTTGTCGGCCTGGCTTTCTGCCTGACTGAATGCTTGAATAAACATGGGCTTGGACAAATCAAGATCAAACTTGACCTGCTTGAAACCTTGCATGAATAAGTCATCGACAGTCTGTGCGCTGTCGTCGTCAGGAGCAGACATGTTCACCTGCAGGCTGGCCTTGCTTTCACCCTTGGCATTTTTCCAGACCAAGGACTCGATGGCTATCGAAGGGTCGGAGGCCAGGACAGCAGCCAGGCGGTCGCGCAGCAATTGATTGTCTTCACGGCTTAACGCCTCTTGTTGGCCGATTTCACCGCCATGCTTGGCGGCAATCTTTTCGTAATCGGTTGCCAGTGCAGCCAGGGCTGCTGTATTGAGTTGCTGTATACGCCCGGCGATCAAGAGACTGCCCAGATCAGCCGTACCCACCGCTATACGGCCAAAATCATAGCGCAGGGAGCCACCCACAATACTGCCTGACTGCTCGCCTTCGAGGGCCAGCTGTATCTGCTCGAGACTAACGTCTTCAGCTTCGGCGCTGCCCATGACCAGCGAGGCGATGGTGGCGGTAGTTTGGCTCTGGGTGAGCTTGTCTTCCGTGCCCTGTGTCTGGCTGGTGATCTTGAGATCTTTGACCTGCAGGCTTTCACCGGCTTGCGCATCGTTGACAGCGAGGTCCTGGAACTGACCCTCGGACGTACTGTTCTTGAAATGGTTGCTGAAATCCATCTCGATGGTGCCGCCCGAAAAGCTGACTTTTACATCTTCGGTAGCCAGTTCTACAGGTTGGAAATTCCAGCTGGAGTGCCCGGCTCCGCCAAAACCCACACGAGTATTGATCAGGAGCGGTGACTCGCCTTTCTGACTATCGACCCAGGCTTGTGTAGCTGGCGTTGCAACAAGCTTTGCCCTGCTGTAGGCCAGCAAAGGTATGAAATGCCCGTCGCGCAAAGCATTCAGGGAAAAAGGGCCATGCTGCAAATGATCGGTCAATGCAATATCGATGGGACGGCCTTCGCCATCTTTCATGCGCAAGGTATACAAGACATCAGATGAAAAAATGCGGCGCTGGTAGTCGTCTATGTCGAGCCTTGCCGTGCTGCGCGCAAGCTCTCCTGCTGCTGCGCCTGCCAGCATTGCGGCCATGCGCTCATTGGCCTGCGCGACGGCCGCCTCGATGGTTTGCTGTGCTTGCTTGCCCACATACCAGCTGGCCCCTACATAGGCTACCCCCAGAATGACGACTATACCCAGCACTCTTGTACTTTTCTTCATTGCTTCATGCCCATATAAAATTGATCGTGTCATTTAAACATGAAAGCCGGTACGATATACATCGTCACAACACCCGAAAAGGCAGCCCCAAACCATGGCCGACCATATAGATTTCTACTTTGAATTTTCATCGCCCTATGGCTACTTCGCCAGCACCCAAATCGAGGCTTTGGCGGCAGAATTCCAGCGGCAAGTAAAGTGGCATCCCATCTTGCTGGGCCCCATGTTCCAGGCCACAGGTTCTGCGCCGCTGGTTGACATACCCGTCAAGGGGCAGTATTCGCTGCACGACATGAGTCGCACAGCCGAACTGTTCAACATTCCCTTCAAGCAGCCCGACCCTTTCCCCATTGCCACCGTGAGCGCTGCGCGTGCAGTGCTATATCTGCAGAAAAAGAATGCCGGTCAGGCCTCCGAGCTGGCCAAACGCCTGTACCACGCCTATTTTGCCGAAGGCCGAAACATCGGCAAAACCGAGGTCACACTGGCTGTCGCCGAAGAGGTCGGACTATCGGCCGCCGAACTGCAGGACGGCATCGCCCAGGACGATATCAAGGCGCAGCTCAAACAAGAAGTGAACGACGCCATGGCCCGTGGTGTATTTGGCTCACCCTTTATGATTGTCGATGGCGAGTCTTTCTGGGGCTTTGATCGCTTCGATCATATTCGGCGCTGGCTGCAGCAAAAGAGCTAGACCCGTTTTCAGGCCACGTAGTCGGGCTGCTGCTCGGGTGCGGCCAAGCTGAAAGCGTCGAGCTCAGCGCATGCAGCATCAATACGAACGATGGTCGGAAATGCACTTTCATCGCAGTTGAAGCGGCGCGCGTTGTACAGCTGCGGCACCAGGCAAAGGTCGGCCAGCGTAGGCTGATCACCGTGGCAAAAACGTCCGGTGGCGGGGCTATTGGCCAGCATGGCTTCAATACCAGACAGCCCCACACTGATCCAATGCCTGTACCAGGTATCTTTGTCTTGCTCGCTGAGCTTCATGTCGTGCTTCAAATACTTCAAGACGCGCAGATTATTCAGCGGGTGGATGTCGCAAGCGATGGTTTGAGCAATGGCGCGCACACGTGCGCGTGCTACAGCATCAACCGGCAGCAATGCAGGCGAAGGATGAGTTTCTTCCAGATATTCGATAATGGCGATGGATTGCCCGATGGCTTCAGTGCCATCACGCAGCGTAGGCACTAGCGCCGTCGGATTCATTGACAGGTAATCGTCGGCAAACTGCTGGCCACCGTCTTTCAACAAATGCACCGATACGGCATCGTAGGCCAGCCCTTTGAGATTCAGGGCGATACGAACGCGATAGGCAGCCGAACTGCGAAAATAGCCATATAGTTTCATCACGACTCCCGGGTTTTTCTGGATAATTCCTTGGGCAGCGGAAACGCCACGTTTTCTGGAGTGCCATCCAGAGTGCGCACCGAGACGGCACCCAGCTCTTTCAGCCGTTCTACGACCTGACTGACCAATACTTCGGGGGCCGAAGCACCGGCGGTGACGCCTACTCGTTTACTGTTCTGCAGCCAGGCCGGGTCTATCATGTCAGGGGTATCGATCAGGTAGGCGGCTGCGCCCTTGCGCTCGGCAACCTCGCGCAGGCGATTGGAGTTGGAGCTATTGGGACTACCCACCACCAATACGAGATCACAGGCAGGCGCCATGATCTTGACGGCATCCTGCCTATTCTGCGTCGCGTAGCAAATATCGCTTTTCTTGGGCTCGACAATAGTAGGAAAGCGTGTGCGCAAGGCCTGGGCGACGACGGCGGCGTCATCCACCGACAGCGTGGTCTGCGTAACAAAAGCCAGGTTTTCCGGGTCGATGACCTGCAAGGCGGCGACGTCTTCAGGCGTTTCGACCAGATACATGCCATCTTGTGCCTGCCCCAGGGTTCCTTCGACCTCGGGATGCCCGCGATGACCAATCATGATGATCTCGCGCCCCGCTGCACGCATCTTGGCCACTTCGATATGGACCTTGGTGACCAGAGGGCAAGTTGCATCAAATACCTTGAGGCCCATCTGTTCGGCCTCGGCACGCACCGTCTTGGCTACACCATGGGCTGAAAACACCACGATGGCGCCGGCTGGTGCTTCGCTCAGCTCGTCGATGAATATGGCGCCCTTCTCACGCAAGTCCTGGACTACATAACGGTTATGCACGATTTCATGTCGCACATAGATAGGTGCCCCATGCAGTTCGAGCGCTCTTTCAACGATATCGATCGCACGGTCCACGCCTGCGCAAAAACCCCGGGGCTGTGCCAGGACGACTTCGATCTCATCTTGAGCGGGATGCTGGACTGACATTAAAGGACCCCCAGTATCGAGACTTCGATCCGCAAGTCGGCCCCTGCCAGGGGATGATTGAAGTCGAATAGAGCGGAAGTTTCACCCAACTCTTTCAAGACTCCTGAATAGCGCCCGCCATTGGGTGCAGAAAACTCCACCATATCGCCGGGCACGAGAGGTGTTTCCGGGTCGGTATGCTCGGTCAGCATGGTCCGGCTTACCCGCTGCAGCAGATCGGGATTGCGATCACCGTAGGCCTGCGCTGCAGGTAGCTCGAAGGTATGGCGGCTGCCTTCTTCGAGATCAAGCAGGACCTGCTCCATGCCAGGCGCCCACTGCCCTGCCCCCATTTGCAGGGTAGCTGGCCGGCCATCAAACGTGTTGGCAAAAATGGAACCGGCAGCCGGACCCGAGACGAGCTCGATGCGGTAATGCAGGGTTAAGTAGGAATCAGGGCGGACAAAGGCTTTCACTGAATCGGATGCGGAGGTCAAAATCGGTCACCGTAGAGGATCGTTACTGTTCCCCCTATTTTAGAGCCCTTTATGACACTGTACAGCGCAAGCCCAAAATCCGAACTCCCGCGCGAGCGTTTGCTGGCCCACCGAGCCCACATATTGACCTCGCCCGGGCGACAGGCCACCAACGAACTGAACACCGGTGGCCATCAGGTGGATGCCAGACGCAGATTGGCGCTCGAAAGAGTATCCGCCTCGTGATCCGATGAGTAGGCCTCGGCCTGACCTTGTTGTGGCTGTGCTGCGTCCTGTATATCGAGCACCACATTCGCGCTAGCGGCAATTTTGAACACCGCCACGGCCTGTGCCAGCTGTCGAGCCTGTTCCTGCAATGATCCCGCCGCTGCGGCCGCCTGCTCCACCAGTGCCGCATTCTGTTGGGTCACTTCATCCATTTGCGATACAGCCACATTGACCTGATCAATGCCGCTGGACTGCTCTTCTGATGCCGCGGCGATCTCTTTTACGATCTCGGTTACCCGCTGAACCGAGGACAACAGCTCTTGCATGGTGTCGCCTGCTCCGGAGACCTGACGTGATCCAGCATCAATCTCCGACAGAGATGTTTCGATCAACTTTTTGATCTCTTTGGCCGCCTCGGCGCTGCGCTGCGCGAGAGAGCGAACTTCGGAGGCAACCACGGCAAACCCCTTGCCCTGCTCACCCGCCCTGGCAGCTTCAACCGCCGCATTCAAGGCCAGAATATTAGTTTGAAAGGCAATACTGTCTATGACAGTGACGATCTCGCCTATCTTGCCAGAGCTGCCGGAAATACGCTGCATGGTGTGAACCACATCGGTGACCGCGACTTCGCCCCGTTGTGCAACGCTGGAAGCGGCGGCAGCCAAAATATTAGCCTGACGTGCGTGATCCGTGTTTTGTTGGACGGTGGCGGCCAGTTGCTCCATGCTGGCCGCGGTTTCCTGTAGGGACGCAGCCTGCTCTTCGGTACGGCTGGAAAGATCGCTATTGCCAGTGGCGATCTCGCTGGAGCCGATATTGATCTCTTCGACACTGGCCCGCACAGTTGCAATCGTACGCGACAGATTCAGCTGCGTGCGTCGCAAATTGGCCAACAAGGTGTGAACCTCGTTCTTGCTGGCTGGCGGCGCATCGGCGATGCGGGCGCTCAAGTCGCCCTGGCCCAGTCGCTCCATACCCTCGATAACCTGCTTTACCGGCCGCAAGGTTCTGGCGGCAAGCCAGCCTACCAGCAAAGAAATAAGCAAAGTGCCGATCAGCATCAGACCCAACTGGTACGCCAGCTGCTTGTAACTCTGCATCAGAAAGGCATGTTGATCTCCCATGCCGTACGTCAGCCAATTCCAACCCTTTACTGTGCTCCAGGCAACGAACTGGTCACCGGCATTGTCGCCTTCGCCCAGAGTAATCTGAGCAAATCCTTCAGGCTGTTCGTATAGCGCCTGTAACGTGACCAGGTCGGTGCTGGACACCTCCGACGCCAGATTGCCGCCACGCTTGCCCTGCGACCCTGCGATCCGCATCCAGCCCTTGCCGTCCGGCGCACGTTGCAACACGCCCAAAGTTCCGTATTCGGCGACCGTGGCCTGCTCTACCCAGGTCAGCAACTGCTGCACTTGCTTATCGACATCGACACGCACCGACAAACCACCATAGACCTTTCCGGCTTCGTCCTTAAGCGGCTCTATGCTCATGGCGTACCACTTGCCCTGGCGCTGCACTACGCCGCTAAAGGCCACACCCTTGTCAAGCGTGCGGGCCAGCAGGTCATTGGCCTGCACCGTGCTGCCCACCCTCGCCTCACCCTCTGCATTGCGCAGCAGTGTTGCTGCACGCACCCATTTATCGCCATGCCGGACGATAATCGCCGGATCCGCTCCCGTGCTGGCATTGATTTGCATCAAGGTATCGGTATCGCCATTGATGATGTTACCTTCGACAACCAGCAATGGAATTTCACCGCCCTCGTTGCTATCCATCATGCTGCCGTCCAAGACCGGCACACCACCCAGGGCCTCTTGCACGACCGGGATAAGTTCACGGCCACGTTCGCTAGCATCAGCAAACACCAATTGCAAGGATTGGTCGACGCCCTGCAAGGCGGCCGACATCTCGCGATCGACGGCAACGATGGCATTGGCGCGGCTCTGCCAAGCCATGATCCCGGCAAGAAGCACCATTACAACGACAGTGACTGCGGACGTGGCAAGGAACAGCCTGACGGCCAAAGACCGTCTGGTCAGCCAGCCGGTGCGAGGCGTGCGCGTTGCGCCCGCCTGGATTGTTGTCTCCATGATTGCCCCTTATGTATTGTCAAGGCTAAGTGTTGTAATTGTCTTAACGGCAGAAAATCTTCCAACTTTATGCAAAAGACCTAAGGGTTTCCCACAGGCAACGCAGCAGACCATCCGCAGGTGCAGACGGCGAGGGAACTTATTCAGAGCCGCACTAAGTAAGAATCAGGGCGGACAAAAGTTTGCACTGAATCAGATACAAAGATCAAAATCTGTCACCGTAGAGGCTCGTTCCTGTTCCCCCTATCTTCGAGTCCCTTATGACACTGTCCAGTTCAGGCCCAAAATCCGAACGCCCGCGCGAGCGTCTGCTGGCTCATGGTGCACATGTACTGACCGCTCCCGAGCTGTTGGCCATTATTTTGCGCACCGGTATCAAAGGCTGTGACGCAGTCAGCCTCGGGCATCGCCTTATAGAGCAATTCGACGGGCTGCGCGGCCTGCTGTCGGCCGACGCCCAAACACTGATGGGAATACCCGGGCTGGGCATGGCCAAAACCTGCGAACTGCTGGCCATTAACGAACTGAACCGCCGTGCCCTGGAAGAAAGCCTGAAGACTGGCCAGGCTCTCGATCAGCCTCAACGTGTAAAACACTACTGCGCCGCCAAGCTTGGACACCTTTCCGTCGAACACTGCATGGCCCTGTACCTGGACAGCCAGCTCAGGTTGATTACTAGCGAAGAAGTCGCTCGTGGTACCCTCAGTCAGGCCTCGGTCTACCCGCGCGAGATCATCAAGTCAGGGCTCAAGCATCATGCTGCGGCGCTGATCCTGGCTCATAACCATCCCTCGGGTGTAGCCGAAGCCAGCGAGGCCGACCTGTCTCTTACCCGGCACCTGAAGCGCGCCCTGGCGCTGGTCGATATACGCCTGCTCGACCACTTGATCGTCACCGGCACAGGCGCCGTATCGCTGGCCGAACAGGGCCTAATTTAAGCTTGCGTGTCAAGTTGCGCTCCACTATAATGCCGGGTTACTTGGATACGTGGCCAGCATTATTTGTGCCTGGTTGGCGACCCGCCCTTTAAAACACAGGAATCGACCATGAAAGAAGGCATCCACCCTGAATACCGCGAAGTGGTATTTCTGGATCAGCAAACCGGCAACAAATTCATTTCGCGCTCTACACTGAACAGCCGCGAAACCATCGAACTTGACGGCAAGACCTACCCCTTGTTCAAGTGCGACGTTACGTCTGAATCGCATCCGTTCTATACCGGCGCGCAAACCCGTATCGTTGAAACCGGCCGCGTTGAAAAATTCCGCGCCCGCTTTGCCCGTACCACTGGCACTACGCGCAAGGCTTCGTAAACCGACAAGGTTTCCCCACGCGCTCGCGAAAAGGCAGCCTCGAGGCTGCCTTTTTACTTTAAGATACCCCCATCTTCCACTTTTAGTACCTGTGCGCTCCCTGTGTCATCCAGCGACTCCTTATCCACGCCTGCCCGCCTGACTTCCACGGCTACCGTCAAGCTGCCCCGACTTTTCCTGTTCGGCGTAGGCCTGGTCTATATTCTCGCGGGCCTGTTCTTCCGGGATCCCTGGAAAACCGATGACGTGGTTGGACTGGCAACCATGCTGACCGCTTTGAAAGAAGGCGGCCAGGCCATGTTGCTGCCCCAAATCGGAGTCCTCGCACATGCCCAGGACGGCCCGCTGGTCACTTGGGTAGGTGCCTTCAGCATCTGGTTGTTCTCTCCCTTTTTCGAGCTGTTCGTTTCACCGCTTGATGCCGCGATCATCGCCTCACGACTGCCCAATTTTCTTTGGTTTGGCTTACTGACTGCTTCGGTTTGGTATGGTACTTACCTGCTGGGGCGCCGTCCCGAACCACAGCCGCTGGCCCTGCCTTTCGGCGGCGAACCCACCGAGCGCGCCTATGGCCGCATGATTGCCGATGCCGCCTTGCTGCTGTTGGTGGCCACGGTAGGCATTATCTGGCGCATGCACGAAACCTCCGAGGTTCCGGCCCTGATCGCCTTCCAGGCACTGGCTTTCTACTCAGTTGCCCGCATGCTTGATCATCCGATATCGGGCTCTGTCACGCTGGGTTTTGCTCTGGCTGCCGCATTCCTGACTCGCGGGTGGATAGGCTCCCTGCCCATCATGCTGGCTGTGCTGTTCATCTTCATACCCGGCAGTGTGCTGTGGCGCCAGAAAAAATGGCTGCTGATCAGCGCGGTGCTGAGTGCGGCCCTGATTCTGCTCTGGTGGATCCCTGCCAAGCACACCAGCGAATACTGGACACAAAATTGGCTGTTATGGAACACCACCGCATTTGGCTGGCCCGATTACCATGAAATCCTCAAGGCGCTACGCGACTTGCCCTGGTTCATCTGGCCCACTTGGCCTCTTGCATTGCTGGCCATATGGCGCTGGCGTTCGTGGCTGACTGCACCACACATCTGGCTGCCCCTGATGTTTGCGGTATGGCCCCTGGTCGCCATCGTATTCCTGGCTGACTCGTTCGAGCCTGAGTATGCCCTGATGGCCGTTCCCTCTGCCATTCTTGCTGCCTTTTCCCTGCCTACCTTGCGCCGCGGGATTGTGAACTCCCTGGACTGGTTCGCCGTGATGTGTTTTTCGCTCACCACGGCAACCGTCTGGCTGGGCTGGATCGCACTGCAAACAGGCTGGCCAGAACAGATTTCGCACAATATTGCTCGCCAGACTCGCGGTTACGATGTGTATATTTCATGGCCGGCCGTCATCGCGGCTCTGCTAGGCACGCTGGCCTGGGCAGCACTGGTCCGCTGGCGCTTGCATACCAAGCCCGCCGGGCTTTGGCGCGGCACAGTTTTGTCGGCTGGTGGGCTTATCGTCACCTGGCTGCTGCTGGTTACCTTATGGATGCCCGCTCTTGACTATGTGCGCAGCTATCGCACCGTATCCGGCCAACTGTACAACGCCCTGCAGCTTCATCAGCAAGCCGGCGAATGCGTGCGTGCACAAGGCTTGGGCACTGGCCAACGGGCGTCATTCCTGGTCTTTAACGGCATCAATTTCACATACAGCTCCGACTGCACGCTGGTTTTGCAACAAACATCACCGCAAAGCCTCGAGGATGGCACCGCCGCCTACTCCGGCACCGGCACGGTTTTATGGATGGGCAAGCGAGAGCCCGAGCGCCATGAAATCTTCCGTCTGCTGCGTCTTGGCAAGCCGTGACGTCCTCCTCACGGTCGGCCGCTCTGTGGCCGCAAGCACGTGAAATTTTGCGACAAAGCTGGCCGGTATTAATCAGCGCATGGGCCAGCATTATTTTTGGCGTCATGGACACCGCGATGGCGGGCCATGCCAGCGCAGCCGACCTGCAAATCATGGCGCTTGCTGCGTCCATCTATATAACCGTCTTTGTCGGCCTGATGGGCGTGGTTCATGCCCTTATCCCCATCATCGCCCAGCATTTTGGTGGTGGACGCTACCTCGAGGTCGGCCAGACCTGGGGCCAGGGCATATGGCTGGCACTGGGCCTGTCTTTAGTGGGTGCAGCCGCCATGCTGTTTCCTGGTGCGTGGCTTTCTTTGTCCGGAGAAGTCGATCCCATCGTACGTGATGGCATCACCTGGTATTTGCGTGCGCTGGTGCTAGCCTTGCCTGCAAGCCTGGTATTTCGCACCATCTATGCCTTGGGAACGGCCGTATCACGTCCCAAGACCGTCATGGTGATCAATCTGCTCAGCATAGCTTTCAAGTTCCTGTTCAACTGGATACTTATTTTTGGCAAATTGGGTTTTCCCGCCCTGGGAGCCGTTGGAGCTGGCCTGTCTACGGCCATCGTTGGCTGGATGACACTGATCGCAGGCTTGTGGGCCATTCGTCACGACCCCTATTACCATCGCTTCAAACCCACATTGGCGCGTCCGCACTGGCCCAGCCAGAAAGAGCTGCTGCGCCTGGGCATCCCCATGGGTGCCTCTTACCTGATTGAAGTATGCGCCTTTACCTTCATGGCACTGCTGATCGCCCGGGAAGGCATGTTCGTCACAGGCGGCCACCAGATCATGTCGAATCTGGCGGCACTTTGCTACATGATGCCAATGGCGATAGGTATTGCAACAGCGTCGTTGACAGCACAAGCCATAGGCGCAGGTGATCTGCAAAGAGCCCGCACGACGGGGCGGGCCGGGATTGGCATTGTCGTATTGGGGGCCACGATTACCGCCACTGTCCTGGTTGTCGCCAAACAACCCATACTGCGCCTTTACACCGACAATATGCAGGTGGCGATTGTTGCAGCAGCCCTGTTGCAAATATTGCCCTGGTTTCATCTATTCGACGCCACGCAGTGCATAGGCTCCTATCTGCTGCGCGCCTACAAAGTGGCGGTGGTCCCCCTGATACTGCAGATTGTGGCGCTTACCGGGCTGGGTCTTATAGGCGGCTGGTGGTTGGGTTTTGGTCCGGCAGCGGGCAGTCTTCAGCCCCTGGTGACACGCATTGCACCAGGCGCGCCCATAGGGGCGGCCAGCATGTGGCTGATGGCACTGTCAGGGCTGGCACTATCGGCAACTCTGTTGTTCGCCTGGTATGCGCACGTCGTCAGATCCTATCTGCGAACTGGCCACGCCTGATTTGCACAGCCACAGCCAGATTGGGTCGACAGCTGCCTAGGCCACGCTGCGATCCGTATTTTCTGACGACGTTCCGGACGACTCCACGGCTTCCGCCATGTCGTCGTTCGAGAATGGCTCCGTGCCTTCAATGGCGGGCGTCACCAGCTCAACCACCTTGCTGCGCGACAGCATGCCCAGGAATTCATCGTCTTCGCCCGTTACGGCCAAGGGTTCCGTGCTGCGCAACAAACGGGCCAGGACTTCGTCCAGGCCCGCTGTAGCAGGCACCGATGCCATGTCCTGGACATAGCGGGCAATATCGCGCGCCCCTTCCTGCACCGCACGGACAGCAGCAGAACGGGTAAGAATGCCTGCCAGCCGTTTACCATCAAGCACCGCAGCATAGTCAAAGTCCAAACCCGCCATCCGTTCGGCCGCATGCGCAGGGCGTGAGCGCATGGTCAGTGTCAACGAAGGCGCATTACATGCATGCGCGGCATTCAAGACTTTGCCACGATTCACATCCTGCAGAAAGGACTGCACATAATCATTGGCAGGAGCCAATAGAATGTCTTCCGGCGTGCCTTCCTGGATCAGTTCACCATCTTTCAGGATGGCGATACGATTGCCCAGGCGCAGGGCCTCGTCCAGATCGTGGGTAATGAAAACAATGGTTTTATTCAGCTGCGCTTGCAACTGCAAAAGCTGGTCCTGCATTTCACGGCGTATCAGCGGATCGAGTGCCGAGAAAGCTTCGTCCATCAGCAGGATTTCGGCGTCGGTAGCCAGCGCCCGCGCCAATCCAACCCGCTGCTGCATGCCGCCTGACAACTGATGCGGATACTGGTTCTCGAACCCTGCCAGCCCGACTTGCTCGAGCCAGTGCTGTGCACGTTGACGGCGTTCTGTTTTGCTCATGCCCTGCACTTTCAGGCCATATGCCACATTCTCGATGACGGAACGATGAGGGAACAGGCCAAAACGCTGGAACACCATGCTCATTTTTTGCTGGCGGAATTTTTCCAGTGCCGACTTGCTGAGCGTGACCACATCGACATCATCAACCAGTATCTGTCCTGCACTGGGTTCGATCAAGCGATTGAAGTGTCTGATGAGAGTGGATTTTCCGGAACCCGAGAGTCCCATGATGACATAAATGCTGCCATCTTCAATCGACAGGCTGATGTCTCGCAAACCCAGCGTATGTCCGCTTTTGGCAAGCAACTCTTCCTTGCTGATACCTTTCCGGGCGGCATCCAGCCAGCGTTCCGGTTTGGGCCCGAAGATTTTGAAAATATTGCGTACTTCGATTTTGCTCATGTCAGGCCCCCTTTTGTTGACGACGCCCGAACTCTTGCGTGATGCGATCGAACACAATGGCAATGATCACTATGCCCAGACCGGCCAGAACACCACGGCCAACCTGCAAGCGGTTGATGCCTTGCAAAACCTCGTAACCGAGTCCCTTGACTCCAATCATGGAAGCAATCACCACCATGGCCAATGCCATCATGGTCGTTTGATTGACGCCGGCCATGATATTGGGCATGGCCAGGGGAAGTTGCACGCCGAACAGCTGCTTGGCCCGGTTAGCGCCAAAAGCTCGTGACGCCTCCAGGACCTCGGAATCGACCAGACGTATGCCCAGGTCTGTCAGTCTGATGACGGGCGGCACGGCGTAGATAATGGTTGCAATAATGGCGGCAATCTTGCCCAGATTGAACAGCATGACCACCGGAATCAGGTAGACGAAGCTCGGCATGGTCTGCATGACGTCCAGTATCGGCAGCATGATGGTGCGCAGCCACTTGAAGCTGGCCATCAGTATGCCCATTGGAATACCTATGCCGACGGAAATGAACACGGCAACAATCATGAGGGAGAGCGTCTGCATGGCAGCATCCCACAGCCCGATAAATCCGATCAGGCACAGCATGACACCAATGAAAAATGTGAACCCTATGCGGCGGCTGGCCAGCCAGGCCAGGCCCATGACTACAAGCACTACCGCCCACCAGGGTGAGTAGCGTACGATTTGGTCCATCCAGATCAGGACATCCAGCAAAGGCTGGGTCAATGCGCGCAGCAGTTCGGAGTAGTTGGAAACAATATTACCCACGAAGTCGTCAATGGGCGCGCGCAGCGCACGGGGCGCTATAAATTCTGGAAACATGAAAGAAGCTCCGTAAAACTCGTCAAGACAGTGAGCCGCCAGGCTCACTGTCTATGGAACCGGCCATGGCCGGCTGAATGAAAGACGAGTGTTAAAGAGCGGCTTTCACACGCTCGGCAACGTCGGCAGGCACCCAGGCGCTCCAGACATCAACCTGGTTTTTCAGAAACCACTGGGCGGTCGCATCGGGCTCTGCCTCGTTTTCTTCCATATATGCCATGGCTTTATCCATGACAGGCAGCGGCACAGCCACTTTGGAGAGGAACTCGGTCAGCTTGGGCGCATCTTGTGTGAACTGAGTAGTGACTGCCGTAAAGACAGGATTCTCGGGATAAGCGCTGGGTTCGGGATTAGCACAATCGGGATCGGTCAGGCAGCTATGCTTTTCTTTATCGTAGGCTGGCAACTCAAGCTTGACCAGATCCATGGAGCCCACCAGAGGCGTTGGATACCAATAATAGAAAACGACGTTTTCCTTGCGCTTGTAAGCTGCTGTCAATGCGGCTTTTTGCGTAGCACCTGTACCGGGCGAGAACAAGGTAAAGGTGTCGCCCAGGCCCAGGGCTTTAAACAAATTGCCACTAACGACTTCGCAGCCCCAACCGGCCGGACAACCATAGAAGCGGCCTTTGCTAGGCTCTTCCGGATCTTTAAACTCATCCTTGAACTTGGGCAGGTCAGCTGCTTTTTTGAGTTCAGGTAGACGCTCGGCCGTGTACTTTGGAATAAACCAGGCTTCACCGCCCATGTAGATGTCGCCTATGCGCTTGACCTTACCGGTAGCCTCGGCCTTTTCCCAAGGTTCGGCAACGCTGTTCAACCAGATCTCGGTATTGATATCCAGGTCGCCGCGCTCCAGAGCGGCCAGCGCCGGCAGGGTCTCGGTGGGCAGGACTTCGGACTTGCAGCCATAGCCCTTGTCGGCGATAAAGCGTTCGACTTCGACCAGGACCAGATTGGACTCCCAATTCATGCCGCCAAACTTGATGGGGCGATCAAGTTCGCAAGCGGGGCCATCAGCTGCTTGCGCAACGTTGGTGCCAGCGCTCAGGCCCAGAAGTGCGGCAGCCAGGCCAAGGCCCAGCACAGATTTTTTAAACGACGAGGAAATGGCGCTCGAAGAGAACGCAGGATGCGTGGAAATCGCATTTAAAGACATGGCTGTTTGCCTCCTTAAGTTACTTGGACGCATCGCATGAATGTGGTGCGCCATATGGCTCAGGGGGTGTGCGGAAGACGGCTGTGCCGCCGATACATACCGACACTAGCGTGTGAAGAGTACCGGGTACTCGTTGACAGGTAATGGAGTCGAACAGACCTACCATACGCCAGAACTGAAAAGACTAAGCCAGCCAAGGCTGGCTTAGTAGGTGGCAGCATTTTATAAGTTTTTAACGCTAAATGTAAACGAGCATTAACCCTGCACCGTATTTGCCCGGCCCCTCAGGACTTATAAATATAGTCGCGACGCCACGGATACGCGATATCTGCGGGGTAATCCAGTTCATCGCTGCGGCCATGACCGCGAGACTGCGCCAGCACTTGATGCAGCGCTATCCAGCCATGCTCGAAACCCATGGCGCAACCTGCCAGGTAGATACGATAGGCGCGTAACGAGCGCTCGCCGTTTTCGGCGCTCAGGGTCTGACGCGCCTCGGGCAGCTTCGCTTCAAGCGCATCACTCCAGGCCCACAGAGTGCGGGCATAGTGAGGGCGCAGATTTTCGATATCGAGGTCTTCGAGTCCACCATTAGCCAGATGTTCGAGTACATGACTGATGTGGGTAAGCTCGCCCCCGGGGAAAATATATTTTTCAATGAACTCGCCCATACCTGCGCCCAGTTCGGCATTATCGACGCCACCCGCAGTGATGCCGTGGTTCATGATCAGTCCGCCCGGACGCAACAAACGCCTGAGCTTGGAGAAGTATCCGTCGAGCTGCGCCCTGCCCACGTGCTCGAACATACCCACTGACGCAATCTTGTCGTAGGGCTGGCCCTCGTCCAGCTTGCGATAGTCGAGCAGCTCCATGCGCACCCGCCCACCCAGGCCTTTTTCTTCGATGAGCCGGTTGACATATGCATGCTGATTCTTGGACAGCGTAATGCCTGTGGCATCTACACCATAGTGCTCGGCCGCCCACAGCAACAGGCCGCCCCAGCCGGCCCCAACGTCCAGGAAGCGCTCGCCCTGGCTCAGCCTGAGCTTGCGGCAGATATGGTCGAGCTTTGCCTCTTGTGCCTGGGCGACGTTCATATCGGGGGTTTTGAAGTAGCCGCAGGAATACACCCGGCGCGGATCCAGCCACAAGCCGTAAAAATCGTCGGAAAGATCGTAATGAAACTGAATTTGCCGTGCATCGCGGTCGACGGAGTGACGCCACACCGACACCAGGCGTCGAATCAGCTCGGTCAGCCGCCCTACACGCGCCGCTTCGATTGGCGAACCGGGCAGTATGGACGCGGCCAGGCGCATCAGGTCGCGCATGGAACCCTCTATGTCGAACTTGCCTTCGACATAGTCTTCGCCCAATACGCCCACCTGCCCCGTAGCCAAGTGGGTCAGCGTCGAGCGATCTTTGACGAGAAGGTGTATTTCGGCATTGGAATCCCCCACTTTCTGACCATCTGGCATGGTCAGACGTACAGGCAGGGGCAACGATGCCAGCTTAGTTTCAACAACAGACAAGACCGAACTCAAGACCGACTCCTCTAGTAAAAAAACGCCGGACAATATGGCGCCATTAATATTTGGAAAAGGAAATTGACACTGTTCAAGCATGCTAAGATGCCACACGATACCACTATATAGAAACACCTTCCGCCCCCTGTTGCGCTGATGCTGCAACACTCTTCAGATCAGCCGATGCCTTCGCAGCAAAACACCTTGACCACCATCCCCCCCTGGCTAGTCCTGATGGGGCTGCTGACCGCCATAGGGCCGTTGGCCGTCGATATGTATTTGCCGGCTTTCCCTGCCATCGCGCAAGGACTGGGTGCCACACCCGGAGACGTTGAACGCACCCTGGCCAGCTATTTACTGGGGCTGGCCCTGGCCCAGTTGTTCTACGGGCCGCTTGCAGACCGCTACGGACGAAAAAAACCCCTGATGCTGGGCCTGACCATCTATACCGTGGCAGCCGTTGCTTGCGGCTATACCAACGATATCGAACACCTGGGTTTCTGGCGTGTGGTCCAGGCCTTCGGCGGCGCAGCAGGCATCGTCATTCCCCGCGCAGTGATCCGCGACAACTTCGATACCCGGGACGCGTCCAAAGCCTTGTCCCTCCTCATGCTGGTCATGGGCGTCACACCCATACTGGCGCCTATCCTGGGCGGACAGGTACTGGCTTTCGCGAGCTGGCGCGGCATATTCGTCATCATGGCGGCTTGTGGTGCCATGTTGCTGGTAGCGGTGGCACTGACCATGCGCGAGACGCTCAAGCCGGAAAGAGTTGTCCCCCTTGGGGCAGGCGTCATTGCCCGTAACTATCTGGCATTGCTGTGCCACAAGCGCTTTATGTGCTACACCCTGGCGGGTGGCTTCGGGGCGGCTGGCATGTTCAGCTATATTGCGGGATCACCCCGTATCTTCATCGATATCTACCAGATCGACCCCCGTTACTTCGGCTTGCTGTTCGGCCTGAACGCAGCAGCCCTGATTATTGCGGCACAGGTCAGCGCACGGTTGCTCAGCCGCCATACCCCCGAAAAGCTGTTGCGTCCCGCACAAATCGTACTGACCGGCGTCACCCTGGTGGCCGTCGCCCTGACGCTGGCCAATGCCATCAACCTGGTATCGCTGATGGCTTGCCTGATGATCTTCATGGCCAGCCAAGGCTTCGTCAACCCCAATTCCGCCGCACTTGCCTTGCGCGAGCAAGGCCAGCGCCTTGGTGTGGCCTCGGCCATGATGGGCGCCCTGCAGATGCTTTGCGGCGCCGCTGCCGGATTGGCTGTCAGCATCTGGCAATCGCCAACGGTCTTGCCACTAACCGGCGTACTGGCGCTTTGCGCCTGCCTTTCGTGGTTTTTTGGACGCATGGCACTTAACGCTGCCCCACAAGCTACTTGATTAGATTAGACTTTTCATATTAGAATGATGGGCTATTTCGGTTTAGGCCGAACCTGGTATATGCTTTGCCAGGGCATGCATTGAATGCAAGCAGCAGGTTTTTCAGGCGCTGCGTTTCAAATGATTTGTTTCTGGCGATTCGCACACCGGTCAGGCAATACGTACTGACCTTGCATGTTTTTTTAAGCACATTACACAAATTAAGAGGTATGACCATGGCACGCGTATGCCAAGTTACCGGCAAAGGCCCAATGGTGGGCAACAATGTTTCGCACGCAAACAATAAAACCAAGCGTCGCTTTTTACCTAACTTGCAATCGCGCCGTTTCTGGGTTGAAAGCGAAAACCGTTGGGTTCGCCTGCGTGTTTCGACCAGCGCGTTGCGCACCATCGACAAGAACGGTATCGACTCCGTCCTGGCCGACCTGCGCGCCCGTGGCGAGCTGGTCTAAACCCTCGCCAACGATCTAACTTCAGGAGCTCATCATGGCAACAAAAGGCGTTCGCGAGAAAATCAAGCTCGAATCCACTGCCGGTACTGGTCATTTCTACACGACCACCAAGAACAAACGCAACATGCCCGAGAAAATGCTGATCAAGAAATTTGATCCCGTTGCTCGCAAGCATGTCGACTACAAAGAAATCAAGCTCAAGTAACGAGCCCGGAAAGGCGCAGGCCTTACGCACGAAACCGGCTCTAGCCGCCGTACTCGTACGACTCCTGGCGCCCTCCCGCAAACCCTGCTCCGGCAGGGTTTTTTTCTGTCCAAGCGCAGCCACCGCCACCATACCGATTGCATCTTATAATCGATGGTTTGCATAACCTCTTTACGAATACTGGATCCCATGCAGGAACGCTACAGCCCGAACGACGTCGAAAAAGCCGCACACGATAATTGGCAGGCGCGCGACGCATATCGCGTCACCGAACACGCCAAGGCGGCTGATGGCTCCAGCAAACCCAAATTCTATGCCTGCTCCATGCTGCCCTACCCCAGCGGCAAGCTGCACATGGGGCATGTGCGCAACTACACCATCAACGACATGATGGCGCGTCAGCTACGCATGCGTGGCTACAACGTGCTCATGCCCATGGGATGGGACGCTTTCGGCATGCCTGCCGAAAATGCGGCCATCAAATCGCAGGTTCCTCCGGCCAAATGGACCTACGACAACATCGCATACATGAAGAAGCAGATGAAAGCCATGGGCCTGGCCATCGACTGGTCGCGCGAAATGTGCGCCTGCGACCCCAAATACTACAAATGGAATCAGTGGCTGTTCCTGAAAATGCTCGAGAAAGGCATCGCCTATCGCAAAACCCAGGTCGTCAACTGGGACCCCGTCGACCAGACTGTGCTCGCCAATGAGCAGGTAATAGACGGCCGAGGCTGGCGTTCCGGTGCCCTGGTCGAAAAACGGGAGATTCCAGGCTATTACCTGCGCATTACCGATTACGCCGAAGAGCTGCTGAGCAAGGTCAAGGATGGCCTGCCGGGCTGGCCAGAGCGCGTACGCCTGATGCAGGAAAACTGGATAGGCAAAAGCGAAGGCGTACGCTTCGCCTTTACACACAACATTACCGATGCTTCCGGCAAGCTGATACAAGACGGACGCATGTATGTATTCACCACGCGCGCCGACACCATCATGGGTGTGACCTTCTGTGCCGTGGCGCCCGAACATCCCCTGGCCACACACGCAGCGCAAAGTAATCCTGAGCTTGCCGCCTTCATCGAGTCCTGCAAGAAAGGCGGCACAACCGAAGCCGAGATGGCCGCACGCGAAAAAGAAGGCCTGCCCACCGGCCTGTCCGTCACCCACCCCATCACGGGCGAACCCGTACAAGTATGGGTAGGTAATTACGTGCTCATGAGCTACGGTGATGGCGCCGTCATGGGTGTTCCCGCCCACGACGAACGCGATTTTGCTTTCGCCAAAAAATATAATCTGCCCATCCAGGACGTGATTACGATCCCAGGAAAAACATATTCCACCGAGCAGTGGCAAGACTGGTATGGCGACAAGCAGCAGGCGCAAACCGTCAATTCCGGCCGCTACGATGGTTTGAGCCACGCTCATGCGGTTGGCGCGGTCGCCGCCGATCTGGCCACTCAAGGCCTGGGCGAAAAACAAACCACATGGCGCCTGCGCGACTGGGGCATATCGCGCCAACGCTATTGGGGCACCCCCATACCCATTATTCACTGCCCCGACTGCGGTCCGGTGCCCGTGCCCGAGCAAGACTTGCCCGTGATTTTGCCCGACGATCTCATACCCGACGGCAGCGGCAACCCCCTGACCAAACACGAAGGGTTCTTGTCCTGCCATTGCCCCAAGTGCGGCGTGGCAGCACGGCGCGAAACCGACACGATGGATACCTTCGTGGACTCGTCCTGGTATTTCATGCGTTACACCTCGCCCGACAACGACAATGCAATGGTCGACGAACGCAACGATTACTGGATGCCCATGGACCAGTACATCGGCGGGATCGAACACGCGGTCCTGCATTTGCTGTACGCCCGTTTCTGGACGCGTGTCATGCGCGACCTTGGCCTGCTCAAGTTTGATGAACCTTTCACCAAACTGCTATGCCAGGGCATGGTGCTGAATCATATTTATTCGCGCAAGAACGCAAAAGGTGGCATCGAATACTTCTGGCCCGAAGAGGTCGAGAATCAGTACGATGGCAAAGGTGCCATTATTGGGGCAACACTGCGTGCGGATGGCTCGGCGGTGCAATATGGTGGTATCGGCACCATGTCCAAATCCAAGAACAATGGCGTCGACCCCCAGTCGCTGATCGACTCAATGGGAGCCGACACAGCCCGCCTGTTCGTCATGTTTGCCAGCCCCCCCGAGCAAACGCTCGAGTGGTCTGACTCTGGTGTGGAAGGTGCCAACCGTTACCTGCGTCGCCTGTGGTCCTTCTGCCACAACAGGCAAGCCGATATACGGCAAGGTATCAGGCCCGGCATCGACTGGTCCAGCGCCGACGATGCCTCGAAAGACTTGCGCCGCGAAATACATACGCTGCTCAAGATGGCCGATTACGATTACCAGCGTACCCAGTACAACACTGTCGTGTCCACCTGCATGAAAATGTTGAATGCCCTGGAATCCGCTACGCTGAACAGCACTCCAATGGCCCAGGCTGCACTGGCTGAAACAACCTCGATACTACTGCGTGTACTCTACCCGGTCGTGCCGCATATTACCTGGCAGCTCTGGCAAAACCTGGGTTACAGCAAAGTCCACGGTGACCTGCTCGATGCCCCCTGGCCTACCGTCGATGAAGCGGCCCTTATCGCCGACGAAATCGAACTGATGCTACAGATCAATGGCAAGCTGCGTGGCTCCTTGCGCGTCGCCAATGGCGCCGAAAAGTCCCAGATCGAGCAAATAGCCACTCATCACGAGGCAGCCTTGCGTTTCCTTGAAGGCCGTCCACCCAAACGGGTTATTGTCGTGCCTGGAAAACTGGTCAACATCGTCGGGTAAAATCAAGCATGCACATCTCCATGACCAAGCTCGCCCCCTCCGCCCTGGCGCCGCAATACTGCTGGCGCGGCTTGGTCTGCATAGCGCTCTGCCTGGTTTTGACGGCTTGCGGCTTTCGCCTTAAAGGCGTATCGCCGCTGCCGTTCGACACGCTGTACACCAACATCAACGAAAACTCCGAATTCGGTTCCAATCTGCTCAGAGCCATCGCTGCAAGCTCGCCTGGCATACGCTTCGTCGATACACCTGCCGACGCCGAAGCCAGGCTTACACAATTGCAAAACAATCGATCTCTGCGTGAACTGTCCATCAACGCCGAAGGCCAGGTTGAAGAATACGAGCTGAATCTGGTGTTCACATTCCAGCTGACCGACAATCAAGGGCGCATTGTCCTGCCCCCCACCGTGCTGCGATCAACGCGCGAACTGCCTTACGATCCAACGGTAGTGCAGGCCAAAGAGGGTGAAATCACCATGGTCTTCCGCGAAATGCAACAGTCGCTGGTCAGCCAGATCGTGCGCCGGCTGTCTTCCCCAGAAGTCAACACAGCCTTTGAAAATGCAGAGTCCCTGCCTGTAGACGAAAGCCTGCTCGCGCCGCCAGCAGAATCCACAACCGACGCAACGACTTCGGTTCCCAAAATGGGCCCCATGTCGCCGCGCAGCGCGCCTCAAATCAATCTTGATGGCAGTTCTTACTGAACCGGCCAGGCCATATGGGACGCCGCCTTGATGCCGACAGTCTTTTAAATCTGCTCAAAAAGACGCCCGCTCTTGAGCCGCTGTACATTGTGTCCGGCGACGAACCGCTGCTGGTCATTGAATCCTGCGATGCCCTGCGCGCGGCTGCCAGCCAGGCAGGCTACACCGAAAGAATCAGCCTGACCATGGACGCGCGTAGCGATTGGTCCACAGTCATTGGCGCCACGCAGAATGTTTCCCTTTTTGGTGACCGCCGCCTGGTCGAACTGGCCATTCCCGGCGGCAAGCCCGGCAAGGCTGGTGCCGAAACCCTGCTCAAGCTGGCGAACCTGATACAGACGCAGGCATTGGCCGACACCATGCTGATAATCAGCCTGCCACGACTAGACAAGACAAGTCGCAACTCAAAGTGGGCTCAAGGTCTGTTCGAGGCAGGCACCTCCATCGAAGTCACCAGCATCGGACGCCCGGCGTTGCCACGCTGGATTGCCCAACGCCTGGCGCGCCAGGATCAGCAACTGGACAACGCAACGCTGGAGTGGATGGCTGACAAGGTCGAAGGTAACTTGCTCGCTGCACATCAAGAAGTTCAGAAGCTGGGTCTGTTATACCCTTCCGGCCAGATCAGCGGCCCGGAGGTTGAGCGTGCCGTGCTGAATGTGGCACGTTACGATGTGTTCGGCCTGCGCGACGCCATGCTCAAGGGCGAGCCCGCCAAGGCGCTCACGATACTGACGGGACTGCGGGCCGAAGGCGAGGCCCTGCCACTGGTATTATGGGCAATTGGAGACGAAGTTCGTGTGCTGGCGCGCCTGGCAGCCAGCCGTGGCGCTGGTCATGACCTGACCGCCGAAATGAGACGTCAGCGTGTATTCGGCCCGCGCGAACAGCTCCTGCGGCAAACCCTGGACAGACTGCCAGCCCAGGCATGGCCCGCTGCCGTACAACACGCGCACGACATAGACAAGCTGATCAAAGGCCTGAAAGTGCCGGGCCGGCTGGACGACCCCTGGGAAGAGCTGGGCCGGCTGGCATTACGCATTGCCCTGGTAAAAAAACTGGGATAATCCCTGTAGCAAGCCTTTTATCGTTATCACCATGACAAAACCTTTAGCTTCCGGCGCCAGCGCCAACCATACGCTCAATGCCGATATCACCGTGCTGGGCCAGCAGGCACGCGCTGCCGCAAGACAAATGCGCAACGCTTCGGGCCAGACCAAGACGCAAGCCCTGCGTGCCATGGCACGCCTGTTGGACACAAAAAAAGAAGAGCTTCAGGCGGAAAATGCCAAAGATCTCATTGCGGCAGAAAAAAACGGCCTTGAGCCTGCGTTGCTGGATCGCCTGAGGCTGTCGGACAAGGCACTTGCCACCATGGCTGCAGGCCTGCGGCAAATTGCCGATATGCCTGACCCGGTCGGCAGCCTGACTGCCAGCAGCACGCGTCCCAATGGCATGCGCGTCGCACAGATGCGTGTGCCGCTGGGGGTGATCGGAATTATTTATGAGTCCAGGCCCAACGTCACTATTGATGCGGCAGCGCTATGCCTGAAATCAGGCAACGCCACAATATTGCGGGGCGGAAGCGAAGCCATACATTCCAATGTGGCGCTGGGCACCATCATAGGCCAGGGCTTGGCCGAAGCCGGCTTGCCGTCGCATGCGGTACAAGTGGTAGGCACCACCGACCGGGCCGCTGTCGGCCAGCTCGTCACCCTGACCGACTACATCGATGTCATCGTTCCACGCGGCGGCAAAGGCTTGATCGCCCGCCTGGCCCGGGAAGCCAAAGTACCGCTGCTCAAGCATCTCGACGGCAACTGCCATGTCTATATTGACTCAGCAGCCAACCTCGACAAGGCGCACGACATCACGGTCAATGCAAAAACCTACCGCTATGGCATTTGCGGAACCATGGAAACCCTATTGGTCCACACCGACATCGCGGCCAGCATCTTGCCGCGCCTGGGCCAGACTTTTAAAGAAAAAGGCGTGGAACTGCGCGGCTGCGAACGTACGCGCACCTTGCTGCCCCAGGCCCTGCCCGCCACCCAAGAGGACTGGGAAACCGAATACCTGGCACCCATTCTGGCCGTACGCATCGTAGATACGCTGGACGAGGCCATGGACCACATCGCACGCTACAGCTCGGAACACACAGAAGCCATCATCACCGAAAACCTGTCGGCCGCCACGCGCTTTCAGCGCGAAGTAGACTCCAGCTCGGTCTATGTGAACCTACCCACCTGTTTTGCAGACGGTTTCGAATATGGCCTCGGCGCCGAAATCGGTATTTCCACCAACCGCCTGCATGCCCGCGGCCCTGTGGGCCTTGAAGGCCTGACCACCCTTAAATGGGTGCTGGCTGGCGACGGACAGTTGCGCGGCTAAGGCCGAATTGAAATGCTTATGCTCTGGATCAAAACCCTGCATATCCTGTTTGTCATATCGTGGTTTGCAGGCCTTTTTTACTTGCCTCGTATTTATGTCAATCTGGCACAAGCCACCGACGCGGCCAGCACGGCCACGCTACTGGGCATGGCACGCCGCCTGTACCGCTTTATGACCCCTCTGGCCGTACTGGCACTTGCATTTGGCCTCTGGCTGTTCATGGGCTATGGCCTGGGTCAGGGCCAGGGCTGGATGCACGCCAAGCTACTGGGTGTAGCACTACTTGTGATTTACCACCTGGCCTGCGGCCGCATGCTCAAAAACTTTGAACAAGGCCGCAATTCCCGCAGCCACCAATACTATCGCTGGTTCAACGAGATTCCAGTCCTGTTGCTGCTGATCATCATCGCCATGGTCGTGGTACGACCCATTTAACATCACCCTCATGACAGACTCCAAATCAGGCAAAACCCTGACACTGAAAAAGAAGGCCGCAACACCTGCCGCCACCGAATCAGGTGAGCGCCGCAAGCGTGCCGGTGGCCGGGCCCGCCAAGTCGCACAACAGGGACGAGAACGGGATAAGCTTCGGGCGGCCAAAACACCCGTCACACCCAGCCAGCCAGACACGACAAGCCCTGTACCCCCTGCGTCCCGCAATCAGGAGTCCAGGCAGGATCATCACACGCACAGTAACGATTCGGTGCAAGCCGAGGCCGCCAGGCCGCATGTTGCCGTACGCCGGGCGCGTCGGCCGGCTCAGACAGAAATATTTCCTGTTTTTGCACCCTGCCCCCAAGGTCTGGAGGAAGCCCTGGCGGCAGAGATGCAGGCACTTGGCTTTGAAGATGCCGAGCCCGCCCGCGCAGGCTGCCGCTTCCATGCCGACTGGTCCGGGATTTTGCGTGCCAATCTTTATTCTCGGCTGGCCACCCGCATTCTGGTGCAAGTCGCCCATGCACCTGTTCAGCACGAAGACGATATTCTGGAACTGGCCCAACAGACGCCCTGGGAGCGCTGGTTCGGTGCCGAACAAACACTAAGGGTCGATACCTCGGCCATACGCAGCCCCATGCAAAGCCTGCAATACTGCAATTTGCGCGCCAAGGATGGTATTTGTGACAGGCTGCGCGAACGGGAAGGCGAACGTCCCAGTATCGACACGGTGCGCCCTGACGCCCGGGTACACCTCTTCCTCAGCGAAGACAGTGCCACGCTCTACCTGGACACCTCGGGCGAGTCGCTGTTCAAGCGCGGCTGGCGACTGGACAAGGGCGAAGCCCCTTTGCGGGAAAATCTGGCAGCCGGGCTGCTGGCGCTTTCGGGCTGGGATCCAGCTCAGGCCCTGCTGGATCCTTTCTGCGGCAGCGGCACCATACTCATCGAAGCCGCATGGATAGCCCTGGGTGTACCTGCCGGCATCTGGCGTCCCTTCGGCTTCGAACGTTTGCGCAATCATGATGCCCGGCATTGGCGCGACATCAAAGACGAAGCACGCTCACATATTGCCACCCGTCTCGACAGCCCCATCGTCGGCTACGACCTGAACCCGCAAGCTATCGAGGCTGCCAGAGCCAACCTAGAGCGAGCCTGGCTCACACCCGACTCCATACGCTTTGAGGTTGGTGATGCCCGTCACGCAGCACCGCCAGCATCCAGCGGCTGGCTGGTCACCAACCCCCCCTACGGAGAACGTCTGCCCGGCGACGATGTCGAGCTATGGAGCGACTGGGCGCAGAACCTCAAGCATCACTACAGTGGATGGCAGGTCAGCGTGATTTCCAGTGACCTTGAATTGCCCCGCCAAATGCGGCTGAAGCCCCGGCGGCGCTATCCCTTGCATAACGGCGCCCTCGACTGCCGTTTATTTATCTTTGAAATGGTGCAAGCCAGCTACCGGAAAGAAAAACAGTAGCATTCGGGCAACACTACGCTGCACCGCAATATAAGACCTTGTAAATAACAAGGGTTAACCCTATAATAGGGTTAACCCTTGAACGAAACGTTCATTTTTTACAAGAGGCTTTATTATGATCAACGTAGCCAAAGACGCCCGCTTAACCGACGAACTCGAACGCCAACTGATGCAGCAGGCCATCGAAGAGCAGTACCGTTTCAAACCCGTCGAAGCCCTTAAAAAATTGCTGACAAAATTGTTTGCAGCGGCTGATCGCGTTCAGACTCCAACCGCAGGCCGGGTTGTGGAGTCCGCGAGCTAACTCGTTCTCCTTGGTTGCTGACCATGCAACCGGCGCGGTAAAACCGCGCCAGCAAGCCGCTTATTGCGGCTTTTTTTTCGCTTCGACAAACCTCACCCTGACGGAGTGCGGGATAATACCGTCTGTCGTCACATTCCCGGTTATCGCAATGCAACAATCATCCGCCAGCCATCCTTCCACACCTCCCAGCCGATGGCGCCGTTTTGCCTGCATGATGTACGAGGGAGTACTGCTGTTTGGGGTAGTCTTTCTGGCCAGTTATCTGTTCGATACCCTTACACAAAGCCGTAGCGGCATGATGTTCCGGCATGGCCGCCAGGCGGTGCTGTTTATTGCCATTGGTGTCTACTTCATTATGTCCTGGCGCAAGCGCGGCCAGACCCTGCCCATGAAAACCTGGAACATCAGGCTGGTCGGCACAGACGGACAAGTTCCGGGTCTGGGACGCTTGTTGCTGCGGTATGTGCTTATCTGGCCCATCCCCTTGCTGGCCGCATTGGCCGTGCTGCTGGCCTCCCGGGTTACTGGCTATGGTTCCACCGATCTGCTGATCGTCTTTGCTCCATTTACGCTGTTTTTCTGGACCTGGCTCGATCCTCAGCGTCAGTTCCTGCATGATCGCCTGGTCGGCACGCGCCTGATAGATGTACCAAAAGCATAGATCAATGTCCGTATAAACCCTAGTGTCATTGGCTTTCTGAAACGTAGGGATTGCACAGAAACTGCTTGTCGTTCATGCTTCGGGGTAAGGAAAGGGGCTCGCCCCTATTCGATCCATTGAATCAAAAAGACAATGAACGACCAATACTCGGCGCTGTACCAGTCTTACCAGTGGTTTGTCCCCTCTCAATTCAATATTGCGCAAGCGTGCGTGCACCGCTGGGCGCAAAATCCACTTGAAGGGCGGCGTATCGCCATCTTCCACGAAAACGCACAGGGCCAGCGCGAAGTCTGGACCTATACGCGGCTTTCCGATACGGCCAATCAATTAGCCAATGGCCTGATCAAAATGGGCATACAGGCAGGCGATCGCATCGCCGTGCTCACAGAGCAGCGCCCAGAAGCCGTTGCTGCTTACACAGCCATATTCAGCGTAGGCGCCATTGTCGTGCCGCTGTCTCCCGGGTACAACACCGATGAGCTCGCCGCCTGCCTGCAAGACGCCAATATCCGCATTGCTATCGTCGATGCGGCCTGCGCCAGTAATTTGCTACTGGCTCAAAACAAGTATTCGGCGCTGTCACAGATTATCGGCCTGGACTTCCAGCACGAAGCCATTATTCCGTGGCACTCGCTGCTGGCACGGCAGCCCACCAGTTTCAAGCCCTTACCTACTTCGTCAGGCAGCCCGGCGCTGCTGTTGTATGCACCAGATCACGGCGTGGCCACACCCAAAGGTATCTTGCTGGCTCATCGTACGCTCATCGGCGTACTGCCCGGCTTCGTCGCCTCGCAGAACTGGTTTCCCCAAGCAGGCGACGTATTCTGGAGCCCTTCGGGCTGGCAGTCAGCAGACGGCCTCATGAACGCCCTGCTGCCCACACTGTATTTCGGCCATGCGATCGTCAGCACCATCGGTCAGTTCACACCGGTGCTCGCCTTCGAGATCATGGAACGCTATCAAGTCAGTAACGCCTTCCTGACACCTGCCGCGCTCAGCGCTCTGATGCACGATATTCCCCAGCCACGTAGCCAATATAAGCTGAGCTTACGCGCCATGACAATCAACGGCACAGGCCTGGACGAAGACATCTTCCAGTGGTGCCAGGATGCCCTGGATATTACACCCAACCAGGAGTTCGGCCAGGCTGAAACGAATCAACTGATAGGCAATAGCCACAAAAGGTGGCCAGCCAAGCCTGGCAGCATGGGACGTCCCTATCCAGGACATCATGTGGCTGTCCTCGATAATAAAGGCAAGCCTTGCCCGCCGGGCAAGACCGGCGAAATTGCACTGAACCGCTACGATTTGCACGGCCATATTGATCCGTTGATGTTCCTGGGCTATTGGCGCAACGATGAGGCAACCCTGTCACGATTCCAGAACGACTGGTACCTGACGGGCGAACTCGCCCAGGTCGACGACGATGGTTATTACTGGTATGCCGGACGCCGCAAAGAACCTCAAGGGACAGCACAGTCATAGGCTAAAATTCGCTTATGACTGATCAACTCAAGAAATACCTGCTGTCCGACCACAGCACTCGCATTCAGGCCGTCAAACTGACCGAAGCCTGGCAAACCGGACTGGCGCACCAACATTACCCCGCCTGCGTGCAATCGCTGCTGGGCGAACTAGTGGCTGCAGCCATCCTGCTCACCTCCAACATCAAGTTTGATGGTTCTCTGGTACTACAGCTACAGGGCGACGGCCCCCTGGCCCTGCTAGTAGTCGAATGCACCACCGACCTGTCCATACGCGCCACGGTAAGCGTGCGCGAAGGGCACGATATTCCCGCTGATGGCACACTGCAGACGCTGCTCAATACTCAGGGCACAGGCCGCTTTATGGTGATTCTGGACCCTTCCGTCAAAAATGCACAGCTCAAGCCCTACCAGGGAATAGTTCCTCTCGAAGGAGACTCCGTAGCACAAGTGTTGGAGCGGTATATGCGCGACTCCGAGCAACTCGACACCCGCCTGTGGCTGGCGTCCGATGCCGAGCACGTCGCAGGCCTGCTGCTGCAACGTCTGCCAGCACATGGCGGCATCGAGAGCACGACACCCGAGGCACAACAAGAAACCTGGCAACGTGCGGGCTTTCTGGCCGCCACACTCAAGCACGACGAGCTGCTGAGCCTCGATACCGACTCGCTGATTACACGGCTGTTCTGGGAAGAAGAACTGATTTCTTTCGAGCCGCAAAGCATACGCTGGTATTGCCCCTGCAACCGGGATCGAGTCGCCGCCATGCTGCTGGCACTGGGACGCGAAGAAGTCGAAGATATCCTCAGCGAGCGCGAAAAAATCGATATCTTGTGCAATTTCTGTGGCAAGCCCTATCAATTCGACGCCGTAGACTGCGCAGGCCTTTTTACGAATCAACCCGGCGCGACACACGGCAACGACGGCTCAATTCACTAGCCTTCTACAAGCGCAGGGCGCAATATATCTACACGGCCCGCCCGCAACGCGGGCAGCCCTGCCGCCTCCAAAGCGGCATAACCTAAGCAATATCCACAATCGACAATACGTCAGGCTGGCGCCACACTGCATGCCATGCCACCAGCCCGTATCGATCTCGTTCCAGCTTTCCGCCGCCGGGTACGCGTTTTCGCCTACCCTCGATCCGGCAGAGTTCGTCAGCACTCATCACAAGCTGGTGCCGGACTGATTGAGTTTTCCATCATTGCCGTACCTATATTGCTATTGGGCCTGGGCAGTATCGAAGTCGCCCACTGGCTCCTGACTCGTCAGGTCGTCAGCCTGGCCTTGCTCGAGGCCGGCCGAGCCGGCATCAGCACGCATGCGCGCCCTGAAAGCATGGCCCAAGCCTTCGAATACGCCCTGCTGCCGCTGTTTCCCGCAACTAGCGGTCACAGTGCCCGCCAGAACCAGCAATTGGCTTTCGAGCAACGTAAACGCGACACCGCAAGCACACCATGGAAAATCACGGTTCTGTCCCCCTCGTCCGCCGCATTCAACGACTTTGCCGACCCCCAATTGCGCCAAGCAGCATATGACAGGCTACCCGCTATCAACAACAACTATCAGTTCGAACAGGATCAGCGTCGCCGCGCCTCGGGTTGGCTCAATGGCCTGGGGCCAGAATCAAAAGCATCCATTTATCAGGCCAATACCCTGACTCTTCAACTCAGCTATCTGCACAAGCCCGTACTTCCTGGCATCAAAGGGTTGCTGCGCCTGCTTGGCAACCCCCATGGCGGCTACAGCCAGCGTGCACTGGCGCATGGCTACCTGCCAATGAGTCGTGAAATCAGCCTGACCATGCAATCTCATCCGGTACGCTGGCCCATGCCAGCTGGCGGCCACATCGTTCGGCCGGCTACGCTTGCCGACAGCAGCCAGACAGCCTTTGTCGCCAAGCCTTGCACCGGCATGTGGTGCTTACGTCAACTTCCGGCGGGTGGCGGCGCCCCTCGACCAGACCCCGTGGCCGATACGCCCATCCTGGGTAGGGTGCCACACACTGAAGACCCCATGGTTTCGTTGCCGCATCCCGCAGCAGCACCGTCGGCTCCTCCGGGTACAACCGAGCTGGCCGTCACCCCTGACGACCCATCCTGCGGGCTAAGCTTGTGCTGCACGCCTGCTTAAGGCCAGCCAGCATCCGCCTGGGGGCGTCAGTTTCCTTTTCTGTCTGGGATTTTGGGTGTTTTTACCCGTGGCTCATGCTCGTTGGGCTTAAGAATTTGCACGTAAATCTCGCCCTCTTTGATCATGCCGAGCTCGCCGCGGGCACGTTCCTCGATCGCATCGGTACCTGACTTGAGATCCTGAACCTCGGCTTGCAAGGCGTTGTTCCGGGCCAGCAAGGCATCATTGGTTTCTTGTTGCGTAGTAACTTTCTTTTGCAGTTCCTGTACTCGCATCCACCCGCCTTTTCCCCACCAGAGCGGGTACTGGGTAAGGATAGTCAGGAGAGCCAGAACGATAAGTAGCAGTCGCATTTTTTACCAAAAACAACCCGGCCAGGCCGGGCTGCTTTACCGCCGGAATTTCTAGCGCAGATTATAGAAGGCATCGCGGCCGGGATAAGAGGCCACTTCGGCAAGCTCTTCTTCGATACGGAGCAACTGGTTGTACTTGGCCATGCGATCGGAACGCGATAGCGAACCTGTCTTGATTTGCATGGCATTGGTAGCAACGGCAATATCGGCAATCGTGGCATCTTCGGTTTCGCCCGAACGATGGGAAATGACTGCGGTATAGCCTGCACGCTTGGCCATTTCGATGGCCGCAAACGTTTCGGTCAGGGTGCCGATTTGATTGATTTTTATGAGAATGGAATTGGCAATACCTTGATCTATGCCTTGCTTCAGGATCTTGGTATTGGTCACGAACAGGTCGTCGCCCACCAACTGCACTTTTTTACCCAGCTGATCGGACAGCACCTTCCAGCCTTCCCAGTCGTTTTCGGCCATGCCGTCTTCGATCGAAATAATGGGGTATTTGTCGCACCAGCCGGCCAGCAAGTTGGCGAAATCTGCCGAGCTCAGTTCAATACCGCCTTCGCCGTCCAGGCGATACTTGCCATCCCGGTAGAACTCGGAGCTGGCACAATCGAGGCCCAGGGCGACTTGTGAACCTGCCTCGTAGCCGGCTTCGGAAATTGCCTGCAGTATCAGTTGTATGGCTGCTTCGTGATTAGTCACATTGGGCGCAAAACCGCCTTCATCGCCCACTGCCGTCGACATGCCCTGCTTGTTCAGCAGCTTGGCCAGGGTGTGGAAGATCTCGGCGCCCATACGCAGCGCTTCGCGAAAGCTGGTGGCGCCAATAGGCAGAATCATGAACTCTTGCATGTCGAGCGTATTGTTGGCATGCGCGCCACCATTGATGACATTCATCATGGGCACAGGCATCTGCATGGGGCCACTGCCGCCGAAATAACGGTATAGCGACAAGCCTGAGTCGTCGGCGGCAGCACGCGCGACAGCCATGCTGGCGGCAAGGAGGGCATTGGCGCCCAGCCTGCTTTTTGTTTCGGTGCCATCGAGGTCGATCAGTGTACGGTCAACAAAAGTCTGCTCTTGTGCGTCGAGCCCCATGAGTGCCTCGGAGATTTCTGTATTCAGGTTCTCGACGGCACGCAGGACGCCCTTGCCCCGGTAGCGGCTTTCGTCGCCGTCGCGCAGCTCGATGGCTTCGCGCGCCCCCGTAGAGGCACCGGATGGCACGGCAGCACGCCCCATGGCGCCGGACTCTAGCAATACATCACATTCAACGGTCGGGTTGCCGCGCGAATCAAGAATTTCGCGACCAATGATATCTACAATTGCACTCATGATTTTGACTGTCCTGCCTGAATGTAAAGTTACGCGGAAAGAAGGCCGAATTACGGCCCGGGTGCTTGGCGCGGCTGATGCATAAGCGCAAACACAATCGCCCGATTGTACCTGTGCCGAGCATGAGACGGATTATATTGCCTTCAAAAGATAAGAAATTTCATACTCAGTCACTGAATGGCTTACTGCGGCGCTGCTGCAAACCCTGCTCCAGAGTCTGCAGCAGGGTCGTCAAGGCCTGGATTTGCCCCAGCGGCAGATCCCCAAAGGCATGCTCGATGAAATCCGTACGCAAAGGCATGGTTTTCCGGACGATATCGCGTCCCGTATTGGTCAGCGCCACATTGGTCAGCCGGTTATCGTTGACATCGCTATGGCGCTCTATCCAGCCTTCACGCTCGATGGCCTTGATATGCCGCGTCAGGGCAGCCGGGTCTATGACCAGGTCTTGAGCCAGCTGCTTCTGCGAGCTTTCACCCTTTTGATGCAAAGTCAGCAATATGCGCCAGCGCGGCATGGAGTGTCCTATATTGCTTTCAAAGGTGGACATCAAGGCACGATAAGTACGCCCCAGTTGTTGCATGGCCTGCAATTGAGGAAGCTCACTCATCGGAAGACACCTGTTTTTCCGCGGGCTTGACGCCTACCGTCCGGGTAAAATGAATGACGGGCACTCTGTATACCCAGAACAGGCCAATCAAAGCCATCAGCAAGGCAGTCACCAAACCCGAGTGCACGGCATCGACCAATACAACACGCGCCTGCTCTATAAGCCCCTGACCTGACAGGCCCAGCTCTTCCAGCTGCGCCATGAAATCGCCCTGAATGCGACTATTGACCAGCACCTGAGGATTTTCAAGCAAGTTCAGCCATGGCTGGCCATGGCCCTCGGGAACCGCCTGGCGTATACCATCGGTATAGTAATAGGTCACCATGGTACCCACTATGGCCGTGCCCAGCATGCCGCCTATCATGCGCACCGATTGCAGCATCGCAGTCGAGATACCCAGCAAGGCACGCCCAGCAGTTTCCTGAGCAAATACCGTCAAGTTAGGCATGACAAAACCCAAGCCCAGGCCCGCCATCATCATATACAGCACAATCAGCCACTGAGAAGTATGTTGATGCGCCGTCACCATGCCTGCGCAAGCCAATACCTGCAAGACGAAACCGGCATACAACATATGATTGGGTCTGGACAGACGAATAATAATTCGTGCGTTGGCAACACTGCCCAAAGTGATGCATACCACCAATGGGGTAATCAGCAAACCCACCTGCTGCGGGGTCAGGCCAAACCCGCCTTGCAGCATCAAAGGCAAATAAAACAACAAGGCAAACAAGATAAAGCCCATGAACAGCGACAGACAGAATAAAGCTGCCAGGCTTTTATTCCGGAACATATCGAGTGGTATCAAAGGATGCGGACAACGCTTTTCCCAAAAGATAAGCGCGGTCAGCATCAGGCCGCAGAAAACACCCAAAGAGACCATGGGCAGACCCGCCCCATAGCGGGGTAGCAGCTCAACAAAAAACTGCAAACTCCCGAGGAACAGGGCAACCAGCACTGCCCCTTGCCAATCCAGGCGAATATCGGCGGATTGAATCTGACGTATGCGCGGCAGATAGCGCCACAGAAAGAACAGGCTCAACACACCAATAGGCAGGTTGACAAAAAACACCGAGCGCCAACCCATATATTGGGTCAGGAAGCCGCCCAAGGTGGGGCCCACGGCATTGGCAATGCCAAAAGCACTACTCAGCAAAATTTGCCAGCGTAATCGCACATGTGAGTCGGGGAACAGATCGGGGACGCACGCAAAAGCAGTGGCCACCAGCATACCGCCGCCTATGCCCTGCAAGGCGCGCGCAAACACCAGCTGCACCATGCTGTCGGAAATGCCGCAGAGTACCGAAGCCAGCATAAAGACGACTACGGAAGCCACGACGAATGGCTTGCGGCCATAGTAATCGCCCAGTCTGCCGAAAATGGGAATCGTAATGACGGAAGTCAGCAGATAGGCGGTAGCCACCCAGGCGTAAAGCTCGAAGCCATTGAGCTCGGCAACGACAGTGGGTAAGGCCGTGCCGACAACTGTCTGGTCGACAGCGACCATCATGGTAAGGAATGCAAGCCCGGTCATCGCCAGCAAAGACTGACGGACGGAAAGTACACGTCCTGTTTCAGAGGGCGATGCAGAGACGGCAGGAGCCATACAGTTCTATTGATAGATCAATCATTGATAAGTCAATGATTCTATCGCAGGCCTGAATTGCTCGCAAGCGCAGCAAGGAACAGGCTGCAAGGTCAATGGTGCACATGAGGGCGCCATGGGGTGGCACCCATGCCAAAGATTAGCTCAGGACGCCGCCGGCTTTTACACAACGATCGATATCTACCAGCGTGCTGAGCAAGCTCTCGATTTGATCCAGCGGAACGGCATTGGGGCCATCAGAGAGCGCTTGATCAGGGTTGGGGTGCGTTTCCATGAAGATCCCGGCGATGCCAACCGCCACGGCCGCACGTGCCAGCACTGGGACGAACTCACGCTGGCCACCCGAACTGGTGCCCTGCCCGCCCGGCAACTGCACCGAATGGGTGGCATCAAAGACCACAGGACAGTTGGTTTCACGCATGATCGCCAGGGAGCGCATATCGGAAACCAGATTGTTATAACCAAATGAAGCGCCGCGCTCGCACACCATGATGTTGTGGCCGTCTCCGCCCGCCGTCAGAGCAGCGGCACGAGCTTTGGCAACGACCTGGGCCATATCGTGCGGAGCCAGAAACTGGCCCTTCTTGATGTTGACAGGCTTGAGCGTGGCGGCACAGGCATGAATAAAATCGGTTTGCCGACATAGAAATGCTGGTGTCTGCAGGACATCAACCACCGCAGCCACCTGGGCCACCTGTTCGGTGGTATGTACATCGGTCAGGACCGGCACCTGCAACTGCGAGCGCACATCGGCCAGAATTTGCAACCCTTCTTCTTGCCCCGGCCCGCGATAAGACTGATCGGAGCTCCGATTGGCCTTGTCGAACGAACTTTTATAGATAAAGGGAATACCCAGTTTTCTGGTGATTTCCTGCAGCCGTCCGGCGGTGTCAAACGCCATCTGACGAGATTCGATCACGCACGGCCCGGCGATCAGGAAAAAAGGATGTTCAAGTCCGACGTCGAAGCCGCACAGTTTCATGGCAATTCCTTATTCAGCCGCCTTGCGCTGTTCCTGATAGTTGATGGCTGCCTGGATGTAGCTTGAAAACAGCGGATGCCCGTCGCGCGGCGTTGAGGTGAACTCTGGGTGGAACTGAACCCCCATGAACCAGGGGTGGCCAGGCAACTCCATGATTTCAGGCAGATTTTCAGTGGGCGTACGAGCGCTGATGACCATACCCGCTTCTTCGAGCCGCGGCACATAGACATTGTTGACTTCGTAGCGATGACGGTGGCGCTCGTTGACTACGTCGCCGTAAATCTGGTGGGCACGCGTGCCTGAGGTGACCGGGCAACGCTGTGCACCCTTGCGCATGGTGCCGCCCAGATCGGAATCAACGTCGCGTTTTTCGACCTTTCCTTCTCGATCTTGCCACTCGGTGATCAGGGCAACCACAGGATGCGGAGCGGAGGGATCGAATTCGGTACTATTGGCGCCGCCCAGCCCTGCCACATCGCGTGCGAACTCGACCACAGCCAACTGCATGCCCAGACAGATACCCAGATAAGGCACACTGTTTTCACGTGCGTAGCGTATAGCCTGAATCTTGCCCTCGGTGCCACGCTTGCCAAAACCGCCTGGCACCAGAATGGCATCCAGACCTTTCAGGCAATCAGTGCCCTGCGCTTCGATCTCTTCGGAGTCCAGGTATTCGACCAGCACGCGCGAACGAGTGTGTATGCCCGCGTGAACCAAGGCTTCGCTAAGCGATTTATACGACTCGGTCAGGTCGACATACTTGCCCACCATCCCAATGCGCACGGTGTGCAGGGGATTTTCGATGGCATCAACCAAACGATCCCACATGGTCAGGTCGGCCGGAGGCGGCGTGATGCCCAAGGCATCACACACCAGATTGTCGAGGCCTTGCTGATGCAGCATGGCTGGAATTTTATAAATGGAATCTGCGTCCCAGACTGAAATGACGGCATCAAGCGGTACATTGGAGAACAAGGAAATCTTGGCGCGCTCGTCGGCCGGGACGGGACGATCGGCACGGCAGAGCAAAGCATTCGGATAAATGCCGATTTCACGTAATTTCTGTACGGAGTGCTGAGTAGGCTTGGTCTTAAGTTCGCCTGCCGAGGCAATAAAGGGCACGAGCGTCAGGTGCACAAATGCGGCATTGTTACGCCCCAGACGCAAGCTCATTTGCCGGGCAGCCTCGAGAAATGGCAAGGATTCGATATCGCCGACGGTGCCGCCAATTTCAACAATTGCGACGTCGGTAATGCCATCGTGGGCCGCCTTGGCACCCCGTGCGACGAAATCCTGGATTTCGTTGGTAATGTGGGGAATGACCTGCACAGTCTTGCCCAGATAATCGCCGCGGCGCTCTTTGCGCAGCACCGACTCGTAGATTTGCCCAGTAGTGAAGTTATTCACCTTACGCATGCGCGTAGAAATGAAACGCTCGTAGTGGCCCAAGTCAAGGTCTGTTTCGGCGCCGTCTTCAGTAACGAAGACTTCGCCATGCTGGAAGGGGCTCATGGTGCCCGGATCGACGTTGATATACGGGTCGAGCTTCAGCATGGTGACCCGCAGGCCCCGCGACTCAAGAATGGCTGCCAGCGACGCTGCAGCAATGCCCTTACCGAGGGAGGAAACGACACCTCCCGTGACAAATACGTATTTGGTCATTGTAAATTTACATGCCCGGGGCAACCGGGCAGGAGCGGGAAATTTGGATTATAGCCCGATCAAATCGGGCCTGGGCCAATTGCCTGCCAAATCGTTCGGCAGCGTCAGCACGCCCTGGTGCGTTCGAGCAACCAGTCTTTTGCGCCACCCTCTACCCAGGGCAGCAAACGCTCGCGCACCTGCTCATGATAGCGATTCAGCCAGCCACGCTCAGACTCCGAAAGCAGGCTGATGTCGATGCAGCGGGTGTCGATGGGACACAAGGTAAGGGTTTCAAACTGCAGGAACTCACCAAATTCAGTCTGCGGCCCGGCAACGGCCAGCACCAGATTTTCTATGCGTATGCCCCACTGGCCCGGCCTGTATAAGCCAGGCTCATTTGAGGTGATCATGCCGGCTTCCATGGCCATGTTCGGGTTGATGGTAGCCCGGTATGCAATGGATTGAGGGCCTTCATGCACATTCATGAAGTAACCCACACCATGGCCGGTACCATGGCCGTAATCGGCACCTGTCTGCCAGATCGGCATGCGGGCAATGGTGTCAAGCAAGGGTGCCGCCGTACCACAAGGGAAAACCGCTTGCGACAAAGCGATCATGCCTTTGAGCACAGCCGTGTAGTCGCGCTTCTGTGCATCGTTGACCTGACCTACTGGCACAACGCGCGTAATGTCTGTGGTTCCGCCCAAATACTGGCCGCCCGAATCAATCAACAGCAAGCCGTTCCCGTCAATGACGGCATGCGCCTGCTCTGTGGCGTGATAGTGTGGCATGGCGCCATTCGCATTGAAGGCCGCAATCGTGCTGAAGCTGGGCGTCACAAAATTTGGCCGCCGGCTGCGTGCGGCAGTGATTTGCTCGTCTATCGTTATTTCAGTAATGCGCTCGCGTCCCTGGGCAGCCTCGAACCAGGCAAAGAATTCGCATAGGGCCGCGCCATCTTGCTCCATGGTCAGGCGTACATGATCGGCCTCGGCGGCATTCTTGCGCGACTTGAACAACTGCGACGGATTAATAGCTTCCACCACATCGACAAACGCAGCAGCACCAAATGTACCTACGGTGGAACGCGCAGGATCAAGCAGCAAAGCCTGGCCTTCTGGCAGGCAAGCCAGCGCCCCGGCGGCCTCGTCGTAAGGGGCAATACTGATGCCATCGGCCAGCAGGCGCTCTTGCAGATCAGCCGCTATTTTTCCTGGCGCCACAAACAGGCGGGCGGTGTCGGCACCGATCAGCGCATAGGCCAGGAAGACTGGGTTGTAGGGCACATCGTTGCCGCGCAGATTGAACAACCAGGCAATATCGTCCAGCGAAGACAACCAATGCCAATCAGCCTGATGCTCGGCCATGGCAGCCCTGACATCGGCCAGGTTCTGAGCCCTGCTGCGACAAGCAAACGGCGCAAGATGCTCAAACACTGTGCCCTGCGGCAATGCCGGGCGCGGAGTCCAGACATCATTCAGCACATCAATATCGGTCAGCAAGACAATATTCTTTTTGGACAGAACCTCTTGCCACTGCCTATAGGTTTGCAGCGCCAGCACTTGTCCGTCGACGCTCACTCGCTCGCCCGGGGTCAGATACTCGGCCAGCCATGCGGCCGGCCCGGGCACACCCGCCTGCCCGGCACGCATGAGCGTAATGCCTGTGCCCTGCAGGTCATGCTCGGCCTGCTCCCAGTAGCGGCTATCGGTCCAGAGCCCCGCGTACGTGTCGCTGACCACCAGTGTCCCTGCTGATCCTTCGAAACCACTCAACCATTGCCTGCCCTGCCAACGCTCCGGCAAGTATTCGGACAAATGAGGATCGGAGGTGGGGACGACGCAAGCCTGCACCTTGTGGGCCTGCATGGCCTGGCGCAAAGCCTGGATACGTTGGGCAAAAACAGACTGACTCACATTACTTCCTTCAGAAACGTAAACGCCTGCGCCAGCACGGTGATGACTGACGCAGGCGTTGGCCGGGGCCGATATTCGGACTGATCAGGCTTATGCTACAGCCGAAACATCCAGCTTGGCGGCCGTCTTGGCCTTGATTTCGTCGACCGTGACCCCAGGCGCCATTTCGAGCAGCTTGAGTCCATTATCGGTAACCTCGAGGACGCACAAGTCAGTGATGATCAGGTCGACCACACCAACGCCGGTCAAAGGCAGCGTGCATTCAGGCAAGAGCTTCATGTCTTCGGTGCCGTCTTTTTTACGCGCGACGTGGTCCATCAGTACAACCACCCGGCTGACCCCTGCCACCAAATCCATGGCACCACCCATGCCTTTGATCATTTTGCCCGGGATCATCCAGTTGGCCAGATCGCCCTTTTCGGACACCTGCATGGCACCCAGAATGGCGAGATTGATCTTGCCGCCACGGATCATGGCAAACGAATCGGCCGAAGCAAAGATGGACGAGCCTGGCAAAGTGGTGACCGTTTGCTTGCCGGCATTGATCATGTCGGCGTCAATTTCGTCTTCGGTCGGGAATGGACCTATGCCCAGCAAACCGTTCTCGGATTGCAACCAGACCTCGACACCTTCGGGGACATGGTTGGCCACCAGTGTAGGCATACCTATGCCCAGGTTCACATAAAAACCGTCTTGCAGTTCACGCGCGGCGCGTGCCGCCATTTCATCACGAGTCCAAGCCATTGTTATGCTCCTTGCGCGTTGCGGACAGTACGTTGCTCAATGCGTTTTTCCGGATTGGCATTGAGCACAAGACGATGTGCATAAATGCCTGGCAAATGCACCTGGTCGGGGTCGATGGCACCCAGCTCAACGATTTCCTCGACCTCGACAATGGTGATCTTGCCCGCCATGGCCACATTGGGATTGAAGTTGCGCGCTGTTTTGCGGAACTGCAGGTTGCCGCTGCGATCAGCCCGGTAGGCCTTGACCAGCGACACATCGGGGACAATCGAGCGTTCCATCACATAGGTTTCGCCATCAAACTCGCGCAGCTCTTTGCCATCGGCCACTATGGTGCCCACACCCGTACGGGTGAAAAAAGCCGGGATACCTGCGCCGCCGGCACGCAGTTTTTCGGCCAGCGTACCCTGCGGTGTGAATTCCAGCTCTAGCTCGCCCGCCAGATACTGGCGTTCGAACTCTTTGTTCTCGCCCACATACGAGGCAATCATTTTCTTGATCTGGCGGGTGGACAGCAACTGACCCAGGCCGAAACCGTCGACACCGGCGTTATTGCTGACACAAGTCAAATTCTGCACACCTGAATCGCGCAATGCTGCAATAAGTGCCTCAGGAATACCGCAGAGACCAAAGCCGCCTACGGCAATGGTCTGGCCGTCGGCGACGACGCCCTTCAGCGCTTCTTCGGCGCTGGCATAGACTTTATCCATTACTCCTATCCTTATTCAATTGTCATTCTTCGGCTTTGAGTGGCAACACCCTCGGCCAGTCAAAAATTTTACGCTGACATCAATTCTGCCAGAAGTGCCAGCTCTTGTTCGGACCAAGGCAGTGACTTGCCCGTTTCGGCATCAGTGCCAACAATGACATAACTGCCTTTCGCATAGAGAACGCCTGGCTCATCCTCACGTTCGAGCAAGGTCTCCATTTCGATGCTGGAACGACCCACCCGAACCAGTACCTGGGTCACTACGGCCATGGCCGGATACATCAGGGGCTTAAGAAAATCACAGGCAACGTGCGCCACCACACCGGCCTTGCGTGAAGGGGGCATAATTCCCACCTGAGAGAACAATTGCACCCGCGCTTCCTCAAAGAAACGAAAATACACAGTATTATTTACGTGATTCAGGGCATCAAGGTCACCCCAGCGCACTGGCATGGCACAGCGGTAAACACTACCGACAGCAGGTGTTGATGTTGGGGTTATGATTTGCATTGATCAGCGTCCTATCCAGGCCCTACAGTACGGGCAAGTATAACGTGACGCACAGAACCATTTTTTTACGAATCCGTAGCCATACAGCAGTGTCGAGCTGCAGCACATAAAGAAAGACAGGAGAATTTTGCAATGTCTGAACGCGAATCCATGGAGTACGACGTCGTCGTCGTCGGAGGCGGGCCAGCAGGCCTGGCCAGCGCCATACGGTTAAAACAACTGGCCGCACAGCACGAACACGAAATCAGCGTTTGCGTACTTGAAAAAGGCGCCGAAATCGGCGCTCATATTCTGTCCGGTGCCGTGATGGACCCTCGCGCGCTCACAGAGCTGATTCCCGACTGGAAAGAAAAAGGTGCTCCGCTGGATACGGCCGTATCCGAGGACAAGTTCCTGTTCCTGACCGAAAAAGGCGCTCGCCCGACACCCAACTGGCTGCTGCCCGCCTGTTTCCAGAATCATGGCAATTACATTGTCCAGCTCGGCAACGTCACCCGCTGGCTGGGCGAACAAGCCGAAGCCCTCGGCGTCGATATTTTCCCGGGCTTTGCGGCGGCTGAAATCCTCTACACCGACGATGGCGCTGTAAAAGGCGTAGCCACTGGCGACATGGGTGTAGCCCGCGACGGCTCTCACTCCGGGCACTACCAGCCCGGCATGGAGCTGCTGGCACGCTACACCGTATTTGCCGAGGGCTCGCGCGGGCAGCTCGGCCGCCAGCTTATCGATCGCTACAAGCTCGACGCAGGGCGCGACCCACAAAGTTACGGTATAGGCATCAAGGAAATGTGGGAAGTCGACCCGGCCCAATCACAACCCGGACTGGTGGTGCACACGGCGGGCTGGCCACTAGATTCCGACACCTATGGCGGCTCGTTTCTTTATCACCTGAACAACAATATTGTCGTGGTTGGCCTGGTCGTGGGCCTGGACTATGCCAATCCGTGGCTGTCACCCTTCGAAGAGTTCCAGCGTTATAAAACCCACCCCGCGATCCGTCCCACTTTTGAAGGCGGCAAACGCATCGCCTATGGCGCACGCTCGCTCACGGCAGGCGGCCTGCTATCTTTGCCCAAGCTGTGCTTTCCCGGCGGCGTCATGGTCGGCTGTGAGGCAGGCGTCTTGAATGCGTCGCGCATCAAGGGTAGTCACTCAGCCATCAAGACTGGCGCCCTGGCTGCCGAAGCCGCCTTTGACGCCATCGTGGCCGATCGACGACACGACGAGTTGGTGGCCTACCCCACTGCCTTCCAGAGTTCTTGGCTACATGCCGAACTGAACAAATCCCGAAACTTCAAGCAGTGGTTCAAAAAAGGCCGCACTGTAGCCACCATCATGACGGGCGTTGAACAATGGCTGCTCAAAGGCAAGATGCCCTGGACGCTGCATCATAGCAAGCCCGATCACGCCTGCCTGCAACCTGCTGCCGAGTGCGCGCGCATCGACTATCCCAAGCCGGACGGCAAGCTGACTTTCGACCGTCTGAGCTCGGTGTTTATCTCGAATACCAACCACGAGGAAGATCAGCCCGTTCATCTGACCCTTAAGGATTCCTCGGTACCCGTATCGGTCAACCTGGCCAAATATGGTGGCCCCGAGGCGCGCTTCTGCCCCGCAGGCGTATACGAATTCGTCAAGACGGACAATGGCGAAGACAAGCTGCAAATCAATGCACAAAACTGCGTGCACTGCAAAACCTGCGATATCAAAGACCCCACCCAAAATATCGTATGGGTCGCCCCGCAAGGTGGCGAAGGCCCGGTCTACAACGGCATGTAATGCACGGGCGCGGCTTTATGTCGCGCCCTGCCCGCCAGGGGCTTTGCCGCGAGACCCTTCCAGGTTCACGACGACCAGCCCCGCCATCACCAGAGCAACTCCAGTCAACTCGAGCGACGTGGGCTGCTCGGACAAAATCAACCAGGCCAGTACTACTGTCAGGACAGGCACTCCCAGGCTGGACATCCCGGCAACGGTCGCGCTCACGCGCCGCACCACTGACATCCAGAGCCACCAACCCAACGCTGACGCAATCACCGCCATGTAGGCAATACCCCAGAAGAGGTCAGGCGCCCAGACAACATCTTGCTGCGGCACGACCAGTGTTACCAGGAAGGACAATAGTGCCCCCAGCGCCATCTGCCACATGGTCAGGTTCAGTACATTGGGAGCATGACGCTGGAACATGATTTTGGACAAGACGGTTCCCAAGCCCCAACTGATACCACCCAACAAAGCCAGCACGGAACCCGTCAATGAACCCATGCCCTGCCATGGGGCGATAATGGCAAGCAGCCCTGCTCCGGCGCAGGCAAACCCCAGTGCATGGCGCCGGGTCGGGCGGTCTCCAAGCAGAAGCCAAGCAAACAGAACAACCCAAAAGGGCATGGTGTAGGCCAGCATTACGACTCGGCCCGCCCCACCTGTTACCAGGGCAAACTGACACAGGCATTGAAACGCCGTCGTCTGGAAGATGGCAATGCCCAAGGTCAGCAGAAAGGGGGGGAACTTAAGAGACTGCCGGGTAAGCAACAACACGAGCAGCAAAACAACAAAAGCCAGACCGTAGCGTGCCATGACCAGGTCAAAGGGACCTATGAAAGCCACCAAGTGCTTCATGACGATCCAGCTGAACCCCCATAGGGTCACCGTCAGGGCCATCAGCAACATGGCGCCGTGATCGGTTTGTTTTGAATTCAATTGCTGCTCCAAAGCGGGCCCGAGACCGAGGCGGGAAGGATCAACAATATATCATTCCTGGCCCGGCATCACAGCCGGGCCAGCATGCCTCACCAAAATACTAATGTGCTTGCGACAACTGATCGAGAATCGCAGGATTTTCCAGTGTGGATACATCTTGCGTGACCTGCTCGCCCTTGGCCACCACACGCAGCAGACGCCGCATGATTTTGCCCGACCGGGTCTTGGGCAGGTTCTCGCCGAAACGTATGTCTTTGGGCTTGGCAATGGGGCCAATTTCGCGTGCCACCCAGTCGCGCAATTGCTTGGCAATATGATCAGCCTCTTCACCTTCCGGCAAGGACTGGTTGAGCACCACAAACGCGACCACGGCCTCGCCCGTGGTCGCATCCGGACGCCCAACCACTGCGGCCTCAGCCACCAGGTCGTGTGCAACCAATGCCGACTCAACCTCCATGGTGCCCAAGCGATGGCCTGAAACATTCAGGACGTCGTCGATGCGACCCATGATCCAGAAATAATTGTCTTTATCCCGCTGCGCACCGTCGCCAGCCAAGTAATAGCCCTTGAGTTCGGGTGGAAAATAGCTTTTCTTGAAGCGCTCTGGGTCGCCCCAGATGGTGCGTATCATTCCGGGCCATGGACGCTTGATCACCAGGAAGCCGCCCTTGCCCTGCTCGACCTCTTCTCCAGCTTCGTCGACGACCGCCGCCGCAATACCTGGCAAGGGTAAGGTGCAAGACCCTGGCTTGAGTGGTGTCACACCAGGCAGCGGGGTGATCATGTGAGCCCCGGTTTCTGTTTGCCACCAGGTATCCAGCACCGGGCAGCGCTCGCCCCCCACGTTCTTGTAATACCACATCCAGGCTTCCGGATTGATAGGTTCACCCACTGATCCAATAATGCGCAGGGAGCTCAGATCGTATTCACGCGGATGATGGGATGGCGAAGCCTCGGCAGCCTTGGTCAGGGAACGAATGGCCGTGGGCGCCGTATAGAACACAGTAACCTTGTGACGCTGAATCATGTCCCAGAATCGGCCTACCGTGGGATAAGTAGGCACACCTTCAAATACCACCTGAGTCAGCCCGGCCGCCAGCGGGCCGTAGGTAATATAGGTGTGTCCTGTCACCCAGCCCACATCGGCGGTGCACCAGAATACATCGCTGTCCTTGGCATCGAACGTCCAATTGACCGTCAGCAGGGACCACAGCAGAAAGCCACCCGAGGCATGCTGCACGCCCTTGGGCTTGCCTGTCGAACCTGAGGTATACAAAATGAATAAAGGATGTTCGGCACTCAGCGCAACCGGCTCGCATTGACTGGCCTGATTGGCCGTCGCATCATGCATCCAGACATCGCGCCCTTCGCTCCAGGCTACCTGGCCACCTGTGCGCTTGTAGACGATCACATGGCTGACAGCTTCGCAACCACCCATACCCAGCGCTTCATCCACCGCATTCTTCAGGGGTATGGTCTTGCCACCACGTACCTGCTCGTCAGCGGTAATGACCAGGGATGCGCCCACATCGACCGTACGCTCATGCAGGCTTTTGGAAGAAAACCCGCCAAACACTACCGAGTGGATGATGCCCAGACGAGCACATGCCTGCATGGCCACCACGGCTTCGATGGACATGGGCATGTAAATAATGGCCCGCTCGCCGGTCTTGTGGCCCAGAGCCTTGATGCCGTTGGCGAACTCACATACACGCGCATGCAGCTCTTTGTAGGTGACTTTGGTCACCTTGCCGTCATCGGATTCGAAAATAAGCGCCGTTTTATTGGCAGTTGGCGTGCCAAGATGCTTGTCGAGGCAATTGGCGGAAACGTTTAGCTCACCATCACCAAACCAACGATAGAACGGCGCTTCCGACTCGTCGAGTACCTGAGTGAAAGGCTTATTCCAGACTAGATTCTCTCGGGCCAAGCGCGCCCAGAACTCATCTGGGTTCGCATCAGCCTCGTTACACATCGCACGATACCCGTCCATACCGGAAATCGCGGCACCCTGAACCAAGTTGTCGAAGGGAGGAAAAACACGGTTCTCCGTCAATATGGATTCAATCTCATTAGACATGCTGCTCGCTCCTTTTTGTTGAATTATTCATCTACCGTAGCGGACAAGACTTACATCATGCTGACAACTCCCGGCATGATTGCTTTGTTGCTTATATTTGTGATGGATTATTAGCGTGCCTGATGAACCTCGCAGGCTACACAGACATAGTATCGCGCGCTCGCGCCCCGCGAGCAAAATCCAGACGCGTGAGTACAGCCAGTCCAGCCACGAAAAACACTCCGGTGCACAGCAGGGCCAGCCGATGGTTGCCATCGGTGAGCCAGGTGACCAAGCCATAGAACAAAGGCCCGACCAAAGCGGCAAGCTGTATGGCGAATGTCCATAGAGAATAGAACTCGGCCAGGCGCTTGCGCGGCGCCAGCGCACCCACCATAGCCCGTCCCGCGCTCTGGCTGGTCCCCATGCATAGGCCGGCCACGGTAGCCGCCAGCCAGAACACCCAGACCTCGATGGCGCTGTAAGCCAGCAGCACCATGACAATCCAACCCACCAGAGTCATGAACAACGCAGGCTTATGGCCAAGTCTGTCTTGTAGATAGCCGAACAGAAACGCTCCGGCAGCCGCTGCAATATTGACCGTAAAGACCAGCAGCATGGTCTGCTCCATGGTGAAACCCATGGCTTCGGTGGCGTACACCGCCGCCAGCGTCACGACGACCGCAATGCCCGCCTGATAGCAGGCGCCGCAAATCAACAAAATACGAAAGTCGGGAAAGTTGACGGACGTATCGTGCCATGCTGCCCGCAGGCGCCCCAGCACGCCTTCCGCAGGTTTATGCGTGGGTGGCGTACGCTCGCGCAAAAAAAGAAAAGACGGTATGGCGGCCAGAGCAAACAGACCCGCCGTCAACACCATGACGTAAGGAACGTACTGGCTGGCCGTCTGGCCGCGCCCACTGGCCCACGACACCAGGGCCAGCGACAGGCCCAGGGCCAGCATGCCGCCAAAATACCCAAAACTCCAGCCCCATCCTGACACGCGCCCCAAGGCATGGGGCCGTGCAATTTCCGGCAAAAAGGCTGCGACAATGGACTCGCCCACACAGTAACAGTAGTTGGCCAGGGCAATCACCAGCAAGCCCCAAAAGATATCGCCGGGCCCTGTCAGGCCCAGCAAGGCCGTTGCCACCACGCAGCCCACCGTACTGGTAAACAACAAGCGACGCTTGCCAGCCCGGGCATCAGCACGAGCCCCCAGGCTGGGCATGGTGAACATAATCAATAAATACGACAACGACAAAGCCGCTGTAAAAGCCAGCGTGCCCCAGGACTTGCCGGCAGCCACAACACCCACGAAATAAACGCTGAAAACCGTAGTCAGGACAACCGTGGTAAAGCCGGAATTGGCAAAGTCATACATGGCCCATGCCCACACTTCGCGTTTTGCCACGCCTGCATTCAAGGCGGAATTCGGCCCGGAAGCCTGCACTGCTGAAGCAGAACCAGTCTTATCAGCAGGCATTGCGTCCTCTTCTTGCATGGATCTTCACGTATTTACGATTTATGCATCATGCCTGCAGCGCTGCGATGCCTGCTCGGGCAATTTCCACATCTTCAGACGACTTCACACCAGACACACCTACTGCGCCCACCACCTGGCCATCAACCACGATCGGTACTCCGCCTTCAAGCATGCCCTGAATGGCCGGTACCGATAGAAACGCCGTACGGCCCTGATTGATGGCGTCTTCGTAACCTTTGGATTCGCGTTGCCCCAACGCAGCCGTATGAGCCTTGGCCGGCGCAATATGCGCGGAGATCGGTGCTGCGCCATCGAGCCGCAGCATGCCCAGCAGGTGGCCACCGTCATCTACGACTGAAATGGTGACTGCCCACTTGTTCTTGCCGGCATGCTGTTCTGCTGCTGACAAGATCGCTTTTACATCAGCCAGACTCAGTACAGGTTTGGTTTTCATATGTATCCTTAAGCAAATAATCATTATTATCAAATAACGCAGCGGTCGCCGCCGACGCGGCCTATAGACTAGCCTGCACGCCTGCCGACGTAAAGCGACTACCATCAAATACTGCAAGTAAAAAACTTTGGATCAGGCAAAACTTCTTTACGTTTAAGCGTCAATTCGTTAAACTTGCCGGGTCCCTTAAGTTTAATTTGTGTAAAGTTTTCTCTTTAGCCCGCATTTTCTGCCAAACATTATCGATTTCACTGTTATTTGTTGCCAAATCGAAAATCCGGCGGTGGGCTTTATGCAAACAAAAACCCGTTAATTATGCCGCCGCACCGACTATACCGCCTATCTCCGTACTTTACAGCTCAAAATTTCTGGCGCGGCGCCAAAAGCCTGTTAGCGCTCTCTTGCCTGGCCCTCGCAGGCTGCGCCACCAATAGCAATAGTCAAAACCAGTTCGCCAACAGCAGCATGCTCATCAAGGCTGAACGCGACCTCTACCTGGCCAAGACTCAATCCGATCCCCTAGGCGCCTATCTATCCAATCGCGAACAAAGTTACGCGCACGGCACTTCACCAGCAGCCACATCGGCACTGGCGTCAACAGCACTCAGTGTGCTGGGCATCAAATATCGTTATGGTGGCGAAACGCCTGACACTGGCTTCGACTGCAGCGGTCTGGTCACCTACGCAGCTGAAAAATCGCTAGGCTTGAAATTGCCTCGCCAATCCGCTCAAATGGCGCGCTTGGGCACCTCGGTCAAACGCAACGAACTCAAAAAAGGCGATCTCGTATTCTTCAATACCCGAGGACGTCGTTTTTCACATGTAGGTATTTATCTGGGCGATCGCAAGTTCGTGCATGCCCCTCGTACCGGAAGCGTAGTGCGTATCGAAAGCATGGACATCGCCTATTGGAAAAAGCGCTATAACGGCGCCCGCAGGCTGGCCATCAATACAACCCATTAAGGCCCTTGCCTGACGAGCTTGTACACTTAAGCTCGTTGAATTTACGAATTCGAATTAACCAAACAGCGTATTATGCCGCCCGAACTCTCGGGCGTGCACCCCGCCTGTCCGTCGCCGCAAATTTGACTTGCGGCTCGCTTGCCGAAAGTTTTGCATCGCAGGCCTCACAGTAGCCGCACTGATTCAACGCTTGCTTCATGCTGCAGACCGAACGCCTGCAAGCCAATACCCTGATACCCGCCCGCTGAGCCGCCGCACGAAAGGTTTTCATGACGTTATGGCCCAGGAAATCAGTGAGCAAAATCAATAATTCGGTGCCTGACGGCAGTTGCAGCGTTTTCTTTTGATGTGAAGGGTCACGACCGCTGATGTGATGGCGAATAGCAATATTATGCCCCTTCAATAGTTCCGGGATATTGCCCAAACGATCGGCCCCCACCACTACTGCACTAACGTATTGCGACATGATTGCTCCAAAGCAAGTTGTTTCGCTAACGATAATCATTCTTATTATCATTGTCAACTTAAATCTGGAACCCTCTTCAAAACTATTTTCCGAAAGATCAGGGGTCGACCTTGGGACTCTTGTTGATGGCTTCCTGCACAACCTTGCGCGTCAGTTCGGGAGCCAGCATTTCAAGCAATACGTACACGTAATCGCGTAGAAAGACACCCGACTTGACCGCCACACGAGTAACATGCGTGCCGAACAGATGACCGGCAGGCAAGCCCACCAAACCCTTGTCCCGGCGAGGGTCAAACGCCATGCCTGCAATAATGCCTATGCCCAGACCTACGTCTACATAAGTCTTGATCACGTCCGCATCGATCGCTTCCAACACGATATCAGGCGTAATGCCGGCCGAGGCAAACACCTCGTCGAGCGTCCCCCGTCCAGAAAAAGCGTGATCATAGGTGACGATCGGGTATTCGGCCAGTTGTGCAAGAGTGATCGCCTTGGCGGCACTGGACGTCAGTTGAGCAAGCGGATGGTCTGGCCGCACAACGATGGTGTGCTCCCAGGAATACACTGGCAATGAAGCCAGACCTGGCGTCAGTGCCAGTGTCTCGGTTGCAATCGCAACGTCGGCCTGCTCGTGCAGCACCATACGGGCCAAATGGGGTGGATTACCTTCAGCCAGCGACAGCCTGACCTTGGGAAAGCGCTCGCGGAACGCCGGTATGACTTTTGGCAGGATATAGCGCGCCTGAGCGTGCGTACAGGCAATGGTCAAGCCGCCTTCGTCACGTCGGGCGAACTCATCGCTCACTTTTTTCAGGTTGTCTACTTCGCGCATGATGCGGTCAATGACCTGCGCCACTACATGTCCAGGCTTGGTCAGGCCCTTGATGCGCTTTCCGTGTCGCTCGAATATCTTGACACCCAACTCGTCTTCAAACTCGATGATGGCCTTTGATACACCAGGCTGCGAGGTATATAAGGTGCGTGCAGCCTCAGTCAGGTTGAAATTACGGCGTATGGTTTCCCGAACAAAACGAAATTGCTGCAGATTCATAAAAATAGCCCTTGAATATCAAGGGCTATTATATGTAATAAAGAAATAAAAATATATTCTTTCTAGTTATAAGCTTACTTCATTGAGATCGTGGTATTGACACCCGATGCATGTGCCGACCAGCGTGCCGTGACGGTTTTGGTTTGTGTCCAGAAATGCACGGCCTGCTTGCCATTCGGGCCCAGATCTCCAAGTTTGGATGCACGCGAACCCGTGAAGCTGAACCATGCCACCGGCACCGGAATGGGAATATTGATGCCGATCTGGCCTACATCGATGTTGTGCTGGAAGTAGCGTGCGGCACCGCCATCCTGTGTGAATACAGCCACCCCATTGCCGTTGGGATTATCGTTGATGAACTGAACGGCTTCTTCCAGCGTATCAACAGCCACCACACAAAGCACCGGCCCGAAGACCTCTTCCTGGTAAATCGTCATATTGGCCTTGACGCCATTGAATACGGTCGGGCCAACAAAGTTGCCGCTTTCGTATCCGGCTACCTTCAGATTACGGCCGTCGAGCACAAGCTCGGCGCCCTCATCCACGCCCTGTTGAATCAGGCTTTCTACACGCTTCTTGGCATTGGGGGAGACCAAAGGCCCCAGATCGGCATCTTTATCAGAGCCGACACTGACCTTGAGCTTCTTGGCACGCTCGATGAAGTCGGGCAGCCAATCGCGCGCCTCGCCCACCAGTACGGCCACCGATGTGGCCATGCAACGCTGGCCCGCAGCACCGAAAGCCGCACCCACCAACTGATTGAGCGCTACTTCGCGATCGGCATCGGGCAAGATGACGCAATGATTCTTGGCTCCCATCATCGCCTGGCAACGCTTGCCCGCATTGGACGCCCGTTGATAGATCTCAGTACCCACCCGCGTGGAACCAATAAACGAAACAGCCTTGATGTCAGGGTGCTCACAAATGCCATTGGCAATATCGGGGCCACCGTGCACCACGTTCAGCACGCCGGGAGGCAGGCCAGCCTCGAGTGCCAGCTGAGCCAGCATCAGTGTTGAGCTGGGATCTTGCTCGGATGGCTTCAAAATAAAGGTGTTGCCCGCCGAAACCGCAATGGGGAACATGAAGCAAGGCAGCATGATGGGGAAATTGAAAGCCGTAATGCCGGCACATACGCCCAAAGGCTGTATCAGCGTATAAACATCAATACCGGTTGCCGCATTCTCGGCATACTCGCCCAGCTGCAGCGAGGTCATGGAGCACGCGTGCTCGATAACCTCCAGGCCCCGACCTACTTCACCTTCGGCATCAGGCAAGGTTTTACCGTGCTCAATCGAAATGGACTTGGCAATGGCCGGGATATTATCGCGCACCAGCTTCTGCAGATTCAGCATGATGCGGGTACGTGCAGCCTGGCTGGTATTACGCCATTTCTGGAAGGCTTCTTTGGAATTGGAGACCGCCCGATCCAGCTCTTCTTTGGTGGCGAAAGGCACTTGAGCAACCACTTCCTGGGTTGCGGGATTGATGACATCCCGCCATTCGGTGGTGGTGGACTGGACGAGCTCTCCGCCGATAAGCAGCGGAATACGTGGTACTGCACTCATTAAGGTCTCCTTGGCGCATACATGATGCTGATAAATAAAAATGTACTTCAGCCGGCCTGCGCCCTGTTGCAATGCGCAGGCCGGGCCTGACCCGGATCAGCTCTTCTTGACCAAGGGGCAGGTGGACTCGGACAAAGGCTGGAAGGCTTCGTCTGCAGGAATGGTCGCCATCAGTGTGGACAAATCCCAATCGCCGGTCGATTCGGCTGGCGTCTTGGCCTCATATAAGTACATATCGTGAATCACGCGTCCATCCGGACGAATCGATGCGTTATGCATGATCGGATCATCGATGGGGATCTCACGCATCTTGTCGGCCACTACATTGCCATCAGTCGATTGCGCGGCAGCCACGGCCTTCAGATAATGCAACACGCTGGAATACACACCGCCATGGGTCATGGTCGGCTTAGTACCATCGAAAGCCTTGGCATAACGATCGGACCACTTGCGCGAGGCATCGTCAAAGTCCCAGTAAAAGCCATCGACATAAGTCAGGCCCTGGCCGTTTTCCAGGCCCAGTGCGCGCAAATCCGTCAGGAAGATCAGCAGTGAAGCCAGCCGCTGGCCGCCTTCAACAATACCGAATTCACGTGCCTGCTTGATGGCATTGACCACATCGGCGCCGCTATTGGCCAGAGCAACGACCTGGGCTTTGGAGCTTTGCGCCTGCAGCAGGTAAGAAGCGAAATCGGCTACGCCCAGCGGATGCAGCACAGAACCTACGACTGTACCGCCCATTTCCTTGACCATGTCTTCCGAGCCTTTTTGCAGGGAGTGGCCGAAGGCGTAATCAACGGTAATGAAAAACCATGACTTGCCTCCTTTGTTCACCATGGCCCGCACACCGCCCACCGACTGGGAATAGACGTCGAACATCCAGTGGAAACCCACGGGCGAGCAGCTATCGTTGGTGAGGCCAGTTGTAGCCGGCCCCGAAAACAGCGCTACTTTGTTTTTCTCTTTGGCAATACTTTGTACAGCCAGCGCTACCGCCGAATTGGTCAGGTCGGCAATGGCCGTTACACCATCACGATCAAACCATTCGCGTGCCTTGGCTGCACCAATGTCCGCCTTGTTCTGGTGATCTGCCGATACCACCTCGATGTCCATGCCCTTGCACTCGGCCTTCAGGCAGTCTTCGACAGCCAGCTTTGCCGCAGCGACCGAACCCGACCCACCCATTGCGGCGTAAGTTCCTGACATATCGGTGAGGATACCGATCTTGACAGGCGGCACAGCCGCGTGCGCGCTTCCCATCAAACCCACACACAGGCTCGCAGCCAATGACAAAGTAAATTTTTGCATGTATGTCTCCGTTGTCTTTATGTTTTTTGTACATCAAGCCGAGTAGGCGTGACAAGGGCTCGTTTACTGCCCCGACCGTAGCAATACATGACAGTCTTGGCTGCAGAGGAGTACCCAAGTCCAGTTTAGTTGTGTAAAAAACTAATTTCCATCAAAATATTTGCACATTCATTGCTAAAAAATGCACAACACACATTATGCTCGACTGGGATGGTTTACGTTACTTTCTTGAAGTCGCCCGCACACAGCGGGTCAGTGCAGCCGCTCTGCGGCTGGGCGTGCAGCACAGTACCGTATCGCGCCGCATACATGCGCTGGAACGCGAACTGGACACGCTGCTGTTCGACAAGTCCAAAGCAACGGGATTTACGCTGACGGAAGAAGGCATCCGTTTTTTTGCCTATGCCGAACAGATAGAAGGCACGCTGACTACTGCACGCGAAGAGATCTCTGGCCAATCGCAAACCTTATCTGGTCATTTACGGGTGGGCTCGACCGAAGGTTTCGGCAATTATGTGCTGGCCCCTCTGATGACCGATTTTCAGCGACGCTTTCCCGCCATTACTCTGGACATCATGCCTGTGCCGCGCTTTATCAGTTTGTCGAAGCGCGAAGCGGACATCGCGATCTCGCTTGAGCGTCCCCAGCGCGGCCCTTATTTATGTACCAAACTGCTCGATTACTCCTTGAAGCTGTACGGCACGGCTGAGTACCTTGCCCGCAAGGCGCCCATACGCAAAAAGACTGACTTGGCTGAGCATACCTTTATCGGCTACGTAGAAGAGCTTTTGTTCAGCGACCGGTTGCGTTACCTGGACGATATAGTCGCGAACAGCAGGGTCATATTCAAAAGCACCAGCGTCATCGCGCAATACCACGCAACCTTGCAAGGCGAGTCGCTTGCCATATTGCCCTGCTTCATGGCGGCCCAGGATCCTCGTCTGCAGGCGGTGCTGGAAGACGACATTGTGGTCACACGCAGTTTCTGGATGTATTGCCATGAAGATTTGCGGCACTCCAGGCGGGTGATGGCGCTATGGGATTTCCTGAAAAAATCGGTGCAGTTGAATCAGGCGCTGCTGCGAGGGGAAGCCGGTACGCTGCGATATTTGGCTTGAGTTGTTTGTGATTGCCTGATATTTGGCGACGGGCTGAAATAAACCGGGACGTCCTTGGCGAAGCCAGGGGCCTTAGTGCGCCAAGCCGGAACAGCCCCTGACACACCCGGCTTACTTACGAACCGAGAAAGGCTGTGACCAGAAACCCTCAGGACGATCAGGCTTGCGCCGGCCCAGAATCCTTGGGCGCCTTCACCCGTAACTTTCGCCACATCATATAGCACATCAGCGCCGTGAATATCGCATGCACCAGCCATAAGCCTATGCCAAAACTCAACTGCCCGCTTCCGATCCAGCCTCGCGACAGATTGATCAAATTCATATACAGCAACCCTACCAGCCCGGCAATCAGGAAGTCGCCCGAGCGTCCCAGACGTGGATTCACCGCCCCCAAAGGAATCGCCAGCAAAGCCAGATTCAATGCCGCCAGCGGCAAAGCCAACCGCCACATAATCTGCGACGAAGCGCGATCGTTATTATCGGTGAACAATTTAAGCGTCGGTCTGGCCTTGATCTGGCTTTCGGCCATACGGCGTACCGCCTCGGCAGAACTTTCGCTGGCATTGCTTTCAAGCCTAAAGCCATAGCTATCGAACTCCATCAGCCGAAAGTCCGGCATATTTGGCTTAAGATCGTAGCGATGGCCATTAGTCAGCACCAGAAAACGATCGCCGTTTTCCTCTGTCTGAATTTTCGCGCTTTCCGCCGTAACCACGCTCAACCACTCCGGCGTCACGACCCGGGCAATCACCTTGCCCATCTCCTGGCCCGGTTCAGTTGGCTCTTCAGCAAAGAAAACCCGCGCACCATCTTCGGTTTCAATGAACTGCCCCGCTGTCACCTTGGACAAATCGGAACGCTGCTCAAAACGCTGTCTGTACTCGCTGATCTGCCGATAGGCCCAGGGCGAAGCCATCAAAGTCAGCACGGCAATGATTATGGCCACCGGCACCGCACAGCGCAGCACAGGCCTGATCCAGTCTTTTAGCGACAAGCCACTGGCAAACCACACCACCATCTCGGACTCGCGGAAATTACGCGTAACCGTCGTAAGCACAGCGATAAAAAGCGACACCGATAAAATAACCGGTAAAGCGGTAATACTGGAGAACGTAGCCAGGCCAAATACCACGTTGGCACCAATGGTGCCGTTGGCGGCTTCACCCAGCAGGCGAACCAGCAATACACTGAGCCAAACGACCAGCAGCGTCGAGAACACGACACCTGCGTGACTCATAATTTCGGAGACGACTGAACGTTTGAATAGTGACATGAGAGAATATACGGGATAATCGTAAGCATCTTGTCGACACCTACTGGAAACTGGAATGGAATTTAGCACACAGACCACTGCTTCTTTGCATCAAATCAAAACAGCGGCCCTTGCCGTGGGCGTTTTTTCGGACGGCCTGCTCAGCCCTGCCGCCGATGTCATCGACCACGCCAGCAATGGTGCGCTACGCGCCATCATCAAGACTGAATTCAAAGCCAAGCCCCATACACATCTGGTGCTCCGGGACCTGACTGGCGTTTCAGCTGCTCGCGTCATTTTAGTTGGATTGGGGAAACAAGACAGCTATAACGCCGCCGCCCACGCCGGCGCCGAACTCGTCTTTGCCAATTATTGCGCAAATGCTGGTCTTACAGAAGGCGTATCTGCACTGGCGGCCATAGAGTGTCCCAACGTCAAGCTGCGCACCCGTGCCAAAGCAACAGCAATAGCCGCTAGCCGTGCCCTTTACCGCTACGACGCCACCTTTGGCGAAAAACGCGAAGCCGCGCCCAAACTCAAGAAAATCGCAGTTTGGGTGGCTCGCAACCAGGCGACCGAAGCACAGCATGGCCTGCGCGAAGGCCGCGCTATCGGCAATGGCATGAATCTGACTCGCCTGCTGGGTGACTTGCCACCCAATGTTTGTACACCCACCTACCTGGGCAGTACCGCCAAGGCGCTGGCCAAAGAGTTCAAAAACCTCAAGGCCGAGGTGCTGGGTGTCAAACAAATAGAAGCACTGAAAATGGGCTCCTTCCTGTCAGTCGCCCGTGGCTCGTACGAGCCCCCTGCTTTCATTGTGCTCAAGCATAGCGCGGCAGGCAAAGGCTCCAGTAAAAAGGCCAAGGCTCCCATCGTACTTGTCGGCAAGGGTATCACTTTCGATGCGGGTGGCATCTCGCTCAAGCCAGCTTCCAATATGGACGAAATGAAGTACGACATGTGTGGCGCAGCCAGCGTACTGGGTACGATGCGCGCCGTGGCCGAGCTTGAACTCGACCGCGATGTCATCGGCATTGTTCCTTCCTGCGAAAACCTGCCCAGCGGACGTGCCAACAAGCCCGGGGACATCGTTATCAGCATGTCGGGGCAAACCATAGAAATCCTGAATACCGATGCCGAAGGCCGCCTGGTCCTGTGCGACGCCCTGACTTATGCCGAACGCTTCAAGCCTGCGGCAGTCATCGATATCGCCACTCTGACCGGTGCTTGCGTTGTGGCGCTGGGCCATGTCAACACGGGTCTTTTCAGCACCAACGACGAGCTGGCCGAAGGTCTGCTTCAGGCTGGACGCGAAGCCAACGACACCGCATGGCGCATGCCTATGGACGACGCCTACCAAGAGCAACTACGCTCGAACTTTGCCGACGTCGCCAACATCGGTGGCCCCCCTGCTGGCGCTGTCACCGCCGCTTGCTTCCTGTCGCGCTTCACCAAGAACTATCCCTGGGCCCATCTGGATATCGCTGGTACGGCCTGGCGCAGTGGCAAAGACAAAGGTGCTTCGGGCCGCCCCGTACCCTTGCTGGTCCAGTATCTGCTCAATCAGGCTTGATGCCAGCCATGAGCCGGGTCGACTTTGCCTTTGGGGCGCCCAATCGCTTGCGGACGGCTTGCGAAGTCGTGCGCAAGCATTACAGCGCGGGTCGCCGACTGGTGGTCTACACCCAAGATAGGCAAAGACTGGAGCGCTTCGACCATCTGCTGTGGGGCTTCGACCCCACAGCCTTTGTGCCTCACGTCATGACCGACGATCCGCTGGCAGCCCAGACGCCTGTGCAACTGACGGCGGCAACCCCGGTCGTTGCCGCGGAAAACAGCCAGTCAGTCTGGCTGATCAATCTCGACCTGTCATGCCCGCCTGGCTACGAACATTTCGACCGTATCCTCGAGATCGTTTCCGACCACGAAGAAGACAAGCTTGCGGCTCGCGAACGGTGGCTACAATATAAAGCATCCGGCCATGCCCTCCATGCGCATAAACTAGGGTAATTAATGGCATAAACAAGTTGCATGTTCAGTTAATTGTCAGTTAACCTAGCTTTTAAACACGCCAACAACGGCGAATCAAGCAATTCCGCACAAGGAAAGGATTACATATGAGCGATTTACGTCAACCCGTGACGCCAGGCACCGGATACGGCTCGACCGCGTCGTCCGTGGTGCGCAACCGCGTCCTGCGCAATACCTACTGGCTACTGGCCCTATCCATGATCCCCACGGTGCTGGGAGCCCTGGTAGGCCTGAACACCGGCATCAACCAGATCATGGGCTCCAGCCCCGGCGTCAGTGCCATCGTCTTTCTGGCGGGCGCCTTCGGCCTGATGTTCCTGATCGAGCGTAATAAAAACAGCTCGGTCGGTGTGGCCCTGCTGCTGGCTTTCACCTTCTTCATGGGCATCATGCTGTCCCGTTTGCTGGGCCATGTATTGGGCCTGGCCAATGGCTCGCAACTGATCATGTTTGCCTTTGGCGGGACCGCCATCGTATTCGGAGCCATGGCCAGTATTGCCTCGACCAGCAAGCGCGACTTTTCCACCATGCACAAATTTCTGTTCATCGGTGTCATCATTCTGATTGTCGCTTCGCTGGCCAACATCTTCCTGCAGATGCCGGCACTGATGCTCACTATCTCGGTCCTGGCTGTAGCCATTTTTTCGGCACTGTTGCTGGTCGATCTTCAACGCATCGTCAACGGTGGCGAAACCAACTACGTCACTGCCACCCTGGCCGTTTACCTCGACGTCTACAATATTTTTGCCAATCTGCTGATGCTGCTCGGCTTCTTTGGCGGCAGCCGCGAATAACCATCTGGTCTCCAGGCGCCGGACTCCATCCGGCACTGGCCCGCACTAAATAAATCGCTCAGGCTTCCTTACCTGGGCGATTCTTTTTTGCCGGTAGCTGATTGCCGCCAGGCCATCGCGCCCTCGCCGGCAATCAACAGCACAGCAACCCAGATCGGCACATAGGTAAACCAGGCCTGGTACGACACCACCTCGTGCAAAAACAGAAAAGCCACCCAGAACAGCAATACAGGCTCTACATAGCCCAATATGCCGAAGAGCCCCAGCGGCAGCATACGACTGGCCGAAATATAGGCCACCAGCGCCGCCGAGCTGATCACGCCCAGCAACGGCACTTGTCCAAACAGCCGTGGAAACCGGGAAAACTGCTCCAGCACACTCAGGTCCTGGCTAAATAGAATGAACAAGGCGCCTGGCGTCATGAACAGCATGTCGAACCACAAGGCGCTGAGCGACCCCATGCGCAACCGTCTGCGCAACATGAAGTACGGCGGATAGCCGAACATGACCAAGGCAGTCGCCCACGAAAATGAACCGGACCGCCATAACTCATGGGTCACGCCCAACGCCGCGACCAGAACAGCCACCGTTTGCACTTTGCTCAGGCGCTCGCCATAGAACAGCCGCCCCAGCAACACCATGACCATGGGCAGCAAAAAATAGCCCATGGAGACATCCAGCCCCTTCTGATTGAGAGGCGCCCAGGCGAACAACCATAGCTGCATGCCAATCAGGGTTGCACTCAACAACAGCAATAACCACAAGACGGGTTCCTGACGCAAACGTCCATACACGGCTGATATCTCGTCCCAGCTCCGGGCTCGGTGAATGACCAGGGCAAGTACCGGCAGGCACAGCAATACCCGCCAGGCAAAAACTTCTGTTCCTTTCAAAGGAGGCAAGACTGTTGTGTAGTAATAAAGCGTGGCGAACAGGAAAGATGACAAAACCGACAGTGCGACGCCTTGCCTCATGGATTGCATGGACACACCTTATTGAGCCGGAACAGGCGTTCCCGCTTCAGAATGACACTTACGGCTTCTACTGGCCTGCCGGGCGCCTGTGCGTAGGCGGGCAAGGCCTCAAGCAATTCCAGCATGCATTGTGGATAGGCTTCCCAGCAACGCAGGAGCAACTGGTCAGGATCGAGTAAGGTCAAATCCAGCCCATGGAGCTCAGACCGATTGAAATCCCTGATATTGCGTGTGACGATGCCCACGCTGGCTTGCGGCCGTGCCGCCTGCATGGACCTGGCTGCCGCAATCACATGCCAGTCTTTGGGATCACTGCGTTGCAACCCCTTCTTGTAGTCTTCGATCTCGCCACAGTCGGCTGCAGGAAAACCCTGCTGCAACGACCGCCATTGGGCATCGACCTCATCCTGAGACACCGACCATAAACGCGCCGCGTTACGACGCCACTCATCACCAATGATCCGGCTCCAGGCGGGCTCGAAGCATCCTTGCCTAGCCAGTTGCAAAAGCCCCCGACGCAATACATTGGAAATCAGTACACAGGTATCCAGAACCAGTACCTGCGGAATACGAGAGTTCAATATTTCTGCAGCTCCATCAGTACCTTGCGCGTGAGCAAGGGCCGGTTCAACAGCTCATTGAGTCGTGCACGCAAAGACTGACGCAAGGCCGGCTCAATCTGTGGGTCATCAAAATCCGGTGTGTCGTCTTCGACGCCGTAGCCGGTTTCATTCAGCAAAATCCATTCGAAGCGGCGCAGCGCACTGGCGGCGGACTGCTGCAAGGCAAGTTGTTGCAGGGCCATGTCGTAGGCCTCGTACAGCACAGGATGCGGATCCTCACGAGGTAACAGGCGCAGCAGCAACTCGTTCATATACCAGGCCGACATATAAGCCTGGCCGCTCAACTTGCGTATGCCCATGCACTCGGCCCGGGTCAGGGTCTTGACTTCATTGGCCCCGCTCCAGGACAGTGCGAGTGGTTGAAAGGCAGACAGCACAGGGCGCAGCACCGAATAAGGGCGCTTGGCCCCTTTGGCAACCAGGGCGACTACGCCATGATTCCGGGTAAACGCCTGTATGATCAGCGAGGTTTCCCGCCAGGGGGCTGAATGCAGCAAATAGCCCGCCGCGTCTTGAACACGCAGGCTCCGTTTACTCATATCCCAATTCGCGCAGCGTACTCTCGCGATCAGACCAGCCCTTGCGCACTTTGATGTACACATCCAGGAAAACTGGCTTGTCGAGCAGCTTGACCATGTCTTGCCGCGCTTCGGTCGCAATACGCTTCATGTGCGCGCCGCCCGTGCCCAGCAAAATGGGGCGATGGGTTTCACGCTCGACCAGTATGCAGGCAGCCACCCGTACACCCGCCTCGTTCTCATCCCACTGCTCGATGACAACGGTGCACCCATAAGGCAATTCGTCGCCAACCAGACGGAATACTTTCTCGCGTATGAGTTCGGCCACAATAAAACGCATGGGACGATCGGTCAGGGTGTCGGCCTCGAACATAGGCTCGCCTTCAGGCAGGCGTGCAGCTATTTCCTGCAGCAGATTTTCAAGCTGTACGCCGCGCAAAGCGCTGACGGGCACCACCGCCGAATAGGAATGCTGCGCCATGATTTTGCTGACGTAGGCGAACATGTCGTTCTTGCTCTTGAGCGCGTCAACTTTATTGACGGCCAATATGGTATGACCCGACTGCGGCAGCAAAGGCAGCAACTGGGCGTCGCCGGCCGACCACTTACCCGCTTCGACCACGTGTACCGTCACATCGACATCGGCCAGTGCCTGGGTCACGACACGGTTCATCATGCGATTCATGGTGCCGCCGTGACGCGTCTGGAATCCTGGCGTATCGACGAAAACGAACTGCTCGTGGTCGCGCGTCAGCACGCCATGTATGCGATGACGGGTGGTTTGAGCCTTGCGAGAAACAATCGATATTTTGCTGCCGATCAGGGCATTGGTCAGGGTCGACTTGCCAACATTCGGGCGTCCAACCACTGCCACAAAGCCACAACGAAAAGGAGTCGTCATTTTTTCTCCTGGGAAACAGCAACCGGCAGGGAAAGCTGGGTTGATTTGCGGGCGCGGGCTTTACGCTGCCCCTTGGCTTGCGGTATGGCGTTGATGGCGGTAATAGCCAGCTCGGCGGCGGACTGCTCGGCCGCACGACGGCTGGCGCCTCCGGCCGATACTTTGATATCAAGCGCAGGTATCTGACATTCAACCTCAAACAGCTGATTATGCGCCGCGCCATGCGTGGCGACAACGGCATAGACGGGAAGATCAAGCTTGCGCCCCTGCAGTAACTCTTGCAAGAGTGTCTTGGGATCTTTGCCCAGGGTCTTGGCATCTACATGATCAAGGATGGTTTCGTACTGGCGCTGAATTACCTGTTGCGCCGCATCGAAGCCCCCATCGAGATAGACTGCGCCAAACAGCGCTTCGAGCGCATCAGCCAGAATCGATGGCCGCCGGAAACCACCGCTTTTCAACTCGCCTTCGCCCAGCCGCAAATATTGGGACAGATTCAATCGGCTTGCAATATCGGCCAGCGCCGCCTGCTTCACCAGATTGGCGCGCAGACGTGACAGATCACCTTCGTCTATTTTGGGAAAGCGCACAAACAGCAGAGACGCCACCACGAAATTCAGTACCGAATCGCCCAGAAACTCGAGTCGCTCGTTATGGGGCCCACTGTGGCTGCGATGAGTAAGCGCCTGTTCCAGCAAATTGGCATCACTGAACTGATAGCCCAGCGCTGCCTGCAAGGTATTCTGGCTGGCCATTAATCAAAACTACCTATGCGGCTGGGCTCACTGAAGTTCATCCAGATAAAAAACGCCCGGCCAACAATGTATTCGTCGGGCACAAAGCCCCAATAGCGGCTATCCAGGCTATTGTCGCGATTATCTCCCATCATGAAGTAATGACCGGGCGGCACCGTGCACCGCACGCCATTGCCCAGGTACTCGCAATTTTCGCGATACGGGTAGTTGGTGATTGCCATATAGTCTTGCGAAGCTTGCTTGTTCAGCAAAATATTGTGCTGCACATCGCCCAGTTGCTCGGTATAACGTCCAACGTAAGCGGAGCGGTCGGGCTCGAAGAAGTCGCCGGCACGAGTATGTGCAACCTCTTTTCCGTTGATGGTCAGCACCTTGTTCCGATACTGAATCACATCGCCAGGCAGCCCCACGACCCGCTTGATGTAGTCTACATCGGTATCGACCGGATAGCGGAACACCATGACATCACCGCGACTAGGTTTGCCCAGCTCGATCACTTTCTTGTCAATGACCGGCAAGCGAATGCCATACTGGAACTTGTTGACCAGGATGAGATCGCCATTTTGCAAAGTGGGAAGCATGGAGCCTGAAGGAATCCGGAAAGGTTCGACGACAAAAGAGCGCAAGGCGAACACAAACAGAATAACGGGGAAAAAACTGACGCAGTACTCGATCCACCATGGCGCGCGATTGGCATTATCGTAGGCTTCCTGGCGCACGCGGGCTGCTTCCGCCTGCCCCAGTCCGGCTACCGCCGGACCGGTGGCTGCCATGGCTGCTACGCCGTTGGCTCGTCGGCGTGCCCGCCAATAAAAAAAGTCCAGACACCAGACAATACCGGTTATGACCAACAGAACAAACAAAATCAGGGCGAAATCCCAACTCATGCCAGATGTACCTTGTTATTTTTCATATTACTTGTCTTCAACCTGCAAAATAGCCAAAAAGGCCTCTTGGGGGATTTCAACGTTACCCACCTGCTTCATGCGCTTCTTGCCTGCCTTCTGCTTTTCAAGCAGTTTTTTCTTGCGGGAAATGTCACCACCATAGCACTTGGCCAGTACGTTCTTGCGCAAGGCCTTGACGTTTTCACGGGCAACGACCTCGGCACCGATAGCCGCCTGTATGGCGATATCGAACATTTGCCGCGGAATCAGGCTACGCATTTTGGAGACCACTTCACGGCCGCGATAGCGGGCGTTGGATCGGTGAACGATCATGGACAAGGCGTCGACACGGTCGCCGTTGATCAGCAGGTCAACCCGCACGACATCGGCTGACCGATACTCTTTGAACTCATAGTCCATCGAAGCATAGCCTCGGGATACCGACTTGAGTTTGTCGAAAAAATCGAGCACGATTTCAGCAAGAGGCATTTCATAGGACAAATGCACTTGTCGACCGTGGTAGGTCATGTTCAGCTGTATACCGCGTTTGGCCATGCACAGCGACATGACCGGCCCGACATATTCTTGCGGCATAAACAGGGTGACCGTGACGATAGGCTCGCGGATCTCGGTGATATTGCCGACTTCCGGCATGCGCGAGGGGCTTTCTATCATGGCCACCGTGCCATCGCGCTGCTCTACCTCGTACACCACGGAAGGCGCCGTGGTGATGATGTCCATGTCGAACTCGCGTTCCAGGCGCTCCTGCACGATTTCCATGTGCAGCAAACCCAGGAAGCCACAGCGGAAACCAAAACCCAGCGCCTGCGAAACTTCGGGCTCGAACATCAGGGACGAATCGTTAAGCTTCAGCTTTTCCAACGAGTCGCGCAACTGGTCATATTCGCTGCTTTCCACTGGATACAAACCGGCAAAAACCTGCGGCTTGACCTCTTTGAACCCAGGCAAAGCTGTTGTTGCCGGCTTGCCTGCCAGGGTGATGGTATCGCCCACCTTGGCATGCTCAAGCTCTTTGATGCCGGCAATCACAAAACCGACTTCGCCGGCCGATAACTGCTGACGTGGGACGGACTTGGGTGTGAAAACACCAATATGCTCGCACAAATGACTGGCGCCAGCGGCCATGAGCAGAATCTTGTCCTTGGGCCTGAGCACACCGTTGACAATGCGCACCAGCATCACCACGCCAACGTAGTTGTCAAACCACGAGTCTATGATCAACGCTTGCAAAGGCTGGCTGGGATCGCCTACGGGTGCAGGCACCTTTGCCACAATGGTTTCCAGGATCTCGTCTATGCCGAGACCGGTTTTGGCACTGCACAACACCGCTTCCGACGCATCTATGCCTATAACATCTTCGATCTCTTGCCTGGCATTTTCGGGCTCAGCCGAGGGCAAATCCATTTTATTCAGGACGGGTATGACCTCGACCCCCAGCTCGATGGCGGTATAGCAATTGGCGACGGTCTGAGCCTCGACACCTTGCGAAGCGTCCACCACCAACAGAGCCCCCTCGCAAGCCGACAATGAGCGGCTGACTTCATAGGAAAAGTCTACGTGTCCGGGAGTATCGATAAGGTTGAGCGCATAGGTCTTGCCGTCTTGCGCCTTGTAGCTGAGCGCTGCGGTCTGGGCCTTGATAGTAATACCCCGCTCGCGCTCGATATCCATGGAGTCAAGCACCTGGGTCGACATCTCGCGGTCGGCCAGGCCGCCACAACGATGGATCAAGCGATCGGCAAGTGTGGATTTACCGTGGTCGATATGGGCAATGATGGAAAAGTTGCGGATGTGATCCATAAACCAGCAAAAAGAAGCTCGGCACAGCCAGAGCAATATTTAGAAAATGAAAAAGCAAAAAAGAGCGCCGGGAGCGGTCTGAACATTGCCCACTTGTGGCGGCCTGTTCAAACCCTGCTACCCGGCGCTCCTTCCGGCTCTGCGCCATTTTAGCCGTTTCTACAGATTATTTTCGGGGAGTCACGGTAACCCACTGTGATTGCTCGCCTCGCACCACCAACAATGCGGCAGCACGTGATTTATCGAGATCAGAAACGACCTTGGCATACTGGTTGGGACTGGTGATATCGATATCGTTGATGGTCACGATGACGTCCCCCTCGGTCAGGCCAGCGGCAGCTGCTGGCTCTTCAACCTCGGCAATCTGCACTCCACCCTTGAACCCGAGCTTTTCGTGCGCATCTTCATCGACTTTGGTGACCTTCAAACCCAGGGCATCAACCGGTGAAACCTGCGGTGCTTCGGCTTTTTCGGCTGGCGCGCTTTCCTCGGCCCCTGGCATCTCACCAACCTTGACACGCAGCTTGACTGCCTTGCCCTTGCGCCATACTTCCATATCGACGCGGCTGTCGGGCTTGGTGGCACCTACTATACGCGGCAAGTCGGTCATGTGCTTGATATCCTTGCCATCGAACGTGATGATGACATCGCCTGACCGGATGCCAGCCTTGTCGGCCGGACCGTCTTTCTCGACATTGCTGACCATGGCACCCTTGGAGTCATCCAGCCCTATGGCCTTGGCTACGTCGTCGGATACCGTACTGATCTGTACACCGATCCGGCCACGAGTAACCTTGCCATGCTCTTTGAGCTGTTCGACCACACGCATGGCCTCATCGATAGGAATGGCCAGCGAAATACCCATAAAGCCTCCGCTTTGCGAAATGATCTGTGAGTTCACTCCGATCACTTGCCCAGCCAGGTTGATCAATGGGCCACCCGAGTTGCCTGGGTTGACTGCTACGTCGGTCTGGATGAAAGGCAGGTAGTCTCCGGTCTCGCGATTGATGGCACTGATGATACCCGATGTCGCAGTGGAATCCAGACCAAATGGCGAGCCGATGGCCAACACCCACTGGCCCTTCTTGAGCTTGTTGGAATCACCGATAGGCAACGGCGTCAGGTCTTTGGCATCTATTTTGATCAGGGCGATATCGGTGCGTTGATCAGTACCAATAATTTCGGCCTTGTATTCTTTACCGGAGGTCAGGGTAACAAAGATGCCGTTGGACTTGGCAACCACATGGTTGTTGGTCAGGATATAGCCATCGTCCGAAATGATGAAGCCAGAACCGACACCGCGCGGCACAGTACGCTCTTGCTGTTGGCCAGAGTCTGGGGCGCTGCGTCCGCGCGGGCCCGGCATGCCGGGCGGCATGAAGTCAGGGCCAAAGAACCAGCGAAACATTTCATATGGATCGTTGCTGTTAGGTCCGGACCGGCCAGTGCGCACCGGCACTGCTTCAGTTGTACGGATATTGACCACCGAATTTTCAGTTTCGGCGACAACTTGAGTGAAGTCAGGTACCGATAAAGTAGGTACGGGGGTCGCTTGCTCGCTACTGGCCGCACCCACGGCTGAACACGCGACCAACAGGCTTGCCGAAGCTGCAGCCAGGATTTTTTTAAACTTATTCTGTCCTAGATAAGTAGAAAACATCATGAAACTCCTAGGTTGTTGTTTATTATTCGTTAAAACTATTAATGATCGGAGCGCGGCACATACTCAGTGCTTTGAGCAATGCTGCGCAAGGTACCAGCGGGCACCTCACCCAATGCGGTCAGCCTGTAATCGCCTATACGGGCCTGAAAAATATTCATGGCGCCGGCTCTTGCCATGCCGCCTGCAGACGGCTCAGGGCGATTCGGGTCGTAAGGCTCGATAAAGACCGAGATAGCAGCCAGGCCATCGGTGACGACCAACTGACTGACTTTACGACCCCGCTTCATAGGTCTGGATACTTGGGTAACAGACTGGAAACCCGGAGGAAAAGGAATACGCCATCCATCGGCTGCCAAATCAACTGGTTCCATGGCGGTTTCCACCACTTTCCAATTTTTGGTATTCCATTCAGAAACCAACTGTTCCGGTCGGACCTTGTCACCTAGTTGCAGGCTGTTAAAGGAAATCTGATCAATCAGACCATGCTCCGCACTAATCGTTTGTACCTTGAGGAGCAAATTAGTTTCATTATCGGCGCACAAACGGTAGCCATAACGATGCGCGTCGTTGGGCAGAAGCTCGATCATGGAGCATTCCCGGCTGGCAATGCGATGCGGCACAGGCAGGACATTGACTTGATAATGCTCGGAAATATTCGCACCAGACCCGAGTATCAGGGCAGGAAAACGATCACCACGCCGGCGCTCTACCAAGACCTGTTTTTTTTCAGGGACCAGGCATTGTGTGACTTCGTTATGGCGCAGAAACTCGCGCGGAGCACCGTCGAGCAGTTCCAGGCGTTCGCGCTCACCTGTGCCATCGACTATATGCACGACGCGCGAAGACACCATGGCCGTGCCTTGCTGGTAGGTATAGACACCTGAGTAATCCAGCGTGCGGGCCGCATCCTGGATTTTTTGAAGTATCTGAAGCGGTTGTGCATTCGATGGTGGCGGTTCGGCCGCCCATACAGGCAGCGCCAACATACAGACTGCCACCAACAGCAATCGCCTGGAGGTATGCCTATGCATTGCAAGCATTAGCGGGGCACCTCGAAAGAGGCCTGGCGCACAGCGTTGACACCGGCGATCTCTCGGTGCGCATCCAGATAATCGTGCAAGGCGCCGGCATCGTCTCCGGCACTAGCCACAACTTGTACTGTTCCTTGCTGTTCGACACCACTGCCGTACATATAGGGATAGGCAACCCAAACCACCGACGCCACTGCGGCTGCCACCGCCAGGCCCGACAAGCCTAAGCGTACCGGCTTGTGCCGGCGCAACGTACGTGGCGCCACAATATGCGGCTCAGCGTCGATAGCTTTTGCAATTCGTGCATAGAAGAAGTCGCTGGGCTTGATGGCCAGATCCGAGTTACGCAGCACATCACCGATCAGATGGTAGTTATCCCAAACCTGGCGTCCGTAGGGCGTATCGAGCTCTTCGGGGCGCATTTCACCTTCGCCATCTATCCAGGTGGACACGGACGCTTCCCAGGAAGGAAGATCATCGGGGTCGGCGGCTTGTTGAACGACTTGCATGCTTGGCTCCTTACCAACGACGCTCGGAATCACTACCCAGTACAGGCCGCAGCTGTGCAGCTATGGCTTCCCGCGCACGGAAAATCCGCGAACGCACAGTCCCGATGGGACAGGCCATACTTTGGGCGATATCTTCGTAGCTCATACCTTCAATTTCACGTAAGACAATGGCCGTGCGCAGATCGTCGGGCAGCGCATTAATGGCTGCGTTGACGGTTTCAGCGATCTCACGGCTTGTTGCCATTGATTCCGGAGTGTTATTGTCAGTTAGGTTATCAATTTGGCTAAAAGTTTCACCATCTTCGGTTTCTATTACATTTAGCGTATTGGGACGGCGTCCGCTGGCTACCTGCCAATTGCGGGCGGTATTGATGGCAATGCGGTACAGCCAGGTATAAAAGGCGCTGTCTCCACGAAACTGAGGAATGGCACGATAAGCCTTGATAAACGCCTCTTGTGCGACATCTTCGATTTCGGCGGGGTCACGTATCATGCGTGAAAGCAGCCGCATGATCTTGCGCTGATATTTCAGCACCAGCAGATCGAACGCCCGCTTATCGCCTCTCTGAACGCGCGCTACCAGTTCCGCGTCGACATCACGCTCGCTCATACCCGTTCCTTGTATGTTGGTCGCGGCGACAAAGCCAGTTGCCGTGCCACGCAAATACGTAATTCACGCCAGGCACTGTCAGTCAGGCCATGCTTGCTAATGGTGAGTTCCAGCGCATCGGCGCCGACCATATCCTGCGTATGAAAGCGCAGTGTCATCCAGGCAAAGGCGGGCCAGGCATGAGCCAGGCGCAAACGTTGCATACCCTCGGCATCAGCCAATGTCCACAAGCCTGACCGCTCTTGCAAGGACAAGCGTTTTTGCCGTGCAGGGCCTAGCCGCCAAAACACGCCAGGCAGCCCTGCCCCGCGCTGGCGGCAGACTGGCCATTGCCTGACGGGAGACACTGGGCTCCCCAGGTCAGACCCTGCGAACAATCATGGAGCCGTTTGTGCCACCAAAGCCGAACGAATTCGACAACGCGACATTGATCTTGAGGTCACGGGCTTCGTTGGCGCAGTAGTCCAGATCGCACTCGGGGTCTTGGTTGAAGATGTTGATGGTGGGCGGCGAAATCTGGTTATAGACCGCCAATGTAGTGAAGACGGCCTCGATGCCACCCGCTGCGCCGAGCAAGTGACCGGTCATGGACTTGGTTGAGTTCACGACCAGCTTTTTGGCGTGATCACCGAATGCGAGCTTGAGTGCTTCGCTTTCGTTCTTGTCGCCCAGAGGTGTTGAAGTTCCGTGCGCATTGACGTAATTGACTTCTTCCGGATTGACGCCGCCATTGCGCAAGGCGTTCACGACTCCGCGCCGTGGGCCGTCACGATCAGGCGAAGTGATGTGATGCGCATCGGAGCTCATGCCATAACCGCTAAATTCGCCATAAATACGTGCGCCGCGTTTACGGGCATGCTCGTACTCTTCGAGCACCAGGGCGCCAGCGCCCTCGCCCAACACGAAACCGTCGCGGTCACGATCCCAGGGTCGCGAAGCCGTCGTAGGATCATCGTTGCGGGTAGACAAGGCGCGCATCGCAGCAAACCCACCTATGCCGAGCGGCGATACGGTGGATTCGGCCCCTCCGGCGACCATGACATCGGCATCACCGTATTCAATCAGCCGTGCCGCATCGCCAATGGAATGCAGCCCGGTCGTGCAAGCGGATACAACCGCATAGCTGGGTCCTTTCAGGCCCAGCATAATGGAGAGCTGTCCGGAAATAAGATTGATCAGTGATGCCGGCACAAAGAAGGGAGAGATGCGGCGTGGGCCGCGCTCAAGGTATTCAATCTGGGTTTCTTCGATACGGGGCAAGCCTCCGATACCGGAACCGATAATCGTACCCATGCGATCGGCATTTTCTTCCGTCAGGACCAGGCCGCTATCGCGCCATGCCTGCGCCCCTGCCGCCACACCATAATGGATGAAAGTATCCATTTGCTTGGCTTCTTTGGACGACATGTACTGAGTAACGTCAAAATCCTTGACCTCACCCGCAATCTGGGCATTAAACCCTGATGGATCGAAGCGTGTAATACGCCCAATGCCAGAGCGCCCATTGACGATATTGTCCCATGCGCTGTCAATATCGTTGCCGACCGGCGAAACTATGCCCAGACCAGTGATGACGACACGTCGTTTCACGGATGACTCCTAAGTAAAAAAGCGATTCGAAGCAAACAGGCACACCGTTATTTCAAATCTGGAGGAGATTTGAAATAACGATAGTTCCACACTTCAGGGACCCTCTGATCAAGCCTGCCGAGTCTGATGCGCCCAGGGGGATGCAGCAGCCGGGCGGACTTGAACAGAGGGTCCCGAAAAACCGCCTTGAGGTGACGCGACCACTCACACGCCGCGCACCCGAAAAGTTGATATTACTGCTTGCTGTGCGACGAAATATAGTCAACAGCTTGCTGAACCGTCGTGATCTTCTCAGCTTCCTCGTCGGGAATTTCGGTTTCGAATTCGTCTTCGAGTGCCATCACGAGCTCGACCATATCGAGCGAATCGGCACCGAGGTCGTCAAGGAATGAAGATTCGTTTTTGATCTCGGCTTCGTTGACGCCAAGTTGTTCAGCGACGATCTTCTTGACGCGCTGTTCGATGCTTTCCATGCAGATCTCCAAGTGGGAAAAATTCCCGCGAATTATAGCCAAACGAAAATATTATTGGTGTTGGCCGTGACTAAAAAAACGGCATTACCAGATACGAGCCTATGCATATTGTTGCAAGCCTATATTGGAATACCTCTGGGATGAACAGATTTTACCCTACCAGAGGGCACCTGTTCGGTTATTACATATACATTCCGCCATTCACGTGCAGTGTCGTACCGGTAATATAAGCAGCCTGCGGGCCTGCCAGAAAGGCGACGGCATGAGCAATATCGCTGGCGGCACCCAGGCGGCCCAGCGGAATCTGAGCCAAAATGGCCGATGCCTGGTTCTCGTTCAGGGCACGCGTCATGTCGGTTTCGATAAAGCCCGGGGCAACGCAATTAACAGTGATATTACGGCTGCCCAGCTCTCTGGCCAATGCCCGGGCCATGCCGGCCACACCCGCCTTGGCAGCCGCGTAGTTGGCCTGCCCGGGGTTGCCGCTGGATCCGATCACCGACGTAATATTGATGATGCGACCCCAGCGGGCTTTCATCATGCTCTTGGTTACCGCACGCGACAAGCGGAATACGGCCGACAGATTGGTGTCTATGACCGCTTGCCAGTCGTCATCTTTCATGCGCATGGCAAGGTTATCGCGGGTAATACCAGCGTTATTCACCAGAATATGCGGCCCGCCATCTTGCTTGGCCAACTCTGCCACCAGGCTTTCACACGCCGCTGCGTCGTCTACATTCAGCACAACGCCACGTCCGCCTGTAACAGCCAGCATTTCACTGATGGACTGCGCTCCGGCCTCGGAGGTTGCAGTACCCACCACCGTGGCGCCGCGAGCGGCCAATTCAAGCGCGATCGCCTTGCCTATGCCACGGGTGGCGCCGGTTACCAGGGCAAGCTTGCCCTCGAGTTGTTTGTCTTGCATGGCTATCATCCCTGTAAAGTTTCCAGCGCTGCCTGCAGCGACGCCGGATCGGCGATCGACAAACCGATCAAATCACGGTCTATGCGCTTGGTCAGGCCAGTCAGCACCTTGCCCGGACCACACTCCACGATGTGTGTAATACCTTGCGCCTTCATGGCCTGCAAGGTTTCAACCCAGCGCACGGGATGCCAGGCCTGACGCACCAAGGCATCTTTGATGGCAGCGGGTCCAGATGGGCTGGCTACATCGACATTATTGATCAAAGGATATTTCGGCGAGGCCATATTGATGCTGGCCAGCGATTGCTCCAGTACGTGGGCGGCGGGCTCGAGCAAACTGGAATGGAACGGCGCGGACACCGGCAGCATGAGCGCACGCTTGGCGCCTTCAGACTTGGCCAGCTCGCAGGCACGCTCTACAGCGCCCTTATGACCGGCAATCACTACCTGCGCCGGCGCATTGAAATTGACTGCCTCAACGACTTCGCCTTGAGCGGCACGCTCACACACAGCCTGCACCACGTCGTCATCCAGACCCAATACGGCGGCCATGCCACCCGTACCCACTGGCACCGCAGCCTGCATGGCATCGGCGCGAACGCGCACCACACGCACAGCGTCTTCCAGGCTCAGGGCACCTGCGGCAGCCAGGGCTGAATACTCGCCCAGACTATGACCGGCCACCAGCACAGGCTCTTGGCCGCCGGCATCGACCCAGGCCTGGTACATGGCCACGGCAGCCGTCAGCATGACCGGCTGGGTGTTGGTTGTAAGGTTGAGGTCTTCGGCAGGGCCGGAGGCAATGAGCGCGCCCAGATCCTGACCCAGCGCTTCAGAAGCCTGACCCACCACACGCTGAACGGCAGCGTTGCCAGCCCAGGCGTCAAGCATGCCCACAGACTGTGATCCTTGTCCGGGGAAAACAAAAGCAATTTTCATAACATGCAGACAAAAAATTGAAAGAAACTTCGGCCGCGACGACGGCGAGCCGACCCATTCGTGTTTGTACCTATATTTTGACCAGCACGGAACCCCAGGTGAAGCCACCACCAACACCTTGCATCAGAACGGTATCACCCGTTTTGATCCGCCCATCACGGCGGGCTGCATCATAAGCCAGCGGGACACTGGCGGCAGAGGTATTGGCATGGCTATCGACCGTAATCACGACCTTATCGTCGGCAATATTGAGCCGTCGACCCAGGAAATTGATAATGCGCACGTTGGCCTGATGCGGCACAAGCCAGTCGATATCCTCAAACCGGACACCCGCCTGCTCGCAAACATCGAGCGCTGATTTGGTCAGCGACGTCACGGCCAGTTTGAAGACGGCCTGACCATCCATGCGCAGGAAGGGATCACCCACCACCTTGCCATGCGCCACATTACCTGCAGCACATAGTATTTTCATTTGACTGCCATCGGCATTCAATTGGGCGGCCAAAATACCAGGCTCTTCGGAGGCCTGCAGCACGACCGCACCGGCACCGTCGCCAAACAACACGCAGGTACTGCGGTCGTTCCAGTCGAGAATACTGGAAAACACTTCGGCACCGATGACCAGGGCCGTCTTGGCCCGGCCCGCCTGAATGAAGGCATCGGCGGTAGCCAGGGCATACACAAAGCCACTGCACACGGCCTGCACATCGAACGCAGCGCCACCCTTGGCACCCAGATTGGCCTGAACCAGGCAAGCCGTACTGGGAAAGACAAAATCGGGGGTAGAAGTGGCCACGATAATGAGATCCAGGTCGGCGGCAGCCACACCCGCGTTCTCGAGAGCCGCCTGTGCTGCCTTGGTGGCCAGCTGACTGGTGGTCACGCCGGGGTCGGCGATATGGCGCTGGCGTATGCCTGTACGTTCGACGATCCAGGTATCCGAGGTTTCAATATTACGAGTGGCAAGATCGGCGGCGAGCTCGTCATTGGAGACGACTCGCGTAGGCAAATAAGCACCCGACCCTATTATCTTGGCGTAAGGCATAGTAGCTTCCAGATACCTGACTATGAGGCAGGATCAGACAAATCGTTGGAAAGCTTCGCCGATTGCGCCGCAGCATCCTGCAAGCTCTGGCGAAGATGATCAATGGCGTTGGTGGTGCCATCAAGCAAACCATTATGCACTGCTTCGCGAGCCCGTTGCAGGGCGAAGCCGAAAGCGTATGCGTCAGCCGAACCATGGCTTTTGACAACAATACCCCGCAAGCCCAGCAAGGTGGCACCGTTGTAGCGGCGGTTATCGACCCGATCGCGCAGCCGGTTCAATACCGGCTTGGCCAGAGCACCTGCGGCAAGCGACAGTACGTCACGCTTGAACTCGGCACGCATCATGGTGGCAATCAGCTTGGCCAGGCCTTCTACGGATTTCAGCACGACATTGCCCACGAAACCATCGCAAACAACTACGTCTACCGTACCCTTGAAGATGTCGTCGCCCTCTACATTGCCGTAGAAATTGAGTCCACTGGTACGCAACAACTCGGCCGCCTGCTTGACGACTTCGTTGCCTTTGATGACTTCTTCACCAATATTGAGCAAGCCAACAGAAGGTTGCTGACGCAGGTCGACAGTGGACACCAGGGCCGAACCCATAATGGCGAACTGCAACAAGTGCTCGGCCGAACAATCGACATTGGCCCCAAGGTCGAGGACCGTCGTGGCACCACCCTTCTGGTTGGGAATAGAAGTGGCAATGGCCGGCCGGTCGATGCCGTCCAGTGTTTTGAGCACATAGCGCGAGATCGCCATCCAGGCGCCAGTATTGCCCGCCGAGATACAGGCGTCAGCACGGCCATCCTTGACAGCCTGAACCGCCACACGCATGGAGGAATCTTTCTTGCGCCGCAACGCCACTTCGACGGAGTCATCCATAAGGACGACTTCGGAAGCGGGCAGGATCTCGTACCAATCTTTACCTGGACTGCCGGCATCACGCAGATGAGCCTCGATGGCCATCGCATCGCCCACCAGCAGGAACCGGGTGTCGGGATACTGCTTGACGAATCGACATGCTGCAGGAATGGTGACCGGCAAGCCGAAGTCGCCCCCCATGCAGTCTATGGCAATTCGAATATCGGTTTTCGACATCAAACGCGTAGGTGCCGTGCTATTGCACTAGTGCAAAAACTGACAATTATTCGTCGTTTTTGGTTTTGAGCACTTTACGGCCACGGTAGATACCGTTAGGGCTGATGTGGTGGCGCAGGTGCAGCTCGCCGGTGGTGGGCTCGACTGCCGTGGCGGGCGCCGAAACGAAATCGTGCGAACGATGCATACCGCGTTTAGACGGGCTCTTTTTGTTTTGCTGAACGGCCATGATGACTCCTGAAAACGGGTCGCTATTGTACGCGATGATCCCGCAAGTTAAGTGCGTTAATAATCAAGTTGATACGAAAATTCAATTTTTCTTGAGCTGGCTCAAGACTGCAAAAGGCGACGGCTTGTCCGTATCGACAACCGGTTCGTCTGCAAGCTGCGTCGGTAAGGACGGGCAAACATCATGCTTGGGCACATAAGGCAGGCTAAGGATGATTTCATCTTCAACCAGCCCCGACACATCGAGGCGCGCCGACCCGACTATGCGCTCGATGACTTCATCGGTATCAGCCTGATGATCGTCTTCGAGCTCAAGATCGGCCTCGGATCTGACCAACTGCACACGATTTTCCGTTTCCATCTGAAACGAAAAAGCCTGCATGCAGCGCTGGCACTCAAGTACCGGACAAGCCCGCACTGCAATCCGCAGAAAATACTGTCCGTGCGCGTCTTTTTCGCCCGTTACAGCCCATTCGGCCTGCGCATCGCCCTGCTCCGGCAGCCCATCAAGAAGCCGCGCAAACTGTACTATAGGCGCGGTACCGCGAACCGTATCACCCAAACGGGCTAGTTCGTAGGCATCAATGTATTGCATCCCTACACCTAAAGGCTTCAAGCACAAAGAAAACATTAGATAATAACGTGCTCAGGCATTTACAGTCAAACCAAACCAGGTAAAAACCGCTTATGCGTCTCATCTTAGCCTCAAGTTCACCCTATCGCCGGGAATTACTCACGCGTCTGGGCATCCCCTTTACCTCTGTTGCGCCCAATATAGACGAAAGCCCCCTGCCGGGCGAGGCTCCGGCCGACCTCGCACTCAGACTGTCTGTGGCCAAAGCACAGGCTGTTGGCCTCGACCACTCGGGCGCCCTGCTTATCGGCTCGGACCAGGTCGCCACCATAAACGGCCAGCCTATAGGTAAGCCAGGTAACTTCGAGCGCGCCCAGGCACAGCTTGAACTACTGAGCGGACAAACTGTAGAATTTCATAGCGCCTTATGCGTCAGCGACGGTCACCGCCACGAAGTGGCAGATGTCATCACTCGCTGCAACTTCCGCCAACTGAGCACACAGGAAATCACCGCCTACCTGCTGCGTGAACAGCCTTACGATACTGCTGGCAGCGCAAAAGCCGAAGGACTGGGCATTGCGCTCATGGATAGCATGCAGTCAGACGACCCCACCGCCATCATCGGCTTGCCGCTGATCACGCTATCCCGCATGCTGCGATCATTCGGACTCAACCCTTTGGAGCACTCTTGAAACCCACCGGCACTTTGCATTTGATCCCCGTCTCTCTGGGTGAGTCAGCGCCTGGCAACTGGTTACCGCAAGCCACTCACGAGCTGGCATCACAGCTTTCCACGTACATTGCCGAGAACGCAAAAACAGCAAGAGCATTCCTGAAACTCATAGGCACAACACGGCCACTGCAGGAAATCACCATCCATACACTGACTGATAAAGTCGATGCCCAGCAGATTAAAACCTGGCTCAGTCCCTTGCTTGACTGTGGCGACATCGGACTCGTCTCCGAGGCTGGGTGTCCTGCTGTCGCCGACCCGGGGGCCAAGGTTGTGGCCCAAGCCCACCAGATGGGCTTACGGGTGATTCCCTGGGTAGGTCCATCGTCCATTCTGCTCAGCCTCATGGCCAGCGGACTGGACGGACAACGTTTTGCCTTCCACGGCTATGCCCCGGTCGATGCCAACGAACGGGCCAAACAACTCAAGGCCTGGGAAGCAGCATCACAAAAACAACATCAGACCCAGATTCTGATCGAGACGCCCTACCGCAACGGCGCCATGTTCGACACGCTCAAACAAGCCCTGAAAGGCAACACCCGCTTATGTGTAGCCAGCTCCCTCACCACCCCGGATGAGTGGATACAGACGCACACCACCAGCCACTGGAAAACGCTGCCTGCGCCTGACCTGTCCAAGAAACCCACCATTTTTCTTTATCTGGCGGGTCGATAGTGTCACATCCACGACTTTATTCGGCACCCACGCGGCGCACCGTGCGCCACTTCTTACTGGCCGCCATGATATTGTTGCTGTCGGCCTGCAGCACCTATAGGCCGGGCGAACTGGACATAGATCGCAGCATTCAGGCCAAAAGCCAGAACAGTCGCGTCGAGTTCGTGGTACTGCATTACACCTCGGCCAGTAACGAGGCATCCCTGAGAATTCTCTCAGAGCGCAATGTCAGCAGCCACTACCTGGTCACCAATGAGGCTCACCCTCATGTATATCAACTGGTCGATGAAAGCCGCCGGGCCTGGCATGCCGGCGTAAGCGCATGGTTTGACCGTAGCGACATGAACAGCGGCTCCATAGGCATTGAAATTGTCAATCAGGGGCGCGAGGGTGATCAATGGGAACCCTATAACCCCGTGCAAATACAGGTGGTAGCCACCCTGCTGCAAGACATCATTCGCCGCCACCAAATCAAGCCGCACAATATTGTCGGTCACAGCGACATCGCCCCGCAGCGCAAGATCGATCCGGGTCCACTGTTTCCCTGGAAACAGCTGGCCGACCAAGGCATAGGCCGCTGGTACGATGAAGACAAGGCGAGGCAGTATGAGCAGGAGTTTCTGACGCTGGGGCTGCCCGATATTGCCTGGACACAGGCGCAACTGCGTCGCCTGGGCTATACCGTGCCCCACAGTGGCGAGCTCGATAAAGCCAGCAAAAATGTCATTGCCGCCTTTCAAATGCACTACCGTCCGGCACAATATGACGGCCTGCCCGACGCACAAACCTTGGCGATCATGAAAGCGCTGCGTTAAGCTGGCGGGGCAGCTTCTGGCGCCCAAGGCCTGTCGCGTCTCTTAAACCGAGCGGCGCCGATAGAAATAAAAGACCCGGATCAACAAAAGCCCTGCCAGCAAGGCGCCATACAGATAAGGTTCGGCAAAATCATTTTTGCCCGCCCGCACCAGCCAGAAATGCCACACCGAAAGTATGGCTATCATGTACACACTGCGGTGCAATTGCTGCCAGCCCCGACCCAGGCGGTGTATCCATCCTCGCGTCGAGGTTATGGCTAGCGCAACCATGGGCACAAAGGCAAGCACCCCAACCAGGATGAAGGTACGCTGAACGATGTCAGCCCACATCGATGTCAAAGTCCAGCCGCGCTCCCAATACGCCCAGCCCAGCACATGCAGGCAGGTGTAAAAAAAGGCAAACAAACCCAGCATGCGGCGCAAGCGCACCAGGGCGGGCTGTCGGAGCAGCCGGCGCAAGGGGGTCACGCACAAGGTCAACCCCAGTAGCACCAGTGCCCATATGCCGGAAGAACGGATCAGGAACTCAGGCGGATTGGCGCTCAGGCCGTCATGGGTACCCAGCCATATCCAGCGCGCCAAGGGATACAAGGCCAACAGAAAGACCAGCGGCTTGACACGCGCCACTTCGCGCGCAGTCCAGTTGCGTGTACCGGGCGCACCGATTTGTTGTGCAGACATGCTCAATAGTTCTTTCGCAAGTCCATGCCCTCGTACAGAGAGGCAACTTGCTCAGCATAGCCGTTGTACATCAGGGTATCGACGCGCGGCGCAAAAAAGCCGTCGCCTATCCGCCTTTCGGTGGCCTGACTCCAGCGCGGATGCGGCACCTGAGGATTGACGTTGGCATAAAAGCCGTATTCTTGTGGCGCAATCTTGACCCAGCTGGTCATAGGCATGTTTTCAAGCAGGCGGATTTTGACGATGGACTTGCCGGACTTGAAACCGTATTTCCAGGGCACAACCAGACGCAAAGGCGCCCCGTTCTGGTTGGGCAATTGTTTGCCATACACACCCAACACAAGCATGGCCAGCGGGTGCATGGCTTCATCAATACGCAGGCCTTCTACATACGGCCAGTCGATGATACGACTACCCACGCCCGGCATATTGTCTTTCTGGACGACAGTGGTGAACTCCACGAACTTCGCCTTGCTGGTAGGCTCGACGGCTTTGAGCAGCGTCGAGAGCGAGTAGCCGCTCCAGGGAATCACCATGGACCAGGCTTCGACGCAACGCAGCCGATAGACGCGCTCTTCGATGGGCGCAAGCTTGAGCAGGTCGTCTATGTCGAAAGTGCGCGGCCGGGCGACTTCGCCTTCGACGCTGACCGTCCAGGGCCGTGTTTGCAGTTTGTGGGCATTCTCGAAGGGGTCGCTCTTGCCGGTGCCGAATTCGTAATAGTTGTTGTACGAGGTGATATCTTTTTCGGACGTGGGCTTGTCCATGAGCTGGTAATCGGGGTTGGGTGTGGCGGCCAGAAGTGCCTGTTCACTCTGGGCCCAGGACGAGGCAACGGGCGCCAGCGACCCCGCACCGGCAGCTACGATTCCCATGCCGGCGTGCCGCAGCCACGTTCGTCGGGATTGCCAGACGGCTTCAGATGTGATTTCAGAGGGCGATATGGACGGCAGCTTGAGTCTGGACATGATGTACCACGCTGTAACGATGTCTGGGTATGACGGCGAATGGCGGCTGAAAGTTCCGTTGTTTTTGAGTTTGCATGAAGATCTTACTCCCTGCTTGCAGCAGGGCAGTCAGCGCACATAACACCGCCACCCCTAAACCCGAGCCAGCACCCACTCCCGCATCTCAGGCACACTGCCAACCACCACAGTAGGCTCGGCTGCCAGCAGAACCGACGGCTCATGCGCCCCGTAAGTCACCGCCATGCTGTCCACCCCCGCCGCCGTAGCCATCTGGATATCGTGTGACGTATCGCCCACCATCAGGACCCGATCAGGCTCCAGACCCAACTCCTCCATCAGCTCCAGCAACATCGCCGGATGAGGCTTGCTGAACGACTCATCGGCGCAGCGCGTCGCATCGAAGTGGCTCCGCAACTGCATCGCATCCAGCACCCGGTCCAGCCCGACACGGCTCTTTCCGGTTGCCACCCCCAGACTCACCCGACTGGCCCGCAACTCAAGCAACAACCCGGCAATGCCATCAAACAGCTTGATATGCGGATCACGACTCAGGAAATGAAACCGATAGCGGTCCAGAAACTCATCCATGCGCTCTTCAGTGAGGGTAGGAACACAATGATACAAGGCACTTTGCAGCGAAAGGCCAATCACCCAGCTGGCTTCGCTGGCCGATGGAACCGGCAAGGCCAAATCTGTACACGCACCCTGGATGGCCGCAACAATGGAATGGGTGGAATCCATGACAGTGCCATCCCAATCGAAAATAACCGCCTCGTAACGTTTCACCGACGCTGCTCCAGATAATCAAGAATTCTCAGACACACAGGCGGCAGATCCGCCCTGAATACCAATGGATCACCCGTCAACGGATGAGGGATTTCCAGCCGGCAGGCATGCAAAAACATGCGATTGAGACCCAGACTGGCAAAATAGGCACGAACCTCATCACTGCCATATTTGTCATCGCCCACAATGGGATAGCCGCTGGCTGCCAGGTGCACACGTATCTGGTGAGTGCGCCCGGTGCGCAGCTCGGCGCCCAGCAAACTGTGGCGACCATAACGTTTTTGCATGGTAATAATGGTGTGGGCGGCCTTACCTTGCGCATCCACCTTGACCCGGCGCTCGCCCGAAGCCGTGAGCCACTTCAGCAGCGGCTGGCGCAAGTGTTGTTTATCGTTCACCCAATCGCCCACTACCAGAGCCTGGTAATGCTTGCGTCCGCCCCCCTCGCGCATCATATCGTGCAGACCCAGCAGGGCCTTGCGCTTCTTGGCAATGATCAGCAAGCCCGACGTTTCACGGTCAAGCCGATGGGCAAGCTCCAGGAAGGACGCGTCGGGACGCGCAGCACGCAATTGCTCGATAACACCGAAAGACACGCCGCTGCCGCCATGAACCGCTACACCGGCCGGCTTATCGATCACAAGAATCGCTTCGTCTTCAAACACGACGGGAAATACCGCCGGCGGCACACGGCGGGGCTCGTCTGAGCGCGGCAGACGCAAGGGTGGCACGCGCACGGTATCGCCTATCTCGAGACGATAATCGGCAGCGATACGGCCTTTGTTGACTCTGACCTCGCCATTGCGAATAGCCTTGTACAAGTGGCTTTTGGGCACCCCCTTGCACAAGCGTAACAAAAAGTTATCTATGCGCTGTCCAGCCTGCTCGTCGCCGATTTCCACGAAACGAACGCTGGGATTGTCATGTTTGGCAATAACTGTTTTGCTCATAGGGAAAAGCGGCATATAATCGCGTCAGCCTATAGAAGCTGAAAAAACCGCCGAACGTAGAGATGCAAGGGTGCGTCTCCGTTGGACGAGTAAAGGCCGTATTGTACTGCCCTGGTTTCAGCTTCTGGGTCATTAGGTCGCCGGCGCAGCTGCGATGCGCAAATAGTGGTGTGGCGTATAGCCCGCTATTTGCTTTTTTGCTGCCAACCGCGTGCGACGCTGAATCCTTTGCAAAGTTTGTCTTCGTTTAATGCACCAGGCGCGAATTTACATGCGCGTCTGCCGTTCCCAGCAATTTTTTTGTCAACAATCACTATAGTGCAACTGACCTTCCTGCTGACTGAACCACGTACCTACAGGTACGCCGTGCCTACCCGACACAAGGTGGGCACTGCCTGACGCCGTCAGCCATGCCCCATGCGAATTCAGCGCCACACACCGAGTGACCCGCGGTCGTGCGCCGTACAGCGGCGCGCCATGACTACGGAGAAACACACTCATGAAACGAATGTTGTTCAATGCAACGCATCAAGAAGAACTACGCGTTGCTATTGTCGACGGTCAGAAGCTCATCGACCTCGACATCGAAACTGCCGGACGCGAACAGCGTAAAGGCAATATCTACAAAGGCGTCATCACCCGCATCGAACCCGGCCTCGAGGCCTGCTTCGTCAGCTATGGCGAAGACCGGCACGGCTTTTTACCCTTCAAGGAAGTCGCACGCAGCTACTTCAAAGAAGGCGTCGATGTGCGCACTGCGCGTATCCAGGAAGCACTGACCGAAGGGCAGGAACTGATCATCCAGGTCGAAAAGGAAGAACGAGGCAACAAGGGCGCCGCCCTGACCACCTTTATTTCCCTGGCAGGCCGCTACTTGGTCCTGATGCCCAACAATCCTCGCGGCGGCGGCGTTTCGCGCCGTGTCGAAGGCGAAGATCGTCAGGAACTGCGTGACACCATGGACCAGCTCGACATTCCGTCGGGCATGAGCATTATTGCCCGCACGGCAGGCATAGGCCGCAGCGTCGAAGAGTTGCAATGGGACTTGTCCTATCTGCTGCAACTTTGGGCTGCCATCGATGGTGCTGCCAGCGAAAACGCAGCTCCCATACTCATCTATCTGGAATCGAGCCTGGTCATCCGCGCCATTCGCGATTACTACTCGCCGGAAATCGGCGAAATCCTGATTGATACCGACGATATCTACGAGCAAGCTACTGCTTTCATGAGCGTGGTCATGCCCGATACGGTCCAGCGGGTCAAAATGTATCGCGACGACATCCCCCTGTTCTCGCGCTTCCAGATCGAACACCAGATCGAAACCGCCTATTCACGTACGGTGCAGCTACCCTCGGGTGGCTCGGTTGTCATAGACCACACCGAGGCCTTGGTGGCCATCGACGTGAACTCGGCGCGTTCCACACGCGGTTCCGACATCGAAGAAACCGCCACGCGCACCAACCTGGAAGCCGCCGACGAAGTGGCCCGCCAGCTGCGTCTGCGCGACTTGGGCGGCCTGATCGTGATCGACTTCATCGACATGGAAGAAGGCAAGAACCAACGCGCTGTCGAACAACGCCTGCGCGACGCCCTGCACTTTGACCGCGCCCGTGTTCAGATGGGCAAAATCTCGCGTTTTGGCCTGATGGAACTCTCACGCCAGCGCCTGCGCCCGGCCTTGAACGAAGGCTCTCACGTCACCTGCCCGCGCTGTAACGGCACCGGTGTGGTGCGCGACGCAGAATCCAGCGCCCTGCACGTGCTTCGCCTGCTTCAGGAAGAAGCCATGAAAGAAGGCACGGCGGCGCTACACGCCCAAGTACCTGTTGACGTGGCAACCTTCTTGTTGAACGAGAAGCGTGCCGACATTACCAAGATCGAGGCAAGACTCAAGGTCAACCTCATCCTGATTCCCAACAAGAATCTAGAAACGCCCCACCACCACATCGAACGCCTGCGCCACGATGACCCTCGCCTGGAAGAAAGCAAAAGCAGCATAGAACTCGTCAGCCAGCCTGAAGAGCAGCTCACTCTGGCTTCCAGCAAAAACCAGGAAGCCAAGGCCGCCACCCGTCCCGAAGCGCTGGTCAAGGGCATTACACCGGCACAACCGGCGCCCATTTCAACGACCGCTTCCGCAGCCTCGACTGCCACGGCACAAGGCCCCGGCCTGATCAAGCGTCTGATCAACTGGCTGACTGGCGCCAGCGCCCCCGCAGCCAAGGAAGAACCCAAACCCGAAGCATCCAGCAAGCCTCACGGCGGACGTGGCAAGAACAGCCGTCACGGCGACCGTCGTGAGCGTGGTCAGGGTGACCGCAACAACCGCAATCGTCGTGGCGAACGTCGTCAGGATACGATTGAGGGCAAGTCGGACGAAAGCCAGGCCCCACGCGGACGTCGCCAGTCATCTCAGCAAAACGAGGACGGCAGCCCGGCACGCAGCAACACGGCTGCACGGACGCCGAGCGGCGAAAGTACCGAAACAACAGAAAGCAACAACCGTGGCGGACGCAACCGTCGTGGCCGTGGTCGCAACCGCCGAGATGAAAAGCCGAATGGCCAGGCAGAAGCCGATACGTTGCTCGCCCCGGAAGCTGTTGTCGCCGGCGCGATAACCGACGCACAAGATCAGGTCGAATCCTCGGCTGAGGTCGTCACACAAAATACCGACGCCACCCCAGATACCGAACAGCTTGATCCTGAGCGCAAGCGCCGCCGTCGCCGCAGCCGTCGCGGTCGTCGCAACACCGAAGGAAGCGCAGACGTCAACGCCGCAGACAGCGATGAAGCCGTCGACGCTGTCGACGCTAGCAAACAGGTTCTCCAGACACACGAGACACCTGCTTTCAATGCTGCAGCCTTACCCGCCATGGCTACCACAGCCGGCCAAATAGTTGAGTCAGCTACCGATGCTGATGCCCAGGAGGCCATGCCCCTGGAAACAAGCGCATCCGATCAGACGACGCCTGCACAGGCTGCCGAGCCGGTAGAGCAAGAGCCCGCCGAGACCGACGAAATTGTAGGCACGGCTGAAGTTGTGGCAAACACGACCGTCCCAGCCGCAGCAGCACAAACAAACGCTGATGAAGCGTCTGCCACCCAGCCTGCTGCCGACGCAGAACCTGAGGCAGAGGTATCGGAGGCAGTCACGAATGCAGCAGAAGCTGGTATTACCGCAGCCCCTGAGGCAGAGAAAGTCTCTGAAGCAAGCGTTATTGCAGAAGCTGCTGAAGAGGCCGGCACCACCTCTAATGCTGTAACGACCGCAGCGCCCAAAGAAGCATCCAGCTCGCTGCAAGAAATGCTGCAAACTGCCGGAATGCAATTGATCGAGACCAAATCAGCCCCGGCACCCCAGTCTGCCGCTGCGCCGGTACGTCTGGGCAGGGCCCGCAAGCCGGTCACCAAGGTTGCGGTCGAAGAAGCCTTGCAGCAAGTGGAAACACACTAAAGGATAAAAGAGGCCTGTTGATCGGCAGGCCCTCTTGACCTTCACCGGCCTGCTCTCTTGATGCTCTCGCATCGGTCCAGCGGGCTGGTATAAAAAAAAGCCTGTTGAGTGTTGAACTCAACAGGCTTTTTTATTCGGGGCCTGGCTCAGGACTTGGCCACCACATCGACGGGCTGGCGCATCAGGACGGCCAGCAAGTGAGCCAGCTCATTGCGCATCTCGCGCCGATCTACCACCATGTCGATAGCCCCCTTTTCAAGCAGGAACTCTGAGCGCTGAAACCCTTCTGGCAGCTTCTCGCGCACGGTTTGCTCGATTACGCGAGGGCCGGCAAAACCGATCAAGGCATGTGGCTCGGCCATCACCACATCACCCATAAACGCAAAGCTGGCAGAAACGCCACCCATGGTCGGGTCAGTCAGGATACTGATGAACGGCAAGCCGGCAGCCGACAACTGTGTCAGCATGGCATTGGTCTTGGCCATTTGCATCAGCGACAGCAAGCTTTCCTGCATTCGGGCACCACCTGAAGCCGAAACGCAAATAAAGGGCGTACGATTCTTGATGGCTTCCTGCACTCCACGTGCAAAGCGTTCACCTACCACCGAACCCATGGAACCACCCATAAAGCTGAATTCGAAGCAGGCCAGTACAACCGGCACAGCAAGAATGGAGCCACTCATTACGACCATGGCTTCGCTTTCACCGGTTTGCTTGGTGGCCTCGGCTACGCGCTCTGGATACTTGCGGCTATCCTTGAATTTAAGTGGGTCCATAGGACGCGTGTTCTGTCCGATTTCGACCCGTCCTTCGGCATCAAGCAAGGCCTCGATGCGCTCTCGGGCACCAATACGCATATGATGGCTGCATTTCGGGCAAACATTGAGAGTTGCTTTCAGGTCTTCTTTGTACAGAACGGATTCGCAGGACGGGCACTTGACCCATACCCCTTCGGGAACGCGCCGCCCCCCTTCGTTACTGCGGTTAATCCGCGGGGGCAGAATTTTTTCGATCCAACTCATGTTTTATTCCAAATGAGTACCTGGTTCTACACCAGGCTTTGTTCTATTCCTATAGCCCGCCGAACACGGCGAGCCTGCTTTCAACATGCAGGGCTTCAACCCTCGTCCAAGGCCTGGCGTATACCACCCAACCAACTTGCAGCTGCGGATATCGCTGCCTCATCGATATCGTTGGCCTCTTGGCCGCCGGCCGACGCTTCAGCCACGGCAGCCTCCATGGTCTGGATCAGCTTGCTGCCGATAACAACGGCATCGGCGCATGATGCCAGACGCTTGGCACTGTCGGCATCACGTATGCCAAAACCCACACCCACCGGTACGGATACATGCCGACGGATAGCGGCAAGCCGTGCCGCAACGTCATCGGTATCAATATGGCCTGCACCCGTGACACCCTTCAGGGAAACATAGTAAACGTAGCCGCGTGCAATTTGGGCAACTTTTTGCATGCGCTCTTCGGTGGAAGTGGGCGCCAGCAGAAAAATGGGATCGATGCCTGCATCGCCCAACTGAACAGCAAAATCGGCAATTTCCTCGGGTGGATAATCTACCACCAGGACGCCATCAACCCCAGCCTGGGCGGCAAATTGCGCAAAGGCACGCTGCCCCATTCGTTCGATCGGATTCGCATATCCCATGAGCACCACCGGCGTGATGGTGTCGGTTTGCCTGAACTGTGCCACCATGTCGAACACCTGGCGCAAGCCAACGCCGCGCTTGATGGCGCGTTCTGCCGCCCGCTGTATGACAGGACCATCGGCCATCGGATCAGAAAATGGTACGCCAAGCTCGATGACATCAGCGCCCGCCTTGACCAGGGCATGCATGAGGCGAGGTGTAGCAGCAAGCGATGGGTCGCCCGCAGTGATATAAGGAATAAGCGCGGTGTGTCCCGGCTTATTGGCAAACGCGGCCTTGAGCCGTTCGTTCGAAGCAGTCATTTTATTGAGCAATCCTTCATAGGCTGATGCCACTGGCATCAGCAACCGTATGCATGTCTTTATCGCCGCGACCAGACAAATTCACCAGAATGATCTTGTCTTTGGCCAGGGTGGGCGCCAATTTAAGCGCATAAGCCAGGGCGTGTGATGACTCCAGCGCAGGCATGATGCCTTCGCTGCGACAGCAGTCGTGGAAAGCGGCCAACGCCTCCTGGTCGTTGATATACACGTATTCGGCGCGTCCGGTGTCTTTCAGCCAGGCATGCTCCGGACCCACGCCAGGGTAATCAAGGCCCGCCGAAATCGAATGCGTTTCCTGGACCTGACCATTTTCGTCTTGCATGACGTAGGTGCGATTACCATGCAATACACCCACGTGGCCAGCGTTAAGCGATGCCGCGTGCCTGCCGGTGTCCAGCCCCTCGCCTGCCGCTTCAACACCTATGAGCTTCACGTCTTCGTGATTGATGTAGGGATGGAAAATTCCCATGGCATTGGAACCACCGCCCACCGAAGCAACAACATAATCAGGCTGACGACCAGCATCTACGGGCATTTGCTCGAGGCACTCATTGCCAATCACCGCCTGGAAGTCGCGCACCATCATGGGATAGGGGTGTGGCCCCGCCACCGTACCGATAATATAGAAAGTATTTTCAATATTGGTAACCCAGTCGCGCATGGCTTCGTTCAGTGCGTCTTTAAGCGTACGCGAGCCCGAATCGACCGGCACTACGGTAGCACCCAGCAACTTCATGCGGTACACATTAGAGGCCTGGCGACGTACATCTTCGCTACCCATGTATACCACGCACTCCAGCCCATAGCGCGCCGCCACGGTGGCTGTCGCCACGCCATGCTGGCCGGCGCCGGTTTCCGCAATAATGCGGGGCTTGCCCATGCGGCGCGCCAGTAGCATTTGCCCTATACAGTTATTGATTTTATGTGCGCCGGTATGGTTGAGATCTTCACGCTTGAGCCAGATTTGCGCCCCTCCGAGCCTGTCAGACCAGCGGCGAGCGTGGTACACCGGACTGGGGCGACCCACGAAATGCTTGAGTTCGTAGGCGAACTCCTGCAAGAACTCGGGATCGTCGCGATACTTATCGTAAGCGGCTCGCAGCTCGTCCAGTGCATGCACCAGTGTTTCAGCGACAAAGGAGCCGCCATACTGGCCAAAGTGCCCATCTTGATCAGGCTGGGTATAGGATATCAAAGCATTACTCTCTGGTTACGCAAAAACATGGCCATGGCGTTGAGCCGGCCTTCAGGCATATAGCTTGGCATTTTAACAGCGTGGCGCCGCCACGGCGTGCCATATCAGTTCTGTACGATATTCAGCTCAATGGCGGCTGGCACTCACCCCTGGCAACTCGTTCAGCCCGGCCAATGCACGACTGATCTGATCACCGTTTTTGATCTCGACCGTAAACACCATGTGCGCCAACGATCGCCGACTATGCGTATTGATGCTGATGACGTTCAGCCGCAGCTTGGCAAACACATCGGACAGATCTCGCAACAAATGAGGCCGGTCTTGCGCATGAATGCTGATGTCTATCGGATATAGGGCGTCGCCCGTACTGCCCCAGTCCACATCGATGAGCCGTTCTGGTTGCCGTGCGGCGAGCGCCGCGTAAGCAGCGCAATCGCGGCGGTGTATGGAGACTCCACGTCCCCGGGTAACAAACCCCACGATGGTATCTGGCGGCGCAGGCCGACAACAACGGGCCAGTTGAGTCATCAATGAATCAACGCCGACAACAAGCACACCGCTCCTGCCTGTTTTGACGACACTGTCGTGACCGCTGGCATAGTTGCGGCTCAGCGCCGCGGCAGCCACGTCATCGTCGCTGGCAGGCTCGGCGGCACGCGCTTTGGCAGCACCCAGCAAATAATCAATCTGGCGCAGGCTGAACTCTTCCTTGGCTACGGCGACATACAGGTCGTCAGCCTTGGCAAAATCCAGTTGCTGCGCAAGTTGTTCCATATTGATGGCGGTCTTACCCAGGCGCTGCAGCTCTTTTTCAACCATGGTCTGACCCTGGCTAATACGTTGCTGCAGCTCAATGGCGTTGAACCAGGCCCTGACTTTGGCACGCGAACGAGGACTGGCCAGGAAACCCAACTGCGGATTGAGCCAATCACGCGAGGGGCCACCCGATTTGGCCGCAATCACCTCAACCGTTTGTCCCGTTTCAAGCTTGGTGAGTAAAGGCACCAATTGCCCATCCACCCGTGCTCCCCGGCAGCGATGCCCCAGGTCGGTATGCAGGTAGTAGGCGAAATCAACCGGCGTAGCGCCCGCAGGCAGCTCCATGACTCGCGCCTGCGGCGTCATGACATAAATGCGATCTGTCGAGTCCGGATGTGTTGCAGCCTGAGTACCGGTGGGATCCTCTGGCTTGCCACCCTCGTGGCCGTCTTGCTCCCAGGCCAACAGCTGACGCATCCAGGCTATTTTCTGATCGTACCGGCCTGCAGCCGAAACCTGACCGCCACGCGGCCCTGCCTCTTTGTAGCGCCAGTGGGCAGCCATACCGTACTCGGCAAACTCATGCATCTCCTGGGTGCGGATCTGAATTTCGAAGGTGCGGCCCTGAGTATCAGTGACCACGGTGTGCAGGGACCGATAGCCATTGGGTTTGGGCCGGGATATATAGTCGTCGAATTCATCAGACACCGGAGTCCATAGGGAGTGCGCAAGAGCCAACACCGCATAGCAGGCGCGCTCGTCCTGAACAATAATCCGTAGCGCCCGCAAATCGAACAATTGACTGAAATCTATATTCTTGTTGCGCATCTTGTTCCAGATGCTGTAGATATGCTTGGGACGGCCACTGACTTGGGCAGGAATATGCGCATCGGCCAGCTCCTGCTCCAGGCGCTTCACGGCGGCGCTGATGAACGCTTCACGCTCCACCCGTTTTTCTTCCAGCTGACGGGCAATCGCCTTGTAGGTCATCGGCTCCAGGAACCGGAAAGCCAGGTCCTCCATCTCCCATTTGATCTGCCAGATACCCAGCCGGTTTGCCAAGGGCGTATAGAGCTCCATGGTTTCGCTGGCGAAGCTGGATGGACATGCTGTCTTGCTGCTGGCATACCAGCGCAGCGACTGCAGGCGCGAGGCAAGGCGCATCAACACAATACGCAGGTCAGCCGCCATGGCCAGCAGCATCTTGCGCTGCATTTCCTTTTGATCAGTGCCTGAGGCTGTACTATCGACGGCCTGCCCGGTCAGATACCCCAGGCGCAACAAAGCACGTGTACCTTGCACCAAGGAAACCACTTCGGCGCCAAAAACCTTGCGCAAGGGGTCTTGCCGGGTCCCGGCCGCATTGTCGGAGGCTGCCAGTGGCAATACCGTGATCAGTGCGCTGGCCCGCGTTTCTGCGTCAGTACCCAGTCCGGCCAGAATGCAAACCACTTCCGCACAATGTTCATCCAGAGGCTCGCCCGTGCTGGCGGTAAGCCCGGTCAGTGGCTTGCGGACCCACTGCACAGCCCGCGCCAACAGATCAGAGCCATCTTCGTCGAGACCCGCCGTGGCGCACTGAAACCAGGCGGTATCAAAGGGAGGTGGACTAGTTTCTGGAAAATCTGTTGTAGCCATGATCAAGTAAGCTTCGGCAAAAAAAATCCCACGCTGCCAGGCTAAATGCCCGCGGCTCTATACTAACGTGTCTGGCGCCAACCATGCATCAAACACTATGGACTCGACGGGAAAAAAAATCTTGTTTGTCGTCTGGCATTCGCGTACCGGCGCGGCCAAACAAATGGCCATGGCGGCGGTTGAAGGCGCCCGCGACGTGATTGCCGAACTGCAGGCCGCCCATCAACTGAACATCATCATCAAAGAGGCCCACGAGGCCGATACTCCCGACCTGCTCCAGGCCGACGGCATGCTGTTCTGCGCCCCCGAAAATCTGGCAGCCCTCAGCGGTGCCATGAAAGAATTTTTTGATCGTTGCTATTACGGAGCGCTGGATCGCCTGAACGGCCGACCTTACGCATTATTGATCAGTGCAGGTTCCGATGGCAGCAATGCCGCCCGCCAGGCCGAACGCATATGTACCGGATGGCGCCTTACGCCCATTGCCCCCGTTCACATTGCCAACCTGCATGCCCAAACAGCCGAAGACATTCTGGCACCAAAGAAGCTGAGCAAACAGGACTACGAAGCCTGCAAAACAATAGGCGGCACACTGGCCGCCCTACTTCTGTAAGCTGCGCTGCGGCAAGCCTGCAGCTTAATTCAACGCCGCGGTCACCACGATCTCGACCTTGAAGTCGGGATTGGCCAGGCGCGCCTCCACGGTTGCCCGCGGTGGGGCATTGCCGTCAGCGACCCAAGCGTCCCAGGCTTTGTTCATGCCGCTGAATTCGGCCATGTTTGCCACAAAAATCTGGGCCATCAGTATGCGGGATTTGTCTGTGCCGGCTGCTGCCAGCAGTTTGTCTATGGTCGCCAGCACTTGTGCCGTCTGGCCTTCCATATTGAGTGAGCTGTCATCGGGAACCTGGCCGGCCAGGTAGGCGACACCGTTATAGATAGCCATATCGGACAGGCGTTTTTCGACATTGATCCGTTTTATCTCGCTCATTGGGTGCTCCGGGTGGAAGAATCAAAAAAACGGATAGTAGCACCAACCGAAGATGAGGCTCAGGCTGGCGGCAGTTCGAACACCTGGCGCAAATAAGCCAGATAAGCGGGATCGTCACACATGGTTTTTTCTGGGGCGTCAGACACTTTGGCCACCGGTTGCCCATTGCAGCGAACCATCTTCATGACGATCTGCAAAGGTTCATGACCCAGGTCATTGGTAAGGTTGGTGCCTATGCCGAACGAAATCTTGCACCGGCCTGCGAAGCGCTTGGCCAGTTCAATAGCCAAAGGTATGGTCAGCGCATCAGAAAACACCAAGGTCTTGGTACGCGGATCGGTACGATTGGCGGCGTAATGAGCCAGCAGCCGTTCGCCCCATACGAAAGGATCGCCCGAGTCGTGGCGCGCGCCATCGAACAACTTGCAAAAATACATATCGAAGTCGCGCAAAAATGCATCCATACCGTAGACATCGGACAGCGCAATACCCAAATCACCGCGGTATTCCTTGGCCCAGACCTCCAAAGCGTAGACTTGCGAATCACGCAGACGCGGCCCCAACGCCTGGCAGGCCTGCAGGTACTCATGCCCCATGGTGCCCAGCGGCGTAACGCCGTGCTTCATGGCCAGCCTGACATTGCTGGTGCCCGCAAAATGCACGCCCATTTGGGCCTTCATGGTGCGCACGACCTCTTCGTGCCATTGCTTGGAGAAACGCCTGCGCGTACCGTACTCAGCCACACGGAAATCCGCCAGCGCCGGGTCGTCGGTGACCAGATGCATTTTCTTCTGCAGCCGCTTGCGCCCTTCTTGCCAGCCGGGTTCTTTGCACTCGTTGCGGAAATACACTTCGTTGACGATGGCCAGAACCGGAATCTCAAACAAAATGGTATGCAGCCATGGGCCCTTGACCGTGATGTCGAGCTCACCTGGAACGGAAGATTCGGCAACCTTGATGCATTTCTCGGGCATATGAAACAAACCCAGAAAATCAACGAAATCGCTTTTTATAAAGCGCAGGCTACGCAAATACTGAAGTTCTTCCTCGGTGAAGCGCAACTGGCATAAATCGTGGATTTCGCTTCTGATTTCATCCAGATAGGCTGCCAGATTGATATGTGGCGTGCGGCATTTATAGCGATACTCTACTTGCGCCGCAGGGAAGTGATGCAGCACCACTTGCATCATGCTGAACTTATACAGATCGGTGTCGAGTAACGAGGTGATTATCATCGCAGAACAGGTGAAATTTTGCTTACCATAGCACACCGCGCCCGCCCGCACAGGCAAAGCAAGCCAATATTGCCCATCAGCCCATAAAGCAGACGGAATACTGCCCGGCGCTGCAGAATAAGATCCATTTTCAAAGACCAGCTTCGCCAACAGGTCAATTCGGGCTTACCTGCGTTTATTGGTTAAAATCCCCGTCATCTGATGTTGGAGTACCAAAATGACACATGTGGTCACCGAAAACTGTATTAAATGCAAATTCACCGACTGTGTCGATGTCTGTCCTGTTGATTGTTTCCGCGAAGGGGCCAACTTTCTGGTCATCGACCCCGACGAATGCATAGACTGCGCCGTCTGCGTGCCAGAATGCCCCGCCAATGCTATTTTTGCGGAAGAAGATGTTCCTCAAGACCAGATCTCGTTCATAGAGCTGAATGCCGAGCTTACGCCTGAATTTGGCATGATCAACCGCTCGAAAAAACCCTTGCCAGAGGCTGACGACTGGAACGGCATACCCGATAAACTCAAGCACCTTGAGCGTTAAAAGCCCAGGCTAGCGCCCGGCCACGCCCAATACCCGCAAAACAAGGCCGCAACCAAGCACTGGCAGGCGTGGTTTGTTGTTTGAAAACATCATTGGCACCAGCCTGTTTCTACGAACTTCACCCCCTCTCCTCCTAGATGACGAACGCTTGTTCGCTTGATATCTCCTGGAAAACGACAAGCGGAATTGACAGATATTTTCTGGCAATTCCGCTTATTTTGTGATTAGCTTATAACGATAAGCTAGTTTCACAGCTTGTTCCTTGATCATTATTAAGCGTAATTCAAACTATCCAGCATAGTTCGACCCAAGAAGAATAAGTATTCACATTACGAGGCTTTTACCATGCTGTACGACCTGCACGAGCTTCAACGGTCATTCCTGACGCCCCTGGCTGCCTTCACCGACACCGGTTCGCAGATGTTCTCCAACCCCTACAGTCCGCTGGCCTACACGCCGGTATCACGGCAAATGGCTGCCATGTACGAACTTGTCCATCGTCTGGGCAAAGACTACGAAAAGCCTCAATGGGGATTAGCCCAAACCAGGGTAAACGGCAAACTCGTCAACGTAAGTGAACACACGGCCATGCAGAAAGATTTCTGCAACCTGATCCATTTCCAGCGTGATGGTGCCAGTGCCTCGCAAAACGACCCTCGGATTCTGCTGGTTGCCCCGCTGTCCGGACACCATGCCACATTGCTGCGCGACACTGTTCGCGCTCTGCTGCCCGCGCACGAAGTCTATGTCACCGACTGGCTGGACGCGCGCATGGTGCCTGCTTCAGCCGGCTCCTTTACCTTGAACGATTATGTCCGCTACGTACAGGACTTCATCCGCCTGCTGGGCCCCGACGTGCACGTCATGTCGGTATGCCAGCCTACGGTACCCGTGTTGGCCGCCATTTCCCTGATGGCCGCCAACAATGAACCCTGTCTGCCGCGCAGCATGATCATGATGGGTGGCCCCATCGACTGTCGTCAGTCGCCCACTCAAGTCAACCGCCTGGCTACGACCAAGTCCTACTCATGGTTTGAAGACAACGTCATCCACCGTGTACCAGCGCGCTATCCAGGCGCGGGGCGGAAGGTGTATCCGGGCTTTTTGCAGCACGCAGGCTTCATGGCGATGAATCCCGATCGGCATTTGCGCTCTCACTACGATTTCTACATGGACCTGCTCAAGGGGGATGATGACGATGCCGAAGCCCATCGTCGCTTCTACGACGAGTACAACGCCGTACTCGACATGCCCGCCGAGTTTTATCTGGACACCATCAAGACTGTCTTCCAGGAATATCAGCTGCCGCGCGGCACTTGGCAAATCGATGGCCAGACGGTCGATCCGTCAGCTATCAAGAACGTAGCGCTGTTCACCATCGAAGGCGAACTTGATGACATTTCCGGCCAGGGGCAAACCCAGTCCGCACACGAGCTCTGTCATAACATTCCCAAAAATCGCCGACAGCACTATACAGCTGCGGGCTGCGGCCACTACGGTATTTTCTCGGGCCGGCGCTGGCGCGAAACAATATGTCCTAAAATAGCCGAATTCGTACGCAAGACCGCGTAAAGTCCTGGCTGATCACCCCCCACAAAATCAGGGGCCATGCGGCCCCTGATTTTTTTATGCAAGCTCCCTTACTCATCGACCGTATTGATGCGGCGCTGCCGCAAACCCAATGCACAAAATGCGGCTACGACGGATGTCGCCCCTATGCACGCGCCATAGCATTGGATAACGCCCCCATCAACCGTTGCCCACCCGGCGGTCAGGCTGGCATACACACCCTGGCCCAACTGCTGCAACGCCCGGAGCTACCGCTGGACACCCACTGCGGCGAACACCGTCCTTTGCAAGTTGCCGTGATCGACGAGGCCCATTGCATAGGCTGCACACTGTGCATACAGGCTTGTCCGGTCGACGCCATAGTGGGTGCCAATAAGCTCATGCATACTGTGCTGGCCAACGACTGCACTGGTTGTGATTTATGCGTGGCCCCCTGTCCTGTCGATTGCATAAGCATGATCGATGCCGACCACCAGTGGACCCCAAACCATGCCAATGCGGCACGGCTGCGTTATGAACAACGCCAGCACAGGCTCGAAGCTGCACATCACGAATCATCAGGTCCCGCAGCCAGAACCTTGGCCAACAAGGCGCCCGTATCCGCTCTTGCGTCCACCGATGCCAACACGCGTCAAGCCGTCATCGCACAGGCACTTGCACGCGCACGTGCAAGACGCCAAAAGAAATGAACACAGCCAAACGCACAGAAATCTTCCAGCGCTTGCAGGCAGCCAATCCCAATCCCACAACAGAGCTGGAATACAACAGCACGTTCCAGCTGCTGATCGCCGTTATTTTGTCCGCACAAGCCACTGACAAGTCGGTGAACCTGGCCACACGCAGGTTTTTCCCCAAACACGGAACACCACAAGAACTGCTGGCACTGGGGGAATCGGGGCTTGCCGAACACATCAAGACCATAGGCCTGTACAAAACCAAAGCCCGTAACGTCATCATGACCTGTCAAAGGCTTCTTGAACTGCACGGCGGCGAAGTGCCTGAAAACCGCGAAGCGCTCGAGGCGCTGCCAGGGGTCGGACGCAAGACCGCCAACGTGGTGCTGAACACCGCTTTCGGCCATCCGACCATCGCTGTTGACACACATATTTTCAGGGTTGCCAATCGTACGGGCATCGCACCAGGAAAAACCGTGCTTGAAGTCGAGCGCAAACTAAATAAAGTCATACCCAAGCCTTTCTTGCTGGATGCTCATCATTGGCTGATTCTGCACGGGCGCTATGTATGTGTTGCACGCAAGCCCAAGTGTCCTCAATGCGGCATTTCCGATCTGTGTGAATACAAGACCAAGACAATCTAGGGTTTTCCGCACCCTATGAAAAACCCGCATGGCATTTTGCCTACGAAACTCTCATACTTGCAGCAACCTTAAATAGCAGCCGAAACCAAACCGGTCAGTATGAGCGAAAATATCCTAGAAACCCGAAACCTAACCAAAGAGTTCCGCGGATTCGTCGCAGTAAGCGACGTCAATCTTCAGGTCCAACGTGGCAACATTCACGCACTCATTGGCCCTAATGGCGCAGGTAAAACCACCTGCTTTAATTTGCTGACAAAATTTCTTACCCCCACTTCGGGCAAGATTTTTTTTGCTGGCAAAGAAATCACTCACCAAAAGCCGGCGCAAATCGCACGGCTCGGCATTATTCGTTCATTCCAGATTTCAGCGGTGTTTCCACAGCTGACCGTGCTGGAAAACGTCCGTATCGGGCTGCAGCGCGCCACGGGCACGTCCTATCATTTCTGGCGCAGTGATCGCTGTCTCACACATCTTGAAGATGCTGCCCGCGAGTTGCTTGCCCAGGTCGACCTTACCGACTTTGCCAATGAACAAACCGTAAACCTTCCCTATGGCCGCAAGCGCGCGCTCGAAATCGCCACCACTCTGGCCATGGAACCCGAGCTCATGCTGCTCGACGAACCCACACAGGGCATGGGGCACGAAGATGTCAGCCGCGTTACACAACTCATCAAAAAAGTCAGTGTCGGCCGCACCATCCTCATGGTCGAACACAACATGAATGTCATTTCTCAAATTGCCGATAAAATCACAGTGCTTGCTCGGGGCGCCGTACTGGCCGAAGGCAATTATCAGGAGGTCTCTCGCAATCCAGACGTCATGCAGGCCTATATGGGCACCACTACCGGCGAACTTGAAGGGGCTCACTGATGGCTGCCGCACTCGAAGTCTCTAATCTGCACGCCTGGTACGGCGAATCCCATGTGCTTCATGGCATCACCTTCAATGTCAACAAAGGTGAAGTCGTCACATTGCTGGGGCGCAACGGCGCAGGCCGCACCAGCACGCTGCGCGCCATCCTTGGCCTGACCGGCTCACGCAAGGGCTCCATACGCATACAGGGTACTGAATCCATCGACCTACCCACCTATCGCATTGCTCATCTGGGCATAGGCTATTGCCCCGAAGAGCGCGGCATATTCGCAGGCCTATCCTGCGAAGAAAACCTGTTACTGCCACCGGTTGTAGGCGATACCCTTGGCGGCGGCATGTCCCTGTCCGAAATCTACGACATGTTCCCCAACCTCGAAGAGCGCAAACACTCGCCTGGTACGCGCTTGTCGGGCGGCGAGCAGCAAATGCTGGCTGTAGCGCGTATCTTGCGTACAGGCGCCAATCTGCTGCTGCTCGACGAAATCTCCGAGGGGCTTGCTCCCGTCATCGTCCAGGCATTGGCACGCATGATCTCCACCCTCAAGGCCAAGGGCTATACCATCATCATGGTCGAGCAAAACTTCCACTTTGCCGCACCATTGGCTGATCGTTTCTACGTAGTAGAGCACGGCCAGATCGTCGAAGAAATTGCCTCGGCCGACCTGGCTTCCAAGCAAGACACTCTCAATACGCTGCTGGGCGTCTGAACTCCTGCTTCACTCACCAATATCCTCCGTACAACAACAAGGAGACTTACCAATGAAACTACGTACCCTATCGGCAGCGCTTGCCGTGGTCGGCCTAGGCTTTGCCCTTCCTGGTCAGGCAGCCGGCATTTCCGACGATGTCATCCGAATCGGCATGATCACTGACATGTCCAGTGTTTACTCCGACATCGATGGCGCTGGCGGCGGCGAAGCCGTACGCCTGGCCATTGAAGACGCCGGTGGCGAAATCAACGGCAAGAAAATCGAATTCATGATTGCCGACCACCAAAACAAAGCTGACATCGCCTCGGCACGCGCCCGCGAATGGTTCGACGAAGAAAACCTCGACATGCTTCTGGGCGGCACCAACTCAGCCACCGCATTGGCCATGGCCGCCGTTGCTGCCGAAAAGAAAAAGCCCTTTATCGCCATTGGCCCGGGTTCATCCAACCTGACCAACTCGAATTGCACACCCTACACCCTGCACTATGCCTATGACACCATAGCGCTGGCGCGCGGTACCGGCTCTGCCATCGTTGAAGAAGGCGGCAAATCCTGGTTCTTCCTGACTGCCGACTATGCCTTCGGTCACTCCCTCGAGCGCGACACCAGCGCAGTCGTCAAGAAAGCCGGCGGTGAAGTCCTGGGTGCCGTCAGGGTTCCGCTGGCGACTTCCGACTTCTCATCCTTCCTGATACAGGCGCAGTCTTCTGGCGCCCAAATCCTGGGCCTGGCCAATGCCGGCGGCGACTTCACCGCCTCGGTCAAATCCGCCAAGGAATTCGGCGTTACCGAAACCATGAAACTGGCTGGCTTGCTGGTGTTCATCAACGACATCCACGCCCTGGGGCTTGACGCCACACAAGGCATGAACCTAACCTCCGCCTGGTACTGGAACCAGGACGACGAATCCCGTGCATGGGCCAAGCGCTTCCAGGAAAAAGTCAAACGCATGCCTTCCTTCATACAAGCCGCCGATTATTCCGCCACCAATTACTACCTGAAGGCCGTCAAAGACGCTGGCACCGACGATGGCGACGAAATCATGAAATGGATGAAGTCCCACAAAGTTAATGACTTCTTCACCAAAGACGCCCTTGTTCGCGAAGACGGCCGAGTCGTCAACGACATGTTCCTCATGGAAGTCAAGAAACCCTCTGAGTCAAAAGGCGAGTGGGATTACTACAATGTCGTCAAGAAACTGCCTGGCGAACAGGTTTATGCCTCTCTCGAAGAATCAACCTGCGAGTTCATAAAGAAATAAACCTTCCGCTAAAGAGGCCTTGCGCATTCACTGTGCAACGGCCTCTTGCTTCATCTCGGGGCGGCGCATCAGCCCCCCGTCACGGACTTCCAACACGTTATGATTGCAATATTTGGCATACCCATCCAGGCCTTACTCGGACAATTGCTACTGGGCTTGGTAAACGGCTCATTCTATGCCGTGCTTTCATTAGGCCTGGCCGTTATATTTGGATTGCTTAACGTCATCAACTTTGCACATGGCGCCCTGTACATGCTGGGCGCTTTCGTTGCATGGATGGGCTTGCAATACCTCGGCCTGAACTATTGGCTGATGCTGCTCATCGCACCCCTGGTTGTAGGGCTGTTTGGCATTATCATCGAACGTACCCTCATACGTCACCTGTACAAGCTCGATCACCTCTATGGGCTACTGCTGACTTTCGGCATTACCTTGCTCATCGAAGGTCTATTCCGCAGCATGTACGGTGTATCGGGCCAACCCTATCCCACACCCGACCTGTTCAAGGGCGGCGTCAACCTGGGTTTCATGTATTTGCCCATATACCGAGGCTGGGTGGTCGTTGCTTCCATTCTCGTATGTCTGGCCACTTGGTTCGTCATCGAAAAAACCCGTCTGGGCGCCTTGCTCCGCGCCGGAACCGAAAACCCCAAGCTCGTCGAAGCCTTTGGTGTAAACGTGCCACTGGTCGTAACCCTGACCTACGGCTTTGGCGTTGCGCTGGCCGGCTTTGCCGGTGTACTGGCTGCACCCATCATGCAGGTATCTCCACTTATGGGGTCCAACCTGATCATCGTGGTGTTTGCCGTAGTGGTTATCGGCGGTATGGGGTCCATCATGGGGTCCATCGTCACAGGATTGGGACTGGGCATCATCGAGGGGCTCACCAAGGTGTTCTGGCCTGAAGCTTCCAACACCGTTGTCTTCATCATTATGGTTATTGTTCTGCTGCTTCGCCCTGCCGGCCTATTTGGGAAAGAAAAATGAATCGTCAATTAATAAGCTACATACTGGTTGCGATCATTATTGCCCTGCTGCCGGCAATAGGCGCCTATCCGATCTTTGTCATGAAGATCATGTGCTACGCGTTGTTCGCCTGCGCCTTCAACCTTCTGCTGGGCTTTACTGGCCTGCTCTCTTTCGGCCATGCTGCCTTCCTGGGCGGTGCCGCCTATGCCACTGGCCATGCACTGGCGGTGTGGGGCTTTCCTACTATTGTGGGCTTGTTGTTCGGCACGGGTGTGGCCGCCCTCATGGGGCTGGTCATGGGTGCGTTGGCCATACGGCGCAGCGGCATCTACTTTGCCATGATCACCCTGGCCATGGCGCAAATGGTTTTCTTTTTCTTTCTTCAGGCACCTTTCACACACGGTGAAGACGGCCTGCAGGGCATACCCCGTGGCACACTGTTCGGCCTGGACTTGTCCGAAGACATTAATCTGTACTACGTCGTCATGGGCATTTTCTTTCTGGGCTATGCAATCTGCTGGAGAACCATCAACTCACCCTTCGGTCAGGTACTGAAAGCCATCCGCGAAAACGAACCACGCACGATTTCGCTGGGCTATAACGTCGACAATTTCAAACTGCTGGTATTTGTGCTGTCGGCTGCCCTGGCTGGTCTGGCGGGTGCGACCAAGGCTTTGGTATTTGTTTCAGCAACCCTGTCCGATGCGACCTGGCAGATGTCGGGTATGGTGATCCTGATGACGCTGATAGGCGGCCTGGGCACGTTCACTGGTCCGGTATTGGGTGCGTTTATAGTGGTCATGCTTGAAAACAAAGTCGGTGAGTTCGGGCGATTCCTGAGCAACACTACCGGCATTGAGTGGTTCAAGATCTTGGGCGAATCCGTTACGATCGTCATTGGCCTGATCTTCATCATCTGCGTGATGGCTTTCCGGCGCGGTATCGTGGGCGAGCTGGTGCACAAGCTCAAGAAGAGCTGACTTACGGGCCTGTTCAAGCGTCAACCGCATAGAACAACGCCGCGAACACCCTGATGGATGTTCGCGGCGTTTTTGTATTTCATGATGGCACCAGCAGCTATCTTTACGAGTCGCTGCCAACGGCAGATATTCGATGGTGTGGAGCACTTTCCGCAACGGGAGGCCCCGCAGCTTGTCACCGAGACGATTCTGCGGTTCTGCCAATAAAGAAAATCGCCAACAGAGGCCGGCCAGGCGCCCTAAATCTGCTCGGCCACCTTCTGGGCATTCCCCAGCCCAAGATAGCTTTCAATCACTCGCGGATTGCCCGCCAGCTCTTTTGCCTTGCCCTCAAGCACGACCTCGCCCGTCTCGAGCACATAGCCATAATCGGCCACCTGCAAAGCCGCCCGGGCGTTTTGTTCGACGAGGAGAATAGCTACCCCGGTACTACGCAAACGCGCAATAATCTGGAAAATCTCACGCACAATACGCGGAGCCAGACCCAGGCTGGGCTCATCGAGCATCAGGAGCTGTGGCTGTGCCATCAAGGCCCGACCGACCGCCAGCATCTGGCGTTCGCCACCCGAAAGCGTACCGGCCTGCTGCTGCCTGCGCTCTCGCAAGCGTGGAAACAAATCGTAGACCTCATCCATCGTGGCCTTCCAGCCATGCTTGCCGGCGCGATACAAACGAAAGCCTCCCAGCAGCAGATTGTCTTCTACGCTCATGCTGCCGAACAGCTCGCGTCGCTCCGGCACCAGTGAGATTCCGTCGGAAACCCGCCGCTCCACCTGCCACGAGCCAATCTCGGAACCCAGATATTGCACCGAACCCGAACAACTGCCTGTGGAAGGCAAGGCACCCATGATCGAATTAAGCAACGTCGACTTGCCAGCACCATTGCCGCCAATGACCGTCACGATACTGCCCCGCGTGACCGCAATATTGGCGCCAGACACTGCGGTAACCTTGCCATAGCGTGCCGTCAGGTCGGTAACCTGCAAAATAGGATGCCTGGGTTTGCTCGTGCTCATGCGGCGCCCCCCGCTGTGGCGACTGGGCCTTCAGCAGGCTGTCTGGCACTTTCATCAAAATCGAAATCATCGTCTATGCCACCCAGATAGGCTTCCAGCACAGCCGGATGCTGTTGAATATCAGCCGGCATGCCTTCGGCAATTTTGGTGCCGAAATCCATTACCACCAAATGGTCGGTCAGATTCATGACGAAATCCATATCGTGTTCGACCAGCAGAATGCTCATGCCCTCTTGGCGCAACTGATCAAGCACCTGTGCAAGCTCTTGCTTTTCTTTGTAGCGCAAGCCGGCCGCAGGTTCGTCGAGCAGCAGCAAGATGGGGTCAGCGGCCAAGGCACGGGCAATTTCCAGTATGCGCTGTTGGCCCAGGGCCAGATTGCCAGCTTGCTCATATAAGTAATCGCCCAGCCCAACGCGCTCAAGTTGGGTAGCCGCTTCATGCAGAAGCTCTGCCTCGTCGCGCCGTTCGATATGCAAGGCAGCCGCAAACACCCCCACCTTACTGCGCAAATGGGCACCCAATGCCACATTTTCGAGCACCGTCATGGTCGGCAACAACTGAACATGTTGGAAAGTGCGGCCCACACCTAGTTTGGCAATCTCGCGGGCAGGCAGAGCGTCGAGCCGTTCATCAAGAAAGCGCACCTTGCCACGCGTTGCCGGCAGCACGCCGGTGATCAGATTGAACGTGGTGCTTTTACCAGCACCATTCGGGCCGATCAAACCCATGATTTCGCCCGCCTTCAGGGAAAAGCTGATATCGTTGACCGCCACCAGACCGCCGAACTCCTTGCGTATGGCGTCTACTTCAAGCACTAGTGAGCCTTTTTCGGGGCGCTTGCGCTGTGGGAGCGCAGGTGCCCGGGGCGGTGGTGCCATGCGCCGACGCTCGGCTTTGCCCGTCAGGACCGACCACCACGAGGCCAGAATTGGCCAGACACCGTCGCGGGCATATTGCAGGACCAGTATCATCAACATGCCAAAAACAATCAGTTCAAAATTGGCTGTGGTGTCGAGAATTTTGGGCAACACATTTTGCAGCTGGTCTTTGAGCGTAAGAATCAGGCCCGAACCCACCACAGCGCCCCATACACTGCCCGCGCCGCCCACTACAGCCATGAAAAGATATTCTATGCTGTAGTTCAAGCCGAAGGGGCTGGGGCTGACCGCACGCTGCATATGGGCATACAGCCATCCGGATACACTGGCCAACAATGCCGCATAAACAAAAGCAATAACTTTATAGGTGGCCATATTGATGCCGAACGATTCAGCCATGCCGCCACCGGATTTCAGGGCACGTATGGCCCGACCCGGCCGCGAGTCGAGCAAATTGCGCGTTGCCCACATGGACAGCAACACAAAGAGCCAGATCAAATAATAGATATGGCGTCCCTGGCCCAACGAAAAACCAAAAATGTCTATGGGGTCTATACCGGCAATGCCGTCATACTGACCCAGAAAGCCCAGGTTGCCAAACAAGTAATACAAGGACAAAGACCACGCTATGGTGCCCAGCGGCAAGTAATGGCCCGAAAGGCGTAGCGTAATCGCCCCCAATATGTAGGACACGACAAAGGTCAGCAACAAGCCAATGAACAATGTCAGCCAGGGCGACCAAGCTGCGTCTGTCGTCAGGACTGCAGTGGTATACGCACCGATACCCACAAAAGCAGCCTGACCAAACGAGGTAAGCCCACCTATTCCGGTAAGCAGGATCAGCCCCAGGACGACTAGGCTGGACAGACCTATGTAATTCAGGTGTGTAATCCAGAACTCAGGTGTGGCAGGCAGCAAAGGCAAGGCGGCCAGCAATAGAACGACGGCAATCAACAGGACACGATTCATGTGTTCACTCCTCGTCCTCGATGTGGTGCGAGCCAAACGAACGCCACAGCAACACGGGAATGATCAAGGTAAACACAATGACTTCTTTGTAAGCACTGGCCCAAAACGAAGAAAAGGCTTCGAGAATACCAACGAACAGGGCTCCGCCCGCAGCAATCGGATAGCTGACGAGCCCGCCAAAAATAGCGGCCACAAAGCCTTTGAGGCCGATCAGAAAGCCCGTGTCGTAATAAATAGTGGTAACAGGTGCGATCAGCATGCCTGACAAGGCACCGATCGCAGCGGCCAGGGTAAAGGTCAGGCTACCCGACATATTGGTACTGATGCCTACCAAGCGCGCACCGCGTCGATTCACCGCCGTGGCCCGCAGGGCTCGCCCATACAATGTTTTACCGAAGAATATCCACAAGCCCACAATCAGCAAAGCGCAAGTACCCAGCACAAAAAAGGTTTGTGCCGTCCAGCTGACTGAACCCAACTGGATTTCGCCCTCGATGAAAGGTGGAGTGCGCCACCCTTCTGCCCCGAAAAAAACCAGAGCCAGGCCGGTCAGGGCGAAATGCACCGCCACTGAAATAATCAGCAGCACCAGCACACTGGCCTCGGCCACAGGCTGATAAACCAGGCGATACAGCATGGGACCCAGAGGTATGACCAGCGCCAGTGAAAACAGGACGTTGATCCATAAAGAGGTGTCCTTGCTGATGACATAAGGAGCAAGAAAATACAAGGCCAGCGGCAGGAGCAGTGTCCAGGCGAAGGTCTTGGCCATGCCGTTCCAATTGCGATGACGTATAGCAGACAGGCACTCGAGGGCGAAGACCAAGCCGCCAATGATCAGCAACAAATTAACAGTGCCGGGCATGCGTCCGTTGACCATGAAGGCAAGGGTCAAGGCACCAAAGGCAACGAACTCACCCTGAGGTATGAAAATAACCCGTGTTACGACAAACACCAGCACCAGAGCCAGGCCCAGCAAGGCGTAAATGGCGCCGTTCATGACGCCATCTTGCAGCAATATCAGTACTATCGTTGAATCCATTCCGGACCAGCCATCACGTTGGGAAAAGAAACGCCTGGCGCTTCAATCCGAAATATCAACCTGGCTAATGCTTACCGCAGAGCCAGGTTGAAATCGAGCGGGTTTATGTTTACAGATCGGGTTGGTAGGTCCATTTGCCATCGACAACCTTGACGATGACGCGGGCACGCTCGTCGAAGCCGGCATGATCGGTAGGACTCATGTTGAAGACTCCCTGCGATGCAGGCAGATCTTTAATTTGTTCAATGGCATCGCGCAAAGCCTTGCGAAACTCGGCCGTACCCGGCTTGGCACCTGTTTTAAGAGCGGTGGGTATGGCTGTTGCGACCAGCAGGCCGGCATCCCACATATGTCCACCAAAGGTATTGATGGTGCCCTCGCCGTACTTGGCTTCGTATTTGGATTTGTATTCGAGTGCGCTTTTCTTGACGGGATTGCTATCGGGCAGCTGATCGGCAACCAACAGCGGTCCGGCAGGAAGAATCATGTCGTTGCAATCTTTACCGCAGACACGCAGTACATCGTTGTTGGCTGCGCCGTGAGTTTGATACATGATGCCCTTGTAGCCACGGCTTTTGAGCTCGCGCTGTGGTAAGGCCACAGGCGTTCCTGACCCTGCCACAAGAATGCCGTCGGGCTTGGCAGCGACCAGCTTGAGCGCCTGACCGGTAACACTGGTATCAGTGCGGCCGTAGCGCTCGACAGCAACCATTTTGATGCCTTTGGCTTTGGCAGCCTCGGTCATGACATTGAGCCAGCCTTCGCCATAGGCATCGCTATAGCCGATGAAACCTAGTGTCTTGATACCCTGCTTGGCCATGGCATCGGCCAGTGCGCCGGCCATAAGCTGGTCATTTTGCGGCGTTTTGTAAACCCATTGGCGTGCGCCTTCGACGGGTTCGACGATTTTGGCGTTGGCAGCCACACTGATCATGGGTGTTTTGGTTTCACCGGCCACGTCAACCATGGCCAAAGAGCCCGGTGTAACGGACGTACCAATGACTATATCGACGTTGTCGTCAGTAATCAGCTTGCGCATGTTCTTGACGGCCACTGTAGTGTCGGTACCGTCGTCGAGCACGATATATTCGATTTTCTGGCCAGCCACCTCGGTGGGCAGCAAGGACACCGTGTTGCGCTCGGGGATGCCCAGCGAAGCGGCTGGACCCGTACTGGCAACGGTAATGCCGACTTTGATCTGGGCCGAAGCCAGCATAGGCACGGCCAGTGCCACCGCAGCCGTCACCATCGAAAGCCTGATTGACTGATTGATTTTCATTGATTGTCTCCATGGTAGACACGGCAGCTATCGTCCGAAGTGGAAGCAGCCTTAAAGTTATACAGAATCCGGTCCATTTATCAAATAAGCGTATCACTTTAAACTGGCAAAAAACAAGAGGTGTTTTCCTGGGATGGTTTAAGGTTTAAGAATTTCATGGTGAGTGTCTTGTGGGGTTGATACATATAAGCCAACCGAGCAGGACACCTGGATTTTATTGACTTGTATCTGTATCAGACCAAGCAGGCAAGACACCAAGCATACGCCCGGGCATTATCGATAAAAACAGATACAAAGTCTTTTAGGGGATTCCCTGCATAGACAAGGCCCGCTAAAAATAAAATGAAAACAGTGCAACTTCTTGGCTTGGCGAAAGTCGATTAACATGGCAGGTAGCAAAATCAATGCTTCAAGGTAAGGATGTGAACAAAATCAGCAAAAGCGACGCGCAGTGGCGCGCCGAACTAAATCCCGACGAATACGCCGTGGCACGCCAAAAAGGCACCGAGCGCCCATTTACTGGCCGCTACTGGAACACCACCGAGCACGGCATCTACCGCTGCATAGGCTGCGGCACCGCCTTGTTTGCCTCAGACACCAAGTTTGATGCCGGCTGCGGATGGCCCAGCTATTTCGAGCCACTCAACCCAGACAACGTACGCGAAGAAACCGACACCACCCACGGCATGGTTCGCACAGAAGTCTTGTGCAATATTTGCGACTCTCACCTGGGCCACGTGTTCCCCGACGGTCCGCCCCCCACAGGCCTGCGCTACTGCATCAACTCTGTTTCGCTCAAGTTCGAGCCTGCCAAATGAAGAAATTCCTGTTCGATCTATTTCCGCTGATTCTGTTCTTTCTGGCATTCAAGTTTTCCGATATATTCACTGCGACAGCTGTGGCTATCGCCGCCGGCATAGGGCAGTTCATCTGGCTAAAGGCCACGGGCAAAGCCATTGAAGCCACACACTGGATCAACCTGTCGGTCATCGTGGTATTCGGCGGCGCAACGCTGCTGTTTCACAACGAGGCCTTCATCAAATGGAAGCCCACTGTGCTGTATTGGCTTTTTGCCTCCATTCTGGTCGGTGGCAAACTGTTTTTTGGGCGAAATCTCATGCATAAGCTCATGGGCACCAAAATCGATATGCCTCCCGCCGTCTGGGACAAGCTCAACTACAGCTGGGCGGTTTTCTTCTTCATATCAGGCGCCTTGAACCTCTATGTGGCATTTTCGGGCAACTTCACCGAATCACAGTGGGTCAACTTCAAGGTCTTTGGCCTGATGGCCCTGCTGCTGCTATTTGTGATCCTGCAATCACTGTGGCTGGGCAAGCATATGAAAGAAGATCCTTCCAAAGCGCTGCCGGAGCCAGCTGATTCCAAGGAGCATTCATAGTGTCCGCCGAACGCAAGCAGTTGCTTGAAGAACGGCTGCTGGCCTTGCAGCCCAGCCATCTTGATATTGTCGACGAATCTCATTTACATGTAGGACATGCAGGCAGCAAAGATGGCGCCAGCCACTTTCGCCTATACATCTGGACACCTCAATTCACAGGTCTTTCCACCCTTGCCAGGCACAGACTTGTGTATGATCGCGTCCAAGACCTGATGCCCTATCCCATTCATGCCTTGGCCATCGTAGCCAAAGAAAATTTTTGAAATCAAAAAGGAATTACATGAAACGACTCGCCGTACTGGCCGCAGCATGCGCCATTGCCCTTCCTGCTTACGCTCAAACCGTAGCCACCGTTAATGGCAAAGCCATCACTCAAGACAAGCTTGATCAGTTTGTTGCACTGCTCATAGAGCAAGGCGCCCAAGATACGCCCGAACTGCGTACACAGGTCAAGCAAGAGATGGTCAACCGTCTGGTCGCCGTCCAGGCTGCCGAAAAGGCCGGTATCGATAAACAAGCCGCCGTAAAACAAGAAATCGAACTGGCTCGCCAGGGCATACTGGTCAGGGCTCTGATGGCCGACCACTTGAAGAAAAATCCGGTTACCGATGCAAAGATCCAGGCCGAATACGACAAGATCAAGAAGCTTCAGGCCGGCAAGCAGGAATATAAAGTACGTCATATTCTGGTCAAGGACCAGAAAGCAGCTGAAGACCTGACGGCAGCAATCAAAGCCAAGAAGGTTACTTTTGAAGCGGCAGCCAAGAAAGACTCGATCGATCCGGGCAGTGGTAAAAACGGTGGCGATCTGGGCTGGGCACCCTCTACCAACTATGTGCCTGAGTTTGCCGAGGCGGTCGAGAAGCTGAAGAAAGGCCAAATGACCGACAAGCCGGTGAAAAGTCAGTTTGGCTGGCACATTATTCAGGTTGACGACACCCGCGACGTCAAATTCCCCGAACTGGCCGAGGTCAAGCCGCAAATCGAAGAAATGCTGCGTCAGCAGCAATTGGCCGAGTTCCAGGACAGTCTGATGAAGGGCGCTGACATTAAGTAACTTGGTCAGCCAATGAAGAACGGGCAGCTGTATTGACTACAGCTGCCCTTTTTCTATACGGGATAGCCATCGCTGAAGGGGTATCAGCAGGCCCGTCCCGCGGTCAGGCTGCCTTGTGCTGCCCGACTTCCCGCATCAGCGACGGCCGGTACAGCCCACAAGAAGGTACAAAGGGGTGACGCTCGTCGGCATGACAACGGGCTAGGAAATCCCCAGCAACGCCTTCAATCCATCTTCATCGAGCACGGGCACACCCAGTTCAGCTGCTTTGGTCAGCTTGCTGCCAGCCTCTTCGCCGGCCACCACATAGGCAGTTTTCTTGGAGACCGAACCACTGACCTTGCCACCGGCGGCAAGAATACGCCGTGTCGCCTCGTCGCGTGTCCAGGTGGGCATGGTACCGGTCAATACCAGCGTCTTGCCCGCCAGGCGTAAATCGGATCCGGACGGCTGCCTGGGCGCCGAAGCATGCACTCCTGCTACGGCCAATTGGGCAATCACTTCAAGGTTATGTGGCTCGGCAAAGAAATGTTGTATCGATGCAGCCACTACCTGGCCTACATCGTGCACCTGAAGCAAGGCGTCTTCATTGGCCGCCATGACGGCATCCATGGAGCCAAAGTGCCGCGCCAGGTCGCGCGCGGTGGCTTCCCCTACATGGCGTATGCCCAGCGCATACAGCAGGCGCTCCAGCGACGGCGTACGTGCCTTATCGAGCGCCGCCACCAGGTTGTCGGCCGACTTGCGGCCCATGCGCTCGTATTCGGCAAGCTCATCGCTGGTAAGGGTGAACAGATCAGCCAGCGACTTCACCCGGCCACTGTCCACCAGCTGGTCGATCAGTTTCTCGCCCAACCCATCTATATCGAGGGCCTTGCGACCCGCAGCGTGGCTCAGACTTTGCTTGCGTTGGGCGGCACAAAACAGACCGCCTGTGCAGCGCGATACGGCCTCGTCTTCGGGACGTTCTATGGCCGAACCACACACAGGACATTGCCGTGGCATGATAAACAGGGCTGTATCAGGTGGGCGCAAATCCAGCACCGGGGCCAGCACCTCTGGAATGACGTCGCCCGCCCTGCGCACGACCACGGTATCGCCCACCCGGACATCCTTGCGGCGTATCTCATCTTCGTTATGCAGCGTGGCATTGGTGACCGTCACCCCGCCCACGAATACTGGCTCAAGACGAGCTACCGGCGTGATGGCGCCGGTACGCCCTACCTGCACTTCTATACCCAATAGCCTTGTGGTTTCTTCCTGCGCAGGAAACTTGTGCGCAATGGCAAAGCGCGGCGCACGCGCCACATAGCCAAGTACTTCTTGCGCCTCCAGCGAGTCGACTTTGTAGACCACGCCATCAATGTCAAAAGGCAAGGCCGTACGTGTACTGCCAATGTGCTCGTAGAAATCCAGCAAACCTTGTGCGCCATAGACCAGTTTGCGCGAACCATTTACCGGCATGCCCAGGGTCTGCAGCCAATCCAGCATTTGCGCGTGGGTCTTGCAGGGCATGTCAGCGCTGCCCGATTCCTGGCCAAACAATTCGGTTTGTCCATTATGGACGATACGTATCTCGCCCCAGCCATAGGCGTAAAAGCGCAGCGGCCTTTTGGCGGTAATGCGCGGGTCCAGTTGGCGCAGGCTACCCGCTGCTGCATTGCGCGGATTGACGAACACCTTTTCTCCGCGCGCCTGCTGAGCTTGGTTCAGTTTTTCGAAGTCCTGCCGGTTCATCAGCACTTCGCCACGAACCTCCAACACCGGGGGATAATCACCCTTGAGCTTGAGCGGCACTGAACGCAGCGTACGGATGTTGCTGGTGATGTTCTCGCCTACCTGGCCGTCGCCGCGCGTGGCCGCACGCACAAGACGGCCATCTTCGTAACGCAGGCTGACTGCCAGGCCATCGAACTTGAGTTCGGCCACATACGGCACCTGTTCTTCTGCGCTTGCCATGCCGGCACCATGCAAGGTGTCGAATACGCGTTTGCTGAAAGCATGAACGTCCTCGGCATCGAAAGCATTGCCCAATGAGCGCATCGGTACGGCATGCCTGACACTATCGAAAGCAGACAGGGGCTCCGCACCCACGCGTTGGGTGGGTGATTCAGATGTGATCAACGCTGGGTGTGCTTGCTCGAGCTCGATCAGCTCGTTCATCAGCTTGTCGTAGGCGGCGTCGGACACCAATGGTGCGTCCAGAACGTAATAGCGATAATTGTGATCGTTGATCTCGGCGCGCAAGGCCTCGGCCCGCAGCGAAGGCGCCGTCAAACCAGCCGATTCTTGTGTCACGAAAAGACCCGTACCGTACGCTCTGTACCCGCCTCGAAACCTGCTTGCCCCAAGCGGCCGTATAGTTCGAGCAGTTGCTCATCGATGGCCTGGTCGGCGGTGTCGGACACCATGTGGCCCTGATCATCCAGAAGCTCGGCTTTCAGTCGTCGTGACAGATCACGCCCTACGCTGGCCATGCGGCTGAAGGCCTGCTCGTCAGCAGGGCTATTGGGCAGATCCAGTACCAGGTCAACCCGGCTGACCCCCGATGACTGAGCATCAAGCGCAGGAACACCATCGAGCATGGCGGTAAATCGGGACAAACCAGTATCTGACATCCAGGCCAACTGGCGACCATAGGGTAAAAATCCAACCTCTTTCAGGACACTGGAAATTTCCGCAACGGTCAGCACGTCATGCAAGCGCAAAATGAGACCGACCTGGGCGTCAAGAGCGGCACACAATTGATCGAGTTCGACAGCACGAGCCAATACCTGATTTTGTTCCGGAGCCTCAATGGCACCGTCGAAGCGCTCGGCCAAGCCTTGGGCTGCCGTCCATAACTGCGACCATTCAATATCGGTCAGCGGTCCGCTACGATTGGCCAGCAGTACGGCCAGTTGCATGGACACATAAGCTTCGTTAGGACGTAAACGGGCACGGTGGCCGCCGCCCTCGCGTTCGGCGAAGATGCGGATTTGCTTGCTACCCGGTTTGACCAGAGCCTGTATGGCAGTATGCAAGGAAGCGCTCGGTACAGCTTGCGCAAAGGCAATATCAATCACGACTTCGGTTGTAGGATCGACTTCGGAAGCATCGTCGCCTTCTTGCTCTACTTCGGGTTCGCGCACTCCCAAACCAGGCTCTCGGCGACCCGGCGCGGTTTGGCCGCCCCCCATCAGCGGATCGTGCTCGCGCTCAGGAAAGTGTTCCTGCATTTTCTGCCGTATCTGCCTGTCTTGCCACCAATTGAAGATCAGCACGACCAGGATCAGGACGATGCCCAGAATAATCAAACCGATTTGCAAGTCGCTCATTGTCAGCCCCGCCGTATCATCAAACATTTACTGTTGTTCATCTTAGGCCTCGGCCAATTGTAGGGCGGAGTCGATATCGACCGCGACAATGCGCGATACACCCTGCTCCTGCATGGTAACGCCCACCAACTGTTTTGCCATCTGCATGGCAATTTTATTATGGGATATGAACAGAAACTGCGTTTGTTCGCTCATGCTGCCCACCAGGTTCGCATAGCGCTCGGTATTGGCGTCGTCCAGCGGTGCATCGACCTCGTCCAGCAGACAAAATGGGGCGGGGTTCAGCTTGAACAATGCAAACACCAAAGCGGTGGCTGTCAATGCTTTTTCACCACCTGACAGCAGATGGATGGTGCTGTTGCGCTTGCCTGGCGGTTGTGCCATGACCTGGACGCCAGCATCGAGGATTTCATCACCGATTATTGTCAGCCTGGCTTCTCCGCCACCAAAAAGACGTGGAAACAGGTCTCCAAAATGGCCGTTGACCGTATCAAAGGTGTCTTGCAGCAAAGCACGCGTTTCACGATCGATCTTGCGTATGGCGTCTTCCAGGGTTTCGATGGCCAAGGTCAGGTCCTGGTGCTGCGAATCCAGGAAGCCTTTGCGCTCACGGGCAGTATTCAATTCATCAAGTGCTGCCAGATTTACGGAGCCCAGGCCTTCTATTGTGCGCGAAATCCGCTGCACCTCGGATTGCAGCCAATTGGCGCGACGCCATTCTTCAGATTGCTCCGCCAGAAATTGACGCAACTGATCGCGATCGACCTGGTGCCCGTCCAGTTGCTCGGCAAACTGCTCAATGGCCAGGCGCGCTGCTTGTTCCTGCAATTGCAACTCCATGATGCGAGCCCTGCGCGGCTCCAGCGAGCGCTCCATGGAAACACGCTCTTCATCGGCAGTGCGCAGCGTGGCAGCCAGATTATCAAGCTCTATGCGGGTAAGATTGAGCGCTTCCTCGCGCTCGGCACGCAGGGCCAATGCATCTTGCAAGCCCGCCTGCGATGCCGAGGCATCCAGTTCGAAAAGTTCGCCCTGCAGACCTTCAAGTTCATCTTGTGCGCGCTGCGCCTGATCGCCCGCCAATTGAAGGTTGCGTTTCAGGTCTGCGAGCCGGGTCTGCAGGGCACGCTCGGCATACTCGGATTCGTGCACGCTACGCTCGAGGTCGCGCAATCGTTGCCTGGCCTGCTCGGCCTGCTCCTGCAAGCCTTCGCCCGATATTTCCGCATCAGAAAACCGCATTTGATGCTCGCCGAGCTGAATATCCAGCGCTTCAAAGCGGGCCTCGGCCTCTTCTTTGGTGGCCATGAGCTCTTCTGTGTGCAGCTTGATCTCTGCCAGATCTTCGTGGATACGACCAGCCCGTTCATCGGATTGCTCGGCCTGCTGTTTGAGCTTGGAGTATTCAAGCTGTACATCATGCAGACGGCGTGTCAGCTCAGCCACGCGCTGGCGCGCCGGCACCAGCGATGATGCAACTTGCTGCCAGGCGTTTTCGGCACGCGCGACTGCGCCTACGGCTTCATCGGCGATCAATTGCCGTGCTTTGAGATCGCGTTGCAGATTTTCGATTTCCTGCTGGCGTGCCAGCAGGCCCTCTTGTTCGGAGTCGGCAGCATAAAAGCGAATGCTGTGCCGATCGATCAAATGCCCTTCCTGAACGACATACAGACCGCCGGCAGGCAGGTCGGCACGCAGGGCCAGGGCTTTTTCAACATCGGCACACACATACACCTGAGCCAGCCAGTCGTTCAGCAAACTGCGCAGATCTGGATCACTGATGCGCAACAGCTCGGCCAGAGGCTGCATGCCCTGAGGTACAGCCGGCGCAGGCGCTGGAGCCGGCAACTGGTAAAAAGCCAGCCTGGCGGGTGGCGCATCACCGGCAAAGGCTCGGGCGTGCTCGAGCTGGCGCAGCTCCAGGCCAGCCATGCGCTCACGCAACACCGACTCCAGTGCGGTTTCCCATCCTGACTCTATATGCAGCTTTTGCCACAACCGGCCCAGGCTGTTCAATTCGTGATGCGCCAGCCAGGGCTCGAGCGCGCCCTGCTTCTGCACATCGTCCTGCAACTTGCTTAATGCGCCCAGCCGGGCATCCAGGCGCGATACAGCCTGAGATTCTTCCTGTGCGTGGGCCTGCGCCTGACGGCGCTGCTCATCCAGTCCGGGCAAACGGTCTTCCTGCTCCAGCAGTTGCGCCTGCGCTTCTTCAAGCTGCTCTTCGATGGCGGCGCTATCGCCCGCCAGACGCTCGACACTGGCCGGGTCGGGAGCATTCAAGCCGCGTAGTTCCTGGTTGAGCCGTTCCTGGCGTTGTTCCAGCACCTGCAGCTGCCGGTCGGAATCACGCTGGGATTGTGCCACCAGGGCGAGTTCTTGCTCGACCTTGGCCAATACGCCACGCATTTCGTCCCGGGAAAGTGCCGCCGCACGCACCTTGTTTTCTATATCGGGCAAAAGCCCCTGAGCTTCATCGGCTTGTGCCCGCAACTCTTCGGTGCGCGCAGCTGCAATTTCCTGGTCGGCTTCAGACTGGGCGATCTGTTCGGTGCAATGGGTTTGTTGATCGGCCCATTCCTGCATTTGCTGCTGCAATTGCCCGCGCCTCGACTGCACACGATTGCGCGCATCCACCACATGACGAATCTCGGCCTCGAGACGGCTGACCTGCGCACCTGCCTCAAAGAGCAGGCCTTGGGCCGCATGCACTGCATCTCCTGCCGCGTAGTGTGCCTGCCTGCGCGACTCAAGCTCGGCCTCTCCGGCACGCAGGCTGGCAGTGGCCGCTTCAAGCTCGGTCTGTGCCTGTTCAATCGCCAAGAACTTGCTTTTCTGGTCTTCCCTGGCCTTGTCTTCTTTCAGAAGCCACAGTGCATGCTGCTTTTGCTCGCCATCCTCTTGCAGGGCCCGATATTGCGAGGCAACCTCAGCCTGTATTTCCAATTTTTCGAGCTGGCTGCCCAGCTCGCGCAGAATGTCTTCGACCCGAATCAGATTTTCGCGTGTATCGCCCAGACGATTTTCGGTTTCGCGGCGCCGCTCTTTGTAGCGCGATACGCCCGCAGCCTCTTCAAGAAACACCCGCAGCTCTTCTGGCCGCGCTTCGATCAGGCGGTTGATCATGCCCTGACCGATAATGGCATAGCCCCGTGCGCCCAGGCCTGTACCGAGGAAAATATCGTGGATATCGCGCCGGCGCACTTGCTGATTGTTGATCAGATAGCTGCTAGTGCCGTCACGGGTCAGTACCCTCCGGACGGCAATCTCGGAATAAGTACTCCATTGTCCGGTCGCCCTGCCCTCAGAGTTATCAAAAACCAGCTCCACCGACGCTCGCGCAGCCGGCTTACGTTGACCCGAGCCATTGAAGATGACGTCCTGCATGGACTCGCCGCGCAGTTCGGACGCCTTGCTTTCCCCCAGCACCCAGCGGACCGCGTCGATGATGTTGGATTTGCCGCAGCCATTGGGACCTACTACCCCAACCAATTGACTGGGCGTAGGAATGACTGTCGGCTCGACAAAGGATTTGAAACCGGCTAGTTTTATCTGGGTCAGGCGCACAATAAGCGAACAATAAAAAATGAGTCGGAAAACCCCGCCATTTCAGACAAAGAGGCTACTGAAGCATGAAACAGGCAGCCCTTTATTCTGGCTTGCAATCGGCTCGTATGATAACGCACACCGCAGTGCATTCCCGGTCTTGAAACCAAACTGCGCTATTATTTTCGATTTGGCGAACCAGCAACCGCTATACTCGCTAACATTTTCTTGCCATTGAAAGCAAGCGCAATACCCTTTCCATTACTTGCCGGGATTTCCATTGAAAAAAGGCTTTTATCTGGTCATGATAGCCCAGGCGCTTTCGTCTGTGGCCGACAATGCGTTGCTGATTGCCGCGATTGCCCTGATTGCCGATCTGAGCGGGCCAGACTGGATGGCCCCCATGATGAAATGGTGGTTCGCCCTGGCATACGTCATTCTTGCCGCTTTTGTCGGAGCCTTTGCAGACTCCTTTCCCAAGGGCAGGGTCATGTTCATCACCAACGCCATCAAGGTGTGCGGTTGCCTTTTGATGTTCAGCTATCAAAGCTTTGGTCCCAGCAATACCGATCAGCTTCTGCTGGTTTTCTGCGCCTATACTCTGGTGGGTATCGGCGCCGCTGCTTACTCACCGGCCAAGTACGGCATCGTCACCGAAATGCTGCCGCCAGAACTGCTGGTCAAGGGCAATAGCTGGATAGAAGGCCTGACCGTGCTGTCTATTATTGTGGGCACCGTAGTAGGCGGCATACTGATTCACCCAACCGTATCGCAAGCACTGCAGTCTCATGCATGGATACACCACCTGGCGCAGACACGCACTGAAGCCGCCATTCTGGTCATTGCCATCGTATATTTCCTGGCGGCGGCCACCAACCTGCTCATACCGCTCACTCACGTACGCTACCCTCGCCAGCAAACCCATCCGTTGAAACTGATCCGCGAATTCAGGGGATATATCCGCATTCTGTGGCACGACAAGCTGGGGCAAATATCGCTGGCAGTTACCACTCTGTTCTGGGGCGCTGGCGCCACCCTGCAGTTTATCGTTATTGAATGGGGGGCCAAGCATCTGGGCTACCGCCTGGACCAGGCCTCAATCCTGATGGGCGTTGCTGCCGTAGGCACTGTGGCGGGTTCCATTCTGGCCGGTCGCGTCCCGCTGAAGCGGGCGCTTTCTGTGCTGCCTGTAGGTGTCATCATGGGTTTTACCGTCATGCTCATGCCTATCGTGCACGATACCTGGGCAGTCTACAGCGTGCTGCTGCTCGTAGGCGGCTTATCGGGGTTTTTTGTGGTGCCCATGAATGCCTTGCTGCAGCATCGCGGCCATGTGCTGTTGTCAGCCGGACACTCGATTGCCGTGCAAAATTTCAACGAACAACTGAACATTCTGCTGATGCTGGCCTTGTACAGTCTCATGCTCTGGCTGGACCTGCCCATCAATGCCATCATTATCCTATTCGGCCTGATGGTATCGGGGCTGATGCTGGTGTTCATTCATTGGAATCGGCTGAACCATCGTGCCAACCCGGGTCTGAAGAACACCATAGGGCAGCACGGCCACGGGCAGGCGCTACGTCATTGAGTGCTGGCACCTTGCTGCGTCAGCATGCCTCGCGCCAGATTCAAATCGCGCCAGGCATCGGGCTTATGTTGGGGGCGTAGTAGCAACGCCGTCGGATGATAAGTAACGACCACCGGAATATCCTGGCCGGCTTCGCTGCGCACAGAATGTACCTTCCCGCGCAAGGCCTCCAGATCATCCTGCAAACCCAGCAAAGCCTGCGCCGCAAGACTGCCCAGCGCAAGAATTCTATGCGGTTTCAGCAACGCAATCTGACGCTGTAAATAAGGCATGCATGCCAAGATTTCTTCTTGAGTGGGCGGGCGGTTGCCCAAGGGGCGGCACTTGATCACGTTGGTGAAAAAAACCGGTGTCTGTTCGGTGACCTGTATAGAGGCCAGCATGGCTTGCAAGAGCTGACCGGCCTTGCCTTGAAAAGGCAGACCCGTGCGGTCATCGACGCTGCCCGGCGCCTCGCCCACAACTAGCCATTCGGGCGCGTGCTCGGCCCCCGAGCCAGAAACCGCATGGCTGCGCCCCATGTGTAGCCCGCATGCACGGCATTCGTCGATATGGGAAATCAATGCTTGCCAGGTTTCAGGCACAGGCGCACGCGGCGCATCAGGCAACTGAGCTGCAGGCTTCCCGGCTTTGGGCTGCGGCGGTGTACGAAGCAGCTCTCGGGTCGCTTGCAGACCACCGCCTGCTGGCTTCTGCTGCAAGGGTTGCAACGACGGCTGCAGCGATTGCGGTTGTTCGGTGGGTTCTTGAGGTGCGCGCTTCGCCACCGGCGCAGCAGTTGGCGTGACATACTGTGCCAGCATGCGTCTGTCCAGCCCGATTTCTTGCAGCCAGGCTTGCTGCAGGCGATTCAGGCGCGGCGCCTGGGCGCGTATGTTTTGCATCACACCAACCTTTTCGTCATGACGCAGGCATCTTCACGCTTGCCATGCTCGGCCGGGTAGTAATCTTTGCGCGTCGCCAGCAACTCAAACCCACGGTGCCGATAGAAACGCAGTGCCTTCTCGTTGGATGGCCTGACCTCGAGCACGATGGTACCCAAACCACGTCGCAGGGCTTCTTGTTCGCAGCGGCGCAGCAGTTGCGTGCCTACGCCCGCGCTCTGGCAAGCAGGCGACACCGCAATTACCAGCAAATGCGCCACATCGGGCGCCAACATTGTCATGCAAAAACCCACGACCTTGCCCGACTGCATGGCCACCCATGCATCATAGCCCGTCTGCAGCCCATCGGCGAAATTACCGCGCGTCCAGGGAAAGGCCTGCACCGAGGCTTCGATATCGGTAACTGCATCGAGATGGGCTGCTTGCATGCGCTCTAGAACGATGAAGCCCTCTGGCGCCCTGGGGTTGCCGCCCGCCCCAAGCTCGCGCTCCATGGTGGTATAGGCAACCTTGTCGCGGACATACAGAGGAGCCGCCAACTCGGGAGCAATGCCGCCCCCCTCTTGCCATACCTGCAGGGCCAGCCTGGCCACGCTTGAGGCATCGGAACGCAGGGGAGCGCCGACTTTCAGCCAGTCTCGCCCGCTGGCGATATCGGCCAAGGCGGGACAAGCCTGAATGGCGTCCCCAAGCAGGCGCGCACCCGGGCTGTGGGCCAGCCCCCAGGCCTGGGCGGCAAAATCCAGCCAGTTGCCCAACTGGGCAGCGTCAAGCAGAATCGGAGCCTGGACTTCTTGCCATGCAGCTCGCCCCGAATCCAGACCAGCCTGATAGGCGGCCAAGTATATTTCGCCCATGCGTGCGTCCTGCACTACGATCTGCAAAGGCGCCGACCCTGACAACGCAATATGCTCGCGTGCGGCAGCCGCCTGCAGGGACGGCACGGGGATAACCGGGATGTCCAGGGCAAAAGCCATGCCCTGCGCCACGCCGCAAGCCACGCGCAGCCCCGTAAAGCCGCCCGGCCCCTGCCCGAACGCCACAGCCGACAGGCGGTTGGGGGTGATACCAGCCAGTTCAAGCAGCTCATCGACCATGGGTAGCATGCGTTCAGCGTGTTCGGACACGGCATCGTGTTCCAGCAGCTTCAGGTCGATTGCCCCATCATCCCCCCGGGACAGCAGCGCAACGCCACACAGGCTGGATGAGGTTTCCAAGGCAAGAAGGTGTAAAGTCATAGGCCGTCATTTTAGACGCAAGACCCAGGCAGCGACAGCCGACTGGCGGTAGCCATTGAAATAGTACCAATTCAGGCCTTTAACGTATAAAATCAGCAGAAACGACCGGTAACATTCCAGCCAAAACAGAGTTACTTCAAGTACTTACACTAAAATGTAACCGTCTTTTCTACCAGACGCTTAATGTGTAATATCTTGCTACATGCTCTGTACGGCTCAACTCGACCCTGTTACATTTTCCCCATGAACACACAAAATCAATCTCTCGCCCGAAAAATTCTTGTCGTCGACGACGACCCTCGGTTACGTGATCTCCTGCGCCGCTACCTGACGGAACAGGGTTTCAATGTTTTTGTCGCCGAAGACGCCAAAGAAATGGGCAAACTATGGCAGCGCGAGCATTTCGACTTGCTCGTGCTTGATCTCATGCTTCCCGGCGAAGACGGCTTGTCCATCTGCCGCCGTTTGCGTGGTGGCCACGACAACACCCCCATCATCATCCTGACGGCAAAGGCCGAAGAAATCGACCGTATCGTGGGCCTGGAAATGGGTGCCGACGACTACCTGTCCAAACCCTTCAACCCACGCGAACTTCTGGCACGCGTCAATGCTATCTTGCGTCGTCGTGGCACCGAAGAGCATCCAGGAGCCCCCAGCCAGGAAAACGAGTCTATCGAATTCGGCCCCTACGTATTGAATCTGTCCACGCGCACACTTACGCGCAACAACGAACAGGTACCCATTACAACAGGCGAGTTCTCCGTACTCAAGGTATTTGCCCGTCACCCCAAAATACCGTTATCGCGCGACAAGCTCATGGAGCTTGCACGCGGACGCGAATACGAAGCTTTCGACCGTAGCCTCGACGTGCAAATTTCACGACTGCGCAAGCTGGTTGAACCCAATCCTTCCAAACCCGTCTTCATCCAGACGGTATGGGGGCTGGGCTATGTATTCGTCCCTGATGGCGGCCATTGATCGCTTGCGAGTGTAGATCAGCAAGCGTTCATTCATGCCGTTACCGCAAAACCCCAGAACCAAGATCAAATCGCGGTTCCGCTTAGGCCTGTTCACCCGCTCTTTCCTGCTACTTGCAGGTCTGATGCTGGTGAGCCTGGTCGCGTGGCTGCAGGTGTTCTTCAGCATGGAGGAAGGGCCGCGCGCGACCCAGATGGCCCAACGTGTCACTACGGCGGTCAGCATTACCCGTAGTGCACTCATATACGCGCCAACCAGCGTGCGCCCCGCCCTGCTGCTGGACCTGGCTACCAAAGAAAGTCTGCGGGTACAGCCTCTGGAGCCCACCGACACCCTTGAGCCGCTACCCGATTCCAATTACTGGAATCACGTCGCTGCTGAAATCAAGCAGCGCCTGGGGTCTGAAACGCGCGTCATGTGGACGGTCAACAACACACCTGGCATATGGGTCAGCTTCGACATCAACAATGACCACTACTGGCTGGTTTTCGATCGCGAACAGTTGGGGCTGACCTCCGGCGTCGAATGGTTTGGCTGGGGCGCCACCGCGCTTCTGCTTGCCCTGATCGGCGCAGCGGTCAGCGCCCGCTTTGTCAACCGCCCGCTGGCGCAATTGGCCAAGGTTGCCCAGCAGTTGGCACGGGGTGAAACTCCTTCTCCGCTACCTGAAAAAGGACCTGCCGAAATTCGCGACATGAACATCGCCTTTAATCGGATGGCGCGCGACATACGGCAAACCGAAGCCGATCGCGAAATCATGCTTGCCGGAATTTCACACGACTTGCGTACACCTTTGGCACGCATGCGCCTGGAGATCGAACTGAGCGACGTCAGCGACGAAACCCGCCTGGCCATAGACGAAGATCTGGGCCAAATCGACCACAGCATTGGCCAGCTCATGGAGTACGCCAGGCCCGCCGCCGCTGCGCCCGAGCAGGGCATCAATGTGTCCTCGGTACTGCAAGACGTATTCGAGCGCGAACGCAGCCATACCGAATCACTCGGAGACGAGCTCCAGGCCAACATCGCTTCCCATCTCTATGCACGAATCAATGCTCACGACCTGAAACGCATCGTGAGCAACCTCATCGAAAATGCTCGGCGTTACGGCCGCACTCCAGCTGATGACCGCGCGCACATACAGCTTGTCGCCAGGCAGGAAGGCAGTATTGTCGCCATTGAAGTCCAGGACAAGGGAACAGGCATAGCGCCTACCGATATCCAACGGCTACTGCGTCCGTTTTCACGCGGAGAATCTGCACGCACTGGTGTAAGCGGAGCCGGGTTGGGGCTGGCCATCGTCGAGCGCCTTTTGGGCCAGGTAGATGGTACGCTTGAACTTATTTCACAACCATCGGGCGGCCTGATTGCGCGCATAGAACTACCTAAAGTGCGCAGCAAAGAAGCAAGCTCAGGCCGCCCCGGATCCAAAGCGTAGTGCGTCAATACGGAGTTCTGTATGAAAACAGTAGGCGATAAGCTCGACCCATTCAAAGTAACGGGCGTCAAACCTGGCTTCAATCTGCACGAGGAAAACGGCGTTTCAGCTTTCGAAGACATTACCGAAAGCTCATTTCCCGGCAAATGGAAAGTCATCTATTTCTACCCCAAAGACTTTTCTTTCGTATGCCCTACCGAAATTGTCGGCTTCAACAACCTGACGCAAGACTTCGAAGACCGCGATGCCGTCCTGATGGGCGGATCGATCGACAATGAATACGTCAAGCTGGCCTGGCGTCGCGAGCATGCCGAGCTGAGCAAGCTGGGTCATTATCAGTTTGGTGACACCGCAGGTTCCCTGATTGATCAACTAGGCATACGAGAAAAACTGGAAGGCGTAGCCTTGCGTGCAACCTTTATCGTCGACCCCGACAACATCATCCAGCATGTGTCGGTCAACAATCAGAGCGTAGGACGCAACCCCGAAGAAGTACTGCGCGTGCTTGACGGCATTCAAACCGAAGAACTATGCGCCTGCAACCGCTCGGTGGGTGGCGACACGCTGTAGGCAAGCAGCAGCGCCCTACCGGCGCCTTTATGCCGTCAGCAACACCACGACGTTTGCGGCAATGCCCTCTTGCCGACCAAGATAGCCCAAGCCTTCATTGGTTTTGGCCTTGATATTCACATCTTGCGGCGTGATGGCCAGATCTTGGGAGATATTGGCGGCCATCGCAGCCACATGCGGCCCCATTTTGGGCGCTTGTGCATGCAGGGTGGCGTCTATATTGATGATTTTCCAGCCGGCCTGCGTCACCTTATCGTAAGCAGCCCGCAGCAACACCCGACTGTCGGCCCCCTTATAGGCCGGATCCGTGTCAGGAAAATGGCGCCCGATATCGCCCAGGCCGGCTCCGCCCAGTATGGCATCGGTAATCGCATGCAGCAGAACGTCGGCATCCGAATGCCCCTGCAGGCCATGTGTATGCGGAATCGTCACACCGCCTATGATTAGCGGACGCCCCTGAACCAGCGCATGCACATCGAACCCTTGCCCTACCCGTAAGGAAAAACTCATTACCTCTCCTGTTTTGTGCTTAAAGCCACTTTTCCATCAATTCGAAATCTTCGGGCCAAGTGACCTTGAAGTTGCGCACGGATCCGGGTATCAGCAAAGGCGTATAGCCCGCGGCCTCGACTGCCGAGGCCTCATCGGTGAACTGATCCACCGAGGCATGAGCAGCCAGCAAGGCTTCTACCAAACGGCCCGCTGGAAACATCTGAGGCGTCTGGGCCAGCCACAGGCGCTCGCGAGGAACTGATTTTTCAACCCCGACCAGTGCCGGCATTTCGCGAACGCCTCCTTCCGGGCCGTCATCGTCCAGCCCCACGACTCCAGCCAGCTTGACGGTATCGGCCACAGGCTGTGCCAGCAGGCCGCCTGCCCGACGCTGCAGGCATACGTCTATCAGGCGCTTCAGGGCGCCAGCCGGCAGCCCTGGCCGTGCCGCATCGTGCACCAGCACCCAATCGTCATCGCCCAGGCCAGCCTCTTGCAGCGCCGCCAGCACGGTCGCCGCACGGCTGGGCCCGCCACAAGGGCGCCACACCGTGCGTGGCAAACCTGCCAGCGCCTGCTCTACCCAGGTGTCCTGCGTTGCCACAGCCACCCTGACCTGTGCAATACGCTCATCAGCCAGCAGAGCTTTGACAGCCCAGCGCAGCATGGGTTCGCCCTTGAGCAAACGATATTGCTTGGGAATGGACTGGGCCGCCAGCAAGCGGCCGCGGTCGTGATCTGCCGCCGCAGGCCCTGTTTGGGCACGCGCGCCAATACCAGCGGCCGGGACGATAGCAATCAATTTTCTTGACATAAGGAAAGGCATTTTATAATGGTGGGCTACATGAATACAGAAACAGCTCCTTCATTGACAATTCCCACAACCAAAGCCGTACTGGCCGCCTTGAAACCTGGGCACAGGCATGTGCAGGCCTTGCCTCCCGGCTCGGGCGACGCATGGTGGCTGGCCGACCTGGCGCGCGCATCCGGTAAGACAGTCGTGGCACTTTGCGCCGACCCGTTGGCCGCCCAGCGTCTGGCCGACGAGGTATTACTGTTTGCGCCCGACTTGCGCGTGCGACAACTACCCGATTGGGAAACCTTGCCCTATGACGGATTCTCGCCGCACCAGGATCTGATTTCAGAACGTCTGCGCACCTTGCACGCTTTGATGCAGGAACAGGTCGATGTACTGACTGTACCCGTGACCACCGCATTGTATCGACTGGCGCCACCCGAATTCCTGGCCGCCTATACCTTTGCGTTCAGACAGGGCGACAAGCTGGATGAAGACGGCTTGCGCAAGCAACTGACACGGGCCAACTACAGCCACGTCACACAGGTTACCGCGCCAGGAGAATTCTGTATACGAGGCGGGCTGATAGACCTGTTTCCCATGGGTTCGGCCTTGCCCTATCGGCTGGACCTGTTCGACGATGAAATCGAGTCCATACGCAGTTTCGACATAGATACCCAGCGCAGTCTGTACCCGGTCAAAGACGTGCAATTATTGCCCGGCCGCGAATTTCCGATGGACGAAGCTGCGCGCAATCAGTTCCGGGCGCGGTTCCGTGAGGTATTTGAAGGCGACCCGTCGCGCGCACTGCCTTATAAAGACATAGGCAACGGCATTGCCTTTGCCGGTATCGAATATTATTTGCCGCTGTTTTTCAGCCAGACCGCCACGCTGTTCGACTATCTGCCCGAACAAGCATTTACTGTTACGCTGGGCGACATTGACCAAACCATTCAGCGCTTCGCACAAGATACGCACAGCCGTTATCAATTCCTGAAAAGTGATCGCGAGCGTCCCGTCCTGCCACCCGAACAGCTATTTCTTGATCAGGAAGACCTGTTCGCCCGTCTAAAAGCCTTTGCACGATTGGTCCTGAGCACTGAGAAATCGCACCCTGATTTCCAGCCTGCGCCCAATGTTGCGGTCGCCCGACGGTCCGAAGACCCTCTTGCCAGCCTGCGCAAGTTATTGAGTCAGAACGGCCAGCGTGTTGTTTTATGTGCCGACTCTGCCGGGCGGCGTGAAACCATGCTGCAAATGCTGGCTGAATTCGACATCGTTCCCGACTCGGGTAGCGAAACACTTCAGGATTTTCTGAACTCAGACAATCAATGTCGTTTTGCCCTGATTGTTGCCCCACTAAGCAGTGGTTTCAGCGTCACAGGCTTATCGCTGGTGCTGATCACGGAAAATGATCTGTACCCCAGCCAGGCGCGCACGCTGCGGCGTGGCAAACGCACACAAGAACATGGCAGCGATGTCGAAGCCATGGTGCGCGACTTGTCGGAACTGCGCGAGGGCGACCCGATCGTCCATGCCCAGCACGGCATAGGCCGCTATTGCGGCCTGATCGAAATGGATCTGGGCGAAGGCCAAATGGAATTCCTGCACCTGGAATACGCCAACGGCAGCACGCTCTATGTACCTGTAGCGCAGTTGCATGTCATTGCGCGCTATAGCGGAGCCGACCCTGAACACGCTCCGCTGCATCAACTTGGGTCGGGCCAATGGGACAAGGCACGCCGCAAGGCAGCCAAACAGGTGCGCGATGCCGCCGCCGAACTGCTTGCCCTGTATGCTCAGCGCGCAGCGCGCGAAGGTTTCCGCTTCAAACTACCTCCTAACGACTATCAGGCCTTTACAGAAGGCTTTGGCTTCGAGGAAACGCCTGATCAGGCAGCCGCCATCGAGGCTGTCATGGGAGACATGACCTCGGGTCGCCCCATGGACAGGCTGGTTTGCGGCGATGTGGGCTTTGGCAAGACTGAAGTCGCCTTGCGCGCCGCCTTTCTTGCTGTCATGAATGGCAAGCAAGTCGCCCTGCTATGCCCGACCACCCTGCTGGCCGAACAACACGCACAGACCTTTGCCGACCGCTTTGCCGATTGGCCAGTCAAGGTTGTCGAGCTGTCGCGATTCCGCTCATCGAAAGAAGTGGCGGCAGCCATCAAGGGCTTGAATGAGGGCCAGGTAGATATCGTTATCGGCACTCACAAAATCCTGTCGAAAGAAGTGAAGTTCAAACAATTGGGCCTGGTCATCATCGACGAAGAGCACCGATTTGGTGTCCGGCAAAAAGAAGCCCTGAAGGCCTTACGCGCAGAGGTGGACGTGCTGACGCTGACCGCCACACCCATACCCCGTACGCTGGGCATGTCGCTCGAAGGCATACGCGACTTTTCCGTGATCGCCACGGCACCGCAAAAGCGGCTGGCCATCAAAACCTTTGTACGCCGCGAAGACAACAGCACCATACGCGAAGCCTTGCTGCGCGAACTCAAGCGCGGCGGGCAGGTGTACTTCCTGCACAATGAGGTCGACACCATACACAACCGGCGGGCCCGCCTTGAAGAACTGGTTCCCGAGGCGCGCATCGCCGTAGCCCATGGTCAAATGCCAGAACGCGAGCTTGAGGAAGTCATGAAGGGCTTCTACCAGCAGCGCTACAACGTTCTGCTGTGCACGACCATCATTGAAACCGGCATTGATGTCCCTACGGCCAACACCATCGTGATCCACCGTGCCGATCGCCTGGGCCTGGCTCAGCTGCATCAATTGCGCGGACGCGTCGGACGTTCGCATCATCAGGCCTATGCCTATTTGATGACGCCCGGCGAAGACGCCATGACTTCCAATGCCAAGAAAAGGCTGGAGGCCATCCAGGCCATGGAAGAACTGGGCGCCGGCTTCTTCCTGGCCATGCATGACCTGGAAATCCGCGGCACGGGCGAAGTGCTGGGCGAATCGCAGTCGGGCAATATTCACGAGATTGGGTTCTCGATGTATTCCGACATGCTGAATGCTGCGGTACGTGCTCTCAAATCGGGCGAAGAGCCCGACCTGGACTCCCCTTTCTCTGCGCTATGTGAAGTTAATCTGCATGCTTCGGCGCTGCTGCCTTCGGACTATTGCCCGGACGTCCACGCACGCCTGGGCATGTATAAAAAACTGTCGCACGCCAAGCATGAAGACGATTTGATTCATATCCAGGAAGAGCTGATCGACCGTTACGGCAAGCTGCCTGAGGCGGCACAGACGCTGCTGGCTACCCACCGTTTGCGGCTTCATGCGGAGCCGCTGGGCATCAATAAAATAGACGCCAGCGAAGCCCAGGCACTGATACAGTTCTCGGCCAAGCCCAATGTGGATCCTTTACGTATTATTCAATTGCTCCAGACGCGCCGCGACGTAAAGCTGGCCGGGCAAGACAAGCTGAAGGTGGAGATCAAGCAAGGCCAGCAGGTGGCTGCGCGTATCGATGCGGTGAAGAATGTATTGCGGGCGTTAGTGTAGGACGTGCTCGAAATGCTATCGGCTCAACGGGTGGGCTGACGACAGCCCGTTGGCGTGTCCAGTAGTCGCGCACAGCCTCATGCCCATGAACGTGACCGCCGTCCATGCCGTTGGCCCAGGCAACGTCGTCGGCAACCGCGGCAAGTACGCCGCCGATGTCTCTCGCATTGAAGCACTCATACATTCCCTTGATAACTTCAATATCACTCTTCGACATATTTACTTCCCCAGAAGGAGTTGAAGGGATTGTTGATAGCAGCGAGCCAGCATTGCTTGACGAACTGCCGTCAGGTGTTGGCGAGCTGTTTCAGGACGGCCGCCACAATGGCTTCCGGGCGATCTTCTTGCACAAGATGCCCTGCATTCCTAATTGGGACACAGGGTCCGTCCGAAATCAGAGAAGCCAAAGCTTCACCGTTCTCGTACGGAATCCAGTTGTCGTTCTCCCCCCACAAGACCTTCACCGGGCAGTCCATAACGCGATATCTTTCCTGAAGCTCATCTGTGTACTTCTGATCCATCTGCGCAATCTGCCGATAAAAGGCTGGCTGGCCAATCAGGCCCAACCAGGGTCTGCTGTAGACATCGAGCGCTTCATCAGAGAGAGGGTTACACGCTGCCGTCTGCAAATACGCTTTCAGGAGTGCGCGATGCATGTAGTCGGGCATCCCCGAAAAAGCGTTCTCATGCTTGCGAACGTGTTGGATTAAGGGCGATCCCCAAGGAGCCAGGGCAACAGCGTCAAATATCGTCAGGGAGGCGTAGCGTAGCCCGTCCAAGTAGTAGGCGCGCAAAGCGGTAGCGCCGCCAAAATCATGCGCCAAAACATCAGGGCGTTCAAGGCCCCACTCATTGAACAACGCCGAAAGCGCCTTGTTTTGCACGGCGAGTGACACATCTTGACCTTCTCGCATTTCGGATTGCCCATAGCCCACTAAGTCAAAGAAGTAGACGGTTCTGCGATCGACAAGCTGCGGCACGATCCTGCGCCATACCTGTGAAGAAAATGGTGTTCCATGAATGGCCACGAGAGGTGGCCCGTCACCGGATTTCCCCCATCTGACAGCATTTCCTTCGATCATCAACGTATTCGGTAAATTCAGCACAAGCGTCTCTCATATCGTTAATTCGCTAAGTGACGATATAATAGGTGGATGAAACGTTCAATGCAAATTAAGGCGATGGCCAGCGAAGTCCGTATGTCAATCTTGCGGTATTTAGCCGATGCGAAGAAACACTTCGGACATCAGTGGTCAGCAAACCCCGAGGAATTCGGGGTTTGCATGACCTTGATCGCTGAGGCAATGAATATATCGCAGCCGACGACAAGCAGGCATCTGGATATCCTGAAGCAGGCAGGATTCATCATCGTTCGCAAGCACCAGAAGTGGTCATACTGCAAAAGAGATGAAGCGGTGATCCAAGACTATCTGGCATGGTTGCAACAGCAGCTGTCGACTGCAGCATAGATCCACTTTGGTTCGACTATGGTCAATGACCAAAGCCCTAGTCGACTCGAAGCGAACCTTTTAAACAAGAATGTCGATAGCGCGGTGGGCTGGTGGCACACCAGGGGCGAGAAAAACTATACCGACGCTGTTCTCCATTCTTAGCGGCTTAATCGCCCGGTAGTCCGGTGAGTCATACCAGCTCGAAGCAAGCTCCAGGCTTGGAAATTCGATGACAATCAAGTCGCCCGTTGGTTCACCCTCCAGCGGCAGATATGGCCCACCATGAATAATGAATCTTCCTAAGTACGGTTGAAGCGTCGCGTCGATGTGCTCCAGATAGTCGCGAATAGCGCCACTCAATCGTGTTTCATTAATAATTCCGACGGCATAGGCTGGCATGTATAGCTCCATGTTGATTGACGCTGACAAGAAGGCAACACCGTGTTGCGATAGCATTACGGTATTTTCCAGCATAGACTCCGGCGAATCGATTACCTGACGGGTAATCGACCAAACTGACGTGGCCCTCCAAAATGTCGCTGTCGCACTCGACAAACAAGTCCTCAAGGACCTGGTAATTTCAACGGAGAATTCCATGACCACCAATAGGCCTCCAAACACCCCAGCCGAAATTGCTACACAATATGTGCATATCTGGAATGAAAGTGATCCGACGCGCCGGCGCACGTTGATCGAACAAACATTTACGCCGGATGCCAGCTACATTGACCCGCTCACGCAGTCCACCGGCCACCAAGCGCTCGATGCGATGATCAGCGTTGCCCAGGCGCAGTTTTCTGGTCTAAGCTTTAGCGTGTCTGGGAAGCCGGACGGGCATCACGAGGTGTTGCGCTTTTCGTGGTCTCTTGGGAAAGATGATGCCTGCCCGGTAGCGCGCGGGACCGACATCGCGGTCATCGCGCCCGATGGACGGATCGAACGGATTACAGGCTTCCTCGACAAGATGCCTTCCTGAAGCCGCTGATCCAGCGTCCGCCAGTCAGCCAGGAGAATAAATGGATCAACAAGAGCCGATGCGGCATAGTGTGGATACGAGCTGCTACTTTACTGATTTTGCCGCAGCGTTGCGCTATTGGCGGGGCAAGCGAGGCTACAGCCAGCTTCGATTATCAACGACAAGCGGCATTTCGCAGCGACATATTAGCTTTCTTGAAAGCGGTCGTTCGCAACCCAGCCGTGAGATGGTCGTGAAACTGGGGCTTATTCTCGACATCCCGCTGCGGCAGCGCAACGGGATGCTCCTGGCAGCAGGCTATGCCCCGGCGTACAGAGAGCGCAGTTTATCCGATCCTGAGCTGGTGCCAGTGAAGCAGGCACTGGACTTCATGCTGGCCCAGCAAGTACCGTATCCCGCACTGGTGGTCGATCGCCTTTGGAATCTTGTGATGGCAAATGCACCAGCGTTAGGCATGATACGCTGGTTGCTAGATACACCGCAGAGCACGCCGTTGCGAAGCGAGGGAGTCAATGTCCTTAAATTGATGCTCGACCCGAATGGTATTCGCAATCACCTGCAGAATTGGGAGGATGTCTGCGCAGATCTATTGCACTGGATTCAGCGCGAAGCAATGAGCGATGGTCCTGCTAGCGAAGCAGCAGCCCTTCTCAGCGAACTGGCAGCCATGCCTGGGATCAATGCGGCGACCCGCCAAGCTAATCTTGATACGCTTGCGTTGCCATTCTTGCCGATGCAAATCCATAAGGACGGTATGACATTGAATTTATTCACTTCGATCGCCACCATAGGTACGCCGCACGACGTGACTGTACACGAGTTGCGGATCGAATCTTTCTTTCCAGCTGACGCAGTTACTGCGAGCTGGTTTCAGACGCGCTACAGGAGCTAGCGTTCGAACCCCAATCAATGGCTTAACCGAAACCAATTCAAAATACCATCCAGCGGAGCCACATTCAAAGCATAACGAGCCTGCTCGCGCACCACAGGCTTGGCCCGATACGCCACCGAAAAATGCGCATGCGCCATCATCTTCAAATCATTGGCGCCATCCCCAACCGCAATGATTTGCTCTGCACTGGCGCTCAATTCCGTAGCCAGCGCCTGCAAATGATGAGCCTTGCCCTGTGCATCAACAATATCGCCCTGCACTCGGCCCGTCAGCACACCATCGGCCACTTCCAGCACATTGGCATGGCAAGCATCCAGGCCCAGACGTTCCTTCAGGCGCTCGGTAAAGAAGGTAAACCCACCTGAGACCAGCAAAGTCTTCAGGCCGTTTCGCTTTGCTGTAGCAATCAAGTTTTCAGCACCCGGATTCAAGCGCAAACGCTCGCTATAAACTTGCTCGAGCGCAGAAACGGGAACCCCTTTCAGCAAGGCCACCCGCCGCGTCAAACTTTCAGAAAAATCAGTGATTTCTCCACGCATGGCCGCTTCCGTAATAGCCGAAACCTGTTCCTTGCGCCCCACCATGTCGGCAATTTCATCTATGCACTCGATATTGACGAGCGTCGAATCCATATCCATGGCCAGTATCCGGCAATCGCGCAGGCGTGTAATTTGCTCGAAAAAAGCGTAATCCATACCGAAAGTTTCGCAGCAGGCCCGCACTTCGGCACGCGCCTGGTCGTCGACATCGAGCAGACGCACGGCAGTATTGCCCAACTCCTGCACCCCTGCTGCGCTGGCGATAGCCGCTATCTTTTCAATATTCGCGGAAACAAGATTGGGAGCCTGCAAAATAAGATGAGTCATAGCTGATTACGGTAAGCCTTGATAAAGCAAATGATCAAGCCGCCATTTTACCCGCAGCAAGTAGCAATATGAACGGCACCGTTACGCTCCGCATTCCCCCTGCCCCCTCCAAGTGCTAAGCTAGTTCTTTTCGTATAAAAATCAATGACTCCAACTCATTGTTCCAGTCGGCCTCTGCTCATGCAGGCCATGCTCAAAAGATGGTGCCCGGCACTCATGCGCTGCCTGCTTGTGCTATGCCTCGCTTTTTTCACAGCCATCGCACCTGTCTACGCGCAAGACCAGGGCTCTCCCGCCGAAATCAGCAAAACACTCGATACTGTGCGCGCACAAATCGATGCATTGCAAAACGATCTTGATGCGGCGGCTGAGGAGCCTCTGGAAGATAGCGAACTTCTACGCCTGCGCGATACGGCACAAGAGGCCTCCAAGCAGGCGCAGCAAGCCGAGTCCACGCTAGAACCCCTCTTGGCCAGCATGCAGGCGCGCCTGGCCGAACTGGGCGAGCCCGCTACAGGCATCACAGAGGCTCCAGACGTTGCCACGCAGCGACGTGAATTATCCAAAAATGTCAGCCTGCTGGATGCCCAGATCAAGCTGGCCCGCCTTATCGATGTCGAAGCCGGACAGGCCAACGTGCGCATCCTGCAGCTGCGGCGCGCCCAGTTCCAGGCCGAACTGGGTAAGCGCAGCAATTCGGTGCTCGACGACGATTTCTGGGGTGAGCTGCGAACGCTGCTGCCCCAAGACATCAACAGCTTGAAACCTGTATGGAAGGAATTGAAAACCGCTGCCCAGGAGCAAGGCAAGCCTATCTGGCTGGCCGTACTGCTGGGCATCGCCGTCATTATTATCGTGCGCAAGCTGGCCGGACGACTGCTCTGGACCTTGACCACTACTCGCGTGGCACCCGGCCGCTTACGGCGTTCGCTCTATGCCACCGCTCAGCTTGCACTGGCAACCGTAACGCCAGGCGCCATTGCCGAAATCATCCACGCCGGCATCAATGCGCAGTCTACCCTGCCGGGCGATCTGGACGGCTTGTTGAACCAAGCCACTGGCGCTGCATATTTTGCCGGATTTGTGACCGGCCTGGGCCGTGCGCTGCTCTCTGCCGACAGGCCTACATGGCGGCTGATATCTCTACCTGACCCAGTGGCCAGCGGGCTGCGGTGGTACCCGGCTGTGCTTGCCATTACCCTGGCTGCCGGCTGGATGGCCCAAAAACTGGCCACATTGGTCAATGCCAGCCTGGCAGCCACCGTCGTGCAAAACAGTCTCATGACGCTCATACTGGGTACGCTGCTGGCCCATGCCATGCGTCGTGCGACCCGCCTGCGGCGACCTCCTGCCCCAGACCCCCACGCTGTCGCCTCCGAACCTGCGCCGGCACCGATGCCCGCCGGATATTTTTTCGCTAGAGGCCTGGTCTGGACAGCGGTCATCATTAGCTTCGCATGCCTTGCACTAGGCTATATTGCGCTGGGCAGCTTCATCAGCAGGCAAACGGCATGGGTCCTTATCGTATTGGGTTCGGCTTATCTGCTCAACGGCCTGATCGAAGACGGCAGTGAAAGCATACTGGCCGCCATCAAACGCAATACAGGTGACGAGCACTATGCCAGGCCCATGACGCGCGTACGCAGCCAGGTCATAGTCCTGCTGGCCGGAGCAGGCCGCCTGCTGGTCCTGTTACTCGCCCTGGTGCTGTTGGCGGCCCCTTTTGGCGACGGGCCCGCCGCTTGGTTGCAGCGCCTGGATTATCTCCATAACGGCATAGCCATAGGCGAAATCCAGCTACGGCCGGCGACCATGGTTTTCGCACTCGTGGTCTTGCTGATAGGGTTTGCTGCGGTCAAGATAGTCCAGGTCTGGCTGGCCCGCCAGTACCTCCCCACCACCAGTCTCGATCCTGGCATGCGTTTGTCAGCCGCAACGCTTTTTGGCTACGCGGGATATGTTCTGGTTATCGCTCTTTCGCTTTCAGCGGTAGGCATAGGCCTGGAGCGCGTTGCCTGGATAGCTAGCGCCTTGTCGGTGGGCATAGGCTTTGGTTTGCAAGCAGTCGTACAGAATTTTGTGTCAGGCCTGATTCTGCTGGCCGAGCGCCCGGTCAAAGTAGGCGACTGGGTCACACTAAGCGGTGTCGAAGGCGATATTCGCCGAATCAATGTCCGCGCGACTGAAATCCAGATGGCCGACTACTCTACGATCATTGTTCCAAACTCGGAGTTCATTACCAAGATCGTGCGCAATGTCACACATGAAAACCCATTAGGCAGAGTCCAGATCAAGCTGGCCCTGCCGCTAGACAGCAACGCCGATCAAGTGCACGACTTGATACTTGCCGCTTTTACCGACAATATGGATATTCTGGACGATCCGGCCCCGGACGTCATGCTGGAAGGCGTTGAAACCACCGGCCTCATCTTCAACGCAACCGGGTATGTGCATACACCCCGTGCTGCCTACAGGGTGCGCAGTGCCTTGCTGTTTGAGTTGTTGCGGCGCTTCAAGGCGAACAAGCTGACACTCATCAACCCGCCCGCCATGGTGCTTAAAGAGACTTACGTTTCGGACGGCGCATCAGGTAGCGGAATACAAAGCCGGGATAGCCAAGCACCAGAAACAGACTCAGTGTAACGGCATAGAACTCCCAGGTTTGGCTAAAGGCATTACCCATGTTTACTTCAAAGGCAAAACCCAGCGTACCAACCAAGCCGTAAAATACCAGCACCTCAAGCAAGCGCGCCAAGAAAGACTTGTGTATGTCATGGCTGCGATTGTGCCAGCCTGGAAAAGCCAGCAACAAAGCAGTCAAGCCGAATACCAGCGCCAGCTTGCCAACGAACAGCGCGACTGAAGCCAAATCGGATGCCATGAAGAAAGCGCGCCCGATCATAAAAAAGCCCGCGTAGGCCAGCCCCAGCAATAGGCCGAAAAAGACCAGGGAAGCTACCCATTGCAACCAAAAGGGGCGTTGGGGTTCGCCGGCCTGCGTCCAGGGCAGTACCAGAAAGGGACGCTGCACGACAAAGGGCAGATTGGCAGTGAGCAAGGACAGCACGATGACTGTCCAGACAGCAAATGATAGGTTCATTCGTTCAGAACTTCAGCGAGCCTTCAATCACCCGTACACACAAGGCCATCAGACCGCTGGGTAGTACACCCAGGGCGATGATGAGCAGGCCATTGACGGACATCAGCCCACTGGTGATCACGCCGTTGCTGATGGGCTCTGCATCGCCTTCCGGCTCGTCAAAGTAAGCCACCTTGACCACGCGCAGATAATAGAAAGCGCCGATCAGAGAGAAGATCACTGCCACGACGGCAAAAGCCACATGACCCGCACCAACCAAGGCTTGCAACACAGCCAGCTTGGCATAGAAGCCCGCCAGAGGAGGAATACCCGCCAGCGAAAACATAGCCAGCATCAGCATGGCGGCCATAATGGGGCTGCGGCGATTCAGACCTTTCAGGTCGGAAATCTCCTCACACTCAAACCCTCTGCGGCTGAGCAACATGATCAGGCCGAAGGTAACCAGGGTGGTCAACACATAAATGACCATGTAAAACAATGCAGAGCCATAAGCCCAGCCCGTTACGGCCTGGTTCTGACCCACACCCGACAACAGGCCCAGGAAAATGAAGCCCATATGGGAAATCGTGGAATAAGCCAGCATGCGCTTGAAGTTGGTTTGCGCAATGGCAGCCAGATTACCTATGGCCAGCGACAGCATGGCCATCACCAGCAGCATGGGCTGCCAATCGATGGCGATGCCATGCAGGCCTTCGATGAGCAAGCGTAGTGTGATGGCAAGGGCAGCAAGCTTGGGAGCCGCACTGACAATGAGGGTAACCGCTGTCGGCGAACCCTGATAAACGTCGGGTGTCCACATATGGAATGGTGCCGCCGCCAGCTTGAACGCCAGGCCCGCAACAATAAATACCACGCCAAACACCAAGGGCAGACGCTCGGCATTGCCCCCGGCAATGACTTGCGCAATCAGACGCAGGTCGAGCTGGCCGGTAGCGCCGTAGATCATGGACAGACCGTACAGCAGCACACCTGAGGCCAAGGCACCCAGCACGAAGTACTTCATGGCAGCCTCGGTTGCCTTGATATCGTCGCGACGCAAGGCAACCAGGGCATACAGGGCGAAGGACATAAGCTCGACACCCAGATAAACCGTCAACATGCTGCCGGCCGAAATCATGACCATCTGGCCCAGCAGTGCAAACAAGGTGAGCGAGTAAAATTCACCACCGTGCTTGAGCATATCGCGCTGCTCAGCGTACTCGCGTCCGTAGATCAGTGTGGCGGCCACCGCGATATAAGACAGTACTTTCAGAAAGTGCGACAGCGAGTCGACCACATATAGGCCACCGAAGGAGTTGCCCTCTACGCCACTGTTCCACTGCCACAGGGACACTACGGTCAGCACCAGCAACACACCAATACTTAGCGTAAAGGTGGTGTGACGTGATTCGGTTTTGTTGAAAGCATCGAACAGCAGCACGATCGCTGCCAGAATCAGTAGCGTAATCTCGGGCGCAGCCAAGGCGAAGTCAAATGGATTTTGCATAGTATTTGAGGCCTACAGTTTCGAGACAGAGACATGCTGCAGCAGTGCTTCTACCGACACGTGCATAACGTCTGTAAACGGCTTGGGATAAATGCCCATGTACAGTACCGCAATGGCCATGATGCCCATAATGAAAAACTCGCGCGGGCTCAGGTCTGACATGCCGCGCACATTGTCGTTGGCAATGGCACCAAAGGCGACGCGTTTGTACATCCAGAGCGAATAGGATGCGCCCAGTATCAACGCTGTAGCAGCCAGCAAGCCTATCCAGTAGTTGTATTCGACTGCACCCATGATGACGGTGAACTCACCCACGAATCCACTTGTGGCCGGCAAGCCGGCATTGGCCATAGAGAACAACAGGAAAAACGTTGCAAAACGCGGCATGACGTTGATGACGCCACCATAGTCATCAATGCGACGAGTATGCAGGCGGTCGTACAGTACCCCTATGCACAGGAACATGGCGCCCGACACGAAGCCGTGCGAAATCATCTGGACAATGGCGCCTTCCATCCCGGCTGTATTGAACAGAAAAAAGCCGAGCGTGACAAAGCCCATATGAGCTACCGACGAGTACGCCACCAGCTTCTTCATGTCGTCCTGGACGATGGCGACCAGACCGATGTAGATGACGGCAATCAGCGACAGCGCAATGACAATGCCGGCCAGGCTATGTGAAGCATCGGGTGCGATGGGTAGCGAGAAGCGCAGGAAGCCGTAAGCACCCAGCTTCAACATAATGGCAGCCAGCACCACTGAACCACCTGTAGGCGCTTCCACGTGGGCATCGGGCAGCCACGTGTGGACGGGCCACATAGGCACCTTGACGGCGAATGCTGCAAACAAGGCGATGAAGATCAGTATCTGTGGCGTCATGCCCAGTGGAAGTTCATGCCAGGTCTGAATATCGAAAGAGCCGCCGGCTGCATGCCACAAATAAATGAAGGCAATCAGGGTCAGCAGGGAACCCATCAGCGTATACAGGAAAAACTTGAATGCTGCGTACACGCGATTGGGCCCGCCCCACACCCCGATGATCAAATACATCGGTATGAGCGTGGCTTCGAAGAACACATAGAACAGCATGCCGTCCAGCGAGGAAAACACGCCAACCATCAGGCCCGACAGAATCAGGAAGGCCGCCATATATTGCGATACACGGCTGGTAATGACCTCCCAGCCGGCGAGCACCACAATAATGGTAATGAAGGCTGTCAGCAGTACAAACCAGAGCGAAATGCCGTCGATGCCCAGATGGTAGTTAACGGCAAAGGTTTCGATCCAGCTGGCCTGTTCGACAAACTGCATATCGGCTGTCTGGGGATTGAAGCCTAAATAAAGTGGCAGGGTCACCAGAAAACCGGCCACCGAACCTACCAGGGACAGCACGCGTGTAAGCCCCGGCCGGTCATCGCGACCCACCAGCAGGACAATCAATCCTGCCACGATGGGCACGAAGATCGAAAGCGTTAACCAGGGAAGAGTAGAAGACGCCATATCGCTAGCCATCAGTTAACCGTCAGCACAAAAAAGGAAAGTAAAGCCATGATCCCGATGATCATCGCAAAGGCGTAGTGATAGATATAGCCGGACTGCAGGTGCCGGCTGACAGCCGCCACCCAGCCCACTACGCGGGCACTGCCATTGACCATCACACCGTCGATCAAACCGCGATCACCCACTTTCCAGAAGCCATGACCCAGGCAGCGGGCGCCGCGCGCCACCACCTGCTCATTGAACCAGTCAGCGTAGTACTTGTTATCGAGAATGCGGTTGATACCCGACAAGCTGCGGTGAATGGCTGCAGGCACTTTGGGGTTGACCATGTAGCAATACCAGGCCACGACGAAACCAGCGATCATGAGCCAGAACGGCAAGGTCACAAAACCATGCAGGGCATAAGCCACCCAGCCATGCCAGTGTGAGGCCAGTTCGGCCATGGCCGGATGCTCGGGCATGACAGCAATGACGCCATTGAAGAAGCCGTCGAACAACAGCGGATCGATGAACCAGGCACCCGCCACCACAGATGGTATCGCCAGCAATACCAAAGGCAGGGTCACGACCCAAGGCGACTCATGCGGAGTGCCGCCATGATGGCCGTGATCATCGTGACCATGGCCGGCATGACCATGGGTGTCGAAGCGTTCTTTGCCGTGGAAAACCAGGAAATACACCCGGAACGAATATAGGGAAGTGACGAACACACCAATCAGGGTGGCATAGTAGCCAAAACTGGCACCCCACACCTCGGCCGCGCCGGCCGCTTCGATAATGTGCTCTTTCGAGTAGAAGCCTGCAAAGAAAGGCGTACCCACCAGAGCCAGCGTACCCAGCAAAAAGGTGATCCAGGTAATGGGCATGTATTTGCGCAGGCCACCCATGTTGCGGATATCCTGGTCATGATGCATGCCAATAATGACCGAGCCGGCACCCAGGAACAGCAAGGCCTTGAAGAAGGCATGCGTCATCAGGTGGAAGATAGCAACGGAATACGCCGAAGCGCCCAAGGCGACAGTCATGTAGCCCAGTTGGGACAAGGTCGAATAGGCAATGACGCGCTTGATGTCGTTCTGGACGATACCCAAAATACCCAGGAACAAGGCTCCGATCGCGCCAATAACCATGATGAAGGACAAGGCAGTTTCGGAATGCTCGAATACGGGTGAAAAGCGCGCCACCATGAAGATACCGGCAGTCACCATGGTTGCTGCGTGGATCAGCGCCGAAATAGGCGTCGGGCCTTCCATGGAATCAGGCAGCCAGGTGTGCAAAGGCACTTGTGCCGACTTACCCATGGCACCCACAAACAAGGACAGGCAGGCTACCGTCAGCATTTGCCAGTCGGTACCCGGGAATATCGTGGTGGCCAGCTCATCGCTCTTGGCAAAGATATCACCGTAGTGCATGCTGCCCGTATAGGCGAACAACAGACCTATGCCCAGCACGAAACCGAAGTCACCCACACGGTTGACCAGGAAGGCCTTCATGTTGGCGAAGATGGCCGTGGGGCGCTCGTACCAGAAGCCAATCAGCAGATACGACACCAGACCCACCGCTTCCCAGCCGAAGAACAGCTGAACCATGTTGTTGGACATGACCAGCATGAGCATGGAAAAGGTGAACAGCGAAATATACGAGAAGAAACGCTGATAGCCCGGATCGTCGGCCATATAGCCTATGGTGTAGATGTGCACCATCAGCGAAACCGATGTCACCACGACCATCATCAGGGCCGAGAGTGAGTCAATCAGGAAGCCCAATTCCACCTTGGTGGTGCCTATGACCGACCAGGTATAGAGCGCGCCGTCGTAGGTGTGGCCATCAAGTACCTGGAACAGTACGATGACCGAGCCTATGAAGGAAATCAGCACACCTGCGATGGTGATCAAGTGCGAGCCCCGGCGACCCACGAAACGGCCCAGGAAACCTGTACCGAAGAAGCCAGCCAATATGGCGCCGACCAGCGGAGCCAGTGCAATCAGTAGATAAAGATTAGGTGAATTCATAGTATGTGCAATCCCATCAACCCTTGAGCTCGTCAAGTTCTTCAACGTTGATCGTATTCAGGTTGCGGAACAGCAACACCAGAATCGCCAGGCCGATGGCTGCTTCGGCAGCCGCCACCGTCAGGACAAAGAAGACGAAAACCTGTCCGGCGGTATCACCAAACCAGGTGGAGAACGCCACGAAGTTCATGTTGGCCGAAAGCAGAATAAGCTCGATGGACATCAACAGAATGATGAGATTGCGGCGGTTCAGGAAGAAGCCGAATATACCGATGGCGAACAGAATGGCGCCAAGTATCAGGTAATGAGCAAGCGTCAGTGTCATGGTTTGTCTCCTTGGGCCTGATCCGTATTGGCCGCTGCGGGCGCTTCAGTTTGCGAGGGTATGCTCACCATACGCAAGCGATCTTGCGCCCGTACCCTGATCTGATCGGAAGGATTGGTGCGCTTGACGTCAGAGCGCTTACGCAAGGTCAAGGCAATGGCAGCGATCATGCCCACCAGCAGGATCACACCACCGACCTGCACCGCAAACACGTAATCCGTATACATGGCCACGCCCAGGGCGTGTGTGTTGTCGACATCGTCGGCGATGACGGCCGCCGGGCCGGCATCAAACCAGCTTTTAGCCAGTACAAAAGCCATTTCCAGCACCATGATCAGGCCGATGATCAGCCCCATGGGCAGATAGGTTTTCATACCTGCGCGCAAGGCATCCATGCGCACATCCAGCATCATCACCACAAACAGAAACAGCACCATGACGGCGCCCACATACACCAGTACCAGCAGCAGGGAGAGGAACTCGGCGCCCTGCAGCATCCAGATCATGGATGCCGTGAAGAAAGTCAGGATCAGGTGCAACACACCCGTGACGGGGCTGTTTGCGGTAATGACGCGAAATGCCGCCACCACCAGCACCAGCGCCAGCACATAAAACAGAATAGTAGAAAAAATCATAGGTGTCGGATCCGGCATCAACGATAAGGGGCGTCTTCGGAACGACGGCGCGCAATTTCTGGTTCGTAGCGGTCGCCGATGGCCAAAAGCATGTCTTTGGTGTAATACAGATCGCCACGCTTTTCACCGTGGTATTCCAGAATATGCGTCTCGACGATGGAGTCGACGGGACAGCTTTCTTCACAGAACCCACAGAAAATGCATTTGGCCAGATCGATGTCGTAGCGCGTGGTGCGGCGGGTGCCGTCATCGCGCTCTTCGGATTCGATGGAAATGGCCAGCGCCGGACAAACAGCCTCGCACAGCTTGCAGGCAATGCAGCGCTCTTCTCCGTTCGGGTAGCGACGCAAAGCATGCAGGCCGCGGAAACGCGCCGATGTAGGCGTTTTTTCCTGTGGATAGCGCAGTGTTACCTTACGCTTGAAAAAATACTTGCCGGTCAGGCGCATGCCCTTGAGCATTTCAGACAGCATCAGGCTGCCGAAGAAATCTTTGATAGCTTCCATAATTTAGCCCCTGTGTCCTAGTGCCATATATTCCAGGGCGTTTGCATCCAGATCGCCACCAGCAACAACCAGATGCCGGTCAGCGGGATGAATACCTTCCAGCCCAAACGCATGATCTGGTCATAGCGATAGCGGGGGAAGGTCGCACGGAACCACACGAACATTGAAATAACTACAAACGTTTTCAGGCCCAACCACAGCCAGCCTGGAATCCAGGTCAGCGGCGCGATGTCGAGCGGAGGCGTCCAGCCGCCCAGGAACATGATGGAGGCCAACGCCGACAACAGAATCATGTTGGCGTACTCGCCCAGGAAGAACAGCGCAAAGCCCATGCCGGAATATTCGACCATGTGACCCGCCACGATTTCCGATTCGCCTTCGACCACGTCAAAGGGGTGGCGGTTGGTTTCGGCCACGGCCGAGATCACATAGATGACGAACAAAGGCAGCAGCGGGAGCCAGTTCCAGGACATGAAATTGATGCCCCGGTCGGCAAACCATCCTGTGTCTTGCCCAGTCACGATGCCGCTCAGGTTGAGCGTGCCCGATACCAGCAGCACCGTGACCAGCACAAAGCCTATGGCCAGCTCGTAGGACAACATTTGCGCTGCAGCCCGCAAAGCACCCAGAAAGGCATACTTGGAGTTGGATGCCCAGCCAGCCACAATCACGCCATACACGCCTATGGATGTGATGGCCATGATGAACAGCAGGCCTGCGTTAATGTCGCCCAGCACCAGCTCGGGGCCGAAGGGAATGACAGCCCAGGCAGCCAGAGCCGGCATCAGCGTTACAACCGGAGCCAATATATACAACACTTTATTGGCCTTGCTGGGGACAATGACTTCTTTGGTCAGCAGCTTGAACACGTCGGCAAACGGCTGCAGCAAGCCCCGGAAACCAACCCGGGTCGGGCCCAGGCGCACGTGCATGGCACCGATCATCTTGCGTTCCCAGTACGTCATGTAGGCAACACACAAAATAATGGGTACGGCAATCACGACGATTTTGATCAGTGTCCAGACTACCAGCCAGGCGGTCGGCCCAATCAGTTCAGTGCCGAAATTTTCAAGTAAGGTAAGCCACTCCATTAGGCACGCTCCACCGTCAGTTGGCCAAAGCCACTACCCAGCGCCAGCGTTTCATTGAACGCAGTGGCGAGTCTTATGCAGCCAGCGGCCACTGTTTCATCTTCCAGAGCCGGTACGACCACCGCCTCGCCTTGCGCACCGACGATGCGCAAGGGGTCACCCGAAACAGCCCCCAGGCCTGCCAGCGTAGCGGCAGACATGCGTGCCTTGGGCGGCTGCGATGCGGCTGTTTCCTGTAAAGGCTGCGAACGGCGCACCAGGACGTCACTGCGATAAATCGGCACATCAGCTACGCGTTCCAGTCCTGTTTTGCTCGGCACCTGAGCCAGGCCAGGTGTTGCCGACACTTCGTTGGACAAGCGCCCTTCTATGCCGCCGACCATGACAGTGTCGCGTATGGACTCGGACGTTTCGTCGTCGAAACCCTGCAACTCGAACAAATTGCCCAGCACCCGCAAGACTTTCCAGCCTGGACGCGTATCGGCAAAGGGAGCAGCAACACCCTTGAAACTTTGCACCCGACCTTCTGCGTTAACGAATGTGCCTGAAGTTTCGGTAAACGGCGAAATAGGCAGCATGATGTCGGCCCACTCTTCAGCGGCCGACTTGAATGAAGTCAGGGCAACAGCAAAACCAGCGCTCTTCAGGGTCTGAACTGCCTGGGCGCCGTTATCTGCGTCGAACGCAGGCTCGGCGTGCACCACCAGATAGGCCTTGAGTTGCTGCTGCAGCATTTGCTCTGCTGTCAGGCCACCCTGCCCTGGCAACGCGTCGGCCAGATAGCCGCCTACCGTGTTGCCACCAGGAGTGAGGAAGCCGAAGGTAGCCTTGGCTGACTTGGCCAGTGCCGTGGCATTGGCTGCGATCAGGCTGGCCTGATCGGATGCCACTGCCATATTGCCCAGCAATACGGCTACGCGTTCACCTGAAGCCAGGCTGGCAGCGATCTGCGTGGCGGCCTCGGAGGGTGACACCGCTGAAAATGCTTCGGGCACTGCTTGGCCGCCAGCCTGAGCCAGTGCCACCAGGACTTCGGCCAAGGCATTAGGCAGTGCGCTGGGCGCAACCGTCATGCGGCCTGCAACCGGAAACAAGGGATCGTCTGCCGCCGAGTCGATGAAAGAAACCTGTGTGCCACGCTTGACAGCCTGGCGCAGGCGTTGAGCCATCAGCGGATGATCTTTACGCAGGAAAGAACCCACGACCAGCACACGATCGAGCTGGTTCAATTCAGCCACCGGCATGCCCAACCAAGGCACACCCTTGACCGCTTGGTCAAAGGTAGGATCGATGCTGCGCAGGCGGAAATCGACGTTTTCGGAGCCAAGGGCACGCATCAGACGAGCCAGCAGGGCCAGCTCTTCGGTCGTGGCCAACGGGCTGCCTATGCCGCCGATTTGATCGGCACCAAACTGTTCGCGTACGGTATTGAACCCCTGAACCACAGCCTGCATGGCATCCGTCCAGGAGGCCTCACGCCACTGACCATCATCGCCCTTGACCATGGGATGCGCAAGACGATCTTCGGTGTACAGGCCTTCGTAGGCAAAGCGATCACGGTCGCTGATCCAGCACTCGTTAACCTCTTCGTTTTCAAAAGGCACTACGCGCAACACACGGTCCATCTTGGTTTGTACCACCAGGTTCGCGCCCAGGCTGTCGTGCGGACTGACCGAACGGCGGCGCGCCATTTCCCAGGTACGTGCGGTGAACTTGAAAGGCTTGGACAGCAGCGCGCCAACAGGACAGACATCGATCATGTTGCCTGACAACTCGGAGTCAACCGCCTTGCCTACAAAAGTAGTGATCTCGGAATGCTCGCCCCGGTTGATCATGCCCACTTCCATGATGCCGCCAATTTCTTGTCCTACCCTTATGCAACGAGTGCAATGTATGCAACGCTGCATGGCGTCGGTAGAAATAAGCGGACCCATTTCCTTGGCCACCACCACGCGCTTTTCTTCCTGGTAGCGCGAGGCCGAGGCACCGTAGCCGACAGCCAAGTCCTGAAGCTGGCACTCGCCGCCCTGGTCACATACCGGGCAATCGAGCGGGTGATTGATCAGCAGGAATTCCATCACGCTCTTTTGAGCAGCGATGGCTTTTTCGGAGCGGGTATGTACAACCATACCGTTGGTGACCGGCGTTGCGCAGGCGGGCAAGGCCTTGGGCGCTTTTTCAACGTCAACCAGGCACATGCGGCAGTTGGCCGCCACGGAAAGCTTCTTGTGATAGCAGAAATGCGGCACGAACACCCCCAGCTTGTGCGCGGCCTGTATGACCATGCTGCCTTCGGGAGCTTCTACTTTGATGCCGTCGATGGTGAGTTCAACCATTGCGTGTCCTGACCCTACAGATATTTGGGCACCACACAGCTTTTATGCTCGATGTGGTGTGCGAACTCGTCGCGGAAATGCTTGATGAAACTGCGCACCGGCATGGCGGCAGCATCGCCCAGGGCGCAGATGGTGCGACCCATGATGTTGTGCGCGACCGAGTCGAGCACGTCCAGATCTTCTGGGCGACCCTGGCCGTTTTCGATGCGCAGCAGCATGCGATACAACCAGCCCGTGCCTTCGCGGCAAGGCGTGCACTGCCCGCAACTTTCTTCGTAATAGAAATACGATAGACGCAACAGCGACTTGACCATGCAACGCGTTTCGTCCATGACAATGACGGCACCAGAACCCAGCATGGAGCCCGCCTTGGCGATGGAATCGTAGTCCATATTGGTCTGCATCATGATCTCGGCGGGCAGCACAGGAGCACTGGAGCCGCCTGGAATGACTGCCTTGAGCTTGCGACCGCCACGCATACCACCGGCCAGCTCCAGCAATTTGCTAAAGGGCGTGCCCAGCGGGATTTCGTAGTTGCCCGGCAACTCGACGTCGCCCGAGATGGAAAACAACTTGGTGCCGCCGGCATTTGCCACACCGATGTCCAGATACTCTTGCGCACTGTTGCGGAATATCCAGGGCACAGCCGCAAAAGTTTCGGTGTTGTTGATGGTGGTCGGCTTGCCGTACAGGCCAAAGCTGGCGGGAAAAGGCGGCTTGAAGCGCGGCTGACCTTTCTTGCCCTCCAGCGACTCGAGCAAAGCGGTTTCTTCACCGCAAATATAGGCGCCGTAACCATGGAAAGCATGCAGCTGAAAGCTGAACTCGGACCCCAGGATCTTGTCACCCAGGAAGCCCGCGGCGCGCGCCTGCTCGAGCGCTTCTTCGAAACGCTCGTAGATTTCGAAAATTTCGCCGTGAATGTAGTTGTAGCCTACCGTAATGCCCATGGCATAGGCTGCAATAGCCATGCCTTCAATGACGATGTGCGGATTAAAGCGCAGAATGTCGCGGTCTTTGAATGTACCGGGCTCACCTTCGTCGGAGTTGCAGACCAGATATTTTTGGCCAGGCAAAGTGCGTGGCATGAAGCTCCACTTCAGGCCGGTGGGGAAACCCGCACCACCTCGCCCGCGCAAGCTGGACGCCTTGACTTCGGCGATGACCTCATCAGGTGTCATGCCTGTGGTCAGGATTTTGCGCAAGGCTTCGTAGCCGCCCCGCTTGACGTAGTCTTCCAGGCCCCAGTTGGAGCCATCGAGACCCGCCACGATTTGCGGATTGATATGCCTGTCGTGGAAGATCATGCTGCGAGGCAGCTCGGCACCCGGATCGGGCGTGAGACCTTGGGAAAACTGCTGCAATAGACCCGGCGCGCTCATGCCGACTCTCCGTGCTGTTTGAGTTCATCGAGCATGGCGTCGATCTTTTCCGACGACATGCGTACACACATATGCCTGTTGTTCATGAGCATTACCGGTGCGTCGCCGCATGCGCCCATGCACTCGCCTTCCATCAGGGTGAACAGGCCGTCGGGCGTGGTTTCGTGAAAATCTATACCCAGCTTCTGCTTGACGTAGTCGGCCGCCTTGACGCCGTCGCGCAGCGCACAGGGCAAATTGGTGCACACCGTGATCTTGAAGCGGCCCACGGGATGGGTATTGAACATATTGTAAAAGGTGGCGACTTCCTGCACCGCAATAGCCGGTACATTTAAATAAGCAGCCACGTCAGTAATGACGTCTGTCGAGACCCACCCTTTTTCTTCCTGAGCGATGGTCAGCGCCGCCATGATGGCAGATTGTTGCTGATCGCTCGGAAACTTGGTGAGTTCCCGGTCAATTTTTTGATAGGCTTGTTCAGAAAGCAGCATAGTTTGAACCCGGTATATACCTTGGCTTACGCCGATTAACGGTCGATTTCGCCAAACACAATATCTTGCGTCCCAATAATGGTGACGGCGTCGGCAATCATGTGCCCGCGCGACATTTCGTCAAGTGATTGCAAGTGAGCGAAACCCGGCGCGCGTATCTTCACGCGGTAAGGCTTGTTGGCGCCGTCTGAAATCATGTAGATGCCGAACTCACCCTTGGGATGTTCGACGCTGGCATAGGTTTCACCGGCAGGCACGTGCATGCCTTCGGTAAAGAGCTTGAAGTGATGAATGAGGTCTTCCATGCCAGTCTTCATGCGTTCACGCTTGGGCGGTGCAACCTTGTGGTTGTCGATAATGACAGGGCCGGGATTGTTGCGCAGCCACTCGACGCATTGGCGAATAATGCGATTGCTTTCACGCATTTCTGCGATACGCACCAGATAGCGGTCGTAGCAGTCGCCGTTTGTGCCGACGGGAATGTCGAAATCGAGTCGATCGTAGACTTCGTAGGGCTGGTGCCTGCGCAGATCCCACTCGACACCGGAACCACGCAGCATCGGGCCGGTAAAGCCCAGCGCTTTTGCGCGTTCAGGGCTGACCACACCCACATCGACCAGACGCTGCTTCCAGATACGGTTATCGGTCAGCAGCGTTTCGTATTCGTCCACGCAAGTGGGGAATCGATTGGTGAAGTCTTCGATGAAGTCCAGCAGCGAGCCCGAACGCGCTTCGTTCATGGCGCGCAGCTCTTTTTCGCCCCGATACTTGCTGGACTGCCCGTATTGCGGCATGGTGTCCGGCAGATCGCGATAGACGCCACCAGGACGATAGTAGGCCGCATGCATGCGCGCGCCCGATACCGCCTCGTAGCAGTCCATCAAGTCCTCACGCTCGCGGAAGGCATACAGAAAGACGGCCATGGCGCCCACGTCGAGCGCATGTGAACCCAGCGACATCAGGTGATTCAGCAAGCGTGTGATCTCGTCGAACATCACTCGTATGTACTGCGCACGCAAAGGCGCTTTGATGCCCACCAGATTTTCTACCGCCATCACATAGGCGTGCTCGTTGCACATCATGGAGACGTAATCCAGGCGATCCATATAGGGCAGCGCCTGCAAAAAGGTTTTGTGTTCGGCCAGTTTTTCAGTAGCCCGATGCAGCAAACCTATGTGCGGGTCGGCCCGCTGGATAACCTCGCCGTCCAGCTCAAGCACCAGACGCAACACGCCGTGCGCGGCCGGATGCTGCGGACCAAAGTTCAGTGTGTAGTTTTTGATTTCAGCCATGTTCTAGCGCCCTGCTCCGTAGCCTTCTTCGCGTATGACGCGCGGCGTAATCTCGCGCGGCTCGATGGATACGGGTTGATAAACCACCCGCTTCTGTTCTGTGTCGTAGCGCATTTCTACATTACCCGACAGCGGGAAGTCTTTGCGGAAAGGATGCCCGATAAAGCCATAGTCGGTCAGGATACGCCGCAGATCGGGGTGGCCATCAAACACAATGCCGAACAGATCGAAGGCTTCGCGCTCGAACCAATTGACCGAAGGCCACACATGGACCAGCGAAGGAATGACCGGGAACTCGTCGTTAGGCACGTACACGCGCACCCGCAGCCGCCAGTTGTGCTGGACCGACAGCAGATGCAGCACCACGGCAAACCGCTGCGGATGCACGCTGGCCGCGGCCGGATAAGTAGGCGCACCCCAGGCGGAATAGTCGACGCCGCACAGGTCAATACAGGTATCAAAGCCCAGCGTGGCATCGTCGCGCAGCACCGTGCACACATCCGACCAGTTTTTGGCAGGGACTTCGAGCGTCAGTTCATTAAGGGCCAGCTTCAGGGAGGCGGATTCACCGAAAGCGGCCTGCAGATTAGTTTGTAGCGTTTCGAGCCGAGTCATAGTTCAAGCAGTTCAACGTTAGGAGCGGCAGCTTTGAAGCCTAGCGCGCAATGGTGTTCGTCAGGCGGATTTTGTTTTGCATTTGCAGCAAACCGTACACCAGGGCTTCCGCCGTAGGAGGACAGCCCGGCACATAGACATCGACGGGGACAATGCGGTCGCATCCACGCACCACCGAATAGGAATAATGATAGTAGCCACCGCCGTTGGCACAAGAGCCCATGGAAACCACCCAGCGTGGCTCAGGCATCTGGTCGTACACCTTGCGCAGTGCAGGTGCCATCTTGTTGCACAGCGTACCCGCCACGATCATCAGGTCGGACTGACGCGGGCTGGGACGAAAGATAATGCCAAACTGGTCAAGGTCGTAACGCGCCGCGCCTGCGTGCATCATTTCGACCGCACAACAGGCCAGACCGAACGTCATGGGCCACAAGGACCCGGTTTTGGCCCAGTTCAGAAACTTGTCTGCACTGGTGGTAATAAAACCTTCTTTCATGATGCCATCAATAGCCATAATTCACCTTTAGCTTGTACCGTAGGAGGCTGCAAAGAGCCTGGCACTGTCGCTTATTCCCAATCGAGGGCGCCCTTCTTCCATTCGTAGATGAAGCCCACGGTCAGAATGGCCAAAAACACAAGAACCGTCCAGAAACCAACCATGCCTATCGTGCCGTTGGCCATGGCCCACGGAAACAGGAAAGCGATTTCAAGATCGAACATAATGAACAGGATCGCAACCAGGTAATAGCGCACATCGAACTTCATGCGCGAGTCGCTGAAGGCTTCGAAACCGCACTCGTACTGCGATAGCTTTTCGTCGTAAGGACGATGTGGACCCAACAACCTGCCGGCGCCCAGCAAGGCAAAGCCTATACAGGTGGCAAAGATAATAAACAGCAGAACAGGAAAGTACTGTTGCAGATTCATGCTGCGCATCCAATCACGATAAGTAAACTTCTGGATTGTAGCATTTTGAGAGCGTCATTCTGCTGAATAACCCTAAGGTGAAACATCTTTGCCACATAAAAATATGCAGTGCAGAGAACAACAAAAAAACCAACACAAAAGCCACCCCTAGGGGTGGCTTTTGTTTGCAGGTTTGCACCTGCGAGCTCTATGTGACCCGACACGCCGGGCCACCGAATGGCATAGACTTGCTATGCCAGACGATTAGAACTGGTGACGCAGGCCGACGCCGACAGCTGTCGACTTGGCATCATCAAGACCGTACAGATTGTCAGCATACGAACCGTAAGCGTAGATGTTGGTACGCTTGGACAGCGCGTAGGTGTAACCCAGGCTGTAGATGCTTTGCTTGTCGAGTTCCTGACCATTCAGATCATCGAAATCAGCCATAGCCCACGAAGCCATAACCTTGCCCGCACCCAAAGGAGCGCTCACACCAACCGTGTACAGATTGGCTTCAAGGCCGTCTTCGTACATATCAGCGCGGGGAGCACCTGCGCCGAAATTGCCTGCACCGATCCAGCCATCTTTCGTTTGACCGAAACCAGCATGCAGCTTGACCACTTCAAAGTCATAGCTCAAACCGAGGTTCCATGCTTTGACTTTACCGTCAACCACGTCGTTCTTGACTTGATCATACGTCAGAGCAGCACCAATGGGGCCGTTGGCATAACGCAGACCGGTGGTGATGCCTTCGTCGTTATCGTCGGAGGTAGGATCGTTATCAACGTCCCAGTCTTGCGAGCCGTTGGTGTTGAAGGAATAACCAACGCCGAACTGGAAGCCCGAGAAGTTGGGGGTTTGATACATAACCATGTTGTCCCAACGGACGGTGTTAGCCGAACCGAAGGTGGCGCCAACGTTGGCTTGGCCGAAGCTAGCACCGAAGGGGCTGGCTACGTCACCGAAGTACTTGGACGCGATATTGGTTTGACGACCCAAATCCAAACGGCCCCAGCTTTCGCCTTGCAGACCGATAGTGGCGTGACGACCAAACAAGCGACCGTCTTGAGCGGAGAAACCAGTGGAGCTGTCAAAACCGCTTTCCAATTGGAAAATGGCTTGCAGGCCGTCGCCCAGATCTTCAGTACCTTTCAGGCCCCAGCGGCTGCCGGACTGAACGCCGTTGATAAGACCGACTTTCTTGGCTTCATAGTTATCGCCAACTTCAACTTTGTTGTAGCCGATACCGGTATCGATAATACCGTATAGGGTGACCGATGTTTCTGCCTGAGCAACGCCGAAGAAACCAACGGTGAGGGCAGCAGCGAGCAGAGTCTTTTTCATGTAAGAAATCTCCGTAGATTTGAGTAACTAGAGCAGCGACTACTTGTTTGCACTGTGCTGCTGCTCTTTCCAACTCCGCGATGGGAAGTTGTTGCTATTGCATCAAAATTCCAGCCTGCTGGCTATTGTCGTGTGGTGAAACGTGATGTTTTTTGCTCCCGCTGTAGGCTTTTAACAACAAAACAACGTTTTTACGGGAAATTTATAAGGGTTTACCCTTGGTTTTGATGTGGCGCGGGCGCCACATCAATCCAGGCCCAACAAGTTAGAGATTATTTTTAAGTTCCCACCACAAGCACTTGTTTTTATTGTTGATTTTTTCTTCAGCAAATCAGGAATTTTTCCTCTGGTTTTCAAAGATTTACGTTCATACCCAGGACAAAACTGGTCTGTGGGCGGGCGGCTACGACGACAGCCGCGGCCACGCATCCACAGATTGTCTATATATAGACACTACATATCAAGCGCGCCATCAGCTAATGCAAACATCGGGCAATGACGCCGTAACGCAGGGATGAGTGACGAAAAACAGAAGAAGAGGATGACCGGCGCGAGTCGCAAAGCTTATTTATTGATAGGCACGCGACTTTATGATGGCCACCGATGCTTGGGGACTTCCACTCCAGACGCTCTTGCCCCCCTCCCACTCGTGACACCCATCGACAGGCATCAAAGATTCCTTTTTTCAAGCTTCCAGGAGAGATGTGAGCGCACAGTCGGCCACTCGGCGGCCACAATGCTGTAGACGCAGGTATCGCGAAGCGCGCCATCAGCGCTGCGCTGGTGACTGCGCAGGATACCGTCCAGCTTTGCGCCCAGGCGCTCGATGGCCCGACGGCTTTGATGATTGAAAAAATGCGTCCGGAACTCAACGGCCAGGCAGCCGAGCTGCTCAAAGGCGTGTGTCAGCAGCAGGAGCTTGGCTTCTGTATTCAACGGCGTTCGTTGAATACTTTGCGCATACCAAGTCGAGCCTATTTCGACGCGCGGACCCACCAAATCTATATTCATATAAGTGGTCATGCCGACAATACGGCCACTGGCGCGGTCGACAACAGTGAACGGCAGCATCGTGCCGGCTGCCTGCAGCGACAGCCTGCGTTCAATTTCAGCTGTCATCCGGTCTGGCGAAGGAACGCTGGTGTACCAAAGCTCCCAAAGCCTCCCGTCATTCACCGCCGCAATCAAGCCGTCTTTGTGGTCCATAGACAGAGGTTGCAACTCAACATACTGCCCGATCAAATGGGTAGGCTGAAAGAAAGAGGAAGACATGAAGGTTCCCGTCACAATTAACGAGCATTAATTCTACGCTTTCTATGCGGGCACGCCTTCAGCTTCCGTAACCTCAATATCTATGGTGTACCCGGCGGCCAGCCAGGCTTCGATGCCACCCGCCAAGGGGCGAACCCGGCTGTAGCCACTTTGCATCAGGCGTTTGGACACGGCAGCAGCGGATGCGTCATGGGGACAATCACAATACACAATGATGTCGTCACCACTCAAAGGAGGAAAGTCATCTTCTCCCACCCGCAAAGCAATAGCACCGGGAATACGTCCTTCTGCTTGCGCCACGGCAGATCGCACATCCACGATAACCGGACGATTCCCTGACTGCAGCATATCGTGCAGCTCTTGCACACTGACCCGCTCCATGCAAAGAGACTTGATGAAGCGATGGCGCTGCCACCATTTCCTCGCAACAAACACTACAAGAGCGGCAGCCAGCAGCAGTGCGCCCAGCATACCGAGATTGACCAGCACTTCCAGCAATTCGTCGACGGCCGTACTGAATAGCGAACCCAGATAAACGGCAGAGCCCGACCAGATCGTCGCACCAATAATGTCGAACAGCAGAAAACTTCTTTTGCGGGTATGCACAGCACCAGCCAGCACGCTGGCGATAGATGCAAAGCCAGGGATAAACTTGGCCACCATCAACGAAGGCGCACCCCAACGCACATAAATCGATTCAGTCTGCTGAATACAGGAATCGGGCGAGAGAGAAATACGGCACAGCATGGAAAGCAGCCTGGCACCGTAGCGCCGGCCTGCCAGATACCATCCATAATCTGCAATCATGGCGCCCAGGACCGCCACCCCTACCAGCGCCAGGGGGCTGTAGCCGCTAGACTCATGCAGTGCGCCGGTGACGACCAGGATAGGATAAGCCGGTATCGGCGCACCGGCCTGCTCTATAAGTACATTAAAGAACACAATCAACAGACCATACTCTTCTATGAGGCGCAAGATTGCTTCCATCATCTCGGTAACCACCGTAGAAATCTTCTTTTAAGGTAGTAAATACTACCTTAAGCGCCGTGTATGGCGATACGCAATTCAGTCGAAGCCAACAAAAAACCCGCATAAACTTAATGTTCATGCGGGTCTTGATACTGCATCAGTCGTTATGAAACGTCCTGATTTTATGTCTTGGTGCCGACGACGAGACTCGAACTCGTACAGCTTTCGCCACTACCCCCTCAAGATAGCGTGTCTACCAATTCCACCACGTCGGCAAGGAAAGAGCGGTATTCTAGCATGAAACCAGGCATATATATTTGGCCTACCCCATACCAGCTGCCCAAGGAAGGCGACGCCACTAGGCCGCCTTCCAGCCCATCTTAATTACTTGAAGCAGGTGCTGCCGGTACAGACTCGCCAGTTTGGCTGGCGGGAGCGGCAGATGGCTCAGTTGCTGGCCCGGACTGGGCGGGAGCAGACGACTCAGTTGCAGGCCCGGATTGGGCAGGCGCCTGTGGTACAGCCGAGGATTCGGGCGCTGCAGGCGCAGGGGCAGGTGCCGAAGGTACGGCAGAGCCGGAAGGCGCTGCACCAGGCACAGCAGAACCAGGGGCCACGGGCACTTCCTGGCTTTGGAAGCCTTGCATGACACCACCATCGATCAGCGATGGAGCGCCCGTAGGATGGTGTGCCACCCAGGCTAGCGCGCCAGTGGAGGCAAAAAAGATGACAGCAGCCCACTTGGTGGTGCGCGACAGGAAGTTGGCCGCGCCAGTTGCGCCGAACAGACTACCGGCCGAGCCGCCGCCAAAAGATGCGCCCATATCGGCGCCCTTGCCCTGCTGCAACAAGACCAACACTATGACACTTAATGACGATATGACTTGAATCGCCATAAGAACGGGTGACAACCATTGCATGAAAAAACTCCGAGGCCTATGCGGCCGCTATACGTAAAAATTCTTCTGCTACCAGCGATGCACCGCCCACCAGGGCGCCATCGATATCGGGCATGGCAAACAATGAAGCCGCGTTTGATGCCTTGACGCTGCCGCCATACAGCACCCTGACTTCAGGTACGCCCAAGCCGGTCAACTGCGAGCGGATGTAGGCATGCACCGCCTGCGCCTGCTCAGGCGTTGCCGTGCGGCCCGTACCAATAGCCCAAACGGGCTCGTAGGCCAACACCATACGCCCTACCTGCTGCGCACCCAGCGCCAAGACTGGCGCCAACTGACGGGCGATAACATCTTCGGTTTTACCCGCTTCTTGTTCGGCCAGCGTCTCGCCCACGCACACTACAGGCGTAAGCCCTGCCTGCAAGGCGGCGTTTGCCTTTGCAGCGACCAACCGATCGGTTTCGCCATGCAAGGTGCGCCGTTCGGAATGCCCGACCAATACCCATTGACAAGCAAAGTCAGCCAGCATGCCCGCTGAAACTTCGCCGGTAAACGCGCCCTGTTCGTGCGTACTGACGTCTTGAGCACCCCACGAAATGACGCTGTCTTGCAAACTGGCCCTGGCCTGATCAAGATACGGAAAAGGTACGCACACTGACAGGTCGCAGCCGGACACCGCCGGCGCGCCAGTACGCAGACCATCGAGCAGGCTCGCATTGCCGGTCAGTTGACCGTGCATTTTCCAGTTACCTATAACCAGGCGCTTACGCGTTTGTTCTGTATTCATTGGCCCTAAACAAAAAAATTTGGACAACCCGGCATTGTAGCGTGTTCGTGGCCTATCTGCCTAATCGAAACGAGGCAGATAGGCCACAGAGTTGGGGGCCGGGCGGAACTCAAACTGTCAGGACGATTTTTCCTATCTGTTCGCCGGCGTCCATCATTGCGTGGGCGTCGCAGGCACGCTCCAAAGGAAAGGTCGCATGGACAATGGGGCGAATTTTTCCGGCCTCCAGCAAAGGCCAGACTCGTGTCTTGAGTGATTGGGCGATGTCGGCCTTGAACGCCACGGGTCGCGGACGCAAGGTGGAACCGGTAACCGTCAGGCGGCGGCGCAAGACCTGGTTGCAGTCTATCGTTGCCTTGGCTCCGCCCAGCAAGGCGATGATGACGATACGGCCATCGTCGGCCAGGCAGTTGATGTTGCGGTTGATGTAATCGCCGGCGACCATGTCCAGCACCACATCCACGCCTTTGCCATCAGTGGCTTTCTTGACCTCTTCCACATAATCCTGTGTACGGTAGTTGATGCCCTGCACTGCGCCCAGGCCCTCAACGGCCTGCACGCGCTCGTCGCTGCCTACCGTGGCATATACCTTGTGACCCATGGCGGTGGCCAGCTGCACGGCCGTCGTTCCTATGCCGCTGGCGCCACCATGCACCAACAAGGACTCACCATCAGCCAGGCAACCCCGGTCAAAGACATTGGTCCAGACGGTATAGTAGGTTTCCGGCAAACCAGCCGCTTCGACGTCAGACAGACCTTTGGGTATGGGCAGGCACTGGGCCGCTGGCGCCGCGCAGTACTCGGCATAACCGCCACCAGCCACCAGGGCACACACTTTATCGCCTATCGATAAACCGGTATCGCCGGTGTCGCCCGATACGATTTCGCCCACCACTTCCAGCCCTGGCAAATCAGAAGCCCCCGGAGGAGGAGGATAGTTGCCTTTACGCTGAAACACATCAGGCCTGTTAATACCTGCAGCGGAAACCTTGATCAAGACCTCACCAGGTTTGAGTTCAGGCACCGGCCGATCAACCAACACCAGCACTTCGGGACCACCCGGCTGCGATATTTCCACTGCTTTCATGACAACTCCTTGCTGCAATTCAAAAGTGCATTATCGCCCGTCTAAGTGGTTTTTTGCAGGATCATCGACATAATCGGCCCACAAGCCCCGGAACATGCGCTAAACTCTCGTCCTTCAAAGGAAGCGTGCCAGAGCGGTTGAATGGACTGGTCTTGAAAACCAGCGACGGGGTAACTCGTCCGTGAGTTCGAATCTCACCGCTTCCGCCAAGAACATACCCTACCAGGGCACCCAAAGGGCCTCTCCGGCCCCTCGCCCCGCGCACCCATGGCGGAATTGGTAGACGCAAGAGACTTAAAATCTCTCGACCACTGGTCGTGCCGGTTCGATTCCGGCTGGGTGCACCACCTATGGCTCTTCAGCCCTTCGCTTTCAAAACCAGACTTAAATATCGTAGATCGATATTTGTAGCTTGATAGACACACCTTCAATTTCAAACTTGATATACATCAAATAATTTCTTTCTTTTTTTACTAATGCGAATTATTATTATTCGCACTTATTTAGTCTAGAGGAAGAGTTGTTGTGTCTATAAAAAATCTGCCGCCGTCGGCCATACTGGGTTCATCCCTAGCCCTCACCCTTGTATCGTCCAGCGTATTCATGCCACTTGCGCACGCACAAAATACATCAGAAGGCGCCACCCAGTTGTCTCCGGTCACCGTAACCGGCACCAGGCCCGATACCTACCAGACACAAGAAGCATCACAAACCAAATTCACGGCACCGTTGCTGGATACGCCCAAGACTGTACAAATCGTTCCTCAAGCCGTCATAGAAGACACCGCCGCCACGTCACTTGAAGACGTGCTGCGCAACGTACCCGGCATCACATTCGGCGCGGGTGAAGGTGGCCAGCCGCTGGCCGACCGTCCCTTCATCCGGGGCGCCTCATCAGGCAGCAACATCTATGTGGACGGTATCCGCGACGCAGGCGGCCAAACGCGCGAAATCTTCAATCTGGAAAGCGTTGAAGTCATCAAGGGCGCTGACTCAGTCTATGGCGGCCGCGGAACAGGTGGCGGCAGTATCAATATGAACAGCAAGCATGCCCACCTGGGCAATGCCGCCAGCGCCAATTTAGGTGTGGGTACCGACAAATACCTACGCGCCACCATCGATGGCAACTGGCAACTCAGCGACACCTCAGCCTTCCGCCTGAACATTCTGGGCGCCAAGGGTGACATGGCCGGCCGTGACTCCGTAGACTATAAAAACTTCGGCATTGCCCCCACGATTTCCTTTGGTCTGGGCACCCCAACCCGAGCATCGATCAGCTTCTATCACTACCAAACAGATGGCATGCCCGATTATGGCGTACCGCTGACGCGCGGCACCACCATCGAAACCAGTACCGGCATTCTGGATGTCGGTCGCGATACCTTCTATGGCCTCTATGCCCGAGATTTCCGCAAAACCAAGGCGGATATCGGCACCATCGAGCTGGAACACGACCTGACAGACAAGCTGACTGTGCGTAATGTCACCCGGTATGGCGAGACACTCAATGATTACCTCGTAACCAATCCGGGTGACGGTAAGCGCTGGCTGGACGGGCCTACCAACACTTGGTGGCTGCAACGCGGAGACAAGAGCCGCTGGCAAAAAACCACGATGCTGGCCAACGTAACCGAACTGAACGGCGAACTGGAAACCGGCAGCCTGAAGCACCGCTTCAATGTCGGCCTGGAACTTTCCAGCGAAAGAACCCGGAACGCCGGATACTCCCAAACCATAACCAACGGTTCAGCATGCCCTGCCTCGCTACCGGCATCGGCAACAAACTCTCTGAATTGCACGCCCCTGTATAACCCCAACCCCAACGATCCTTGGTCAGGCAGCATTGACAGAAACGAATTGAATCTGGATGCCAAGTCCATCACTCAGGCCGCCTACCTTTTTGACAGCATCGAGGTCTCTGAGAAGTTCCTGGTCAACGCGGGCATTCGACTCGATCGCTATAAAGTCTACGGCATGAACGGCGATGAATACTCCAAAGGTTCGTGGAACATGTTCAATTACCAGTTGGGTCTGGTCTATAAGCCAGCCCCCAACGGCAGCATCTACTTGAGCTACGCAACAGCCTCGACCCCTCCCAATATGTCTGGTGGCGATCAGGACAGCCTCTCTACCGGACGTGGCAATCCCACAAAAATTGGCGAGCTCGAACCAGAAAAGAGCCGTACGATCGAGCTGGGAACCAAATGGGACGTTCTGAACGAGCGCCTAAGCCTGACCGCAGCACTCTTCAACACCGAACGGCGCGACGCACAGATCGAAGTCGATGACGGCATCTATGAGCAAGCAGGCAAAACCCGTGTTCGCGGCCTGGAGCTGGGCATAGGCGGGCAGATCACACCCGAGTGGATGGTTTACGGCGGCTATACCTACATGGACAGCGAACTCGTACAAGGTGCTTACGACGGTGTCAACGAAGGTGACCCGCTAGCCAACACGCCCAAGCACAGCTTCAGCTTATGGAGCACCTACAAAATGACACCCGCACTTACCATAGGCGGCGGCGCCTACTATGTAGGAAAAACTTATGGCGGCAATCAGGGTGGAGCCGGCGGCGGCACCAACGAAGTCTATATGCCCGCATACTGGCGCTTCGACGCTATGGCGTCCTATCAGGTCAACAAGAACCTGGGCCTTCAGCTCAATGTGCTTAACCTGACGGACAAGGAATACTACTCGCACACAAATGGCGTGCACCACGCCGATTTCGGGCCTGGCCGCCAGGTCATCCTGAGCGCAAACCTGCGTTACTGATCCCTCTCGTGGCGACACCAAAGCCACGCCGACCTATTCAGCCAGCCACGGGGGCGTCAAACAGCGGCTGAACTCGTCAAAATAAAACCCCCAAAGCAGGCAAACCTGCTTTGGGGGTTGTAAACAGCGCTCGTGAACCTGACGGCGGCACACCGCCAGGTTCATGCCATCTTAGCCTTCGGTGGGTGCGACAGGTGCCTGAGGGCCGCCCTGCGCTTCGATACCGCCAATGGCCTTCATGGACAAACGCAAGCGACCTTTGTCGTCCGCTTCGATAACCTTGATGCGCACCGTCTGGCCAACCTTGAGAACATCGTTGATGTTTGCAATACGATAGTTGGCAATTTCAGAAATGTGCAGCAAGCCATCACGACCCGGCAACACCTGGACAATGGCACCAAAGTCCAGCAGACGCAGGACTGGACCTTCGTATTCCTGACCTACCTCGACATCTGCCGTCAGCTCCTTGATACGACGCTCGGCTTCGCGGGCCTTATCAAGGTCGGCGCTGGAGATGGTAATGGTGCCGTCATCGCCAATGTCGATCTGAGTGCCGGTTTCTTCGGTCAGAGCACGGATGGTTGCGCCGCCCTTACCGATGACATCACGGATTTTTTCAGGGTTGATCTTGACGGTCAGCATGCGTGGAGCGAACTCGGACAGCTCGGTGCGCGAACCTTCGAGGGCTTCCTTCATTTTGCCCAGGATGTGCAGACGGCCTTCTTTGGCCTGAGCCAAGGCAACCTGCATGATCTCACGGGTAATACCCTGAATCTTGATATCCATCTGCAAGGCGGTAATGCCCTGTACGGTACCTGCCACCTTGAAGTCCATGTCGCCCAGGTGATCTTCATCGCCCAGGATATCGGTAAGCACCGCAAACTTGCCGCCATCTTTGATCAAGCCCATGGCCACACCCGCCACGTGATCTTTGACAGGCACGCCGGCGTCCATCATGGCCAAGGAGCCACCGCATACCGATGCCATGGAAGACGAGCCATTGGACTCGGTAATTTCTGACACGACGCGTATGGTGTACTGAAAGTCTTGCGCTTCGGGCAGCGACGAAATCAGCGAACGCTTGGCCAGGCGGCCATGACCGATTTCACGGCGCTTGGGCGAACCAAAGCGGCCGGTTTCACCGGTAGCAAACGGAGGGAAGTTGTAGTGCAGCATGAAGCGATCACGGTGCTCGCCCATGATGGAATCAATGATTTGCTCGTCTTGCTTGGTACCCAGGGTAGCGACGACCAGGGCCTGCGTTTCGCCACGTGTGAACAGAGCACTGCCGTGCGCGCGGGGGAGCACACCCAGGCTGACGCTGATGGGGCGCACGGTACGTGTGTCACGGCCGTCGATGCGAGGCTCGCCATTCAGGATCTGGCCACGAACAATCTTGGCTTCGAGGTCGAACAGCATGTTTTCGACTTCGACGTTGTCGGGGACATCTTCGCACTTGGCGGCCGCGTGCTCGGCCAGCTTGGCCTTGACCTCGGCGTAAACGTCGCGCAGCTTGTTGGTACGGGCCTGCTTTTCGCGGATCAGGTAAGCTGCCTGCAGGCCTTCCTGGGCAGCGGAGGCTACCGCAATGGCGAGCGCTTCGTTGGCGGGTGCGGGCTGCCAATCCCACTCGGGCTTGCCAGCTTCGGCAACCAGCTCATGAATGGCGTTGATGGCAGCTTGCATTTGCTCGTGGCCAAACATGACGCCGCCCAGCATGACTTCTTCAGACAAATTCTGCGCTTCGGACTCGACCATCAGCACAGCGGCCTCGGTACCCGCCACGACCAGATCCATTTGCGAGGTTGGCATTTGGCTGGAGGTTGGGTTCAGGATGTACTGGCCGTCGATGTAACCGACACGTGCCGCACCAATGGGGCCATTGAAAGGAATGCCCGAGATGGCCAATGCGGCAGAAGCGCCGATCATGGCGGCGATGTCTGGATCGATGTCAGGATTGACCGACACTGTATGCAGGATGACCTGGACTTCGTTGTAGAAGCCTTCAGGAAACAAGGGGCGCAAGGGACGGTCGATCAGACGCGAGGTGAGGATTTCTTTTTCGGAAGGACGGCCTTCGCGCTTGAAAAAACCACCGGGAATGCGGCCGGCTGCGTAGGTTTTTTCAACGTAATCTACAGTAAGGGGGAAAAAGTCTTGCCCGGGTTTGGCCTTCTTGGCGCCAACAACCGTTGCCAATACAACGGTATCGTCAATCGAAACCAGTACGGAGCCTGAGGCTTGGCGAGCAATCTCGCCGGTTTCCAGAACTACCGTGTGCTGACCGTACTGAAACGACTTGCTCACTTTATTAAACATTAGGAAGTATCCTTACAATATAAAAAAACCGTGCACACCACGACACGGGTCGCGGTGTGCACGGTTGCATCGTGGGGAGCCAGCCCCGGGTATCACTTACGCAGACCGAGCTTTTCGATCAGAGCACGATACGAATCGGGATTGCGGCCCTTCAGGTAATCTAGCAATTTACGGCGGCGGCTAACCATGCGCAGCAGGCCACGACGCGAGTGGTGGTCTTTCATGTGCGTTTTGAAGTGGCCGGTAAGTTCGTTGATACGGGCGGTAAGCAACGCAACCTGAACTTCTGGAGAGCCGGTATCGCCTTGAGCACGTTGGAATTGTGCGACGATGTCGGATTTTTTGATTTCTGCAACAGACATTATTTAGCCTCTTTAACATGCGACAGAGCCGAGGTGCCCTGACGTGAAGTGATTAACAAACTACAATTTTATGGGCTTTACCTGGGCCGGCTTCAATAGCTGATAAGCGCGCACATGTACGCAGCCATTCCAGGAAAGAGAGCATTATACTGCAAAGGTGAAAATCATGAACTCTACACTTGCCAGGCTTACCCGTGTCGCCCTGGCCGGCATCGGATTTGGTCTGCTGTCAGCCTGCGCCAATATGGCCAATACGCCACCCGGAACGCCCTTGCACCAGGTAGAAGCTCAGTTCGGCCGGGCTAACTTCTCGTGTCCTGGCGAAAACGGCGGCCAGCGCCTGATCTGGTCCCAGCAGCCTTATGGACAATATGCCTGGGGCACCAACGTCAATAGTGCCGGCATCACCGATCACATCGAACCCCTGCTGACGGACAAGCATTTCAATGTGCTGGCCACGGGCGTCTGGACGCCAGAGCGGGTACAGTGCGAGTTTGGCCCCCCAGCCGAGATCACTCAGGTTGGCCTGCCCTCTTCCAGACAAACGGTGTGGGGCTATCGCTACAAGCAATCAGGTGCCTGGAATTCCTTGATGTACGTGTATTTTGGAACAAGTGGCGAAGCCGTCACCCGTTTCCATCCCGGGCCTGATCCCTTGTACGAGCGTGAAAGCTTCTGGTTCAATTAAGCTGCTGCCTGCCTGATTCCAGCAAGCAGCATTGGGGCTTGCTTGTTGCTGCTTGCCCGGGCTTGGCTTGTTATAGCGTCTGATTGGGATCGCGTGGCTTGCCGACTTCGTGCTTGTCGGTCTGGCCACCTAATTCTGGTGACTGATAGGTATGGGTGGCGCTGAACGACGGTTCTTGCACAACCGCCGACTCAGCATCTTCGGTGGCACTCTCGTGCCGCTGGCGCTTGCGGGTAAGTTCGCGGGCGCGGCGCCAGCGCCACGCCATAATGAACCAGCCCGACAACCCATACACCACAAACAGGCCAAAAAGCACTACGGGTGGGTCGCTGGATACAAATACAAATACACCCACCAATACCAAGATTACCCAGAACGGTACGCTACGCCCCAGGGCAAAAGATTTGCCACTGTAAAACGGAGCATTGGTGACCATGGCAATCCCGGCGTACACCGTAAAGATAAAGGCTAGCCAGGAAATAGTCGGATCGGCCAGCAGAAGCTTGTTGTCGACCACCAGCCAAAGAAAGCCGGCCACCAGCGCCGCCGCCGCAGGGCTGGGCAAGCCCTGGAAGAACCGCTTGTCGACGATGCCGATATTCGTATTAAAGCGAGCCAGGCGCAAGGCCGCACCCACTACATAGATGAAGGCCGCCAGCCAGCCCCAGCGGCCCAGATCTTGCAAGGCCCATTCATACATGACCAGCGCCGGTGCTATGCCGAATGAAGTCATGTCGGACAGGGAGTCGTATTGCTCGCCAAAGGCTGATTGGGTATTGGTCAGACGCGCCACGCGCCCATCCATGCCGTCAAACACCATCGCCAGGAAGATTGCAATGGCAGCCATTTCGAAGCGGCCATTCATGGCCTGTACCACCGCGTAGAAACCTGCGAACAGATTGGCAGTGGTAAAGGCATTGGGCAGCAAATAGATGCTGCGGCGGCGACGGGATTCGTCGGTGTTGGGCATAAGCTTACTCGTTAGGATTGTTGGGCAGGCCGGGTAATTCGGCCAGCACGGTACTGGTGGCCTGCACCTTGTCGCCGATGGCGACTCGTGGACGGGAACCTGGCGGCAGATAGACATCGACCCGCGAGCCGAAGCGGATGAAGCCATAACGCTGCCCAGCGTACAGGGAATCGCCCGGCTTTGTATAGCAAAGAATACGCTTGGCCACTAGACCGGCCACCTGCACTGCTGTAACCACGTGTCCCTGGGAGGTCAGCATGACTATTGCGTTACGCTCATTTTCCAACGAGGCTTTGTCGAGCGATGCATTGAAAAACTGGCCGGCAAAATAGTTAACGGACTGAACCGCCCCCGCAACGGGTGCACGGTTGGAATGGACATTAAATACATTCATGAATACGCTTATTTTAAGCGCATCGCGGTTGGCATAGGTATCACGCACCTCTTCGACCGCCACAATGCGGCCATCTGCGGGCGACAGCACATTCAGCTCGCCCTCGGGCGCCAGGCGAGGCGGATCGCGGAAAAACTGCAATACAAAGATGGACAGCAGCCAAAATGGAATCGACGCAGCACCGGACCAGAAGCTGACCAGTATTGATATCAGCACAATACCAGCCAGGAACGGCCAGCCTTCCCTGGCAATCAGGGGATGAGGATAAGGAGGTTTATTCATGATAAGACGAAGAATAACCGAAATCGGTCAATAAAAAACCCGGCCGAAGCCGGGTAAATGAGCTAACAATACAGCTTAGTTCTTGCTTTGATCAACCAATTTGTTGGCGGCGATCCAGGGCATCATGGCGCGCAACTTGCCACCAACCTGTTCGATTTGCGAATCGGCATTGATGCGGCGACGCGAGGTCAGCGAAGGACCACCCGCGGCGCTTTCCAGGATGAAGTTCTTGGCATATTCGCCCGTCTGGATGTCCGTCAGGCACTTGCGCATGGCCTTTTTGGTTTCTTCGGTAACGATGTTGGGGCCAGTTACGTACTCGCCATACTCGGCATTGTTCGAGATGGAGTAGTTCATGTTGGCAATGCCGCCTTCGTAGATCAGGTCGACAATCAACTTCAGTTCGTGCAGGCACTCGAAGTAAGCCATTTCAGGCGCATAGCCAGCTTCGACCAGGGTTTCGAAACCTGCCTTGATCAATTCGACGGTACCGCCGCACAAAACGGCCTGCTCGCCGAACAGGTCGGTTTCGGTTTCTTCGCGGAAGTTGGTTTCGATGATGCCGGCGCGGCCGCTGCCGATGGCGCAAGCGTAGGACAAGGCGATGTCGCGCGCGGCACCCGAGTTGTCTTGATGCACAGCCACCAGTGAAGGCACGCCGCCGCCCTGGCTATAAGTGCCACGAACGGTATGGCCCGGCGCCTTGGGAGCAATCATGATGACGTCGATGTCGGCGCGAGGCTGAACCTGGCCATAATGCACGTTGAAACCGTGGGCAAATGCCAGCGCGGCACCAGCCTTGATGTTGCCAGCCACCTGATTGCGATAAACCTCGGCGATGTTTTCGTCGGGCAGCAAAATCATGACCAGATCGGCTACCTTGACAGCCTCGGCCACTTCCTGAACCTTCAGACCGGCGTTTTCTGCCTTGCTCCAGGATGCGCCGCCTTTGCGCAGGCCAACCACGACATTGACGCCGGACTCGTGCAGATTGAGTGCGTGGGCGTGGCCTTGCGAACCATAACCGATGATGGCAACCGTTTTGCCTTTGATGAGGGAGAGGTCGCAATCTTTATCGTAAAAAACTTTCATTTCAGGTGCTCCAATACTTTTAGTATTTTGATATTTGCTGAATGCGTGCATTCAGGCGCTATGGTTAAATTTGGCCGGCATGCTGCCGCCTGGCCGGTAAATAATAAATTAAAGCTTCAAAACGCGTTCGCCGCGGCCTATGCCAGATACTCCGGTACGCACGGTTTCAAGGATGGAACTGCGATCCAGGGCATGAATAAATGCTTCTATCTTGCCTTGGTCGCCAGTGAGTTCAATGGTGTAGACCTTGTCGGTGACATCGATGATGCGACCGCGGAAAATATCGGCCATACGCTTCATTTCCTCGCGCTCTTTGCCTACCGCCCGCACCTTGATCAGCATGAGCTCGCGCTCGATATGCGGGCCTTCCGACAAGTCGACGACCTTGACGACATCGACCAGGCGATTCAGGTGCTTGGTGATTTGCTCGATGACTTCATCGGACCCCTGGGTCACGATGGTCATGCGCGAGAGCGTTGCATCCTCGGTGGGCGCAACCGTCAGGGTTTCGATGTTATAGCCTCGGGCTGAAAACAGACCAACCACCCGTGACAAGGCTCCGGGTTCATTTTCCAGAAGGATAGAAATAACGTGTTTCATGGCTTTCTCTCCTTATAGGTCTTCTGAACCAAGCAGCATTTCTGTCAGGCCTCGTCCCGCCTTCACCATGGGCCATACATTCTCGGTCTGGTCGGTGATGAAGTCCAGGAAAACCAATCGGTCTTTGTACTTGACGAAGGCTTCGCGTATGGCCGGTTCGACATCGGCCGGATTCTCGATGCGCATGCCCACATGGCCATAGCTTTCGACCAGCTTCACAAAATCGGGCAAGGCATCGACATAAGATTCGGAATAGCGGGAACCATAGTCGATTTGCTGCCACTGCCGGACCATGCCCAAGTAGCGGTTATTCAGGCACAACACCTTGGGCGTCAGGCGATACTGGCTGCAGGTGGAGAGCTCCTGAATATTCATCTGTATGGATGCCTCACCCGTAATGACGGCGATGTCGCTGTCGGGATTGGCCATTTGCACGCCCATGGCATAGGGCAAGCCCACACCCATAGTGCCCAGTCCACCAGAGTTGATCCAGCGCCGAGGCTGCTTGAAACGATAATACTGGGCAGCCCACATCTGGTGCTGGCCAACATCAGAGGTAACAAACGCGTTGCCACCCGTCACTTCCCACAGCTTCTCGACCACAAACTGGGGTTTGATAAGCGTATCGGAGTTCTCATAGACCAGGCACTGCTTGCCGCGCCAGGTATTGATCTGTTGCCACCATTTGGCCAGATCGTCTTTATTGGCCGGCGTATCGACTAGCGCCTGTGCATACAGCGAGTTCATCTCTTGCAGCACATCTTTCACATTGCCGACGATCGGCACATCGACCCGCACCCGCTTGGAAATCGAAGACGGGTCGATATCGATATGAACAATCTTGCGAGGGTTTTGCGCAAAATGCTTGGTATTGCCAATGACACGATCATCGAAGCGCGCACCAACGGCAATAAGCACATCGCAATTCTGCATGGCCATATTGGCTTCGTATGTGCCGTGCATGCCTGGCATGCCCACAAACTTGTCGTCATCGGCCGGAAACGCCCCCAAGCCCATCAGCGTATTGGTGCACGGCGCACCACACAGCTCGACCAGTTCGCGTAATTCGTCTGATGCATTGGACAAGACCACGCCACCACCCGAATAGATCATGGGCCGTTCGGCTGTCAGCAGCATCTGCACCGCTTTCTTGATTTGCCCCTGATGACCCTTGACCACCGGTGCATACGAACGCATCTTGACCTCGCCGCGCTTGGGCGTGAACTTGCAGGTCGCAACCGTGATGTCTTTGGGAATGTCGACCAGGACAGGGCCGGGTCGGCCGGTTTGGGCAATGAAAAAGGCGCGGCGCATGGTTTCGGCCAAGTCTTTGACGTCGCGTACCAGGAAATTATGCTTGACGCACGGCCGAGTAATACCGACGGTGTCGCATTCCTGAAAAGCATCTTCGCCTATGGCAGCCGTAGGCACCTGACCACTGATGATCACCATGGGAATGGAGTCCATGTAGGCAGTGGCAATACCGGTGACGGCATTGGTCAGGCCAGGGCCACTGGTGACCAGCGCAACACCGATTTTGTCGGACGAGCGCGAATACGCGTCGGCCGCATGTACGGCAGCCTGCTCGTGGCGAACCAGAATATGCTTGAAATTGTCTTGTTTGTAGATTGCGTCGTAGATGTACAGTACCGCGCCGCCCGGGTAGCCAAACACATGGTCTACGCCCTGTTCGGCAAGGCAACGCACGACGATATCGGCGCCATTGAGTTCCATATTTATATTCCTTTCGTAACCAGCACATGCACCTCGATTGGCCCTGAGGCCCAAGCCTGACCGGCTGCAACAACATGACCTGGCGCTTTATGACTCACGGAGCCATGCCACCCAGACACCTTGCTGACCGGATTCGAACTTATCGAAACACAGCACTAACGTTCATGTGAACGCGGGAGGTAGAAACGGAAGCCTTGGCAACACACGCTTGTGACGCGGCCAACAGCAAATTATTACAGGCGCAAAAAACCGGGCGGATAGCCCGGCGCACAGAGCCTTGACAGGTTTAATCGGGATAATTGAATAAACCAACACGCTAATGTAGCGCGTTAGGCCTTGAGAGGCAAATCGGGGGACAGATAGCGCTCAAGCACCGTTCCTATCAGTTCTGCGTACTGCGTTGCACTGACATCCTGCTTGCTGTATTTACCCCGCTTCAGATACCAGTCCTGCATCATGGCCTTGCACAGGGACGCAAGCATACGGGCGTTGATGTCGCGAAACGCACCTGCTGCGACCCCGTCCTGGATGATATTGCACAGAATGGTCTCGACTTCGAGCTCAATGGCAATGGCTTCCTTTTTCTGCTTGTCCGGCAGACTCTTGGTTTCCATGAAAGAAAAATAAAACCACGGCTGCATCAGCTCACTCAGGTAAACATGCGCCTTGACCGCCGCCAGCAGTTTTTCGCGCGGCACAATGACATCCCGGGTGTAGTCCAGCATGGTGCGACGGGTCAGCAGGAAACCATGGCCTTGTATCAGGCCAACCAGATCTTCTTTGCTGCGGATGTATGCATACAGACCGCCAATGCTGAAACCCGAGTCAGCACACAAATCGCGCAGCGACATGGCGTGAAAACCCTTGGCACTGGTCAGCCGTAGTGTTGAATTGATGATGCGCAGCAGGTTCTTGACCGCAATATGCTCTTTTTTTATGCGGATCATATCGCGGTTCAAATGGTATAGCTCGCGGCAAATTTCGATTTTTGATAGGCTCAGCTCGATCTTGAAGGACTCAAAATCAGCGATCATTACATGGCTCCCTCTGTGCTTGAATCGCGCAAGTGTACGGTAGGGCTAAACCGACAGATAGCGTTGCTGCGTATCGGTATCGGCCAGTAATTCCTGGCTGCTGGCTTCGTGAACAATCATTCCTTTTTCCAGAATATAGGCTCGCCGCGCGTGCTTCAGTGCAAAATGCACGCTTTGGTCGGTAAACAGAATAGTGGTCGTGGCGGACAAGGCATCGATCAGCGCGCCTATCTGCTTGACAATAACCGGAGCCAGCCCTTCGTTGGGTTCATCCAGCAGTAGCAGGCGCGGCTCGCTCATCAAAGAGCGTGCCACCGCCAGCATTTGCTGCTGTCCGCCCGACAAGGTGGCCCCATCCTGATCGGCAAGTTCAGCGAGCATGGGGTACTCGTCGAATATGCGTTCAATCGACCACGAAGGTGCTTCGCCTGGGCGCTGATAACGGGCCACCTCGAGGTTTTCCCGGACGCTCAGACCAGGAAAGATACGACGATCTTCAGGGACCAGGCCAACCCCTTGCCGGGCGATTTTGTAGGCAGGCTGGCCGGCGATATCTTTGCCCCGAAACACAACTCGTCCGCTACGCGGAGGTGTCAGCCCGACAATGCTGCGCAGCGTTGTGCTTTTGCCCGCACCATTGCGGCCCAGCAGGCACACGGTTTCGCCCTCTTGCAGTGTCAGGGACACCCCCTGCAAAGCATGGCTTTCGCCATAATAAGTATGAATATTATCTACTTCAAGAATCATGGTGCCATCTCCTCGTCGGCATCGCCCAGGTAAGCACGGCGCACCTCGGGATGAGCTCTGACTTCCTGGGGCGTACCCAGCACAAGGCTCTGCCCCCTGTGCATCACCAGTATGCGGTCCGCCACATCAAACACCACTCTCATGTCGTGCTCGGTTATCAGAAAGGTATAGTTGCCTGTACTGGCCAATGATTTCACCAGGGCTGTCACCCTGTGGGTTTCATCGGGTGTCATGCCCGCAGTGGGCTCATCGAGCAGCACCAGATGGGGTCGCGTGGCCAGCACTACGGCTATTTCGACCAGGCGTTTGTCGCCATAACTGATGACACCCGCCCGGCGATGTGCAAGATCAGACAACGAGAGCCGTTCAAGAATACTGTCAGCCTCTTGTTGTATGGGTTTGTTGCGCGTCGCAATGTTGGCCCAGCGCCGGCTATGGCCATGGTAGGCAGACAGTGCTACCTCGACGTTCTCACGCACGGTCATTTCGCTGAAAATATTGTTGATCTGGAACGACCGCGATACGCCCATACGGCTGATGCGCTGTGGCGGCAGACCGGTGATGTCGGTTCCTTCAAGAACGATGGAGCCCTCGGTAGGCGTCATGCGTCCGGACAGCATATTGTAGAAGGTAGTCTTGCCTGCCCCATTAGGCCCGATAATGGCCAGGGTTTCGCGTGGAAACACATCTAGCGACACGCCCGACACAGCCGCTACACCGCCAAAGCGCTTGGTCAGGTTCTTGACCTGCAAAAGTGGTTCAGTCATTTACGCTCCTGCAGCCAATCCAGAAAAGTACCCAGCACGCCACGCCGGAAAAACATCACCATCAGCGCAAGAATAATACCTAGCACCAGCATCCAGGCGTGCGTCATGCTGGTGATCCAGGTTTCAAGCAGCACGAACATGCCTGCCCCAAAAAACGGTCCCAGAAAATAACCTGTACCACCCAGTATGGACATGAGAACGGGCTCAGCCGACATGGACCAATGCAGGAGCTCGGGGCTGGCAATGCGCAGGAAAGGCGCCATGAGTCCACCCGCCAGGCCGGCAAATGCACCGGCAATGGTAAATGCCGCCAGCCGATAGCTGCGTACATTCAGGCCGCAGAACGCCACCCGCTCGGGGTTTTGCCGGATAGCCCGCAGAATCAGACCAAACGAGGAGCGGCAAATCAGGTACAGCAAGGCCGTGGCCAGCACAACAAGTACCAGAACCACGTGGTAGTACACCGCCGGGTTGCCGAGCGTCACGTCTATACCCAGCCCTAGCGACTGAACCGCAAAGCCCGCGATGCCATCACTACCGTTGGTGACTGAGCGCCACTGATGGATCACTGCATACACCATCATGCCGAAAGCCAGGGTGAGCATCGAAAAATACACTTCGTTCAAACGTACACAAAAGAACCCAATGATCAGGGCCAGCAAAGCACCGGCCAGCACCGCCACCAGCAGGCAGGCAAGCAATGGCCATTGCACAGACTGCAACAACATGGCCGTCGCATAAGACCCTATGCCGAAAAACGCGGCATGACCGAAACTGAGCATGCCCGTGTAACCGAAGATCAGATTGAAACTAGCCGCCAGCAAACCAAGTATCAGGATTTCTGTGGCGATGAAAATATAGAAAAAGGGTGCAATCCAGGGCAAGGCAATCAAAAGCGCCAGTACAACAGCCAGGACGCCCAGCGTGATGGTGTTTCTCATGCCGATGCTCCTTTACCCATGAGGCCGTGCGGCTTGAGCAGCAGCACGATGGCCATGCCGATAAATGGCAGGATAAGATTGACTTCGGGAAAGAAGCGACCGCCCAACCCATACATCAGGCCCAGTATGACGGCGCCCAGCAAGGCCCCCGGGAAACTGCCCAGCCCGCCTATGACCACTACGATAAAGCTTTCGATAATGATTTTGTCGCCCATACCCGGATCGATCGCACGCATGGGCGCCGCCACGACACCGCCCACAGCGGCCAACCATGCCCCGAAGGCGAACACGCCGGTGATCACGAGCTTGGTGTCTATGCACAGCACCTGGGCCATTTCACGGTCGAGTGCGGCAGCCCGCATGATTTTTCCGACCCGGGTCCGGTTGAACAAATACCAGAGGCCGAACAATATAAGCAGACCCACGGTCACCACAAACAGACTGTACAAGGGATAGGTAATCCCGCCTGGCAATGTGACGGTTCCTTGCAACAGGGTTGGCGGATCTATAACGTGTATACCCGTTCCCCATATGAGGCGCACTGACTCATTAATGATCAGCAAGAGTGAGAAAGTCAGCAGCAAGCTGTCGGAAATCTCGCGCTCGTAGATGAAGCGCAGCATGAGGCGGTCGATGGCAATAGCCAGCACCGCCACGCCCAGGGGGGCCACCAGCAGGGTCAGCCAAAACGGCATACCCAGCAAAATAACGCATGAATATGCCAGGTATGCTCCCAGCATATACAAGGCACCATGGGCAAAATTGATGATGTTCAGCACACCAAAAATAATATTCAAGCCCACGGCTATGACAAACAGCAGCAAGCCGATATCCAGGCTGTTAAGCAAAGCCATACCTAAACTGCTCATAACATCCCCTTTCGATTATGGCATCCGCTCCGGCATGGCGAGCCGAAGCGGATGATTCGTTCTATAGAACGGGCGAGCACATTACAGTTTGCAGGCTGGATCAACAGGTGGCGTGATCTTGTTGCCATCGAAGAACTGCACATCAGTCAGCGAGCGTATCTTGTCCTCGGTGTTCATTGCACCAGTCTTGCCCCAGGTTGGGCCAATCAACGCCTGATTGTCGCCAGCCCGTATCGTGAGGGTGCCGGTGGGAGTTTCGAGGCTCAGGCCCGAGAGCGCCTGGACAACAGCCTTGCCATCCGTTTTGCCCGCTTTTTCAATGGCAGCCTTGAAGGCATGAACTGCCACATAGGCGCCTTCGGCGTTATAGCTGGGCGGTGTACCGTACTTTTGCTTGTAGTTGGCAACGAATTTCTTGTTCAGTTCGTTGTCGTGGGCACCATACCAATAGCGTGTACCCAGCCATACCCCTTCGGGCATTTGCTCGCCCAGCGAACTCAAGACCTCGGTGGCAGCACCCACGGTAAGCAGCACTTCGAAGCCCTGATCAAAGAAGCCCCGACTGTTGGCCTGACGTACAAAGTTGACCAGATCACCCCCCCACAAGGAAATCAATACGCCATCTGGTTTGTTTTCCATGACACCATTGATGAATGGCGTGAAATCTTCTGCACCAAATCGAGGGAAGGCGGTTTCGCTCATGAGCTCGACATCAGGCACTCTTTCCTTGAGGTATTTGCCGAAAAATTCCCAGGATTGATGGCCGAAGGCATAGTCTGGACCGATAGTGGTCCATTTTTTTGCTCCGGTCTTGGCAGCAATTTCAGCAGCCCCGGTCATGTTCTGGTGCACGTTGACGCTGATACGATAGGTATAGGCGTTGCACAGCTTGCCCGTTACATCAGGCGTGGCGGCGTGGGTAATGATGAACGGCTTACCAAGCTCGGGCAGTACAGGGGCCAGGCCTTGCGCCACCCCGGAGCTATCGAGCCCCATCAGTACATCGGCTTTATCCTGGTACACCAGCTTGCGGGCTGCCTGTATCGCCACCGAAGCCTTACCTTGCCCGTCCTCGAGCTGCAAGGCCAACTGGCGTCCCAGCACACCGCCTGAGGCATTGATTTCGTCCATAGCGAGCTGTATGCCTTGCTGAGCAAACTTGCCGTAATTGGCGGCACTGCCCGACATGATGTAAATGGCGCCGATGCGTATGGGTTCTTCTGCTGCCTGAGCTGGCGCCAGACTGCATGCACCCGCCAGAACGAGTGCTGTTAAAGGTTGTTTGGCAAAAAACTTGAACATGCGATGTCTCCGTTATATGTAATGTACGCAATGTATCTATTATGTTGCTACTTAAACTACCTGATATTTCTCTTCAATAGCATTACCTCCGTCAATAGAGCCTACGGCTTAGTTTGGCCGCGACAGCCCGTCACGCAACACGTTCTTTCTGATTTTCCCGGTTGAGGTTTTGGGCAATTCGCCAAAAACAATACGCTTGGGCGCCTTGAACGAGGCCATATTCTGTTTGCAAAAATCGATAAACGCCTGTTCGCTGGCCTGTTCGGCATCATCCTTCAGTGTGATGAATGCGCAAGGAACTTCGCCCCATTTCTCGTCAGCCATGGCCACCACAGCAGCGTCCAGCACCATGGGGTGGCGGTACAGAACTTCTTCTATTTCCTGACTGGAAATGTTCTCGCCGCCTGAAATAATAATGTCCTTGGCTCTGTCCTTGACCTCGACATAGCCATCGGGATGCATGACGGCCAGGTCGCCTGTGTGAAACCAGCCATCGCGGAAGGCTTCATCAGTCGCTGTCTGATTCTTCAGATAGCCTTTCATCAGCGTATTGCCGCGCATCAGCAGCTCGCCTAGCGTCTGGCCATCAGGAGGCACGAAACTGCCGTCATCCGGATTGGCGACGGCGAGCTCGTCGATTGCCAGCGTACCCACACCTTGTCTGGCCATTTTTTGTGCCAGCGCGTCGGTGGCCAGACCTGCCCAGTCGTTTTGCCATACACACAATGCAGAAGGCCCGTAGGATTCAGTCAGGCCATACAAGTGGGTAATGTCAAAACCGATTTCCTGCGCCCTGCGGATGACTGGGCTGGGAGGCGCTGCGCCCCCAGTTGCAAACTGCACTGGCTCGTCCAGAGTATGGCCGTTCTTGTGGAAATCGTTAAGCAGCATATTCAGTACGATAGGCGCACCGCACAGATGGGTGACCTTGTGATCTTGTATGCGTGACAGAACATGATCGGCCTGCACTTTGCGCAGGCATACATGCGTACCGCCCACTGCCGTGATGGCCCAGGTATAGGCCCAGCCGTTGCAGTGAAACATGGGCAACGTCCATAGATAGACCGTGCTTGCCGTCATGTTGAACGCCATGGCATTGCTCATGGCAGCCAGGTAAGCACCCCGGTGGTGGTACACGACGCCTTTGGGGTTGCCGGTAGTGCCCGAGGTGTAGTTCAAGGCAATGGCATCCCATTCGTCATCGACCTTGGTCCATGCATAGTCGGGGTCGCCGGCGACAATCATGTCTTCGTACGACAAAGCCGACAACCCTTGCGACACACCAGCAAGGCGCGCTATGGCGACCAGCAAGGGAGGGGATTCCATACCCGCCACCACCTGCTGCACCAAAGGCTCGAACTCGGTATCGTAAAACAGCAGGCGTGATTCGCCATGCTCAAGAATAAACCGCAATGTTGCGGCATCCAGCCGGGTGTTCAGCGCATTAAGCACCGCACCTATCATGGGAACCGAGTAGTGGCTTTCGAGCAGTTCGTGAGTATTGAAGCACAGCAACGATACCGTATCACCGGCTTTAACACCGATATTGCTCAAGGCCGAGGCCATGCTGCGGCAGCGCCGGTAGAACTCGGCGTAAGTAAGCATCATGTCGTCATCAACGACGGCCAGCTTATTGGGAAAGATACCCGCAGAGCGTTGCAGAAAACTGATCGGTGTCAGGCTGGAATAATTGGCTGCGCTTTTATCAAGACCATGCTGATACTTATTGCTCATGAGTTTTCCCATTGGACGCCACGACACTAGGCAAGGTATTTCGGATTGGACAGTGCAAGCTTCGCGCGCGTCAAGGATAGCAACAGCGCGTGCAACTGGCCTTGATGATTGGCGGCAATGGCTCGTGACCGTATCTGTGCGGCCAGTGCTTGCTCGGTGCTTTCTGCTGCAGGAGACACGCCAATCTGTTCGTAAAACCGGGAAATGGCGTGATCACCATGCTCGTCGCGCTCACCCTGGCGCTGCAGTTCGCGCGCCGAGATGGCCATCGCATTGGCAATCATCAATACATCATAGGTCTTATCGGTGGGCAGCAGAGGCAACAGGTCGTCGAGCAATACGCGACGTGCCACCGTAAGCAGTTCATTGCCATGCGGGCGATTGCTCATGCTTTTTTCTCCATTTCGTGGATTTGATTCAGCAAGTCAAACTCGATTTCAGGCAGTAAACGACCAGTCAGCGCCAGCTCGAGCGAGGTTTGTTCGCCCGACAAGTGACGCTGCGCTTGCTGCAAGGCAATGACGGCCCAGCGTGTCATGCCCATGACTTCCCAATAAAGCACTTTATCTGCATCCACCGCCCTGCCCGAAGCCTGGGCATATGCCTGGAACAAATCGTCTTTGTGCCCGATTCCGCCCACGGCCTTATCGTTAACGCCAAAACGCCAACTGCGGGCACATAACCAGCCCAGGTCTTCGTAGGGGTCGCTGAACGACGCAAACTCCCAATCGAGCACGCCACTGATCTGACCTTCATGCACCATGTAATTGCCGGTGCGAAAATCGCCATGACAAAGGGTGATATCGCTGCTGTCATGGGCATGATCCTCGAGCCAGTTCAAGGCCCACTCCAATACAGGATGAGGCTCGGGGATGGCATCAAGCGCACTGCGATATTCGTGTACACGCGCCAGGGCAGGCACCTGGCCGGGAGACGGCAGGAAAGTCAGGCGCTCTTGTGGCGGTCTGACCCTGTGCAGGCAGGCCAGCTCGTGCCCTAGCTGACGCACCAGCTGCCTGGACTGCTCTTCAGTCAGCGCTCCGCGCACCAATTGCCGACCCGATGCGGTGCCAGGCACACGCAACATGATGCAAAAGGCCTGGCCTATGACCGATTCGTCGGCACACAGCCACAAGGGGCGAGGCACGGTCACGCCAACCTCGTAGGCAACGCTCAGCACCTCGAACTCTTGTTCGCGTGTCATGCTCACATCAACCTTGGACGGCGCATCACTGCGCACGACCAGCTCAAGCGGCCCAGGCATGATGCCGCCCGCGCACAACAACGACAGTGCATAATTACTTTGTATCGCGCCGCCCGACAGGCGGGAGAACCCCGTCACCGAAACCTGTTCGGCCCCGGTCTGGCGCTGTACATACAGCGCCAGCGCCTGGCTGATATCAGAGGCCTTCATGCGTTTTCCTTATGATGCGCGGCTTGCCCGATCAACCCCATGACCAGAAGTCACCGCCTTCTTTGAGCAGATTCTTGGACAAGACCATTTTATGCACTTCGGATGCACCGTCCACCAGGCGGGCCTGACGCGCATAACGGTAGATCCATTCAAGCCTGGTATCTTTGGAATAACCTCGGGCACCGCACAGTTGAATAGCCGTATCGACAGCCTGCTGCAAGGTATTGGAAACAGCCACCTTGGCCATAGAGACCTCTTTGCGTGCAAAGTCACCCTGGTCGAGCTTCCAGGCTGCGTGCATGGTCAGCAAACGCCCTACCTGTATATTCATGGCGGCCTCGCCCAGCATCCATTGGACGCCCTCGCGGTCAGCCAGCTTAATGCCGAAAGACTCACGCTCGGACACATAGGCCGATGCAATTTCCAGCGAACGCTTCGCCAGCCCTAGCCAGCGCATGCAGTGTGTCAGGCGTGCTGGCCCAAGACGTATCTGTGTAAGCTTCAGGCCATCGCCCACTTCCATCAAGCGGTTTTCGTCGGGGATGACCATATCGGTGAAACGCAACTCGCAGTGCCCACCATGTTCTTCAGGCCCCATAATGGGAATTCGGCGCACAATTTCCCAACCCGGGTCATCTTTATGGAACAGGAAAGCCGACAGACCTTTGCGGGTGTCATCGGAAGTACGGGCTATCAAAATGAAATGGGAGGCGACACCCGCACCGGTAATAAAGTGCTTGACACCATTGACTACCCAGTCGTTACCCTTGCGCACCGCATTGGTCAGCATCATGGATGGATCTGAACCCGAACCCGGCGCCGGCTCGGTCATGACGAACGACGACCGGACATCACCGTTTACAATGGGTTTGAGCCAGCGCTCTTTCTGGGCCTCAGTGGCCACTTTGCTGAGCACCATCATATTGCCGTCATCGGGCGCTGCCGAATTGAACACCACCGGACCAAAAATAGACCGGTTCATGGCTTCGTAGCATGCAGCCATTTCAACTGTGCTCAGGCCCTGTCCACCCAGCTCACATGGGGTTTGCAACGACCATAAACCTTGCGCCTTGGCTTTCTGGCGCATGGCCTGCAGCATATCTTCGCTGATGTTTTCGTGCTCGTCGTACGAGCTGGCCTGCTCTTCGAGGGGAAGCAGCTCTTGTTCAACAAAATCCTGTATGCGGCTGCGGAATGTTTCACCGCGGGTCGATAAGGTAAAGTCCATTGCGTATAACCTCTGGTTAAAGGGAGGACTGCAAGTGCCCTCCGTCGAGCACGATAGAACTGCCGGTCATGTAGGCCGATGCATCGGACGCCAGCAGCAGCAAAGCGCCTTCCAGATCAGCAGGAGTTCCCAGGCGTCGCTGCGGAATGCGGCGAATCAAGGCCTTGCCAAGATCGGAGGCAAAAAATTCGGAATTAAGTGGTGTGGATATATACCCGGGCGCCAGAGCGTTGACGCGTATACCGTAGCGCGCCCACTCCAGGGCCATGGCACGTGTCATGTGCTCGAGCCCGGCTTTTGATGTGGTGTAGGGCAACACTGAGCCTGCCACACGATGCCCGAGAATGGAGGTGACGTTGATCAAGGAGCCTGGCTGACTGGCATCGACCAAACGCCGGGCTGCTTCAGAGCATATGACCCAACTTCCCTTCAGATTGATATCTACAACCTGCGACCATTCTTCGGTGCTCAGGGTCAAGGCGGGTTTATCAGTTGCCGCGCCGGCATTGGACACCACCACATTGATCAGCCCGAACTCAGCCTGTGCCTGATCAAACCCCGCCTTGACGCTGGCCGGGTCGGTTACATCCATGGACAGGGCAAGCGCCTGGATGTTCTCTTTTTGCAGCTGCGAGGCCAGGTCTTGAAGAGGCTGCAAACGGCGCCCCACCACAACGACTTTTGCACCTGCAGCACCCAGCGTACGTGAAAAATGCTCGCCCAATCCACCAGCGGCGCCGGTAACCAGCGCAACCTTGCCATCAAGGCGTAGTTTGTTGTCCATGTCAGCCATCCTCCCTCTTGCAGAAATCATAGAACGATCGTTCTATGAAGTCAATGAATAGTGTATGACTCATGTATGCCAAAACCGGACGCTTGCCTCTATACTGCTCACAACTACAGCTTTGAGCCGTGCATGACCTCATACACCCCCCAGCTGCAACGCTTTTTATACAGTCATTATTTCTCTGGTGGCCTGCGACAGGCTGTCGGTGTATTGCTGCCTGCCCTCATTTTGGCTGGCATTTTTCAGATGCATGCCATAGGCATGATTGCCGCCATTGGCGCTGCCTGCGTGGCCATCATCGACCAGCCGGGCGGGCCTCGACGCTATGGCACCAACAGCATGCTGGCCGCCATATTCCTGGGCTCATTGACCGCCTTCATCACTGGTTTGGCTTCATCACACAGTCTGCTGATCTGGCTGGTGGTGCCCTCGCTGTGTTTTCTGTTTTCCATGTTTACGGTGTTTGGCCGTCAAGGTGGATTGCTGGGATTTGCCTGCCTGCTGATCATGACGCTCACCATGCGCGAGCCATTGGCTCCGCACCAGGTGCTTGAGCACACAGCCTATTCCTTCATAGGCGGGGTTTTCTATTTTATATACAGCTTTGTCGTGCACCGTCTGATGTGGCATCGCGATGAACAACAAGCTTTATCTGTAGCACTGTTTGCCACAGCCGACTATATGGCAGCAAGATCGCGCTTTTATGATGTCAACACCGATCTCGAGGACAGCTATCGAACGCTCATCCATGCCCAATCAACCATGACGGACAAGCACCAGGCTGCTCGCGACACCATTTTGCGGGAATTGCCAAAAGGCCATAGCAAGGCAAGTCGCCTGCATACCGCATCGTTGAATGTTTTTATAGACATGGTCGCATTGCTTGACAGCCTGGTAGCCACCCATACTGACTACGCCACGCTGCGCCGCTGCCTGCCCGACAGTGATGCCTTGATTTTCGCGCGGGATGCCTTGAAGAAGCTATCCATAAACGTAGAGCATATTGCACTGAATATTGCCCGCGACAAACACGTCAGAGAAAGGAATAGCGTCAAGGCCGAACTGCGAGCCTTCGAATACGAGCTTGAAACCTATCGTCGTGATGGCATCGTCGAACGCGATCCAGAAGTCTACGCCCTGCTGGTACAGGTGTTGCGCCGCTTGCGCAATGCCACCCGGCTGGTAGACCGCATGGCCACACACACCAGCCTGAGCGCCGAGACCGAACTCGTGGACAAACGTCTCGACAAGTCACTCTATCGATTCTTGTCGCGCAAGAAGTGGCGGATAGGCATGCTGACCAGCAACCTCAGGCTGGATTCCTCGCATTTCCGTTATGCCTGCCGCGTGGCCATTGCCGCCCTGCTCGCCATGAGCGTATCTGCACTCTGGTCACATCTGGGCACCTTGACGCGAGTGGTGCCCGGCCTGAGCGCGCACAGCTATTGGATAGTCCTGACTGTACTGGTGGTCATGAAACCCGGCTTCGCCCTGACACGGCAGCGCAATGGTTGGCGCCTAGCCGGCACGCTGATAGGCTGCGCGCTGGCCCTGATTCTGTTCAATAGTACGCAAAACAGCGATATCTACCTCGCCGTCCTCGTCGTTTGCTGCGTATTGGGCTATAGCCTGATACAGGTCAATTTTATGGCTGCGGCCATTTTCAATACTGTATTCGTGCTGCTGGTATTTCACTTCCTGTCGCCAAGCTCCAATGCTGTCATCGGCGAACGGATGATCGATACCGTGGTGGGTTGCGGCCTGGCACTGCTATGCAGCTATATCCTGCCATGGTGGGAGCATCGTTACATGGCCTCGCTGGCCAAGGCAGCCAGGAAAGCCAATCTTGAATTCTTTAACACCGGCTTACGCTATGCCGAACTGACTCGCGCCCAGGCCGCTGCGCAAGCCAGTACACAAGCGCCCTCAAACAGCCACTATGCCGCGCCTGTCGATATCCAAACATTGAATGCTGAGCAGCATGAGGCCGAGGTCGCCTGGCGCGTGGCGCGCAAGAACATGCATATTGCCTTCAGCAACTTCGCCGCCGCCTTTTACCGCATGATGGATGAACCCATCAAACGCCAGGCGAATGTTCCGGAGCTGAACAACCTGCTGATACAGAACCATGTACTGGCGTCCCAGATCACCTCGGCCATACCCGTGCTCGCCGAATTGCCTACTGTGCCTGAAGGCATACAGAAATCACTGGACGCGACGGGGCGCTATTTGAATGACCAGGACGCCAATCCGCCGACTTCGATAGAAACCGACGGGGAGCTGGCCACCCTGGCTTACCCACTACGGCAGATGGTCAAGGCATCGGCACTAATCAGACAGGAAATGCGTGGCCTGGACAACTAGGATTGGTCAACACGCCTGAAGTGCAAGCGTGTTGACCGCTATCTATCGATGGCCCTAGGCTTTTGCTTTGCGCCGAAACACCAGCTTATCGGCACTGGACTCAGCTGCTGTGTAAGCGTAGCCTTCGGCCGAGAACCCTTGCAGTTTTTCAACGGTGTTGATCTTGTGCTCGATGGCATATCGAGCCATCAGCCCGCGTGCGCGTTTGGCATGAAAGCTGATCACCTTCCAGGCATCGTTTTTATAATCCTGAAACACACACTGCACCACCCTGGCCTGCAACACAGCCCGATCAACCGACTTGAAATACTCTTCGGATGCCAGGTTCAGCACAATCGCTTCCTTCTTCTTGCCCGCAGACTGCTCGGCCAGACGCTGGTTCAGATATTGTGCAATGGAGCCGCCCCAGAAATCATAAAGGTTCTTCCCTTTTTTGGTTTCCAGCCTCGTACCCATTTCGAGTCGATATGGCTGCATCAGATCGAGTGGACGTAATACGCCATACAAGCCACTTAACAGAGCCAGATGATCCTGCGCCCACTTCAGTTGGACGTCGGACAAGCTGGATGCGTCAAGGCCTTCGTATACATCACCATTGAAAGCCAGAACCGCCTGACGTGAATTGGTCTGGTTGAACACAGGCTTCCAGGCCGCGTAACGCTCGACGTTAAGCTTGGCCAGCGTATCACTCAACTTCATCAAGCCTGCGATATCCGTAGCGGATTTTTTCTTCAGGACCTTGATGAGCTCAGTCGACTGCTCGACAAACAACGGCTGGGTATGCAAGGTGCTACGAACAGGCGAATCGTAATCCAGCTTTTTGGCTGGAGACAATAACAACAGCATATCGAAGCTTCCTTTAGCGCGCCGTCCAGCCGCCGTCCAGCGACAAAGTCGTGCCGGTCATCTGGTCAGCCGCTTCGGATGCCAGGAATACCGCCGCGCCACCCAGTTGCTTGGGCGTCACAAACTGCAATGAGGGCTGCTTTTCAAACAACAGCTCTTTAGCGGCCGCATCGGTATCTATACCGCTCTTCTGTGCCAAGGCCTCGATTTGCTTTTCAACGAGCGGCGTACGCACCCAGCCCGGGCAGATCGCATTGCAGGTGACGCCATTGCCGGCATTTTCGAGCGCGGTGACCTTGGTCAGACCCACAACACCGTGTTTGGCAGCCACATAGGCGGATTTGGTAGCCGAGGCAACCAGGCCATGAGCGGAAGCAATATTGATAATGCGCCCCCAGCCCTGCTTTTTCATGTAAGGCAACGCCGCCGCCGTGCCGTGGAAAACTGCCGACAGGTTCAGGGCAATAATGGCGTCCCAGCGATCTACCGGAAAATCTTCAATCAGATCGGTATGCTGGATACCGGCATTATTGACCAGGATGTCAATGCTGCCCAAAGCCTTGACGGACTGCTCGATAAGGTCGCGTGTGGCCTGCGCCTGCATCAGGTCGGCATTGATGTAATACGCCTTGACGTCGAATTCAAGCTCGAGATTGACTCTTTCCTTTTCGATGGCATCAGCGTCACCAAAACCATTAATCACCACGTTTGCGCCGTTGGCAGCCAGTTCACGGGCAATCGCCAGACCAATACCGCTGGTTGAGCCGGTTACGACTGCATTTCTACCTTTAAGCATAATATTCCTTTCTTGTTCGGTTCAAAAAATCCAGTTTCCAGTCTTAGTGTACTGCCTGGCAAGTACACCATAATGGCCCGCCGACAACGCAGATAGGTCATTATGATATTTTTTTATTTCTTGCTAGAATAGCGGACTTGCCTTTAGCCATGTTTGGTTTTCGACCGAACCAAACGCTGTGGTCAGGCAAGTGCAGCAAACAGGACAGGTGGCAGAGTGGTCGAATGTACCTGACTCGAAATCAGGCGTACGGTAACCCCGTACCGTGGGTTCGAATCCCACCCTGTCCGCCAACGAATGCTTAAAGGCCCTTGAATCGCTTCAAGGGCCTTTTTCATTGAAATGCCGGCCAGCGGCTGGAGCTTAAGAAATGTTGCATATTTTCCTTACATAGGCCTATAGTAAGGATGTGTCATGTGATGTATTGGGAATGGGGCCAATTGCCCCTGTTTAGGTCCAGGCACAATGGCTTGCCTGGCCGGCTGAACAAGGAGCCGTCATGAACATCCAATCCTTTGTATGGACCATCGACCTGAACGGCAACGGAGCCTACAGCGCGTGGGAACTCTGGGAAGCAGCCAAGTGGGTATACCGCATTCCGGGCAATCTCTTGCTCGAAGGCCTGGGACACGTTCCTTATTTATCTTCCCTGCTCCATATTCACGCTTCTGAAGCCACCGGCTACGCCAGCCTGAACGGAGGTATGGCGTCTTTGCTGTCACTCGTGATATGGGTTGCTGCCATCTTCAGCGTGTTGACCCTGTCATCTCCAACTGTCTATGAAGACGACAGCACGCTTGATTCCGGGCAAAGCTTGATTGGCATGAGCACAGCAGCCAACAGACAAATTGCAGGCCCCCAAAAAGACCAGGACTTCTCTGCAGACCACCATGCGCATCGGCCAGTCAGCCGTGCAAACTATGCAATACCTGGAACCAAGCCCATCAGGCACAAACGCCATCGCAGGCTCATTATTACCTGACTTCAGGCTCCTATGGGATGCAAGCCACCATCCATGGTCAGCAGCGCTGCAGTCACATAGCTGGCTCGTTCGGAAGCCAGGTATAGCGCAGCATCTGCCACCTCTTCTGGCTTGGCCAAGCGGCCAAGCGGAATACTTTGCTCTCGTGCCTGCAGCAATTCGGCGGTTGACTTGCCGGTCAACTCCGACTCGGCTTTCAATGCGCCCTGAACCCGCTCGGTATGGGTCGCCCCTGGATTGATTGCGTTGACGCGTATGCCCTTGCTGCCCCAGGCGTTGGCCAGGCCGGCCGAGGCAAGCATAAGAGCCGCATTGGCAGAGCCGCCCGGTATATGGAAGGGGCTGGCCACTTTTCCGCCAGCACCGATGATATTGACGATGGCACCCTTGCCTCGGCCAACCATTTTCTTGATCGTGGCATCCATGGCGTTGATATAGGGAAAATATTTGGCGTCCATGGCGTCGCGCCACGACTGCGGCGTCAGTGTGGCCGGGGCATAGCGTTGGGCTGCTCCGGCGGAATTCACCAGCACGGCAATTGGCCCTACCTGGGCTTCAACGGCATCGACCAACTTCTGCGCATCATCGGCGTCACTTAAATTGGCGGCATGGGTGTAGACCTGATATCCAGCCCGCTCAAGCTCTGCCCGAGCTGCCGCAAGATTGTCGGCACTGCGCGATGCAATAGCCACCTTTGCACCCTCACGGGCGAAAGCAAGCGCACAGGCCAAGCCTATGCCTTTACTGCCGCCGGTGACCAGCACGACTTTGTCACGCAACTCAAGATCCATGTCTACTCCTTTTGCCTTATGTTGGCTGCATACCGATTTGCCCCATGTCGAAAATGCTTAACCCTGCACGGACAAATGCTCTATTCCGCCCATATATGGACGCAGCGCTTCGGGAATGCGAATGCTACCGTCCGCCTGTTGATGATTTTCAAGTACAGCAACCAGAGCGCGACCCACGGCCAGGCCGGATCCGTTCAAGCTATGCAGATACTCAGGCTTGCCTTTTTCGGGGCGATAGCGCGCTTGCATGCGACGAGCCTGGAAAGCTTCGCAATTGGATACAGAGGAAATTTCGCGCCAGGTATTTTGCGCGGGCAGCCAGACCTCGAGGTCGTAAGTTTTAGCGGCACCAAAGCCCATGTCGCCACCACATAGCAATACAACACGATAGGCTACACCCAGCCGTTGCAGCACGGTTTCGGCATGGCCGACCATCTCTTCAAGGGCATCGTAGGAATGATCGGGATGCACAATTTGCACCATTTCGACCTTGTCGAACTGGTGCTGGCGTATCATGCCCCGGGTATCGCGCCCACCGCTACCCGCCTCAGACCGGAAGCAAGGTGTATGTGCCGTCAATTTCACAGGCAGCTCGTCAAGCGCCACAATGGTGTCACGCACTGAGCCAGCCAGCGTGATCTCTGATGTGGAAATCAGATAGAGATCTTCTTGAGCTGACTCTTCCTGCTCCGCAGAGGTTTCGTCGTCCTGACCACCTTTGGTGACCCAGAACATGTCGTCCTTGAACTTAGGCAACTGCCCTGTACCAAACAGTGTCGAGCTATTGACAATATAGGGTGTATAGCATTCCTGGTAGCCATGTTCGGTCGTTTGCAGATCGAGCATGAATTGCGCCAGCGCGCGATGCAGGCGTGCCATTTGGCCCCGCAACATCATGAACCGTGCTCCTGACAGCTTGCGTGCCGTATCAAAATCGAGTCCTAACGGCTCACCCAGCTCTACGTGGTCTTTGGGCTCAAAGTCCAGAGGCTGCGGATTGCCGTCAGCATCAGTTGCCAGACCAGGTGGAATCCAGCGGCGCACTTCAATGTTGTCGTCGCTGTCTTGACCCGCCGGCACACTGGCGTGGGGCAGGTTCGGTATGGTCATGAGCCAGGCATTCAACTCGCCCTGCACGTCGGCCAGTTCATTTTCGAGCTCTTTCAGGCGTGCAGGTATTTCCTGCGACTCGGCCATTTCTTTACTGGCATCTTCGCCCTTGGATTTCAGTTGGCCAATCAGCTTGGACACCGCATTGCGTCGAGCCTGCAGTGCCTCGGTTTCGACCTGCACCGATTTACGACGGGCCTCCAACTGACTGAACCGCTCGGTATCGAAGGCAATACCACGCAACTCCAGCGCCTTGACGACGACGGGCAAATCTTTACGTAACTGATTAGGGTCTAGCATAAATAACCAAAAGTGAAAAAATTAAGAGGACCTCAGCCCTTGCCATATTGCTTGTCGAGTTCGCGCAAAAAGGCCAGCTTCTCGGAGATTTTACCCTCAAGCCCCCGATCGCTCGGCCGATAGAAGCGTGCTCTCAAACCATCGGGAAAATAGTGCTCGCCCGCTGCATAGGCATGTGGTTCATCGTGAGCGTACCGGTAGGCATGGCCATGCCCGAGTTCTTTCATGAGCTTGGTAGGCGCATTGCGCAGATGCATGGGCACAGGGGCACTGCCATTTTCTTCAGCGTAGCGCCGAGCCTGCTTGTAGGCGTTATAAACTGCGTTGGACTTGGCTGCACAAGAAAGGTAGACGACGGCCTGAGCCAGCGCAAGCTCTCCTTCGGGTGAGCCCAGCCGTTCGTAGATATCGGCACCGCTCAGGGCCAGTTCGGTCGCCCGCGGATCGGCCAGGCCAATGTCTTCGATAGCCATGCGAACAATGCGGCGCGACAAATACTTGGGATCGGCGCCGCCATCCAGCATACGCGCAAACCAATATAAGGCCGCATCGGGATCTGAGCCGCGCACCGCTTTATGCAAAGCGCTGATCTGGTCGTAAAACGCGTCACCGCCTTTGTCGAAGCGGCGCAAGTTTTGCGGTAAGGAGGTTTCCAGCCACTCACTGTCGATCAGGCGGCGACCCGCGCCTCGGGCCGATTCGGCCACCACTTCCATGGCATTGATTACCCGTCGCGCATCGCCATCTGCCCAGCCGGCCAGTTGCTCGCATGCGGCCGGCTCGAACTGCAAGGGTTCACCATCCTGGTTCAGAATAACAACGGCACGCTCGACAAGCAGCAGCAATTCCTCCAACGCCAGGGACTGCAACACATAGACGCGTGCACGCGAAAGCAAAGCCGAGTTGACTTCAAAAGAGGGATTCTCGGTGGTTGCACCAATAAAGGTGAACAGACCGCTTTCTACATAAGGCAAAAAGGCATCTTGCTGCGCCTTGTTGAATCGATGGACCTCGTCGACAAACAATATGGTGCGTCGGCCCTGCCCTTGCGCAACCTGGGCCGAGACGACCGCCTCGCGTATGTCTTTGACGCCGCCCAGCACTGCTGAAATGGCCAGGAACTGGGCATCAAAGCCATCGGCCATCAGTCGGGCGAGCGTCGTCTTGCCCACCCCTGGTGGCCCCCAGAAAATCATGGAATGAGGTCGGCCCGAATCAAATGCAACCCTTAAAGGCTTGCCTGGCCCCAGCAAATGCGCCTGCCCCACCACATCAGCCAGTGTCTTGGGACGCATGCGCTCGGCCAGGGGCGCATGCGCATACATGCTGGCTGCACTGGAAAACAAATCTTGCGAGCTTGCCATAAAGGCCTACTGCATTTTGACGACATCGACACCGGCCGGCGGTGTGAAGGAAAATTCGTCAGCACCCAACTGAGGGTTGGCCACAATATTGTTCAGGTCTATGCGCGTGGTTTGACCAAAGGAATCGAGTAGCTCGAGCCGGGCCGGCATGGCGTCCTTGAAACCAATATCAACATGCGTGAAACCTGCATTGGCACCGCGCGGTTGAGCTCGCAGCCAGTCGAAGCCGTCTTTGGACGGCAGACTGGAAATGGTAAAGGCTTCTTCAAGCGAACCCGAACCAAATAAAATAGCCGCTGGCGACGCACCTATGGATTGATCGACGCCTCGTTCAGTAACTTGCGCCAGATCGGGATCGTATTGGTAAACTTTTTTCCCGTCGGAAATGATCAGTTGTTCGTAGGGTTTTATAACCGACCATTTGAATTGCCCCGGTCGCTTGAACGAGAACTGGCCTGACTGTGCAGGCTTACCCTGGCCATTTTGGCCCAGGCTTTGCTGGGTAAAGTCACCGGTGGCCGACTTTACCTGGGCGATGAACTGCTCGAGCTGTTCGGGCGCCTGCGCCGACCAGGCCAGCAGCGGGCTGACCGCCAGTGTGGCTGCGACCAGAAACTGCTTGAAACCAGTATTAATCTTCATTTGATCCACTCCCCGCCGGAACCAGAATTTCACGATTGCCATTGGACTGCATGGGTGACACCAGCCCGGCCTGCTCCATTTGCTCGAGCAGACGTGCAGCACGGTTATAGCCTATGCGTAGATGACGCTGGACCGACGAAATTGACGCACGCCGGTTCTTCAAAATAACCTCGACGGCCTGATCATACAGGGGATCGGATTCGGCGTCGGCAAACCCGGTCACGCTACCCACCCCGTCGCCGGTCTCGCCTTCTAGCGCACCTTCGAGCAGCCCGTCCACATAATTAGGTTCGCCCTGCTCTTTCAGAGAGTCAACCACCCGGTGGACCTCATCGTCGTGCACAAAAGCCCCATGCACGCGAACAGGCAAACCCGTACCCGGTGGCATATACAGCATGTCGCCCTGGCCCAGGAGTGTTTCAGCGCCCATCTGGTCCAGGATGGTGCGCGAATCGATTTTCGAGGACACCTGAAACGCAATGCGTGTAGGTATATTGGCCTTGATAAGGCCCGTGATAACGTCCACGCTGGGCCGCTGAGTAGCCAGAATAAGGTGTATGCCGGCGGCGCGTGCCTTTTGCGCCAGGCGGGCAATCAACTCTTCGATTTTCTTGCCTACCACCATCATCAAGTCAGCCAGCTCGTCGATGACGACCACGATCATGGGTAGCGGTGCCAAGGGTTCGGGCGCATCGGGCGTCAGGGAGAACGGATTGGGTATGGGTTCTTCCCGCTTGATCGCCTCGCGTATCTTATTGTTGTAGCCTGCCAGATTGCGTACGCCCATTTTGCTCATCAGTCGATAGCGTTTCTCCATTTCGCCCACACACCAGTTCAAGGCGTTGGCGGCGTGGCGCATATCAGTGACTACTGGCGCAAGCAAATGCGGAATACCTTCATAGACGCTCATTTCAAGCATCTTTGGGTCAATCAGGATAAGACGAACCTGCGTGGCATCGGCCTTGTACAGCAGCGACAGAATCATGGCATTGATCCCGACCGACTTTCCTGAGCCAGTTGTACCCGCCACCAACAAGTGCGGCATCTTGGCCAGATCGGCCACCACCGGATTACCAGCGATATCCTTGCCCAGCGCCATGGTCAGCATGGAGCTGCTGGCATGATACGTTTGCGAACCAATGATTTCGGACAGCTTGACCATTTGGCGCTTGGGGTTGGGTAGCTCCAGCCCCATCAGGTTCTTGCCAGGTATGGTTTCAACCACTCGTATGCTGACCAGGCTGAGCGCACGGGCCAGGTCTTTGGCCAGATTCACGATCTGGCTGCCTTTCACCCCAGTGGCCGGCTCGATCTCGTAGCGAGTAATCACGGGGCCGGCCTGGGCCGCCACCACCACGACACTTACCCCAAAGTCGGACAACTTCTTCTCGATCAGGCGCGAGGTGTACTCGATGGTTTCGGGGGAGACTGTTTCAAGGTTATCGACCGGCATATCAAGCAAGCTGATTGCCGGCAAATCGCCAGAACCACCGCCCTCGACGGTGGCGGTAAATAGCGTTTTTTGCTTTTCTTTTTCAACACGTGCTGATTTGGGTACTGTGGTGATGGCCGGTTCAATGCGCACCGGTTGCTCGTGGACCAGTTTTTCTTGCTTGGCCACCACCGTTTCGTCACGCTCAGCCTTTTTGACCTGGCCGACTTTGCGGTCATCGCGCGCCGTCTTGAAGTCGATGAGGCGGCGTATGGACTTTTCAATGGCTAGACCCACCCGCTCGGACAGATGCAGCCAGGAAAACCCGAAGAAGAGACTGGCGCCTACGGCCACAAAGACCAGCAGCAATATTGTGCACCCTGCTGTGCCCATGGCCAAAGCCATGCCGCCGGCCAATAGTTGCCCTAATTGGCCGCCTGCGCCCGCTGGCAAGTGAACGCCAAACTGTGTCATTTGCAGTGCTTCGGTGCCCATGGCGCCAACAAACAACAGGAAAAAGCCTATGCCCACTTCCCAGTGCAGCCTGGGCAAAGGCTCTTCTTTATTAGGTAGAAGAATGTGCGTGAGCCGATAAAAACCCAATACTACGCGTTGTGCCAGCAGCACAACCCACAGCCAGGCCGAATATCCGAACAGGAACAGAAGGAAATCAGAAATATAGGCGCCGAGCGTTCCGCCACGGTTCATGGTGGTGGTGGCGTGTACGGAATGCGACCAGGCAGGATCGGCCGGGTTCCAGGTGGCAAGCACCAAACCCAGCCAGGCAGCCAAGGCTGCAAAGACGATCCAGCGTGCTTCGCGAAGCAAACCTGACAGCCGGGACTGCAGGGGAGAAGGTCCGTTACGCACATTGCGTGAGGAGCGTGGGGATGTCGCAGGTAATCTAGCCATAGACTCATTATAATTGGGTGTTCACTTTTTTCGGATTTTCTGTAATGACGACTCCAAAACACGCCAAAGTACTGATTCTTGGTTCCGGTCCCGCAGGCTATAGCGCCGCAGTCTATGCCGCCCGTGCCAACCTGAATCCTGTACTGGTGACCGGCCTGGAACAAGGTGGTCAATTAATGACCACCACCGATGTAGACAACTGGCCTGCCGACGCCCAGGGCGTGCAAGGCCCAGACCTGATGCAACGGTTCCAGGCCCATGCCGAGCGTTTTAATACAGAAATGATCTTCGACCACATCGCCAGCGTTGATTTATCAAAACGCCCCTTTACCCTGACGGGCGACACCGGCACCCAATATACCTGCGACGCACTCATTATTGCCACCGGCGCATCGGCACAGTACCTGGGCCTGCCTACCGAACAAGCCTTCATGGGCCGAGGCGTATCCGGCTGCGCCACATGCGACGGTTTTTTCTATAAAAACCAAGATGTTATCGTGGTTGGCGGTGGCAACACCGCCGTCGAAGAAGCTTTATACCTGTCCAATATCTGCCGCAGCGTCACCCTGGTGCATCGCCGCGACAAGTTCCGCTCAGAACCCATCCTGACCGACAAACTGATGGACAAAGTGGCCAATGGCAACATGAAGCTGAAGCTATTTTATGAACTGGAAGAGGTATTGGGCGATCAAAGTGGCGTCACTGGCGCCCGCTTGCACAACAATCAAGATGGCACCACCGAAGACCTGGCGGTCAGCGGCGTCTTTATTGCCATCGGCCACAAGCCTAATACCAGCATTTTCGAAGGCCAGCTCAACATGGAAAACGGCTACATCATTACCCAAAGCGGTCTGAAAGGTCTGGCCACCATGACCTCGGTACCAGGCGTCTTCGCTGCCGGCGACGTACAAGACCACGTGTATCGCCAGGCCATCACCAGTGCAGGCACAGGCTGCATGGCCGCACTCGACGCCCAACGCTGGCTGGAGAATGCCGGCGAATAAGGCCGGGCGCAGTGGTCGGCAGGCTCCCGGGCTGGCCGACCTGAAGCGCCTGAGCAAAGAAGCGTCAAAGGCGGCAGAGTCAGCTCGAAAAAAAGCAGCGGCCGCGGCAAGAACTACTACCGACACGCGTCACCAGGCAACCGATACCGGCAATACAGGCTCAAGCGCCGTACCCATCCTGAGCGGCGACGACGTCCAGCTCTTTCGACGCACCATGAAAACCGTCACGCCCATCAGGAACTCGCAGCGTGTGGTGCTGTCGTCGCCGCCAGCAGCCGGCGCCGAACTCTTGCGCCAGCGACGTGAGCGCGCTGTAGGCCAAGAGCCGTCCCGGCTGCCGCAGGCATCCGACCACTACCGCCCTGCCAGGATAGATGACGACGATGCGCACTATCTACACCCTGCTCATGGCCCAGACATCATCAAGAACCTGAGACGCGGCAAGTGGTCCATAGATGCCAGCGTGGATTTGCATGGCAACACTCTCGACGAGGCGCGCGCACGGCTGGACCGGTTCTTGAAAACCTGTCTTGATCACCAGATAAAGTGCGTGCGCGTCGTGCACGGTAAGGGCTATGGCTCCAAGGGCGGCGAGCCCGTCCTTAAACAAACCGTACGTCGATGGCTGACTCAACTTGTTGCCGTCATTGCCTATGTTGAATGCCAGGAGCACGATGGAGGCACCGGGGCGGTACAAGTATTACTGCAAACGCAGTCGGACGAGCCCTATGCTCGGGAACGAAACAGAGCATCATGGAAATGACAAAAGCCGACGATTGTGTCGTCGGCTTTTGTGCGTTTGTATTTTTTATGGGACCTGCTACTTTCTTATGTACCGATTTATCGGCTATGCCCATGCAGGGCTTGTCTCCTCACCTGCATGGACCGAATTGTGCACCATAATCACGCGCATCACACTTAGGGAATGCACTAAGTTCATGCCTATTTAAACTATCGAGACCCTTGATGCGCATCCACAGCGATCAATACAAAGAGATTTTCCTGAACGATCTGCCGTTGATGGACATGCGCGCACCAGTCGAATTCAGCAAAGGCGCCTTCCCGCAAGCACTCAACCTGCCGCTGATGAACGATGAAGAGCGGCGGAAAGTCGGCACTTGCTACAAAAAAAATGGCCAGCAGGCCGCCATCGATCTGGGTAACAGGCTGGTGAGCGGCACACTGAAAGCCGAACGTATTGCGGCCTGGGCGGATTTTGCCCGCAAGCATCCTGATGGGTACCTGTATTGCTTTCGCGGTGGCCTGCGATCGCAAATTGCCCAGCAGTGGCTGAAAGCCGAGGCCGACCTCGACTACCCACGCGTTCCCGGGGGCTACAAGGCCATGCGTAACTTTCTGATCGAGACCATCGTAGCAGCACAGACAGAATGCCGCTTCATCCTGGTCGGCGGTTTTACCGGCACGGGTAAAACCGAGCTGCTGCTGCAACTGCCCAACGTCATCGACCTGGAAGGACACGCACATCATCGTGGCTCAAGCTTCGGCAAACACGCCACACCCCAACCTGGGCAGATCGACTTCGAAAATGCCCTGGCTATTGATTTTCTGAAGAAACGCGCTCAGGGTCATCAGACCTTTGTCCTGGAAGACGAGAGCCGCATGATAGGCCGCTGTGCCCTGCCCCAAGCGCTGCGTCAGACGCTGCAACAAGACCCCTTGATATGGCTGGAAGACAGCCTTGCCAATCGCACCGAACGCATATTGGGTGATTATGTGATTGATTTGTGTGCTGAATTCATCAGCCTGCATGGCGATGAGTCTGGAATCACCGCCTTTGCCGAGCACCTGCGGCTAAGCCTGCGCAATATTAGCAAGCGCCTGGGCATGGAACGCTATCAACGCCTGGCCGCCATTATGGATAATGCCCTGGCCGAACAGCAGCGCAGCGGCTCGGTGGATGGGCACCGTGGCTGGATCGAAGGCCTGCTTGCCGAATACTACGACCCCATGTATGCCCACCAGCAAGAAAGCCGGGCAGAGCAGATCGTATTCAGAGGTGATCGGCAAGCAGTGATGGAATACCTCCAAACCAGAGTCGGCGATCAGCGGCTGGCCTAGTCCAGCCTGATACCCAGTTCCTTGATCAATTTATGCCAGCGCTCAGTCTCGCTTTTTAACAGTGCGGCATACTCCTCTGGGGTATTGCCCACGGGCTGGATACCAAAGTCGACCAGGCGCTGATGGACCTCAGGCTGGTTCAGGGCAGCCACAACATCTTTGTTAAGAGCGGCTATGGTTTCCTTGGGAGTACCGGCTGTCGTCACCAAGCCAACTTGTGCGGCCGCAACTATGCCGGGATAACCCAATTCGGCAAAGGTTGGCACGTCGGGCAACTGGGCCAGGCGTTCGGGATTGGCCACAGCCAGAGGCTTGACCTTGCCCCCTTTGATGAAGCCGGCTCCAGCAGCAAGATCGACCATCATGATGGGCACTTGACCACCAGCCACGTCAGTCAGGGAGGGTGAGGCGCCCTTGTAAGGCACGTGCACCATATTCAGGTCCAGCTCGGCTTTGAACAGCTCCATGGCCAGGTGATGGGGGCTGCCGGCGCCTGCCGAAGCGTAGTTCATGCCATTTTTTTGGTCGCGCGCGCGTGCAATGACATCTTTGACGCTATTGAGTCCAGAGTCAGGATTGACCACGAGAATCATGGGAAAGCTGCCCAGCAGCGTAACCGGAGCCAGTTCTTTGTTTGGATCGTAACTAAGATCCTTGTACAAGGCGGGATTGAACACCAGTGTGCCATTATCGGCCGACAGTACGGTATAGCCATCGGGCTCGGCGCGGGTAACATCATTGGCAGCAATAGAAGTGTTGCCGCCAGGCTTGTTCTCGATAACCACTGACTGACCAACCTGCTTGGCCAGCGCATCACCTATGCTGCGAGCGAGAAAGTCGGATCCACCTCCCGCAGGATAAGGCACTAGCCAGCGTATGGCCTTTTCGGGATACTCCGCATTAGCAGCCGTGGCCCCCATGACCATAGGCAGTGATACCAGCGCTACTGCCACCATCTTCTTCAAAACAGACATATTATTCTCCGGGATTACGCGTACCTGAGTGTGTACGCGTAAACTATATACGCGCTGCGTAAACGTTAGGAATACAAAAAAACCCTACATTTCATAAGGTTTATGCCTGCCCTGTATATCCTAGCGCGGTGCTGATTTCCAGGCCTTCATGCTTCAAGGTCAGTGCAACCCGGCCTTTGGCCGAAACATCAAATGAACCGGTGGAGCCCAGCACGGTCAGCGCGGCAACCACACGGCCAGAGAAGTCATGTATGGGCACACTGATGGCACTGATCCCCTGTAAATTAGTGCCACGCACAATCGACATTCCTGCGACACGCACTTCTTTCTTGATAGCGGCAATGGGGTCAGCCGCCCTGCTCAGGCGCGCATGAGACCCCGCCATCTCGGCAAGCTCCTGTCCAGCCAGCTTTTCGACCAGGGTATCGTCGGAAAACCCCAAAAATACTCGGCCGGTGGCAGAGCGCAATAAAGGCAGGACCGACCCAACACGAACATTCAAAGTCACAGGCAGACTGGGTTCTTCAAAGCGTACGATGGTTGGCCCCTTATTGGCCATCACGGCGATAAAGCAGGTCATTTCAAGTGACTCACGCAAGCGGACCAGAGCGGGCTCGGCCACACGTAGCGGCTCAGCCAGCCTCATGGCCGCCAGGCCGATTTGAATGGCGCCCGCCCCCAGGTAGTACTGCAGTGAAATCGGATCCTGGGCGACCAAGCCTTCTTCCATCATGCTGATCAGATAGCGATGCACTTTGGCGGGATTTTCGGATATCTGCTTGGCCAGCGCCGTCAGGCTGGCCCGCCCCCCAAGACTAGCCAGGCCTTTAAGGACGGCAGCCCCGGTAGTCACCGCCTGCACGCGCTGGCGACGTCCGCGCGTATTGCCTGATATTTCGTCCTTAGCTGTTTTCATCGTGACCATAGCAGTAAAAAGTAGTAAGTATATAGATGGACAGTAGAATCTTTCATCTTTAAAAAATTACGCAATGCGTGCTAGCATTACGCAAATTATAGAAAGGAAAAGATGCCCTGTTTCATCAACAGGCCCCATCCCGGAGGACAACACATGACTACGCCACAACCCGCAACTTGCCCTGCAACCCAGCACGCCGGGCGTCCCGCCGGCACTTGCCCCATCCATCAGCAGGCGGCGCAGTTCGACCCCTTCCAGGATGCCTACATGGAAAACCCGTCAGAGTTTGTGCGCTGGGCGCGCGAACAAAAACCGGTGTTCTACAGTCCCAAGCTGGATTACTGGGTCGTCACGCGCTACCAGGCCATCAAAGATATTTTTCGCGATCCAATTACGTTCAGTCCCTCCAACGTACTGGAGCCTGTCGGCGAACCTTCGCCTGAAGCCGCCGCCATTCTTAAAGAATATGGCTACGCCATGAATCGCACGCTGGTCAACGAAGACGAGCCTGCCCACATGGCACGCCGACGTGCCCTGATGGAACCCTTTACGCCAGAACACCTGCGCAAGCACGAACCCACGGTGCGCCGGCTCGTTACCACAGCCATTGATGGCTTCATCGACGATGGCCGCGTAGACCTGATGCAAAAGTTGCTTTGGGATGTACCGTTTTCTGTCGCGCTGGAATTCCTGGGTATTGAAGACGATTCTGATCGCGAAACAATGCATCGGTTTTCCATTGCTCACACTATCAACGCGTTTGGCAGACCCACTCCCGAAGAACGGGCCAACGTCGCCCACACCGTGGGGCAGTTCTGGCAGTTTTCGGGTGAGGTCCTCGAGAAAATGAAACGCACGCCGGACGGCCCTGGCTGGATGCGTTACTCCATACGCCAACAGAAAGATTTTCCCGAGGTCGTGACTGACTCTTATCTGCACTCCATGATGATGGCCATTATCGTGGCCGCCCATGAATCCACCTCTTTTGCGTCCGCCAATGCCATCAAGCTACTGCTTGAACACCCGGAAAGCTGGGCCGACATTTGCAAGAATCCACTGCTGATTTCGCCTGCAGTGGAAGAGTGCCTGCGACATAACGGGTCCATAGGATCCTGGCGCCGCCGAGCTACGCGCGATGTTGAAATTGAAGGCGTAGCCATCCCTTCCGGCGCACGCCTGCTTCTGGTTGTATCGTCGGCCAACCACGACCCCCGCCAGTTTGGCGACCCTGACTTTTTCGATATACGCCGCGACAATACCGTTGAGCATCTTACCTTCGGCTTTGGTGCGCACCAATGCCTGGGCAAGAACATCGGTCGCATGGAAATGCAAATCATCATTGGCGAACTTTCGCGCCGCCTGCCTCATATGCGCCTGGCCGACCAAACCTACCAGTACGTCCATAATCTGGCTTTCCGTGGTCCACGTGGCCTGGTCGTGGAATGGGATCCTGCCCAGAACCCCGAACGTCACGACGCTGATGTATTGCATGCCACCCAAGAAGTGCGCCTGGGCGCTCCGCTGGCCAAGCACGTCGTGCGCGACCTGAAAATTGCCTCGGCACAACAAGTTGCCGACAACATTCTGCTGCTGCGCCTGGTATCGCCAACCGGCACATCATTGCCCCAATGGACGCCAGGGGCACATCTGGATATTGAATGCGGCAATACGGGGCTCTCGCGACAATACTCGCTATGCAGCGATCTAAACGACCACAAGGCCTGGGAAGTAGCGGTGCTGAACGACCCGGAAAGTCGTGGAGGTTCGTCCTGGATCCACCAGCATGCCAGGTCCGGCGCCGAACTGCGAGTCCGCGGCCCGCGCAATCATTTCCGCCTGAACGAGACACCTGCCGGACGTCTGTTATTTGTGGCGGGTGGCATTGGCATCACCCCCATCATGGCAATGGCACAACGCGCCCGAGCCCTGAATCTTGACTATGAAATACATTTCAGCTGCCGGTCCCGGTGCACCCTGCCTTTTGCACACGCGTTACAGCAAACCCATGGCGCGCGCTTGCATCTGCATATCAGCGACGAAGGCAAGCGCAATGATTTCGATCATTTGCTTGCCGGCCTGAAGGACGACACCGAAGTCTATGCTTGCGGGCCAAACCGCATGCTCGAGGCCCTGGAAGCCGCTGTGGCCCGCCGGGGTCTGCCTGACACATGTCTGCATATCGAACACTTCGTCAACAGCGTGACCATTCTGGATCCCGACAAGGAACACGCCTTTGACGTAGAACTGAAGAATTCCGGCCTGACGCTAACCGTAGCAAACGACCAGACTTTGCTGGATGTACTGCGCGCCAACAACATCGACGTGCAAAGCGACTGCGAGGAAGGACTATGCGGCGCCTGCGAAGTCGCCGCATTGGACGGCGATATAGACCATCGCGACAGTGTGCTCACTACTTCCGAGCGACGGGAAAACACCCGTTTGATGACCTGTTGCTCGCGGGCAAAAGGCCAGAAACTGGTGCTGGATCTCTAGCGAGGTGTTAAGGGCCCGCATATGCCGGCCACTTCGATGAGCGGGTTAAGTTGACGAGGCCGGCTTGCGCGCGAGCATGGTCGCAAATTGCAGCCGGGCACCATTGTGCATGGTGCCCACGTCTTCGTTGTATTTAACCAGCTCCCAGCCCGTGTAAGCGGCACTCAGTTGCCCCGGTTCAAAGGTAAACGGGAAATTCATGGGGCAGGGATAGTCTGGAGTATCCATGGCGCACACGATCAGGTTATACCCCCCGGCCCGAGTACGCCGCTGCATGTCGGTCAGCACTGCATCGACCCTGGATGGATCGATGAACATCAGTGTTACCGTGCAGGAAATGAAATCGTAGTCTGCGTCCAGACTTGCGTTACTGAGGTCATACACGCTGGGCGTGATGGTATCGATACCCTCCTGGCTGACAATGGACTGCAGCTGCCCGAGTGCAGCCGGGTTGACGTCAACCGCGGTAACCACAAAACCACGTTGGCCAAGGTATAGTGCATTGCGCCCGTTGGAGCACCCCATATCCAGGGCATCGCCGGGCTCGACGACCTGGCAGGCCGCAACCACTTCGCTATGGGCCGGGTTCAATCCATATTTTTGATTCAAATCTGCAGACACTTGTGTTCCTTATTTCATATCCTGGCAGTGTAGGCCGGCACCGCCCGATACATCCCAATAACCCTATTTCCGTCATCCCGCATTAATGCTTTGCGGGCCATTATGCAGGCCGCACATAGGATCGTGCCCCAATCCCTGGGAGAATTCGATTCTTACACTGTCGTGCCCGAGCACCTGAACTAAGCCGGCTGGTTCGTCAATCCACATAGACATCAAGTGGTCTACAGCAGCGTTCTTGGTTTGTATTTTCTGATTATTCCATTAATAAGAATAGTATGTATGCATTTTAACTATTTATTCATAAAGCAAGAAGTTTTAAAGTTACTACATTGACGGGATCAAACGTCAAGCCACTCGCCGAAGCCACCAAAATCTTTCCGCCAGGTGACCCAACTAACTTATTGAACCAAAGGATATACACCATGACACGCACTCAAATTTCCGCCAGCGATGCGCCCGTAACCCGGGCCCAAGTCCAGGCTGAATTGGCTGACGCCGTTAACAGCGGCTGGCTCTATCGTCATATCGAAGCGTAAGGTGCCGCATGATCACCTTACGCAAATCACAGGAACGTGGCCGGTCCGCCCATGGCGGCTGGCTCCAAAGCGCTCACACCTTCTCGTTCGGGGACTACTTCGACATCAAACACCAGGGCCACGGCAACCTGCGCGTCATCAATGACGACACGGTAGCCGCCGGAAAAGGCTTCGGTACTCATGGCCATCGGGACATGGAAATCATCAGCTATGTGCTTGACGGTGAACTGGCCCACAAGGACAGCATGGGCAACGGCGAGACGGGCGCGGCCAACAGCGGCATCATCCGCCCCGGCGACGTGCAGCGCATGAGCGCGGGCACCGGCGTCACGCATAGCGAGCTCAACAACCTGCAAGATCGCAGTACGCACTTTTTGCAGATCTGGATTCTGCCCAAGTTCAAGGGTATTAAACCCGGCTACGAGCAAAAGCACTTTGACCGTGAGCAGCGCCAAGGCCGCTTGACCCTGGTCGCCTCTCGCACGGGTGAAAACGGTTCGGTGAGCATGAACGCCGATGCGTCTATTCATGCAGGGCTATTCGATGCGGGTGAACGCTTTTCCCAGTCGCTCGATCCGGCCCGCCTGGCCTACGTGCATCTGGCCCGCGGCAAGCTGACTGTCAATGGCCATGAGCTTGATGGCGGGGACGGTGCTTTGCTGGACGGCGAAACGGAACTGACGCTCGCAAACGGCGAGCATGCCGAGGTGCTGGTGTTTGATCTAGCGCGCGATTGAAACCTGACGTAGTCCGCTGTGTACAGGCAACGCCATTCTTCGCCAGTCATGCCCATTTAAGGGGCACTTAATGCTATTAAAGGCTATTCATGTGCATTTTTGTTTTCAATAGGTTGCCGATGTCGATGAAAATCTATTGCAAACCACATTAATACTTTTTCAGGATACAAACCATCAACCACCGCTATACCCATACTGCGATATTCCTGCACTGACTGGTGGGCCTGGGCCTGTCATGTACCTCACAAACAAGGTATTCGAGGTAACCGGGGATACCGTGCTGCGCCTCATTTAATGAGGTATTTCTGTGTATAGCCATAGACTGCTACAGACGATAAAAAACCCGCAAGCCTTTCAGCAAGCGGGTTTCGTAGACTACTAGGTACAGCTACAGACTAACTTACATGTTGTCGATCATGACCTGACCAAATCCCGAGCACGACACCTGAGTCGCACCTTCCATCAGACGGGCAAAGTCGTAGGTGACTTTCTTGGACAGAATGGATTTTTCCATGCTGGAGATGATCAGGTCAGCAGCTTCGGTCCAGCCCATGTGACGCAGCATCATTTCGGCGGACAGGATTTCGGAACCGGGGTTCACGTAGTCTTTGCCTGCGTACTTGGGGGCCGTGCCGTGAGTCGCTTCGAACATAGCGACGGAATCAGACAGGTTCGCACCGGGGGCAATACCAATACCACCCACTTGTGCGGCCAATGCGTCGGACACGTAGTCGCCGTTCAGGTTCAGCGTGGCGATCACGTCGTACTCGGCAGGACGCAACAGAATTTGCTGCAGGAAGGCATCGGCAATGACGTCTTTAACCGTGATTTCACGACCCGTTTTGGGGTTCTTGAATTTGCACCATGGGCCGCCGTCGATCAGTTCAGCGCCGAATTCTTTTTGAGCCAGCTCGTAGCCCCAATCACGGAAGCCACCTTCGGTGAACTTCATGATGTTGCCTTTGTGCACCAGGGTGACTGACGACTTGTCATTGTCGATGGCGTACTGGATGGCCTTGCGTACCAGGCGCTGGGTACCTTCACGCGATACGGGCTTGACGCCAATACCTGAAGTTTCGGGGAAACGGATTTTGGTGACACCCAGTTCCTTTTGCAGGAACTCGATCAGTTTCTTGGCGTTGGCGCTTTCGGCTTCGAACTCAACACCGGCATAGATGTCTTCCGAGTTTTCGCGGAAGATCACCATATTGGTTTTTTCGGGTTCTTTCACGGGCGAAGGCACGCCCTTGAAGTATTGAATGGGACGCAGGCAGACATACAGGTCCAGCTGCTGGCGCAGTGCAACGTTAAGCGAACGGATACCGCCGCCAACTGGCGTAGTAAGAGGGCCCTTGATCGAGACGACATAATCCTTGACCGCTTCCAGGGTTTCTTCTGGCAGCCAGACATCAGGACCATAGACTTTGGTGGACTTCTCGCCTGCGTACACTTCCATCCAGTGGATCTTGCGCTTGCCACCATAGGCCTTGGCTACTGCCGCATCAACAACCTTGAGCATGACGGGAGTAATATCTGCGCCGGTGCCATCACCTTCGATGTAGGGAAGGATGGGCTCGTCGGGGACGTTGAGCGAAAAATCGGCATTAACCGTGATTTTTTGGCCCGCAGCAGGGACCTTAATATGCTGATAAGACATGAATGCTCCAGTTTGCTCCGTAAGGAGTAGAAATCAGTCGAATGAAAAAGTGAATGCTAAGCGCGATATGCTCAGTCTTATATAAGAGTAGTTTAGCCTAAATTTGATCATGCTGATACGATTGCCTGCGATCCGTCTGCCTGAAACCACGCGCCGCGACGGGTAAAATAGTCATTTTACCGGCAAGCGCATCAAAATCGGTGCCCCCGACCACACCTCATTGTCAGCACAGGATATTTTATGTTCAACCCCTCGCGGGAGCAGGTTCGACAGTTTTTTACTGAAGCATGGCACAAGCATAAAGCTGCCAAGGTTCTGACGCCGCTGGAAACCATGGCGGTCGACCTGATCGAACTGCACCCAGAATATCATGCCGACCTGGAGCGCCCCGACGCAGCAGACGCCGACTTTTCCGTCGAACAAGGCAAAACCAATCCCTTCCTGCATTTATCCATGCACCTGGCCATCAACGAACAACTGTCCATTGATCAGCCACCGGGCATCAAAGCGGCATTCCAGAGGCTGTTGACCACGCGCGACGCCCACGACGCTGCTCATGTCATTATGGAAGCACTGGGTGAAACGGTATGGGAATCCCAGCGCCTGGGCACACCACTGGATACAGAAAAATATCTGGATCTTATCCGTCGGCACGCCACGCGCGCATAAAGTCCGAGCTCACAATCCTGAAGCGCTGTAGCCGGGATTCAGCAACCCATAAAAAAACTCCCTGGACACATGTGTGTCCAGGGAGTTTTTTGCCGAGGCATATTACTTGCGCACAGCCAAAGGCGATGGCAGGCTGGCGAGCCATGCCGAAATGTTTTCGATGTCGGTCGGCGACAGTTGGGCCACCATGGCACCCATGATGGCATTTTTGCGTACGTTGGCGGTTGCGGGCGCATTGGCTGCACCGCGCTTGTATGCCTTGAGCGCATGCTTAAGGTAGTCTTGATGCTGCCCTGCCAGAATTGGGTAAGCGGGCAGTGTAGGTGTTTTACCGTCAGCACCGTGGCAAGTTGCACAGGTGAATTTTTCGAATGCTGCTTTGCCAGCAGCCAGATCGGCAGCCATTGCACCCGAGCTCAACGCAAAGAGGGCGGAGCCTGCCACGGCAAGTATCAATTTTTTCATTCGGGCCCCCGATTATTTAAGACTGGAGTAATAAGCTGCCAAATCAGCCATATCTTGTTCTGTAAGGCTTTGCGCAATGGCTTCCATGGTTGGGAAGGTGCGCGCACCGCTGGCGTATTCTTTCAGTGCGGCCACGATGTATTCGGCGTTTTGCCCGGCAATCATCGGGACGTGGTAGACCTCGGGGTAGCTGGACTTGTAGCCAGGGATACCGTGACAGCCGATACACATGGAAGTTTTAGCCAGTGCAGCCTTGGCGTCACCCACGGGAGCGGCATCAGCAGCAAGTGCTTGGCCCGCAATTGCACAGGAAGCCGTAACGGCCAGCGCAGACAAGGTGCGCGTCAGGTAAGTTCGCAACTTCATAATAGCTCTTATTTGGCGGTGAATAGAGGTTGATCTACATCAACAGACTAACGAAAAACTGAGATTGTACGATAATTGTGATGACCTACACACGATTACTGTGGCAAACACGCTTTACCATACACCACCCGGAGCACCCGATGACGTCTGCGGCACCCAATTTTTCTTCTGAACGTTTTACCGGCACCGAACGCTATGTTGCCACCGACGACCTGAAACTGGCGGTCAATGCAGCACTGGCTCTTGAGCGCCCTCTTTTGATCAAAGGTGAACCCGGCACAGGCAAAACCATGCTGGCCGAAGAGGTCGCTGCCGCCCTCAATCGACCCTTGCTGCAGTGGCATATCAAGTCCACCACCAAGGCCCACCAGGGGCTGTACGAGTACGACGCGGTTTCACGGCTGCGCGACTCTCAGCTTGGCGATGAAAAGGTCCGTGATATCGGCAACTACATCGTCAAGGGTGTGTTGTGGCAAGCATTCCAGGCCGACGAGCCTACCGTCGTCCTGATCGACGAAATCGACAAGGCCGACATCGAATTCCCCAACGATTTGCTGCGCGAACTCGACAGAATGGAGTTTCATGTCTACGAGACACGCCAAATGGTCAAGGCCAAGCATCGGCCGCTGATCATCATCACATCCAACAACGAAAAAGACCTCCCCGACGCCTTCCTGCGACGCTGCTTTTTCCACTACATCAACTTCCCCGACCCTGCCACCATGAAAGACATCGTGGCAGTGCACTACCCGGACATCCGGGCCGATGTGCTGCGCGCGGCGCTCGACACTTTTTTTGCCCTGCGGGATGCACCTGGGCTCAAGAAAAAACCGTCGACCTCCGAATTTCTCGACTGGCTGCGCCTGCTGACCAACGAAGCCGTGTCAGCCGACGATATCAACAACACTCAAGGAGACTTGCCCCTGATGGCCGGTGCGTTGCTGAAGAATGAACAAGACCTCACCCTGTTACAGCGTCTGGCGGCCATGACACGTGCCGGCCAGCGTCGCTGATACCGCACAGATTGCTCATTGCAAAGCCGCCATGCTGACTGATTTTTTTTACCATTTGCGGGCCCGCAAACTGCCTGTATCCGTGCAGGAATACCTGACCTTGCTGCAGGTACTCCAGGCGCGCATCATGCCGCCTACTGTCGACGATTTTTATCATTTGGCGCGCATGACTCTGGTTAAGGACGAAACCCTTTTCGATCGTTACGACCAAGCCTTCGGCGAGTTCTACCGTACCCTGGAAGCCGCCCTGCCCGAAAGCAAAGAAATTCCGCTGGATTGGCTGATCAAGGAATTCCAGAAAAACCTTACCCCTGAAGAAAAAGCGGCCATCGAGAAACACGGCTGGGACAAACTGATGGAACTCTTCAAGGAGCGCCTTGAAGAGCAGCAAAAGCGCCACGCGGGCGGGAACAAATGGATAGGCACCGGAGGTTCATCACCCTTCGGCCATGGCGGCTATCATCCCGAAGGCATACGCTTGGGCGGGCCCTCAGCCGGCAACCGCACGGCCATCAAAGTATGGGAAAAGCGCGAATACAAAGATTACGATGACCAGCAGGAACTGGGCACGCGCAACTTCAAGATGGCTTTGCGCCGCCTGCGCCGCTTTGCCCGCGAAGGTGCTGAAATGGAGCTGGATCTGGACCACACCATCAGTAGCACCGCCCGCAATGCGGGATTTCTTGATCTGCAGATGGTACCCGAGCGGCACAACACCGTGAAAGTGTTGATGTTGCTCGATGTCGGTGGCAGCATGGACGACCACATTGCACGTGTCGAAGAGCTTTTTTCCGCCGCACGCAGTGAGTTCCGGCATCTGGAGGTGTACTACTTCCATAATTGCCCTTACGAGTCACTTTGGCGCAATAATCAGCGCCGCCATGCCGAACGCTTCGACACCTGGGATGTACTGCGCAAGTACAACGATGACTGGCGCCTGATCATCGTCGGAGACGCTACCATGAGCCCTTACGAAATCCTGCAACCGGGTGGCTCGGTCGAGCACTACAACAAAGAAACCGGCGCCGCATGGCTGCAGCGCTTGCTCGAGAACTGGCCCAAGGCCGTCTGGCTAAACCCCGAGCCTGCCGCCTACTGGAAGTACCGGCAATCCATTGCTGTTATCCAGAACATCATGCACGATCGCATGTATAGCGTGACGGTCAGTGGACTGGAACAAGCCATGCGAATGCTCTCTAAATAAGGGAAAAAAAATATATATGTTGTCCTATCTGCGCTCGTTTCCCCTCGTATTGCTTGCAAGCATTCTGCTGCTGGCACCTTCGATCGGCCAGACCAAGCAAGACGTTGCCACTCGTTTGCCCGCCGGCGTGGTACAGCACAGCGCCGTGGAAGGCGTCACTGAGTACTCCCTGCCGAATGGCCTGCGTGTGTTGCTGGCCCCAGATGCTTCCAAACCGACCACGACCGTCAATATGACCTATCTGGTGGGCGCCCGCCACGAAAACTACGGACAAACCGGCATGGCGCACCTGCTGGAACACCTGCTGTTCCGGGGCACCCCAAGCATGCGTAACGCCTTGGCAGAGTTTTCCAAGCGAGGTCTTGCCGCCAATGGCTCCACCACCAGCGATCGCACCAACTACTATGCAAGCTTCGCAGCCAACCCCGAAACCCTGGACTGGTATCTGCGCTGGCAGGCGGATGCCATGGTCAACTCACTGATCGCGCGAGAAGACCTGGATGCCGAAATGACGGTCGTGCGCAATGAAATGGAGCGTGGCGAAAACAGCCCATTTCAGGTGCTCATGCAACAAATGCAGGCGGCGGCCTTCCGCTGGCATAATTACGGCCACAGCACCATAGGTGCGCGATCCGACGTTGAAAACGTTGATATTGCCCAATTACGCGCTTTCTACCACCAGTACTATCAACCCGACAACGCCGTATTGATTGTCTCGGGCCTGTTCGATCCCCTCGATACCCTGCAGACCATTGCAGACGCTTTCGGCGTTATTGAGCGCCCAACACGCGTGCTGCCGCCCGAATACACCGTAGAACCCATCCAGGACGGCGAGCGTCTAGTCACCGTAAGACGGCACGGAGGTAGCCCACTGATCGCTGCCATGTTCCATGCTCCGGCAGCAGGCCATCCCGACTTCACTGCGCTGGATATTGGCGTATCAATCCTGGCCGACACGCCTTCCGGGCGCCTGTATAAATCTCTGGTCGGCAATAAGCTCAGTACCGGCGTATTTGGCTTCGCCGCCGGCCTGAACCAGCCAGGCTATGTTTTCTTTGGCGCTGAGCTTGAAGAAGGTATGGATCAGGACGAGGCCTTGCAAACGTTGCAGGATACGCTGGGCTCTATAGGCCAGGAGCCCTTCACCAATGAAGAACTGGAGCGCATACGCAATCAGTGGTTGACCGATTGGGCGCAAGTCTATGCCAACCCGGCCAGCCTGGCCTCAGCCCTGTCTGAAAACGTAGCCGATGGTGACTGGCGCTTATTCTTCCTTGAACGTGATCAGGTCGAGCACTTGCAACTTGAAGACGTCCAGCGCGTCACCACTGCCTATTTGATCCCTAGCAATCGCACCAGTGGCCTGTATGTCCCCACAAAAAAACCACTACGCGCCCCGCAAGACGGCCATAGCCAGCTCGAAACGCTACTCAAGGGCTACCAAGGCAAGGGAGCCAGCCAGGTCGTTGAGGCATTCGACCCCAGCCCAGCACATATCAATGAGACAACGCAGCGCACACCACTCACGCTGCCTAACGGCGAGGTCAAGCTCGCCTTGCTGCCCAAGCCCACTCGTGGGAATCGGGTCGAGGCCAAACTGCTGATTCAGTTCGGAGATGCAGAGAGCCTGAAAGGCCAGCGCAGCGTCTCGAGTGCCGTAGCCGATTTGCTGGAACACGGCACGCATGACATGAGCCGTCAGGAAATCCAGGACCAATACAATAAACTGCAAGCCAACGTAGGAATAGGCGGCGGCGCCGGCCTGGTGGTAGCCAGCCTGTCGACCACACAAGACAATTTGCCGGCTCTGGTGGAACTGGTACTTCATGTCATTCGGGATGCCAATTTTCCAAAAGAAGAGTTAAGCCGATACCAGGCCCAAGCCAGTACGGCCATAAAAAACGCCATGTCCGAACCTAGCGCACTTGCCTCGCGCGCATTGGCACGCCACGACAACCCATGGCCGCGTGACGACATACGCTATACGCCCAGTTTCGAAGAAGCCCAACAGGAAGCGGCCGCCCTGACACGCAAGCAGCTGGTGGATTTTCACTCCCGTTTCTACGGCGCGGGTACGATAGGTTTTTCGGCGGTGGGGGCTTTTGATCCTGATGCTGTCAAGGCCGCCCTGACCCGAGGCCTGAAAGGCTGGCAGCAGGCCCCCGCCTATCAACGCATCAGCGACCCTTATCAACCCGTGCCGGCTGAAACGTTCAATATTGACACGCCCGACAAGGCCAACGCCTTCTATCTGTCAACGGCGGTCTTGAAAGCTCAAGACACCGACCCCGATTATGCCGCGCTGTATATGGCCAACTATTTGCTGGGTGGGTCGGAAACCTCCCGCCTGTGGGAGCGCATACGTGTCAAGGACGGTCTCTCGTACGATGTAGGCAGCAGCCTCGACATCTCCTCCTACGAACCTTCTGGCGACTGGAGCATCTACGCCATCCACGCCCCCGAAAATACAGAGAAGCTGTTGACGGCTGTCAACGAAGAGCTGCAGCGCGCACTCAAAGAAGGCTTTACCGACGAAGAGGTGCGCGAAGGCGTACAGGCCCTGCTGAATTACCGCAGACTGGCACGCACACGCGATGGCGTATTGGCCTCGGCATGGATTAACTACTTACAGCTGGATCGCAGCTTCGAGTGGTCGGCCCAGATTGACGAGGCCTTATCGAAACTGACTGCCGAACAGGTGAATGCAGCCCTGCGCAAAGCCCTTGACCCCAGCACGTTCAGTACGGCTATTGCGGCTGACCATAGCAAGCAAGGGAAAGCTCAGCAGTAAACCGACAAAACAAAGCGCGAGCCCGTGATGGACTCGCGCTTTGTTGTTATGCGAGCACTTATGAAAAGAAGTTCTTGACCCGGTCAGTCCAGGACTCGCTCTTGGGCGAGTGCTTTTCACCGCCATCAGCCAGCGACGCCTCGAATTGCCGCAGAATAGTCTTTTGCTCGTCGCTCAGACGTACTGGGGTTTCAACAACTACGTGGCAATACAGATCGCCCGGATAGCTGGCCCGCAAGCCTCGTATTCCTTTGCCGCGCAAGCGGAAGGTCTTGCCGGTTTGCGTCCCTTCAGGAATGGTGATTTCACCCTTGCCGGTCAGGGTCGGCACCTGAAGCTCGCCACCCAATGCTGCAGTGGTAAACGGTATGGTGAGCTCGCAATGCAAGTCTTCACCATCGCGCTGGAATATACCGTGCGGCTTCAAGTGGATTTCAACGTATAGGTCACCCGGAGGGCCTCCGTTGACACCGGGCTCACCGTTGCCGGACGAGCGGATACGCATACCGTCGTCGATACCGGCCGGTATCTTGACCTGCAGTGTCTTGTTCTTGCGCGTGCGCCCAACACCATCGCAAGATTTGCAGGGATCGGTAATTTCTTTGCCCGTACCATGACAGGTAGGGCAGGTTTGCTGCACACTGAAGAAACCTTGCTGCATGCGCACCGTACCGGCACCGTCGCAGGTATGGCAGGTCTTGGGCTGTGTACCCGGCTTCGCTCCTGAACCATGACAGACATCGCAGGTTTCCCAGCTCGGCACACGAATTTCCGTATCGAAGCCATTGGCAGCCTGCTCAAGGCTGATTTCGAGCGTGTATTTCAGGTCGGCACCACGGTAAACCTGCGGACCGCCACGACGACCGCCACCACCGCCGCCAAATATCTCACCAAAAATATCACCAAACGCATCGGCAAAGCCGGCACCACCCATGCCGCCGCCCGCACCCGCGTTCGGGTCAACGCCTGCATGCCCAAACCGGTCATATGCACTGCGCTTTTGCTCGTCGGACAGCATCTCGTAGGCCTCTTTGACCTCTTTGAACTTTTCCTCGGCTTCCTTGCTATCGGGATTGCGGTCCGGGTGATATTTCATGGCCAGCTTGCGATAAGCCTTTTTCAGCTCATCGTCCGAAGCATTTTTTGCCACACCCAGTATTTCGTAATAGTCGCGTTTTGCCATATGAATTGCCTGCGTCAGGGACGCTTGCTCTTTTTTCTATGAATAAGAAGGCCCGATTTCCGGCAAAACACCAGAAACCGGGCTCATGTGCACTTTATGCAGCGATTACTGATCGCGCTTGACTTCCTTGAAGTCGGCGTCGACCACGTCATCGTCGGCGGGCTTATCGCCCTCGCCTTGTGCAGCAGCCTGCTGTGCCTGCATATCAGCGTACATCTTCTCGCCCAGTTTCTGGGAAGCCGTCGACAGCGCCTCGACCTTGGCCTCGATGGCGGCTTTGTCGCCGTCCTTCAAGGTTTCTTCGAGATCCTTCAAGGCTGCTTCAATGGCTTCCTTGTCGGCTGCTTCGAGCTTATCGCCATACTCTTCCAAAGACTTGCGTGTGGAGTGCAGTAGCGATTCAGCCTGGTTGCGAGTCAGTGCCAGCTCGGCGATACGGTGATCTTCCTCGGCGTTGACCTCGGCATCCTGCACCATGCGCTCGATCTCTTCGTCGCTCAAGCCAGAATTAGCCTTGATGGTGATCTTGTTTTCCTTGCCCGTGCCCTTGTCTTTTGCCGATACATGCAAAATACCATTGGCATCGATGTCGAAGGTAACTTCGATTTGTGGCGTGCCACGTGTTGCTGGCGGAATGCCCTCAAGGTTGAACTCACCCAGTGCCTTGTTGCCGGCTGCGATCTCACGCTCGCCCTGGAAGACTTTGATGGTCACGGCGGGCTGATTGTCGTCGGCCGTGGAGAACACCTGCGAAAACCGTGTAGGAATCGTGGTGTTCTTTTGAATCATCTTGGTCATGACGCCGCCCAGGGTTTCAATACCCAGGGACAAGGGAGTCACGTCCAGCAGCAGAACATCTTTGCGATCACCGGACAGCACCGAACCCTGAATCGCAGCACCTGCAGCAACCGCTTCGTCGGGGTTGACATCTTTACGAGGATCCTTGCCAAAGAACTCTTTGACTTTTTCCTGCACCTTGGGCATACGCGTCATGCCGCCGACCAGGATCACGTCGTCAATTTCGGAAACCTTGATACCAGCGTCCTTGATGGCGATGCGGCAAGGCTCAATGGTGCGTTCGATCAACTCTTCAACCAGCGCTTCCAGCTTGGCACGCGTGATCTTCAGGCTCAAGTGCTTGGGACCTGAAGCATCTGCGGTGATGTAAGGCAGGTTGATTTCTGTTTGCTGTGTCGAGGAAAGCTCAATCTTGGCTTTTTCAGCCGCTTCCTTCAGGCGTTGTAGCGCCAGCACATCTTTGGACAGGTCAACACCACTTTCCTTCTGGAATTCGCTGATGATGTAATCAATGATGCGTTGATCGAAGTCTTCACCACCCAGGAACGTGTCGCCGTTAGTGGACAATACTTCGAACTGCTTCTCGCCATCGACGTCGGCGATTTCAATGATGGAAACGTCAAAGGTACCACCGCCCAGGTCATAGACTACGATCTTGCGATCGCCCTTCTCGGTTTTGTCCATGCCAAAGGCCAGTGCTGCCGCCGTAGGCTCGTTGATGATACGCTTGACGTCAAGACCCGCAATGCGACCGGCGTCTTTGGTGGCCTGGCGCTGGCTGTCGTTGAAATAGGCGGGGACGGTAATCACGGCCTCGGTGACTTCTTCACCCAGGTAGTCTTCCGCTGTTTTCTTCATTTTGCGCAGCACGTCGGCCGACACTTGGGGAGGGGCTAGCTTCTTGCCCTGGGCCTCGACCCACGCGTCACCGTTATCGGCCTTGACGATGTTGTAGGGCATCAGGTCGATGTCTTTTTGCACGGCTTTCTCGTCAAACTTGCGACCAATCAGCCGCTTGACTGCATAAAGCGTGTTTTGAGGATTGGTGACGGCCTGGCGCTTGGCTGGCGCACCGACCAAAATTTCGCCATCTTGCATATAAGCGACGATAGAAGGCGTTGTGCGTGTACCTTCAGAATTCTCAATGATTTTGACGCTGCTGCCGTCCAATACAGCCACACAGCTGTTGGTCGTACCCAGGTCAATACCGATAATCTTGCCCATGATCTTATAACCCTGCTAAAAATTTTGAATTTGTGAAAACTGCTTGATGGTTCTTAAGTGGGGCTTGCACCTGTAATTTCAAGCCTTGCTACAAAAATTTTGTATTTTTCGCGCATTAACTAGCTTTTTTCATGCAAAACAGGCCAAAAACCCCAACAAGCGTCTGGACGCTTACGCGGCAGGCTGCCCCGAAGACACCATGACCAAAGCTGGGCGCAAGACCCGATCAGCGATGGTGTAGCCCTTTTGCAGCAGCTGGACGATTGTTCCTTCTGGCAGCTCGGATGGCACCGAAGAAATGGCCTGATGCAGGTGCGGATCGAATTTGTCGCCCTGGTTCGGCGCCACGTCTTTCAATTGGTTGCGCTCAAATGCGGTGTTGATCTGACGCAAAGTCACCTCTACGCCTTCCTTCCAGGCTTCAGCCGTTTGATCGGTGAGCGCCAGAGCAGCCTCCAGGCTGTCTTTGACAGGAATCAGGCTCTCGGCAAACGACTCGGTACCAAACTTGCGTGCTTTGGCCACGTCGTCCTGGGCGCGGCGACGAATGTTTTCGACTTCTGCCTTGGCCCGCAACAATTCATCGTGATACTGAGCCACTTTTTCCTGTGTTTCGGACAATAGCGTGGCCCATTCCTCGTCGGTACGGGCCTCAATGCCCTGTGCTGCAGACTGTTCTTCGCTGCTGTCGGTAGCGCTTTGCTCTGCGTTGACCTCCATCTGTTCGGAGGTATCAACTGCTGGGTCCTGCTGCTTGGGATCCTGAGGTTCTTGGGATGCCGGCATAAAAAATCTCCACTTCTGATCTGAATTGTCCAATTTCATGCAAATGGGGGCAATTGCCCCCATTTTCAAGACCTGCGCACATCAAGTTCTTGCGCAGCAAAATTTTGTCCGGGCTGAGTTTACACCCATCCCCCCAGCGACTTGCGGATCAGGGCGGCAAACCCCGCTGCCCAGACCGGGTCATCGTTCAGGCACGGAAGATATCGAAACTGCTGCCCTCCTTCTGCCAGGAAGGCATCGCGACATTGCATTTGAATTTCTTCCAGGGTTTCCAGGCAGTCTGCCAGAAAGCCCGGACACATGACATCAACCTGCGTAATGCCATCGCGCGCCCACTGCCGCAATGTCGGTTCCGTATAAGGTTCCAGCCACCGCTCGGCACCAAAACGGCTTTGGAATGAAACATGGATCAGTTGTCCGTCCTGACCCAGCTCCTGCCTGAGCAGCTTGGCGGTGTCCATACAATCGCGATAATAGGGGTCACCCTGCTCTACGGTTCTGCGCGGCAAACCATGAAAACTGAGCAATAGCCGCTGTGGCTTACCGTGCTGATCCCAAAATTCGCGCACTTGCCGGGCCAGGGCCTGTATATAGGCCGGATCATCCTGAAAGCGCTTGATGAATCGCAGTTCAGGCTGGTCGCGCAACCGGGCCGCATAAGCAGCCACGTGATCAACGGCGGTGGCCGTCGTGCTGGCGGCATACTGCGGGTACATGGGCACAGTCAGGATACGCTGGCAGCCAGACGCCCTGAGCTCATCAATCGCTGCTGCTATCGACGGATTGCCATAGCGCATTCCCAGTGCCACCCGTGCATCCAGCCCCTGGTCCTGGAGATGTTTCTGTACACCCTGCGCCTGGAGCCGGCTCCAGACCAAGAGGGGCGACCCGCCGTCAAGCCAGATTTCCTGGTAGCGCGGTGCCAATGCAGCGGGACGGCGAGTCAGGATGAACACCCGCAAAATGACCTGCCAGATCCATTGGGGAATTTCAATGACACGCGGATCGGACAGGAACTCACCCAGATACCTGCGTATGGAGCTCGCGGTGGGCGCGTCAGGCGTACCAAGATTGACAAGCAGTATGCCCACTGGACCAGGAAGTCGAGGCGGCGGCTCCTGGTTGAACGCATGTGGATCAACAGGCTCCGGCAAATAAGATGATGCAAAAAACTTGGGCATGAATGAGAGAAATCCGATAACAGCCGCCAGCCCCTAAGACTGATTGTGGCTCAAGGCATTGGACAGGAGGCGCGCGGTGATATCAACAATAGGAATGACCCGCTCGTATGCCATGCGTGAAGGCCCGATGACCCCCAACGTGCCGACTATCGTGCCGTCCACGCCGTAAGGGGCGGTAATCACGGAAACATCGTCCATGGGTACCAACTGGGAATCACCACCGATATAAATTTGCACGCCCTGCGCACGGCTGGACACGTCCAATAGCTGTAAAAGATCGGTTTTCTTTTCAAACAAGGCAAACATGCGCCGCAACCTATCCATATCGGAAGCGATTTCGGAAATATCGAGCAGCTTGCTTTCGCCGGAAATGACCAGGGATTCGTCGGTGTCGGCTGCTGCTGTACCCGCCTCGACAGCCGCCTGCATCAAGCGTGAAATATCGGCCTGCAAGGATGAAAGTTCGTCGGCTATGGTTATTTTGACCTGCTCGAACGACATGCCGGCAAAATGCTGGTTAAAGAAATTGCTGGCCTCGATCAGCTCCTGCTCGAGATAATCGCGCGCCACAAACAGGATACGATTCTGTACATCGCCATCAGGAGTGACGATGATCAGCAGTACCCTTTTTTCAGACAGGCGGATGAATTCGATTTGCCGAAATACCTGAGCCCGCTTGGGCGCCAGCACCACCCCCGCGAATTGAGACAAATTGGACAACAGGGTTGCGGCCGCCGTAACAGCCCGACCCGGTTCGGCCGCTGGCAGCGTCTGCCTGATTTGACTGGGCAAGGAGTGAAAGCGCTGCACCGCCAGCAGGCGGTCTGCAAACAAGCGATAGCCTTTGGGCGTGGGTATGCGTCCCGCCGAGGTGTGAGGACTGTGAATCAGGCCCAGGTCTTCGAGATCGGCCATGACGTTACGTATGGTCGCGGGCGACAGATCGAACATCTTGGAGAGCGTACGGGAACCTACCGGTTGTCCATCCGCAATGTATTTTTCTATGAGCGCTTTCAAAAGCGCATTGGCTCGATCATCCATGACGCTATTCTAAAGAATGTAGCTGACACAGGTTGTTATACCTACAGCCATTCGGTTCCAGTAACAATATAATCAATGAGTCTGTATTATTCCATCAATCAACAAGGTTGGGCCCATGCACTTCAAAACCATCGCTATCATAGGCCGGTACCAGGATACCGGCCTTGACGCGCCCTTGCGCAAGCTTGCCGGCATGTTGCAAGCCGAAGGCTGTAAAGTGCTATTGGAAGCCGACACGGCCCGCAATACCGACATTACCGAACACACCATCGCCTCCTATGACGAAATCGGCCAACAGGCTGACCTGGCTATCGTCATGGGGGGCGACGGCACCATGCTGGGCGCTGCCCGCCAACTGGCCTACAGCAACATTGCCCTCATCGGCATCAACCATGGCCGTCTCGGTTTCATCACCGACATTCCACTGCATAGCGCCACCGATGCCTTGAACAGCGTCATTCATGGCAATTACAACGCCGAAGAACGCGTACTGCTCGAAGGTCGTATCGTCCGCAACGACGAAACCCTGTATTCCGGCCTGGCCCTCAACGATGTGGTGCTCAACCGCGCCGGCCGCGGCGGCATGATCGAGGTTCGCGTCGAGTTCGACGGCGCGTTCATGTACAGCCAACGGGCCGACGGCCTTATCGTCGCCACCCCTACGGGTTCCACGGCCTATTCACTTTCAGCCAACGGGCCTATCGTCCACCCCAAGCTGGCTGCCTTTTTACTGGTACCAGTTGCCCCTCAAACCTTGTCCAACCGTCCCATTGTCCTGCCCGATAGCGGTACGCTCAGCCTGACCATCACCGCCCTCGGACGAGTCGAATCGGGCGCCAGCGTCCACTTCGACATGCAGACCTGGTCCGAATGCCAGCCAGGCGATCGCATCGACGTCCGCCGTGCGCAGCATACCGTCCGGTTCATACACCCTACCGGCTACAGCTTTTTCTCAACGCTACGCCAAAAGCTTTCCTGGAACCACATGCCTCAAGTCTCGGACGAGACCGAATAAACCTATGCTGCGATCCCTGCATATACGCGACTTCGTCATTGTCGATCAGGCAGAAATACCCTTCGCACCCGGTTTCACCGTGTTCTCCGGCGAGACCGGGGCGGGTAAATCCATACTTATCGACGCTCTATCGCTTGCGTTGGGGGCCCGGGGCGACGCCTCGGCCATTCGCGACGGCGCACCACGCGCTGATATTTCCGCGGTCTTCGAGCCTCCCGCCAGTCTGCAAACGTGGCTGCAAGAGCACGAATTCACCAGCGACGACGACCTCATCCTGCGCCGGGTCATCGATGCGCAGGGCCGCAGCCGATCGTTCATCAACGGGCTGCCGGTCACGCTGAGCCAATTGCGCGAACTGGGCGAGCAACTGGTCGACATCCATGGCCAGCATGCCCATCAAAGCTTGCTCAAGGCGGCCAATCAGCGAGAGCTGCTCGATACCCAGGGTGGGCACCTGCCGCTGGCCCGCCAGGTGCAACAAGCGTGGCAACAGTGGCAGCAAGCCGAAAAAAGCCTGGCTACCGCGCTGGCCAATGACGCCACACTGCAGGCTGAACGCGAACAGCTCGAGTGGCAGGTAACCGAACTCGAACAACTGGGGCTGCAGGAAAACGAATGGGAAACGCTCAGCAACAACCACAACCGGCTGGCCCATGCTCAGGCCCTGCTTGATGGCGCTACACAAACATTGGCCGCTCTCGATAACGACAACGGGCAAGGTTCGGCCATGCAGGCCCTGAATGCCGCAGCCCACGCCATCAGCCAGCAACTGCGTCACGATAGCCATTTACAAAGTATTTACGATGCCATCGAATCAGCCCGCATATCAACCGTTGAAGCCGTTTCCGACCTGAACAGCTACCTGGACAAACTCGAACTCGAGCCCGAAAAACTGGCTCATGCTGAGCAACGCTTGTCCACCCTCTTCGAGGCGGCACGCAAGTTCAAAACCGAACCTCACGACCTGCCTGCCCTGTTCCAGGGCCTTGTACAGCAACTGCACAACAGCCAGGCAGCTGCCGATACCGATGCACTCACACAACAGCGCGATGCTGCAGCCGCACAGTATCAAAGCCAGGCAGAGCTATTAAGCAAGGCACGGCATAAAACCAGCAAAAAGCTTTCGCAGCAGGTCACCGCCGCCATGCAAGACCTGGCCATGCAGGGCGGCAGTTTCAAGGTTAATTTATCAAACTGTCCACCCGGTGCAGGTGGCAATGAAGCCATAGAGTTCCTGGTGGCCGGACATGCCGGGACCAGTCCCAAGCCTCTGGCCAAAGTAGCCTCCGGCGGCGAACTGGCGCGTATCTCATTGGCCTTGTCGGTCATTGCCAGCCAGGCCGCTCGGGTGCCCACACTGATTTTCGACGAAGTCGATACCGGCGTGGGCGGTGCCGTCGCCGAGGTCGTGGGCAAGCTCCTACGCGAACTCGGAGACCGCCACCAAGTGCTATGCGTGACCCACCTGCCACAAGTTGCTGCACGTGGCGCGCATCATTATGAAGTCAAAAAATCAAGCACCCGCAGCGGCACGCTGTCCCAAATCGAGGCCCTGAACGACGAAGAACGCGTACACGAAATCGCTCGCATGCTGGGTGGCCTGAAAATTACCGACACAACCCGCCGCCATGCTCGCGAAATGCTGGCGGGCGCCGGTTAGGCACAATTCAGTATTCAGGCATCTGAGAGCCGCATACCACTCATTAATAAAGAAAAGCCGGCTTTAGCCGGCTTTTCTTGCTGCTGTGTATTGCTTGCTTATTTATTGCTTTTTTTGCGAGCAGTTCGGGCAAATGCCATACAACAGCATTGTATGGCTTTCGAGTACAAAGCCTTTGTCTTTGGCAACCTTATGCTGGCGTTTTTCAATTTCGTGGTCAGTGAACTCGACTACCGTGCCGCAATTAGTGCAAATAAGGTGATCGTGATGATCGCCGTCGTTAAGTTCAAAAACAGCCTTGCCACCATCAAACTGGCTTCGTACCAAAATGCCCGCCTGTTCAAACTGGGTCAGTACGCGGTAAACCGTGGCCAGGCCTATGTCGACATCCTCGGCCACAAGCGTACGGTAGACGTCTTCGGCACTTTGATGGCGTAGATCGGCTCGTCGAAAAATATCAAGGATTTTCAGACGCGGGAAGGTCGCCTTTAAACCCATGTTCTTCAATTCAGTTTGGTCATTCATAGCTAAAATGTCTCTGGCAGAAATGGTAAGGTGGTTCGGGTGTATGCGGGGCTCGCAATACGCTCGACGCTGACTAACGCTATTATGCGTTTATTATCCAAGCTTTATGATAACGGTTTTATCCTAGATGAATAACAGGGGCGCTTCGTGCTGACGACTGCAAAACCAAGATTTTCCATGCTTCGGGCCGGTTTGACGGCAAGTGTGCTGACTATGGCCTTGACAGCCTGCGGCGGCACTCACTGGGGCTTTCCGTATCGCCCAGACATCCAACAGGGCAACTGGATTACCGCCGAACAAGTTGCGCAACTACAGCAGGGCATGACGCGCGAGCAGGTTCGTTTTATTTTGGGCACCCCAACGCTACAGGATATTTTCCGTACTAATCGCTGGGACTATCCTTACTATAACAAGCCTGGCTACGGCGAGGAAGAAGACCGTCAATTCACTGTCTGGTTCGAAGGTGACACGCTTGTGCGCTGGGAAGGCGATGATCAGCCTGACCGGCAGCCTTACGAAAAGACTGACAGCGGAGCTGGCGCCATCGACGCATCGAAAGATGAACCCAATACCCGTGAAGCAAATGCCGAAGCTGAAGCCCTGCCCGCCAGCAGTACGGAGCATCGGGCTATCATCAATAAAAACGAGCCCCAACCCAACCCGGGCATACATATACCGGGCACAAGCTCTACTGAACCACTACGCTAGGGGGAAAAAATGCGTATTGCCATCGCTGGCGCAGACGGCCGTATGGGCCGCATGCTGATCGAAGCCGTGACCCAAAGCCCCGATCTGGAACTCACGGTTGCATTGGACCGCAGCGGATCTGCGGCATTGGGGCAAGATGCCGGCGCCTTTCTTGGGCACAACACAGGCGTGCTGATCAGCGACAACCTTAATGCACTTGCCGACGCCGATTGTCTGATCGACTTCACTCGACCCGAGGGCACACTGGCACACCTGCAAGCATGCATCAAACATGGCACCAAGTGCGTCATCGGCACCACAGGCTTCGACGAGCAAGGCAAGCAGGCCATACAGGCCGCCAGCCAGAAAATTGCAGTGGTGTTCGCTCCCAACATGAGCGTCGGGGTCAATGCTACCCTTAAGCTCCTAGACATAGCGGCCAAGCTGCTGAACAGCGGCTACGACGTCGAAGTCTTCGAGGCGCACCACCGAAACAAAGTCGACGCTCCCTCCGGTACAGCACTAGCCATGGGAGAAGCTGTGGCCAACGCCTGGGGTAAAAAGCTGGACGACATCGCCGACTGGGCTCGCCACGGAGAAACAGGCGCCCGGGAAACCGGCAACATCGGATTTTCAGTCGTACGCGGGGGCGATATTGTGGGCGACCACACTGTCTACTTCTGCGGCACAGGTGAACGCATAGAAATCACACACCGGTCCAGCAGTCGTGCCACATACGCCCAAGGCAGCCTGCGCGCCGCCCGCTATCTGGCCCGCAAGGAATTCGGCCTGTTCGACATGCAGGACGTACTGGCAACCTGAACACCAACCTGAGCAGTTCACCATATCGGTGGACTGCTCACAATCCACCACATTCCTGGACTATGGCTCAGCCCACCTGAACGGGCTCCTGCTCGAGATCCACGCCAAAACGCGCTGCAATATCCGTCTTGATGGCACTGGCTAGTGCGACGATGTCGTCCGCTGTGGCGCCCCCATCGTTGACCAACACCAAAGCCTGGCGGTCATGCACACCAGCCGCCCCCACACGCCTGCCCTTCCAGCCAGCTTGTTCGATCAGCCAGCCAGCTGCGAGTTTGTACGCTCCGTCAGGCTGCGGATAAGCCACCAGGCCAGGGTGCGCTTTCTTGAGTGCCTCGTATGCCCTAGCGATAATCACAGGATTTTTGAAAAAACTGCCTGCGTTACCTTGCACCGCCGGATCAGGCAGCTTGCTTTGCCTGATCTGGCCTACGGCGTCGAAAATCTGTCGCGCCGTGGCATCTGCGCCCGCCGCCTGCAGCACAGGATGACGCTGAAGATCCGGGTAACTCAGCACCGGCGTCCACCGCTTGGGCAAACAAAAGCGCACGGCCACAATCAGCCAACGCCCTTGCCCCGCCTGCTTGAAAAAACTGTTGCGGTATGAAAAGCCGCACTCTTTCGCACCCATCTCGACCAAGCGCTGCTCACGCATATTCCACGCCAACAAGCTATGGAAGCGCTGATCCAGCTCAACCCCGTACGCACCGATGTTCTGGACCGGCGCAGCACCTACCGTGCCAGGAATCAAGGCCAGATTCTCCAGCCCATTCCACCCCTGATCGATGCAGTGCTCGACAAAGCCATGCCACTGTTCGCCGGCCTGAGCCTCGACCACCCACTCATCGTCTGTTTCGCTCAGCAGCCGCACCCCCACGTTGTCCATCTTGATGACCAGGCAATCAAGCTCAGAGGCCAGCACAACATTGCTGCCGCCCCCCAATATAAAGACGTCACGATACGCATCAGCCAGATCGGACAGTGCGCGCAGCTGTTCCGCAGACTCGCAACGCACAAAAGACCGTGCGCGCGAGCGCAAGCCCAGCGTGTTAAAGGAAGTCAGATCCTGATCGACCACATGCAGCAAAAGCAGCTCCATTGAAGATAAAATACCCGGCAGTATGCCGATGAAAAAGCATAAGCATACCTCTGGCTGTCGCGAGAATACTCAAACTGGAATAGTCTCATGGACGAAGAAGGGGACGGCTTGACACTCAGGCGGAATTTTATGCTAATATCTTGGTCTTTCGCGGGAATAGCTCAGTTGGTAGAGCGCAACCTTGCCAAGGTTGAGGTCGCGAGTTCGAGACTCGTTTCCCGCTCCAGGTTTCTAAAAAAGCCCAGACTTCGGTCTGGGCTTTTTCGCGTATCTCTAACTTATTCATCATCGTGCTCACACTCATTTCGAGTTGCTTTGGCAATCCGCCTGAACTTATGTCGATACTTTCTTAAGAACCGCATAAACTCGGCAAGCTGATCGTCGTCCATGAGGCACTATTCTGACGTACGATTATGGTCTATCTATTGCCTGTTTTAACCTAAAAAAAGGGACACCCCAGGTTCCAGGAGACACGCATGACTCAACCCCCTACTACCGCGTCAAAACGAGACTCCTTTTTCCAGCTGCACGCGGCTGGCTGTTTTGTGATGCCCAACCCATGGAGCATCGGAACCGCCAGGTGCCTGGAAGACCTGGGTTTCCAGGCTATTGCTTCCACCAGCTCCGGCCACGCTCACGCCAACGGCCTGCCTGATGGAGCTCAAAGCCTGGAATCAGTACTGGCGCACCTGAAGGAGCTGGCCGCTGCCGTCAATATTCCACTCAATGCCGACTTTGAAAATGGCTTTTCTGAAGACCTCGAAGGCATGCAGGAGAATATCGTACGCTGCGTAGCCACAGGCGTGGCAGGCCTGTCTATAGAAGACACGGCACAAGAAGGCGCTTCCGGCCTTTATGATTTCGAGCGTGCTGTCACTCGCATCAAGGCAGCACGTGCCGCCATTGATCACACCGGCCATCGTGTGCTGCTTACAGCCAGAACCGAAGGCTTCGTGCGGGGCGCTCCCGACATCAACGAAACCGTGCGACGCATCAAGGCCTATGCAGATGCCGGAGCCGACTGCCTGTATGCCCCAGGCATTACAACAAAGGAAGATATCAACGCTGTGCTGCAGGCAGCAGGTGGCGTGGCCGTCAACTTCCTGAATGCAGTTCCACTGGGCTATACCGTCGACGACCTGGCACGCCTGGGTGTACGGCGTATCAGCGTTGGCGGCTCCTTGTCGCGTGTTGCCATGGATGCTTTTTTACATGCCGCGCAAGACATAGCCCAGGAAGGCAGTTTCGAAGGCTTCGCCCATATCACCACCAATGCCGACTTGAATCAGCGCTTTCAAAGACATGTTGATGGGGCTACCTGACTACCGCGCAGTGATTGCAGACAAGCAAAAAACACGAGCAAAAAAATCTGCTACAATGCTGCTCTTCTCTGGTTCTACAGCTTTTACGGCCAGACGTTTTGCGGGAGTAGCTCAGTTGGTAGAGCGCAACCTTGCCAAGGTTGAGGTCGCGAGTTCGAGACTCGTCTCCCGCTCCAGATTCTACAAAAGGCCCAGGCTTCGGTTTGGGCCTTTTGTTTTGCGCATCGGTTTTTCGGTTGGTCTATGTAGGAATACGAGCAATGGATATTGCGTTAATCCTGTTGATGGTCATCGCGGCATGGCAGGTGCTGCGCGTGCGCTACCAGCGCGCGCATATTGCATTGCTGGGGCAGTATTTAGCCAATCTGCAGCTCGAGCGCCACATGGAAACGCTGACACAAGGCTATACCCGCGCCATCCACGAAAAGGAAGAAGCCCGCCAAAATCAGGTACTGGAAACCTTTGCCCAGACCGAACACGCAGCTGCGGCAAATATACAGTCACTGGCCGGCGCCATGCAGAAAGAAAACATACAGGCCGCCAGCCTGTGTACGCTTCCATTCTGCTTGCCTTATGCCGAACATTTTTTGCCTGCGCTGACACGGGATTTTCGTGCACTGCTGCGTATTCATGCAGCTGGCCTGCGCTACGTGGTGGACAATGAAAGCCAATTGACCGCCAAAGATCGTGCCTATCACCTCTCGGCAGAGTTGTATCTGTTCCAGCATAGCTGTCACTGGTTTTGCAAATCCCGTGCTGTCGCCGATGCTCGGCTGACACTTCGGCATAAAGTCCAGCATCAACAAGTGCTGGACTCAGTGTCTGCTGTAACTCGATCGGCTTATCTGCACTGGATGCAGGATACCAACTCTCGAAGCTAAGCAAAGAAAGCGCGTACGCACTTCGAAACTGCGTTATCGTAAGCGCATCCGCCACAGAAGGAATGCCACATGCGCAAGATGCCAGCCCTCTTCATCGGGCACGGAAGCCCCATGAATACCCTGGAACAGAACGGCTACACCGAAGCATGGCAAGCGTTCGGGCGGCATCTCCCCCGCCCCAAGGCCTTGCTGGTGGTTTCCGCTCATTGGTATTTTGGCGCCACGGCAATCACTGCCATGGCCAAGCCCAGAACCATCCATGACTTTTATGGCTTTCCACAAGCCTTGTTCGACTTCCAATACCCTGCACCTGGTGATGCCGATCTAGCCAGCGAAATCGTCGAGCTGGTCAAACCTCAGTGGCTGGGTCTGGATGTCGACCAATGGGGCATTGACCATGGCACCTGGTCGGTGCTGGCACATATGTATCCCGAGGCGGACATTCCCGTCCTGCAGCTCTCCATCAATGCGCTAAGGCCTCTTGATTACCACCTTGACCTTGCCACGAGGCTGGCACCGCTACGGGAGCAAGGGGTAATGATCATCGCCAGCGGCAACGTGGTGCACAACCTCCAGAAACTGCAATGGCGACAGCAGGAACTTGCATACGACTGGGCCGAACGATTCGATGATGCCGTGGTGGATCAGTTGATGCAAGCGCCCGGCGATGTCCTGCGTATGCTTGATCATCCCGACTATGGCCTTGCCGCGCCGACGCCCGATCATTTCATACCGCTGCTTTATCTGACAGGGCTTGCGGCAGCCGACAACAGCAAGCCGGAACCTCTGCTCCGGGGCCACACCATGGGTGCTATCTCGATGACCTGCTTCGGACTCGATGCGGAAATGGAGCTGCGCAAGACCTCATCTTGCGCAGCAAAATTGCCGGAAGGCGTACCGCCAGACCAAACGAATATATAAGCTTACTTTGCTTTGATGTATTTCTGGACCTGATTGGCCGCAGCCGTGGTCCATGCGTCAATCAGGGGCTGCAGGCTGGACAGCTGGACGCCACCCTTGCCCTGAGATGCACTGACAACGCGCTCACCTGTGCCACCGCGCACCGAGGCATACAAAAGTTCGCCTGACTTACTGTCAGTGACCTGCGACTCGATGGCAATAGTGGCATCGTTCGGCAAGCCGCCTTGCGCCACCGCCTTGGCGCCAGTCACGGCCAAGGCGACAGGTATGAACTGATAGGCCTTTAAGGACCGTGTTTCACTCCCAACGGCTGTAATCGCCAGACGCACGTGGGCTACTCCCGGGCCGGCCTGATCAACCAGCCTGATTTTTTGCCCCAGCTTCTTGCGCAGCGATTGATCCAGTGCTTTACGGACCTGCGTCAATGTTTCGTTTGAAACGCCGTCTGTGGGCTGCGGCTTGGGGTAATACACGACCGGATCGAGTTTTACGGCCGTGTAGCGATCGGGGGTAAAGGCCGGATTCACATAGACCAGACGGGCTCCGCCTCCGGGTATGGACTCTTGCTGCAAGCGTGAGTAATCGGGTAGGAATCCGGACTCTTCCGGTATGGATGTTGTGGCGCAACCTGCTACAAGTGCCACCGAAGAGAGAGTCAGAAAAATATTCCGTAGACGACTTTTATTGCTCATTGCCTGCTCCTGTCATGTTTGTGTGTTTTGTGTAAAAAGAGAAACCAAACGTCCTGAGCAGCCCCATCCTTTCCTCTGAACAAGGCTGACAGCACTGATTAGTGTACTAGCATGGTGTAGTATGGTTTCTCTATTTATATTGAATGCCCCGCCAAGCTCTTGGGCCATGAACCAAGAATAGCGGGGATTGTTGATCGATGCTGATATCCACGCTCCCTGCCTGGCCGGGCTCTTTTGAATGCAAAACCAGACTCGCCTCCTTGTCTACAGCCTGGTGCCGACTTATTGCCGTTTTGGCCATAACGGCTTTACTGGCCGCTTGCGGATCCACGCCACCCGTAGGCGTCGGTGAGTATCGTGTCGTACGGGGCGACACCCTGACGAAAATCGCACAAAAGCACGGTCAGAGCGTCAGCTCCCTCAAGCGTCTGAATAAGCTGAAAGACGTTGACCATATTCGTGTCGGTCAGATTTTAAAAGTGCGGGGAGGAACCGCCCAAGGTGCTTATGCCGCCCCACCCCCGGTCACTGGCCCATCGATTGCCGCTCCGCGATCAATAAACCTCATCTGGCCGGCGGAAGGCCGATCACACCGGGGAACCTCGGCGTCCAATAGCCAGGCTGTCTATATTGCCGGGGTGGCAGGAACACCAATCAAGGCGGCAGCAAGTGGCAAGGTCGTATATGCCGGCAATGGCTTGCGTGGCTATGGCAACATGCTGATCGTCAATCACGACTCAAACTTTCTAAGCGTTTATGCCCATAACAAAGACCTGCTGGTCAAGGAAGGCGAGCAGGTCAGGCAGGGTCAAACCATTGCCACAATGGGCAACACCGAAAGCAATCGTGTCCAGCTGTATTTTGAACTGCGCTACAACGGCAAGGCAGTTGATGCCATGCGCTACCTGCCTAAAAAATAAAGGCCTCAGGCTCAGTCGAACATATCGGGCTGGGTCTCGAGCAACTGCCCCCAGATTGCCTGGAAGTGCAGCCAGCCTATGTATTCGCTACCTACATGCTCGCGGCTATAGCGGGCGCGCTCGGGCGTAACCATACGTGGCGGAATACCTGTGGCATCGATCATGAGTTGCTGCTGACAGCATCGCTCAAGTGCAATAAACCAGAATGCGGCTGCTTCAATGCTATGGCGGCTTACCGTAAACAAACCGTGGTTTTGATGTATGGCAGCCTTGACACCGGTAAATGCATGGGAAATTTTGTTGCCTGCCTTGACCTCGACGGCAACCTGCCCAGCCTCATCCCCAATGACAACATGGTCCTCGAAGAAAACCGCCGCATCTTGCGTAATTGGCTCGAGTTTCTTGCCCAGCGAAGCAAAGGCTCCACCATAGACGGTATGAGCATGGCACATGGCTATGATGTCGGGGTGAGCCTCGTGCACGGCGGAATGCAGAACAAAGCCGGCACGATTGATGGCATGCTGACCCTCGACCACCTTGCCCGTGTGATCAGCCAGAATCAAATTGGACAACTTGACCTGAGAAAAATGCACGGCCATGGGGTTGGTCCAGTATAACGACGGGTGCTCGGGATCGCGCACGGTCAGATGGCCGGCAAAGCCGTAATCCAGGCCATTCAATGCAAAAGCACGACACGCGGCAACCAAGCGTTCTTTAAGGTGACGCCGCTCGTCAGCGAAGCTGGAGAACTCAGGCACCGTCGGAAAAATGCGATCGGCCTGTTCAGGCTGATAAATGGACACGCGTCCATCAGTGAATTGGATTTCAGAAGTGGGCTCCAGCACGATTTGCATGGTGTCTCCTTGACGCCTGATAGGTAAAACAATGATCCTGCTCATGCTCGCATGCACTCAGCTCATTGACAAACGATGCTTATTCATGGAAAGATGAATTGAACTCATGAATAGCGGAGGCGGCATGCGGCGCATACCCAACTTTGCACTGCTCAAGACTTTTGAAGCCGCCGCACGCCTGGAAAATTTCACGCTGGCTGCCCTGGAACTGCACGTCACCCAGTCGGCGGTCAGTCACCAAGTACGCAAGCTCGAAGAGTATTTTGGCCGGGCACTGTTTATCCGGCAGAATCGACGGGTTCAGCTGACGGCAGAAGGAAAACGGCTGCTGGAAAGCCTGTCTCGGGTATTCGATGCCATGGAAACGGCCTGTGCCGAGGTTGCCCTGGCACCACAGGCACAAGTGCTGGCCCTGCACTGCTCGCCCAGCCTCGCCAGCAAATGGCTGAGCCCGCGTCTGCCAGAGTTCATGCAGGCTCACCCCGACATCATTATTCGCCTGACCTCCGGTGCTGAACCCATAGACCTGACGCGCACCCGTGAACTTGACCTGCTGATTTCGTACGGAGCTGTACGCGAGCGCGCCGGTATTATTTCCATGCCGCTAGGCACCGAGCGCATTGCTCCCATGTGCTCACCCGCACTGATCCATCTTGATGTGGCCATGGCGGACTTGCTGAACCGCCTGACCTTGATCGATTCCCAGCTCAGCCCCGTCACCTGGGCAGACTGGTTTTCCAGCAATGGCCTTGAGCTGCCCAACAGCCCGCGCCCCTCGTATGACCGCGCCTCCCTGGCTATTTCAGCCGCCGTCGATGGTTTGGGCGTCATACTGGAAAGCACCAGGCTGGCCAGACTCGAGCTGGAAAATGGCAAGCTGCTTGAGCTGGGCCAAGACACCTTCCCGCCCTGCTGCAGGGAAATCCACTTTGTTTCATACCGAGCCAACGAAAATCAGGTGCCCAAGATCAAAAAATTCCGTCATTGGCTATTGATGAAATCAGCCGACTGAGTCCGCCAGAGCCTGACGGGACGATGCTTGCCGCCCGTTGCGAAAGCGAGATTTCAAACCCGAAGTCAAACAACACTTGAAGTATTTACTTATGTACTTGTATGATGATAATACTTAAGGAGACAAAGAGGTTGTGTGACAAGCTGGAAGCCAGACATAAAAAACCCTTTCCAGCCTCGCCATCAACAACCCGCACGCATCGAACACCTGAGTACAACAAACGATAAAAGGAACGAAGCATGGCATCAGTGCAGATTCGTGGCGTACAAAAGTATTTTGGTGGTACACAAGTCATTCGGGGCGTCGATATAGACATTAAAGACGGTGAGTTTGCCGTGCTGGTGGGGCCATCGGGCTGCGGCAAATCCACATTGCTGCGCATGCTGGCCGGCCTTGAAGAGATTACCGAAGGAGAAATATCGATTGGCGACACGGTCGTCAACGATATGCCACCCAAAGAACGCGATATCGCCATGGTGTTTCAAAACTATGCGCTGTATCCGCACATGTCGGTCTACGACAACATGGCTTTTTCACTGATGCTCGCCAAGGTCGAAAAATCAGCCGTAAAGGAACGGGTTGATCGCGCTTCCAGCATTCTGGGCCTGACCAACCTGCTGGATCGCTATCCGCGCCAGCTCTCGGGCGGACAGCGTCAACGGGTGGCAATGGGCCGTGCCATTGTGCGTGACCCTCAGGTGTTCCTCTTCGACGAACCTCTATCGAACCTGGATGCCAAGCTGCGTGTACAGATGCGCGCCGAAATCCGCGAACTACACCAACGTTTGCGTACGACATCGGTATACGTCACCCACGACCAGATCGAAGCCATGACCATGGCCGACCAGATTGTCGTCATGCGGGATGGCGTTGTCGAACAACGCGGCCGCCCGCTCGACTTGTATGACCATCCCGTCAATCTTTTCGTAGCTGGTTTCATAGGCTCGCCAGCCATGAATTTCCTGCCAGGCACATTGCGCACCGAAGGCGCCGAACACCAGGTCGAACTTGGTGATGGCACGCTCCTGCCCGTGCCACGAGGCCTCCAGGCCGGCATCGAAGGGCAACGAATCATCTACGGTGTGCGACCTGAACACCTGATCATTCAAACAGGCGTACAGGGTATTAAAACCGAGGTATCAGTGATCGAACCCACCGGAGCCAACACCGAAGTCCACTGCCGTTCCTCCGATGCGGACATTGTTGCTGTTTTCCGCGAACGCCATAACTTTGCACCCGGTGAAACACTGACGCTGGTACCTGATCACAACAATACGCACTTGTTTGATGCGGAAACTGGCCAGACATTGGCAAAGTAATAATTCATACAAGAGTTTCAGTAGCAGGAGGCAGTCAAAACCTATAGAGGCCACGGCACGTGGTCCCTTTTTACCAAAGGAGCAGGGGCATGACGAAGCAGACGAGACGTGACTTTTTGCGATCGACGGCAGCGGTTGCTGCGGTATCCGCATGGGGTGTTCCAGGCAGCGCAAGCGCGGCGGGTCCGACACTGGAATACAAGCCTGAAGAAGGGGCCGAGCTACGCGTCCTGAGGTGGCGCCGCTTTGTGCAGGGTGAAGAAGATCAATGGATGGCCAACACCAAGAAGTTCACGGAGCAAACCGGCGTCAAAGTCAGGGTTGACCATGAAGGCTTCGAGAACATCCGGCCCAAAGCTGCAGTGGCTGCACGGGTTGGATCAGGGCCCGACGTGATTCTGGGCTGGTACGACGACCCTCATCAATATCCCGATAAATTGCTGGATGTGTCCGAACTGGGTGAATATCTGGGTAACAAGTACGGCGGCTGGTACGACGTCTGCAAGAAATACGGCAAGAACGAAAACAAATGGATCGCCATCCCGCTGGGCGCTGTCGGCAATGCACTGGTTTACCGCGAAAGCATGGTCAAGGCAGCCGGCTTCGACGCTATTCCTGAGGATACGGCCGGCTTCCTCAAGCTATGCCAGGCCCTCAAGGCCAAAGGCACACCTGCCGCATTTGCGCTGGGTCACGCGGTGCTTGATGGCAACGCCTGGGTACATTGGCTACTGTGGTCGCATGGCGGCATGGTGTCCGATCCAAAAGGCAATGTCGTGCTCGACTCACCCGAAACCGTTGCTGCGCTTGAATACTCCAAGCAGCTTTACGACACCTTCCTGCCGGGTACGCTATCCTGGCAAGACCCCTCAAATAACAAAGTCTTTTTCGATGGCCAGATCGGCCTGACCAACAACGGCATTTCGGTGTACTACGCGGCCTTGGGTTCCAAAGATCCGACCATCCACGCCATGGCCACTGACATTCATCATGCGCACTATCCGGTAGGCCCGGTAGGCAAGCCCACCGAACTACCTGGCATCACGCAAATGATGGCGTTCAAGTACACAAAATACCCGAACGCTGCCAAGGCGTATATACAGTTCATGATGGAGGCCGACCAATATGACCCATGGATGGAAGCATCCATAGGCTACGTCAGCCAATCGCTCAAGGCTTACGAGAAAAACCCCATCTGGACGTCCGATCCCAAGCACACTGTGTACCGCGATTCGGCTTCACGCATGCTCGATAACGGCTACAACGGCCCACTGGGCGCGGCATCTGCAGCGGTCATGGCCGACTACGTGATACTCGATATGTTTGCTTCGGCCGCCAGCGGAGACATGTCTCCACAAGAAGCGGCAAAGCAGGCAGCAGAACGTGCCAAGCGCTACTACAAGAGCTGACGGCGTCGCACTGAGGTTGATTAAAACCTGAACCGCTGGGTGACGGGCCACTTACATGACCCGTCGCCCCCGGCTCTCATTTTGGGGGGCAACAATGTTGCTGTCGCGCAAGTTGAATAATAGTAATGTGCTGGGCATATTGTTTATGTTGCCCTCTGCGATACTGCTGCTGCTTTTCCTGACGTATCCGCTGGGACTGGGCGTATGGCTGGGCTTTACCGATACCGACCTGGGTTCGTCGGGCCAATGGATAGGTCTCGATAATTATTTATACCTGATCGGCGATCCCGTTACACAACTCGCCCTCTTCAACACTATTTTCTATACCACGGTAGCCAGCATTGTGAAGTTCGGCCTGGGCTTATGGCTGGCGCTCTTGCTGAACAAAAACCTGCCGTTCAAATCACTCTTCCGCTCAATTGTCCTGCTACCCTGGATTGTGCCTACAGCGCTTTCGGCACTGGCATTCTGGTGGATTTACGACGCTCAATTTTCCATTATCAGCTGGACATTGATGAAGCTGGGCCTTATCGACGAGTACATCAATTTCCTGGGCGATCCATGGAATGCACGCTTTTCCACAATCGCGGCCAATATCTGGCGAGGCATTCCCTTTGTCGCCATTACTTTGCTGGCCGGGCTGCAAACCATTTCACCTGCACTTTACGAGGCAGCCTCGATCGACGGCGTCTCTCCGTGGCAGCAATTTCGCTACGTAACCCTGCCGCTGTTGACCCCCATTATCGCTGTCGTCATGACATTCTCGGTGCTCTTCACTTTCACCGACTTCCAACTGATTTATGTGCTGACCCGAGGCGGGCCACTTAATGCCACCCACCTCATGACCACCCTGTCTTTCCAGCGGGCCATCCCCGGCGGAGCGTTGGGCGAGGGCTCTGCATTGGCCATCATGATGATCCCATTCCTATTGGCGTCCATCATGTTTTCGTATTTTGGGCTGCAGCGCCAAGCCTGGCAGCGTGGAGGTGACAAATGAGCCAGACAAACAAGCGCGGCCTGCGCGCCAACAAGAAAAAAGACGAGCAAGACAAGCAAGAAACCCACGGTATGGATTATTTGCAGAGCTTGCCACGTCGCTGGGTCACCATTTATATTCCGCTGGGCATACTGGTCTTTATCCTGCTGTTTCCGTTCTACTGGATGGCAATGACGGCCATCAAGCCGAACTCCGAAATGCTGTTGAGCAGCAACAATCCTTTTTGGGTCATTGCACCAACTCTGCAACACTTCAAAGACTTATTGTTTAATACGCCGTTTACTGACTGGCTCATTAATACCGTCATTATCTCGGTGGTTGCCACGTTCTTATCACTGGCAGCCAGTGTTTTCGGTGCCTATGCAATCGAACGCCTGAGATTCCAGGGCTCCAAACAGGTGGGCTTTGCCATTTTCTTTGCCTATCTGGTGCCACCTTCCATTCTTTTCATTCCTCTCGCCTCTATTGTTTTCAAACTGGGCCTGTTCGATACGCGTTGGGCATTAATTCTTACCTACCCCACCTTCCTGATTCCATTTTGTACCTGGCTATTGATGGGGTATTTTCGGTCCATCCCCTACGAACTCGAAGAGTGCGCACTCATAGATGGGGCCACACGCTGGCAGATTCTGGTCAAGATTATTTTGCCGCTGGCTGTCCCGGGCTTGATATCGGCAGGGATATTTGCGTTCACCCTGTCCTGGAACGAATTCATTTATGCACTGACTTTTGTTTCATCGTCCGAAATCAAGACCGTACCGGTCGGCGTCGTCACCGAGCTGGTAGAGGGAGACGTCTACCACTGGGGACAACTGATGGCTGGCGCTCTGCTCGGCTCGGTGCCAGTGGCGATCGTGTACTCATTCTTTGTTGAATATTATGTTTCAGGCATGACGGGCGCCGTCAAGGAATAAGCGGGCGCTCATTCACGCATGCGGTTCAGGCGTCGCGCAGCCTCATCCATGGGGGCGGTCCAGGAAGCGGCGTCAATCGCTCTTAAGCGGCTGACGGCGCCCTCCATGTGCCGCAACGCTGCTGCGCGAGCGGCTGCAGGGTCTTTGCGGAAGATCGCCTCCATGATGGCTGTGTGCTCTTCGTGCACCTGTCTGCTGAAGTCGTCGCGCTGAGCTTCGTTGGCTCGTGTCACCACAATGGCAGTATGCAAATACAGACTTAAATAAGACAACAAGGAGGTGTACAAAGGATTGCCGCAGGCCTGGGAAATTTCCGTATGAAACGCAAGATCTTCATCGACGCCATCACGACCGGCACGCTCTGCTTTCCTGATGGCATTGAAGGCTTTCTTGATCCGTGCAAACTGTGCAGCACTGCGGCGCTCGGCAGCCAGGGCAGCCATTTCAGCCTCGACACCACGGCGTAATTCAATCACGCGCAATACCGCTTGCAATGAGTCTTGCGTATGCGCATCGAGGCGAAAAGGCGTGGCGGTGTTGGGCTCCAGGACACTGGTTCCGCTCCCCTGTCGGGTGTCTACCAGGCCTTCGGCTTTCAGGCGTGAAACCGCTTCGCGGATAACTGTTCGACTGACACCAAAACGCTTGGCCATGACGGACTCGGACGGCAAACGCGAGTGTGCCGGAAATTTATTTTCGCGGATTTCGGTAAGCAGAATATAAGTTACGCGATCGGCGAGCGTATCTGTTTTTTTCAATTTTTCGCTTGGCAAAATTTCCGCCTTATTCATGAGTGCCCTTCAGTGGACTTGTTATCCGGAGTGCTCAGTTACTTGGCATCGGGCTGGCCCATAGCAACGCCACCCAAAGTTGTATTGACAGCATATAGATTAATCCATAAACTGGAATTGTAAACTTGTATGATAACATTACGGGCTTAAAAATATGCATATTGCCATCACGGGGGCAGCTGGTTTTTTGGGTAACAAACTGGCCAGGCAGCTATTGAAAAATGGCAAGCTCCTTGGGCGTAGCGGCAAGCCCGAAGCCATTTCCCGCATTACCCTGGCCGACGTCACTGCGGTCACCGGCATCTCCGATCCTCGCGTCCATACCGTAGTCGGCAACATTTCCGACCCGCAAACTATCGCGTCCATCGTCACCCCCGATACAGACAGCATTTTTCATCTCGCTGCGATCGTCAGCGGCCAGGCAGAAGCCGAGTTCGATCTGGGCATGACCGTCAACTTTGACGCGACCCGCAGCATGCTCGAACGCATTCGCTCCCTGGAAACTCGGCCACGCATGGTGTTTACCAGCTCAGTCGCTGTGTTTGGCGGGCCTTTACCCACCAGCGTTCCCGACACCATGGCTACGCTACCGCAAAGTTCATACGGCACCCAAAAAGCCATGTGCGAGCTTCTCATCAGCGACTACAGCCGCCGCGGCTACCTTGATGGGCGCACCCTGCGCCTGCCTACCATCTCAGTACGTCCTGGCCTGCCCAACAAGGCGGCGTCAAGCTTTGCCAGTGGAATCATTCGCGAACCGCTAGCGGGACAAGCAGCCGTGTGTCCTGTTCATGGCGACACCCGCATGTGGCTGATGTCGCCCCAACAGGCTGTGAACAACCTGATTCATGGGCACGAACTGGAAGCCAGCAAATTCGGCTTCACACGCACCATCTCATTGCCTGGCTTGTCCGTAAAGGTACGTGACATGGTCGCCGCGCTGGAACGCGTGGCGGGCGTCGATGTCGCTCAACGCATCGAATGGACGGAAGACGAGGCCATTAAACGCATTGTCAACTCCTGGCCAGGTGACTTCGACACCCAAAGAGCCACCGAATTGGGCTTTACTTCAGACGAGGATTACGACAGCATCATTCGGGCATACATACACGATCAACAAACATCATGAGTATTATGCTCGGATGCATCGCCGACGACTTCACTGGTGCAACCGACTTGGCCGGCATGTTGGTCCAAGGCGGAATGAAAACGGTACAGATCATAGGCATCCCGCAGGGCCCGCTACCCTCGAATATCGATGCTGATGCTGTCGTCATCGCCCTGAAGTCGCGCACCAACCCGGCTCAAGAAGCCGTAACAGATTCTCTGGCCGCACTGAAGTGGCTACGCTCAGCCGGTTGCAGGCAAATCTACTTTAAATATTGCTCGACCTTTGACTCCACCGATCAGGGCAATATTGGGCCAGTCACCGATGCACTCATGCAAGCGCTGGACACCCCCTTTACCATTGCCTGTCCAGCATTCCCCGAAAATGGCCGGACTATTTTCAATGGATACTTGTTCGTAGGCGATATGCTGCTGGAAGAAAGCGGCATGCGCCATCATCCGCTCACACCCATGACAGACTCCAACCTGGTTAGAGTGCTGCAACGGCAAACAAGCAGCCGGGTAGGGTTGATCGGTCACCAGATCGTCAAGGCGGGCGTACAAGCCATACGCCAGCGTATTGCACAAATCAAGGCTGACGGCATCCAGATCGCTGTCATCGATGCAACCTCCAACGAAGATCTGATGCAAATAGGCCAGGCCTGCGCCGACCTGCCTCTGCTGACGGCGGGTTCCGGGGTGGCATTGGGTTTACCGCAAAATTTCCGTGAGCAGGGTTTGCTGACACGGCAGGATGCGGCTACCAGCCTGCCACCCACACCGGGTTTGCGAGCGATCGTGTGCGGGAGTTGCTCACAGGCCTCCCAAGCTCAGCTAGCCGATATCGCCAAAAAAGGCGTACCTTCATATGCCATAGACCCGCTAACCCTGACAGGCAGCGACCACGCACTGGATGACGCCGTACAGGCCGCAATGGCGTGGGCTGCCCCACTACTGCCGCAAGGGCCTGTCGTGGTCTACGCAACTGCCTCTGCCATTCGCGTCAAAGCCATACAAGAGGCCCTGGGCACGGAACGCGCCGGCGCTCTGGTCGAAGCCGCTCTCGCTGCTGTGGCACAAAAGCTCGTTGCGCAGGGTGTACGCCAACTGATTGTTGCGGGCGGCGAAACGTCGGGTGCCGTAGTCACTGCGTTAAAAATAAGCAGTTTGCGCATAGGCCCTCAAATCGACCCCGGCGTACCCTGGACCGTCAGTCTTGACGGCACACCTATATCGCTGGCATTGAAATCAGGCAATTTTGGCAATGTGGATTTTTTCAGCAAGGCATGGAGCTTGTTGCCATGAACGAATCACTCCTACGAGAACACATCTGCATTCTGGGCGCCTCCTTGTATCAGCGCGGCCTGACCGCAGGCAGCAGCGGCAATATCAGCGTGCGTACTGACGACGGCTGGCTGCTGACGCCTACCAATAGTTGCCTGGGCACACTGGACCCCGCCAGAATTTCCAAAATGGATGACAACGGCACCTTGTTGTCGGGTGATGCGCCATCCAAAGAGGCGTTCCTGCATCGTGCCATGTACGATGCACGCAGTCAGGCCGGAGCTATTGTGCACCTGCACTCCACCCATTCTGCCGCGGTATCGTGCATGTCCAATCTGGATCACCATAGCTGCATACCACCGCTTACACCCTACTTCGTCATGAAAATAGGCCAGTTGCCACTGATACCTTACCACCGCCCTGGCGACCCAGACCTAGCCGGAGCCATCCACGGGCTCGCCGCCAAGCACAGTGCGGTCTTGCTGGCCAACCATGGTCCAGTAGTATCGGGCAAAACGCTGGAAGCAGCTGTATACGCCATTGAAGAGCTGGAAGAAACCGCCAAATTGTTCCTCCTGCTGCAAGGCCATAACCCCAGGGTACTGACCGAAGAACAGATAGCAGAGCTCCACACCTTGTTCAAATCCTGAGTCTTTGAGCTTGAGGTGCAGCAAGTACATCAAGACAGGAAGCCTGATTGATTACCAAGGAAGAACATGCCAAAGTTTGCCGCCAATATCACCATGATGTTCAACGAAGTGCCCTTTCCTGATCGATTTGAGGCGGCACGCGAGGCTGGTTTTGACGCCGTGGAATTTCTATTTCCCTACGAATATTCCACCTCTGATCTTGCCGCACGATTGGCAGATCATCAGTTGAAAAACGCGCTGTTCAATCTGCCTCCCGGAGACTGGGCTGCAGGCGAACGGGGAATCGCATCACTGCCTGGCCGTGATGATGAGTTCCGGCGCAGCGTCGACCAGGCTATTGCCTACGCTCAGGCCCTGGGCACGCCCAGTGTGCATGTGATGGCAGGCCTGATACCCGACGCCGCCCAAAAACAGCAATACCATGACATCTTCCTGACTCGCCTTGAATACGCCGCCGCCCAATGCGCACTGCATGGCATTACGGTATTGATTGAGCCCATCAATAGTCGCGACATGCCCCATTATTTCTTGTCCCGCCAGGACCAGGCTCACGCCATTGTGGATCAGGTTGCTGCCGCCAATCTCAAGGTGCAAATGGATTTCTACCATGTGCAGATCATGGAGGGAGATATCGCCATGACTTTTCGGAAATTTCAGCCAAACGTCGGACATATTCAGATAGCCGGCGTACCCGATCGTCACGAGCCTGATACCGGCGAGGTGAACTATACCTACCTATTCAAGCTGCTGGATGAGCTGGACTACAAGGGTTGGGTAGGCTGCGAGTACAGACCTGCGAAAGGCACGCTGGACGGTCTGGGGTGGCTGCACACAATGACGAAAGCATAAGTACATTCAAATAACCAGGCCGCCACAGCGGCTGCCTTTCCTCTAATTAATGCGAGACAACATGACACAACAAACCATTGGATTCGTCGGCCTGGGTGTAATGGGACGGCATGTAGCCAGGCGAATGGTACAGGACGCTTTCCGCGTACAGGCTTACGACATCAATCCTGAGCCGCTGGAACACCTCAAAGAAATTGGCGGCATCGTCTGCACCAGCGCCGCTGCCACGGCAGTCAATGCCAGTCATATCGTGATTTTTGTCGTGAACGGCAAACAGGCCGAACAAGTCATATTCGGGCCAGGAGGACTGCACGAAACGGCAGCAGCAGGACTCACCATCATTTCCTGTGTAACCATGCTGCCGTCCGAGGCCAGGTTCATAGGCGAGCGCTGCCGGGAACATGGATGGTCCTTTATTGACGCGCCGGTCAGCGGCGGAGAAGTCGGCGCAAAGCAAGGTGACCTGACTGTCATGGCTTCGGGAGACAAGGCAGCGCTGGACGCCAGCCACGCACTGCTGACTCAGATAGGCACACGTCTGAAGCGGGTGGGCAACCAGCCGGGCCAGGGTGCCTTGGTCAAGACCATCAACCAGCTGTTATGCGGCGTGCATCTGGCAGCAGCAGGCGAAGCCATCGCCATGGCGCAACGTGCAGGCCTGGAGCCTCAGGCTGTATTTGACGTAGTAAGCCAAAGCGCTGCCGGATCATGGATGCTGTCCAATCGCGGCCCTCGCATGGTGGCCAGTGCTTTTGATACCTCGGCCAGCGCGGTCGATATTTTCGTGAAAGACCTGGGCATCGTGATGGATGTTGCGCGCGAACTTAAGTTCCCTGCATCGCTGGCCGCCACCGCCTTGCAAAGCTTTCTTGGCGCCAGTGGCGCTGGCCTCGGACTTAAAGACGATTCTGCAGTCGTACAGTACTACAACGGCTTCCAGCGGAATAAGGAGTAACGCTCGTTCCGGCACTGCGGCAGATGACACCACGCCACGCCGCAGTCTAATGCTGAATACATGTCAGGCGCCGGCGATTTCGTGATTGGCCAGCAGTTCTATGGCCCTGCACAGGGCCGAGTGATCCAGCTTGCTCATGCCATTGGCGGCACATGCATTCATCAGCTCCTGGGCTCCTGCTGTATTGGGTAGTGAAACCCCCAGAGCCCTGGCTCCTACCAAGGCAAGATTAAGATCTTTCTGGTGCAGCTCGATGCGGAAACCGGGGTCGAAGGTGCGCTTGATCATACGTTCGCCATGAACTTCAAGAATACGCGAAGATGCGAACCCGCCCATTAATGCCTGCCGTACCTTGGCCGGATCAGCCCCAGCACGTGAGGCAAACAGCAATGCTTCGGCCACCGCCTGGATATTCAAGGCGACAATTATCTGGTTGGCCACCTTGGTTGTTTGCCCATCACCGTTGCCGCCTATAAGGGTGATGTTCTTTCCCATCAGCTCGAATAAAGGCCGGACCTGTTCAAAGGCCTTTTCAGGACCACCCACCATAATCGTCAGGGAGCCTGCCTTTGCGCCCACTTCGCCACCCGACACCGGCGCGTCCAGATATTGGCAATCGAGCGCATTGATTTTTTCAGCGAACTCTTTGGTGGCGATGGGCGAAATAGAGCTCATGTCGACCACTATCTGGCCCCCGCGCAGACCACTGGCCACGCCATTTTCGCCAAATAGCACCTCATCGACCTGGGGCGTGTCGGGCAGCATCAAAATAATGATATCGGCCTTCTGGGCTACTTCCTGACTTGAACCGCACGCTACGGCACCGTTATCGATCAGCTCTGCCGACGGAGCCTTGTGGCTGTGTGCAAAAAGCTGATGCCCACCTTTCAGCAAATTCAGCGCCATAGGCGCGCCCATGATGCCCAAACCAATGAATCCTACCTTTGCCATGATTGTCTCCGTCTACGTTTTTTGGTTGTCACTGCCGGACATGATAGCGGCCAGCTTATCGGCAATAGCCTGATCCTCGGTCGGTGCCAAACCACTGACACCGACCCCTCCGAGGATACTGCCCTGCTTATCGATCAGTACCGCGCCTCCGGGCAAGGCGGTCAGCAGCGGATCGCAGAAATAAGTGATTGGAATATCTTCACGGCGCAGCCGTGCCAGAAATGCATCAGTTGATGTTCCGATGCGGGCGCAGGTATATGCCTTTTGCTGGGCCAGCTGAATGCTGCGCACTGGCGCGCCGTCCATACGCGAAAAGCTGATCAGGAAGCCATGCTGGTCGCACACCGAAAAACATGCTGTCTTGCCCGGGTAATGACGCATCTGGTCGACGCCATGCGCAAGTAATTCTTGTGCTTGTGAGAGTGTCAGGCTCTGCATACCTTTTCCACATTCATCATATCAGCTTAACATCATACAAGTGCTTCAGACACACAGCAAGGCTCATCCCGCGCCCCAGTCGCAGTAGTCAAACGCCAATATCCTCATTCCAGAGTTCGGGCTTAGCTGCGATGAAATCACGCATCAGCGTCATGCAGGTTTCATCTTGCAGCACCTGCAACTCGACACCCTGAGCGCTCAGCAATGCTTCTCCGCCCATAAAGGTTTGGTTCTCGCCTATGACGACCTTGGGAATGCCGTAGAGCAAAATGGCGCCAGTGCACATGGGGCATGGTGACAGCGTTGTATAGAGCACGGATTCCTTGTATACGCTTGCAGGCTGACGGCCCGCATTCTCGAGTGCATCCATCTCGCCATGAAGAATAGTGCTGCCATGTTGCACGCGCTGATTGTGTCCACGCCCGATTATGACTCCCCGGTGCACCAGCACCGAACCTATGGGGATACCCCCCTCTTGCAGGCCCAGGCGCGCTTCCTCAATTGCCGCCTTCATAAATTCGTCCATGTCACCTCCTGCTAATTGCACGTCAGGACTCAGCCTGCGTTCTTGGTTTTTCGTGATATTTGTCTATGCGTTTCCAGGCCACACAGCACGCATTCGTAGACTTGCTTTTGTCTCTGCGTGGGTACAACTTATACTTCAACTCTGAACAATAGCCATAAATTCCGCTCTTGCATACTACGCACTGCGCATGACACTAACCAGAATCCGGCATTTTTTCGAGATACATCTGTCCTGGCCTGACCAGAAGGCACGACTGCGTACAACCCTGGCCGCGGCCTTACTTCTGTTGCTTGCAAGTTGCGCAACCGTACCGCCCGACAATCCGGAAAACATCTGTGAAATATTTCGCGAGAAACCCAGTTGGCATAAGGCCGCTATACGAACTCAGGAAAAATGGGGGGTACCACCGCAAGTGACCTTGGCGGTTGTCTATCAGGAGTCGAGTTTTCGGCACGATGCCCAGCCCCCGCGGCGCTACATCTTATGGGTCATTCCCTGGGGCCGCGTGAGCTCTGCCTACGGCTATGCTCAAGCCAAAGACGAAACCTGGGATGACTACAAGAATGAAGCCGGGGGCTGGTTTGCCAGTCGCGACGACTTTGGCGACGCCCTGGATTTTATGGGCTGGTATATGAACAAGTCCCAGCGCTTGAATGGTACATCCAAATGGGATGCCTATGGCCAGTACCTGAACTATCACGAGGGCTGGACCGGCTACCGCAAGCGCAGCTATGACAGCAAGCCCTGGCTGAAGCGCGTAGCCGCCAAAGTACAAGAGCGCGCAGAACGCTTCGGTGCGCAATATCGAAGCTGCAAGGCAGATCTATAGCGCTCTACGATGAGCGCAGGCGCCCGATGCAGCGTTTCAACGGGCCCCGCGCACTTTGCGTATGTCAGCGCTTGCTTATCAGGCTTTCCTTGGCCTTCACGATGGCCACAACAACATCATTGACTGGTGTGGGTACGCCCAACTCAGCGCCCAAGCGACTGATGGCACCATTGATGGCATCGATTTCACCGTGCCGCCCAGCCAGTGAGTCAAGCAACATGGATGGGCGCGCATTGGGAATTTTTCCTCCCAGGTTCTGCACGTGGGCGATGGGGTCGGCAAGGCCCAAATCTATACCCTGCGCCTGACAGACCGCTACCGCTTCTTCTGAACAAGCCCGCGCCACCTTCCACGCATTTTCATTGGCAAGAATCTGGCCTATGGTCAGGCCAGTGGCACAGGAAGTGCCGGAGAATGCAACATTCATGATCAGCTTTTTCCAGACCATGCTCCGGACATCGTCATGCAATGCTACCTGGAAACCCGAACTACGCCAGACATCGGCAGAGTCTTCCATCTGTTCGTCAGATAGCCCGGCATATTTGGCAAACCAAGTGACCTCGAAGCCGTTGTGATGGGCATGGCCAGGCTCGGGTACCGACGCTCCGTATCCACCCACTACACCCACAGCCATCTGGTTCGCCGGAAGGACTTGCGCTGCAGTGTCAGGTGAACCGACACCATTTTGTATGGTTTGTATCACCGTGCATGGCCCTATCAGCGATAACGCGGCAGAGGCCGCAGCCTGAACGTCAAAGGCTTTGGTGGCAATAATGACCAGATCGCATACGCCTATACCATCTGTGGTGGTGGATGCAGCAGCCAGTCGCATCGTCTTGTCGCCACTGATACCTGATACCCGCAAGCCTTTCTGCTGAATCGCTGCGGCGTGGTCAGGCCATAGCGTGACGCCATAGACCTCGTGGCCTGCATGAGCCATCAAACCTGCATAAACTGACCCCATCGCACCACAACCAACTATTGCAACCTTAGCCATGCCAACCCCTTTTAATGTGTCAAATGTCCTTTTACCTGATATGGCCCGGCAGGAACAGTGCCCTTCCCGGCCTGACGGGCATCCAACCGTCCCACACCGACTGATTTATTGAAAAACACCCCTGTTTCTGCTACCGTCCGCGCTGAATTGAAACTTGTTGAAGGTAAGGAAATGACCATGGAATCCGGAGCTGAAACCAGCGGCAAACATCATCAGGACGGGACGAGTTCGCCAGGCACGCCGTGGTTGCTCGATGAGTTCCAGACAGGAGATTTTTTCTTTGCCTCGCCCACACGGCAGTATCGAGGCTGGGCCAAAAACGGCCTGCTGTCGGCTTACCAGCCTGTAAGCAATGACCTAGTCAAGTCGCTGTTTGACCAGGCTGCACAACGTGGTGTCGAGAATCCACTGATGTTCGGTCTGATCCCATTCGATGCATCGGGCAACGCCAGTTTAGCCATACCGCTACACTGGGAAGCCGCAGATATCCCTGGTGGCGACGCAGGCATCAAGCAAACAAAAGGAACACGCCCCACCATCGTCAAACGCACACCAGTGCCTGCGCCCGAACAATATGGTGACATGGTCCGCAAGGCCCTGGTCTTGTTTGCACAGGGTGAGCTCAAGAAGGTCGTTCTTTCGCGTGCCATGGATGTCGAGCTCGATAGCCCACCAGACTACACGCAACTGCTGCCCGATCTGCTCAAGCGCAACAGCCACGGCTATACCTTTGCCATCCCAATTTGGGATCAGGGAACAGGTGCGCCCCCCGGCGGCGTCATGGTGGGAGCCAGCCCCGAGCTACTCGTTCGTCGTGTTGGTGACCGGATCTACGTCAACCCTCTGGCGGGTTCGATCGGCCGAAACAGCGATCCGGAAAAAGACCAAAGCTTGAAGGCGGGGCTCGCCTGCTCGGAAAAAGACCTGCGTGAACACAGCTATGTGGTGGCTGATATCGAGCGCATATTGCGCGACTATTGCGACGAACTGGACGTACCCGCTGGTCCGTCTGTCATCGGCACCGACACCTTGTGGCATTTGTCGACCTATATTAGCGGCCGGCTGCGCGACCCTTCGGTCACAGCACTTGAGCTGTCTTGCGCCTTACACCCCACCCCGGCGATTTGCGGCCACCCTACCTCAACGGCTTTCAAGCACATCCAGGAACTGGAAACCGTTGAGCGCGGCTATTATGCTGGTCTGGTGGGATGGCAGCATGCCAACGGAGATGGGGAGTGGGCTCTGGCCTTGCGCTGTGCACTACACTCGAGCAGCAAGCAATTGCGACTTTATGCCGGCGCTGGCACCGTGGCAGGCTCGGACCCTGAAAGCGAAATCAAGGAAACGGCCACCAAGATGGAAACTTTCATGCGGGCCATCAGCTAAAGACTCGGCGGGCGCCACCGGCGACCCGCTCTTGCCTTGCATGGACAATCTATTAGATCAGTTGACGCTGAGATTCAGGCGTTTGATCAGCGGCGCCCAACGTTGCAACTCTGCGTCCATATACTGGGCGAACTCTTCGGGCTGGTTACCAACAGGCTCCATGAACTGGCTGTGCAAACGTGCCTGAACATCTGGGTTGTGTATGGCGTCGATCAGGGCATTGGTCAGCTTTGCCTTGATGTCCTTGGGGATGCCGGACGGCGCAACAAAGCCTATCCAGCCAGACCCCTCTATACCTTCTAGGCCCAACTCGGCGACGGTAGGTGTATCGGGCAGAAAGCTCACCCTTTCGCTGTACACCACGGCCAGTGCACGCAATCGGCCATCATTGACCAGCGGCATGACGGCAATGGGAGGCAATGCCGCAAAGTGCGTATCGCCTGCCACCAATGAGGTCACTGCGGCGGGGGATGACGGATAAGGAACATGAACAGCCTGTCCACCGGCACGCTCGAGCAGCAGTTCGACCGACAGATGCGAAATCGTACCCGCCCCCGTCGAGGGGAAGTTGTACTGCGACTTGGGATCTTTTACCGCTGCAAGCAGATCATCCAGAGACTTGATGGGCGACGAAGCCGGCACCACCAGAATATTGGGTTGGTGCACACCCAGAGTCAGAGGAGCTATGTCTTGTTTCGGATCGTAGGGCAACTCTTTGTACAGAACGGTGTTGTTCACCATGGGGCCTGTGATGGAAACACCAAAGGTATAGCCATCTGGCGCAGCCTTGGCTATCACCGATGTGCCCAGGTTGCCGCTGGCGCCTGGCCGGTTCTGCACCACAATAGTCTGGCCCAACGTCTTGCTGGCCTGGTCTGCAATAAGCCGCGACATCACATCTGGACTGGAGCCCGGGCCAAAAGGCACTATCAGTGTCAAAGGCTTGGCCGGCCATTCTTGAGCGGCGGCCGGTAACGAGAAACCTAGCAACAAAAGTGCCGCCAAACCGGCCTGTATTAGACTGCGCATAATCGATATGACTCCTGTATTATTCGTGTCCAGAGTTTACCGCAGCTACCTTCCTTTGATCTGGCCGATCAGGCGCCGGTCGCGCTTGGTAGGACGCCCTGCAGCAATATCGAGTGCCGGCTCGGGAGCAAGTCGCCTCGTCTCCATGGCATGCTCGCGTGCAGCAAGACTTTCTGGCGTTTCTTCATAAAGCAAATGAGCGACAGAAGCCGGACCTCTTACATTACTTATTGCCAGCACCCGGACCTCGGTGGGCGGATCATTCTTGCGTACACTGACCAGGTCGTCGGCCGCCACCTCACGTGCCGGCTTGGCAGCCTGACCATTGACCAATACACGTCCCTTGCCGATTTCCTGTGCCGCCAGGCTGCGGGTTTTATAAAAACGAGCCGCCCATAGCCATTTGTCGAGCCTGATTTTTACAATACCCGATTCCATAGTTCACTTTAATAACGATAGGTATACAACAGCTGCAGGATATTCAGTCCCGGATTGGGCTCTTTGATACCTGCGTTGGAAAAATGAGAGAACCGCAAGCCAATTCGGCTGGTATCCGAAAGGTAAGCACCTACGCCGATGTGATCACCGAACTGAAATGCCGTACTCAGATTCTTGTCGGCAAAGTCGGTACGGGAAAAAACCGTGGCTCCGACGCCAGCCTCGAGATAGTACCGCTCATTCCAGGACCATCTGAGAAAGGGTATGGCACTGAACTGCCAGACGCGAGACGGTGAACGCGAGCCTTGCGCCATCCAGTATGCTGCGCCGAGCTCGGCCACCAGGTCCAGACGTCCATAGCCCTCTGCAAACCGGTACGTCCATAATGAAGGAGACTCCCAGGCGATTTCAGCCCGGCTATAGTGGCTGGCATAACCCGCCCTGACACTGACGCCACCGAAGGTTGGTTCGGCATTCACACTGGTCATAAAAAACGTCACGGCCAATCCTGCCGTCAATACGCTCACTTTAAGTAATCGAGCCATTTAACACCCAAAAATATTTTGTAAAAACTAAAAATAAGCAGAATCATAAAACACAAGCCATGATGAATACGGACGTCTAATCAGGATCTCGCTGGGATATGATTCGAACTGCTAGTTTGCACTAATTTGGGCGCACATGCTTTGTGCACAGTGCCCATCCATTAACAGGATCCAGCATGCAACAACGAGTTCTCGTCACAGCCGGAGCAAGCGGAATCGGACTGGCCGTTGCCCAGCGGTTTGCCGCCGATGGTGCCCGTGTTCATATCGCCGATATCGATCAACACTCACTCAATGCAATAACAAGTGCGAACGAGCTGATCAGTGGTTCCGTAGCCGACATCAGTGACCCTATGGCGGTCAAACGCTTGTTCAGTGAGGTACAGGTGCAATTAGGCGGCCTCGATGTGCTGGTCAACAACGCCGGCGTAGCCGGCCCCACCGCGCCCGTGGAAGAGTACGATCCCGCCGCCTGGCTTGCTGTGATGAATGTCAACCTGAACGGTACTTTTTACGTTACCCAGCAAGCGATTCCACTCCTGAAGCAATCCAGCCAAGCCTCGATCATTATCATGTCGTCCGTTGCAGGGCGCTTTGGCTACCCTGACCGCTCTGGCTATTCAGCTAGCAAATGGGGGCTGGTTGGCTTGGCCAAAACGCTCTCCCTGGAGCTAGGCCCGTGGGGGATTACGTGCAATACCATCCACCCCGGTGCCGTCGAGGGCGCACGTATCCAGAACGTCCTCAAGGGACGCGCTGAGCGGTCTGGCCGCAGTGTGCAGGAAGAAACCGACGATGCCCTGCACAACCAGGCCATCAAACACTTTGTCGATCCGGCCGACATCGCCGAGCTGGTCCAGTTTTTGGCAGGGAAACATGCCCGCTCGATTTCAGGCCAGTTATTTCCCATCGACGGTGATTCAAAAACCGCATAATCGCTTACTGGCCACACTGATGACCCGTAAGCCGGCCTCTTTCAGGAACAAAAAATGATCGCCAGAGCCACCAGCATTCTGGGGGGCGGCTTGCTCCTGTGCCTGGCCTTTATTCTCATCGGATGTTCATATACCGAACCCCAGCACCAGACAAATACCCGGGCGTTTTCCTCTATCGAAACCCAGGATACCCGGCTGGGAAAAGGCATTACTCACCTTACTGAAAAGCATAAAGGTCTTACCGGTATACACATGCTGGGCGACCCCCACGACGCCTTTGCCACACGTATGCTGCTGACCAGGGCAGCCGAACGCAGCCTGGATATTCAAAGTTATATATGGCGTAACGATACAACCGGGATTTTGCTGCTGGAAGCCTTGCATGACGCAGCCGATCGGGGCGTACGCGTACGTCTGCTGATCGACGACAACGGTAACGCAGGCCTGGATACACAGTTGGCAGCGCTGGATTCCCACCCCAATATCGAAGTCCGCTTGTTCAATCCCTTTTACTTTCGAAAACTGAAGGTGCTGGGCTACCTGACCAACTTCAAGCGAGCCAATCGGCGCATGCACAACAAGTCGTTTACAGCCGACAATCAGGCCACCATTATTGGCGGACGCAATATAGGAGACGAGTACTTTGGCGCGGATCCTGACGCGCTGTTTTCCGACCTGGACATCCTGGCAATGGGTCCTGTTGTCCAGGAACTTTCAAATGACTTCGATCGTTATTGGGCCAGCCAATCATCGTTTCCTGTAGCGCAGGTATTGCCAGCGGCTGCGCCACAAGACCTGAACGCCTTGTCCTTGGCGGCAAACAACACCGAACGTTCGGCAGCGGCCGAGTCGTACATGAAGGTAACGAGCGAGCTACCTATCATCCAGCAATTGATAAAAGGTGATCTGCCGCTGGAATGGGCACCCGCCCGCATGGTCAGTGACGACCCGGCAAAAGGCCTGGATGACGTCGGCGCCAAGAATTTGCTGATTCATCAGTTGAGCGATATTGTCGGTAAGCCTGCTCGCAGTTTAAACCTGGTTTCCGCATATTTCGTTCCCACAGAAACAGGAACCCACACCCTGGTATCCATGGCCCAAAATGGGGTGGCCATCCAGGTGTTCACCAACGCGCTGGCTGCCACCGACGTGGTGGCCGTACACGCAGGCTATGCAAAATGGCGTAAAGACTTGCTGACAGCGGGCATCAAACTATACGAAATGAAGCGCGCCAAGTCCGCCCCTCCTGAATCTTCGTTCCGGCCTGGGCGCTTAGGCAGCTCAGGCTCCAGCCTGCACGCCAAAACCTTCTCCGCGGATGGCATGCTTTTCTTTGTTGGCTCTTACAACTTCGATCCCAGATCAGCAAAACTCAATACAGAACTGGGCTTTATCATTGAAAGCCCGGTTCTCGCCCAACAGATCGACAAAGCCTTCAACACCGACATTCCTGAACGATCATATGAAGTACGCCTGTCGGCCGATGGAAGTCTGTATTGGCTGGAGCACAAAAACGGCAGATTGCTGCGTCACGATACTGAGCCCGATACCAATGCCCTGCAACGCGCCAGCGTGTGGTTTGTGTCGCAGCTTCCGATAGACTGGCTGTTATAGCGAAAGAAATGCTATACTCTTTTGCTTTATAGATTTTGGCTTCGTTTTTATTTAGCTCAAAATTTTTGGCGCAATGGCAGAGTGGTTATGCAGCGGATTGCAAATCCGTGTACCCCGGTTCGATTCCGAGTTGCGCCTCCAATTGACCTGTTCTGGTCGCTTCAAATTCCCAAAAAAGCAACCCCGGCTTATCACTTGCAGCTATTAGCTCGCACCAAAACAATCGTTCTCTTTCGCCGCGCCGACTCCTACAATTTCTGAATCCCTTCCAGGAAACAGGCCATGTCGTCGCCTACGCTCGACCTTTTCATTACTTCTTTTGGCGAAACACTGCTCATGACCGGCACGTCAGGGGCGCTGGGGACCATGCTAGGTGGCTTATTGGGCGTGTTCATGCATCTGGTCCAGCACCGTGTGATTGCCGCTACAGCCGTATCACGAGCCTTAAGAATGACGGTGCAAGGCCTTCGATCCACGCCGTCCATTATCGTCCTGGCCGCAACCATACCCTTGACGCATGCCTTGCTGGGACAATCAAACGGACTGGCTGCCACCATCGCCCCGCTGACCATTATCGCCACTTCCTTTGTAGCGCGTCATGTCGAAGCAGCCATGAATGGGGTTGACCACCACCTCATTGAGGCTGCCCAGACTTTGGGCGCCTCTTATTGGCAGATTCTGCGCAAGGTACTGATACCCGAAGCGTCTGCCGACATCATCGCTGGCCTGGGCATTACCCTGGCATGCCTGGTTGGTTATTCCGCCCTGGCCGGCGCCATAGGCGGTGGCGGATTGGGCGATTTAGGCATACGTTACGGCTATGCCAACTTTCTGCCCGAAGTCATGTTGACTGCTGCGGTGATGCTTATCGTTCTGGCAGAAACCTTTCATGTATTGGGCAATATGCTGGCCCAGCGCTTGAACCAGCGTTAGACTGTTGCGAACGGCAAACAAGCAGCGTTTCGCTGAATTTTGCAATGGCGCTCCAGCCTCGAACAGTTAAACATTCACAACACTATGGACGAGCAAGTAATAGCCGCAATGGCTCGGTGGCCGGACGTACCCGACGTATACGGCTGGCTTTCGCTATCTGAGCGCGGAGAATGGCGCCTGCATCCGCAAGGCGATGCCTTGCTGCCCGACCACTGCGCTCCAGATGCGCTCAGTCCAGGCGAGGCCATTACCAGCCCCGCCATTTTGCGGTTCATGAACCGCAATTACGCATACGACAACGCTGGCCAGTGGTATTTTCAGAACGGACCGCAAAAAGTATATGTACGCCTCGATGCCGCCCCCCATGTCTTACACACCATGAACGAAGATACAGGGCATCGTCTACGCAGCCATACCGGTCTCGATATCAGGATAATTTCTGGCTGGTGGCTGGATGACAAAGGCAAGCTGTATGCACAAACCGATATAGGGTCAGGCCTGATTGCTGGCCGGGATTTGCCCACATTGCTGGCCGAACTGCTTCTGGAGGATGGTACTTCCCTGCTTGACGCACTGGAGCACGATTTAGGCGAACGTCAATTGATTCGATGGGGCAAACAGGACAGCGCTGTGCCACTGAACTTTTGCCTGGCAGCCAGCATTGAAAACAAACTCGGCTTTGTGCGCTGCCCCGCATTGGGTAGAATCACGTCATGACTTCGCAAGCCCCTCCCTTCTACTTTCCCGCACCTCGCACACAGAAATTCTGCAGCCAGTGCGGCACCGAAATTACGCAAAGAATTCCACCCGACGATAACCGCACGCGCGATGTCTGCGATCATTGTGGAGCCATTCACTATCAAAACCCACGTAATGTTGTCGGTGTGTTGCCTGTACTAGAAGAGCGCATACTGCTTTGTCGTCGCGCCATTGAACCACGCTACGGGAAATGGACGCTCCCCGCCGGATTCATGGAGTTGGGGGAAACCACCGCACAAGGAGCGATGCGTGAAACACAGGAAGAAGCCGGAGCACAAATAGAGCTGGGCCCGCTCTACACCGTGATCGATGTCCCGCATGCCGAGCAGGTGCATTTTTTTTATCTTGCAAAGGTATTGAGCGAAGAGTTGTACCCAGGCCCGGAAAGTCTCGAGGCCACATTCTTCCATCTGGACGATATCCCGTGGGCCGAACTGGCATTCCGGACGGTTGTCACCACGCTTGAGCATTACATTACCGACCTCAAGACAGGCGTCTTTCCTGTGCACCATTACGATATTCCTGTCCCCTTCCCCAAGCATTAGGTTTTCATGGCAAGCTTGATCTGGCTGGATGATTGCGCACCGTTTCCCGATCCCGATGCAGCCTTGCCTGAAGGCTTGCTGGCGGTCGGTGCCAGCCTGACCGTCGAGCGCCTGACACAGGCCTACCGGCGCGGCATTTTTCCATGGTTCAACGACGGCGATCCCATTCTGTGGTGGAGTCCAAACCCGCGTATGGTGCTCGCCTGCAACGAATTCAGGGCATCGCACTCCTTATCAAAAAAGCTACGTCAGATTGCCCGCAGCGAGGGCACACCATCAGCTCGAATTCGCATCACCACCAACCTGAATTTCGCAGCAGTCATTCATGGCTGCGCAGAGCCTCGCGGCACACAGCATGCCACCTGGATTTCACCTGCCATCCAGGCAGCGTATACAGCCTGGCATCACGCCGGAGCTGCTCACAGCATTGAAACGTGGATAGATGGGGAACTGGCTGGAGGCTTGTACGGCGTGTGCCTGGGCAGGTTCTTCTTTGGCGAGTCCATGTTCAGCCGAGCAAATGACGCCAGCAAGATAGCTGTAGCCTACTTGATTCGCTTCCTGTCCACACGAGGTATCAGCCATATAGATTGCCAGCAGCAAACCGGTCACTTGGCCAGCCTGGGTGCGCACCCTGTTGACCGCAAGCAGTTTCTGGACTTATTGAACCAGGCACTGCAATACCCGGCGCCGGAATGGGGCCAAGGTGAAATATGGCAATCGGGACAGCTTGCTCGCTACCAGGGGATAACGCGATAATGAAGGCGATACAGTACTACCGGTCCTTGCCATGAGCCATTTGTCTGAACCTGGTTTTGAAACCCTGCAGTTTTATTCGACGGCTATCTATCCTTGCAGTTATCTTCCAGGCTTGGGCGCGCGTTCGCAAGTGGCGGCTCCTACCCACCTGATCACCAACGACACCTATTCCCAGCTGGTCGAGCAAGGCTTCAGGCGTAGCGGCCTATTTACCTACCGCCCCCACTGTGACAGATGTCAGGCCTGTCTGCCCATACGTGTGGACGTCAACAACTTCAAAGCTACCCGCACACAGCGCAAGACATGGAAGCGCCACAGTGACTTGGTCATCCGCGAGCTGCCCTTGCACTGGAACACGGAGCATTTCGAGCTGTATCAGCGCTATCAGTCAGGCAGGCATCCTGGCGCCGGAATGGACGAAGACAGCCGCAGCCAGTACACGCAATTCCTCCTGACCAGCCGCGTCAACTCCAAAATCATTGAGTTCCGACTGCCTACTGGATTGCTGCAAATGGTATCCATTGTCGATGTGCTCGATACCGGCCTTTCGTCGGTCTACACCTTCTTCGACCCGGATGCATCTGGCAGCCTCGGTACTTACGGCGTGCTATGGCAGTTAGACCTATCCCGCAGGCTACAACTACCTTGGCTGTACCTGGGCTACTGGATCAGGGAAAGCCGTAAAATGGCATACAAATCGCAATACCGGCCCTTTCAAATACTCAGGCATGGCGTCTGGGCCGAGCCCCCCACAGCCTGAGAACCACTGCTCGCATGTCATTTCTATTCAATACTTACTCACTGGCTCGCCCGGCTCTTTTTTCACTCGACGCTGAAACCGCTCACGATATTACGCTGCGATCCTTGCAGAAAGCCTACGATTGCAGCTTGACGCGTGGATTGATGGCCTCTCAGCCGGAACACACCACTACCCTGATGGGCCTACGCTTGCGCAACCCAGTCGGGCTGGCAGCTGGTCTGGACAAAAACGGGGCTCATATCGACGCTTTGGGCAATCTTGGCTTCGGCTTTGTGGAAGTTGGCACCGTCACGCCATTGGCTCAACCGGGCAATCCAAAACCCCGCATGTTTCGCTTGCCTGAAGCAAAGGCGTTGATCAACCGCCTGGGTTTCAACAACCAGGGGCTGGCGACTTTTATTGCCAATGTCCAGAAAAGCCAGTGGCGGCAGCACGGCGGGATTCTCGGCCTGAATATTGGCAAGAATGCGGCAACCCCCATAGAGCGAGCTGTCGACGATTATCTGCTGGGACTCGAGGGCGTCTATGCCCACGCAGATTACATAACCGTCAATATTTCGTCGCCCAACACACAAAATCTGCGCACTCTGCAAGGGCAGGACGAACTGACACAACTGCTGTTGCCACTACAAGAAAAACGCAAGGCGCTGGCCGATCAACACGGTCGGAAAGTACCTATGGTTGTCAAGATCGCTCCCGACTTAAACACAGAACAAATTGATGTCATAGCAAGCCTGCTGCCCCGCTATGAAGTAGACGGAGTCATCGCCACCAATACAACCCTGTCGCGCGATGCGGTACAAGGCCTGCCTCATGGCCAGGAAGCAGGTGGTCTTTCAGGCCCGCCGGTGCATGCCTTGTCATTGGAAGTCATTGCCCGCCTGCGTCAACAACTGGGCGCTGCCTACCCTATTATTGGGGTGGGCGGCATATTGTCTAGCCGGCAGGCAAAAGAAAAGATCTCGGCGGGTGCCAACGCCATCCAGCTATATACAGGATTAATCTACCGCGGCCCCGCCCTGATCAATGAATGCGTACAAGCACTTAAACATTAAGGACGCATTCGCGCCGACCAGACGGCAAAAAGCCCAGGGCCTGGCCCTGGGCTTTTCTGTTACCGCAAGACTGCTCCGTTAACAGAGCAGCACGGTTTTAGTTGGCAGCGCTGGCGCGGCGGGTGCGAGGAGTAGCCTTGGTAGCAGCTTCAGCAGCGTCGGTTGCAGCCTTGAACGTTGCGCTGGTGGCAGCGTTGATGTTGGACTCAGCAGCTTCAGCAGCCTGGCGGGTGGCCTTGGCAACCGACTCGTAGGCACTGTTTGCAGTAGCCAGCGAAGACTTCAGCAGAGCCACGGCACCTTCTGAACCGGTAGGAGCATTTTTCGAGATTTGATCAATCGCGTCGGACACTTGGCGTTGGCCTTGTGCAATTTGCTCTTCAGTCAGCTTGGACAGATCGCCTTGCACACCTGAGACGATGTCATAGACGTGCTTGCTGTAAGCCAAGGCTTTTTCTGCATTGGGCTGAACCAGGCCAGATGTGAAGGCTACGGCTTCCTGGGCGTCTTTCAGTTCGATGGCTTCTTGCGACTTTTGAGCAACTTCGTCAAAAGTTGCCTTGATGACTTTCAAGTTCAGGTCGACAAGCTTTTCGAAACCACCGAAAAAAGTGCCCTGGATAGCAAGAAGATTGTCCAGCGAAGCTTTTTGGCTGGCCAGTACTTGTTGGGGGATTGCGCTCATGGTATTTCCTTTATAAATAGAATCGCTACGCGATTCCAGCTAATTGAACGGGGTTCAAACATAAAATAAAGAAGGCTAAGCAAATCACCTAACTTGTGTGAAAACCTTCCTTGCTGCATCGCACAAAATCTATTCTACCTTAACAAACAAGCATGTCAAGCATATTTTGCTGCATTGCAACAACAATAATAGTGGCTGTTGCTAATGCCCATGCCTGCTACTTGCTTAAAAAATAGGGATTAACCTAGGCGACAAAAAATACTTTTTCCCCCAGTATTCATGCCCCTCGTCTTGATGCTTACATCATTGCACGAATAGTTTTCTGTTTTGTTACAAAAACACTTGGAGTCTAGATGAAGTCCCATACACCGAAACTTGGTGCCGTCCTGTTCGCAAGCACATTGCTTAGCGCAGGCGCAGCCCAGGCAGCCGATTACCCCGATCATGCCGTCAACATGATCGTGCCATTTTCTGCAGGCGGCCCCACCGACAACGTTGCACGCTCCCTGGCAGAAGCCATGCGGCCTGCGTTGGGCCAAACTATCGTTGTCGAAAACAAGGCGGGTGCTGGCGGTACCATCGGCACCAGTCAGGTCGCCCGCGCAAAACCAGACGGCTATAGTGCCCTGCTGATGCATATTGGCTTCTCAACCGCACCATCCCTGTATAAAAACCCTGGCTACGATCCTAAAACCAGCTTCGAGCCCATCGGACTGGTAGTTGACGTGCCCATGACCATCATTGCACGTGCCGACTTTCCACCCAACAACATCCAGGAACTGGTCGAATACCTGAAAGCCAATAAAGACAAGGTATCGCTGGCCAACGCTGGCATTGGCGCCGCCAGCCACCTTTGTGGCACCATGTTCACCAACGCCATTGGTGTCGATCTCCTGACCATTCCCTATAAGGGCACCGGCCCAGCCATGAATGACTTGCTGGGCAAGCAAGTTGACGTGTTGTGCGATCAAACCACCAACACCACCCAGCACATCAAGGCTGGCACGGTCAAAGCTTATGCGGTCACCAGCAAGCAGCGTGTTCCTACACTGCCCGACCTGCCCACCATGCAGGAATCTGGCTACGATGGCTTTGAAGTGGGTATCTGGCACGGCATGTGGGCGCCCAAGGGCACACCCAAGCCCGTTACAGACAAGCTGACTGCAGCACTGCAAGCCGGCCTGGCCTCTGAAGACTTCCAGAAGCGCATGGCTGGCCTGGGCGCTACCGTTCTGACCGACCAAGCCAACTCAGCAGCCCTGACCAAAAAGGTAGAGCAGCAAGTTCCTCAGTGGGCCGAACTGTTCAAGAAAGCGGGCATAGAAGCCCAATAAGAGGGCATTCGCAGTACTCGCATACCCCGCGCCTGCTTTTGCAGGCGCTTTTTTTATTGGGCAGCCTCGTAGCCCAGTGCTTCGGATATCTGTGCTGCAGTGCGCAGCAGTACGGGTATCCATTCGTCCCGCATGCGTTCGGCGGGAGCAGATATTGATAAACCTGCCTGCATCTTGCCTGTATCGTCATAGACACCCGCGGCAATACAGCGCACGCCCAACTCCAGTTCTTCGTTATCGCGCGAATAGCCGTGACGCCGCACCAATGCCAAATCGCGATCAAGTTGCTCGGCTTCTGTAATGCTGTTGCGTGTTGTGCCTGCCAGGCCGGTGCGCATGACATACGCTCTGACTTGCCGGGGGTCGCTGACCGACAGGAATAGCTTGCCAGTGGAAGTCAGATGCAGAGGCGCCCGCCCTCCGATCGCCCGCACAACCTGCATGCCCGAGCGCTCGCTCCAGGCTCGCTCGATGTAGACGATTTCATCACCCTGCTGCAATGACAGGTTGATCGTCTGGCCTGTGAGCTTATGCAACTCACGCATAGGCTCCAGCGCTACCTCACGCACATTGAGCCGGCCTTTTACCAACGAACCCAGCTCAAGCAAACGCATACCCAACTGATACTGGCCGCTATCGACCCGCTCCACGTACCGGCCTACAACCAGGTCATTCAGTATTCGATGTGTCGTCGAGGTATGCAAGCCAGTGGCAGCAGCCAGGTCTTTCAGTGCGACGGGATCGGATTGCTGAGCGAGTACATCGAGCAAACGCATCGCGCGCTCGAGCACCTGTATGGTAATGGAAGAGCCATGAATGGACGAAGAACCACTCAATGACGAGGTTAGTAAGGAAGATCGTGGCATAGTCTTATTTTGACGCAACGCAACAATCCCATAATATGAAAAAAACCCACATCCTGGCAAGAGTTATTTTCAGACGGGGCTCAGTTCACCACCCACTTTCGCCACTTCGGCCCGGAGAAATGCCAGTGCCTCGGCCGCCGCTTCGGGCTCTCCCTTGACCCCAAGGTCAATATGCGGCTGACCGGTCCCGCCCATGCTGGGCAGGCTGAACGCCCTGACCCCGGGCCAACGTCGTTCGATTTCCTCGAGGGCCGGAGTAATGCGCGACTCTGGCAGCTTGAACACCAAAAACGAATGTTCGACACGCATGGATTGATGCTGCAGATGACGATAGCGAGTATCGAGCGTCCATTCCATCATGGGCCAGGCCATGACGGGAAAGCCCGGCATAAACGTATGATCCCTAATGAAAAACCCAGGTATCTTGTTATAGGAATTGGGGACGATTTCAGCGCCCAATGGAAACACACCCATTTGCAGGCGCTGCTGATTTTCCGGCAGACTCATATCGGCGCTACCCTGGCCGCGCCGCTCATTATCAGCACACCGTTCAGCAATCAGCCGTTCAGCCTCAGGATGCAAAGCCAGATCTACCCCAAGCGCCTGCGCCACTGCCTGACGGGTTTGGTCATCGGGCGTTGCACCGATACCACCGCAGGAAAAGACAATATCGTCGGTACTGAAGCTGCGAACCAACGCAGCAGCAATAGCATCACGCTCATCAGAAACAAATTCTGCACCCGACAGTTGCATGCCGCGCTGCGACAACAACTCGATCAGCTTGTCAAAATGCTTGTCCTGGCGCCTTCCTGACAATATTTCGTCGCCAATAATCAGCATGCGGATGTTGCGGGTTCCCTTCTTCTGTATGTCAGTAGTCATAGTGGGACAATCCTCATCACGGTGGGGCAGATATCAGGTATCAATAACAGTTTGTGCACGAAGTTGCCTTAAGGATTCCAGGCCAAAATGCGCAAAGACCAGCGCTGAAAAAACAGGCAGGAATAGCCAGGCTGGCGGAAAAAGATTGATCAGAGCAAGAATGAAGCCAATCAGCCACCACTGACGATTATGCCGGCGCCACAATAGCCGGCGCTCTTGGGTGCTGGCGTGCTCGATGGTGGCGTCAACCCTGAGCATGCGCGTAAAGGCAAAAGCCCACCAAAAAATAGGCAGCAGCACGGCAAAGGGAGGAATCAGCCATAAAGGCATGGTCAACAGCCATCCAATGGCAAAGATACAGCCCACCCAGACAGCGTTCCAGGCACCCACCGCAGTGGAATAGCGGCCCTGACGCGATACCCCTTGATACTCACTTTTTTCGAGGTGACGCAAGACTATGGGCATGACAAAGACGGCGGCAATGACCAGGCCCAAAATGCCTGAAATAGGCAACAAGATGCCGACGGCCAGCAGCGGCACCAAATAGAGTTTGATGGAAAACAACCCTATGGCCAGCATCCATTGATCAACCTGGTTTATAAAGCCCCATTCCGATGCCTGTAAGGTCAGCCATGAAGTGAGGGGCTCCCAAAACGCCCAAAGCAATATAATGGCGCCGAACAAGGCAATCAAAAACGGCAGGAACAGAGCCAGCAGCATTTTGGGATGACACTGTGACACCAGCGCCCGCTTAAATGCAAGGCCGACGGTGGCAAGGCCATTCGCCGGCACAGCACGCACAGCTAGATTAGTTTGGTTCATCACTGCAACCTCAAATCAACGATACAACTATCATAGTCAAACCCGATCCTATTTGTCTTTTATGCAAGTATTCGAAGCCCAACATAATATGTCTGCCCTGGCATCCCGCTTGCGCGAGCAAGAGGGTCTGGCCGTAGTGTGTTATTGCGCCGCATGGTGCGATACTTGCACAGAATACCGGCCTGGCTTCAATGCCCTGGCCGGCAAACTGCCCCAGCACACCTTCATATGGGTAGATATTGAAGAAAATCCAGAGCTGCTTGGCGATGAAGATGTAGAAAATTTTCCAACCTTGCTGATACAAGATCGGCGAGGCAGCTTGTTTTTTGGAACATTGCTCCCCCACATCAGTCATCTTGAACGTCTGATAGGCAGTCTGGATGAGCACTCGCCCCTGATTGAACCGAGCCCGGGGGCTCTGCCTGACTTGTTGGACGGCGCTTAAGCGGTACGATTCCGGTACTAAGCGGATTAACGCCCGCCCAGCAAAATACCCACCGACTTCTTGCTGGCTGGCGCGGCAGGCTTGGCCCGCCGTGATGCCTCTGTCTCGCCTGCGTTGGGCGCGGGCACATAGGGCTTATAGAAGAACTCGTCTACGGGCTTGGAGGGTGCAGCGCTGCTGACATAGCCGCGACGATCACCTCGACCGCTTGGGCTCCGGCGTGAAGACGGTGACAGCGCAAGCTGGCCGCGCGGAATCTTGGTCTTGATGAGTTTTTCGATATCAAGCAGATACCGTTCCTCTTCGGGCGTGAAAAATGCGATGGCTTCACCGGTATTTCCCGCGCGTCCTGTACGGCCTATACGGTGAACGTAATCTTCTGCGTTGTAGGGAAGATCATAGTTGATCACGCACGGTACGCCGGCCACATCAAGACCACGAGCAGCCACATCGGTGGCGACCAGCACCTCAAGCTCTCCGGCCTTGAAGGCATCCAGCGCCTTCATGCGATCAAGCTGGCTTTTGTCGCCATGTATCGATTCGGCCTTGACACCGTCACGCACAAGTTCGCGAGCCAAGCGGCTGGTACCAATCTTGGTGTTCGAGAAGACGATCACCTGATTGAAACCTCGTGACTTGACCAAATGCACAACCGCTGCACGCTTGTCGCTACCCGCAAGCGGATAGGCAATTTGCGTTACGGTGTCGGCTGTTGCATTACGGGCTGCTACTTCAATTTCTGCAGGATTGCTCAGATAGCTACGCCCCAGCTTGCGAATTTCATTGCTGAAGGTCGCTGAAAACAGCAAGCCCTGGCGCTTGGCGGGCAGCAGCCGAACGATGCGATCAAGATCAGGCAAGAACCCCATATCGAGCATGCGATCGGCTTCATCGAGCACCAGTATGCCCACTTGGCTCAGGTTGACGTTTTTTTGCTCGACGTGATCCAGCAAGCGGCCTGGCGTGGCAATGAGGATTTCGCATCCCCTGCGCAAGGCATCGCGCTGTGGTCCGATATCGACCCCTCCAAATACTACGGTGGAACGCAGCGGGGTAAATTTGGCATAAGTCGTGACACTGTCCGCCACCTGATCGGCCAACTCGCGAGTGGGCGTGAGAATCAAGGCTCGAACCGGATGACGGGCCGGCGATGCGCTGGTATTGGCGAACTGCATCAGCCTATGAAGTATGGGCAGCGTAAAAGCCGCTGTCTTGCCTGTTCCGGTTTGTGCCGCCCCCATGACATCACGGCCATCCATGACCATAGGCATGGCCTGGGCCTGAATAGGCGTAGGCGTGGTGTATCCGGTTTCGGCAACCGCTTGCAAAATGCTGGGATGCAGTCCGAAGTCGGAAAAAGTAGGGGCTGGGGTATCGGTGTGTGTAGTGTCAGTCATTGAAGAAGGTTAATGCCCGGGGCGAGAGTATCTTGCACCTGGCGTGCTGCTTGAACAAGCAAGCAGCTCACTTGCGTTATAACCCGGGTATTTTAACGCAGCATGCGCTTACATCATGACTTGGCGATGCACAACGCCTGAAAGTCCCAATAAAAACCGAGAAATGTCGTTAAAAGTATACATTTTGGACGGCTTTCAGTATCCAGTAGGCAACCATTCCGCCCACGATCACCATTACCGTGCTGCGGGTACGCCAGAACACCAGGACGGCGGCAATGACTGCCAAAATCCGGATATCCGCCACTGGGCCTGCTTCGGTCCAGGGCAGCAGCTCGGGAACCAGAATACCAACCAGCGCAGCGGTCGGGGCATACCGCAGTGCGCTGCGCACCGAGTCAGTCAGGGGAATATGCTCACCGAACAGAAAGTAGCCTGAACGCGTCAGAAAACTGCATAGCGTCAGCAGGACGATGCCACCCAGAATATACAGGTCGTATTCAAGATTTCCCGTCATCGCGTCATACTCGCTTGAACCGACATCCGGCGCTCAGTCAGCACGCCGGCGGTTACACCTCCTACCACTGCGGCAGCCAGGCCCAGCCGCAGGGGCAGGGGCTGGCCCACCCAGGCGATCACACCCGCTACCAATAGGCACATGACCATGGGCCGCGTCTTGACCAAGGGAATCACAATAGCCATCAAGGCCAATATGGCGGCAAACTCGAGCGACCAGCTGGCTGGCACCAGGGATCCGAGATAAATACCCAACAAAGAGGAAAGATTCCAGGTGATCCAGCCGGGTATGATGACTGCCAGGAGATACCATAGCTGATCGGATGTTCCGCGGGTCCGGCTGTCGCCATAGCGGGACATGAACAGCACAAATGAAAAATCGGTGGTCAGATACCCCAGGAACAGACGCTTGCACCAGGAAAGATGACGAAAAAAGGGCTGCAATGCCGCAGCGAAAATAATAAAACGTATGTTGACCACCGTTCCTGCGGCAAAAATCAGCCACAAGGGCGCGGAGGATTCCAGCAAAGGCAACGAAGTCAGTTGAGCCGAACCAGCATAGACCATGAGCGTCATCAAGGTGGCCATGCTGTCGGTCAGGCCTGATTTGATCAAGGCGATTCCGGTAACGAACCCCCATGTAGCGGTGGCTACCAATGCGGGCAAGACATCAACCAGGCCAGCCCGAATGCTTTGCTTCTTGCTGGCATCGAGGTGCCAAGAAGCGAACCTGGACTCACTCACGACATTCTGACCTTAAACGAAAAACGGCTATTGTAAGCTTCCCGCGCTTGGTACAATCGAGCCTCATCTTTGGGAGAGCGCTATGTCTATGTCTGATCGCGATGGCCTAATCTGGTACGACGGCAAGATGGTGCCGTGGCGCGATGCCACCACTCATGTGCTGACCCACTCCCTGCATTATGGCCTGGCCGTCTTCGAGGGCGTACGCGCCTACCACACCGACATCGGCACGGCGATTTTTCGCTTGCAAGATCACACTCGGCGCCTGTTCAATTCGGCCCACATCTACCAAATGGGCATTCCCTACGACCAGGAAACCATCAACGCAGCACAGTTGGATGTTGTACGCCAAAACGAGCTGGAGTCCTGCTACATCCGTCCCCTGGTCTTCTACGGCTCCGAAAAAATGGGCGTTTCACCCAAAGGCGCCACGGTTCACGTGGCTATTGCCGCCTGGCCCTGGGGCGCCTACCTGGGCGAAGAAGCCTTGCAGCAAGGCATACGCGTAAAAATTTCGTCCTACGCCCGTCAGCATGTCAACGTGACGATGCCTCGCGCCAAGGTCGCCAGCACGTATGCCAACTCCATCATTGCCAATGCGGAAGCACTGGACCACGGTTACGATGAGGCTATCTTGCTCGACACCGACGGCTTTGTAGCCGAGGGCTCGGGCGAAAATATCTTTATCGTCAAAGACGGTGTTCTACACGAACCCGAGATCGCCTCGGCTCTTACCGGCATCACTCGATCGACCATCCACGCGCTGGCCACCGACCTGGGCATACCTATGCTTACCAAACGCCTGACCCGAGACGACCTATATATCGCTGACGAGGCCTTTTTTACCGGAACCGCCGCCGAAGTTACGCCCATACGTGAAGTCGATCGTCGCGTCATCGGACAAGGCAGTCGCGGCCCCATCACTGAAAAGCTGCAAAAGGCATTTTTTGATGTCGTGAATGGCAAAAATTCCAAATACCATCACTGGCTAAGCAAGGTATAAGCTATTCACGCGTACCTTATACCCATCTGATTACACTTATCTACTAGGATCCCCCATGAGCAGTACCCCAAAAACCGCCGTTCCCAAAGACGAAACCATTTTCGTGCAAGCCCACGACTTGCCGCTGTACTGCCCCGGCCCCCATGCACCGCTCTGGAGCATGCATCCGCGTGTATATATAGAAGTGGTCAAAACAGGCAAGGCATTGTGCCCCTACTGCGGTGCCGCCTACCAACTCAAAGACGGCGAAAAAGTACACGGACACTGACACGCTTAGGCGCATTCGCAGCCACCCCGCTACTTCTTCCGGATTCCAGTTTCTATGTTCACCACACCACAAGAGGCCGAACAGGCGTTTTACGAAGCGCTGCGACAAGCCGATCTTGCCCTGATGATGCGGGTTTGGGCTGATGACGAAGAAGTCGTCTGCATACACCCTGGCGGAATGCGGACCATAGGTCACAACGCCCTGCAAAGCGCCTGGCAACAAATCTTTGCGAACGGTCCTGTCAATATTCAGCCCATACAGCCCATGATCATGACCAGCGTCATGAGTTCCACTCATGTCCTGATCGAACAACTGACCGTCAGCACTGCTCAAGGCAGCCAGTCAGCTCACTGCTATACCACCAATATCTTCCACAAAGGCCGATCAGGCTGGAAAATGGTCTTGCATCACGCTTCCCATGCGCCGCAGGAAATCGATTTATTCGATTTGCAGGATCGGCCAGACACGCTGCACTGAAGGCAGGTTGTGACAGCACAGATAGATACCTCTCCTTGTCCCAGTCCTGCCTGGTTGCCCGGTGGACATGTGCAAACTGTGTACGGCGTCCTGATGGCACGCTACCACCGTATCGCATTCGTACGTGAACGCGTCAATACACCCGATGGCGATTTCCTGGATTTCGACTGGACCGGCCCGGGCCTGTTTTCAGACCGTCTGGCCAATGGTCAGCCGACACAAATAGATCAGGCCCTGCACAAAACCGCGGCCCATCGCTGGTTACAGGACGACGACTGGAACACATTACCGGCCACTCCCGGCACGCCGGCGCTGATCTTATTTCACGGCCTCGAAGGCAGCAGCCACAGTCACTACGCACAAGCCATCGCGCAATACTTCAGGGCGCGTGGCTGGGTCGTCGTCATTGGGCATTTTCGTAGTTGCTCCGGTTTTCCCAACCGCATGGCACGAGCCTATTATTCGGGCGACACCGCCGATATCGAATTCATGCTGACAACGGTGCGGCAGCGCCTGCCACATGCACGCTGGCATGCCGTAGGCGTTTCGCTGGGTGGCAACGCCATGCTCAAATATCTGGGCGAGCATCACGACAGTACCTCATGGCTATCATCAAGCGCGGCAGTGTCGGTGCCCATGGATTTACTTGCATGCGGCACACAGCTGTCCGATACCACCATCGGCCGGCGTCTATATACCCCCTACTTCCTGAAAACCATGAAAGCCAAGATCAGCGAGAAAGCAAAACGCTTTCCAGGCAATATCGATGTCTTCAGGTTAAGTCAGTGCAAGACACTGCGCGAGTTTGACACCCTATACACAGCCCCCATGCATGGCTACAAGAATGCCCTCGACTACTGGACGCGGGCCTCAAGCAAACCTCAACTCAAGTCCATCACTGTTCCAACCCTGGTGCTGAATGCGCGCAACGATCCTTTTGTACCGGCCCCTTCATTGCCGGGTTCGCATGACTGCTCATCCAGCGTCATGCTGCACCAGCCTGCCGAGGGCGGCCATGCCGCCTTTGTGACCGGACCCATTCCAGGCCATATAGGCTGGCTGCCTGCCCGACTCGCACGTTTTTTCGACAACGGTACGTAGCCACCTGCTCGATAAGCACTGGCAACCATGCAGTGCAGCCTTAGGACTTGAAACGCTCGAGCAGTTGCCGGTCTGATTGCAACCGGTCTTTCAGCGTGCGTATCTGAACATCCAGCTCGGACTGCACATAAAAATCTTTTGACATGCTGCGGGCTTGCTCGAGCTGCGCTACTGCCGAAGGCAGAGCCCCGGTCAGCTCGTAGTAGTTGGCCATGGCACGCCGCGCTTCGACATGCCGATCCAAGCGCTCATAGCTTTGCGCCTGTAATTGATGCATGCGCGGCACATCAGGCCATTTCCGGGTGAGTTGGGCAAGCAGTTCGACAGCTTGTGCATCCTGGCCGGTTTTCTGTAAGGCTTCGATCCGTGCGAGAGCCACTACCTGGCTGTCAGGCCAGCGCGCCCAGGCTGATTGCGACAAGGACAAAGCCTGTGTCTGATCGCCCTGATCCAAAGCCAGGGCCACTGCCAGACCAGCTATTTCAGGACTATTTCTTCCTTGTTGCTGCGCTCGTGACAAGGCCTGTTGAGCACCGGCCAAATCTTTCTTTTGCCAGGCGGCATATGCCAGGCCATACCAGGCAGCCGACTGCTCAACGCCTGTTTTATTCTTGGCATCTAGGCGGAGCTTTTCCAACGCATTGCGTAAAGGCGTGCTACTGCGCGCCTGCAGCACGCTCAGCTTGGCCCTTATATACCAGAACGCGTCAGAACTGCGGACCGCTGTTGCCGGCAGTCGGGCGACGCGGTTTTGAATATCGGACATACGCTGAATAGAGAGCGGGTGAGTGCTGGTATAGCCACCGCCAGAACCCTCGTTGAGCCGGGAAGCATTGCCCAGCCGCTCAAACATACGAACCATGCCGCGCGGGTCAAAGCCGGCTTTCCGCATCATTTCGAATCCGGCACGATCTGCCTCTTGTTCAGCCTGACGGGAAAAACCGAGTTGCTGGTCGACGGCAGCCGCCTGGCCAAAAGCAGCCACACCCATCGCCAGATCACCGCTACCTGACAGCGCTGCGAGCAACGCCGCCGCCAGGGCGGCAATGACTACATTGCCGCTCTGTGACCTCTGCGTCATGCCGCGCGCAATATGACGCTGAACAACGTGTCCGATTTCATGAGCAACCACCGATGCCAATTCGGATTCATTCTGGGCTGACACCAGCAAACCGCTATTGACGCCTATATAGCCGCCAGGCAAGGCAAAAGCGTTGATTTGCGGGTCGCGCACACCAAAGATGGTAATGCGCTGATTGGCTCCACCAGGTGCAAAACCCGCCAGGCGCCGGCCCAGATCGGTCAGATACTGGCTGACATCAGGATCGGCAATATAAGTGGGGTCTCGGCGCCCCTGCTCCATGATCGCGTCACCCAGCGTACGCTCAAGAGAAGGCGAAAGCTCGGCCGCAGATGCCGAACCCATGCTGGGAATACCTACGGGCTGGCTGGACGCCGGTCCACCCCAGCACATTAGCGTGATAAGCCCAGCACATAGGAGGCGGGAGCGAAACTGAAATCGGAAAGCAGTTTGAGTGGCAGTCATCAGTCCGAATAAGCGAAGATCAGGAGGCGGTAGCAACCACCGCCTGCTTGCGTCGCTCGATATCTCGTTTATTGGGCAATCGGTTTTTGGCAGACAAGCGCATGAGAGTGGCCAACGCAAACAGTAGACCAAACACCTCGACAAAGCCAGCCAGCACCCACATGGTAAGCCCACCGATGGCCTGATCGGTCAGGGCCGTCATACCCGGGATCGCCCGACCGCATAAATCGAAGATGGGATATAAGTCGTACTCAGTGAATGTAATGACCGCACCAGCCACCATTTGCGGCACCATGGTCAGCACCGGAGAAATAATTCGCCCCCCGGGCGACATCACGGCAGGTGGGCTGGGACGGCGATCCAGAATAAGATTCCAGTACAGGAAACCACTGATCACCACCGACCAATTCATGAATCGGTACAAGCGCCAGTCAAGCATGGAGTAGAACTGCACCGAGGGGATCAGGAAACCAAGCACCAGTACAACGAACAGGACGGGTACCAGGATTTTATTGGTCAGGATGGCTTCCAGAACTCTGCCAGGAGTACTGATACGAAAATCGCGCAAACGCAGCCGCCACCGCATGGGCAAGCCAGCACGCAATACCTGGCCCGGGTAGGCGCCCATGATCAGCAAGGGCCCCAAGTGGTGCAGAACCAGATGCTGCAGACGGTGAATAAAAAACATGCGCTCGGCGTAATAGTCGATACGCGTATGCAGCGACAGATATAAAAACGCTACGCCGATCCAGAAGAAAAGCTGGCGTGCAAAGCTGACGCGATGTACGCGGCAGCCTCGGAGGAAAAGCCAACCGCCCGCAAAAAACATCAGTAGCAATGTAGGAGAAAACTCCCAGGGCGTCAGCCAATCAAGGACTATCATGAACAAAAAATTCTGTAAGCGCGAACCTGGCTAGTTTAAAGCAATATGGCGCCGATCGCCCCACTGTACCTTGTGCACGCCCGGAAACTGGCTAAGCTGGCGGGCCTGCGACATAAGTACAGGACGAAGTTCGGGCGGACAATGAACCGTGACACAAGTACGGGCCATGTCGTGGGTAAGTGCGTGGTCAACCATAAGGGTTGCCACACGCAAACCAGAACCCTCGAAGCCCAAGTAGATTTGCTTGCGCACATCGGCAAGCTGATTTTTTGGGCAAACTACCGTAAGCCGCGAAGTGGAGCTGGGAACGCGAACGGGTACGGACTGGACGCCAGCGCGGCGCAAGAACAAGTTGAAAAGACGCATAAAACTCCCATTGCTGCATGCGCACGCCCTTGGCGCGACGCCGGAAACCTCTGTGTCTTGCGACAGTCGGTTTGCGCATTACATTAAATATGGCGGGAGTTTGTATGGAGTCAGTATTTCACAAACTACCACGCCCTTGGAAGAACCAGGGCGTGGCTTAAGCGGAGCTTGGGTGAGCTTGCTAGCTTAGACGCACCTGGTGAAGAAATAGCCGATGCAAGATCGACTGTTACTGTCGCCGGGGTCGGGATTCACCACGAGGCTCCTGTAAAATTGACAGCTTTCATTGTAGCCTCAGAGCGAGCTAGGGACAACCCTTATCTCGTTTGTATATTTCGTTTGAAAACAGGGGGATGGTCAATACACGTAACCATCCAGCCAGCCCATGGCGGTATAAACATGCATGACGATCAGCGCCAGGCCGAACATCAGTACCGTACCGCCCACAAATGTAGTGGCAATAGCTGCAATGACAGGCCCCCATCCGGTGCGCGTTGTGCGGCCCGAACCGGTGTTGTATTTTTTATCGAACCACTCGTCCGGCTTTAAGGCAAAGATCAAGGCCTCGATAAACCCGGCGCCACAGGGTACGATAAGCACCAGAAATGGCGGGTTATCCCACCACACCGGGTAAAACTGCACCAACACCAGCATAAGCACGGTAAAGGAAGTCCACAACCAGGCCCAGGTGCGCCCCACATACCAGGCATGCACACCAAAAACACCCAGCAGGAAGGCCAGCCAGGCGGCGGCCGTCTTGCTACGGTGACGTACTGGGACAGCAAGCGTGCTCTGAGTCATAATTCCGGTTCTATTGATATTAGTCCTACAATTTTGGATATTGTAGTCAAGCATGGAAAACGTATGGATAGGCCCACCTACGATATCGTCATCAGCGGCGCAGGGCCGGCAGGCAGCGCACTGGCGCTGATCCTGGCCGGCAAATCATCCAGGCCTGAGCGCATTGCGCTGCTGGGCCGGCAATTTCGGGCCAGCCCGAAACCCGATGACTCGGTCGATCCACGTACCTTGGCCTTGAATCATGGCAGTCGCGTCTTGCTGGAACAGATCAATGGGTGGCCTGCGGAATCTGCCAGCATCCACACCGTCCATGTTTCGCAACGCGGCCGACTGGGGCGTACGCTGATCAAGCATGACGAGCTCGGCGTACCGCAGCTGGGCAGCGTAGTGGCTTACGATGCCCTACTGGAAACCCTGCATCAACGCCTGCAGCACAGCGGCATCACCCTGCTCGAATCCGCCACCACTCCAGTGCGCAGACCCGGCCACCTCGCCTTCGAGGCAAATGGGTCAACGCTGAGCAGTGCGCTGGCCATTCAGTCTGATGGCGCCAAACCCCAGGGCATAGAACGACATTACAAGCAGCATGCCGTCCTTGCCACGGTACAGGCATCGCAACCCAGAAAGCATTGGGCCTTCGAGCGTTTTACCCGCCAGGGGCCCCTGGCCATCCTACCCCACCCTCAGGGCAATAATCTGTACGGTGTCGTATGGTGCTGCGCTCCGGAACAAGCCCGACACCTGCAAAGCCTGACCGACACCGAATTCGCCATCGAACTGAATGCGATGTTTGGCGAACGACTGGGTCGATTCCAGTGCGTAGGTGCGCGTCATGTCTTTCCTTTAAGCATGCACGCAGGCCCGTCACTGATCAATGACCGCAGCGTGGCGATTGGCAATGCCGCCCAGACTCTGCATCCGGTCGCTGGCCAGGGTCTGAACCTCGGCTTGCGCGATGCCGCCCAACTTGGCCAAGCCCTGGCACCATGGCTGGCACAGACCAATACCGACCCAAGACCTTTGCTTGCACGTTTCGCCAGCCTGCGCCGTCCCGACCGCTGGCTGACTGCCGGCATTACTGATTTTTTGCCCCGTATATTCAGTACAGGCAATCCGCTAATTGAGCACGCTGGTGGCTTGGCTCTGCTGGCGCTCGACCTGGCCCCCCCCCTACGCACCCCCTTGGCACGCCACCTGCTTCAGGGCCTGCGTAACTAAAGCTTGCTCCGTAAATCATCTCGAACAAGGTCGACAGCAAGCCCCCGATTTTGCAGAGAGGGTTAAAATCGTTCGATGCGCATCGGCTCCTGGACTCTTCCCAACCCTGTTTTCGTCGCTCCCATGGCGGGAGTCACCGATCGCCCCTACCGCAAATTATGCAAAATGCTGGGGGCGGGTTATGCCGTGTCTGAAATGGCAGCCAGCAACCCGCGGCTCTGGAATAGCGTCAAAACATCCCGGCGCCTGAATCACGATGGCGAGATCGATCCAATCGCTGTCCAGATAGCCGGCTCCGACCCCGACATGATGGCTGAGGCCGCCATCTTCAATATCGATAAAGGCGCCCGTATTATCGACATCAATATGGGCTGTCCAGTCAAAAAGGTGTGTAATGTAGCGTCAGGCTCCGCATTGCTGCGCAATGAAAAACAGGTAGCAAGTATTTTGCGCAGCGTCGTCGACGTCTGTCGGCAACGGGACGTTCCGGTTACACTCAAGACCCGCACAGGATGGGACCGCGAGTCGCGCAATGCCGTGCATATCGCCCGGCTGGCGCAAGATATCGGCATAGCCGCCATCACCTTGCACGGCCGCACCCGCTGCGACCTGTACCAAGGTGAGGCAGAGTACGATACGATACGAGAGGTAAAACAGACACTACAGATTCCCGTTATTGCAAATGGGGATATCGATAGTCCCGAAAAAGCCCAATTCGTTCTAGAGTACACAAAAGCCGACGCCATCATGGTCGGCCGTGCGGCTCAGGGCAGGCCCTGGATTTTTCGTGAAATAAGTCATTATCTGGCCCATGGCAGCCATCTGTCGCCCCCAACCTATGGCGAATTGCGAGACTGCCTGCTGGACCACCTGGAAGACCACTACCAGTTTTATGGCGAATTTACCGGAGTCCGCTCGGCCCGCAAGCATATAGGCTGGTATCTTGCCGACCTGCCCGATGCCCAGAGTTTTTTGCCGCAGGTCAATACAATTAGCAGCACCAGCGAACAAACCCGCGCCATTGCGCAATGGTTTGATCGCCATCCACCCAATGAGCCAATAATGGCCGGGGCGACAGAATGCGCAAGCGTCTGTCAGCCCAAAAATTTCATCACCAAGGATCATGAGTACAACTAACACCCTGGAGCAATCAGTACGAGCCCAACTCGAACGCTACTTCACTGACCTGGGCGACGAAGCCCAGCCACGCGATCTGCTGGCAATGGTCGTCAATTGCGTCGAACGTCCAGTACTGCAAATTGCCCTTGAACAAACCCACGGCAACCAGTCCAAGGCGGCCGAAATGCTGGGCATCACCCGCAGCACGCTACGTAAAAAGCTGCTGGCACACGACCTGCAACCCTGATTCCAACCCTATATTTCGATTCCATGAAAATTCAGACTGCCTTGCTTTCGGTTTCCGACAAAACCGGTATTGTTGAGTTCGCCCAGGCCCTCGCCCAGCGCGGTGTACGCTTGCTGTCCACAGGAGGCACCGCCAAACAGTTGGCCGCCGCCGGCCTGACGGTTACCGAAGTGGCCGCCCACACGGGCTCACCCGAGATCCTCGATGGCCGGGTGAAAACACTGCATCCAAAAATTCACGGCGGCCTGCTCGCCCGCCGCGACAGCACCGAACACCTGGATACGCTGAAAGAACATGGCATAGATCGCATCGATCTGCTGGTCGTCAATCTTTATCCCTTTCGCGAAACCATCGCCAAACCAGGCTGCACCTTTGCCGACGCCGTTGAGAACATAGATATCGGCGGACCCGCCATGTTGCGCGCTGCTGCCAAGAACCACGGGACGCAAGAAGGTGGCGTCACCGTTGCCATTGATCCAGCCGACTATCCGCGCATCCTTGCCGATATGGACGGCCCGCAGGGTGGCCCCTCCTACGCCTTGCGCCTGGAACTGGCCACCAAGACGTACGCCCATACCGCCGCCTATGACGGCGCTATTGCCGCCTATCTAAGCAGCCTGTCGACCGCTGAACCTGTACAAGACCAGGAACCAGAACGTGGCCCCTGGCCCCATAACCTGACCGTGCAAGTCAAGCGGCAGCAGATTCTGCGCTACGGTGAAAACCCACACCAGTCTGCGGCTTTTTATGTCGACCAGCCTATCAAGGCCGGCCTGCTGGGTAGCTATACCCAATTGCAAGGCAAAGAGCTGTCTTATAACAACATTGCCGATGCCGATGCCGCCTGGGAGTGCGTACGCAGCTTCCAGGGTAGCGCCTGCGTCATCGTAAAGCACGCCAACCCTTGCGGTGTCGCGCTGGGCGACAACCCCTTGCACGCCTATCAACAGGCTTTCAAGACCGACCCCACCTCGGCGTTTGGTGGCATTATTGCCTTCAACCGCCCCGTCGACGAAGCCACGGCCCAAGCAGTTAGCGGTCAGTTCGTCGAAGTTCTCCTGGCTCCGGGCTACGCGCCCGAGGCACTGGCAGTCTTTGCCGCCAAGAAAAACGTCCGGGTGCTCGAGGTACCGCAAGGCCAAGGCCATAATGAATTCGACATCAAGCGTGTCGGAGGTGGCTGGCTGGTACAAAACCCCGACGACTACCAGGTACCCGAAGACGCCTTCAAGGTAGTCACCAAACTCGCACCGACCGAAGCGCAGATGCTGGACCTGCGATTTGCCTGGAAAGTGGCCAAATACGTCAAATCCAACGCTATTGTCTTTGTCGGAGGCGGCATGACACTAGGGGTGGGCGCCGGCCAGATGAGCCGCATCGATTCAGCACGCATCGCGTCCATCAAGGCGGACAACGCAGGACTAAGCCTGAACGGGTCAGCTGTGGCTTCAGACGCTTTCTTCCCGTTCCGCGACGGGCTTGACGTGGTGGCCGACGCAGGCGCCACTTGCGTCATCCAGCCCGGTGGCAGCATACGCGACGACGAAGTTATTGCAGCCGCGAACGAACGTGGCATTGCCATGGTCTTCACGGGTGCGCGGCATTTTCGCCATTAAACCCGGTCATGCGCATACTGGGCATTGATCCGGGCCTGCGTCGCACCGGCTTTGGCGTTATCGATGTCCAGGGTACGCGCCTGGTTTACGTGACCAGTGGCACCATAGTGGTGCCGCCCGACCAAGCGCTGGCCGGGCGGCTCAAAGTCATTCTGGACAACATCCGCGAAGTCGTCCAGAGCACCCGGCCGACGGTGTCTGCACTGGAAAAAGTATTCGTCAATACCAATCCGGCTTCGACGCTGCTGCTGGGACAGGCACGAGGCGCCGCCATGTGCGCGCTGGCCGACAGCCTGCTCGAGGTGCACGAATACACCGCCCTTCAAATCAAGAAATCAGTGGTAGGCAATGGGCATGCCGCCAAAGAGCAAGTGCAGAAAATGGTGCAGCACCTGCTGGGTTTGAATGGCGTTCCGGCAGCCGACTCGGCCGATGCCCTGGCTTGCGCCATCTGCCATGCCCATTTTCATCCGCTCAAGCAGCGCCTGCAAGACACCGGCCAACTCCCCGTATCGGGGCGCGCCAGCCGGATACGCGGCGGCCGCTTGCTTGGCTAAGACCACCCGCCTGTTGATAAGGACACTACATGATCGGTCGCATTACCGGCACTCTGATTGAGAAAACCCCACCTATGGTCTGTGTTGATGTGGGTGGTGTGGGATACGAAATCGATGTCCCCATGAGCACTCTGTACGACCTGCCCGACAATGGTGCCACCATCACGCTATACACCCACCTTGCCGTCCGTGAAGACGCTCATACTCTGTATGGCTTCCTGTCGCCCAAAGAACGCAGTGCATTCCGGGCCCTGATCAAGGTTACAGGCATAGGTGCCAGAACAGCGCTGGCAGTGCTTTCGGGCATGAGCGTCGATGAGCTGGCCAATGCAATTACACAGCAAGAAACAGGTTTGCTGACGCGTGTGCCCGGCATAGGCAAGAAAACCGCTGAACGTCTGCTACTGGAGCTGCGCGGCAAGCTGGGCGGCGATCTGGCACACGGCGCCGGCACGGTTTCATCGGGCCGCGACGACATCCTGAACGCCCTGCTATCGCTTGGTTATTCAAACAGCGAAACCCAGGCAGCCCTGAAAACCCTGCCCGAAGGCGTGGACGTGGCGGAGGGAATACGCCTGGCGCTCAAATCGCTCGCCAGGCACTAAGCTTTTACACAGCTCGAATGTTGTCCGCATAGGCCGACAAGTCGACGTTGCCACCACTGAGCAGCACACCGATTCTTTTGCCTTTGACCGGAACAATCTGGTTGAAAGCTGCTGCAGCACCCAAACAGCCGGTAGGTTCGACCACGATCTTCATGCGCTCGGCGAAAAACCGCTGCGCCTGCACCAGATGCTCATCACTGACCGTGAGGATATCGCGGGCATACTGGCGGATGATGGGAAACGTCAACGAGCCAAGCGCCAGGGTCAGGGCTCCATCGGCAATGGAGTCTGGGGGCTGGATACGCACGACCTCACCCTTGCGAAACGACTGCTGTCCATCATTGCCTGCCTCTGGTTCGACACCATAGACGGCGCAGTCGGGGCTGATGGCATGGGCGGCCAGCAAAGAGCCTGACAATAAGCCGCCGCCGCCCATGGGGACGAACAAGGCATCCAGGCCACCAGTCTCTTCCAGCAGTTCTTTGACCGCAGTACCCTGCCCGGCAATGACGTCTGGATGGTTGAAAGGCGGAATCAGCGTCAGGCCCTGCGCTTCCATCAGCTCGCGTGCAACCTCTTCCCTGTCTTGTGTCTGGCGGTCGTAGCCCACCACACGCGCACCATAGCCACGTGTAGCGGCAATTTTGGCAGCGGGAGCATCGTGTGGCATGACGATAGTGGCCTGTATACCCAACAGACGGGCAGACAGGGCTACCGCCTGTGCGTGGTTGCCGGACGAAAAGGCAATCACACCCGCCTTGCGCTGTGCATCGTCGAGCTTGGCCAGCGCGTTATAGCCTCCACGAAACTTGAAGGCACCAATACGCTGCAGGTTTTCGCACTTGAAAAATACCTGAGCACCAAGCCGGTCGTCGAGAGACGACGAGGTCATCACCGGCGTACGGTGAGCAATACCTTCCAGTCTTTTACTGGCCTGAACAACATCTTCATAGGAGGGGAAACTTGAGCTCATGGGATTTCGCTATGGTTAATGGTAAACAAGCATTAAGGAATTTTCGCCTATCGACAATTATGCTTCAATCGCTGCAAAGCTGCGCAAACAGCTTGCTTTAGAGTACGATTACCACTGTAAATATAATCAGCTACCAGCCATGGCCATCCACTCCGATTCGCTTTCCAGCCTTCCTCAACCCGAACGCCTCATAGCGCCCCAAAGCAGCTCACCCAACGAAGACTCTGCAGAACGCGCACTACGGCCGCGCGAACTGAATGAATATATTGGCCAACACCGGGTGCGGGAACAGCTTGAAATCTTCATTACGGCCGCCAAAAATCGTGGCGAAGCACTCGACCACGTTTTGTTATTCGGCCCACCAGGCCTGGGCAAAACCACGCTGGCCCATATCGTGGCCCACGAAATGGGTGTGCAGCTGCGTCAAACCTCCGGCCCCGTCCTCGAACGCGCGGGCGACCTTGCCGCACTACTGACCAATCTCGAAAAAAACGATGTGCTGTTCATCGACGAGATTCACCGTTTATCACCCGTGGTGGAAGAGATTCTGTATCCGGCACTGGAAGATTTCCAGATCGATATCCTGATCGGTGAAGGGCCGGCGGCGCGCAGTGTAAAGATTGACCTCCAACCCTTTACCTTGGTCGGTGCCACCACCCGTGCAGGCATGCTCACGAATCCCCTGCGTGATCGCTTCGGCATTGTTTCGCGGCTGGAGTTCTACAACACTGAAGACCTCACCCATATTGTTACCCGCAGCGCGCACTTGCTCAATGCCAGCACCACGCCAGACGGCGCCGCTGAAATCGCCCGCCGCGCACGCGGAACACCGCGTATCGCCAATCGTCTGCTGCGTCGGGTACGCGACTACGCCGAGGTCAAGGCCAATGGCAATATCGACGCTACGGTAGCAGGCGCGGCACTATCCATGCTGGAAGTCGATCCACAAGGGCTGGATCTGATGGATCGCAAGTTGCTGGAAGCCATAGTCCACAAGTTCGATGGAGGCCCAGTGGGGGTCGACAGCCTGGCAGCAGCCATAGGTGAGGAGCGTGACACCATCGAAGATGTGATCGAGCCGTTCCTGATTCAGCAAGGGTATTTACAGCGCACGCCGCGGGGCCGCACCGCCACGCAAACGACCTGGCGGCATTTGGGGCTGACGCCGCCATCTGGGGCGTCAGGGGCTACGTCTGATTTATTCGACTGATTAGTTGACTGTACACCTGAGCAGACCTGGATGACAGCACGTGGCGATCACGCGTTGCTGTCATCAATCTTGCGGGAGCAGGGCAAATAGACCCCATCTTAGGGGGCTATGCTGGCGCCTCGCGCAAGTCGTTCAACCAGATGAGTCGAACCGTCATCCAGCCACACAGCGCAGCAAATCCTCTCCATAGGCCTCGAGCTTGCGCACCCCCACCCCACTGATACCGCCCAGATCCTCCAGCGTTTGCGGGCAACTCAACGCCACCTCCCGCAAAGTCGCATCATGGAAAATCACATAAGCTGGCACACCATGGCTACGGGCAACCTCTGCCCGCCAGGCGCGCAAATCCTCAAAGCGCTGCTGTGCATCCGGCGGCAGCACGATGCCCGCATCCTTGCTCCGGGTACTGGCAGCGCGTCCATTTCGTGCCTTTTTCTCGGGCTCCCGCCTGAACATCAGCGTCCGCTCCCCCTTCAGCACCTCCCGGCTGCCCTCCGTTAAGGCCAGCGTGCCATAACCCTCGTGATCCACCGCCAACAAACTTTGCGCCAGCAACTGACGCAACACGCCACGCCAGGCTTGCTCGGAAAGATCGCCGCCAATACCAAACACTGTCAGGGTTTCATGCTCATACTGCTTGACCCGATCCGTCGTCTTGCCACGCAGGATATCGATCAGATGCCCTGCGCCAAAACGCTGCCCACGCTCGCGCCACAACCGGTAGACAGCTGACAGGATTTTCTGGGCAGCAACCGTACCATCCCAGGCCTGCGGCGGCTCCAAACAGGTGTCACAATTGCCGCAAGATGCCATGTCCTGATCGAAATAAGCCAGCAGACGCTGACGCCGGCACGATACCGTTTCACACAAGCCCAGCATGGCGTCCAATTGGGCTCCCAGCCGCCGCCTGAACGCCTCGTCGCCGGCCGACTCATTGATCATACGCCGCTGCTGAACCACGTCTTGCAAGCCATATGCCAGCCAGGCGGTAGCCGGAAGGCCGTCGCGACCGGCTCGACCGGTTTCCTGGTAATAGCCCTCTACCGACTTAGGTAGATCGATATGGGCCACAAATCGCACGTCGGGCTTGTTGACCCCCATGCCAAAGGCTATCGTGGCCACCATGACCACGCCTTCCTCCCGGAGGAAACGCGCCTGATTGGCCGCACGCACGCTGGCATTCAGGCCGGCATGATAAGGCAGCGCCTCGATCCCGTTCTCACATAGAAAATCAGCGGTTTCTTCGACTCGGGCACGCGACAGACAATACACAATGCCGCAATCGCCTTCGTGCTCAGCCTTGATGAAAGCCAGCAACTGCCGCCTGACCTCATTTTTTTCGATAATGCGGTAGCGGATATTGGGCCGGTCAAAACTGGCCACGAAATGCGGTGCGCCGGTCAGGTCCAGGCGTTGGGCAATCTCGCTCCGGGTCACCGACGTGGCGGTCGCCGTCAGGGCCAATCGCGGAACATCGGGCCAGCGCTCATGCAAGATCGACAGGCCCAGATACTCTGGCCGGAAGTCATGACCCCACTGCGATACACAATGAGCCTCATCGATGGCAAACAGCGACACCCGGCCCTGGCCCAACAACTCCAGGCAGCGGTCTGTCAGTAAGCGCTCGGGCGCCACGTACAATAAATCGAGTTCACCGCGCAGGAAGGCCTGCTCAACTTCGCGCGCGGTACGCCAGTCTTGCGACGAGTTCAGGAAGGCCGCACGCACACCCAGTTCGATCAAGGCATCAACCTGATCCTGCATCAAGGCAATCAAAGGCGATATCACCACGCCGACGCCCGGCCTTACCAAGGCAGGTATTTGATAGCAAAGTGATTTTCCACCCCCCGTCGGCATCAGCACCAAGGCATCACCACCCTGCACGACATGATCAATAATGGCTTGCTGATCGCCACGAAAAGACTCGTAGCCAAAGACTTGCTGCAGGGTTTCCAGGGAAGATAGGGACATGCTTAATAAATAGGTACTGAGAAACGAATACCTATATCATAGTCGCCGCCGTCCAACTCTCGTTCCGCCTTCAGGCCTATACGCAGATTCGGGCTATACCAGAACTGCTGTGTAAAGCCGAAGCTGCGCCGGCTATCACCCAGGGAGGTCTGTTCATTTTCATACCGACCGCTCAGATTTCCCCAGCGCCCCATTGGTATAGTGGCCATCCAACGCTGACGTTGTCCACCTACAGAAGGGTCTGCAGTGTACCGGCTCAGATCGGCGTAGCCCGGGTCGCGATACTCACCCAGCCAGGAAAGCCGTAGATCCTCGAATACATCCACCTCGTAGGCAGCCTGATAGCGCCAACCCTGGTCATCGTGCACACGCGCCCGAGCCAGGCCTGCACTCCAGTTGCCCAAGCTTGTACGGTACTGTCCACCCAATCCGGAAGACACCAGATTGGGTGCGAGCTGCATCTGGGACTCCAGTACAAAGCTTGGGCTAACGCCATAGCGGAAGACGGAATTAGCGGCAGTGGGACCGAGCTCCAGATCTCCCTCCGAGCCTGAGGAATAATCAAGGGCGCCAATGGATAAGGCATATTGCCAATTGTTTTCGACATCTTCTGCATTGACCTGTGACGACTGCGAGATGCTGATGCCACCCAATCTTGCAGAACTGCCCCAGGCCGGCGCAACAATATCGTTGCTGCCCAAGGCCAGATCCAGTCCATCATCGCCCTGAAAGCTCCAGTTGCTTGTACCCAATGTCCAAGGCGTCCCCCCACCTATAGACGAAGGAGTGAACTGCCGACCCCGAGGCGTACTTAGCGCCCCCCATAATCCGGGTGATGAAGGCGATACATCGCTGTTGCGCCAAATTTCCGAATCACCCGCACTCCAGGAAAAACTATAGGAAATATCGGGAATGCTGTCGGCCTCGTCTGTGAAGATGGTTTCGTCATTGTCCATGGCCTGCGGCACAACGACGCCCGGCAAAGAAACAGGCGGCGCCAGGTCGATTTGAGGTGCCGCGAATATCCGCACCGGCGCCAACTCGCGCAAGCGTGAGCTATCAGCATGCGCCGACGGCGCAATCAACAAGCATGCCAGACCAGCGCACTGCATGCTGACCGCTATATGCATCAGCCTGACAAAAGAGAAATTCTTAAAAGCACACTGCAAAACTACCCCGCCAAACAAACACACTCGCGTCAGCGCAAGCGCCTGCCTGCCGGAAAATCCAGCATGGCTTCACCACTGGTATCAAAAGATCTTTTCAGGGCACTGTATTTTTCAAGCAGGGACGATTTGTACACCACACCCAGTAGCGTAGGCTGATCGCCGCGACTGACCACAGGCAAGCGCTCGCCCTGGAAATGCACAAAATATTCCTGCGCCTGATCCAGCGTCATATCAGGATGCAAAGTCTTGACGAAATCCAAACGCAAGACCTCGCCTGCCAGCTTGCTCTGAACATCACCCTGACCCAACAATAAACTGGTCAAATCCTGTTGAGCAATCACCCCTTGGTAAGTATTCTTTTCATCGACCACATACAGATACTTGACCGGATACTCCAGAAACATCTGCAAGGCATCGCGCACCGGTGCTGTCGTGGCCACCACCGTATCGGCCGGACGGACCAGGTCCTGAATGACGGTGTGCCTAAGCCGATAGCGAAACCAGGCATCGCGCTCTCGCACGACGGTGACATCGTACATAGCCACTTCCGCCACAGCCCGGGAGACAAAATGGGCAATGACGCAAGCGAGCATCAAGGGCAGGACAATCTGATAGCTCAGTGTCATTTCGAAAATCATCAGTATGGCCATCAGGGGCGCACTGGTGGCCGCTCCCAGAAAGCTGCCCATGCCAACCAGGACATACATATAGGTTTCGGCCGTCATACCCGGCCAGAGCCAGGACACGACCATACCAAACAGCGCTCCAAGGCCTCCACCCACGAAAAGCGCGGGCGTAAAGACACCGCCCACAGCGCCCGACCCCACGGTAAAGGCCGTGGCCAGCACTTTGAACAACAAAATAGTCAGTACCGCATACCATGTCCATGAGGCATGCAGCAGCGAATGGACGACGCTGTAACCGTTGCCTGCCACCTCGGGCATGATGATGAGCAAAATACCCAGCAGGCCACCACCCAGACCTAGCCTGGCCGGCAAAGGCAATTCGGTACGTCGAAACTGGCGACGGGAAAAATCCAGGAACTTCAGGAACAGTGGCGCACCCAAGCCCGAAAAGACGCCGAGCAGCAGGAAGGGCAGCACCTCTAGGCCCGGGATCTGCGGCATGTCGATAATGGCATAGGTGGTATGGTAGTGGCCTGACAAACGCATGACGATATTGGCCGAGGCCGCTGCCACCAGCAAAGGCCCGAGGCTTTGCATGCCCATGGTCCCCAACACGATTTCCGCCACGAACAAGGCGCCAGCGATAGGCGTGCCATAGGCTGAGGCGACACCCGCCGCCGCGCCGCACGCCACCAGCAAGCGCAGGCGAGCGGTACTGAAACGGGTAAAACGGCCAATAAGCGAGGCACTGAGCGAGGCCAAATGCACCATGGCACCCTCCCGCCCTATAGAGCCGCCCGAAGCCACCGAGCTGAGTGAGGACAAGGAGCGCAGCAGTCCTTGTCGTAAAGACAGACGGCCATCGCCAATAGCCACCGCCTCCATGTAGTCGGAATTGGTGCTCTCTTTGAGCTGCTTGGACGCCCAGAGCAGAGCACCCGCCACTACACCGCCCAGCATTGGAAACAGCAGGCGGCCATACCAGGGTAGTTCGCGCGTCACCCCCACAATAGAGCCACTGCGGCCAGTGGCCAGTTCTTGCACCAAGCGCATGCCTTCATGAAAGGCAATCGTGGCAAATGCTCCGAGCGCACCCACCAGAGCAGCCCAGCACAACATAGCTGGAAGGTCGGACAGCCAAGAGTAGCCCGCAAGGCGTTCGCGTACCGATTGCACGGAGCTGCGTATCATGCTCAACCTATTTCTGATGAATCACAAACCATAACGTAAGGCGATGACTTATTTCAATCCATTTCGGATGCTTGCCTCGCGACCTGGCAAAAGGCACACTTTCGGTCTATGGAAAATCCCTTGCTAAAAGTACTGGTTGTTGACGACGACCCCGCACTGCGACAGTTGCTGGCCGACTATCTGAACCGCCATAATTACGACACACTGCTTGCTCCCGACGCCAGCGACCTACCTTCACGCATCCAGCGCTATTCTCCCGATCTCATCGTCCTAGACCGCATGATGCCAGACGGGGATGGTGCCGAGGCCTGCCGCAGCCTGCGCCAGCGTGGAGAAGACATTCCCGTTATTTTACTGACTGCCCGCGATGAAACCGTCGACCGGGTCATTGGGCTGGAGGCCGGCGCAGACGACTACCTGGGCAAGCCCTTTGACCCACGCGAGCTGCTGGCGCGTATCGAAGCCGTGCTGCGCCGCAAAAAGGGAGCTTCGGCACTCAACAAGGATCAGCCCGTATCCTTCGGTCCTTTCACTTTCGACCCGGCCACCCGCCAACTCACCAAAGGCGACGAAACCATAAAGCTTACAGGCGGCGAGGTCAACCTGCTGGAGGCCTTGATCAACAACTCCGGCAAACCCCTCTCACGCGAGCGCCTGCTGGCGCTGGCACGTGACGACGATGAGGGCGAACGCAATGACCGCGCCATCGACATTGCCATATTACGACTGCGCCGCGCCATTGAAGACGATCCCAAACAACCGCGCTGGATACAGACGGTATGGGGCGTAGGCTACCGGTTCTCGCCTTGAGAGCCAGCATGAGGCTAAGCCATTGGCTGCCAAGGTCACTAAGCTCGCGCATGGTGTTGCTGACGCTGGGCACCATTTTGCTGGTGCAGGCGGCCACCTTCGCGTCCGTGTCTTACTACAGAAAGAAGTACACCGAGGAAGTAACCGTCGAATTCACGGCAACGACAATACGTACACTGCGTGCCGCCCTGGCAGAGATTCCATCGATTCAACGCGACGAATTCGTACGCCAGGCGTCCCAGAACCAGTGGCATTTATGGTCGCGCAGCCTGCCCTCGAATGCCAGCATGGAGCACCGCCGCCCACCGCGCAACCCTGCGCCACCGCCACCAGGCGACATACGTCACTCGCTGCGTACTTTCGTCCAGGCGCTGAACCTGCGTCTTGACGATGACACCCGAGTAGCCCTGTCGCGCGGCTCCGAGCCGCGCCTTTATATCTCCCTGCCTTACCCTCCCGTCAGCGACATCCCCCCAAACCGGGAGTGGCTGGTGATCCCCCTGGACCGCATCGCACCGCCGGTCGCCACACCCATGATTGCCGTCTGGCTAAGTGGCATGGGCCTATTGTTGCTGTTGGCAGCCGCCTTCTCCTGGCACATCACCCGCCCTCTCACCCGGCTGGCCAAGGCGGCCGATCAGTTGGCCGCAGGCCAGCCGCAGCGTGTCACGCCATCGGGCCCCTCTGAAACCCGTATTTTGGGTGAACGCTTCAACGCCATGCTCGATACCCTGGCTGAGTCAAGCGCAGTTCAGCGCACCCTGCTGGCTGGCTTGCCGCACGACCTGAAAGGGCCTTTATCCCGTATGTGGCTGCGCATAGAAATGGTTGACGATCCTACTTTCAAGGAAGGCATGCTCAAGGACGTCCAGGATATGCAACGCATGGTGAATCAATTCATCGGTTTTGCACGTGGCTCCGACCCAGGCTCATATCAATTCACCCGGCTTCGACTCAACTCGTGGCTGGACGAGCAGGTTAGCGCCTGGGAAAGCGCCGGCAGCCCCGTCAAGCTGGCACGCATGCATCCAGAAGCCCTGCTCATCATCGGGGACAAAATGGCACTGGGGCGGTTGCTGGACAACCTGATCACCAATGCCCTGAATCACGGCGAGCCACCAGTCGAAGTCTCACTGGACCTGGTCGACGGCAAAGCGCTGATTACTGTAGCGGATCATGGCCCTGGTATTAGCGCCGAGCGGCGCACCGAAGCCCTGCGACCCTTTTCTCGTTTGGACGACGCTCGTACCCGCACGGGTTCGGTCGGCCTGGGCCTCGCGCTGGCCGACAGCATTGCTCGCGCTCACGATGGCACGCTGACGCTGGAAAACGCAAGCTGGGGAGGCCTGGAAGTACACATAAGCCTGCCCATCATGCCGCCAGCTAGCCATCAAAACTCGGCGGCGTAGGCGGTATCGACAAGCCGAACATCCGCCAGTACACCCAGATATTGAAGATCACTGCCACGGGCAAGGCTATGATGGTGGCCGACAAGACCAGTCGCATTGAATCTACCGATGCAGCGGCATCCCAAAGCGTGATCTCGTCCAGCACCAGATAAGGGAAAAAGCTGTAGCCCAGGCCGCCGAGCACTGTCATGAAAATCAGCAGAGTCATGAAGAATGGTAGCGCCGTAGTGCGGTAGCTGTTGTTGATCATGCGCTGCAAACACATTTCAACCGATACAAAGCACACCAGCAATACGCCCCAAAGCGCCACCACGATTTGCCAGTGCGGCCCATCACTCCACTTCAGAAACACGCCCGGGTTGGCGAAAGCCAGCACAACAGACACCGCGACGGCACCGGCCGCCGACCAGCGTACTGCGCGCCTGCCCCACATTACCGCGCGTGCGCGCAACTCGCCGGCCACCCGCATGATCAGCCACGATGCCCCCAACAAGCAATATGCAGCTACCGAGCAAAGGCCGACAAACAGTGAAAACCAGACATAGCCAGGCTCAGAGTGGTACGACACCACAACTTGCGCCAATAGCACGCCATGCGAAAACGCCGTCAGCAAGGATCCCAGGCCAAAGCCGGTCAGGCAACGCCCCTGCAGCTCCTTGGGCGCGCGCAAACGTATTTCGAATGCAGCCGAACGCAGCAAGACACCCAGACCCAGCAGACACAAAGGCAGATAGAGCTGCCCCATGATAATGCCCGCTGCCTTGGTGAAGACCGACAGGAACAAACCCAGACCTAAAAACAGCCAGAACTCATTCGCATCCCTCCAGGGACTTAATAAGGAAAGCATGCGTTGTCTGGACTCTTTTGGAGCGAACAGCGTCAGGCAACCCACCCCTATATCGAAACCGTCCAGCACCGTACCCGCCACGATAATGGCAAAAAACAGCAGCATGAAGACCAAGGGCATCCAGAAAAACGGATCTTGTGCGCTCAAGCCCAGAGCAGTCGCCAACACGTCTATCATGCCCTTCCCCTGCGCCGGGCAACCGGCACCACGCCATAGCGCACAATGTGGCGAAGCATGTGCAAGAAGCTGACGAGCAGCGCAATATAAACCACCAGATGAGCAAAATAGCCGCCCAACAGCGTCTGCCAGGACGCTGATACGGCCACTTCACTTACTGTAATCGTGCCGTTTACTGCGTACGGGTAAGCACCCAACAATACATGGGCCAAGCCGGCCAGCAACATCAGCCAGCCCGAAAATGTCATGCCTGCAAGCAGTCGCCGCCCCCAACGCGATAATTCTCCTGGATCGTATCGTACCCGGCGTGCGCGCCACAAAGTCAGCCACGCAGCAAGCAGCATCAGCAAGCCCACCAGCAGGGTCAGCCGGAATGCCCAGAATGTAGCGGCTACCGGCGGCCCCATGCCCGAAAACTGATCCAGGCCCCGCAATGCACCTGCCTCATCGCGCCCTATCCAGGTGTCGCCACCATCGCGCCATAGCCAGGCCAGGCGATTGGTGTGGCTGTGTGCGTCGGGCCAGGCGAACAGCACCAAGTCGGCTGGCTGGCCACTCATCCAATAGCCGGCAGTCGCCGCCGCCTTGGCCGGCTGATAACGCGCGGTCATGTGACCAGCCCCTGCAGCGGCGAGGCCCTGCAACACAATGCTGACCGTGGCCAGCCATAGTGCCGTCTTGAATACCAGGCGTCCGCTTTCGTCGACTGGACGACGCAGACTTTGGGCGGCAACCACGCCTATCATGAGGAATGCAGTCGTCAGAATCGCGGCCAGGCCAAAGAGTGCGGCATACCAGGGCAACGCAGGGTTGAACAAAATGTCCAGCCAGTCGACCACCGTGTACTGGTCGCCGACAAACTGCACGCCAGCTGGCGCGTGCATCCATGACAACAACACCAGCAGCCAGAAAATACTTGCGGCGACGCCCACTGCCACCATGAAAACCACCAGCGTATGCGTTCGATCGGACAAATGACGCTGTCCGAACAGCATGGCACCCAGGAAGCAGGACTTGAACACATAAGCCGACAACACCCCGGCCGCCAGCAAAGGTCCTGCCACATTGCCTATTTTCTCCATGAGCTCAGGCCATAGGCTGCCGAACTGTATCAGTACCGGCAGGCAGGCGGCAAAGCTTAGAATAAAGGCCAGTGCAAACACGCGCACCCAAAAGCGGTACGCTGCTGTCCAGGCGGCCGGGTCCCGTCCCAGGGCACGAAGCTTGAAGTACAGTAAAACCCACGCCAGGCCCAGCTCTATGGCTAGAAACAACAGCATAAACCCCAGGCTCGAGAAAAACTGTATCTGAGATAACCACAATGTCGTGTGCGTCATAATGAGCGCTAGTTTAGAGCCAGTTCGACATTTGTAAACCCACAAAGCGGGCAAATAACCCTGGACGTGGCAAAATGCTTACTTCAACCGACTATTCCTGTTTAATTAATTCTGTATGACCTCTGTGCCATCTCCTGCTCCCGTTTCCAACTTCCTGCGCACCATTATCGATAACGATCTGGCCCAGGGTCGTTACGCCGACAAACGTTGGGCGGGCAAACCGGGGCCGGCTTCGGTACAGGCCCTGGGCAACAGCGATCCCGCACGGATACGCACCCGTTTTCCGCCTGAACCGAACGGCTACCTGCATATTGGGCATGCCAAAAGCATTTGCCTTAATTTTGGCCTGGCTAACGACTATCAGGGCGCCTGCCATCTGCGCTTCGACGACACCAACCCCGAAAAAGAAGAAGACGAATACGTCAACGCCATTATTGAAATGGTCGAATGGCTAGGTTTCGACTGGCGCTACGGCAACGAGAACAACCGTTATTTCGCCAGCGACTATTTCGACTATATGTACCAATTTGCCCAGGCGCTGGTACAGGCCGGGCTGGCCTATGTCGACGAACAAAGCCCCGACGAAATGCGTGCATCACGCGGCACACTGACAGAAAAAGGTACGAACTCACCCTGGCGCGACCGTCCGGTCGAAGAATCGCTACGCCTGCTCGAAGAAATGCGCCAGGGCAAGCACGCCGACGGCAGTATGGCATTGCGCGCAAAAATCGATATGGGTTCGCCCAACATCAATATGCGCGACCCAGTGATGTACCGCATACGTCACGTACCCCATCACCGCACCGGCGATCACTGGTGCATTTATCCCATGTACTCCTGGGCTCACCCAGTCGAAGACGCCCTCGAAGGCATCACACATAGCTTTTGCACACTTGAGTTCGAAGACCAGCGCCCTTTCTACGACTGGATACTCAATCACCTGGCCGATTTGGGACAACTGCAGCGACCTTTGCCACGGCAATACGAGTTCGCCAGGCTGAATCTGAGCTACGTCGTGACCAGCAAGCGCAAGCTGTTGCAACTGGTGCGCGAAGACTATGTGCAAGGCTGGGACGACCCCCGTCTGCCGACACTGGCCGGGCTGCGTCGACGCGGCTATACACCAGAGTCCATACGCCTGTTCTGCGAACGCCTGGGTGTATCAAAAGCCCATCAAAGCATAGACTACAGCATACTCGAGCAAGCTCTGCGGGATGCACTCGATCCCATTGCCGCCCGCAGTGTAGCCGTGCTCGACCCGGTCAAGCTGGTGCTCACCAATTATCCCGAAGGCCAGGTCGAGACCTGCCACGCTCCTCGAAACCCGCACGCCCCTGATGCAGGCCAGCGCGAGTTTCCGCTCAGCCGCGAACTCTGGATTGAGCGCGACGACTTCCGCGAAGACCCGCCAAAAAAATACTTCAGGCTCTTTCCAGGCAATACCGTACGCCTGAAGTACGGCTACATCATCCGCTGCACTGGGTGCATCAAGGATCAGGACGGCAATGTAACGGAAGTTCACGCTGAATATCTGCCCGACACCAAGAGCGGCACGCCTGGCGCCGATTCGGTCAAAGTCAAAGGCAATGTCACCTGGATCAGCGTGGCCCATGCAATTCCAGCAGAAATCCGGCTATACGACCGGCTGTTCACCGATCCTCATCCTGACTCAGGTGACAAGAACTTTCTGGACGCCATCAATCCAGACTCTTGTCAGGCGGTCCACGGCTGGCTCGAACCCGGCACGCCATTATCGGCAGACAACCCTTTGCAATTCGAACGCCTGGGCTATTTTGTCGTCGACAGCAAAGAGTCTGTACCCGGCAAGCCGGTGATCAACCGTACGGCCACGCTCAAGGATTCCTGGGCACAGAAAAAATGATGCACCGAAGTTTTGTAAATTTTTATTAACGAAAGAAGAACCTGTGAGCAACGCCAAACCAAAAAGCAAAAGCCCTTCGGCGCTGGACTTCAAAAGTGCCACCCTCTATGCATTGCGTGTCGTGCTGCGCAGCCACGACGATGCCGAGCTGCTGGCGGCACTCAGCCAGCGCATGAACGATGCCGGCGCATTCTTCGAGAACGAGCCGGTCGTCATCGATGCAAACCTGATTACCGAGACCATAGACTGGGCGGCCCTGCTGCAAGCCCTGCGCGGCCATAGCCTACATCCGGTAGGGGTCGTTGCCCAGGGCGCCAACCTGGATGCAGCTCTGGCACAGGGCTTGGCTGCGGTAGACCTGGGTAGCCCCACGCCGCGCCCAACCGCTCAGCCAGCACCCGAACAAGAGGTCCCTGTGGTGGCTCCACCACCAGCGACACAAGGCAACGACACGAAAGCCGAGGGCGCTGAACAGACCACGCCACCTGCCGGGCATGTCCCCGAAGTGGCGCCTGCGGCCATGGTCATCAATCGCCCCCTAAGGTCAGGACAGCGTATTTATGCACGGAACACCGACCTGATCGTGATTGGCGTGGTCAGCCAGGGAGCTGAAGTCATTGCTGACGGCAATATTCATGTCTATGGGCCTCTGCGCGGCAAAGCCATGGCAGGCGCCCGTGGCGATACCAGCGCACGTATTTTCACGACGCAACTCGACCCCGAACTGCTGGCAATTGCCGGTGTATACCGTGTCATCGAAACCAAACTGGATCAGACATTGCACAACCAACCGACTATCATCCATCTTGACGACGATACCCTTAAAATTACAGCGCTGACCAAGTAACAGATATTTTTTGTTGCCAAGCTATTGTCAAATTGGCGTACGCTTGTGCAATTTTGATGCAATTTTGCATTACGATTACGTGTTTTATCAACAATACCTAAAGGAATTCTATCGTCATGGCGAGAATTGTTGTGGTGACTTCCGGCAAAGGCGGTGTGGGCAAAACCACCACCAGTGCAAGCTTCTCCTCCGGACTGGCGATACGCGGCCACAAAACTGTCGTGATCGACTTTGACGTGGGCCTGCGTAACCTGGATTTGATCATGGGTTGCGAGCGCCGTGTGGTATATGACTTCGTCAACGTCATTCAAGGCGAAGCAACACTGAATCAGGCACTCATACGCGACAAACAGCTTGAAAACCTGTTTATTCTGCCCGCCTCACAAACCCGGGACAAAGACGCGCTCACCAAAGAAGGCGTTGAAAAAGCACTGAACGACCTGGCCGAAATGGGTTTCGAGTACATTGTCTGCGACTCGCCAGCCGGCATTGAAACGGGCGCCTTGATGGCTTCGTATTTTGCTGATGACGCCCTCGTCGTCACCAACCCCGAAGTGTCATCGGTGCGCGACTCCGATCGCATCCTGGGCATACTGTCTGCCAAATCGCGCCGCGCCGAAAAAGGCGAAGAACCCATCAAGGAATACTTGTTACTGACACGCTACAACCCCAAACGCGTAGCTGAAGGCGAGATGCTGTCGCTGAAAGATATCGAGGACATCCTGCGTATCAAGCTGATAGGCGTGATTCCCGAATCCGAGTCAGTACTGCAGGCATCAAACCAGGGCATTCCAGCCATTCATTTGCGCGACAGTGACGTGGCGGTTGCCTATCAGGACGTCGTTGCCCGCTACCTCGGCGAAGAAAAAACACTGCGTTTTGTCGACTACGAAAAGCCAGGCCTGTTCAAGCGTCTGTTCGGGGGGAAATAATATGTCCCTGCTTTCCTTTTTTCGTGGCCAGAAGAAGACTTCCGCCAGCGTCGCGCGTGATCGCCTGCAACTGATCCTGATCAATGAAAGGGGTGATGGTGTTACCCCCGACTATCTGCCTCAATTGCAAAAAGAGCTGGTCGAGGTGATCTCGCGTTACGTCAAGATCAATCCAGACGACATCAAGGTCAATCTCGAACGCCAGGACTCACTCGAGATTCTTGAAGTCAAGATTGAAATGCCTCAAGCCGAAGTACGCTAAAAAAAGAACCCCAGGAGCCTGGCTACCTGGGGTTTAATACGGAGAAGACATTTTTCGAGGGTAGTGCAAGGCAAAGCCCTGCAATCAGGTTATCAGTTCTTGCCTACCTGGTCACCAATGACGCCGCCTATGGCTGCACCACCCACGGTGCCCAGTATGCCACCGCCGGTCAACACAGCACCGGCGACACCACCAAGGCCTGCGCCGGTAACGGTACTCTTCTGGCGATGACTCATGTTGTCCCATGAGGAACAACCGCTCATGACTAAAGTCAGTAAGCCGATGGCACCCAGTTTGCCTAATGTTGCTGCTTTCATTCTTTACCTCCAGATGTTGCATGCATGACCTTAAAGTAGCCTATTCCAGGCTATCAAGCATGGCAGGAGGTACCGCCTTGTGAACTTGCGCAACAAATGTTTCGAGGTAGAAAGTGAGGCGCGTCGGCTATAGCGCCTTGATCAGCGCCAGCACCTCTTTGAACTGAGGATGTGCGGGTGATTCCATCCATTCAAACATGGCCATTTCGGCACTGATCCGCTCGAGCCCGTAATGGTCCCAGCGTGCACACGCCGCAGCATGGTCATCAATATGGCGGGATCCGCTGCAGTCGGTCACCAGGATGGGCTGCAAACCCACATCGACCAGGCCAAGGCCAGTTTGTAACACACAGACATGAGCCTCGGTGCCTAGCAACAACACTTTTTCGCGGCGACGCGGCAACTCCGGTAAAAAATGAGACTCACGGGCGGCGTTGAAGTGTCGTTTATGAATGACGTGGTCGACCCAGCGCCGCAGCGCTGGGTCGGTGGGGCCTATTTTTTCAGCAAAATGCTCGGTGGCGATGACGGGCACACCCAACAGTTGAGCCGCCTGAAGCAAGCTGGCAGCCGTATGCACCAGCGCCTGATGATTGGCTATGGCAGGCAACAGCCCGGTTTGCATGTCAACCAGCAACACCATCGTGTCGTGCGTGCTCAGGGTAGGCATGATCGCTCCGTCAGGCCACGGCCTTATTTAAGCGCCTTATAGCGCAAGCGCTTGGGTTTGGCACCTTCTTCGCCCAGGCGCCGCACCTTGTCGGCTTCATATTCCTGGTAGTTGCCATCGAAGAAGACTACTTCGGAATCACCTTCGAATGCCAGTATATGCGTTGCAATACGATCCAGGAACCACCGGTCGTGACTGATGACCATAACGCTGCCCGCAAACTCCAGCAAAGCATCTTCGAGCGCGCGCAAGGTTTCAACGTCCAGATCGTTGGACGGCTCGTCAAGCAGCAGTACATTGCCGCCGGCAATCAGCGTCTTGGCCAGATGCAGCCGGCCGCGTTCACCCCCTGACAGCTTGCCCACCTGCTTGTTCTGGTCACCGCCCTTGAAGTTGAAACGTCCCAAATAGGCGCGCGACGGCATTTCGAAGCGCCCTACCGTCAGCAGGTCAGCGCCGTCGGAAATAGCGTCGAATACGGTTTTGTCATCGGGCAATGACTCGCGTGACTGGTCGACAAAAGCCAGTTTGACCGTCTGCCCTATTTTGACCGTCCCGCTGTCAGGCTGCTCTTGTCCGGCAATCATGCGAAACAGCGTCGACTTACCGGCGCCGTTTGGCCCGATAATGCCTACGATTGCACCAGCCGGAATCTTGAAGCTGACGTTATCGATCAACAGCCGGTCACCATAGCCCTTGCTGACATTCTCGAACTCAATCACTTCGTTGCCCAGGCGTTCGGCGACAGGAATGAAAATCTCCTGGGTTTCATTACGCTTCTGGTACTCGTGGGACGACAGCTCTTCGAATCGTGCCAGCCTGGCCTTGGCCTTGGCTTGCCGGCCTTTGGGATTTTGTCTGACCCACTCCAGCTCTTTCCTGATAGTGCGTTGCCGGGCCGATTCTGAGGCCTCTTCCTGCTTAAGACGATCGTCTTTTTGCTCGAGCCAGGAACTATAGTTGCCCTTCCAGGGAATACCATGCCCCCGGTCGAGTTCAAGTATCCACTCTGCGGCGTTATCGAGGAAGTAGCGGTCGTGGGTGACGCCTACAACCGTACCCGGAAATTTGCGCAGAAACTGCTCCAGCCACTCAACGCTTTCCGCATCAAGGTGGTTGGTTGGCTCATCGAGCAACAGCATGTCGGGTTTGGACAACAATAGACGGCACAACGCTACACGGCGCTTCTCGCCTCCCGACAGATTGCCAATAACTGCATCCCATGGCGGCAGACGCAGGGCATCTGCCGCAATTTCCATTTGATGCTCGATATCGTCGGCGCCACTGGAGGCTGCGGCTGCAATAACGGCTTCAAGCTCGGCCTGCTCGGTGGCCAGCTGATCGAAATCGGCATCTGGTTCGGAGTAGGCAGCATAGACCTCTTCCAGCCGCTTGCGTGCGCTGAATAACTCACCCAGCCCCTCCTCCACCGACTGGCGCACCGTGTGGTCGGGATTCAGGACGGGCTCTTGTGGCAGATAACCGATATTGAGCCCTGGCATGGGTATGGCTTCGCCCTCGATCTCGCGGTCGATACCCGCCATGATCTTGAGCAAGGTCGACTTGCCTGAGCCATTCAGGCCCAGCACGCCAATTTTTGCACCAGGGAAAAAAGACAGGGATATATCGCGCAGAATCTGGCGTTTGGGTGGCACAATTTTGCCAACCCGGTTCATCGTATATACGTATTGGGCCATAACAAGCAAGATCTAGAATAAAAAGCGGAAAACTTCTGAATATGTGATTGTAGGCGGTTAAAATGAAAGGTCCACCCAGGCCCTGTCAACACTGCTAAAGGAGCCCCGACGGTCGCCATGTCCAAAGAAGAAACGTCTCCCCTCGTCTTCACTGCCGAAGAACTCGATTTACTGGGCCGCACCGCCGATGCCCTAAGCGCGTATATGGGCAAGCCTGTGCTGGCTGAAATCATGGACGCCCAGGAAACAGGCTTCGAATGGGTCATCTTCGCCATACCACTCGATGTCCAGGACAACCCCGACGACTACGTATTAGTCCAGATCGGTGGTGCCGGCGCCCGTTACGTCGGCAACACGGGCGGCATGACCATCAGCGATGACGAAGTCTACGATTGCGAATACCTCTGGGCCATACAGCTCTCTGATCTTGAAGGCGTGCGCTATATCAAGGTTGATCAAGAAGGCGACGAAGTCGCCTGGGCAGACAAGCTGCAAGACATTCTTCCATTCATCATGATCGACGATGCTGCCGACAACGACACAAATGATGAGGATGACGACGAAGATGACGGCCTGCCTGATCTCGATGGTTCAGTCGAACCGCGAACACTGCACTAAGAAGGCATCCGTTCAAGCCCGATGGCGCGCCGGACTGCGCAGGAATCGGTCGCGCAGGTAAAGCAGCAAACCCAGCGGCCACATCGTGCCAACCAGCATGCGTGAAGCCCAGCCCTTCAATTCGCGTCCCGCCGGCAGGGCCTGCCTGTTGTGCCTGAGGTGCAATGAAAAACGTGTATAACGCACTGCCGCCATCAGAAAAGCCTGCGGCTTGTACCGGAACCATGGCAAACACTCGACGACAGTATCATGCGCCAGCAACCACAAGCCCAGTGCATGTTCCTGGCCATCCCTGCCCTGCCTGGACAGAGCATCGTCGCTTTCGTGATAAACCCTGAACACCTGGTTGACGAAGCGCGTGAGGTAACCGGCACGGGCAATGGCTCGCCATACCAGGCTTTCGGGTACAAAACCGACGATTTCCTCGGGAAAGGGAAACATGCGCAGTACATCAGTGCGCAGGCAGCCGAATTTCTCACCCTTGACATGGTACTTGAATGTCATGTCGAGCGACGACGCGTCGAGCAGGTCGCGCGGGTACATATCACCCACAATATGCCCATTGGGTCGCGCGCACAGCCCTGTGATTGCTACAAATCGGTCACGGTCCGCAAGGGGAATATCGCGCCAGGCGGTCGCCATGGCGTATAAGGCATTGGTATCCAGGCTATCGTCGCTGTCTAGTGCCACGACAAGCTCACCGCTGGCTTTGTTGACGCCACGGTTGAATGCGGTTTTTTTATGCTGATTTTCTTGCCACACGTAGTGGATGGGAAAACTGGCTTCTTGTTGCCACCCCATGACCACCTCTTGGGTATTGTCGGTAGAGCCATCGTCAACAATGACCCACTCGAAATCCTGGAACGACTGTTCCCCCAAAGACAGATACACCCGCTCAAGAGTATGGGCTCTGTTATAGGTTGGTGTGACAACCGTAAAAAGATGGCGCCAAGTGGACATACGACCTTCTTTATTCCCCTACTTCAATCAGCCTATCATAGGACAAAAAAAATCCACAGACCCTGGATCTGCGGATTATTTGCCAGACTTACGTATTGATACCAGGCAGTCTGGCAGGCCATTACAGGCCGTTACTGATTAAGCCGCTTAAACGCGCTTGACCTTTTCGAGCATTTTGAAAATGCCTTTGGGCGAGCGCACGAAAAGGCGCTTGAAAGCCTTGCCCAGGCAACGGCGTTCGAGGGTGTTGCGTCGCGTACGTTTGATTTCTGCCATGTTGATCTCCGATCTGTGCATAGTAGGCACGCAAAGCCGCGGGCCCAAAAATTCAGGTAACCCGGCATTCTACCAAAAACCGGCCACATTCACAAAACAAAGGATGCCAGGACACCCGTGGAAGAACGATTATCATAGCGACATGAGCTCACATATCCGCATTTTCGGCGCACGCCAAAACAATCTCAAGAATCTTGACGTTTCCGTCAATACCGGCGAGTTGCTGGTCGTGACGGGCGTTTCCGGGTCCGGTAAAAGTTCACTGGCTTTCGATACCCTATATGCCGAAGGCCAACGCCGCTACGTAGAGACTTTCTCACCCTACGCCCGGCAGTTTCTCGACCGCATGGACAAGCCTCAGGTCGAGCGCATCGAGGGCATATTGCCCGCCATCGCCATCGACCAGGTCAATCCGGTGCGTAATTCGCGCAGCACAGTGGGTACCATGACTGAGCTGAACGATCACTTGAAATTGCTGTTTGCACGGTTGGGCCGACTATATTGCCAGTGCTGCGGCCAGCGCGTGCAGCGCGACGATGCACAATCCATACAGCAGCAGTTGGCCGCTCGTACCCCAGAAGCTGGCGATCCACGCCTGATCGTTACCTTCCCGATCATCGTTCCAGCCAACTACACCGAAGAAGAGGTACGCGGCTTTCTGGAGCAACAAGGCTATACACGCATTCACCATGAGGAAACCCGCCTGCACACGCCCGCGCCAGCCAAGGGCAAAGGAAAGGGCAAGCGCGTACCCAAGGCGGAAAAACTGCGCGTGCTGCATGTTATACAGGACCGGTTCCGCTACAGCACCACCGAACCTGAACGCATCATGGAGGCTCTGGATACAGCTCTGAAGCAGGGCGATGGCCACATCGCGATTCATGCACTGGCCGATTCCGACACAGAAGGCGCTCAGGAAACCACATGGCGCTTCAGCAATCGTTTGCATTGCGCCACCTGCAATATCGAATACAGCACCCCACTGCCCAGCACTTTTTCCTTCAACTCGCCCTTGGGGGCCTGCGAATCGTGCCGTGGCTTCGGGCGTGTCATGGGCATAGACTATGGCCTGGTCGTACCTGACGAAAAGAAAACGCTGCGCCAGGGAGCGATCAAACCCTGGCAGACTAACAGTTATAAAGAATGTCAGGTCGAGATGGAGCAATATGCTCCTGTCGCGGGCATACGCCTCGACACCCCGTGGCAAGACTTGACGGAAGATGAAAAGCAGTGGGTGATTGGCGGCACTCCCGACTGGAAAGGCGGCCAGAACGCCTGGAAAACGCAATGGTATGGCGCACAGCGATTCTTCGACTGGCTGGAGTCCCGGGCCTACAAAATGCATGTGCGCGTGCTGCTTTCAAAATACCGCAGTTACACCCCCTGCCCCGCTTGCGGCGGCGCCCGGCTCAAGCCGGATGCCACCCTGTGGCGCTTGGGCACGCAACCTGCAGACCTCGACGACGCCTACCCTCGCTTCATGCCAGTGCACGCGCAATGGACTCATGCGCAGCTTGATGCCTTGCCCGGGCTGGGCATACACGACCTGATGCGTCTGCCCATCAGTCGTGTGCGCGACTATTTTCTGGATATCAGCTTCGGCGCCCAGATGGATGCCGCCATTGAGCTGCTGCTCAATGAGGTCCGGACCCGCCTCAAATTCTTGTGCGATGTGGGTCTGGGCTATTTATCACTGGATCGCCAGAGCCGCACCCTATCCGGTGGCGAAGTCCAGCGCATCAATCTGACGACGGCGCTGGGAACCTCGTTGGTCAATACATTATTCGTGCTCGATGAGCCCTCCATCGGCCTGCACCCACGCGACATGCATCGCGTCGTGGAAGTCATGCACCGCCTGCGTGCCAATGGCAACACCCTTGTGGTGGTTGAGCACGATCCTCAGGTCATGATTGCCGCCGACCGTATCATCGACATGGGACCTGGTCCTGGCGAGCGCGGCGGCCAGATTGTGTTCGATGGTACGCCGACACAGCTGCGTAATGCCGACACACTGACAGGCAACTACCTGGGCAGCCGCTTGCGCGTCGAGGCGCCACGTCCCATGCCCGTGGCGGCCAACACGCCGCGGCTTATTCTCGAAGGCGCCAGAGCCAACAATCTGCAAAACGTGTCTATCTCCATACCGTTGGGACGTCTGGTGTGCGTGACTGGGGTATCGGGCTCTGGCAAGTCGACACTGATCCAGGATGTGCTCTATCCGGCGCTGCTGAAGCAACAGGGCAAACCCACCGAGGCGCCGGGTGAATATGATCACCTGCTGGGTGCGGAGCAATTGGCCGAAGTCGTCATGGTGGACCAAACACCCATAGGCAAGACCGCACGCTCCAACCCTGCAAGCTATGTTGGCGCCTTCGATGCCATACGCAAGCTGTTTGCCCAGGTCCCGATGTCCAAAGAGCGCGGCTATACAGCAGGAACCTTCAGTTTCAATACCGGTGATGGACGCTGCCCAAGCTGCGGCGGCACCGGCTTTGAACATGTCGAGATGCAATTCCTGTCAGACGTTTACCTGCGCTGCCCCGATTGCGATGGCAAACGCTTCCGTCCCGAGATACGGGAAATCCGGGTCGAGCACCTGGGCCGCAGCGCCTCAATCGATGAAGTCCTCGACATGACCATCAGTGAAGCACTGGCTTTTTTCAGCGGGCTGCGCGACGTTCAATGGGCTTTGGCCCCACTGGCCGATGTAGGACTGGAGTATGTGCGCCTGGGCCAGCCTGTCCCTACGCTGTCGGGTGGCGAGGCCCAACGCCTCAAGCTGGCCGGTCATCTGGCGGCTGCGGCACGCAGCGGTATCTCGTCGGCCAAAGTTGCCAAGAAAGGCAGCCTGTTCCTGTTCGACGAGCCTACCACCGGCCTGCACTTCGACGATGTGGCTCGCCTGATGCGTGCCTTCCGCAAGCTACTGGCAGCCGGTCACTCCCTGCTGATTATCGAGCACAACCTGGACGTCATCCGCGCGGCGGACTGGCTGATAGACCTCGGGCCAGAAGGCGGTGATGCGGGTGGACGCGTCACCGATGTCGGGACGCCGCAAGACCTCATGTCCAACAAGGCGTCGTACACCGGACAAGCGCTGGCCGACTACACAAGCGCCATTGTCTACGAAGATAAATCACAGCAGGCCAGGCAACTGGCCGAGCCCGCGCCGCGTTACCAGGATGCCGCGGGTACACCCCTGCAAACAGCCTTGCGGCATCGGCGTGGACCGGGACTGAGCATAGACCTGGTCAATGCGCGCGAGCACAACCTGAAAGGCATCAATGTCAGCATTCCGCACGATACCTTTACCGTGATCACGGGCGTATCGGGTTCGGGTAAATCCACTTTGGCCTTCGACATCCTGTTCAATGAAGGGCAACGCCGCTATCTCGAGTCGCTCAATGCCTATGCCCGTGCCATCGTGCAGCCTGCCGGCAAACCCGACGTGGATGCCATTTATGGCATCCCTCCCACGGTCGCCATCGAACAGCGCACCAGCCGTGGTGGCCGCAAGTCGACGGTTGCCACCATGACCGAGATCCATCACTTTCTGCGCTTGCTGTATGTCAAGCTGGGTACGCAGATGTGCCCCACCTGCAATGTGGCGGTTGAACCGCAGAAGGCCGAACAAATCGTTGCCCAGATCCTGAAGGACTGCAAAGGCCGCCATATAGGCATACTGGCGCCGCTGGTCAGCGCACGCAAGGGCTACTACACTGACCTGGCCAAGTGGGCTGCCGGCAAAGGCCATACACATCTGCGGGTAGACGGAGAATTCATACCGGTATCTCCCTGGCCACGACTGGACCGATACAAAGAGCACACTATCGAACTGCCTGTCGCCGATCTGATCGCCGACCCGAAGGACGAAGCGGCACTGCGTGAAGCCGTGCGCAGTGCACTGGAATATGGTCAAGGCACCATGAGCCTATTGCTGGACATCTCGGCAACGCAGGCCAGCAGTCTGGACGAGCGCCGCGGCGCCATGCTCAATGCGTCGGCCGAGCAAAGACATTTTTCAGTCAAGCGCGCCTGCCCTAGCTGCGGCACTAGCTTCCCCGAGCCCGATCCACGCATGTTCAGCTACAACTCCAAGCATGGCTGGTGCAACAGCTGCTTTGGCACAGGCCTGCAGTTGGCGGGCTTCGACGCCGAACAGACGGGGGAGGAAACCACCTGGAACGCCTGGTACGAAGGCCATGCCGAAACCTGCTCCAGCTGTCATGGCGCACGCCTCAACCCGGTCTCCCGGGCATTTCTATGGCGCGAGCGCTCTATTGCCGATCTGGCCGCCATGCCGGTATCTGATGCACAGAGCTTTTTCGACGGACTGATCATCCGCGGACGCGAAGGCGAAATCACTCGTGACATTCTTGCCGAAATCAGGGGCAGGCTCAATTTCATGCGGGAGGTCGGCCTGGGCTACCTGGCGCTGGACCGTGCCGCGCCCACTCTGTCGGGCGGTGAAGCACAGCGCATACGGTTGGCCGCCCAACTGGGCTCCAATCTGCAAGGCGTTTGCTACGTACTCGACGAACCCACTATCGGCCTGCACTCGCGCGACAACCAGATTCTGCTCAATGCCCTGGCCTCGCTGGAAGGCAACGGCAATACATTGGTTGTGGTCGAGCATGACGAAGACACCATACGACGGGCCTCGCACATTATCGACATAGGTCCAGGAGCCGGTACGCGCGGTGGCATGGTGGTGGCTCAGGGCACAGCCGAAGACCTGATGAAGAGCCCAGCCTCCGTCACAGGCCGCTACCTGAAGCAACCCCTGCAACATCCCTTGCAAGCCCGCCGGGCCATCACGGACGAAACTGCCCTGATCACCGTACAAAACGCCCATCTGCACAATCTGCACAATGTCACGGCCCAATTGCCTGTCGGGCGCCTGAGCGTGGTCACCGGCGTATCGGGATCCGGTAAATCCACACTGGCACGTGACGTACTGCTAGAAAATCTTGCACAGGCAGTATCACAGCGCAAAGATCCTCCATGGCATGGCTGCACCGGCATGACCGGCTGGCAAGCCATAGACCGCGTGCTGGAAGTAGACCAGACGCCTATCGGGAAAACCCCGCGCTCCTGCCCTGCCACCTATGTAGGTTTCTGGGACGATGTGCGCAAGCTCTTTGCCGACACGCGCGAAGCCAGGATACGCGGCTGGACGGCGGCGAGATTCTCATTCAACACCGGTGAAGGCCGCTGCCCCATCTGCGAGGGGCAAGGTATGCGAACCATAGAAATGAGCTTCCTGCCCGACGTTAAGGTATTGTGCGATGGCTGCAACGGCGAACGCTTCAACCGCGACACGCTGGGTGTGACCTGGCGTGGCAAGAACGCCGGCGAAGTCCTGAAAATGGAAGTGGACGAAGCCGTGGAATTCTTTGCCGCTCATTCCAGGATTTCGCGCATCTTGCAATTGATGCAGGATGTCGGTCTGGGCTATCTGACGCTGGGACAGCCCTCACCTACCTTATCGGGAGGAGAAGCGCAGCGCATCAAGCTGGTAGCGGAACTGGCCAAGGCACGCCTGACCGAAGGCGTGATCAAAACCGGTCGGGCCTCCCGGATTCCCCACACGCTCTATGTGCTGGATGAGCCTACCGTGGGTCTGTCGACAGCCGACGTTGAAAAACTGATTCATGTCCTGCATCGCCTGGTCGATGCCGATAACACTGTACTGGTCATTGAACACAACTTGGATATCATCGCAGAAGCCGACTGGATTCTCGACCTCGGACCCGAAGGCGGCAACGGCGGAGGACGTCTGGTGGCACAAGGATCCCCTGAACAGGTCATGGACTTGAAGTCGGTTTCACATACTGGCGCTGCACTCGCGACGTTTCTTGAACCGGCACAACACTGACATGCTGTGCCGCTTTGAGAACCGGTTGTCAGGCCAGGCTCTGGAGCTGGATGGCTTCAGTCGCCGCATTACGGCCAGTTCGGCGTCAGAGCTGGGCGCAGTCTTCGGGGCAATCGAGGCAGCGCAGGCCGCCGGTTGCTGGATTGCGCTACTGCTGGACTATGAGCTGGGAGAATGGCTGGAGCCGGCAAGTCAGCCCATGGCCAACAAATCCGCCATACAGCCACAACCCCGTTTGACGGCACTCGTTTTCAAACAAGCCCGCCACGCAACAGTATGGGCGGCACCTGCACAGGCCGTCAGCCTGGAAAACCGCCCCCTGATTGATCCACAGCGTTATCTGGATGACATTCATGTCCTGCGCGAGAGCATAGGACGCGGCGAACTCTATCAGGCCAACTACACCTTTCCCATTGCCGTGGAAACGCAGTCAACGCCTCGGGATCTCTATCGCAGCATTGCCGCCAGGCATCCAGCAGCCCATGCTGCCTATATCGAAGACGGCTCACGCAGCATTCTTTCCTTTTCACCGGAACTGTTCGTAGCCCGCGAGGGAACAACACTAACCGTACGTCCCATGAAAGGCACCGCGCCACGCCACGACGACCCCGCACAAGACGAAGCCGCCGGCCAAGCACTACTGCGCAGCGAAAAGAACCGTGCTGAAAATCTAATGATCGTCGACCTCTTGCGCAATGACCTGGGGCGTATCGCCACGCCGGGCTCGGTCAAGGTCGAAAAACTGTTTTCCCTGGAACAATATCCTTCCGTCTGGACGCTGACCTCGACCATCAAGGCTGAGGCGCCCGGCATCAGCCTTGAGCAACTGCTGCGTGCCCTGTTCCCCTGCGGCTCGATTACCGGTGCACCCAAGATTGCATCCATGCAGAAAATAAAACAGCTCGAAAACCGGCCTCGTGGCATTTACTGTGGCAGCGTGGGCTGGCTCGCTCCGAATGGGGATTGCTCACTCAACGTGGCTATACGCACCATAGCGATGCATGATGCACGACACGGGATTTTTGGTGTAGGTGGTGGAATTGTCTACGACTCGGAACCTGAGCAGGAATGGCAGGAATGCCTGTGGAAGGCCCGGATACTCAATATTCAAAACTCAGGCTAACGGACGGATCATGGCTGACCTCCAGCTCGTACAACTCATAGAAACCATGCGTGTCGAACCCGGCGGGCACATTCCCCTGCTGGCCGGCCATATGCGACGACTGGCCTCTTCCTGCCGCATTCTGGGCCACGTACCACCGGCCAATCTGGATGTCGAGCTACGCCGGTATACAGACGGACTGGACGCATCCCAAACCTACCGGCTGCGCCTGCTGCTCGGCCAGGATGGCGGTTTGACACTGACTTCCAGCCCCTTGCCCGACACGCCACAACCAGTACAGCTTGTGTTGCAACACAAGCCTCTGCTGGCCGATCCATACTGGCTGCAGCATAAAACCACGCACAGGCCCTGGTACGACGCTGCATACGCCTGGCTAGCCGCACATACCGCCTTCTTCGACATAGTGTTCTGTAACGATCAGAATCAGGTTTGTGAAGCCAGTCGCAGCAATATATACATACGGGATGACGCCGGCCGCTGGCTGACTCCGCCGCAAAGCTGCGGTCTGCTACCTGGTGTACAACGGCAGGATTTGCTCGATAGGGGGCTGGTCGCCGAAGCCTTCATCAGCCGTCGAGACTTGCTGAGCGCCCCCGCTATTCGGGTATCCAACGCATTACGCGGATGGCTGAATGCCGTGATGGCCGAGCCCGATCTGCCAGACAACATGCCATAATCCATGACGTCCCCCTTCGGACTCAAGACTCTACCCAGGAGACAGGACTCATCATGCTGCACTCTCACATTGACCACATCGTCATTACCGCATCGTCACTTGCAGCGGGTTCGGAATACATATTTCGCACGCTGGGGGTTGCGCTGGAATCAGGCGGCGAACACTCTCGTATGGGTACCCATAACCTGTTGCTCAGGCTGGGCAAGGACGTGTATATCGAGGTGATCGCCATCAATCCCGAGGCGCAGCAACCTGACCGTCCAAGCTGGTTCGGATTGACCAGCGACTATAACCAGCCCACCGGCCTGGCAGGATGGGTCGCCAGGACCAACGACATTACAGCGGCCTCCCAGGCTGCAACATTACCTTTGGGTCCTGTCGAAACCATGACGCGCGGGCAATTATCATGGCAGATCACCATACCCGATGACGGCAGACTGGTCATGAACGGAGCCGCGCCCGCCCTTATACAGTGGGATGGCACACAGCATCCGGCGAGCAGGATGGAAGACATAGGCTGCACACTGATCAGCCTGGAAGCGTTTCATCCCGATGCGGCAGATGTCCGGCAACTACTTGAGCAAATAGGCTTCGAAGGCCCGTTTACGGTATCGCCACTGGAAGCCGGGCAAGCACCCTATTTGATCGTACACATCCACACACCCTCCGGGCCAAAACAGATCGATAGTCGTCACGCCTCAAAAGGATGAGGTGGGGTTGCACAGACTGCAGCTTGCTGCGAACGGTTCTAACTGAAGAATTTCCCATTCAGGATGTATTGAACAGCCTCATTGGCTGCTGCCATGCCCATGGCAGCAGTTACCGTCACGACTGAACCATAGCCCGCGCATGATAGGCCCTGCAAGGCAGCCGCCTCGGGAGCTTGTGTCGCCATCAAGCCCAACTCCTGGCGGTCGGGCGCATGTTTGGCCAGCTCAATACTGGTCTGTTGCCATTGTGCAGGCAACAAGGCTGCCTGGTCGAACCACAGGGCACGCACGCCCATCTTGGGTACACGCTTACGTACCTTGCCCCCTTGAGTTCCGGCTTTGGGAAAAGCATGCTGGCGTCTTAGCGTATTACGCAACTTGGCCAGCAAGGCATCATTGACAGCCGCAGACAAATCCCCGGCACGCAAGCTCAGGGGATTGGTCTTGCCGCCCGCTCCACCACACACCACGATGGGTATATTGCGTCGACGGGCCTCGAGAATCATGGCAATCTTGGCCTGTGCCTGATCGGTACAGTCGATGATCAGTCGAACATCATCAGCAAAGAGATCCGTCACGTTATCAGGGCTGACGAAGTCATCGATGATCTGCAATCGACATGCCTGGTTGATGCCATGCACGCGTTGCGCCATGGCCATGACCTTGGCTTGGCCCAAGGTCTCGGTCAGCGCATGCAGCTGACGATTGATATTTGATTCAGCAATATGATCGAGATCGATCAGGCTGAGCGCACCGATACCGGTACGAGCCAGTGCCTCGGCACACCATGATCCCACGCCTCCTATGCCGGCCACCGCCACATGTGCCGCGCTCAGCCCACCCAGGCTTGCTGGGCCGTATAAACGCTCCAGACCGCCGAAACGGCGCTCTAGGTCAATGGAAACAACATCGGACATGGCAGACTCTGATAAGGCAAGGCGTACTGTTGCACAGAACTTTTACAAAAGGGGTTACGGCATTCATGGCCGTCCCATCCTGGAAGTTTACCTGCCGGGAAGCCGCAGGAACCGCATAAGCAGGATTTTGAGCCTGTACCCAATTACTTCGCACAAAAAAACCACAAGATAGCGGCAGACTTTAGCACCAGACCAGGACGGGCTTAAAATAAGCGTGAGCATCAACACCCGGAGCCGCCAGTACAGTGAATACCGTTTTCTCGCCAAATCCTCATCCCATGCCTGCCCCCAGCAATTTTCGGCTACTCACCGATGCCGAACGCCACGCTTCGCTGCAGGCATCACTGGCAGACTGGAACCCCGACCAGGACCTATGGGTATACGGCTATGGCTCACTGATCTGGCGTCCCGAGTTCGATTTTTCTGAAAAAAGAATAGCCCTGCTGCATGGCTATCACCGCGCGCTATGCCTGTGGTCCAGGGTGAATCGCGGCACGCCGGATCAACCCGGCCTGGTGTTCGGCCTGGATACCGGTGGATCCTGCCAGGGGGTGGTGTTCCGTATTCCGGCCAATGACGTCCCCACCACCATGGAAGCGCTATGGCGCCGTGAAATGCCCAGTGGCGCCTATATACCCAAGTGGCTGAACTGCCGCACAGACGAAGGGCCAATTACGGCCCTGGCCTTCACCATGAACCGCAATACCGACGCGTATGTCAGCGGGCTGCCCGTAGATCGTCTGGTCCACATCGTTCGCAATGCCCACGGCAGCTATGGCCCCTGCATAGAGTACGTGCTGGAAACCGCACAGGCCCTGAGACAATCCAACATTCACGACAAACGGCTACAAACGCTGGTGGGCGCACTGCAGACATCCCTGGCCCAAGACTGCTAAGTCCCGGTAAAGCCTCGCACCGCGGCATCCGGTAAACTACTGATCATTCCCTTGATACTTATCTTTTCCCCCCAATCATGACTGTTGCCGATATTCGCCAGAGCTACGAAAAATTCGAACTGCTCGAGAGCTCTCTGGCCGCTGACCCTTTCGAACAGTTCACGCTATGGTTCAACGACGCCTTGACTGCCAAGGTGGCCGAGCCCAATGCCATGACGCTGGCCACCACAACCCTGGCAGGCAAGCCTTCGGCACGTATCGTGCTGCTCAAGGGTTTTGACCAGCAGGGCTTCGTCTTTTACACCAACTATCTTTCACGCAAAGGCCATGAGCTGGCCGAGAACCCCAACGCCAGCCTATTGTTTTTCTGGCCCGCACTGGAGCGGCAGATTCGCATAGAGGGCGTTATAGAAAAAGCTTCCGCAGCCGAATCCGACAGCTATTTCCAAAGCCGCCCCCTGGGATCTCGCATAGGTGCCTGGGTATCACCGCAAAGCCAGCCCATTACCCGTGCAGAACTCGAAGCGCGGGCTGCCGAACTGAGCAAATCGCTGGGCGCCGAGCCTGCAAGGCCCGAACACTGGGGTGGCTATCGCCTGAACCCTGATCGCGTTGAATTCTGGCAAGGACGCCCATCCCGGCTGCACGACCGACTGGTGTTTCAGCGCGATGAAAGCCAAGTCTGGTCGCACATACGGCTGGCGCCGTAAGCACCGGCACCAAGCATGCATATGGCCCCAACGGATCCCGATTTCGATTCGCTCTTTTTTCGCTCCGCCCTAGGCAGGTTCGCCACTGGCGTCACGGTCATCACCACCGAAGGGAAGCCCGACCATCAGCCATTGGGACTGACCATCAGCTCCTTCAATTCCGTGTCGCTGGAGCCGCCGATGGTGCTGTGGTCTTTGTCACGCAAAGCATCGTCACTGCTTCACTTCCAGCAGTCCGAGCGTTACGTCGTGCACGTACTGGCAGCATCACAGCTGCCCTTGGCAAAACGTTTTGCCTACGGGTCCCAGGCACAGCGATTCGACGGCCTGGCCCTGACCCGGGCACCCAGCGGCACCCTGATGCTGGGCGACAACGAGTGCGCCGCATGGTTCGAGTGCTACAACCTGATCCAACATGAGGCGGGCGATCATATGATCTTCGTAGGGCAAGTCGAGCATTGCCATCGCAACTTCAATCAACCGCTGGTGTATCATGCCGGCGATTTCGACCTGACCCCGTCAACCGAGCCGTTATCGAACAACTGACGAGCAGGTTGACGTAATCATCATATATGCAGGACATTCTATGGCAGCAGATATAGACTGCGTCGTTCTGGGCGCCGGCGTCGTCGGCCTCGCCGTCGCACGCGAACTTGCCCTGGCAGGGCGTGAAGTCATGGTGATCGAGGCAAACGAGGCCATCGGCACCGGTACCAGTTCACGCAACTCAGAAGTTATTCACGCTGGCATCTATTACGAACCTGGCAGCCTCAAGGCGCAGCTGTGCGTAGCCGGGAAACACCTGCTTTACAGCTATTGTGACGAGCGCGGCGTGCCTTATAAAAGAATCGGCAAGCTGATCGTAGCGGCAACACCCGAACAAAGCGCACAACTGCATCGTATCGCCGAGCATGCCGGGCGCAACGGCGTCGACGATTTGTACCAGATCAGTGGCGTCCAGGCCCGCAAGCTGGAACCCGCGCTGACCTGCGATGCAGCCCTGGTCTCACCTTCGACCGGTATCATCGATAGCCATGCCCTCATGCTGGCACTGCAAGGCGATGCCGAGCACCAGGGCACCCAATGCGTCTTCCATACGGCCTTCCGCCAAGGCAAAGTACTGGACTCGGGTGAGTTCGAGCTGGAATTCGACGGCGACGAACCCATGACACTGACGGCAGACTGCGTCATCAACGCAACAGGCCTGCATGCGCCATCCGTTGCCCGCAAATTGCTCGGCCAGCCCACAGAGCTGATACCACAAGCCTATTTCTGCAAGGGTAGCTACTTCACTTTGTCGGGCCGATCACCCTTCAGCCGTCTCATTTATCCTATGCCGAATAACGCAGGCCTGGGCGTGCACCTGACTCTGGACCTGGGCGGCCAAGCCAAATTTGGCCCCGACACAGAATGGATAGACGGCGAAGACTACACTCTGGACCCTAAACGCGCCGAAGCATTCTATGCTGCCGTCCGCAGTTACTGGCCGGCGTTGCCCGACAGCGCCCTGAATCCCGGCTATACGGGTATTCGTCCTAAAATAGTAGGGCCTGGCGAAGCCGCTGCCGACTTCGCTATTGCCGGGCCGGCCACACACGGCATCCCTAATCTGGTCAACCTGTTCGGCCTGGAATCGCCCGCACTGACCGCCAGCCTGGCCATCGCCCAAACAGTACGCGCAGCATTGAACGAAGCACCGCATCACCGCTAAGACAACACATCATGAACGACTATATTCTGACCCTCTCCTGCCCCGACCGCACAGGCATTGTGCATAGCGTTACCGGTTGGCTGCTGAGCCTGCACGGCAATATCATCGACGCACAGCAGTTCGGCGACCTGGGTACCGAACGATTCTTCCTGCGCGTCCACTTCGCCTTGCCCCAGCCCGCCGACATTGCTGAGCTGGAAGCCTCTTTTGCGGAGACGGCCGGGAAATTCGATATGGAAGCACATATTCACGATGCACAACGCAAGGCACGTGTGCTGATTCTGGTCAGCCGCCAGGGCCATTGCCTGAATGACCTGCTGTTCCGCACACATAGCGGGCAACTTCCGATAGACGTCGCAGGGATTGTCTCCAACCATCAAGACTACGCAGCCATGGCCAAGGCCTACGGTATTCCTTATCATTATTTGCCGGTAACGCCGGACACCCGGGAGGCGCAAGAACAGCAAATTCTGGATATTGTGGACAAGGAACAGATCGATCTGGTTGTGCTGGCACGCTATATGCAGATTCTGTCGAATAATTTATGCCAGGCGTTGTCTGGCCGGGCCATCAACATTCATCACAGCTTTCTGCCCAGCTTCAAGGGCGCACGCCCTTATCATCAGGCGCACGCTCGCGGGGTGAAAATCATTGGCGCCACGGCACATTATGTGACGGCTGATCTGGATGAGGGCCCTATCATCGAGCAGGACATCGAGCGCGTGGATCACGCGCATCCAGCCCAGGATCTGGCTCAGGTAGGCAGCGATGTCGAGTCTCTGGTACTGGCGCGCGCGGTGCGCTGGCATGTAGAGCATCGGGTTTTGCTGAACGGGCAGCGGACGGTGGTTTTTCGATGACAGGTCCATAGCCTCGTGGTTCACCCACCCGCGGCCACGCCCTCCCGACGCGGATCCGCACCGCCCTCCAACCCATCAGGCGTCAATCGAATTCCTTGCAGACCACTGGGAAAATCGACCTCCCGCACTTCATGCCCCATAGCCCGTAAATCGTCGGCAACATCGCGTAAAACAGTGCCCTTCTCCAAATCCGTAGCGTAATTTCGGCTACCGAAATTAGGTAAATCGATCGCCTCTTGCAAACTCAAATCCCAGTCCAGGACGCCAACCAGTACCTTGGCTACAAAATTAATGATCGAAGCCCCGCCTGGAGAGCCTATCGCCATATAAGGTTTGCCATCCTTCAACACCAACATGGGTGACATCGAACTCCGTGGGCGCTTGCCCGGTTCCAGTCGATTGGCCACCGGCCTGTTCTGGGCGTCGACATCCGACAAGGAAAAATCAGTCAGCTGATTATTCAGTAGAAAACCGTCGACAAATATCTTGCTGCCAAACGCAGACTCTATGCTGCTGGTCATGGACATCACACTGCCTTCGCTATCCACCGCCACAATATGCGTTGTGGACGGCAATTCGGGAGACACATCTTCTCCACGCACGGCAAGCATCCCGATAGGGTCGCCCGGCGGTGCCTGGCCTATGGTTCGCCTGGGCATGATCAAATCGGCACGCAGGCGCAGATATTGAGGATCCAGCAAGGCCTTGACCGGGACCTCGACAAAATCAGGGTCAGCCAAATACACAGCCCGATCGGCAAAAGCCAGCCGGCCTGCCTCAGAAAAATAATGAACTGCCCCTGCAGAGCCCGGCACCAGATCAGCAATAGGCGTATACGACAGTATCGTCATCATTTGAATAATGGACAGCGGGCCTGAGCTGGGTGGCGGAACGCCGCACAATACATACACCTTGTAAGGCGCACAGAGAGGCTCCCGCTCTATTGAGCGATAAGCCGTCAGATCCTGCAGGCTCAAATCACCCGGCACCAGATGCCCGGCGACCGCATCCACGATATTGTGAGCAATCTTACCCTGGTAGAAAGCGTCAGGCCCAGTGGCCGCAACACGACGCAGCACTTGTGCAAACGCCGGGTTCTTCAAGACATGCCCTACAGGCCAGGCGAGCCCTTTTTCATCGTAAAAATAAGCAGCAGCCGCTGCTTGCCGGCGCAGCTCGGTATTCTGGTCCAACATGGCATGCAAGCGGGGCGACACTTCAAAACCTTGCTCTGCCAGCTCGATTGCCGGTTCAAAAAGCCTGGCCCATTCCAGCTTGCCATGCTCGGCATGCACCTGCCCCAGCATGCGCAGCAAACCCGGGGTACCCACCGATAGACCGCTATTTACAGCATCCTTGAAAGCAATGGCTTGCTCCCCTTGCATGAAGCGGGTGCTACGCGCGGCACCTGGAGCAGTTTCACGCCCGTCATAAGCTTGCACCTTTTGTGTTGCTGCGTCGTAGCCGATGAGAAAGCCACCGCCTCCGATACCCGAGGACTGCGGCTCGACCAGGTTAAGCACCAACTGGGCAGCAATAATCGCATCGGCCGCACTCCCGCCTTCAGCCAGAATGGCCACACCCGCTTGCGTGGCAAGAGGATTGGCGCTGCTGACCATATAGTGTTCGGCGTGAGCTTGCTGCGATTCCCGCCTGCCCGTTGCGATTTCCGGGTTAATGTCTTCTTTATGCTGAATTACCGGCGTTTCATTGACAGCCTTCAACAAGAGCTCTGGCACTCCCGTTGCCCAGACAGCCGGACATGCCAGCAAAACAGCCAACATGCCGGCCAGACCTCGCCACCCGGCCTGCTTGTATTGCCGGCCAACAAAACCAGCCCTGACGACATGCGGGGCCTGAATGCTGCTCATACAAACTCCTTGCTGGAATGTGCGGCTGCGGCCAGCCACGATTCAAAAGAAGCCAGCGCTTCAGACCGCTCGCTGACCAGTGGATAACTGAAGAAATAAGCTTCCCGCACTTGCAAGACTCCCTCGGCAGGCGTCACCAGCCTGCCTTCAGCGATGTCGTCCTGTACCAGGAATCGAGGAACCAACGCCACCCCGAGCCCGGCCTTGACTGCCGCAAGTGTCATGGTGAATAGTTCATAGCGTGGCCCGCCGCTGATCATGGGAATGTACTCTTTATTCTGGGCCTGATACCAGTGCCGCCAGGCATCGGGGCGCGAGCTCATATGCAAATGAACCAGGCCGCTCATGCCCTGAGCCGAGTCCTGGCGCCGATCCAGCAGCTCGGGAATACAAACAGGCAGCAGCTCACCCTCATCGAACAGCTTGATTCCGGCAGTACTGGGCCATATCTGCGCTGCGTGATAAATAGCCGCATCGAATGGGTGATCCTTGAACTGGAAAGGCAGGGTGCGTACAGAAAGGCTGATGGCAATGTCAGCATGCTGTTGTTGAAACTCAGGCAGACGTGGCAGCAACCAAGTGGTTGCCAGAGTGGGCAACACGGCAATATGCAGGCTTCGTCCCATGCCTGAACGCGATATCAGACCAAAAGTGTCTTTTTCGAGTTGTTCCAGATGATGCCGTACACGAGCGGCATACTCGGCGCCGGCATCAGTCAGCGCCACCCGACGACGCACCCGTGTCAGCAGCTGCACGCCCAATCTTTCTTCCAGCCCGGTGACCTGACGATAGATTGCACTATGTGTAAGCGAGAGCTCTTCGGCCGCCCTGGAAAATGAGCCCAGTCTCGCTGTCGCCTCAAATGCCTGTAAAGCACCCAAATGTGGAATTCCGTTTCTCATATACCCTGATCACCCTGCTTCGACCTCATGGCATGCAACTCAAGTCGCAATTCAACGCAATTTACGCCGCAAGGTTAGAATCAAAGCTTGCGGCACTTTATGGCTAGTCTTGCACAAACAGCAAGACATTGTGCAATTTTATCAATTGCGTTGTGCATACAACGCACATTATCCTCATACTATGAACGCCAGCCCCGAAACCACACTGCGCCCACGCCTGGGCGGACACATTCTTGTCGATCAACTGCTTGCGCAAGGCACCGAGCATGTTTTTTGCGTGCCTGGCGAAAGCTACCTCGCCGTCCTCGACGGACTGCACGATGCCGCCATACAAGTCACCGTATGCCGTCAGGAAGGCGGCGCAGCCATGATGGCTGATGCTTATGGCAAACTGACCGGCAAACCCGGCATCTGCATGGTCACGCGTGGGCCTGGCGCCTCCAATGCCCTGGCTGGCATACATATTGCCAAACAAGACTCCACACCGCTCATCCTGTTCGTGGGCCAGATCGAACGCGGCATGCGCGAACGAGAGGCTTTCCAGGAAATGGACTACCGCGCGGTATTCGGCACTCAGGTCAAATGGGCCACCGAAATAGACCAGGTCGAACGCATCCCTGAAATTGTCTCACGTGCCTTTCACGTAGCTACCTCGGGTCGCCCGGGTCCCGTTGTGATTGCCTTGCCCGAAGACATGCTGGTCGAAATCGCCGAAGTCAGCGACGCTCCTCGATACGAAGTCATTGAAAGTGCGCCTTCGAGCCAGCAGCTTGAGGCCCTCGCACAGCAGCTTGGCCAGGCCCGAAAACCCATCGCCATCCTCGGGGGCACCCGCTGGAACCAGCAAGCTGTCGACCAATTTGCCGATTTTGCGACCAGCCATCAACTGCCGGTTGCGGTGCAGTTCCGCCGGCAAATGTTGTTTTCCACCGCCCACCCATGCTTCGTTGGCGATGTCGGCCTGGGCAGCAACCCCGAACTGATGCGCTATATCAAAGAGTCCGATCTGGTGCTGTTGGTAGGCGGACGCATGTCGGAAATTGCAAGCCAAAGCTACACCTTGCTCGACATACCTGTTCCTGCACAGACCCTGATCCACGTGCACCCCGACGTCAGTGAGCTGAACCGCGTTTATCGCAGCAATATCGGCATCAATGTATCGCCCATTGCCTTTGCCCAGGCACTGGGCTCGCTGACGGCGCCGCAAGCACCTGCCTGGTCTGGCGAGCGCGATCAGCTACGCGCCAGCTACCTGAACTGGACTGATCCGCAAAAGATCACGCACCCGGGGCAACTGCAAATGGGTCAGGTCATGAGTTATTTGCGCTCGGTACTCCCAGAAGACGCCATTATGTGCAACGGTGCAGGCAATTACGCAACCTGGCTGCATCGCTTTCATCGTTTCACACGTTATGGCACTCAACTGGCTCCCACATCAGGATCCATGGGCTACGGCTTGCCTGCTGCCGTTGGCGCCAAGCGTATAGATCCATCCAAAACAGTCATATGCTTTGCCGGAGACGGCTGCTTCATGATGCACGGCCAGGAGTTCGCCACTGCCGTCCAGTATCAGTTGCCGATTATCGTTTTGCTGATCGACAACGGCATGTATGGCACCATACGCATGCACCAGGAACTCCATTATCCTGCGCGCCTGTCGGCCACAGAGCTGCAAAATCCTGATTTTGCAGCCTATGCGCAGGCTTTTGGCGGCCACGGCGAACGCGTGGAAACCACCGAGCAGTTTGCACCGGCTTTCGAACGAGCCCTGGCCAGCGGCAAACCCGCCATCTTGCATTGCCTGATCGATCCACAAGCAATTTCACCCACAACAACATTGCAAAAAATACGGGAAAAAGCCCTGGCGTCGCAGTCCTGACAGCTTGCTCGCACCGGCCAACCCAGAAACACTGTAAATTCAACTTACCCAACGGAGCCCACTATGTCGGCAGCCCCCTCCTTTCACTGGCAAGACCCCCTGTTGCTGGATACCCAACTTACCGAAGAAGAGCGCATGGTGCGCGATGCTGCGCAAGCCTATGCGCAGGACAAACTCGCAACCCGCGTTCTCGATGCCTTCCGTCACGAAAAAACCGACGCAGCCATTTTTGCTGAAATGGGCGAACTTGGGCTGTTGGGTGCCACTATCCCTGAAGAATATGGTGGCGCCGGACTGAACTACGTCAGCTATGGCCTGATCGCCCGTGAAGTTGAGCGCGTCGATTCAGGCTACCGCTCCATGATGAGCGTTCAATCCTCACTGGTCATGGTGCCCATCAACGAATTCGGCAGCGAAGAGCAAAAACAAAAGTATTTGCCCAAGCTGGCCAGCGGCGCCTGGATAGGCTGTTTTGGCCTGACCGAGCCCAATCATGGCTCCGATCCAGGCGGCATGGAGACCCGTGCGGTCAAAACTGCCAACGGCTATAAGGTCAGCGGCAACAAAATGTGGATCACCAACTCGCCCATCGCCGATGTATTCGTCGTGTGGGCCAAAGTAGTGGGCGGCGACGACGACGGCAAGATCCGTGGCTTCATCCTCGAGAAAGGCATGAAGGGCCTGTCGGCCCCTGCCATTCATGGCAAGGTGGGCCTGCGCTCCTCCATTACCGGCGAAATCGTCATGGACGAGGTCGAGATCGGCGCCGAGCAGATGCTACCTAAAGTCACCGGTTTGCGTGGCCCCTTCACTTGTCTTAACTCGGCCCGCTACGGCATAGCCTGGGGCGCCCTGGGCGCTGCCGAGGCATGCTGGCATACCGCTCGCCAGTACACCCTGGATCGCAAGCAATTTGGCCGCCCTCTGGCACAAAATCAGCTGATCCAGAAAAAACTGGCTGATATGCAAACGGAAATTACGCTGGCACTGCAAGGCTGCCTGCGACTCGGACGCATGAAAGACGAAGGCACCGCCGCCGTCGAGATCACCTCGATCATGAAGCGCAACTCTTGCGGCAAGGCGCTCGATATCGCCCGCCTTGCCCGTGACATGCTGGGCGGCAACGGGATATCCGACGAGTTCGGTGTTGCACGCCACCTGGTCAACCTTGAAGTGGTCAATACCTACGAAGGCACGCACGACGTGCATGCTCTGATTCTGGGTCGCGCCCAGACCGGACTGCAGGCATTCTTCTAGGCCTGATGCCACGCCAGCATGAGGGCATGCATACGCTGAAATGCCCCCATGCCGAATACAGCATCGAAAAAGGCAGCTTATTGTGAGCTGCCTTTTTGCATTATCGAGGCTCTGCGCCCAGGTCAAACAAGCTGGTGGCTTCAACCTCAAGGACTTGTTCGTCTTTTTGGTTGAATACACGCCAGGTCCAGCGCAATATTCCCAGATCGCTGCGTGAGGATGAGGTGCGCAGCGAATCGACTGTGGCCTCGAGACGCAAGGCGTCACCAGCACGCACAGGCAGAAGCCAACGCAAACGCTCAAGGCCAGGCGATGCAAACGATTCAGAGTTCTGTAGCGCGGCGTCGACAGCCATGCGCATGGCCAGACTGCAGGTCAGCCAGCCGCTGGCAATCAAACCGTCCCAGCGGCCCTCTTTGGCCTGCTCGGGGTTAATATGAAACCACTGCGGATCGTACGATTTGGCGAATGCCAGCATCTCGGCTTCGTCGACAATAACAGGGCCATGCTTGATGACCATTCCAACTGTAAACTCACTAAATTTCATGGCAAGGCCCAAACACCTTCTGATAACCAGTAAAACGAAGTAGTTTAACCTTAATATAAATCTAAAGTGCCGCCCCGCCGGAACATCAGGAATCCATGCCAGCCATCGCCCGCACCACCGCTTTAGTCCCCATCGTCCATACAGGCAACGATATCGTCCTCGAGTGCCAGTGGATCAATCCCGATATCAGCGCAGCCCCATTGCTGGTTTTCCTGCATGAAGGCCTTGGATCAGTATCCATGTGGAAAGACTGGCCAGAACAAGTATGCAAGGCTGCCAACTGCCGAGGGCTGGTGTTCTCGCGCTATGGCTACGGACAAAGCACACCGCGCCCGCTGTCTCAGCCGCGCTCACCCGACTACTTGCACATCGAGGCTGAACAGGCGCTGCCCGCACTGTTCAGCGCACTGGGACTGGACGACGAACGCCCCGTGCTGTTCGGCCACAGTGATGGCGGTTCGATAGCCTTGCTGTACGCCGCCCTATACCCCAATCGTCTGAAAGGAATAGCTGTGGCGGCCCCACATATTTTCGTTGAAGATATCACCCTCAAAGGCATTCAGATCGCACGCGAGCTGTATCTGGCCACCGACCTGGAGCAAAAGCTTGGGCGCTATCATCAGGATCCCGCTTCAGTTTTCTGGAGCTGGAATGACACCTGGCTGAAGCCTGAGTTTCGAAACTGGAATATCGAAGCATTGGTTCCGCAAATACGCTGTCCAATTCTGGCCATCCAGGGAGAAGGCGACGAATACGGCAGCCTGGACCAGATCCACGGTATCAAACGCCTGGCTCCGCACACAGAACTTTGCATTTTGCCCAAGTGCGGTCACATTCCGCAACGCGACCAGCCTGAACGCGTCACACAAGCGCTAACGGAATTTTTAAACCGCCTATGAAAAAGCGGCTGCCGCCCGGCCAATGCGGTCATTGACAGCCTGCCAATCGGCCGTGCGCGGAGGCTGCTCCATCAGGATGCGTGCATAGCCCTGCGCATCCAGTCGACGTAACAAGGCATATAGCTCGCGCGCATAAGCAGCCGGGTCGGCATTGCATATCAGTGTATCCACACCAGGTAAGGCGTCGAACTGGACAGGATTGAATGCCACTACCGCCGTGCGCCCGCGAGCCTGATTTGACCCGCCCTGCCGGACGGCATCCAACAGCAAGCTTAGCGGCAATACTTGCAAGGGTGTGTGCGGTGCGTAATGCGCTTTCAGCGAACCCGATACCTGGGGTGCGTGGTCATCAGGCCGCGCTGGTGGCGCACCCAGTACCGCGGCAAGCTGCGCTGCCGAGATATGGCCTGGACGCAACAATACTGGCCCCATACCTGACTCGATCCTGGAAACGTCCACAATCGTGGACTCAATACCTACCTCGGACGGGCCTCCCTCCAGCACTAACAATTGATCAGCACCCAGTTCAGGAAACTCGGACCATACATGCTCCGCGTGCGTCGGTGAGACCTGCCCGAATTTGTTGGCCGATGGCGCTGCCACGCCACCCTGGCCGTTGGGTTTCTCGCGGGCGAACTGGCGCAACAAAGCCTGAGCGACAGGGTGCGATGGACACCGCAAGCCTATGCTGTCCTGTCCCCCACTGACTGCGGCGGGGATATGTGCCGCACGCGGAAGAATCAAGGTCAGCGGACCAGGCCAGAATGCCTGTATCAATATCCTCGCCTCGGCAGGTATGGATGCGGCCCAATAGCTCAGGTCGGCTTCGGGCGCCACATGTACGATCACCGGGTGATTGGCCGGACGACCCTTGGCTGCATAAATACGGGCAATAGCCTGCGGATTTTCGGCATCGGCCCCCAGCCCATAGACCGTCTCGGTGGGGAAGGCGACAAGCCCACCCTGCGCCAAACGCTGAGCGGCTGCACTCAATTGTTGTTCCATATTCGGAGCAACAGACGATGCCAGGGTGCTCATGGACGAAACTCTATACCCAGAATCTGAGCCACTTGCTGTGCCCGGACGCGCGCTTCGGCAAGCGTGGCGCCCAGAACATTTACATGGCCCATCTTGCGGCCTGGGCGCGCCTGAGCCTTGCCGTACAAGTGCAGTTTGGCACCCGGTATCGCCAATACACCAGCCCAGTCGGGTTCACGCGCTGTTCCGCTGTTTTCAGCAAACCAGAGGTCGCCCAACAGATTCAACATGACAACCGGACACAGACTGTCGGTATTGCCTAGCGGCAAGCCCGCCATGGCCCTGGCCTGTTGCTCGAACTGGCTGGAGGCGCTGGCATTCATGGTGAAATGGCCACTGTTATGCGGACGCGGAGCAATCTCGTTGGCCACCAGGCTGCCATCGCGCAACACAAAAAACTCGACACACAGCACCCCTACATACTCCAGCGCCTGAGCAATAGAGACCGCGGCATCGGCCGCCTGCCCGGCAAGCGAGGCATCAAGCAATGAGTCATCAACCGTGGATACGGCAAGAATACCGTCGCGATGTTCGTTCTGGGCCGATGGAAAAAGTGCCACCTTGCCATCGTAACCACGCGCCAGAATCACTGACAGCTCGCTTGCCAAAGGCAGCATGGCTTCCAGCACACATTCGGCCTGCTGGAAACCCTCGAAAGCGGCCATGGCCTCGGCGCGGCTGCTCACCCGCGCCTGCCCCTTGCCGTCGTAACCCAAACGGGCGACCTTTAAAATTCCTGGAAACAGGGTGTCGGGCGCAGTGACGATATCTTCAGACTGACGTACAGCAACATAAGGGGCAACCGGCACGCCAGCTTTGCGGATAAAAGCCTTTTCCTGGATACGATCCTGGACGATAGCGACCGCTGCGCCAGCCGGACTGACTCGCACGTTGTCTGCGAGCGTCTCGAGGCTGAGCGCCGGTACGTTTTCGAATTCGGTGGTGATGGCCTTGCAACGTTCGGATAGACGAGCCAGTGCGGCCTCGTCCTGATAACCGGCCTGAATGTGCAGGTCGGCAACAGCGCCTGCCGGACTGTGCTCGTCGGGGTCGAGTACAGCCACCTTATAACCCAGGCTTTGGGCGGCATGACAGAACATGCGCCCCAACTGGCCACCCCCAAGAATACCCAGCCAGTCGCCCGGCACAACGGAGGAAGGAAGTGAGGCTTGACTCATGAAAATGCCATCCGTGAACAATAAATGCAAAAAAGAACTTGCGAGCCGCTGCGGCTTTCTATACCCGCTACAGGGTTACATGCGGCGGTACGACCATGGACCTGGCCACCTCGGTTTGCCGGGCCCGAAAGGCAATCAGGCGCTGCTGCAGGGCTGCGTCGGTGGTTGCCAGGCAAGCCACGACATGCAGGGCCGCATTGGCTGCACCCGCCTCGCCTATGGCAAAGGTGGCCACGGGCACGCCCTTGGGCATCTGGACGATGGACAGGAGTGAGTCTTCGCCCCTCAGATAGCGCGATGGGACAGGCACGCCAAAGACCGGCACCGGGGTCAGTGCCGCCATCATGCCCGGCAAATGGGCCGCCCCACCTGCACCGGCAATAATGGCGCGCAGGCCCCGTTCGGCGGCATGGGCACCATACTCGACCATATCGTGCGGCATGCGGTGCGCCGACACAACGCGGATTTCGTGGGTGATATCGAATTCATCGAGTATGGCAGCGGCGTGCTGCATGACATCCCAATCGCTGGATGAGCCCATGATCACGCCCACGACGGATGACTCTGCGCTTTGCTGTGCTGTATCGCTCATGTTGAACTCCACTATATCGGTATTCAAGATCAGGCCATCAACCGGGTAGCGGCTTCACGATATTTATCCGCCGTTTTTTCGAGGACCTCTGCCGGCAGGCGCGGAGCTGGAGGGGTTTTATCCCATACCTGGGTTTCGAGCCAGTCACGCACGAACTGTTTGTCGAACGAGGGAGGGCTGATACCCACCGCGTAGCCGGAGGCTGGCCAAAAACGGGACGAATCCGGTGTAAGGACTTCATCCATCAGATGCAGCTGCCCGTGCTCATCAAGGCCGAATTCGAACTTGGTGTCGGCAATGATAATGCCCTTGTCAGCCGCAAATTGCGCGGCTTCGGAGTACAGCTGCAAGGTGGTCGAGCGTATGGTTTGAGCCAGTTCGCTGCCGACCTGCTTTATAACGTAATCGAAATCAACGTTTTCATCGTGCTCACCGAACTCCGCCTTGGCGGCAGGTGTAAAAATAGGCTCTGGTAGACGGCTGGCCTGCTGCAGGCCCTGGGGCAAGGCAATGCCGCAGATACTGCCTGTGCTTTGATAATCTTTCCAGCCCGAGCCAATCAGATAGCCGCGCGCAACCGCTTCGACCAGGATAGGCTTGAGACGCTTGACGACCACCGCCCTGCCTGCCACCTGTTCGCGCTCGTGCTCGGTGACGACGTCTTGGGGGTCGATGCCTGTGGAATGATTGGGAAGGATATGTGCCAGCTTCTTGAGCCAGAACTCGGTCAACTCGGTCAGTACCTGGCCCTTGCCCGGAATAGGATCATCAAGAATGACATCGAAAGCAGAAATGCGGTCAGAGGCCACAATCAGCAATTTGTCATCGCCCACCGCATACATATCGCGTACTTTGCCTCGTGCAAGCAGGGGCAACGAAGTAATGCTTGATTGATGTAAAGCCTTGACCACGATTTATCCTAAAAAAGAAACAAGGGCCTGCTGACAGGCCCTGGTAGAACGGCTTGTCGTGCTTATTGAACGACTTGGGCCAGCTCACCCGCAGCATAGCGTTTTGCCATTTCGGACAAGCTTACGGGCTTGATTTTGCTGGCATTGCCGGCTGTGCCAAACTGTTCGTAACGCTGCTTGCAGATTTGCTTGGCGGCTTCGCGAGCGGGCTTCAGGTATTCGCGGGGGTCGAACTTGGATGGATTTTCGCCCATATAGCGGCGAATCGCACCTGTCATGGCCAGGCGGATGTCGGTATCGATGTTGACCTTGCGCACGCCGAACTTGATGGCTTCCTGGATTTCTTCGACAGGCACGCCATAGGTTTCTTTCATGTCACCGCCAAACTCGCGGATTTCAGCCAGCAGATCTTGCGGTACGCTGGAGCTGCCATGCATGACCAGGTGAGTATTGGGCAGACGCTTGTGGATTTCCTTGATGCGGGAAATGGACAGAATGTCGCCGGTGGGCTTGCGAGTGAACTTGTATGCACCGTGGCTGGTACCAATGGCGATAGCCAGCGCATCGAGTTGGGTCTGGCGCACAAAATCAGCAGCCTGCTCAGGGTCGGTCAGCAGTTGCTCTATGGTCATGGTGCCTTCTGCACCGTGGCCGTCTTCCTTGTCGCCCTTCATGGTTTCGAGCGAACCCAAGCAACCCAGTTCACCTTCAACGGTGACACCCAGTTTGTGCGCCATCTCGACCACGCGACGGGTCACGTCGAGGTTGTATTCGTACTCGGCAATGGTTTTGCCGTCTTCTTTAAGCGAGCCGTCCATCATGACACTGGAAAAACCCAGGTCGATGGCGCCCTTGCAGATGGCGGGCGACTGGCCGTGGTCCTGGTGCATCACGACTGGAATGTGCGGATAAGACTCAACCGCAGCCTGAATGAGGTACTTCAGAAAACCCTCGCCCGCATACTTGCGGGCGCCGGCTGACGCCTGCATGATGACCGGGCTATCAGTTTCGGCCGCGGCTTCCATAATGGCCTGAACCTGTTCCAGATTGTTGACGTTAAACGCGGGGATGCCATAGCCGTTCTCGGCTGCATGGTCGAGCAGCTGGCGCATGGAAACAAGGGCCATGAATAGACTCCTGAAATCAATTTAAAGGGATAACAAACATTTTACCTGAATGTCAGGAAGGCTTTGCGCTATCAAGTATCCATAGGATACAGGCTGTTCACGGCCGTTGCCCTGCAAGCGGGCCTAGGCGGATCGGATGGCCGACTTGGGACGAAAAGCCTTGATCACCGACTCGTGAGTTTCGATGTAAGGCCCACCAATCAGGTCGATGCAATAGGGAACCGCAGCAAAAATACCCGGAACCTGCACCCTTCCGTCGGCATCCTTCAAGCCCTCCAGGGTTTCCCTGATCGCCTTGGGCTGACCTGGCAGATTGATGATCAAGGCAGCGTGGCCGGCCGTTTCCCGTATGACAGCCACTTGCCGCGACAAAATTGCCGTTGGTACGAACTTCAGGCTGATTTGACGCATCTGCTCACCAAAACCCGGCATCTCCTTGGTGGCAACCGCCAGCGTGGCTTCGGGTGTTACATCGCGACGGGCCGGGCCTGTACCGCCAGTGGTCAGCACCAGATCACAACCGAGCTCGTCCACCAGCTCGACCAAGGCAGCCGATATTTGCTGCGGCTCGTCAGGCACCAGACGCATTGCGCACTGGGCCGAACGGGTAAGAGCAGTATCCAGCCATGACCGCAAACCCGGCAGACCTTCGTCTTGGTAGACGCCACTGGTGGCGCGGTCGGACACAGACACCAGGCCCACGAGCAATTCGTCGGGATGGCTGCGGACTAGACGTGTTTGACTGGACATAGCCGGCTTTTTAGGCTTGAGCGCGTTGCTGCAGTATATCGACGGCAGGCAGGGTTTTACCTTCGAGAAACTCCAGGAAAGCCCCGCCTCCGGTCGAAATATATCCGACCTTGTCGGCAATATGATACTTGGCGATGGCGGCCAGGGTATCGCCACCCCCTGCAATGGAAAAACCATCCGATTCGGCCACTGCCTGCGATACCACCTTGGTGCCATCGGCAAATGCGTCGAATTCGAACACCCCTACCGGGCCATTCCATACGATCGTGCCGGCTTTTTTCAGAATACCTGCCAGCTGCTGCGCCGTTTCAGGGCCGATATCGAGCACCTGGTCGTCATCGGCCACCTGATCGGCGGGCTTGACGGTAGCAGTTGCTGTTGGGCTGAACTCTTTGGCGCAGACGACATCAGTGGGGATAGGCACGGCCGCACCACGCTGTTTCATCATATCGATGACGGCACGCGCCTGGTCGAGCTGCTCGGGCTCGGCCAGAGACTTGCCTATGGGCAGGCCCGCCGCCAGCATGAAGGTATTGGCAATGCCGCCACCCACCACCAACTGATCAACCTTGCCTGCAAGCGCCTGCAATATGGACAGCTTGGTCGACACCTTGGAGCCACCCACAATCGCCACCAGGGGGCGTTTGGGATTTTCCAGTGCACGGCCCAACGCCTTCAGCTCGGCCTCGAGCAAAGGACCTGCGCAAGCAACCGGGGCAAACCGTGCGATGCCGTGCGTTGTGGCCTCTGCGCGATGCGCCGTGCCAAATGCATCGTTGACATACACATCGCACAAGGCAGCCATCTTTTGGGACAGCGCCTCGTCGTTCTTCTTTTCGCCCACGTTGCAACGGCAGTTTTCAAGCAGCAGCACTTGTCCGGCCTCGGGCTTGACACCATCGACCCAATTGGTAGCCAGGGTGACGGGCTGTCCCAACAGCTCGGACAGACGGCGAGCCACAGGCGCCAAAGTATCGTCAGGGCCTACCGTTCCCTCGGAGGGACGCCCCAGATGCGACGTCACCATGACGGCGGCTCCACCGTCGAGGGCCATACGTATGGCAGGCACCGAGGCACGTATGCGCGTGTCTTCGGTGATTTGACCGTCTTTAAGCGGCACGTTCAGATCGGACCGAATAAAGACACGTTTGCCGGCCAAGGCATCAGTCTTGGCCAGTTCGGACAAGGTTTTGACAGTAGTCATACTATTTTATTTTGCTGACATCAGGGCCACGGTGGTATCGAGCATGCGGTTCGAGAACCCCCACTCGTTGTCGTACCAGGACGAAACCTTGACCAACGAGCCGGAGACTTTGGTCAGGCCAGCATCGACCGTGCTGGAGGCGGGATCGTGGTTGTAGTCGACCGAGACCAAAGGTTCTTCGTTGTACTGCAAGATGCCTTTGAGGGGACCGGACTCGGCGGCGGCCTTCAGGATGCCATTGACTTCATCGACCGTGGTATCGCGCGCAGCGACAAAAGACAGATCGACGATGGACACATTGATGGTGGGGACACGGATAGCGTAGCCATCGAGCTTGCCATTCAGTTCAGGCAATACCAGACCAACCGCAGATGCCGCACCGGTTTTGGTGGGGATCATGCTGTGTGTGGCAGAGCGAGCGCGGCGCAAGTCTTCGTGGTAGACGTCGGTAAGCACCTGGTCGTTGGTATAGGCATGAATCGTGGTCATCAAGCCACTGACAATACCCAGCTTTTGGTGCAACGGCTGAACCAGTGGTGCCAGGCAGTTGGTGGTGCACGACGCGTTCGAAATGACGGTGTCGCTGGCCTTGAGTACTTCGTGGTTGACGCCGTACACAATGGTCGCGTCGACGTCTTTGCCGCCCGGAGCCGAGATAATGACTTTCTTGGCGCCGCCCTTGAGGTGGGCACTGGCTTTTTCCTTGCTGGTAAAGAAGCCGGTACACTCCAGCACAACGTCTACGCCCAGCTCGCCCCATGGCAGGGCCGAAGGATCGCGATTGGCCAGCACGCGGATCTTGTCGCCATTGACGACCATGTAATCGCCATCGACCGTTACCGTGCCGGGAAACTTGCCGTGCGCAGTATCGAAACGGGTCAAGTGAGCGTTAGTGTTAGGGTTGCCCAGATCATTGATCGCCACGATTTGAATATCGTGCGATTTGTCACTTTCGTAGTGGGCCCGCAAAATATTGCGGCCTATGCGGCCATAACCGTTGATCGCCACGCGAATCGTCATTGCTACTCTCCTGTTTTACAAAACTCGTTCAACTGCCGCAGCCAAGTGCTCGGCGGTCAGGCCAAAATGCTTGAACAACACGCCGGCCGGAGCCGACTCGCCGTAGGTATCGAGGCCCAATACGGCGCCATCCAGACCCACATATTTATACCAGCCTCCGGTCGCGCCCGCCTCAATAGCAACACGTGGTAAACCTTTGGGCAAAACAGTATCACGCCATTGCTGGTCTTGCGCATCGAATACATTGGTACACGGCATGGAGACAACTCGCACGGCTATGCCCTTGACAGCCAGCTGCTCTTGCGCAGCAAGCGCCAGGGCAACTTCAGAACCAGTGGCAATAATGATGGCTTTTGCGTCTTGCGCATCACGCAGCACATAGCCGCCACGCGCAATACCCGCCAAAGCCTGTTCATTGCGTTCCACGAACGGCAGGTTCTGACGCGACAACAACAAGGCGCTGGGACCGCCATCGCGTACAGTCATGCCCACACTGACTGGCCGCTGGATGGAGCAGGACCAGGCAACGGCAGCTTCGGTGGTGTCGCAAGGACGCCATACATGAAGATTGGGAATAAGCCGCAAGCTGGCCGCATGCTCGATGGACTGGTGCGTGGGGCCGTCTTCGCCCAGACCGATGGAGTCGTGTGTGAACACATGCACTACGCGCTGCTTCATCAGTGCAGCCATGCGCAAGGCATTGCGCGAGTAATCGGAAAAAGTCAGGAACGTACCGCCGAAAGGCAGATAACCACCATGCAAGGCAATACCATTCATGACAGCCGCCATGCCGAACTCGCGTACACCGTAGTTGATATGACGGCCAAACTGAAGATGTTCCTGTCCAGCACGCACGGGCTGCACACCCTTCCAGTCGGTCAGGTTGGAGCCGGTCAGGTCGGCTGAGCCGCCCAGCATTTCGGGCAACAGCTCGACAAACGCGGCGATAGCCAGTTGCGAAGCCTTGCGCGTGGCAACGGTTTCGGCCTTCTGGTTGGTAGCCTCGACAAACAGGCGTGCCTGCTCGGAAAAATCAGCCGGCAGATCGCCCGTCAGGCGACGCTGAAGCTCAGCCGCTTCAGCGGGGAAAGCCTGGGCATAGGCATCAAAGCGGGTCTGCCACTCGGCCTGCTGTTGCTGGCCTTTTTCCTTGCAATCCCAGTAATCGTAAACCTCGGCGGGCACCGCAAAGGGTTCGTGCGGCCAGCTCAGTGACTCGCGGCATGCCTGGATTTCAGCAGCACCCAGTGGGGCACCATGCACTTTTTCGGTTCCTGCCGCAGTGGGCGCACCCTTGCCTATGATGGTCCGGCAGCAAATCAATGTGGGGCCATTACCTTGCTCGGCCAAAGCCTTGGCCTTGACGATGGCGGCATCAACAGCGGCCACATCGTGACCATCGACATCGGCCAGCACGTTCCAGCCGTAGCTCTCGAAGCGCTGGGGGGTATTGTCGCCAAACCAATTCTCGACCCGCCCGTCGATGGAAATACCGTTGTCATCGTAAAAAACGATCAGCTTGGATAGCTTGAGCGTACCGGCCAATGAGCAGGCTTCGTGCGAAATACCTTCCATCAGGCAGCCATCGCCCACGAAAGCATAGGTGTAGTGATCGACGACTTCGTGGCCCTCGCGGTTGAACTCTTGCGCCAGCAAGGCTTCAGCCAGCGCCATGCCTACGGCATTGGCCAGACCCTGGCCCAATGGCCCTGTGGTAGTTTCGACACCAGCCGTAATGCCGACCTCGGGGTGGCCGGGTGTGCGTGAATGCAGCTGGCGGAAATTCTTGAGCTCTTCTATAGGAAGGTCATAACCGGTCAGATGCAACAGTGCATAAATGAGCATAGAACCATGGCCGTTCGAGAGCACGAAGCGGTCGCGGTCTGCCCAGGCCGGGTCGGTCGGATTATGGCGCAGATGGCGCGTCCAGAGCGCCTGAGCGATATCAGCCATACCCATCGGGGCACCAGGATGGCCTGAATTGGCTTGTTGAACCGCGTCCATGGCAAGCACGCGAATGGCATTGGCCATGGAAGTATCTTGGGCAAGCGTAAGGCTCATTTAAAACTCGCAGGAAGCATCAGCCGAAAATAGGCCGCTTTAGTTTACAAAGCCTCCGATTTTACCATTGTGGACGGGGTTATGATCTGGGGGTCGTCACTTGCAATTTGTATGCCTATCATGGCCATTTCACGTTTTTACTGCGCTACGCCGCTATCACCCAATACCCGCATCGAACTGCCGGCCGCACTAGCCCATCATGCAGTACGGGTCTTGCGCCTGAAAGCCGGCTCCGACATCGTTCTTTTTGATGGTCAGGGCGGCCAGTACACCGCAAACCTCGAGATAAATGGAAAGCAGGCCCATGCCCAGTTGGGCGACCATGAGCCCATCGAGGCGGAATTGGCCGGTCGCATCACCCTGGTCCAGGGCATCCCCTCGGGCGACAAGATGGACTGGGTGATTGAAAAAGCCGTCGAACTGGGCGCATCCCGCGTCGTACCCCTGGCGGCACAGCGCAGCGTACTGCAATTGTCCGGCGAACGGCTGCGCAAGCGCCTGGAGCACTGGCGCCGAATTTCCCAGGCCGCCAGCGAACAATGTGGACGCAACCGCATCATGGAAGTGGCGTCGCCCTTGTCGCTGCAGCAATTTGTTGTCTCGTCAGAGGCCGAGCCCAGTTCAATTCTGTTTTGCCATCCAGGCAGTGCCCGTACGCTGGCACAGGCAGCCCAGGACGCCGGCACAGCACTGACACTGGTGGTCGGCCCCGAAGGGGGGTGGTCGGATGAAGAGTTGGCGCTAATAGAAAAACACCATATGACACCCGTGGGATTCGGTGCACGCGTATTGCGCACCGAAACTGCCGGCCTGGCGTTGATCGCCGCGGTCAGCGCCCTGCGCGGCTGGAACTGAACTTTTACCAGGCAGCCGTATCAGGCCTCGGCGCCGCCAGAATAAGGCGTAGGATCTACCCCGGGCTCGGGGTCTGGATGCTTGCCAGCATGCACCACCGCATAGGCAAAACAACGCTCGTTGTTGGCGGCGAACTCCGCGGCATCGCCACATACCTGGAGGATGGCCTGCGAGTCTTCGGCCAAAGCCGGGTCGCCCGAGTGCAAATTGTGAAACCACAAAAACAGCCCCTGCTTGTGATCCAGAACCGTATCACACAAGCAATCGTACAAGGCGTCCAGATTGCCTCCGAAGTATTCGGGAAAATCAACGGCCTTGACCACAGCACGCAACACCGCAGACCGACTTCTGGCGCGGTCGCAGTCGACCACAAAAGCAGTCATACCGGCCTGACGCGCAGTATTTACAGCTTCTTCACGAGAGGCAGCAGGCAAATCAATCAAACCGCCTTTTTGCAACTTTTTTTGCAATGACTGCGCTTGGCTCATACTGGCGTCTCCTTGAAAAACGCTTTCACTTCGTCAACACGGCTCAGACTATCGGCTCGTCCAAGACGGATGAGCTCCTGCGTATAGCTGGCCTCGAACAACAAATACGAGATCAGCGCGCCGCCTGTCCGGGCTCTGGAAGCCGACGATACACCAAGGACGCGAAAAAGGGTACGTGCAGCGCGAGGAAGTTGTTCCAGATGCGCCATAGCCAGATCATCGAGAGAGCTGCTGGGTGTCACGACAAAGGTGCGAATAGGCCGTAAAGCCAGGCTGTTGGCCGCTTCTTCGGGCACCAGGGCCAATAATTCGTTGAGACGTTGCGTCCTTTCCACATCCATGGACAGACTATCCAGGAAAATATTGGATAGCGCATGGCCGCCAATCTGGGCCAGAGTGGGATATTTGGGCTTGAGATCTCTCTCTTCTGGGTGTGTATCATCCTTGTAGCCCGTACCGATCACCACGATTTTTTCGGCACCAAGATGAATTGCCGGGCTCATGGGGGCCAATTGCCGCATGGAGCCGTCGCCACACCACTGCGTCTGGCCACGTATCAGCATGGCCTGAGCAGGAAAGATAAAGGGTATGGCACTGGACGCAAGCAAATGATCGATGCCGATTTTGCAGGGCACAGCCTGCCGCAATGAGCGCTGCCAGGGCTTGATGACGCCGTGCGACTGATAGAAGGTCAGGTGCTCGCCAGTGGTATAGGCGGTAGCCGTGATAGCCAGAGCGCTCAAGACGCCACTACCCAGATTGGCCTGGAGGTGATCAAAGTCCAGAGTGTTCGACAGCAGCTTGCCCAGAGGCGTATTGTCGAGCAACGAACGAGGCTGCCGGTCGCGCAGGTGGGGCAATAGCCAGCCCAATCCCAGCATGGCAAACCAGCGCAAACCCGTGCGCAGCAAGCCAGCCGCATCGGCATGATAGACATCGCCCGTATGCAGATTACTCCATAGCTTTTGCAATCTATCTGCGGCAAGATGGGGGTCATTGGCACGGCATGCCATGGCCGCCGCATTGATGGCACCCGCCGATGAGCCGCAGATGATATCGAAAGGATTGACGAAACCAGGAGACCGGTCGGGATCCAGTATTTCAAGTATGCCCGCCAAAACGCCCACTTGATAGGCAGCACGGGCCCCGCCTCCGGTCAGTACCAGTCCTACCGGCTCACGCTTTGCGGCTTCAGGCATGGCGCGGCATATTTGCATCAAGCACCGTTAACGCTGCCATATTCACTATACGACGCACGGTGGAACTGGATGTCAGGATATGAACGGGCGCATTTGCTCCTAGCAAAAAGGGGCCTACAGCCACATTTCCGCCTGCCGCTGTCTTAAGCAAGTTATAAGCGATGTTCCCGGCATCTACATTGGGACAGATCAGCAAATTGGCTTCTCCTTGTAGGGTGGTCGAAGGCAGTATGCGTTGACGCAGTGATTCATCGAGCGCACAGTCGCCATGCATTTCACCATCGATTTCCAGCCCAGGTTCACGCTCGCGGATCAAAGCCAGCGCCTGCTGCATTTTGGCACCCGACAAGGAACTGCCTGAACCAAAATTGGAACGTGACAGCAAGGCCACCTTGGGCTCCATGTTCAGGCGTCGCATTTCGCCAGCGGCGGCAAGCGTGATATCGGCGATCTGCTCAGCATCGGGGTTATCGTTGACATGTGTATCGGCCAAGGCAATAACGCGTTCGGCCAGCAACAGAATATTCATGGCTGCGTAGGTTTTCGCACCCGGAGCCTTGCCCAATACCTGGTCTATAAACTGCAGATGATTGGCATAAGATCCCACCGTACCGCAAACCATACCATCGGCATCACCCAGGTGTACCATCATGGCGCCGATCAGGGTCAGGCGGCGGCGCATTTCAACACGGGCCATTTCTTTACTGATACCCTGGCGGCACATAAGTTCCCAATAAGTGGTCCAGTAGCGATGAAAGCGCTCGTCATAATCAGGATTGGTCACCTCGACATCCTGGCCCAGCGTTAAACGCAAACCGAACTTCCGGATGCGATCGGCCAGCACTGCTGGCCGCCCCACCAAGATGGGCCTGGCGAGCTTTTCATCTACAACAATCTGCACAGCGCGCAGCACACGCTCTTCTTCGCCTTCGGTAAAGACGATGCGTGCCTTGCCGCCCTCGCGCACCAATTGCTTGGCAGCAGAAAACAAGGGCTTCATGAAAGAACCCGAGCGGTACACGAACTGTTGCAGCTGTTCGGCATAGCTTTCCATGTCGGCCAGTGGCCGGGTTGCCACACCGTCTTCCATGGCAGCTTTGGCAACCGCCACGCCAATCCGTACGATCAGGCGTGGGTCAAAAGGTTTGGGAATAAAGTATTCAGGCCCAAAGGCGACGCCGTAGGTACCGTAGGCCGCCGCCACCACATCGTTCTGCTCTTCGCGGGCCAGCTTGCATATGGCCATGACCGCCGCCTTTTCCATCTCGCGCGTGATGGTGGTGGCCCCCACATCGAGCGCACCCCGGAAAATATAAGGAAAGCACAGCACGTTGTTCACCTGATTCGGGTAATCAGAGCGTCCCGTGGCCATGACAATGTCATCGCGCACCGCATGCGCATCTTCCGGAAGAATTTCAGGATTCGGATTGGCCAGCGCCAGAATCAAGGGCCGAGCCGCCATCCGGGCCACCATCTCGGGCTTGAGCACCCCGCCGGCCGACAGCCCCAGGAACACATCGGCATCCTCGATGATCTCGCCCAGCGTACGGG
>NZ_SDQD01000001.1 GCF_004153685.1 Pollutimonas harenae | reverse complement strand
TGTTGCGCGGAATTGCTGGCCGGGTGATCGCGATTCGGCCTTGCTGAACGGCTGCTATCGGGAAACGCAACTTGCTGCTCTGGGTCGGACTGAGTCATCGGGCTTTGGCTACAATCGGCCAAGAGCGGCCGTCAGGTCTGCCTGCGTGGCGCTCATGGCAAAGCGACTTACTCCTTGTTTGCGCCAGTGGGACGATGACGTTGAATAGACGCTGTTACACTGACTTATGACCGATGCTCTGCACCTCGAATGCGCTGAGAAGATTGTTTCTGCCATTTATCCAAGTGGAAACCTGCTGAGCTCCTTCATGTTCGGGAAGCCCGGTGCTCCACATTGGGACATGCAGTTCGGAACAGAAATATTCACCCGCGGCCGGGAGTACCTGGATGCTGTTTTGTATGTGCGCCGACATGGCGCACCATACTTGCGCCTTATCTCAATCGGTGACTTACGGTCCATGATAACCAGCTTTGTTACTGCGAATTTCTGGCATATCGGCGGTAACAACTTCCCTCCTCGTTCATCCGGCTCTTATGGCGCCGCCATGAATTTAGCGAATAAGGTGGCCTTGGCCAAATGCTTGGCCGCATCGCCCATGTTCAGTCCAGTTCCTAAGCTGTCGCTATTCCCACTATTGACGTTGAATGTAGTGAATTCGTTGGAGGCCGACAATTTCTTCTTGGTCTCTGCTGAGCAACTTTCACACTCGCACGTTATCACCGATGCTCGCAGGATGGCGCTTGACGGTACCCACTTTCCTCCAATTCTGGAGTGGGAGGGCATTCGCCGCCCGGTGGTTGGTTGGCTGGGCGTTCGATCTCCATTGCCGCAGATTTCAGAGAAAATGGCGGCATCAGTTCTGGGAGCGATCGCACTAACACAATTGCCCCGGTATCGTTTCTTGTTCTCAGGACGGAAGATATTCGGCGGCAGGTGCACCCTGGACAACGGTTTTACCGTCGCCCTAAGCGACGAAGGCCATACACCGCCGCTTATGCATGACATGTTGGTCACTTCGGGGGATCACGTTTGGCTTACGGAGTTGAATTCACTGTTCACCGCGACGGATCGGCCAACACGCTCAAAACTGCGCGCTTTGGAATATTTCTATCGGGCCTGGTTCCTTAATCCGCGTGAACGGTTTGCGCCGCTCTGCATGGCGCTGGATGCCCTGCTAGGCGTCGAACACGGCCACACGGCAGCGGCGGTAAAGTTTGTAAAAGCCATCGTCGATCCGTCGATCGACGAGAAGCGATTGCGGCTGCTCATGCGGGTGCGCGGGGCCGTCATTCATGGCGCCGCGCCCGACGTATTCGATTCAGAAAGCTACGAGGATTATTGGTTAACCTATCGTGCAGATCCAATCCATGATCTGGAGCTGATCGTTGCGAAGTGCCTACGTACCGCAATCTTCAAAGACGACCTGAAATACCATGCTGATCCGCTCGCCGAAAAGATTGCTGCCCTACGGGCGTCTGGGCGTCTTCCGGCGGTCATAGAACCTGACACAATCATTTCTCCGGAACTCTGAATAGCGGGTTATTAATGCATCGCCCTGTTGCGTGCTCGGGTGCGAAAGTCAATTTTCGGCCAGAACCGGCCATCTGAGTTCCCGCTGTACTTTGAGATACGGCATTCAATCTCCTGCAAGCGCTGCTCGGCCGTAACATTACTCGGTTTCTAAGATCTAGCGGTGAATTACCTCGTTTTAGTTCTCGGTCTCTTCCGCGCTGTCACCCGTTTGGCCTAGCGCGATGCGCTTGCCGTTCAGCGCCGTCGCCACCTGCGCTTGCAGGGCCGATTCCGACGCATCGCCAAAGCGGTCGATGACTTTGCTATAGGTCTCGATAGCGCCCGCGTTGTCGCCCGTTTCGCCTAGCCTGTAACCCTTGTTGTTCAGCGCCCTCGCCACCTGCGCTTGCAGGGCCGGTTCTGACGCATCGCCAAAGCGGTCGATGACTTCGCTATAACGTCGTCTTCGGGTCGAAAGGAGTCGGCAGATCTGGCTACCCCTGATAAGAGCATCCACGCCCAGAAAGCCACCAAAACAAAGCTTTTTTGGTACCCACATGAAGCCCATTTTTTGCTCGTAGGTCGCATCGGCACTAGATTTTGCTGCTTTTTTGGAGTTCAAAACTCAGTGGCGGGAGTCCAAAACTCGATGAAATTGGACAATTGCCAAACTGAATGACGTAATTGCCAAACTCAATGACAATCGACAACAGCAATCGACAACAACCAAAATTTGTAACAAGCTACTCTCCCCCTCTTGAAGATTCATACTTCGTCCCTATAATTAGCACTCGAAGGGGTTGAGTGCTAACATCATCCTCTCAGCTTTTTTATTGTTAACCATAAATTTTGAACAGGAGTTCCTCCATGGCACTGCGTCCTTTGCATGATCGCGTGATCATCAAGCGTCTGGACAACGAGCGCACCACAGCCTCGGGTATTGTTATCCCTGAAAGTGCGACTGAAAAGCCCGACCAGGGTGAAGTCATTGCTGTTGGTCCCGGCAAACGGTCCGACGACGGCAAAGTTCAGCCTGTTGACCTGAAAGTGGGCGACAAGGTTCTGTTCGGCAAGTATGCCGGTCAAACGGTCAAGGTTGATGGCGAAGAAGTTCTCGTCATCCGCGAGGAAGAAATCCTCGCCGTGGTTCTGTAATCACACCCGAATCAAACAAGGAATTTTAGAATGGCTGCTAAGCAAGTTTTATTTGGTGATGACGCCCGCGTGCGCATCGTCCGTGGCGTAAACACACTCGCCAACGCTGTCAAAACCACATTGGGCCCCAAAGGCCGCAACGTGGTGCTCGATCGCTCTTTCGGCGCGCCTACCGTTACTAAAGACGGTGTATCGGTTGCCAAAGAAATCGAACTGAAAGACAAATTCGAAAACATCGGCGCTCAATTGGTCAAGGAAGTTGCTTCCAAGACGTCCGACAACGCTGGCGACGGCACCACCACGGCTACCGTGCTGGCCCAGTCCATCGTTGAAGAAGGTCTGAAGTACGTTGCCGCCGGCATCAACCCCATGGACCTGAAGCGCGGCATCGACAAGGCTGTTGCAGTCGCTGTTGAAGAGCTCAAGTCGTTGTCCAAGCCTTGCACCACCAGCAAGGAAATCGCTCAGGTTGGTTCCATTTCGGCCAACAGCGATGCCTCGATTGGCGAAATCATCGCCAACGCCATGGACAAGGTCGGCAAAGAAGGCGTGATCACCGTTGAAGACGGCAAATCGCTGGACAACGAGCTGGACGTCGTCGAAGGCATGCAATTCGACCGCGGCTATCTGTCGCCCTACTTCATCAACAACCCCGACAAACAAGTCTCGGTTCTTGAAGACCCCTATGTTCTGATTTTCGACAAGAAAATCAGCAACATCCGTGATCTGCTGCCCGTGCTCGAGCAAGTTGCCAAGTCCAGCCGTCCTCTGCTGATCGTTGCTGAAGACGTCGAAGGCGAAGCTCTGGCTACTCTGGTTGTCAACAACATCCGCGGCATCCTGAAAACGACTGCTGTCAAGGCTCCTGGCTTTGGCGATCGTCGCAAGGCCATGCTGGAAGACATCGCCATCCTGACCGGCGGCGTTGTGATTTCCGAAGAAACCGGCATGTCGCTCGAAAAAGCCACGCTGGAAGACCTGGGCCAGGCCAAGCGCATTGAAGTTGGCAAAGAAAACACCATCGTCATCGATGGCGCCGGCGACAGCAAGTCGATCGAAGCACGCGTCAAGCAAATTCGCGTTCAGATCGAAGAAGCCACTTCCGACTACGACCGTGAAAAACTGCAGGAACGCGTTGCCAAGCTGGCAGGCGGTGTTGCTGTGATTCGTGTTGGCGCTGCCACCGAAGTCGAAATGAAGGAAAAGAAAGCCCGCGTTGAAGATGCTCTGCACGCCACGCGCGCTGCCGTTGAAGAAGGTATTGTTCCTGGCGGCGGTGTTGCACTGATCCGTGCCAAGGCTGCTATTGCCAAGCTGAAAGGCGACAACGTCGATCAGGAAGCTGGTATCAAGCTGGTCCTGCGCGCTGTTGAAGCTCCGCTGCGCACCATTGTTGCCAACGCCGGCGATGAGCCCAGCGTTGTTGTCAACAACGTCGCCAACGGCAAGGGCAACTATGGTTACAACGCCGCTACCGGCGAATACGGTGACCTGGTTGAGCAAGGCGTGCTGGATCCCACTAAGGTAACCCGCACTGCACTGCAAAACGCTGCTTCGGTAGCCAGCCTGTTGCTCACGACTGAAGCCGCAGTGGCTGAAATCGCTGAAGACAAGCCTGCTCCTGCCATGCCCGACATGGGTGGCATGGGCGGTATGGGTGGCATGGGCGGCTTCTAAGCCTGCTTGTTGCCAGACCATTATCCGGGCGCCCGCGCCCGGATACCTGCAAAAAGCCTCCGATTCGTCGGAGGCTTTTTTATTGTCATGTGCCAGTGTCCGGCAAACCCGAGCGAACTGGGCAGAAAGCACAGAAGCAACAATTTAGATAGGGCCCCGCCCGTCTGATTGTCAAAAAGGAGCCCTATAATGAGCGACCACTCGATGCCTGGATTCCCATGACTCCGATCAACTCACCCTACAAAAGTAAAGGCGGCATAGGTCGCCTATACAATGCCTTGCGCTATTCGGCACAAGGCCTGGGTGCCGCATTTCGCCATGAAGCCGCTTTCCGTCAGGAGTTGCTGCTGGTGTCCATCCTGACGCCTATTGCCATCTGGCTGGGACGCAGCCTGGGCGAGATCCTGATGCTACTGGGTACGCTGTTCTTTGTGCTGATCATCGAGCTGTTGAACTCTGGCCTGGAGGCCTTGGCCGACACCATTACCCTGGAAAAACATCCTTTGATAGGGCGTGCCAAAGACCTGGGCAGTGCCGCTGTCATGCTGTCCATTCTGTTTGGCGCAGTAGTCTGGCTGAGCGTCATCGCCTCTCACTTTTTCTAAGACAGACGCGCCGCAACATTGCAAGCTCCGGTACCTTGCCGCAGCCGGCAAAGACGGAACAAACCTTGCGCCTATAATCTCAGGCTATCCAATACGCACTCTTCTATCGACCGTTCCATGATCTTTACTCAAAAATTGCAACAGGCCTGGGCCACGTCCAACTCCATGCTTACCGTAGGCCTGGACCCTGACCCGCAACGTTTCCCTGCCGAGCTGCAAGGACGATCAGACGCCATTTTTGAGTTCTGCCGCGCCATTATCGATGTCACGGCACCCTATGCCTGTGCCATCAAACCGCAAATCGCCTATTTTTCGGCCCAGCGTGCCGAAGACCAGCTGGAAGCGCTTTGCAACTATATTCTTGAGCATCATCCAGGCCTACCCATTGTGCTCGACGCCAAACGGGGCGATATCGGCTCAACCGCCGAGCAGTATGCCCGGGAAGCATTCGAACGCTATCAGGCCGATGCCGTTACCGTCAGCCCCTATATGGGCTTCGATACACTCGAACCCTATCTATCCTGGAAAAGCAAAGGGGTCATTATTCTCTGCCGTACGTCGAACACGGGCGGCTCCGACTTGCAGTTCATTGAGTCGGCAGATGGCACGCCCCTGTACCTGCACGTGGCATCGCTGGCCGCCGAAAAATGGAATACCAGCGGACAATGCGCGCTAGTAGTTGGAGCGACCTTTCCTGAAGAAATCGCCAGAGTAAGGGCTCGCGTAGGAGATATGCCCCTGTTGATTCCAGGCATTGGTGCACAGGGTGGTGATATCCCGGCCACGGTAAAAGCCGGCCGTAACAGTCAGGGTACCGGCATGATGATCAATTCGTCGCGTGCCATTCTGTATGCCAGCGGCGGCGACAATTGGCGCGAGGCAGCGGCTCAGGCAGCGCGCGCTACGCGCGACGCCATCAACGCGGCTCGATGATCTCGAGGGCGGTCTTCAGGGCGAATGCCACCGACGCGTTGCGAATCTGAGCCCGGTCGCCGTCGAAGACTTTGGTCACAGCTCGCGTCACCACACCCTTGCCGGCTCGCTGAGCGAAACCAAAGCACACCATGCCTACTGGCTTGCCCGGTGTCCCGCCGCCCGGCCCCGCTATGCCGGTGGTCGATATGGCTAGCTGCGATAACTTGGTGGCAGCCAACACGCCAGCAGCCATTTCCATGGCAGTTTCTTCGCTGACAGCGCCAAATCGATCCAGCGTGTCAGCACTAACCCTCAGTTGCTCGATCTTGGCCTGATTGCTATAGGTGACAAAGCCGCGATCAAACCAGGCACTGGACCCTGGGGTGTCTGTCATGGCAGCAGCCAACAGACCACCCGTGCAGGACTCGGCACAAGCGAACATCCAGCCATTGTCTACCAACAGGTTTCCCAGTCTGGGCGCATACAGCGATACAGTGTCATTGTTCATGGAAGCACCTCGAGTCGGACCAGTACGGCGATTACCAGCAAGCTGTATGCCGCCGCCAGAATATCATCCCACATGACCCCGAAACCATTTTTGAAACGACCATCGAAGAAATGAATGGGCGGCGGTTTGATAATATCGAAAAGGCGAAACACAACAAATGCCAGCAACTGCGCTATCAGACCGTCTGGTGTAAGCCACAAGACTAGCCAGAAAGCCACGATTTCGTCCCAGACCATGCCTCCATGATCGGGCCGCCCCATCTCGACGCCAGTGCGCTGGCAGACCCAGCAGCCCAAAGCAAAGGCTGCAATGATGCTCACGGCAATCGCTGTATCGGACAACCGCCCGATCACCAATACCCACAGCAGCCAGCCCATCAAGGTGCCCCAGGTGCCTGGAGCGGGCTTGAGCAGGCCACTACCCAGGCCAAATGCAATCACTCGGGGAACCGACTTGAACACCCAGGAGGGTGTGGGTTCAGGCTTGGTATCGTTTATTGCAGATGGGTCCATGGCCGGCATATGTAAGCGCCTGTGGTATATCAGGAAAAATGATCAAAACCGATAAAGGACGGCTCGATGAGAACTCCGTCGGCTCCACGGATGCGCAAACCGGGCTCGGCCACGATTTGGCCTATACGTGAGACACGGCATTGTGCCCGATCTGCCAGCTCCTGTATACGAATGCTGCGGTCTGGCGACGCCGTGAAGCAAAGTTGATAAACATCTCCTCCGGCGAGGGCAGCCTCTTGCACCAGATCCGCATCCATCCCATGCAAGGCAGGATGCAAAGGCAATGCCGGATAGTCCAGCTCTGCGCCGCAAGCACTGGCTTTGAGTATATGCCCAAGATCCTGAGCCAGGCCATCGGAAATATCGAGCGCTGCATGGGCGATACCTGCCAAGGCCTTGCCAAATGCCCAGGGAGGCTCAGGCCATTCCAGCGCCGCCCTGCAGGCCTTGAGCAGATCATTATTGGCAGGCAGGCGGCCTTGCAACAAGCGTAAGGCAATATCGGCAGCACCCAACGTACCAGTTACCCAAATATCGTCACCCACCTTGGCACCCGTCCGCAGCAAAGCCTGCCCGGGCTTTACTTGCCCCATGACTGTGACATTGATGATCACCCCCCCAGTGCTGCGTGTGGTGTCTCCCCCGAGCAGCGGACAGTGGGCTCGCTCGGCCAGCGCATAAAACCCGTCGGAGAAGGCTTTCAGCCAATCAGCCTTCACATCGGGTAAAGACAAACTCAGCAGACAGGCCAGGGGCTGTGCTCCCATGGAGGCCAGGTCAGAGATATTGACGGCCAGCGCCTTATGGCCCAGCGCCTTCGGGTCGACGTCCGAGAAGAAATGACGACCTTCGATCAGCAAATCGGTACTGGTAGCCAGGTTGTATCCTGGCGCAAGCTTCAATAAAGCACAATCATCGCCCACGCCCAGAAAGCCCGAAGGCGCCGGACGCGTGAAGTAGCGGGCGATGAGATCGAACTCGTTAGGGCCGGTTGACACTTGATTTGAGCAGATGCCGACTAACGTCGCGGGGCAGCCTGAACTTCTTGCGGACGGACATCGGCGGCCATTTTATCGAGCACACCATTGACGAACTTGAACCCGTCGGTACCGCCAAATGATTTGGCCAGCTCGACCGCCTCGTTGATGGCCACTTTATAGGGCACCTCGATGTGATGGACAAGCTCGTAACTGCCGATCAGGAGGATGCCATGCTCGATGGGCGAGAGTTCTTCAAGTGGCCGGTCGACGTGAGGCATGAAGCGTTCGCGCAAGGCGGGAGCTTCGCGCAGCACCCCATGCAGCAATGTTTTGAACCACGTTGCGTCAGCATCGTGAAACTCTTCATCGTCGCGTATATGTGCGTCGATCTCACCTGCCTCTTGCAACCCGGCGTCGCCACGCAATAGCCAGGCATAAATACCCTGCAAGGCAAACTCGCGCGCGCGCCTGCGCGCGCTACGAGCATTACTACGGGCGGAGCCGCCCGAAGGCGCTCCCTGTGTTCTACTTGTCGTCAAAATCGTCGTCCTCGTCTTCGTCGTCCTCGTCTTCGTCTTCGTCGTCGTCATCTATTTCAGGCTCGAGCGCTGCGACCAGATTGGCCATTTCGATGGCTGCACGTGCGCAGTCACGGCCTTTTTCAGCGGCACGGGCTTCCGCTTGTTCGTCGGTATCGGTGGTGAGCACACCGTTGGCTACCGGGATGCCGGTTTCAAGCGACACGCGGCTGATGGCCGAAGCGCTTTCGTTGCTGACGATCTCAAAATGGTAGGTTTCGCCGCGAATGACTGCACCCAATGCGATCAGTGCATCGAACTCGAAGGTTTCCGCCATTTGGGCCAGCGTAACACCGAGTTCAAGTGCTCCGGGAACCGAGACCACCATGACGTCGCGCTCGTCGACGCCCATTTCGGCCAGCTCGGCCAGGCACGCGTCAAGCTCGGTCAGGCCGATTTCTTCATTGAAACGAGCCCGCACGATGCCAATATGCAAGCCTTCCCCATTCAGATCGGGAGACAAGGTATAAGGGTTCATAGTCAATAGTTCCTGTTAGGGTGTGGAAGGAGGTTCGCTATCGTAACCCGTTATGGTTAAAGAAAAGCCTGCCATGCTGGGCATTTTTCTGGGCTTGGCCAAAAGACGGGCCTTGCCCACATTCAAGTCGAGCATGATTTGAGCGCCTATGCCGTAGGTGCGTAAGCCGTAGCGGCCTTCGCGGTCGGGTATGGGCGCTTGTGTGGCCTGCTGCTGATTCCAGGCTTCGAACTGATCAAAGAGCAGCTCGGAAGAGCCCTGGCAATTAAGCATGATGAGAACGCCTGCTGGCGCAGCCACTATGGCCTTGAGCGCATCAGATACGCTCCAGCTATGGGCGGTGGCATCGTGGAACAAGACATCAAGCATGCTGGTGGGCTCATGTACCCTGACCAGAGTTTCGGTGTCGGGTGAAATATTGCCGTGCGCCAGGGCCAGGTGTAAAGCGCCCGATGCCAGATCGCGATAGGCCACCGCGTGGAATTCGCCCCAAGGTGTTTGCACATCACGCGACGCAATGCGCTCGACCATGGACTCGTGTTCGCTGCGATATTGAATAAGATCAGCAATGGTGCCAATTTTCAGGCCGTGCTCACGTGCAAAAAGTATCAGATCGGGCAGTCTGGCCATGGTGCCATCGGGCTTCAGTATCTCGCAGATAGCGGCGGCGGGGGTCAGACCTGCCAGAGCGGTCAGATCGCAGCCCGCCTCGGTGTGGCCAGCACGCACAAGCACGCCACCACGCACAGCTTGAACCGGAAAAATATGACCAGGCTGGACCAGGTCGGACGGCTGGGCATCACGAGCCACTGCCACCTGTATGGTACGGGCGCGGTCTGCCGCTGAGATACCGGTCTCGACACCTTCGGCAGCTTCAATCGACATCGTGAAATTGGTGCCGAAGCGTGTACCGTTGCGGCTGGCCATCAGGGGCAGTTCCAGCTGTTTGCAGCGCTCTTCGGTCAGCGTCAGGCATACCAGGCCCCTGGCATGGGTCACCATGAAGTTGATGGCGTCGGGGGTAATGTGCTCGGCCGCCATGACCAGATCGCCTTCGTTTTCGCGATCTTCTTCGTCAACCAGAATGACCATACGGCCGGCACGCAGCTCGGCCACAATTTCGGGAACGGGTGATATATCGTAGGATGACACTGCATCCAAGTCCGCGTCGCGGGTGTTGCTCATGTTTATTGGCCCTATGGAAAGTTCAGCCATTTTAACGCCTGAAAAGGGAAAAAGGCCCCCACGCTGCGCCTTTGGCTTGCTGCCCCCCAAGGGGGCGCTTTTTGCCTTGGGGCGGCCCGGCGGCAAAAAAGGCCCCCACGCTGCGCCTTTGGCTCGCTGCCCCCCAAGGGGGGCGCTTTTTGCCTTGGGGCGGCCCGGCGGCAAAAATGGCCCCCACGCTGCGCCTTTGGCTCGCTGCCCCCAAGGGGGCGCTTTTTGCCTTGGGGCGGCCCGGCGGCAAAAAAGGCCCCCCGCTGCGCCTGCAACCGGGCGTGGCGGGGTAATATCGCTGGAAGGCTCCTATAACGTGGCGGTTCTCTATGTCTGGAAACAAAACTTCAGCCCTTGCAAATGACGGACGGCGCAGCATCCAGTCTGTGGAAACCGGCTTTCCATTGCTGGCGACGCTGGTCGACGCAGGTATTCCGCTCAATTTGCGCGATCTGGCAGCCCGTGCCGGCATGACCTCGGCCAAGGCGCATCCTTACTTAGTCAGTTTCACTCGTGTCGGCCTCGTCCAGCAAGACGGCACGACCGGCCAATACGAGCTGGGGCCCTTTGCACTGCAAATGGGACTGGTCAGCCTGCAGCGCCTGGATCCGGTGCGCGTAGCCCTGCCGCACCTCAACAAGCTGGCCGGTCAGATAGGCCATACCCTGGCCCTGGCTGTATTGGGCTCACATGGCCCAACCATGATCCATATTTCCCAGGCCAGCTACCCGGTGCATGTGAACATGCGCAACGGTACGGTCATGTCCATGCTGCATACTGCAACAGGACGGGTATTCGTTGCCTGGCTGCCGCCCAAAGTAGCCCAACACTATATGGAGCGCGAGCTGGACGATCAGGCGGTTGTGACCAGCGCCACACCATGGCGGCCAAGTCCGCAGGCCTTGCAGAAAATGGTCGATGAAGTCAGACAAGCCGGGTTGGCCACTGCGTTGGGCAATCCCCTGCCAGGCATCGACGCTCTATCGGTACCTGTGTTCGATCATTCGGGCAATATTGCACTGGCCCTGACCAGTCTGGGTCCCAGCACCCTGTTCGACGCATCGCCCAAAGGTTCTATTGCCCAGGCCCTGAAACACTGTGCCGCCGCCATTTCGCGGCAGTTGGGGCATCGTAGCCTGGCAGACATCGCACAATAAAACCAGAAAAATCCGGATTACACAATCAAGAATAATGACAATATGATGATAAGTCATATTCATATAATATGATTGATACTTAAATTAATAGTGCGCATGAATTATGCGCAAATACCGGAGACCCGATCATGAAACAATCCAAGGTGCTCGCCTTCAGCGCGCTATTCGCTATTTTTGGTGCCGCACAAGTTGCGCACGCACAAGACGCCTGTCCCAACCGGGGCGATCTCGACACCATGTATTGCGATGCCAACAATGATTTGGTCGCCGACACGCCCACTGATCCAGACAAGCTCAAAACCCCATCCACGGTCGTGTTCACCTACACGCCTGTTGAAGATCCGGCTGTCTATGCTGAAATCTTTTCGCCTTTTACCAAATATCTGTCCGAATGCGTCGATCGCAAGGTTGTCTTCTATCAGGTCCAGAGCAATGCAGCCGAAATCGAAGCCATGCGCTCGAACCGACTGCATGTGGGCGGCTTCTCCACCGGCCCCACCAACTTTGCCGTCAACCTGGCCGGTGCTGTACCTTTCGCCGTCAAGGGCACAGCTGATGGCTTCCAAGGCTACAACCTCATCCTTATCGTCAAGAAAGACAGCCCATTCCAGAAACTGTCTGACCTGAAGGGTAAAAAAGTCGCACATACGTCGCCATCGTCCAACTCGGGCAATATGGCGCCCATCGCGCTGTTTCCCGACGAAGGCCTGGTGCCGGGCAAAGACTATGAATTCCTGTACTCAGGCAAACACGACCAATCCATTATGGGCGTGAACTCGGGCGACTACGATGCCGCCGCCGTCGCCTCCGATGTCTTCCACCGCATGGCAGAACGCGGGCAGGTCAACGAAGACGATTTCCGCATTCTGTACACCAGCGAAAAATTCCCGACCTCGTCGTTTTCCTATGCCTACGATCTTGAGCCCAAGTTCCGCGATCAAATGCTCAAATGCTTTTACGACTACCGCTTCCCTGCCGAAATGCAAGAAGCCTTCGATGGCGCTGACCGCTTCTACCCGGTTACCTACAAAAAAGACTGGGCCATTGTGCGCAACGTAGCCAAAGCAGGTGGCGAAAGCTTTACCCGTTCAGCCTACGACAAAGCCAGCCAGAAGAAATAATCCGCTATGGGGGCAACACTACGCATCAACAGCCTGGTCAAAGAGTACCGTGCCAACCAGCCGGTACTTAAAAACATCAATCTCGACGTCGCCGGTAAAGGTCTGACCGCCATCATCGGCCCGTCGGGAACAGGCAAAAGCACACTATTACGCTGCATCAATCGGCTTATCGATCCCACCGCCGGCACCATTATTCTTGAAGAAGACGGTACCAGCATAGACCTTGCCAAGGTCAGGGGGGCCTCGCTACGGCAAGCCCGCCGCCGCATAGGCATGGTCTTTCAGGAATACAATCTGGTCGAACGCCTGACCGTCATGGAGAATCTCCTGACCGGGCGTCTGGGCTATACCTCGCCGTTTAACGCCTGGCGGCGTCATTTCGAGCCGGCCGATATCCAATACGCCAACAGTCTGCTCGAAACCGTCGGCCTGGCTGGCTTTGCCAACCAGCGCGCCGATGCACTCTCTGGCGGACAACGTCAGCGTGTAGGTATTGCCCGCGCCCTGATGCAACAACCTCAATTGCTGCTGGCCGACGAACCCACGTCCTCCCTCGATCCAAAGACCTCTGTCGAAATCATGGAGCTGCTCACCGAGCAAGGAAGTGCCTTCAGCATTCCTGTCATTGTCAACATTCACGATGTCGAGCTGGCCAAGCGTTATGCTTCGCGCATCGTCGGTATGTCGGGCGGCCATATTGTTTACGACGGCCAGGCCGACGGACTCGGCACCGACGTGCTCAAGGAAATCTACGGGGGCGAGTCGTGGCTCCAGTAGCAGTTCCTGCAAGCCCGTCCGCCACCAAACCGTTCGCGCTGTCTCCCAGGGTCAAGTGGGGCCTGTTGCTGCTTGTGGTCTACATGCTTTTTGCCGCCACGCAGCTGGGCTTTTCATGGGACAGATTCGAAGCCGGTCTGGGTCATGGCGCAAAATTCCTGGCGCGCATGTTTCCACCTAGCGTTGAGCGGCTCGACGTCCTCTGGAAGGGCATTGCCGAAAGTCTGGAAATCGCCGTGCTGGCCACTACTCTGGGCATCATCCTCGCGCTGCCGCTAAGTTTGCTGGGCGCCCGCAACCTGATGCCAGTATGGGCCACCTGGCCCGCACGCACTGTTGTGTCGTTGTGCCGTGCCTTGCACCCCGTCATCGTGGCCATTATTTTCGTCAAGGCCGTGGGCTTTGGTGCGCTGGCCGGCGTATTGGCGCTTACGGTGGCCTCCATAGGCTTCATCGGCAAACTGTTTACCGAGTCAATCGAAGAGATCTCGCTCAAGCAGGTCGAGGCAGTACGCGCCACTGGCGCATCGTTTGCCAACGTCATTATTTTTGCGGTGCTGCCCCAAGTGTTTGCCCGATTTGTAGGTTTTTCCACCTACCAAATGGACTCTAACCTGCGCAACTCCACCATGGTAGGCATCGTGGGCGCGGGCGGTATAGGCGGCACACTATTCTCGGCGTTCCAGCGTTTCGACTACGATTTCGTCTGCACCATCCTGGCCACCATCATCGCCATCATTATGGTGGGTGAGCTCCTGGCGGGTGTCGTACGTGCCATATTGCTCGACAACGTATCACCGACATCGCTTTTCAGGAAAAAGGCCTACGCCCCATCTGGCACGCCACGCCCTATCGAGGACGACGCATGAGCGCCCAGCTGCAAACCTTCCCCAGCACCTGGGTACGCTATACGCCTGGCCAACGCCTGCTGCGCTTCGCCCTGTATCTGATTTTTGTTCTGGCCATAGTCCAGTCCATCCGCACCATCGACGTCATACCCGAGTTCCTGTACGACGCACCTACGCAAATGGCCGATCTGTTGCACCGGATGTGGCCGATTTCATGGCGCAGCTTTCCAGGCTCCATCCAGCAGGCCCTGGTCGAAACCCTGCACATGGCCACGATGGGCACTATTCTGGCCATTATCATGGCTATCCCGGTTGGCCTGGCTGTTGCAAACAACCTCACGCCCAATCGCACTATCAACTTCATCGCCCGGTTCATCCTGGTCTCCAGCCGATCCATCAATTCCCTGGTCTGGGCGCTGCTGTTTATTGCCATATTCGGTCCCGGCCCCCTGGCAGGCACAATAGCCATTGCATTCCGTTCCATTGGCTTTATAGGCAAGTTGCTGGGCGAAGCTATCGAAGACGCCCATCCCGGCCCCATCGAAGCCCTGACCGCCACTGGCGCCAGCAAAGGTTCGATTATTGCTTACGGCTACTGGCCCCAGATACGCCCGGCGTTCTGGTCTATTGTGCTGTTACGCTGGGACATCAACGTGCGCGAATCAGCGGTCCTGGGCTTGGTAGGCGCCGGCGGCATAGGCATGGCCCTGAATAGTGCAATGGATCTCTTCCAGTGGGACAAGGTTGCCCTGATCCTGCTGCTGATCTTCAGCATCGTCATCATCGCTGAAGTCGTCATTACCCGCGCCCGCAAAACCCTGCTCTGACGCAACAAGCACTGAAGCAGTCTGGCAGCAGGCAGGCGCTGCGGTAATATTCGTCCATCACCATACAGGGATCGACGATGCTTGAACGCGAACTGAAACTTTATGTGCCCCCTGTCGGCAGGGCGGCACTAGAGGCCGAATTGCGCAACGCCGGTGCAAGTACCATTACCTTACGGGCCCGCTATTTCGATACGCAAGACAAGCAGTTGGCCCAGGCTGGCATGGCCTTGCGCCTGCGTCTTGAGGGCGACCGCTGGGTACAAACCATCAAAGCGCCCGGTCCCGACGAGTTGACACGCATAGAAATCAACCACCCACGCACCGAGCCCGAACTGGATCTTTCTGCCTACCGGAATACCGCCCTGGAGCCATTCTTCAGCGAACTCAAGCAGCCGCTGCTGTTGCGCTACGAAACCGACATCCAGCGTTTGGTGCTGCGCCAGGACGAATCCGACTGTGCCGTCGAGCTTGCTTACGACCAAGGCCTCATCCGGTCTGGTTCGCACGAGCTGGCGGTCTGTGAGCTCGAGCTGGAGCAGATCAAGGGCAGCGCCGATCATTTATTTGCACTTGGCCGGAACTGGCTGGCGCGCTATCAATTGATGCTGGATTTTCGCAGCAAGGCAGAACGAGGCAGCCAACTGTCGCGCTTCGCCTACCCCACCGACCAGCACTCTGATGCGATGAGGCCAGCAGAACCAGCGCGACTATTTCCACCACAGCCGGCCAAAAACATTACATTGACTGCGGACATGAGCCTTCAACAAGCCTACCAGCTATACATCAATGAATGTCTGAATCAGGTCGTTCGCAACGCGATGCCGCTGGCTGCATCTGAGGACACACAGGCAAGCGCCGACTTGCGGGCTGCGTATGCTCAGCACATGCGCGCAGGCATCCGGCGTTTGCTGTCCTGTCACAGGTTGTACACGAAACGGTTTCATACACCACAGACAGAGCCGTATATTGAACTGCGGCAGTATCTGGCGCCCTGTTATCGCGCCGAACCCGCCGCTCGAGCGCTGGCCGCCAGCGTGCCGTTTCAGTCTTGCTTGCTGTCAGTCCTGGAGCAACTGATAGCGCCAGCCTAGTCGCCCAGCAAGGCAGCCGCAAACTCCTTGGCCACGAAAGGCTGCAAGTCGTGCAGGCTTTCGCCGACGCCTATCCAATAGACCGGCACAGGACGCACCCCCTGGCTACCGGCTGCCACCGCAGCCAGCGTACCGCCCTTGGCTGTGCCATCCAGTTTGGTCACTACCAGGCCGGTCAGATTCAAGGCTGCATCAAATGCACGTATCTGGGCGATGGCGTTCTGTCCGGTATTGCCGTCTATGACCAACAGCACTTCGTGTGGTGCAGCGTCATCGGCCTTGCCTATGACTCTTTTGATTTTCTTCAGCTCTTCCATCAGGTGCAGCTGTGTGGGCAAGCGGCCTGCCGTGTCTATCATGACGACGCCTGCTTCACGCGCACGACCGGCATTGACAGCATCAAAAGCCACAGCTGCCGGATCGCCACCATCTTGCGCGATGACGGCAACATTATTGCGCGCGCCCCACTCCACCAATTGCTCGCGCGCCGCAGCGCGGAAAGTATCGCCGGCCGCCAGCAACACCTTGGCGCCTTGCGCCTGGAAGTGGTTCGCCAGCTTGCCTATGGACGTGGTTTTCCCTGCTCCATTCACGCCTGCAATCATTACGACCAACGGTGTTGCCTTACCCAGAGGAAACGTCTTCTCGAGAGGAGCCAGGTGATCAGCCAAGATATCACGCAAGGCAGCCTTGACCTGGCCGGCGTCCTCCAGCCGTTCTTTACGAACACGGGCACGCAAGGCCGTGAGCAATTTTCCAGTGGCCTCGACACCGGCATCCGCCATAATGAGCGCGGTTTCGAGCTCCTCAAAAAGCGACTCGTCGACTTTGACACCAACAAACAGCCCTCCCAGGCTTTGTCCGGTGCGCGACAAGCCCTTTTTCAGACGAGAGAGCCAGGACCCTTTTTCGGCAGGCGCAGGCATGGCGGGGGTCTCTGAGACCGCTACGGCATGCTCCTCGGGATCTGGCACTATTTCCGGAGCTTCTTCGACCGCCGGAATGGGCTGCGCTTCAGGAGGAGGATCGACAGTTTCAACAGGCCTGGCTTCAGGCTCGATGACCATATCCTGCGTCGCCTCCGGCTCTATGGCTTGAACATCGCTTTCGGTGACGCCTGCAGCTGCGGGCAGTGCAGCCGGGTCCGCCTGGTCGACCTCCTGATCCACACTGTCTTCTTTGGCCGCCTGCCCGGCATCATCAGCCGGTTTCTGCGTTTTCTTTTTAAAAAAGCTGAACATACGATTTACACTACCCGAAAGAGAATTAACCCACACAGAATTCCGACACTTCGGATCTTGCATGAAGAAACACGTAGTACGTATTGTAGGCGGTGATTACCGCAAAACGCCCATTCCGGTTGTGGATGCCGCCGGGCTGCGCCCGACCCCCGATCGCGTGCGGGAAACACTGTTCAATTGGCTGCATCACTTTTGGGACGGCGATTACTCCAAAAAGCGCGTGCTGGACCTTTTCGCGGGTACCGGCGCATTGGGCTTCGAGGCTGCGTCGCGCGGCGTGGCACATGTACAAATGGTCGAATCCCACCCACCCGCCATCGCGGCTTTGCGGGCGCTGCGCACAAAACTCAAGGCCGATCATGTACGCATTCATGCAGGCGACTCCCTGACAGCACTCAAGCGCATGACTGAAAACTCCTTCGATTTGATCATGCTGGACCCACCCTTCGGCGAGGCTTGGCTGGATCGCTTGTGGGGCGGGCTACCAACAGTTCTCACACCCGATGGCTTGTTGTATATTGAGTCTGAATCGGCCATAGAACCGCCCGAGCCGTTCGAAATCCTGAGACAAGGCAAGGCGGGACATGTACGCTATCATCTGCTAAGATTTGCTGCAACGCAAAAAACAGTCAATAATCCTGAAATAAGCCTACAGGAATGAGCGCGCTATAACTTGTTCCAACTGGCGGCCCGAATACTTGCGGCATTGCCATCCAGGCACACTTCAATTTTTCAAAACTCGGAATTTGCATGATTACTGCAGTCTATCCCGGAACATTCGACCCCCTCACGCGTGGTCACGAAGACCTGGTACGCCGCGCAGCCGGCCTGTTTGACCATGTCGTCGTGGGTGTCGCCCATAGCCACGCCAAAAAGCCGTTCTTTACTGTCGAGGAACGTGTCGAAATTGCCCAGGAAGTGCTTGGCCATTACACCAACGTCGAGGTCAAAAGTTTTGCTGGTCTGCTCAAGGACTTTGTGCGCGAGCAGAACGGCCGCGTCATTGTCAGGGGACTGCGCGCCGTGTCTGATTTCGAGTATGAGTTCCAGATGGCCGGCATGAACCGCCACTTGCTCCCCGAGGTCGAAACCCTCTTCATGACCCCTTCCGACCAATACCAGTTCATTTCCGGCACTATTGTGCGCGAAATCGCAATATTGGGCGGCGATGTCAGCAAATTTGTATTTCCGTCGGTAGAGCGCTGGCTGCATAGCAAGGCCAAGAGCCGACGCGACGAACAAGAACAAAGCAAACAGGGTTAATACGCAAGCGGCGGCCAATCTCCATTACACTGTCGCCATGCCTTGTTGCAACACAAGGCCGCTTGTTTTGTTATCTGTTTGCTTTACTCTGGAATCACCATGGCGCTGCGCATTACTGAAGAATGCATCAATTGCGATGTTTGCGAGCCGCAATGCCCCAACAATGCCATCTACATGGGCGCGGAAATCTACGAAATAGAGCCGGCCAAATGTACCGAGTGCGTGGGTCATTTCGATGAACCGCAATGTCAGGTCGTTTGCCCCGTCGAATGCATTATTTTCGACCTTGACCACCCCGAAGATCACGATCAACTCATGGCCAAATATCAGGCCCTGACGGCCTGATCTCGACCGCTACAGTTCAGGCCAAAGCACCCTGCCCGCATCGGGGTGCACCTTGACCAACCTGCATGGCTGGCCCAGAAACTTCGTCAGCCATGTCGCGGCCAGCTCGCCCTCATCGACCACATCGACCTGCTGAGTGCCTACGGTGGCCACGCTCCGGACGCTGTCGTCGTCTTCAATGACATCAAGCGGTATATCGAGCCTGAGCATGCCTGGAGCCCGCAGCACCAGATAGCCCAGGCGCGGCTCGACCTGGATATCAGCCAATTGCTCATGATGACTTTGCGTCAGCCAGTGTCCGGCTGCATCGACCACCAGCCAGCGCTTATCGTAAGCTGCGGCGGCCGCCAGGGCGGTACCACCGCAAGCGGCAACTGGAAAATAAAAAGCGTGTGTCATTTGCCCAATAATCCTTTCAATGCATCACCTATGCTCTTGACCGAATCAGTACTGGACTTGGGTGCCGCCTGGCCATCCTCGGTCTTGCCTGACTGGCCAATTTGATTGGAGAGCAAATCAATCAAGCCGCCCTTGACGGCATCTTTCACAACATCGCTGCTGACGTCTTTCCATTGAACCTGATAGCCTGGCTTGCCGAAGGGTCCTGAGATGCGCACGGGTATTGTCACGCCTTTCAGGTCGGCGAGAGCCTTGCCATCTTGCCCGGTGCTGGTATTGACTACATTCACGTCAACCATGATATCGAGCTGATCATTGACCAGGTCCAGTGTGGCCGGCGTACCCTGGGTGATACGCAGCAAAGGACTGGCCACCTTGAGTGTCTTGATGGTGCCCTGACCCTGGTTGAAATTGATCAGGGCATCAAGCGCCGTAAAGTCCGTCTTGCGTGCGCTATCAAACTTGGATGCAACCTCAGGCAGTTGACCGCTAAACATATTGCGCACCACAGCATTGACTTCACGCAGTGTCTGGGCCAAATCTATACCCGTAATGGCGCCATCACGAATACTCAGCTTTGCCGTTCCGTTCAAGCCGGCCTCGAGGGCCGCCCCTGTGGTGCCTTGGCTGGCCAGTTCAAGCTTGACCGTACCTCGTCCCGACAGGCGGTTTTCGTGGACCAGCGCCTGCAGGAGGGGTTCCAGGGCAACCTTGGACAATGTCAGATTGGCCGATACTTCGTTTTTGGAGGTCGCACCAAGCGTGCCGCTCAGCGTGCCGCCGTACAGCTCGGCCTTGACCCCAGTAATACTCAACTTACCTTGTGCCGCGCTCACCTTAGCAGCAAACTTCCGAGCCTCGATCTCTTGAATTTTCAGCTCATCAATGGAAATGGTTCCGGTCAGGTCGCCGGAGTCAAGAAACGACAAGCGAGGCAGCTCGAAGGTTTCTTCAGCCTTGGTGGGGGCCTTGCCAGGCTGCCTGGATGTGGTCTTAGCCGCATCGTCAGACTTGGCCGCATCAGCTGGAGCGTCCGCAGCCTCAGGGGCTGGCACAATGGCGGGAGGAAACAGGGTATTGAAATCCAGCTTGTCGGCGGTCAGATCGAATACAAACTTGGGGTCACTGAGTTGTGTGGCATTTAATCCGAAATCGAGTTTGCTGCCGCTCAGCACGGCATTGATTTCACTGGCTAGCTCATCTTTGATCAGATCGGCGCGCAAACTGCCGATAAAAGGAAATGCGAAGCTGCCGCCAGGCAAGGCCGCATCTTCGATCTTGACGTCTCCCTGCATGGCAGACAAACCGCCTACCTCGCCGAATACATCCCAGCTGGCAGGAGAACTCATTTTGAGTTGAACCAGCCTATTGCCTTCTTTCAGTCCGGCATCGATCTTGAGTTCTTTCAGGGTCAGTTTGCTGGCATTGCCGCCTATGCCACTCATGCCCAAGGTGATGCCAAGAACCTGGTTGGGCTTGCTGAGTTTGACGGTACCCGCAATGGGCGCACCTGTTGCCGACTCGGGCGAGATAGCCAGGTTGGGTGCGTCGAAGGCAACCTCAAAGGCCTGATCAGGCGTACTTCCCTTGGCGCGGTAGGCCAGCTTCTCGACCTTGAGTTCAGCCTGGCTGCGGTCAACTTTCAGTTGAGGCACGCTTAATGAGGTTTCAAACCCTTTTACAGGCGTCTCGCCCTGGATCTCGCCCTGTACCAGAAACTCCAGATTGCTGGCGCTGAGCATTTGCGAATAGGCACTGTAAGCCAGGTTGCCACGCAAGGTCGCTGATTTAGCAGCCAGCGATCCCAACAGCCCGTTGGCCACAACATTGATCTTTTGAGCCGAATAAGATTTTTGATCCGGATTGAACAAGACCAGTGCCTGCCCTTCGATATTGGCGTCCGCTACTGGATACTCGCCCTTTAGCTTGCCTTTCAGGGCAACATCGAAAGCCTGATTGGCTGTCATGCGCCCAGTATTCACTTCCAGTTTCTCAATACGTCCTACGGCACCGCTGACATTGTCATAGAAATGGATTTCACCCTCTTTGAGATCGAGGCCGGCAATATCGATCTGCAAATCAGCACTTTGAGCCGAGCCAGAGGCAGAGACAGAGACAACGGCATCTGACGACAAGTTAGCGGGCAGTTCTTGTGCCCGCGCCGTGGGAAGCAGACTTTTGACTGCAAGCGACGGCGCCATCATGCCAAGGGCAGCGCCTGGTCGGTCGATCAGGTCACGAAAATTGAACAGCCCCTCTTCGTCGCGTGTTACCCAGGCCTTGAAGCCGGTTACAGCCACATGGTCGACAACCAGGCGGTTGAACATAAGGGGCCAGATAGCCACGGCAAAGCGCGCACTGTCTATGGATGCAAAAGTATCAGTACTGTTGCGGTTTGATAGCGAGACATCCTCGACCGATAAGCCTATGCGGGGAAACAGCGAAAGCTCGATATCACCCTTGATGGTCAAACTGCGCTGATAGCGGTTGTAGACGACCTCTTCCAGCTTGTTCTTATAGGCATTTGGGTCAAACGTCAGGAGGAAAATCGCAATGCCGACCAAAGCGACAAGGAACACCACAACGAGACTGATCAGTACTCGTTTCAACCAAACTTTCATTTACGGCCTCTAAAACTGCGGGAGCGCCCCAATAAGCCATTTACGGCGACTAACTAGATATGCTAACTCAAGTCGCTGTAAATATTCATGCCAAGTTGATTTTTCCGCCAACTTGCTTACAAAAAGTAAAAAGCAAATTTAATTCACTTATTACCAAAAGATATATGGAAATGCGACAATATTCTAGGGAATATTCCCGCCCAGCCGCGCGATGCAGGTATGCTAACAGGCTGTCATACCCAATCAACCAAGAAGACCTGCCATGAAATTCGAGACACTTGCCATCCATGCCGGCTACCAGCCAGATCCCAACACCAAATCTGTTGCGGTCCCTATTTACCAGACCACGTCCTACGCCTTCGACAGCACGCAACACGGCGCCGATCTGTTCGACCTGAAAGTACCTGGCAATATTTATACCCGCATCATGAACCCCACCAACGGGGTACTGGAAGAACGCGTTGCAGCGCTCGAGGGCGGCGTAGCGGCCTTGGCGGTCGCCTCCGGCATGGCGGCTGTCAGCTATGCTATCCAGACCATCGCACAGGCCGGCGACAACATAGTGTCGGTGGCCAAGCTATATGGCGGCACCTACAACCTGTTTGCCCATACATTTCCACGCCAGGGCATTACGGTAAAGTTTGCGCCCCACAACGACGTAGCAGCGCTCGAAGCCCTGATCGATGACAAGACCAAGGCTGTGTTTTGCGAAACCATAGGCAATCCGGCCGGCAACGTCATTGATATTCAGGCTCTGGCCGAAGCTGCCCACCGCCACGGTGTGCCGCTGATTGTCGACAACACCGTAGCCTCACCCGCACTGTGCCGCCCATTCGAACATGGTGCCGACATCGTGGTTCACGCCCTGACCAAATACATGGGCGGCCATGGCACCACCATCGCCGGCGCCGTCGTCGATTCCGGAAAATTTCCCTGGGCCGAGCACAAAGAGCGCTTCCCCATGCTGAACGAGCCCGACCCGTCCTATCATGGCGTGGTCTACACAGAAGCCTTCGGGCCGGCCGCTTTCATAGGTCGCTGCCGCGTGGTGCCCCTGCGCAACACAGGCGCAGCACTGTCGCCTTTCAATGCATTCCTGGTGCTGCAAGGCATCGAAACGCTGTCCTTGCGCATGGAGCGCCACACCGAAAACGCCCTGAAAGTTGCGCAATACCTGAAGCAACACGAACAAGTATCGTGGGTGCAATATGCCGGTCTGGAAGACCACCCCGAGCATCACCTGGCACAAAAATATACAGGCGGCAAACCAGCCAGCATCATGTCATTTGGCATCACGGGTGGTGCGGCAGCAGGTGCGCGCTTTATCGATGCGCTTCAGCTGATACTGCGTCTGGTCAATATTGGCGATGCCAAATCACTGGCTTGCCATCCCGCCTCGACCACACACCGGCAACTCAGCCCCGAAGAGCTCGCCGCTGCCGGCGTGGGCGAAGACATGGTGCGCCTGTCGATAGGCCTTGAGCACATCGACGACATTCTGGCAGACCTGGCCCAGGCGCTGGAAGCCAGTAAAGCCTAAGTCCCACGCAAACAGAGCCCTGTAAAGGGCTCTGTCAGGCACGGGTCTCAGTGCAGCAAGATCAAAGCTTGCCAAGCATACCCGTCAAGCTCCCCAAAAGGGAACCGCCCTGAGCCGACTGCAAACTGGCTTCACCCTCGGGAGTCGCCTGGTCGACCAGGCTGGGCAGCAAGCCAGAAAGGGTACTGAGTACCGTATCGTTGTCTTGCCCCGAACGCTGCGCCAGTTGGCTGACCATGTCATCATCCAGCACAGACTGCAATTGCCCCGGCGTAACAGCCTCGTTTGGACCATTACTTACCCATGAGGCCGCTACGCCGCCCAAGCCGGCTTCCTGGAACTTTTGCATTAAGCCCTGCAAGCCACCGGGGTAGTTGTTGACCAGCTCCATAAGCGCCGGCAGCAGCCCAGCCTGGGTGGAGCCCTGAGTATCACTGCCGCCCATGGCGGAAGTGATGGAATCGAGTAGTCCCATGTCTGTATCCTCTTTAACGTAATGGTGGTATTGCCAGTCTAACGGATTTCGGGCTGGCAAATTGCAAATAACTGTCAGTAGTTCAGGTATAGTTACTGCCAGAAAATATGAACACCCAAGGTGGAGAAGCTTCATGCAAATAGGAATCCCACGTGAGCGCCTGACGGGCGAAACACGCGTGGCCGCGACGCCGGAAACGGTCAAGAAATACGTGGCGGCCAAACATACCGTGCTGGTCGAATCAGGGGCCGGCGCACGCGCTCATTTTCCTGACGACGCTTATGTCCAGGCCGGCGCACAAATCGTCGATGCCGCCCAGGCCCTGGGCGCCGAGCTCATCATGAAAGTCAAGGCGCCCGACGCCAGCGAATTGCCACAAATGAAAAGCGGCGCCGTGCTCGTCGGCATGCTCGACCCCTTCGACCAGGAAGGGCTGGCCCGGTTGGCCGCTGCCGGCCTGACGGCCTTCGCCCTCGAGGCCGCCCCACGCATCACCCGCGCACAAAGCCTTGACGTCCTGTCCTCGCAGGCCAACCTGGCGGGCTACAAGGCGGTGCTCCTGGCCGCCAATCAATACGGACGCCTCTTTCCCATGATGATGACCGCTGCCGGCACGCTCAAGGCGGCACGCGCAGTGGTGCTGGGTGCCGGGGTGGCGGGGCTGCAAGCCATCGCCACTGCCAAACGCTTGGGTGCGGTAGTCGAGGCCTCTGACGTACGCCCCGCCGCCAAGGAACAAATCGAATCATTGGGCGCCAAGTTCATCGACGTTCCTTTCGAAACCGACGAAGAGCGCGAAATCGCCCAGGGCGTGGGCGGTTACGCCCGGCCCATGCCTGCCGCCTGGATGGCGCGTCAGGCCGCGCTGGTGGCCGAACGCTGCAAGCAGGCCGATATCGTCATCAGTACCGCCCTGATCCCCGGACGCCCCGCCCCTCAACTGATCAGCGCCGAAACCGTCCAGGCCATGAAGCCCGGCTCGGTCATCGTCGACCTGGCCGTCGAGCGCGGTGGCAACTGCCCCTTGTCAGAAAAAGACCAGATTGTTGAAAAGCACGGTGTCGCCCTGATCGGCTACAGCAATCTGCCTGCGCTGGTTCCGCACGACGCATCCGCGCTCTATGCCCGCAACATCCTGGACTTCATGAAGCTGATCAGCAACGCCGAAGGCGAACTGGCCATTCAGCAAGAAGACGAAATCGTTACTGCCTGCCTCGTCTGCAAGGACGGCACTGTACTAAGGAGCGCCTGATGGAAGCAGTCAGCCCCACCCTGATCAATTTTATTATTTTCGTACTGGCCGTCTATGTGGGCTTCCATGTGGTCTGGAATGTAACGCCCGCGCTGCACACGCCGCTCATGGCCGTTACCAATGCCATCTCGGCCATCGTCATCGTTGGCGCCATGCTGGCTGCCGCACTGACTGAAAGCAGCCTGGCACGCTACATGGGCGTTTTTGCCGTGGCACTGGCCGCCGTGAACGTCTTTGGCGGTTTCCTGGTTACCCGACGTATGCTCGAAATGTTCAAGAAGAAAGAAAAGAAAGCCAACACCGGAGGCCAGGCATGATCTCGCACGACCTGGTTACCCTGTTTTACCTGATCGCCTCGGTGTGCTTCATCCAGGCTCTCAAAGGTCTCTCGCACCCCACCACCTCGCGCCGGGGCAATGCCTTCGGCATGGTGGGCATGGCCATTGCCATCGTCACCACTGCAGCGCTCATCGTCAGCCTGGCCCGCGAGGGCACGGCTGGCATAGGCTTGGGTTGGGTCATATTGGGCCTGCTTATAGGCGGCAGCATCGGTACGCTGATGGCCAAAAAGGTCGAAATGACCAAAATGCCCGAGCTGGTTGCCTTCATGCACAGCATGATAGGCCTGGCCGCCGTGGCCATTGCCGTTGCCATTGTGGCCGAGCCCCACGCCTTTGGCATCACGTTGCCTGGCGATCCCATCCCCACGGGCAACCGGATTGAACTGTTCATCGGCACCTTTGTCGGCGCCATTACCTTTTCAGGCTCCGTGATTGCATTCGGCAAACTGTCGGGCAAATACAAGTTCCGCCTGTTCCAGGGTGCACCCGTGGTGTTCAGCGGACAGCACATGGTCAATCTGGTGCTGGCGCTGGCCATGATAGGCTGCGGCTTGTGGTTCATGGCCACCCAGGCCTGGCTGCCCTTCATTATCATGACGGCTTTGGCCTTCGTGCTGGGCGTGCTCATCATCATTCCTATCGGTGGGGCCGACATGCCTGTGGTGGTGTCCATGCTCAACAGCTACTCGGGCTGGGCGGCAGCCGGCATAGGCTTCTCGCTGAACAATCCCATGCTCATTATTGCGGGGTCATTGGTGGGCTCATCGGGCGCCATCCTGTCGTACATCATGTGCAAGGCCATGAACCGGTCTTTCTTCAACGTGATTCTGGGTGGCTTTGGCGCCGAGCCCGGCGCAGCCGCAGGTGGCGCCAGCGCCGTACAACGCAACGTCAAGTCGGGTAGCCCCGACGACGCGGCCTTCCTGATGAGCAATGCCGAATCGGTCACCATCGTGCCGGGCTATGGCCTGGCCGTGGCTCGTGCCCAGCATGCCCTGAAAGAACTGGCTGAAAAGCTCACTGCAAACGGCGTGACCGTCAAATACGCCATCCACCCCGTGGCCGGCCGCATGCCTGGCCACATGAACGTGCTGCTGGCCGAAGCCGAAGTGCCTTACGATCAGGTCTTCGAAATGGATGATATCAACAGCGAGTTCGGACAAACCGATGTCGTGCTGGTGCTGGGCGCCAACGACGTCGTCAATCCGGCCGCCAAGAACGATCCGCAATCGCCCATCGCCGGCATGCCTATTCTCGAAGCCTACAAGGCACGTACCGTCATCGTGAACAAGCGCTCCATGGCCGCAGGCTATGCCGGCCTCGACAACGAACTGTTCTACATGGACAAGACCATGATGGTCTTCGGCGATGCCAAAAAGGTCATCGAAGACATGGTAAAAGCCGTCGAGTAACTCTTGGGCCGGCTCGCCCTGCCAGAAAGGTCGAGCCGGCACACGCTGAATAAAATAGAATAATAAAAAACAAATCCGGAGACAATATGGCCGATGTACCGCTGCTCCGGTGCTTCGTTGACGGCCAATGGCTGGAAACACCGCACCGGTTTTCCAATATCAATCCAGTCAACGGACAGCTGGTCAGCATGGTGTGCGAAGCCGATGCGGCTACCGTGCAGCACGCTGTCGCCGCCGCCAACCGAGCGTCGCAAGATACCTGGAAACACCTGAACCTCAATGAACGTGCAGCCTTGCTGCACCGCATTGCAGACGGCATCGAGCAACGTTTCGACGAATTCGTACAGGCCGAAGTCAGCGATACCGGACGCCCCGTCCATCAAGCGCGCAGCCTGGATGTTGCACGCGGCATCGCCAACTTCCGAACGTTCGCCGACCTGATCAAAACCGGGTCCAGCGAAATGTTCGAAGGCATCGCCCCCGACGGGGCCAAAATCATCAACTACATCACACGCAAGCCTTTGGGGACTGTCGGCATCATTTCCCCCTGGAACCTGCCCCTGCTCTTGCTTACCTGGAAAGTAGCGCCGGCATTGGCCATGGGCAACTGCGTCGTGGCCAAACCCTCAGAAGAAACCCCCTCTTCGGCCACCCTACTGGCCGAAGTCATACAGGCCGCGGGACTGCCTCATGGCGTATTCAACCTGGTACACGGCTTTGGTCCCAATTCTGCGGGGGAATACCTGAGTTCCCACCCCGACATCGCAGCCATCACGTTTACCGGCGAATCGCGCACCGGTACCACCATCATGAAAGCAGCTGCCGAAGGAGTCAAAGAAGTCTCGTTCGAACTGGGTGGCAAGAATGCCGCCGTCGTCTTCGCCGATGCCGACTTTGAAGCCGCCATAGCAGGCGTCATGCGCTCCAGTTTCACCAACTCTGGTCAAGTCTGCCTGTGTTCCGAGCGCGTCTACATAGAGCGCCCGCTGTTCAAACGTTTTCTTGAAGAGCTCAAGCGCCGTTGCGAAGCGCTTGTCGTCAGCTACCCGGACGCGCCCAATGTCGATATGGGTCCGCTAATTTCACTGCAGCATCGCGACAAAGTCTTGTCGTATTACCAGCTCGCGCGCGAGGAAGGCGCCACGATTGTCGCCGGCGGTGGTGTGCCTCGCTTTGGCGACGAACGCGATCAGGGCGCCTATGTGCAACCCACCATACTGGCCGGTTTGCCCGACAGCGCACGCTGCATGCGCGAAGAAATCTTCGGCCCGGTATGCCACCTGTCGCCCTTCGATACTGAAGAAGAAGTCATCGCCCGTGTCAATGACAGTGCCTACGGTTTGGCGGCCTGCGTCTGGACCACCCACCTTTCCAGGGCACACCGGGTTGCCAGTCAATTTGAAACAGGTATCGTGTGGGTCAACACCTGGTTCACCCGCGATCTGCGCACGCCGTTCGGAGGCACCAAGCTATCGGGCCTGGGGCGCGAAGGTGGCCGCTATTCGCTGGACTTCTACTCTGAAATCAGCACCGTCTGCATCAAGCTCTAAACTGAAGGATCAAGCATGAGCACCACCAATACAGCTCGCGTCGTCACCGGTAAAGCCACACCGCGCGGCGCGTTTCCCCACATCAAGCGGGCGGGCGATTTCCTGTTTGTCTCCGGCACCAGCTCGCGCCGACCCGACAATAGTTTTGCGGGTGCATCGGCCGACGCCATGGGTACGGTCAGCCTGGACATTCGTGCCCAGACACGCGCCGTGATCGAAAATATTCGCGATATTCTTGCCAGTGAGGGTGCAGGCCTCGAACACCTAGTGGAAATATCCGCCTTTCTGGTCAACATGAACGATTTTGGCGGGTACAACGAGGTTTACGCTGAATTTTTCTCGGCCGATGGCCCTACCCGCACAACGGTGGCCGTGCATCAACTGCCCCACCCTCATCTGCTGATAGAAATCAAGGCTGTAGCCTATCTGCCCGTATCAGTCTGATACCGATTATGGAGGCCCATATGCTCACCCATGGCAAACCGTTCAATTTCGAACGCTGGATCGACGAACACGCCCACTTGCTCAAACCGCCCATAGGCAATCAGCAAGTCTGGCAAGACAGCGACTTCCTGATCACGGTGGTGGGCGGACCCAATAGTCGTACCGACTATCACGATGACCCACTGGAAGAGTTCTTCTATCAATTGCGCGGCAATGCCTATCTGAACCTCTGGATAGATGGCAAGCGCGAGCGCGTCGACCTGAAGGAAGGCGACATCTTCCTGCTTCCTCCCCACGTCCGTCATTCACCCCAACGCCCCGAAACCGGCAGCGCCTGTCTGGTCATCGAACGTCAGCGACCCGAAGGCCTGAAGGATGGCTTCGAATGGTATTGTGAAGCCGAAGATGGCTGTGGGCATCTGGTGCATAGGGTTGAAACTCAGCTGCAAAGCATAGTCAAAGACTTGCCACCGCTGTTCAACGCCTTTTACGAATCCACCGAAAAACGCCGTTGCCCGAACTGTGGAAAACTGCACCCAGGAAAAGCCGCGACATGAAAAAAATCGATACGCATTCGCATTTTTTTCCACATATCTCGCAGGCGCAGGCGGCAAAGCTGGATGCCGAAAAAGCACCTTGGCTGCACGTGGAAAACAGCGGTGAAACCGGCCAGATCATGAAAGGTTCGGACCCCTTCCGACCCGTGTACCGGGCCTTGTGGGACCCGCAACTGCGTCTGGAAGAAATGGACAGGCACGGCATAGATCTGCAAATTGTCTGCGCCACGCCCATTATGTTCGGCTATGAGTTTCCCGCCACCAAAACTGCCGCCTGGTCCGAGCAAATGAATGACCTTGCGCTGGAGCATTGTGCTGCCGACCCAACTAGGCTCAAGGCATTGGCACAAGTGCCGTTGCAAGATATTGAACTGGCCTGTAAAGAGGCTTCGCGTGCCAAAGCCAGCGGTCACCTGGGCGTACAAATAGGCAGCCACTTGGGCGCACGTGATATGGACGATGAGCACTTGGTGCAGTTCCTGATCCATTGCGCCAACGAGAACATACCCATATTGGCGCACCCCTGGGACATGATGACCGATGGCCGCATGAAAAAATGGATGCTGCCGTGGCTGGTTGCCATGCCTGCCGAAACACAACTGAGCATACTGTCGTTGATATTGTCAGGTGCCTTCGAACGCATACCCGCCAGCCTCAAGCTGTGCTTTGCCCATGGTGGCGGCAGCTTTGCATTTCTGCTGGGCCGCGTCGATAACGCCTGGGAATGTCGCGATATCGTCCGTCAGGACTGTCCGCAGCGCCCCTCAAGCTATACCAACCGGTTCTACGTAGACAGCGCCGTATTCGACACCGGCGCCTTGCGGCTGCTGACAGATGTCATGGGTACAGACCGCGTCATGCTGGGTTCTGACTACCCTTTCCCTCTGGGCGAGCAAAACATAGGCAAGCTGGTTGCAGAAAGCCCCTGGCTGAGCGATCCGGACAAGCAGCGCATCAGCGCCGGCAATGCCCTGGATTTTTTTAGTATTGAAGCGTAAAAGGATTAACGATGGAACCCGATTTCTGGCGAGCGCGTTGGCGCGACGAGCAAACTGGCTTTCACCAGCAGCGAGTCACGCCTCTGCTGCAAAAATACTGGCCCTCGCTAGAACGCCCCAGGGGCAGCCGCATACTGGTTCCCCTGTGCGGAAAGTCGCTGGACATGATCTGGCTGGCCGGGCAAGGCCACGACGTGCTGGGCATCGAACTGGCCCAGCAACCCATAGAGCAGTTCTTCGCTGAAAACAAACTGCAGCCAACCGTACACACCAGTTCTGAAGGTACTCATTACCGTTGCGAAAATATTGAGCTGATCTGCGGCGATATCTTCGACATTGGCGCAGACACCCTGGCCACATGCCAGGGTGCTTACGATCGCGCCGCCCTGGTCGCCCTGCCGGCCGCCATGCGCCAACGCTACGTTGTGCACGTTTATGGTCAACTGGCAAAAAATTATCGCGGCCTGTTGCTTACGCTCGATTATGATCAGAACGAAATGGACGGCCCGCCCTTTGCCGTCAATGACGCTGAAGTACAAAACTTATACGCAGCCCACAGCCAGGCCAAATTGATCGACCAGCGCGCTATCCTCGACAAGGAACCCAAATTCAAGGAGCGCGGACTGACCAGACTCGACACGCTGGTTTATCAATTAAGCGGGATATCCTGACCTGCGGCGACCAGACTTCACTGCGCAAGCTTCAGGGATTCCGTAATATAAGGGGCCTGGCCTCTGCCCTTTTCAAAGTAAACGCGCATGCAACTGAGCAAACCCAAGATCGGACTCGCCCTGGGCAGTGGCTCGGCACGCGGCTGGTCGCACATAGGTGTTATACGCGTGCTTGAAGAGGCCGGCATCACGCCCGATATTGTGTGCGGCACATCCATAGGCTCTTTGGTCGGAGCCGCTTATGTCGATGGGCAGCTCGAGCCCCTCGAAAAATGGGTGCGCAGCCTGACCTGGCAAAGCGTCATGGGCCTGCTCGATTTCACCCTTACCGGCGGCCTGATTCACGGCGAAAAACTGTTTACCTATTTGCGCTCACACTTCAGTGAACGGGACATCGCCTCATTGCCCAAAGTTTATGGCGCCGTTGCCACCGAGCTCATCTCGGGGCGTGAGGTATGGTTGCGCGAAGGCCCCGTCATCGATGCAGTACGTGCATCAGCCGCTCTGCCCGGCCTGTTCAAACCTGTTGAAATGGACGGTCGCTTGTTGGTGGATGGTGCACTGGTCAATCCTGTACCTGTATCGCTCTGTCGCGCGATGGGCGCCGACATCGTCATTGCCGTCGACCTGAACTCCGATCTGATCGGGCGTCACTTTGACCTGGGACGGGCCTCCGAAAACTCCGACGCTCAAGCCACACCAACAGCGTTGTCGACCATGCTCGACAAGTTGCCACTAAAGCTGGGGCGACTGAAGAACGGTGCAGATGCATCGAATGGCCCTGCTTCATCGCTTCCGCTGCCATCCATATTCGACGTGTTGAGCATCAGCCTGAATATCATGCAGGTACGCATCACCCGCAGCCGCCTGGCCGGCGAGCCCGCCGACATACTGATCCGGCCACGCCTGGCCAATCTTGCTCTGATGGATTACCACCGCGCCGCCCAGGCCATCGAAGAAGGCGAGCATGCAGCCCAGCATGTTCTGCCCGAACTGAAAGAAATGCTGGGGCTGGACTAACGGAAATCCACTACAGGGTACGCTCGTACCGAGGGCGATAGACAGCCGTTGCTGTGTGGCTGCGTCTGCGCAACATCGTGTCTAGCCAGCCAAGCATGCGGACCAAGCCGGCCATTATCCAGACCAGCGGCCGCAGGACGAAACGCAGCAACAACATGATTGGCAGCAGCAACAGCGTCCAGCCTGCTATCTGCACCCACAGCACCGGCAATCCGAGTTTTTCGGCTGCTGCACCCAGCATGGAGTTGATGATGCTGGGATGTCGAACGGCGATATAAGCCAGCACAGCCGGCGCGCCGTACTTGACCAATCGCGTGCCGATCTGGCTGCCTCGCCATAAACCGGACCCCAGCGCTGCAGAGCGCTCAGAGAAAGTAAGGGAGCGGGCGCTGGCGGAACCTGCTTTCCCCATACGCAATATCTTGAACGCGCTAGCACCAATGGCCACGTCGACCGCAGCCCAGCCCACATCACCAAGCCGCACGGCTTCATCACGCAGCAAGCGGGTTTCCAGACCCCTGACACCGCTCCCAAAAAAGCTGTTGATGCCTTCGAGCACACGCTCAGTCTGGACCCAGCCGACCTCTCCGTCCGGGCTCACCACAAACTGTCCCAGAAAATCATAGCCCTCGATCTTAAGAAACTGAATGGCATATCTGCCCCGTTCTTCACCAGACAGCACGCCGCTGGTGTCGGTCGACGCAGAGGCATCACCATCACCCCACAGCCCTCGGAACGAATCCAGGGCCGATTTGGCCGTATCGCTTAAGCCACGCATGAGTTCGAGCGTCAGGATTTCATGCGTAAGGAAATAGTGGATCGGCAAGATGACGTCTTCTCCGTAGCGCCTCAGAACGTTCTGAAACTCCTGGCTGGCGCCAAAAGACTGGAACACGGGTCTTGCCAGATTGGAATAGCGCAGCAGAGCCAGCCTTGCCTTGGCCAGCAATACCGGATCGTCGGCGTAGGCAAGAAAAAGCGCCTGGATGTCAGCAGGTTCCTCAGCGAGCTCATGGGCAGCCTCGGGCAGACGCTGTTCAAGCTGCAAATGCATGAGTTGCGCTTCCAGTGGCTTCGGTTCGTATGCGCTGGAAATCAGCAATGCAAGCAAAAAAGCAAGCAAGCTGGCCAAAAACAAAGTTTTCATAGGACTGGACCGAAAGTGTGCAAGCAGCAGGATCAGGTTATTGGCGCAGGGTTGAAGAGGGCGAGCGAGCAGGCCGCAAACTATCGACGTGGCGCACCATCGTGCCATCCAGCTCTTCCAGCCGGTTCAAGCCCAGCAGCGCCATAGCTCGATGTAGCTCGGTTTGCAGGATATTTATGGCGTGATCAACCCCTGCCCCGCCCGCCACACTGGATGCATAATTGAAGGGCCGGCCCGCAAAAACACAACGGGCACCCAGCGACAAAGCCTTGATGACGTCGCTGCCGCGCCGGATGCCGCTGTCCATCATGACCACCACATCGGGTACCGCCTTGACGATTTCAGGCAAGACATGCAAAGGTGAAACCGACCCATCCATTTGCCGGCCCCCATGGTTGGAGACAATGATGCCATCAACACCGGCATCCCTGGCCCGTACGGCGTCTTGCCAGCGCACCAGACCCTTGACGATCAGCGTGCCTTGCCAGCGGTCGCGAATCTGGCGCATATGCCCCCAATTGAAATGGTCGCGTGCCTGGAGGTCTTTTTCTATTGTGGCAGAAAGAATCGGCGCCCCGCGCTCAGCACGCCAGTTTTCCAGATGCGGCATACCGTGCTGCAACAGGGTTCGGCCAAAAGTGCCCAGTAACCAGCGCGGATGGCTCAGGCCCTGCCAGGCCAGTTGCACACTGGGTCGCAGCGGCGAACTGAAACCATTGCGTATATAGTTTTCAGGGTTGACCGATACAGGAAGGTCAACCGTTACCACCAGAGTATTGAAACCGGCTGCCTTGACGCGTGCCAGCAAGGCATCGACACGCTCGACGTCTCCTGGCATGTAGGCCTGAAACCAAGTGTTGGGCGCCTGGCGGGCGACCTCTTCCATGGGTATCAACGAGGCTCCACTCAAGATGGCAGGAATATTGGCGCGAGCGGCGGCATTGGCCAGCACGATATCACCCCGATAGGCATACAAGGCCCCCAGGCCCACCGGCGAGATACCGAAAGGCGAACTGTAGGTTTGCCCGAATAGTTCTATTGTTTGAGAGCGTGCCGATACGTCTTCGAGCATACGCGGCAACAGCAGGTAATCATTGAATGCCGTGCGATTATGCGCGAGCGATACCTCCTCGTCTGCCCCATTGTAGATATAGCTGAAAATGGGCCGCGGCAACTTCTTGCGGGCCGGACGCTCAAAGTCATTCAGGGAAAAAATACGGCGCAAAGCGCGGGGAGGCTTGGTGGACATGAAGGTGATACGGTAATTTGCAAAAAGATTGAACAATACTGCACGCAAGACCTGATATTACGTGAATCCCACCCCTCTTGAATACCGCCTGACGCACTTGCCTCTATGCTTTCCCCGGACGGCTCCTATGGGGTCTTTCCTTGACCAGATCGTCTTCGATCATTTGCTCCGCCCGGCGCACAACCCGGTCCAGCATGATTGTCAACGCCTGTAGCTCAGCCGCATCCAGGTCCTGAAAAATCATATTATTCAGCGACACAACCACCGGCATGATCTGATGATACAAAGTGCGGCCCTGGCAGGTAATGCTGATATGCACAGTGCGGGCATCACCGGAATCACGACTGCGTGCCAGCAAGCCTTTGCTACATAAAGAGCTCACCGCACGAGAGGTGCGTGGCGTATCGAGAATAGCCGCGTGGGCCAATTGTGTGGAAGTCAGGCTGTCATGCTGTGCCGCGATGGCCAGCAAGCGCCACTCGCGGCGCGTAATGTTGAAACGCCCTTCACACAGGCGGGTAAAAATAGGGTTGCCTGCCGACCACGCGCGATACAACCTGAACATCATCAGGTCGCCCAGCGTCGGCAGCTCGTCCGACATAACGGCAACAGGTACTGGCTTGAGCGTGGAGTCTGTCTTTTTCATGCTTATGCGTCAGAGCTTTCCCTGAGAAACCAGATACTTGATTAGAACAATTAATACCCTGCTTGCTAAGCTCCCACCCAATATTAAGACAAATCAAGTCTGAGGAGACCCCGTCATGATCCAACGTGCCTTTCGTGCAGCCTTGTTGCCCTGCCTCCTGTTTGCCGCCTCCAGTGCCAGCGCTGCACAAGATTCTGTGAAACAACTCTCCGAGCCGCTCATCATCGTTGTCGGTTATGCGCCTGGCGGCGCCACCGACCGCGCTGCACGCATCGTGGCGGATAGCCTGCAAGACAAGCTAGGGGTGTCGGTCCTTGTCGAGAACAAGACCGGAGCGGGCGGACGTATTGCAGCTCAACATGTCAAAAATGCCGATCCCGATGACAATATGCTGTTGCTGGGCAATCCGGCGGTCATGGTCGTCGCTCCTCTTGTCTTTGAAAGCCTGCCCTACGATGCGAAGAACGATTTCCAGCCCGTGTCCATGGTGACGGAATATGGCTTTGGCGTGGCTGTCTCGGCAGACAGCTCCATCAAGGATATGAAAGGACTGGTGGATTGGGCAAAGACGCATCCCAAGCAGTTCAATATCGGTGTTCCAGCAACAGGTAGTTTGCCGCACTTCTTTGGGTTGATGCTGGCCCAGCAAATCGGTACTGAGGGTCAGATCATCGGCTACCGGGGCTCGGCCCCGGTCATCACCGACCTGATCGGCGGCGCCGTTCCGGTTGCCATCGACACCCTGGATGTGCTGACACGCCAGCATCAAGGCAAGCGCATACGCATACTGGCTTCTTCCGGCGAAGAGCGCGAAGCAGCGCTGCCCGACGTCCCCACCTTCAAGCAAGCAGGCATCGACCTGCAGGCGTCAGGCTGGAACACATTTTTTGCCTCGTCTGCCATGCCCAAGGACAAAGCCGAGATGCTGGGTGAAGTCATCAAATCGGTCACTGCCGACCCCAAAGTACGCAAAACCCTGCAAGATGGCGATCTCATTCCTGTTTCAGCCAACGCACAGGAAACCGGCAAACTGGTGGAGGCATTCCGCGCGCAGTGGGCGCCTGTGGTCAAAGCATCAGGTTTCGTTGTTACCAAATAAATAGACAACAGATACGCATCAGGCAACATTGATGAGCTCAGCCAAAAACGTTCTTTTCATCATGGCAGACCAGCTACGTGCAGATCATCTGGCATGTTATGGCCATCCATTCATCCGCACACCAAATATCGATGCGCTTGCAAAGAGAGGGGTGCAGTTTGAACGCGCCTTTGTGAATTCTGGCGTATGCGGGCCATCACGCATGAGCTACTACACGGGCCGCTATCCCTCGACGCATGGGGCGACCTGGAATCGTGTGCCCTTGTCGGTGGGCGAGATGACTCTCGGTGAATACTTGCGTGCCAGTGGCCGCAAGCTGGTACTGGCCGGCAAAACTCACGTCATGGTGGACCACGCAGGCCTGGAACGCCTGGCACTGGATGGTGGTAGCGAATTGGGCCGCCTGCTGAGCAACGGCGGCTTCGAAGAAATTGATCGTTACGACGGCCACCATGAGCCAGGCGAGGAAAGCGGCTATCCGGCCTACTTGCGCCGTCACGGCTATGTATCCAATGATCCCTGGACCGATTTCGTTATTTCCGCCCGAGGCCCCGACGGACAATCCGTCAGCGGCTGGCATATGCGAAACGCCCAATACCCATCCCTGGTACAGGAAGCACACTCCGAAACAGCCTACATGACGGACCAAGCAATGCAGTTCATGCAGCAAGAAGGTGACCAGCCCTGGGTCATGCACTTAAGCTATGTGAAACCGCACTGGCCCTATATTGCGCCCGCCCCCTACCACGCCATGTACAGCCCGGATCAATGTCTGCCTGTCGTACGCAACGAGGACGAAAAGCACAATGCCCATCCCGTGCTGGCTGCCTACCGTCAGCACGAAGAGAGCATCAGCTTTTCGATGGATGAGTGCATACGCACTGTACGGCCTGCATATCAGGGACTCATTACGCAGCTGGACGATCACCTGGGCAGACTATTCGAGCACATGGAACGCACCGGACTCATGGACAACACTCTGATTGTCTTTACGGCTGACCATGGCGACTTCCTGGGAGATCACTGGCTGGGCGAGAAAGAACTGTTCTACGACACCGTGCAGCGCGTACCCATGATTGTGGTCGATCCTTCCGCTGAAGCCGACGCGACTCGTGGCTCAATCGAGTCGAGAATGGTGGAGTCCGTAGATATTCTGCCCACCATCCTGGCCTGGCTGGGCCAACCACTACCCACGCACCGCCTGGAAGGGCACAGCTTGTTGCCCATTTTGCGTGGCCAGCCCATAGAATGGCGGGATTGTGTTTTCTCAGAGCTCGATTACAGCTATCGGCTTTCAAGGCTGCTCACCGAAAAGACACCGAAAAATGCCCGCGCCTGGTCCGTCCGCACAGACCAGTGGCGCTACGTGTACTGGCTGGACGAGCCCGAACAGCTTTACGACCTGCACGCAGACCCCAATCAATTTCACGACCTGGGTCAGGACCCTGCCTACGCCACGGTGCGAAACGAATGCCGCGAACGCCTGCTGACATGGTTTGCAGGACTGAAGCGACGCACAACAGTCAGCTACGAAGCCGTCGACCGGGGCACGAACGCGTACAAAAAGGCAGGTGTATTCTTCGGCCAATGGTAACGGCTGACACTCACCAGCGAGCTTGTCACCTCCAGTGTTCTGAGTTAGCCTCTGTCGGCACACAGCGTATCTGCTGCCCCGAATAGGAGACCAACTTGAGAACATCCAATAAAGTCATTATCACTTGCGCAGTGACCGGGTCGATACACACACCGTCGATGTCGCCCCACCTTCCCATTACGCCAGAGGAAATCGCACAAGAGGCTATTGCGGCGACGCAAGCCGGCGCCGCCATGGTGCACCTGCATGCCCGCGATCCCCAAACGGGGCTACCCAAACAGGACCCCGCCTTGTTTGCCCAGTTCCTGCCCACCATCAAGGCACAAACCGATGCCATCGTAAACATTACAACAGGCGGGGGCCTGGGCATGACTCTCGAAGAACGTCTGGCACCGGCAAAAGCGGCCCAGCCCGAAGTGGCTTCCATGAATATGGGCTCGTTCAACTTCAATATTTCGGGCGCCGCAGCCAAGATTGAACAGTTCAAATTCGATTGGGAAAAGCCCTATCTGGACATGACCAAAGACTTCATTTTGTCGAACACATTCGGCCAGATTGAACGTGGGGTCAGTGAACTTTCCGCCATGGGTACTCGCTTTGAGTTCGAATGCTACGACGTCGGCCACCTGTACAACGTCGCACATTTTGCCGATCGGGGTCTGATCAAGCCACCCTTTTTCCTTCAGTGCATTTTCGGCATCCTGGGTGGCATCGGCCCCCACCAAGAAAACCTGCTGCACATGCGCGCCATTGCCGATAAGCTTTTCGGCGATGACTACTACTTATCGGTATTGGCGGCCGGGAAGCATCAGATGCCCTTCGTCACCATGAGCGCCTTGCTGGGCGGCAATGTGCGAGTGGGTCTGGAAGACAGCCTGTATCTGTCCAAAGGCCGGCTGGCCACCTCCAACGCCGATCAGGTCACCAAGATACGCACCATACTTGAAGAACTGTCGCTGGAAATCGCCACGCCAGGCGAAGCGCGTGCCATGCTGCAAACCAAGGGCAAGGACAACGTCAACTTTTAACGCATATATTTCCAGAAAAGAGGCATGAGTATTCGTACCCAGACATCATATCGATTAAAGCATTCCCTCTGGCTCCGTATCGTAGCCCTACCAAAAACAAGCAAACCATAACAACACTGCTTCGACGGAAAACCATTCGGGTATCACTCGTATCCGGCGATGTGCATGTTGCGGCCTGGCTGAATTCCGTGTCGAAGGCTAGGCGTTTATGCTGCCGTTGCAAACATAGGAATATTTCTGGATATCGGTGCGCCGCTTCCAGCCCTGGCGTTCCCAATACGCCTGTGCCTTCGTGTTGCTGCGGAAAACGTCAATATGAGTCTTGAGTATCCCCAGTTGCTCCAATCGACCCAGGCAACGCTCGACCAAAGCGCTGGCAATACCGCGCCGGCGGTACTCGGGAAGAACAACCAAGTGCTGCAGGTAGCCGCGCCGGCCATCGTGGCCACACATGACACAACCCACCAAACCACCCCCCTCTTCTGCCACAAAGCTCAGACCGGGATTGCGTTCAAGATAGCGCGTGGTCGACTCGCGCGAATCAGCGTCGCGAATCGATACGCCTGGCGTTGCTTGCATCAGCTGAATGACAGCATCATAGTGATTGATGGTCATCAAACGAATTACGGCCATTTGCACATAAACTCCTTATGCCGCCGCACCATCGAAATGCTGACGCTCCAACCCATTCAGATCGATCGACGGCACACAGCGAAGATTGACCGCCACCACGGTTGAGCCATCGGGATTTGCTCCCTTGGCGAAAGCCTCGGTGCCGCAATACTGGCAGAAAAGATGGTCGATTTTATGTGTATTGAACTTATAGGAGCGCAGCGCGTCGTCTCCTTGCAGCAACGTAAACTGCTGCGCCGGAATAAAAGACAATAAAAAGCCCTTGCGTCGACAGTGCGAACAATTGCAGCTGATTGCTGCAGCGGGCGCTTGCGCCTCGACCTTGAACTTGACCGTACCGCAGTGACAACTTCCTTCAAATGACATGGCAGCTCCTAAGTATTTCAAGTATTTTGTACTGCTTTTGTGAAAGATAGCTTAATGAAATATGCCTGTTGACTTATTCGGCGGGCGCTACAAGACCGTCATCCTGGCCGCTGTCCCGTAGAGCTTTGGCGACCAGGCCGGAGGCCTTCATCTCTTCAATAAACGCCTTGAGGAAAGGCAGCGCTGCCTCATTCTTTGCCGGCGTCACGACCGCCTGACGAATGGCCGTGAAACAACCAGGCAACACTTTTAGTCCTGCATGATCTCGGGCAACGGCTTCGAGCGGCTGGCGTACACCCGCGGCCGCATCCAGCTCCTGCTCAAGGAATAAGTCCACTGCTTCAGCTGACGTGGCGGCCCGTATGATCTCGGCGTGCCGCAGCGAACGCGACAAGAATAAATCGTAGGCAGCGCCCTTGCCTACCGCGATGCGCGTGCCCGATGCATCCATCTGTTCGGTGGTTGTATAGGGACTCTGGTCACGCACCAGGTAAGTACCTTCGATCAGTACATAAGGCGCTGTGAACGAAACCTGATCGGCACGCATGGGATCAATGGCCAGGAAGCCAACATCCCAAATGCCTTGCGCCGCGGCCTCTACAACCTTGCCGGCCGCCTCAAACGGCACAAACTCGAGCTCGGCCCCCAGCCGCTGGGCCAAGACTCTGGCCAGCACAACCGAGACTCCCTGTGGTTCGCCGGCGGGTCCGCGCTGCGCCAGCACAGGGTTGCCATAGTTGATGGCCGCTCTGAGCGTGCCGTTCTCGAGCAGTAATTCCCGGCCACGAATCGAATTGTTGTTCATGCGCTTATTCCCATGGTTCCGGGCAGCCATCAAGCCTGTTCAGACAGCGCCCGTTCCAGAACATTAAAAATCTTATCATCCGTGGATTGCGCAATATTAAAACGTAAAAAATCACCTGCACTCAATGACTGGCTGAAAGCATTGCCGGGTGCCAGCACTACCTTGTCTTTCAGACATGATCGGGCAATGCTCGCCGCATCCATGCCTGCTGGCAACCTGCACCAAAGGAACATGCCGGCCCGAGGAACAAACCAAGGCTTCACACCAATCTCATCGAGTCGGGGCAAAATCTTTTCCATGGCTCCGGCCAGGCGTAGTCGCACCATTTCCATATGCTTGCGATACCCGCTGTTGGTCAGTGCGGCCAGGACGATATTGGCAGCCAGCCGCCCACCTCCAAAGCTGGTGGCGATTTTCAAGTCAATCAACCCCTCGATCCAATCCGGGCGCGCGGCGATATAGCCGCAGCGCAAGGAAGCCGAGACCGTTTTCGAGAAGCTGCTGATCTGGATAACTCGTGACAGGCCATCGAAGGCGGCAAGCCTGGGCGCCGGGTTGGTTTCAAAATCGGCAAAGATGTCATCTTCGACGATGACAAGATCCGCATGATCTGCAAGCTTCAGCAGTCGATGCGCAACAACCGGGGACAACACCGCACCCGTAGGGTTGTGTATGCCTGAATTGGTGATATAGAGTCTGGGCGAATGATTCTGCAGAGCCGTTTCGAAGGCGGCCACATCCGGCCCGTTTGGTGTGTAGGGCACGCCCACAGCTCGCACTCGATGCGCCTTGAGCAAAGCATGGAAGTTGAAATAGCAAGGGTCGTCCACCAATACCGTATCGCCGGGCTCGAGCAGAAAACGGCAAATCAGGTCGATTGCCTGAGTTCCCGAGTCGGTCAGCATAATCTGATCCGGGGCCGCCTCGACGCCGGTGGTAGCCATACGACGGGCCAGAAACTTGCGCAAGGCTGGATGGCCCAGCGGCGTGGCGTATTCAGCCAGCTCAGCCGTGTCGGATCTGGCCAACGTACGCAAGGCTCGACGCATTCCGGATTCATACATCCATGCTGCGGGAAGCCAGCCGCAGCCTGGCTTGAGGACTGTGCCATCGGTTTCCAGCGACTGGCGGGACACCCATAACGGATCGACCTCCCGGTCGAGCTTGGGGCCGATTTCCGCCAAGGCTAGCGGAGCCACAGGCCCCGTTACATAAAAACCCGACCCTCGGCGAGCACTGATAAAGCCTTCTGCCGCCAGTCGTTCGTAGGCTTCAACGACTGTTGAAACCGAGAGCTCCATGGCCCGTGCCTGCGCACGCACGGACGGCAGGCGCGTTCCGGGCAGATAAGTGCGGGATGTAATTCTGGACTGAATTTCGTCCATCACGTCGCTGATTCGTGTACGATTTTGCTTCATGCCTTGAGGCCATCTGTACTGCTATTGTTTACATTACAGTTATTTTTAATTGTACTGGATTGTTCCTTGCAACACCCAACCTTGAATGTTCAACTGGCAACTCATCAAGAGATTGAACAATGAAACAAACAACTAGCGGTTGGATCAACGGGTTCATAGGCGTAGCCATCTTTGCGGGCTCACTGCCAGCCACACGTGCTGCGGTGGCCGACTTCAACCCCATATTCCTGACCTGTGCAAGAGCAACCATTGCCGCCCTGCTGGGCCTGGTGCTTTTGATCTGGTTGCGCCAGCGCCGCCCCGAACTCACAGATTTACGGTCCTTGACCCTGGTCTCCCTGGGTTGCGTAGTCGGTTTTCCGCTTTTCACCGCTTTAGCCTTGCAACACATCACCTCCGCACACTCAATAGTATTCATCGGCCTGCTGCCTCTGTGTACTGCAGTCTTTGCCGTGCTGCGTGGCGGCGAACGCCCCCGGGCCATCTTCTGGCTGTTCTCGATACTAGGTAGTGCATTTGTCGTCGGCTATGCAGCCATGGAAGACATCCAGGCTTCACTGCAAGGCAACTTGCTGATGCTGGCCGCCGTCGTTGTGTGCGGCCTAGGGTATGTGGAAGGCGCGAGCCTTTCCCGCAAACTGGGTGGCTGGCAAGTGATTAGCTGGGCGCTGGTCTTGTCGCTGCCCATCATGCTGCCCTTAGGGCTACTCACCCTGCCTGCATCGTTCGAAGTGGTAAGTATTTCAGCCTGGATTGGTCTGGTTTACGTTTCGCTTTTCAGTATGTTGATCGGTTTCATATTCTGGTACCGTGGCCTGGCCCAAGGGGGGATTGCCGCCGTCGGGCAATTACAGTTGCTCCAACCCTTTATGGGGCTTGGGCTGGCGGCCCTGCTGCTGCACGAATCCGTGAGCTGGATGATGCTGATCGTCACGCTAGGCGCGGTAATTTGCGTTGCGGGCGCAAAGAAATTTTCCGTGTGACAAAAAAATAATATTGAGCCCGGATGCACCCAGTGGCTTGGAGCTAGGTTTTCGTCTGGCTCAGCACAGCATTCAACAGGCCTGGGTAGCGGCTTTCCATATCGTCCAGTCTCAGCGAATTCATATGGGTAGTACCTACGCTGTAGCTACGCACCAGTCCGGCATCACGCAGCACCCGAAAATGATGTGACATGCTGGACTTGGGCCTGCCATTGCCCAGTTCATTGCAGCTGGCTTCGGGCACACGCGCCAGATGCCGAACTATCCCGAGACGTACTGGGTCACTAAGCGCATAAAGCACACGCTCCATAATAAAGTCGCCAGGTTCAGGATGTGTAAAGGGTTTCATGGCAGGCATTCTATACAGTGATTTGTATTTCTCTTATTGTTCGAATATTATCGAACCATAGCATCAATTCCAACAGGAAACCATCATGCCAGCACTGTTTCAGCCGTTTACTCTCAAAGACATTACTCTGCGCAACCGAATCGCAGTGCCCCCCATGTGCCAGTACTCGGCCATCGACGGCAGGGCTAACGAGTGGCATCATGCACATTATGCCGGTATGGCGCGAGGCGGTGCCGGCCTGGTCATCGTCGAAGCTACGGCCGTCTCGCCAGAAGGCCGCATCACGCCGAACTGTACAGGCATCTGGAGCGACGAGCTGGCGCAGGCCTTTGTGCCTATCGTACAGGCCATTAAAAAACAAGGCGCTGTGCCGGGCATACAGATTGCCCACGCCGGCCGCAAGGCCAGCGCCAATCGGCCCTGGGAGGGAGATGACCACATTGCCAGCGATGACCCGCGCGGCTGGCAGCCCTTGGCACCCTCAGCCATCGCCTACGGCAAGCACCTAAGCAAACAACCTCGTGAAATGACCCTGGAAGACATCGCCAAAGTACGCGATGATTTCGTGGCTGCGGCCAAGCGGGCCCGCGAAGCGGGTTTCGAATGGCTGGAGCTGCACTTCGCCCACGGCTACCTGGCACAAAGCTTCTTTTCCGAGCACTCCAACCTGCGTACCGACGCCTATGGCGGCAACCATGAAAACCGTAGCCGCTTTCTGCGCGAAACCTTCGCTGCCGTACGTGAAGTCTGGCCTGAACGTTTTCCGTTGTGCGTACGTTTCGGTGTTCTGGAATTCGATGGCAATGACGAGCAGACCTTGAACGAATCCATTGAGCTGGCACGACAACTGAAGGATGACGGACTGGACTTGATGAGCGTCAGCATAGGCTTCAATACGCCCAAAGCCAGAATCCCTTGGGCCCCTGCCTTCCTGGGGCCCATCGCTGGGCGCGTGCGTCGCGAAGCAGGCATTCCCGTGTCAAGTGCCTGGGGCTTTGGTGAGCCTCAGCTTGCAGAAAAAGCCATTCAAGACGGCCAGCTTGACCTGGTCCTGGCCGGCAAGGCCCATCTGGCCAATCCCCATTGGGCCTATCAGGCTGCTCGCGAGCTGAAGGTCGACAAACCATCCTGGACGCTGCCAGCACCTTATGCACACTGGCTCGAACGTTATTGATTCAAGGCCGCTCAGGCGGCCTTTCGGGGCGCTGCGGCCTCACGTTGGCGCTTGGCTTCTTCCAATAGGTAGACCTGGTAATCGTCCAGGTCCCCTTCGAAGTCCTTCATGCCACCTTGCGACACCAGCCAGAATTCGTCACAGACGGAACGCAACAAAGCACGGTCATGACTTACCAGCATCACTGAGCCTTCAAACTCATTCAAGGCAACGCTCAGCGCCTCGCGGGTGGCCAGATCCAGATGGTTGGTCGGCTCGTCAAGCAGCAACAAATTAGGACGTTGCCAAACTATCATGCACAGCACCAGACGCGCTTTTTCGCCACCACTCATGCTACCGACGGCCTGCTTGACCATGTCGCCACTGAAATTGAAGGTGCCCAGAAAATTGCGCAAGCCCTGCTCCCGGCACTCCATGGCGCTGGGGCGTACAGCGGCTGGCGTATCCCGCACCAGTCGAATCATGTGCTCCAGCGGATTGTCGGCGGGTCGCAAGACATCCAGCTCCTGCTGCGAAAAATAGCCGATATTCAGCCCTTTCCCAGTGATGAGTTCACCCGCGATCTGCTGCAATGCACCGGCAATGGTCTTTACCAGCGTCGACTTACCTTGCCCGTTGGCGCCAAGAATACCGATGCGCTGCCCAGCCAGAACGGAGCGATTGATGTTCTGGACAATGACGGTCGGCTTTGTGCCTGCTGACGAATCTGCGGGTGGCGGATAGCCACAGCTTGCCGCAGACATCGACAACATGGGGTTGGGCAGGCTGAAGGGCTCCTTGAACTCAAACTGGAACTCGGCATCGGCCAGAATGGGCGCAACCTTTTCCATGCGTTCAAGTGCCTTGACACGACTTTGCGCCTGCTTGGCCTTGCTGGCCTTCGCCTTGAATCGGTCAATGAATTTTTGCAGATGGGCAACCTTTTCCTGTTGCTTGGCATGCGCAGCCTGTTGCAACACCATTTGTTCTGCCCGCATGTCCTCGAACTTGCTGTAATTGCCGCCATAGCGCACCAGCCTGCCCTGGTCTATATGCAATGTGACATTGGTGACAGCATCCAGAAACTCCCGGTCGTGACTAATCACAACCATCGTTCCGGCATAGTTCTTGAGCCAGGCTTCCAGCCACACCAAAGCATCCAGGTCCAGGTGATTGGTCGGCTCATCCAGCAACAGCAAATCCGACGGACACATCAGGGCACGCGCCAATTGCAGACGCATACGCCATCCGCCCGAAAAACTGTTTACCGGTCTGCTCAGCTCGGCCACACTGAAACCGAGGCCAAGAATCAAGGCCTGCGCCCGAGCGGGGGCATCGTGTTCACCTGCGTCATGCAAGGCCATATAGGCATGCGCCATACGCATGCCGTCGTCGCTGGCTTCGGATGCAGCCACTTCAGCTCGCGCAGCCAGCAAGAGCGTATCGCCCTCTACGACGAAATCCGTTGCGCTTTGCTCGGTTTCGGGCATGTCCTGCGCCACTTGCGACATGCGCCACTGTGCCGGAATCGAAAACTCACCACCATCCTCGTGCAATGTGCCGTTAAGCACCGCAAACAAGGAAGACTTGCCCGCACCATTGCGGCCGACCAAGCCCACTTTTTCACCGGGATTGAGCGCAACAGAGGTCTTGTCGAGCAATACTTTGCTGCCGCGACGCAAAGTCACGTTCTTAAGAATAATCATTGAAGGTAAGCCGGAGCCGGAAGGGGCATGAGCAGGAAGGGCGTAGTGGAAATTCCGATGAACCTAGCATCGAAAAGCGGCGTGCTGAAAAGTGCACAAGAAGCGCAGAATTGTAGCACTCGGCCTTATGCATACCGCGCGAGGAAAGAGCCGCGCCAGCATTGGCTTATAGCAGCCGGCTTTTTAAAGTCATTTTTTTCATTCTCAGTCTCAATATAACGTCTCGATACCAATCTAACGTGGAAACTGGCTGCAAGCGCCCGCTTCCTGTTAAGCCAAGTCCGTTAATGTGAAGAAAAAACAGTTCCGTACTCCTGATCAAGTTTTTAGAACTTTACGTCATCAATAGTTTGGGCCAGACGCGCAGAATACGTCTTATCGGGCAACACCGCTCGCTCATATACCCAACACAGGAGTTACCACCATGAACACCACTACTCGTACCATCGCTGCCGGCCTTCTCGCCACGTCGCTACAAGCTGGCCTACCTGCACAAGCAGCACAATCCAATGTCCTCACGCAAATAGCGGCCCAGGCTACCGTGGACGGAAACTACGTCGTCACGGCCGACGGCGTGCGTCTGTACTACAAGGACTGGGGTCCTAAAGACGGCCCAGTCGTCACCCTCAGCCATGGTTGGCCACTTAGCTCGGATAGCTGGGAATCGCAAATGATCTTTCTGGCCGACAAGGGTTATCGCGTCATCGCCCATGACCGCCGCGGCCATGGGCGCTCTAGCCAGCCTTGGGACGGCAACGACATGGATCACTACGCCGACGACCTCGCCGCAGTGATCAGCGCACTGGACGTCAAAGACGTCACGGCAGTAGGCTTTTCTACTGGCGGCGGTGAAGTGGCACGCTACATCGGCCGTCACGGCACCAGCCGGGTCAGGAAGGCCGTTCTGGTCAGCGCCGTGCCGCCCCTGATGCTGCAAACAGCCGATAACCCAGGCGGCCTGCCCATAGAAGTGTTCGACGGCCTGCGCCAGGGCTCTTTAGAGAACCGCTCTCAGCTGTACATAGACATCGCCTCCGGTCCGTTCTATGGTTTCAATCGTCCGGATGCCAAGGTCTCGCAAGGTCTGATCGACAGCTGGTGGGCGCAAGGCATGCAAGCCGGCCACAAGAACACCTACGACTCCATCGCAGCCTTTTCAGCCACCGATTTCCGTCAGGACCTAAAAAAGTTCGACGTGCCCACGCTGGTGATTCATGGTGATGACGACCAGATCGTGCCTTTGGATATCTCAGGAAAGGCTTCCGCGGCCCAGATCGCAGGGGCGAAGCTGATCGTCTACCCCGGCGCGCCGCATGGTCTGACCGAAACGCATAAAGAGCGCTTCAACCAGGATTTGCTGAACTTTCTTGAAGACTGAGAAGAACCGTTTTAAGCCGACTGCAGGGCCCCGCAGTCGGCCTTTTAACGCGTGTTTGGGATACATTCACAACGTGCACCAGTTGCCAGCACTATGGTCAGCCAGCTTTCCACTGGCGAGGCGATTGCCCGGACTGAGCCTTGAATGCTCGGGACAGTGCAGCTTCACTGCCATAACCGACTTCGGCTGCTACCACTTTCAAAGGGCGCCCGCGACGAAGGGCCTTCTGTGCCAAGCGCACGCGCCAACCCTGGAGGTACTGCCCCGCGGTCACGCCGACTGTTTCACGGAACGTCGTGGCGAATACACTTCGTGACATGCCAGATACCCCTGCCAGTGTATTGAGGGTCCATTCCTGCGCCGGCGCCTCGTGCATCGCTACCAGCGCATTGCGCAAGCGCGCATGAGACAAACCAGCCAACAGACCGCCCTGCACCTGTCCCTTTTCCATTAGCTCACGCAATACCTGGATCATCACCACTTCAAATAGCCGCTCGATAAGCGCTATACGCCCACAACGCTGCTCGAATGCTTCCTCGAACAAGAGAGCCAACACCGGCTCGGCACCCGCTATATCGTCTATCGGCAAGCACACAAGCTCCGGCAATGCTGATGCAATAGGATTGCTTCCCCCGCCTTCGAACGATAGATTCGCGCAGACCATGTCTGCGCCGCGCTGCGGGTCGGTAATGAAGTGGTGCGTCAACGGCCGAGGGAACAGCAGCAGGCTTGGCTGTTCGACATGCAATGAATCTGTGCCATACCGAACTTCGACAGCGCCACTACACACAAGATGCAGCTGCCCGTGCGTTCCATCGCCTTCTACTGTGTTGAAGCCGCATAGAGGACCCGCATTAAATACATGCGCGTTCACTGGAAAATGCACCATCAGCGCGGCCAGCCGGTCAGCCATCTTTGGACTCCAATCGAATTTTTAGAATTTTATATCACCCCTAGTTCCGACTGACACTTATAACCCTCACTAGTTAGGTGATCCGACCAGCTCGCCCACCTCGAGCATGCCTTACAGCTCCATGTCCAGCAGTGACGTCGCGTCGGCCGTAAGCTGCCCCACGGCCGTTTTGTTTGCTCAGATTGCGACACCACCCGAGACGCTGATCGTCTCGCCAGTGATGTGGCCGGCAGAGGGGCTCGCGAGCTCGACTAGGCCGTTGATACCCTGGATCTGCGAGCGCTATCAGGGCACAAGCTATACCGGGAAAATATCGCTTGCTGACTGTGACACGGCACTCTGAAACTGACGGGCCAACTCAATAAACGTCCAGATTGCAGTTTTGGTATTGTCCAGCCGCACCAGTGCGTACACATCCATACTGAGCGGCAGGTCGATAAGGGGCCGCGAGACCAATCCCATGACACGGCGAGCCGCTGAGGCAGGAACAACCGCAATACCCAGGCCGGCCTCCACCAGATAGAGCAGCGCGGGCACCTCCTCAACAAGCTGTGAACGCCGAAGATCCATCCCCATCTGGGTGCATAGTGTATGAAAGCCAGAGGCAAACGATGAGCTATCCCGCTCGAGCAGGACTAGGCGTTGCCCCATCAACTGCTTCAACTGGAGCTGATTGTATTCAGCCAGTGGATGCGATGTCAGCATGGCTACAACAGGCGGATCATGCCAAAGAAGAACGCTTTTGAACACGCCGTCCACGACCGCACGCGAGCGACCGATGCTGATATCGATAGTACGATCCATCAAGGCCAGAATCTGGTCACTGGGCCGCATCTCATTCAGTACGAGATGTATATCCGGCGCCAGCATGCTGCACTGGGCAATCAATTGCGGTACCGGACCCAGAAAATGTGAGCTGGAAAGACCAACCTCAACAATGCCTTCCATGCCTTGCTCGACAGACCGTGCGCGCGCGGTGGCCCGGCTCAGCCGAGCCAGGATGGCTTTGACTTCATAAAGATAAATACGCCCAGCTTCGGTGAGTTCTACGCGACGACTTGTGCGATTGAAGAGCCGTACCTCAAGCTCCTCTTCGAGCAGAGCGATCTGTTTACTGAGCGGCGGCTGGGAAATATGCAGCCGCCTCGCCGCCCTAGTGAAGTTCAGTTCTTCAGCCAGGGCCACAAAATACTTCAGCTGGTTGATGTTCATTGCACGGCTCGCCCAAGGGCTCGAAAAAACCGCTCTGCCCTACTATCGGACCAGCCAAAGCGCAATAGATGGGAATACCGTAAGGATGATGATGCAAAGCATCTGCACCAGCACGAAAGGCACAGCACCACGAATAATCTCTCCCAAGGTGATCTGCGGCGCAATGCCTTTAATCACATACAGATTCAAACCTACTGGTGGTGTAATCACAGCCATTTCACACGCAATGATCATGATGACACCAAACCAAATGGGATCGTACCCCGCTGCCACAATAATCGGGAGCAAGATCGGCGTCGTGATCAAAATGACGGAAACGATATCCAAAAACATGCCGATGACGATCAGGAACAGCAAGGATATCGCAAAGACCATCCAGCCAGGTTGATTAAGCTCTGCCACCAGTCCGATAACTTTTTGCGGAATCATCAGGCGCGTCATGATGTACCCGAAAAGCAGGGCTGCTGCCAGTATGAGAAGTATCATGCCAGACGTAACGATCGTGGATCGCAAAATACCAACCACAAGCTTAACGCTCAACTCACGCATGAAGGCCGCAATCAGAAAGGCCCCCAGTGCACCAATGCCCGACGCCTCTGTCGGAGTCGCAATGCCAAAGTAAATAGTGCCCAGAACCGCAAGAATCATCAGACACGCCGGCCAGATGTATTTCAATGCTGCCCAGCGTTCTGCAGCGGAGACTCGGCTCGCCCCCCGTGGCGCCATATGCGGCTTGGCCTTGATGAGCACGTACAGGTAGCCCATCATCAGCCCGGTCAAAAGCAGCCCAGGGAAGATGGCTGCGGTAAAGAGCTTGCCAATGGACTGTTCTGCCATCTCACCGTAAAGCACAAAACCGATGCTTGGCGGAATGAGCAAGGCTAACGACCCGGCCGCAGCAACCGATCCTCCAGCCAAACCAGGATCATAATTCCGTTTCAACATTTCCGGGATGGCAAACCGACCAATGGTAGCGGCACCCGCCACACTCACACCACTCATGGCGCCAAAAACGGCAGAGCTGCCCACACTCGCAATCGCCAGGCCACCTGGCAGCCGGTTCAGCCATACGTAGAACAAGTTATAGAGCTTGCCGCCGATACTTGTACGGGCCATGACTTCACCCATCAAGATAAAGAGCGGAATACAGATCAATGAATAACTTGCCAAGCCTCTATGCAATATCGACGGGATCACATTCAAAGCATTTATGCCGCCTTGCAGAAACATGCCTAGGATACTGGCCACGCCCAATGCCGCGAAAATGGGAGCACCCACAACCACGAGGCCACCAAAGGTCAAAAGTATCAGTGTGAAAATAGTGGTCGAGTCCAATCATATCTCCCTGTTCGCTTCGGGGAGTGATGTCGGCTTGCTGCGAAATTTGGTGAGCGAAATCAATATCAAAAGCCCTGCTCCGATGGGGATGAAGCCATAGGGAATCCATAATGGCACCTTCAGCAACGAAGGCGACTTATATCCTTTCTCGATTGCAGTCTGAACCACGTTATATCCGGCCCATACCAATACCGAAGAAAAAAAAAGGACTGTAGCCTCGCTGACCCAATGCGCAATTTTCTTTGCCATTCCCTTCAACTTAGTCGGTGCAAACTCCACTGAAATATGACGGTCTTCGTAATGCACCCAACCTATAGAAAGCCAGGAAATGGCAACCAATAAATAGGTGCATACTTCCATGGCGTACAGGCTGGGCGCATTCAACAAATAACGCGCGACTACGGCATAAACAGTTATGGCCATCAACACAACCAGCAAAATTTCAGCGAGATGCACTGCAATCCTGCTGAGCAAGACTGGGATTCTCGAAATACTCATACATGACTCCTGCTACGGAACAGTCAGGCACGCCTATCAGGCCGGCCTGTCATATCACTGGCCCAAATAGTCTATTAAGTCTGTGACGCTACAAACCTGTGCATACTTGGATGCCATATCTACCAGATTACTGTCATGCTGCGCCTGGGATCGATCCGCCACGCAGTCTGCGGGAACAAAAGGCGAGAAGCCATTTTGCAAGGCATCCACCACACTGGCCCTCACGCACCCGCTGGTTGTACAGCCAGTGACAATAAGGGAGTCGCACTGATAAGCACTAAGCAAACTAGCCAGGCTGGTACCATGGAAGGCTGAGGCCTGCGTTTTCTTAATGATAAGGTCATTTGACTCATCAAAATCGATACGTGGATCGATCTCGCACGCGGCACTCCCATCTTCCAAGGTGGCTAGCGAGGCGCACTTCACCAAGAATGGCCCAGCCTCCACCCTGACATTGCGATAAGCTACAACCGTATGGATAATGGGCCCTTTGCCTCGGAATGCGCGAATCAATGTGTTGAGCGATGCAATGGGCTGATCGCAGTTTGAGGCCAGCGGCGTCAGGCCCGGTTCTGTGAAGCCTCGCTGAAAATCGACCACGAGAAGCACAGGACGTGAACCAAAATTCAACGACCCGTAGAATCCCCCTGCTGTATTTGCATTATCTCTTTGCATAGTCAACCCCTGTCAAACGCCCGGCAATCAGGCCGAACCAAAAACCAAACCACAAGCAGTCATTCAATTAGGCCTTGCGGTTTCCGCGATTAATTTGAGATAGGCTTCGCCATTTGGAACCTGTTCCGTCCATTCCTTGATCGCTTGCGATGTCTTTACCTTCATGTCTTCACGAGCTTCCGGCGAGATGCGATGGATAGTCATACCCTTATCTTCGAAAGTCTTTAACGCAACTTTCACATACTCACCCACGCGGCGGAACTGGTCGGCGTCGCGCTCCCTGGCGCTTTCCACCAAGATGTCCTGCAAGTCCTTTGGCAAAGCGTCGAATTTCGATTTATTGATAGTGAGAATAGATGTATCGACTGCCAGATTAACAAGTGACAAATGTTTAACGACTTCATACAGGCTACGACCCATGCCCGTAATCAATGGACGCGGCGTGGCATTGATTACGCCACGGTCGAACGATAGATAAAGTTCAGACGAGGACATCCCCGTGGGCGAGCCACCCAACAACTGAACCGCACGCGCATCCGTGGCGCTTGTGGTTGCCCATACCTTGCCCTTGAAATCATCAGCCTTCAACACCGGACTATCGCGCGTGTAAAGCTCATAGGGATCAAACGGCGCTACGCCCAGAATGATTGCATTATGTTGGGATGCCAGCTCCTCCTTGATCCCCAGATCAAGCAAACCATTATCTACCGCTCGCCGCAGATGCGCCATATCATTCAACAAGAAAGGCAAGGTAAAAATATTCAAGGCGGGAATCGACCCGCCAGCGTATGAGCCCGAGAAGTTTGTAATATCGATGTCACCACGACTGAGCGCCGCGAGCTCCTCGTAGCCATCGAATAGCTGGCCGGAGTGAAAGATATTGATCTTGAGACGGCCCTGGCTCTTTTCCTCTGCCCGTTGAGCAAAAGACTCCAGCGGCTTATAAATGTATTCGTAAGACGGTGGCAGATATGTTGAAAGTGTCAGCTCGTATTTTTCGGCAGCAGTTGCACCACAGGCTACCGTGAAACCTGCAACAAGCATTAGCGTACGGAAAGTTCGCACCATTGTCTTCTCCATTGAGCACCTCTATTGGGTGGGATTCAGTGTGTAGAGCTATTAATCAGCTCTATCTATGACAATTATGCTTATGCTGATTTATCTAATCCAATACTTTAAAAGACTCAAATGATTCCAATTAGGTATAGATAGTCTTGGCGACTTTATCACCCTCGATAGACGGAGCAATACACACGTCAATTATTTGTAAGCTGAATGGATCAACAATAAAGCCTAGAACAATAAGGGAGAGGGATGAATCGTTTACGACCTCTGGAGTCAATAATGCAATCATCTCGACGTACTTTTCTGGTTTCCAGCATTGGGCTGGCCTCATCCTTGGCACTTTCGCGCCACGTCTTTGCCGACACGGCTAAAGTCAGCGAGTCCGATCCGACCGCCGTAGCCATGGGTTACAAACACGACGCTACACAGATCGACAAGGCGAAACAGGCGCGATACGTGGCTGGCGAAGAATGCAGCAACTGCCAGCTGTTCCAGGGCAAGCCCGGCGACGCCTGGGGGCCCTGTCCGATCTTCAGCGGCAAACAGGTGTCCGCCAAGGGCTGGTGCTCCGCCTACACCAAGAAATCGTGATGGGACCCTACGCCTTGCCAGCTGCACCCAATCAGTTAAACGGGCCAAAAAACATTTCCACAATAAAACAATGGGTGGCAAGCTTTTCCACGGCTGAAAAGCAGGTTTTCGGGATGTGATGAACTCAGGGGCTGGCGACACTCGTACCCGTCGCTTGTCTCATTTCCCTTAAGTAATAGTGTCTTGAAGTTGTCGATGTGATCAGCAGGCCAGGGCTCGATACCGGTGACTTCCAGCCATGCGTTCAAATAATGAGCAGGGACAAACACGCGCCCATATAAGACTGTTTTGGGTCGTTTAACAGCGACTGCGTTTAATATAAGTTTTCGGCCAGAAGCCGCGGCTGGGCGTCGGCTCAGAATACTGCTAACCATTCGGAATCAATGCTGAATTATGTCCAATATTCTATTTGAAAGGCTCCTCAGCACAGAAACCATGATAGAAGCCGAGAAAGAGCTGCTTGCTGAGGGTGCCGCTGCAGTGCCTGTGCTTGCGTCAATTCTGGATGGGACTGCGAGGAATCGCTTTGGAGTTGCGTACCGGGACTTGGGCCTTCCTCTTCGTTGCGCCATCGAAGTTGCTAGTCGCCTGGGACGACAGCCGCGATTACGATCTGGCTGCAGAATCCGCGGCAGCATTGATTCGCTGCGGTAAGGCTGATCATGCAGAGGTCGTGCGTGCGACTGCTCAATCCGCGCAGGCGGCGAAAAATATCGCGCTGGCGCAGCGGCACATGGGGAATACGATACACGGTAAATAACGGGACCTAGATGTTCGCATCTTCAAGAGTTTGGGCATCAAAGGAGCAATAGTGCAATGATTGATCACACTGGAATTGGCGTAGCCGACGTCACACGTTCGGCCGCTTACTATGATGCGGCTCAGCGCACGCGGTCGCGGGATTGATCATCCGACAATAGGAGCGGAAACCGATCGCCCCTGGCGAAGGCGTTCAGGCGGTCAGGAAGCGCGTGACCTCGGCCCAATCGTTAGTCGACAGGGCGACGTCCTCGAAGTCGCCAGCGTCCTCGTCGTAGCGCGAAACGCAGAAGCGCTGGCTCCTGCCGGATTCGCGGTCGGCATAGTTGGCGTAGTCGACATACACTTTCAAGCCGCGCTCTTCGTTCTCGAATGAAGGAGCGGCATCGATATAGCTCGATGCGTCGAAATACCCTTCGGGCAGGGGCGGCAGGGTTGTTATATCGAAGTCGGGAAATTCGCGACGAAGTCGTTCAAGGTTCATAAAGGAAGCATGTAGAGGCTGTAGACCTGACATTTTACGTTGTTCAGTGTCAGTCGCCACGATCTCCCCCGAAGCAAGTAGTGTTTATGCTTTACGGCACAAAACGCTTGATATGGCTCTGAAATTCTGGTGGGCGGTACTGGGTTCGAACCAGTGACCCCTGCCGTGTGAAGGCAGTGCTCTACCACTGAGCTAACCGCCCCGAAGCTGCGCTGAATAGGAGCTTGCGAGAATAGAGGCGGTAGTTTAGCACAAGCAGTCACCACCTATGCCCTAGACTAGGCCTCCTGCACACCACGCCATACGCAAGGCTTGCCGGCTGCTTTATCCAGGTCAGCCAAATACTCGCTATGCGCCTGCAGCGCCGCTTCATCCGCCAGTACAACCTTCAGCACTGATGCATCAAACTGCTCCAGCCGCATGCCATTGGCGCCGGTGCCTCCGTCGTCTTCGAAATCCATGAGCAGGGCATCCTGGCCACGCGTCATGGCCAGCCAGACATCGGCCAAAAGCTCGGAGTCGAGCAAAGCGCCGTGCAGGGTGCGATGGGCATTGGAGATGCCATAGCGTTCACACAAGGCATCCAGCGAGTTGCGCTTGCCGGGATGCAGTTCCCGCGCGTGCAGCAGCGAGTCGGTAATTTTGCCGCACATAGTATGGAAGGCAGGCAAGCCTATCCGGGTGAGCTCGGCGTTCAGGAATTTGACGTCAAAGGCCGCGTTGTGAATGATGACTTCGGCACCTTTGACGTACTCGACCAGCTGCTGGGCAACCTCTTCAAAGCGTGGGTGGCCCGACAAGAATTCGGTTGTCAGGCCATGTACGGCCAGGGCTTCAGGGTCACTATCGCGGTCGGGGTTCAGATACAGATGCAGATGCCGGCCGGTCAGGATGCGGTTCTCCATTTCAACGCAGGCCAATTCAACGACGCGGTGGCCTTGTGCAGGGTCTAGCCCGGTGGTTTCTGTATCAAGCACTATCTGGCGCATAACAATCCTGTTTCTTCATAAATCCGCTGAGACACCTTACGCTAGTGCGCAGACGATTGGGGCTGTGGTTCGACCGGGTGCTCAGCCACATCCACTGTCGCTCTGGATTTGACGGGTCCGGCAATCAGTGTGTAAGCCACGGGCACCACGAATAAGGTCAATAAGGTCCCCAGGCTGAGCCCACCCACCAGCACCCAACCTATTTGCTGGCGTGACTCGGCGCCCGCACCGGCGGCAAATGCCAGCGGCAGCACTCCCAACACCATGGCACCCGTGGTCATCAGTATAGGCCGTAGCCGCATGACGCAAGCCTGAGCGACAGCCTCAAACTTTTCTACACCTTCGGCCCTGAGCTGATTGGTGAACTCAACAATCAAAATTCCATGCTTGGTAATCAAGCCCACCAGGGTAATGAGTCCGATCTGGCTGTAAATGGATAAGGTTCCGCCCGTCAGCCACAAGGCCAGCAAGCCGCCGGTCATGGATAGCGGAACGGAGAGCATGATAATGAACGGGTTGCGCCAGCTTTCGAACTGAGCGGCCAGCACCAGGTAGATGAAGGCCAGGGCCATCGCGAACACCAGGTAAATGCTGCCCGCCGAATCGCGGAACTCGCGCGATTGGCCGTCCAGGTCCAGCTGCACCGTGGCCGGCAAGACATCACGCGCCACCTGATTCATATGCTCGAGGACCTCGCCCAAGGCATAACCGGGAGCAATCGAGGCCTGTACCTTGACTGCCCGCAAACGGTTGAAGTGATTCAGCGACTGAGGCGATACGCTTTCGTAGACGTTCAGGAAGTTGGACATTTGCACCATACCGCCTTCCGCCGTGCGCACGTAGATATCTGATATGTCGGCGGGGTCGGCACGGTCCTGTTTCTTTACCTGAACGATAACGTCGTACTGCTCTCCGCTGTCGCGAAAACGGGTTACCTGCCGCCCACCCAGCATGGATTCCAGTGTTCGACCGACATCGCCGACATCAACACCCACATCAGCCAGTTTGTCACGCTGGACTTCGACCCGCAATTCCGGTGTATTCAGACGCAGATCGGTATCGATATTCTGCAGGCCCGGGTAGTCGCGCAAGGCACTGACGAACTCATTGACCATTCTGTCCATTTCCGGGTACGAAACCTGGCTCATGATCACGAAATCGATGGGTTTGGATGTAGAGCGCTGTCCTAGTGAAGGCGGGTTGACCGGATACGCCTTCACACCCGATAGGGCCGCAAAATGAGGCTGAAGCTCGCTAGCGATGCTTTGCTGGGCGCGATCGCGTTGGTCCCAGGGCTTAAGACGCATAATGACAATGCCATCGGTAACGGTAGGAAAGCCAATGAACGACTGGCTGGCTTCCATTTCCGGAACCGTTGTATACAACTGCTCGACCCGCTCCACGCTTTGCATCATGTAATCGATGGTGGCACCTTCCGGGCCATTGAGCATGCCATAGATCACACCACGATCTTCCAGCGGCGCCAGCTCGCTTTTAACGACCTTGAACAACACGCCACTGGCTGCGGCGACCGCAAGACCCAGCAACACAACCAGTAATCGATGGCGCAAAGCACGCGCCAGGCCGTTACGATAACTGTTGGTCAGCCACACCAGAAAACGCTCGATGAGCAGATACAGACGCCCATGGCCAGCCTGATGGCGCAGCACAGTCGAACACATCATGGGTGTGAGCGTCAAGGCCACAAACCCGGACACCAGCACCGCACCGGCCAGCGTCAGGGCAAATTCAATAAACAGGCGTCCCGTACGACCGGTAGCAAAGGCTAAGGGTGCATACACCGTCACCAGAGTCAGAGTCATGGCGATAATGGCAAAGCCTATTTCCTTGGCACCAAGAAAGGCTGCTTCAATACGTGTCTTGCCCTCTTCAATGTGTCGGAAGATGTTTTCCAGCATCACAATGGCGTCATCAACCACCAGACCTATTGCCAGCACCATAGACAACAAGGTAAGCGTGTTAATGGAAAAGCCCATGAAGTACATGATGCCGCAGGCGCCGATCAGCGACACAGGTATCGTCACGATCGGAATCAGGCTGGCCCGCAAGCTGCGCAGAAAAAAGAATATGACCAGCACCACGAGGACAATGGCTTCGGCTACGGTGGAGTACACCGACTTGATGGACTCCTGGATGAACACAGACGAATCGTAAGTCACGGCCAGGCTCATGCCGCCAGGCAAGTTCTGATTGAGCTCCTCGACCTCCTGGCGTACATAACTGGATAATTCCAGGGGGTTGGCCGTAGCCTGTTTGGTGATGCCTATGGTCAGGCTGGACTGGCCGTTAAAGCGTGCCAGCACTCGGTCATCCAGCGGCCCTATCTGTACATCGGCTACGTCAGACAGACGAACCGGATAGCCATTGACCGTCGACACAATGACGTTGCGAAATTGCTCGGTTGACTGCAAGTCAGTGGATGAGGTGACTGTGAATTCGCGCTGTCGTGATTCGATACGACCAGCCGGAATCAACACGTTCTGCTCACGCAATGCCGACTCAACGTCCTGCACGATCAAGCCATAGGCCGCCAGCTTGCTGCGGTCTATGTAAATACGCATGGATGGCAGTCGCTCACCATAGATGCGTACTTCAGCGGCACCGGGCAATACCGACAAGCGTGTCTTGATATAGCGGTTGATGTAGTCGGACGCTTCCAGCTGACTATAGTTACCCATGCCTACCCCCACATAAACGATGGGAGAAGAGTCGGCTTCCACTTTGCTGATAATGGGTTCGTCGATTTCGTCGGGCAAGTAGCGTCGCGCGCGCGACACCTTGTCGCGCACATCGGCGGCGGCCGCATCGGGATCGCGCGTCAGATTGAACTTGATATTGATGTAGCTACGCTCTGACCGGCTACGCGAGGTCATGACATCGACCCCTTCGATGCCTGCCAGCTGGTCTTCAAGCGGCTTGGTTACCTGCGACTCCACCACCTCGGGCGAGGCGCCCTTGTAGTCGGTACGGACCGAGACCACCGGCTCGTCGATGGCCGGATACTCTCGTACTGTCAGGCGATCGTAGGAAATCAGGCCAATCAGCACGATGATCAGTGACAACACTGTGGCAAAGACCGGCCGCTTGATACAAACTTCAGATAGAACCATAGCTATAGGCGCCGATCAAGAGTTGTCAGGCAGACCGTTGCCGGATGCGGCCGCGGGGCGGATCTGGACCGGATCGCCATCACGCACTTTTTGCAGCCCTGTGGTGAGCACCTGATCGCCGGCCTGCAGGCCTTCAAGCACTTCGACCTGGCCGGCACGGCGCTGGCCGACCTTGACGACTGCCCGTCTGGCGTGACCATTTTCAACGCGAAAAACATACTGCTCTTCGCCCGACGGTATCAGTGCCGTTTCGGGCACGACCAGGCCCTGGGCATCGGCGAACTGGAGGCGTACGCGTGCGAACATGCCCGGACGCAGGGCGTTGTCACTATTGGGCACCAGGGCTCTCAATAAAATGGAGCGTCCACCCACATCAACCAGGGGGCTGATGGCGCCCACTTCGCCTTCGCGTTGCTGTCCAGGCAGGGCATCAAAACTTAGCACAAGCCTGGCCCCCACATGGACTTGCCCCAGAAACTGCTCGGGAATTCGGAAATCCACCTTGAGCGGATCAACGGATTCCAGAGGCACCAGATCAATGCCCGGGCTGACGTAATCACCCACCGACACATTGCGCAAACCGATCAAGCCATCGAAAGGAGCAAGTATTGCTGTTTTCTCCAACTGGGCTTTAGCCAAGGCCGTGGCAGCTTGCTGCACCTTGAGCTGACTGGCCGACTCGTCACGAGCCTGCTTGCTGATAAAGCCCTGCTTGGTGAGCTCCTGTGCCCGTCGATACTGGCTGCTGGCCAGGCTGAGGTTGGCCTGCGCCTGTTGTAGCTGCGCCTTGGCCACGCTGTCGTCCAGACGCACCAGCAGCTGGCCCCGGCTGACCTTGCCCCCTTCCTGAAAGTTGATTTCGGCAATCCGGCCGGTAATTTCAGGGCGCAGCATGACGGAATTTTCGGAACGCAACGTTCCTACCGCCGAGACGCCACGGGCCAGCGATACTTGCTTGACGGGCGCCACCTCGACGGTAATAGCCTTACTTTTAGCCGGAGCAGCCGCAATTGGGCTGACTGCCGGCGCCTGCTCAGCTGCGTAGCCTTCGCCTTCGTACCAGCGCATACCCACAGCACCAACCACCAGTCCCAGAACAAGGACCAGCAAGACACCAACAGTGGAGTTTTTCATCTGAGAATGATTTTGGGTTTTAGCGACACAATTGGTGACTTTAGCATTGGATTGATTCGAGTTGCGCGATTTTTATACAAGGCTCGCGCTTTGTTGTGCCCGAGCGCGTTCCACCCCCTGGTTAGCCAGCTGATCTGCGCGCTCGTTGCCCGGGTCGCCGGCATGCCCACGTACCCAGCGCCAAGTCAGCGTATGCTGCTCCACCAGAGCATCCAGCTCCTGCCAAAGATCTGAATTCTTTACTGGCTTTTTATCAGCGGTACGCCAGCCTCGCCGCTTCCAGTTTGCCAGCCATTCGCTCATGCCCTTTTGCACATACTGGGAGTCGGTATGTACCGTCACCTGGCATGGGCGCTTCAAGGCCTTGAGCGCCTGGATAACCGCCATCAACTCCATACGGTTATTGGTCGTGCCAGGCTCTCCGCCGTACAGGGTTTTTTCATGACGGCCCTGCCGCAGCAGCGCACCCCAGCCCCCCATACCCGGATTACCCTTACAGGCTCCGTCGGTCCAGATTTCAACTTGATCATTACTCATTGCTTGCTTACCTGCTTTGCTGCTTGTCCAGGCTTGTTAATAATGGCGGCCAGTCACGACTGCCGGGCGCGCAACCTTCTTGGCCTTAGCCCTTTTCTTCCATGAGGGCCCGACCAAACGCATGCCCGCCACCCGCTTAACGGCGGACACCACATAGACCGCACCGCATATCGGCCACCAGCGGTCGCCCGCTTTTTCCATGAATGCCCAGCGATCCAGCCAAACCTGCTCACTGCATGGCGGAGCGTAGCAGCCGAAACGGCCCCGGTCGAGGTCGAAGGATAACAGCTTGAACCAGTCTTTCAACCTGGGCAGCGACACCTGTAGATGTGCCGGTATGGGCAGTAGAGGGTCCAGCCCAGGGATGCGATCGCTAACGCCCCACAGACTCCAGGGATTGAAACCGGAGATAACAATACGCCCTTCGGGCACCAGCACCCGCTCAGCCTCACGCAAAATTTGATGGGAGTTGCTCGAACACTCGAGCACATGCGGCAAAATCAGCAAGTCTATGCTTTGTGTATCGAACGGTAAGGACTCGGGATCGGCCACCACGGCCGCCCCCTGTTCCGCCGCACGCTCGAACAGCACACGAGTACGCCCCTTAAAAGGGATACGATTGGCTTGCAACAAATCCCAATGTGGCAGGCCAATTTGTATGGCATGATAGCCAAACGCATTACAGACCATGGCATCTATCTGCTTCTGTTCCCAGCCTCGTACATACTGGCCGGGTGGCGTCTCCAGCCACTCGGCAAGCTCTAGAATAAGAGGTTGATCCACCGACACATTGACTCCCTGGCTTTATGATGACTACTGAACTTATTCCGGTACCCGCTTTCGCGGACAACTATATATGGCTGGTCTGCAAAGATGGCCACGCTGTCGTGGTGGATCCCGGCCAGGCCGCCCCGATCGAGGCGGTGCTCAAGCAGCGTCAACTTGTGCTGGACGCCATTTTACTGACCCACCACCACGCCGACCACGTGGGCGGGGTCCTGGCATTACAACAGCGAACAGGCGCTCCCGTCTACGGCCCGGCGTCAGAAAGACTTCCTGCTTGCGATCACCGCTTGCAGGAAGGCGATACAGTACAATTCCCCAACGTTGGGCTGCAATTAGGTATTCTCGATGTTCCCGGCCATACGGCGGGGCATATCGCCTACCACGGCACATTATCTACGGGAAAACCCGTGCTTTTTTGTGGCGATACCTTATTTGCGGCAGGTTGTGGTCGTTTATTTGAAGGCACACCTGCCCAAATGCTGGATTCTCTGGGTAAACTACGGGCTTTGCCGGCCAACACACTCGTATGTTGTGCTCACGAGTACACCCTGGCAAATTTGCGCTGGGCCCTGCAGGTAGAGCCCGGCAATCTGGTTTTGCAGCAACGGTGGGAAGCAGACTCACAGCTGCGATCCGACGGCATGCCTACTTTGCCCTCGAATATCGCGCTGGAACTCGACACCAACCCTTTTTTAAGAGTATCGCAAACATCTGTGGCAAAGGCAGCTGCCAGCTACGCAGGCACCGGGCTGGAAACACCTGTAGACATTTTTGCCTGTTTGCGCGAATGGAAGAACAACTTTAAATGACTTGCCAATGAACTGCTTACGAATATTTGTTCTGCTTATCGTAGCAGTACTGGCCGGCTGCGCCACCCAAAACTCGCAAAACCCTTATGCCTCGGGCAAGAAATACTACACGGCTGAAGAAACCTCACGTACCGTCGACCTGACCCATCCGCCGCGCGACATGTGGGACCGCATACGGCGCGGTTTTGCCATACCCAATCTGAATAGCGACCTGACCGAGCAATGGACGGCGTATTACGCTTCGCACCCTGAATCAGTCCAGACCATGAGCCGCCGGGCAGGCAAGTATCTGTATTACATTGTCGACGAATTGGATCGTCGCGGCCTGCCTACTGAACTGGCCTTGCTGCCCTTTGTGGAAAGCGCCTACAACCCGACGGCCCTTTCGCGCTCTAAGGCATCGGGGCTATGGCAATTCATTCCCAGCACCGGAAAACATTACAAGCTTGAGCAAAGCTGGTGGCGCGATCAGCGGCGCGACCCCGTCGCCTCGACCAACGCCGCGCTAGACTATCTGGCGTATTTGTATGATTTTCAGGGTGATTGGTATCTGGCGCTGGCTTCGTACAACTGGGGCGAAGGTTCGGTGAAACGGGCCATGGAAAAAAACGTCAGGGCCTCCATGCCCGCCGACTACATGTCCCTCAAAATGCCTGATGAAACGCGCAACTATGTGCCTAAACTACAGGCCATCAAAAACATTATCGCCAACCCCGAAAAGTTCGGCATTACTCTGCCTGCAGTCAACAATACGCCATACTTCACTACGGTAAAAAAGACGCAAGACATCGACTTGAAAGTAGCGGCAGAACTGGCTGAAATGCCGTTGGACGAGTTCAAGGCGCTTAACGCATCCTTCAATCGTCCCGTCATATTGGCCGAGCATAATCCCATCTTGCTGCTCCCCACCAACCGTGTTGATATTTTCAATGCCAATCTCGAAGCCTATAAGGGTCAGCTCAGCTCCTGGGATACCTATAAAAGCAAAAAAGGCGAGTCTTACGCAGCCATTGCCAAACGTCACGGCATCAGCCTAGGTACACTGCGCTCCGTCAATGGCCTAAGCAAAAGACAAAGCCGTGCAGTGGCGCAAACCCTGCTTGTGCCGGCCAATCACGCCCGCGGCGGTATTCAGCTGGCCTCGCTCGAAGTGCCGCAAACCCCCTCCAGCACACAGGGCAAGGGCTCTCGCAAAAAAGGCGACGTGCGTGTACTGCGACGTGGTGCCAATGTCCGCACTCATACGGTTCAGGGCGGTGACACACTGTTTTCACTGGCCAAACGCTATAACACCTCGGTCGACGAGCTGCGCAAACTCAATAACCTGAAGGGCAATCTACTGTCCAAGGGTAAGCGTCTGCGCGTTCCCGGCACGGGCATACGCGGCTAAAATACTTATACAAGAAAAGGATCATCATATGGGTTTCCTGAACGGCAAACGCATTCTGGTTACGGGCGTGCTGTCCAACCGCTCGATTGCTTACGGCATTGCACAGGCCTGCAAACAACAAGGTGCCGAACTGGCCTTCACCTATGCAGGCGAGCGTTTCAAAGATCGCGTATCGGAATATGCCAAAGAACTGGGCAGCGACATCGTCATTTCCTGTGATGTGTCCGAAGACGAGCAAATCAACGATGCGTTCAAAGCCTTGCAATCCCGCTGGGATGGCCTGGACGGCCTGGTCCACTCGATTGGTTTTGCACCGCGCGAGGCGATCTCGGGCGATTTCCTCGAGGGCATGAGCCGTGAAGCATTCCGCATCGCCCACGACATTTCAGCATACAGCTTTCCAGCCATGGCCAAGGCAGCCCTGCCACTGCTCAAGGGCCGCAACAGCTCGGTACTGACTCTCACCTACCTGGGTGCCGAAAAAGCCATTCCCAACTACAACACCATGGGGCTGGCCAAGGCCTCGCTTGAAGCCAGCGTGCGTTATATGGCTGCCTCACTGGGCCCGCTGGGCATACGCGCCAACGGGATTTCCGCCGGCCCCATCAAAACACTGGCGGCCAGCGGCATCAAGGATTTCTCGACCATACTCAAGTATGTTGAAACCCATGCCCCCCTGCGCCGCAATATCACCATCGAGGACGTGGGCAATGTGGCCGCTTTCATGATGTCGGACCTGGCTGCCGGCATTACCGGAGAAATCACCCATGTTGACGGCGGATTCTCAACTGTCGTGCCCGGCATGGAATAACGGACAAAGTGCAGACCTTACTGGTGGCGTAAAGCTAGCGAAGCCGACAAGGCGCACGCTTGATCTGGAGTCAAAATCAGGGGAAGGGTTCGCCAGGCGAGCCCTCCTGCCAGGGCGGGTATTTGTGCATGACTTGCTCAAACAAACTGCCCTGCATCCAGGCTTGCAGCCACTGCCATAAGTGCGGCCAGGGTCGCGCCTGAAACCAATCCAGATCAGTATGCGCGAATTGCCGCACAAAAGGCGCTATGGCCATATCGGCCAAGGCTGGCCGGTCGCCAAATAAAAAATCACAATCTTCGAGCCGTTGATTCAATCCGGCTAGCCACGCCACGGCCTGGTCCCGGTATTGTGCCCCACTTGCCTGTTCATAGCGCTGCGGATACTTGTAGCGGTCCAGCGCCTGCTTGAATGGGCCGTCACACTCACCGATAAGGTCCAGCATCTTGTCGAGCGTGCCCTTCTGCGGCACCAGCCACTGGCCGGGATCATTCTGCCGCAAGGCCCACAGCATGATGTCCAGACTTTGATCTATGACCCAGCCATCGGTGTCAAGCAACACCGGCACCGTCGCCTTGGGAGAAGCCGTCAGTAAAGACGGTGGCTTGTTGCGCAAGACCACTTCCCGCAGTTCGCACTGGCGTTCGCTGACCGCAATGGCCAGGCGAGCACGCATGGCATAAGGACAACGCCGAAAAGAATACAGAACCGGTTTCAAATGCGCACGCCGATGTGGCGCTGATGCCGCTTGCGGGCAAGCTCCACTTGCTTCTGACGCTCTCTGAAACGCTGCAGTTGCTCGTCAGTATGTGTGCCATGGCAATGCGGACAACTGACGCCTTCTTCGTAAAGTTCTGAAGCCTTGTCGTGAGCACTTAGTGGCAGCCGGCATGCGCGGCACAGCTCATACTCGCCCGGCTCCAGTCCATGCCTGACGGAAACACGCTCGTCGAACACAAAGCAATCGCCATCCCAGCGGGAATCTTCTGGCGCGACGGTTTCGAGGTATTTCAGGATGCCACCCTGCAAATGGTAGACCTCGTCGAAACCCTGCGAACGCAGATAGGCGGTGGACTTTTCGCAGCGGATGCCGCCCGTGCAAAACATGGCGACCTTGCGGCCTTTACCCAGCACGCCGTCTTCGCCCGACTGTTCTTGCACCCATTGAGGAAATTCTGAAAAGCTGCTGGTATGTGGATTGATTGCACGATTAAAAGTACCTATGGCCACTTCGTAGTCATTGCGCGTATCGATCACCACCACATCGGGGTCGTCAATCAGTGCATTCCAGTCTTCGGGCCTGACGTAGGCACCTGCCATGGTATCGGGCTGAATATTGGGCACCCCCATGGTCACGATTTCGCGCTTGAGTTTGACCTTCAGGCGATAAAAGGGCATTTTTTCAGCCCACGACTCTTTATGCTCGAGCGCGGTCAGGCGGTGATCGCTGCGCAGGTAGTTGAGCACCGCGTCGATGCCTGCACGTGTGCCCGCAATCGTTCCGTTTATGCCTTCTTCGGCAAGCAGCAAAGTCCCCTTTACCTGTTGCGACTCGCAAAAGTCGAATAGCGGCTGCTGCATAGCCTGATAGTCGGAAAGCGTCACAAATTTATAAAGTGCCGCAACAATGAAATTAGCCATAACCTTGAAAAGAAATATTGTGTCGCCCTGAACAGCCGGGGCAAGTGCCACAGCCGTTATTTTAACGTTATCGCACGGTTAGCCGATTCATCCTCGCATTTCCATTACTATATTAGGTCTGTTCTGGACAACAAACAGGATTGCTTATGACACGCACACTGATTTTTGGCGCTGTCCTTGCTGTGGCCACCCTTGCTGGCTGCGCCTCTGGCACGCAAGGCACGGGTTCCGACACCTTCGATCCGGCATCTGCCTCATCCTCCTCCACTAACAATCAGCAATGCAACGCCGACCTGGCTGAATCGGCGGTGGGCCAAAAGGCCACTCCCGAACTGCTGGAAACCTATCGCGACCAATCCGGAGCCAAGCAGGCCAGGATCCTCAGGCCACGAGACGTGATTACCATGGAATACAACCCACAAAGATTGAACCTGCGCGTAGACGAGCAGGACATGGTCATCAGCGTAAACTGCAGCTAGTTCATTTAACAACACACGCTACAGGCAGTATGGATTCACTGACTCAGGCCGTGCTGGGCGCCGGCATTCAAGGCGCCATGCTCGGCCGTTTTCATGGGCGCAAGGCTTTGGTGGCTGGCGCCCTGCTGGGAACGCTCCCCGACCTTGATGTGCTGATCGATTACGGGGACCCCGTATTGAATATGATCAACCATCGAGGCTTCTCGCACTCTTTGTTTGTGCTGACTGGCCTGTCGGTGCTGTTCACCCTGCTTGCACGACGCTGGCGGCCTTGTCCGGACTACGGGGCCAGCCGCCTGTTCCTGGCCATTTGGCTGGTACTGATCACCCATACCTTGCTGGATGCCTTTACCGCCTACGGCACCCAACTGTTATGGCCCTTCAAGCCTACACCCACCAGTTGGTCCAGCCTGTTCATCATCGACCCCTTCTACACCCTTCCCTTGTTGTCAGTCGTGATTGCCGGACTGGTCATGGGCAAGCACCCCGCCCTGACGCGTACCTTGTGCTGGGGCCTGGGGCTGAGCACCTGCTATCTCGTGCTTTCTGTGGCCGCCAAAGCCGTCATCGAGGACCGCGTCCAGCATAGACTGACCGAGCAAGGTGAAACTGTGGTGAGTATGTTCTCGACTCCTCAACCTTTTAATATTCTGCTTTGGCGTATCGTCGCACGCACTGCAGATGACCATTACATCGAAACCATCAGCAGCCTGCTCGACACGTCACCCCCAGAACACATCAAGCTCCCCCTGAACACGGCCTTGGCCGACAATCTGCCCGAATCACCGCAACTAGCCGGCTTACGCTGGTTTACCGGAGACTGGCTACGCTACGACGCCATCGAAGGACAGCTGGTCGCCTCCGATTTGCGCATGGGCTTGGGCACCGGCCACTATTCGTTTCGTTTTCTCATGGCCGAGCGCACCGGACCCAACCATGGCTGGCAGGCAGTCACACCCGTATACTGGCCGCGCGAGCGTGACACGGCCGAGCTGGGTGCAGTAATCCGACGCATCTGGCAACAGCAGCCGCCATTGCCCCTGGAACGTTGGGAGCGAACTATGACCCAGCTGCCCGCAGCTTCGGGCCGCGACACGCCGTAACGCTTGCGACCCGTTTTAGCTTATTGCCCAGCCAGAATCCAACGCGCAGCTTTCTCGGCAATCATCAGTGTGGGGCTGTTGGTATTGCCGCTGGTTATGGTCGGCATGATGCTCGCGTCAACCACCCGCAGACCAGCAACACCATAAACCTTCAGGTGTGCGTCGACAACGGCCTGTGGATCATCTGCCTTACCCATTTTGGCGGTACCTACCGGGTGAAAAATGGTCGTGGCAATATCGCCTGCCAGCTTGGCCAGCTCATCGTCTGACTGATACTGGACACCTGGCTTGTATTCTTCGGGTTTGTACGCCGCCAATGCATCTTGTGCGACGATATTGCGCGTGACACGCAAAGAGTCGGCCGCCACTTTACGATCGGCTTCGGTGCTCAGGTAGTTGGGTGCAATGGCCGGCGCATCATCGGGCTTATTGCTTTTGATTTGTACCGTACCGCGGCTTTCGGGGCGTAGGTTGCATACGCTGGCCGTAAAGGCATTAAAGCGATGCAGAGGCTCACCAAAGGCTTCCAGACTGAGCGGCTGCACATGGTACTGGATATTGGGGTGGATTTGCGTCGGATCGCTGCGGGTAAAAGCCCCCAGCTGCGATGGGGCCATACTCATGGGGCCGCTGCGCTTCATGGCATATTCCAGCCCTATCATGGCTTTGCCCCACAAACTGGAGGCAATCGTATTCAAGGTTTTAACACCCTGAACCTTGAATACCGTACGTATTTGCAGATGATCCTGCAAATTAGCGCCTACCCCGGGCTTGTCGGCCAATACCGTTATGCCGTGTTGTTGCAACAGGCTGGCTGGCCCTAGGCCCGATAGCTGCAACAATTGCGGCGTGCCTATGCTGCCGGCACTCAGCACCACTTCTTTATGTGCCTTGACCAGTACTGTTTGTCCGCCTCGGCGAACCCTGACCCCCTGGCAACGCAGACTATTATCGGCCTGACGTTCTATATGCAGGCCCACGACTTGAGCCTGGGACCAAAGCGTGAAGTTAGGGCGCGAAACGCATGCAGGCCGCAAGAAAGCCTTGGCCGCATTCCAGCGCCAGCCATCTTTTTGATTCACCTCGAAATAACCGACACCTTCGTTGCTTCCCTGGTTGAAGTCGTCAGTTGCGGGGATACCTGCCTGCTGAGCCGCCTTTGCAAAGGCATCGAGGATATCCCAGCGCAGTCGTTGTTTTTCGACCCGCCATTCACCGCCACTACCATGCAAGGCGGAAAACCCACCGGCATCGTCAGCCTGCCCCTGGCCTGGCTTGATGCCATCCAGCCGGTAGTGGTTCTCGTGCGCCTTGAAATCAGCCAGACTGTTTTGCCAATTCCAGGCATCATCACCCACCAGAGAAGCCCAGTGATCATAGCCTTGTGCCTGGCCACGCATGTAAATCATGCCGTTGATACTGGAGCAACCGCCCAGCGTTTTGCCACGTGGATAACGCAGTACGCGGCTATTCAAGCCCGGGTCAGGCTCGGTGTTGTACAGCCAGTCGGTACGCGGATTGCCTATGCAATACAAATAGCCCACCGGAATGTGTATCCAGTGATAGTTGTCTTTACCACCTGCTTCGATCAGCAAAACACGATTTGACGGATCGGCGCTGAGCCGATTGGCAAGCAGGCAACCTGCCGTTCCTGCCCCGACAACCACATAATCGAATTCTGCCTCTGACATTTTCTCTCCTTTTCTTTGCATCTAATGTAGCAACCGGCAGCAAAAAAATCCACAACGTATTCCTGTAGACAAAGCAAGCATTTTCATTCCAGAAGAGCCGGACGGGGACTAAACTATTACCTATGTCCACACCAGCAATCTCCATTCCGGAAGACGAAATGGTCTTTACCGCCATACGCGCACAGGGCGCTGGCGGCCAGAATGTCAACAAGGTATCCAGCGCAATTCACTTGCGCTTCTCCATTCCCGACTCCTCTTTGCCGGGGCCGGTTAAAGAGCGGCTGCTGGCCTTGCGCGATCAACGCATCACCGCCGAAGGCGTGGTGGTGATCAAAGCGCAAAACAGCCGCAGCCAGGAGCAAAACAAGGCTCAGGCCATTATCCGCCTACAGGAGCTGGTCGACAGCGTATCGCTGCCGCCCAAACCACGCAGACCCACCCGGCCCACCCTGGGGTCACAGCGCAGGCGTCTGGAAGGCAAAACAGTGCGCAGCGAGGTAAAGCGCATGCGGGGCAAGGTAGACCCGGGAACGCAATAAGCGCTTGCGGTCTCTAATTGAATAACCCTATTATTTGCCAGGCCCTATTATGTCTTTAGCTCTTGTACAAACCGACGACATCAGCACAAGCGATGCCGATATCGTGAAGCGCATCGCGGCGGGCGATCTGGATACCCTGACAAAACTGATGCGCCGCTACAACCAGCGTCTGTACCGGGTGGCTCGCAGCATCCTGCGCAACGATGCAGATGCCGAAGAGGCCGTGCAGGAAGCCTTTTATTGCGCATATCGGGCCATGGCACAGTTTCGCGGCGAAGCCGCCTTGTCGACCTGGCTGGTGCAAATCGTCGTAAACGAATCCAGAAAGCGGCTACGTAAGATCAACCGGCAATCCACTTGGCTCGAGTTCAACAACGACGCATCGCGTGACGACACTACGGCAGACACTACCATGGATGAATACACCATCAATCAGCCCGAAAACGGCCTGTGGCGTACTCAAACACGCCATATTCTCGAAAACCACATTGACCGTCTGCCCGACGTATTCCGCACTGTATTCGTGCTGCGCGCAGTAGAAGAATTCAGCGTAGAAGAAACGGCGGCATGCCTGGGCATACCTCTCGCTACAGTCCGCACGCGCTACTTTCGCTCACGCGCCCTGCTGCGCAAGACATTACGGCAGGAAATGGGCGAAGAAATCAACGATGTATTTTCTTTCGCCGGCCATCGCTGCGATCGCATAGTCGCGGCGGTGTTGACACGCATACAGGCTCACGGCGAGAACGCAACGTCCACATCCACCTTCTGATACGAAAGCCGGGTTCTTTTCAATGGCTGACCGCCAGGAGCGGAACAACAAGTCACTGCAGTCAGGCGGCGCACAAGCTGGTAAAGTGCAGAACAAACCTGTGTTCACACTTGGAAGGCACTGCCATGACATCAGCCGCTACAACCACGCCTGCAGCCCTGCACAAGCCGTGTATTTTCTGCTCTATAGCAAATAAGAAAATTCCTGCAAGCATTGTGTACGAAGATGACGACTTCGTGGCTTTTCTTGATATTCATCCCATACGGCCAGGGCATGTGCTGCTTGTTTCACGCGAGCATCACGATTATTTCGATGATATGCCACCGGCACTTGCCGCGCGCTTCATTCAATTGGGCCAGCGCCTTTCCAAGGCCATGAAAGGCATACATGGTGTCGAACGCGTCAGTTTCCTGTGCACCGGCACCGATATTGCCCACGTACATGCGCATCTCGTGCCTCTGTTTGCGTCCACCGACATTACCTCGACCGCTTATATCGAACAGAAGGGCCTCAGCTTCGCACCAGCGCCACTTGCTTCCGACGAAGAACTGGCGCGGCAGTCGGCACTACTTCAGCAAGCGCTTGCAGCAGCCCACCAATTGGAATGACGCATAAAGGCTGCAAACATGCACCCGCAGCACGCCATCACGCCAAGCACTCAATCACATTGAACCATCATGTCAGAACGAAAGAAGAAACCTGAAGAACTACGTAGCCACCGCTGGTATGGCGTGAAAGATCTGCGCAGCTTCGGTCACCGCTCGCGCACGGCGCAAATGGGTTTTCATGCGTCGGATTATGCGGGCAAGCCCGTCATTGCCATCCTGAACACCTGGAGCGACATCAACCCCTGCCATACGCACTTCAAGCAAAGGGTCGAAGAGGTCAAGCGTGGCATCTGGCAGGCCGGAGGCTTTCCGGTTGAAATGCCGGCACTGAGTCTGTCGGAACCCTTTCAGAAACCGACCACCATGCTCTATCGCAACCTGCTTGCCATGGAAGCCGAGGAACTGCTGCGTTCTTATCCGGCAGACGGCGTCGTGTTGATGGGTGGCTGCGACAAGACCACTCCAGCGCTCATCATGGGCGCCATCGAGATGAACCTGCCCACCATATTCATGCCAGCCGGCCCCATGCTGCGTGGCGACTACCAGGGTGCCCCGCTGGGCTCTGGCTCGGACAGCTGGAAATATTGGGCCGAACTACGTGCCGGCAATATCACCGAGCAAGACTGGAGCAATGTCGAGAACGGCATTGCTCGCTCACCCGGGCACTGCATGACCATGGGCACAGCCTCGACCATGACCAGCGTGACGGAAGCCATGGGCCTGACGTTGCCCGGTGCCGCCTCCATACCCGCGCCCGATTCGCGCCATGCACAAATGGCCACGCTGACCGGAAAGCGCATCGTGGACATGGTGTGGGAAGACCTGACCATTGATCAGATCCTCACACCCGCCGCGTACGATAACGGTGTCGTGACCGCCCTGGCCCTGTCAGGCTCAACCAATGCCGCCGTACACCTGATCGCCATGGCACGGCGCAGCGGCTATGAGCTTGATTTGCAGCGCTTTGACGAACTTGCCCGCAGCACCCCTGTGCTGGCCAACATCCGGCCAGCCGGCCAGTATCTGATGGAAGACTTCTTTTACGCGGGCGGCTTGCGTGCCCTGCTCAATCACCTGGGCGCGGCACATCTCGATTTGGACACACTGACCGTCACCAGTCAAACCCTGGGCCAGAGTATTGCCGGCGCACGCTGCTGGAACGAAGATGTCATTCGCCCGCTGAACAAGGCTTTGCAGTCGGGCGACAGCCTGGCCGTGTTACGCGGCAACCTCGCCCCCGACGGCGCCATCATCAAGCCACCAGCCGCCGAGCCGCATTTGCTGGTGCATCGTGGTCCCGCCGTCGTATTCGAAGACTATAACGATATGTCTGACCGCATCGACGACCCCGATCTGGACATCGACGCCAATAGCGTAATCGTACTGCGCGAGGCTGGTCCGCAAGGCGCACCAGGCATGCCCGAATGGGGACAGCTGCCCATACCGAAAAAAATCCTGGCCACCGGCGTGCGCGACATGCTGCGCATCAGCGATGCACGCATGAGCGGCACCAGCTATGGCGCCTGCGTGCTGCATATTGCCCCTGAATCTCATGTGGGTGGGCCGCTGGCCTTGGTACGCAGCGGTGACATCATCGAGCTTGATGTGCCGCAACGGCGCCTCAATGTATTGATCAGCGACGAGGAAATGGCTGCCCGACGCGCCGCGTGGACGCCACCCAAGCCAAAATTCAAGCGCGGCTACGGCACCCTATACCTGAAGCATGTGGGCCAGGCTGATACCGGATGCGATTTTGACTTTCTTGCTCGAGGGAAAGAAGAGGACGGGGACGAGCCGGAGATTCATTGATTTCTGGTGGCGTTTTTCCATAGTGCTTTCTGCAACAGTTGGTCCAGAGCGTTGGCAAATGCACGCCTATCCGCCTGGCTGAAAGCGGCTGGCCCACCTGTATCGACGCCAGCACTACGCAGTTCTTCCATCATGTCTCGCATCGACAGGCGTTCACTTATGCTGTCGGCGGTGTAACGCTCGCCGCGCGGGCTGAGTACCAGTGCCCCCTTAGCCAACACCTCGCTTGCCAGCGGAATGTCGGCCGTGATGACCAGATCGCCGGCAGACATGTGTTCAACAATATAGTCGTCCGCCACATCGAATCCTCGCGGCACCTGGACGGCCCGGATCAAGGAAGACGGCGGCGTGCGCAGCATCTGGTTGGCTACCAGGGTGAGTGGCTGCTCCAATCGTTGCGCCGCCCTATACAGAATGTCCTTGATGACAACAGGGCAGGCATCAGCATCAACCCAAATATTCATGAACTTGCGAGCCTCGTAGACTTCTTTGTCTTTCAGCCAAAGAAAAACCCTTGATTCATTAGGAATCAAGGGTTTGGAATAACTGGCGGACAGAGGGGGATTCGAACCCCCGATACGCTATTCACGTATACACGCTTTCCAGGCGTGCGCCTTCAACCGCTCGGCCACCTGTCCTGATTCTGGCTTTATTTGCATAAAGCGAAGTCCGCCATTCTATCAGAAACCAGCTTATTATGTATTATCAGCAGTCCCGCAGGCTAATCATACGTTCAACATATCGTGCGATTGTGTCGATTTCCAGATTGACGGGCACACCCGCCGCCAAATGCTGAAGCGTCGTGACTTGCACGGTATGCGGAATCAGGTTGATATGAATTTCACAGCCATCAGCGCTATCGTCCACGTGATTGACGGTCAGGCTGACGCCATTGACGGTGACCGAACCTTTGTAGGCCATATACTTGGCCAGCGCTTGCGGCACCTTGATACGCAAGTCCCAGGATTCGCCCACTGGTTCGAAACGGCTGACCTGCCCCAGCCCATCGACGTGGCCCGACACCAAATGGCCGTCCAGCGAATCGCCCAGGCGTAAGGCATGTTCAAGGTTGACTTCACCCACCGCATCCAGGCCTGCAGTGCGATTAAGACTTTCCCGCGAGACGTCGACACTGAAGCTGTCTGGCTCCAGGGCCACGACCGTCATGCAGGCGCCCTGTATGGAAATGGAATCGCCTAGTTTGGTGCTGTCACGCAGAAAATCCCGCACCTGTATCTTCAAATGAACGCCTGCGTCTTTCTGGCCCTCATTGAACGGTGTGACCTCGATGATTTTGCCAACGGCGGCAACAATGCCTGTGAACATGCTTTACCTTTTAATTCTGTTGCTGCAGCGCCTGCAGCAAAGTCTTCCAATGATCTATATGTCGCGCGCTTAGGCGCACATCAGGCGCAACACACGCCGTGTGTATGAATTCGAACCGCTGGGCCTGCGTCAGCTGCTGCAAGGGCTCCATGTGAACCATTCCTATGCCCTCGCCCAACAGCATGGGCGCCATATAGACCAACAACTCATCAACGCACTGCGCTTGCAGCAGGGCACCGCTAAGCCGGGCGCCGGCCTCGACGTGCACTTCATTGATGTCGTGCTCGCCCAGCCAGCGCATCATGGCATGCAGGTCAACCCGGCCATTTACCGCAGGCAAGGTCACAACCTGCACGTTCCGATCAGCCAGTCTTTGAGCTTTTTCCGGATTTGAAACGCAGGTAAATACCCAGACCGGTGTCCCGTCAAAGATGCGAGCCTGCTCGCTGACCTGAAGCTGCGTATCGACAATAGCCTTGATGGGTGGCCGCGCAGTTTCAACGTGCCGTACATTCATCAACGGATCATCGGCCGCGACAGTACCAATACCCGTCAGCACTACACAGCTGCGCGCGCGCCAGTGATGGCCGTCAGCGCGCGCAGCCGGTCCGGTAATCCACTGCGATTGGCCATTGGCCAACGCAATACGGCCGTCCAGGGAAGCGGCCAGCTTCAACCAGAGCCAGGGCGTCTTGCGGGTCATGCGGGCCACAAAACCCGGATTCATCGCCAGTGCTGCTTCAGTACAAATATCGGTGGTGACGGCAATGCCCGCTGCCCGCAGCTTGGCAACGCCTTGACCACTGACCAGCGGGTTGGGGTCGCCCATGGCAATCACCACGCGCGCCGGCCTGGCAGCGATCAATGCATCAACACAGGGTGGTGTGCGGCCATAGTGACTGCACGGTTCAAGCGTTACGTAAACGGTCGTACCCGCAACATCTATGCCGCGCTCGGCCGCTTGGCGCAAAGCCATGACTTCGGCATGCGGCCCACCGGCCTGCCGGGTGGCACCTTCGGCCAGCAATTGGCCATCGCGCACAATCAGACAAGCCACACGCGGATTGGGTGCGGTAATGTACAAGACAGTTTCAGCCAGCCGCAGGGCCTGGCGCATCCAGTCTTCATCCGTCATGTGCAGATCAGGCTTCACGGCCTGGAGGGAACCTTGATTTCGTCAATGGCTTTGACGAACTCGCCGATGTCTTCGAAACTTTTATAGACCGATGCAAAGCGCACATAAGCGACCTGGTCGAGCTTACGCAGCTCGTTCATGACCAACTCACCCACATGGCCTGATTCAACCTCACGCAAACCGCTGACCAACAGGTTCTCTTCGATGCGTGCCACGGCGGCATCGACATCTTCAGTGCTGACCGGACGCTTGCGCAATGCCAGGCTCAAACTGGCCCGCAGTTTGTTGATATCGAATTCGGTACGCGTGCCATTGCGCTTGACTACCGTTGGCATGACCAACTCGGCGCGCTCGTAGGTGGTGAAGCGGCGGTCGCAGGCTGTGCAGCGACGCCGACGGCGTATGGTGTCGCCCTCTTCGGAAACCCGGGAGTCTATGACCTGCGTATCGAAACTGCTGCAGAATGGGCATTTCATGGTGAGTGGACTCCGCCGCCTTGATGGGTTCCGGCACAGCCGGAACCCCTTCCGTATTAACGGTAGACCGGCAGGCTTGCGGTCAATTCGTTGACGCGCTTGCGTACGGCGGCAATGGAAGCCTCGTCGCGAGGGTTGTCGAGCACATCGGCAATCAAGTGGCCTGTGAGCTCGGCTTCAGCCTCTTTGAAGCCACGTGTTGTCATGGCTGGTGTACCCAGGCGCACGCCACTGGTGACAAAAGGCTTTTCGGGATCGTTGGGGATAGCGTTTTTGTTGACGGTGATATGCGCCTGGCCAAGTGCCGCTTCAGCTTCTTTACCTGTAATGCCTTTGGCGCGCAGATCGACCAGCATGACGTGGCTTTCGGTACGACCCGATACGATGCGCAAACCGCGTTCGACCAGGGTACGGGCCAGCACGTCGGCGTTCTTGACGACTTGGGCGGCATATTCTTTGAATTCGGGGGACAGCGCTTCTTTGAAGGCCACAGCCTTGGCGGCAATGACGTGCATCAGCGGACCACCCTGAATACCAGGAAAGATCGCCGAGTTGATGATTTTCTCGTGTTCGGCTTTCATCATGATGACGCCGCCACGTGGGCCGCGCAGCGATTTATGGGTGGTCGAAGTAACGAAGTCGGCATGTGGCACGGGATTAGGGTACGCACCACCGGCTACCAGGCCAGCGTAGTGGGCGATATCGACCATGAACAAGGCGCCGTTGTCGTGTGCGATGCGAGCCATGCGTTCGAAGTCTATACGCAGCGCATAGGCCGACGCGCCGCCAACAATCAGCTTGGGCTTGTGCTCTTTGGCCAGTTTCTCGAGCTGGTCGTAGTCGAGCTCTTCGTTGGCATCCAGGCCATACGACAGGAAGTTATAGAGCTTGCCTGACGCGTTGACGGGCGAGCCATGGGTAAGGTGGCCGCCTTCGGCCAGGCTCATGCCCAATACCGTATCGCCCGGCTTGAGGACGGCCATGTAAACACCCTGATTGGCCTGAGAGCCGGAGTTGGGCTGTACGTTGGCGGCTTCGGCACCAAAAATTTCCTTCAGGCGGTCGATAGCTAGCTGCTCGACAATATCGACATATTCGCAACCGCCGTAGTAGCGCTTGCCGGGATAGCCTTCTGCATACTTGTTCGTCAGTTGGGTACCCTGGGCTTGCATCACTGCAGGGCTGGTGTAGTTTTCAGACGCAATCAGTTCGATGTGCTGCTCTTGGCGAACGTTTTCTTTTTGAACGGCTGCCCAGACGTCGGCATCGACGAGATCGAGAGTACGAGAACGGTCAAACATGAAGATATCCTGAAGGTAATTACGCGTATGGCGAAAGGTAATCGCCTATTTTAACTTGAATAGCACTTCACCTACGCGCCCCTGAGTCAGGAGGCGGTGTTTACCAGCCGGGGATTCAGGGTATAGATGCCCACTATCGATGCCTGCGCCAGTACATGGCCTTGAATGGCCTTGATGACATCTCCGCCGGTAAAGCGGCCCTCGAAGGGCAGCTCGGCAATATCAAGAGCGTACACCGTGAAAATATAGCGATGCGGAATGGAATCATTCCAGGGCGGGCACGGACCGTCGTAACCGAAATAATCGCCATTCATGTCGCGGTCGGCAGCAAACCAGGTGGTGAAATCGTTGACGCCCTGACGGGTGCCATCGAGCGCAAGCGGACCAGCCTTGCCACGCGGCGTAATCCCTTCAGAATAAGCCCCCTCGGCAATATGAGAGACAGACGCCGGAATGTCGATCAGGGCCCAGTGGTAGAAATCGACGCGTGGCAGGGTGCTGGGAATTTCACGGTCTTCCTGGTTGACGTCATCAGGCTTGCTGGGAACGTCGGGATCGTGGCAGATCACCACATACGATTGTGTGGCGGCTGGCGCATCTGACCACGACAGCTGCGGATTGGCATTGCCCGCAAGCGCCACATGATTTTGTCCGTCTATTTTGCCAAAGGCATTGCGCTCGGGAATGACCCCCTGGTCTACAAAAGATTCACTGGTCAGTTTCATGGTGAACTCCTATGGCGGCTGGCGGCCGATTGGCGTTTAGCCTGTTAATGTGACACGGGCAAATTTGCGTTTGCCTACTTGAACGACATAGGTACCGGCCTGAAGTTGTAGCGCCTTGTCTTCGATGCGGTCGCCGTCAACCCGGACCCCCCCCTGTTCGACATTGCGCTGCGCCTCGGCACCCGAGGTGACCAGACCGGCCTCGCGCAGTACCTTGAGTATGCCCAGTGGAGCGGCACCCAGTTGTACTTCGGGCATGTCTTCGGGAATGGCTCCATCGCGAAAACGCGCTTCGAATGTGGCCAGAGCGTCGTGTGCAGCCTGCTGTGTATGAAAGCGCGCCACGATTTCCTGGCCCAGCATGACTTTGACATCACGCGGGTTCATTCCACTTTTTACCTGATTTTGCAGCTGGGCGATATCGTCCATGGAGCGGAAAGACAATAGCTCGAAATATTTCCACATCAATGTGTCGGAAATTGACATAAGCTTGCCAAACATGGAATCGGGCGCTTCGGTGATTCCTATATAGTTACCTTTTGACTTGGACATTTTGTCTACCCCGTCGGTGCCTTCCAGCAGGGGCATGGTCAGGATGCATTGCGGCTCCTGGCCATATTCTTTTTGGAGCTCGCGGCCAACCAGAAGGTTGAATTTCTGATCAGTCCCGCCAAGCTCCAGGTCGGATTTCAAGGCAACCGAATCGTAGCCCTGCATCAGGGGATACAGAAACTCGTGCACTGAAATGGGGATACCCCCTTTGAAACGCCGCGTAAAGTCTTCGCGCTCCATCATGCGCGCCACGGTATAGCGGGACGCCAACTGGATCATGCCACGTGCACCCAGGGGATCGCACCATTCGGAGTTATAGCGAATTTCGGTACGCGCGGAATCGAGCACCATGCTGGCCTGGGCATAATAGGTTTTGGCATTTTCCTGGATCTGCTCGGCGGTCAGTGGAGGCCGCGTGGCATTGCGTCCGCTGGGATCGCCAATCATCGAGGTAAAGTCGCCAATCAGGAAAATGACGGTATGCCCCAGATCTTGCAGCTGGCGCATTTTATTCAGGACTACGGTATGGCCCAGGTGGATATCGGGCGCTGTGGGATCCAGCCCCAGCTTGATGCGCAGAGGCACACCCGTAGCTTGGCTGCGGGCGAGCTTCTTGACGAATTCCGACTCAACCAGGAGTTCGTCGCAGCCTCGTTTGGCAATGCGCAGATATTCTTCGATTTGTGGGGTAACGGGCGCTTCGGACGACGGCATAAGAAGGGATTTCAGAAAGGAAAAAAGTAAAATAAAGCTCGAAAAATAGAGCTTAATACGCTAGCATAACGTGCGAGCGCAATATCCGTCTAATTCAGCAGCGCATTTCTAGGTTTTTGCTTTATGTTCAAGAAAGGGACCCCTGCCACTCCCTCTTATCGAGCCATCGTACGTTCTCATCGATCACACCACTTTTTTCGTAACGGCCTTGCCGTCGTTGCACTAGGGCTCTTCGCTACCGCTGCGGCGCTGGCTGTAGTCCAGCCCCCCGAGGTGCCCGTCGTTTACGAAGCCCGTCAAACACTCGATTTACCCTCGCCCTTCCCTCAGGCGCAAAACAATTTTTCTGCTCCATTCATCGGCCAAACCCTGATCCGCGCTGGCGATACCCTGGCAGTTTTGTTACAACGCCTGCATGTGCAAGAGCCGGGCCTGCTGCCCTTCCTGATCCAGAACAAGAACGCACGCTCCATCTACAAACTTTATCCAGGGCGCAACCTGCAAGCTGCGCTCGACCAGGACGGCAATCTGGCCTGGCTTCGCTACCATCACACGCCGTATGCAGTCGAGCAAGGAAAGCCCGTATCGCGCTGGCTCGAAATAACTCCCAGTGACGACGGCGGCTTTAATGCCACCGAGCACACCGAAGCAGCCAGCACACAAATAAGAATGGCCGAAGGAGTCATCCGGAACTCTCTGTTTGGCGCCACCGATGCCGCCAACATTCCCGATGCCATCACCATGCAAATGACCGAAATCCTCGGTAGCAAGATCGATTTCATCCGGGATCTGCGCAGCGACGACCGCTTTCGCATTGTCTACGAAACCTATTCACACAATGGGCACGATGTCGGCTCCGGCCGTATCCTGGCGCTCGACTTCCGCAATCGCGACAAAACCTATGAAGCCGTCTGGTTTGCACCTGAAGGCCAAACGGGCAGCTATTACGACTTCGACGGAGCCAGTCTGAAAGGCGCCTTCTTGCGCTCTGCCCTGAAATTCACCCGCATCAGCTCCACTTTCGGCATGCGCAAGCACCCCGTGCACGGCGTGTGGCGCGGGCACAAAGGCGTTGACTACGCAGCCCAAAGCGGCACCCCTATTCATGCCACCGCCGATGGCGTAGTCGAGTTCAAGGGCAAGCAGCGCGGTTATGGCAACACCATCATCCTGAAGCATCATAATGGTTACAGTACGCTTTATGCACACCAAAGCCGCTACGCCAAAGGCCTTAAAAAGGGTGACAAGGTCAGTCAAGGCCAGTTGATCGGCTACGTGGGTTCCACCGGCTGGGCCACCGGGCCACACCTGCATTACGAATTCCGCGTCAACAACAAGCCTATTGACCCCTTGTCCGTCGATCTGCCTGTCGCCCGCACGCTCGACAAGTCACAGCGTAAGGCCTTCGACAAAACAATCGCCCTATACCAGGACCACATGAACTTCCTGGCCAGCATGCACAGCGATGACCTTCAGGTTGCAGCCCGTTAATGGCTACAACGATCCGCCACGCGTTTTCATGTCCAACACCTTATATATAGGGCTGATGTCCGGGACCAGTACGGACGGTGTAGATGCCGTGCTGGCCGACTTTTCCACCCCCCGGCAGCCTCGGATTCTGGGTTCGGTATCGCTGCCCATGCCAGAATCCTTGCGTCAGGAATTCCTGGCACTGAATATTCCCGGCCCCAATGAGCTGAACCGGGCAGCCTTGGCGGCTAACGCGCTGGCCGAGCTCTATGCCCAGGCCTGCCTGGAACTACTCAGTCAGGCTGACGTCGGGCCTGGCCAAGTCAGCGCAATTGGCGCACACGGCCAGACAGTACGCCATCACCCTTCCGCCGGCTATACCATTCAGCTCAATGCACCTGCCCTGCTCGTACAGCGCACAGGTATCCCTGTGATTGCCGATTTCCGGTCACGCGATGTCGCGGCAGGCGGCCAGGGCGCACCTTTGGTGCCGGCATTTCATCATGCGCTCTTTTCGGGTGAACAGCCTCGTGCCATATTGAACCTGGGCGGCATTGCCAATATTACATTGCTGGATACGGCAGGCGGCATTCGTGGTTTCGACACCGGGCCTGCCAATGTCCTGCTTGACCTATGGGTACAAGCCAAAACGGGGCGTGCTTATGATGCGAACGGCGACTGGGCCAAAACGGGTAACAGCAACTCAGCATTGCTTGCACACCTGATCAACAGCGAACCCTGGTTCAGGCAGCCACCGCCAAAATCCACAGGGCGCGACCTGTTTAACTGGGACTGGCTGTCTCAACGCCTGGCCCAATTCGAAACACAAAAACTAAGTGACCAGGATATCCAGGCCACGCTGCAAATGCTGACGGCCAGCACGGTAGCTCAGGCCATACACGAGCACGCTCCCGACTCGGCAGAGCTGATTGTCTGTGGTGGCGGCGCGATGAATCAAGGATTGATGCGGGATCTGCAAAGCCTGGTCAAGGCGCGGGTGTATTCCAGTTCTGCACTGAACATACCTGCTCAAATGGTGGAAGCGCTGGCTTTTGCATGGCTGGCCTGGGCCCACGATTACGGGCAAGCCGCCGGCCTGCCCGCGGTAACAGGGGCTGGCCAGGCAACGATACTGGGGTGCAAATACCCTATTTGATCAGGGCGCGAACGAGGAGCCGCAACCGCAAGTAGAATTGGCGTTGGGATTGCGAATAACGAACTGAGCGCCTTCGAGATCGTCTTTGTAGTCGATTTCGGCCCCCACCAGGTACTGGAAGCTCATGGGATCAACCAGCAGCTGCACGCCTTCCTTGTCTATGGTTGTGTCGTCATCGTTGGTGGTTTCATCGAAGGTGAAACCATATTGAAAGCCAGAACACCCACCGCCTTGCACGAATACACGTAGCTTGAGCTCGGGATTGTCTTCGTCAGCCAGCAGCTCTTTGACTTTATGGGCGGCTGCATCGGTGAAAATCAGCGGCGACGGCGGCGCCTGCAGATCAATGGTTTCGGTTTGCGCAATCATTTGGTACTCCATGGCAACCATCAGGGGTTGCAAATATAAAACTACTATACCACTGGCCGCAAAGGCGTGCCCATAGGGCTGACTTTGCCACGTAGTGACTAATTGGTCGCCGGCAGCTTTACCGTACGCGACACGCGTATCTTTTTGTCTTCGAAAACGTTCAGGGTGACGCTGTTTGGCACAAAGCCCTGAGGAAGATCAAGCAGTCCGTTTACTCGCTGAAACTCATCAAAGCTCAGGGAAAACTTGCTGACATCTACCGCCTCTTCTGCTGCAGCGGTATCGGGCTCGCGCATACCAGGCGCCATCACTGCCTTCAGGATGATTTTTGCCTCTTTGCCATCGGCCTGTGTTCCATTGGCCATAAACTGCATACTGCCGGTGAATAAAGCGTCGTCGGGTGCATTACGCATAAGCAGCACCTTATATTGTAAGGTGGGGCCTAGCCTCTCGACTTCAAGGGCGCGTATGCTGACAGACCCTTTGGGGCCGGGCGGCAGCAACTGATCGAAGAATGCCAGCTGATCGCGCACGCGACCCAGCTCGGATTGCAGCGTTTGCATACCGGCTTCCAGCCCTTTGCGCGTGCTTTCTTCGACCATCAGCTTACCTTCCAGGGCATCAGCTTTGGCGCGGGCACCCTCGAGTTCGCTGTTGCGGGTGTCGAGCTCGCTTTGCAGCTGCTGCTGCATACTGTTGTACTGCTGGCTGGCCTCGGATTGAAACCAGTACCTGGCGGCCACCGCACCCGCCACCAGACCCACCAGCAAGGCCAGCACAGCCAACAGCTTGCCACCCGACGGGCGGGTGGGACTGCTGACCTGACCCTCATGCACTACCGAATCTTTATTGCTCATGCAGAAACAGACCGGTTTTGCGGGAGTGAGTTCCCGCAATGCAGCAAACAGGTGTTACGGCAGGACAGCCACGTGGGTTAATCCGGCCGACTCGGGGAAGCCAAACATCAGATTCATATTCTGTACCGCCTGGCCCGACGCCCCTTTTACAAGGTTATCCTGGGCAACCAGAATGACCAGTTGATCATCGCCCTCTGGGCGATGCACTGCAATACGCAAGTGGTTGGACGCCCGCACCGAGCGTGTTTCGGGCAGGCTGCCCGCAGGCATGACGTCGACGAACTCTTCGTTGGCATAGCGTTGCTCGAACAGGGCCTGGAAGTCGGTATCGCGGGCTTCGGGCAAGATGCGCGCATAAATCGTAGAGAACATGCCACGTATCATGGGAACCAGGTGCGGCACAAAGACCAGCCCCACCGGGGCACCTGCAATACGCTGTAATTGCTCGGAAATTTCTGGATGATGGCGATGCCCTGCCACACCATAAGCCTTGAAGTTATCACTGGCCTCGGAAAACAGCGTGGAAACCTCAGCCTTGCGACCCGCACCCGAGACCCCCGACTTGCAGTCGGCAATAATATTGCTGGTATCCACAAGCTTGCGCCCATTTTCAAGCAACGGAGCAAGACCCAACAGCACTGTGGTGGGATAGCAGCCGGGATTACCAATGACCTGGGCATCGGCAATTTTCTGACGGTTGAGTTCGACCAGCCCATATACAGAATCGGCCAGCACAGATGGGCAGGCATGCGGCATTTTGTACCAGCGCTCGAATACCTGGGTATCTTGCAGGCGGAAATCGGCAGCCAGGTCGATGATGCGTACTTTGTGCTCGAGCAGGTGCTGGGCCTGGTTCATGGCTACCCCATGAGGCGTAGCAAAAAACACGACATCGCATTGCTCGAGAGCCGCTTTTTCGGGTGTCTGGAAGCTGATGTTTACACGTCCGCGCAAATTGGGAAACATAGCAGACACCGGCATGCCGTCTTCTTTGCGCGAAGTAATGGCCGTGAGGTCAACATAGGGGTGCTGGGAAAGCAGGCGCAAGAGCTCGACGCCCGTATAGCCCGTGCCGCCCACAATACCCACCTTGATCCGAGATGCCGCTGCCGAAGTCATAATAAATCCCAAAAAATATTGAACAACAATAAGATTATGCAACAAGCCTGAAGCTCATGGGTGGCGCACCATGACAAACTTGCCTGTATTTTCAGCCATATTGGGGGGGGCAAATGGCAAAAGCCCCCAGCGCGGGCTGAGGGCTTTGTGTTGCAAGGCCCGCAGGCCCGAGTACAGCAGATTAACGCTTGCTGAACTGTTTGCGGCGACGTGCCTTGTGGAAACCGACTTTCTTACGTTCGACTTCACGGGCATCGCGCGTGACAAACCCAGCTTGCTTCAGCGGCGACTTGAGCGTTTCGTCGTAGTCGATCAGCGCACGGGTAATGCCGTGGCGTACTGCACCGGCCTGACCGCTTTCACCACCGCCATGAACGTTGATATGAAAATCAAACGATTCCAGATGGTTGGTGAGTTCCAGGGGCTGACGAACGACCATACGGCCGGTTTCGCGAGCGAAGTATTCATCGACGGGCTTGCCATTGACAACGATCTTGCCCGATCCTTTTTTCAAGAACACACGAGCGACCGACGTTTTACGGCGCCCAGTTCCATAGTTCCAATTACCGATCATGACCTATCCTTAGATTTCCAGCGGTTTGGGCTGTTGAGCACTGTGTGGGTGCTCGGCGCCTGCGTAAACCTTGAGCTTCTTGGCCATGGCGTAACCCAGCGGCCCTTTGGGCAGCATGCCTTTAACGGCTTTCTGGATGGCGCGGCCGGGGAAACGCTCTTGCAGTTTCTGAAAGTTGGTCTCGGTAATACCGCCGGGATAGCCCGAGTGGCGATAGTATTTTTTGTCTTGCGACTTATTACCGGTTACAACGATGTCGGCAGCGTTGATGATGACGATGTAATCGCCGGTGTCAACGTGAGGCGTGAATTCTGGCTTATGCTTGCCGCGCAAACGACGTGCGACTTCGCTGGCCACACGACCGAGGACTTTGCCCTTGGCGTCAATCACGTACCAGTCACGCTTGACTTCATGCGGCTTGGCCACAAAGGTCTTCATGATGGGTCCTAATAAAAGAAAAATAAGCTTGCGCACCTGGCCAACACAAGGTTGCCAAAAGGCGTCATGCAAACCCTTTTTGCCGGGTTCTCGGCAAAAACAAAGGTTTTTTCTGGCCGGGATTTGCAGCCCAACCTGCCTAAGCGTTGTGTTTCGCCCGTGCAATTAGCCAGAAAAGCCCATAATCTTAACACATTAGCTGACTTTTGCCAGCAAACAGAAAATGACAAGTGCAAACCGAACAGCAAAACAACGCAAGTCAGCCGCAAGAACGCAGCACCCGCATCCTGCCGCATGAAAAAACCCCGCCTAACAGAAGTGCATCTGGGTGGCGGGGCTGTTGGGCCCGGAGACCCGGGCCGCAGCAAAGAAATTTACTTTTTCTGGTTGGCCAGAGCCAGGCCCAGATAGTTGTCGTAGGAACCTTCAGCGACACGGAACCATGGCACGATGCCATCGCGGAATCCCATATAGCTGTCGTGGATTTTTTTGAAACCCGCATCCTTTTCGCAGAATTCTTTGTAGACCTCGTTAGACATCTTGAAGGAAGCGTCCATGACGTCGCGCGGGAATGCCTTGAGCACTGCGCCGCTGCCGATCAGGCGGCGCAAGGCGGCCGGGTTGTTGGCATCGTAGTTGCTGACCATTCTGGAACCGGCAGCACGCGAAGCGATATCGATCAGGGACTGATATTGCTTGGGCAGCTCGTTGTAGGCAGTATCGTTGACATACAGCGATACTTGCGCGGAACCTTCCCACCAGCCCGGGTAGTAATAGTACTTGGCAACCTTCTGGAAGCCCAGCTTTTCGTCGTCGACGGGACCCACGAACTCGACGGCGTCAAGCGTACCTTTTTCGAGCGAAGGGTAGATATCACCAGGAGGAATTTGCTGAGGAATCACACCCATGCGGGACAGCACTTCGCCGGCAAACCCGGCCGTGCGCATTTTCAGGCCCTTCAGATCTTCGACAGACTTGATTTCCTTGCGGTACCAGCCACCCATTTGCGTACCGGTATTGCCCAAAGGGAAGTTGATGATATGGCGGGGCGCAAACAGTTCACGCATCAGCTTCAGGCCATCGGCTTCGTACATCCAGGCGTTCAGCTGGCGCGTATTCAGGCCGAAGGGAACCGCTGTGTCGAAGCAAAAAGAAGGATCTTTGCCATAATAGTAGTAAGAGGCGGTCTGGCCGCACTCTACTGTGCGATTGCCAACAGCATCCATGACGCCGAAGCCGGGAACGATTTCACCGCCCGGATACAGGCGGATGGAGAAATTGCCATCAGTGGCTTCTTCGACCATTTTGCAGAACATTTCTGCGGTGGAGAAAAGAGGAGGAAGCGAAGGCCCATAAGTGGAAGTCATTTTCCAGCTGATTTTGGGGTTGCTTTGCGCAAACACGGGTGCGGCAACAGCGGCGGAACCCGCCACGGCCCCAAGGCCCGCTTTTTTTAGAAATGAACGACGCTGCATGTAAAGCTCTCCTTTCGGCATTCAAATATTTTTTGCAGAAGTACGACCACCCACGATATTACACCGTGCGATGAATGTTGTAACCAATTACTGCCCTGCAATGGACATTTGCTCGATCAGAATGGATCCGGTGGTCTTGGATCCGCGCGTGATGGTGTCGGCGCCGATGGCTACGATTTGACGCAACATGTCGGCCAGATTACCCGCTATCGTGACTTCCTGAACGGCATGTTGGATTTCACCGCCCTCAACCCAATAGCCGAATGCACCACGCGAATAGTCGCCAGTTACATAATTGACACCCTGACCGATCAGCTCGGTTACCAGCAAGCCGGTGCCCATTTTCTTGAGCATGGCCTTGAAATCGTCGTTGGGGTGGGTCAGGCGCGAACTGAGTTGCAAATTGTGCGAACCACCCGCATTGCCGGTGGTTTGCAGGTTCAGCTTGCGTGCCGTGTAGGTCGACAGAAAATAGCCTTGCAAAACACCCGCCAGAACGACGTTGCGGGCTGTTGTCCGCACCCCTTCGCTATCGAAGGTAGAGCTGCCCATGGCGCCAGGGATCAGCGGATTTTCGAATACATCGAGATGGTCGGCCAGGACCGGTTTGCCCAGCGACTCGAGCAGAAAGCTGGCCTTGCGATATAACGCCCCGCCACTGGTCGCCTGCACCAGCGCTCCCAGCAGGCCTATGGCCAAAGGTGCCTCGAAGAGCACGGGAAAACGACCGGTTTTAATACGGCGAGCGGACAGGCGGGCGAGGGTGCGCTCGGCGGCATAGCGACCCACGGCTTGCGGATCGGCCAGATTGTTGGCAGCGCGTGCTGTCGTGTACCAATAGTCGCGCTGCATGTTGGCGCCGCGACCGGCAATCGGCGCGACCGACAAGCTATGGCGTGAATAGGGATATCCTCCCATGAAACCACGGCTGTTACCCAGCACAAAATGGCCTTCGTAGGTGTCTACCGACGCGCCATCGGTATTGGTGATGAGTTTGCTGGTTTTGCGGGCGGCACTTTCGGCCTGTATGGCCAGCTTCGCGGCCTCTTCGGCCGAGACACCCCAGGGGTAATGCAGCCCCAGATCAGGGATATCAGTCGCCAGCAGGCTGGCGTCTGGCAATCCGGCAGCAGGATCCGCAGCGGTATAGCGGGCAATGTGCCAGGCGGCCTCGACAGTTTCACGCAACGCTTCGGGCGAAAAATCGGAAGTCGAGGCCGATCCGCGCCGCTGACCGGCAAAAACAGTGACATCAAGGGAACGATCACGTGTTTGTTCGACCGTTTCGATATCGTTGTTGCGTACCGATACCGATAGCCCCCGGCTTTCGGAGACTTCGGCAGCGGAATCGGATGCGCCCAGGGTTTTCGCGTGGGACAGGGCATCGCTGACCAGCTCGCGGAAACGCGCCTGATTTTCAGCAATGGGGAGAAAGGATGCGGAGGTGTCGCTCATGAAGGCTCAAGCAAAAGTCTAATGCTGGAATTGTACCTGTAGACTCTGGCTTCAATCCGCCCCGGATTAAGATACGATACGGTTTATGTCAAATATTCCCACCGATACCCACGACGATGCCGACCACGGCTACGACGGCCCCAGCAAATCGCAAGTCAAGCGTGAAATGCTTGCGCTGCAAGACCTGGGCAAACAACTGATCGAGCTCTCGCCCGATCAGCTCAAGCAGTTGCCGCTGGCAGAAAAACTGTATGAGGCAATACGCCTGGCACAGCGCACGACCAGCCGCGAAGGGCGCCGCAGGCAAGTTCATTATGTCGGCAAGCTCATGCGCGAAGCCGATGCCGACGTCATACGCACACAGCTCGATACCTGGAAGAACGGCTCGCGCGAGCAGACACGTGCCATGCATCGCCTCGAAGCCCTGCGCGATCTGCTGCTGTCCGACGATGCGGCCTTGACCGGCTTACTGAACGAGTACCCTGGCGCAGACGCCCAGCAGCTGCACACCCTGATACGCGCAGGCCGCAAGGAAGCGCAGGCCAACACCCAACTGCAAGCCGGACAAGAACCCCAGCGCAAACACTACCGCGCACTGTTCCAGGCACTTAAATCGCTTGACGATACGGAGCAATCATGAGCAGCGCAGACATCCTGGAATGCATCGAAATAGAAACCGGCACCAACCCCACACGCGCAGTTATCTGGTTGCACGGACTGGGTGCCGACGGCAATGATTTTGCTCCCCTGGTACCCGAGCTGAAACTGAACGACATGCCCGCCATTCGTTTTGTCTTTCCGCACGCCCCCGTCCGACCGGTCACCATCAACAATGGCATGAGCATGCGCGCGTGGTACGACATCTTTGCTCCTGACCTGGTCCGCCGTGAAGACGCCCCCGGCCTGCATGCCTCTCAAAAAGCGGTCGAAGCCCTGATTGCACGAGAAAATCAACGCGGCATCCTCAGCAGCAATATCGTACTCGCAGGCTTCTCGCAAGGCTGCGCCATGACCTTGCAGACGGGCCTGCGCCATTCTCAGAAGCTTGCAGGCCTGATAGGCCTGTCGGGTTACTTGCCGCTGGCAAACACTCTGGCAGCAGAGCGCCACGCCGCCAATCAGGACACGCCCATCTTCCTGGCCCATGGCGTCATGGACCCGGTCGTCGTACTGCCGCGCGCCGAAGCAACCCATCAAATCTTGCTGGACATGGCTTACTCGGTCAACTGGAACACTTACAACATGCCGCACTCGGTATGCCTGGAAGAAATCGACGATATCGCGGCGTTTTTGCGCAAGACACTAGCTTGACCCTTCTGGCTTTGGAGCAAGGCAGGCCAGTGGGGTTGCTAGAAGTCCGAAGCCAAGCAAAACACTAGCCGTGACGCTTGGTTTCACCCAAATCGAGCCAAACCCGCCGCATGGTCGGGTCCTCGTGATCATGATCGTTCTGGAAGCCCAAGTGAGTCATTAGGCTTAGCATCGGGCGGTTGGTGGACAGCACCAGCCCATCTATATAGGTAAGCCCCTGCTCCTGGGCTGCATCAATCAGACCGCCCATCAGTTGCGCCCCTAAGCCACGACGCTGCCAGTCATCGCCAATGACCAGGGCGTATTCCGCCCCGCGACCATCGGCATTGCGCAAATAATGAGCAAAGCCAACGATTTGTTCTCGTGGATAGCCGCGATGCTCAGGGTTGGGCACTTGCACGGTTGCCACTAAAGCCAGCTCACGGTCATAGTCTATGCGTGTATAGCGTGCCAACATGCGCGGCGTGAGCTCGCGCATCATGGATACGAAACGCATATAGCGCGACTCATCGGACAGACCGCGCACGAAGTCCTGCAGAGGCTGGGCATCTTCTGGCCGTATCGGCCGCAGCAGCCAGGGCGTGCCATCAGAAAACTCTTTGGCCTGCACCAGACGACGTGGATACGGATGTATGGTCATATGCCGATACCCAGTCGTCTCGGGCAGCACCAGCATTGAAGCACTGCTCAAACACACCCGCACATCGTATGCCGACAAACGCGTGTCGTCTGCATACAAGGGGTCGATGACCAGGGATTCCAATCCCGGCACTTCACTCACCAGCTCTGAGATGCACTCAAGCACTTCCAGCAAACTCTCGAACGCTACAGGAGTAAGCTGGCGCGACAGCACACGGTTCCACAAACTGCTGCGCAAGACCAGCTTTCGCGCCAGATAGCTGTTCAGGGGCGGTAACTCGACCGCTTGGTGGGCATTCGTGATTGCGGCGGCCTGCCCGCCCGAATCGAACATAATGTAAGGACCAAACTTTGGATCACGCTGCACCCGTATCGCCATGGGCCAGGACACGTCGTCAGGAATACCGGGTGCTTGTGCATACTGCACCGGCACATGAAAACAATCGAGCAGTTGCCTGCACTCCTGTGCATTCAGATGGTGGCGGCGCTCGCTTTGTGCTCTGCTGACCAACGCTCTGGCCTCATCAAGCCTGGGCGGTTTGCTCAAGGGTTCGGGCGGCAGTGTCTGTTGTGACAAAGTCTGGTTGTAGTGATAAGCGCCCAGAATACCGAAAGCATTGGCGGCAGACTCGGGGGTGCGAAAGGCTGGCGTGCCGACATCGTCGAGCCTGTGGCGCAAGGGCCGCATATGGGCATCGCCCAGGAAACAGGTAATGATGGGTTTGCGTGCATCAGGGGCAATAGCCGCCAGTTGACTGGCCACCTCGTCGAGATTGGATAATGGATCGGGGCAAAGCAGTGCCAGAACACCATCCACTCCGGGGTCAGCCACCAAAATATCAATGACTCGCTGCACGATGGCCGGAGTCAGGCCCGAGTAGCTCACGACAGGATTACTCGTGTCTGCAGCGGGCTCCAGGCATTCTCCCAAGGCTTTGATGCTCGCCTGGGTGAGCTCGGCGGCCACGACTGCCTCGTTGTCGCTCATGACGTCGAGCGCCAATTGCGACGCACCCTGCCCGTTCGAAAACAAGGCAATCTTGCGCCCGCGCGGACGCCGCGTATAAACCAGCACCTTCAGGGCGGAAAACAGCTGAACAAAATACCGTATGCGCACCGCTCCCGCCCGGCGCAGCAGCGCATTGAACACGGCATCCTGGGCCGAGGTCTGCTCGGTGCCATAACCCACCTTGAGCACCACCACCGGCTTCACACTGGCGGCCGCACGCAAGGCGCTGGTAAATCGCCTGGAGGATGAGGTTTCTTCAAGATAAAGCGCAATACTGTCGGTACGCGCGTCCATGGACAAGTAGTCCAGCACATCCGCCACGTCGACGACGGATTCATCGCCCAGCGATACCACGGCTGAAAACCCCAGATTGATATCTTCAGCCCAATCGAGGACCGCAGCGGTAATTGAGCGCGACTGCGCAACCAGCGCAACGCGCCCGCTCAGCGCCGTCTTGGCCTGATGACTGAAATTGAGGCCCAGATGTGGTCTTTGCACCCCGAAGGAACGAGGACCCAGCACAACGCAATCATTCAGCTTGCCCCAACTGCGGCAATACACCATGTTTTCCAGTGGATTATTCGAAGCATGTTCGTGGGGCAGCAGTATGAGACCGCGTGGCCGACACGGCTTCAGGGCCTCGAGGGCTTCGGGAACCTGGTCTGGCCCCACACACACTACAGCAAGGTCCAGGCGCGATCCTGAGATATTGGGCAGGCTGTCGGGCACAGAAATGGGCTCACCCGGGACGACAGCAAAAAATACGGCAGTGCTTTTCAGCCAGGGCGATGCGCCTTGCTCCAGAGGCAGGGGACGGTCGGCCAGCACCAGCACGCTGCTGGGTTCAAATAATGCGGCAAGGCGATGTCGCGGCATGTTTTATCCGAATTTCAACGGTAATTGATCTGTACTCTAAAATAGGACGATTACTTGCTCAAGCCTAACGATTAACAATGACCTCGTCCACCTCTTCCGCTATTCGCACCCGCTTCGCTCCTTCACCCACCGGATACCTGCACTTGGGGGGAGCTCGCACTGCGCTGTTTTCCTGGGCCTTTGCTCGCCACCATCAGGGTGTTTTCGTGCTGCGCATAGAAGACACCGACCTGGAACGCTCAACACCCGAGGCCGTGCAAGCCATTCTTGACAGCATGCAATGGCTGGGCATGCAGCCCGACGAGGGTCCTTTCTACCAGATGCAACGCATGGATCGCTACCGTGAAGTGATTGCCCAAATGCTCAAGGATGGCACCGCCTACTACTGCTATAGCAGTCCCGAAGAGGTCGAGGCCATGCGCGAAAAGGCGCGCGCTGCCGGACTCAAACCCCGCTACGACGGCACATGGCGGCCCGAATCCGGCAAAGCCTTGCCACCCGTACCTGCCAACCGTACGCCTGTGGTGCGCTTCAAGAACCCCCAGGAAGGCGCAACCGGCTGGAACGACCTGATCAAAGGCCCCATCAGTTTCGACAACAGCGAACTGGATGACCTGATCATTGCCCGTCCCGACGGCACACCCACCTACAACTTCTGTGTTGTGGTCGATGACTGGGACATGAAAATCACTCATGTGCTGCGCGGCGACGATCACGTCAACAATACGCCCCGGCAAATCAATATTTTACGCGCCCTGGGCGGCACTCTGCCGCAATATGGACACGTACCCATGATACTCGGACCCGATGGCGAAAAGCTGTCGAAACGCCACGGTGCCGTCAACGTCATGGAATACGACAACGAAGGCTACCTGCCTGAAGCGATGATCAATTACCTTGCCCGCCTGGGCTGGAGCCACGGCAACGACGAACTGTTCAGCCGTGAACAACTGGTGGAATGGTTTGACACGCGCAACCTGACCAAATCAGCCGCTCAGTGGGACCCCAAGAAATTGAACTGGGTCAATGCGCATTACATCAAGCAAAGCAGCAATGAAGACCTGGCCGAACGCGTAGCGCCTCGTATTCGTCAGCGACAGGGCGACCCCGACGCCATCAACCTGCAAGTGGTGATGGGCCTGCTGAAGGATCGTGCCGAAACACTGAACCAGTTGGCCGACGGCGCCATGCTGTTCTGTGCGCCCTACACAGCCGCCAGTCCTGAACTGCAGGCCGAACACCTTGACGAAGCCGCCCGCAGCCTGCTGGCTGATTTCGCGAAAAAAGCGCGCGCCTTGCCAGACTGGACCACCGAAGCGCTGGATGCCCTGATCAAGGACATGCTGTCAGAACATGGCGTAAAAATGCCCAAGCTGGCTATTCCGCTACGCCTGGTAGCTACGGGCCAAAAGCAAACCCCAGCGATAGGTGCCGTGTTGGCCATACTGGGGCGCGAACGGGTGCTTGAGCGGCTGTCTGCCGTCTGACTGCCATAGCCGCCCGGCAAAGCTGCCGGGCACTCAGTACACCCAGGGGCGACTTTGACGATCGCGCTGCTGAAAGGCGTCGATTTGGTCCTGCATGGCCAAGGTCTGCGCTATGTCGTCCTGCCCTTGCAGCAGTGCCTGTCTTTGCATTTCCGGAACGACAAAGGCAATGCTGCCCGTGGCAGCGGTCGTGATAGTACATTGCCGCAGATCGACGGACATCTTGTCGCCCGATAATGACGCCTGCACGAGGCTATGAATCGTCTCGCGGTCCAAGGTCACCGGCAGCAAACCGTTCTGCAGACAATTATTGAAAAATATATCACCGTAACTCTCTGCCACGATACAGCGAATACCGAACTCCTCGAGTGCCCATACCGCCATTTCACGAGAGCTGCCACAACCAAAGTTAGCGCCACTCATGATGATCTGCGTCTGCCGGTAGGGCTCCTGATTCAGGACGAAATCAGGGTTCTCGGAGCCATCGGGCAAGTAGCGCCAGGTTTCAAAGGCCCAAGGCTGGAACTGGCCGCGCCTCAGCTGCGCAATTCTTTCTATGCGCACAATCAGATCGGTATCGATATTGTCGCGTACCAGGGGAGCCGCATGGGTCTCGCATAAGACGAATGGCTTCATGGCATCTGCCTCGCCATGGCAGGTGAGGCAATCGTCCCCACAACCGCACTGGCAGCGGCAACCGCCGGGCTGGCCAGGTGTGTCATGGCTCCTGGCCCTTGGCGGCCTACGAAATTCCTATTCGATGTGGATACGCAACGCTCTCCATTTCCCACCAGATCGCCATTTGCCCCGACACACATCGAGCATCCCGGCTCACGCCATTGGCAGCCTGCGGCTTCGAATATCTTATGCAGCCCCTCACTCTCTGCCTGTTTTTTCACTTGCAGGGAGCCTGGAACAACCCAGGCAGTGACTCCCGGCGCAATATGTCTGTCTTTGAGCACTTGCGCCGCTTCCCGCAAGTCAGACAGACGGCTGTTGGTGCAAGAGCCAATGAAAATCCTGTCTATCCTGATCTGATCGATACGCTGCCCCGCCTTCAGCTGCATATACTCAAGCGCACTGATCAACGATTGACGTCGCTTACTGTCTTTTTCCTGATGGGGATCCGGAATATACGCGTCAATTCCAACAACATGCTCGGGACTGGTACCCCACGTCACTTGAGGCGATATCCCGCTGATGTCCAGTTCAACCTCTTGCTCGTACGTCGCTTCGGAATCGGAGGGCAGTGTTGCCCAGTGCGCCATTGCCTGATCGAAAACTTCTTCCCTGGGGCTGAATTCACGCCCTCTCAGATAACGAAAAGTGGTTTCATCCGGTGCAACCAGGCCTATCTTGGCACCAAGCTCAATCGAAAGATTGCAAAGTGTCATGCGCCCCTCCATATCCAGGTCTCGAACTGCCTGGCCCGCGAACTCGACGGCATGACCCGTGCCTGCTGATGCACCCAACTGACCAATTACATACAAAACAATATCTTTGGCGGTGACTCCTTCTCGCGCCACCCCTCCAAGCTTGATGCGCATCGTTCGGGGCCGCCTCTGGCGTATGGTTTGCGTGGCCAGAACATGCACCAGCTCCGAAGAGCCAATTCCCCAGGCCAATGCGCCAAAAGCTCCGTGCGTACAGGTATGACTGTCTGCGCACACTATCGTCGTTCCGGGAAGACTCAGGCCTAGCTCAGGACCAACAACATGCACAATACCTCGGCGACCATCATCGTTGTCGAACAGGGCGATGCCCTTCGCCACCGTATCCTTGCGCATGGCGTTGATCATATCGCTGCTCCATCCCGCATCGCCGGCACAATTGCCCGGTCGCGTCGAGGTGACGTGATCCAGCGTGGCAAAGGTGAGCCCGGGATTACGTACAGGAACACCCCGCCCCTCAAGTATCCGCATGGCATCCACACCTGTCAGCTCATGCATCAGATGACGGTCGATATGCAGCAGGCTGATATCCCCCGGCAAGCAGGCAATTTCGTGTGCATTCCAGATTTTGTCGAAGAGCGTCTGCTTCATTTGAGTGTTTGCTTGGTCGTCATTCCGTACCTCTAGGTTGAATGCCACGCCGTAGATGGCGATCCCACCGCAACAGCCCAATACTTACCACGGTGGCAAATAAAAAAAGCATTAAGGACAGCGCCATAATGGTAGGAGGATTGTTTCGGTCAATGGCAAGCATCAGCATGTGGCCTATGCCACGCTGGGACGCAAACATTTCGCCCAGCAAGGTGCCCAGCAAGGTGAGAGAAAAACCAATGCGCAGACCCGCGACAATCTCGGGTATGGTGGCAGGAACGAGCACATGGCGTGCGCCCTGCCACGGCGTAAGCCGATGGGCCTTGATAGTACGCAGATAGACTTGGGGAATATTACGCACCGCCGTCATCGTAAATATTGTGATGGGAATAATGCCGTGAATTACACCGAACGCAATCTTGGCCGATAAGCCCAAGCCGAACATTAGCAAGATCACCGGATACAAAGAAATCTTTGGGATGGAGTACAGCGCGATCAGTATCGGCTCCATCACATCACCTGCCAGGCGTCGGGCACCCAGGAAAAGCCCCAGACCGACACCTGCCACGACAGCAATCAGCAATGCTGTAAAAAACGCCTTGCTGGTTTCCGCCAGATGAGCGGGAAAATCAGGCTCCAGCAACTCGTGCATGAGTTGCTGGAGCGTTCGCCAGGGACCAGGCAAGACCTCTACGCCGAGGCCCCAGCTGGCACACTTCCATGCGATGGCAAGGCCCAGCACCAGCAGCAGTCCGTCTGTCCATTGTTGTCGGGCTGCTGACTGTCCCCGTGTACGGATTGCCGTACTCATGTGGCCTCCTTCAGCACACGGCGCTGATACAGGCGCTGCTCTACCGTATGCAAAATCAGGTTGATGGTTCCGACAAACAACAGCAGAAGCAACATCAATCCGTACATCGTCTGGTTGTCGAAATTGTTGTAGGCGAATGCGATCTGGTAGCCAAATCCTGCTCCCGACAGCAAGAACTCGCCAGCAATGACTGCAATGAAGGAGTACACAATCGTCAACTTGATTCCAGTGAAGATAAAGGGAAGACTGGCCGGCAACTTGATCAGCCACACTTCCTGCACACGCCCCATGCGCAACACCCTTGCCGTGCGCAACAACACGACGGGAATACGCTCCAGGCCGTTCAAGGTATTCACCGCCATCGCAACCAATGCAAACAGATAGCCCAGCACGATGAGCGGCCAGCGATTGAGTCCGAACAGGACGATCAGCATGGGGTAGAACACAAAGATGGGCACTGCGTAGTAGGAAAGCAGCAGCGGATCCAGCACACGACGCAGCCTCGGTAGCTTGTACAGCATCAGCCCGAACAGGAAACCCGTCAACATGGCCAGCAGCACCGCAAGCCCTGCCGAGGACAAGGTCAGGAGGATATCTTCCTGATAGGTTCCTTCCCAAACCATATTCCAGGCGCTGGCAGCCATTTCCGACGGAGGAATGAACGAGACGGGGTCTATCCAGGCCAACCTGCTAGCCAGCTCGAGCGAAGCAACACCACAAATAATGATCAGACATCGCAGAATGACGACACGATGCTTGCGCCATAGTCTGCTGCCTTGGCTCTCATGCATAGGGGCCGGCGTTGCCAATGCCGACGAACTCATGCACCAACCCCCAGCGCTTTAAGCGACTCATTACGCAGCATTCCCCATATCCGGGATTGCAGCGCCCCATACTTTGGATCCATGGCAGTCTCACTGCCGCGGTCGCGTCGCCACCCTGTTTCGAGAATGTCGATGAAGTGGCCTGGTCGGGCCGACATGGTACCTATGCGGTCCGACAGCAGGACCGCCTCATCGATGGAATGCGTGATCAGCATAACGGTGGAATCCGTTGCGCGCCATAGCTTGAGCAGTTCTTCACCCATCAGCAAGCGGGTTTGCTGGTCCAGCGCACCAAAAGGCTCATCAAGCAGCATCAGGCGCGGGCGCAATACCATGGCCCGGGCAATGCACACACGCTGCCGCATGCCGCCAGACAGCTGAGCCGGATAGGATTTGGCAAAGTCACTCAAACCCATAAACGCCAGGGCATGATCGACCCGCTCCTTGATTTCAACCTCCGGCAAGCCATTTCGACGTGCACCGAACGCTGCATTATCGAAGACATTCAGCCAGGGAAAGCTCGCATCCTCTTGAAATACAACAGCGACCCCCTCGGGCACTTGTCCCTTTACCTCGTTTCCTTCGAAATGAATACGTCCGTCGGTCGGGGCGCTGAGGCCCGCAACCAGATCAAGCAAGGTTGATTTGCCGCAGCCCGACGGACCCACAACAGAGAAGAACTCTCCTTGCCTCAGCTCAAAACTGACAGGCCCCAAAGCATGAAAGGATTCTCCGGTGTCGGGCCGTGTAAAAACCTTGCTGACTTCTTCGGCCGTAACATGCGCCCGTGGGCGCACTGCTACGGGGTCGGCTTCTGTGATATTGACGGATGCCATATTCATCGACAGCGTTATTTGCTGCGTTGGTCAGCGGGCAGCAGGCTTTCATCGACGATCTCGGACCAATCAAACGGCCCCGGTTCGATTGCCTTGACCAGCACCAGGCCTTCGAGCATGGCGTTCATGCCTTCGTAATCAAATTTCCCGGTACTCCAGTATGTACCTTTTGATGCCAGGATGTCATTGATCGCCGATGTAGTGATGGCTACATCCATTTTGTAGTGCTTGGCCAGAATTTCAGCCGTCTCATCGGGATGCTCGCGCAGGTATTCAACGCCCTTGCGGCGACCCTCGATAATGGCCTTGATGACATCAGGATTGCTCTTCAGGTAATCACTGCGAACAACACCCACGGTTTGCGTCATCTTTGGAATTTCATCGCCGGATTTGAAGACGATCTTGATATTGTCTTTCTCACGGCTAAGCACCGGTTCCGTCATGTAGATGACATCGACTCCGCCCTCGCGCAGGGCTGTGTAGGCCGAACTCAGGCTGCCCACCGTCTTGCGCTCGACATCTTTCAACAACCCACGATTGGTCAGGGCTATGGTGGACACCATGTCAGTTACCGACTTAGGACTGCTATACCCCAGCCGCTTGCCCTTCAAGTCGGTGATGGACGACAAAGGGGAGTCCTTCATGGCCACCCAGACGTTGTCCGCCAGGCTTATCACGCCAGCATGCACAATGGTGAGCTTGACGCCCTGTTTGATTGCGGCAATCGCTGCCGACAAAGCCACCTCGCCGTAAGGGACGTCTGCAGCCAGCGCATTACGCACGGTGGTTCCGCCACCCTTGGAGGTGATAAACCCCGTGACATCGACGCCTGCATCTTTAAAGAAGCCTTTTTCGAGCGCAACGGCAAAAGGTGTGCCGTACATGCCATCGGCCCAATGTGTGACGGTCAGATTCATGGCGCTGGCATGACTTGCGGCCAATACACCCGAAACAAGCAGGCTACGCATGGCCCACTTCTTGAGAGGTTTGAGCATGATATTTGTCTCCTGTCTATTAGGAAGTAAGTGTTATATATTTTTGTCCTACACTTTTAGATTAGACTATATTCATACACCTGTCACTATAATGTCCCTCTGAATGTTGAAAAAAAAGAACTCCACCACGGTCGAGCCGCCTGAAACCGTTACCAGAAGCGGTGATACGGTCGAGCGCGTCGCTGCCATCCTGAAATCGCAAATTCTGGATGGCACACTGGTGCCCGGACAACGACTGATTTCGCGAGACTTGATTGAAGAGCTGGGCATCAGCCGAGGCCCGCTACGAGAAGCTTTCCGGCGTCTGGCTGCCGACAGGTTGATAGAACTGATCCCAAATCGGGGGGCTATCGTACGCCGCCTCACACGCACGGAAATCATCCATCTTTTCGAAATACGGGAAGCATTGGAGGGGCAGGCTGCGCGCCTGGCTGCGAAACGGATCGACCTGGGCAAGAATCGTGCATACTTCGAAGCCATCGTAAAGCAAGGCCAGGCACAAAAAGACAGACTCGTCATGTCTTCATTCATTGCCCATAACCGGGAGTTTCATCAGGCCATCGTCAAAATAAGTGACAACCCCGAGTTGGCCGAGCTGATCGACCGGTATCAGCTGGCCATGTTCATGACCTTGCTACGACAAGTTATCGGTGCAGAACAGATCATCAAGAACTCCATTGAACAACACGAAGCCATTGCGGCAGCTATTTTGGCAGGCGATCCAGAGCAGGCTTATGAGGCAATGCGACTGCATCTATGGCATTCGGCCAACGGCATGCTGGACCGGGACAGACAAAAAACCGCCAATGCCCTTCAAGCAAAAGGCTAAAACGGCAGGCGATAACCTGGCGACATGCGTCTCGCGGTCATTGAGGCGCCCTCAGTGTCTTTCAACGACAACACCTTGTTGGTAGCCGATACGATGGTGTACTGATTGGTATAAATGGGGTCCTCAAGATTGACCAGAACCCCATTCGAGTGCAGGGTACGCATCGTCAGGGTTTGCTGCTGGTGCTCCCAGCAACCCGTTTCAGACAAGCCCTGCGATGGCTTACTGTTGCGCTTGAGCTGTTCGGTATAGGCCATAGTGCCATCGGCATGCAGGGTAAACAACGTGCGCAGTTCCCCTGCCACGCCTTTTTGCTTGCGTATACTGAGCCAGTTGCCCACCAGCGCATCATTGCTGGCCGCCTTGCAGCTGGGCGCTTCAGCCTTGGGAGCCGGAGGCTCGCTAGGTGCCGCGCAGCCGGCCAACAGCCCCGCGACAAGCAAGCCTGCATATATTGTGCGTTGACGTAGGATGGGGATATACATAAAACCTTCCTTACAAAACCACAAACAGAATGTGGCATGGCCGCCTGTCCAAAGACGGCGGCCCGTGATTAAGTCCAAAATAATTCTACCTGAACACGTGCTGCCCATGCTGATCCGGGACTGACTGGAGCGTCGGCCACCAGGAGGCATAGGCTACAGATCACTACAAAGGCAGCTTCAAATCATGCTTGATTTCACGCAGCGCAACAATGGTACGGGTCTGACGCACGCCGGGCAGGTTGAACAGAAAGCGGTGCAGGAAACGATCGTAGTCCTCCGGGCTGGCAACGAGTATTTTGAGCAAAAAATCGCTGTCTCCTGTCACGGCGTAGCATTCCAGGATTTCAGGTGCATCTCGCACAGAACGTTCAAAATTTTCAACGATTTCGGCCGAGTGCCGCTCCAGGCTGATTTGAGTAAACATGCAGCCCTGTAAACCGACCTTGCGGCGATCGACCTGAGCGTAATAGCCCTGGATGACACCAGCCGCCTCCATCGTCTTGACCCGGCGCCATACCGGCGCAGCCGAGAGACCGACCTGGTCGGAGAGCTGCTGGGCTGAGGCACGGCCGTCTTCCTGCAACGCCTTAAGGATTTTTACATCAATTTTGTCCATATTTTCCTAGATATCGAAATGTTTATTTCGTTATCTAGGGATTCTACGCGATGAATACGCAATAAATGCCTGCTTGCGGGTCTTTATCATGGGAGTATTGATGGAGACCTCCATGGCAGCGCCACAGATTGACTATGAGTACAAGCTGGACGACAACCTGACCGCAACGACAGGCCGTGTTTTCCTGACCGGCACCCAGGCACTTGTGCGCTTGGTACTGGCGCAACGGCGTGTCGATCAGGCTCGCGGATTGAACACCGCCGGATTTGTCACGGGCTACCGCGGCTCTCCCTTGGGCGGAGTGGATCTCGCTATGTGGCGTGCACAGTCCCATCTGGACGAGCATCAAATCAGTTTTCTACCGTCCATCAACGAAGATCTGGGCGCCACGATGATCATGGGCACTCAGCAGGCGGGAGTACGCGAAGACCGCCAGGTCGATGGCGTATTTGCCATGTGGTATGGCAAAGGCCCAGGCGTGGATCGCGCCGGCGACGCCATTCACCATGGTCATGCCGCAGGCGCATCACGCCACGGCGGCGTGCTGATGATCGTGGGCGACGACCACACAGCCGCCTCATCCTCTATTCCGCACGCCAGCGAATCGTCATTGAAGGCCTGGGGCATCCCTATCGTGCATCCGGCCTCTGTCGAAGAATACGAAGCGTTCGGTCTATGGGGCTGGGCGCTTTCGCGCTACAGCGGAGCATGGGTCGCCCTCAAGGCGGTCACGGAAACGGTGGAAAGCGGCCGCTCATTTACGCTGGAGGCAGCACCAAGCCTGCCTGCCCCCGATGATAAGCACGACAGCCTTGAGTACAGCGCACGCGAGTTCCTGACCCCTGCCATCGAACACCGCATGACCGAGCGCCTGCAAGCAGTCAAGTCTTTTGCAAGCCGGCACCCACTGGATCGCCTCGTCGACCCAGCACCCGGAGCCAGGTTGGGCATCGTCACAACGGGCAAGGCGTTTCTGGATACACAGGACGCCCTGCAACTGCTAGGGCACCAGCATCCTCATGCAACCTTGCCTGCGCTGCGCCACTACAAGGTGGGCCTGAGCTGGCCTATGGACGAAGCTGGCTTTCTGCAGTTCGCTCAAGGCTTGGACCATATACTGGTAATTGAAGAAAAAGCGCCTTTTATAGAGGGCCAGATCAAGGACATGCTGTACAACCAGGCACAACACCCGACGGTGATGGGCAAGCTCGACCTGGATCGCCAGGTACTGATACCGCAAGAGGGTCAGCTATGCCCCTCCCTGCTTGTCACGGCACTGCGCAGTTGGCTGCAACAGGCAGCAGCCCTTGTACTCAATGACGAAAGCCCATCAGATATCGGCAGTCCGGCTGCCAGTGCTCCGCTCATCTCCACACACCTCACCCGGCGACCCTACTTCTGTTCGGGCTGTCCGCACAGCACTTCAACCAAAGTGCCGGAAGGCAGCCAGGCCCTGGCCGGCGTGGGCTGTCACTATATGGCCACCTGGATGGACCGCGCGACCAGCGGACTCACCCAGATGGGTGGCGAAGGCGCCGACTGGATAGGGTTGTCGCGCTACACCCGTACGCCGCATATCTTTCAGAATATGGGGGAAGGCACCTATTTCCATTCGGGCTACCTGGCCATCAGGCAGGCGGTTGCCGCCCAGGTGAATATCACCTACAAGATTCTGTTCAACGATGCGGTCGCCATGACCGGCGGTCAGCCCGTGGATGGATCGCTTTCCGTTCCGCAAATCTGCCAGCAAATGCTGGGCGAAGGCGTCAAGCGTGTGGCCATTACCAGCGACGACCCGGGCAAGTATCGTGGAATACCGCTCGCGGCGGGTGTCACAGTACATGATCGCCACGAGCTGGATGCCCTGCAGCGTGAGCTGCGCGAGGTGAAGGGCGTGACGGTACTGATCCATGACCAGGCATGCGCTGCCGAAAAACGCCGACGCCGGAAAAAGAAAACCCTTGCCGACCCAGCCCGACGACTGTTCATCAATGCCGAGGTCTGCGAGGGCTGCGGCGACTGTAGTACGCAATCCAACTGTCTTTCCCTGACGCCGGTGGAAACTCCGTTTGGTCGCAAGCGTGCGATTGACCAGTCCAGCTGCAACAAAGACTACTCATGTGTCGACGGATTTTGTCCCAGTTTTGTATCGGTGATTGGCGGCACACCCCGCAAGGCGTCCCATACCTCCCCCGCCGACCATGAGCGTCTGCAGGCACTGATCACAAAACTGCCACTACCGGACGTTCAGCCTCGCGGCAATGCCTGCAACGTGTTGGTCGCCGGTATAGGCGGCACGGGCATCATCACCATCGGGGCGATCTTGTCCATGGCGGCTCATCTTGAAGGTCGGGCAGCCTCGGTACTGGACATTACCGGCCTTGCCCAGAAAGGCGGTGCCGTCATCAGCCACATTCGCCTGTCGTCCGACACCCGGCCGACGGGCGCCGTGCGCATAGGTTTGCAACAAGCCGATGTGGCCATTCTTTGCGACCCCGTGGCCGCCAGCAAACCCGAAGTCCTGCAAACCCTGCGCCACGCACACACCCTGTCCATCATCAACACTTATCTGGCACCCACGCCCGAGTTCACCCAGGACCCCCAGGCCAATCTCGACCCGCAAGAACTCGTCTCGCTGCTGCGCAATGCGGTGGGAGACCGCCATAGCAAGTTGCTGCAAGCGCATGCCATGGCCAACAAACAGTTCGGCGACAGCATCATGAGCAATATGCTGATGCTGGGCTTTGCCTGGCAATGCGGTGCCATCCCCTTGAGCCTGGAAGCCATCATGCACGCACTCGAGCTGAATAATGTGGCTATACAGGCCAATCAAAGAGCCTTTCAGCTAGGCCGGCTGGTTGCCGTTGATCCGGCAGCACTCGAGCCCGCCAGTCATACCCGGGAGCAGGCCGTCATCATCCATGCCCCGGAAACATTGGATCAGGTCCTGACACGCTGCCGGACCCAGCTGACCACCTACCAGAATGCGGCCTACGCCCAACAATATAGTGAGCTGGTCGACCAGGTTCTGGCCGCAGAGAAAGCACTGAGGCCACAGGGGCGACCACGCCTGACGATAGCTGTCGCACAAGGCTTGCACAAGCTCATGGCCTACAAGGACGAGTACGAAGTTGCACGCCTGTTTACCAGCGGCACATTCCGTCAATCTTTGCATGACCAGTTCGAAGGTGAGTTTTCGCTGCGCTTTCACTTGGCTCCGCCAATACTGGCACGTCGCGACCCGCATACCGGCATTCCACGCAAGCTGAGCCTTGGGCCTGCTACGGAAAAAGTCTTTGGGCTTCTGGCCTACGGAAAAATTTTGCGTGGCAGCTGGCTGGACATTTTTTCATATACGTCCGAACGCAAGCTGGAACGACGCCTGATCGACGAGTATCGGGCGGCGGTACTCAATATGCTGGCCAGGCTGGATGCCTCCAATTATGACCTGGCGCTGGAGCTGGCCGAATTACCTCTCATGGTGCGCGGCTTCGGGCATGTCAAAATGGCCAGCATCAAGCCTTATCGCAACAGACTGGCATTGTTGCAATCAAGACTGGGCGCACCCACTATTTCCGTTAACAATTTTTCACGATTTCCCGTTTGGCCGGATAAAAAACGGGGTGAGGCAAGGCCTGCCGGGCATTAGGCGTCCGTGCCGTATGCAAGCCCACTGAGAAACCACAAAAAAATAAAAAATCAAGCCCTTTTCCCGCTTGCTTCGTCTGGCTACGCTCACTACAATTAGTGCTCACTAAACAAACAACCACAACATATTGTGGTCGTAGCCTTAAACGGCTACACTTCACCACCAGTAGCAAGCCACGTAGTTTGCAGTCCACCACCAAAATAAAACGCTGTTGAACACGCACTCGCATGCGCGTCATATTTCGTCCCAGGAGCATTCATGCAGACCACACAAACGTCCGAGTCCGGCACCGCCACTCTCCGCCAGCCAGCGGCTCCAGCCCCCACTGAAAGCAGTCACGACAAGCAATGGAATAACTTCCATATCATTCGTCGTAATGGGGTAGTCGTAGGTTTCGAACCGGGCAAGATCGCCATCGCCATGACCAAGGCCTTTCTGGCTGTCAATGGTGGACAAGGCGCCGCCTCCGCGCGTGTACGCGAACTGGTCGAAAGTCTTACTGCACAAGTAGTTAATGCTTTGGTGCGCAACCGTCCCAGCGGCGGCACCTTCCACATAGAAGAAATTCAAGACCAGGTCGAACTAAGCCTCATGCGTTCGGGCGAGCATGACGTGGCACGCGCCTATGTCTTGTATCGCGAAAAGCGCTCACAAGAGCGCGCGCAAAGTGCGCCAGCCGTTGCGACAGCCGATCAACCGACCATCAATGTCACCGACAATGGCGTCCAGCGTCCGCTGGATCTGGAGCGCTTGCGCGCAACCATCACTGACGCAGGCAAGAATCTGCCACACGACATTGATGCCGAAGCCATTCTCAAGGAAACCATCAAGAACATCTACGACGGCATCCCCGTCGACGAAGTATTCAAGTCGGCCATTCTGTCGGCGCGCGCCATGGTCGAGCTCGACCCCTCATACAGCCAGGTCACTGCAAGGCTGCTGCTACACACCATCCGCAAGGAAGTTCTGGGCGAAGAGGTCTCGCAATCCAGCATGGCTACCCGCTATGCCGAGTACTTCCCGCAGTTCTTGAAAGCCGGCATCGAAGGCGGTCTGCTCGACGAAAAGCTCGCCCAGTTCGACCTGCCCAAGCTGGCTGCTGCCCTGAAGGCCGAGCGCGACCTGCAATTCAACTACCTGGGCCTGCAAACCCTATACGACCGCTATTTCCTGCATCTGCGCGGCCGCCGCATCGAGTTGCCACAGGTATTCTTCATGCGTGTCGCCATGGGTCTTGCGCTTAACGAGATCGACCGCGAAGCGCGGGCCATCGAGTTCTACGAAATTCTGTCGTCATTCGATTTCATGAGCTCCACACCCACGCTGTTCAATTCGGGTACCCTGCACTCGCAGCTATCGTCCTGCTACCTCACGACCGTCTCCGACGATCTGGCCGGCATTTACGACGCCATCAAAGAAAACGCCCTGCTGGCCAAATACGCAGGCGGCCTGGGTAACGACTGGACACCTGTGCGCGCCCTGCGCAGCCACATCAAAGGCACCAATGGCGAAAGCCAGGGCGTCGTGCCCTTTCTTAAAGTGGTCAACGACACCGCTGTTGCCGTTAACCAGGGTGGTAAGCGCAAAGGCGCGGTCTGCGCCTATCTCGAAACCTGGCACCTTGATATCGAAGAGTTCCTTGAGCTGCGCAAAAACACCGGCGACGAACGCCGCCGCACGCATGACATGAACACGGCCAACTGGATCCCTGACCTGTTCATGAAACGCGTCATGGAGAACGGAGAATGGACACTATTTTCGCCTTCCGACGCCCCTGACCTGCACGACAAGTACGGCAAAGAGTTCGAAGAAGCCTACCTGGGCTACGAAGACAAAGTAGAGCGTGGCGAGCTGCCTCTGTTCAAGAAGGTTCCCGCCACCTCTTTGTGGCGCAAGATGCTGTCCATGCTGTTTGAAACCGGCCACCCCTGGATTACCTTCAAGGATCCTTGCAACATCCGTTCGCCCCAGCAGCACGTCGGCGTCGTCCACAGCTCCAATCTGTGCACCGAAATCACGCTCAATACCAACGACTCTGAAATCGCTGTGTGCAACCTGGGTTCGATCAACCTGGCCGCCCACCTCAAGCAAGATGCGAACGGCCAGTATGTGCTCGACCACGAAAAGCTCGAGCGCACCGCTACCATTGCCATGCGCATGCTCGACAACGTGATCGACATCAACTATTACGCCGTACCCAAGGCGCGCAACTCCAACGTGCGTCACCGCCCGGTAGGCATGGGCGTCATGGGCTTCCAGGATTGCCTGCACATGATGCGCGTACCATTTGCCTCCGACGCCGCCATCGAGTTTTCCGACCGTTCCATGGAAGCGGCTTGCTACTACGCCTACTGGGCTTCCAGCAAGCTGGCGGCCGAACGCGGCCACTACGGCAGCTTCAAAGGTTCATTGTGGGATCGCGGTATTTTGCCGCAAGACACGCTGGCCATGCTGCGCGAAGAACGCGGTGGTTATGTAGAAGTCGACGACAGCAGCACGCTAGACTGGGACGCCCTGCGTGCGCACATCAAGCAACACGGCATGCGCAACTCAAACTGCGTGGCGATTGCACCGACGGCAACTATCTCGAACATCATCGGCGTTTCGCCATGCATAGAGCCCAACTACCGCAACCTGTACGTCAAGTCCAATCTGTCTGGCGAGTTCACCGTGGTCAACGACTACCTGGTGCACGACCTGAAAGAGCGTAATCTGTGGGACGAAGTCATGGTGGCCGATCTTAAATATTTCGACGGCAGCCTGGCTCGTATCGACCGCATTCCTGCCGATCTGCGCGAACTCTACGCAACCGCCTTCGAAATCGACCCCAACTGGGTCATCGAATGCGCCGCACGTCGTTCCAAATGGATAGACCAGGCACAGTCGCTCAATATCTTCATGGCGGGTGTCTCGGGCAAGAAGCTCGACGACATTTACAAGCTGGCCTGGGTACGTGGCCTGAAGACAACTTATTACTTGCGCTCGATCGGCGCCACCAATGCCGAGAAATCAACCGGCCGCGGCGGTGAACTCAATGCCGTGTCATCAGGCAGCACCAGCCCGGTAGCCGCAGCATCGGCACCTGCTGTCGCAGCATTGCCCGAAGCAGAAGTACTGGGCGCCGTGTGCACCATGCGCCCCGGCGACGAAGGCTTTGAAGAATGCGAAGCCTGCCAATAATCAAATACAGGAAAGAACCATGTTGAATTGGGACGATACCCCCGCTACGCCAAGCGCAGCACCAGCCGGCAATAACGTGAACCCTGCGCCACATCCGCAACAAAATGGCCTGAACAATGCCATGCCTCCCGCGCAGAATGCAGGCAACGCTACGGCCGACGCTGCGGGCCGCGTGCGTGCGGCCGACAAACGCATCATCAATGGCAAGACCGACGTCAACCAGCTAGTGCCTTTCAAGTACAAATGGGCCTGGGAAAAATACCTGGCGACTTGCGCCAACCACTGGATGCCGCAAGAAATCAATATGTCGCGCGACATCACGCTCTGGAAAAATCCTAACGGCCTGACTGAAGACGAACGCCGCATCGTCAAGCGCAACCTTGGTTTCTTCGTCACCGCCGATTCGCTGGCCGCCAACAACATTGTGCTGGGTACATACCGGCACATCACCGCACCAGAGTGCAGGCAGTTCTTGCTGCGTCAGGCTTTTGAAGAAGCCATACACACACACGCCTACCAATACATCGTCGAGAGTCTCGACCTCGACGAGGCGGAGATCTTCAACGCCTACAACGAAGTGCCCTCCATCCGCGCCAAAGATGAATTCCTGATTCCGTTCATCGATGCCATTGCCGACCCAAACTTCGAAACCGGCACGCTGGAAGCCGATCAAACCCTACTTAAATCACTGATCGTTTTTGCATGCCTGATGGAAGGTTTGTTCTTTTATGTTGGTTTTACGCAAATACTTGCGTTGGGCCGCCAGAACAAAATGACGGGCGCCGCCGAGCAGTACATGTACATACTTCGCGATGAATCCATGCACTGCAATTTCGGTATTGATCTCATCAACACGATCAAACTCGAGAACCCGCATTTGTGGACAGCCGAGTTCCGTGAAGAGCTGCGCGAATTGTTCAAAAAGGCTGTAGACCTTGAATATGCTTACGCTGAAGACACCATGCCTCGCGGCGTACTCGGTTTGAATGCATCGATGTTCAAATCATATTTGCGTTTTATTGCCAATCGACGCTGCCAGCAAATCGGTCTCGAACCTCTTTTCGGACAAGAAGAAAATCCTTTCCCATGGATGGCCGAAATGATCGATCTGAAAAAAGAGCGTAACTTTTTCGAGACTCGAGTCATTGAATATCAGACCGGCGGAGCATTAAGCTGGGAATAATGCTTGGAAGATAGTAAAAGCTTACGTTAGACTCTAGGGCGTGCAAGGTGCAATATACTTTGCACGCTTGCGCCATTTGAGATGGGTCGCACCCTGTTCGTGGGGGCCATATCAAATGGGTGGACGTTCTCTTAGACTCGATCTCAAGGAGCATTACTATGGCAACAGCCACAAAGGCCGCCAAGAAAGCGGTAGCTAAAAAAGCTGCACCCGCCAAAAAGGCAACACCCGCCAAGAAAGCTGCAGTAAAGAAACCGGTAGCTGCAAAGAAAGCAGTCGCTAAAAAAGCACCAGCTAAAAAAGTCGTTGCCAAAAAAGCACCTGCAAAAAAAGTAGTAGCCAAGAAAGCTGTCGCCAAGAAAGCACCCGCAAAGAAAGTAGTTGCTAAAAAAGCAGCTGCCAAAAAAGTGGTTGCTAAAAAGGCCGTAGCCAAAAAGGCTGTTGCTAAAAAAGCAGTTGCTAAAAAAGCACCCGCCAAAAAAGCGGTAGCGAAAAAAGCGGTCGCCAAGAAGGCACCAGCCAAAAAAGTAGCTGCCAAAAAAGCTCCTGCCAAGAAAGCAGTGGCGAAAAAGGCTGTTGCTAAAAAAGCGCCGGCAAAAAAGGCCGTAGCTAAAAAGGCTGTAGCCAAAAAGGCAGTCGCCAAAAAAGCGCCAGCAAAAAAAGCCCCTGCAAAAAAAGCAGTAGCAAAAAAGACCGCGCCGGCAGCCAAGAAAGCGCCAGCAAAAAAGGCGATCGCTAAAAAGGCACCAGCCAAAAAGGCAGCCGCTCCCAAGAAGCCCAGCGCCAAAGCTGCCGCCAAGGCCGCCAAGGCAAGCAACCCGGCATCCGACGCAAAGAAAACCATTAACCCAGCAGCATCGTGGCCTTTCCCCACGGGCGGCCGCCCCTGATACCCAGATTTTGCCGGCAAAACCCGGGTATCAACGTGTAATGCGTTTTCTCTAAGCGGTTCCATAAACTGCCCGACTTCGGTCGGGCAGTTCTCTTTTTATCTTCAATAAAATTTTTTCATGGCGCCGCCATGCGTGCGACAATGAGCCGTCTGAAATCAAATGTAGCCCAACCATGTTAAGTAACGTCCTTCATTTCATTATCAGCATTGTTTTCTCTTTATTCGGCATAGCCCTGCTCGTCCGCGCCTGGATCTACGCAATACGCCTGCATCCTTTCAACCCGTACTCACAAGGGGTGCTGCGCCTGAGCAATTGGCTGATTCAACCCTTGCGCAAGGTTATTGCTCCGGGAAACCGAATTGACTGGCCCAGCCTGGTAGCCTGCTGGCTGACGGCATTCATCTTTCTGCTGCTCACCTGGACGCTGCTTACCGGCATGCTGCCTTCTGTGCAAAGTTTGCTGCCGGCGCTCATTGCAGCGTTCCTGACCATGCTCAAATGGGCGTTCAACCTGATCTTATGGGCTACCCTGATACAGGCAATATTGTCTTGGGTCAATCCGATGGCGCCCATCATGGCCATACTGCACACACTGACTGCACCTTTGCTCGACCCCATACGGCGCATCATGCCTAATCTTGGGGGACTCGATCTTTCACCACTGGTACTGCTGATTCTGGCGCAAGTGGCCATGATGGTGTTGCAGCATTTTGCATTTTCGCTTTTTGGCGTATAAGTAAAACGCGCATCAAAACAAAGGGCGCCTTGTGGCGCCCCTTGTTTTTTTCTGAGCCTCAGGCTCAGTTACATAGGAGCGACACGAGTCGGACCATTGCCACTGATCAGTCGTACACGCTGGCCAGCACTAATGGCGACGTCGGCGGCCTGCGCGATTACTCGGGTTTCGCCGTTATCGAGCCTGACGGTAATTTCAAGCCCCTGAGTTCTGCCCATTTGGTTTTCGACGGCGTTACCCGCCATGGCGCCCAGGATACCGCCACCGATTGTGGCCAGAACCTGGCCAGTGCCGCCACCTATGGTGCTGGCAGCCACCCCGCCCAGCGCGCCCCCGGCCAAAGCTCCGGCGCCACTGCTTCTATCTTGTTGTATGGTAATGCTACGCACAGACTCGACCGTACCGAGGCGCACGATTTGTTCGCGTTGAGCTTGATCAAAGGTGTACACCGACGACGAGGCGGTGTCGTTGGCACACCCTGCCAACACAGCCAGCGAGCCGGCCAATGCAGCCATAACAAGGAGGCGAGCGGGACGCCCGCCTGCGGGCGAAAAATGAAATGAACTCATGGAGTACTCCTTGTAAAACACGTGCCAGGCAAAACGCCTGCAGCACACCATTAATGAGCTGGGTTTTGCTCCAGCGAGGTCAGACCGTAGTATTGCTTCAGGACTGTGCTGATCTCTGCGCGTGAGGGGCGATGATTCTGCGGCCCCTTTGACGCAATTTTAAAGCTACCCATCACATTCGCCAAGCGACATGCATCAAGTAAAGACCAGTTTTGCGTAAGGCCATATAACAAGCCTGCGCGATGCGCGTCGCCGCAGCCTGTCGGATCCACGACCTGCTTAGCCTTCACGGGGGCAATGTGCGTTTCAGTGCCGTCGGCATAAAGTGTGGCGCCCTCCGCACCCCGCGTGACCACCACCGCCTGCATGTCTTGCGCAATATCGGCTACGCTGCGCCCGGTGCGCTGTTCAATAATGCTGGCCTCGTAGTCATTGGCAGTCAATATCTGGGCCAGCTGCAGCATTTCGTGCAGGTCTTCGCCAGAAAACAGCGGCATGGCCTGTCCCAGATCAAAAATAAAGGGTGTGTTCTGGGCATGCAGACGACGGGCGTGGGCAAACATACCATCCTTCGAGTCGGGCGCCACGATCGCCCAGGCGGCATTTTGCCCGCTCAAGTCGTTCTCTGCCGAACGCATCATTGCGCCAGGATGAAACGATGCAATCTGGTTGTTGTCCAGGTCGGTGGTAATGAAGCATTGCGGCGTATACATATCGGGCAGGACTCGAATCAGACTGGTATCAATGCCCAGTTGCTGCATAGATGCAATATAGTCTGCGGCATCCGGCCCCACCGTGCCCACCGGCACCGGCTTTCCACCGAGAAGATTCAGGTTATAGGCAATATTGCCTGCGCACCCACCATACTCCTTGCGCATGGTAGGCACAAAAAACGATACGCTGAGCGACTGTATGCTGTCGGCCAGAATATGATCTTTGAAATGTCCTTCAAATACCGTAATGGTATCGAAGGCCACAGAACCACAGATAAGAACCTTGTCAGTCATAGCTCGCGTTATTGAAAGAATTTATCGAGTTGGTAGCCGTTTGCCTTGACGCCTTTCAGGACGATAGGCACGCTCACAGATATGTCTTCGCCTGCCCTGAAGGGCTGGCCCAGGACATTCGCAGGCAAATAGCTTTCTGGCAGCAAGTTTTTCCTGACGACACGTGTGCCCGACAAGTCGGTCAGGTCCAGCACCAGCGTGGGCCACTCTTGCGGCTTGTTGTAATTATTGCGCATGGTCAGCTGCAACAACATCGGCGGTGGTGTCTGGCCATCTGCAGCAGCCTTATCGGCTTTCTCGGCCGAGGCTGATCCAACAGCAGCACCGGTACCCGAACGCAATGAAGAGTTCATGATGGAAATCTGATCTATCTGCCGGGCATAGGGAACTTTGCATTCCAGCGCCACACACACGCGTTCCAGCATCGGGCGTAAAACCGGAACATTATTCGCGATTTGTGCGCGGTACACATAGACGGCTTGCGCCAGCAAGACCAAGAGGCCCAGCAAGACCAGCAGACGCCACACCAGTCGGCCGACACTCGCTGTCGCAGAATGCTCCACACTATCTGCGCCTCGGACTCTTTCACTGAGTTGCTGCTCTCCAGCCTTCCGAGGATCGACATAGACCCGGGAGGAACGAGGGCTGCTGTTGGACGATGTCTCGTGAACAACAGGCTCCGCTATCTCTGCACGAGACACGCTCATGGTGGGTTCGGGTGTGGCGGAAATAGGGTCAGGGCTCAGGCCGAAGGTGTGGTCTTGCCGTGAGTTCGACGCTCTTGCCGATGTACCGGCAGAGATGGTGAATGCCGTATCGCGGCCAGGCGCGGCGGATGTGATGTGATGCTCGGACTCATTGCCTCCGGCAGGCCTTTGCCTTAATACGCTGGGCATGGGCATGGACGGCTCACGATGTGCCGGCGGCTCTGGTGGCTCGGGCAGATCCGGACGAACCGACGGCTCTTTGGCAGATCGCGCGGCATCCGCGCCAGACGAGACTACTGCCTCGAAGCCATCAAAAATATGAGCGCAATTTATGCAGCGTATATAGCCCTTGCGCAACTGAAGTTGCTCAAGGCTTGCGGAGAACGTTGTGCCACATTCAGGGCAGCGCGTAGTCAGGTCCATAAGCGTAAAAAAGAGCTACGTGCTCAGGCACGGCGCCCATGAAGACATACCCAGCCCTCGCGGGCCTGCCAAACGCTGATTGCCATCCACGGAGCATAAGCTTGTGCGACTTCTTCGGCCTGCCGCTCGAGCACGCCCGACAACACCAGATGACCACCGGCTTGTACTCGTCCGGACAGCATGGGCGCGAGCAACTTGAGCGGATTGGACAAAATATTAGCCACGACAAGCTGATACTGCCCGTCTGCAAGCGTATCGGGCAACATGGCATCAAGCGTCACTTGATTCACTTGTGCATTGTAGCGGGTCGATTGCACTGCCTGCTCATCGATATCGACGGCATGGGTCATTCCGGCGCCCAGCATTTTTGCGGCAATGGCCAATATCCCTGAACCACAACCATAATCGAGCAGGGTTTCCTGGCCTTGCAAGTGGGCAGACAACCACTCCAGACAGAGGTGCGTCGTAGGATGGCTGCCCGTACCGAATGCCAGCCCAGGATCGAGTTCGATATGGATGGCGTTCTGCGCGCCACCCTCTTCGTGTCTGGCTGGAACATCCGGGTTGTCGCGGTGCCAGCTGGGCACAATCCAGATGCGCTCGCCCACCTGGATGGGTTGAAACTGGGCTTGTGTCAGACGTACCCAATCGGCGTCGGGCACCTCGCGCAGGCTCCACTCATCGTCCTTGTAGTCTGCCAGGCCAGACTCACGCACCTGCTCGACCACTAGTGCCGGATCCAGACCGTCGGGCAGCAGCGCTACCAGACGATTGCGGTTCCAGGCCTGAACATCGGGCTCAAGCCCAGGCTCGCCAAACAGAGGGCTTTCGGCCTCGGTGTTGCCGTCGGCATCTTCTACCGAAACCGACAACACACCGGCATCCAGCAAGAGATCGGACAATGCCTCGGCCTGCGCCTCCAGGCAATTCAGCACGAGTTCACGCATGAGTGTTCCTTTTTAAGGGCGCTGCGCCAGCTTATGCTCCAGATAGTGAATGCTGGTGCCGCCTTTAACAAAGTGGGCATCTTGCATAAGCTCACGATGCAAAGGAATATTGGTATGCACCCCTTCAACCACCATCTCGGACAACGCAATTTCCATGCGTGCGATGGCTTGCTCGCGAGTGTCGCCGTACGTAATGAGCTTGGCGATCATGGAGTCGTAGTTGGGTGGTACGGTGTAGCCGGAAAATACGTGCGAGTCCATGCGCACTCCCGGCCCACCCGGAGTATGCCAGTTGGTGATGCGTCCGGGGCTGGGCGTGAACTTGAACGGATCTTCGGCGTTGATACGACACTCGATGGCATGCCCTCTGAAGACCACATCGCGCTGGCGCAACAGAAACTTTTCGCCTGCGGCAATCTTGATTTGCTGCTGGACAAGATCGAGGCCCGTTATCATTTCGGTAACGGTATGCTCAACCTGGATGCGGGTGTTCATTTCAATGAAAAAGAACTCCCCATTTTCATACAGGAACTCAAAGGTACCCGCACCGCGATAGCTCATCTTACGGCATGCCTCGGCGCAACGCTCGCCTATGCGCTCGATAAGACGCCGCGTAATGCCCGGAGCAGGGGCTTCTTCGATGACTTTCTGGTGGCGTCGCTGCATGGAACAGTCACGCTCGCCCAGCCAGACGGCATTGCGACCGCCATCAGCCAGGATCTGAATCTCGATATGGCGAGGGTTCTCGAGGAACTTCTCCATATAGACTTCGGGATTATTGAATGCGGCGCCCGCCTCGTTGCGCGTCATGGCGACGGCATTCTGCAGGGCTGCCTCGGTGTACACCACACGCATGCCGCGCCCACCACCGCCACCGGCCGCCTTGATAATGACTGGGTAACCGATTTCGCGTGCGATGCGGAAAATTTCGTCGGGATCTTCTGGCAAGGCGCCCTCTGAGCCGGGCACGACGGGAACACCCGCTTCAATCATGGCTCGCTTGGCGCAAACCTTGTCACCCATGATCCGGATGGATTCTGGGCGAGGTCCGATAAATACAAAGCCGCTTTTCTCGACACGGTCGGCAAAGTCGGCATTTTCAGCCAGAAACCCGTAACCTGGATGGATGGCCTCGGCATCGGTGACTTCGGCCGCCGAAATGATGGCCGGCATGTTCAAGTAGCTATCCCGGGCTGGGGCAGGGCCTATGCACACCGACTCGTCGGCCAGGCGTACATACTTGGCTTCGCGATCGGCCTCGGAATGAACCACTACCGTCTTGATGCCAAGCTCGCGGCAGGCGCGCTGTATGCGCAAAGCGATCTCGCCGCGATTGGCTATAAGGATTTTTTCAAACATGGATTAACCAATTACAAACAGGGGTTGACCATATTCAACTGGCTCGCCGTTCTCAACCAGGATTTCCTTGATCACTCCCGACTTGTCGGCTTCAATTTCGTTGAGCAGCTTCATGGCTTCGATAATGCACAGAGGTTCGCCTTCTTTAACGGCCTGGCCTACTTCCACAAAGGGCGATGCACCTGGATTCGGTGCCCGGTAGAAAGTACCCACCATCGGCGCCTTGACTGCATGCCCCGCGGGCGCAGCTGGGGCTGCAGGAGCCGCAGCTGCCTGTGCCGGCGCTGCGGCAACCGGAGCGGCTTCGGGAACGTAGGCAACAGGCTGCACGGATTGCGAGAATTTGACGATTCTGACTTTGCCTTCACCTTCGGTGATTTCCAGCTCGGCAATCCCGGAGTCTGCGACCAGGTCAATCAAGGTTTTCAGTTTTCTTAGATCCATACGAACTTCCCGTGACATCACTCTGTCGCCATGGCACAGAGTGAGCGTTGATAGTTGAAAAATTAAAAATATGTGGTCCTGCGACTAGCTGTTCAAGGCATAGCGCAAGGCTGCTTCATAACCGAAAGAACCCAGCCCCGCGATCACGCCCTGGGCCGTGTCTGCCAGGTAGGAATGATGGCGGAAAGGCTCCCGCTTGTTCACATTGGACAAATGTACTTCGACAAAAGGAATATCGACAGCAGCGAGCGCATCCCGGAGGGCAACGCTGGTATGTGTATAGGCCGCCGCGTTGATGATAATGAAATCGGTGCGGTCTTGATGGGCGGCCTGCACCCTGTCGACCAGCTCGCCTTCGTGATTACTTTGAAAGGCGGTGAGTGCGGCCCCGCTTTCGTGGGCCAACTGCGTCAGGTGCTGATTGATATCTGCCAAGGTTTGTCGACCGTAGATCTCTGGTTCTCGGGTACCGAGCAGATTCAGGTTGGGGCCGTGCAAAACGAGGATGTGCTGCGCCATGGCAAGTTTTTTGTGAAGACAGACCGCCTTTTTACGCTAAATAACGGCATTTGTCCATTAAAGCGTAGTAAATTGTCTTTGCTGACCTCCACTCATTCAGTGTCTTTTATTCGGACAGCCGTGCGAAAGAAGAGGATTTCAGCCCAGGCCAGCCAAGTAGCGATCAAGCTCTTCAGGTTTGATCTGGCCCAGTATTTGCTTGGAAATGCGACCTTTTTCGTCGAACACCACGGTAAAGGGTAAACCGCCATTTTTGTTGCCCAGGCTACGCATCTGCTTGATGCCACCGTGGCCCGCGACCAACAAGGGGTAGCTTACCTGCACTTTTTGATTGAATCTCTCGATATTCTTGGCAGTATCGACTGCCAGCCCGACAAAATGAATGTCGGGATATTTTTTATGCAGTGCATCAAGGTCAGGCATTTCTTTGACACAGGGCGGGCACCAGGTGGCCCAGAAGTTCAGCACCAGCGGTTTGCCCAGGTACTGTGTCAGTTCGGTTTGTGTACCTTGCAAGTCGGGAAAGGAATGGGCGTAAAACGAATCGGGAGGCAGCACACTGGCATGGGCCTGCCAAAATGGCCCCAACAGGCCTGCAGCGCCCGCAGCCGCAGCAACGGCCTGGCGCAAAAAAACTCGCCTTGTCATGGTGATGAGATCCGGAAATATGTTCGATAGACTCAATCATGATAGCACCGCCTCAACGGGTGAGCCAGAATCACTACAATGACTCCCGGAGGTTTGAAATGCATCTACATATACTTGGCATCTGCGGCACATTTATGGGTGGGCTGGCCCTGATCGCCCGCTCGGCCGGACACACTGTTACGGGCTGCGACACCGGCGTCTACCCGCCCATGAGCACGCAACTGCAAGAACAGGGCATACGCCTGATCGAAGGTTTCGAGACCGATCAGCTGGCGCTCAAGCCCGACCTGTTTGTCGTGGGTAATGTCGTGACACGTGGCAACCCACTCATGGAAGCCATTCTGAACCAAGGCCTGGCTTACACGTCGGGGCCGCAGTGGCTGGGCGAGCATGTGCTGCGCAGCCAGCATGTACTGGCCGTGGCAGGCACACACGGCAAAACCACCACCAGCTCCATGCTGGCCTGGATACTCGAACACGCGGGCCGGCATCCCAACTTCCTGATAGGCGGTATTGCCGACGACCTGAAGGTTTCGGCCCGCTTTCAGCCAGAGCGACGCTTATTCGTGATTGAGGCCGATGAATACGACACCGCCTTCTTCGACAAACGATCCAAGTTTGTGCACTACCGTCCTCGCACTGCCATCCTGAATAATCTGGAGTACGATCACGCCGATATTTTCCCCGATCTGGCGGCCATCCAAACTCAGTTCCACCATCTTGTGCGCACCATTCCCGCTCAAGGGCGCATCATCCGGCCCGCCGACAGTCCAGCACTCGAGCAAGTCCTGGAGCACGGTTGCTGGACACCAGTGCAAACTTTCGGCCCTGGCGGATTATGGGAAGCGCAAGCCAGCGACCACGCCAGCCATTTCCGGATCATGCACCAAGGGCAGGATACCGGCACTGTCCGGTGGGCACTGACCGGCGAACATAACCGCATGAATGCCCTGGCCGCCCTGGCCGCCGCCGAGCACCTCGGCGTTGAGCCGCAAGCGGGTATCGAAGCGCTTTCAGCCTTCAAGGGCGTCAAGCGCCGCATGGAGCTGCGCGGCACCGCAAGCGAAGTCGATGTCTATGACGATTTTGCGCACCACCCTACCGCCATCGCCACCACTCTGGAGGGTTTGCGCAAACAGGTAGGCAATCGCCGTATTCTGGCTGTGCTCGAGCCCCGATCCAACACCATGAAACTGGGCGCCATGGCAGCACGCCTGCCCGAAGCACTGGCGCAGGCTGACCTTGTCTTTTGCTTTGGCGCAGCCAGCGGCAAGCACGCACTGGGCTGGGATCCCGCTGCTGTACTGGCACCCTTGGGCGCACGTGCCTCCAGCTATTCCGATCTGGATAAAATGGTGGGAGCGATTTGCCAGGCAGCCCGGCCTGGTGATTCTGTGCTGGTCATGAGTAACGGCGGTTTTGGCGGCGTACATCAGAAGCTGCTCAACCGCTTGTAAAGCGGGCTCCCACCCAAGCACCCCATCATATATACAGGCGCGCCATGATTCTTTATTTGCACGGTTTTCGTTCCTCCCCCAAATCGTACAAAGCCAGGCTCATGGCGCAGGCCATGCAGGAGCGGGGGCTGGCAGACGACTGGGTTTGCCCACAGTTGCCAGCCAGCCCGCAACGGGCGCTGGCACTCGGCCATCACCTGATAGAACAAGCCAGGCAAACACATGGTCTGCGCCCCGCCCAAGACCTGGTTATTGCTGGCTCATCACTGGGCGGATACTACGCCACCTGCCTGGCCGAGCACTGGAAGTGCCGTGCGATCGTCATGAACCCGGTGGTGTACGCCGCCCGCGACCTGGCCACCCAGGTGGGCGAGCACACCATGTACCATTCAGAGGCTCCTTTTGTATTCCTGCCCGAACATGTTGACGAGCTGGCTGATATGGCCGCAGGCAAGCCTGCCCACCCCGAACGTTACTATCTGCTGGCGGCCAAGGGCGACGAAGTTCTCGATTGGCAGGAGATGGTCGACTGGTACCAGGGCTGCCAAGGCCAGGTTCTTGAAGGCAGTGATCACGGCATATCCGATTTCGATCAGTATCTGCCTGACGTCCTGGCATTTGCACTGAACTCTGACTGACACAGTCCGCACTAAAATAAACCTTTACCCAACGATGCGCGCTTATGCGCATCTCACCGGATCATTATGTACGTTCTTTACGAAGAAAGCGGCAACTTCAAGGCACAAAAAATCTTCTCGCAAAGCGACTCCACCATGCAGGTCGAGTCCGAATCGGGCAAACGCAGCAAAATCAAGAATGCCGCTGTATTGTTCAACTTTGAGCAACCCGTCCCCGCCGAGCTGATGACACAGGCCGAGGCCCTGGCGCAGACGCTTGAAATCGACTTTCTATGGGAGTGCGCGCCTCAGGAAGAATTTGAGGCCACCGCTTTTGCCGAAGACTATTTTGGACACGTACCCTCTGCGGTCGAAAAGGCTGCACTGATTTTTGCGCTGAACAGTGCGCCCGCCTATTTCCACCGCCGCGGCAAGGGCTGCTACCGGCCCGCCCCTCCCGACATACTGGCTGCCGCGCTGGCTGCCATCGAAAAAAAGCAAAAGCAAGCCGCCCAGCAACAGGAGTGGACCGATCAAATGATGGCTGGGGTCTTGCCCGAACCCATCGCCGAAGTGGCGTCCTCCTTGCTGACACGGCCTGACAAGAACACCCTGCAGTGGAAGGCTTTCGAAGCGGCCGTGAACCAAACCGGGACCAGCCCCGAAAAACTGCTATTGTCGCTGGGCGCCTGGCCCCATGCCCTGGCCTTGCGCCAACACCAGTTTTTATCCACCCACTTTCCGCAAGGCACGGAGTTTGCTCCCGTCACACTGGAAGAAGTGGGAAGCGATCTTCCTGTCACCGACGTCATTGCCTATTCGGTGGACGATTCCAGCACGATCGAGGTTGATGATGCCCTGTCGGTCAGCACCATCGATGAAAACACCGTCAGAGTAGGCATACATATTGCCGTACCAGGCCTGGCGGTATGTCGCGATAATGAATTCGACAAGCTCGCCCGGCGACGCATGTCGACGGTATACATTCCTGGCCTGAAGATTCCCATGCTGCCCCGCGAACTGATCAGCGCTTTTTCGCTGGATGAAGGTCAGCAGCGCCCTGCCCTGTCACTGTACGTGACGGCCAACCTGTCAACCGGCGAAGTCCTTTCTTCTGAGACACGTCTGGAGCGGATCACTGTAAAAGAGAATTTGCGGCATAACACACTGGATGCGCAAGTAACCGAAGAAGCACTGAATGATCCTGATGCTGCACTTCCCTATGGCGAATGGTTGCGCCCACTATGGCGTCTGGCCATACAGCTTGCGGCCCAACGCGAACAGGTACGTGGCAAACCCGAAAACAATAATCGGGTCGAATACTCCTTTGTACTGGACGGCCCGCATGACAACCCCGATTCGCGGGTACAACTGGTGCCTCGGCGGCGCAATGCACCGCTGGACAGGCTGGTGGCCGAATACATGATACTGGCGAACAACACCTGGGGGGGCTTGCTGGCCCAGCATGGCGTACCAGGTATTTACCGTTCCCAGCAAGCCGGCCGGGTACGGATGTCCACCCATGCACTACCTCATGAAGCGATAGGCGTGCCCCAATATGCCTGGTCCACGTCACCGCTAAGGCGTTACGTCGACCTGGTCAATCAGTGGCAGATATTGGCAGCTGCAGAACACGGTGTATCGGCCCGCCTGGTTGCCCCCTTCAAGCCCAAAGATGCCGACCTATATGCCATTATCGGCGCTTTCGAGTCGCAATATACGGCCTGGAGCGACTACCAGTCCGCCATGGAACGCTACTGGTGTCTGCGCTGGCTGCAGCAGCAAGGCATCACCACCGTCCAGGGCAGCATCATTCGCGACGACCTGGTTCGCCTGGACTGCGCGCCCTTTGTGACCCGGGTTGCTGCACTACCCGAGCTTGAGCGCGGCCAGGTGGTCAGCCTCGATATCATGGGGTTCGATGAACTGGGCCTGGAGATCGACTGCCGCCTGCGTGAAGTGGTCGAGGCTTAGGGCCTTTCATAGATCAAGGGCCAACCATGTCCACGCTTGCCGCCCTGCTGCGAATACCGACACCTCGCAACGATTATTTGCGTATTGCCCTGGTATTATCGCTGGCCATCCACGGACTTCTGCTGACGCTGCGTTTCGTGGCACCACAAGCACCTGCACCCATACCGGAAGCGCTGGAAGTCACTTTGGTCAATGCCCGCTCAGAAACTGCGCCACGGCAGCCCAGGATGCTGGCGCAAAACCAGCTGCATGGCGGCGGCGAGGCGGAAGCGGGGCAGGCGGCTTCACCTTTGCCCCGCACCGTCGCCGAATCACCCAACCAGATCGTGCTGGCAGCGCTGCGCAAGCGTCAGCAAGAGCTCGAGGCAGAACAGCAGCGTCTGTACACCCTGCTGGTGTCAAAGCAGCAAGCCCCGCCCGAAAGCCCGCAGTCAGAACTGAATGAGCCCATCCAGGAACAAGGCGAGGACGAACTGGAGCAGGACAGCCTGATACTCAATGCAAAAATCAGCGCTATCAAGCAACGTATTGAAGAATACAACGCACAGCCGAGAATGCAGTTTTCAGGGCCCTCTGCCCAGGCGGTGGACTACGCCGCCTATGTTGAAGCCTGGCGCCAAAAAATCGAGTTGCTGGGTACCGAGCATTACCCGGCCGAGGCCCGAGGAAAACTATACGGCAGTCTGCAAATGACGGTTTACATACGACAGGATGGTTCGTTGGCAAAAGTGGAAATCACTCGGCCATCCAGTCATGCCGTGCTAAACCTGGCCGCCGCACGCATCGTGCAACTGGCGGCCCCTTTTGCTCCCCTTCCGGCGGCCATCGCGCAGCACACCGATGTGTTCGCCATTACGCGCACATGGCATTTTGAACATCAATCCCTGACAACCCATTCTCCATGACAACGACGACATCCCTGATGCGATTCGGTGTGGTCGGCAACCCGATTGCACACAGCCGCTCACCCTTCATACATGAAGCGTTTGCCAGCCAGACCGGCATCTCCCTTTGCTACGACCGCATCCTGGCACCGCTGGACGGCTTTGCCCATACCTGCAAAGATTTCTTTGCACACGGCGGCACGGGTTTGAACATCACCGTGCCTTTCAAGGAACAAGCTTTTGTCCTGGCGCAAGCGCACCTGACTCCTCGCGCGCGCCTGGCTGGCGCAGTCAATACGCTCTGGATGGCAAACGGCCACCTGCATGGCTGCAATACCGATGGCGAGGGCCTGCTGAAAGACCTCGAACGCCTGGACTACAGTCCGGCCGGAAAACGTGTTTTGCTGTTGGGCGCGGGCGGCGCAGCCCGGGGAGCTGTTTTTCCATTACTGGCAGCCGGGTGCACCAGGCTGCACATTGCCAACCGTAATCCCGAGCGAGCCCAACAGCTGCAGGCACATATCCTTGGGCATATGCCAGAATTTACCGGGCGGCTCTCGGCCGGAGCCCTGCAGCAGGCGAGCGGTGTCTGGGACATCATCATCAACGCAACCTCCAGCAGTCTGGGGAGCACACCACCCGATCTGCCTGGCGGACTCTACGCATCAGGCGCCTTGGCCTACGACATGGTGTATGCCAGCCAGGACACGCCCTTCATGCTGCAGGCCCGCGAACAAGGTGCGGCACAGGTGGCCGACGGCCTGGGCATGCTGGTGGGACAGGCCGCCGCCAGCTACGAGATATGGCACGGCACCAGACCTGAAATCTCTGCGGTGCTCAAGGCGCTGCGCCTCGCGCTTTATACTTGAACCATGAGCACCCGGAAAATCAATAAGACCAAAGTCGTGTTTGTCGCCTTACTGGCTGCACTGGCAGCCGCCTTACTCTATCTGTTCGGCTTGTTTGTGATGGTGTTGTGGCTCAGCGTCAAAAACCCCAGCAGCAGCGCCTTCATGAAGGCCACCCTGAATGAGCTCAGGGCAAGCGACCCCGACGCATCCCTTAAGTTTCAATGGGTACCCTACGACCAGATCAGCAATCATCTGAAGCGTGCCGTAGTGGCGTCGGAAGACTCCAAGTTCGTCGAGCACGAGGGCGTCGAGTGGGACGCCATACGCAAGGCCTGGATATACAACCAGAAGCAAGCCGAACGCGGCAAAAGCAAGCGACGCGGCGGCTCAACCATCACTCAGCAATTGGCCAAAAACCTGTTTTTGTCGGAGTCGCGGACTTATCTGCGCAAAGCTCAGGAACTCGTCCTGACCTACATGATCGAGTTCGTGATGAGCAAAGAGCGCATACTTGAGCTGTACTTGAATATCGCCCAGTGGGGCAGCGACGTTTTCGGCGCTGAAGCTGCCGCCCGACATTATTTCAAGACTAGCGCCGGCGGCCTGAGCCGATACCAGTCCGCCAAGTTGGCGTCCATGCTGCCTCGACCAGACTATTACGACGAACACCGCAACACCTCGTACTTGAACTCGCGCACGGCCACCATACAAAAACGCATGCGTATGGTGGATATCCCCTAAGGCAACGAGCTGGGCCCGGGCGGCATCACCACCCCGGCAAATGTTAAGCTTGCATTTTTATCTGTGCTGTCCTGTTCAGGCACCAAACCATTTTCATGCGCACTGCCCGCCGTTATCTCGCCAAAGAAATCTATCGCTCCACCATGGTGGTACTGATGGCGCTGATCGGCCTGTTCACCTTTTTTGCTCTGATCGAAGAGCTCGACAACCTAAGCAACCAGTTCACACTGCTGAACCTGTTTTACATGCAGGCTCTGGCTTTGCCTACAACGCTATACGATCTTCTGCCCATAGGCCTACTGATCGGCGCCATTCTGGCGCTTGCGGGGCTGGCGCAGCGCAATGAACTGGTCATTTTGCGGGTTTCCGGCGTCAGCGGCATGAAATTGCTGACCATGCTCTGGATCGTGACTATTCCCCTGGTATTTGGGGCTTTCATATTGTCCGAAATCATTACGCCAGCCGCCGAGATCAAATCCAGCGAGGCCAGCCTGACCCTGCTGGGCAAAGCGGGTGGCGGCCGCCTGAACAGCGGATACTGGTTCAAAGAGTCGGACAACGAAGACGGGACACGCATCATCAATATTGCGCAACTCAAATCCAGCGGCAATGTCGCCGACATCACCCTGTACGAGTTCAAGAATGGGCAAGAACTGGCTCGCTTCTCGACCGCCAAGCAAGGACAGTTTACTGACGGTACCTTAGTGCTTAGCGACGTGAAGCAAACCACTGTCAAAGCAAACTCACTTTCCACTCTGGCTAACGCAGTCCAGCCCGATGGGCCGCTTACACTCCTGGAAACATTGCCCAAACGCACGCTGAAAACCAGCCTGACGCCGGAAAGGCTGATCGCCCGGGTCCTGACGCCCGAACGCATGTCCATACGCGTTCTGCTGGACTACATCGACTATCTGGAAAACAATAGTTTGCAAACCGACAGGCAGATCGTCGCCCTGTGGCGCAAAATGGCCTATCCGTTTACCTTGCTGGTAATGATCACCATTGCTGCCCCCATCAGCTTCATGCAAACACGGCGCGGCGGCGTTGGCAGCAAAGTCTTTATCGGTATTTTGCTGGGTGTGGGCTTCTTCATGCTGAACCAGCTGGCACTGAACGTGGGCATGCTCAATCAGTGGGCTCCCTGGGTAACTGCCCTGCTGCCCAACCTGGGTGCCCTGGGACTGGCCCTGGGCGCCCTGACGCTCATGGAGAACCAGCATAATGTGCGGCGCTTCAATCAAACACGCTGGCCGTGGAGCAAGTCCACTGTATGACCACTACTGACTCAGGCGGCAACATCTGGATGGTCGGCGACCTCCAGGGTTGCTGCTCCCCCTTGCAAGCCCTGCTGACGCATCCCGATATTGCTGACGACCCTGGCACACACTTCTGGTTCGCCGGTGATCTGATCAACCGAGGCCCGGACTCTCTGGGTACACTACGCCGTGTCATGGCCCTGGGCGACCGAGCCACTACCGTACTGGGCAATCACGACCTGCACTTCCTTGCCATCGCTGCCGGCATCAAAAAGCCAGGTAAATCAGACACCATTCACGACATTCTGGACGCCCCCGACTCACAAGAACTGATTACCTGGTTGCGGCACCGCCCGTTGGCTCACTACGAGCAAGGCCATCTGCTGGTCCATGCCGGCGTACTGCCCGCCTGGAGTGTTGAAAAAACGCTCATGCTGGCGGAGGAAATCGAATCGGCCCTGCAAGGTCCCGACTGGAAAAACATGCTCGAGCGCATGTACGGCAACGAGCCCACATATTGGGACGACAAGCTACGCGGCGACGAACGGCTACGGGTGATTGTCAATGCCCTGACCCGCATGCGCATGTGCACTGCGGACGGACATATGGAGTTCTCGCACAAAGAGGCGCCGGTCGCCAGCCCTCATCTCATGCCCTGGTTCGATGTACCGGGCCGCGTCGCGCAACAAGACACCATCGTATTCGGGCACTGGTCAACACTGGGCCTGATGCTACGACCCGATGCGATCTGTCTGGACACGGGCTGCATATGGGGCAGGGAACTGACCGCTGTCCGCATGAGCGACCATAAAGTGGTGCAGGTCGCCTGCAAGCAGTATCAAAGTCCTGGGCGTCACTGATCCGCTTTGCCAATCACTGCCTGCCGTATGACATGATGGGCACGCGCGGCGACCTGGCTGCGCCCCATCTGCTCACAGGTATCGGCCGACATGGCCTCGAGGAAGGCAACGTCGACGACCACCCCGGTCGTACCCAGCAAGTACCAGAGGTTTTGCAATAGATTCTGCTCGCCCACGAAGGCGTTGTAATCGCTGCGTTGGCCGCGATGGAAGAATCGCAAGGCGACTGGCTGGACATCTACATGAGCCCGCAGCGCCGCATCGAACAAACTGGAGTGAAAGGGACCGACATCAAAACCGCTGGAAGTGGTTCCTTCCGGAAATAAACCGACAACCTCGCCCTGACTGAAACGACCCTTCATTTGCTCGGCGACCGCTCGGATAGCGTTGCGGTTGCCCCGCTCGATAAACACCGTACCGGCCCCGGCCACCAGCCATCCGATCATCGGCCAGCGCCTGATTTCGCTCTTGGCCACAAACGCCGTGGAACGAATACTGTTAAGCACAAAGATATCTACCCAGGACACATGGTTGACTACCCACAGCACAGCCCCCGTCCGCAGGGGTTCGCCGCGCACTCGCACTTTGACCCCGCAAACGCGCATCAACAAGCGCGACCAATACAGGCTCATAGCCGTACGTATCTGCAGTGAAGCCACCGGAAAAACCAGGACCACCAATAGCAAGCCAAAAAGAATCAGTATCGCAACACAGCTCACGCGCAGCAAGAAAAGCAAAATCCCCAATCCGATCCCTTTGTTTATGATGACTGGGCAAGCCCATCGAGATAGCGCTGCAAGATAACCGCTGCGGCTACGGCGTCGTCGTCTGTATTATTACCCAGCATTTGCTGGGCCTCCATACTGGAGCCCCGCTCATCAACCAACACGGTTTCCACACCAAAGCGACCATGCAGCTGGTTGGCAAAACGGCGGCATCGCAAGCTGGCATACTGCTCTGAGCCATCGGTGGCCAAAGGCAGGCCCACTACCACCTTATCGGGCTGCCATTCGTTCAACAAGCTGGCAATGGCTGCAAATCGCTGCTCACGGGTAACAGGAAAAAGAATATCGAGTGGCCGGGCTTGACGGGTCAATGTATTGCCTATGGCCACGCCTATTTTTTTCGTGCCGTAGTCGAAGGCGAGCAAGGTGCTGTCAGGCATGGCCCGCTTCGCCCGCCAGCATCAGTGGATCGATGCCCAGCTGGGCCAATGCAACCTGGTACATGTTTTCGGACGGCGTCTTGAACAGAATGTCGTTGGTAGCGCCCACGTTCAGCCAGGCATTTTGCGACATTTCGCTTTCTAGTTGTCCGGCACCCCAGCCCGCATAACCCAGGGTGATCAATAATTGTTCGGGCCCCTTGCCCTGCGCCACATCTTGCAAGACATCACGAGAAGTCGTGAGCGCCACATCGCCCAGTTGAATACTGGAACTATAGCCACCCACAGGCGCATGCAACACAAAGCCGCGATCGGTTTGCACCGGCCCGCCAAAATACACCGGGGAATCCTGGACAGGACCGATTTCGAGCGACAAATCCAGGTCAATACGCTGCAAGAGACCACCGACAGTCAGGTCTGTAGGTCTGTTGATGACCAGACCAAGCGCACCCTGATCGGTGTGCTCGCATACGTAAATAACGGTGTTAGCCAGATTGCCCGACACCTTGCCCGGCATGGCCAGCAAGAGTTGTTGGGAAAAATTGACGCTGGATGTTGCGTCGGACTGCTTAGCTGATGAGTTCACGACGCGCTCTCCAGAAAGTAGCAATGACTGCCTCGATGCTTAGACCTCTATTAATTCAAAATCTTCTTTACGGGCCCCGCATTCCGGACAAACCCAGTTGGGCGGGACGTCTTCCCAGAGGGTTCCGGGCGCAATGCCTTCTTCAGGCAAGCCAGCTTCCTCATCATATATCCAACCGCAAATCAGACACATCCATGTACGCATTTTATTGTTACTCACTGAAATGTATAAATTGGGAATCCGGCGGATTCCGCATCCTTCTATTAGAATGGGGACGATACTGCCAAACCCAATAGCAATACTTGGATATTACCGCCGTGCAAGCCCCCACTCCGCCACTTGTACTTATTTTCGGCCCTTTTGACCCAAGCGGGTCGAGTAGCCTGCCTGCCGACGCGGTTACCTGCGCCTCGTTGGGCTGCCATCCGCTGTCGACCCTGACGGCCACATTGGTGCGAGACACAGCTGGCACCGAAGATATTCAGCCCCTTGCTCCCGAACTGATCGACGACCAGGCCCGCTGCCTGCTCGAAGACATGAACGTGCAAGCCATCAAAATAGGACCTTTGTACACGCCCGAATCCGTAAGTGTACTAGCCCAGATCGCTGCCGATTACAACCACGTGCCCCTGGTCCTGCATCTGGCTCCCGTCCCCGACGAGTCCTTGCTGGAAGACCTGGATACCGAAACGCTGCAAATGGCTATTCTGGATTTGCTGCTTCCGCAGACCGACATTGTAGTGGCGGATCATCATTTGCTTGCGCAATGGGAAAACCAGGGTGTTCTGGCACATGCAGGTACGCCGGTCCAGGCCTTGCTGCAATATGGCGCCAACTGGGTCCTGTCCTCCGGCGCCCCCTTGCGTCCCGGCCATGGCAGCTACCTGCTGCAAGGGGCTGGCAATGAAACCTCCAGCTGGAATTGGCAGCCTCCCGTAGCGCGCCTGGCCGACCCCGACGGCCCTCTGGCTTGCGCCATCACAGCCCAACTGGCTATGGGCCACAAGGTGCCGCAGGCGGTCGAGGCAGCCATTCAGCTCTCCACACCGCTGACAGCACGCACTTTTCAACCAGGCATGGGTCACCGCCTGATCAACCGGTCCGCATCATGAGTCTGTCCTTACGATTTCCACAGGGCTTATACGGCGTTACGCCTGAATGGGACGACACTGACAAGCTGCTTGAAGCCATCGCAGCCGCCGCACGTGGCGGCATGGCCGCACTGCAATGGCGCCGAAAAACGGCCTCGCCCGAAGCGGGTCTGGCCCAGGCCAGGCAGGTAATCGACGCTTGCCGGCAGTTGCAAGTGGTGTCCATCGTCAACGACGACTGGCGCCTGGCTGCACTGATCAATGCTGACGGCGTGCATATCGGACGCGACGACGGCAGCCTTGCCGAAGCCCGCCTGGCATTAGGGCCTGAAAAAATCATAGGCTGTTCATGCTATAACCAACCCGCGCTGGCCGTACCCGCCCTGGCGGCAGGAGTCGATTACATTGCCTTTGGTGCCATGTACCCCTCTCGGGTGAAGCCTGATGCAGTACGTGCGACACTAGAGCATATAGAGCAGGGCCGCATGCTGGTCGAAAGCCGTAAAGAGCAGCCTCGCGCAGCGGTAGTCGTCATAGGCGGTATTACCGCCGATAACGCGGGTCCGCTCATTCATGCCGGGGCCGACAGCATCGCCCTCATCAGCGGTCTGTTCGAAAGCAGCAACATCCAGGCCACAGCCGCCCAATGCAAAATCCTGTTCGACTAAGGCCGGCTCCAGCCGCGCTTGCTATCCTATTGTCCTCGACCTTCATTTTTCCGCATAGAGTCCTGAATTATGTCCCGCAATACTGAATTATTTGAACGCGCCTGCCAAACCATCCCCGGCGGCGTGAACTCTCCCGTCAGGGCTTTCCGTTCGGTGGGCGGAACGCCTCGTTTCATCAAGCGAGCCCAAGGGCCCTATGTCTGGGATGCCGAAGATACGCAATACATTGACTACGTGGGCTCCTGGGGGCCAGCCATTCTGGGCCACGCTCATCCAGAGGTCATCCGTGCTGTGCAAGAGGCAGCCATCGACGGCTTGTCCTTCGGCGCACCGACAGAAGCCGAGATCGAGATCGCAGAAGCCATTGTTGCGCGCCTTCCATCCATAGAAAAAGTCCGGCTGGTCAGCTCAGGCACAGAAGCAACCATGTCGGCCATCAGGCTGGCACGCGGATTTACGGGCCGCAGCAAAATCATCAAGTTCGAAGGCTGTTATCACGGCCACGCCGACAGCCTGCTGGTGAAGGCCGGATCGGGCATGCTGACCTTCGGCAACCCTACCTCGGCCGGCGTGCCGCCCGAATTCATCAAGCACACGCTGGTACTGGATTTCAATCGGCTGGAGGCGGTGGAAGAAGCATTCAAGCAGCATGGTTCAGACATCGCCTGCATTATCGTGGAACCCATCGCAGGCAATATGAACCTGGTCAAACCACAGCCGGGCTTTCTGGAAGGACTGCGCTCTTTGTGCACCCAATATGGCGCCTTGCTGATTTTTGACGAGGTCATGACGGGTTTCCGCGCAGGTCCCCAAGGCGTCCAGGGGCTGACCGGCATCGCCCCCGACCTGACCACGCTGGCCAAGGTAATTGGCGGCGGCATGCCAGTGGGCGCCTTTGGTGGTCGGGCCGACATCATGGAACACATCGCCCCGCTGGGCAACGTTTATCAGGCAGGCACCCTATCGGGCAATCCGGTAGCCGTGGCTGCGGGTCTGGTCACTTTGAAACTGCTGGCTGAACCCGGCTTTTACGACAGGCTGGCCGAGCAGAATCGCAAGCTGACAGAAGGCCTGGCTCAGCGAGCCGCCGCCGCAGGGGTGGCCATGAGCACGGACTATGTAGGCGGGATGTTCGGTCTGTATTTTTCAGAGTCCGTTCCTACGTCGTTCGCTGAAGTCTCCGCTTGCAATGTCGAGCGTTTCAACAAGTTTTTCCACGGCATGCTGATCCGCGGAGTGCATTTTGCACCGTCGGCGTTCGAGGCCGGCTTTATCTCCGGCGCGCACGACGATGCAGTGATCGCAGCGACGCTGGAAGCAGCAGAAGAGGTCTTCGCCAAGCTGTAATTGAGCTGCACTTTAATTGCATCAAAGGGGCTGTCTGAGGGAGGCAAGGCTGCAGCACGCCTAGCCGGAACAGCCCCTGTCGCACAGGCCGTTCTTAAAAAAACAAAAAAACAGATGCCTAAAAAAGCATCCTAGCGTGAAGAATGAGTTTCTTTCATCAAGCATGATGACCCAAACCTCAATGCCCAGGCACCACCGCCGTCACCTCAATCTCCACCCTAGCCCTATCCTCAATCAAATCCGCCACCTCCACCGCAGTCATCGCTGGAAAATGGCGCCCTATCACGTCCCGATAATGACGTCCCACATCCCGCAGCGCCGCCACATACTCCCGCTTATCAACCACATACCACGTCATCCGCGTAATATGCTCAGGCCCCGCCCCACCCGCATTCAAGACAGCCACAATATTCCTTAACGTCTGCCCCACCTGTTCGGCAAAATCATCCGTCTCGAACTCCTGCCGCTCATTCCAGCCCACCTGACCGCCAACAAACAACAACCGGCTGCCTACCTTCATTTCCGTCATGATCCCATTTGCGTAACCCCGAGGCTCAATCCAACTGGGCGGTTGCAAGATATCCATATTATTTTCCTTGTTCAGTAGCTAAAGTGCGCAAGACAAAACGCTGCAGCTTGCCCGTCTCCGTTCGAGGCAAACTGTCTGTAAACTCGATTTCACGCGGATATTTATAAGGCGCAATCGCCGCCTTGACGTGATCCTGTATAGCCTTCACCAGGGCCGCATCACCCTCGAAACCTGGTTTCAGCACCACATAAGCCTTCACTATGCTGCCCCGTTCCGGGTCAGGCTTGCCCACCACACCACACTCGGCCACGGCCTCGTGCAGCAGCAAAGTCCCCTCCACATCCGGACCAGCAATGTTGTAGCCCGAAGAAATAATCATGTCGTCATTACGGGCCTGGTAATACAAATAGCCGTCTTCATCCATAGCAAAAGTATCGCCAGGCAAATTCCAGCCATGCTGTACAAAAACCTGCTGACGCTCATCTTCCAGATAACGGCATCCGGTCGGACCCTTGACAGCCAGCCGGCCCACCACGCCAGGCTCGACCGGGTGGAAGCGCTCATCAACAACTTGTGCGATATAGCCCGGCACGACCTTGCCTATGGCTCCACGCCTTACGTCCTTGCCTGCGCTGGACACATAGACGTGAATCATCTCGGTGCCCCCTATGCCATCAGTCATTTCTATACCACTGGCCTCTTTCCATAGCTGGCGCGTCGCATCGGGCAGCGATTCGCCAGCCGAGACTGTGGTCCTGAGCGTCGACAAATCGTATTTACCGACCAGGGCGGCCATCTGCCGGTAAAAAGTCGGTGCGGTAAACGTCATGGTGGCGCCAAAGTTCTGGACAGTGGCCAGCAGCTCATCCGGTGTCAGTTTCTCAGTTAGTACGACCGACGCCCCCACTCTTAGCGGAAAACACAGCAGGCCGCCCAAGCCAAAAGTAAACGCCAGCGGCGGCGTGCCGCAGACAATATCGTCCGCCTGCATAGTCAGGATATGGCGGGAGAAAGTGTCGCACATGGCCAGCACATCGCGATGAAAATGCATGCAGCCTTTAGGCTTGCCCGTGGTACCGCTGGTAAAGGCAATCAGGCACACATCATCAATGGCCGAATCGCATGCCTGGTAATCATCGGGTTTGGCGGCTGCCAGTGCATCCAGGCTGCCTGGGCTCTGGTCATGAAAATACAGTACCTGACTGAGAGTCGGGCAGTAAGCGGCATGGTTCTTGTCCAGGCAATGCGCTATTTCTTCCGACAGCCTCTGATCGCACAACACCGCACTGATCTCGGCCTTGTCTATGGCTTTCTTCAACTCGCCCGCTCGTAACAGAGGCATGGTGGGCACGGTCACCATGCCTGCCTTGACCGCTGCCAGCCAGGACGCCGCCATCATCACATTGTTTGGTCCGCGCAAGAGCACGCGATTACCCGATTGCAGTCCCATGTCTTCAGTCAGGACCCGTGCAATACGGTTGGTCAGGGCCATCAGGTCACGATACGTCATGCTGCATGGCCGGCCCTCTTCAACCCAACGCAAGGCGATGCGATCGCCATCGCCGCGGCTCACTACATCATCGACCAGCACGACGGCGCAGTTCAGCCGCGCAGGATAATCGACATCTGGATTGTCCTCGAGCAGCAGTTCCGGCCATTGCTCAGGCGGGGGCAGATGGTCCCGCGCAAAAGTATCTGTATAAGCGGATGCTTCCATTGTTGTCTCCTGTATTCTTTCTTGTAGCGGTCAGGCCTGATGTTCTTTCAACAACTCGCGGGCAATAATCAATTTCTGGACCTCGGTCGCGCCTTCGTAAATGCGCAAGGCGCGAATTTCCCGGTATAGTTTTTCGACAGGCGCGCCCGACACCACTCCAGCACCGCCAAACATCTGCAAGGCCCGGTCTATGACGCGCTGCGCCGACTCCGTGGCAGCCATCTTGGCCATGGCCGCTTCGCGCGTTGTCCTGACACCCTTTACGTCGCGCAGCCAGGCTGCCCGATACGTCAGCAAGGCGGCAGCATCGATCTCGCAGGCCATCTCGCCCAGGGCGGCCTGTGTCAGCTGCAAATCGGCCAACGCCTGCCCAAACATACGGCGCGACGTCGCGCGTGATAAGGCTTCGTCCAGGGCGCGCCGCGCGAAACCCAATGCAGCGGCAGCCACTGATGACCGGAAGATGTCCAGCGTCATCATGGCGATCTTGAAGCCCTGCCCAGCCTCTCCCAGCCGTTGCGTGGCGCTCACCCGGCACTGGTCAAAGTTCAAGGTCGCCAGTGGATGCGGCGCCATCACGTCGATGCGCTCGGCGATCGTCAGACCCGGTGTATCGGCATCGACCACGAAAGCGCTGATGCCTCGTGCACCGGGTGCTTCACCTGTACGCACAAACACGCAATAAAAATCGGCAATACCGCCATTGGATATCCAGGTCTTCCGCCCATTCAGCACATAGTCATCGCCATCTCGTGTTGCACTGCACGTCATGGCAGCCACATCAGAGCCCGCATCAGGTTCTGACAAGGCAAAGGCGGCAATGGCCTGGCCTCTGGCAACGCTGGGCAGATATGCTTCCCGCAAGGCATCACTGCCCGCAATGGAGATCGCGCCGCTACCCAAACCCTGCATGGCAAAGGCAAAGTCCGCCAGACCATCATGACGGGCCAGCGTTTCGCGCATAATGCAGACAGACCTCGAGTCGATCTGCGGCCAGCGGCCACCCCATAGACCGTCAGGCCCTGAGGGAACTGCCACGCGCAGCCAATCGGCACGGCCCAACTCGGCCACCAGCGTGCGGCAGGCCTGGTCGGTGTCCCTGTGGTCTATATTCGATAATGCCTGGGCACACCAGGCGTTCGCCTGGGCTGCCAATTGCTGATGACGCTCTTCGAAAAAAGGCCAATCCAGCCAACGCGTATCGCTCATTCAATCACCCTCGAATACCGGTTTCTGCTTGGCCACAAAGGCATCATAGGCACGCCGGAAATCTTTGGTTTGCATGCAAATGGCCTGTGCCTCGGCTTCGGCCTCTATGGCCTCGTCCACGCCCATATTCCACTCCTGATGCAGCAGCTTCTTGGTGATGCCATGCGCGAAGGTCGGTCCGTCGGCCAATTGCCGAGCCAGAGCCTGGGCCGCATCCAGCACGGCGCCGGACTCATGCAAACTATTGAAGAATCCCCATGCCAGACCCTCATCGGCATTCATGGCCCGACCGGTATAGAGCAGCTCTGACGCCCGGCCCTGACCTATCATGCGGGGCAACAACGTGCAGGCTCCCATATCGGCACCCGCCAGGCCTACACGCGTGAACAAAAAGGCTGTCCGGGCCTGGGGCGTACCTATCCGCATATCGGCTGCCAATGCGATCATGGCCCCGGCGCCCGCGCATATGCCATCGACAGCGGCCACCACAGGCTGAGGGCAGGCGCGCATAGCCTTGATCAGATCACCCGTCATACGTGTGAAGTCCAGCAACTCGGGCATACTCATTTTGGTGAGTGGCCCGATGATTTCGTGCACATCGCCACCCGAGCAAAAATTGCCACCCGCACCAGTCACCACCACCGTCTTGATATCGGTGGCATATGCCAACCCGCGAAACAGGTCGCGGATTTCGGCATAGGAATCGAAGGTCAATGGATTCTTGCGATCGGGCCGGTTCAAAGTGAGCGTGGCGAGCTTGCCATCGGCCGACACCGACCACAGAAAGTGCTGGGCCTGGTAATCGGCATAAGGACGCTTGTGATGCGTCATGGTATGTACGACTGATTCCAATGTAGATCTCCTTTGTGTTCTGTAGCTAACGGGACTTGGGTGTGCTTTACCCCGCCATCACTTCCCCACCATCGACAGGGATGGCTTGGCCCGTTACGGAACTTGCGCCGGGACTGCATAGCCAGGCCACGGCATCGGCCACTTCTTGCGGCTGAACCAGGCGGCCCTGCGGATTGCGGTTGGCCAGTTTGGCCTGGGCCTGCTCGGCCGTCAGGCCGGTTTTCCGGCTGATATTGCTGACGGCATCGCGCACAATATCGGTTTCGGTATAGCCCGGGCACACCGCATTCACGGTTATCCCCTGCTTGGCGGTTTCCAGGGCAACCCCTCGCGTCAGTCCGACAACACCGTGCTTGGCGGCACAATAGGCACTGACATACTGGTAGCCGATCAGGCCGGCGGTACTCGCAATATTCACAATGCGCCCCCAGCCGTTCTCTCGCATATCAGGCAAAGCAGCCTGCATGCAATGGAAGACACCTGTCAGGTTGACGGCCAGCATCTGCTGCCAGGCGGCGAAGTCTGTTCTTTCAAAGGGTTGGCTAAGCGCCTGCCCGGCATTGTTGACCAGTATGTCTATGGGACCGCCATGCTGCCTGGCCTGGTCAAAGACACGCTGGACATCATCGCCTTGCGCCACATCACCCGTCTCGGTGTGTATGTCGCCATAGCGGGCAAGTTCGTCTGCCGCCAGCGCCAATGCAGCCACATCACGCCCCGTAATCGTGACACGCGCACCCAACTCGGCCAGACGTCGGGCAGTTTCATAGCCGATGCCACGCGATCCGCCGGTCACCAGCGCGTGACGCCCTGCCAATACTTTATCGGTGCTCATTTGCCTACCGGCTGCGCATAGGCAGCGGCCCGTTCAAAATTGGTTTCCAGCTGTTTCTTGGCCGGGAAGTACTGACGCGGCCAGTCCACCTCGGTGCAGCCTATACGGGCCGATTCACGCAAGGTCCAGGCGGCATCAGCCAGATGGGGCCGTGCCAGCGCGCACAGGTCAGCACGCCCCGACGCAATAATGCTGTTGACATGGTCGGCCTCGAAGATGGCACCGACCGCAATGGTGGGTATCCCCGCTTCGTTGCGCACGCGGTCGGAAAAAGGTGTTTGATACATGCGGCCATATACGGGCTGCTCGGCCTTGCTGACTTGTCCGGAAGAGCAGTCGATCAAGTCGGCTCCCGCCTCTTTGAAACGCATGGCAATCTGTATGGCATCGTCGGCGGTAATCCCGCCTTCTACCCAATCGTGCGCCGAAATACGCACTGACATTGGCAGGTGTTGCGGCCAGACGTCGCGTATGGCATTGAACACACGCAATGGGTAACGCAGGCGGTTCTCGAGCGAGCCACCGTATTCGTCGTTGCGCTGATTGGTCAGTGGCGAAATGAAGCTGGACAGCAGATAGCCATGCGCGCAATGTAGCTCCAGCCAGTCAAAGCCTGCTTGCGCCGCTCGCTGCGCCGCTTGCACAAACTGCTCGCAGACCTGATCCATTTGAGCTTGCGACATGGCTTGCGGCACCTGCGACACCCCTTCGATATAAGGCAGGGCCGAAGCGGAGACCAGCGGCCAGTTGCCTTCGGCGAGCGGCATGTCGGTGCCCTCCCAACTGACCCGTGTCGAACCTTTGCGTCCGGCATGGCCCAGCTGCATGCCTATGTGCGCATCACTGTTCTGATGCACAAAATCCACAATGCGCGCGAAGGCCTGCATTTGCTGATCATTCCACAAGCCGGGACATCCCGGCGTAATGCGGGCTTCGGGCGACACGCAGGTCATCTCGACCATGACCAGACCGGCTCCGCCCATGGCCCGGCTGCCCAGATGCACCAGGTGAAAATCGCCAGGCATACCGTCTACGCTGGAATACATGGCCATAGGAGACACCACAATCCGGTTCTTTAGACGGATGTCGCGTGCCTTATAAGGGGTGAGCATGGGCGGTACGGCAGGCTGGCCATCTGGCGCCATGCCCGCCCTGACAGCCAGCCAACGCTCGTAATCGGCCAGCCAGGCTGCGTCACGCAACCGCAGGTTCTCGTGCGAAATGCGTTGCGAACGGGTCAACAGGGAATAGGCAAACTGCTGCGGCTCGAGCTGAGCATAACGCTGGACGTTCTCAAACCATTCTGTGGAGTTTCTTGCAGCATTCTGGATTTTGAGGACCTCGACACTACGCACTTCCTGGTAGTGAGTCAGTGCGGCCTGCACATCACCCGGATGTGCCTTGAGTGAGGCATGCAGCTCTATGGCATCTTCCAGTGCCAGCTTGGTACCCGAGCCTATGGAAAAGTGCGCCGTGTGCGCCGCATCACCCATCAGGACCACGGGCACGCTGTGGCCACTAGGCAGGGTTTGCTGATGCACCCAGGTGTCGCAAATGACACGCGGAAAACGTATCCAGATGGCGGAACCTCGTAAGTGACCGGCATTGGAGATCAATGCATTGCCATCCAGCCACGGCGCAAACAATTGCTCGCAATAGGCTATGCCGTCTTCCTGACTCATGGTGTCCAACCCCGCCGCCTTCCAGGTTTCGTCCAGGGTTTCAACAATAAATGTCGACATGCCAGGCTCAAACTGATAGGCATGCGCCTGGAACCAGCCGTACTCGGTTTGCACAAAGGCAAAGGTGAAGGCGTCAAAAGTCTGGTGAGTGCCCAGCCAGACGAATCGGCATTGCCTGGTGTCGATGTCAGGGCGGTAAGTCTCGGTGTAACGGGTGCGTATGCGACTGTTCAAGCCATCGGACGCTATGAGCAGGTCCGCCTGATATTGTTCGGCAATAGCCTGGTCGTCGGTCACGTCGGTTTCGAACACCAGGCGCACGCCCAACTGCTCGCAACGCTCTTGCAGGATATTCAAGAGTTTCTTGCGGCCTATGCCTATGAAGCCGTGGCCGCTGCTGCGCAGGCTCTGGCCTTTAAAGTGGATCTCGATATCATCCCAGTGATTGAAGGCCGCACTGATCTGCTCTGCAGAAATGGCATCTGCCTGCTTCAGGTTATCGAGCGTGGCATCTGAAAAAACCACGCCCCAGCCAAAGGTATCGTAGGGTCGATTGCGCTCGACGATGATGACCTCATTGCCGGGATCATGCAATTTCATCAGCAGGCCAAAATACAAACCTGCCGGGCCGCCGCCTATGCATACGATGTTCATGTCGTCTCCGGGTATTCCACTTTGCCAACCATGTGCACTATGCAGCGTGGCCTTATGCAGATATTCTTTAAGCTTAAACTATATAGTCAAAGAAAATGACTTGCAAGATATTTTGTTCACGCCGGACATTTCCCACGAAAATGTAATTGAAGATTAAACTATCGATGCCACAACAACATTCGGGATACCGCCGCTACCGCTTATGAGTCACTCCATGCCCCCCATCGCTCCAGGGCCCGCACACAATGTGCCCGATCTGGAAAGCCGCGCAGCGCCCGAAGACCATCAAGATTTGCGCCTGTGGCTACGCATGCTCACCTGCTGCAATCTGATAGAAAGCGAGCTGCGCAGCCGTCTGCGCACCGAATACGAAACCACCCTGCCCCGCTTTGATCTCATGGCGCAATTGCTGCGCGTGCCTGGTGGCATGAAAATGAGCGAATTATCACGGCACATGATGGTGACCAATGGCAATATCACAGGCATCACCGATCAGCTCGAAAAAGAAGGGTTGGTAGAACGCGTGAAGGTAGCCAGCGATCGCCGCAGCTCATTGATCCGCCTCACCACCAAGGGCAAGCGCATTTTCCGGAAAATGGCACAATCGCATGAAGAATGGGTACGGGCCATGCTCGGGGGCCTCTCGGAAAAAAGCCGTAACAACCTGTTCGAAGCACTAGGCGAACTGAAGCTGCTGGCACAACCCCAGCTCTCGGGCCGAAACTGATTTTTCCACTGATTACCGGGTTAAAATCAAGGTTTTGAACCTTTTACTGCTGGCGCATTCATGGCTGTCAATCTATACATCCCTTCGGAATCAGATATTCACCCTGTTGCAGGCGTACAGATCGGCGCTGCCGAGGCCGGCATACGCAAGGCCAATCATCGCGACCTGACAGTATTTCGTCTGGCGGAAGGCAGCAGCGTAGCAGGCGTATTCACGCTCAATCGCTTTCGCGCCGCCCCGGTGCAGGTCTGCGAAACCCATCTCGCCGCAGGTCAGGGCATACGCGCGCTGGTCATCAATACCGGCAACGCCAATGCGGGCACTGGCGAAAGCGGCCTGCAAGCGGCAACACAAACCTGCGTCGAACTGGCCAATATCCTCGATATCAAGCCACAACAGGTACTGCCTTTTTCCACCGGCGTCATCCTGGAGCCCTTGCCGCTCGATCGCTTGGTGGCGGCTTTGCCGCAGGCCGTGGCCGACACAGCGGACAACAACTGGTTCATGGCCGCTCACAGCATCATGACCACCGACACTCAACCCAAAATCGTGTCACGCCGCGTAGCGCTGGGTAACAACACCATTACCATCACGGGCATCAGCAAAGGCGCTGGCATGATACGGCCCAATATGGCCACGATGCTGGGTTTCCTGGCCACCGATGCTGGTATTGCACCTGAATTGCTCACCGACATGGTACGCAGCATTGCCAACCTTTCGTTCAACCGTATTACGGTTGACGGCGATACTTCCACCAACGACTCGTTCATTGTCATGGCCACCGGCCAGAGCGCAGTGCGCATCGAATCCGTCTCCGACCCGCTTTATGCTCCGCTATACAAAGCGTTGGCTGAAGCCGCCACCGAGCTGGCCCAGAAAATCGTACGTGACGCCGAAGGCGCCACCAAATTCATGACGGTGCATGTCGAACAGGCCAAGACCCCCGAAGAAGCACTGAAAGTAGCCTATTCGGTGGCGCAATCGCCACTGGTCAAGACGGCCTTCTATGCATCAGACCCCAACCTGGGGCGCATCTTGTGCGCCATCGGTTATGCCGGTATCGCCGACCTTGACGTTAGCGGCGTCAATTTGTGGCTAGGAGACGTCATGGTGGCCAGCCAGGGTGGCCGCCACCCCAACTACCAGGAAGAAGACGGTCAGCGTGTCATGCAGCAGGCCGAAATTCCCATGCGCATTGCGTTGGGGCGCGGTGAGGCCAGCGAAACCGTCTACACCTGCGATTTTTCGCACGAATACGTCACCATCAATGCCGACTACCGATCCTAGTGGGGTTTGCAGCTTGACGCTTACGAATAAAACACGGTAGAATCATGAGCTTGGCATTTTAGCCAAGATTTTTATTTTAGGAATTCCCACATGTACGCGGTCATAAAAACCGGCGGCAAACAGTATCGTGTTGCTGCAGGTCAAAAACTCAAGATAGAACAGATACCGGCAGACATTGGACAAGAAATCACGCTAGACCAGGTTTTATCGGTTGGCGAAGGCGAGCAGCTGCAAATTGGCACGCCTTTGGTCGCCGGTGCCGTGGTCAAGGCTACCGTTCTTGCACAAGGCCGCCACGACAAGGTAAAGATTTTCAAGATGCGCCGTCGCAAGCACTACCAAAAGCGTCAAGGTCATCGTCAAAATTACACCGAAGTCCGCATCGAAGCCATCACGGCTTAACGATAGACTTAACGGTTTTGTATAGCAGGAGCTAAACATGGCACAGAAAAAAGGCGGCGGCTCAACGCGTAACGGCCGCGACTCAGAATCGAAACGGCTAGGTGTAAAAACCTACGGTGGTCAGGCCATCTCGGCTGGTTCCATCATTGTTCGCCAGCGCGGCACACAGTTCCACCCCGGTGTGAACGTCGGCATAGGCAAAGATCACACTTTGTTCTCGCTGGTAGACGGCACTGTCAAGTTCGCCATCAAAGGCGCACTGAACAAGCGCACCGTATCGGTGATTGCGGCCGAGTAATCATCGGCACACACCCGCAGAAAAGCCCTGCCCTTGAGGCAGGGCTTTTTGTTTTAGAATAGATCGGCAGGTTCACGGCATCACGCCAGGCCCTGCCCGCAAGGCATCACGCAAGCCGGGGGCAGCCCCCCCCCTCTTTATAAGTCACAGCACAATGAAATTCGTAGACGAAGCAACCATCGAAGTCATTGCCGGTAAAGGCGGCAATGGCGCGGCGAGCTTTCGCCGCGAAAAATTCATTCCCAAGGGTGGGCCCGACGGTGGCGACGGCGGCCGGGGTGGCAGCATCTATGCTGTCGCCGACCGCAACATCAACACCCTGGTCGACTTCCGGTTTGCACGCTTGCATCGCGCCAAAAACGGCGAAAATGGTCGAGGATCAGACCAGTACGGCGCTGCTGCTGCCGACATCACGCTGCGTGTGCCCGTAGGCACCACCATTTTCGATGCCGAAACCGGCGAACAACTCTTTGATCTGGATCGCCACAACGAGCGCGCCACCCTCGCGGCGGGCGGCCACGGCGGGCTGGGCAACCTGCATTTCAAATCCAGCACCAACCGGGCTCCCCGTCAATTTACGCCCGGCCAGGAAGGCGAGCAGCGCAAGCTCAAGCTGGAGCTGAAAGTACTGGCCGACGTTGGTCTGCTGGGCCTGCCCAATGCCGGCAAGTCCACCCTTATCAGCAAGGTATCCAACGCGCGGCCCAAGATCGCCGACTACCCTTTCACCACGCTGCACCCCAATCTGGGAGTGGTCCGCACCTCACCTTCGCACAGCTTCGTCATCGCAGATATTCCCGGCCTTATCGAGGGCGCCTCTGAGGGTGCCGGCCTGGGGCACCTGTTCCTGCGCCATCTGTCTCGCACCCGGGTATTGCTGCACCTGGTCGACGTCTCGTCACCCGATCCCTCCATCGATCCGGTCGATCAGGCCGCTCAAGATGCTCGCGCCATCGCTGAAGAGCTGCGCCTGTATGACAAAGACCTGTACGAAAAGCCGCGCTGGCTGGTGCTGAACAAGCTCGATATGGTCGAAGATCCCGATGACGTAAAACAACGTCTGTGCGACGCACTAGACTGGACCGGTCCCGTTTTTGGTATTTCGGCCCTGACCGGCGAAGGTGCACAAGAGCTCACCTGGCGCCTGCAGGAATGGCTGGACGCAGAACGCGAACAAGCCAATATCGCCCAGGACAAGGCCGATGGCAGCTACATTGCCGAAGACCCACGCTTCGACGACACACGTTCCGACTCTGTTTGAGTCCCGTATTCATCGCCCCCAACCCATGGCCGAATCCAAACCCTCGTCTTCTGCCGTTTCATACGCCAAACGTCTGGTCGTCAAAGTCGGCTCATCGCTCGTCACCAACGAAGGCAAAGGCATAGACACCCTCGCTGTCGAACAATGGGCCGAGCAAATTGCCCAATTGCATGGCCAGGGCAAACAGATGGTTCTGGTATCCAGCGGCGCTATCGCCGAAGGTATGGCTCGACTGGGCTGGCCACGCCGCCCGAATGCCATGCATGAGTTGCAGGCAGCAGCAGCTGTAGGACAAATGGGCCTGGCTCAGGCCTACGAAGCCGCTTTTGCACGCCACGGAATACGTACAGCCCAAATCCTGCTGACGCACGAAGACCTGGCTGACCGGCGCCGCTATCTGAATGCACGCAGCACGCTGTATACCCTGCTGGGCCTGGGCGTTGTCCCCATCGTGAACGAAAACGATACTGTCGTCACCGACGAGATCCGCCTCGGAGACAACGACACATTAGGGGCACTGGTGACCAATCTCATCGAGGCCGAAGCCCTTGTCATTCTGACTGACCAGTCCGGCCTGTACAGCGCCGACCCGCGCAAGAATCCCGATGCCCAGTTTATCGCCCTGGGTCAGGCCGGTGATCCCGCCTTGGAAACCATGGCCGGCGGCTCTGGCAGCAGCATAGGCACCGGCGGCATGCTGACCAAGGTTCTGGCTGCCAAGCGGGCCGCCAATAGCGGTGGCCATACCATCATTGCTTCTGGTCGCGAGCCCAATGTACTGCTCCGGTTGGCGGGAGGCGAAGCCATAGGTACCGAACTGCGTGCCATACTTCCCGTACGCTCGGCACGCCAGCGATGGCTGGCAAATCATTTGCGCCTGCGAGGCCGCATCACCCTCGACGACGGCGCCGTGCGGGCACTGACGCAAGGCCACAAGAGCTTGCTGCCGATAGGTGTGGTGGCAGTGGAAGGTGAGTTTGAGCGTGGTGATGTCGTGGCCTGTGTAGACCAGCATGGTGTAGAGTGCGGCCGCGGACTCATCAATTATTCGGCCGCCGACACCCGGCGCATCATGCGCCAGCCCAGTAGTCACATCATAGACATTCTAGGGTCGATGTCCGACCCGGAACTCATGCACCGCGACAATATGGTTTTTGCGCGCTCGCGTGACTTGATGGCCAAGACCTGAACCAGGCAACTACGCAAACAGACGACGCCTTGCCGGCCTCCGGTTATTTCTGGGCCGCGATGAATAGTGTTTCCTTGACCTCTTCCATGACCACGCAACTCTTGGTCTGGGTGACACCTGGCAGGCGTAGCAAAATGTCGCCCAGCAGATTGCGATACTGGCTGATCTCCTTGATGCGGGCCTTGACCAGGTAGTCGAAATCTCCCGACACCAGATGGCATTCCTGAACTTGCGGGATGCACAGGATTTCGCGCCGGAAATCATCGAAAGTACGATCTGATTTGCTGGACATTGATATCTCGACAAACACCAGCAAGCCGGCATCAAGCGCTCCGGGTGCCACCCTGGCATGGTAGCCGGTGATAATGCCATCACGCTCCAGGCGACGCACCCGCTCTATGCACGGCGTAACCGTCAGGCCCACGGCATCAGCAAGCTCGGTCATGGACATGCGCCCATCACGCTGCAAAAGATCGAGAATATGCCGGTCGAGCTTGTCTAAAGCCGATACAGGGGTTCTTTGAATTCTCACTGTATTGTCCTTGATGAGCTGCCTCTCGTGAGGCGATTTGCATGGTGGAATATCCGCATCAGTAATTATTGCTGAAAACCGCCTTCTTTGCGTTGGAAACCATATAAAGCACTGGAAAACCGACTTCTTCATTAAAAATTGCTAGGCATCCTGCCCTAACATGCCTGAATCAAGCCATATTTTTCCGGATCAAATGAAAATCATCGTCTTAGGAGCTGGCGCAGTGGGCGTCAGCAGCGCCTATTATCTGGCCCGCCAGGGCCATGAGGTCACCGTCATCGAACGTCTGGCCGGGCCAGCGCTGGAAACCAGCTTTGCCAATGCGGGCCAGGTGTCTTACGGCTACTCCAGCCCCTGGGCGGCTCCCGGCGTGCCACTCAAAGCAGTCAAGTGGATGTTCGCCAAACACCCGCCACTGACCATTCGACCTGATGGGTCTCTGTTCCAGCTGCAATGGATTTATAAAATGTGGCGTAATTGCACGGCCAGCCGCTACGCGACCAATAAAGAGCGCATGCTCAGGCTGTCGGGCTACAGCCGCCTCTGCCTGGACGCCCTGCGTGACGAAATAGGCATCCAGTATGAAGGGCGCCGCCAAGGGACGCTTCAGGTGTTCCGTACGCAACAACAACTTGATGCTGCCGGCCAGGACATGAAAGTGCTGCACGATGCAGGCATACGCTACGAACTGCTTGGGCGCGATGAGCTCGAAAGAGCCGAACCCGCACTGGCCCTGACCAAAAACAAATTGGTGGGTGGATTACGTACGCCCAACGACGAAACCGGCGACTGCAATCTGTTCACCACCAAGCTGGCGGCTGAAGCCGAGAAACTGGGCGTATCCTTCCGCTATGGCACTGTGATAAAGGCCCTGCATGCTGATGGCTCAGGTGTTACGGGTGTGGAAACCGACGCCGGGCTGATGACCGCTGACGCCTACGTCGTCGCCCTCGGCTCATGGTCCACACAGTTGCTCAAGCATATAGGCAAACTGCCGGTCTATCCGCTGAAAGGCTATTCAATAACGGTTCCTATTGCCGATGAAAGCCGCGCACCTGTCTCCACGCTGCTGGACGAAAGCTACAAAATTGCCGTGACACGTTTTGACCAACGCATACGTGTAGGTGGCATGGCCGAAATCGTCGGATTCGACAAGCGCCTGGATGAGCGGCGCAAAAAAACGCTTGAAATGGTGCTGAGCGACCTGTTTCCGGGTAGTTATGTATCGGGCGACGTATCATTCTGGACGGGCCTGCGTCCCAAGACGCCTGACAGCACCCCGATAGTGGGGCCCACTCGCTTGCCCAATCTCTTCCTGAACACTGGCCACGGTACCCTGGGCTGGACCATGGCATGCGGCAGCGGCCAATTGATCGCCGATATTGTATCGGGCAAGCCTACCGCCATACGCAGCGACGACTTATCGATACATAGATATCAGTCGTGACCTGGCAGCCGGCGACGCAGGCCGTCGCCGCGAGCCACCATGAATTTATACCGGCCCGGTAAACATATAGCCCCAATTGTGCAGCGATTTCAATGGCAGCGGCGCCCCCAGCCTGGAGCACTTTTGACGCATGCGGCTGACCAGTACACCCAGGCGTCCCTGAGGTTTCCGGGCCGAGGCCAGGGCATAATCCTGATCGACGGCATCGGCAAGCTGACTGTGCGTTGCTCGCCGATCAGGTGCGTGAAACAGTACAGACAGAAAGGCTCTTTCACCCGTGGTCAAGGCAATCTCAACGCCGTCTGGGCTGATCAGCCTCCAGGCCTGGTCTTTCAACGACCAGTTGCCCTTCGTGACGCTGGAGACGGATTCGGCAGAAGCCGGACCGCTGTCGGACCGGGCAAGTAAGCGGAACAGGATAGCCGCCAGCAACTCGTTGGAGGCGGTATGTACAAAATGATTATCGACGCCACTTTGCAACAGGCGTATGACTTCTGCGTCTTGCCTGGGACCCACCATGGCCACGATGCCCATGGATGGATGCAAGGCGCGCAAGTATGTTGTAGCGGAGCAGTTTTCAAGCAATGTGCCCGCCAGAATCACTACAGGCGGCATGCCGCCCGACGCGCTTGCCTGCAAACATTTGTGCAGCATCGGGATAGTGGTGCAGCGCTGCACCTGAAACCCGCTTTCCTGCAGCCCTCTGACTCTTTCCATCCGGTCGGGGACCGTTCCGGCCCTGGCTCGAGGCACGAAAAACAATATATTCAGATCCTGCTTCATAAGACGCCCCCTCATCAATGACATCAACCCCATTTTGAGGCTGGGGAGCTGGCAAGTCAGTTCCCCAGACAGCCTTGGCCCAGACCTTTCTAAAGTAACAATTTATTCCAATCCGACTTATTATGCCTTTAATTTAAAAAACAAACTAACTTAATGACCATAATTATTTCTTTTACTTACTGTTTGTTGTTCAACTGCTCCATAACTTGCCACCGCATTCATGCCGCAAAAACAAATCGGGCGGCCTTTTAACGGGCCGCCCGATTTGTTTTACCGCAATCGCCTTACTGCTGTACAGCGTACAAATACAGTTCGACCCGGCGGTTCATTGCCCGGCCTTCAGCTGTTGCGTTATCGCCGACGGGGTTGCTTGGGCCACGACCTTCAGCCGTCAAGTTGGCAACAGGCACACCTTGGTTAGACAGATAGTTGGCTACTGCCCGTGCGCGGTTCACCGACAAGGTCTGATTCACTTGCGCCGAACCAGTGCTGTCGGTATAGCCAATGGACTTGGCACGCAGCTCGGGATGCTGCACCAAGGCACGGGCGACGCTGTCAAGCACCGGCAGCAAGGCTGGCTTCAAGGCATACTTACCCGTGTCAAACGAAACATTGCTTGGAATATTCACACGCAATGTGCCATCGGGCATTTCAGTGACATCTACGCCCAGATTGCTGGCGCCGGATTTTTCGACGTCATTCTTCACGCCTTTCCAGTTATAACCGACAATACCGCCGGCTACGGCACCGATACCTGCACCAATAGCAGCCGCCTTGCTGCTATCGCCAATCAGGGCACCCAAGCCAGCACCTACTGCAGCACCCGCGCCTGCACCAACAGCTGTCTTACCGCCAGTGCCCATCTCGTTCATATTGGCACAACCAGCCATCAGTGCCACCATAGCGACGAGAGTAGTGATTCGTCCAGCACGCATAGATACTTTCATGTAGTTCTCCTTATTCCTTTTTCAGCAGAATGATGACTGCCGCTATTTATGCTAGCAAGCAGTGGCCTCCAGGAGTGTTACATTTTGGTTCTGCGGACCGAAATTGACGGTTCTTGACACTGAGAATTGCTACTATCGCCTTATAACCCTAGTGTCCCGTCCGTAAGGCCATACAAGACACTCGCCCCCCCCCAGGAGACTTTGTGAACCAACCCAATGCCACCAGTACGGAACCCGCTTTTCTGCGCAACGATATCCGGCAGCTTGGAAAGACACTGGGCGAGGTCATCAAAGAATGTGAAGGCAAGGCGGCCTACGACGTCATTGAAAAATTGCGCCGCGCAGCAGTCAAGTTCCGGCGCGAAGGCAACCCGGCAGACAGTCGCGTGCTGGAGCAACAAATTGCCCGCCTCCCCGACGAGGAAGCCAACTCGGTCGCCAGGGCATTCAGTTATTTTCTGCATCTGTCCAATATTGCCGAAGACCGCGACCAGAACCGGCGCCAGCGGCACCACGAGCTGCACGCCGATACACCCATGCGGGGCAGCCTGCAGCACGCACTTGATCTGTTGCACAGCAAAGGCGTCGGCAACCGCAAGATATTGCGCTACCTTGAAAGCACCTGCATTGTCCCGGTGCTGACCGCGCACCCCACCGAAGTACAGCGCAAGAGTACGCTCGACCTGCATCGCGAGATCGCCCGCCAGCTGGCACAAAGCGACGCCAACCTGACGCCGTCGGAACGCAAGCTGCTGGATCGAACCCTGACGGGCCTGGTGGCCACACTATGGCAAACACGCATGCTGCGCCGCCAGAAGCTGACTGTTCTCGACGAAATCGACAATGCCCTGACCTACTACACCAGCACCTTCCTGACCGCCATACCACGCCTCTATCAGGATTTGGCCACCCGCTTGCGGCCCGAGCGCAAGCTCTTCGACATCAAAACCCGGCCGCTGCCGCCGTTTCTGCAAATGGGCAGCTGGATAGGCGGAGACCGCGACGGCAACCCCAACGTCGATGCCTCAACGCTTGAACAGGCCTTGCTCAGGCAGTCCACACATGTTCTACGGCACTACCTGCAGGAAATCAAAGCTCTGGGTACCGAGGTCTCCTTATCGCGCACCCTGGGCACGGCCAGTCCAGAGCTGATTGCGCTTTCCCTGGTCAGCCAGGACAGCTCGGCCCACCGGGTCGATGAACCTTATCGGCGTGCCTTCATACACCTGTATGCTCGCCTGGCGGCCACCGCCGTGACGTTGACTGGACGCCAGCTGGCCTTGCGTCCCACCTACGATGCCCCTCCCTACGAAACCCCGGCCGCCTTCCTGCACGATCTGCAAGTCATTGCCGATTCACTCGATCAGCATCATGGCAGCCTGATCGCGCAACTGCGCCTTTCGAGTCTGTTGCAGGCGGCCAGCATCTTTGGCTTTCATCTTGCCAGTGTCGACCTGCGTCAAAGTTCCGACGTGCATGAGCGCGTACTCACCGAGCTATTCAAGGCGGCAGGCGTGCGCCTGAACAACAAGCCAGTCAACTACCGCAGCCTCCCGGAAGAAGATCGCATCAGTCTGCTGCGCGACGAGATCCAGCAGATCCGCCCCTTGGTGTCACCCTGGGTATCTTATACGCCCGAAACCGAGAAAGAGCTGGCCATCTTGCGCATGGCCGCCGCCTGCCGACGCAAATATGGCAGCGCCGCTATTCGGCAATCTATTGTGTCGCACACCGAAACACTCAGCGACCTGCTGGAAGTACTCGTACTGCAGCAGGAAACCGGCCTGATCGCACCTGATGCTGGCGAAGCGCCGGACCGCGGCAGCGACGGCTTGATGGTTGTTCCCCTGTTCGAAACCATTCCCGACCTGATGCGTGGCCCCGAAATCATGGACACATGGCTGGGCCTGCCTGAAGTCGCCAAACGGATAAAAAGCGCCCAGGACGGCGTGCAAGAAGTCATGCTGGGCTACTCCGACAGCAATAAAGATGGCGGCTACCTGACCTCCAATTGGTCGCTGTATTTCGCCGAACGACAACTGGTGCAAGTCTTCAAGAAACACAAGGTAAGGCTACGCCTGTTCCACGGCCGTGGCGGTTCGGTCGCGCGAGGCGGCGGCCCCAGTTTCGAAGCCATCCAGGCCCAACCTCCCGGCACCGTCAACGGGCAGATACGCTTGACCGAGCAGGGCGAAGTCATACAAGGCAAATACAAAGACAGCGAAGTCGGCCGCTGGCACCTCGAAAACTTCGTCGCCGCCGTGCTCGAAACCAGCCTGGTCACCGGCCCCTCCACGTCGCAGTCCGAAGACAAGAATATGTCCCGGTTTGGCGCAACCATGGACGTCATGTCGAACGTCGCCCAACAGAGCTACCGCGACCTGGTCTACGGTACGCCCGGCTTCAACGATTATTTCTTTGCCTCGACCCCCATCCTGGAAATTGCCGGCCTCAACATCGGCTCCCGCCCTGCTTCACGCAAGTCCAGCCAAAAGATCGAGGATTTGCGTGCGATACCCTGGGGATTTTCATGGGCACAGTGTCGTCTTATGCTGACCGGCTGGTATGGCATGGGCACAGCCTTGCACAGCTATATTGAAAAAGGCAGCGACGGTTCACCTGCCACACCCGCGCTACGCCTAGCGCAACTGCAGGAAATGGCCGAAGTATGGCCCTTCTTCAGGGCCCTGCTGTCGAATATGGAACAGGTACTGGCCAAAACAGACCTGGGAATAGCCCGGCGCTACGCCAGCCTGGTGCCCGACAAAAAGCTGCGCAAGCAGGTATTTGGCCGCATCGAGGCCGAATTCAATCTGACACTAAGTATGTTCAGGAAGATAAGCCAGCACGACCTGCTGGCCAAGGATAAACAGCTGGGCGCCGCACTGAGCGAACGCTTCGCCTACATAGACCCATTGAATCATCTGCAAGTAGAGCTGCTTCGACGTCATCGCCAGGCGCAGGAAAGCCAGGACGATGGCGAAGAGAGCCGCAGCCAACGCGCCATACACATGACTATCAATGGCATTGCGGCCGGGCTGCGCAACTCCGGTTAACTTCCTGCCTAGCCGCTAAGCATCCTTCACCGCATGCGTGTGCGGCAGTGCACGCCAGAAGATACAGGCCGCCCCCAGCCCGAATGTACCGATGACGGCAATGCCCGCACCCAGTGAAAGCAGCGCCGTAATACCGGAAAGAATGAAAGGGCCGGCGCTGGTGCCCGTGTCGGTAATCAGCCGCCATATCCCCAGGAACTCATGGCGGGCGTTTGCCGGCGCGCCATCGGCGCCCAGTGTCATTACGATCCCCGAGCCTATGCCATTACCCAGGCCCATGAGCAGGCAAACCAGCACAAAGGGGATCATGGTGGCCGTCAAGGGTATGGCCAGCAAGGACACGGCCAGCGTCAAGGCGCAAGGCAAAGCCACCCAAAGCCGCCCATACTGGTCCATGATTTTCCCGGCCGGATAAAACACCAGCATATCTATGGAGGACACGCAGCCGAAGATAAGGGCGGTTGTCGTCGGACTCAAACCAATAGCGTCAGCCCACAAGGGAATGGCGACCTGCCGCGAAGCCCGCATGGCGGCAATCAGCATGCAGCCCAGACCCAGTGTCAGGAAAACCCTCTTGTGTTCGGCGGCGATGGTTGCCATGCGCGGCCGTGGCTGTGCCACCGCCGAATCTTCGGCCCGAGGCTGCAGCTCGGGCAAGACAAACGATAAGGCGCCAGCACCGAGCAGCGCCACGATGGCGACCAGATACGCACCGTTCAGCCCTATGAAATGCATCAACCCGGCTGCAGCGAAAGGACCAATGAACATACCCATGCGCTGGGTACCACCCAGGGTCGAAAACGCCCGTGCCCGCATGCTGAGTGGGACAGCCTCCATGAGAAAGGCTTGACGGGCCAGATAGAAAACCGACGTCGCCATGCCCATCAGGAACACCCCTAGCGCCAGTACCGCCGGATGATGCGCTTGTATGCATATCGCCAAGGCGCACGCACCGACAACAGCCGCCCCCATTAATGACCGTCGCTCTCCGAAGCGGGAGGTAATCACGGCTGCGGGAATATTGCACATAAGGGAACCGAAACCAATGAGCGCAGCGATAACGCCGGACATGGCGTGCGAGGCGCCCAAGGCGATGGCACTGAGGGCTATGACGGGCAATATGGCACCGTTGGAAATGCCAAACAACAAGGAAGGCCCGAAGGCGGGAATGACAATCTGGCGCCAGCGGAAAGGTGTTTCTGTCATGTGATCTGTGAGGGCAATACCCGCCAGCGGCCATCCGCGACGTCCAGCCATATTTTGCCACCAAGCCGTCCTCTGTGTATTTGCCCAACATAGTCACCCAGAATGACTCCGACATTTTTTCTGCGACAATGCCCGAGTAACTGGCGGCCTGCTTCCTGCGGCACACTGCATCTGAACACACGCGCTAGAGGTAAAAGATGTCGGCACAAGCCCAAGTTGAAACACTCCAGTGGCCTGGCGGCCGCAAGATCGTCCTGATTGCGGCAGCAGCCTATGCCATTCTGTGGATAGTCCTGGCCATCCACCCCAGCGACCGCTCAGCCTGGTTGCTCGAAAACGCCTTGGTTCTGGCGCTGCTCTGCCTGCTTTGGTTCATCCGGCATCAATTCCGCTTCTCCAATGCTGCACTGTTGCTGATCTTGCTGTTCCTGTCACTGCACACTCTGGGGGCCCACTACACTTACTCCGAGGTCCCCTACGATCAATGGTGGCAGGCCCAGACCGGACACACCCTGAACAGCGTATTCGGATGGGAACGCAACCACTACGACCGCCTGGTGCACTTTTCATATGGGCTGCTGCTCGCCTACCCCATACGCGAATTCTTTCTGCGCATCGTCGAGGTGCGCGGCTTCTGGGCGTACTTCCTGCCGCTGGACTTTACGCTCAGCACCTCGGCACTGTACGAACTGATTGAATGGGGTGCTGCCATGATTTTTGGCGGTGACCTGGGCATGCACTATCTGGGCACCCAGGGCGATATCTGGGATGCCCACAAAGACATGGCTCTTGCTGCCTTGGGAGCACTGCTGGCCATGCTGATCACCGCAGCCATCAACGCCAGGGTGCAACGCGATATTGCCTGGGAGTGGTCGCAGCGCATGAAGAAACCCACAGCGGATTGATCATGCAGGTGGCGCCCTGGGCATCGACTCGTATAATGCCCTGCACATACAGAAAGGCCACACTAAGGAGCAGGCAATGGCAACACAGGAAAAATTTGCGCTGATTACTGGCGCAGGTTCGGGCATTGGTAAAAGCATCACGCTTGCACTGGCAGGCGCCGGCTATTCGATCGCCCTGGCAGGGCGCCGCCAGGAACCTCTGGAAGAAACCGCCAAGCAAGTGCGTGACCAAGGTGTACGCGCACTCGTCGTCCCCACTGACATCAGCGACCCTGCAGCGGTCAAACATCTGTTTGAACAAATCACAGAACATTTTGGCCGCCTCGATTTGCTGTTCAACAACGCTGGCATTTTTGCGCGAGCGGTGTCGCTGGAAGATCTGGAATACGAGCAATGGAAGGCAGCCGTCGACATCAACCTGACCGGCGCCTTTTTATGCACCCAAGGCGCCTTCCACCTGATGAAGACGCAACAACCGCAAGGCGGCCGCATCATCAACAATGGGTCCATCTCGGCACATGCGCCGCGTCCGAATGCGGTGTCGTATACCGCCACCAAGCATGCCATCACCGGCCTGACCAAAGCCACTTCGCTGGATGGACGCCAATACGATATTGCTTGCGGCCAGATAGACATTGGCAACGCTGCCAGCGACATGACGGAAATCATGAATCGCGGTGTGCTGCAGGCAGACGGCTCGACCAGACCCGAACCCCTGATGGACGTCGAAGATGTCGCCCGCGCCGTACTTTACATGGCCAGTCTGCCACTGAATGCCAATGTGCAGTTCATGACCGTCATGGCCACGAAAATGCCCTTTATTGGTCGAGGCTAAGCCAGCCGGCGCAAAGGGTCTTGCCGATAGTACTGTGCCAGCAAGGTATACCAGTCCGGCAGACCCTTGGCCAGCGGGCCGGGATTCACAAAAAAAGCCTCTGAGCTCACTGCAAAAAATTCGGCCTCATTGCTTGCGGCATAAGGATCCAGCGGCAGCGTGTCGAACCAGGCTGCCGCGCTTGCTGACTCGGGATCAACATCTTGCGGGATCGAGTCCTCCACAGCCGTCAGTGCCTTGCTGAATGCATCGAACGACTGCTCCAGCACAGTGCCCCACTGGTGTGGCCGCAATTGTGCATGCGCCTCCAGGCTGGGCATACCGTCAATATCTCCACCGTACTGATCAAGCTTGTGAGCAAACTCGTGGATGACCACATTGGCGTGTTGCTGCCGGCCCGGCCCGGCATCAGCCCATGACAAAATGACCGGGCCGCCTTCCCAGGCCTCGCCCGATGCCTCGGCCATATATTCGTGCACCACCCCGCTTTCATCGGTTTCAATGTGCGGAGTCAGAAAGCCACCCGGATAAACAATGATTTCTATCCAGCCTTCGTATAGTGCCGGGTCCAATTTCAAAATAGGCAGGGCTGCCTGAACAGCAATTGACAGCATGATGTTGTCGGTCAATGCCAGGCCTTGCGCCCCACTGAAGTTTTTGCTGGCCAACAGCCATGCCGCCCGCTGGCGCAGGGCTTCACTTTCGGAGGGGGTCAGCCCTGCAAGGAAAGGCAGGCCGCTCAATACCGTAAGCCAGGCCTCGGGCGTAATATGCGCCAGTTCACGCGATATTTTTCTTGGCGCCGCGCCGCGCCCTGCAAGCCATCTGAGCATGAGCGTTCGATATGAGAAAACCGAATGGCTACGATGCTAGCACGAGGCTCAAGGCGAAATATCTTCGCAAATAAAGGAAAGTGCCGTATGGTTGGACTGCTGCAGCAGGTGGGTACCTATCTGACGAGCCCAATAGGTTTCCGTACCGGCGGCCAGCCTCCATTCACGCAGTCGCCTGGTATATAGCTGTAAATCGTATTCTTCGGTAATACCGATGGCACCATGTACAGCGTGCCCGATATCAGCAATAACTGCCGCGGCCTCGCTGCAACGGCTTTTACCCACTGCGGCACGCAAGTAGCCAGGCTCCCAGCCGCTACCCTGACAGGCCAGCTGGGCCGCCATTCGCGCCGCCCACGTACGCTCGGCCATGATGCTGATCTGATTCTGGATAGCCTGGAAGCGCCCTATGTTTTTTCCAAACTGTGTACGCTGATTGGCGTAATCCAGCGTCAGTTCTAGTACGCGACTGGCCGCACCCGCCAGCAAGGGGGCATGACTTGCGGCCGCCAACGCGGCCAAACCAATCCTGGGCAAAGCGTCGGCCGCTATCAACACGGCATCGGTGGGCTGGGCGGCCCAGCGCAAGCTTGCGTTCAAGCTGCCATGACCGGAGTCAAGTTCACGCCGGCCTGCGGCGACCGGCAGCAATACGTGCTGCGCCTCCACTTGTGCCAGCACCCAATCGGCCACACGGCCAAAAGCCACCGTACCTGCTTCCAGCGCATCGCCATGTTGACGCACACCAAAGCCCGCTATGGCGATCGAACCCGGCGGGGCCTTGATACCTGCAGCATGCAGCCAGGCGCGTGCAAGCAGGGTTTGCACGAAAGGAACAGGGACAGCGTAACGCCCCGCCAGCAAAAACAAGGGAAAGACATCGGCCAGCGACAACCCGGCCCCCTCAGACTCTTCGGGCAATAAAACATCGAGAAAGCCGGAGTCTTCCAGCCCTTGCCAAAGCGCATCGGCGCGACCACCGCCCTCGATGAGGCGTATCACTTCGGGTGTAGCGATCTCGGCAAACAGGCGTTCTACCGAATCTGTAAATAAGTTATCCATGAGTGCTCCTACCGTAATCCCAGGCCGCGCGCGATGATGCCACGTAGAATTTCACGCGTACCACCACGCAAAGAAAACGATGGCGCCATTTGTTCCAGATAAACCAATGTCCTGCGTAAGGAAACCGGGATGTCGACATCGGGTGTAGCGCCCATCAGATCACCAATGATTCTGGGTATGGCCTGCTCGATCTCTGTACCCAGGTCTTTGACCAGCGTTGCCTCGATGGCGGGACTTTCCCCACGCACTAGCTTGGCCGTCAGCGAAATTGACATGGATCGCAAGACAGCAAGCCACGAAACGATTGTGCCCAGCGCGGTCGCCGTTTGCGCATCGGAGACATCTGCCTGGCGGCAATGCAAAAGCCAGCTTTCAAGCAACACCATGCTGGAGTACAGGCGCTCCGGGCCACTGCGCTCGAAAGCCAATTCGGCATTGACCTGCGCCCACCCATCACCCTCGGTGCCTATCAGCGCATCTTCCTGACACTGCACGTTATCAAAGAACACCTCGGAAAAATGGGCGTCGCCCGCCATATCCTTGATGGGCCGCACAGTAACTCCCGGCAGACTCAGGTCAACAATGATTTGCGACAAACCCTTGTAGCGATCGGCGGTTTCACCTGAAGTGCGCACGAGAGCAATCATGTATTGGGAATGCTGTGCGTTGGTCGTCCAGATCTTGCTGCCGTTAAGCGTCCAGCCTTGCGCGTTGCGCGTGGCCCTGGTCTTGATACTGGCCAGGTCGGAGCCCGAATTTGGTTCACTCATGCCTATGCAGAAGAAAGCTTCCGCCTTGCATATGCGAGGCAAATAAAACTGCTTCTGTGCCTCGGTGCCATACTTGAGGATGAGCGGCCCGCTTTGACGATCGGCAATCCAGTGCGCCGAGACCGGTGCCCCTGCCGCCAGCAGCTCTTCCGAGAGCACAAAACGCGCAAAAGGCCCCTTGCCAGCCCCGCCGTACTCGACCGGCAAGGTCAGGCCCAGCCAGCCACGCTCAGCCAGGCTGCGGCTGAAGCCTGCATCAAAACCCAGCCAGGATCGCGCCCGGACATCAGGCTCCAGGGTGCTTACTGCTTGCATCAGGAAGGCGCGAATCTCAGCGCGCGAGGCCTCATCTTCAGCCGGAATCTCTGTGAGCTCGAGTGTATCTATCATCATTTCAACATGTCTCGTGTGCTATCTAATATTATTGGGCTTGAAACTGACATCAAATCGGTATCAGCAGTACTTTACAGCAACGATGCCGGATGGCCATCACAAACAAAACCAAACCCACACACTGAATATTCCAACATTTGCAAGGAAGAGGCATGAGCGACATTCTCCATTTTGAACAGGACGAGCACGGCATAGTCACGCTGACCATGGATTATCCACCCACCCGCAATGCCCTGACGGGCAACACCATGGTCAATGCCTTCCTGGCTGCGTTCGAACGCATCGAAACCGAGCACACCGCCCGCGTGGTCATCATCACCGGTGCTGGCAAGGTATTTTCTTCTGGCGGCAGCATCGACGAAATGGAGCGCCAGCTCAAGCCTGAGTACGAAAGCATGGCTTTGCGTCATGAGTACCGCGAAGGCATACAACGCTTGCCGCTGGCCCTTTACAAACTCGAAGTACCTACCATTGCCGCAGTCAATGGACCGGCCATCGGTGCAGGCTTCGATCTGAGCTGCATGTGCGACATTCGAATTGCCTCCGAGCACGCCAGGTTCGCCGAGAGTTTCGTCAAGCTGGGCATCATTCCGGGCGACGGCGGCGCATGGTTTCTGCCACGCCTGATCGGCATGTCGCGCGCCGCCGAGATGACGCTGACGGGTGATGCCATCGACGCGCAACAAGCTTATGCGTGGGGCCTGGTATCGAAAGTGGTAGCGGCCGAAGAACTGCTGAACGAAAGCCGCAAGCTTGCACTGCGCATCGCGGCCAACTCTCCCGAGGCCGTACGCATGAGCAAACGCCTGCTACGTGAAGGGCAGCACAACCGCCTTGATACCGTGCTTGAATTATCCGCCGCCTTCCAGGCCATGGCGCACAAATCCGACGACCATGCCCGATCCGTTCAGGCATTCATGGAAAAGCGGTCCAAGCCACGCTCCTGAAGCCAACCAGGGTATTGATGCCCTCATAAATGCCTTTTCAAATAAAAGCGCCCTGCCGGTGCTAATATCTGACGTTCTTCATTGGCAGGCGCCCCCCAGGGGCCGACTCAGGTCCACCCACATGTCCTCTCACGCCCCAACCCCCTATTTACGCACCCTGTATATCGGCGCGCTCATTGTGCTGCTGGTCATGGGCGTGCGCGCCACCTTCGGCCTGTTCATGCAACCCATGGGTACCGCCCATGGCTGGGGCCGTGATGTGTTTTCCATGGCTTTCGCCATCCAGAACCTGGTCTGGGGTATAGGCTGCATTTTCTTCGGCATGCTGGCCGACCGCTACGGTGCAGGCCGGACCATTGTGCTGGGCGCCATATTGGGCACACTGGGCCTGATCGGCATGCGGTTCGCCACCGACGAACTGTCGCTATATCTGACGGCCGGTGTGCTGGTCGGATTGGGTCAGGCCGGCACCACATTTCCCGTCATTCTTCCCGTTGTCGCCCGCGCCGTGCCTGCTGCATACCGCAGCACGGCCATGGGCATCGCCAGTGCCGGCGGTTCACTGGGTCAGTTTGCCGTGGTGCCAACCGGCCAGTTGCTGATCAGCAGCATGGACTGGACCGGCGCCATATGGGTGCTGTCCATGCTCGTGGCGGTTGGCGCGCCATTGGCCTATTTCGTAAGAGGTAAGCCGGAAACCCAGCGAGGCGAACACAGCCTGAAGACCGCCGTCCGACAAGCCGTTGCCGATCGCTCATTTCACTTTCTGTTCTGGAGCTACGCCGTCTGCGGCTTCCACACGGCCTTTATTACCTTGCATCTGCCTGCTTTCCTGGTCGATGGCGGCCTGACCGCCACCCATGGCGCCACAGCGATCGCGTTTATTGGTCTTTTTAATGTGTTTGGCTGCTTCTACGCCGGCAAACTGGGGGAGCGACTTAGCAAAAAAACACTGTTGGCGGGTGTGTATTTCCTGCGCGCCTTTGGCATTCTTTTTCTGATCGCGCTGCCCACCACCCCCCTCGTCGCCTATCTGTTCGCCGCCTGGATGGGCGTCTTCTGGCTGGGCACCGTTCCGCTTACACAAGGGTTGATTGGCCAGATCTATGGCCTGCGCTACGCGGCCACGCTCTCGGGCATTGTCTTTCTTGGACACCAGATAGGCAGTTTCATCGGCGTCTGGATGGGTGGTTATGTGTATCAAACGACCGGCAGCTATACAATAGTCTGGTGGGCAGGCATTGTATTGGCCGTTGTTGCAGCAGTACTTTGCCTACCGATCAAAGAGCAAGCCAGGGCTATACCTGCGCCCGCTTAAGGATATACGGCCATGACTACGCACGATAACCACCTGCACGAAACTGACGCACCCCTGCCCCAAAAAGGGCTGTGGCGCTATCTGGGTCTTGCTGCAGTGCTGCTGGTCATGGCGCTGGCATTCGCCGGTTATCTATCGCCGGAAATGCGCTTGCAATGGGCCAATTTTGCGGCGCTTTGTGGATTCTGATTCAATAATCCGGCGCAGCACGGCCATGATCAAGTCATAGCCCAACAGTATAATCGGGGTTTACCCTAGCCCAGTATTTCCTGGCTACATCATGCCCGCCTCACTTCAATCAAGCAAAAACCATTCATCAGGCTGGGTACTCTTCGCCCTGGCCGTCGGCGCGTTTGCCATCGGGACGACGGAATTCGCCACCATGAGCCTGCTGCCCTACTTTGCCAGGGACCTGGGTGTCGATGCACCTACCGCCGGTCATGTGATTAGCGCCTACGCGCTGGGCGTTGTCATCGGCGCACCCGTCCTGACTGTGCTGGGTGCGCGCGTTCGCCGGCGCACCATGCTGATCTGGCTCATGGCCATGTTCGCCCTGTTCAATGCGCTGTCAGCCTTCGCCCCCAGCTACAAATGGATGCTGGTCTTGCGTTTTCTCAGTGGCCTGCCGCACGGCGCCTACTTTGGCATCGGAGCCTTGGTCGCCGTGTCGTTAGTCCCGCTTAACAAACGCAATCAAGCCGTCGGACGCATGTTTCTTGGCCTGACAGTGGCCACGATCATAGGCGTGCCCTTGGCCAACTGGCTGGGCCAGTCCATCGGGTGGCGCTGGGGGTTCGCGCTGGTTGCATTCACTAGCGCATTGACGGTGGCCTTACTTGTCCTGCTGGCTCCCAACACGCCCACGGCACCGGGCGCCAGTCCGCTGCGCGAATTGGGCGCGCTCAGGCAGGGCCAGGTCTGGCTGACGCTAGCCATCGGAGCCATCGGATTTGGCGGACTATTTGCCGTCTACACTTATCTTGCAGACACCCTGATGCAGGTCACCATGGCGTCACCCGAAACCGTGCCACTAGTGCTGGGTATTTTCGGCCTGGGCATGACAGCAGGAAATATCCTGGTACCGAAATTAGCCGACCATGCACTCATCCCCACGATAGGCGGAGTACTAATCTGGAGTGCTGCCACCACGGCCCTGTTCAGTTTTACGGCCTCCAGCCTGTGGGGTGTTTCCATTACTGTGTTTCTTATCGGCATCGGTGGTGCCTTAGGCACCGTGCTCCAGACCCGACTGATGGATATAGCTCGCAATGCACAAGGTCTGGCCGCAGCGCTGAATCATTCAGCCTTCAATTTTGCAAACGCGCTTGGGCCCTTGCTGGGCGGCATGGCCATCGCTCACGGCTTTGGCTGGGCATCGACCGGTTGGGTGGGTTCGCTTCTGGCTTTGGGCGGCTTATTGTTGTTGTTGCTGTCGATTCAGCTGGATAAGCAAAACCCTCAAGATCGCCAACCCTAAACCAGAGCATTATTTTACACACCAATATGTAATACTAATTCATAATACTAAAAATAACTGATGGAGGAGAAGGCCACAATGAAGATCACTGACGTCAAGCTGACCCTTTTTTCCTGGGACGGCATCACCGCAACAAGCTACGGCAAACACACCGGCAGTTTTGGGGGTGAAAGCAAGCTGGGTCTGCTCGAAATTTCTACAGATGAAGGCCCGGTAGGACACGCCTTCCTGGGCTCGGCGCGTAACCCGGCCGATATGGATGGCCCCGGCCTGATAAGCTTCCTGAAGCCTGCATTACTGGGCAAAAATCCGCTGGATCGCGAGGCCTTGAACAAGACGCTTTGGCAGCGCGCAAGAAATGCCAGCATCCGCTCCATCGGAGCTGTCGATATCGCCCTATGGGATATTGCCGGCAAGATTGCCGGCTTGCCTATTCACCGTCTGATCGGCTCATACCGCGACCGTATTCCCGCCTACGCAAGTTCCGCCGTACTACCGAATCATGAATCTTACGCAGAGCAAGCGCTGTCATTTCAGTCAAAAAACTGGGCTGCCTACAAGATTCATCCACCGCAAAACTGGCAGGAAGACATCCGCTTATGCGAAACGGTACGCAAGGCCGTAGGTGACGATTACAAATTGATGCTGGACTCCACCTGGGGCTACGACTACCCACAAGCGCTTCGTGTCGGACGCGCAATACAAGACATGAACTTTTACTGGTACGAAGACCCATTGACGGAATGGGATATCTACAACTACCAGAAACTCAAGCAACAGCTTCACATACCCATCATGGCGACGGAGTACCCGATTGCTGGTCTGGACACCTATGTTGCCTGGCTGACGGCAAAAGCTACTGACTTCTTGCGCGGCGACGTTGCAGTCAAAGGAGGCATCACCACCATCCTGAAGGCGGCCCACCTTGCAGAAGCGTTCGGTATGAATTTCGAAATTCACCATGGCGGAAACTCATTGAACAACGTGGCCAATCTTCACGTCACCATGGCTATTCGCAACACGGAATTATTTGAAGTGTTGATGCCCGATGAGGCGCAAAAATATGGGTTGATCAACGACATCACCGTCAACCAGGAGGGCATGGTACTCGCACCAACAGAGCCCGGTCTGGGTGCAAACATTGACTTCGAACTGATATCCAGAAAACAACTGGCCGTCTTGAGCTAACCTTATGGCCGCCGTAATTGGCGGCCATACTTTGTACCCACGGGCGCCAGCTACTTTGCCTTTCTGAGCTCAGCGGCCAGGCGTGTACGAGCCAGGCGCCCCGCTGCGGCGCTGCTGGCGCCTTTCCAGTATTCGGTATCAACATTCTGTATGCGCTGGGCAGTGCTCGACATATGACGAAATGCCGCAACTCTGGCTGCTTCGGAATCTTGCGCTTCAATGGCAGCGCGTATCGCCTCATGTTCCTTGCGCACATCTTCGGCAAGTTGAGCCTGGCGCGCTTCATTTCCACGCGTCACCCGTATGGCATCTTTCAGGGCTCGCGTAAGCATGCCCAACAGCTCCGGATAATGCGGGTTTCCTGTGGCCTGTGCAATGGCAATATGAAAAGCCAGATCTTCTTCTACTCCATCGCCGTCCAATTCCACAGCATTGTCTATGGCGGCAAGCGCCCGGTTAATCCGCAGCATGTCTTGCTTACTGCGCCGTGCCGCAGCCAAAGCGGCCATCTCGCCTTCCAGGCCACGACGCAATTCAATAATGCGCAGGACGCCGCGTGCCGGATCGTCATCGGGGCGCCCCAATCTGAACGCGTCACTGGAGGCGGGATCAAGCACTACTGTGCCGCTACCCTGGCGGGTTTCCACCAGACCAGCAGACTTGAGACGCGACAGGACTTCCCGGACAACCGTACGGCTTACCCCATATTCTTCTGTCATGAATTTTTCGGTGGGAAGTCGGGAGTTCACGGGATACGCGCCGCTGCGTATCTCTCGGGCCAGCATGTCTGTAAGCCGATCAGATAGCGTTCTTTCGTTGGCTGGCTGGTTTGTTTGCATAAAGTGCGGCTGCCTTTTTTATCGTTCTATCGCTGCGAGCCAGTTCACCCCTCGCGGCCGGATCAAGGGCTAGCCCTTGAAGACTGATTTAAATACTAGCAGGTTAAAAACCTCTTGACAAATTTGTCATATGAATTAATAGTACTAAAAAATCAGGAGACATTTCACAGGATGGAACCCAGCGTGACAAAACCCAAGGCTTTTCTGTGCCGTCGGTTCACCAAGAATGTGGAAACCGCTATGCGGGCGCGTTACGATTTGCGGGTCAACGAGAATGACAGCATCCTGTCCCCGGACCAGATCATCCAGAACACGCAAGGCTGCGAAATATTATTCGCCAGCGCCACTGAACGAATCACTGATCATGTTCTGCGCGAGCTTGCGCCCACCTTGCGTTATGTCGCGACGCTTTCGGTGGGTTACGACCATATCCACATGGCAGCAGCCCAAGACCTGGATATAGGCATATTGCATACGCCCGACGTACTGAGCGACGCCTGCGCAGAGATAGCGATGATGCTGATGCTCAATGCATGCCGCCGCGGCCACGAAGCAGACAGCATGGTGCGCAGTGGCAGCTGGACGGGTTGGAGCCCGACTCAATTACTAGGCACAGGCTTGAAAGGAAAACGTGTCCTCGTGTTTGGCATGGGCCGCATTGGACGCGAAATCGCCGTGCGGGCCCGGGCTTTTGGCATGGAGATCCATTACCACAATCGGCGCCCTCTTTCACCTGAACTGGCTGCCAACGCAACTTATCACGCGAACCTCGACGATGCTCTGAAAGTCGCCGACGTACTGGTGATTGCCGTACCTGGCGCCCCCCAGTTAAAAGGAATCATCAACGCCCAACGCCTGGCACTTCTGCCCGAACGCGCCGTGCTGGTGAATATATCGCGCGGCGAGCTTGTAGATGATGACGCCTTGATCACTGCCCTGGCCACTGGCCGTCTTTTTGCGGCAGGGCTGGACGTATTTGCCAATGAGCCCGATATCGATCCCCGATATCGCGAGCTCGACAATGTCTTTCTTTCCCCCCATCTGGGAAGCGCCACTCAGGAAACACGCGACGCGATGGGCTGGTTGCTCATCAATGGTCTGGACGCTCTTTATCAGGGCACCAGGCCAGACAACTTACTGAATAATCCTTCTTACCTTTGCACGAGGCCTTAATGATGAAACTGAGAAACCCCTCACTCTTTCGCCAGCAATGTCATATAGACGGCAATTGGGTCGACGCATCCAATAACAAAACCATTGACGTTACCAACCCCGCTGATCAATCTGTGCTTGGCACCATACCCGCTCTTACCACAGAGGATGTACGCCAGGCCATCGACGCAGCTAACCGGGCACTTCCCGCCTGGCGTGCCATGCCAGCCAAACAGCGCTCACAGCTGATTCGTCGCTGGTACGACTTATGCATGGAGCAACAGGAAGATCTGGCCACGTTGCTGACCCTCGAGCAGGGCAAGCCCCTTAAAGAGTCCCGCGGCGAGATTGCTTATGGTTCCTCGTTCCTGGAGTGGTTTGCCGAAGAAGCAAAACGCGTCTATGGTGACGTCATTCCTTCTGCAAGCGCCGACCGGCGTATCGTGGTCATCAAACAGCCAGTGGGCGTGGTCGCCGCCATCACCCCATGGAACTTCCCCAATGCCATGATCACCCGCAAAGCCGGCGCAGCGCTAGCTGCCGGCTGCACCATCGTCATCAAGCCTGCCACCGCTACGCCTTATTCGGCGCTCGCACTGGCCGAACTGGCGCAGCAAGCCGGCATACCTGTCGGCGTACTCAATGTAGTGACCGGAAATTCAGGCGTTGTGGGTGAGGAGCTGACCAGCAACCCTATCGTCCGTAAACTCTCGTTCACCGGATCCACCAGCGTGGGTAAGTACTTAATGCAACAGTGCTCAGGCACCATGAAAAAGATATCCATGGAACTGGGCGGCAACGCACCCTTCATCGTCTTTGATGATGCCGATCTCGACTTGGCCGTAGCAGGCGCCATGGCATCGAAATTCCGTAACGCGGGTCAGACGTGTGTGTGTGCAAACCGGATTTTTGTCCAGGAGGGCGTCTATGACGCATTCGCTGAACGTCTTAAACAGGCAGTACTGGCTCTGCACGTGGGCAACGGCCTGGAGGAAAACACCGACCTGGGTCCGCTCATCGATCAAGCGGCCATCGATAAGGTGCAAGAGCACATAGATGACGCAGTTTCCGGCGGCGCCACTGCCCTGACCGGCGGTAGTGCACATAAGCTGGGCGGCCTGTTTTATGAGCCCTCCATCCTGTTGAATGTTTCCCGGCAGGCCAAGCTCATGCAGGAAGAAACCTTCGGACCTGTGGCTCCCTTGATACGATTCAGCACCGAGCAAGAAGTCATTGGGCTTGCCAACGACACGCCGTTTGGCTTGGCCGCCTATTTCTATACCTCCGACTACAGCCGCGCATGGCGTGTTGCAGAAGCACTGGAAACCGGCATCGTAGGCCTGAATGAAGGCATCATCTCCACCGAACTGGCCCCCTTCGGCGGCATCAAGGAATCGGGTGTCGGACGCGAAGGCTCCAAGTATGGCGTCGATGATTATGTCGAGATCAAATATATCTGCGCCGGCGGACTGGGTACTCCATAAACCGAACCCAGCCATATCCAGGAAATTCCAATGACAGAACAACAAACAAAAATCGGCCTGATTGGCGCCGGCCTGATGGGTTCGGGCATCGCTGCCAGCCTGCTGCGTAACGGCTTTCCATTGACGGTGCTTGAGCACCCCGGCAACCAGCCCCTGGACAATTTGCTGAAGGCTGGCGCAAAGACCAGCCAGCGCGCCGCCGACCTGGCCGCCCAGGTCGACATACTCATCCTCTGTGTCACAGGCTCGCCCCAGGTAGAAGAAATCCTCTTCCAGAAGGACGGCGTGCTCGAGGGCCTGAAGCAAGGAATTACAGTCATTGACTGTTCCACTGCCATACCCTCATCCACCCTCAGGATCGCGGCAGCGGTGCAGAAAGCCGGTGGGCGCTTCCTGGATGCGCCCATGACCCGAACGCCCAAAGAAGCCGCCGAGGGTAAATTGAACCTGATCGTGGGCGGCGACCGCAAGGTTTTCGAAGAGTGCCTTCCTGTACTTCAGAGCTACTCTGAAAATATCGCCTACGCTGGCAACGTGGGGGCTGGCCATCAGATGAAGCTTCTGCATAACTACGTATCGCTGGGATTCTCGGCCGTACTGGCTGAGGCAGCGGCATGCGCGCGCGAAGCAGGCACCGACCCTAAAACATTCTGCGACATCCTGGCCGCAGGCGGAGGAGGCGGAGTCGTGCTGAACCGCTTGCGTCCCTACATCGAATCAGAAGACTCATCCGGCTTCCGTTTTTCCATGTCCAATGCATTGAAGGACATGGGGTACTACTGCACCATGACCGAAGAACAAGACACCCAAGGCTCGGTCGCGCAAGCCATCAAAGAGCTGTATGCGCAAGCCGCCAATGCGGGTCTTGAACAATCGCCGGTACCAACGCTGATCGACCACCTTGCCAACGCCCACAAAAATCATGATACCTGAAGCAGCCAGACCCAGAATCCTGTTGACCGATGCCATTCATCCCGAGGCCGACGCTGAATTAAGAGCTGTTGCAACTGTCCTTACTCTGGACTCAAAGCTGGACACCGCTGCCGCAACAGAGACACTGTACGCTGAGGTGCAAAGTGTCCAGGGGCTGATTGTGCGCCGGCAGCTGCCCGCTGATCTTTTTGACCAACCCAATACATTACGCGGCGTCGTTCGCCATGGCGTCGGACTGGATTTCATCCCAGTCGACAGCGCAACACAGCATGGGCTGCCCGTGGCCAACACCCCCGAAGTCAATGCCAATGCCGTGGCCGAATATGCCATCGCCGCTATGCTGGAAAGCGCCCGCCGTTTCCGGCATTTTGATCAACAAGTCCGTGAGGGAAACTGGGGTCTGCGGAAAACCGCCGGATCAAGCACCTTTGAGCTGCAGGGCCGTAAGTTGGGGATAGTAGGTTTTGGTGCCATAGGCAAGCGTATTGCACAGATAGCCATGGGCGGGTTTGACATGCAGGTTGCCGCCCATACGCGCACCCCGTCCAAGCTGCCAGGCAATATCACCGCAATGAGCCTGGAAGCGTTGTTTGAAGGCAGCGACTTCATTGTGGTGGCTTGCCCGCTAACCGAACACACACGGGGCATGCTGAACAGCCAGATATTCTCGTACGCCAAACCTGGCCTGGTGTTGATCAATGTTGGACGAGGACCGGTAATCAATGAACCAGACCTGGTGCAGGCGCTCGAATCCGGTCGCATTGCTGGCGCTGCGCTGGATGTGTTTACCACCCAGCCTCTGCCCACGGACAGCAGGCTGCGCGCCCACCCCAACGTTATGCTCACGCCACATCTGGCCGGCACAACTGGCGATGCCGAGCGGGCCATGGGTCTGATGGCTGTCAGTACAGTGCTCGCTCTGATCCGCGGTGAACGCCCCGGCAATATCGTCAATCCCGAATGTTTTAAGAACCAGGAGAAACAGTGAACATCACCCGCATCACCGCTATCCCGCTTTCCTATCGCCTGCCTGAGGGAAAAACCGTCACCATGGGTGTGGGCAGCACCTTGAAGCGAGACGCCATTATTGTCCGGGTTGACACATCCGAAGGCCTCGTGGGCTATGGCGAGTCACATCCAGGCCGTAGCCCCGGCGCCATTGTCAGCCACATACACAATACCCTGGCACCTATGCTCGTGGGCATGTCTGCCACCGATGTCGTGGGCACATGGCAGCGCGTGCATCGCATGCAATTCTCGAGCCACGGCCTGGGGGCGGGCGCTGCCATGGCCCTATCAGGCATTGACATGGCCTTATGGGACATCCGGGGCAAGGCTGCCAACATGCCCTTGTATGAGTTGCTGGGTGGTTCGCATAAACGCCTTCCCGCCTACGCAGGCGGTATCGCACTGGGTTACCAGCCTGAACAAAGTTTGGCAGAAGAGGCTCAGTCATACATCGAACAAGGCTATCGAGCCATCAAGCTGCGACTGGGCGACAACGTAAAGGACGATATCAAGCGTAGCCTGCATGTTCGTAAAGCCATAGGCGACGACATTGACATCCTGACCGATGCAAATACCGCCTATACCATCGCACAAGCGCGGCGTGTCCTGCCTGTGCTGGCGGATATTCACGCCGGCTGGCTCGAAGAGCCGTTTGCATGCAACGATTTCGCCTCGTACCGCGAAGCCGCCAAAATCACCCCGCTAGTCCCTTTGGCCGCCGGTGAAAATCATTTCATGCGCTTTGAGTTCGCACAAATGCTGGAGGCTGGCGCGGTACAGGTTTGGCAACCCGACTTGTCCAAGACGGGCGGGATCACCGAAGCAATTAGAATCGCGGCCCTGGCTTCCGCCTTTCGCATACCTATCAACCCACACAGCTCGGCAACAGGCCTGAACCATGCGGCAAGCCTGCATTTTCTTGCCGCGACCGAGAACTCCGGATACTTCGAGGCTTGTGTCTCGCAGTTCAACCCTTTTCGCGATATGTTTGGCCCAACCTTCTCTATCGGTAAAGACGGCTGCGTCGAACCACCGTCCGGCCCGGGTCTTGGCGTAGAAGTGGATGAGTCCATATTTAAAGATTTTCCGGTGATCGATGGGCCGGGATATGTTGTGAAATTCTAAGTACCAATAACGATTACACAGTCGAGGAGACAACCATGAAAATAAGTAAATTGACGTTATTGCTAGGTGGATTCAGCCTGGCCCTTGCCTCATTAAGCGCCGCCGCAGCCGACACTAAATCTTATCCTGACAAGCCCGTGCGCCTCGTCGTCCCTTACACACCTGGTGGATTCAACGACACCCTGGCCAGAACAGCCAGCGAATACCTAACCAAAGCCTGGGATCAGTCGGTAGTGGTGGAAAATAAGCCTGGCGGCAATACCCTGATTGGAAACACGACCGTCGCACAGGCCAAGCCTGATGGTTATACCCTGCTCATTACGCCACTGCCGTTTTCAGCGCTGCCCGGCCTGTACGGCGAAAAAATGCCTTACGATGCACTAAAGGATTTTGAACCTGTCATATGGGCGGGCAGCACGCAAAACATTCTTACCGTACGGGCTGATTCCCAGTTCAAGAGCGTGAAAGAGCTGATCGATTACGCCAAGGCCAATCCGAGCAAACTCAATTACGGATCCACTGGCTCAGGTTCGTCCAACCATCTGTCGATGGAGTTATTTCTGGAAATGACTGACACCAAAATGACCCATATTCCATACAAAGGCAGCGCGCCCGCCGTCACCGCCCTGCTTGCTGGCGACATCGACGTCCTGTTCGATAACCTTCCCAACGTCTACCCGAATATCTCGGCCGGCAAACTGAATGCCCTGGGCGCAACCGGCACCAAGCGTGCGCCGCTGCTGCCCGACACCCCAACCGTAGCCGAGGCGGGTGTCCCAGGATATGAAGTCTACGTCTGGTTTGGCATGCAGGCTCCGGCAGGGACGCCCGACGAGATCATTAAAAAGGTCAACGCCGGCATGGTCGACATGTTGCATGAACAATCAGTCATCGATAAATTCAATAAGCAAGGCGTCGAAATTGTCGCGAGCTCACCGGCCGAATTCAAGACTCTGGTCAACAATGAAGTCAAAAAATGGGACGGCGTCATCAAACGTGCCGGCATCAAGATCGAATAGGCTGTAGGCACTGCAGGGGTTATAAACAGAATGGGCGGCACTTCATAAGTGCCGCCCATTCTTATGAGCTTCCCTTATATCGAGGCGCTACTGTTTCAATCCCAGTTTCTCCAGCAAACCGGAATAAAGTTCAACCTCACGGTCGACTACTTTCTGGAACTCCTGATTGGACATGGGATTAATTCCCAGCCCCATGCCCTGATACTTGGCTTTGGCTTCGGGAGTCTTCAAGTATGCGCTGGCCACTTCTTCGATGACGCTCAGGCTTTCCGGGGAGGTGCCTTTCGGCGCCATCAACCCTATCCACGATGCAATATCAAAGTCCTTCAGCTCAGTCACTTCTGCAATGGCAGGAATATCAGGCACCGACGCACTGCGATCCTTGGAAGAAATGGCATAGGCGGTTACCTTACCGGCCTTCAGCTGCCCCGACACCGACGCCACCGTATCGAACATATACGTCACGCGCCCGGCCAACACATCGGTCAAGGCGGCAGAGCTGCCCTTGTAAGGTACGTGTGTGGCCTCAATGCCATAACCCATGTTAAATGCTTCTGCCATCAGATGGGTGGCCGATCCATTGCCAGATGAAGCAAATGTATATTTCCCCGGGTTATCTTTAAGCAGCTTGATCAACTCGTTAATGTTCTTGGCAGGGAAATCCGATGCTGTAATCAATATCGACGGGCTTTTTGCAATCATGGCTGCGGGCACAAAATCAGAGGCAGCATAAGAGGTTATGTTCAATAGCGGACTGACAATGACTGAACCCGTCGAGGCGGCCAGCAAGGTATAACCATCTGTCTTGGCGCGTGCCACATAGGCGCTGCCAACCGCACCACCTGCACCCGCTTTATTGGATATGAAGAAAGTCTCGTCCAGCTTGGCAGTCAGCTCCTCGGCAAAGGTCCTGGCCGCAATATCGGTAGCCTGGCCTGCCGTCCAGGGGACAACGACCTCCACCATCTTGGCCGGATATTTGTCCTGCGCCCAAGCCGTACTCGCCACCAACAGGGCTGCCACTGCTACAGTCTTGCCCACGTGCATCGCGAATTTCCCATCTCCAAACATAGTCTTCTCTCCTTGTTGAACCGTTAATTATTCTGGCTTTCAGTCAGCAATCATCCCGGCTTATGCGAGGCGTGTCCGCAGCAATAGGGCTGCTTCCTGAATGGCCTCGAACGCTTCAGGTATGATCCGGCCCCGCGTGATAAAGCCGTGGACCTGCCCCGGAAACCGCCGTACAGTGGTTCGAACGCCTGCTTGTGACAAGCGCAAGGCATAGGCTTCCCCCTCATCGACCAGGGGATCAAAACCTGCAGTAATGACCAAAGCCTCGGGCAGGCCAGACAAGTCGTCATGCAGCATCGGTGACGCCCGCCAATCCTGTTTATCGCCTTCACTTCCGAAATACTGATCAGCATAAAAATTGATCGCTGACCGCGTAAGCAAATAGCCACTTCCATAGCGTTGCTTGCTGTCGTATTCAGCGTATTGATCCACGACCGGATAGAACAATATCTGCAGTGCCAGTGGCTGCAAGCCTTTGCGCTTCATGTCGATGGCCACGACAGTCGCCAGGTTGGCCCCCGCACTATCACCTGCCAAAGCAATACGGTCGGCATCAATATTGAGTTCTGCGGCATGCTCGCGCACCCAGGCTGTGGCGTCAATGGCATCGTCTACCGCCGCGGGGAACTTGTGTTCCGGGGCTAGACGGTAATCAATGGCGATCACCGTACAAGCGGATTCATGGCATATTTGCCGACACACGATATCGTGGCTATCCAGGTCGCCCAGAACAAAACCGCCACCATGAAAGAAAACCACAGCTGGCACGCTGGTGGAATCGGCAACTGCCCGATATATCCTGAATGGAATAGCGCTCTTGGACCCGTTTATCTCGCCATCTTCTACGCTGGCAAGAACAGGAGAGTCGGGCTGCAATTGCGCACGCACCGCATTCGATTGCTTTCGTGACAGCGCAACAGGCACTGCCCCCAAAGGCGGATTATTTTGCTGCTGGGTAAAGGCAATCAAGGCCTCAGCGCTCGCGTCCAGTTTCATGGTTATTCCCCCTTGTTCAGGCTTCAATCAGAAAGCTTGTGCATCTGGCTGTACAGATCGGCCTTGCCCTCAAAGCCTATGCCGACAAGATCGGGCATGGTGATGTAGCTGTTCTCGACCTTCACGCCATCGGGGAAGCCGCCAAAAGGCTGGAACAAATCCGGGTAGGATTCGTTACCACCCAGGCCCAGGCCGGCCGCTATATTCAGCGACATCTGGTGCCCGCCATGAGGAATGCAGCGGCTGGGCGACCAGCCATGTTCATGCAGCATATCCAGAGTGCGCAAATATTCGACCAGGCCGTAGCTCAGTGCGCAATCAAACTGCAGCCAGTCGCGGTCGGGGCGCATGCCGCCGTAGCGGATCAGATTCCTGGCGTCCTGCATCGAGAACAGGTTCTCGCCGGTAGCCATGGGATTTTTGTAGTAACTGCGCAGGGCAGCCTGTAACTCGAAATCCAGGGGGTCGCCCGGCTCTTCGTACCAAAACAGGTCGTATTGCGAAAGCGCCTTGGCGTAGGCAATGGCGGTGTCCAGGTCGAAGCGTCCGTTGGCGTCCACGCACAGTCTTTGACCATCTTGCAGAACGCTCAGTATTGAATCGATGCGTCGCAGGTCTTCGTCGAGCGAGGCGCCTCCGATTTTCTTCTTGACCACGGTATAGCCACGATCAAGGTAACTGCGCATCTCGTCCTTGAGCTTGCCATGGTCCTGCCCGGGATAGTAATAGCCTCCTGCCGCGTAGACGAAGACTTTGCGGTTGGGCTGTCCATTACCGTATTCGTCCGCCAAGTGCTGAAACAAAGGCTTGTTGGCAATCTTGGCCACTGCATCCCAAACCGCCATGTCTATGGTGCCTATGGCTACCGAGCGCTCGCCATGGCCGCCGGGTTTTTCGTTGGTGTACATACAGTCCCAGATCTTGTGAGGATCCAGGTTGTCTCCTGCTCCGTTCATCAGGCTAGCGGGATCAGCCGCCAGCACCCGGGGAATGAATCGCTCACGCATCAGGTTACCCTGCCCATAACGACCATTCGAATTAAAGCCATAGCCCACCACCGGCTTGCCGTCACGGATGACATCGGTCATGACGGCGACCAGGCTCAGCGTCATTTTGCTGAAGTCTATGTAGGCATTGCGGATGGACGAACTGATGGGCAGCGTGACTTCGCGGATTTCCAGAATTTTCATGATGTGGCTTTACTTGAAGGATATGACGGTGGCGCCTGACAGCGCGGACATAGACAGATTAACCACTCTTGGGCCCAAGTTTATTTACTTATAATAAATACACTATTGCATTTAATTAATAAATATGGATTCGACGCTTTCCTTCTTTGTGCTGTTGGCGCAGCACAAGAATCTGTCTGCTGTAGCGCGTGCGCTCGACATCACGCCGCCGGCCGCCACGCGCAAACTGATGCAACTGGAAGATCGCCTGGGGGTGCGTCTTGCCAACCGGACCACACGCAGCATCAGCCTGACCAGCGAAGGCGAGCTGTTTCTAGAGCAGGCCCGGCGCATACTGGCCGACATCAAGGCCATGGAAGACTCGGTTATCAATCATGGACGGCAAGCACGTGGTCTATTGCGCGTAAATGCCAGCCTGGGATTTGGCCGCAGGCGCATTTCGGCCCTGGCCTCCAGGTTTGCCCTGAAATATCCCGATATCGAGCTTGATTTGCAGGTTACCGACAAACCGGTGGACCTGGTGGCCAACAACATCGATCTGGCCATACGCTTCGGCACCCTGCCCGACCGGCGCCTCGTGGCTCGCCGTCTGTTAAGCAACCGCCGCTACCTGTGCGCCTCGCCCAAATACCTGAAGAAGCACGGAGAGCCAAAAACACTGGCCGACCTGGCACACCATCGCTGCATTATCCATAACCAGAATGACGAAGCGCATGGCATATGGCGTTTCTCGCATCAGCAGCATACGGAAGTCATCAAGGTAAAGGGCGCCATGTCGAGCAACGACGGCGATATCGCACTAGGCTGGACACTGGAAGGCCATGGCATCATGGTCCGTTCGGAATGGGACTTGAACAAATATGTGGCGGCCCGGCGCCTGAAAGTAGTGCTGCCGGATTTTCTACCGGAACCCGCCGACCTGTTTCTGTACTACCCCAGCCGACAGAATCTGCCGACCCGGGTAAGAGTGTTTATTGATTTTATCGTCGGCCAGTTCGAGCTTGACTGAATGACAAGGAATTACTATGCCGAGGCGCCAGCTTTCTTGAGGCCTGAAACACCAAGACGCATATGAAATTTACCGAGCGTAATTGGCGAGCTTGGGCTCAATGAATCGTGCAAAGTCTTTCAGCTTTGGCCCAACATTGTCACACACTATGCTTTGGCTGAAATCAGGATGGGTTCCGCCACACGTCACGACGTATATCCCACCATCTATCCCTTCGTTGCCTGTATATACCGGGCAACCTGCAGCATTCACGCCAGCACGCCAGCCTCCGATGCTGGTGCAAAAGCCATACTGTACAAACTCCCTGTCCGCCTCAAACAGCTGCTCTCTGGCTTGTTCTGCCTCCTGGGCACTCAAGGAGTCCAGCTCAGCCAATAGCTGCTTGCGTCTTTTGGTGGGTGCTGCGCTCCAGTAAGTTCTGCCTGCAGCCGACTCCCAGATTTTCAAGCGTGTCCCTACGCCAGTTCTAATAGAAAATAGCGATGGACCTGCGCAATGAGCCACGTAAACCATCTCGAGACCAGCGTTGACACTGAGTGCAACCGTCGATGCAGACAATTGGTTAGCCAGCTCTTGCAGAAAAGGCCGAATCGCTGCCGCTCCTTGCATATTTTCCAACGCAGCATAGCTCCACAACAGTGAGGCCGCACCCAATCTGTACCTGCGTGTTGCGGGCATATAAACGAGATGACGTGTGGTGACCAGCGTGTACGTAAGCCGCGTAACCGTTGCGCGCGGCAACCCCGTCCTGCGGGCTATTTCCTCGTTGCCCAGTTCTGTCACCTCGCGGGTAAACAGCGCCAGAATATCCAGGCCACGGGCCAATGCCGTCACGAAATGGCGCGACGCCTTCTTCTCGTCCAGCGAACTGGAAGTATCGGTTAGCAATTCTGAGGTACGTGCCATGTGTTCACCGCTTGAATTCGAAGTCGCATTACATCACGAAAAAGACAAAAATCGCATAAGCTAATAACTCGCTATGCAGTATTATATACTGCATATTGACACATAAAAAAAGTATACCTAGAATTCACTGCTTGTCTTCACACAAGTTAAAAGGCGAAATCAGCAGTGAATAATTTTCCTAAAGCGTCTTTGGACGGCACGGTCGTTATTGATGCATCACGGGTGCTGGCCGGCCCCCTGGCGGGACAAATCCTGGGCGATCACGGCGCCGAAGTGATCAAGGTCGAGTCCTTCACCGGGGACGATACCCGAGCCTATGGTCCGCCGTTCGTACACGACACCGCCGCATACTACGTAGGCCTGAATCGCAACAAAAAAGACCTGGCATTGGACTTATCACGCCCAGAAGGCATCTCACTGCTTTTTGATATGCTGGAATCAGCCGACGTGCTCATTGAGAACTTCAAAATGAGCACCTGGAAGAAATGGGGTGTGAACGATTTTTCCGAGATCAGCGAACGCTTTCCTCGGCTGATACATTGCCGTATCTCTGGATTCGGAGAAGAGGGAGAACTGGGTGGCCTGCCAGGGTACGACGCCGCAGTACAGGCCTTATCCGGTCTGATCAGCATCAACGGCGAACCCCAGGGCGACGGTTTACGCATAGGTATTCCGCTTGTAGATACCACCACGGGCATGAATGCCGCCATGGGTGTCCTTTTTGCACTGCTAGAGCGCTATCGCTCGCAAAAGGGTCAACGAGTAGAGGTGACGCTATACGATACAGCGCTGGCACTGCTGCACCCGCACACAGCCAACGTACTCCACGGCGGAAACGCTGTACGGGCTGGTAACGGCCATCCTAATATCGTTCCATACGACCTATTTTCGACCAAAACCACGCCATTGTTCATAGCCATCGGCAACAACCGTCAGTTTGCCACGCTCTGCCAGCGCATCGGCGACGCTCAGTTGGCCGAAGATCCTCGCTACAAGCACAACAAAGACAGGGTCAGCAATCGGGACGCCCTCAAAGCCCGACTCACCGAATTGCTATCAACATTCGATTCCGTCGAACTCTTCAAGGAACTGATGGCAATCGGCGTGCCTTGCGCACCCGTACTTTCGGTGGAGCAGGCGCTGGCGCTGGACCACACCCGAACACGCGAAATGTGTGTCGAGCTGGACAACTATCGTGGTACCGGCATTCCCGTAAAACTGGCCCGTACCCCAGGATCCGTGCGGCTTGCGCCGCCCGCCATAGGCCAGCACACCACCGAAATCCTGCAGCGCTTCGGCCTGACAGAAACTCAAGTCACTGACCTGGTTTCCGACAATATCGTCCAATCTTCCGCACTATGACATCAAGCACCAACATGATCACAATCGAACACACAGGGGCTGTCGCCCTCGTTACTTTCAATCGCGGAGAGCGGCGTAACGCCCTGTCCCTGCAAGCCATGCAAGAACTCACCCGAGTTGCCGAGTCGTTTAAAGACGACGGGCAAACCTCCTGCGTCGTCCTGACCGGGACTGATAAAGAGTTCTCATCGGGCGTAGACCTCAAAGACCCAGCACGCTGGGACATCAACGACAAGACACTGGATGAACGCCGTAGCATTGCCTTGTGGGGCTCCCGCATGTGCAAGGCCTGGGAAGAGGTTCCTCAGCTGACTATCGCTGCAATCGAAGGATTGAATGTAGGTGGTGGTATCGCACTGACCCTGGCGTGCGATTGGCGCGTCATGGGAAACAGCGCGTATATGCTCGTACCCGAAGCACAAATCGGCATACCGCTAGGCTGGCATACTGTCCCGCGACTGGTGAACCTTGTAGGCGCATCGCGGGCAAAGCAGATAATTTTGCTGGGCCAAAAAATGACTAGCGCAACGGCGCTTGAATGTGGCCTGGCCGACTGGCTGGTCGACGACGGAAAGGCCCGCGAACACGCATTGATGCTTGCCGAACAGGCAAGTAAAACGCCTCGTGCAATCATCAAGATGAGCAAACAAAGCATTAATGCGCATGCCAACGCGTTAAACCACTTGTCGTGCTTCATGGATGTCGATCAGGCACTTCTATGCAATCAAAGTACAGAGGCCACTCAGGCGCGTAGCAGCTTTGGCAAGTCCGCCTCTTGAACTCCTTATCAATATTACGTATCGCGCAGCACAACAAATCGAAGGAATACCGATGTTAAGCAAACTGATCAAAACTGCCATCACGGCAACCTTATTTGCCAATGTTGCCACGGCACACGCTGCCTGGCCCGAGCGCCCCATTACCTGGATAGTCCCCTTCTCTGCGGGAGGCCCCATGGATATGGTGTCGCGCCCTGTTGCACAAAAAATGAGCGATGAACTCGGCGTGCCTATTGTGGTCGAGAACAAAAGCGGTGCTGGCGGAACCCTGGGCATGGCCCAGATTTCCCGTGCAAAACCCGACGGCTATACCATCGGCATTGCCAGTATTGGCACACAAGCTATCGCCCCCAATATTAATGCTACCGTTACCTACGACCCAAACACCGGCTTCACACCAGTTGGTTTGCTGGGCAAGTACGTCAACGTACTGATCGTAAATGCCAAGTCGGACATAAAGTCAGTGAAAGACCTGTCTGAAAAAGCTGCCGATCCAGCTCAAAACATTACTTTCGGCTCGGCCGGAAACGGTTCATCCAACCACCTATCGGGCGAGCTACTCAAGCTGCTCACAAAATCGCCATTTATCCATGTCCCCTATCGCGGCAGCGCCCCTGCACTGACCGACTTGTTAGGTGGCAACATCACTTTTATGTTCGACACGCTTAACACCAGCATGGGTCACATTGAGAACGGAAATCTGCTGCCCCTGGCTGTTACAAGCCCCGAGCGCAGCAAATATCTTCCCAATGTACCTACTATGGACGAGGCGGGCATCACTGGTTACGCCGATACTGGCAGTGAACTGTGGTGGGGTGTAGTCGGGCCTGCCGGCATTCCCGAAGAGACTCTGGCCAAGCTGAACACAGCACTTGTCAATGCGTTGAACTCTGCGGAAATTCACGCACAGTTCGAGAAACAATATGTCGAGGGCTGGCCCAGCACACCGCAAGAGTTTGCCGATGTCGTGAAAAAGAGCCACACCAGCTGGGGAGAAATCATCAAGGCGGCCAATATCACGAATCAGTAAGAAAGCGCCGTCAGGAACCGGGCCTGGCATAGACATTACAAGGGTTGGCGATACACCCTTGTAATGCCCTCGTTCTTGCCAGTTCGATTGACTGAATGGCAAGGAATTACTGTACAGGGATGCCAGCTTTCTTGACCACTTCCTTCCACTGTGCGATATCGGCCTTCAGATATTCATCGGCTTCCTTGGGGCTGTTACCAACAGGCTCCAGACCCTGATTGCTCAGCCAGGATTTCATGTTGTCTGAGTGCACGATATCTACGAATGCCTTGTTCAAAGTCTCTACAACTTTCTCAGGCGTGGCGGAAGGCACATAAAGCCCATACCAAACCGCAGAGCTGTAGTCAGGCACACCTGACTCGGCAACAGTGGGCATATCGGGCCATAGATCGCTGCGCTGTGCAGTGGTCAAAGCCAAGCCTTTCACCCGGCCGTCCTCGCTATACCGTTTTGCCGTGGCAAGCGGGTCGATCACCATTTGAATCTCACCACCCATCAGGCCGGTCAAGGCTGCGCTTGCCCCTTTGTACGGGACGTGCACCAAATTAAGCCCGCTTTTGACCTTGAACAGCTCGCTGGCAAGGTGAACCGAGGTACCCACGCCCGGGGTCCCGAAGTTCACTTCGCCCGGATGGGCCTTGGCATATTCGAGGAACTCCTTCAAGTTGCTCACCGGCATATCTTTATTGACCAGCAACGCAAAAGGCCCCTCTACGACCGTGGTGACCGCCGTCAAATCTTTGGTCACATCGTAAGGCAGTTTTGATTTGAGTGCGGGCTCGGTTGCAATGGCACCACTATGCAGCAAAATCGTCGTTCCGTCGGGATCGGAGCGTACAGTTGCCTCGGTGCCTATCGAACCGCCGGCGCCCGCTTTATTCTCGACAATAACCGGGCGCTTCAAGCGTGTGCCTAGTTCGTCCGCCAATTTCCGGCCCAAAATATCGGAGGTACCTCCAGCAGAGTACGGAACGATAATCCGTATCTGCTTGCGGCTATCGATTTCCTGGGCCTGCGCAACAGATAAACCCGACACCATGGCTGCCGCCACGCCCCATAACACCAGCGTTTTCTTCAAAGCATGCATTCTCAGTCTCCTGTATTGTCGACAAGGCGTTCAGCCGCCTCATCCTTATCGTGGATTTTCAACACTCCAGCAATGCGGTCGCGCCCATCCTGACCACGCACCCATACGTCGTAACACCCAACAGCTCCCTCTTGCAGCCTGCCGCTCGCCGTAATGACTTCGCCCAGATACACAGGGCTCGCGAAGCGGATATCGAGCCTCAGATCCGTAAAATCCAGCGCACCAAACGTTTGCTCCACGCTCTGCCATAGCAGGCATATGGACATCGTGCCATGTGCGATAACGCCACCGACAGGGGTTTGCCTGGCAAAATCGGGATCAAGATGAATGGGGTTGAAGTCCTGTGTCAGCTCGGCGTAGGCACGAACGGTTTCGGCATCTACGGTAAGTGTGACTTCCTGAAGATCAGAACGCGGGCTCATGAGTGTTTCCTTCATATCAGGCAGCCCATACCAGGGTCAGCACCCCTTTGAATACCGGGCTGCCATCGGAATGGCTACCCTGAGCGAGCAACTCGACGTAGCGCCGGCCCCGCTTCATTTCCTTGGACTGACAATCCAGCGCCACAAGCAACGACTGCCCAGGCTGGGGAAGCGAGGCGTACTCAATGGATTGCCTGGCCTGGATATTCCCCGGAGGCCGAGGGCTGACCACGGCCAGGTAGGCGCGCATCATCAAGATGACTGCAGCGCTCGCCGCCTCGGCCTTACCGCCGGTCCGGCCTTGATTCCGGCCAAAAATGCGCTGCCAACCCTGCACCAGAGCCTCATCGTACTCAAGCTCGCAGCTTCCCAACGATTCTCCTGGAATGAAATCATCGAACAAAATAGACGCATCGTGGTGGTGGGTCATGTCAGCTCCTGTACGATAGGCAGCATCATGCCCTCTACCTGCTCAAATCCGACAGACACCCTTTCCCCAACGCCTATGCTGTCCTGAACCGCCACGCTTGCGTTGGTCATCAGCCTGAAGCCTTCATCCATGTCGAGCATGGCTATGACGTAAGGTGTTTTTTGCTTGAAAGCCGGATTGGGTGCACGATGCACACGTGTAAAGCTCATGACTGTCCCCTGACGTGCGGACGCTTCCCAGCTCAACCGCTCGCTATGACAGCGCATACAACGAGCGCGCGGTGTGAACTGCACGACATGGCATTCCGTACAGCGCTGGCATATAAGCCGGCCTTCTTGGCACGCATCCCAGAAAGGCTGGGTTTGCGCATCGGGTTTGGGCAATGGAATAATCACGGTCTTAGCCTCCCAGAACCAGCGAGCAATGTGCGGAAAGAATGCCGCCATCTCCATGCACGAACGCCAGCCGGGCATCGGTAACCTGACGTTCGTGGGCTTGTCCACGCAACTGATGCACGGCTTCGACAACATGGAACATACCGCCGGCCGCACCCGAATGGCCGTACGAAAGCAGGCCTCCGTGGGTATTGCAAGGCAGGCTCCCTCCCAGGCCCAGTTGCCCTTGCTCTGCAGCAATTCCGGCCTGCCCACGTTCGAAGAATCCTATGGACTCGAGCTCGACAGCCAGCGTGATGGTGAACGAGTCGTAGATTTCAGCGACATCAATATCTTTAGCTTGCACCCCCGCACGTTCAAACGCCCGCGCCGACGAGGCCTTGCAGCCAAAGTCGACCAGGCTGGGTGCGTTCAGGATATGCTCGTGTGTATGCCCTTGCCCGGCGCCAAGAATTTCTATGGCCTGGCCACGTGTGTTGGCTGCGGCAGTCCGGGCGCTGACCACGACCGCGGCACCACCATCGGAGATCAGGCAGCAATCCAGCATGTGCAATGGTTCGGCAATCATCCTGGATGCCAGCACCTGCTCAATAGTAATAGGTTCGCGCTTGTGCGCCTTGGGATGCCGGCCTGCATGTCGGCGATGCTCTACGGCAATGGCAGCCAATTGTCCGGACGTAACGCCATACTCATGCATATAGCGCTGCGCAACCAGAGCATAGGACGCCGGCACACTAATGCCAAAAGGCCGTTCGAACTGTGGATGTCCAACTTCGGCAAGCGCCGCGACTGCGGCATCCCGCGACATGCCGGTCATCCGGTTGTCACCCGTGACAACCAACACATGATTGCACTGCCCGCTGGCGACCATGGCGGCAGCTTGCATCACCATCACGCAGGCGCTCGCTCCTCCGGCCTGTATGGCCAGGGATTGCGCTGGATGTATACCCATATACTCGCAAAACACCGATGCCAGCATCAGATGAGGCTCAGTAAACGAATAGGCGCATAGCACGCCATCGATGTCATCAAGCGTCAAGCCCGCATCCTGTACCGCCCCCAGCGCAGCTTGCGCATGCAAGCTCATGCATGTACTGCCCGGCAGCTCGCCAATCTGGGTATCGCTTGCGCCGGTAATAAAAGCATGCATGCTCATGGCTTGAAGCCCATGTCGCGTGCAATGAGATTGCGCTGGATGTCGCTGGTGCCTTCGCCAATAACGTATACCAGTGCGTCCCGGTGTATGCGTCCCACCGAATACTCGCGCATAATGCCAGCGCCCCCGAGTATGCGTATGGCCTGCTCGCTGGTTTGTACAGCGGTCTCGGTGGCGATCAGCTTTACCTTTGCTGCAGTAGCCGAATCCAGCGTGCCCTGATCCACCCGCCACGCTCCGTAATAAACCAGCCATTTCGCGGCTTCGATATTTGCGCTCATGTCTGCCAGACGATGTGCGATGGCCTGGTAGTCGCCAATACGTTTGCCCGCAACAACACGCTCGTCGGCATAAGCGCGTGCAGCGTCCAGCGCTGCCCTGGCCATCCCGAGCGCGTTCGCCGCAACACCCACACGGTTCTCGCTCAGGCACTCCAGAATGACAGGGTAGGTTCCTGTAACCTCGCCGAGCAAACAGTCATCGGGCACAAAAGCATCGTCGATATGGATCAGGCCAGTTTCCGACGCACGTATGCCTTCCTTCTTGAGCTTGTGAATATCGAACCCGGCGTTAGGCAGCTCGACAATGAAGAGGCTGATAGCTGCGGCCGTCAGCTCAGGCGACGTTCTGGCAGCAACCAGCAGAAAGTCGGCAAAAGGTGCATTGGTGATATAGAGCTTGGCACCACGCAGTGTCCAGCCGCCATCGACTTTTTCGGCACGCGTTGTCATGGCACGAATATTGGAGCCACCATCGGGTTCGCTCAGGCCAAACCCTGATATCTTCTCGCCGCGCATGGCTGGTTCAAGAAACCGGGCCTTCTGCTGTGCCGTGCCTATCTTCCAGATAGGCCAGATACCAAGATGAGAATGTGCGGACCAGGACGTTGCAAACGCCTGGCTGAAATAGCTCAGTTCTTCGCGCACTATGCAGTCGCTGATTTTGTCCAGGCCACTGCCGCCCGACTCCTCGGGGTAACGCACGCCTATCAGGCCAAGCTCGCCCCAGCGCTGGAAAACATGCCGGGGGAACCGCTCTTGCTCTTCAGCCTCCTCGAGCAAGGGCGCCAACTCCTCGCGGCAAAGCCGCTGCACCGTATCGCGCACGGCCTCGTGCTCGGAAGAAAATTGAAAGTCCATAAATACTCACAGTTAAAGAGAATTTAATTCTCTATCAAGAATATTATTATCGTGAGCCAGGGTTCACAATATAGGGAAAATACCTAATCATTGCTTGCCCGCTCTTAAACACACATACATTTAAAGAATAATATTCTTGATATAGAATTCAAAGCATTAATACAGTGCACAGGACGAAGCAGGCAATGAAAACCTCGGCAGCAACGCAGCACACGGCGCAAAACCCCGACAGCACTTGCCTGTCCACCATCCTGAATGCCAGGAGCATTGCCATAGTGGGTGCTTCCGACGATCCCGGAAAAATTGCCGGGCGTCCGCTGGCCTACATGCTGGCGCGGGGTTATACCGGCGACATTTACCCGGTCAATCCAGCCCGCCAGATCGTCCAGGGGCAGACAAGCTATCCTTCTCTGAGCGCTATCGGCAGACCCATAGACCTGGCTATTATCGGTACGGCAGCCGAACGGGTAGAGACCATCGTTCAGGAAGGCATTGCCTTGGGCGTCAAGGCGTTCGTGATTTTCTCGTCGGGCTTTGCCGAAGTGGGTGAGCAAGGCCGTGCCATGCAGGACCGCCTGCAGCAACTTGCCAGCACCCATGGCGTAGCCATTATCGGCCCGAACAGTCTGGGCGTAGTGAACAGCCGGAACGGGCTGATTGCCTCCTTTACCACCGCACTTGAAAACACGCCTGTCGTGCAGGGCGGCTTTGCCTTTGCAAGCCAGAGCGGCGCCCTGGGCGCCTATTGGCTCGATATAGTCCTGCGATCAGGCCTGGGGTTCAGTCAATGGATTACCACTGGCAATGAGTGCAATGTCGATATTGCAGATGCACTGCATCACTTGGTTGACGATGAACACACCCGGGTCATTGGTCTGTATATTGAAGACATACGCCGCCCGCTCGAGTTTCGCAAGGCGCTCCAGCGTGCTGCCACAGCAGGCAAGCCTGTTATTGCCATCAAGTCGGGCAGGTCGGTAGCCGGCCAACTGGCCGCCGCTTCGCATACAGGCGCCCTGGCGGGCAACGATACGTTGTATGACGCATGCCTGAGCCAGTTTGGCGCCATCCGCGTAGACAGCTTGACTGAAATGATGGACATGGCCCGCTTGCTCACACAGGGTGCCACACCGGCAGGCCGGCGTCTGGGGGTCATGTCGGTCTCGGGCGGAGCGGGCGTGCTGATCGCGGACGCCTGCGAACCTTTCAAGCTGACGCTACCCGCTCCTTCCGAGCCCACAAAAAAAGCATTGCGCGAGATTCTTCCGCCATTTGTTCATCCTGCCAATCCGCTGGATATCACAGGAAACGTCCTGCAAGACACCAGCCTGATATCCCGCACCATGGACACCCTGACCCAGGCTAACGAAGTCGATGCCATCGTCCTCTTCATAGGCATGATGCATAGTATTGCCGATGTTTTCACCGACACGCTGACCAAGGCAAAACAATCGGTGCAGTGTCCCATCATCGTGATCTGGGTGGGCGCAATGGAAGAATCCATACAACAACTGGAAGCCCACGACATACCTGTGTTCCTGGATATACCCCAAGCCATCCAGGCCATAGCACGCGGCATACAGGCCCACGAGCAGCGCTCCCGCATGGCTACCCAACTCAGCCCAAATACATATCAGCTTGCCGGTGCGCTACCTGCGACCACGCTTTCAGAATGGGACAGCAAACAGTTGTTGCGTACCCAGAAAGCCATCAGGCTGCCAGCGGGCACGCTCATCAGCGAAACCCCGGGCACAAAGACAGCCGCTCCCGGCTTCCCTGCAGTTGCAAAGCTTCAGTCAGCCGAGCTGCTGCACAAAAGCGACGCGGGTGGCGTGATATTACCGCTTCATGACCAGAAGGCCGTCGACGATGCTACGCAGACCTTGCACCATAAAGGCCAGGCGCTGGGCATAGCCGTGCAAGGAGTACTGGTGGAAGCCATGATTCCTTTCGATCATGAACTGCTGCTGGGCTTGCAGCGCCATCCGCGCTTTGGTCCCGTCTTGTCGCTGGCCCGGGGCGGCATCGAGGCCGAACTGGACCCGGATGTAGTGACCAGGCTCCTGCCCCTGAACGAAAATGATATCGTTATGATGCTTGAAGGCCTGCGCAGCGCAGCCCTGCTTCAGGGCTTCCGTGGCGGGCCTCGTGTCGACATGCAGGCTATTTCACAGAGCATTGCCCGCTTATGCGACTGGTTTCTATCACAGGACCTGGCCGAACTCGAGATCAACCCACTGGCGGTAAAAGGCGACCAGTTATGGGCGCTCGACGCCTTGATTACGACCGGAACAATACAAAAATGACTATCAACACGCAGTCCGAGAAGCTTGTCGGTGCCCTTTCTTCGGGGCTTGCCATACTGCGCTATCTGGTCAGCTCCCCCGAGCCGGTCGGCGTCACACGCATCGCCAAAGATCTGTCCTTCAATTCCAGCACCTGCTTCAATCTTTTGAAGACACTGGTTCATGAGCGCATCGTACGCTTCGACGAAACCACCAAAACCTATTCGATTGGGCTTGGTGTGGTGCAGCTGGCAAAAGGCACTCTGGACGCAGCCTCGTACGTTCGGCTCTTGAGGCCTCATCTGCAAGAGATCGCAGTAAGACATCGCGTCACATCCACGCTGTGGCACCGTATCGCGGATGAGCGCGTCGTGCTTGTTGACCTGGCCGACTCCGAATCCACTATCCGTATACACATGAGCATAGGGCAACGCCTGCCCATGTATATTGCGGCGCTTGGCCGCTGCATGGCGGCATTCTCCAGCCTTGACTCACGCGAGCTTCGTTCCCGGATCAGCAAGCTGCGCTGGGACGATGGCCCAAGCTTCGAAACCTATTTGAAAGAAGTGCAGTTTGCCCGGACCCACGGCTACGCCGTCGACCACAGCCATTACGTCAAAGGCATTACAACGGTATCGTCACCCATTCTGGATGAAACCGGTGTGCCCATCATGGCCATCAGTGCGGTAGGAATTTCCGCCCAGTTCTCCGACACATCGATCCAGGCTTTGGGCGAAGACCTGCGCCACCGCTGCGAAGAGACCACTCAGGCCCTTTCAGGCGGCAAGGCCTCGTTGCTCAATGTCATCAAAGAATAATTCAAACTCAGAATCCGACCCTCGTAGTCAGTGATCACGAAACTCGGGTGACCAGTGCAGCAGCCGTCGTTCGAGTACGGTAACGCTGTAGACCAGTGCAATACCAACGATGGAAAGCAGCGTCACGGCTGCAAACATATCGGTGGCATTCAGCGTGGCAAGCGCCGTGATCATCAGATACCCCATACCCGTGGTCGAGCCCACAAACTCGGCCAGCACCACCCCTATCAGGGCAAAGCTGATGGCATTGGGCAAGGCAGCGAACGTCCATGCGGCCGCCGTGGGAATTCGTACACGCCATAGAATCTGGCGCGGCGAACCACCCAATGTACGGCAGAATTCAAGCAATTCACGCTCTACGCTGCGCCCTCCCTTGTAGGTATTGAAAAACACCAGGAAAAACACAACAAACCAGGACGTGACGACTTTGGACATCATGCCCAGCCCAAAAAACATGGTTATCAAGGGCACAAAGGCGATTCTGGGCATCGAGTTGAAGGCAACGATATAAGGGTTAAGAATATCGGCCAGCAGGCGATTGCGGCTTAGTGCCATGCCGACAACAAAGCCGCTGCCCACGCCAACCGCCAACCCAAGAAAAGTTGCCTGCAAAGTCAGCCACAAATGCGGCCACACCGAATCGGGTCCCGGCTGTACCCACTCCCAGAGCCTTACGGCAACGCGCGAAGGCTGACTGATAAAGAAGGGATCGAATACCGTATTCGCCACGAACCACGGAATGCGTGTAAGTAATTCCCATGCACCCAGGATGACGGCCAGAATGGCGATTTGCCATGCGGTGATACGCAAGCGGCGGCGAGCCGCCGTTTTGCGCTGCTGTGCCTGGTAAGCCGACGCTTCGGCAAGCACGGAGTTTGCAGCCTCTTCTTTCATGCGACCGCCCTGAATTGCTGGCCCAATACACCCCAAATACTTTGAAAGTGCGTAAGAAACTCGGCGCTTTCACGTAGGGAAAATACGTCACGCGGATGGGGAATATTGATACGCTCGTCCAGCAGCACCTGGCTGGGCGGAGACGACAGCACCACGACGCGGTCCGACAGCGTGATCGCCTCGTCCAGATCGTGGGTGACCATGACGATGGTCTGCCCCAGCTTGCGCCAGATATCTATCAGCTCACGATGCAAATGGGTTTTGGTATGAGTATCGAGAGCACCAAAAGGCTCGTCCAACAACAGAATGCGGGGCTCCACCGCCAGACTCATCAGCAGAGCAACACGCCGACGCATGCCGCCCGACAACTGATGGGGATAAGCGTTTTCAAAGCCGGCAAGGTGTCCGAGCTCAAGCAGCTCTGCGACTTTATCTTTGACCTGATGTTCTGCCACCCCTTGGAATCGAAGCCCCAGGGCCACATTTTTCTGCACGGTATACCAGGGCAACAAGGTATCTTTCTGAAAGATATAACCGAGCGAGGGGTGCAGCGCCCCCTTGATGAGTTCGCCATCAACCTTGATGGTGCCCGAAGTAGGCTCCAGAAAGCCGGCAATCATATTGAGCAAAGTACTTTTGCCACAACCCGAAGGCCCGACGATGGAAACGAACTCGCCTTCGGGGATATTGATCGACACATTGCCTATGGCCCAGGTATGCGACTTCTCGGTTTGATACGCCTTTGCAACATCACGCAATTCGATCACGGCTCAAATACCCCTGGCCTTACGCACAAAAGACATATCGACGCATTCTTCATAAGGCACGGTTTTCATTTTCTCGTTGGAGAACTGCCGACCATCGCCCATGATGCCGGCCATTCGGTCGTAAGCTTCTTTGGTGATGATATTGTCCTTGAGCCACACCGTTTTCTTGTACAGGCTTATTGAATTCAGGACGGATGGCCGGGCAAGCGCACTGAGGTAGGCATCGTAGACAACATCCGTGATTTCTTCGGGCGTATGTGTATTGATATAGTCTTGCGCCTTGACCAGACCATTGATGAAGGCCTGCACTTTTTCCGGCTGCTTCTCGATGCTTTCACGCAAGGCGTAGGCGGCGATGCCCGGCACATCGCCCTTCATGAACTCGTTCCAGACGTCATCCTGCGTGCCGTCAAAAATCGGGATACCCCAACCCTCGGCCACGGCCTGCTCCATCATCGAGGCGGTGGCCATGGTGGCGGCAACCGAACCCGTCTTGAGTGCCGCCAGCATGGTGGCGAGATCGCCCAATGGCCGGATATCGACTTTGCCGGCGATGCCGGCCTGCTCCATCAGGTAAATGGCCATGAGCGCCGTCACCGACCCAGGCTGAGTCGCACCCACACGCTGGTTGGCAAGGTCTTTGAGCGAGCGGAACTTACCGCTGTCGTAGTCCGCCTTCCTGACAATAACGTTCGCGTACGTCATACGGCGATCAAAACCATAAATGAGCGCAGCAGGCTTGCCCGCTATGGCCAGGGCCGGCGCAGCCGTCGCGGCCGTTGCACCAAACAGGATTTGCCCGGCGGCCAGCAACTGACTGGTGCGTGGACCGCTTTGGGTATTCAGATACTCGACCTCGAGCCCTTCGTCTGCGAAGTAGTTTTGTTTCAGGGCAACATAACCTGCTGTGAAGATGGGATCTATGCTGCCCTGCCCGTACGTGACCTTGCCCAGATCAGTCTGCGCCCGCGCAGAGCCAAAGCCAAACAGCTGAACACCCGCCATGGCGCCCGAAGCCAGAAGTAATTTGCGGCGTTGCGCCGATTTCAATGCTGAATGTGCCATGACTTTTTTACGCTAGACGAAGCGAAGACCGCAATGTGCAGAAAATCAAACACTGCAACCTGAACTCGTACCTGCGTTTGCTCCTGTTTATAGTTTGGGTAAGGCTCTCAGAATAATGGCTGTCGTCCCGCAAGGCAATGCCGTTTTCAGGCTGATGAAAACAAGCCTGTCAGAGGAAACAGCGGGGCTCCATCGGCTTGCACAGCCAGTGCAGTGCAATGATTAATTTAAAGCCGCCTTGGCGGCTTCCGCAGGGCTCAACCCCTCGTAGAACATATCAGTAAACCATTCGGCTTCGTCCTCAATGTGCTGCTGGGATTCTTCGCGAGATGCTCCTGCCGCCACGAACAACTCTTCTATTTCGGTACACCACTGGATCAAGGCGACTTCGTCCGGATCCAGTGACTCGCGTTTTCGGGCCATGGCTTCACTCCTATGGATATAAGCTCGCATCATACTGCGCAAGCCGACAATTTCGTACAATCAAGGTATCTTTAGCCATCAATCCATTCAGAACCATGCAAGGCCACCCTGAAGTCATCGAATGCCTGAAAGAACTGCTGCGCGGCGAGCTCGCCGCGCGTGACCAGTACTTTGTACACTCGCGTCAATACGAAGATCACGGCTACATGCGCCTGTACGAGCGCATGAACCACGAGATGGAAGAAGAAACCCAGCATGCCGACGTCATCCTGCGCCGGATTTTGTTTCTTGGCGGCAAACCCGACATGCGCCCCCACGAATTCACACAAGGCGAAACCGTGTTGGAAATGCTGCGCAAAGACCTTGCCACCGAGTACGAGGTTCGTGAAAATCTCCAAACGGCCATGGCTTTGTGTGAAGAGCTACGCGACTACAGCTCGCGCGACATGCTCCAGGCTCAACTTAACGATACCGAAGAAGACCATACCTATTGGCTCGAGAAGCAACTTCGTCTTATCGAACAAGTGGGCTTGCAAAACTACAAGCAAGCCCAGATCGATACGCCTATATAAGCAGCCCGAGGGGTGCCTCCAGCAAAGATTTGAGTTCTGCCAAAAAACGCGCCCCTACGGCACCATCGATGGCCCGGTGATCAGCCGACAAGGTGACGCTCATAAGCGTGCCAATAGCTAGCGTGTCATCCTGAACAATCGGCCGCTTTTCTGCCGCGCCGAACGCTAGTATGGCTGCCTGGGGCGGATTGATAATGGCTGAAAAGACCTTGACGCCGTGCGTGCCCAGATTTGAAATCGTAAGTCCGCCACCCTCGTAATCAGCAGGGGCCAATTGGCCTGACCTGGCCTTACTCACGAGCTCCAAGAGCTCTTTTGAAATCGTCTCCAGATTCTTCTGCTGTGCGTTTCTTACTACTGGCGTTACCAAACCCTTTTCTGCGGCGACCGCCACACTGATATCGACTGTGCCATGACGTTCGATAGCCTGCTCAGTCCAACGGACGTTTACATCGGGTACCCGCTCCATGGCACGAGCTACTGCGTAAACCAATATGTCATTGATTGTGATCTTTGCAGTCCGCTTCAACCTGGAAATATCTTGGTTGATATGCGCACGCATCAGCAGCAATGCATCCATGCGGCAGTCAACCGTCAGGTAAAAATGCGGGATTTGCTGCTTGGACTCCTGCAAGCGTCGTGCAATCGTCTTGCGCATCAGGCTATGTGGGACAAGCTCTGCCGGTGTGCTGGCGACGGCAGGCATCACCACCTTTTTGTCTGATATTGATGGGGCTTGCGCCGCCGCCTGCTCGATATCGATGCGGACGACACGCCCCTTGGGACCGCTACCGCGCAATGTTGCGATATCGACATCCAATTGTCGCGCCAATCGACGCGCCGACGGGCTTGCAAACTGGCGATTGAGCTTACCGGTCGGCTCAGGGCTCGTTGCAGTCACTTGCACCAACGGGCCAGCAGAGGCAGACAACACTGCAATGACGGAGCCCGAAGCCACCTCCTCATCACCGGCGTTCACGATAATATCTTGCAGCACCCCCTCGTCGAAGGATTCAAGTTCGAGCACCGCTTTGTCGGTTTCGATCTCGGCCAGCGTGTCTCCTACCGCTACATGCTCACCTTTTTTCTTCACCCACTGCACAATCCTTCCATATGAGGTACCCGCACCAACGCCCGGCATCAGAATATTTATCGTCATTGCGTGACTCCCCTCTAATCCGATAAGTTGGCGATATGTTCAATATAGGCCGCCGCATCACGTATGTCGGCGACAACCGCGTCCTGGGCGGCTTGCCCGTCTCGGGCAAGCAATGCCTGTAGCAAAGTATTGTGGTGATCAAAAGACTCCCATTTTTCTGAGCGTCGATCTGCGCTATTCATGCTCAATGCAAACAGCGGCGCAATCTGTGTCCAGATATTCTCGATCATGGTCTCCAGCCTAGGCATGCCCGCCGCCGCGTACAAGGTGAAATGAATATCACGATTCGCTTCAATCACTGCAGCCATATCCATTTCTTTTTTATGGCCCAGGCGATCGAATTTACGTATGGATGCCTTGATTTTGTTTACGGTTTTCTGGTTTATCACCGCCACGGCCTCTTTCGTTGCATACCCCTCCAGGCAGCAACGCAGTTTCACTATTTCATGAAACTCATGCGAAGTAGGCTTATATACACGCAACCCCCGATTGGGCAGCATGTTCAAGGCGCCCTCTATAACTAGGCGCGTGACCGCGTCACGCACGGGCATGGGGCTTGTACCAATCCCCTTGGCCAAGCCGCGCAAGGTGACTTTCTGGCCAGGCGGAATCATGCCTGACAGCAACAGGCGTTTTATATCCAGATATACCTTATCGGCCATCGTCGTTCTTTCTTGACGCCGCAAAAGTCCTTCCAAGGTGTTGCTCATAATTTTCAATACTTCAGTTCATGTAAACGCCGCCATTCACGTCCAGAATGGTTCCGCATATATAGCTGGCTGCATCGGAGCACAAAAAGGCGACTGGCATTGCGATTTCGCGGGGAGTGGCCATACGGCCCAAAGGAATGGCTTGTTCGTCGAAAGCCTGGCCCTGCACCATATTGGTGGCCGTGGCACCGGGGGCTACGGCATTGACGGTAATGCCATGCGGCGCGGCTTTTCTTGCCAGCCATTTAACCATGGCATTTATTCCGCCCTTCGCCACAACATAATGGGGACTGGCCCTTAAGCCGCCCATACGGCCGGCCACTGAAGACACCAACACCATGCGGCCTGACCCTTGCGATATCATTCTGTTCAAGCCAGGACGTAGCAAGTTAATAACGCCCAGGGCATTTATATCGATGGTCTGGTGAAAGACATCATCCCAGCCCGGCTCATTCCAGTCATCCCAAGGACAAAAACCAGCATTAGCAACGATAACGTCCAGCTGCGGCAGCTGCTGCACCACATCCTCACTGGCTTGGCGGTCACGCACATCAAATGCAAGCACTTGCACTGCCGCACCCTTACCCCGTAATTCCTCAGCAATGCTCAAAGGCTCCTGGAGGTCGGCCAGCACCAGATTTGCGCCAAGCTCGGCGCATACCCTTGCCGTTTCCGAACCTATGCCTCCGGCTGCTCCTGTGATCAGGATTGTTTTTCCCAGCAATGAAAAAGGCATGGTTATCGTCCTTGAGCAGCAGCGGCGATCAGGCCACTGTCTATCATCATCTCTTTCAATGCAGCCTCGACATCGTCGGTACTGGCCAGGGCAGCAGCTTCTAATACTTTTGAAACCACCGGAGGTGCCCAGCGCCCAGTTACTCGTTTGACGGGCTGATCCAGGTAATCAAAAAACCGTCGCTGGATTTCATCAGCAATAACAGCCCCAATACTGGCTCCGCGCGTTGTTTGCTCCACAATGGCCAGGCGGCCGGTTTTTTTAATAGAAGCCGCTATCGTTTCATAATCGATATCGCGCTGTGACAAAGTCCGCAAGTCGATGACATCAGCACTGATGCCCAAGCGTTCAACAAGCTCTTTGCATACATCGACCATCGTCAAGGTCGCCAACAGCGTGATGTCGGACCCTTCGACCACACGGCGGGCCTTCCCGATGGGAATATAGTGACTGCAGTGCTTGGGAACCAGTGCTTTTTTGCGGTGCAGCTCCTGGGGCTCGATCACCAGTACAGGGTCATTGCATTGCAGCGCTGAATTCATTAACCCAACGTAATCAAAGGCATTGGAAGGTGCCACTATTCGCCAGCCAGGAAACAACGCGAACACACCCGCGGGATCCATCGAATGCTGTGAACCGTAACCCTCGAGGCCGGGGATACGGGCACGCAATACCAGCGGTACGGACGCCGTGCCACCGAATAGATGACGTATCTTGCCAGCCTGATTCAACAACTGGTCGCCTGCAACAAGGAAAAAATCGCTATACATCAATTCAACTATCGGTCTCAAGCCCGATAGTGCGGCTCCGGTAGCCAGGCCGCAAAAGCCGTTCTCGGTAATAGGCGTATTGATAATCCGGTCTGCATACTGATCAAGCAAGCCGCGAGTTGCCCCGACCGTACCGCCTCTCATGTTTGCCACATCTTCGCCAAACACATAAATGGCATCGTTTTCATGCATGCGCGCCCCGACAACACGCGGTATGGCTTCGATAAATGACAGGCTTTCAAGCTCATCAGCTTCGAAATCCTCGATTTCAGAGAACTTGACGCCATCAAACTCCGACATATCGCTGGTCAGGTGATCGTCCACTGTTTGGGGGTCAGGCCAAAGCTCTGGTCGAATCCGTGTCGCAGACCCTGTACCTTCCACACATGAATCATAGGCAGCGCTGACAGCCTCATGAGCAGCCTCGCTGATGGCTTCCAGTTCTGCCTCATCAAGAATATTTCGTGCGATGAGCTCGCGACTCAACAACGGCCATGGATCCCTTTCACGCCATTGGTTTTCTTCATCACGCGTTCGGTATCCGAAAGCACTGCCCGGCACAGATGAACTTTGATGATAATAGCGGTACACATCTGCCTGAACCAAGGCAGGACCACCTTCATTTTGCATATGACCCTGAGCCCATCGAGCCGCCAGCCACACCGCGAAGGGGTTCATGCCATCCACACACACCGAAGGTATGCCATGAGCCTGGGCACGCGTAAGCAATTGAGTCTGAAAGGTAGACTGCTCTATGCTCATCGACACTGCGTATCGATTGTTTTCCAGAAAGAACAGCAGTGGCAAGCGGTACAAGGCTGCCAGGTTCATCGCTTCGTGCGTGGCCCCCTGATGGACAGCACCATCGCCAAAGAAACTGACCATCAACGATGTGCCTTGACGCACTTTTTCAGCAAAGGCATGACCGCAGGCGATAGGCAAACCACCGGCAACAATGGCGTTGGTCCCCATAATGCCCAGCTCGGCGCGACGCAAGTGCATGGAGCCGCCGCGTCCGCCAGTCCAGCCGTCGCGCAAGCCCAGAATTTCGTGCATCATTCGGCGAGTCTCTTCGCGCATTGATTCGCTAAGCCGGCCCGTAACAGTTGGGTCAAAGTCATCGCCATAGAGGGCATTGATGGCCTTGGCCAGGCATTGATGGTGAGCACGATGCGTACCATTGATCATGGTGGCAGTGGGCAGCGCAGCAATACATCCTGCCGCCCCTCCTTCTTGTCCAAGACTGGAGTGCGCAGGCCCATGCACCAGATTCAGTTTATCGAGCCGCAATATGCATTCTTCGAAATGACGCGCGGCCACCACGAGTGTTGCCAGCCGCTTTGCTTCATGGATATTCAACCTTTCCCAGTCGACTTCTTCTACTTCAAGCCGCTGCATGGGCGTCGTGTTATCAAGCGTTGTCAAACGCATGGCGTCTCCGTGTTCTTGTACATTTGGTCCAATAGTGCTGGCGCCAGGCCAGCCAAATCAAAACTTGCCCGGCAACCACAGTGCGATGGCCGGAAATAGCGCCACCAGCACAACCCCCAGAAGCTGCAGCAGGACAATGGGCGCTACACCACGATAAATATCAATGGTGGTAATGCCAGGTATGGCTATACCTTTCAGGTAGAAGAGCGCATAACCAAAGGGAGGAGTCAGAAATGAGGTTTGCAAATTAATGGCTACCAGTAAAGCAAACCAGATCATGACTTCATTCTGGTTGGCGAACGCATCGCCAAAATCCAGCCCGGCAACAATAGGGGCAAACAGAGGAAGGACCAAAAATGAAATTTCTATCCACTCAAGGAAGAAACCCAGCACAAACATCAGCAGCATGATGGCCAGGATCACCATGTAAGGGCTGTGCCCCAACATGCCTGCCGCATCTTCTATCATGCTTTGTCCGCCGATACGCTTGAAGATTAGGCTAAACGCTGTGGCACCAATGGCCAGCACCAGTATCATGCCTGTAGTCAGACAGGTTTCTTTCAGGCTTGCTACCAGCACCTTCCATGAGAGCTCACGGCTGAAAAAAGCAAGCGCCATGGCGCCAAATGCACCAATTGCAGCACCCTCTGTAGGCGTGGCGACACCCACCACGATGGAAACCAGCACACTTGAAATAAGTACGCCCGGAATAACGAGGTTCATGCAGAGTCGCAGCAATAGCTTCCCACGGCTTCCGGCTGACGGTTTCGGCCCGGCAGGCACCTTTTTAGGGTTGGTGATCGCTACATACATGATATACAGCGCATAGAACCCACCAAGCATCAAGCCTGGGATAAGCGCGCCGGCAAATAGGTCGCCAATAGGTATCTGCATCACATCGCCAAACACAACCAGCATGATACTGGGCGGTATCAGAATACCCAAAGTACCTGAGCCTAGTACCGTACCGATGGCAACGGTTTTATCGTAACCCTGCTTTAGCATCATGGGTAAAGCTAAAGTGCCCATCAACACTACGGATGCGCCGATAATTCCGGTACTGGCGGCCATGACGATGCCAATAATTACCACCGCCAAACCCATGCCACCTGGCTTTCCACCAAAAAGCGCTTCAAGCTCGGTAAGCAGCTTGTTTGCCACTTTGGATTTGTCGAGCATGATGCCCATGAAGATGAAAAGAGGAATGGCCGCCAGTATCCAGTTTTCCAGCACTGCGCCGAAAATTCGACTCGTAATCAAAGCAAACGAAGGGAGCGCGATGTCGCCCAGCAGCATGAACAGGACGGACAGGCCAGCCAATAAAAAGGCTACCGGATAGCCGGTGAAAATACCGGCAACCAGGGCAAGCAGCATCAAAGACGGTAAAAAATAAGTCATTGAGGCGAACCCCCGGTAGTTGTTTTGCCTGATGGGTGAGACAGCAGCACACCCAGATTCCGCAGAACGCGCCCTACCCCTGCCCCGAGCATGAGCACGCTTCCCAGTGGCAATACTGTTTTGACCAGATAGCGATCCACTAACCCGCCCGCATTGGACTGTTCGCCGAACTCGTACGCCATCAGCATGAATGCCCATGAATACCAGGCAAGCAACGCAAAGAAAGGGATCAGTAAAAACAAATCGCCAAGAAGATCGACAATAAGCCGTGTGCGGTCGGAGAATCGCGCCGACCAGACGTCTACCCGCACATGACGATCTTCCTTGAAGGCGTAAGCTCCGGAGAGCATGACCAGCAATGCAAAGATATGCCATTGCAATTCGCCAATACTTGTCATGCTCAGATGGTTACCAAACAAGGGGATGGGATTTTCCCAATGGGCCAGCTCGCTGAGCCCAAACTGCGCACCGATGACTGCCGTCAGCACCACAAACACAAGTATGAAGATCAATGCCGATCCATAACGTCCGGGGAGCGCACAGACATTAAGTAGTGCGTCTCCCCACCTCGTCATGGCACTCGGGCTAGAGCGCCTGCTATCCATGTTTGCCTCACTTGGTGCTTTGCAGCGATTTCCAGCGATCAGCGCCCTCGATATAGGTACTTAAGGACGCGTATGCCTCGTCAAAGAGCGGGTCCTTCTGGCGTTCTTCAGCAATGACTTCGGCGGTTGCTTTGCGCAAGGCATCCAGTACTTCGTCAGGAAGGCGAAGAATAGAGGTTCCGCCCTCTTCCATCCGTTTCAGTGCTTCAAGCTGCTGAGGCACACCATTGGTGAGCGTCCATAGGAAGGACGACCGACACGCCGTAGTGATTTGATGTTTCTGCAAATCGTTCAGGTCATTCCATACCTTCATGTTGAAGGTGATGGAGTTGATGCTGGACGGTTGGTGCCAACCGGGAAAGTAATAATTTTTTGCAGCTTTATTCAATTGAATGGTTTCGTCGACCGCCGGGAGTGAGAACTCTGCCGCATCAATACGCCCACGCTCTAGCGAAACAAACACCTCACCGCCTGGAATCATCTGTGGACTGACACCGACCTTGGTCAATACACGGCCTGCCAGACCACCGATGCGCATTTTCAAGCCCTGCAGATCTTCAACCGTTTTGATTTCTTTGTTGAACCAGCCAGCCGGCTCTGCCGGTACAACAACACAAGGAAGGAATTTGACGTTGCGCTTGTCGTACGCCTTTTGAATGATCTGCATACCGCCGCCTTCCCAGATCCATTCAGCCAGCACTTCGGGGCTTGGGCCAAATGGCAGTGCCCCAACCAGGTTAGCCACAGGAATACTGCCTCCCCAGTAACCTACCCAATCGTAGCCGCCACTAACCGCGCCACTACTAACTGCGTTCAGTACCTCAAGCGCAGGCACCAGATCACCTGCGCCATGAATCTTGATCTTGATATCGCCGTCGCTGATTTCCTCGACCGACTTGGCAAACTGCTTCAGACCGTCTCCCAGAAACATCATATCTTTGGGAAAAGTACTGGCCACATCGATTTCGACCGCATTGGCGGCAGGAGTTGCGGCAAAACTGAACGCGGCCGACATTGCGGCAATAAGGAACTTGAATTTCATGTCTTCTCCGAATATGACTTTAATGAGTCTGGATGGCTGATTGACGCCTACCCTTTTTTTCATTTAGGGCTTGTGTCAAATGCTACCCGGCCTAAAACCATAAAGTCAATATGATATTTGTGATCACAAAATTTATCTATAATGCTGCCATTCAAAATGGTAAGCTGCCTTGCATCAACGTTGTCTTAAATTGAATTGAGCCGTGCCCAGCGTAACTCTTAACGAGACTCAACATGAATAGAACATCAGCACCTTCATCTGATACTCAACACTACGACTACGTCATTGTCGGCTCTGGTGCGGCTGGTGCCATCATTGCGAATCGTCTGACTCAGAGCGGTGCTACGGTCTGCGTACTCGAGGCCGGCCCACCGGACAACATGTTGTACTTGCATATACCGGCGGGGTTCATCAAAGCAGTATTCAATCCCAAATATGCATGGCAGTTCTCAAGCGAGCCCACAGAAAATACTCACGGCCGCCGCATACCCATACCTCAGGGACGCACACTGGGGGGTTCGACCTCAATCAACGGCTTGATCTATAACCGCGGCCAGTCGACGGATTACGACGCGTGGGCCGCGCTGGGTAATCCCGGATGGGGATTCAATGACGTGCTGCCTTATTTCAAATCCATGGAAGCAAGAACAGGCGGCGATGACCACTACCGCGGACGCTCAGGAGAGCTGCCCATTTCAGATATAGACTGGATCCATCCCCTGTGCAGTGCATTTATAGACGGCGCAGTCGAAACGGGGATACCAAGAAATGAAGACTACAACGGCATGTACCAAGCTGGAGTCGGTTATTTTCAACGCACTATAGACAAGGGCTGGCGTATGAGTACCGCGCGCCGCTTCCTGAAGCCCATAAAATCACGCTCGAACCTGGACATCAAAACGTACGCGCAGGCAAGTCGGATTTTGCTGGAGGGAAAGAAGGCAGTCGGCGTGGCTTATTGCCATCCAAAGCAACCCAACACCACCCGTACCGTCATGGCCCGCAAAGAAATCATTATTGCCTGCGGAGCAATCAATACACCTAAACTGCTACAGTTATCCGGTATAGGGCCAGCTGGCCTTCTGCAGGAAAAAAACATCAGCGTCGTACATGACTTGCCAGGCGTGGGCGAGAACCTGAGCGATCACTACTCGGTTCGGGTTGTAGCAAAAGTAAAAAACAGCGACACCATCAATGAGTTGGTTAAAGGCCCAAGGCTAGCTGGCCAGATCTTTAAATGGCTGACGAAAAAGCCCAGTGTCATGGCCTTAAGCCCATCGCTGGTGCATTATTTCTGGAAATCATTACCCGAACTCGATGCCCCTGACCTGCAAGGTGTCTTTACACCCGCCAGCTATAAAGAAGGCTACGTCGGCATGCTGGATGACTTTCCTGGCATGACGGCTGGCATATGGCAGCACCGGCCTCAAAGCCGGGGCCATGTACGCATTAAATCGGCAGATCCATTTGAAGACCCCATTGTTCAGCCCAACTACCTTGAGCACCCGCAAGACCAGCTTACCCTGATACGCGGAATCAGGCTGGCCCGCAAGCTGTTGCAATCAAAGGCGCTTGAACGCTATTTCGATGAAGAGACTCTACCCGGTAAGCTATGCGAGTCTGATAACGAGCTGCTGGATTTCGCCAGGCAATATGGCGTCTCGTCGTACCATGTAAATGGAACGGCACACATGGGGCCGAAAAGCGATAGGTTTGCCGTAGTCGATAATCAGTTACGTGTGCATGGCATAGAGAACCTGCGTATTGCTGACTCTTCCATCATGCCGTCCATTCCATCGGCAAATACATGTGCTGCAACCATGATGATCGGCAATAAAGCTGGGGATTTGATACGAGGCCGCAGCACGCTTCGGTAAGCCGCGAACACACCATGATGAATCGCGAAGTAATAACTTCGCATCAAAACCAGACCTAAAGACAGTGGAGTTGACATCGACTCCATCGGCAGCAGGCCTTCACTGCATCATTCAGTCGGAGCACTTAACTTGAAATACCGGAAGCTTGGCCACACCGACCTTGAAGTCAGCCTGATCGGACTGGGCACCATGACCTGGGGCGAACAAAACACCGAGTCACAAGCCCACGAGCAGATCGACTACGCCTTGTCGCAGGGGGTGAACCTGGTGGATACCGCAGAGATGTATCCCGTGCCCCCAAAACCTGAAACACAAGGCCGCACTGAAACGTATATAGGCACCTGGCTGGCCAGGACGGGCCGCCGCAAGGACATCGTGCTGGCCAGTAAAGTCGCGGGCGCCGCCACCGATCCAAAGCGACCCAGCCATCTTCGCAGCGGCCAGACGCATCTGGACCGCAAGAATATGACCGAAGCGCTAGATGCCAGCCTGAAGCGCCTGCAAACCGACTACCTGGATCTTTACCAGCTGCACTGGCCCGATCGCACCACAACCATATTTGGCCGCCCTGCCTACCCCTGGAAGAACGATGAATACACGGTACCCATCGAAGAAACCCTCGATGTACTGCAAGACTTCGTCAAAGCCGGCAAAGTGCGCCATATCGGTGTGTCCAACGAAACGCCGTGGGGCGTGGCACAGTACCTGAAGCTGGCCGAAACACGACACCTGCCTCGCATCGCATCCATACAGAATCCCTACAATTTGCTCAATCGCAGCTACGAAAACGGCCTGTCGGAATTCAGCCACCTCGACGGCGTGGGACTGCTGGCATATTCGCCACTGGCCATGGGCGTACTGGCGGGCAAGTATCTGAACGGAGCACGCCCCGAGGGCGCCCGCATGACCCTGTTCACACGCTTTAACCGCTATGCCAAGCCCGAGGCCGAACTCGCTGCCGCCGAATATGTACAACTGGCTCGCGACCAGGGCATTTCGCCCGCAATCATGGCGCTGGCGTTTGTGAATCAGCAGCCTTTTGTCATCAGCAACCTGATAGGAGCAACTCGTCTCGACCAGCTGAAGGAAAATATAGACAGCGTCGAAGTGACGCTGTCAGACGAGGTAATGGAGGCCATTCAGGCCATCCATCAACGTTACCCGAATCCTGCGCCTTGATGGCTGCAGCCAACTCCACGGTCTCGTGGCCTGCCACCACACCCGTCGCCGAGCGAGCACCAGTGAGTGCCGCTCAGGCCGATACAGCCTGGGCGAGCCCCCATCCGTATGACGTCATGGACAACACCCCATACGTAATGGCGTCGTCGAGTTGCACCAGCGGCTCGTCATCTCCCGTCGCCGCCATGGCGACCAACAATGGCAGGAAATGCTCTTCAGTAGGATGAGCACGCTGTGCGTGCGGCGCCAGCGAACGATAGTCAGCCAGGCGTGACACATCACGCTCCACAACGGCTTGATCGACCCATGCGGTGAATTCGCTGACATAAGGCTCAGGCTGACTAGCTGCACCGCGGAACTCATATAGATTGTGAGTCATGCTGCCTGAAGCAACAATCGCAATACCCTGCTCGCGCAGCGGAGCCAGCGTCTGGCCCAGTGCCACGGCGCCACGCGTATCCAGCGCATGGGGCAATGACACCTGAAAGACAGGAATATTGGCCTTGGGCAACATATGCATCAGTGGCACCCAAGCACCGTGATCGAGCCCGCGCGCAGGCTCTACGCGTACTGGCCACCCGGCCTCACTCAGTAGCGTCAGCGCTTGCCCTGCGGCCTCGGGGGCACCAGCAACCGGATAGCGCAAAGCATACAGCGCCTGCGGGAAGCCGCTGAAATCATGGATGGTTTCTGGTGCGGCAGTGGTGCCAACCGCCACATCGCGGGTTTGCCAATGTGGAGACACCACCACGATAGCCCGCACATCTTCCAGATGCCGGCCCACCTCACCCAAGCGCGCACCCAGACGGCCAGGCTCCAGCGCAAAGGTGGGCGCGCCATGCGAAATGAAAAGGACAGGTGCTAAAGAAAGCGCGGACATGGTGTTATCTCCTTTGCATGGTTTAACTTAGTGGCTGCGGCGTGCGTCCAGGCTGAAGGCGCCAGCACCGTTGGCCGCCAGAATCAGCAAACCACCTACGATGGCGATGTTTTTGTAGAACAGAAGTTGTTGCATCATCACCTGTTCTGCAGGTAGCGACCAGAAAGTATGGAAGGCAAAGCTCGCTGCGGCAGTGAAGATGGCCAAAACCAATGCTACCAGGCGTGTACGATAGCCCGCGATCAGTGCCAGACCGCCGCCGACCTCAACAATGATGGCGACAATGGCCGCCAGCGTAGGGGCCGGCAAGCCAACTGAACCGATATAACCGACAGTGCCCGCAAAGCCCGTAATTTTGCTCAGGCCAGCCGGCAGAAATAGGGCAACAATGGCCAGACGGCCTAGCAAGTTCAGGAAACTCGCAGTGGGTGTTGAAGCGTTTACAGTGTTTGATGTCATGGTAGGTTCTCCTTGAGAAATGAGTCGATCTTGGTAAATGTGGTGGATTCTCCCCGATCTGACGTTCAATGATCTCGTCGGGTGTTGCCATGACCGATACTATATTTGTTTTATATCAAGGAATATATATGTTTTAATTAGACATATAGTTCACCAAAACGAGACAATAAGCCATCAATATCCATGGACCGCTTTCATGAAATGGGCGTCTTTGCTGCCATTGTCGACGCCGGCAGCTTTATAGGGGCGGCCGACTCGCTGAATTTATCCAAAGCTGCCGTCTCACGCGTTCTGGGCGACCTGGAAAAGCGCTTGGGCACAAGACTGCTCCACCGTACAACGCGACGACTCTCGCTCACTGACGAGGGCAAGGTTTTCTACGTAAGATGCAAAACCTTGCTGGCTGATGTCGAAGAGGCCGAGGCCGAAATCACGGCCCGTTCAGGCCATGTCCTAGGTCTTCTGAAAATCAACGCCCCGGTCACCTTCGGCTTGCTGCATCTTGCTCCACTATGGGGTGCATTCATGGCGCAGAACCCTGCCGTGACCTTGGATATCACACTGTCCGACAGGCTTGTCGATGTAGTTGAAGAAGGCTATGACATTGTGGTGCGTATCGGCCGCTTGCGCAGTTCGTCTTTGATCAGCCGTCAGCTATCGACCACACGCATGGTGCTGTGCGCCTCGCCGCACTATTTGGACCAGCATGGCCGGCCTTCACATCCAGGCGAATTGGCCAGCCATACAACCCTCGCATACAGCCTGTTCTCGACCGGAGAGCAATGGATGTTCCAAGGGCCTCAGGGACCGGAGAGCGTTGCGGTGACGCCCCGGATGCGCAGCAATAGTGGCGACACCTGCCACGCTGCAGCACTTCAGCATCAGGGTATTATCTTGCAACCCTCGTTTCTGGTGGGTGACGATCTGCGTAACGGTACCCTTGAAGAGATCATGCCTGAATACCGCTCGTTCGAAATGGGTATTTATGCCCTGTACCCAAGTCGGCAACACGTAACGCCCAAAGTCCGGGTACTGATTGATTACCTGCACAGCGCTTTGCAAAACCGCAAGTGGTGAACCAAGCCTTATTCAGGGGCCCGGGGCCTATGACCAGCACTTATCCCCTGCAAGACCGTATCCACTACCATCGCGCAGTATTCATCCCGATGATCGGCAAAGCCATCACGCAAATAATCGGGTGTGTTGCGGACATGATTGGACACTGCCCCAGCGACCAGATCCGCGACCAGCGCGATCGAGGTTCCCGGAGGCAGCTCACCACGTTCAATACCACGGCGGATGATGGCTCGGGTGCTGCGCACGTGTTCCGGATAGTGCTTCTCGCCAAGCGCCTTGCGTAACTCAGGATAGAAGCGTGCGTCTATGGTCAGCCGGTAAGTGAGCACTCCTTCGTCTGTTTCCAGGTGAACACACCAACGCCGGGCAAACTCAATAAGATCAGTACGCACATGTCCGGTATCGATGCCTGCAATAAAGTCCGTCCGCGACTGGACCAGCTCGAAGAGCATCTGAGCCTTGTTGCGCCAGCGCAAATACAAAGATCCTTTACCGACTCTGGATCGCCTGGCGACCTCATCAAAATTGAAACCAGCCCACCCGCGTTTGGCATAAATCGCACAGGCCGCCACAAAAACTCTCTGCTCTAAACCACTCTCACGAGGACGTCCGATTGGTCTTGTTGCCATGTCTGAGTTCCTTCGTTCGTACTACACCAGCAATTTTTATAATTTCTGACGAAAATCGTCATGAACATGATAGACTAAAAAAAAATAACTGGCATTGCTATCAACAGACACTGCCAATAAAACCTTCCCAATTAAAGGAGTAGACATGAGACTGAATTTGATAATGGCCGGTTTATTGACAATGGTGGGAACCGGCACCGCACTGGCAGCGACTCAGGGAATTTCAGATGACGTCATAAGAATCGGCGTCATGACCGATTTGAGCGGGCCCTATTCCGCGACAGGTGGACGTGGATCCATCATCGCGACGGAAATGGCCGTAGCTGAATTCGGCGGGGAAATCAACGGCAAGAAAATAGAAATCTTCACCGCTGATCACCAGGGCAAGCCCGATATCGCGGCCAGTACCGCGCGCAAATGGCTGGACGTGGATCACGTTGACGTTATCACCGAGATCAACAACAGTGCAGTGGCCTTAAGTGTCTACAATTTGGCAAAAGACAAAAACGCCCTGGTGCTGGCAACCGGCCCGGCAAGTGATGCCCTGACGTTTAGCAGTTGCATTCCAACAGGCATTCACTACACCTACGATACCTTCGCCTTCGCCAACAGCTCGGTTAATGGTTTGGCGCAAACCGGCAAAAAAGACTGGTTCATGATCGCCGCAGACTATGCGTTTGGTAAGGCAGGAGAAAAAGCCTCGCGAGCTGCGCTTGCCAAGGTGGATGGAAAAATAGTCGGCGGGGTGAAATTCCCACTCAATACGACCGACTTCTCGTCGTTCATACTATCAGCGCAAAGCTCCGGCGCATCGGTAATAGGGCTGGTGAGCGCCGGGGCCGACACCGTCAACGCGATCAAGGCAGCGAAATCATTTGGCGTCACCCAGATTGTCGCGCCGCAGTTTCTCTTCATACAGGATGTACATGCTCTCGGGCTGGAGACAGCACAAGGAGTGGTGTTTGGTACCGCCTTTTACTGGAACAGGACCGATGAAACACGCAAGTGGTCTGAAGAGTTCTATAAAAGGATGGATGAGTCATCAATGCCATCGCAGGAGCATGCAGGCCAGTATTCTGCCGTTTATCAGTATCTGAAGTCGATCGAGCAATTAGGTACAGACGATGCACAAGCGATCGTCGCAGACTGGCGTGGCAAGCCGATAAATGACATGTTTGCACAAAATGGGCACCTTCGCGAAGATGGCCGCTTTGTGCACGATATGTATTTGGCCAAAGTGAAGTCGCCGGCGGAATCAAAAAGCCCGTGGGACTATTACGACATCATCGCAACCGTACCGGGTGATCAGGCGTTCCGCCCCATGGACCAAGGAAAATGCGACTTGAAGGCCCAGGCGCTGGGGAAATAATATGACGCAGCATGTGAACTATCCCAAACTGGAAATGCTTATCGACGGGCAATGGCTTGATTGCACGGACCGAGGCTCCGAACCCGTGGTCAACCCTGCAACCGGCGATGCTATCGGTCAATTGCCGCATGCAACAGAGGCTGACCTGGATCGTGCCGTGAAATCAGCAAGTGCAGCGCTTCCAGTATGGCGGGCACGTCCGCTCGCAGAAAGGGTAGGCATTCTCAAACGTGCGGGTCAGCTGATTCAGGAGCGCAGCGAGGACATCGCGCGGTGGCTGACTATGGACACCGGCAAGCCACTTGCAGAGGCAACCGGTGAAGTCATGGCGGCTGGCGCAACATTTGAATGGTATGCCGAAGAAAGTCGGCGCCTTTACGGAAAAACGGTCCCTGGCAAGAATCCGGAACACAGCATTTCGGTCCTGCTGCAGCCAGTGGGGGTTTGTGCGGCCTTTTCGCCGTGGAATTTCCCGGCCACCCTGAGTGCACGCAAAATTGCGGGAGCGATTGCAGCAGGATGCAGCTTGGTCATAAAGCCCGCCGAAGAAACGCCCTCTGCCGCCATTGCCGTCGCGCGCGCACTGATGGACGCCGGCCTGCCCTCTGGCGTCTTGAATGTTGTGTTTGGGGTGCCCTCAGAGATATCGGACTACCTTCTGAACAGGGACGAAATCCGGAAATTCTCATTTACCGGCTCTACCGCTGTCGGGAAGATTCTGGCAGAAAAAGCAGCGCGCGGATTGAAAAAAGCAACCCTGGAACTAGGCGGTCATGCGCCGGCCATCATCTGCGAAGACGCCGATGTTGAGCGTGTCGCAGATGCCTTGGTGCAGGCAAAATGCCGTACGGCAGGCCAGGTATGCATTGCTCCGACCCGCGTGATGGTTGCAGAGTCACTCTACGAGAAATTCATTGCAGCAATCGTGCCAAGAATGGCGAGCGTCCGGGTTGGTGATGGCCTGAACCCAGAGTCCGAAATGGGGCCATTGATCGGTGCAAGGCGGGTCAGCACCATGAAGGAGCTCGTTGAAGACGCTCAATCGAAAGGCGCCCAGGTCTTATGCGGCGGAAAGGCACCAGACTCCCAGACAGGCGGCTATTTCTGGATGCCAACGGTTCTGGCGGACGTGCCGAACGACGCTCGTTTAATGAACGAAGAGCCATTCGGTCCCATCATGCTCGTACAGAAATATAAAACACTGGATGCCGCGATCAGCGAGGCGAATCGCCTCCCTTACGGATTGGCTGCATATGTATTCACGCAGAACAGCATTACCCGCCGCAGGGCTGTGAACGAAATAGAAAGCGGAGCGCTGGGCATTAATAGCTTTTACGTCTCCATGAACGAGGCCCCCTTCGGAGGCATCAAAGAGAGCGGTTATGGTGTGGAAATGGGCAGCGAAGGCTTGCGAGAATATCTGAACATCAAGTTGGTCAGCGAAGATTTTCTCGGGCTACGCTAGATTGAAAAGGAGCCACGATGATTAGTTATAAGCTTTTTGAATATGGTAAACCCCTGCAACGGGTCGAGTCCGATTTGCCGGAAGTCGGCGAGAACGAGATTCTGCTGCGGGTCAAAGCAGCCGGCGTATGCCATTCTGATTTGCATATACGACACGGCGCTTACGATCTCGGAAATGGGCGGCAACTGAGTATGGCGGATCGCGGTCTTCCATTGCCTTTGACCCTCGGGCACGAAATTGCCGGCACCGTGGTACAGACGGGAGCAAAGGTGACCAATATCGAGCTGGGCCGCAATTATCTTGTTTACCCGTGGCAGGGCTGTGGCACTTGCGCAATGTGCACTGCAGGACACGAAAACCTATGCCCCACGGCCAATCGCTCGATGGGTGTGTACCAGCAAGGAGGTTACTCGGACCATGTCCTTGTTACCGATGCACGGTATCTCATCGACATTGGCGATATGGATCCCACTGAAGCGGCTCCTTATGCATGCTCAGGTGTCACAACCTATTCAGCCATGCGCAAATTCGATGCCGACATCTTCCGCAGGGAAACCTTAGTCATTTATGGCGGAGGCGGTCTCGGGCTGATGGCGGTACGTATCGCAAAGGCACTCGATTGCCCTCGCATCGTGGTCGTAGATCCCGACGTGCGCAAGCGCGACGCGGCACTGGATGCCGGGGCCAGCACGTTTATCAGCGCAAACGGGCAAAGCTCGGCCGAGGACATTCGTGCCGCCGCGGGCGGCAGGGTTTATATGATCCTGGATTGCGTGGGGTCAAGCGAGACAGTTGAACAAGGATTGAGTTTGCTCGCGAAAGGCGGCAAGCTGGTGCAGGTTGGCCTGTTCGGCGGCCATGTCGATGTGCCCACCCCCAGCATGCCCTTGGGGGTCAAAGGCTACCAGGGGAGCTATGTCGGAAGCATTGATGAGACCAAGGCTCTCATTGCGCTTGTCCGTGACAAGCAGATACCGCAAATTCCCACGACAACACGGAAGCTGGAAGAAGCAAACGAAGCCCTGGAAAATCTGGCGAACGGCAGTGCAGTGGGACGACAGGTCCTGGTTCCTTGATCATAGACAGATCTGCTGAATACCTGTTTCGGCAAACGAGAAAAAGCACGGCGTGAGCCGTGCTTTTTTTGTTTAGCTTTAAAGCCGAATGTGCAGCGTTGATCAAATGATTCGAATCGGCCCGTGAGCTCTTTAATCGATTAAAGAGCTCACGAACCACACACCCTCCAGCTTTTAACGGAAGGTCAGACAGGCCTCTGCACCCTCTTACCAGGCGACGCGCACGCCCACACTGCCGTTCAGCCCGCTCTTGATGCGACTGCTTCCACCCGTATCCCACAACTTACCCACTTCGGCATACAAATGAGTGCGATCCGTCAGAGACAAGGTTGCACCGACAGCCAGTTCCATACTGGTGCCGCCAACATCGCTGCGGATATCCGTAGAACCAGCCGGCCCGGTGAAACGTGCCACATCGGTGCCACTAGCAGAATCTGACCGCTGTCCGTCAAATTGCGCAGGGCACTGCCGCCCGGCGTATTGGTGGTGTTGTTGATATTCGTTCCGTCAGCGGTACCCGAAATGTCGAGCGTGGCGTCAACATTCACGCCGCTGGAGTTGTGCAGGCTGGCGATACCTGTGATCGCGAAGTGAGTTGAACTGTGTCACGCCCGCGGTATTGGTGATCCAGAGAGAGCCAATAGAGAAAGCATCGGGAGCGCTGCCTGTGACGAGATTGACAGGTGTGTCGGAAATGACGCCGCGATCACTGAGACTGGGAAGCTCGCCGCCTGCCCAGTACCCAGGGTTGTCCATGAACTCACGGCTGTTTGTCCCCAGAAATTCGATATCTGCGGCATGGGCTGTCGTGAACGCCACGGCTGCCACGGCGGTGGCCACAAAATGGCGACCGTTCATCCTGCGTACCGGCATGACTTTCGAAATCACCCCCTCCGTTTGCTGCGTCAGACTCCCACCAACTCGATTAAGGTATTCATTAGCACTCTACCGTTAACTGGTTAAAAAACATCCTCTCATTTCACAAATAGAAATGTGAAAATCAATAAAGCGGCGTTTAGGAAAAGGCCTTGGCCTACGCAAAACGGGGCGGCGCCCAATGCGCTGCCCCTTCTTTTCATATGCATTACCAACGCACGCGGACCCCTACCGTGCCCTTCACTTCGTTGCTATCGCCGAAATTACGCAGGCTGGTATTAGCAAGCGCTTCGGCATAAACCGAGTACTTGTCGTCCGCCGAGTTCAACGACCAACCCAGACCGACGCCACCACGCAACGCATCATTCTTGCTCTTGAAGGGTGTGGTGCCCACCGCAACGCGTGAACCATCAGCAAAGTCGTAGTAGACATTGGCAATGCCATAGATACGCGAACGGCCAGGTCGGCCACCCGCTCCCGCCCACTCGGTCTCATGTTCGATAGCCAGGCCCAGGCGGCCGACGAGGCTTTCGCTTTTGTCTAGCGATACGTCTGCCCCAAAGGGGTCTGTGAAGTCATCGAACTTGACGGATGAATAGGACAATTGTGCCTGTGGCGTCAACGACCAGGGGCCGCCCATCGCGATACGCTTACCACCCTCGACACTCACTGCATAGCCCATGCCGTCGTTACCATCAACGAGGCGTCGGCCGGCAGTCCTGGAGCGCAGGTCGCTGTCATATCGGGTCACTTGTATCTGGCTGTCGACATATGCGCCGGAGTTGCCATACCAAGTCAACGTGCCGCCCAGGCTGTAACCCTGCGTTTCGATCGCGCCCCTGCCATGGATTGAACTCAGATCGGTGTCCAGAGTCCCGTACTGCGCATACATGCCCAGCACGGTGCGCCCGGTTGCGTTTTGACTAATCGTGCCGTCGATACCCGCCTGGATTTTCCACGTATCAGCATCATAATTGGTGCCACTTGTGGAAACATCAGGGTCGAAATCGGCATGGCTGGCTTGGACACGTGCCCAGATGCCACTGGCATCAACGGAACCGTCCGGCATAGCGCGCACACTATCCTGATCTTTCCATGAGCGTGAGCCAACCCGTTGCTGCAAAGTGCCCAACTGGTTGAAAGCCTGCAATGCGCCTGCATAGGCCTCGTAGACCGGTACGCCCGGCTGATACAAGGGCTCGCCTGGATTACTCGGGTTCGTTGGATTGGTGGGGTCAACGGGATTCGTCGGATCCACAGGATTGGTCAGGCTCGAGCGCAAATACCAATCGCCGTCGGCGGGGGTACTGACGCCCCCGTTATAGAGTCGATAAGCATAAGCGCCAGCAACCACCGCTTGATCGCCCTGGAAGACATAGTCGCCCTGCAGCGCAAAACTGCCGTTCGAAGCACCGCCTACGTCCACCACCTTGATGCCTTCCACGGTTGGAGCACCACCGCCCCCAACGTTATTCACGCGCAAGCTGGAGTTGCCCGAGGTGCTCCCACCTACAACGAGCTGGTCTGTGGCGGAGCTGTCACCGCCCAGCACGGTATCGAGCACCAGCAGACCGTCATTGCCAACGTAATCGCCATCCAGGCTCAGACGTGTGCCGGGGGTGCCGCCCGACAAGCGCACGGTTCCCGCGTTGGATAAAGAGGCTATGGACTGACTGTAACCAGCCAAATCGAGTTCGCTCTCAGCCAAGACCGACGTATCGGAGGTAGCGCTGAACGCATTGGCCGCGCTGGCCCGCAACGTACCCTCGGCGACAGTCGTCGCACCAGTATACGAGGCCGTTCCGCCCATGATCAGCGTGCCTGCACCCGCCTTCGTTAAGCCGCCGGCCCCGGCAAACGCACCATTAAGTACCAGTTCGGTTGCGTCATCAGTCAGGATCGTACCTGTACCAGTCAGATCGACGTTACGCTCACTTTCGAATGAAGCCGTCGTATGCAGAGTGCTATTGTCAATGGTAATCGAGCCAGCCGCGTCGCCAAGATTCGCATCCTGAGAGACCTGCAAAGTACCGCCCTTGATGGACGTGCCGCCCGTGTAGGTGTTGACGCCATTCAGCACCAGCGTACCTAAGTCAGATTTCTCGAGCGTTGAGTTGCCGCCCAGCGTGGCATCGATCACCGCCGTCATATCTGCGCCTGCGAGTGTGCCATCGCCCACCCGTATCGTCGAAACATTGGAAGCATCGCCCACCAGCGTTAGATCATCCCCAACGATGGAGTAGCCATCGGTCGCAAACTGCATGCCCTGCGCTTCGACCGCCCCATCTCCATCATTAACGCTGACTGTGCCAGCCTCGCCTGCAAAGATAGCGAACGCGCCATTCGCATAGGGAGCGTTGATCGAGCCTGTATCGGTAGTCCAATACTCACTGCCGGAACGATTCCACTCGCCATCACCACCGTGAATGTTGCCGTCGTTCAGGCCTCCGGCCGGACCATCCCAGAAGTTCAGCGCCAAATCCGTAGCGTTGACCAGATTCACCTGGTTGGCCACCGAAGTCTGGACACGGAAATCGCCCGCCGGCATGGCACCCAGTACCAACCCGCTGTCTGTCAGTGCACCGTCATAGCTGATGACTCGATACAAGCCCGGGCCAAACTCCCCGCCCGGTGATTGCGTCACGTTCAATACACCATCAAGCTCTAGATCACCACCGACAGTCACCAGATCATTGAACGCGCCGCCCACGACGCCCGCTTCGCCAAAGTTGTAGTCCAGTGCCGATGCATCGGCCAGCATCAGGCTGCCATTGATGGCGAGCGTATCGGGCGTGACGCCCAATCCGCCTGGACGAAGCGCACCGCTATCGGCAATGTCGACGTCTCCGCCAACTGTGCCGGAACCGCCGAGCGCAGCACCGGCCGAAACCGAAGTCAGGCCCGTTGCGCCGGACTGATCGCCATCGATCAGCAGCGCGCCAGACTGCACATTAGTCTGGCCGGCATAAGTGTTGTTGCTGGTCAGGATCGTTGTGCCGCTGCCCATCTGATTCACCACACCGCTGCCGGCGACCTGGCCATCGAAGGTGTAGACGTCGGAGCGCTGGAAGGCCAATGCACCATCGTTGGCCACGTCGCCGTCGATAGAGCCCGAAGCACCACCGTTGCCAAGCTGCAAGGTGCCGCTGGAGATCGTCGTACCGCCGGCATAGGTGTTCGCGCCAGCCAGTATCAAGGTGTCGGCTCCCGTCTTGGTGAGCTCACCGGTACCGACTATGGCGCTCGACAACGTTAACGCGGCATCGGTCTGGAGTGTGCCACCCCCAGTCTCTAGTGTGAGCTCACGTGCAGAGACAAACGCCGCCGTATTCTGTAGCGTGCCGCCATCAAAGGTGATAGCGCCAGCTACTACCCCGAGGTTTTGATCGCTCGATACCGACAGCGTACCTTCATCAATGTGGGTGCTGCCGACGTAGCTGTTGGCGCCCGAGAGCGTGAGCGTTCCTGTCCCTGTCTTGCTTAGCGCACCTGTACCGTCGATGGTGCCCGACAGGGCCAGATCAGCATCGGTCTGGAATATCCCACCACGATCTTCCAGCGTAACGCCACGCGCCGAGGCAAAGGCGGCGGTGTTCTGCAGCGTGCCGCCATCAATCTCGATCGCACCGGCTGCAGCTCCCAGGTTGCCGTCATTGGAGACAGACACCGTACCGTCCTCGATACGCGTACCGCCCGCATAGGTGTTGGAGCCCGACAGAACCAGTGTGCCGAGGTCAGTCTTGACCAAGGTCGTCGCCCCGGCAAGATCCACCCCGATCGCAACAGACATACCCGCACCCTCGGTAGTGCCGTCACCCACACGGATCGTCGAGCTGGTGGGATCGTCCAGGCCACCGACCAGTGTCAAGGCATCGCCGGTCAGCGAATAGCCATCCACGGCGAACTGCATGCCAGAGGCTTGAACCTGGCCATCGGTATTGTCGATGCTCACATCGCCAGCCGCACCTGTGAAAATTGCAAAAGTACCATTGGAGTACGGCGCATTGATCTCACCCGTATCGCTGGTCCACAGCGCATCAGACGCTAGGCTCCATGTGCCGTCGCCGCCATTCACGACATTGTCGTTCTGCGGTCCTGCACCACCATCCCAGAAGTTCAGATTTTGGCCTGCGGTGTTCACCAGATTCACTTGGTTCGCCACCGAGGTCTGCAGCACGAAGTCCGTAGATGCCAGGTTCACGCCATTATTGGTCAGTCCTCCCTGGTAGCTAATGACACGATAGATGCCTGCACCAAAGGTACCACCCGTGGTCTGTGTCACCTCCAGGTTGCCATCCAGAACAAGATCGCCACCCACATTGACCAGGTCATTCAGCGCCCCGCCAACTACATTAGGTTCGCCGAAGTTGAAGGCCAGGTTCGACGTGTCGTTCAGCGCCAAGTCACCGTTGATATTGAGCGTGCCCGCAGTACCGTCGGACGTTCCCGGACTGAGCGTCGCACCACCTGCTACGCTGACATTGCCGCCGATGGTGCCCGTACCGCCCAGTGCCGCAGCGCTGGCGACCGTGGTGTCGCCGGTCGCCGCAGACTGATCACCGTTGACCAGCAGCGTTCCGGCCTGCACCGCAGTCGTCCCGGCATAGCTGTTGTCGCCCGTCAGGGTAGTGGTTCCAGCACCGATCTGACTCACGCCGCCGGTGCCCGAGATTTCGCCCGCAAAAACATAGGCATCGGAACGATTGAAGGCGAGCGTGCCATTGTTGATCACATCGCTGGCAAGTGCACCAGACGTACCGCCGTTACCCACCTGCACGGTGCCGGCCGCGATCGTCGCGCCATCGGTATAGACATGGTCACCCGTTAGCGTAAGTGTGCCGGCATTCTGCTTTTCCAGGCTTTCAAAGCCACCGACTTGCGTACCATCCAGACTCAGGGCAACCGCATTATTCACTTGCAGCAGGTCTGTGCCAGCGCCCGCCACGACGCTTCCTATGATCTGTGCGCCATCGCTCAGCGTCAGCGTGTCATCACCATCGCCCAGCGCCAGCGTATCAGCCCCCGTATCAAGCACACCCGAGAGTGCCAGTGCATCAGCGCCTGCGCCCAGGTCACCGGCGGCAAGCAAAGTGCCACCCTTGTTGACATTGACGCGGCTTGCACCGGCATCTCCGGTCATCGCTGTAGCCGTGGCACCCGCCGCCTGCACAGTACCGTTCACCTCTAGTGTGGAAGCCCCGGTCATCGCGACGGTTGTCGTCGTCAAGCTACCGTTCACCTGCAAGGTGCCTGCGCTGATGCTCGTGGCACCGATTTCATTGGCGGTGGACGTCAAGATGCTGGTGCCGGTGCCTATCTGGGCTAGCGAGCCTGGCCCGCTCAAGGTGCCGTCCAGCGTAAAGGTGTCGCTACGGTTCAGTGAAAGCGTTGATGTCGCCTTATCGACAATCACATTGCCGGCACCCACATTTCCTGTAATGCCACCATTACCAACGATCAGGTTACCGTCGTTAATGACTGTGCTGCCTGTATAAGTATTATCACCCGTCAGCACCCAAGTGCCGGTACCGTTCTTGGCCAACGTTGTAGCGCCACCAGCACCATCACCAATGGCACCTCCCAAAGTATTGAGCCCGGTATTAGTTCCGCCCAGGCCCATCGTGCGGGTGCCAGTGCCTGAGTATGTCACTGGGTTCGTATTCTCGAATACAACAGCGCCTGTACCGGAGGATTCGATAAAAGCGACTCCTGTTTCAAGCGTGAATAAACGATCGGTCGTATCGCCACTACCCGTGTAACGTAAGGTCGAGTTGTTGCCAATGACAAGGTTGGATGCACTTCCACTTGAAGAGCCGATGCTGCTCGCCAGCCCACCGTCAGACAGTTTATCGACGGATAGTACCCCGCCATTGATGGTGGTGACCCCTGTATACGTACTGTCGGAATTGGTCAGCCGCCAAGTGCCGGTGCCAGTCTTGGTCAGGGAAGTAACACCGGCCCCGTTGTCTGCGATGAATGCAGCAAGCGTATTGTCGTCGGTGTTGGTACCGGTCAGCGTAAGCGTACGCGCAGCGTCTGCGCCATCCAGCGTGATAGGGGCCGTACTCGTAAAGTTAAGGGCCCCGCTGCCTGACGCATCGAGCGTGCCTCCGGCGAGGCCCAGTGTAAACTCGCGATTGGTGCTGTCACCCGCCCCAATATATCGCAGCGCACCACCATTAAGAACAAGATTGGAAGCATCGGCCGTTGACGCGCCAATCGAGCTGTTGACCCCGCCATCGTCCAGGCAAGATGTTTCAATCGAGCCACCATTGATGGTAGTACCGCCGGAATAGCTGCTGTCGCAACCACTCAGGCCCTGAACCGCGCCACCGTTCTTAACGAGGTTTCCTGTGCCGCTGATTGCGCCCGAGTATGATCTGCCGCCGCTACGAATCGTCAGCGTTGCATCTCCAAGCGTAATGTCTCCGCCGTTGACACCACCTCCCTCAAGATAAGAGACCGTGGTGTTGAAACCGTCCAGGTCCAGCATGGCACCAGCGGTATCACTCAGTATCATCCCTCCAGCCGCTGCACCGGTGCCAAACGCATTTTCCGCCCCCGCACGCAAAACACCCGTTTCAATAATAGAGCCACCTGTATAGGTATTGCTCTCCGACAACACCAGCGTGCCCGCCCCCTCTTTCCGTAGCGTACCGGCACCCACAACCTGACCGCCAAACTCCAACGTGGCCGAGCCTTCGGCGACATTGATCCCACCGCTGCCGCCCGGTAAGGTCAGGCCCCGATCAATGGCAACCGTGTTGCCGGTATAGGTCAACCTGCCGTTACCACCAATGGAAAGGTTGGCAGAGTCACTGGTAGAGGCGCCAATGCCGCTGGCCTGGCCGCCATCAGCCAGACTGTCAACAGACAATGTGCCGCCACTGCTAATGATGGTAGGTCCGGTATAAGTATTGTTGGCGCCAACAAAGGTTTGTGTCCACTGGCCTGTGCGCGTGACCCCCCCTGTACCACTGATGGATCCCGAAAAAGAGCCGGACCGGCTGCTTGAAGTCAGCATGGCCGAACCCAGCTCAACGTTCCCGGCGCCGGCGAGCACACCCACTGTATTATCAAAGTCGTTCAGATCCAGCGTGGCACCACTGGCCACTGTCATAGCTGCAGTCTGGCTTCCGAACGCTTGTGTCGAACCTGCTTCCAGTGTTCCTGCCTCGACCACAGTGCCGCCCGAGTATGTGTTCATACCCGATAACACGAGCGTACCGTCACCTTTTTTAGTCAAAACTTCCGGGGTTACGTCTTGATCTTCAATAACACCGCTGACAGTCAAGACCGATGCTGCGTCGCTTACGCCTACGGCGCCGCCACCTGCGCCCAGCTGCAAACCGCGATCAGTAGACGTGGTGCCACCGATATAGTCCAGCGTACCGTCATTCGACAAAATCAAGTTGCTTGAGTCGCTAGTCGAAGCGCCAATCGAGCTGTTGACCCCACCGTCTGCCAACGTGGCCACGGCAAGCGTACCGCCGCTGACGGTCGTGACCCCTGCATAGCTATTGCTGGCATTTGTCAGTGTCAATGTACCGGCGCCGGTCTTGCTAAGGCCCCCATCGTCCAGGCCCAGCACTTCGCCGCCAAACGTCAGGTTGGTGGCGGCTTGGGTGACATCAATGGTGCCGCTCCCGATCGCGCCTGCCCGACCCACCGTAAAACCTCGATCTGTTGTCGTCGTACCGCCGGTGTATTGCAGCGTTGCGCCCTGGATCACCAGGTTGGTGGCGTCTGCGCTTGAGGCGCCGATGCTGCTCGCCGTACCCCCATTGCCGATATTGGCTATAGACAACGAACCTTCGCCCACCGTCGTGGCGCCGGTGTAACTGTTGCTCGCATTGGTCAGTGTGACAAGCCCGGTGCCCGCCTTGGTGAAACCGACGCTGCCGCCGTTATCAACAATCTGCGATGCGATCGTGAAATTGCCAGTGCTATTTTGCTGTATGCCCAACTGGCCGCCGCCCAACGTGCCCGTCAGTGCTCCCCCGGTGATCGTCTGATCATTGGCCTCGACGGTTGGCGCGACAATAATCGTGCCGTCCACGCCCAGCGTCTGGCCCGTCGCCACCGTCACAGTGGTTTCCGTGGCTTCCGTATATCGAAGCCCTGCAAGCTGTACTGTTGTACCTACCGTGTCGTAGAAGCCGTCAACGTCAGTAATGTATTGACCGTCTGCCCAGGTACTGGCGTTATCGTTGTCTGTATAGTCTGCCTCGGTAAAAGCGACGATGTTGCCGCTTTCAACCTTGGCATAATCAGTACCGTTAACCGTTGCCCAACCACCCAACGCCGTATTGCTGGTCGTAATATTGCCGCCACCCGAGTTAACAAAATCCACCAGGCCACTGCTATGAGTGATCGAACCCATATTCACATTCAGCGTACCGCCGGAGCCTGCGGTGGCACTGACCGTGTTGTTCCCGCCGGTCACATTCATGCCGTTAAAGGTCTGCGCAGTGGCAGCGCCATCCGCCCCCGTCACCGCCAATACACCACCAGCCATGTTAAGCGTTGACGAACTCAAGATGATATTGCTGGTCGGAGCCCCTGCTGCCGAAAAGTCCAGCGCCAGTGTGCCACCACCTACAGTCGTATCGCCTGAGTAGGTATTGCTGCCGGTAAGCGTCAACATGCCCGCCCCCAGCTTGGTGAAGGACCCTGTGCCGGTAATGGAACCGGCGAACGTCGTACTGACGCCTGTATCATGATTGACGGATAGATCTCCGCTGCCAAGCGCTACGGTGCCCCCTGTGCCGGCCAAAGCCTGTGTTTCAAGGTTGAAGTTGTTCAGGTCGAACGTACCGCCATTGACAGTCAGATTACCCACCGTGCCGAAGGCGGAGGCGCTAGCCGCGCGCAATGTGCCACCTTGCACGGTAACGTCGCCAACTCGTGTATTGGCGCCGCTTAGCGCCCAAATATTACCGGCCGCGCCATCCATGATGAGAGTGCCCGGGCCAGAAACAGTACCCGAGAGCGTGCTGGTGCCCGCATAGCTGCCACCCAGTGTCAGGCTATTATTGGCAACATCGTCAAGGACCACATCGCCGCTTAGTGTCAAAGCGCCCGCGCCATCATTCAGCAGGCTGCCACTCGACGCTATCGTCCAGGTGCGATTGCTGGCGTCGCCTGCGCCGGTGTAGCGCACGGCGGCGTCATTGGCGAGGGTAATGCCACCTTCTGTACCCACGCCAAAGGAACTGGCAGCGCCGGTATCTGCCACCGTTGCGGCACGCAGGGTCACCCCGCTGACTGTAGTGGTCCCATTATAAGTATTGGCGCCGCCCAAGGTAATGCTGCGGTCGGCGCTGCCCCCGCTGAAAGATATAGGGCTGCCGCTAGTGCTGCTGATCACACCCAGGAGCTCCAGATCGGCAGTCTCCGCCACAAAACCCGTACTTCTACCGGCGGCCATCACGCTATTGATATCCCCGGTCAGCGTCAACGTGCCCGTGCCATTATTCAACAATATGGCGCCTGACGTGCCGCCGCTTTGAGAAAACACCCAGTTCCGATTGGAACTGTCTCCGTCGCCAATATAGAAGAGTCGGTCAGCGTACTGATCGCGCGCTGTAAACGTAATCGTGTTGCCAGCACCAAGGGAACTGGCTTCGCCAATGTTGCCTACGGAAGTAAAAGAAGCGCCACCATTAGCGATAAACTGTACGTCCCCTGTGAAGTCGCTGGCATCATTGCTCATCGTCACGTTGGTGTCCACCACCAGCCCGCCCGCACCGGTGTATTTCGCCGACCCAACTCCGGCTCCGTAGATGTTGACCGTGCCGCTTTCAAGCGTAACGATACGGTTAGCATCCAACGCACCTGTGCTGGTCAACGCTGTGCCACCGACCATGGTTACTCCATTACCGACAGCGCCCAGGGCTGCGTCCGAATCGACAGTCAATCTGCCGGCATCAACACGGACTCCCCCGCTTAAGGTGTTTGCCCCATTCAGGATCAGATTGCCGGCGCCGGACTTTATCAACCCTGCATTGCCCGCAAGTGTTGAATTAATCGTGGCATTTCCGGTAGTGATGGAAATAGTCGCTGCGGTGCCGCCCAGCGTGACCGTGCCGCCATTCAGCGTGTAATTGGCGGTTGTGAAGGCCAGGCCACCCGCACTAATACCGCCGTCAACCGTTACCGTTCCCGCTGTGCCACCGAAAACGGCGGTATCCAGCGCTGAGTTATTCCATGTGCGAAAGGGCCCGGCCACACCGTCGCTGCTTTGGTTCCAAGTGACATCGCTAAGATCCCAGGTCCCACTGCCACCTTGACCCGGACTGCCACCGTTCACATCCCAGTATACGTCCGCAGCCATGGCAGGCCCTGCTGCCAACCCCAGCGGGAGCATGAGCGGCAATATGCGGCGACCCGCCGTCTGGAAAACCAAGGGTAAGATGCCGGACACATGAGGAGCGCAACTGACGACAACGCCTTTCCATTTCGTGATGCGGCCACCACGCAGAATGCGTGAACCCGCCAATGCTTCATGCCACTTTGCCGTCGGTTTTCTTGCTAATTCAGCACTATTGCCCAACTTAACGCCCGTGTTCTCCAGCATGGTTCCTCTTTCCTTTAGATTCGTCGAAGTCGCTATGGCTTGTGATGTTGCATACATATCTGTATGCCCTTTGCCGAGGTTTATTCCTCTGGTCTAACGCAGCCACCTGTATCAAAACGGTCTACTTGCCGTCTATTTTTTTGCTATTTTTTCTGAAAAAAAATAAACAATGTATCTACATTTCAGTTTGTGGAAATTGACTATTGCGGCCACCGGAGTATAGGCATTTCGTATTTGGCTGAATACCTTGCATCTATCCAACTTTTCATTTCCCGTCACTTATTTACAATAATTTTCGATTACAACAACCTAGTGCAAAAAATTTCCACGTGCAAAAAAAATTGATGCAACTACAACAACTTAATACGAAAATTAACGCACTCCATTTCGATTTTGAAACGACAGACCTGTGTGCTTGCAGTGAAAATCATGCAAACTAAATGAAACTATTAATTACTTTTAGAATTGAGGGACAAACAATGTAATTGGCTTGACACCGGGTATCGAAACGAACCCGACTCAAGTTTTAGACACGCAGCGCACGATTACCTGCTCCGTAGTCATTGCTGGCACCGCATCGCTATATTGAACGCACCAAGACAAGCGATTGCGAATGTTGGAAGGCAAGAGGGGGGACTGATCGGTTGTACGAAACTGCGAAACGTTGGTGTACCGTATAGGAAAATCGGACCATGTTTCGCATGCTTTTTGGCACGCAACAGATGAGAGGATCGGCGCTTTGGCGCACAATTGGCGCATCAGGCCAATTTCCATGCACCAACACTCCCGCAGCAGAAAAACAAAAAGCCCCTGCATAGCAAGGGCTTAAACAGAATGGATGTGGTCGGGGCGACAAGATTCGAACTTGCGACTCCTACGTCCCGAACGTAGTACTCTACCAGGCTGAGCTACGCCCCGATCTTGTGGCGCTCGCTGTCAGCGGCCAAACTGACTGCCGACAACTCGGGATTCAATAATCGCGTTCTACCGCGAAAGAACAAAATTCTAGCAAAGATTGCTGATGAACGGAAACGGGTAGAACAGCCAGCTTTTCACGGGCCATGGCGGCCTCGGCGATGGCAGCCTGGCGCGTGTAATCGAGCGCCTGAGTATCTTGTATGGCTTGCGCCACGGCTGCAAAGTCGGCGTCACCTGTACGGATGGCGTCTTGTATAAGCTGCTTCTGCTGATCGGTGCCTACTTCCATGACGCGAATGAGCGGCATGGTGGGTTTGCCTTCGCGCAGGTCGTCGCCGACATTCTTGCCCAAGGCTTCGGCGCCGCCGCTGTAGTCCAGCACGTCGTCGATAAGCTGAAAGGCGGTACCTATATGACGGCCATAAGCGGCTGCAGCGGCTTCTTGCTCGGGCGTAGCACCACCTATGATGGCGCCTACCTGGGTAGCCGCCTCGAACAGCTTGGCGGTTTTATAACGCACGACCTGCAAGTAGCGATCCAGTGATACGTCGGGATCGTGCACGTTCAACAGTTGAAGCACTTCGCCTTCGGCAATAACGGTAGTTGCCGCCGACAGCACAGACATGGCGGGCATGGAGCCGGACTGGACCATCATTTCGAATGAGCGCGAATACAGGTAGTCGCCCACCAGCACGCTGGCAGCGTTGCCGAAGACCGCATTGGCAGTACTGCGGCCGCGGCGCAGATCGGACTCGTCAACCACGTCGTCGTGCAGCAAAGTGGCTGTGTGGATGAACTCGACCACGGCGGCCAGCAGGTGATGATTGCTTCCCTGGTAACCCAGGGCCTTGGCCATCATGAGCAACATGGCTGGCCGCATGCGTTTTCCACCGGCACCCACAATGTAGTCGCCTATCGTGCGTATCAGGACGACATCCGAATTCAGGCGGGCGCGAATCACCGCGTCGACCGCTTTCATGTCGTTTGCTATGGGGGCAATTAACTCGGAGAGATTCAAAACGTTGTCCGGGCGTGAGGTTAGTGTATGTGCGATCTGTCGAATCAACGCTGGATTATACGTGACGCACGCGGGTGATTGCAGATGATAAATTGGCGATAATGTATGTTTTGCCTGCAATTACCCCCTGGAGACGGTAGTGACAACCCAAGACCTGAGTACGCTGATCAGCCGCGCCGAACGCGTTTTGTCTCAATTAGAGGCATGGCTTCCTCCGGCGCCGCCCGATATCGACTGGTCAGCACACGCTTTTCGCTGGCGCAAGCGAGGGTCCAGGGGCTGGCTGGACGCAGTACAGCATGTTTCAACCATCCATCTTGATGACTTGCAACATATCGAACGCCAGAAAGACATTATCGATCGCAACACCCGCCATTTTCTGCACAAGAAACCTGCCAATAACGTGTTGATGACCGGCGCACGCGGTACGGGCAAGAGTTCGCTGGTCAAGGCCATGCTGGATGCCTATGGCACTGAAGGCCTGCGCCTGATCGAAGTCGACAAGGCCGATATGGGTGACCTGGGCGACATCGTGGACCTGATCAGCCCCCGGCCCGAGCGCTTTATCATTTTCTGTGATGACTTGTCTTTCGAAGAAGGCGAAGCCGGTTACAAAGTGCTGAAGTCGGTGTTGGACGGGTCGGTCAGCGCCTCGGGCGACAACGTACTGATCTACGCGACCTCGAACCGCCGCCACCTCATGCCCGAGTACATGAGCGAGAATCTCAGCGCCAAGCACCAGTCCGACGGCGAAATCCATCCAGGTGAAACCGTAGAAGAAAAAATCTCGCTGTCGGAACGCTTTGGTCTGTGGCTGTCCTTCTACCCCTTCAAGCAGGATGACTATCTGGATATCGTGAACTACTGGCTGACTGAGCACGGTTGCTCAGAGGCAAACGTCGAAGCTTCGCGCACCGAGGCGCTGCAGTGGGCACTGGAGCGCGGGTCGCGTTCTGGACGTGTGGCCCGCCAATTCGCTCGCGACTGGGCTGCCCGCCATATTTAATGTCCAATCCAGCCACCGCCCACGTCTTACCTGTACTCATTCACGGACTCCCTCATGAGCAAGCCTTTTATTGAAGTGGCCGCCGGCCTGATCATGCAGCCCGATGGTTCGCTGTTGTTGGCGCAACGCCCGGATGACAAGCCCTGGTCGGGCTGGTGGGAGCTGCCTGGCGGCAAGATAGAACCAGGCGAAACCACGCTGCAGGCGCTTGCTCGCGAACTTAAAGAAGAGCTGAACATTGACGTGACGGCAGCCACTCCCTGGGTCACCTATACCCATGAGTACCCGAAGAATATCGTTCGTCTGGCGTTCTGCCGGGTTACCGGCTGGGAAGGCGAACCCACAGGCATGGAAGGCCAGCAACTTTCATGGGTCAAGCTCGATGCGCCGCTAAGCGTAGGGCCACTGCTGCCCGCAACCGAACCGCCGCTGCGCTGGATACAACTACCCGACCACTATCTGCTTACTTCCATAGGAAGCAGCAAGGGTCTGGACAGCTACCTGGCCAGATTGACGCAGGCCTTGCAAAATGGGCTGAAACTGGTGCAGTTTCGCGAACCGGGCTGGGAGCCGGAATCAGACCATGATATCCACACTGCGTTCCAGCAAGTCCTTACGCTATGCCATCAATACAGCGCACGCTGCCTGATCAATAGTTGCCACCCCGAAACATGGTGGACCCAAGCCGACGGCGTGCATTTGCGCGCAGCCGACGCCTGCGAACTGGCAAGTGCCGGGGTCGCGATCAAAGACCAAGCGCCGGGCCTGCTTGCAGTATCGGCCCATAACGCCAATGACCTCGACGCCGCACGCATGCTGGCCGCAGACTTTGCCGTATTGGGCCATGTGCTCGATACGCCCTCCCACCCTGGTGAACCCGGCATCGGCTGGGCGCAGTTTGCGTCCTTGATCGATAATGCCGGCTTGCCAGTATTCGCCATTGGCGGTCAATCAGTCGCCACACTGGAAACAGCCCGTCAGCATGGCGCCCACGGCATTGCCGGCATACGCCAACTGCTAACCTAGCCCGTCTTCGGCCTGCTCCAGCGCAGAGGCATCCCAGCCACCACCCAGGGCGGCAATCAATTGCACGCTGGTCAATAGTCGGTCGGACATCAGTGACAGTGCCGCACGCTCAGTACTCAAGGCCGTGGTCTCGACCTGCACCACACTCAAATAGTCAATCAGACCGGCTTCATACTGATTCCGGGTCAGACGTAGCGATTCGCGCGCCGATGCCAGCGCCCGGCCCTGTGTAATCTGCTCTTGTCCCAGCACGTGCAACTGCACCAGATAATCTTCGACTTCACGCAGAGCGGTCAGTACAGTTTGCCGATACGAGGCCACTTGTACATCGTAGGCCGCACGGGTTTCTTTTAATTGCGCCTCGCGGGCTCCCCCGTCGAATATAGCCAGGGCCAATGCTGGACCCAGAGACCAGAAGCTGGCTGGCGCCGACAACCACTGCGCCCACTCACTGCTGCGATAGCCGCCCTGCGCGCTCAGTGTGAGGTTGGGAAACCATGCCGCCTTAGCCACGCCTATGCGGGCATTGGCCTCGGCCGTACGGCGTTCGGCCGCCGCCACGTCGGGGCGCCGCTGCACCAGCTGCGAGGGCAGCCCTACTGGTACGACCGGCACTTGTGCCGTTATTTTGGCCGGCGCCAGGGCAAAGCTGGCCGGTGTCCGGCCCAGCAAAACAGCAATGGCATGCTCAAGCTGGGCGCGTTGCCAATCCAGCGCCAACAACTGGGTACGGCCGTTTTCCAGTTGGGTACGCGCTGATTCCACATCCATCTGCGCAGCAATGCCAGCGTTATAGCGATTCTGCGTCATGGTAAGCGAGCGCTCATAGGCCTCGACCGTTTGCTGCAACAGATCTTTTTCAGCATCCATCACGCGCAATTGAAAGTAGGTCTGCGCCAGCGTGGACTGCATGCTCAGCCGTGTGGTGGCAAGATCGGCATCGCTGGCCTGCAGACTGGCGCCGCTGGCCTCGACCGACCGGCGCACCTTGCCCCACAAATCGGGTTCCCAGCTGACATCGCCGCTCAGGGAAAACTGATTCGACGGATTGTCCCCTCCCACGGTGCCCGTAGTGCTCGGTCCGCGACCGCTGCCAGAACGGGAGCCCGCCGCCGACGCACCTACAGTGGGGAAAAAGCCCGATCGCGCCGACTGCAGTAAGGCTTGCGCCTGTCGATACTGGGCTTCAGCCTGGATGATGCTGGGGTTGGCTTCCTGCAAGGTCAGCATCAATTGCGACAGGGTCGGGTCACTGAAGAGCTGCCACCAGTCACCGCGCAAGGCGGCGTCGCCAGGCTGTGCAGGCACCCAGCCCCGCAGCTCGGCAGTCGACGCGCCCACCATTTGTTCACCCAGCTTGCCGGACTCCAGCTCTTTATAGGCATCGCCAAGTTCCATGGACGGCCGCACATAATCGGGGCCTAGCGTACACGCACTCAACATCAGTACTCCAGCCAGTGTCAGCCCTTTCAATACGACCTTGCTGCAAGGCTTGGGAATGATCAGTTTCATTATCAGTCTCTGCAAAATTCACTTATTCCAACCGGCAGACAGCATCCGGCCGGCTATGCCCGCGCCGCAACCGCAGCACCCCGCTTGCGTCTGGCCCAAAGACGGAAGCGATCCAGATACAAGTACACAACAGGTGTCGTATACAGCGTCAACATCTGGCTGAGTATCAGGCCTCCCACTATGGTCAGCCCCAGGGGCCGGCGCATTTCTACTCCGGCGCCCGATGCCAATACCAGCGGCAAGGCACCAAACAATGCCGAAATCGTCGTCATCATGATGGGGCGAAAGCGAACCAGACATGCCTGGTAGATGGCCTCGCGCGAGGACAGACCATCACGCCTCTCGGCCAGCAGGGCATAGTCCACCATAATGATGGCATTTTTCTTGACGATGCCTATCAGCAGGAAAACACCTATCAATGCAATCAAGGTGAACTCTTCGCCCAGCATGATAAGCGCCAATAACGCACCTATGCCTGCCGACGGCAGGGTCGACAAAATGGTAATGGGGTGCACATAGCTTTCATACAGCATGCCCAGCACGATATACATGGTCAGCAGCGCCGCCAGAATCAGCCACGGCTGCTGCGCCATGGATTCCTGCAAAGCCTGTGCCGACCCCTCAAAACCCGCCTGTATTTCCTGGGTAGGCAGGCTGATGCGAGCCACCGCATTTTCTATCGACTGTGTGGCCTGCTCCAGTGATACGCCAGGCGCCAGGCTGAAGGAAATGGATTCCGAGGCAAGCAATCCCTGATGCCGAACGCTGAGCGGTGCGCTACCCACTTCGAATCGAGTGAAGGTTGACAAGGGCACGCGATGCCCTTCGTCGGTCACCACCTGCACCAGTTTGAGCGACTCGGCATCTTGCGCATACTGGTCCTGAACGCCCATGACCACGTGGTATTGATTCAGCTTGCCATAGATGACCGAGACCTGCCGTTGGCTGAAGGAATTATTCAAGGTCGAGGCAATAAGCGACATATCCACTCCCAGACGTGTGGCCGCATCGCGATCAATCACCAGTTCTACGCGTCGGCCCTTGTCTTCGATGTCCGTATCCACGTCCACCAGCTCAGGTAGTGCCGCCAAAGCCCTCTGCACCTGTGGCAGCCAGGTTTTCAGAACCTCTAATTCGCTGGTGAGCAAACTGTATTCGTAGGATCCACTAGTGTTCTGGCGGCCACCCACGAAAATATCCTGCTGCGGGACCAGGGTCATGCGGGCACCGGGTACATTTTGAAACTGGCTGCGCAAGCGATTGACCACTTCCATGGCGCTGGCATGCCGCTGCGCCATGGGTTTGAGCTGAATCATCATGAAGGTGAAATTGCTGCCGCCCCGCCCACCGGCATGGCCCGTCACGCTCTCGATGGCGGGATCTTTCAGGAGGATATCCCTGAAGTGATCCAGCTTGGGTTTCATGGCATGGAAGGACGTACCTTGATCCACCCTGAAAAACCCCAGTAGCTGCCCAGTGTCCTGCTGTGGAAAAAACCCCTTGGGTACGGCCGCATACAAGTAAAAGTTGAGCCCTATCGTGGCGAGCAATATCAGCATCATCAAACGCCCATGCCGCAACGCCCAATTCAGCGAACGCTTATAGCCGCGCCAGAAAAAATCACCCATGGCTTGCAAGCTGCGCTTGAACACACCTGTACGATCCGGCCCGGTCTCCGGCTGCCGACGCAGCAAGCGGGCACACATCATGGGCGTCAGCGTGAGGGAAATCAGCAGCGAGACAAGGATGGCCACCGACAGCGTCACCGCAAATTCCTTAAACAAACGCCCTACCAGACCGCCCATGAGCAGCATGGGTATGAAGACGGCCACCAGCGACAAGCTCATGGCCAGCACCGTAAACCCGACTTCCCTGGCACCTCGAATGGCTGCGCGCAAGGGTGTGACGCCTCGTTCGATATGGCGCATGATGTTTTCAAGCACCACGATGGCATCATCGACGACAAAACCCGTGGCGACAATCAAGGCCATCAGTGAAATGGTGTTCAAGCTATAGCCGAACCAAAGCATGAGGCTGAAAGAGGTGATCAGGGACGCGGGCACAGCAATGGCAGGAATCAGGGCCGCACGCAAATTGCCCAGGAACAGCAGTACCACCAGCGTCACCAGAATCACGGCAATCAGCAAGGTGATTTCTGCCTCGTGCAAAGAGGCCCGTATGCTGGGCGTGCGATCCTGTGCCACGGTCAGTGCCACATGCGCCGGCATCATCGCCTCGAAGACGGGCATCTGCTCGCGTATGGCGTCTACCGTCTCGATGATATTGGCGTCAGCCTGGCGGCGGACCACCAGCAAAATAGCCTGCCGCTCATTGAAGAAGCCCGTATTGAAAACGTTCTCGACCGAGTCCTCAACCTGCGCCACATCTTGCAACCGTATGGGCGATCCATCACGCCAGGCGATAATCAGAGGCTTGTACTGCTCTGCCCGGGATAGCTGGCCGCCCGAGCTGATCTGCCAATGGTACACGTCATTTTCGACAACGCCATTGGGCCGCATGGTGTTGGCGTTGGACAAGGCTGCACGTACTTCGTCCAATGCAACGCCTGCGCTATTGAGTGCCAGCGGATTCAGACTGACCCGGATGGCAGGCAACGAGCTGCCGCCTACCTCGACCTCGCCCACGCCCGTAACCTGAGACAGTTTTTGCGCCAATACGGTCGAGGCCAGGTCATAGAGCTGCCCCTGTGTCGCCGTCTGCGATGTCAATGCCAGCACCATGATGGGCGCCGAAGAAGGATTGACCTTGTTATAGGTGGGATTGCTGCGCAGGCTGGAAGGCAGCATGCTGCGGGCCGCATTGATGGCGGCCTGCACATCGCGTGCGGCACTGTTGATGTCCCTGTCCATGTCGAACATCAAAGAGATGCGGGTCGACCCTTCGGAACTGCGCGAACTCATTTCGCTCAATCCTGCGATCGAACCCAGAGACTGCTCGAGCGGCGTCGCCACACTGGACGCCATGGTTTCCGGACTGGCCCCTGCCATGCTGGCCGACACCGAAATCATTGGGAAGTCCACCTGTGGCAAAGGCGAGACCGGCAAAAAGACAAAGGCCAGTCCACCCGACAACACCATGGCCAGGCACAGTAGCGTGGTCGCTACTGGTCGCACGATGAAGAGGGAGAAAAACCTCATTGGGCTGAACCACCTTCAGCGAGCGGCGCCCGGCTCCGACCACGCTTGCCGCGCGACAAGCGGTCGAACATCAGGTAAATAACCGGCGTCGTAAACAAGGTGAGCACCTGACTGCACAACAGGCCACCCACCATCACCAGGCCTAGCGGCTGGCGCAGTTCGGCACCCGAGCCGCTGGCCAGCATCAGGGGGATGGCACTGAACAAGGCCGCCAAGGTGGTCATCAGTATGGGCCGGAACCGCAACAGGGCCGCTTCGTGGATGGCCTCCGCGGGCGCCAGACCGCGGTTGCGCTCGGCATCCAACGCAAAGTCGATCATCATGATGGCGTTTTTCTTGACAATGCCGATCAGCAGGATGATGCCTATGACCCCGATCATATCGAGGTCCGAGCCAGTGAGCAGCAAGGCCAGCAAGGCGCCAATGGCCGCCGAGGGTAGGGTCGACAATATGGTGACAGGATGGATATAACTTTCGTACAGCACGCCGAGCACAATATACATAACAGCAACCGCCGCCAGCATCAGCCATAGCGTGCTGTCCAGCGAGGCCTGGAAGGCCCGGGCAGCGCCCTGGAAACGCAAGTCCAGCGATGCAGGCATATCCAGCTCTGCTTGCGCAGCCCGAACCGCCAGAACCGCATCCGACAAGGCCACACCGGGCGCAAGATTAAAGGAAATCGTCGCAGCCGGAAACTGCCCCAATCGCTCTATGGACAGCAGCGTGCTGCTTTGCTCGATATGCGCGACGCTGCTCAAGGGGACCGGCGTCCCGGAAGTGGTCGGTATATAAATTTGCGTCAGGGCTTGCGGATCCTGCCGGAACTGAGGCGCCACTTCAAGCACCACCCGGTACTGACTGGACTGGGTAAAAATGGTGGAAATCAGGCGTTGGCCGAACGCATCGTACAAGGCGTCATCGATCACTGCGTTGTTGACACCCAGCCGCGCAGCGGCATCCCGGTCTATGACCACAGTGGCCTGCAAACCGCTGCTTTGCAAGTCGTCCACCACATCCCGCAGCTCAGGCACCTCGCGCAGGGTATCCACAAGCCTGGGGGTCCACTCCAGCAGCAGGGCATGATCGGGATCGGACAGGGTCATCTGGTATTGAGTCCGGCTGACACGATCGTCCACCGTCAGGTCTTGCACAGGTTGCATGAATACCTGCATGCCAGGCAGCGATGCCAAGTCTTGATTCAGACGCTCGATGATGGCGCTAGCCGTTGCGCTGCGTTCGCCTATAGGCTTGAGGGCTATTTGCATGCGGCCGGTATTCAGTGTGGCATTGGTGCCATCAATGCCGATGAAAGAGGTAACCGCCGCCACATCGGGATCGTTCGAAATACGTTCGACCACCCGTTTCTGGCGCTGCACCATGGCGCTGAACGATACGGTTTGCGGACCTTGACTGATAGCCTGAATCAGGCCGGTATCTTGCTGCGGGAAGAATCCCTTGGGCACCATGGCATACAGCAGCGCCGTCAGCAGAAAAGTACCCAGCGCTACCCACAAGGTCAGGGCCTGATGTCGCAACACCCACTTCAAGCCGCCGTCATAGGCATGGGTAAGCCTGTCCATGTACTGGCCCAGGGCAAGCTGGAAGCGGCTGTGCCTGACTTCTGATTCAGCCTTGAGCAGACGCGCGCACATCATGGGCGTGAGCGTCAGGGAAATGAGCAGCGACAGCAAAATGGCCACGGCCAGTGTGATGGCAAACTCGCTGAATAGCCGCCCGATCACATCGCTCATGAACAGCAGGGGAATCAATACTGCAATCAATGACAAGGTCAGCGACACCAACGTAAAGCCTATTTGAGCCGAACCCTTCAGGGCGGCATTCAAGGCACTCTCGCCTTGTTCGATATAGCGCGCAATGTTTTCTATCATGACAATGGCGTCGTCCACCACAAAGCCTGTGGCGATGGTCAAGGCCATGAGTGTCAGGTTGTTGACGCTGAAGCCCGCCAAATACATGATGCCGAAGGTACCCACCAGCGACAGAGGCACAACAACGCTGGGAATAAAGGTGGCGGTCCAGGTACGCAAAAAGACAAAGGTGACCAGCACCACCAGCACCACGGCCAGCAGCATTTCGATCTGCACATGCTCGATGGAGTCACGTATGGTTTGCGTTCGATCAGTGGCAACGCTGACGTCCACACCGACCGGCAAGGCTTGCTTGAGGGACGGCAACAAGGCCTTGACCTGATCCACAACGTCGATCACATTGGCACCCGGCTGGCGTTGTATGTTCAGCAGAATGGCCGGAGTCTGGCCTATCCAGGCCGCCTGGCGGATGTTCTCGGCATCTTCCCGGGTTTGGGCCACATCCTGCAGGCGTAGCGCAGCGCCATTCTCGTAGGCCACGATCAACTGCTGGTAGTCTTCAACCGATCGCAACTGGTCATTGGCGTTGATGGTGGTTGAGCGCTCGGGGCCGTCCAGATTACCTTTGGGCTGATTGACGTTGGCCCCCACAATGGCGGAGCGCAGGCTGGCCAGCGTCAGACCGTGGGCCGCCAACGCCCGTGGATTGGCCTGTATACGTACCGCAGGACGCTGCCCCCCCGTAATGCTGACCAGGCCTACACCCGATATTTGCGACAACTTCTGGGCAACCCGTATGTCGATCAGGTCGCGCACTTCGTGTAGCGGCAAGGTTGGTGACGTCACCGCCAGACTGATCACGGCAGTATCAGCCGGATTGACCTTATTGTAGATGGGTGGCGATGGTAAATCGCCAGGCAGCAGATTGGATGCGGCATTGATGGCCGCCTGGACCTCTTGCTCGGCAACATCCAGTGGCAAGTCCAGGTCAAACTGCAAGGTGATCAGCGATGAACCGCCCGAGCTGGACGACGTCATTTGCGTGAGCCCCGGCATTTGCCCGAGCTGACGCTCCAGGGGTGAGGTCACCAGCGCCGCCATGACATCAGGACTGGCTCCTGGATACAAAGTAGATACCTGTATGGTTGGATAATCTACCTGCGGCAAGGCCGAGACCGGCAGCAGACGATAGGCCAATATGCCGGAAATAAGCAGCGCAACCATGGCCAGCGTCGTGGCGACTGGCCTGAGTATGAATAAGCGAGACAGATTCACTCGTGTCCCCCAGACCTAGTGGGGGCTACCCGAACTGCGCTTCGCCGCGCCACTATCGGCAACCGCAGCATCCGCCACGGCGTCAGCCGTGATGACTTCGACTTTGGCGCCTTCACGCAAGCGGTCAACGCCGTCAGTCACGACCCTCTGTCCCTCGCTCAGGCCCGACTCCACAGCGACGAGCTTTGCATCGGTACGGCCCACAGCAATAGGCTGCACGTGTACCTTGTCTTCTTCGTCAAGCAAGTAAACAAAGGCCCCTACAGAACCGTGCTGAACGGCAATGGTAGGTATGGCCAGTGCTTGTGACGTATCAACGCGCAGGCGCACATTCACGAACTGGTTGGGAAACAGCATTTCATCTTCGTTGTCAAAACGCGCCTTGAAGCTGACGGTGCCGGTGGCCACATCGATCTGGTTATCCACCGAGACCAACTGGCCGGTGGCTATTTTTGTTTGGTCGCTACGGTCGTAAAGTTCGGTCACCAGGTTTTTACCGGCGCGTAATTGGGCCAGCACATCGGGCAATTGAGTCTGCGGCAGCGTAAACAGCACCGAGATAGGCTGGGTTTGCGTAATGGTGACCAGACCATCGGTATTTGAGGCATTCACCATATTGCCTTTATCTATCTTGCGCAGCCCCAAGCGACCACTGATGGGTGCAGTGATACGGGTGAACTCCAGCTGCAGCTTGGCGCTGTCGACAGCGGCCTGATCACTTTTACGCGACCCCAGCAGTTGCTGAACCAGAGCAGCCTGTGCATCGAGCTGTTGTTTCGCAATAGAGTTTTGCTTATACAGCAACTGATAGCGCTGTAGATCGCGCTGAGCATTGGCCAATTGCGCTGCATTTTGCTTTTGCTGCCCGAGAGCCTGATCCAGCGCATTCTGGTAGGTGCGTGGATCGATTTGTGCCAGCAGATCGCCGGCCTCTACTTTCTGCCCATCCTTGAAGGCAATTTCCTGCAGCTCGCCATCGACACGGCTGCGCACCGTCACCGTATTGAAGGAGGTTACGGTGCCTATGGCTTTAAGCGTGTAGTTGATCGGCCCGATTGTTGCCGTTGCCACTTTGACTGGCACAGGCATGGCCGACATACCTCTCCCGCCAAAAAACGAACCGCCCCCTTGAGATTGTGGGGAACTGTCTTTGCCAACAAACCAGTAGGCACCGGCAGTCAGCACCAACAGGGCAACAAGCCAGAGCCAATACGATTGACGTCGTTGGCGTGATTCGGAGTATGAATCCGACATGCAATGTTCTCCGGGAACAAACAAAACAGGCGACATTTTCGCCTATTGCCGGCACGGCGAACACGAAAATTGCGAATTTGAAACGGAGCGCAACAACTATCCCGCAGCAATAGAGCCGGCAAGCGGCCCGCTGGGGCCTGAATCAGGCAGTCTTAAACGTTGCAGCGCGCTAGTTTGAAAGCCACGTCGCGGGTAACAGGCTGAGGCTTTAGCTCGGAGTCTTGTGCGGCAAAGCGCACCCAGATCACGTATTTATTGGCGCTCATTTCGGGAAAAATATTGGCCGCGGTATCAACCCAGACCCGTAAAAGCTGAAAAACCTTGCCACCCAACATTTCCTGATAAGCCCCCTGACGCGCCATGACATCGACCACATCGCCAGAGTCGCGCAGCACGCGCAGTATAAGGGCCAGGCCCTTGTACAGGGGTAAGAAAGGCCGGACCCACTGATGCAGGTCGTGTGCACGAACCTCGGGGGACTTGATTTGCCAGGAAAAATACGAAGGCATGTCGACCTGGGATGATCCGCCCGGTACGGCCAGACGACCCCGCAAGCTGGCCAGCCACTCGTTGTCGCGCAGTTCCTGGCCTATGCGGCCTTGTGTGCCGAGCTCAGTTGCGACACCTTGAATTTCGGTGAGCATGGTATCGAGCGCCTGCGTATCGACGCCCGGGTGCTGGCGCAAGCCGCTGAGCGAAACACGTTGCCTTTCGAGGTCTTGCAACACCCCGCCCCGCAGATCGTTACGGTCGCAGATATCGAGCAGGTCGAACAAGGTGGCCACCGCAATCTGATGGTGATGGACGTCGGTGCCTTGAGCGAAAAAAAACAACCTGTCAAAGAGATGCTCGACCCTTAGCAGAGACCTTACGCGTTCGTTGCAAGGATATTCATAAAGAATCACGCGAACAAAAACCTTTTTAATGACTAGGAACGACTGCCTGCAAGCGAACCGGGGCGACTCTGTGCCAGCTCACACCACTGATCGTGCAGCATGCGTGTGCGGCGTGTAAGATCATTGACAGTGGTTGGCCTATCGTTAAGAACAACATCGTCGGCGGCAGCCAGACGATCAGCCCGCGAAGCTTGTGCTGACATGATACGCGCAATCACTTCCGGCGTCAGCCCGCTGCGCGACTGCACTCTTGCTACCTGGGTAGCCGGGTCGCAGTCGACGACGCAAATCCGATCTGCCAGATCACGCCAGCGACTCGAGTGCTGCAAGGACTCAACCAGCAAAGGCACAACGAAAACAAGATAACATCCCTGGGCCTCTGAGGCACGCTGCCGTGTAACGGAACTTATCATGGGATGCAGGATGGATTCAAGCTGATGCCGGGCTTCGGGGCTTTCGAATACCAGATCGCGCATGGCCCGTCGGTCGAGGGCCCCGGTAGGTGCAATGACATCAGGGCCGAACTGCTGGCGTATAGGTTCAATGGCAGCGCCCCCGGGTGCGGTCAGATCGTGGGCAATGACATCGGTATCGACAATGGCAGCACCCCACCCGGCCAGCAGATCTGCTACCTTGCTTTTACCGGAGCCTATGCCGCCCGTCAGGCCAATCTTGTACATTCAGGCACACCCTTGTCAGTAAAAATACAAATGTAACCCAGGCGCCGCCATGAATACAGCGGCACCAGCCGCCGCCAGAAACGGCCCAAAGGGATAGGCACCAGATGGAAACAAGGTTTTATGGCGTACCATGGCAAATACGATACCGGTCAGACAGGCTGCCAGCAAGACCCACGGCAGGGCCTGCCAGCCCAGCCAGGCACCCAGGGCGGCAACCAGCTTGAGGTCGCCATAACCCATGCCCTCGATGCCACGCAGCAAGCGAAAGCCCTGCAACAACAACCATAAGGCACCATAGCCGACCATCACGCCCGCCACCGCATCGTATAAAGAGATGTTCGCCCAGCCCAGCCAGGCCGCGCCCAGCCCCAGCCACAACAGAGGTAGAGTCAGGGCATCGGGCAGCAAACGGGTGTTGGTATCGATATGCGCCAGCAACAACAGCATGGTGGCCGCGATCATCAACAGACAGCTTCGGGGCGTGAATCCGTAGTGTGCAAGCGCCGCCCCAAATACGATGGCCAGAATGCTTGCACTGAGCCATTTGACGACGGACGGTACGCGTGGCGAGGCATCGGCCAGAGCTGCGCCAGGCTTGCGCCGGCTTGCAATACGCAAGGCCGCAAGCAAGCTGCCTGCATCGGCGTGGGCATCGGCCTCGAGCAGGCGCCCATAGACGAGAGCAGCTTGCGCACACCAAACACCCAACATCGCGCCCAATGCGGCCATGGCCAGCACTGCGCCGGCTTGCCATAATTGAAGTTCGCCCTGGAGCCACATAAACAAGCTTTCCCGTTTTACGAGTGCACCGATTAATAAGTAGAATGCGTAGTGTATGGGCAAGGCGCGACACGTGCATGCCTGGCCATTTGTAAACCCGCCTTTGGAACCACCATGCCCAGCTCAAGCCCTCTTGCCTTGCAAAACCGCTACGTAAAATTATGGGGCGCCGCATTGCTGGCGCTGGTCCTGGCGGGCTGCGCCCAGCAAAAACCAGCCGGGTATTATGCAGTTCAGCACGACTCTACGGCTGCCGACGCACAACAAGCAGCACAAGGGCGCAACACTACGCGGGCACCATCGCAAATACAACTGGGCTTTGGCGAGAACCAAGCCGCCAAACCTGTTGCGGCAGAAGCGGCTGCAACGCAAAACGAGCCCGTGATCAAGGCCCGCCCACTGGCCGAAGCCCGTACATTTCTGGGTACGGTTCCGTGCCTCAGTGCAGACACCGGTTGCTCGGCCACCCGCATCACCCTGACGCTGGCACCCAGCGGCGAGTGGCGTTCGCGCACAGTATTTCTTGACCGCCCCGATGCCCAGAACAACATTGCTCAGCAAGGCTGCTGGGATGTCATAGGCACCCAGCCCCTACGCATCATTTTGCAGCAAAAGAATGGGGCCAGCAGGGCCAACCTGACCTTCATCAATGACAACGTCTTGCGCATCAACATGATTAACGACATACAGCCGCGGCTTGAGCACCGCCTTACGCGTCAAGCTGATGTGGATGGCATAAAAGAGATCACCGACAAGACGCCGCTGCAGTGCGACTGAGCAGCACGGCTCAGTTCAATTCAATTGCGCTGAGCCAGCACGCAGTGCGCCAGCTCGACGGCATTGCGCACCTGCATTTTCTGAAAAATACGCGCACGGTGTGCTTCGATGGTGCGCTGTGATACCCCGAGTTCGGCTGCAATGATCTTATTGGGTTTGCCCCGCGCCACGTAATCCATGACGTCGCGCTCGCGGGGAGTTAGCACCGAAAAAGGCGTAACGGCGGGATGCTGAATATCTGCCACGTTTGACTCCTTGTTGGATAGCGGTAAGCGATTCTTGCATACCACCCCACAAGCGTCAGCTGTCACTTCTTACAGACTTCCAGGTTGTCAATCAGGCGCGTTCCGCCCAGTTTTGCAGCGGCCAGCACCACCAGGGGTTCGCCGGCGCTGAGTTCTTCCTGACTGGGAACCAGCAAATCGCGCTGACGGCGCAGGGAAATGTAATCGACATCCCAGCCACGCGAGTTCAAGGCCTGGACGGCCTGCCCTTCAAGCGCATGGATATCCGTGCTGCCCGCCTGGATATCAGCCTGTACTGATTGCAGTGTCGCGTAAAGCTGGGGGGCTTCCGCCCGTTCAGCGGGCTGCAGGAATACATTGCGCGAAGACAGTGCCAGTCCGTCTGCATCGCGAACCGTTTCATGGGCCAGAATATTGACCGGCAATTGGAATTGCCGGCACATATTGCGGATGACCATGAGCTGTTGATAGTCTTTCTTGCCGAATACCGCCACGCTGGGCTGCACGCAGGAAAACAGTTTCAATACCACCGTGCTGACGCCGCCAAAGAAACCCGGCCTGAACTCACCCTCGAGTATGCCGCCCAGGTCGGATGGAGGCTGAACCTGGAAGTTTTGCGGCTCCGGGTACATTTCGCGCTCGTTGGGCGCAAACAGCACATAGACATCGCGCTCACGTTCAAGCTTCTCGATGTCGGCCGCCAGGGTGCGCGGATACTGATCAAAATCCTCGTTGGGTCCGAACTGCAGGCGATTCACGAAAATGCTGGCGACCACCGGATCACCATGCTGGCGTGCCAGCTTCATCAAGGCCAGATGTGCCGGGTGCAGATTGCCCATGGTGGGTACGAACGCCACCCGCAACTGTCCACGCAACTGATCACGCAACTCTTCAATGGTGTGCACGACTTTCAATACAAACTCCGTTCGGGAAGCAGGCGGGCGCCAATCAGGCAGCGGCCCGGATATAGGACAAGCGCACATAGATGGGCGCGTATGGTTCAGCCTGCGTGATATCAAGCAGGGATTCACGGGCCAGCTCAAGCATGGCCAGAAAATGCACGACAACAACCGCCACGGCGTCGCCCTGGTCTATGCGTTCCATGAATAGCTCGCCAAACTCCATAAACTGTACATCGCTGAGGCGACGCAGAATCTGGCTCATGTGATCGCGTACAGACAATTGCTCGCGCGTGATGCGGTGATGAGCGTTGAGTCTGGCGCGGCGCATGATATCGAGCCAGGCATTGCGTAAGTCGTCCGGGCTGACTTCGGGCAGCATGTGTTCGACTTTCAGGTTGGCGGCTGCTTGTGCCCGCTGGAAGTCGCGCCCCAGACGCGGCAAGGTATCGAGCTGCATTGCCGCCAGCTTCATTTGCTCGTATTCAAGCAAACGCCTGACCAGTTCGGCACGCGGATCGTCGACATCCTCGCCAGTGTCGGATTTTTTGACGGGCAGCAGCATGCGCGATTTGATCTCGATCAGCAGCGCCGCCATCAGCAGATATTCGCCCGCGAGCTCAAGGTTCTGCTCGCGTATCTGGTCGACGTAAGACAAATATTGCCGCGTGACCTCGGCCATGGGAATATCGAGCACATTGAAGTTCTGCTTGCGTATCAGGTACAGCAGCAGATCGAGCGGCCCCTGAAAGGTCTCAAGGAAAACCTCGAGCGCATCGGGCGGGATGTACAGGTCTTGCGGCATGGCAAACAAAGGCTCGCCATACAGGCGAGCCAATGCCACGCTGTCGACCACGTCGGGCGTGCTGTCTATGTCGGGTTCAACCAAGGCATTCAGCGCGGCCGCTCCGGACTTGTGCACGGACATGAAGCGTGGTCAGTTGGTTTGATAGACGTACGGCTTTTGCGGCACCTTGCCCGCACGAAAGCCTTCTTGCTGCTCAGGGTCAATGTGCTTGTCCCAGAGGCGCGCACGCCCTTCACGCTGACGCAGCTCGGTATCGGAGTGTTCCTTTTTATATTTTTTCAGGAACTGGGTTACTTCGGATTCGTAATTCTTTGCCATGATACTAATATGCCAGATGTGATTTAACCTGCAAAGCTTGAGTTTACTTCACTCCCGCCAAATTCACTTTCCAGCAGCATGACCAGCTTGCAATCAGGTCGCGTCGCCAGGCGAAAGGTGATCTGCTGATAGCGCAGTATGCCATCCTGGGGATGATTGAACTCCCTTAAACCGCCCTCCCTGTCTACCACGGCATGCCGCGTCCACCAATGGGCAAACACCGGACTGGCCTGCTGCAGACCGTCGAGCACCGTCCGGACGTCGGGCTCATCGGCATGAGCAGCGGCATCGGCCCTGAACTCGGCCACCACACGACTGGCGCGCTGCTCCCAATCTACCACCAGGTCGCGGGCGGCCGGATCGGTAAAAATATAACGCAGCAGATTCGGGCTGTCATGACGGTCTGGCCAGCCATCGAACAGCCGCAACAAGGGCGCATTGCGCGCCAGCACGTTCCAGCAACGGTCAAGAATATAGGCGGGCGCGGTAATGCTGTGAACACAGTCAGCCAGGTAGCTTGGCAGCGGCGTCACGTAATCATGACCATGCTCGGGGTCGGCACACTCGGCCAGTTCAAACAGATAATGGCGCTCGGCCCGGGCCAGCCCCAGCACAGAGGCCAGCCTTGCCCAGACACTGGCCGACACCGAAACATCACGGCCTTGTTCTATCCATGTGTACCAGGTGACGCTGATGCCGCATAACTGGGCGATCTCTTCGCGCCGTAAACCTGGCGTACGCCGCCGAACGCCAGGCGGCAAGCCGACGGACTCTGGTTGTACACGCCCCCGGGCCTGGCGCAGGAAGTCGCCCAAGGCCTTGCGCCGGACCGAAGCAGCCTGCTCGGCAGACGGCTGCACACCGGAGTTGTCGCTGCGCATGGCCTGGGCCGCCTTTACCTTAAGGTGCTGGCCAGGCTGCGCCGCACATCGTCTTCGTCGCGACCGCTACGCTGTACATAGTCTTTTACCTGGTCATCGCCAATATTGCCTACATTAAAGTATTGCGACTGGGGGTGGCTGAAGTAAAAGCCCGACACACTGGAAGCCGGATACATGGCGTAGCCTTCTGTCAGCTGCATGCCAATCTCCTCGGCATCCAGCACCTCGAACATATCTTTCTTGACCACGTGCTCGGGGCAAGCCGGATAGCCGGGAGCCGGGCGTATGCCCTGGTATTTCTCGGCAATGATTTCTTCGTTGCCAAGCGACTCGTCGGGTACATAGCCCCACAGATCACGGCGCACACGGGCATGCAGACACTCTGCAAACCCCTCGGCAAGCCGGTCGGCGATAGACTTGAGCATGATGCTGGAGTAATCGTCGTTATCGTCCAGGAATGCCTTGTCATGCTTCTCTATGCCCAGGCCGCCAGTTACGGCAAACAGACCTATATAGTCGGCAATACCGGTTTCTTTGGGCGCAATGTAATCGGCCAGGCATTTGTTGTCGACACCTTCACGCTTGACCGTTTGCTGGCGTACATTGCGCCAGGTGAACAGCACTTCGGAGCGGGATTCATCGCGATAGACTTCAATGTCCTCGTCGTTGACGGTATTGGCCGGGTAGAAAGCCACTACACCACTGGCCGTCAGCCACCGTCCCTCTATGATTTTCTTGAGCATGGCCTGGCCCTCGGCGTAGATCTTGCGCGCCTGCTCACCCACGACCTTGTCATCGAGAATGGCGGGAAACTGGCCAAACAGGCTCCAGGTCTGAAAAAAAGGCGTCCAGTCGAGAAACTGCACGACTTCCGACAAATCGTAGTTCTGAAAGGTACGCCGACCAATGAACTTGGGCCGCGGCGGCGTATAGTTGGCCCAATCGATCTGAGGCCGGCCCGCGCGCGCCTCGGCCAGGCTGACCAGGGGTGTCGCCTTGCGATTGGCATGGCGGGTGCGCACCAGCTCGTATTCCTCGGCTACCTCGGCCAGATAAGTATCGACCTGGTCCGACATCAGATTGGTGGCTACACCCACTGAACGACTGGCATCGGGAACGTAAATAACGGGTCCGTCGTAGTTGGGGGCAATTTTTACCGCCGTATGCACACGACTGGTGGTTGCGCCGCCTACCAGCAGCGGCAACTTGCGACTGCTGAAGTATTCATCACGCTGCATTTCCGATGCGACATAGGCCATTTCTTCCAGGCTGGGCGTAATCAGCCCCGACAGGCCGACCATATTGCAGTTTTCTTCCTTGGCCTTGGCCAGGATCTCGGAACACGGCACCATCACGCCCATATTCACGACTTCGAAGTTATTGCACTCGAGCACGACAGACACAATATTCTTGCCTATGTCGTGCACGTCGCCCTTGACCGTGGCGATGACGATCTTGCCCTTGGAGCGCACATCGCCGCCTGCCGCTTCGATCTGGCGCTTTTCCTCTTCGATGAAGGGAATCAGATGCGCCACCGCCTGCTTCATGACCCGCGCCGACTTCACTACCTGCGGCAGAAACATCTTGCCCGCGCCGAACAGGTCGCCGACGATATTCATGCCGTCCATCAACGGGCCTTCGATAACCTGTATGGGGCGCCCGCCCTCTGCAGCGATTTTTGCCCGCACCTCTTCAGTGTCTTCGACTATGAAGGCGGTAATGCCATGCACCAGCGCATGCGATATGCGTCCCTCGACACCCTGTTCACGCCAGGACAGATCTTCTTCCTTTTTGGCACCCGAACCTTTGATGGTTTCGGCCAGCTCCACCAGCCGTTCAGTGGACGTCAGTTCGTCGGCCGGGTCGGTCTTGCCCAAGGGCTCGGCCCTGTCGAGCACCACGTCCTCGACCATGTCCAGCACTTTCTTGTCGATATCCTGGTACACGCCCAGCTGCCCGGCGTTGACGATGCCCATGGTCATGCCTTGCTGTATGGCGTAATACAGAAAGACCGCATGTATGGCTTCGCGCATGGTTTCGTTGCCACGGAAGGAAAAGCTGACGTTGGAAACACCACCCGACACCCGCGCGTGCGGCAGATTCTGCGTGATCCAGGCGGTGGCTTCGATGAAGTCCACCGCATAGTGGTTATGCTCCTCAATGCCGGTGGCGATCGCGAACACATTGGGATCGAAAATAATATCTTCTGGCGGGAAGCCGACTTCATCGACCAGAAGGCGGTAGGCACGCTCGCAGATATCCTTGCGCCGCTGCAGGTTATCGGCCTGGCCCTTTTCGTCGAATGCCATGACGATGGCGGCAGCCCCGTATTTGCGGCACAGGCGCGCATGCTCAAGAAAAGCGGCCTCGCCCTCTTTCATGGAAATCGAGTTGACCACTGCCTTGCCCTGCACACAGCGCAAGCCCTGTTCAATCACTTCCCACTTGGAGCTGTCCAGCATGATGGGAACCCGCGCGATGTCGGGCTCGGATGCAATCATGTTCAGGAAACGGCGCATGCACACGGCCGAGTCCAGCATGGCTTCGTCCATATTGATGTCGATGATCTGCGCACCGTTTTCAACCTGCTGGCGCGCGACCGTCAGTGCCTCATCGTATTTTTCTTCGCGTATGAGGCGCAGGAACATCTTGCTGCCGGTTACGTTGGTGCGCTCGCCCACGTTCACAAACAGAGAGTCTTCGTCGATATTCAAGGCTTCCAGCCCTGACAGCCGGGTCTTGACCGGCACCTGTGGAACCTGGCGCACCGGCAGGCTGGCCACCTTGTCGGCAATCGCACGAATATGCTCGGGCGTGGTACCGCAGCAGCCTCCAGCCATGTTGACCAGTCCTGCCTGCGCGAATTCTTCCAACAGGGATGAGGTGTCTTGCGGGGTTTCGTCGAAACCGGTCTCGGCCATGGGATTAGGCAAACCCGCGTTCGGATAGACGCAAACATAGGTATCGCAGATTTTCGACAACTCGGCCACATAAGGGCGCATGAGAGCCGCCCCCAGTGCACAGTTAAGACCTATGGTGATGGGGCGGGCATGACGTACCGAGTTCCAGAACGCCTCGACAGTTTGCCCCGACAGGATACGGCCCGAAGCGTCGGTAACCGTGCCGGAAACCATAACGGGCAGGCGCACGCCACGCTCTTCAAACACTGTTTCCACTGCAAAAATGGCCGCCTTGGCATTGAGCGTGTCGAAAATGGTTTCGATCAGGACGATGTCGATGCCGCCGTCGAGCAAGCCATTCAGCTGGTCGGTGTAGGCATCGCGCAACTGCTCAAACGTGACGTTGCGCGCGGCGGGGTCATTCACGTCGGGGGAAATGGACGCAGTCTTGGGTTGCGGCCCCAATGCCCCGGCGACAAAGCGCGGACGCTCGGGTGTACTGTATTCATCACAGGCGGCACGCGCCAGCCTGGCCGATGCCACATTCAGCTCGTAAGCCAGTTCAGGCAGGCCGTAGTCGCCCTGTGCGATGGCAGTAGCACCAAAAGTGTTGGTTTCGATGACATCTGCGCCCGCTTCCAGATATTGACGATGGATATCGGTAATGATGTCAGGGCGGACCAGCGACAACAATTCGTTATTGCCCTTGACATCCTTGACATGCTCGGCAAAGCGCTCGCCCCGGAAATCCGTTTCGCTGAGCTTATATTGCTGAATCATGGTGCCCATGGCGCCATCAAGAATCAGAATGCGCTCGCCCAGCAGACGCGCAAACTCGGAACCCTGCGTATAAGCAGAAAGCGGATATGGTAAAGAAGGATAAGACACTCGGCTGACCCGTTTGATGAGTATTGGACGCAAGCACTCGAAGGCAACCACATGCCCCACAGGGCGCGTCCGGACTGGATGAAATAGTTCTCTATTGTATCGCCGGAGGCTACCGCAGCCATTCAGGCAGGCCATGGCCCGGAAAATATGCCATGAATGCACCCACCTTCGGCTGTGATATATTCGCTTACGGAAGAGGTGCTTTCGGTTTGTGAAAGGCGACGCCATGTCAATCATGCCGCTCCACACACTGCGAAAGTCAAATGGGAAACAGCCTTCGCGCCTGCCTGTCTTTGCAAGTCAGGCCCGAACAATCTGTGCTGCCCCCGCAACGGTAAGCATGCCAAGCATGCCAGCCCGATACCAGCCTTATCCGCCCCTTGGTCCACTTTCAGGCAACAAGTTGTTGGCGGCATCAACGCCCGTCCAGGCTTGGCCCGGAAATGTTTTTTCTGTTTGCAACGTGCGGGGACGCACGTTATTCAGGGCTCATCATGTATTTCACACCCAAACGGCAAATCCTTGCCGTGCTTTCCTGTTTCGTTGCCGCTACGGCCCACGCTCAAACCACCCCTCCTCCCCAGCTCGACAATATCGTCGTCACGGCCAGCCGCAGCCTGCAGCTGGAAAAGGATGTGATCGGTGATGTAACACTCATCAATAAAGCGGATCTTGAGAAAGAAGGCCAGAACAGCGTGGCCGAGATACTGGCCAAGCAGCCTGGAATCCAGATTAGCAACAATGGTGGCCCACAAACCGCTACAAGCGTCTTTCTGCGCGGTGCACCTTCGCAGCATACTCAAGTGCTGGTCGATGGCGTTCGCATTAACAGCCTGACAACGGGAGTGAGCAACTGGAACGCCATCGATCCGGCATTGATCGAACGAATTGAGATTGTGCGTGGCGCCAGTAGCAGCCTGTATGGTTCGGGCGCAATCGGAGGCGTCATCAACATCATTACCAAGAAAGGCGGTGAAGACCGGCCTTTGAGCGCCTGGACCAATATCGGCTACGGCAGCTATGACACCTTCAAGTCGAGTGTAGGTTTTTCTGGTGCCCAGAACGGATGGGACTACGCTCTGTCGAGCAGTATGGCAGACAGCAGCGGCTTCAGTGCCACCAACGAAATGGCGGGCCCGTATACGTATGACCCGGATGCTGACGGTTACAGCCAGCACGCGCTCTCCGGATCACTGGGCTATCGCTGGGCGGCCGGCCAGCATATCGGGCTGACTGCCTATAACGGATATATCAGCGGCGATTTCGATGCCGGCCCTGGTCCCATTCGTACCCTCACGCGACAGCAGGCATACAACCTGACCAGCACAAACAATCTTACCGACTACTGGCAAAGTATCTTGCGCTTTGGTTTTTCCAAAGAAGCCATCGACAACCGCATACCCGGCTTTGACTCCACTGCGGGTAGTCTGCAACGCTCCTACACCTGGCAAAACAATTTCGAGTTCCTGGAGCACCAGCAGCTATCGCTTATTCTGGAAAGGCTCGAAGAACGAGTAGAGGGCGAATCAAACTATCTGGCCAACCGCCGCGATACCAACTCGGCAGGCCTGGTATATCGTGGCGATTTCGATGCGCATCATCTGCAGGCCAGCGTGCGCAACGATAATATTACGAGTTACGGCAACGAAACCACTGGTAGCCTGGCCTACAACTTTGACTTGACCGACAACTGGCGTATCGGCCTTGCGGGCAGCACGGGCTTTCAGGCGCCCACATTTGCCTATTTGTACGCACCGGATACGCCCGCGTCCTTCTGGGGCCCCAGGTACCAGAACAATCCCAATCTGAAACCGGAAAAGTCGCGCAATATCGAAGCCAGCATCCAATACAATACGGACACGACCCGACTGGGCCTGGTCGTATATCAGAACAAGATCAAAGACTTGATCGTAGGGTCGGTTTTCGACCCACTGATCAGTGCCAACACCGCCCAGAACATCAATCGGGCAACCATACGCGGCATTACCCTGACGGCCGAGCAAGTCGTTGGCAACACCACCTTGCGCGCAAGTGCCGACTTCATGAACCCCGTGGACGACGAAACCGGCGACCAGCTTATTCAGCGTGCCAAACGCGTCTTTCACCTGAGCGCCGAGCACCGGCTCAATGCACTGCGCTTAGGCGCCGAATACCAGTTCACAAGCAAACGCTACGACAACGACTTCAATACCTTCCCGGCGGAGCGGGTTACCCTGGGCGGGTATGGCTTGGTAAACTTGACGGCAGCCTATGATTTCAGCAAGAACGCCAGTGTGCATATTCGCTGGAACAACCTGCTGGACAAGAATTACGCCAATGTATACGGCTACAACACGGCTGGTTCAAACGTGTTTGTAAACCTATCTTTGCGGATGTAGCACATGAGGCACGGGGATGTAGCACATGAGGCACGGCGCAGGTAGCCGCATGCTGCATAAGGCATTGATGGCGCTGATGGGCATCAGCGCGCTCTGGCCGGTATGGGTGCCCCCGCCTGTAGCGGCCGCCGTGCCTGCACAGACGAATTCCGCGCCCGCCAGCGACACTTCCTCCATACGCATCGTCACCCTGGCGCCGCACATCACCGAGCTGGTCTTTGCGGCGGGCGCAGGCGACAAGATCGTAGCGACCGTACTCAGCAGCGATTACCCACCCGCCGCTCGTGACATCCCCAGAGTAGGCAATGGGCTGGAAGTCAGCGTGGAAAGAATCCTTGCGTTCCAGCCCAGTGCCGTCATCACGTGGCAGCCTCAGGGGGTAGCACAAGCGCTGAGCCCCGCTTTGTCCAGACTGAATATTCCGCTGCTTCTCTCACGCCCGGGCAGGCTGCGCGACATTCCTGAAGAAATTATCCGCTACGGTCAGCTGTTCAACACACAAGATCAGGCTAATGCTGCGGCACAAGCCCTGACACAGCGCCTGGATACGCTCGCCCGGCAATATGCGCAAAGAACGCCAGTAACGGTCTTTATTGAAGTGGGCACTTCCCCCCTGTACACCATAGGCGCCGACCCTTTGTTGAATGATGCACTGCGGCTATGCGGCGGCATCAATATTTACGCAAACTCCAGCGTGGCGGCACCACAAGTCAGCGTGGAAAGCATATTGGTCCAGCGCCCTGACGTGGTCATTACGCCGGCTAGAAATCGGGCGGCGCAAGATGAAGCCCGCCAACGTTGGACGGCACTGCAATTGCCTGCGGCCGTGAACGGGCATGTGTACATGATTGATCCCGATACCTTGTTTCGGCCCGGGCCGCGCCTGGTCGACGCCACCGAAGCGCTATGTCGCGCACTGGACCAGGCGCGCTAAACCAGCGCAGGCCCAACACACCCCGGCGCCTGTTGATCGGGGCAGGTTTTTGCGCTCCTGGCCTGACGCAAGCGGCTCAAATGGATTATCCTTTCATATTGCCTTGTCACCAGACTGTCATCACACGCAGCCCACCAGGCATAAGCATACAGCGTCAGGCGTTCCCGCCTCGCCAAACCACCAACACGCAGCACACACATGAACCACGCAGATACTCTTGATATTGCAGGACGCCAATACCACTCACGCCTTTTGGTTGGCACGGGCAAATACAAAGATTTCGAAGAAACCCGCCAGGCCATTGATGCCAGTGGTGCTGAAATCGTTACCGTTGCCATACGCCGGACCAATATCGGCCAGAACAGCAACGAGCCCAATTTGCTCGATTTTCTGCCACCGTCAAAGTTCACCATACTGCCCAACACGGCTGGTTGCTTTACCGCTGACGACGCGGTGCGCACCCTGCGCCTGGCACGCGAGCTGCTCGACGGCCATGATCTGGTCAAACTCGAGGTTCTGGGCGACAAAGATAACCTTTTCCCCAATATGCCCGAAACCCTGGACGCCGCACGTACGCTGGTCAAAGATGGATTCAAGGTCATGGTGTATTGCACTGATGACCCCATCCAGTGCCGCATGCTTGAAGACATAGGCTGCGTGGCCGTCATGCCGCTGGCCTCGCTCATAGGCTCGGGCATGGGCATACTGAACCCCTGGAATCTGCGCCTGATCATCGACCAGGCCACCGTGCCGGTTCTGGTCGACGCCGGTGTCGGCACTGCCTCTGATGCCGCCGTGGCCATGGAGCTTGGCTGCGACGCCATTCTGATGAATACCGCCATAGCCGGCGCCCGCAACCCCATCCTGATGGCCAGCGCCATGAAAAAGGCGGTTGAGGCGGGCCGCGAAGCCTTCCTGGCCGGCCGTGTACCGCGCAAGCTATACAGCGCCGACCCAAGTTCGCCTGCTGAAGGCCTCCTCGAGCCCCGCAAGTAAAGTGCCATGATCCCGAATACGCTTTCCATAGCTGGCGTCGACCCCTCCGGCGGCGCTGGCGTCCTGGCCGACATCAAGACCATGAGTGCGCTGGGTGCATACGGTACTGCTGTCATTGCTGCCCTGACAGCGCAGAACACCCATGCCGTAACCAGCATTTGTCCTGTACCGCCCGACTTCGTAGCCGCCCAAATCGACACTTTGTTTGCCGACGTACGCATAGACGCCGTAAAAATCGGCATGCTGGGCCAGCAATCAGTCACCCGCGCGGTGGCCGACCGCCTTGCCCACTGGAAGCCCGCTCACCTGGTGCTGGATCCGGTCATGGTAGCCAAAAGCGGCGATCATCTGCTCGAGCGTACCGCCGTCAACGAGCTGCGCGAAAGCCTGCTTCCTTTGGCCAGCATGATTACTCCCAATCTGCCCGAAGCGGGTGTACTGCTGTCGGCGTCGCCAGTCGAAACGCTGAAAGAAATGCGTCGCACGGCCGAGAAACTACGTCGTCTGCTGAACGACTCGGGCGAGCGCTGGGTATTTCTTAAAGGCGGCCACTTGCCGGGCAATGACACCATTGATGTGCTGCATGACGGCGACCGCCTGATAGAACTACCCGGTCAGCGTATCGACACCCGCAACACCCACGGTACCGGCTGCACTTTGTCGGCCGCCCTGGCTGCGCTGCTGCCGCAGGTCAACGACGTACCCGAAGCTGCCAGGCAGGCCAAGGACTACCTGGTCAAGGCCATCGCCCGGTCTGGCGACCTCCAGGTAGGCACAGGCCACGGTCCGGTGCAGCATTTCCATGCCTGGTGGCCAACACCCAAATAAACCCCGCTGATACTATTCGCTATGCAAATACGCTATAGTAGGCATAGGGTGCTCGACTGCCGTCCAGCCTGCTCGAACGCCCAATACAATACTATTCTTTACCCTTGTTTTTATTTGTAGAAGCCATGAACGTTACTGCCCTGTCAGATATCGAACGCGCTCGATTCAATATGATCGAGCAGCAGATCCGTCCCTGGGAAGTACTGGACGCAAGGATCTTGCAGGCGCTGTTCGAAGTCCAGCGCGAGCGCTACGTACCCGCTCCCATGCAGGGCCTCGCCTTCTCCGACGTTGAACTGCCCCTGATCATCAATTCAGTCGACACCCGCGAGAGCATGCTGACCCCCAAGGTCGAAGCCCGCCTGGCTCAGGAACTGCAGCTCAAGCCCACTGACTGCGTGCTCGAAATCGGCACCGGGTCGGGCTATCAGGCCGCCTTGCTGGCCAAGTTGTCGCAACAAGTCACCAGCATCGAGGTCGACAGCCGCCTGGCCTGCTTTGCCGTCGAAAATTTGCAACGTAATCAAGTCGGCAATGTCAATGTTGAAACCGGCGATGCGCACGCGGGCTGGGGCACCACCGAATACGACGCCATACTGATTACCGGGTCGGTTCCTAGTGTGCCCGATGCCCTAAAGTACCAGCTGCGCGTTGGCGGTCGGCTTGTAGCTGTTGTCGGCCAGGCTCCTGTCATGACAGCCTGCCGTATCACTCGCACCAGTGCAGCCAGCTTCGAAACCGATCGCCTGTTCGATACGCTTATCAAGCCTTTGCGCGGTACCACCGTCACTCAATTCAAATTCTAAATGGTACGGGCCGGACACGCCCGGCTGGGCATTGCCCTGCTGCTTGCCGCTTGGGCCAGCCCTGGTCTTACCCAACAAAGCCAGACCCAGGATTTGCTGGAAATCTGGCAAATGGCGGTTCAACGCGACCCCATCTATGCCGCCAGCCAGGCCGAACGCAACGCCGAGCAAGAAAAAATCCCACAGGCACGAGCACAATTGCTGCCTTATGTGACGGCGGATGGCGTAGCCGAGCAGAATGATCGCCGCCGCATCAGCGGCCTGAATGACAATAATGGCGAAGGCCGCGCCCTGTGGTCCCTGACCCTGACTCAGCCCATTATTGACCTGAGCGCCTGGGGCGGGCTGCAGCGCGCCGAATATGTTGCCGGCCTGGCCGACGTTCAACAGGCCAATGCCTATCAGGAGCTGATACTGCGGGTTGCGCAAGCCTATTTCGATGTGCTGGCCGCTCAGGACACGCTGCGAGCGCTCAAGGCAGAAAAAGAGGCTGTCGATACACAATTGCGAGCCGCCCGCCAGGGCTTCGAGCTGGGCAGCACCACCATTGCCGATACCTACGAAGCACAGGCGAGACTCGACCTGATCAACGCCAGTGAGCTGCTGGCTGAAAATGTGTTGCAACTGAGCGTGGATCAGCTCGCCAGGCTCATCAACGAGCGGCCAGGAAAACTGGCTACCTTGCCCTCCAACACAGTCTTGCCCAGCCCCGCACCCAACCGGCTGACTGACTGGGTCGAGCAAGCCAGGCATAGCAGTCTGACCGTGACTCACGCCGAACTGGCAACCAAAATCGCCGAGAAGCAGATAGACATCGCCAAAAGCGAGCACTATCCGCGCCTGAGCCTGCAAGCGCAAACCGGTAGCGCCACCGACCGGGGTTTGTACAACACCGACGGCGGCCCACGCTCGCTCAACAGCAGCATTGGATTGCAGCTGTCCATCCCGATCTTTACCGGTGGAGAAATTTCTTCCGTCGTCCGCGAGCAGACCTCACGCCTGCAAAAGGCACGCTATGAGCTCGAGAATGCAAAGCGCCAGGCAGTGCAATCAACACAGCGACATTTTTCAGGGGTTACATCCGGTCTGGCGCGTATCAGTGCTCTGCGTGCGGCCGAACAATCCAGCCTTGCATCGCTGCAGGCCAATAAAACCGGCTACGAAGTTGGTGTACGAATCAACATCGACGTACTCAATGCACAGCAGCAACTGTTCGAAACCCAGCGCAGTCTGGCACGTGCCCGCTATGACACCCTGATGAACGGGCTGCGACTCAAGGCCAGCAGCGGCGTCCTGACTGATCAGGACATCGTCGCCATCAACGAGCTGCTCTCAGCCCACCCCTGACAGCGCCACGCGCACAAGATACGGTGCGCTGTGCAGCAACAAAGCAGACTCTAGCCGCGTATCTTGCCAATCAGCGATGTGGTCGATCGCTGGAACTCGAAGGGAATAGCCACGGCTTTGCCTCCCCAACGCTTGACACTGGCAGTCTCGGGCAAGGTTTCCATATCGTAGTCGCCCCCCTTGACGATCACATCGGGCCGCAACGCTTCAATTAGCGCCTGCGGTGTGTCTTCGTCAAACTCGGTGACCACGGTGACGCAGGCCAGGGCGGCCAGCAAGGCGGCCCGATCAGCCTGATTGTTCAGGGGCCTGTCGTCGCCTTTGCCCAGACGCCGTACCGACTCGTCGGTATTGATGGCCACAATCAGGCTTGCACCCAATTGTGCGGCCTCGTCGAGGTAGGTGACATGCCCACGATGCAGGATATCGAACACACCGTTGGTGAAGATAATAGGACGCGGCAAGGCACCGGCCCCTACAGCCGCCACACAGTCGGGCCGCGACAGTATTTTCGATTCGAATCTGGCAGTCATGACGCGACTCTGGTGCCTTGCCCAGCGATCAGGCCGGCGTAGCCGTCTTGATCAATTCCTTGCGGTAGCGATTCAGATCCTGCACAGTATTGAAAGTAGTGTCCATGAGCAGCGACATATTGTGCAGTATGCGGGTGCTGACTTTGGTCTCCCACTCGTTATCGAAGCAGATCTGGTTGTCGAGCCAGTTTTCCAGCCAGCCGGGCGATGGCAATTTGGACTGCACCGTATCTTGCGGATAAAGGTCTTTGTTGACATGCAGGTTGGTTGGATGCAATGCCTGAGGTGTGCGATGGGCCGACGCCATCAGGACACCAATCTTCGAAAAAGCGATACGGGCATTATGGCCGAACTCTTTTCCTTGATGAACCAGGGCGCGCTTCATGTAGCGCAAGTAAGCGCCGGCATGGCGTGCCTCGTCTTGCGCAATGATTTTGTAAATGGATTGGATGACCGGCTCGGTATGCCAGTCAGCAGCGCGCCGGTACCAGTGATTCAGGCGAACCTCACCGCAAAAATGCAGCATCAGGGTTTCTTGGGCAGGTGCGGGATCGAACTCGAAGCGAACCTTGTGCAGCTCTTCTTCGGTCGGTACCAGTTCAGGACGGAATCGGCGCAAGTATTCGATCAGGGCCAGGGAATGTTTTTGTTCTTCGAAGAACCAGATTGACATGAAGGCGCAGAAATCACTGTCGTCGCGGTTATCGCGCAAAAACATTTCGGTGGCGGGCAAGGCAGCCCACTCGGTGATGGCATTCATCTTGATGGTGTACGCCTGATCATCGGACAGCTTGCTGGCGTCGAAATCGTCCCAGGGAATATCACTACTCATATTCCAGCGCACGGCTTCCATTGATTTGAACAGTTCGGGGTAAAGCATAGGAATCTCTCTTAAGTAACGGAGGAAGCTCCGCTAAAGGGGCGCCATGTGTACCGTGGCACTATATGTCAGGCTGTTAACAGGAATATTTCAGCACGATTTTATGTATAGGTCGCAATTATGGCCTGCTCAACGGGTCAAGGCCCAGATGGCGGTTCCCAGGGCAACCGCCAGAATAGAGCACAACACCACCAGCAAGCGATTTGTGTGCTCCTGGGCACGCCGCATGCGCTCGAGTTCCAAGTTTAACCCAGGGCCGGTATCGGGACGATTCAGGTTGGCATGCACCAATCTGGGAATCTGTGGCAGCAACTGCGCCCATTGGCTGGCTTCCTTGTCGAGCTGCTTGCGCAAACCGGCCAGGCCTATGCGGTCGTGCATCCATTGTTCCAGATAAGGCTTGGCCGTCTTCCATAAGTCCAGCGTGGGATCGAGTTCACGCCCCATGCCTTCTACGTTCAGCAAGGTTTTTTGCAAAAGCACCAGCTGAGGCTGTATTTCGACATTGAAGCGGCGCGAGGTCTGGAACAGACGCAATAAAACCTGCCCCAGCGAAATTTCGGACAGAGGCCGGTCGAAATAGGGTTCGCAAACAGCGCGTACGGCGCCTTCCAGCTCTTCTTCACGGGTTGTAGGCGGCACCCAGCCGGACTCGATGTGCAGCTGCGCAACCCGGTGGTAATCGCGCCTGAAAAAGGCCAGGAAGTTTTGTGCCAGATAGTTTTTATCGAACTCGGAGAGCGAGCCCACAATACCGAAATCGAGGGCAATATACTGGCCCAGGGTGGCGGGTTCGTCGGAAACGAATATATTGCCGGGGTGCATGTCCGCATGAAAAAAGCCATCGGAGAAGACTTGCATGAAGAATATCTCGACCCCTTTTCGGCCCAGCTCGCGGGTATCGATATTGGCCTGCTTCAGGCGTTCGACCTGGCTGACTGGTATACCCCGCATGCGCTCCATGGTGAAGACGGTGGTGGCACAGAACTCCCACACAACTTCTGGAATCAGCAGCAGATGTTCGCGGCCTGTTTCGGGCGAAAAATTGCGCCGTAACTGGCTGCAATTGGACGCTTCGCGTATCAGATCAAGTTCATCATGCAGGTAGTTGTCGAATTCAGCGACGACCTGGCGCGGTTTCAGGCGCCGCCCATCAGCGGCCAGGCGCTCGACCAGCCCAGCCAGTACACGCAGCAGGGACAAGTCTTTTTCGATGATGTCGCGCATGCCCGGACGCAAGACTTTGACCGCAACCTCGCGGCCGTCATGCAAGACCGCAAAATGCACTTGAGCAATCGAGGCCGACGCGACCGGGTCGGTTTCAAAGTGCCTGAACAGTGTATGAGGCGATGCACCGAGTGCCTCTTCGATCATGGCGGCCGCCTTGTCGGACGGAAAAGGCGGCACACGATCTTGTAGCAAGGCCAGTTCAATGGCGATATCGAGCGGGATCAGGTCTCGCCGTGTAGACAGTACCTGGCCGAATTTGACGAAAATGGGACCCAGCGACTCAAGTGCCAGGCGCAAACGCACGCCGCGCGGCGTTTTGGGTGCCCTGCCAAAGCGGACGACGCGCAACAACCCATAGGCGACGGGATGCTTGATTCCAGACAGTACCAGTTCATCGAGACGGTATCTGAGGGCAACGAAAAGAATATGCAGCAGACGGAACAAGGTGAACATGAGTCAGGCCTCGCGTACCGAATGCGGCGCAACGGCCGAAACACGACGATCGAGCTGGTCGAGCCGAAGGCGTATGGCCTGCAGCTTTTCCGACCAGTCGTCATACGCCGGCCGATTGGCCAGCAAGGCGCTTTCTTCGATCAGGTATTCGCTGGCATTGCCCGCCAGGCGCGACGTCGCCGTCTGCACACCTGTTTTTAATGCATCGGCGGCTTGCACCATACGGGCTGCGGCAACATCGCCCACCACCTGCGACAAGTCGTCTTCTATGTCCCAGCGTAGATCCCGAGCCAGCTCAGACACCACTTGCGCCAGTCCGGCATCGCCTTCGACATGCAGCAGCTCAGTCAACAGTGAAGGATCGCGGGCGCGCAATACGCCTGGCAATTCGGCCAACTGGTTTGCGGGAATGGTGAGCGTAACGTTAGGCACCACCGCCCTATCGGATGCCTGAACCAGACCATCTGCCTGTATGGACAAACCCATGGTGATGCTGCCCACTTTGAAGCCGACGGTTTTCCCCGCATGTCGGCTTAGCCGGTCGCGCGCCCAACTCTCGCGTTGCAAGAGCTTGTTCAGCATGCGCGCATAGACAGCTGCAGGGGTAAGAAAGGACGGCAAAGAAAGCATGGTATGAGTGGCGGACAAACCGTGTTGCAGGCAAGAGTCCCAGTTTAACGGTTTTAAGAAGAAACAATGGGCCGCCCAGCGGCGACCCATTCTTGCTCCTGGTATCTGTTGCCCTTGATAGACCCTGGCAAATACCGCTTGAACCTGCTTAGCTGGCGTACTCTAGCGGTATTTGCTGAATGCCGGCCAGCAACCAGCCTGCGTTATCGGCCTTGTACAGATTCCAGACCTCTTCGAAGCGGAAGGCTTCGGCGTCTTTGGACTCGCGCAGCATGCCGGAATAACGGACGCTGGCCAAGTGACCACCCGATACCGCTTCTATGCCCAGGAGTTCTGCATTAAGCAAGACGACCTCGGTCACATTGCCTTCGGTGCGTGTCATCAGTTCAGGTTTGATCTCGGCAACAAGATCGTCAGTCATGTAGTCGGTCAGCCGGGTCAGGTCGCCGCTATCCCAGACTGCCTGGATTTCAATGAACTGGGCCTTGGCATTGGCCAAAAAGGTGGGCGTATCGAAATCGCCAGGAATGAACCAGCTTTGATCGACGGGGGCTGCCGGCACAGCAGCCGCAGCCGCTGTGGCTGCCGATGCAGCGGGCTGGCCGGCCTGTTGCCAGGCATTTTGCGATGGTGCGTTTTCGCGGTTCATGCCTGCCTGCTGCATGGCGGGACGCGCAGCATCACCACGCAGGCGACGCACGATGTACATGACGCCAAAGACCAGCAAGCCGATCAGCACCAGGCTGGACATGAACTCAAGAAACGCGCCCGACAGGCCCATGCTGGACAGCAAGGCCGCAATACCCAGGCCAGCGGCTATGCCGGCAATAGGCCCCAGAAAGCGCGACATACCGCTTTTGGCCGTCGTGCCTGCCGCAGCCGCGGTGCTGCGTGTTGTCGTGGAAGTAGTGGGAGGCGTGACAGCCTGGCGCTGCTGGGTAATATTGGACGATTGACGACCAAAGCTGCCGCCGCCGCCCATCCGGCGCGCTTCAGCGTCGAACGAAGCCGTCAGCATCGCCCCCGCCGAAAAGACAAGCATGGCTACCGCGAGCAGCCGGGAAAATCGCTGGGACATGTAGTGCTCCTTTATGCATCGCGCCCCGGCGCAATGCAGATATATTTGATTTAAGCCGCCGCAGTTGTTGCCTGACGGCCAAGCTTACTGGAAGCTGAACATTAGCACAAAGTTGGACACGCTGGCAGAAAATTAGTTCACAAGCGGGAAAAACGCGGGCACCATGCACCCGCAAGTGCCTAGCCCAGGTTCACGCCTTCGTGCAGGGCAACTACCCCGGCGCTCAGGTTGAAATACCGCACGCGCGACAAACCCGCGTCTTCGAGCATGCCAGCCAGCGTATCCTGGTCGGGGTGCATGCGTATGGACTCGGCCAGGTAACGGTAGCTTTCTTTATCGCCTGCTACTTTCTGGCCCAGCCAGGGCAGAATATTGAAGGAATACCAGTCGTAGACGGGCGACAGCGGCTTGGCCACCCGTGAAAATTCCAGTACCAGCAATTTGCCACCCGGCTTCAATACACGTCGCATCTCGGCCAACGCATGCTCTTTGTGCGTCATGTTGCGCAAGCCAAACGCCACGCTGACCCGATCGAAGTAGCCCGAGGGAAACGGCAGTTTTTCGGCGTCGCAGACAGTGGTGGGCAGCAACAGGCCCTGGTCGGCCAGGCGATCGCGGCCCACACGCAGCATGGAGTCATTGATATCGGTCAGCCAGACCTCGCCGCTGGCGCCCGCCTTCTTGGCAAACGCACGGGCCAGGTCGCCGGTACCGCCGGCGATATCCAGGACTTTCATGCCTGGCCGCACGTCGGCACGGCCTACCGTAAAGACTTTCCAGGCGCGATGCAGGCCCATTGACATCAAGTCGTTCATGACGTCGTAGCGCTGGGCCACCGAATGGAAAACCTCGGCCACCTTGCCGGCCTTTTCTGTTTCAGCTACGGTTTGAAAGCCAAAGTGCGTACTGGCCTGGGACGGGTCTGCCGTTGCGTCGGCCTGAGAAGAAGAATGGGTATTTTGCATGGTTTGTTAATCGTACATCATTATCCGTACCGGGTCGTGATGCAAGTCAGGCCCGGGGCGTCAAAATGCCACGCTCGGCCGCCCAGCCCAACAATTTTCACAAACCTGTCACAATCACGCCATATTATGTGAGGCATCGCAGCGTAGCCGTCCCTCAGGGGTCCGGGCGTTCCGCCATTAGCGGCTTTCATCAGAACCTGTTTACCTAACGTACTATTAACACGCGCCATGAGCACTACCATACTCGTTGTAGAAGATGAGCCTGCCATCCAGGAGCTTATTTCCGTGAATCTGTCTTTTGCCGGTCACAAGGTGCTGCGCGCCTTTGACGCCGAGCAAGCCCAGACCCTGATCAGGGCGGAACTTCCCGATTTGATACTGCTGGACTGGATGCTGCCGGGTGCGTCAGGTATTACTCTGGCCCGCACACTCCGCTCCGACGAGCGTACACGGCATGTGCCGGTCATCATGCTCACAGCCAAGGGCGCTGAACATGACAAGGTCGAAGGCCTGGAAGCTGGCGCCGATGACTACATCACCAAGCCTTTTTCACCCAAAGAGCTGATAGCACGCATCAAAGCCGTGCTGCGTCGGCGCGCCCCTCAACTGACCGATGACCTCATCCAGATTGGTGGCCTCAAACTGGATCCGGCCACTCACCGTGTAACAGGTGAAGGGCACGCGCTGACCGTCGGACCAACCGAGTTCCGTCTGCTACACTTTTTCATGACGCATACTGAAAGAGTGTTTTCGCGCGCCCAGTTGCTGGATCAGGTCTGGGGCGACCATGTTTTTGTGGAAGAGCGCACGGTGGATGTCCATATACGCCGCCTGCGCAAAGCCCTGGAGCCCGCCAAGCTCGAGAACCACATCGAAACAGTACGCGGAGCCGGGTACCGCTTCACTGCACAATTGCCCAACCCCTCCTGAGCATTACCCGGAAGCACCCTGCCGAAAGCACTTGCCCTGGGGCCTGAACCGTTGTCATCATGATAAAAACCGTTATTTCCATAGGTTTGTGGGCAATACTTGGCTGGGCTTGCGGGTCCTGGCTAGGAGTCCATGTGGGCTGGGGCATTTTCGCCCTGGGGCTGGTCTGCATGATTCTGATCAGTGGTTGGCAACTGGCACTGATAGAACGCTGGACAGCCAGCATCGAAGCCCCGCCCCCCCCATCGGTAGGGCCCTGGGACAACATCCTGGCCACCATTTATCGCAAGCTGCGTAAAGACAAGCATGAAATCGACTCGCTGAACCGGTATGTCGATAGCATTATGCTGGCAGCCGAGGCCTTGCCCGACGGCGCCATCACCCTGGACGAGTCCATGCACCTCATCTGGGGCAACAAAATGGCCAGCGAACATCTGGGCCTCGACCTGAAATCTGACCGCAACTACAGCATTTTCAACATACTGCGCGCACCGGAGTTTGCACGCTACGCCCGCCAGATGGACTGGCCTGCACCCCTGTTGCTGCACTTGACCAGCGATGGTCACGAAAAAGCGCTGCTGGTACAGCTCACACGCTACGGCCTGGGGCAGTTCCTGGTTGTCACCCGCGACGTCACCCAGGTAGAAAAGCTGGAAACCACGCGCAAGGATTTCGTCGCCAATGTGTCGCACGAACTCCGTACGCCCCTGACGGTGCTGTCCGGCTTCCTGGAAACCCTGCACGATATGCCGGACGAATCCTTGAGCGATGAACAGCGGCAGCGCTACCTGGCGATGATGCTGGAACAGGCACAAAGAATGCAGGCAATCGTGGAAGACCTGCTGACCCTGTCTACACTGGAATCCTCGCCCTCGGCCGAAGGCAGGCCGGTACGCCTGAGCGCGATCATCCACAACACCTTGCAACAAGGCCGTGTCCTATCGAACGGCCAGCATGTCTTCATTGAAAACATAGACGACACTCTTTGCGTGGACGGCATAGAAACCGAACTTGCCTCGGCGGTATCGAATTTGCTCACCAACGCCATCCGCTACACGCCGAAAGACGGCACAATTACCGTAAGCTGGTATGTCACGGAACAGGGTCACGCCTGTTATTCAGTACAAGACACCGGCATCGGCATTGCGGCACAAGACATTCCCCGACTTACTGAACGCTTTTACCGCGTAGATCGCGGACGCTCCCGGGCAACCGGTGGTACCGGGCTGGGCCTGGCCATTACCAAGCACGTGGCCATGCGGCACAATGCCGAACTAAGCATACATAGCCGCTTTGGCGCCGGCAGCCTGTTTTCGGTAATTTTCCCGCCAACCCGGGTCAGCAAGGCCGACTGACTGACCAGGCCCATCGCCCATAAAAAGGCATGGGGCAAAGCTGCGCAAAAACACATAAAATGACTGCCTGCACGCCGTTGGACTCACGACGCCGGCGACCCACCCCTAGATGGAGCATCTTATGTCCGCAAGCACTACTTTGCCACCCTTCCACTTGGCCTTTCCCGTACACGATCTGGCTGCGGCGCGCGCCTTTTACGGCGACTTGCTGGGCTGCCCCGAAGGGCGTTCATCCGATCAATGGGTGGACTTCAATTTCCACGGCCATCAAATTGTTGCCCACCTGTCGCCCGACGAATGCGGCAGTACGCAAACCAGCAGTGTCGACGAGCACAACGTGCCTGTACGCCACTTTGGCGCAGTGCTCGAAATGTCTGTCTGGCAAGCGCTGGCCAAGAAGCTGCAAGATGCCGGTACCAAGTTCGTGATCGAACCTTATGTGCGCTTCAAGGGCGAAGCGGGCGAACAAGCCACCATGTTCTTCCTCGACCCATCGGGCAACGCGCTGGAGTTCAAGTCCTTCAAAGACCTCGACTCCCTGTTCGCAAAATAAAGCACGCATGGCTGGTCTCACCGAAACCGGCAAACCTGACTGGCGCATCGTCCCTCAGGGCGACCGGACCCTGCTGCTGGTCTTTGGCGAGCAGATCGATATCGAGACGGGACGTCGTTGCGCTCGGGCGGCTGCCGCCCTGCGCGCAGCCAATATTCCGGGCGTCAGCGATATCGTGCCTTCATTCAATCAGCTTGCCCTGCATTATCAACCGGGCCTGCCCGACACCATCGATCGCCATACGCAGCTGATATCGGCCATACAAAAACCACTGCTGGCGGCACTCGCGGACCCAGCCCAGGCCGACACCTCACGCCAAATAAAGATCCCTGTCTGCTACGGTGGCGAACATGGCCCCGATCTGGAGCATGTGGCAGAGCATTGTGGGCTGACTCCAGAGCAAGTCATCCATTTGCACAGTCATCAGCCGGCGTATGTATTCATGCTGGGCTTTGCTCCGGGCGCACCCTATATCGGCGTGCACGACACAAGGCTGGCCATAGGCCGTCGCGCCACACCGCGCACTTTGCTGCCGGCCGGCTCGGTCGCCATTGCCAACCTTCAGACCATGATCTACCCCAACGCCTCGCCGGGCGGCTGGCATGTCATAGGCGCGACGCCAGCCGTGCTGTTCGATCCGGAACAAGAACCACCCACCTTGTTAGCGCCTGGCGATACGGTAAGCTTTGTTCCCATCAGCCCAACGGAATTCCAGGCCTTGAAGGACAAGCAGACATGAGCATACTGGTTATCAAGCCCGGCATGCTGTCCAGCTTTCAAGACCTGGGGCGTACAGGCTACCAGCATCTGGGCGTGCCGGTAGGCGGGGCCATGGACAGCCGGGCTCATCGCTTGGCCAACCTGCTGGTAGGCAACGACGAAAACGAGGCAACGCTGGAGGTCACACTGACCGGGCCCACGCTGCGTTTCGATGCACCCGCCTGCATCGCGATCTGCGGCGCCCAGCTAAACCCAACGCTAAATAAAGAACCCGTACCCAATAATCGCCCATTGATTGTTCGACGCGGCGACATCCTGGCATTTGGCGCCAGGGCAATAGGATTGCGTGCCTATATTGCCTGGCATGGTGGCATCGCATTGACGTCTGTAATGGCCAGCCACAGCACATATCTGCGCGGCGGCTTTGGCGGCTACCAGGGACGCGCCTTGCGCAAGGATGACACGCTGACGCTCAATGTCGATCTGCGCAAACATAATCTGGACGAGCTGGCGCACGAGTTATGGCAAATCAAGGTCTATCTGCCAAGCATATTGGGCATGAATCCAAAGTCGGCCATACGGACTGTGCGTGGCGCTCATGCACCTCTTTTTACGGATGCGTCCGTCCAGAGTTTTTTTTCGGACGAGTATCAGATAAGTCCGCAATCCGAGCGTATGGGCTACCGGCTGCAAGGCACCGCACTGAAACTGCTCAGCACCACCCAACTGCTGTCTGAGGCAACCAGTTTCGGCAGCGTGCAGGTACCGCCAGACGGCAAGCCCATTATTTTGATGGCCGACCGCCAGACCACGGGCGGATATGCCAAGATAGCCCATGTCGCCACCGTAGACCTGCCTTTTATTGCCCAGGGCATGCCCGGCGAAACCCTGCGTTTTATGGAAATCAGCCTGGAACAGGCTCAGCAACTGGACGCCCGGCACGAAGACGCTTTTGCCCACCTCAGGCTGAGCCTGGCGCCACTACGCGAGCTGTTTGCCTGAAAGGCCGAGCGAGGGCTCATGCACCGCCAGGGCCGCCGCATAGCCCAAGGGCGCATCCAGCGGCACCAGGCGGAAAACGCCAGACTCGCCCATCTGAACACAGCAGCCCGCGTCAGGAACACCGCCTGGAAAACGGCCCACCTCCAACGCTGACAGGCCCAGCCCCAGACCTCGACCTGTCGCCTTGACCAAAGCCTCCTTGGCTGTCCAGGTGGAAAAAAACACAGGGGCACGATCGGCAGGCGGCAGGACAGCCCAACTGTCTGTCTCGGCGGGCGACAACACCATGCGCGCCAAAGCATCCAGGTCTGCCGTTTCGCGTTGCCGCTCGATATCCACGCCAACCGACAAGCCTTGGGCAACCGCCAGCAGCGCATAGTCGCCCGAATGAGCGATATTGAAGCAACAAGCGGCGGCGTCGCGCAGCGACGGCTTACCATAACAACCATAATCAAAAACCAGCTCCTGGGGGGACGTCTCAAGCACCTCCCCCAGCAGCATGCGCAGGACCGCCCGGGCCTGGATATAGTGCCGGCGAGCCGCCGGCGCTATAAAAGCCCGGGCGCGTTCCAACTCGTCTTTGGACAACAGCGAAAGCAGTGCTTCCTGCGTCCCGGCATCATCCACAAATTGGTACAGCCAAGCCCGCACATGCCCGGGTGCGACCCGCATGCCGGCCGAACGCAATGCCGGCATGCTGTTCACTATCTGGAGGTACAGGCCGTCTGGCGCCATGGGCTCGTTTTTTTGTTTGAAAAGCGCTAGAGGAAGAGCCGGTAGGCGGGATTGTCACTTTCATTCCAGTGCGGATAGCCCAACCCATCCAGAAATGCCTTGAATGTTTTTTTATCGGCGGGCGGCACCTGTATGCCTACCAGAATGCGGCCATAGTCGTCACCCTGATTACGGTAATGGAACAGGCTGATGTTCCAGTCGGGGCTCATGGCGCCCAGAAACTTCATCAAGGCCCCCGGCCTTTCAGGAAACTCGAAGCGAAACAACAGCTCATGTTCGGCCAGATTGGAGTGACCACCCACCATATAGCGCAAATGCGTCTTGGCCATTTCGTTGCCGGTCAGGTCGAGCGTGGCAAAGCCCTTCTTGCGAAAAGCATTGGCCAGCTTTTCGATCTCGGCCTCGGCGCTGATCTGCAAACCGACGAAAACGTGGGCTTGTTCGGCATCGGAAATACGATAATTGAACTCTGTTACGCTGCGGCTGCCCACCGCCTCGCACAGACGCAGGAAGCTGCCCCGCTTTTCCGGTATGGACAAGGCAAACAGTGCTTCGCGCGCCTCGCCCACATCGGCACGCTCGGCCACAAAGCGCAAGCGATCGAAATTCATGTTGGCGCCACTGGCAATGGCCACCAGGTGTTTGTCTTTCCATTTGTTCTGCATGGCATAGCGCTTGGCGCCGGCCAGGGCCAGGGCACCGGCCGGCTCGAGCACGCTGCGGGTATCCTGGAAGACATCCTTGATCGCGGCGGCGATGGCATCGGTATCGACCAACACAAAGTCGTCAACGTATTGGCGCACCAGCTTGAAATTTTCGAGGCCCACCTGCTTGACTGCAGTGCCATCCGAGAACAGGCCCACATCATTCAGGGTTATACGCCGCCCCGCCTGCACACTGCGCGCCATGGCTGCGGAATCGACCGTCTGCACACCTATTACCTTGATTTCAGGACGCAGTTGCTTGATATAGGCCGCCACGCCGGCGATCAGACCGCCGCCGCCTATGGAAATGAACACAGCATCGATGGGGCCAGGGCGCTGGCGCAGGATCTCCATACCTATGGTGCCTTGACCAGCGATCACATCTGGATCGTCAAAGGGATGGACAAAGGTGAGCTTTTCCTTTTTTTCGAGCTCCCTGGCATGCTCGTAGGCTTCGGTAAAGCTTTCGCCCTCTAGCACAACCTCACCGCCCAGCGCACGTACCGCATCGACCTTGACCTGGGGCGAAGTGACCGGCATGACGATGACTGCGCGGCAGTCAAGCTTGCGGGCCGACAAAGCCACCCCCTGAGCGTGATTGCCCGCTGACGCGGCGATCACGCCGCGCTTGAGGTCGGCGCTGCTGAGATTGGCCATCTTGTTATAGGCGCCACGCAGTTTGAAGCTGAAAACAGCCTGAGTATCTTCGCGCTTGAGGTAAACCTTGTTGTGTATGCGTGCCGAAACCTGGGGAGCGAACTCCAGGGGTGATTCAACGGCGACGTCGTAAACCTTGGATGTAAGAATGCGCTTTAGATAGTCTGTTGACATGATGCGGAGAGGGGAGAGGTGGGTTGCCGAACGGCTGAAAAAAGCTAGTAAAAATGCAGAAACAGAATAACATAGCGCAACTTCAGCATTAACGGACTCAGGCAGTATGGAAGCATGGTTGCAAGCATCGGTGCATTGGCTACTCCTTACCCTGGCGTTGCCCAAGGTGGGGCTAAGTACCATTTTCCTGATCAGCCTGCTGTCAGCCACCTTGCTACCGCTGGGTTCCGAACCTGCGGTATTCGGCTATCTCAAGCTGGCACCCGACATGTTCTGGCCCGCCATACTGGTTGCCACGCTGGGCAACACCACGGGCGGGGCCATCAGCTATGTCATGGGGCTGGGTGCCGAGAAAGCCTACGAGCACTGGAAACACAAACGCGCCCACGAGGAAGGAAGTTCCGATGCGCCACGTAGCAAAACGGGTGGGCGCTGGCATGACTATGTTAGCTACTGGCTGCACCGAATGGGGCCTCCCGCATTGCTGTTTTCGTGGCTGCCTGTGGTCGGTGATCCCTTGTGCGCAGTCGCCGGATGGCTGCGCTTATCGTTCTGGCCGTGTATGTTCTATATGGCTGTCGGAAAGTTCTTGCGCTACCTGACCATGACGGCTGCCTTGCTATGGATATTTCCTGACACCCACTAGCTTCACAGCTGCCACACAAGATAAACCCAGCGTTATCCCTTACACTAATGCTTTAAGGGCCCTCCTTTTTATCTGCCATGAACGCCCCTGTAGCCAGTCACCTGCTTGCCACCCAGGCACCTGCCACCACATCGCGCCTGCGCGAAATCCCATACAACTACACCTCATACGCCGACCGCGAGATTGTTGTCCGACTGCTCGGCGACGAAGCCTGGCAGCTGCTGTCCGAGCTGCGCGGCGAACGCCGCACCGGGCGATCGGCGCGCATGCTGTTCGAAGTATTGGGCGATATCTGGGTGGTAAAGCGCAACCCCTATTTGCATGACGACCTGCTCGACAACCCCAAGCGCCAGCATCTGCTGGTGCACGCCCTGAAGCACCGGCTGGGCGAAATCGACAAGCGTCGCGATACCGACGTTGCCGAACGTGATACCAAGGTTGCACGTCTGCTGGGCGCGGCCCAGTCCGCTGTCGCCGCCTTCGAGCACGAGTTCATCACTACCCGCGAACTACGCAAAAAAGTTCTGAAGCGCCTGGGACGCATTACCCACAAAAACAATATCAAGTTCGATGGCCTGTCGCGCGTGTCGCACGTGACCGATGCCACAGACTGGCGCGTCGAATACCCCTTCGTGGTACTGACGCCCGACAACGAAAGTGAAATTGCCGCACTGGTACAAGGCTGCATAGAGCTGGACCTGACTATTATTCCGCGCGGCGGCGGCACCGGTTATACAGGCGGCGCCATTCCACTGAGCGCGCAATCGGCCGTCATCAATACCGAAAAGCTGGATACGCTGGGCGCCGTCGAAGTCACCCAGCTTCCCGGCGTGGCCGAGCCTGTACACACCGTGCTGACAGGCGCAGGGGTTGTAACCCGACGCGTAGCCGAAGCCGCCGAAGCGGCCGGCCAGGTATTTGCGGTTGACCCTACCTCTGCCGACGCATCCTGTGTGGGCGGCAACGTCGCCATGAATGCCGGCGGCAAAAAGGCCGTTTTGTGGGGCACTGCGCTCGACAACCTGGCCTGGTGGCGCATGGTCGACCCCGACGGCAACTGGCTGGAAGTCACCCGGCTGGAGCACAATCTGGGCAAAATACACGATGTCCAGCAAGCCAGCTTCGAACTCAAATGGTTCGACGGCAAGGCCGCACCGGGCGCCGTGTTGCTGCGCAGCGAAACCCTGGTCATCGAAGGTGCACGCTTTCGCAAGGCGGGCCTGGGCAAAGACGTGACCGACAAATTCCTGTCCGGTCTGCCCGGAGTCCAGAAGGAAGGCTGCGACGGCCTGATCACCTCGGCCCGCTGGGTTTTGCATCGTATTCCTGCCCATACGCGCACCGTCTGTATGGAGTTCTTCGGCCAGGCACGTAATGCCGTGCCATCCATCGTCGAGGTCAAGAACTACCTCGACGGAGCGGGGCGCCAGCAGGGCGCCATCCTGGCAGGCCTGGAGCATCTGGACGAGCGCTATCTGCGCGCCGTCGGCTATGCCACCAAAAGCAAGCGCGGCGGCCTGCCCAAGATGGTGCTTATTGGCGATATCGTCGGCGACGATCCCGACGCAGTGGCACTGGCCGCCAGCGAAGTCGTGCGCATTGCCAATACCCGCCACGGCGAAGGCTTTGTGGCCGTCAGTGCCGAGGCCCGCAAACGCTTCTGGCTCGACCGCTCACGCACCGCCGCCATTGCCCGCCACACCAACGCCTTCAAAATCAACGAAGACGTGGTCATCCCGCTCAATCGCATGGGCGAATACACCGACGCCATCGAGCGCATCAACATAGAGCTATCCACGCGCAACAAGCTAAAGCTGCTGGACGCGCTGGAACGCTTCTTGCAAGGTGATCTGCCCATAGGTAAAACCGAAGACCACGACGACGCCGAGCATACCCGCGAAGAGATACTGGCCGAACGCACCCACGACGCCGCGCTATGCCTGCAAGCTGTGCGCACACGCTGGCACTGGTTGCTCAACAATCTCGACATGCCACTGGCCCAGGGTTTGCAAGCCCTGTCGTCCCTCGGTTTGCAAGACCTGGAAACCGCCCTCTCCGAGCGCCTGGCACAGCAGCCTGAAGCCACCATCTTCGACGTAGTCCAGGATCACACCATCCGCATATCCTGGAAGACCGAAGTCCGCTCGCAGATGGAGCGCTATTTCGCAGGCGCCGACTGCGCCGCCGTGCTGGCAGAAATCCAGGCCACACACGACCGCATACTGAAAAGCCGTGTTTTCGTGGCCCTGCACATGCATGCCGGCGACGGCAATGTACACACCAACATCCCCGTCAACTCCGACGACTACGAGATGCTGCGCGAGGCCAACGAAACCGTTGCCCGCATCATGCAGATCGCTCGCAACCTTGATGGTGTGATTTCAGGTGAGCACGGCATAGGGCTGACTAAATACGAATTCCTGACGCAAGAAGAGCTCGCCCCCTTCCAGGACTACAAGCAGCGAGTCGACCCGACCGGGCGCTTCAACGCCGGCAAACTCCTGCCCGGCGCCGATCTGCGCCACGCCTGGACACCCAGTTTCAACCTGTTGGGTCATGAATCCCTGATCATGCAGCGCAGCGAAATCGGCTCGATCTCCAACGCCATCAAAGACTGCTTGCGCTGTGGCAAGTGCAAGCCGGTATGCGCCACCCACGTACCGCGCGCCAACTTGCTGTACTCGCCCCGCAATAAAATCCTGGCTACCTCCTTGCTCATCGAAGCATTTCTATACGAAGAGCAGACCCGGCGCGGCGTCAGCCTGAAGCACTGGGAAGAATTTGAAGATGTCGCCGACCACTGCACGGTATGCCACAAGTGCTACAACCCCTGTCCGGTAGATATCGACTTTGGTGATGTCTCGATGGAAATGCGCTCGCTGCTGCGTCGCATGGGTAAAAAATCCTTCAACCCCGGCACCACCGCCGCCATGTTCTTTCTGAACGCCAAAGACCCGCGCGTCATCAAGGCCACCCGCAAGGCCATGATAGACGTGGGCTACAAGGCACAGCGGATGGCGCACGATGTTCTGACGGCTCCGTCGCACAAACAGACTGACCAGCCTCCCGCCACCGTAGGCAAGGCGCCCATACGCGAACAGGTGATTCACTTCATCAACAAGAAAATGCCGGGTGGGCTACCCAAGCAAACCGCGCGCAAGCTGCTCGATATCGAAGACCCTGACTACGTGCCCATCATCCGCAACCCGGCCGCTACATCGGCCGACACGGAAGCGGTGTTCTACTTTCCTGGCTGCGGCTCCGAGCGCCTGTTCTCACAGGTAGGGCTGGCCACCCAGGCCATGCTGTGGCACGCCGGCGTGCAAACCGTGCTGCCACCCGGCTACCTGTGCTGCGGATATCCACAGCGCGGTAACGGCATGACCGACAAGGCCGAGAAAATCATCACCGACAACCGCGTGCTGTTCCATCGCATGGCCACCACCCTGAACTACCTCGACATCAAAACCGTGGTGGTCAGCTGCGGCACCTGCTACGACCAGTTGGCTGGCTACGAATTCGAAAAAATATTCCCCGGCTGTCGCCTGATCGACATCCACGAGTATCTGCTTGAGAAAGGCATACAGCTTGAGGGTGTGCAAGGCGTGCGCTACATGTACCACGACCCCTGCCATACGCCCATGAAGCTGCAGGACCCCATGAAAACGGTCAAGTCACTGGTGGGCGATACAACCATCAAGACAGACCGTTGTTGCGGCGAGTCGGGTACGCTGGCCGTGTCGCGCCCCGACATCTCCACCCAGGTCCGCTTCCGCAAGTCTGAAGAGCTCGTCAAGAACACGGCCACGATACGTGCCGACGGCTATACCGGCGAGGTCAAGATGCTCACATCCTGTCCCTCATGTCTGCAAGGCCTGTCCCGCTACGAAGGCGAAACCGGCATGGACGCCGACTACATCGTGGTCGAAATGGCTCGCCATATTCTGGGCGAAAGCTGGATGCAGGACTACGTTCGTGACGCCAACGCCGGCGGCATAGAACGCGTTCTGGTTTAACTAAAGCAAGGTGCAGCCGGCAGCAACATTGCCGGCAGCGCTGGGCTGGCAATCCCAGCGTCTTTCGGCCAGGCGGTGCGGGCTCGTCAAATATTAGGCCCGTTGTGATCCATGCATATTGTCTGGTGTGGCAAGGGGGGTGGGCCGGCGGTCAGGCGTGCGCCGCCTGCTTCCGAAGGGAGGCCGGGGGTATTCGTCGGCCGCTGTCTGAGTGAGCGCAGCGAGCGAGTTCGGCCGACGCCCGGCTGGACGAGGAAGAGGCGGAAACAAGCACGCCGTGCCGGTCCACCCCCCCTTGCCACACCAGACAACGTGTACGGAGGGGTCTCACGGGGATATAAACGGCCTATGGTGGGTGGCACCATCAAGCAGGAACGCGTGCGTGGATGGCGATCAGCGTACCGTGAGATCAGGCATCGCCCGCATCAAAACTGCACACCGTATAAATATCAAGCCCCGTCTCCTTCATGGCTGCAGAGCCACCCAGATAAGGCAGATCGATAATCGCCGCGGCCTCAATAACATTGGCACCCAAGCGCTGCAACAACTTGGACGCCGCCAACATGGTACCGCCCGTCGCAATCAGATCATCGATCAGCAACACCCGCTGACCCGGCCGCACAGAATCAGTATGCATTTCGACCGAAGCATTCCCGTACTCCAGCGAATACTCCTCAGCCACCGTCCGGAAAGGCAGCTTGCCCTTCTTGCGCACCGGCACAAAACCCAGATTCAACTCATAGGCCAGCACAGACCCCAGGATAAAACCGCGAGCATCAACACCCGCCACCAAATCAAGCCTGTGCCGCATATAGCGGTAAACGAATAAATCAATCAGTACCCGAAATGAACGCGGATCTTGCAGTACCGGAGTGATATCGCGGAAAGTGACACCGGGTTTGGGCCAGTCGGGAACGCTACGTATCGTGTTGCGTACATAAACGGCGGGATCAATGTGCATGTAAAACGCCAAAACAGGAGAATTCGGGAGCGAAGCACGGCGGCATGCCCTGCGGCCCAGCCCACCCCAGGTTTGGGCGTGGTGACATCAGAGAGTTTACAAGATTGCAGCCACTATCGACAGAGCCAACCGGCTGGTGCAAACAATTCACGAATCAAACACAATTCTGCAACAATGTGGCATGCAGCCTCTGTGCGTTTAAAATCAACAAATGAATACAACACCCTCGACTGCCGACCATAGCCCCCTGGCTTCGGCCCATCGCACCTTCGCCACAGAAATCCAGGCGTTGCAGGCGCTTGATGCGCGCCTGAACGGCAGCTTCCAGAAAGCGGTGAGCATGCTGCTCGCCTGCCAGGGCCGAATCGTAGTCACAGGCATAGGCAAATCGGGGCACATTGCCCGCAAAATCGCGGCTACGCTCGCATCAACCGGCACCCCCGCCTTCTTCATGCATGGCGCAGAAGCCATACACGGCGACCTGGGCATGCTGACCGGTCACGATATCGTGCTGGCCCTCTCTTATTCAGGCACGGCAGCTGAACTTATCACCGTCCTGTCGGTCGTTAAAAGAATGGGAGCCCAACTCATTTCCATGACTGGCAATCCGCAGTCTGAGCTTGCGCTCAGCGCCGACCTGCATCTGGACGCACACGTTGAACACGAAGCCTGCCCGCTGAACCTGGCCCCCACCGCCAGCACAACGGCGGCGTTGGTTCTGGGCGATGCCCTGGCGGTAGCCTGTCTTGAGGCTCGTGGCTTCAGCCGCGAAGACTTTGCGCGCTCGCACCCTGGCGGCGCACTGGGCCGACGCCTGCTGACCTTCGTGCACGACATCATGCGCCGCGGCGATGCTTTGCCCATCGTCCAGGCCAACACACCGGTTGCCGAAGCGCTGATCGAAATGTCATCCAAAGGCATGGGCATGGCCATCGTGCTCGACGACAACCACAAACCCGTGGGCATATTCACCGACGGCGACTTGCGCCGCCTGATTGCCCGCCACGGCGACATCCGCCCCCTGAGTGTCGCCCAGGGCATGAGCCGCAATCCAAAAACCATAGAGCCAGACGCGCTGGCTGTCGAAGCCGCAACCCAAATGGATGCCGGGCGACTGAACCAGATGCTCGTAGTGGACGATAGCGGGCTATTATTAGGCGCTTTACACATGCACGACCTGCTGGCTGCAAAAGTGATCTGATCATGAACCTACCTCATCTGCCCCATCCCGCCGAGGCTCTGATTCTGGCAAAAGTCGCTCCCGCCGTCATAGAGCGGGCCAAACAACTGCGCTTGATGGCCTTCGATGTCGACGGCATCCTTACAGACGGAAGCCTGTGGTATGGCGAACAGGGTGAACTCATCAAACGCTTCAATGCACTCGATGGCCATGGTCTGCGCCTGATGGGCGAAAGCGGTATTGCTGTGGCCTTGGTAACCGGCCGCTCAGGGCCCATCATAGACCGCCGCGCAGCTGAACTGGGTATCGCCCTGGTACGCCAGGGCGTGCGCGACAAAGCCCGGGTCATTGCCGAACTGGCGCAAGAGCAGGGTTGCTCGCTCGCTGAAACTGGCTATATGGGCGACGATATCATCGACCTGGTCGCACTCCAACGAGTGGGTTTTGCCGCCAGCGTACCCAATGCACCGCCTTACGTCGCACAAGTCGCCCACTGGGTTTCAACGCGGCCCGGTGGCTCCGGTGCGGTACGCGAATGTTGCGACCTGATCCTGGCCGCACAAGGTCAGCTCAGCGCCTTTTTCAATCCGGGCGCCACACGCATGAGCGGCGTCATACAATGAGAGAACGAGCCCCCGCGCTGGTCGCTTTGCTGCTGCTTGTGGTCCTGGTCATAGGCACATGGTGGGCCGCCGAGTTTGCCCAACGCGCCATCCCTATCGATCCACCGCGCCGGGTCACCCACGAGCCTGACTCCTGGGCACGTAATTTCGTCATGGTACGCACAGACCCGCAAGGGGTGGCGAACAACCGCCTTGAGGGCGAGACCATGAAGCATTATCCTGATGACGACTCCTATGAAATCACTCAGGCTAAAGCCATCGGGCAAAGGCCCGACTCACCCATTACCATAGGCACGTCCGATATCGCCATCATGGATCAGGACGGCGCCCGCATCATCATGAAGGGCAACGCCCATGTACATCGCCAGCCCGGCCCCGACCGCTCGGCCATCGATGTAAGCAGCGAGCAACTGACCCTGCTGCCCGACGAAGACGTGGTATTTACCGACTTACCCGCCCTGGTCGTCAACGGGCGCTCGACCATGCATGGCAAGGGCATGCGTTACGATAACAGCACTCGGCAGTTGCAGGTGTTTTCCGCAACAGATGTCAAGATTTCAGGCCAGGATTCCCTGCCCAAGCAATCCGAAAAATCCGACACCACAGAAGAAAAACCATGACATTACAACGCCCCCGCTCTAGCGTCGCATGGCTGCTGACCGTAGCCATGGCTTGCATGACCCTGCCCACCCTGGCGCAAACATCGCAGTCCGGCGCACAAAACGCCGCTGCGCCAACCAGCGGCGAGCAACCTGCCGCAGAACCCGACACGCTGATTCTGTCCGACACGCTCGATTACGACGACGTTAAGAAAGAAAGTGTTTTTACCGGCAATGTCATCATGACGCGTGGCCCCATGACGCTGCATTCCGATAAGCTCACCATGCGGGAAGACGCCGAAGGCTTTCAATACGGCACGGCCACCGTCGAAAAAGGCAAGCTGGTTCGCATACGCCAGGAAAAGCCCGAGGGGTTTGAAGTCATCAAAGCCGAAGGCCTGCGCGCCGAGTACAACGGCAAGACCGAAGAACTTGAAATGATTGGCCAGGCCGTGATCACCCGCTACGTCTGTGGCAAGCCATTTGACAGCATCCGCGGCGAACGCGTCATCTACAAGCAAAAGTCCGACACCTACCAAGCCTTTGGCGGCCCCAATTCAGCCGCTGCCGGCGGACGCGTACGCTCACTGGCAAAACCGCGTGCCAGCTCCGAGAAAGCCGCCGCAGAATGCAAGCAGAAATCCCAATAGCCATCCACCAGCCCGCCGACCCTGGCCGAATCCATTCTTGATATGCACCCTGACCACACGTCCAAGCAAACTCCTACCCGCTCTCCCAATGCCGCACACGGGAGTTTGCACGCTACAGGCCTGCGTAAAACCTACGGCAAGCGTACCGTCGTGCACGACGTCTCCTTATCAGTCGACAGCGGCGAAGTCGTCGGCTTGCTCGGTCCCAACGGAGCGGGAAAAACCACCAGTTTCTATATGATCGTGGGCATCATCCCCACCGATACGGGCCGCATCGAAATTGACGGCACACCCATCACCAGCATGCCCATGCACAAGCGTGCGCGCCTGGGGCTTTCTTACCTGCCCCAAGACGCTTCGGTCTTTCGACGGCTGACCGTCGAAGAAAACATACGTGCCGTACTTGAATTGCAAGTAGACGAAAACGGGCGACAACTGAGTTCAGCCAAAATTGGCGAAAACCTGGAATCACTGATCGACGAACTGCAAATCGGGCACATACGGCGCAATACCGCCATATCGCTGTCGGGTGGCGAGCGCAGGCGGGTGGAAATCGCCAGGGCACTGGCTACACATCCGCGCTTCATCCTGCTGGACGAACCCTTTGCTGGGGTCGACCCCATTGCCGTCATCGAAATCCAGCGCATCGTACAGTTTCTGAAAAGCCGCAATATTGGCGTGCTGATCACCGACCACAACGTACGCGAAACCCTGGGCATTTGCGACCGCGCCTACATCATCAGCGAAGGCAAGGTACTGACCAATGGCCACCCCAGCGAAATCATCGACAACGAGGCCGTACGCAAGGTCTACCTGGGCAAGAACTTCAAAATGTAGTTGCCTTTGAAATCAGCACAAGCTGCTGATTTCAAAGATTTAAAACAAGGCGTCCGCAGCAAGCATTTAGTCCGTGCTTCATCAAAAACGTCAAAATTTGATCCAGCTCACTTGATTTACCCAGCACAATCTATACACTGAAATCATTACGAACTTATTAAGGAGGATTTTTTATTTAGCAAACCGCGCGCAAGCGCAATTCATTTTCTTGCAAGGAGAGCCCAATATGAACCTGAGCATCACTGGTCGTCATCTGGAAGTAACCCCAGCCATTCGTGAATACGTTATGAATAAAATGGCACGGGTATCTCGACATTTTGATAATGTTATCGACACACAGGTCATACTCTCGATAGACCGCCTCAAGCATACCGCCGAAGTCACCATGCGACTGCGTGGCAAAGACATCCACTGCGAGGCCGTCGACGAAAACCTCTACTCTGCCATTGACTTGCTGGCCGACAAAATCGACCGCCAGGTCATCAAGTACAAAACCAAAATGCAGAACCACGCTCACGAGCCGGTAAAGCGACAAGAACTACCCGCCACCGAGTAACTCCCCGCTGTTTCGCCATGCCTGCAGGGTTCAAGCCCTGCCCATATAATGCCTCTGGCGTACCGGTAACCGGCCTCAATTGCCTTGCGTGATTGAGGCCTTAGTTATGGCACTTGCATAGGCCGGTGCCAAAGCCCATATAATGATTGCTATGAATTTATTGTCGCGTATCTTGCCGCTGTCGAATGTTGTGCTTGATCTGGCTGCTACCAGCAAAAAGCGGGCGTTCGAACAGGCCGGCCTGCTCTTCGAGAACCACCACGGCATTGCCCGCACCGCTGTCTTTCAAAGCCTGATAGCTCGCGAACGCCTCGGTTCGACGGCACTCGGCCACCATGTGGCCGTTCCACATGGCCGCATCAAAGACTTGAAAGAGCCCTGCGCCGCATTCATACGCTTGGCCGATCCGGTACGCTTCGACGCCTCCGACGGCCGCATGGCCAGCATGCTGTTCATTCTGCTGGTCCCTGAAACCGCCACCCAGCTGCACCTCGACCTGCTTGCAGAAATTGCCCGCCTGATGTCCGACCCCAGCTTGCGCCAGGCCCTCAACACAGAAACCGATCCGGCAGTCATACATCGGCTTCTGACCAGCTCGCCCGAATAAGAGAGAGCCATGCTGACTATCCAGGAACTCGTCAGTGATAACGCGGACAAAATTCCGTTCACCTGGGTAGCTGGCCTGAGCGCTGCGCACAGGCTTATTCCCGACCTGGGCATGTCCGGCGCCGACCTGGTGGGGCACCTGAACCTCATCCACTCGTCGCGTATTCAGGTGTTCGGCAAAGAAGAGCTTTCGTATTACACCCGCTTCGATGTCAAGCGGCGCATCCATCACCTCGAAGACCTGGTTGCAGGCGGCGTGCCCGCCATATTGCTGGCCGAAAACATGCAGGCCCCCGCCGACTTGAGCGAGTTCTGCAACAAACAGCAGATTCCCCTGCTGTCGACCACCATAGATGCCGCCCAGCTCATTGATTTGTTGCGTATTTACCTGGGCAAGCGGCTGGCCCCAAAAACCACAGCGCATGGGGTGTTCATGGACGTCCTGGGGCTGGGCGTACTGATCATGGGCGAATCCGGTCTGGGCAAAAGCGAACTGGCCCTTGAACTGATTTCACGCGGGCACGGCCTGGTTGCCGACGATGCCGTAGAACTCTCGCGTACAGCGCCCAACATCATCGAGGGCCAGTGCCCGTCGCTGTTGCAAAACCTGCTTGAAGTCCGGGGCCTGGGCCTGCTCGACATACGTACGATCTTTGGCGAAACGTCAGTGCGTCGCAAAATGAAGCTCAAACTGGTCGTCAAGCTGATACGCTCTTCGCCCGAAGCCTTTGAAAGGCTGCCGGTTCAGGATCAGACCGAAGACATCCTGGGTATTCCCATACGGCGTGTCATGCTGCAGGTTGCCGCGGGCCGCAACCTGGCCGTGCTGGTCGAGGCCGCCGTACGCAATACCATTCTTACCTTGCGGGGCATCGACACCATGGGCGAGTTCATCGAACGCCAGGCACTGGCCATTATGGAGAGTAGCCGTCAAGACTAGGATCTTTCAGCTCGCCACAACAGATCCTGGCCACAAAGTTTTTAGCAGTACATACTGCAGGACCCTTCAACCATGTTCAAAATAGTTCTGATCACAGGCATTTCAGGCTCCGGCAAATCTGTTGCCTTGCGCCTGCTCGAAGACGCAGGTTACACATGCGTCGACAACCTGCCTGTTCGATTTTTGCATGAGTTCATCGCCAGCACCCGTGAAAGTAAGCTCGAACGCGTCGCCGTAGCCATAGACGTTCGTTCGCCAGGCGAATTGGCCGAACTGCCCGATGTCATCACCGGCCTGCGCGCCATGGGCACGGCCTTCAGGGTTATTTTCCTGGATGCCAACGACCACACGCTCAAACAGCGCTACTCTGAATCAAGGCGCCGCCACCCACTCACTGATCGTCTGCAGCAAGGAGGGAAATCACCCTCATTGCAAGAATGCATAGATACCGAAAGAGAATTACTGGCGCCTCTGCGCGAACAAGAGCACGTGATCGACACGTCCGACCTGACCCCCGGCCAGCTGCGCGCATGGGTACGCGACCTGGTACAGGCCGACCGGGCTCCCGTCGTGCTGACCTTCGAGTCGTTTGCCTACAAGCGAGGCGTACCAGGCGATGCCGACCTGGTGTTCGATGTGCGCTGTCTGCCCAACCCCCACTACGACAGCACCTTGCGTCCCATGACGGGCCGCGATGCACCCGTGGCTGAATGGCTGGCGCAGTTCGGTAGCGTGGAGACCATGATTGAAGACATCGCCGGCTTTATCCGGCGCTGGCTGCCGCTTTATATGCAGGACACACGCAACTACCTGACTGTGGCCGTAGGCTGCACGGGCGGAAAACACCGATCGGTCTATGTCATAGAGCAACTGGCACAACGCTTTGCCGATCACTCTCCGCTGCTCGTGCGCCACCGTAACCAACCTCCCCCCGATCTCCCATGAGCAGTTTGCGCGCTGCCGTCACCATCGTGCTGAGCGCAGGGCTGCTGGTCCTGGCCGGCTGCGGGACCTCGGGTAGCGACAGTGGCAGTAGTGGAAAAGGCGGGGGCTATTACAAGGACGACGGCCCTGGCAGCAACATCCCCGCCAATATCGAAGCCATACCCAACGCCGTACCACGCATCGAAAAACATGCAAAGGCCAACTTCCGACCTTACGTGGTTTTCGGCAAACGCTACGTACCCGTCAGCGACGAAAAACCCTTCCGTCAGGAAGGCAAGGCGTCCTGGTATGGACGCAAGTTTCATGGCAAGAAAACAGCCAACGGCGAAACCTACGACATGTACGCCATGTCTGCCGCTCATCCCACACTGCCGCTACCCAGCTATGCGCGGGTAACGCGCGCCTCCTCAGGCAAATCGGTGATTGTGCGTATCAATGACCGCGGCCCCTTCCACAGTTCGCGCATCATAGACCTGTCATACGTGGCGGCGGCCAAGCTGGGCCTGATCGGCCCCGGCAGCGGCCAGGTCATCGTCGAGGCCATCACCAATCAGGACATACGCAGCAATAACGTTGAACAAGCCAAGCCCAAGCCCATCCCCAGCGCGCCCCCCGTGCAACCCAAGCCGGTATTAGTCACTCAGACCGAGGCTCCAGCGCCCGCGCTCCCGGCTACGCCGGACGCAATGGCCGCACTGCAGCACAATGATGGCCGGGGTCTGGACATCAGTCCACCCGACACCGACCCCGTCCACATACCCGGCACAGAAGCACGCGCCGCCGTCATCAGCAGCACAGCGTCCACAGCCGCCGCAACGCCCAGCGGCCAGATCTACCTGCAATTCGGCGCATTTTCAGCAGCACATACCGCTGAAAATCTGGCGCAAAAAATCAGTTCGCAAATTCAAAGCGTGGAAAGCCGGCCGGCAAAGGTGCAGGAATCAAAGCAGTTATATCGGGTCAGGGTCGGGCCCTATGCTTCGCGCACGGAAGCCGTGAACGCAGCAATGCGCATACAGCAGGAAACCGGGCGTCAGCCTGCCATTGCCTTAAACTGAGTCCTTGCGGGCCAGTGCCAGCGTGTACAAGACATCGCGCTGCAGGCCTGATACCTTGGCGGCCACGCGTGCGGCGTCACGAACCGACATGTTTTCCAGCAAAGCATCCAGCAGCACTATGATGGCCGGGTCCACATCGCTATCCACCGCCTGTTGCGCGGCCTCGTGCACGATCAGCACAAACTCGCCCTGGCTCCGGTGTGTATCTTGCGCCAGCCAGTCGGCCGCCTCATCCATCCGCAGGGTATGCACTTGCTCGAAACGCTTGGTCAGTTCGCGTGCGATCGTCAGCATGCGCTCAGGACCGCAAACCTGTGCCATATCCTTGATGGCAGCCGCCAGCCGGTGAGGCGACTCATACATAATGATGGGCGCCGGGACCGCACACCATTGCTTGAGCCATTTTTGCCGGGCACCGGCCTTGGGCGGCATGAAACCTGCAAATACAAAAGCGGGATTTTCGTCGGAGGTAACCCCGCTGGCCATCAGCGCGGCAATAACCGCACTGGCACCGGGTATGGGTATGACGGGGTAGCCAGCTTCTCGCACCGCCCGCACGATACGCGCGCCCGGGTCGCTCACCGCCGGCGCGCCAGCATCGGACACCAGCGCAACCCGTTGGCCAGCCGCCAGCCGCGTCACGATGGCCTGTGCAGCGGCGGCTTCATTATGGCGATGCGCGGCCACCATCGGCGTGGAAATGCCCCAGGCATCCATCAAGGCCCTGCTCGCACGGGTATCTTCGGCTGCGATCACATCACAGCGTGCCAGGGCTTGCCAGGCACGCAGGCTCAAGTCGCCCAGATTACCGATGGGCGTGGCGATCACATAAAGACTGGAGACAGGCCAATTCTGCCCTTCCACACGCTCGGTGAGACGTTTCCATGTCGCCTGGGAGTCTGAAAATTCGCGTATCTCGCTCATACTAGGACCTAAAAAACTTGTAAAACGGGTGGGTAACGCATGGACGATGAAACACTACCTTATCAACTGGCCAGGGCCGCGCAGCAAAAAACCATCCGGGCCCGACGCCGCAAACAGGCACTACCACCCACCACTGCGGCAACAGGAACCGAACCGCAGTGGTCTCCCAGCCAAAAAACCGGACGCCGGGCAGAGGAGCTGGCTTGCCAGTATTTGCAGGCTCGCGGCCTGGTTGTACTGGCCCGCAACCTGCACAGCAAAACAGGCGAAATAGACCTGATTGCGAACGATCACGGGATTCTGGTGTTTATAGAGGTACGTCACCGCTGCAGCCGCCGGTATGGCGGCGCTGCTGCCAGTGTAAACCGCGACAAGCAACAGCGTTTGACCAGAACGGCGCAATATTTTTTGCCCATGCTGGCCAGGCGCTTCTTTCGGGGCAGAGTGCCGGCCTGCCGTTTCGATGTTGTGGCCGTCGAACCACTCAGCCTGAGCTGGATACGCGGCGCATTTGGCGAGTAAGCCCAGCCACGACACCGACTGTAATGGTTTGCTGTAATTTTTCAAGCGGGTCATGAGATAATCAGGCCCATGGACATGACATCTCTCATGGCATCGCACTTTGACGATGCAATCGACACTTTCAAGACCAGCTCCCGCGAACTGGCCCAGCCATTATCAGCCGGGGTAGATCTATTATTCGGTGCGCTGGCCAACAACGGCAAAATTCTGGCCTGCGGCAATGGCGGCTCGGCTGCCGACGCCCAGCACTTCATCGCTGAGCTCGTCGGCCGCTTTGAGCGCGATCGCCTGCCCCTGGCAGGCATAGCACTGAATACCGACACATCCATTCTGACGGCTGTCGGCAACGATTATGGCTTCGATACTGTCTTTGAACGCCAGGTCACTGCCCTGGGACAGCCCGGCGACGTACTGGTGGCTATTTCCACCAGCGGGAACTCTTCCAACGTTATCCGGTCTATCGAAGCGGCGCACGATCGCGAAATGGCCGTCATCGCCCTGACCGGAAAAGGCGGCGGCCAGATTGGCGAACTCCTTACCGACGCCGATATCCACTTGTGCGTTCCACACGACCGGACCATGCGCATCCAGGAAGTTCACATCGTGCTGTTGCATGCTCTGTGCGATGGCATCGATGCCCTACTACTCGGAGACACTCTTTAATGTCTACAAAGCAATTTTCACAACGTCTTATTCTGGCCAGCCTTGCCCTGGCAAGCCTCACCACACTTGCGGGCTGTGGCGCCGTAGTCCTGGGCGGCGCTGCCGCCACCGCCGTAGTGGCCACTGATCGCCGCACTACAGGCGAGCAGGTCGAAGATCAGGCCATTGAACTGAAGACAGCAGCTGAAATGCGCAGGCTGTTCGGCGAAGAAAAAGCCCGTGTCAATGCCACATCGTACGCCGGCTTATTGCTGCTGACCGGCGATGTCCCCACTGAGCAAGACAAGCAAAAAGCCGAAACCGCCGCACAAGGTGTCGAGAAAGTGCGCCGCGTTGTCAACCAGATTCGTGTGGGCGACGTCACCCCCATCAGCGTGCGCAGCAACGACACCTGGCTCACATCCAAGGTCAAGACATCCCTGATCAACACCAAAGAAGTGCCCAGCCGCACCATCAATGTCACCACCGAGCGTGGCATCGTCTACCTGATGGGCAAGGTCACCGAAGAAGAAAGCCAGCGTGCCGGCAAAGTCGCCGCCAGCGTCACCGGCGTCAACAAAGTAGTAAAATTGTTCCAGATCGTTTCGCCCGAAAGTATTGCAGCAGACACATCACCGGCTCCCGTCGATGATGCATCCAACACGGGCTCAACCAATACGCCAGAGTCTTCCAGCGGCGTAGAAACCATGCCTGTCCAATGAAAAAAGCACTTATTGGCGTAATCGCCGCATTAGCCCTGGCCGGAATCGGCATCTGGCAGTTTTCCGGCTCGGCCAAGGCTGCCCCGAACGTCACCTTCACGTCGCTCACCGGCGAAAAAACCACTATGCAGGACCTGCGCGGCAAAGTCGTGCTGGTCAAGTTCTGGGCCACCAGTTGCGTTACCTGTATTGCGCAAATGCCGGACACCATTCAGCATTACAACGACCTGTCGCCCAAGGGTTTTGACACCATTGCCGTGGCCATGCAGTATGATCCCGCCAACTACGTAAAGAACTATGCCGAAACACGGCATTTGCCCTTTACCGTAGCCATCGATGCGCAGGGCGAGATCGCCAAGGCTTTCGGCGATGTACAGCTCACCCCCACTGCCTTTCTTATCGACAAGCAAGGCAATATCATCAAACGCTATCTTGGCAACTACGACAAGCAAGCATTCCTCAGCACCGTCAACAAGGCATTGGCCAGCTAGGGCCTGCTAACACTATTAAAGGAGTCGCGAAGGTATGACCACTTCCCCCGACCTCCCCGCCAGTCTGTCCGCAACAGTGAAAGCTGACGTGCTGGCCGAGGCCCTGCCCTACATACGACGTTTTCATGGCAAAACTGTCGTCATCAAGTACGGCGGCAACGCCATGACCGAAGAAGCCCTGCAACGCAGCTTTGCCCACGATGTGGTGCTGCTCAAACTGGTGGGGCTCAATCCTGTTGTCGTGCACGGCGGCGGCCCGCAAATCAATGCCGCCCTCAAACGCATAGGCAAAGAAGGCTCATTCGTGCAGGGCATGCGCATTACCGATGCCGAAACAATGGAAGTCGTGGAATGGGTGTTGGGCGGCCAGGTACAGCAAGACATCGTCATGATGATCAACGAAGCTGGCGGCAAGGCTGTAGGCCTCACAGGTAAAGACGGCTGCCTCATCCAGACACGCAAGAAAATGCTCGCCGACAACGACAACCCGGGCCAGTGGCTTGACATCGGCTACGTGGGCGATATCACCCGCATCGAACCGGCTGTCGTCAAGGCTTTGCAAGACGATCAGTTCATTCCCGTCATTTCGTCCATAGGCTACGGCGAAGACGGCCGGGCCTACAACATCAACGCCGATGTGGTTGCCGGAAAAATGGCCGAGGTCCTGGGCGCCGAGAAACTCGTCATGATGACCAACACCCCCGGCGTACTCGACAAAAATGGTCAGTTGCTGCGCAGCCTCTCAGCGCAAACCATAGACGAACTCTTTCAAGACGGTACGATCTCTGGCGGCATGCTGCCCAAGATCTCGTCGGCGCTCGACGCCGCACGTAATGGCGTCACGTCGGTGCATGTTGTCGATGGCCGTGTACCGCATTGCCTGCTGCTCGAAATCCTGACCGACCAGGGCGTAGGAACCATGATCAGCTCGCACTGAATGCAGTCGGCTCATGCAGCCAGGGCTGCGGCTTACCCGCGACGGCCAGCAAGCCGCACGCAAGCAAAAGAAACCGTGTGGCTGTTCGACCTAGACAACACGCTGCACGATTGTTCCAAAGGTATCTTCAAGGCCATAGACGGCTCGATGGGCCGTGCCGTGGCCACGACCCTGGGTCTGGATTCCGATGCAGCCAATGCCTTGCGCAAAACCTACTGGCAACGCTATGGCGCCACCGTCATAGGCATGGTGCGCCATCACGGCGTCAACGCCGACAATTTCCTCGCTCTCAGTCACGACTTTCAAATTGCACCATTGGTGCATGCCGAAAGTGGCCTGAACCGCAAGCTCAAATTGCTGAAGGGCCGCAAGATTTTGCTGACCAATGCGCCACTGTTCTATGCCCGCGAGGTGTTAAAGACCCTGGGCATACTGCATCATTTCGAGCATGTATGGGCTATTGATCAGATGACCATGCAAGGACAAATGCGGCCCAAGCCATCGCTTTCACTGATGCGCCAGGTGCTGGCCCGACTGTCAGTGCCGGCCCGCCAGGTGGTTTTGGTGGAAGACACCTTACGCAACCTGAAAAGTGCGCGTCAGGTAGGCATGCGCACCGTGCATGTGTTTCATCCCGGCACACCGTTTTCAGCCCTGCACGGTGGACGCAATCTGTATGTGAACTTGCGCGTTAATTCGGTGGGACAGCTGCTGGCTGGCCGTCACGGTCTGCGCACACCAGGCAAGCCGGATCGCGCTTGAAACGCAGGGTCTGCCACTGCATGTCCAGGGCATTCAGACATAGCATGCGGCCCACCAGCGTCTCACCCATGCCGGTCAGTATCTTGATGGCCTCTGCCGCCTGAGTACTGCCGACTATGCCCACCAGAGGCGCCAGCACACCTGTGGTGGCGCAGCGCAGCTCCTCGGCATCGTCTGCTTCTGGAAAAAGACAGTGATAGCAGGGGGCATCGTCACGGCGCAAATCAAACACACTGATTTGTCCGGAGAAACGGATGGCCGCCCCCGAGACCAGCGGCTTGCGATGCTTGACGCATGCGCGATTCACGGCATGGCGGGTGGCGAAATTGTCGCAACAGTCGAGCACCAGATCAGCCAGACCTACCTGCTCATCCAGGGCTTCGTCGTCGAGGCGCTGGACCAGGGCCTGGATGTGTATCTGGGGATTCAAGGCCGCCAGCATATGCTTGCCTGATTCGGCCTTGGGCCAGCCCACACGATCGGTGGTGTGCAGAATTTGACGCTGCAGATTGCTGAGCTCTACCTCATCGTCGTCGGCCAGCACCAAGTGGCCGACCCCTGATGCGGCCAGGTAAGCCGCTGCCGGGGAGCCCAGCCCTCCGGCGCCTACAATCAGCACCCGCGCAGCCTGCAGCCTGTCTTGCCCTTCTATGCCGAACTCATCCAGCAAAATATGCCGGGCATAGCGAAGCAGCTCTTCGTCGTTCATTACTCTACCGGCACCACTCCGTCGGCAGTGATCCTGAAACGCTCGACGTTGGGGTCATTTGGCGTCACTGGACTTTTTTTTTCAGCGTCGGTGCTCTTGGTGCCGTCGGCTTTAGGTTTGTCGGCCTTGGCAACCAGGCTGGGATTATTCTTTTTGACGGGACGCCCTTCAAGGAAATTGATGGCCTGCTTGAGTTGATAATCGTCGGCGCCACCAAACTCGAACATCTTGGGCTCGACTTTACGCTCTTCTTCGGCAGGCGCTTCCTGCTTGTCTTCCTGGAAGTTGCTGTTCAGCAGATGGCGTTGCAAATCGACCTCGCGCGGCAGGCGGAACAGATTGCCTTGCGCGGTATCGTCAACCTCGATATCGGGCTCGACACCGGTTACCTGAATGGAGCGACCTTTGGGCGTGTAGTAAAGCGCTGTGGTCAACTTGATGCCTGTATCTTCGCTGAGCGGCAACACGCTTTGCACCGAGCCCTTGCCAAAAGTGCGGCTGCCGATGATTTTGGCGCGCTCGTAGTCTTGCAAGGCACCTGCCACGATTTCAGAGGCCGATGCCGAACCTACGTTGACCAGGACGACCATAGGAACGGTCTTGGCCCAGGCCGCGATCTTGGCACCGTCTTGAGTGTCTGCGCTGCCCAGGAAGTTCTGCATATAGCTGCCCTGCTTGGAGAAATACTCGCGGTTGGCCGAAGGTATGCGGCCTTTGGTGGACACCACCAGGACATCGGGCTTCAGGAACGCAGACGACACGCCGATGGCGCCTTCGAGCAAGCCGCCCGGGTCGTTGCGCAAGTCGAGAATAAGCGCCTTGGGAGCGCCCTTGCTGCCAAGCTCGGTAAGCTGTCGGCCCAGGTCTTCGACAGTGCGTTCCTGGAACTGTGCAATACGCACATACGCAATATTGCCGTCGAGCATCTTGCTGCGCACGCTGCGCACCTTGATCAGGTCGCGCACGATAGTCACCACAATGGGCTTGTCGTTATTTTGCCGCTTGATGGTGAGCACAATGGATGTTTTGGGTTCGCCACGCATAAGCTTGATGGCTTCGCTGAGCGTCATGCCCTTGGTGGGCTTGCCATCGATGTGCGTGATCAGGTCGCCCGCCAGAATGCCGGCGCGTGCAGCAGGGGTGTCTTCGATTGGCGAGATCACCTTGGGCATGCCGTCTTCGCTGCCGATTTCTATGCCCAGGCCGCCGAAGCCACCTTGCGTGACGGCTTCCATTTCCTTGAAGGCCTCGGCATCGAGATAGGTGGAATGCGGATCGAGGTCGTTGAACAGCCCCTTGATGGCATCGTTGACCAGCTTTTCGTCGGTAACGGGTTCGACGTAGCTGCTTTTGATGGCTGCGAACACGTTGGCGAACTGCTGCAGTTCTTTGAGCGGCAAGGGATCGCCGCGCTGCGCCGCCGCCGTGATGCCCAGACTGACCAGGACACCGCCTAACGCGCCCACCAACATCAAACCAAAACCGCCTAACCTGCGAGTGCTCATGCACATTCCCGAAGTAGTATGAATAAAGTCAATGCACTCAACGCCACGTATCAAGACTGCATTGCATGAGTTGGCGTAAATTATGCACTACGACTAAATAGTAACGAAATTACCGCCTTAACCAAAGCAGGGGATTCACTGGTACGCCCTGATGCCTGATTTCAAAGTATAGACCTGACTCTACCTGTCCGCCTGTGGCCCCCACCGTGGCGATGGTGTCCCCGGCGCCGACAATATCGCCCACACGCTTGAGCAGGCTTTGATTGTAAGCATACACGCTTAGATACTTGGCGCCATGGTCCACGATCATGATATTGCCGAAACCACTCAGCCAATTGGCATAGACAACTCGACCTGCCGCAATGGCCTTGATGGGGCTGCCTTGCGGGGCCCGCAGCACAATGCCACGCCATAATCCGCCTTCGGGTCTTTCCGCACCAAAACGCCCCAGAATATCGTTGCTGGAGACCGGATAGGGATTGCGCTTGCCCAGCCCCTGGAAGCCGCCGGCAGGCTCACTGCGGACCGTTTGCGCGGCAGCGGCTGCCTCGGTCTTGGCCTTCGCAGCGGCAGCTTCTTCCTTGGCACGGGCCTCTGCCCGCGCCCGCTCCACTTGCAGACGTACTTGCTCGGCCACCTGCCGGTCAGCTTCAGTTCTGGCCTTTTGTTCGGCCAAAGCGGCTTGTCTTGCGGCCTCGGCCTGACGCGCCTGCTCCGCTTTCCGGGCCACGTCGGCGCGGCGCTTCGCTTCAGCCAGACGGGCGGCTTCGGCACGGCGTTTCTCTTCAGCTATTCTGGCGGCTTCCCGCTGCTTGGCTATGGCTACTTCCAGGCCGGAAATCAATTTGCCCAAGCGTTCGTCATTTTGTTTCAGGCCTGCCGCCTGCCCGCGCTGCGCCTGCAGTTCGGTTTCAATCCGCTTGAGTACCTTCTGGTGTTCAGCCTTTTGCTCCTCAAGCTTGCTTTTCTCGTCGGTGGTCTCTTGCGCCAGCTGCGCTAATTTCTGCGTCTGCTCTTCGGAACGGGCCTGCAGTCTGGCAAGTTTGTCGAGCGCAAGATTGACGGCAATGACCGCATCGGCCTGGGCCTGCGTGATATAGCCCAGATAACGCAGATCGCGCCCGATGGCTTGCGGATTGTCACCCGACAGCAGCGCCGTCCAGGGCGAAAGGCCGCCCGCATACTGAGCCCGCATCTGCTCGCCAAGCTCGTGCTGGCGCACTGTCAGCTGCTGCTTTTGCTCGACGATTTGCGCCCCGAGGTCTTTCAGCTCACGCTCTGCCGCCCGTTGGCGCTCGGCCAGCTCGGCCAGCCGGCGGTTGCTGGCCGAAATAGCGGTTTCGGATGCTTTCAGTTGGCTGGCCGCATCGCGGCGCGAAGACTCGCTGCGATCGATTTCGTCTTGAAGACTGGCGATGCGTGCGCGCAACTCGGTGCGCTGCGTCTGGGCGTCAGCCTGCTTTTGCGTGAGCGAAGGCTCTGCTGCACAGGCGAGACCCGCCCACAAAAGCGCACAACAGCCCAACGCTCGCCGCATGTTTATTTCCTTGCCTTGCCCTGGTTGGCAACCGCGGCCATCGCAGCCTCGATTTCAGCCGGGTCACCCAGATAATAATGGCGGATGGGACGCAGATCATCGTCGAGCTCGTACACCAGCGGCTGGCCAGTGGGTATGTTCACGTGCACGATGTCGTCGTCGGAAATGCCGTCCAGATGCTTGATGAGTGCGCGCAGGCTGTTGCCGTGAGCCGCAACCAGTACTCGCCGCCCGGCACGCATGGCCGGTGCAATGGATTCGTTCCAGAACGGCAGGACACGTGCTACCGTATCCTGCAGGCACTCTGTGGCCGGGAGCTTGTCGGCTGCGATCTTGGCATAACGTCGGTCAAAGCGCGGATGACGCGGATCGTCGAGCTCGAGCGGATTGGGTGCAATGGCATAGGCCCGACGCCAGATCAGTACTTGCTCGTCGCCGTACTTGGCAGCGGTCTCGGCCTTGTTCAGCCCTTGCAGCGCACCATAATGGCGCTCGTTCAGGCGCCAGCTGAGCCCCGTAGGCGTATGCATGGCATCCATGGCGTCCAGAGCAATCCAGAGCGTGCGTATGGCCCGCTTGAGCACCGAGGTATACGCCAGGTCGAACTCAAACCCTTTCTCTTTCAGTAGCTTGCCTGCCTGAAAGGCCTGCTCGCGTCCTGTATCAGTCAGATCGACGTCAGTCCAGCCCGTAAAGCGGTTTTCAAGATTCCACTGGCTTTCGCCGTGGCGCATCAGAACAAGTTTATGCATGATAAGAATCGCCCAAAAGTTGAAATTCGCTGTCCATTTTATAATCCCTGGATTCCGCCCTTTTTCCGAGGGCGTTTTCGGGATATAACGTGGACTTTTTTCTAGACCAAAACAATCTGATTTTCCTGTTCGTTGCCATCGCATCGGGCGTCATGCTGATGTTGCCCAACCTGCTGAAGGGCGGCGCCAAAACGGTAACCGTACAGCAAGCCGTCCAAATGGCCAATCAGCAACAAGGCCTGTTTCTCGACGTGCGCAGCAGCGAAGCATTTAAAACTGGCAGCATACCTCAAGCACGCAACCTGCCGGCCGCCGATGTTCAGGCTAAACTGAGTTCTTTGCCCAAAGACAAGCCTATTATCGTGGTTTGCGACAAGGGCCGCGAGTCAGCCCGTATCGCGGCCAGCCTGCGCAAGCAAGGCTACGATCAGGCCGTGAGCCTGAACGAAGGCCTGAATGGGTGGGTCCAGGGTGGCATGCTGCTATCCAAGAAGCACTAAAGAGAATCTCCATGGCTACAGTAACGATGTATTGCACCGCTGTGTGCCCATATTGCGTTCGCGCTGAAATGCTGCTCAAGCAACGAGGCGTGACCAACATTCAGAAGGTCCGGATCGACCAGGACCCCGACCAGCGTTCCATCATGATGGAACGCACTGGCCGGCGTACCGTACCGCAAATCTACATAGGTGATACCCATGTGGGCGGCTATGACGATCTGGCAGCACTGGACCGGGCCGACGGCCTGATGCCTTTGCTGAATGCCTGAGCCTGAACTTAACCCTGGAGCCTGACCGGCCCCGGCCCTACCCCATATCACTTTTGGAAAACTACATGTCCGAACAGCAACAGAACAACCAAGGCGAACAAGCCAGCCAGGATCCCAGCTTCAGCCTGCAACGTACCTACGTTAAAGATTTGTCACTGGAAATGCCTAACGCGCCTCAGATTTTCCTGGAGCAGGAAGGCCCCTCCGTTGAAGTTTCCCTGAATGTGGGCGGACAGCGCCTGGCCGAAACGGTCTACGAAGCCACCGTTACCGTCACAGTTACCACACGCATTCAAGACAAGGTTCTGTACCTGGTCGAAGCGACCCAGGCCGGTATTTTTGAAGCCGCCAACATTCCTGCCGAGCAACTCGATCCGCTGATCGGCATCGTCTGCCCCACCATGCTTTACCCCTATTTGCGTGCCAACGTGGCCGACGCCATCAACCGCACCTCGCTACCAGCCCTGCACTTGGCCGAAGTCAACTTCCAGAGCATGTACGAGCAGCGCATCGCCGAACTGGCCCAGCAGCAGCAAGGCGGCAACGATGATTCCGGCATCATCCTGCCCCCTGGCGCCACCCGTCAGTAAGCATATGAACGGCCAGCAGCGTCCACGCGTGTCGGTGCTGGGCGCCGGCAGTTGGGGCACCGCGCTGGCCGTACTGGCCAGTGCACGGGCCGACACCCTGCTATGGGCCCGCAATCCTGATCTTGCCCAGAGCATTGCACACGATCACGCCAACCCCCGCTATCTGCCCAACACGCCCCTGCCCCAGGCACTGAACGCCACGGCTGATTTTCAGCAAGCCATCGATCACGTCTGCAACACCGGCCGCGATGACAGCCTGATTATTCTTGGCGTACCGGTAGTGGGGCTGCACAGCCTGTGCCATAAGCTGGCGCAATCGCTCGCAGCAACACCGCCGCGCGGCAAGCTCAGCATCGTCTGGACGTGTAAGGGTTTCCAACCCGACTCGGGTCTGCTTCCTCAGCAAATCGCCCAACAGGCATTCGCCTCCCTGCCCGAACTGGGCCTGGGCGTGCTGTCGGGCCCCTCTTTTGCGCTCGAGGTCGCACAAGGCCTGCCCGTAGCACTGACTGTCGCCACCCGGCACGATTGGACCGCACAGGCGGCCATCAAGGCCTTGCACGGCAGCAGTGCCCGCATCTATACCAGCACCGATATCATCGGCGTCGAGGTCGGCGGCGCACTGAAAAACGTCATGGCGATTGCTTGCGGAATTTCCGACGGACTCAAGCTGGGCACCAATGCCAGAGCCGCATTGATCACGCGTGGGCTAGCCGAAATGCAAAGACTGGGTCAGGCGCTGGGCGGACAAGCGGCCACTTTCGCCGGCCTGACCGGCCTGGGCGACCTGGTGCTCACCGCAACCGGCGACTTGTCACGCAACAGGCAAGTAGGCATTGCCCTGGCGCAAGGCAAGGGTCTGGACGACATTCTGGCCGGCGGCCTGACCGCTGAAGGTGTGCGCTGTGCTCGAGCCGCGCTGGCGCTCGGTCGCCAGCACCAGATCAACCTGCCCATTACCGAAGCAGTATGCAAAGTGTTGTTCGACGGCATGGCGCCAGGGCGAGCCGTCACCGACCTGCTCGCGCGCGAGGCCGGGCCTGAGTAATATTTCGACCCTTTTCAAATACCGTTATTTTCTGCCCAAGGAATCACTGATGACTGGATTTTCCATAACCCGCCGACGTCTGCACGCCTCGGCCCTGACGCTTGCCGGTGCCGCCTTCTTCGCCTTGTCGCCAGTGGCGCAGGCGGCCTGGCCCGAACGGCCCATTCAGATGATTGTGCCCTTCCCGGCCGGGTCCTCGCCAGACATTCTGGCACGCGCCATTGCCGAGCCCTTGGCCGCAGACCTGGGTCAACCGGTAGTCGTTGACAACAAGCCGGGTGCAGGCGGCAACATCGGCACGCGCGCTGCCAGCAAGGCCAAGCCTGATGGATACACGATACTCCTGACCATCAATGGACCTATGGTCACGGCACCTACTCTGTACAAGAAGACACTGGGCTACGATCCCCTGAAGGACTTGGCGCCGATCACACTGGTGGGCACGAGCCCGAACGTACTGGTGGTGCCACAAGACTTCGAAGCGAAGAATGTTCAGGAATTCGTGAGCCTGGCCAAGTCCAAGCCGGGCGAGCTGAACTACGGTACGGTGGGCCCGGGCAGTTCTTCGCATTTGGGCATGGCCATGCTGGAGCATGAGGCCGGCATCAGCCTGCAGCAGATCCCGTACTCTGGTTTCCCACAAATCATTACATCGATTCTTAACAACGATGTGCAGGCAGGCTTCATGGTGCCTGGCATCGCCATGGCGCAGGTAAAGGCAGGCAAAGCACGCGCGCTGGCGATCACCAGCCTGGAGGCTAGCGATGTGCTGCCAGGCATCCCAACGATGGCGTCGCAGGGTTATCCAGGTTTCGAGTCGATTTCCTGGGATGCAATTTTTGTGCCTGCCGGTACGCCGGATGATGTGGTGCAGCGCTTGAATGAGTCGATCACAAAGATCCTGGCGCGTGATGATGTGAAGCAGAAGATGGCGACGCTTTATTTCACGCCAGCACCGACAACACCCGAGGGGTTGACCGAGCTGGTAGTGAGCGAGAAGAAGCGCTGGGATGAGGTGATCAATCGCTTGGGCCTTTCGCTGGATTGATCTGTTCTGCCGTGTTGGTTCTCTGATTTTTGGCCTCCTGATAATTCGTTCTTAAGAAAGGCGTATGTGACGGGGGCTGTTCCGGCTTGGCGCGCTGCGGCCCCTGGCAAAGCCAGGGGCTTCCCGTTTCTGGTGGCCCGATCGAGGCGTGTGCGGAACTCGACCGGTCGGGCCAATGGCCCGACACCCGTCGGTCTCAAACAGCCGCACACTTGCATCCTCGATCGAGCCACCAGAAACGGCTTGCGCGAGTCGCCTGCACAGCCCCCGTCACATACGCCTTTTTAGGAATGAGCCAGGCTTGGGGTACAAAAATCCATTGACAGCGGGTATCACCCCTGCCGTCATGACACGGTGCAGTCATGTGTCCGGGGTAAAGCGACGTTTGAGCAAGCCGCAGCCCAGGTCTCAAAGCGGGGGCCTAAGAGGACGCGCTGTCTGAGCCTGGGACAGTCCGGGGGACTGTCCCAGGCGAGTTCGCGTCCGACCCCGCTGTGAGACCAGGGCAAGGGCACCCCTCCGCAGGAGGGGCGCAGCGATCGGAGCGGCATCCCGGACACATGACTGCACCGCGCAAGAACGCAGTGATACCAGCAACAGAAAACTTACCTACCTACAGCCACGATCAAAAAAGTGGCATATTTCTCATCAGCAGCAACCTGCGCACCAACAACTCAAAAATCACGGACAAACCCCACCTAATCCGCGATAATGTCAGCATCATGATCTGGAACTTCGTAAAAATGCACGGCGCAGGCAACGACTTTGTCGTGCTCGACGGCGTGCGACAAAACATCGACCTCACCCCCGAACGGGCGCGGGCGCTAGCCGACCGCCATTTCGGTATCGGCGCCGACCAAATCCTCCTCGTCGACACCCCCCTGCACCCCGAAGCCGACTTCCGTTACCGCATCTTCAACGCCGACGGCAGCGAAGTCGAACATTGCGGCAACGGCGCCCGCTGCTTCGTACGCTTCGTGCACGAACAAGGCCTGTCGCGCCGTAACCCCCTGCGAGCCGAAATCAAATCCGGCATCATCACCCTCGACAGCACCGGCAACGGCGACGTCTCGGTCGAAATGGGCCAGACCCGATTCGAACCCCAAGCGCTTGCCTTCGACGTACAAGGCCTGCAATCCACACCCTGCGCAGACGACACCCTGTGGGCCTTGCCCCTACCTGGCCACAATGACGTCCAACTCTCGTTGGTCGCCATCTCCAACCCGCATGCCGTCCAGCTGGTCGACGACATACAAACGGCGCCAGTGGGCACAGCCGGACCACTCATAGAATCTCACCCGCGCTTTGCGCAGCGCGTCAATGCGGGCTTCATGCAAGTACTCGACCGCCACACCATCAAGCTGCGCGTCTATGAGCGCGGAGCGGGTGAAACATTGGCCTGCGGTACCGGCGCCTGCGCGGCGGCGGTGGCCGGAATACGCCGTGGCCTGCTCGACAGCCCGGTCCTGGTGCATACCCGGGGCGGTCCGCTGGCCATCACCTGGGCCGACAACCTCTTGCACATGAGCGGGCCAGCGGTTACGGTGTTTGCCGGCAGCGTCGACATCGACACGCTTACCGAACAGTTAACCACCAAGGATTTTTTACAGCCATGAGTGCAGACAGCCTTTCCTCCGAGCATATTGCGCAGTTCTTGCAAGAAAACCCTTCCTTCTTTCAGGACCACGCCGAGGTATTCGCCAATTTGCGTGTGCCTCATCCCAACGAGACCCGTGCCATTTCACTGGGTGAACGCCAGATCCTGACGCTGCGCGCCCGCGCCAAAGATCTTGAATGGAAACTGTCGGGGCTGGTGCACAATGCCAGCGGCAATGAACGCATTACCAACACCCTGATGGACTGGTGCTGTCGCATGCTGGCCGAAGACGACGCCACTCAGCTGCCCGGCCATGTCGTACGCAGCTTGGGCGACCTGTTCGACCTGTCTACGATCGCCCTGCGGCTGTGGGATCTTTCCGGCCTTCAAGACACCGAGTTCAATCAGGACGTCACCGACAGCATACGGTCTTACGCCCGCGAGCTGACCACACCTTATTGCGGCCCCTACACCGACCAGGAAGCCGCAACGTGGCTGGGCATGCCGCCGGCTTCACTGGCCATGATTGCGCTGCGACCCCATGGCAGCGGCGAACCCATCGGCTTGCTGGTGCTGGGCTCTGACGACGTCGAGCGCTTTACGCCCGACATGGGCACGGCTTTTCTTGACACGATCAATCGTCTGGCCAGCGCCAGCCTGCTGCGTCTGCAAGGGCCCGCCAAACCTGACGACTACGCCTGAGGGCAGGTCATGCATGCCCTGCCCTCCCCCATGGAGCAATGGCTTGCACACTTGCAAGGTCACCGCCGTTATTCCGTTCACACGCTATCGGGCTATCGACAAGACCTGCATCATTTGATCCTGTGCCACGCCGACCTGAAGCTGGATCAATGCACAGAAAGCCATATACGCCAGGCTGTCGCACGTTTGCATGCGCAAGGCCTGAAGCCGCGCAGCCTGGCGCGCGCCCTGGCAGCCTGGCGTGGTTTCTTTCAGTGGTGGGCCCCGCAAGCCGGCATGGAATCCAACCCCGCAGCCGGAGTGCGCGCACCAAAAATCCCCCGCAGCCTGCCCAAAGCACTATCAGTCGAGCAAACCCAGGTATTGCTCGATCGACCCAATCTGCCCGAGCCTGATACCGCCATCGACTGCCGCGACCAAGCCATGTTTGAAGTGCTGTATTCCAGCGGCTTGCGGCTGGCCGAGCTGGTCAGCCTCGACTGGCGCTATGCGCGCAACGGCGAATATGAGTCCCAAAGCTGGATACAGCTCGAAGAGCAGGAAGCAATCGTGAAAGGTAAGGGCGGCAAGACACGTAGCGTGCCGCTGGGCGGCAAGGCCATTGCCGCCCTGGAGCGCTGGCTGCAAAAGCGTGATCAATTGCTGGCCGGATCAACCGACCCCAATGCCTCTGCCGCCTTGTTTCTGGGTGCGCGGGGCAAGCGTATTTCGCCTCGCGTCGTGCAACTGCAGTTGAACAAACTGGCTACGCTGGTGGGCTTGCCTGTGCATGTACACCCACATGGTTTACGGCACAGCTTTGCCAGCCACATGCTGCAATCGGCCCAGGATTTACGCGCTGTGCAGGAGTTGCTGGGCCATGCCAATATTTCGACGACGCAAATCTATACACGCCTGGATTTTCAGCACCTGGCCCAGGCCTACGACCAGGCTCACCCGCGCGCTGGCCGCAAGCGCCAGCAATAGGCAGGCAGCACGCTAACCTTTGGTCAGACCACCCTTCAGTACGTAAATGAGCTGACCTGCATTCCAGGTTATCAAGCCCAGATAGCTGGCCGCCGGCTGGCCAGGCACGTCCAGCGCATCGGAATACAAGGTGCCGCCCACCACAGCCCCCGTTTCACGTGCGATCTGGCTGGCCAGCCTGGAGCTCGTCATATTTTCGGCAAACACGCCCGAGATGCCTTCTTGCTTGATGGTATCGATGACGGCGGCCATTTCCTTGGCCGATGGTTCGGCCTGGCTGGACAGCCCCGCCAGAGGAACAAAATGAACGCCATAAGCCTGTGCAAAATAGCCGAATGCGTCATGCGAGCTGATCACCTTGCGCTTATTCTTGGGTATTTCCGAAAAGGCCAGTTTGATTTCGGCATCCAGCTTTTTCATTTGCTCGATGAATACACTGGCCCTACCCTTGAAATAGGCGCGATGAGCCGGCGCCGCCTTGATCAAGCCCTCTCTGATATTCTGGGCATAGATAATGCCGTTTTGCAGGCTTTGCCAGGCATGCGGGTCGACATCGCTCGTATGCTGTGGATGATCGTGGTCATCGGCGGCATCTGCCTCTTTCGGCGCCTCAGCATGCTTGCCGTGATCGTCGTGCGCCTGCTCTGCAGGGTTCAGATGAAGCACCGACACGCCTTGCGAGGCCAGCAACTGCTGTCCCTGAAACCCGGCCGATTGGATTAGTCTGGGTAACCAGGCTTCAAAATCAAGGCCGTTCAGCACCAGAACCTGGGCATCGGCCAAGGCCTTTACATCGGCAGGAGTGGGTTCGAAAGTGTGCGCGTCACTATTCGGCCCAACAATGGTGGTCAGCTCGACATATTCACCACCGATTTCCTTGACCATATCGCCCAGGATCGAAAAAGTGGCCACCACCTTGACGGGTTTTGCCGGCGCAAGTGCCTGGGCCGCCTGCGCCACGGGCACCGAGGCAATCAATAGACCACTCAACATGCTGCCAAGTACGAGCCGGCGGCCCATATGAAAGGAAGCAAGAGCCGAATACATGCTGGATATAGGCTTGCGAATAGCCATTAAAAGTTCTCCGAAATTCTGGACAGACGTTGCCGGCGGGCCCGAGCCTGGCGCGCAGCCTGCATTAACCCTCCGTGAGGGCCAAAGAAAACAGATAGAAAATAGACACATCCTGCCGCAATAATAATAGCGGGTGAGGCAGGCACATTGCCATAGTACGAAAACAATAGGCCAATATACGAGACCACGGCACCAATCGCCGCCGACAACACAATTTGCCGACCAACTGAACCCGCCCAGAATCGGGCGGCGGTGGCGGGAAGCATCATGATCCCGACCACCATCAGCGTACCCAGTACCTGAAAGCCCGCAACCAGCGTCATGACCAGCAGCAACAGGAACAGCATGTGGATGAACGACCCTGCAGCGCCCTGGCTGCGCAGGAACAAGGGATCCAGGCACTCCAGCACCAGAGGCCTGAAAATCAGGGCCAGAGCCAGCAGCGTAATGCTGGATGCGGCGGTTACCAGCAGTAAGGCGCCATCGTCCAGACCCAACACCGTGCCGAACAGCACATGGATCAAGTCCATATTCGAGCCTCGCAGCGAAACCAGCATCACCCCCAGGCCTAGCGACACCAGGTAGAAAGCAGCAAAGCTGGCATCTTCGCGTTGGGGAGTCAGCCGTGCCACCGCGCCCGCCAGCATGGCCACCACCAGGCCGGTAATCATGCCGCCTATGGTCATGGCCGTCAAAGACAGGCCTGCTGTCAAAAAACCCACAGCCACGCCCGGCAAAATGGCATGTGCCATGGCGTCACCCATCAGGCTCATACGACGCAGCACCAGGAATACGCCCAGTGGACCCGCGGCAAACGCCAAAGCCAGCGAACCGGCCAGCGCCCGGCGCATGAAGCTGTATTCGATAAAAGGCCCGAACAACAGGTCGACCAGCCACATCACAGGTAGTCTCCTGCGCACAGATGCCGCGCCAAGTGCAGATTTTCGGGTGTCAGGACCTGCGGCGTGGGCCCCCAGGCAACGGCCTGCCCTCCCATCAGCAAGGCCTGCGGGAAGCAGGCACGCACCAGTTCCATGTCGTGCAACACGGCAATGACCGTGCGGCCTTCCGAATGCCAGGCCTGCAGCACCGCCATCAAATCTTCAGTAGTGTGGCGATCTACCGCTGAAAAAGGCTCATCGAGCAGCAAAGTGTCGGCATCATGCAGCAATAATCGGGCAAACAGCGCACGCTGCAACTGTCCGCCCGACAAAGTACCTACGATACGAGCCCCGAAATCTGCCAGGCCTACGGCTTCGAGAGCGCTTTGAACCCGATCATGCTCGGCGGCCTTGAAGCGCTTCCAGGACCCGGTACGCCGCCAGGCACCCATGGCAACCAGATCGTAAGTCGTGATGGGAAAGCTGCGATCGAGCTCGCCCTGCTGCGGCAGACATGCCATGTGAGCGCTGGAATCATTGGCCAGACGTATGTGTCCGCGCAAAGGGCTCAGCATACCCATAATGCCTTTGATCAGCGTTGACTTGCCTGCGCCGTTGGGCCCCACGATGGCCGTCATGGAGCCGCGCGCGAAGGTTCCGGAGATATCACGCACGGCGATGCGATCGCGCCATCCCAGCGACACCTGGTCAAGTTCTATCGCGGTATGGCACATGGCGTACTACCACCACTCCATGGCCCAGCCTGTCAGGGCCCACAGGCACAGCACCGCCGGCAAGACCCGCAGCATGCGCTGAAGGCTGGAAGCAAGCAGCGCAGAACCGCGATATCGGCGTAAACCGCTGACAGGAGAAGAAGAACGATGCATGAGGGCCGTCGGGAAAAGGACAGGAATGAGCTTTTGAATTAGGGAATTATAGCATTGGTTATGTTATAACATAACTTAGATAGGCAAGTTTATCCTGTTTATGCGATGCTTGACCTTGAGCATTCCATATTTATTGACCCTGAAACGAGAGCCCAGCTCATGTCTGCCAAACATTCGACACAGCCATCCGCCCTGGCGGCCAAGCTGCATACTGCCGAATCGCTATGCGCCCAGCGCGGCAAAAAGCTGACCCCCATACGGCGCAAAGTCCTCGAGATCCTGTTGGCCCAGCACCGCAGCGTCAAGGCCTACGAGCTGCTCGACCTGATACGCAGCGTACAGCCGGGCGCGGCGCCTCCCACGGTGTATCGCGCCCTGGATTTCCTGGTTGATGAAGGCTTGGTACACCGGCTCGACGCCATCAACGCCTGGACGGCCTGCCTGGACGCTGCCGGCGAGCCCCACGACCTGCTGGTCGTCTGCACCCAGTGCGGCACCGTCGCCGAACTCAGCGATCCGGCCCTCAGCCGCCAACTGGCCGACAAAGTCGCCAGCGCCGGTTTTGCCCTGTCAGGCCACGAAACCGAGCTGCGCGCCCTGTGCGCAAACTGCCGGTCGCACACACATTGACAGCATATGTTTGCTCTAAAGCGTATGCTGTGATGTAATCGCACGTTAAGTTTTTCTGCGCTACCTATAGAAAACCTCCCCTAGGCAAGCTGTACCCGGTGGCAGGCTGATCTCAGGATCGCGCTCGCGAGGCACAAGATGAAAGCCGCTGTTCAAGCAAACAAAATGGTTCCGGTAACCATCCTTACCGGTTTCTTGGGTGCGGGTAAAACCACGCTGCTCAAGCGCATTCTTACCGAGTATCACGGCCGGCGTATTGCTGTCATCGAAAATGAATTCGGGCCAGAAAGCATCGATAACGACTTACTGGTCCAAGACAGCGAAGAAGAAATCGTCGAGCTCAGCAACGGCTGCGTCTGCTGCACCGTGCGCGGCGACCTCATGCGCGCCCTGGACGACCTGCGCATCAAGCGCGAGGCGGGTCAGCTGAATTTCGAGCGCGTCATCATCGAAACCACCGGCATGGCCAATCCGGGCCCGGTGTGCCAGACCTTTTTCATGGACGACGAAATCGCCGACTACTACCGGCTCGACGCCGTGATTACCGTGGTCGACGCCAAGCACGGCATGGAAACACTGGACAAGCAGGAAGAAGCCCAGAAGCAGGTTGGCTTTGCCGATCGCCTCCTGATTTCCAAGAAAGACCTGGTCAACGAGGTAGACTATCAGGCGCTGCGTGCCCGCTTGGTGCACATCAATCCACGCGCCTCCATTACGCCCGTCCATTTCGGTGAAACCGATCTGGCCGTCTTGCTGGATATCAGCGGCTTCAATCTGAACACCATTCTCGACATCGATCCGGAATTTCTGGCCGAAGTACACCCGGACGCCGCGCACGACCATGAACATGATCATGGCCACGATCACGATCACGGCCACGATCACGGGCATGATCACGATCATGAAGGCGAATGCGGTCCCGCTTGCGGCCATCACCACCACGATCACCATCACGCCCATCACGACGACCAGATCGGAGCATTTGTTTTCCGATCCAACAAAGCCTTTGATCCGGAGCGGCTCGAAGAATTTCTGGGCGGCATCGTCCAGGTCTATGGCCCCGATCTGCTGCGCTACAAAGGTATTTTGTATTTGAAAGGTATCAATCGCCGCATGCTCTTTCAGGGCGTGCACATGATGATGGGCGCAGAACCCGGCAAGCCTTGGCTAGCCAATGAAAAGCCTAATACCAAAATGGTATTCATCGGACGTAAACTCCCCCAGGACATTTTCAACCAAGGACTGGAAAACTGCCTGGTTTAAAAAGCCATACTGCGCAAACATTAATGCGCACTATGATTGACCAGGCACCAACATTACAAGATTAGAGGAAACATCATGACAAGCAAATCAGCCGCTACAAAGAATCAGGGTCGTTTGCTGACGGAAAAAGAGTTGTTGGCAATGCCCGAATCCGAATACATGAACGCGGATCAACTGGCATTCTTCCGGAATCGCCTGAAAGAACTTGAGCAGGAAATCCTGAACAATGCCGACGCCACCACCGAAAACCTGCGCGAAACCCAGTTCGTACCCGATCCGGCCGATCGTGCCACCATCGAGGAAGAGCACGCACTTGAACTGCGTACACGCGACCGCGAGCGCAAGCTGCTCAAGAAAGTACAGCAGTCCATCACGCTGATCGACTCGGGCGAGTACGGCTGGTGCGAAGAAACCGGCGAACCCATCGGCGTTCCACGCCTGCTGGCTCGTCCCACAGCCACCTTGTCACTCGAAGCGCAAGAACGCCGCGAAATGCGTCAAAAACTGTACGGAGACTAAACTCTTTTTGCTTTTCCTTGCCGCAAACCTTACAGATCGCGGCAAGGTGGCCCTTCGTACAGTAAAAAGGCTGCAGCACAGATGACGTTGCAAAACCCCTAGAGAGTCCACATGGCCACCGAGCCAACCACCGGCATCGTCACCCGACTGGGCATTGCCCAGACCCTGGCCTGGGCCTCCAGCTACTACCTTCCGGCTATGTTGGCCGCCCCCATGGCGCAAGACCTGGGCGTTTCCACACCTACTGTGTTTGCCGCATTCAGCGCGGCGCTCATTATCTCCGCCCTGCTGGGCCCCTACGCCGGCCATCTGATCGACCGTTATGGCGGACGGCCCGTACTGGCAATCATCAGCGTCATCTTCGCCCTGGGCCTGACGGGCCTGGGCTGTGCACAAGGTCCGTGGGGGCTCTTTGGAGCCTGGCTGATTATTGGCATAGGTATGGGCAGCGGCCTGTATGAGGCCGCATTTTCTACACTGGTCGCACTTTACGGAAGCCGTTCGCGCGGCGCCATTACCGGCATTACGCTAATTGCCGGTTTTGCCAGCACAGTAGGCTGGCCGCTATCGACGTTTCTGGAAGCACACATAGGCTGGCGGGCTACCTGCTTTACCTGGGCCGCGCTGCACCTGACACTGGGCCTGGCGCTGAATCTGAGCTTACCCCGGCTGCAAACACTACAAAACACTGAAGTCAGCACGGCAGCATCCAAGGACAACACTCACGCGGCCAGCAGCCCCCAGTCCCAACGCTGGCCATCGTTCGTGCTGGCCTTTGTCTTTGCCGCCACCTGGTTCATCAGCACGGCCATGGCCGCCCACCTGCCTCAGTTACTGCAGGCTGGCGGCGCCACCTTGGCCACCGCGGTCATGGTCGGCGCACTCATCGGCCCAGCTCAAGTGGCTGCCCGGTTGCTCGAGTTCGGCCTGCTGCGCAAAATCCACCCACTGCTCTCCGCCCGTATCGCGGCTTTGCTGCACCCCATAGGCGCATTGGCTTTCGGCGTGATAGGCGCACCGGCAGCCGCCGCGTTCGGCATATTGCACGGCGCCGGCAATGGCATCCTGACCATAGCAAAGGGAACATTACCCCTGGTGATCTTTGGCGCCCAGGGCTACGGACACCGCCAGGGCATGCTCATGGTACCGGCCCGCATTGCACAAGCGCTCGCGCCGTGGCTGTTCGGCCTATGCCTTGACGCCTACGGCGTACAAGCCTTGTGGCTGTCGGCCACCCTGGGGCTGGCCGCCACACTGATGCTGATGACGATTTCAGCGTCTAGCATCAGGCAATAAGCGCCTCTTTGGCTCGCTGGTTGGACATATAAATGCTGTCAGCCTCGATAACGCGTCCCGCACTGACTGCAGCGATCCAGTTTTCCGTTGTTGTAACAGCGGCAAAACCAGTATGGAATACCGTGCTGAACACACGGTGAATTTCCTCGGCGCTCGCGGCGCCAGCCGCGTTCCTGTACGACGGAGCACCTGAAGCGTCTGCCAAATACTCCACCTTCAGCCCATTATGCGCTGCGTGAAAAATGGTCGAAGCGACGCAGTTATGGGTCATATATCCGCACACCGACAGGGTATCGATACGGTGCTGTGCCAACCATTGCGCCAGGTCAGTCCCGGCAAACACGCTTGCCATGGATTTGTGGATGTGGTGATCGGCCTCGCGCTTTGCCACAGTAGGGTGCAACAACCAGGCGGCAGAACCTTTGGCGAACAAAGGCGAATCTTCGGGCGCATCGTGCTGCACAACGATAACGGGCATCTGCTCGGCCTGGGCCGCATCCATGGCAAGTGCAATATTGCGCAAAGAATCCTGCACCGGCGGATGCTCTATCAAAAGGCTTCCCGTGACATATTCATTTTGAACATCGATTACCAGCAAGGCACGGTTTAAGGTTTCAGACATCGAATTCTCCTGAGTGAAAGGGGTAATGGGGGTTGAACACCTGGCCATACCACGCAGCCCCCCATATGTCCTATTGTGGCCTTGCCTGACGCAGAAACATATTGGCCTGTAGGCATATCTACGATAATATCGGGCCATGCACAACACCAAGCCCGCCGAACGCTACGAGGTCGCCGTCATCGCATTCGACGGCATGAGCCCATTTCACTTGTCGGTACCCAGCCTGGTTTTTGGTTCTTGCCGCCCAGGCCCACGCACGCCTCGCTTTCAGGTACGGGTCTGCGCTGCCGCCAGCACCTCACTGAGCACCTCCGGAGGCTTCGACATCGCTGTAAAGCATGGTCTTGATGTAGCAGAAACCGCCAGCATCGTGGTTGTGCCGACTTGGCATAACGACTGCCGGCAAGCGCCACTCGCCTTGCTGGAAACCTTGCAGCGCGCCCATGCGCGCGGCGCCTTGGTCATGGGCTTATGCCTGGGTGCGTTTCCACTAGCCCAAGCCGGTCTGCTGGACGGCAAGTCGGCAACCACCCACTGGGCCTATGCTGAAAAACTGGCAAAACAATACGGCAAAATCAACGTCAATCCAGACGTGCTTTATGTGGACGAAGGTGATGTACTGACATCCGCCGGTGTAGCGGCCGGCCTGGACTGCTGCCTGCATTTGCTGCGCCGCTTAGGGGGCGCAGAACTCGCCAACCAGGTAGCCAGGCAGCTTATTATTGCTCCCCAGCGTCAAGGCGGGCAGGCGCAGTTCATTGAACAGCCGCTCCCGGTCAGCAACAGCGAAAACCGCTTCGCCGAAGTGCTGCAATGGGTGGCCAGCCGCCCCCAGCAACCGCACACCATCGACACCCTGGCCCAGCGTGCGGCGATGAGCCGCCGCAGCTTTACACGCCGCTTTCGCGAAGCGACTGGTGTATCGTTCAAGCAATGGCTGTTGAACCAACGGCTGGCGCACGCGCAACGCATGCTTGAAACCACCAATGTATCGATCGAGATGGTCGCTCAACAAGCAGGTTTTGGGTCAGCGCTTTCGTTAAGGCAACACTTCAGGACCGTTTTCCAGACTTCGCCCATGGCGTACCGTAAACTCTTTCAAACGATAGGCCCTTATTCCCATGCATGACGCTCATGAACGCGTAACAGCCAGCTTTGACGCCCAAGGCTTGATGGTCACACTAGGTGCCCGGCTTGCGTCTGTAGTCGATGGAGAAGTGCATATAGAACTGCCTTTTTCCAAACATCTTTCCCAGCAGTTCGGCTATATACACGCAGGCGCCATCACCAGCGTGGTCGACAGCGCCTGCGGTTACGCGGCCTTGACCAGGGCGCCGCAGGGCCGTGAGGTGGTGACGGCCGAGTTCAAGATCAATTTTCTGCGGCCAGCGCTGGGCGACCGCTTTCTTGCCATCGGAAAAGTGCAGAACGCCGGCAAGCAACTGGCTGTTTGCACCGGCGAGGTCTTGGCTTATTCAGGCCAAAACAGCAAAGTGGTTGCCTTGATGCAGGCCACCATTGCCTACGTACCCGCGGGGTAAGTTACTTCGCCAGCGACAGGCCAGTGTCCTTCACAAACGTGCTCCAGCGCTGGTATTGCTCGACTGCATAGCGATCTACCGTCGGGCCGTCTGTGGCCATGACCTCGAAGCCCAGGTTGGCCAGCTTGGCCTTGACTTCCTTGTCATTCAAGGCTTTCTGGAAGGCATCGGTGAGCGGGTTGGCTATATCGTCGGGCGTTCCGGCAGGTGCAAAAATACCTATCCATGAATAGGCTTCGAAGTCAGGGTAGCCCGACTCCTTCACGGTGGGAACGTCTGGCAAATCAGCAATGCGCTTAGCGCCTGTCACGGCCAAAGGCTTGATATTGCCCGCCTCGATTTGCGGCTTGAATGCTGCATAGCTCAGGAAAGCCATATGGGTAATATTGCCCACCAATGACTGCATGGCCTGCCCGCCTCCGGCAAAGGGCACATGCAGCATTTCAATGCCAGCCATACGCTTGAGCTCTTCCGGGGCCAAATGGTTCAGCGAACCCAGGCCGGTTGATGCATAGCTGTATTTTTTGGGGTCGGCCTTGGCTGCGGCCACGAACTCTTTCAGCGAGTTGGCCTCGACATGCTTGGACACCCCCACCACCAGCGGGAAACGCAGGGCAAAGGTAATGCCGCGAAAATCCTTGAAGGTATCGTAGGGCAGCGGCCGCACAATGGGATTCAGCGAATGACTGTCAAAACTGACCAGCAAGGTATTGCCATCGGGTTTGGAACGCTGTACGTATTGGCTGGCGATCTGCGTGGCCGCACCGGGCTTGTTCTCGATGACTACGTCGCGGCTCAGCAGCTCGGCCAGCTTGGGCTGAATAATGCGCGAGGCAATATCAGTGCTGCCTCCGGGAGGAAACGGTACAACCAGGCGTATAGGCGGCTGTTCGGCTGCCTGTGCAAAAGAAAGTGCCGACAAGGCCAGCAAGCTACCCGCCACCGCCTTGAAAAATGTTGCAGCCGCTAGGTTTGATTTGGCATGGCTAAGCATAAAAATTCCAGTGTTATAGATGCGTCAACTAAGCCGTAAATGATAACGCGGCTTAAGCCTTTTGCTTATAACAAATGGTTGAATGCTTATAATTGACTTATAAGGGTGGCGCAAAGGGGCGTAGCGTGCCATCGCGATAGCCCAACACCGCTTGCCAGATGACAGGCGCTGAAAGACTGGGGTCCGGCAGCACTCGCAGCCGCAAATTGGGCAGATCCAGCACATGACTGCCATCAGCGGCCGCTTGTACCCGCCCTTCGGTCAGCACAGCCAATGTGCTGGCAACGCTGCGGGCATCGGGCGCCTTGACCGTGATGTCATGCAGCGACTGTGCCCCGTTTTCATGATGCATCACGCTTTCGTCCCAAATGTATTCGGGGGTCAGGTGCTGGCAATAGTAAATGCGTAAGCCAGGTATAGGCTGCCGCGCAAACCGGACGGTATCGAACCGGGCCATGCCCGTGCCCGTCGGGGTCGGCACCAGCCGCTCCAGCCTTTGCACCGGATTCACCTCGAAACCCGCCCGGAGCAGCTGCTCGTAGGTGTCGCCTGCATTGCGTGGCCTGAAAACCAACGCGTCCAGCCCCAAGGCCTGTTCGGCGATTTCCTTGCGCGCCGGAGGTTGGCCTGCAGGCCAACCCAGAAGCTCGATATACGAGGATTCAAGCGTAATGAGCTGATTGATGGAACCCAGGTTATGTACCGACACCTCGGTAAGATGGAAACCATCTTTCTGCAGACGTGGCGCGCGATCGTTCAGCTGATCGCGCATCATCAGGACCAGATGATCGAAATCGATGGACATGCGGTCTGATTCCTTGCTGGTTTGCGCTGCGCAGCGCGGTAAGGCTCAGGCGCGCGATGAATAATTGTCGCGCTGCAAACCCTGGACCACCAGAAAGACGGCCGTACCCACCGCCAGCGGCACCCAGGAAGCCGTGATCAGAGCGACAATGCCCAGTACGATGCCTATGACAGAGCCGATGAGCAGCGCTTTGGTACGCTGGCTAAGCACGGCGCCAATGGCGGTACCAATAAGAATTGTTGCTAAAAGCTGAATGATGTAGTGCATGGATGCCTCTGTTTTATTTTGATATTCAGGGCGCTGGGGCGGCACGAGCCTCGCCCCGCGTCGTCGTCCATACAGGACCGCCCGAGTGTAGCATCGTTCCTGAAACAAAACCTTTCTCGTAATCGGGCCCAGCCAGGCAGCCCTTGAAATTCCCACCGCTGTCCCCAGCTATATAGCTCAAAGGAAGATACATGGAACAATTTCACGCCACCACCATTATTTGCGTTCGCCGCGGCGAACACGTTGCCCTGGGCGGCGACGGCCAGGTCACCCTGGGCAACATCGTCATCAAAGGCACAGCGCGCAAAATACGCCGCCTGTACAACGACAAGATACTTGCCGGCTTTGCCGGCGCCACGGCCGACGCCTTCACTCTGCAAGAACGCTTTGAAGCCAAGCTGGAAAAGCACCAGGGCAATCTGATGCGTGCCGCAGTCGAACTGACCAAAGACTGGCGTACCGACCGTGTGTTGCGACGCCTTGAAGCCATGCTGATCGTGGCCGACAAAGAGCACACACTGGTGCTGACCGGCAACGGCGACGTGCTCGAACCTGAAAACGGCCTGGCCGCGATTGGTTCGGGCGGGGCTTATGCCCAGTCTGCCGCGCTGGCCCTTTTGCAAAACACCGAGATGGCTCCCGCCGACATCGTGAAGAAATCACTAGAGATCGCGGGTGATTTGTGCATTTACACAAATCAAAACCATATCGTCGAAACACTCTAAGCTTTTAATGCGCCCCTAATTATGTCTGCTACCAATATGACTCCCGGAGAAATCGTCTCCGAACTCGACAAGAATATTGTCGGCCAGAACCGGGCCAAGCGCTCGGTGGCTGTCGCCCTGCGCAACCGCTGGCGCCGCCAGCAAGTGGCCGAGCCACTGCGCCACGAAATCGTGCCCAAGAATATTCTCATGATCGGCCCCACCGGTGTCGGCAAGACCGAAATCGCCCGCCGCCTGGCCAAGCTGGCCAACGCCCCCTTCATCAAGATAGAAGCCACCAAATTCACTGAGGTCGGCTACGTAGGCCGCGACGTCGACACCATCATCCGCGACCTGGTCGAAATTTCAGTCAAACAGTCGCGCGATGTCCAGATGCGACGCGTACGCACCCAGGCCGAAGACGCCGCCGAGGACCGCATTCTCGACGTCCTGGTTTCGCCTGCGCGCGACGCCAACGGCGAACCCGTGCGCGAAGAAAACAATGCGCGTCAAACCTTCCGCAAACGCCTGCGCGAAGGCAAGCTGGACGACATGGAAATTGAAATCGACGTGGCCCAGATGGCACCGCAGATGGAAATCATGGCGCCTCCCGGCATGGAAGAAATGACCGAACAGCTCAAAGGTATGTTCGCCGGCCTGGGCCGCGACAAGAAAAAGCCCAAGAAAATGACCGTCAAGCAAGCCTTCAAGCTCCTGACGGAAGAAGAAGCCGGGCGCCGCATCAACGAAGAAGAACTGCGCACCAGCGCCGTGACCAATGCCGAACAAAACGGCATAGTCTTCCTCGACGAAATCGACAAAATCGCCACCCGCCAGGAACACTCTGGTGGCGACGTATCGCGCCAGGGTGTACAGCGCGACCTGCTGCCACTGGTCGAAGGCACCTCCGTCAATACCAAATATGGCGTGGTCAAAACCGACCACATCCTGTTCATTGCCTCGGGCGCATTCCAGATGTCGCGGCCCTCGGACCTGATCCCCGAGCTGCAGGGCCGCTTCCCCATCCGTGTCGAGCTGGACTCGCTGACCGCACAAGACTTTGTACGCATACTGTGCGACACCGACTCCTCGCTGACCAAGCAATACCATGCCCTGATGGCCACCGAAGACGTCACGCTGGACTTTACTGACGAAGGCATACAACGCCTGGCCGAACTGGCCTTCGATGTCAACGAGCGCACCGAGAACATCGGCGCACGCCGTCTGTACACTGTCATGGAAAAACTGCTCGAAGACCTGTCTTTCGACGCGACGGCCAGCAGTGGCACCACAGTGACCGTCGACGCGGCCTATGTCAACGACAAACTCGAAGAAACCGCCAGCAGCCAGGACCTGGCCCGCTACGTGCTTTAAGCGGTATCTGTATTGAAAGGCGGCCCAGATGGGCCGCCCTCATGCAAAACTACTTTGATATCTTGGTAATGACGTATTGGGTGTTTTCACGTTTGGCCGTGAACTTGACCTTGTCGCCCGGCTTGATATCGGCCAACAGCGCGACATCTATGCGATACACCAGCGTCATCGCCGGCAATTCAAGGTCGGCAATAGCGCCATGCTTGATGGTAATTTTGCCATCAGCCGCATTAATGCTGCGCACTTCTCCAGATGCAGTGGCTTCTTGTGCCACAGCATTGACCGAATAAAAAGACGTCAAGGCCAGTGCGGCTGCCAGTGCCTGCACCGCTCGCTGATTCCCTGAAGGCATAAGCTAAACTCCTGTTAAAACACGACTTCAGCATAACGCCAAATCAAGGAATCCGCTTGTCCAGCGCAACAGAACGTTACCTGCTTAGGCCAGCACGCCCCGAAGACCTTCCCCACATACTAGGCCTTATGCGGGAAATGGCCGAATTCGAGAAGCTCACCGATATTTTCAAGGCCACCGAAGAAACACTGCGCAACAGCTTTTTCAGCGAGCGCCCGGCCGCCCACTGCCTGATAGCCACCCTTCGCGACAAGCCCGAGCTGCCCGTCGCCTACATCATGTGGTTTCACAATTACTCCAGCTTCCTGGACAAACGCGGCCTCTACCTTGAAGACCTATACATACAGCCTGCCCACCGCGGCGAGGGCCTGGGCAAAATGGCGCTGCAACACTTGGCCAGACAGGCCATCGAACAAGACTGCGGACGTTTCGAATGGGTCGTGCTGGATTGGAACCAGAACGCCATAGACTTCTACAAACACCTGGGCGCCGACATCCTGCCCGAATGGCGCATAGTCCGCCTTACCGGCAACGCACTACAGCGCCTGGCAGCGCTGGAAGTTTAACCACTCCAGGAAATCGCGAAAGATGGTCGTAAGCTCATTTCGGCTCGTTTAGAAATTCAAGCGCTACGTTTTTAGAAGCTTCCGACAGATAATAGTCCAGCGATAATAGTCCAGCGCATCGTGGACATCGCGCATGACAAGGACACGGGGTATGGCGGCCTTGCGCTGAACCGGCAGACTTGACCACACCCTTACAAGGCGGGTGTATCAGGGGCTGTGCAGGCGCCTCGCGCAAGCCGTTTCTGGCGGTTCGATCGAGGATGCAAGTGTGCGGCTGCTCGAGACCGACGGGTGTCGGGCCACTGGCCCGACCGGTCGAGTTCCGCACACGCCTCGATCGGGCCGCCAGAAACGGGAAGCCCCTGGCAAAGCCAGGGGCCGCAGCGCGCCAAGCCGAAACAGCCCCTGATACACCCGCCTTGCTCAAGAACTCAAAAGCTCAGCCGAAAAACCAAGAGCCAGCAAATCAACGCTCATCATGCGAATGAATCTGCAGCGCCTCCAGAAACCGTGACACCATATTGTAAGTAGCCACCGTCGCCGTCAACTCCACCAACTGCCGGGGCTCAAAAAATGGCCGCACCGCATCAAACACCGCATCAGGTACCTGCACCTCCCGCGTCATACTATCCGTATACGCCAGCACCGCCCTCTCTTGCTCACTGAACAAATCAGAGCCCTGCCACTGCGGCAAAGCATCAAGCTGCGCCTGCGTCATCCCTTCTTTCAGCGCAATCGGCGCATGCTGATCAGCCTCGTAAGGCGCACCATTCAAATGCGCAATCCGCATAATCACCATCTCACGCAAAGCACCATTTAGCGAATTATGATGACGAATACCCGTAAGATGATTCAACCAACCACGCGCAACAGGCGGACTTTGCAACAACATTTGATACAGATGCAGCACACTGCCGCGCTCGGCGACAATCTGCTCCACCAACGGGCTGACCTCAGGATGCGTCAGATCGGCATAGGGTAAACGGGCCATGGGCGGGTTTCCTTGAACAAACCATTAAGAAGCAAAAACACTGCGCCAACAGCCAACCACACCAGCAGCGCAACACATATTAATAACTAGGCAGGCAACACCTGACTCACCGTGCGCGCAAAACGCGACACAATCTCGGTGATATCAGACGGCGTACAAATAAACGGCGGCGCCAGCAACACATGATCGCCATGCACACCATCTATCGTGCCGCCCATAGGGTACATCAGCAGGCCATTTTCCATGGCTTGCTTCTTGAGCCTGGCATGCGTCTTGTGCGCCGGATTCAGCGTGACCTTGCTGGCCTTGTCCTGCACAAACTCCACACCCACGAACAAACCACGGCCGCGCACATCGCCCACATTGGGATGATCACCCAGCACACTGCGCAGCTCGGCGCGCAGCTGCTCGCCACGCTGCAGCACATTGCTCAGCAATTGCTCCTGCTCGATGACGCGCTGCACCGCCAGGGCGGCAGCACATGCCGTGGCGTGCCCCATATAGGTATGTCCGTGCTGGAAGAAGCCACTGCCCGCCACCACCGCATCGTAAATACGATCGCTGGCCACCATGGCACCTATAGGCTGATAGCCGGCGCCCAGCCCCTTGGCAATCGTCATGATGTCGGGCACCACGCCATCTTCGGCGCAAGCAAATAAATGCCCGGTGCGCCCCATGCCCGACATGACTTCGTCAAGAATCAACAGCACGCCATGACGATCACACACTTCACGCATGCGCTTCAGATACGTCCTGACCGGCGCGAGGGCACCTGCGGTAGCGCCGACCACTGTTTCAGCCACGAATGCGGCCACGTTCTCGGCACCCAGCGCCTCGATTTGCTGATCGAGCTCCTGGGCCAGACGCTCGGCATATTGCTCTTCGGTTTCGTTGGCAAGCTGATCGCGGTAGGCATAGCACGGCGACACATGATGGGCCGGCACCAACAGTGGCAGAAACGGCTCGCGACGCCAGGCATTGCCACCTATGGCCAACGCACCCAGCGTATTGCCGTGGTAGCTTTGGCGGCGCGCAATAAAATGACGCCGCGTGGGCTGCCCGATTTCAACAAAGTACTGGCGTGCCAGCTTCAAGGCGGCTTCGACCGCTTCGGAACCACCCGACAGGAAGTAAATACGATTCAGATCGCCAGGCGAGCGCTCGGCCAGGAAGTCGGCCAGTTCTTCGGCTGCCTGCGTAGTAAAGAACGACGAATGAGCATAGGCAATGCGGTCAAGCTGATCTTTGATAGCCTGGATGACAACGGGATGCCCATGCCCCAGGCAGGACACGGCTGCGCCGCCCGATGCGTCGATATACGACTTGTTGTCCTGGTCGAACAGCGCTATGCCCTGGCCACGCACGGCAAAGGCAAGCTGCTGTTTGGGATTGCGATGAAATACGTGGGTCATGGCGCTCGGTTCAGTAGGTATGTTCAACAAAACACAAATTCAACACTTGTTTCCCAAATAATAAGCTTTTCAACAAATAAATCAATATAATCAACTTGTTTGCAACCCGCATTATTTGCTCACGTTGCAGTTTGTTGACACCTGCATGCAGGTCGCCTGCCCGCGCAGGCAATAACCACACCAGCCCCGACCATGTCCACATCCACCACACCTTCCGGCCAAAAGACCGCCCCCGACAATCTGGAAGCGCTCACCGCTCGTATCCAGCGCGACTTTGCGGACATGACTCCGCAATTCCAGGTTGGCGCCCGCCACTTGCTGGATTTCCCCCTTGACGTCCCGGTTGCCTCCATGCGAAAAATTGCCGCCCAGGCTGGTGTGCAGCCGGCCACCTTGCTGCGGCTGGCCAAGCTGCTGGGCTATGCCGGTTGGCCGGAACTGAAAGCCGTATTCGTACGGTCCATGCAACAAAATCCCAAGCGCTACGCCGACCGTGCCCGCGAATTGCTGCATGACAAGAATCTGCACCATGCCGTCGGTCGGATAGTGGCGGTGCAAGCCGATAATATTCGTCTGAACGAAACCAGCAACGCCGAAAACCTGCCGTTGACCGTCAAAATGCTGTCCAAAGCGCAGCAAGTCTATGTGGCCGGCTTCCGGGCTTCGCACGCCCCGGCCTTTCTGTTTCAATACCAGTACCGTCTGTTCCGGCCATCGGTCACACTCTTGCGCGGCGACGCCGGCACGCTCGAAATGGAATGGCGGGCCTTTACCAAAAACGATGCGGTGGTGATCATCGGTTTTGCGCCTTATTCCAACGAGGCCCTGCAGGTTGCCCGGGCCGCACGCCGGGCAGGCAGCCGTGTATTGGCCATCTGCGACAGCGCCGTGGCACCCATTGCCCTTGAAGCCGATTGCGTGCTGCTGTTTGCGACCGAAACACCTTCCTTCTTTCCATCCAGCGCCGCCGCATCAGCGCTGGTGGAGCTGCTGATAGAACAATTGCTGGCCAAGGCAGGCAAGCAAGCCATCACCCGCATTGAAGCCGCCGAAGACCAGCTGCACCAAACCGGCGCCTATCTGTAATGTTCTGGAACCCATAAGAGAATCACTATGTTGTCACTTGTCGAAGCCTCCGGATCCCCCTTCAGCGCAGGTGTCGCGCTGGGCAAGTTCGGTGCTGAATCAGCCCACAGCTACCTGCTCCATTCGCCGTCGTGGGACAGCGTCATGGCTTGGCGCGGCAGCGCCGCCGCAGCATCCATGCTGGCCCTGGTCGATGCCCACTTCCCGCAAATACGCCAGGAACTCGAAGGCCTGGCCAGCGGCCTGGAGCTACCCTTTGAAGACGTATTTCTGTGGAATTGCCGTGGTGACCTGTGGTCCATGCCGCCCGACGGCTGCACCACCGTACAGCTACCCGGCACAGGGCAGCCACGCATTACCCACAATGAAGATGGTGACCCCGGCTTTGCCGGCCACTGCGGCATAGGCTTGTTTACGCCCGACAACGGCCCCGCCTTTGCCTCCTTTGTGTACCCGGCATCCATCCCGGGGCACACTTTCGCGGTGACCGCCCACGGCCTGGTCATGACGGTCAACAACCTGCGCTCGCGCCAGATCACTGCCGGTGTTCCCCGCATGGTGCTCACCCGCGCCATACTGAATCAAACCCATGTGGATCATGCCTTGACCTTGCTGCGCAGGGCCACAAAATCAGGTGGCTTCCACCTTAGCCTGGCCCAGCGCGGCCAGCCCGATTTATACAGTGTGGAATTCAATGCCCTGGGTGTCTCGGCCCACACCATGACCGCACCCGCATTGCATGCCAACCATTTGATTCATCCAGGATTCAGAGACCACCCGCAGTTGATTACCGATTCCTCGCGCTGCCGGCAGGAACGCGGCGACGCCCTGCTGGCCCAGGGCCAGCTTGACCCGCTCGTCATTCTGGCCGACCAGGCCAATCAGGAATTTCCTATTTATCGCAACGCCCCCGACGATAGCGACAATGAAAACACCATGGCCACCGTTGATATTCATGTCGGCGCCAGCCACGTCGAATGGTCGGTCTACGCCCAGCCTGGCCAGCCTGCCCAATACAAACTGGCCGATGCAATGCTGAAACCCTAGAGCGTCGATTCGACGAACTCGCCCACTCTGGCGCTCAGGAGCGTCAGATCGTTTTGCAGCACCTCAAAGTTGGCATTCTTTTCGTAGCGCTTCTCATCCATATACAAAGCCCGGTTCACCTCGATCTGCAGACTGTGCCGGTTGTCGTCCGGGCGCCCCATGCGGGCAATCAGCGCCACCCCTTTGAAAGGATCGTTGCGAGCCACGGTGTAGCCACGCTCGAGCAGGAAGTCTTCAATAATGCCGATCAGCGTGGGGTCGCAAGTCGTGCCATCGCGATCACCCAGCACAAAATCCGCCAAAGGCTTGTCGGTCTGGATTTCGAGCACCTCGTAGGAATTGGCGGGCATCGAATGCAGGTTCAAATGCCATACCACGCCAAAGCGTTCGTGCGCGGCTTCTATTTGCCGCGCCAGCGCTGCGTGATAGGGCTGGTGATAAGTGGCGATGCGATGCTCGACTTCAGCGACCCACAATTTGCGATCGTAGATGGGCTGGGTACGCCCCTTGCGCCAGATCAGCCCATGACCCAGCCGGGTTTTCTCAGTGGGATGCAGCGCTGTCGGCCAGGGTTCGGCCAACAGGGTGACGTCGATATCGTCCGTGTCGCGGTTGGGGTCTATGTATGAGCGAGGGAAATTCGCCGCCAGCAAACTGCCTCCCACGGACGGAATTGCCTGCCACAGCTCATTGACATACGTGTCCTCGGCCGAACGCAGTTCAGACACCGGTATGCTGTACTGGAAGTCGGCCGGATAAGTCGTACCGCTGTGCGGTGAATCGCACACCAGCGGTATGGCGCTGCGAGTCGGCAACAATAGTTCGTAAGGCTCAAAGTCCGAGTCGGCAAATTTCATGGTGTCTCCTGGTTCAAGTGACAGGCGCTCAAATGCTGTACGCCTCCGCTATTGATATCTCGCAACAAGGGGCGTTCTACCTTGCATCGGTCCATGGCCATCGGGCACCGTGGATGAAAGGGACAACCCGGCGGAGGATCGATGGGCGAAGGCAGCTCGCCCTTGATCGGATCGAACTGGCGCTGACCCGTACGCAGCACAGGCAGCTCTTTGATCAAGGCCTGCGTGTACGGATGGTTGGCGCGGCTGAAGATGGTGTCGGTGTCGGCCAGCTCTACGATGCGACCCAAATACATAATGGCCACGCGATCGGAAATATGGCTGACCACACCCAGGTTGTGACTGATGAAAATATAGGTCAGCGCGAACTCGTGACGTAGCTGAATGAACAGATTCAGCACCTGCGCCTGGATCGATACATCGAGTGCCGCCACCGCTTCATCGCACACCAGCACCGACGGCTTCAGCGCCAGGGCACGCGCCACGCCTATGCGCTGGCGCTGCCCCCCCGAAAACTGATGCGGATAGCGGAAGCGATAGGCGGGATCCAGGCCGACTTTTTGCATCAGCTCGGACACATAAGCTTCTTTGCCCGACCGTTTGACCAGACCATGCACCACCGGACCTTCACCGATGATGTCCAGCACCCGCATGCGCGGGTTGAGCGACGAATAAGGATCCTGGAAAATCATCTGTACGCCCAGATCGTATTCGCGCCGCAGCACCGGCGTCAGCTTGTTGACCGGCGTGCCCTTATACAAAATCTGGCCAGCGCTGGGCGGCAATATACCCGTCAACATGCGTCCCAGCGTGGACTTGCCGCAGCCTGACTCACCCACCAGGCCTATCACCTCGCCCTCCCGCACGGCCAGGTCGACACCAGCCACGGCCAGCACAGAACGCGGCGCGGCGCTCCCCTTGAGCATGCGTCCCAGCCGCTCCACCATATCTACCGGCTGGCTGTAGCGGCGCTGCACATCCTGCAGACTCAATATCGTGTTGCTGCCGCTCATGTCTGCACCCCCTTGTGCCAGCAACTGACCCAGTGTCCTGCTGCGGCTTCCTCGAGCACAGGCGTATTGACACACTGCTCTGTAGCACGATAGCAGCGCGCCTGAAAGGGACAGCCCGGAGGCAGATTGAGCAAAGAAGGCGTCGAGCCTGGTATCTGGAACAAGGTCTCGCCCCGTGTTGAAATCGACGGTATCGAGGAAATCAAGCCGTGCGTATAAGGATGCTGGGCGGCACCTATGATCTGGCCCGTGGGCCCGGTTTCGACTATGCGTCCGGCATACATCACCGCCAGCCTGTCGGCCAGCCCCGACACAATGGCCAAATCGTGGGTAATCCAGATCAGGGCCGTGCCCATCTCGCGGCACAGCTTTTGCACCTCGTACAGAATCTGCCCCTGTATCGTCACATCGAGCGCCGTAGTGGGCTCGTCGGCAATAATCAGCTTGGGTGCATTGAGCAAAGCGATGGCAATCGCAATACGCTGGCGCATGCCGCCGGACAATTGATGCGGATACACCAGCAGGCGATCGGCTGGCGACGGTATGCCCACCATACCCAGCACCTGTATGGCGCGCGCCCGCGCTGCCTTGCGCGACACCCGGTTATGCGCCTGTATGGCCTCTATCATCTGGGTATCCACACGCAAGGTGGGATTCAGCGTCATCATCGGATCCTGAAAGATCATCGCCATATCGCGCCCACGCAACTGCCTGTACGCATCGGCCGGCAAAGTCTGCAGATCGTGGCCATTGAAGTGAATGCGGTCAGCCTGTATGCGCCCCGGCGCATCAATCAGCTTCATCAGGGAAAAGCCGGTAATACTCTTACCCGACCCCGACTCACCCACCAGACCCAATATTTCGCCATGTTTTAGCTGCAGCGACACACCGTCTACCGCTTTGATGATGCCCTCGCGGGTATGGAACCAGGTCTTCAGGCCCTGGACATCCAGCAAAAGAGAAGAAGTTGCCGTCGTCATGCTCAGCCCTAGATCTCGTTGCGCGGGTTAAGGATATCGCGCAGATGGTCACCAACCAGATTGATGGCCACCACCACCAGCGCCAGCGCTATGCCCGGAAAAAAGGATATCCAGTAGTTGCCCGACATCAGGAACTCAAAGCCATTGGAAATAAGCATGCCCAGCGACGGTTCGGTCACCGGCACACCTACCCCCAGGAAGGACAAGGTGGCCTCTAGTGCAATGGCATGAGCCAGGTCTATGGTGGCAATAACCATGAGCGGCGGAATACAGTTGGGAAAAACATGGCGCCATAAAATGCGATGCCACGACAACGACATACAGCGTGCTGCTTCCACGTACTCTTTGTTGCGCTCGACAATGGCCGCACCGCGCGCCGCACGCGCAAAATAGGCCCACTGCACAGCAATCAGGGCATAGATGACCTTGTCCACCCCCTTGCCCAACACCGCCAGCAGGACCAAGGCCAGCAAGATGGAAGGAAACGACAGTTGGATGTCGACGATGCGCATCAGCAGCGCATCGATACGGCCACCGAAATAGGCCGAAATCAGGCCAACCGCAGCACCAATCAGAAAGGCCACCGACACCGACACAAAGCCCACGAACAGACTGATGCGCAAACCATACAGAATGGCCGAGAACACATCACGCGCCTGCCCGTCCGTCCCCAGCCAATACGTCAGGCTGCCGTCCATATTGGTGCTGCCTGGCGGCAGCTTGGAGTCGAAAATATCGAGTGTGGCGATGTCGAAAGGATTTTGCGGTGCAATCCATGGGGCAAAAATAGCCATGACCAGGCAGAGCAGCAGCAGTATCAAGCCCAGCACCGCCAGCTTGCTCGAGCAAAACTGCGCCAGAAACAGCCTGGCCTGACTTTCGTGAACGACTGTTGCGGTGGGCTGCCCCACAGGCAATACGGCGTCGGTGCTGTTCTGATGGGCGCTCATGCCGATCCTCCCAGTCGCACACGTGGGTCGAGCACGGTGTAGGCAATATCCACCAATAAATTAAGCGTAGCCAGAAACACCACGGTCAGCATCAGGTAAGCCACCACAACCGGGCGGTCGAGCGTAATGATGGAATCAATCAGCAGCTTACCCATGCCCGGCCACGAAAACACGGTTTCTGTGACGACGGCAAAGGCAAACACCTGGCCATACTCCAGCCCGCCTATGGTCACAATGGGAATCAAAATGTTCTTCATCAGATGCACACCCAGCACACGGCGTTCACGCAGGCCTTTGGCACGGGCAAACTTGATGTAGTCTTGCGGCAGGCACTCACGCGTGGCCGCACGCGTCACCCGTATGATGAGCGCGCATTTGGCCACTGCGATAGTCGAAGCCGGCAGAATCAGGTTCTTGAAGCCGTCCCAATTGAAAATACTGAGTTTGATGGGTCCGAAGCTTTCAACGGTACCCCGCCCGCCCGCCGGCAGCCAGCCCAGCATGACGGCAAACAGCATGATGAGCATCAGGCCTACCCAGAAATTAGGCAGGGAAAAGCCCAACACCGAGCCCGCCATAATGCCGCGCGCACTCTTGTTGTTGGGCTTGAGTCCCGCATACACACCCAGCGGTATGCCTATGACCAGCGACAGGAACATGGCCAGGGTGGCCAACTCGAGCGTGGCCGGCATGCGCTCCAGAATCAGATGCATGGCAGACTCGCCGGTCAGGAAGCTGGCGCCAAAGTCGAGCTGCAGCGCCTTGCCCAGGAATATGCCGTACTGCCGCCACAAGGGCTGGTCCAGCCCGAAAGACTGACGAATCAGCTCGCGCTGGACCTCAGTGGCTTCGGGGCTGGCCAGCATATCGACCGGGTCGCCCACCAGATACAGGCCCCCGAACACCAGGGCCGACATGACCAGGACTACAAGCAGCGTCTGCAGTACACGACGAACAATAGTCGATAGCACTGTGACTCTGGCTTACTTGGCAATCGTCATGTCTTGGGCCAGCGTCATTTGGTCGGCACGGCCTCCGTAGCGGACATCATTCTTCATGGCCCAGACAGAGAGTTCGAACTGCAGCGGCAAAATGCCATAGTCTTCCATGACCAGGTTACCGGCCTGCTGCAACAGCTTCGAACGCTTGTCGTCATCGAGTGTGACGGAGGCTTCGGCAACGAGCTTGTCCATGTCAGGATTGGAGTATTTGCTCCAGTTGGTGGTGCCCAGGCCTTTCTCTTTGTTTTTGGTAACCACCAGCGATTTGAGCGGGTTGAGCATTTCGCCGGAACTGGCCGCCCAACCTGCCAGATAAGTACTGAAAGCATAGGCATTGCGCTGCTTGAAGAAAACAGGCGGCGCCATGGTCTCGACATTGGTCTTTACACCGATGCGTGCCCACATGGCGGCCACGGCCTGGGCAATACGCTTGTCGTTGGTGTAGCGGCCGTCAGGCGAACCCAGCGACAGCGTGAAGCCCTTCGGGTAACCGGCTTCAGCCATCAGCTTCTTGGCCTTCTCGGCGTCGACGGTCTCGGCCTTGGAGTGTTTTTCAGACGTGCCAAAGGCCGGATAGGCCAGCAGATTGCCCGCAGGCAAGCCTACGCCGTCCATGATGCGCTCGACAATAGCCTTGCGATCGATGGCCAGCGACAGCGCCTGCCGCACGCGCTTGTCGGCCAGAGGGTTCTTGCCGTCGGTACCTTCCATGCCGGGAGGCGGTTCGTCGCCCTGGTTCATTGCCAGATAGATGACACGCACCGAAGGGGTTTCTTGTATGTACAGGTTTTTGTCTTTCTTGAGCTTGGGCAGATCGTCGGTGGGTGGGTCTTCAATGACGTCGACGTCGCCGGCCAACAAGGCCGCCACGCGGGCTGCCGAGTTGGAAATGGGCCGGTAAGTGACCTTGTCCCAATCGGGCTTGTCGCCCCAGTAATGTTCGTTGCGCTCGAGCACGATTTCGGCCCCGCGCTTCCAGGAGACAAATTTATAGGGCCCGGTACCCACCAGGCCATCGCCACGGTTAAGCTCGACGGTGGTCTTGCCTTCGGGGGCCGGCCCGGCAGCCGCCTTGTGCGACATGATGGGCACCATGGACAAATTGGCCAGCAGGACAGGCGCTGGGCCCTTGGTGGTGATCTTGATGGTGTGCGGATCGGGCGCTTCGACCTTGTCGATGGAACTTAAATAAAGGGAATACGACGAGGGGCTGTTAGGCACCTTGGGCACGCGGTCGTAAGTAAAGATGACGTCTTGGGCCGTAAAGGGCGAACCATCAGAGAACTTGACATCGGGGCGCAGCTTGAACGTCCAGACATTGCCATCTACCGTCCAGGACTCAGCCAATGAGGGCACCGGCTTGGCCGTGCTATCGGTGCGCACCAGCGGGTCGAACATGGTTTCCGACAACTGCGTGTTGGGTGTCAGGGAGTGGAACTGCGGATCCATTGAGCTCGGCTCGGAGCGCAAGGCGATGGTCAGGTCACGTGCCTGCGCCATGCTGGCGGCGCCAAGAAAACACGCGGCCATGGCCGACAAAAGAATGGTCTTACGAATGAGTTTCATTGTGTGCTGCCCTTTATGCGGTGTAATTAACGGGGTAAGCCAAACACTACGGAAAACTGCAATATGACGGAGAAAAGAAAAACGCTCCGTGCCAAAGAGGCATGGAGCGAGTGTAGCGACCCAAGCAGTTTTACATGATCGGTATTTTCCCCATGATACGTAATGGGGTATTTCCCGATGTTTACTGCACGCTGCTCATCATGTATTGAACTGCAGCGCGCAAGGTTGCATCGTCAGCCGATGTGGCCCCACGCGGCGGCATGGCACCTTTACCCTGGATGGCAACTGCCAGGACAGAATCCAGACCTTTTTCGACCATGGGAGCCCAGGCTGTCTTGTCGCCGAGCTTGGGCGCGTTGGCCACGCCCGTGCTATGGCAAGCCACACAAGACGTCTTGTACAGTTTCTCGCCGTCGGGGTGTGTCGACGCAACTTTCCTGGCGGCCGGTTTGGCAGCGGCATGCTTGGCCCGTTCAGTGGTCTTGACCGCCGGCGCGGCAGCGACCTTGTCAACTGCGGGCGTCAGTGCTGGCCTGGTACCTGCCAACTGGGTAGCCCGCTCTTCGAGCATGGCGGCGGTTTCTTTCGTGATCGGGCCGGTTGCCTTGATTTGCTTCATCAAGTCGTCGTCCCATTTGCCCTCGACCACGAAGTGTCCGGCAGCACCCAGTTCGAATGCCTCGATCAAGTTATGGTTGACGTAGGCATACACACCAGGCTGCTTGAAGGTATACAAGGCTGCGCCGGCCGAACCACCCCGAATGAACCAGGTTTCCAGGTTCTTTTCTGGTTCGTTGGCAAACTTGCCCGTTTCCCAGACCCAATCGCCGTGTCCACCAATAAGGTGAGGACGCGTGTCGCGATTGGCCTGCGAATGAATCATCAGCACGGTTTCGCCTACATTGGCCTTCATGGCACCTTCGCCAGTCAGTGCACCGACCTTGCCATTGAAGACCACATGCGTGGGGATCAGCTTGCGCATAGCTTCGACGGTGTCGGAATAGCTGTCGGCCAACGAAGCGTAGTCTTTGTACTGACCGTTTTCGTCCTTGGGAATGTACAGATCGAACTCTCCTATGGAATAGACCCGGTCGTACTTCAGCTCATTGCCCTCGGGGTCTTTCAGGCCATCGCGCGGGAGCACCATGATGGTGCCGCTCATGCCCGAGACCACATGCCAGGGCACCATACCTTCAGGCGCACAGTGATACACGAACACACCGCTGCGGTCTGCCTTGAAACGCATGGTGGCTTGCTCGCCGGGAGCCACATCAGTCAGCTTGGCACCGCCCAGGGCGCCGGTTGCCGCGTGAAAGTCAACGTTGTGCGGCATAGCGTTACTGGCCGGATTGACCAAGGTGATTTCGACATAGTCACCCTCGTGCACCACCATGGTGGGGCCCGGCATGGAACCATTGAAGGTCATGGCCTGCAGCGTTGTGCCCTTGTCGTCGATCACGATTTTCTTTTCTTCGATAACCATCGTGAACTCGACCACCTTGGGTTCCGCCGATGCCTTTTGCGTATGAGCATGCACCAAAGGTGGGGCCACCAGGTCTACTTTGACACGATCCAATTTATCGGCCAGGTCTGCAGCCCAGGCTGGGGCGCCCATCATAAGGGCGGTCATCATTGCAGCTAACAGGGTTGGACGAAACGCTTTCATTTTGCTACTCCCTTCAGTCACTTGCTTTAGTAATGTCTACAGCTCTATTGGACTCTTGCGCGGAACTTCCTTCTTTGTTGCAGCGCAAACTCGGAGAGCGATTCCTCGGGTTTATACGTAGATACACGAATAGATGTCATCGCCCAAAACTCTTGCGAAGAATCAATGCTTTAGATCGGAAAATTTCAGGGCTCGATGCTAGAATCAGAGGTCGTACGCCTACAACCAGCTGCAGGAAACCCACATGCCCCAAGAGCTAAGCCGAGCGCTGATCAAGAACCTTGATTTTTTCAAGGCCATGCCCGATGCCGCACTCGATGCTGCCCTGAAAAGTGCGCAGGTATGTCGCCTGGCCGACGGCGATGTGGCCTTTCACCAGGGCGAGGCGGCCACCCAGTTCTTTGTGCTGCTGCATGGCCATCTGAAAGTGGTGCAGATCACGCCCGAAGGCGAACAGGTTGTCGTGCGCTACGTCAATCCGGGCGACGTCTTTGGCATTGCCAGGGCCATGCAGCGCAGCCACTACCCGGCCTCTACGGTGGCCGTACAAGAAAGCATCGCCCTGGCCTGGCCATCTTCAGAATGGGACCAGTTCATTTCAGGCAACCCCCTGTTTGCCGTCAATGCCCTGCAAACCGTAGGCCAGCGCCTGCAGGACGCCCATTCGCGCATACGCGAGCTGTCTACCGAAGAGGTCGAGCAGCGGGTGGCGCGCGCCATCTTGCGGCTGACCGACGAGTCAGGCGAAAAGACCGATGAAGGCATACTGATCAACTTCCCCATTACCCGCCAAGACATCGCCGAAATGACCGGCACCACCTTGCATACAGTCAGCCGCTTGCTCAGCGCCTGGAAGGAGCGCGGCCTGGTCAACAGCGGACGCAAGCGCATCGTGGTGTCAGACCTGAACGAACTGATACGCCTGGCCGAAGGCGCCCCCACCACGAAAGCTGCAAATTAATTCCATTTCCAAATCAATCGTGAACGCAAAGGCAAAGCGCAGACATTACTAGCGTAAGGCAAGCGACGCCGACAAAGTGCACGGTTGATTTGGAAATGGAATCAGTCGCGCACCAGCCTGAAGCCCAGATTGCTGGGCGGTATGCCCACCGAGCAGGCCCCGCCCTTGGGGTCGCGGACAAAGTCGGTAATGACGCTGCGGTGCGGCCCCGCCACGACCCGCACCCCGCAGTTTTGCGTGCTGCGGGCATCGACGCTATCGCTGATATCCAGGTTGTAGCGGCTATGGCAGGTGTCGGTCCAGTCCCAGACATTGCCCACCATGTCCTGCATGCCGGTCTCGTTCTGGCCAAAACCGCCAAATGGCCGCAATTGCGCATCTACCGCGGTCTTGCGCTGTGTTTCAAGCTTGTATTCGGCCAGCCAGCGCTGCGCTGGATCGGCCGGGTCGAAGGATTCAAGCACGATATCCTCTTTGTATCCGGGGCCGGCCGCATGCACCCATTCGGCAAAGCTGGGCAAACGATAGTGATGGCCGGTTTCTGTCGACAACCAGGCAGCGTAGTCGGTGGCATCGCGCCAGCTGACGCCTACCACCGGCAGGTCGGGCGACACGGCATCGCGCTGGTCTTTATCGAGGCGCTTGCATGCCTTGGCCGCCACGCAGGCCGCAAATTCGGCCTGACTGACCTGGCGCTGCATGATATGCAGGGCGTTATCGAAACTGATCTGTGTGAGCGGTGGACTGACGGGGTACCCGCCTTTCAGGTATTCACCGGGCGGGTAATAGCTGAGCTCGCCCGGCTTGATGATCGCAATGCCCTGCATGTCGTCGGTCGTGGACGTGCCGGCGGCCTTGTCGCTGCCGGCGCCGCAACCAGCCAATATAGCGGCCATGGCAGCAAGAAGAATCGTCGAGGACAGCGTTCTGGCGGGGACAAGCATGTTCAAACCTTTGAGTGCTGGCCGGCAGGACCGGCGCTACACCTCTATTGAACCTGCTTTGCCCCAAGGCTTCTTTGTTGCAGCGCAAAGACGGAACACGCTTGGCCCGTCGCGGCTGACATCAACGAATAATGAAAGGGTTGGGAGTTTCTGTGGCTGTCGATATCCAGATGGACTTGGTTCGCAAATACTCACGAATACCTTCCTGGCCACTTTCTTTGCCCAGCCCACTGTGTTTGAAACCGCCAAACGGCGTCAGGTAGCTCATGGTGCGATAAGTGTTGACCCAGACCGTGCCACTTTCCAGGCGGTCCGGCAGTAGCAGCGCACGGCGTAGATCCTCCGTCCATACACCCGAGGCAAGCCCATACAGACTGTCGTTGGCAATGGCCACAGCCTCGTCTTCGTCGTCAAACGGAATAATGGACAAAACCGGACCAAAAATTTCCTCTTGTGCAACTCGCATGGAGTTCCGGACATTGGAAAAAATGGTGGGTTCGACAAACCAGCCGTTCTCGAATTCAGGAGCTTCGGGCCGCTTGCCCCCCAACAGGCACGTCGCACCTTCGCGCTTGGCAATATCAATATAGCCTGTGATTTTTTCCAACTGAGGAAGATTGGTAACCGGTCCTACCTGCGTATCCGCGCTCATGGGATTACCGATTTTTGCGGTACGAGCGAAATCAACCAGGCGCTCTACAAACTGATCATGGATGGATCGTTGAACCAACAACCGCGACCCGGCAACGCAGGTTTGGCCGCTAGCCGCGAAAATGCCCGACACAACCCCTTTGACTGCATTGTCCTGGTTGGCATCCGCAAAGACGATATTGGCGGATTTTCCGCCCAGCTCCAGCGTGACACGCTTCATGCTTTCTGCAGCCGAGGCATAGATTTTTCGGCCCGTCGCATCAGAACCCGTAAATGCCACCTTGGATACCAGAGGATGACTGGACAAGGGCGCACCAACCTCAGGTCCCATCCCGGTCACCACATTGAACACACCAGGAGGAAAACCAACATCATCGAGAATCCTGGCAAACTCAAGCAAGGAAGCACTGGTGTATTCGGACGGTTTGAACACCAGGGTGCATCCTGCCGCAAGGGCCGGCGCCATCTTCCAGGATGCCAGGAACAAAGGTGAGTTCCAAGGAATAATCGCTGCCACAACCCCAACCGGCTCATGCTTGGTAAAGTTGAAATGCCCCGCCTTATCGGTGGGTATGACCGAGCCTTCGATTTTGTCTGCCAGACCACCAAAATAATAAAACCATTCACGCATATAGCTGGTCTGGGCCCGCATTTCCGAGAAAAGCTTGCCATTGTCACGCACCTCAATCTCCGCGAGATGGTCGGCATACTCGGCCAGGGCGTCGCCCAGCTTGCGCAGCAAAGCGCCGCGTGCACTGGCCGTCAACCCGCGCCACTCCGGACTGTGCAAGGCCCGGTGTGCCGCCGTTACGGCGCGGTCTACATCATCCTGGTCACCACTGGGAATCAGTGCCCATGGCTGCCCGGTGTACGGATTGAACGACTCAAAGCTGCGACCCGAAGCCGCATCTTCCCAACGGCCATCAATATACATACGGTATTGTTTCAAAACTGTCTCCTGTAAATGAAGTGCGTGTGCTGCGCAAAGCGATGTATCACAAGGCTGATGAGGTCATGCCTTAGGCGGGAGTACGAAAGGCGCGCTCCAGAATACCTATCAGGCCTTCATAAGTGACATGCCTGGGGTTGGGCTGCACTTGCCGCGAGTTCGTCATGCCATCGCGAGCGATGTCGTCCATGCCGGATCGGGGTACGTCCAGCTCTTCCAGGTAACGAGGAATGCCGATATCCTGTGACAAGGACTCCACCGCTGCGATCGCACGTTCGGCAGCCGCACGTACCGACAAGCCTTCGACGGGCTCTCCAAGAGCCTGGGCAATATCGGCAAACCGCTGGGTCGCGGCAACCAGATTGAAACGCATCACATGCGGTAACAGAACCGCATTGGCAATGCCATGCGGTATGTTGTACAGCCCGCCCAGTGGCATGGCCAATCCGTGCACCATACCCGTGGCGGCACTACCAAATGCCAGCCCCGCATACAGGCTACCCACCAGGGCATCTTCGCGTGCGCGCAGGTTCTGGCCATAGTGCACGGCCGTACGCAGCGACCTGCCCAGGCGGCGTATGGCTTCCAGTGCAAAATAATCCGTAAGCGGTTGTGCGAATCGCGACACGTAAGCCTCGATGGCATGAGTAAGGGCATCCATCCCGGTCGCAGCGGTAATGTGACCAGGCAAGCCTGTGGTTAATGCCGCATCCAGAATGGCGCAATCAGCCATAAGATACCGGCTCACGATGCCCTTTTTGGTCTGGGCCTCTTTAAGACTCAGCACTGCCACGTTCGTGACTTCGCTGCCCGTACCCGCAGTGGTCGGAATGAGTATCTTGGGCAACCCCGGATTAGGCACTTTCTCGATACCCAGGTAATCGGCGGTTTTACCCGGATTAGTCACCAATATCGAGGTGCATTTGGCGGTATCGATCGGGCTACCTCCGCCCAGCCCCACAATCAGGTCGAAACCATGCTGCTTGGCGTAGGCAGCACACTGATCAACACTTTCCACGCTGGGGTCGGACTCGACATCACTATAAATACTGACCTGATATTCATTGCTCAGCAGCTCACTGACCATCGCCGGAATACCCGTTTTGATCAGCCCTGGATCAGTCACGATCAGAATATTACTGGCATTGAAGCGGGCAACTTCAGCAGGCAGATTTTGCGCAAGTTTGCTCGTTCCTTGCACGATGCGTGGCATGGGCTGAAATACCGATGTAGGCTGCAACATTTACTTCTCCTGTTTGGCAGCCACGTTCAAGACATGGTAGCTGCGTATGACCTGGCTATCGTCTGCCAAACCGTCACCACGGCCAGACGTTGCCAAAAACATTTGGTGCGCGGCGGCGGCAATGGGCAACGCGGCCCGCACATCTCTGCCGGTTTCAAGCACGATATTCAGATCTTTCACAAAAATATCGACGGCGCTGGTGACTTCAGGATCGTCCTGCAGCATGCGCGGGCCACGATCATGCAACATCCAGCTTGAAGCGGATGAACCGCGCATGATGTCCAATAGCAACTCAAGATCGATATTGGCCTTGCTTGCCAGACTGAACGCTTCCGCCATGACAGCTATATGCACGCCACACAGCAGCTGATTCACGGTTTTGACAACAGCCCCCTGCCCTGGCTCCTGGCCAACGTGAAAGATGCGCTCTCCAAGCGCCCGAAAGATGTCGTGAACTTGATCAAAACTGACCTGATCTGCCGCAGCCATGATCGTCAGCGAGCCTGCTTTGGCCCCAGCCACGCCACCCGATACCGGTGCATCGACAAAACGTCGATTTTTGTTGGCCACCAGTTTATGCAGGCGTTGTACGTCTGCCGCCGGGCAAGTCGACATCAGGCAAACCACCCCGTTGTCCGCAAGCCCATCCAGCACATTGGGTTGCATAAGAATATGCTCGGCCTGCTTGGCGTTAACCACCATCAGCATGAGCACATCGGCATTATGCGCAGCCTCGGCGGCCGACCCTGCCCGAATACCGCCTGCCAGCACCAAGTCATCCAGCGCCAAAGTATTCAGGTCGACACCGCGAACCTCAAACCCTTTGCTCAACAGATTCCTGGCCATGGGCAGGCCCATCGCGCCCAACCCCACAAAGGCCACTACACTCATTTCAAAATACTCCGCACAATAAAACCCCGGAGGCACGGCTGAATATCAGCCGGCCAGCGAGTAAAAGTAGTTGTTGTTGCAATCAATACAAAGTGAATGCCGGGAAGTAAGAAAGCAGACCCAAAACCAGAATGGCGACGGCGTAGAACGGCCAAAGCTCTTTAGCAATGCTTCCGACCCGCTCTTTGGATATCGCCGCGGCAATAAACAAAGTCGTTCCTACAGGCGGCGTGAACAAGCCAATGCTCAGATTAATGGCCATCATTACGCCAAGCTGAACCGTATCAAGGCCTATTTCGTTAGCCATTGCCACAAAGGTGGGACCCAGCAGCAGGATTGCAGCCGGCAAATCCAGGAACATGCCGACAAACAACATAATGATGTTCATCATCAAGATGACCAGCTCGGGCGACTTCAGAACATCCATCGTCCACTTGGCCGCCATATTGGGGACATCTTCCATGATCAGCACGTAGCCAACCAGATTGGACGCCGCGATCACCAACATAACGACCCCGGTTGTCACTGCTGTGCCGACCAACGCGTCATATACCCGTTTTACGCTAAGGTCGCGATACACGAGGGCGCTGACAACAAAGCCATAGGCGACCGCCACAACACTGACCTCGGTGGGCGTGGCAATACCGCCCCGCAACAACACAAGGATCAATATAGGCATGATCAATGCAGGCATGGCGGTCACCGCCGCACGCAAGATGCCTTTCAAAGTGACACCTTGCGCAAGTCTCGGGAAATTACGCAGCCGTCCGCTGAAATAGCAAACAAGGATAAAGCCCACACACAGCATTAAACCTGGCAACACACCGGCAAGAAACAATGCTGCGATGGATTCATTGGCAACCGATGCATACAAAATCAACGGAATGGAGGGCGGAATCATCCCTGCAATAACGGATGACGCCGCAATCGAGGCCGCACCAAACGCCGGCGGGTAACCCACCCTTTTTTGCCAGGGAATGATCATGCTGCCCAATGCTGAAGCCTCTGCGACTGCTGAGCCCGACACGCCGCCAAATACGGTGCAACCCACCACGCCTACTTGCCCCAGGCCACCATGAAAACGACCGACCAACGCCGTCGCGAATTCAATCAACTTCTTGCCCAGCACACCACCCATCATCAGGTTTCCGGACAAGATGAAGAACGGTATGGCCAGCAGCGGAAAGCTTTGGGTGGGCTGAAACAGCTTGACGACCGCCACCACACTAGGCATACCACCGGCCGTGATGACTGCAATGCCGGAACTGATCACCAGAGCGAAACCAACAGGCATCGCCAGTACCAACAGCACCATGAATATGGCCAACATGAGGAAGGTCATATGTCTTCCTCCGCCTTGTGTGCCCGCACGGCAGCGGGATCAGGAGCGACTACCAGCTGGACAATCGTGCTCAAGGCCGTCAGCGCAACGCCAACGAATCCCGCAATCAAGGACAAATAAGCCCATTTGGCAGTAATGCGCGTCACGGGAAAGACTTCTGTTCCGGTCACCTCGATGACTCTGAGCCCCACTTCGGCCAAATAAAGAAACACCACAATCAACATCAGCTGCAGAGCGATCAGCAAAATACGCATGCTGGTCTTTCCCAGAATATGCAGAATCGCGGTGACTGCTATATGCTGGCCCCGCTGTGCGGCCAGTACGACACCACTCATGACCAGCCACGGAAACAGCAGACTGGGCAGCTCGGTAGGCCAGCCCAAGCCACTGTTCGTGGCATAGCGCACCACCACTTCGAGCAACAGCGCCACAAACATGGCCAACAATGAACCCAGGGCAATAACCACCGAAGCAAGATAAATGACTTTATCCAGCCCAGTGGCTGCCCTTAAGGGCAAGCCATTGGTGCCGCTCATTAATCCCTCGCCTCGCTGACAACCAGCTCGACCATTTCGGGGTAATCCTTACGCCATTTATCGTACACACCCTTGGTTTTTTCGATGAAGGGCGCGGAGTCGATTTCGTTGATTTCAAGGCCGGCATCCAGGAATACCTGGCGTAGCTTGGCATCTGACTTCAATGACTCTTCACGGTTGAACTTGGCCGCTTCGACGGCTGCTTCTTTGATCAGGGCCTGGTCTTTTTTGGAAAAACCGTTAAACACGATTTTGCTGGCCAGGAAGGGCGTGGTTTCGTACTTGTGCGCCGTCATTGAAATGTATTTCTGCACTTCATGCAGCTTGGTGGAATAGATATTCATGAACGGATTTTCTTGTCCGTCTACAACACCCTGCTGTAGCGCAATGTACAACTCGGAAAAGGCCAGCGGCGTAGGGTTGGCGCCCAGTGCAGTAAAGATGTCGATCGTGACAGGATCGGGCGGAGTACGCAGCTTGATCCCTTCAAGGTCCGCAGGAGTCTTGATGGGGCGCACATTGTTGCTGACGTGGCGGATGCCGTTATCCCACAAGGACAATAGCACCAGCCCCTTTGCATCGGCCAGCTCGGCCAGCTTGTCGCCAACCGGCCCATCGATAACCTTATAGGCATGCTCGAGATCCTTGAACAGGAATGGCAGGCCCAGTACCGAAAACTCCGGAACAACACCCGAGGTAGGCCCTTGGGAATTTGCACTGAAGGCCAGTGTACCCAGACGCATATTGGTGAGCGATTCAACATCTTCACCATATTGGGCGGCACCACCCACTTCTACTTTAATGCGCCCTTCGGTTTTTTCCTCGACCAGCTTGGCAAACAGCAAGGACGCTTCAGATTTGGGATTTCCGGGTGATGCGTTATGCGAAAGCCGCAACACTTGCTGAGCCGAAACCGGAAGCGCCATGATCGACGCGGCAACCAGCAAACCGAATAGTGTTTTTTTCATTAATTTGTCTCCTGACTATTGTTGTGTAATAAGAAAAAGGGGCTGCACGCAGCAGCTTCCCCTTTGTGCTAACTGCCTACTTCAGCCATTGCTTGATGCGCTGGCTTAATACTTCGGTGGATATTCCGTAGCGGTCGTGCAAAGTGGGCAAAGCCCCCGCATCCAGAAACTCGTCGGGCAGACCCGCCAGGCGGAATGCCGGGGTAACGCCGTTCTCTAGCAGCAAGGCGGCGACTGCCTCGCCCAGCCCCCCCATGACGGAATGGTTTTCCGCAACCACCACCAGGCGTCCGGAGCGCCCGGCCTCTTTGAGTATCGTTGCGCGGTCCAGGGGTTTGATGGTGGGCACATGCAGCACCGCTACACCCACGTTTTCTTTTTTGAGTGCCTTGGCGGTTTCCAGTGCACGCATGGTCAACAGACCGCTGGAAATGATCAATACATCATTCCCGTCGCATAGCAATTTGGCCTTGCCCAGCTCAAACTTGTAGTCGTACTCATCAAGGACAACGGGCACATTCCCGCGCAACAAACGCATATAGACGGGTCCGGCGTGCGCCGCAATGGCGGGTACGGCCTGTTTGAGCTCGAGCGCATCGCATGGATCAACAATGGTCAGGCCGGGAACGGCGCGCATCATGGCAATGTCGTCGGTAGCCTGATGGCTGGGTCCATACCCTGTAGTCAAGCCCGGCAAGGCGCAGCAGATTTTGACGTTGAGATGCTCTTCGGCGATGATTTGATGAATAAAGTCGTAGGCACGACGTGTTCCAAATACGGCATAGGTCGTGACAAAAGGCACGAAGCCTTCTTTTGCCATACCGCCTGCCGCGCCCATCAGCAGCTGTTCGGCCATGCCCATCTGGAAGAAGCGATCAGGATGCGCCTGAGCAAATATATGTAAGTCGGTGTATTTGGCCAAATCTGCGGTCATACCGACGATCTCGGGGCGATGCCTGGCCAACTCGGCCAGCGCATGGCCAAACGGAGCCGATTCGACCGGCTGGCCATCAGCCGCAATCGAAGCGATCATGGCCGAGGTCGTCAACTTGGGTTTTTTAAGGCTTGCAGTATTCATGACTCACACTCTTCCAGGTTTGCGGCATCCAGAATCGCAATGGCTTGCTGCCATTCCGAAGCTTCCACACGAATGAAATGGGTTTTGTCCCGCTGTTCCAGGAAGGGCACACCTTTACCCATGAGGGTGTCGAACAGAATGACTCTGGGCTTGGCCTCGTCAAGGTTCCTGGCCGCATCAAAAGCGGCAACAACAGCGGGCAAATCGTTGCCATTGACACGCTGCACATGCCAGCCAAACGCGTCCCATTTATCGGCCAGCGGCTCAAAGCCCAGTATCTTGTTCGAGTTATCGTCGGCTTGCTGATTATTGATGTCGACCAGACAGATGAGGTTGGAAAGACCGTGGTGGCTTGCCGACATGGCCGCTTCCCAGGTAGCACCCTCATCAAGCTCGCCGTCGGACATCGAGTTGTAGACGAATTGCTTGCCGCCTTTTTGCTTGAGTCCCAGGGCCATGCCCACAGCGATGCTGAGGCCTTGCCCCAACGAGCCGCCGGATATTTCCATGCCCGGCGTATAGCTGGCCATACCCGACATGGGTAAACGGCTGTCGTCCGACCCATAGCTCTCAAGCTCTTCCACAGCGATGACACCCGCCTCTATCAGTGCAGCATAAAGAGCAATGGCGTAATGGCCATGCGAGAGCAGGAAGCGGTCACGCCCTTCCCACTCAGGGTTGGCGGGATCAATATTCATGGCATGGAGGTAGGCAGCAGCCAGCACATCCGCGTAGCCCAGCGCCTGGCCGATATAGCCCTGCCCTTGAACCTCGCCCATTTGAAGGGCGTAGCGCCTGATTCGATATGCCCGGTGCGCAAGGGCAGCCAGTTGTTCTGTAGTCATAGTTCGTCCATTAATGAATGAGCATGCCGCCGTTAACATCCAGCGTGACGCCGGTTAGATAGCTGGATAAATCGCTTGCCAGGAACAGGCAGCAGTTAGCCACATCGACTGCCTCACCCAGGCGATTCAATGGAATGCCTTTTAGAATTTCGGCCTTCATCTCGGGGCCCAGCTTACCGGCGGTAATGTCGGTTTGAATGAGTCCGGGAGTGAGCGCATTGACACGCACGCCATCGGGACCAAGTTCGCGGGCCATGGCGCGTGCCAGACCCAGCACGCCCGCCTTTGCCGCCGAATAATGAGGGCCGCCGAAAATACCGCCACCGCGCTGGGCCGACACCGACGACAGACAAACAATAGAACCTGATCCCGCCTGGCGCATGGTCGGAATAACCGCCTGACTCATGTATAGTGTGCCGCGCAACGACACGTCGGTGATACGCTGGTAATCTTCGCCGGTAATATCCATGATTTTGGATGGCTGGGTAATACCTGCGTTATTCACCAACACGTCGACCTTGCCATAGCTTTGCAACACCGTATCGACCGCCTTCTGGCAATCATCCCGGCTGGTGACATTACCGGCGAGCCCCAGATGACCTGGCCCCAGGCTTTCCGCCGCAGCGCTTGCCGCGCCTGCGTCCAGATCGACGATCACCACGGTTGCGCCATGCTCGGCAAAAAGCTTTGCCGTACGACGGCCAATGCCGTTCAACGAAGCAGCACCCGTAACGATTGCAACTTTATTGCTCAGTAGTCCTTGCATTTTTTGCCTCTGTCGTTTTATGTTGCGCCACGATGACGCTTTAGTTATTGATGAATTCTAGTAACCCTTTATGCATCCGACAAACGAATAAAGTCGCCATACAGATGAAGCAAATTCACCCGAAAGACCAAGGTTCAGATAAAGGCTCACCATGCGACCATCACTTTCCCTAAAGTCTATTCAGGCCTTCGAAGCCGCCGCGCGCCTGGGCTCTTTTGCCGCAGCAGCAGCGGAACTGAACCTGACGCCATCGGCCATCAGCCATCAGATCCGCTTGCTGGAAGAAAGAATGGGCATTACCTTATTTCACCGCATTCATCGGGGAATCGTATTGACCGACGCGGGACGCCACTACGCCGAAGCGATTACGCGTGGGCTGGGCATTATCGACGCGGCCACGCTCAATATGCAGAACTATGGCAAGCAAGATATTCTCACCATCCACTGTGCACCGACCCTGGCATCACAATGGCTCATGCCCAAGCTCTCACACTTCAGCATGCTTCATCCCGATATCGGCATAAGGCTCAACGCCTCAACCAGCCCCATCGATTTGACGGCGGAGGCAGCGGATTTTGATGTTCGATATGGCCCGGTGAATCCAGAACCAGGCACTATCGTCGTCCCTTTTCCCAAAGAGCCCCTGGCAGTCATGTGTGCGCCCGAGGTAGCTTACGGAGACAAACCCATCAACAGTCCAAAAGACCTTCAACATCACACCCTTATCCAATCGGAAGTCAACCTGATTACCTGGCAGGACTGGGCCAAGCAGCATCAGGTGAGCGCTTCTGATATGCACTACGGTCCACGATTCGATCGCTCATTCATGGCCATCAGCGCAGCTGTCGATGGATTGGGCGTGATATTGGACAGTCGACTGCAGACCGAGCGGGAGGTAGCAAGTGGCAAGCTGGTTCTGCCCTTGGGAACAGAACCCGCCCTGCTGGTTTATCACCGTCTGCTGTACTTGCAGGCGAAAGCTCACCTGCCCAAGATGGTGGCATTCAAAGACTGGCTGTTCGACCAGTTGAATGAGTCTTTCAATAAATTGAACGGCCCCAAAACGACAAACGCCTGAGCGTCACGATTCGGCGCATAGAAGAAATAGCGCTTGTAGCGCCGGTTCAAGCGGCGCTACAAGCATTCCCGGCGCAAGCCCTTAAGCTACTCCGGCGCGGTGCGCCTGCTCGTCGGCATGGTAGGACGAGCGCACCATGGCACCCACGGCAGCGTGGGTAAAGCCCATGGCATAGGCTTCGCGCTCGAGCATCTTGAAGACGTCGGGATGTGCGTAACGCAATACCGGCAGGTGGTGTTCGGAGGGCTGCAGATACTGGCCTATGGTCAGCATGTCGACATTATGCGCACGCATGTCGCGCATGACCTCAAGGATTTCTTCGTCGGTTTCGCCCAGGCCCAGCATCAGGCCCGACTTGGTGGGCACGTCGGGATGCAAGGCCTTGAAGTCGGACAGCAGCTTGAGCGAGTGCTGGTAGTCGGAACCCGGACGCGCCTGCTTGTACAAACGGGGCACGGTTTCGAGATTGTGGTTCATGACGTCGGGCGGACCATCGTTGAGTATGCCCAGGGCGCGATCGAGCCGACCACGGAAGTCGGGCACCAGCACCTCGATGCGGGTGGTGGGCGACAGTTCGCGCACCTGGCGTATGCATTCCACAAAGTGGCCGGCACCGCCGTCGCGCAAGTCATCGCGGTCGACCGAGGTAATGACCACATACGACAGCTTCATGGCGGCAATGCTGCGAGCAAGATTGACGGGCTCGTTGACGTCAAGGGGATCGGGGCGACCGTGGCCCACATCACAGAAAGGGCAGCGACGCGTGCACTTGTCGCCCATGATCATGAAGGTAGCCGTGCCTTTGCCGAAACATTCGCCGATATTGGGGCACGAAGCCTCTTCGCACACGGTATGCAGATTGTGTTCGCGCAGAATTTTCTTGATGTCGTAAAATCGCGATCCGGGCGCGGCGGCCTTCACACGTATCCACTCGGGCTTTTTCAGACGTTCGGTCTGGACCACCTTGATGGGGATACGCGAGGTCTTGTCGCCCGACTTCTGCTTTTGCGTTGGGTCGTAGGCGGGACGCACGGTAGGTTTACGGACGGCAGACTGATCAACAGGTGTAGTCATACGATTCCCTGCGCACAAAACCTTTTTTGTGCGCTAAAAATGGCAGCGTGCTTCACGCGTCATTATTGAAAGAACGTCGATAAGCGACATGAGCGTCGTTTATCGGGCATAGAAGTCTAATCGTGCATTTTAACGCGCGACCCCTTGCCTTACCTAATGGCCCTGCGGGCGTATCAGAAATTACCTGCCCTTCCAGACAGGCTGTCGCTTCTGAATAAAGGCGTCTATGCCTTCGGCGACGTCTTCGGCCATCATGTTCTGCGCCATGACCTGGCCGGCGTAGTCGTAGGCGTCACCGAGGTTCATGCCACGCTGGCGCTGGAACATGCCCTTGCCGGTGCGCACCGCCACCGGGCTTTTGTCGCAAATGGACCGCACCAGTGCATCGATTCGGGCGTCCAGTTGGTCCAGCGGCACGACATCATTGACCAGGCCATGCGCCAAGGCATCGTCGGCACTGATGAATTGGCCGGTCATGAGCATTTCAAAGGCTTTCTTGGCAGGCACATTGCGCGTCAGGGCCACGGCCGGTGTCGAGCAGAACAGGCCCACATTGATGCCCGACACCGCAAACTTGGCCGTATCGGCCGTAATCGCCAGGTCGCAGCTGGCTACCAGCTGGCAACCGGCTGCCGTGGCCATGCCATGCACCTTGGCGATGACCGGCACGGGCAAATTCACGATGCTTTGCATGACACGGCTGCATTGCGCGAACAGTTGCTCGTAATAATGTTGCTCAGGGTTGGAGCGCATTTGCTTCAGGTCATGTCCGGCGCAAAACGCGCGGCCATTGGCGGCCAGCACTACGCAGCGCACGCTGTCGTCCTGCGCAACGGCCGCCAGTGCATTGCGCAAAGCCTCAAGCAGCTCTTCGGACAAGGCATTGAATTGATCGGGTCGGTTCAGGGTCAGCGTGACGACGCCGGCTTTTGCCTCTGTCAGCAAAACTGTGTTGTCCGATGTCATGCCGGTTCTCCTTGATTAAAAGCCTGCATCAGGCGCCGGGCCAGCAGATCGCCCACTTCGGCAACCGTAGCCTGTACGCCACAAGATCGCAAATCCACTGTCTGCAAGCCTTCGTAGCCGCAAGGGTTGATGCCCAGGAACGGATCCAGATTCATGTCTACATTCAGAGCCAGGCCATGATAGGCACAGCCTTTGCGTATCTTGATGCCTAGCGCCGCAATCTTGGCCAGACCGTCATCGCCCGGCCCGGGCGCCAGACGGAATTCTGGCAATAGATGGGAAACCGGTACATAAACACCCGGTGCGCCGGCCTTGCGGCACGCCCCAGCCAGACCCAGTTCGCCCAACACCTGGATGATTACATCTTCGAGCAAGGCCACATATTCTTTGACGAACAAATTCATGCGGCGCAAATCGACCAGGCAATACGCCATGACCTGGCCTGGTCCGTGATAGGTCACCTGCCCGCCGCGATCACAGTGCACCACGGGCACACTGCCGCTATTGAGTACATGCTCCGGCTTGCCGGCCTGGCCCAGGGTATACACGGGCTGGTGCTCGGCCAGCCAGATTTCATCGGGAGTACCGTCGGTGCGTGCCTCGGTGAACTCGCGCATGGCTTGCCATACCGGCAAGTATTCGACAGGCCCGGACAGCCACTTGCAGTGAGTCATGCCTACAGCACTATGGAAACCATATGGTGGCCATGCAGGGCGCGATATAGGTTGTCCAGCTGCTCGCGCGAGGTGGCACGCACAGTAAAAGTAAGACCCAGATACTTGCCGCTGCGACTGGGCCGCATTTCGACGGTAGCCGGATCGAACTCCGGATCGAACTCGCGCACCAGTTCAGTCAGCATCTGCGCAAAATCAGGATGCGCCTTGCCCATGACTTTAATGGGAAAGTCGCTGGGGTATTCGATGAGCGAGTCTTCTGGTGGAATGTCTTGCATGGTCATATTGATCGTGGCTGTACCTGCTGGCGTCGCTACCTATAGGGCCACGGCGCCAGAAGACCTACAGCGCTTCGATCGCCTTATCGTAGCCGGCGCGCAGGCGTGCATAGACCGGGCCAGGTTTGCCCGAGCCCACCGGCTTGCCGTTGTAGCGGGTAATAGGCAGCAATTCTTTGGTAGCTGACGACAGCATCAGCTCGTCGGCCTCGTCGACCTCTTGCTGCGAAATGGGCCGGGCCGCAAAGGCAATGCCATCGGCGTCAGCCAGCTCTTCCATCAGGCCGTAACGTATGCCTTCGAGGATGAGATTGCTGCGTGGGGGAGCCAGCAGCTCGCCATTTTTGACCATCCAGATATTGCAGGACGAGCCTTCGGACAAATAGCCATCACGAAACTGCAGGACTTCGTCAACGCCCGCATCGACCGCATGCTGCTTGGCCAGCACATTGCCGAGCAAGGAAACCGACTTGATCTCGCAACGCAACCAGCGCACATCGGGGATGCCTACTGCCGACAGGCCCTGTTCGCGCGCAGCGGCGCCTGGCCGTGCGAAAGGCGAAACCATGCAGAAAATGGTGGCTGGCGTATTGGCCGGAAAGCCGTGGTCGCGCTTGGCCACGCCTCGGGTAACCTGTATGTAAACCATGCAATCGCCCAGGCCCGAGCGCTTCAGCAGGTCGAGCACCAGCGCTTCCCAGTCGGCACGCTTGAGGTCGACCTTGATATCGATGGCCGCCAGGCTGCGCTCGAGGCGGGCCAAATGGCCATCCATGCGAAACGGCTTGCCATTGTAGGCAGGCACCACGTCGTAAATACCGTCACCGAAAATAAACCCGCGGTCCAGCACAGAGACCTTGGCGTCGCCCAAGCGAACGTAGTCGCCATTCAAGTAAACAATACTGTCGTTATCGACATTGGGAATCATGGTGGTGTGCCTTACTGAAATAACAAACGGACTTTATCGACGATACGGCTGAAGAAACCCGCCTGAGGCACGTCGGCCAAGACATAGAGAGGATCTTCGCGCAGCACACGGCCATCGAGCGACAGCGTTACCTTGCCGACCTTGGTACCCGCTTTAAGCGGTGCAACCAGTGGCTGGTTGTATTGGGCAACCGGCTTGATCTGCTCGGCCTTGTCGCGCGGGACGGTGACCCAGGTGGGGGTAGTCGAGCCCAGGCCTACATTTTTGGCCTCGCCTTCCCACACCCTGGCGGTGACGGCAGGCTTGTCGTTGTCGTACAGCTTAATGGTGTCAAAGTTCTGGAAGCTCCAGTTCAGCAGCTTCAGGCTGTTTTCAGTACGGGCCGCATCGCTGGCCGCACCCACAATCACCGACACCACACGGCGGCCATCGCGCAAGGCCGTGGTCACCAGGCAATAGCCGGCCGACTGTGTATGCCCGGTTTTCAGGCCGTCGACGGTGGGGTCGGACCAGAGCAGGCGATTGCGGTTGTTTTGCTTGATGTTGTTGTAGGTGAATTCTTTCTGGCTGTAATAGTGCAGATACTGCGGAAAATCAGTCACCAGATTCTTGGCCAGCATACCCAGGTCGCGCGCGGTAGTCAGGTGCGTAGCCCCTGGCAGACCGGTGGAGTTTTCAAAATGCGTGTCGCGCAAGCCTTGTCTTGCGGCTTCTTCGTTCATGAGCGTAACGAAGGCATCTTCGCTGCCAGCCACAGCCTCGGCCAAGGCCACCGTAGCGTCATTGCCCGATTGCACGATTACGCCCTGAAGCAGGTCGTCGACCGAAACCTGGCTGTTCACCTTGATGAACATGCGCGAGCCTTCGGTCTTCCAGGCCTTTTCCGATACCGGTACTTTTTGGTCTAGCGTCAGCCTGTTGTTTTCAAGGGCTTCAAATACCACATAGGCCGACATCAGCTTGGTCAGCGATGCGGGCTCGACGGGCTCATCGAGATTCTGGGCGGCAATGACCTGACCACTGTTTACGTCTAGAGTCATCCAGGCGCGCGCCGTAAGCGCGGGCGCAGGTACCGTGGCCAGCTCGCCGACCGTAGTTACGGCCGTGCTGACAGGACTAGTGACCGGACTGACCGCGGTTTGCGCCGCATCGGCCGGTGCGGCGGCATCTTGAGCCTGGGCAACGGCCGACGCCAGGGCCAGCGTCAGGCTGACGGCATAAGCAAGGTATCGGGGAGAATGGGCACGAGGTTTTTGTTGAAATGTCATTGGCGTATCGTAAATGAATTTGAACGGAGCGTCATAGCAAACCCAGCCGCTGCTGTAATAAACGCTTCAGCACGACAAGCTTGCCATGAAAGAAATGACTGGCGCCTGGCACGACCGTTACAGGAAGATCGTGGGCCTGGGCAAAGCTCATGGCTTCAGACAAAGGCACGACTTCGTCGGCTTCGCCGTGGACCAATAAGGTATCGTCTGGAACAGAGACAGTTCGAAACTTGAATCGTTCCACCGCAGGCCCAAACAATAGTAACGCATCGGGCACAGCTTGCGATTGCTCGGCCAGAACCGAATACAGCTGGGCAGCCACCGATGTGCCAAAAGAAAAACCAGCCAGCACCCATTTGCCAGCGGCGGCCTCTGGATGGGCCTGTGCAAACTGCCGGACCAATTGCTGCATGTCGGCGGTTTCGCCCACGGCAGCATCGAATTCACCGGCAGACTCGCCCACGCCTCGAAAATTGGGGCGCACTGCCATCAGGCCGCGCTCGACGCAGGCGCGCGAGATGGTTGTGACGATTTTATTGTCGCGGGCGCCGCCATGCAGTGGATGCGGATGCAGCACCAAAGCCCAGCCGATGGGGGGTGTCATGGGCAAGTCGAGGGCGCAGTCAATGACTCCGGCCTCGCCCTGAAAAGTTATTTTCTCGGTACGAGCAAGCATAGCCACCAGTTTGAGTTATAAACACAAGCACGCATATTTTACGCCACCCTTATCAGGCCGCCTCTCGTGTGGCCAGGCTCCACCATGACGATCAGCACTCCCTTGCATTTACCCGACCCGGAACAAATGCTGAACCAGGTAAGCGCCGCTCTGCCGCATTTCCGGCAAGTGCGCTGGGTCCAGACCACGCACTCGACCAATGCCGATCTATTGGCCATGGCCCGCAGCACCAGCGGTCCGCTGGCCCGCCCCTGGTTGCTGGGTGCTCATCTGCAAGAACGGGGCCGGGGCCGGGCCGGACGCAATTGGCAGAACCGGCCCGGGGCCAATCTGATGTTTTCCTGCGCTTTCGACGTCTTCCTGCCGCCCAAAGAACTGCCCACGCTATCCCCCCTGGCCGGCCTGGCCGCCTGCGAGGCCCTGCGCGAACTCATCAGCCCCGAACAGCGCGGCCACCTGACCATGAAATGGCCCAACGACCTGCAATGGCAATCCGCCAAACTGGCCGGCATTCTGGTTGAAGTGTCCCGCGCAGGCACCGCACGCCTATCGCCCGACCACCACGTAGCCATCATAGGCATGGGCCTGAATCTCGACGATGCACGCGCACTGAGCACATCCTTGAACCGCAAGGTGGCAGACTGGTCGGAAATCACAGCCAAAGACAGCAGCGTCGCCACCGTCCCGGCAGCCGGCCTGGTGGCACGCATTGCCCAGTCCTGGTACGACTGCCTTAACCAAGTCACCGCCCATGGTCTGGACTTTCTGCCCGAGCGCTACGCCCAGGTCGATGCCTTGCTGGGGCAACATGTAAACATACTGGACGACGGCCGCCTGCTGCAGGCGGGTATTGCCTGCGGCGTCAATCGACTGGGACAATTACTGCTACGCAGCCCACAGGGCGAACAGGCAGTAACGGTAGGCGAAGTGTCCGTCCGGCCTCAAAGTGAAGTGACCCAACCATGAAACTCCTGATCGACATTGGCAACACCCGCATCAAGGTGGGCTGGCTCGAACCCGGCAGTGGTCGGCGCGAACACCAACCCCTGACGCTGGAGCACAATGCCGTCGGGCAATTCCCGGCCTGGCTGGCCCAATTGAACGAACGCCCTGGCGCTGTGTTGGGCGTCAGCGTCGCCAGACCTGAACTAAGCGCCGCACTGGATGCCATCCTGACACAACATTACGGCCTGGCAAGCCGCTGGGTGCAAGGCCAGCCATTAGCCGCAGGCGTGCGCAACGCCTACCGGCACGAACAACTGGGCACCGACCGCTGGGTGTCCATGTTGGGCCTGGCACAACACGCTCTCAAGCAGGACGGCGGCGACAGCCCCTTGATGCTGGCCAGCTTCGGCACGGCCACCACCCTGGACACCCTGCGGCCACTCAATGACTCGGCAGCAGACCAGGCTCACCCCAATGACGGTGCACGCTTTGTCTTTGAAGGCGGTTTGATTTTTCCTGGCCCGGCCCTGATGCGTACATCGCTGGCAGCCGGCACCGCAAGACTGCCCGAAGCCGACGGCCCCGCGCATGCCTACCCGGTAGACACCCAACAAGCCATCAGCAGCGGCATTGCCGCCGCACAAGCGGGCGCCTTGCTGCGCCAGTGGCGCGAAGGCCTGGAACGCTATGGGCATGCGCCCATCGTGTTTAGTTCGGGCGGCGGCTGGCCCGGGGTGCAAGATGAAGCCCAGCGGCTATTGGCAAGAGCCCAAGCCGACCTGCACTTGCCGCTACGGCCCATACAATGGCTGGCCACGCCGGTACTGGACGGCCTGGCGCGCCTGGCTCAAGAGCCAGATCAGTAATCGGCGCGGGGCTCGCCCAACTGCACGGCCTGTTGGTTTCGTTCAGACAAATGGCGCGCTTCGCGGCCCTGCTCGATAGGCGCAGGCCCAAAAAAACCCTGGCCCAAAGCCAGCACACCCAGATTCGCCAACACGACCACAAGAAACAAAACACGCATAAAATCGATGGCACTGCCATTCTGTAATGAATAGCCACAGTGTATAGCGGATGACCGCAACATCGTTAGCGTATCATTAACCTAGCATTCACTTTTACTCATTGTTTATGAAGCCAATTCGCAAAGCCGTATTCCCTGTTGCCGGTCTGGGTACCCGCTTTCTGCCGGCCACCAAGGCCATGCCCAAAGAAATGCTCCCTATCGTCGACAAGCCGCTTATCCAGTACGCGGTCGAGGAAGCCATTGCCGCCGGTATCACCGAGCTGATTTTCATTACCGGCCGCAATAAGCGCGCCATTGAAGATCACTTCGACAGCGTCCCCGAGCTTGAAGCTGAACTTGAAGCCAAGAACAAGCACGAAATGCTGCAAATTGTGCGCAACGTGCTGCCTTCCAACGTCAATTGCATTTATACCCGTCAACCTGCCCCGTTGGGCCTGGGTCACGCCGTATTGTGCGCAGCCCCCATTGTGGGCGACGAACCTTTTGCCGTGCTGCTGGCCGATGACCTGATCGACGCCAGCACGTCTGTTACCCAACAACTGATCGACGCCGCACACAAGCACGAAGGCAGTGTCATGGCCATACAAAACGTACGGCCCGAAGAAACTGACCGCTACGGCATTATTTCAGGCACCCAGGTCAGCCCGAATACAACCAATATTTCAAGCATTGTCGAAAAACCCAACACCGCCGACGCGCCCAGCACCCTGGCCGTGGTGGGCCGCTATGTGCTCGAACCCGAAATCTTCCAGCACTTGCGCCAGACCCAGGCCGGCGTGGGTGGCGAAATCCAGCTTACCGATGGCATCGCCAGCCTGCTGACCGCCCGCAGTGTATTTGGCCTGCAATACGAAGGATTGCGGTACGACTGCGGCAGCAAGGCGGGGTTTTTCCGAGCCACGGTAGAACTGGGGCGCAAATACCACGATTTAAGGGTTGAATGACGGCATTGCAGCCCAGGGGTGCTTACGGCCAGACGCCAGCACCCCTTAGGCCCCGCTAGCTATACGACAAGCTGCGCCAGCTTTGCCTTAAGCTCTGCCGGAATCGGCACGGGTCTTCTTGTTTCGCGATCAACATAAACGTGCACAAAATGCCCTTGAGCTGCCGCCGTTGTTTCGCCCTGCTTGAACAAACCCAGCTCGTAACGAACGCTGCTCGTACCAAGATGCGCGACCTTGAAGCCGACTTCGAGCTTATCGGGAAATGATACCGAGGCGGAATAAGTGCAGCCCGTTTCCACGACCAGACCGACTGCGCTGCTATTGGCGATATCGAGCATGCCCATGTCAATCAGGTTCTGATTGACCGCCGTATCAAAGAAAGAATAATAGTTGACGTTGTTCACATGTCCGTAAACATCGTTATCCATCCAGCGCGTAGTAATGGGAACAAAGGTTTTAAGCTCGCCTCGGGTAATGACTTTTCTTTCTTTCATGACAACAATTTAACAATATTCAGACGCTCTGGGCCGCCCGGAACTCGCCTTCGCTTTGCGTCATCAGGCTGACCACATAAATGGCTATCCACGATGCGACAAAGCCAGGAATGATTTCGTAGACGCCTTCGCCACCCAGGAAGCTGGCATTCCAGCCCATACCTATCCAGACCATGACCGTAACGGCACCGACCACCAGGCCGGCTACGGCACCCGCACCCGACATGCGGCGCCAGGTCAGGGCCAGAATCACCAAGGGCCCGAAAGCCGCGCCGAAACCCGCCCACGCATGACTGACCAGCGTCAGCACTTGAGAGTTGGGATTCCGGGCAATAAAGGCTGCCACCAACCCTACCGCCACAACGCTGATGCGGCCGACATTTACGCTTTGCTTTTCGGTGGCCTGCTTGTTCAGGAACAAGCGATAGCAATCTTCGACCAACGATGAGGAAGACACCAGCAACTGGCTGGAAATCGTGCTCATGACGGCTGCCAGCAGTGCAGCGTAAAGAAAGCCGGTAATCAGCGGATGGAACAAAAGGTCGGACAGGACAATAAAGAGGGTTTCAGGATCTTCGATGGTCAATCCATTACGTATGGCGTAGGCACGCCCGAAAATGGCCATGGCGATCGCACCGAACAGCGAAATAAACATCCAGATCATGCAGACATTGCGTGCAGTGGGTACATCTTTGACAGACCGCACCGCCATGAAACGCACAATAATATGAGGCTGGCCAAAATAACCCAGCCCCCAGGCAACCGCAGACAACCACGCCACAAAGCTGATGCCCTCCGTCCAGGAAAGATAGTTGGCCGGCTCAGTAACGGTGGACAAGGTTTCCGACGCCTGGGCAAGGCCTCCGCCACCTTCTCCGTAGAGCACCACAATAGGCATGACGACCAGTGCCAGCATCATGATGCAGCCCTGGACGAAGTCGGTCAGGCTCACTGCCAGAAAACCGCCGAGCGAGGTATAAACCAGTACCACGATCAGGGTTAGCCAGACACCGGTTTGATAATCGCTGAGGCCGCCAAAGGTAAACAGACCGCTAAAGGCCATTTGGAATAGCTTGCCGCCCGCGACCAGGCCTGATGCCGTATAGACCACAAAGAAGAGCACGACGATAACAGCAGACACGATGCGCAGCGCCAAAGCTTTTGTAGGAAAACGGTTGGCCAGAAATGCAGGAATGGTCAGGGCATTGTCGTAACGCTCGGTTTGTTCGCGCAAGCGCGGTGCGACGACAACCCAATTGATCAGGGCACCCACCCACAAACCTATGCCTATCCAGGCCTCTTGCAGGCCCGCAATGAATATCGCCCCCGGCAAGCCCAGCAACAGCCATCCGCTCATGTCGGAAGCACCGGCCGACAAAGCCGCCACGGCCGGATGCAGATTTCGGTCGGCCAGCAAATATTGCTGCGACGATGCAGTGGCCTGGCGCATGGCGTAAAAACCTATGGCAAGCATCAATAAAAAGTACAGGCCCAAACTGATCCAGACACCCACCGCCATGACGCTTCTCCTTAGCCAGTTATTGTTGCGTGTATTGATGCATTACCAACTGATACGGCTTCTCTCGCAAAACCCTAACATAAGTAAGCAGCTCTATAAACCTTTTTTCTGATAACACTGCCGGCACGAAATGGCTCAAACGCTTGATTGCCTGTAGTTTTTTGTCCCACCATGAAGTAATCTGTGTGGTGCCTTGACCAGAAAGCACCTAGAACGGAGCCACCGCACATGAATATCAAGCGTAGAAATTTCTTCAAGGGCTGCGCTGCAGCCTCGGCCTGCGCCCTGTTGCCTGCAGGCATCGCCAGCGCCGCGGCAGGCACACACACCAACAACGCGCCAGTCACCCGTACCAACATCGAAAAATCAATCAAGGCTGGCTTCGGCGGTGGGTTCTCGTTGCAGGGTCATTCCCAGGCCAACGGCTATATCTACGCCAACATCGAACATCTTGGCACCCGGTACGCCGTTGCATCCGCAGATTTGCTCGATTGGAAAATCGTAGACTCTCTTTAAGGGAAACAAGCCGTGTCCGATAAAATTAAAAGCATACGCATACACCCGGGCATAGGCATGGCCCGCCTCGGTGACAGCGACGAGTTCTACATCGGCCCTGAAGCGCCGGGCATCGTGGTCGATCCGGGCGGCAGCAATGGCCCGGGGCCCAAGGGCGGTACCTATCGCGATGGCGGCGCGCGACTGAAACGCCAGGCGCAGCGGTATCGAGTGTACGCCTACGATGCCAACGACAAGGTCGTCGCCGAACTCACGTCCGACTCGGATCTGGTTCAGTCCCTGCACTGGCGGGTTCATGTGCGTAACATGAAGGCGGCCAACTACGCGTTCCAGGGTGCCTATCTGTTCGACCCCGACGAGTTGCGCAACCCTTCCATCCAGCCCGGCAAAAAACCCATAGAGCGCGATCAGCTCATTATCGACCCAGGCGTGCACACGATCGCATCGGGGCAAACCGAAGCGGTCGTCATGAAAGGCGATGTCTTCACCGGCATCGAAAAAAGCACGCTGCCCGGCGAACTGCGCTTCGAAGGCTACACGCCCAAAGACCCGTCTAAAGACGTCGAGGTCACTTATACGGCTGCCCAAGACATCGAATTGGGCCAACTGCGCCTCGACAACCAGGATCGCCTGCTGTTCATTCCCGCTCCCGGCAAAGGCGAATGTGTCACGACACCCAAGGTGGTGCTGTCGAATCCCAGTGAAACCGTCAATCCGCCCAACGGCCCTGACAACGGCAAAAACCCCCTGACCAACCAGTTCGCCTACTTCAACATCCCGGGCTGGTGGGACGACACCTGTGGCGGCGAAATCGATGTCACGGTCACGCTCAAGGACGGTACGGTGCTCAGCACCCGCGACAACGTGAAGGCAGCCACGGACGAGGGCACAAGAAACCCCAAGGCCGGGGCATGGATCGTCACCGCGCCGCCCAAGTTTGCACCTCATATGTACCACGTGGTGTCCATTCTCGATCGCGTCTACGAGACCTTTCCCGAGGCTTATCCCTATACCGGGCAAAAAACGAATTTCTACCGCGATATCTACCCCGTCTTCGCCAATGCGGTCCATTACGGCTGGGTAAGTCCCGAGGCGGCAGGCGTTGCTCCCGAAACCAAGAATCGCGCCCATGGCCCGGGGCAGCCGGGCAACTTGCTGCTGCCCGGCTACATGAAGCTGCTGGCCGATCCCAGCGAACAAAGCAAGCCCATCAGGCAAAGAATCTACAGCCTGATGCGGCATGCCCCTGGCAAAAACGGCAGATTGGTCGACACCCTGTTGCCCGCTCCGCCGCAACGGCCCACGAGCTGGAAGAATGAAGAATTCCAGCGCACCGAAGACGATACCCTGATGCCCAAGCTGTGGGGCACGGCAGGCAAGCCCTTGCAAAACCAGCAGCTAGGCAATAATTTTCCCGATCAATTCCTGAGCCTGACCGACTGGCAATTGAAGCACTTGAAGAACTGGGCCGACGGCGACTTCGAAGTCGGCACCCTGCAAGACCCCATCCCCCTCGAGCAATTGCCATTGGCCGAACAGCCGCATGCACTCGATAGCTCCGCGCTTCAGCCTACCATCGGTGGTGGTTTCCACCCCGGCATCGAATTTCCCTACCTGATCATTTATCGCGAATACTTTGCCGAGGCATTTCGCGTGGGCCATAACAACGAGCCCGGCGCCATATCGGCTTATATGTCCAGCCCATGGCAGGGCGACTTCTGGTCGTGCAACGTGGCATGGTGGCCCACACAACGGCCCGACATCGTTTTCGAGTACGACCAGAAAACCCAGACCAGAACCCATAAAGAATGGTTCCGTGGTTACGACGCCGACGGCGAACCGCTATCGTCCACCGATGGTTACCATCAAATGGCATTCGCCTGGCCCAAACTGGGCATGGTGCTCCCCATCAAGGCCAACGACGGCAGTTTAGTAACCGACCAGGGTTCCACCGTATTTGTCGAACAAGAACGCGACCCGGCCCTGAACCGCCCGCCCACCAAAGGTAAGTAAAGGGTGACGCTGTCCGGGCGCCAGCTCGTCGATGCAATATGGGATGTTGTGATTGTCGGGGCCGGCCCGGCGGGTGCGGCCACCGCTATCACGCTGGCGCGGTTCGGCCAGCGAGTACTGTTGGTCGAAGAACGCGCATCGCCCAGCTTCAAGCTGGGCGAATCACTACCGCCAACCGCCGTCGGCCTCGTCAGGCATTTCCTGGGCGACCTTGAAAGTCCGGAACAGAATCTGCCTGGCCTGTTCAAAACCGCAGGCAACATTTCCCTGTGGACCAACGACCAAGCTGAAGTCACTGACTTTTTCTTCACACTGACCGGCTTTGGCCTGTGCGTCGAACGCCTGGCTTTCGACGCAGCCCTGAGGTCGAGCGCCATGCAGGCCGGTGCAAGCGTGTTCAAGGGTGTCCGCTTCGAATCCTGCTCGCGCATCACCGCGCCGCCCTTCAATTGGCAAGTCAATCTAAGCTCGGAAACCGGCAATACGCAGCATCGTGCACGCTACTTGGTCGACTGCTCGGGCCGACGAGCGGCTGTGGCCAGGACCTTAGCCGTTCAGCTCGACCACGACAACGACCGCCTGTTTGCCTATGCGCAATGGTTTTCCTGCGCCCAGGACGACGATGACCGCTATACCCGGATAGAAGCCGCGCCGCAGGGCTGGTGGTATAGCAATCGCTTGCCCGGCAGCAAATGCGCTGACAGCAGGCGCTTGGTGGTTTTACATTCCGACAAAGACTTGCCGGAGGCCAGACTGGCTGCGCGCCAGTCTGGCTTCGACCAACTGCTGGGCTCATCCATCCATATCGGCCCCTTGCTTCAGACCAAAGGGTATCGGCCTTGTGGAGAAATTCGGGGCGCCCCGGCCAACAGCCAACGACTGGGCCAATTCTGCGGAGATGCCTGGATGGCGGTAGGCGACGCCGCACAAGCCTACGATCCGCTATCATCGCAAGGCATAGACAAAGCGCTCAGGACAGGCAGCCATGCCGGACACATGATCCACTACGCCCTCACTGACTGCCCGCAAGGCGCAGAGGGCCTGGGCATGCGCAGCGCTTATGTCCAGCAATACAACGAGCAACAACACCAGCTTTGGCAAACATACTTGACGCAACGAAACCACTACTACCGCAGCCAGCCCCGCTGGCCCAACCAGCCGTTCTGGCAACGTCGGCGCTAAGCAAGCATGACAGAATTGGACGCGGCAACCTTCTATGCTGCAACATTTCCCAATAGTGCCGTGATCGCGGTCCATAATGCTCCCGGTGACTATCCGTCCGGCAAGCAAGGTGACGTCCTGACCGTCGAGTTCACCGTCATGGGCATTCCTTGCCTGGGCTTGAACAGAGACCCCTGCAATTGAATGGCCCTTACCAGCTTACTCGCCGTCATACTGGCCGGTTTTTTGATTGGTGCCACAGGTATCGGCGGCGTGCTGCTGGTGCCCGTTCTAACCAGCATTGAAGGACTCGCCCCCGCTCAAGCGATCGCGGCGTCTTCCATGGCCTTCGGGTTTCCCGGGCTCGCCGCCTTGTGGTATCTCAATCGCAATCGGGACCACATGCGCAAGACCATGCCGGTGGTGATTGGTGCCATGCCAGGTGCCGCATTGGGCGCCGTGCTGGTGCATGGACTGGACAGCCGTATCGTACTTATATTGGTCATTGTCACCATTTGCTTTGCCGGCCTTCGCGGCCTGCTGGCCAAAAGAATAACCACCGAAGAAACCACCCAGAAGCTTCTTGCCCGAAGCGCACTGGCCGGCATCGGTCTTCTTGCCGGTCTCGGTTCCGCACTGACCGGTACAGGCGGTCCGGTATTGTTGATTCCTGTGCTGTTGTTGTTCCATCAACCCATCCGCCTGGCGATCATGGTGGGACAAGCGGTGCAACTACCTATCGCCTTGTCGGCGATCCTTGTGCACGCGCGCGCCGGCAGTCTGGATTGGGTATTGGGCGGCACCCTGGGCTTGCTGCTGTTGATCGCATCGGTGGCCGGCCAATGGACAACACGCCGAATCCAGGTCCCCCTTCTGCAAAAGGCACTTTCAGTATTGCTGTTGCTGATTGGCGCCTGGTTTAGCTACCTGCTTTTTTCCTAGATTTCCCAGATGAGGTCAAGGAATCGTCAACGACATGGGGCATCCGGCCGCCGAATTTTTCGGTATACAGATCGCGTACCCAATCAATGAACACGCGCACTCTCGGAGAAAGCTGGCGGTGGAACGGATAAAGTGCACAGACGGGCAGATCTGGGCAACGCCATTCAGGCAATACCTGAACCAGCCGACCGCTACGAAGATGCTCTTCCAGGCGGAAACGAGGCACCTGAATTAGTCCGCAGCCAGCTAGCGCCGCGCTCGTGTAGCACTCGGCATCACTGACTGACATCCAGCCGCTGGCCTCGAACTCCGTCACGTCTCCATCAATAATGACGGTGAAAGGATAGCGGCTGTCATTGCCCCGGGAAAAAAAACCTATGCCCTGATGCTCGGTCAATTCGCGCGGGTGTGTGGGCGTGCCATGCCGCGCCAGGTATTCGGGGCTGGCGCAAATGATCTCGGGTATCTCGGCTAATTTCCTGACCACCAGCGACGAGTCGCGTGGATGACCAGCCCGCACCACGCAGTCTATGCCTTCTTTGACCAGATTCACCAGACGGTCGCCACTGCTGAGCACAACATTGATTTGCGGGTAACGTTCCCTGAACTCGCCAATGCGCGGGAGGATGATGTTCGTCGCGTGTGCCCCATGGATATCCAAACGCAGCGTCCCATGGGGATGGGTCACCTGAGTGCTCAGGGAGGTTTCCGCGTCTTCCAGTTCAGCCAATACACGCTTGCAGCGTTCGTAGAAGGCCTGCCCATCAAGGGTGGGTTTCACTTGCCGTGTAGTTCGATCCAGCAGGCGGGCACCCAGGCGTTTTTCCAGCTGTTTGATTGCATGCGTTGCCGTAGCGCGCGGGATATCCAGCACGCTCGCAGCTTCGGTGAAGCTGCCCAGTTCGACGATACGCGTGAAAAGCTGCAAGGCATCAAAACGGTCCATAACCATCCAATTGTTGATGCGTCTTGAATTAAATAGCCAATTTAATCCCATTTATCCATTCACGGTCAATTGGCATCATAGCTTCCATAGCACTCGCCGCGAGATCGTTTGGCGGGTGCACACCCCCCTATTCCCCTCGTTTACAAGGAAACCATCATGAGCATCAATAGCAATCCGTCCACCACCGCAGCTCCCGTCAGAACGGCCATCGTCACCGGTGCTTCCCGGGGGATCGGTCGTGACATTGCCCTACGCCTGGCGGCGGACGGCTTCCAGGTTGCCGTCAATTACTCGGGCAATGCCGGCAAGGCCCAGGAAGTGGTCGCAGCCATCGAAGCGGCGGGTGGCGCTGCGATAGCCGTGCAGGCAGATGTGTCGCAAGTCGAGGACGTACGGCGGCTTTTTGCCACGACCAAGGAAGCTTTCGGCACGATCAGCGCCGTGGTGCATAGCGCAGGCGTCATGCCACTCGCCCCCATTACGCCCGACGGCATCGAAACATTCGACCATGCCGTCCAGATCAATCTTCGCGGCGCCTTTCTGGTGCTGGGACAAGCGGCAGAATACCTGGAGGCCGGTGGCCGCATTGTCGCGTTATCGACCAGCGTCATTGCCAAATCCTTCCCCCAGTACGGCCCCTACATAGCGGCCAAGGCGGGGGTCGAGGGCCTGGTGCGCGTGCTGGCCAACGAGTTGCGCGGCCGAAACATCACAGTGAACGCGGTCGCGCCCGGCCCCGTCGCCACCGAACTGTTTTTCGATGGCAAGACCGACGAACAGATTGCCCAGCTCGGCAAGCTTGCCCCCCTTGAACGCCTGGGACAACCAGAAGACATCGCGCGCGTGGTGTCGTTCCTGGTGGGCGCCGATGGAGGCTGGGTCAATGCCCAAACCGTGCGTGCCAACGGCGGATTTGCCTGAACCTACGCCGTCTCAATCCAACAGGAGGAAATTCATGCCACATACTATTTTGATCACCGGAGCGTCCAGCGGTATTGGTGCGCTAAGTGCAAGAGCGCTGGCATTGGCCGGCCATACAGTTTATGCCGGCATGCGGGAAACCCAAGGGCGAAATGCCCCGCAAGTGGAAGCCCTGCAATCCTACGCCGCCCGCCACAAGGTGGCACTGCATGCAATTAAGCTGGACGTGCAGTCCGAAGCTTCAGTGCAAGCAGCCGTCACTTACGTCGTTGCGACTGAGGAACGGCTCGATGTGCTGGTCCACAATGCGGGGCACATGGTGTTCGGACCTGCGGAAGCCTTTACGTCCGAACAGTATGCACAACTCTATGATGTGAATGTCATCGGCACGCAACGCGTCAATCGCGCCGCACTGCCGCAGCTGCGCAAGCAGGGACAGGGGCTGGTGCTGTGGGTAGGTAGCAGCAGCCATCGTGGCGGTACACCGCCCTATCTTGGTCCGTACTTCGCTGCCAAAGCGGCAATGGATGCCTTGGCGGTCAGCTATGCGGGTGAACTGGCGCGCTGGGGGATCGAAACCTCGATCGTGGTTCCCGGAGCCTTCACCAAAGGCACCAATCATTTTGCGCACAGCGGCCGGCCTGACGATGATGAACGTGTGCAGGTCTATGCGCGAGGCGCCTACGCCGGATTCGAACAAGAAGTTCTGGGTGGCCTGGCCTCCTGCGAACCCGAAGACGCCGACGTGTTCAACGTGGCGCAAGCGATTGTGGATATCGTCGACAGTCCCTACGGGCATCGTCCATTCCGCGTGCATGTAGACCCCTCAAACGATGGTTGCGAAGTGGTCAATGCGGTGGCTGACCGCATTCGCGCCGAGTTCCTGAACCGTATTGGATTGTCCGACCTGCTGTCACCACAACGCATGTCCCCCCTCCAGGAGGCAAGCCATGGCTGATAACAATTTTTCCACCCACCTGAAAGTGGTGCTTGGCGAATCGGTCATTGCATCATCGGCCGCCACCTTGAGCGTCGTGGCATTCGAGGTTCCCGTGTGGGCCATGTTTGTTGGCTGGATTTCATACTTCACCCGAGGACTGAACTTGAAGCAGGGAGTCATCAACCTGACCTGCGTATTCATAGGGGTCACCCTTGGTATTGCTGCGACCCATGTCGTGGTGGCGCTGACACCCATGCTGGGCGGCTATGCCATCAGCGCCGTCGTGTTCGCCATCACTGTGCTGGCACTGTCTTTGGCCAAGGCGCCGGTATTCAACAATCTGCTCGGTTTCTTTCTAGGCCTGGTGGCCTACTTTGCTTCGCACCAGCCCCCGTCCATAACGACATTCGGGATGCTGGCACTGGCTGCGACGCTGGGCGCGACAGCAGCCTTTCTTGCTCATGCTCTGCAAAAGAGCATTTACTCTTAAGGGGGATTCAAGATGGACACCACAATAGCCCAATCCAAGATTGCATCAAACGACACAAGCGCATCCCATGAGCGGCTGCTGTTTCCAACGATGGAGGTGCTATACACCCGCGCAGAACCCATCTTGTATGCCGTGCTGCGTGCCGCCTTCGGTTTCATCATGCTGACCCATGGCCTTCCCAAGGCTCTGGAAACCTCCCATGGATCCATGGCCGACCCGATGGCCGGCTCCATCAACCTGATCCAGAACGTCATGGGCTTGCCATTCGCGCCTCAATTGGCTTTCCTGGTCATGCTGCTAGAAACCGCCGGCGCCATCATGCTGGCAATAGGACTATGGACGCGCCCGGTCGCGCTCATCATCGCGCTGGAAATGGCAGGCATCAGCTATGCGCTGGGTCCTACCTGGCCCTGGATTGATCGCGGCATCGAGTTTCCGGTATTGATGGGGTTTCTTGCGCTCTATATCGCTGTGCGCGGCGGTGGCCGCTATGCGGCAGATCGCCAGTTCAAGTACGCGATTTGAGCTCGTTCAGCCCCGCCACCACACGGGCCACGGCGCCCGTGTGCTTTTGCACCCAATGCGCACCGGCCTCGCCCATGCGGGCCATGCGTTGCGGGTCATTCAACAATTGCAGCGCCATGTGCAGGGCTGCATCGGGGTCTGAGGCGCGCAGCGCGGCGCCTTCGTCCATGGCGTCTACCACTGCCTGCTCGAAGTTGCGGGTATGCGGCCCCACCAGCACCGGCACGCCTATGGCGCAGGCTTCTATAAGATTTTGTCCGCCCAAAGGCTGGAAGCTGCCTGCCACAATAGCAACCTGGCTCAGGGCGTAGTACCAGGGCATCTCGCCCAGGGTATCGCCCAGCAGGACGGCAGCCTGGCTGCACTCCTGCAAGGCGGTTGAACTGCAGTCGCCCGACGCAATCAGCTGCGAGCGGCGCACATACGACAAGCCTGCCTTGCTGAGTTGTTCGGCGGCCTCGTCAAAGCGCTGTGGGTGGCGCGGTATGAGGCAGAACAGGACTTTCTCGGACAGGTTGCGACCCTGTCCGCGAGCACGCTTGATCTGTCGGCCTATGGCGCGGATGAAGAGCTCATCTTCGCCTTCGCGCGTGCTGGCGATGGCAATGACTTTGCGCGGCAGATCGCTGGCAAAGCCTTTGCCCCGCTTGATCTTGTCAGCCGCAAGCGCCACATCGAATTTGAAGTTGCCGGACACCCGCACGGCAGACGCCCCGGCCTGCTCCAGGCGCTGGGCGTCATGCAACGTCTGCGCATAGACAGCATCGAAGCTGGCGTAGGCCTGGCGCATGACGCTGCCCAGGCGCAGGCTTTGGCGCAAGGCATGATCGGAAAACCGCGCACTGGCCAGCATGACGGGTATGTGATGCCGGCGGGCTGCCGCCAGTAAATTGGGCCAGACCTCGCGCTCGATGAGAATGCCCGCGCACGGCTGGTAATGCTCCATGAAGCGAGTGGTAGCACCCGGAAAATCGTAGGGCAGCCATTGCTGCAGCAAGCGACCATGACGTATGTCTTGCCCGAAGGCGCGTGCGCCTTCAGCCCGTCCGGTAACGGTCATGTGCGTAAGCAGGACGGTGTCGCCTTGATCGAGCAGGGCTTGCACCAGCGGCTGCGCGGCACGCATTTCACCCAGGCTGACGGCATGCACCCAGACGGGTTTTTTAAGAGGGCTTGCACTGCCGTAGTGACCAAAGCGCGCACCCGAACATACCCCCCAGTTGCCTGGTGTACGCCGGGCACGCAACGCCATCCAGCCCAACAAGCCTGGCGTCAAGATTCTGATCAGAGCGGTATAAAAGAAACGATTCAAGAATATGCCCGTGGCACCTGCTGTAGAGATGGCCTATTTTAAGCCAGATAGCGGCCCATGCGCAGAGACGTGACCGCTATCGTGGTTCTTAGCCCTCCTGCACCTCTGCCGCAGGACTGGCATGCACCATATGCAAATATTGGCGATGGCGTTCGTACTGATCCAGAATGTCGCTGATGACCGCTTCGTTGCTCCAGCCCATGATGTCATAGTCTTGCCCACCCTCGCGCAGGAAAACTTCGGCGCGGAAGTAGCGGCGCTCGTCCTTATCACGGACATCGTCGGGCGTCAGCACAGGGCGCTCTTGCTCCAGCGGCCGCACGGCATAGGAAAAGTCCATGTATTGGCCATGGTGCCTCACCTCAAGATTGACCGCATTGGTCTCGCCGTCTTCGGTGACTTCGACATCGTAGCCTTGCCCCTTGAGCTCTTCTGCTACTAAGCGTATGGATGGCAGCGCCACTTCCTGGATAAAGCGCAGCACATGTTCGTGCTTGGGCATCAGTACGATATTACGTAAACGCCGTTGCCAGGGTTGGCCTATGCTGCCGGGCTGTGCCCGGGTCACCGTCTGGTAGCGTATACGCCGCTTGGTTGCGTCAAGCTTGAGTGCCTTGAACAACCCCCATATTGCCAGCAGTAAAATCACCGAAAATGGCAAGGCACTGGCAATGGTAGCGGTCTGCAATGCCGTCAGACCGTCAGCCAGCAACAAGGCTATGGCCACCACGCCCATAAGCGACGACCAGAAAATACGCTGCCATACCGGGGAGTTTTCGGCACCGCTCGACGCCAGCAAATCGACGACTAATGCGCCCGAATCGGCCGATGTCACAAAGAAAACGACCACCATGGCAATGGCAACCGAGGAAGTAACGCTGGCTAAGGGTAGTTGCTCAAGAAAGGCAAACAGCGCCAGTGAACTGTCCTGGGCCACGACCTGGGCAAGATCTGTCAGGCCATCGACCACAATCATATGCAGGGCCGTATCGCCAAACACCGTCATCCACATCAGGGTAAAGCCAGTCGGGACAAGCAATACTCCGCGCACGAATTCACGTATGCTGCGGCCCCGGGAGATACGGGCAATGAATAGCCCGACAAATGGCGACCAGGCTATCCACCAACCCCAGTAAAACAGCGTCCAGCCGCCTATCCAGTCGTTGGGCTGGTAGGCGTACAGGTTGAACGTTTTGTTGACCAGGTCAGAAATATACCCACCCGTGTTCTGCACAAAAGTCTGCAATATAAACACCGTGGGGCCCAATACCAGCACAAATAGCAGCAACATAACCGCCAGGCCAAGATTGGTTTCCGAGAGAATCCGTATGCCGCGATCAAGGCCGCTGGCTACGGAAATAGTCGCCAGCGAAGTGGCGATAACAATCAGGACGACTTGCGTCGGTATGCTGACCGGAAGACCGAACAAGTGATGCAGACCGCTATTGATCTGCGCCACCCCCAGACCGAGAGACGTCGCAATACCGAACACTGTGCCAATAATGGCAAAGATATCGACCGCATGCCCGATCGGGCCGTAGATCCGTTCACCAATCAGTGGATAGAGTGCTGAGCGCAGCGTAAGTGGCAGCCCATGCCTATAGCTGAAAAATGCCAGGGTCAATCCGACAATGGCGTAAATAGACCACGCGTGCAAGCCCCAATGAAAGAAGGTGATGTTCATAGCCTCGCGCGCGGCCGCCACAGTTTCAGCATCACCTACCGGTGGGCTGACAAAATGCATGACAGGCTCGGCAACACCGAAGAACATCAGCCCTATACCCATGCCGGCTGAAAACAGCATGGCGAACCAGGTCACATCGCGATAATCAGGCTGACTGTGATCAGGTCCCAGCTTGATGTCGCCGTACCGGCTCAGGGCCAGAAATATCACGGTAAGCAGAATAATGGCTACAACAAGAATGTAAAACCAACTTGCGTGACCGAGTATCCAAGACTGCGTCGCACTGAACAAATTGCCCGAGGCCTCGGGGGCGATGATCGTCAGCACCACAATAAGCAGGATGAAAATAGCTGACGTAAAAAATACCGGAGGATTTAAGGTTGTTCTCATTTACGGCTTCCCCTTATGTGACTATGGGGCAAAGTACGATAGTCGAACAGGTGAGTCAACCCACAGCCGTATCAGTCTGGCTCGTTGCCGCCGGTCAAATCAGCATGTGCCGAGTCGTCAAAATCGAGCGCCTGATCGATCGCACTCAGGACGGTTTCAGCTGAAGGTGCACTGCCGCGCTCGCCCAGGCTGGCCGTGTAGGCCGGGCCCTCAAGGGGCGTACGTACAGGGGTGGAAGCCTTGTACAAACCTATGGTGGGCCGGCCCAGACCGGCCGACAGGTGAGTCAGGCCACTATCAAGCCCCACCATCATGCGCGCCGCAGCCAGCACCTTGGCTACGTCGGTCAGGCTCATGCGCGGCAAGACCTGTGCGCGCGGATTACCCTCGACCAACTGGCGGGCCCTTTCGGTTTCGGCGGGGCTGCCCGACAGCAGCTTCAAATCGAGATTGTGTTCATGCAAACGCGTGAACACCTTTTGCCAGTCTTCTTCGGGCCAGAGTTTGTCGTCGCGGCTGGCCGAGGGCATGATCACTGCATAAGGCTCAACCTGAACACCATCGGTAATGCTGTCAAGGCCAAAATCGGCCTCGCCTTCGTACTGATAGCCAAACGCAGCCGCGGCCAGTTCGCGCTGGCGCGTGACGGCTGGCTGCCAGAATTTAACCGTATGCTTGACGTCGTAAAAAAAAGAGGCCAACGGTTCGCGTGCCGATTTGCGGTCAAGTCCGTGGCGCTTCCCGTGTGTTTGGCGCACCAGCCATACCGACTTCATGAGGGCCTGCATGTCGAGCACGACATCGTATTGGCGGGCACCCAGGTTTTTGCGTAGCGCTGCGCGCTCGTTGCGCGTTTGCTGCGCCCACCAGTGCTTGCGCCAGCGACGATGCGCAACGGGAATGACTTCGTGCACAGCCGGATGCCAGCCAGGAATTTCGGCGAAACTTTCTTCGACGACCCAGTCGATTTGCGCACCAGGCACGTGCTGGGCAATATCTGAAATAGCCGGCAGCATGTGCACCAGGTCACCCAGCGAAGACGTGCGGACTATCAGTATTTTTTTGCTCATGGGGCCGATTATAATTTACGTCTGCGCCATTCCACTACGCCTATGGTAATACCACTGGCGCACACCACGGCAATACCCAGCCAGGTCAGCGGATCAGGGAACTGTCCCCATATCAGCCAACCCAGACCCGCAGCACTGATAATCTGCAAATACACAAAAGGCGCCAGCATCGAGGCCGGCGCATTGCGATACGCCTGTATTTGCAGCAAGTGTCCGAGCGCCCCCCAAAAACCGGTAGAGGCCAGTACCACCCACTGCAAGGGGCTCAGGGACGACAGCACAGGCAGCGCCGCCGGCAGCACAAACGGCAAGGCCGCAGTCAGCGCCACACTGCCCACCGCACCGCTCCAGATCAGCGTAGTGAAGGGACCATCGACCGCCACGCGCCGCGTGGCAATGAATTGACAGGCAAACAGACAGGCCGTCAGCAAGCCGAACATTGTGCCGGCGGTATCCAGGCCCGCATCGGGCCGGATAATGACCAGCACCCCCAGAAAACCCACCCCGGCCGCGACCCAGCGCGACAGACGTGCCGGCTCTTTCAGCACCCAGGGCGCGACCGCCAGGACAATCAGTGGCGCCAGGAAATTAATGGCGGTCGCTTCGGCCTGCGGCAAATAATGCAGGGTCGTAAAGAACGACATGGTGGACAGCAACATGACCGAACCGCGCACGATCTGCGCCCGAGGCCGTATCGTGCGCAACACCGACAGGCCGCGCGTGGGCAGTACCAGGGCCAGCACCAATACCAGATGCAGCACATAGCGCACCCAGCACAGCATCAGCAGCGACACCCCGGCATTCATGACCCATTTGCCGCTGGCATCGAGCGTAGAGAGCGCCCATGTCGATAAAACCAGGACGGTTATACCAGCCACCGGGCGCGTCGCGCCGTAAGCAGGTGTGGAAACTGATGTGGGGCTGACCCGACCCATCATGAAACTCCAACGATATAAAGCCGTCGCGTCGCGCCTTCGGCTGGGGACGGCCAGACGACAAAAATACCGCCATGGCAAAGGCTCAATATCATAATTGATTTACCATGACGGCATGAATAATTGGTATTTACTGCCCAACGGCAACATCAAGCATATAGAGGGCCTGGAATTACAGCCCGAAAAAGACTGGTTCCCCACCACGGCCAGCATGGAAGCGTTTACCGACGCCATGCGCGCCCATGGCCAGGCCGATGCCCTGATCATCAAGCGCATGATGGACCTTGCCGCCGAAGGCGAGCAATGGCTGCGCGACAACCTGACCTGACTACAGCGCCTTCAGATTCTTTTTATAGTCCTGGGCACGATCCCGGTAGGTGACGGCATTGTTGCGCAAACCGACCAGCTGTTCGTCGGTGAGCGTGCGCACCGCCTTGGCCGGCGCGCCCAGAATCAGGGAGCGCTCGGGAAATACCTTGCCCTCGGTGACCACGGCGCCCGCCCCCACCAGACTGTTTTTGCCAATGACTGCCCCGTTCATGACAACAGCCTGAATACCAATCAGACAGCCGTCCTCGACCGTGCAGCCATGCAGCATGGCCTGATGCCCAATGGTTACGCCCTCGCCGATGACCAGCGGGCAGCCCGGGTCTACGTGCAGTACTGCCCCTTCCTGCACATTGGAGTCTTTGCCGAGCACAATGGGCTCGTTGTCAGCCCGGATGACCGCGCCCGGCCAAATGCTGGTGCCTTCATGCATGATGGCCTGCCCAATAATCGTGGCTTCGTTTGCCACAAAAGCAGACTCGTGAATCTCGGGCGTCAGGTCTCCCAGCGCGTAGCAGGTCATGGCGTGCCTTTTCTTGATGTGTGTTAACTAAATCGTATAAAGATCGTAGCATAGGGCCAAATATATATCTAAAGTGTTCCAAATGTTTCATAATGCGCCGGTCGCAAAAGTGACACATTCATCCTTCGGAGAACACTATGACGTATAAACACGTACTGCTGCTCACCATCACTTCAGTTGCAATGTGCGCATCCGTATCGGCTACACCTCCACCTCCTGGCAGCGACTGGGTACACACCGAGGCACAATTGGGTTTACCCAATGTGCCTTTTGTTTTTTCAAAAGACGGTCTGTACACCGCCGCCAGCTTTGAATCATCTCGCGCATTTCACATCGACCAGCACGAAGCAGCCATCCATACCGACGCGAATACCACCCTGCATATATCGGGACCGGTTTCCAGCGTGGCAGGTTCAACACAAAGCCTGGCCAAGTATGGCGGCGGCACGCTAGTGCTGTCGGGCCAGAACCAGTACAACGGCAATACCCTGCTGCACGAAGGCACACTGGGCGTACAGGGCAACAACGCCCTGGGCACCACCAACAGAACGCTGCACATGTACTCGGGCACAAGCTTGAACTATGCCGCAGACGCCGCTGTGTACAACGTCATACAGCTGCAGCCTGGTACACAGCCCAATGAAGCCGTAACGTGGCGGGTGGATCAGGGCACCGCCACACAGTACGGAGCCGTAGTGGGCTCTGTGCCCATCAGCAAGCAGGGTGCCGGCAGACTCTATTTACCTGCTTACGTCACTACGCCTACGCTCGCCGTGGTCGAGCAAGGCAGCCTGGCCATAGGCGGCTTCTTTGCCGGCCCCATACACGTCAGACGAGGCGCACGCCTGGAAGGCAGCGGCGCCATCGATTCGGTCCTGATTCAAGGCGGTGGCACCCTGGCCCCCGGCCTATCGAGCGCGCCCGCCATGATAGTCATGCGCCGGCTGCAGCTCGAAGCTGATGCCACCCTGGAAATCAATGTGCAGGCCGACGGCCAGTCGGACAAGGTACAAGTGCTGGAAACGGCCGAGCTGGCCGGGCAAGTGCTGGTTCGGGCACAAGACGGCGACTGGCAGCCCCGCACACACTACACCATATTGCAAGCCGACCAGGGCCTGGGCGACACGCGCTTTGCCCGCGCCACCACGATTGCCGACGCCGCCAATATGCCTTTTCTGAAACCCGAGCTCAGTTATGACACCCAGCACGTTTACCTGAGCCTGGTCCGCAACGAAACCCCACTGGAGGAAGCCGGCGAAACACCGACCGAAGACGAGGTGGCACAAGTCATAGACCAAGAAGGCGGCAGCAACCCCGCCCTGCAAGACCACATCATTACCCTGGACAAGCCCAAGGCACGCCAGGCCTTTCAGCAACTGTCAGGCAGCTGGGCAGCGTCGATTGCATCCCGCATGCTGGATGACAGCCGTTTCGTTCGCGAAGCCGCATTGCAGCACGCGAGTGCTACCCATACAACCAGTCATGCCTGGCAACACGCCTGGTACTCATCGGCGCGCCGCAACGCCGCGCAAGGCACACCCGGCGACAATCGCGACACCGGCGGCCTGGTGCTGGGCGGTACGCAGCACATCAGTGACAACCTTAGCGCAAGTGCCTACCTGGGGGTACAACAAAGCCGCATGTGGCGCACAGCGCTCGATACCCACGCCAACATAGACAGCCAGTATGTAGGACTGACCCTGGCGCGTGGTTGGCGCGGCCTGAAATGGATACTGGGCGCCACGCACGGCTGGCATGCCGTCAACTCCCGACGCAGCCTGAGCACAGCCGGTCTGAACGACAGCCCAACGGGTCGCTATCGAGGCAAGACCCTGCAGCTATTTACCGAGTTCACCGCACCGCTATCACGCCTGATCCCCTTCATCCGCTTTGCATGGGTAAGGCAACAAACCCGCGGCTATAGCGAACAAGGCGACATGGCCGCGCTGACAGTCGAATCGTCCGACCAGACAGTTTTGTTTTCAAGTCTGGGGCTCAAGGCGGTGCATACCCTGCATATACCCAATGGTCAGGCTCAACTGCGAGGTGAACTGGCATGGCATCACGCCAGCGGCGATGTACGCAGCTATAGCCGACAAAGCTTTCGCGACAGCCCCAAACAAACGGTGTTTACATCTGAAGGGTTGGCGCTGGCGAGACATGCCTGGTCGCTGCAGTTGGGTGTGGAAGCCAGTCTGGCCAAGCACGGCAGACTGGGCTTTAGCTATGCGGGGCAGTACGCATCCGGGCGCCAGGATCATGGCGCAAGGGTGAACGTGAGTTGGGCGTTTTAGGCCGGCTTCAAGCCGTTACCAGCAAAACGGCCTGGGCGGCAGATGTTAGCGCTTACGTCTTCCCCAACCCACCATCCAGCCCCAACAAAGCCTGAAGCAGCACCTGCGTACCCGCGCCAACTGCTTCAGGGCTGGCCCACTCTTCCGGGCAATGGCTACGGCCATCCAGGCAAGGCACAAAAATCATGCCTATGGGGCCGGTTGCGCTGAAATACACGCCATCGTGACCGGCACCGCTGGGCAACTTCATGGTGGAATAACCGAGCCCCGATGCGGCCGTCTCGATGGCATCCATCAATACCGGATCGCACTGCGTCACGTAAGAGCGTGTCAGTTCTTTCATGGAAACCTGCACCTTCAGTGCCGCCAACTCGGCATTCAGCCCAGCTAAAAGCGCTTCAGGAAAGCTGTCCAGCAAGGCGTCGCTGTCGCTGCGCACTTCCAGCACCAAATCCACTTTGCCCGGTATGGCGTTGGCCATATTGGGTTCCACCAAAAGGCGCCCCACCGTTGCCACCACATAACGGTCCGGGCTATTCAAGCGGCTGGCGCGCCGCGAAGCTTCGGCAACCACCAGGCTGGCCGCCACCAGCGCGTCAGACCTGAGCGCCATGGGCGTGGTGCCGGAGTGCCCGGCAGTGCCCAGGAATGTCAGCGCCATCCGACGCCCGCCTACGATGTGCGTCACGACGCCTATGGGCAAGCCATTCTGTTCGAGCACAGGGCCTTGCTCGATATGAAGCTCAAGATAGGCCGCTGTAGAGTGTTGAGCGCGCTGGACGCCAGGAATATCCGTAGACTGCGCGCCCATGCGGGCCAGGCCTTGGGTCAGGGTCTCACCCTTGTGGTCGCGGGCGGCCAGCATGGTGGCGTCCAGCTTGCCCGCCATGGCGCGGCTTCCTACGCAAGATATGCCGTAATCGCTGGGCTCTTCCGACATGAAATCGATGACCTCCAGCGGGTGGTCCAGCTCAAGCGCATGGTCTTTGAGCGCATGAGCCACTTCGATGCCTGCCAGCACCCCAAGAATCCCATCGAATCGGCCGCCAGCCATCACCGTGTCGGTATGCGAGCCCGTCACCAATGGCAGCGCATCGGGGTTTCGGCCTTGGCGGCGCCCTATCATATTGCCCGCGCCATCCACCTCTACCTTCAGCCCGGCAAGCTCCATCTGCGCCTTGAGCCACTCGCGGCCTTGCTGGTGCAGCTCGGTAAAGGCCCGGCGAGTCCAGGGCAGCGCCGGATCGGTGTAGGACGACAAGGCTTCGATGTTGCGCCACAGCCGTTCGGCGTTGATGGCGACCTGGGTGGAGCTGGCGGTAGTCTTATTCATAGTGGCAATGTCCGGCGCAGGGGCGTATGCCTTAGTCGTTCTGAGCGAGTTCGGTACGCGCCAGCCGCACAACGGTCACACCCGGAATCAGCTGCCTTAACGAAGGCATGACCAGGGTGCAATTGTCGTAAGGCGTCGTGACGGGCTGACCATTGTTGTGACCAATAACCGTTCCTTGCTGCTTGATCATTTCCATGCCTTGCCATGGCTCGGTAAACGTAAAGTCCATGGAGGCGGCCACGACTGGCTCAGTTACCGTCAGCACGGTGGGTTGAGCCACCGGCTGCCGCTGCTGTTCCAGCCATTGTGCAGGCAGGCGGTCAGTGTCCATGATGCCGCTCAGGGCAAGTATGCGCTGTACCGCAAAGCGCGCAATATCGATGGAAGACAGATCGCCGTGATAACCGCATTCGATCAACAAGGCGCGCGCATCACCCGAAGGCTCGCCGAACTGTGCGAAATCACGCATACGCACCCCGTCGGGATGACCGGGATCCACAATGACGTATTCCGCAATACCGGCCTCGACGCCCAGTTCGATATTCCTGGGCAGGGTGCCCACCACCAGCACCGGCGGCGCCGGCTCGTGCATGGAGTGGATATCAAGCAGGTAGTCGGCCTGCTCCACCCAGGGCCGCAAAGCCGCCGCGCGTTGTGTTTCAACTAAAGAGGTATTGCCCAAACGCGCTTCGGTCCACACTCGGTTGAAATCAATATCCACAAATCGCGAAGCATCGTGCTTGCTGATATCGAAGGTATCGAATGCCGCCAGGTTGCAGAACATGAGGGTGAGTTTGCCGTTCTGAACATCGACGCCATGCGCCAGCAGTTCCTTCAGGGCCCATGCGCCGCATAGCTCATTGCCATGAACCAGCGCCGTGATCAGCACGCTGGGGCCGGGCTTGCCCGAGTCAAAATGCCACACACCCGGCAGGCCCACGTTACCCACGCGCTCCTGGCTAAGATCGGGCACTTCTACATTGAACGCCATACGGTCATCTTTCATGAAGTCTATCTTCCAATATTGGCTTGCTGAACAGCTTGCTTGTAGGTTGCCTGTTCTTGCTGAAGGAACTCCTTCATATTAACGGGATTGGAAATAACCGTGCCGCCGGTACGCTTGTACTCTTCTTGAAAGGCCTGATCCTGTACAACATCGTTCAGGGCAGTTTTAAGCTTGGCTACAACCGCCTCGGGCATATTGGCCGGGCCAAACAGGCCGAACCACAAACTTACGTTCAGGTCTTTGAATATTGGATTCTCGGATAGCGCAGGGATGTCCGGGGCGATAGATGAACGCTCATCCGACGTAATGCCAATAGCGCTAATGGCACCTGACTGAACATGCGGAAGCCCGGACGATAGACCAAACACCCCAAAATCAAGCTGCCCGCTCAGCATATCGGTTACCAAAGGCGAGACGCCCCGGTAAGGGATGTGCTGCACCTCGGCTTTGGTGGCGGTATTGATCATTTCGCCGGTTAAGTGCAGAGCAGTGCCCACCCCGGAAGAGCCAAAATTGTATGATGCCGAATCACCCTGCTTGGTCATGTTGATGTAGTCATCCATGCCGCCAATCTTCGAGTCTTTTGATGCAGCCAGCAACAATGGCTGGGAGCCAATCAAGCCAATAGCCGTGAAATCCTTCAAGCCGTCATACTTGACGCTGGGATTCACCAGCTGTGCAATCACAACCTCATTGACCGCACCCACCAGCAAAGAATAGCCATTGGCGGGTTCGTTCACGACCTTTTGCGCGGCAATGGCACCGCCCGCACCGCCCAGGTTTTCAACCACCACGGTCTGGCCCAAGCGCTCGGCCAATGCCTTGCCCAGCAAGCGCCCGTTAAGGTCGGTGCTGCCACCCGCCGGATAGCCCACAATCAGCTTGATGGGCTGCTGTTTCGGAAAGTCCGATCCGTCGTCGGCCGCATAAGCCGACGAAGCGCCTACCGTCATGGCCACCAGGCTAAAAGCCACCGTTTGCACCAAATTTGTTCTTATCGTCATTGTCACCTCCTTGATGTTAATGTTCAGAAAATCGAGCGGTATCCATACAGACCGACCGCGCCCCCCGTGTGAACGAACACCACGTTCTCTCCGGCCTTGAAATGCCCCTTGCGGATCAGGTCGATCAGGCCGGCCATGCCTTTTCCGGAATAGACCGGATCCAGCAAAATGGCCTCTTGCTGAGCCAACATACGCACCGCTTCGATCATGGACTCGGTAGGAATGCCGTAGCCGTCGCCGACGTAGTCAGAATTGGCCACCACCTGCTCCCGAGTAACACTGCCTTCGGGTAGCCCCATGAAATCAAGCGTGGCCTGTACCAGCTTCCAGACATTGTCTTGCTGGGCCTGCTTGGCGGCTCGAACACTCACGCCATAGACAGGAATACCGCTATTGCTTGCACCCAAGCCCACCAGCAAACCCGCCTGGGTGCCCGTGCTACCTGTTGCGTGCACAACGTGATCAATACGCAGACCCATCTCGAAAGACTGAGTAAGCAGTTCTTGAGCGCAGGCCACATAACCCAGGGCACCCACAGGATTGGACCCGCCACCGGGAATGACATAAGGCTTGCGGCCTTGCGCCGTCAGCTCTTTGGCCAGATTGCCCATGGCCTCGTTCATGTCGGTGCCAGCCGGCACCCGCGCGACAATTTCGCCTCCCATGAGGCTATCAAGCATCACATTGCCTGAATGGTCGTAGTCGTCGGAGGCATCGGTTACCCGTTCTTCAAGCAAGGCTTTTGTCTGCAAACCAAAGCGCGCACCGGCGGCAATGGTCTGCCGCACATGGTTGGATTGCACCGCACCTTGCGTGATCAAGGTATCGGCACCTTGCTCCATGGCCTGCGCCACCAAGAACTCCAGCTTTCGTGTTTTATTCCCGCCCGTCGCCAAGCCCGTGCAATCATCGCGCTTGATATAGATATTGGGCCCGCCTAGAAGACGAGTCAGATTCGGCATAAACTCCAAAGGAGTAGGAAAATGGCCTAAACGAACACGGGGGTACTTGGCTAAGTGCAACACGGCAGCGGGCTCCTGGTTAATGAATGACATCCATCCTACGCCCCGTCATACAGAGCGGCCAGCGCTATATTTTCCTGGCCGCATGCAAAAAACGCATAACCTTCGCTAGAGTAAAACTCCCATGAAGCTAGTCTGGCTACAAGACCTGCTCGCCGTCGCCGAGACAGGCTCTTTATCCAAAGCTGCAACCCTTAGGCACAGCAGCCAGTCTGCCCTATCCAGACGCATCCAGGCCTTTGAACAATGGCTGGACGTAGGCCTGATCGATAGATCCGCCAACCCCATACGCCTGACACCAGTGGCCCGCCGCTTCCTGCCGCAACTGCAAGCCCTGACGTCCGACGCAGAGCAGATACGCATACGCATGCAGTCGGAAAACCGCGGCGCCACGCGACTCGTGCTTGCCACGCAGCACTCCTTGACGATTACCCGCCTGCCCCACCTCTTTGAAAAACTAAGCCGCGTGCCCAGCCTTAACGTAGACCTGCGCGTGCTATCGGAAGACTACGAGCAATGCCTGTCGGCGTTTTTGCGCGGCGAAGCCGACCTACTAATGTGCATGGAAGATCAGGACGGATCGACAAGCATAGAACTACCCGGCGCAGAAAGACTGTATTTGGGTGAGGAGAAATTCGTACCCATCAGCGTCGCCGGCCCTGGCGGTAAGCCACTGCACAAGCTTGGCGGCAAAGACCCATTCAGGCTATTGGCTTTTCCCGCAGATAGCTTTGTGGGCCGCAGCCTGTACAGGCGCGGGTTGAACTGCCTGTACCACGAGCACCGCATTCAAATCGTGAATGAATCCCACTTTCTGGCGGGCATCAAAGAAATGGCCATAGCCGGCCTGGGCGCGGCCTGGCTGCCAGAAAGCATGGTGCGCCGTGAAATCGATACCGGCCAGTTGGTATTACTGAAAGGTGAGCTCAGATCAATATCACTGCCTATTGCTTTGTATGCGCATCCGCAGGTGTTGGGGTCGGCGGCTACGTTGCGGGTGTGGGAGGCGCTGTCAGAGTGACAGCACTCCCAAACCCTTGCTAATCACTCAGAACAGTATGAGTATGGTAGCGACCTACAGTCCCAAAAACGCTTCCGCATTTTCCTTTAACCATCTTGATTTCCAATAAGCCGCGATCACTAATAGTGACTCAGTTCGTTGAACAAGTAATAGAAACAGCCAAGGAAATGAAGCATCGATTACAGCGATCTTTGAATGGAAAGTAGCCGCCACCTCAAACTGGCCTATCCCCCTTATTGACCTTGAGAATACGGTTGTCTACTGCAGGCAGCATACGCGCCGGATCCCGGGTGACAACAATATCAAGCACAGTAGGGCTGACCTTGTTGGCAAAACCTTTCTCAAAGGCCGCTGCCAAGTCTTCAGGGTCTTCTACACGTATGCCCAGGCAGCCCATGTTATTGGCGATGTTGGCATAGTTCATTTCGTGCAGGTCGGACGACTGATAGTTGCCCGCGCCGTACACTGAATGCTGCAAGGCCTTAACATAGCCCGACGCCGCATTATTGAAGATGCACAGCACAAAGCTAACACCCAGGCGTTTGGCGGTCTCCAGTTCGCCCATGGTCATGTTGAAACCGCCATCGCCCGTCAGGGCCACCACCACACGGTCGGAACCCACGCCGATCTTGGCGCCCATGCCGCCTGGCAGGCCATAGCCAATCGAGGCAAAACCTCGGTCTGCCACAAAATGTCGGCCTGCTTTTTTGGTGTCGAACAGCAATGCGCCCCAATGCGCCGCGAACCCGCCGTCAGCAACCAGTACCGCGTCGTCGGGCAGCGAGCGATTGAGCTCACCCATGATGCGGCCGATATTTACTGGCGTTTCCTTCGAGGTGGTCCGGTCTTTGGCGGTTTCATTCCATTTGGCCATTTTTACCGGAATTTCCGCCAGGTAGTCGGCGCGTGCCGCCAGGCGCTGACGGCCATCGCCAAGCGCCGCAGCAATGTCTTCCAATGCTAGCCGGGCGTCGCCCACCAAAGCAATGTCTGCTTTGGTGGTGCGTCCAATTTCTTCGGCTTGTACATCAATATGAATAAGAGGTGTGGCTGGGGGAATGACGGTAAAGCGCTTGGTGGCTACTTCGCCCAATTTACATCCTACGACAATCAAACAGTCTGACGCAGCGATCAGGTCATTGGCAATACGGTCATAGCGACCAAACACGCCCGCTGACAAGGGGTCAGTACAAGCAATCGCTCCCTTGCCGCTCATGCTATGAGCCACGGGTACGCCTTCCTGGCGCGCCAGCGCAAGCAATGCATCGGACGCTTGTGAAATATGGATGCCGCCTCCTACCAACAACAAGGGACGTTCAGCGCCAGCAATCAGGGCGGCAGCCTGCGCGACATCGCGGCCATCTGGGCGGGTACGCCGTGACTGAAAAACTGCCGTCGCCGGATCCGTGAACAGATCGGCGTCGTCAAACTCATGTTCGCCATGCGATATGTCTTCGGGAATGGCAATGACAACTGGACCAGGACGGCCGGACGTGGCGACCGCAAAAGCGCGGCGCACATGCTCGGGGATGCGCTGAATGGCTTCGACGCGAATGACTTCCTTGCATACCGGCCGCAGCACTTCCAGTTGCCGCGCTTCTTGGGTCATGTTTTTCCAGGCGTGGTCACGGTGTGCATCAGCCACAATGGCCACAATGGGTATGCCGGCATTGAATGACTCGGCCAGACCCGTGACCAGATTGGTCGCCCCTGGCCCCAAGGTGGCATCAACCACACCAACGCGGTTACTTACTCGCGCATAGGCATCAGCTGCAAAGACGCCGCAGCGTTCGTCATTGATCAATGTATGGCGCAAGCCCAGCTTGCGGCAAGCTTCATAGAAGGGCAGTAACTGGAAGCCGCCCATGCCAAACAACGGGCCCACTTCGTAACGCCTGAGCATTTCTGCCACGGCAGCGCCGCCACTCAGCAAATGTTTCTGGTGTGTAGTCATTACGGATTTCCTTTCTCAAACATTTCATTCAAAGGCGCTATGTGCTATGCCTGGGCCGATAGCTGCAACACAAATTCCTGCGTACTCATCCCTAACAGTGCACCGCAGTTCTTCGCCGTGTTGTTCAGGGCAGAGATAATGCCGGTTTGATAGCTAGACTGGGCATCGCCTATGCTCGCCGTCCAGGCGCTGACGCAGGCAGCTGGAATACCGCGCTGGTCTAGCGCTGGCAAACGGGATAGACCTGCGTCATCCATGCCCCGGTCCGCATCGTTGAAGACTATGGCGCGTACGTCAAAACGCACAGCAGAAAGTGGATCGTTGCCCAGCAATCCGCCATGCGAACCGCAGACCACGATTTGCCCAACATCATCTTGCGTGACCAATGAATTGGAGTCTGCCAATACGACCTGCCCCGCCCCAGGCAAATGAACGATATTGCGTTGCTCCGCTACAGCCGTCGCTGACGCACCATGCATGTCGTTTGCAGGCACTTGCCCGGCCAGCTTTTCCATAGCCTGGCTGCATGGCTCACCTGCCTCTACACCTAAAGCGGCGGCGGCAGCGTTTAGATAAGAGATTCGCCCTCGAGCATAGCCATCTTGTCCGTTACCAATACACGCAGTGTTGTGCCCAACAGTGGCTGCGGCTACCCCATGGTCTTGAAGCATGGCCAGCGATGCAATACCTGCTTGGCGCAGGCCCACTCCAGCATCACACAAAATGACCGCGCGAATTCCGGTTTGCAGGGCCAACGCCCCCGAAAAACGGCCTCCATGCGATGCGCAATACGCCACGATATGCCTGGCTGAAGAAGGCAGCTTGGTAATGCTGTCGAGGATGAGCGTCTCTAATTTCATACCGTTAAACGGAATATTTATTCTGATTACTTTCATTATACGGCTCGCTATGTGATAATTTCAAGCGGAGCAAACGTGACAGAAGGCAGATCGCACAACATGCACACACAGACAAGCGCAAACAAAAAAGGGGCGGCTGAACGCGGTGGCGAGCACCAAAACCTACGCCGCATGAGCCTTACATTAGATGTGCTGGCCAGAGCGCCCGGTGGCCTGCGGCTGGCCGACATTGCCACACAAACACAGCTTGGCAAAACAACGGTGCACCGCCTGCTGTCTGGCCTAGTAGAGCTGGGCTGGGTCGACCAGGCCGAAGACGACGGTAGCTATGTACTGGGGTTTAGGCCACTAACTCTCGCCTTGGCAGCCGTTGATCGGTACAGCTTGTCACGCCTCTCCGCTTCGGCGCTTCAGCATATTGCCGACGTCACCGGAGACACGGTTTACCTGAGCTTGCGTTCCAGTGCCGACGCCGTATGCGTTGCCCGCTACGAAGGCGATTTTCCCGTCAAGACGCTCACACTGTCCGTAGGAGAGCGCCGCCCACTAGGCGTCGGTGCCGGCAGTCTGGCCTTGCTTGCCTTTCAGGATGACGCAGTGGTGGCGCAACTGCTGGGACGCAACGCCGATGCACGCGCCCGCTACCAGATCAGCGATGCCACCCTACATGCGCTGGTGGCCGATGCCCGCAGCCAAGGCTACGCCATGAATGACGGCATGCTCGTCAGCGGTATGAGCGCAGTCGGCGTGCCCATCCGCGCCTCAGACGGACGCCCCGTTGCTGCGGTCAGTGTGGCGGCAATCTCATCCAGGCTAGGAGGCACCCGACGTCTAGAAGTTGCCAACTTGCTGAGTAATGCAGTCAAAGATATCCACTCTCGCCTGCAGGCCTCGGTGGATTTTTCCACGCTAGGCGCGGGCTAAACACGACGCCCGCTTTGACTCTACTAGAGCAACGATGAACATCAGAGAGCGCACAATGCAACACAAAAGCTACGACAGACTGAAGGGCCGCAGTGCCCTGGTATTTGGCGCCGGATCATCAGGCCCCGGCTGGGGCAACGGGAAGGCTGCTGCCGTTTTGTATGCCCGCGAAGGGGCTCGCGTGGCAGTGGTCGATATCGATATGGACGCCGCCAATGAAACCCGCCGGCTGATCGAAAGCGAAGGATATGCCTGCGAGGCCTACCAGGCGGACGTAACCTCTGGCGAGCAAATCGCTAAAGTGGTGGCGCAAACCCAGGCCGCCTTCGGCGGTATCGACATATTGCATAACAACGTCGGCATTACGCGCATGGGTTCTGTCGTCGACATGAGCGAGGCCGATTGGCAGCTGGTGCTGGACACCAACTTGACCAGCGTATTCCTTACCTGCAAACACGTCATTCCCATCATGCTTGAACAAGGCAGTGGCGCCATTGTCAATATCTCGTCACTGGCATCCATACAAGTCAACCATTACCCCTACATGTCCTACTACGCTGCCAAGTCGGGGCTTAATCACCTTACCCGCGCCATGGCCGTGCAATACGCCCCAAACAACATACGAGTCAATGCCGTGCTGCCGGGCGTCATGGACACCCCCTTAATCTATAAACAGATCTCGGATCAGTTCGAAAGCCAAGAAGCCATGATCAAGGCGCGCAATGCCGCCAGCCCCATGGGGCGCATGGGCAACGCCTGGGACATCGCCTATGCATCACTCTTTTTGGCGTCGGATGAGTCCAACTACATTACGGGCGTGTGTCTGCCCGTGGATGGAGGCAAAAGCTGCGCAGGCTGTTAAGGCCAGACAGAACCACGACACAACTTCTTTATAACTATATGGAGATGACATGAAAACAAGCACCCGACTTCTAAGTGCGACGCTAATGCTTTCTGCATTAGGATTTGGCCTTGCACCCGCATCGGCCGCCACCTACCCCGACCAACCCGTGACCCTGGTGGTGCCCTTTCCTCCTGGCGGCACATCTGACACCGTTGGTCGAATTTATGCCAATGCGCTGGCTAAAGAACTAGGCGTGTCCGTCGTTGTCGAAAACAAGGCCGGCGCCGGCGGCTCGATTGGTGCCCGCTACGTTGCCAGCGCCAAACCCGATGGCTACACTTTGCTGTTGGGCACCTCCAGCACCAACGGCACCAACCCCGCCGTGTATAAATCGCTGCCTTACGATGCCATCAATGGCTTCACACCCATTACCGAAATCATACGCGTGCCTGGCGTGCTAAGCGTGAACAAAGACTTCGCCGCGAAAGACTATCCATCACTGAAAAAACTCATTCAAGACAGCCCGGACAAATACAGCTACGCATCATCCGGTGCTGGCGGTGCCACCAACTTGGCTATGGAATACCTGAAATCCATGGACAATCTTAAAGTGACACACGTGCCCTACCGTGGCACCGGCCCCGCCCTGAATGACGTCATTGGTGGACAAGTCCCCATGATCTGGGACACCCTGGTTTCCTCACTGCCACATATCAAGGCAGGCAATCTGGTCGCTGTGGGCATCGCCGGCAAAGATCGAGTCAAGGACCTACCCAATGTACCCACCTTTGCTGAGCTTGGCCTGCCAGACTACGAAGCAGAAATGTGGAATGGCGTGCTGGCACCCGCCGGCCTGCCCGCCGATGTCTTGAAGAAACTGCATACAGCATCCGTCGCCGCCCTGTCCGATCCCGAAGTCATCGCCAAATACGAGAGCCTGGCATCCCGCGTGATTGCCAACACACCGGAAGAGTTCAAGAAGGTGATCGAAGTTGATGTAGAGAAATGGACCAAGGTGGCCAAAGAGGCGAATATCTCGCTTAACTAATAGCAGAATGAAGGCCACGGCACGTAGATGCTTTTTTGATGTCAGCCCAGTACAGGCTGGCATCAAAACAACATAAAACAGGCAAATCAAGAAACTTGAAGTTACGGCGCTTGACGATTGAAGCGGCTGCTGTTTACCGTGCAAGAATCACCTTTCGCACGGGCCGCATATGGTTTTGCCTGTTACGCTAAGAAAGTATTTTCCCTACGCCCTGGTAGTCGTTTGTCTAGGGCTAGTTTATATGTATCTTAGACTATCCGAAGATGTGAATTACCTTAATAACCACAAGGCGATCATTACCAACCACTGGACCGGCGAAGTCCAGCAATGCATCTTCACGCCAGACAAGCAATATGCGTGCAAGCCGGGAGAATCGATAGAGGTACCCTGGTATATGAGTGTTGTACAAAATACGGTCGATGCTTTCAAATAGCGCAATCAGTGATCTACAACTGCCTCCTATTTACCATTGCTTAGGCGCTCCAAATCTAATAAATAGCCTCTCAGCATTGACCCAGCGCGAAAACCTACATACTAGACATACTCCGAACGTCGCACGCGACGAAGAGGCATTGTCTGGCCAGATCAGACTGTGCCGTAGAAGGAGCTAATGCACCTTCGCTTGCCTGCGCCAAGCGTAACATCTCGTATGACTTATATGTTCAGCTAAAGATTGCCGATACAATCATCTGGCATACTCGCACCAAACAATTCTTGGAGTTATGTGTGGAACAACAGGGTCAGCACCGCAATGCTACAGCGCCATCAGACGAAATCGACCTGCGTGAACTGCTTTGTACGCTATGGAAAGCAAAGTGGCTGATTGTTGCCACCACATTGGTTGTAGCCGGCGCGGCGGCAGCTTACACTTTTCTTAGCCCCCCCATTTACGAAACCCGACTGCAAACCCTGCCGCCTACCCCCAGTGGATTGGCCAGTTACAACATGGCCAACCAGCTGTCAGGTCCGGCTATTAGTGGGGTAGGCATCAACGGCAGCGACAATGCCGTCGCCGCCATTACGCCCGACGACGCCTACAATACCTTTTTACGCAACCTGAATTCGGTCACCCTGCGGCAACAGTTTTTTACCAAGATTTATCTACCTGCGCACCCCGGCAGCGACACCCCTGCCAGCCAAGACAGGCTATGGAAGCGTTTCAACAAAGAACTGAACATCAAACTTCCCCAGCAAAAAGACGACGACGAGTTGATGACGCTAGCTCTGCAAGGTGAAGACCCAGCAACCATTGCCGACTGGGCCAACCGCTATGTGCAGGCGGCCATTACCATATCGCAAAAAGAACTACTGGAGACCTTAAGCAGCGCCATACAGCTGCGGCTGCAGAGCACCCAAGACCAAATTGCCACCTTGCGCAAAGTGGCCGAAACCACCCGACAAGACAGCATTGCCCGCTTGAAAGAAGCCCTGACCCTGGCCGAATCCATCGGACTGAGCACCCCGCCCGATACCGGCAACCTGATTACCTCATATACCGGGGCCACAACCTATCTGCGTGGCTCCAAGGCCTTGCGCGCCGAGCTCAAGTTGCTGGAACAGCGGCAAAGCGACGACCCCTATATAGAAGAGCTGCCCAATCTGCTAAAAAAGCAGTCGCTGCTGCAAAAAATAGACCTGGCCCCACAGCACGTAGCTGTTGCTACCATAGACCAGGCTGCCACCGTGCCGCAGGAACCCATCAAGCCCAGAAAAATGCTGATACTGGCGCTAGGCATTATTCTGGGCGGTATGCTGGGCATATTCACCGCCCTGATTCGACAAATGTTTAAATAATAACGATTCTTATTATTACCAACTAACAACACAAAATGATCGACGCATAAAGTTACGATTTTGTAATATTGAGTACAATACCCTCCGGCTTAGTGCCTTGAATTTGGCCATTTATAACCGGAGCGGCAATGCAGTCCACACAAGAAAACAATAAAAATATCAATACGTCTGACGAAATTGATTTACGTGAACTTTTGCTGACGTTGTGGTCAGCAAAAGTTCTGATTATTGCTGTAACGCTACTGACCACCTGTGCTGCGGCTGTCTATGTCTTTTTAAGCACTCCTATCTATGAAGCACATGTACAAGCCCTGCCGCCCACGCAAGGGGGACTGGCCGCCTACAATATGGCCAACCAGCTATCGGGTTCGGCCGTTAACGCGCTAACCCAGCAGCCACAGCAAGAACAAACACCCGATAATGCCATCGAAGCACTGAGCACGAAAGACGCCTACAAGGTTTTTCTGCGCCATGCAGACTCAAGCAGCCTGCGACAGGCCTTCTTTAAAAATACCTACCTGGCTGAATATGGCAGCCCCAGCGACGAAGGCCAACGGCAACAGCTATGGAAGGACTTCAACAAATCCCTGAATATTAAGCGGCCACAGAAACCCACCGATGCATCTTTGCTAACGTTAAGCTGGCAGGGCGCCGACCCGCAGTTAATCGCCCAATGGGCCAACCAATATGTGAATATGGCCATCAGTGCCGCCCAACATGAGCTTTTACAAAACCTGCAAAGTGCCGTGCAACTGCGCCTGGACAGCACACAAGCTCAAATCGATACGCTGCGCGAGGTCGCCCTGATTGACCAGCAAAGTAATATGGCCCAACTCAAAGAAGCCCTGGAACTGGCCGAATCCATCGGTCTGGAAGACCCACCCCCTAGCGGTAATCTGATCACCTCGTACACCGGCAGCACCAGCTATTTACGCGGCGCCAAAGCGTTACGGGCAGAGCTGGCGCTGATCACGTCACGGCAGGACCACGACCCTTACCTCAGCGAACTGCCCAACTTGCTCCGTACCCAAACACTACTTAAAAGCATCGATACGCACCCCTCGGTATCTGTAGCTACCATAGACGAGTCGGCAACCGCCCCTATTGATCCCATCAAACCCCGCAAAGCGTTGGTATTGGTGCTAGGTGTTGTGGTGGGTGGCATGCTGGGTATATTGGCCGCGCTGCTGCGCGGCCTGTTTCGGAAAACGGCTTAACCGCCTTCACGACCCAAGCAATAAGCTGCAGCCTACTGCTTCATCGGCGTGTATTCAGGTATCCAGCGCTTCAACTCAGTCCGCACGGCATTGTCGTCGACGACGTCCTTATTGGCCTGCCAGGCCTGTACATAAGCAAAGAAGTCGTCGGGCACGGATCGCGAACGGGCAATTCTTAGCTTTTCGTGGGGCGTTTCTACTGTTTCCTCGGCATCGGCCAATAGCTCTTCGTACAGCTTTTCACCCGGACGCAGGCCGGTGAACTTGATACGAATTTCGTCTTCAGAATAGCCAGACAGTCGAATCATGTTGCGCGCCAAATCTACGATTTTTACCGGTTCACCCATGTCCAATACAAAGATCTCTCCCCCTTTTCCCATGGCCGCTGCCTGCAGCACCAGTTGGGCCGCTTCGGGGATAGACATAAAATAGCGATTGATGTCTGGGTGGGTGACGGTTACCGGCCCGCCACGCGCAATTTGCGCCTGAAACTTGGGAATAACACTGCCCGTACTGCCCAATACATTGCCAAAACGCACCATCTGGAACAAGGTGCCCTGGTTCTGACAATGCAGGACTTCACAAATCATTTCGGCCATGCGCTTGGTGGCGCCCATTACGTTGGTGGGGTTGACTGCCTTATCGGTTGAAATCAGCACAAAACGCTTTGCTCCATGGCGCTGGGCACAGCGCCCCACCACCAAGGTGCCAAATACATTGTTGCGCACCGCCTGCCAGGCATTGCCTACTTCCATCAACGGCACGTGTTTGTACGCCGCTGCGTGAAAGACCACTTGCGGCTGCCACACGCCAAAGATCTCGTTCATGCGATCTTCATCGCGCACATCCCCAGCCAGGGGAACGATTTCCACGCTGGCCGCCTCTTCACGGAACCATTGCTCGATCATGTACAGCGCAAACTCATTGGCCTCGACCAGCACTACCTTGCTGGGCGCAAACTTTGCCAACTGACGACATAACTCGCTGCCTATGGACCCACCCGCACCCGTCACCAGCACAGTCTTACCTGTGAGCATAGTCTTGACGTTGTCCGTATCAATGCGCACCGGCTGACGGCCAAGCAAGTCTTCGATCTTTACGGGCCGCATCACATTAATGGCAACGCGGCCAGACATCAGCTCATCCAACGCAGGAATGGTAAACAGCAATGCGCCAACCTTAGAGGCCGCCTCGCTAATGCTACGCAACACCGGCGAACGTGCCGACGGCATGGCCAAAATGACATGCTTGGCGTCATGTCGCTTCAAGACCTTGGTAAGGTCCTGGATGCGGCCTTCCACCCGGCAGCCGGATAGCTCCAAGCCCTGCTTGGCTTGGTCGTCATCCACCAGTGCGACCACATCCCATTCCGGCGTACGTTCCAATTCGCGCAATAACATGGCGCCCGCCGTACCGGCGCCCACGATTACCACCGGTTTACCCTGACCGTCCAGCCTGCCATACAAGCTGTATTCTTTCCACATGCGCCATGCGACCCGCCCACCGCTCATTAGCAGTAGCAGCAGTATGGGGTAAAGCACGACCAATGAACGGGGAATATGCAGATGTGGCTTGGAGAACAACATCACCACCAGCAATACGAAGGTGGAAACCGAAACCGCCTTCAGCACGCGCTTTAAATCCGACAGGCTGGCAAAACGCCACATACCCCGATATAGCCCGGCCCAGCGGCATGCCAGCACCTGCGCGCACAGCAATAACAGCAGGCCATAAGCCATTTCAGACCCATACCCATAGGGCCACGTGAAGTTAAAACGTATAGAAAAGCCGCCCAGCCATGCGACCACGACCGCCAATAGGTCGAATGCGAAGACCAGCAGCAGCCGTATACTTGTTTTTACCATCATGCGTTTCTTACCTTGACTCTGACCACGACGCTTTACGCAACCGCCTGCGCCATAATGCCAGATAAGGCAGCACAAGTCTGATGCACTTCCTCATCGGTTAAAGTGGGGTGCACTAGAAACATCAGGCTGGTTTCGCCCAATTCTTTTGCTACTGGCAAACGGCTTGCTGGCCGCCAATCAGTGTTATCAAAGGCTTTCTCAAGGTAAACCTCAGAACAGGAACCCGAGTAGGCTGGCACCCCCTGGCTGTTCAATTCATGCAAGATTCTATCGCGCGACCAATCCGGTTTCAGCAACTGCGGCTTGATAAACACATAACATTTGTATGCTGCATGTTCAATATGATCTGGCACAACGGGCACACGCAAGCCCTTCAACACGCTGGCCGTCCCCCAAATACGACGCGCATTTTCTACACGGCCAGTGTGCCAAGCAGGCATACGCTTGAGTTGTATACGCCCAATTGCCGCCTGCATTTCCGTCATGCGCCAATTGGTGCCAAAGCTTTCATGCAACCAGCGGAAGCCCGGCGGGTGCTGCGTGTTGTAGACGGCATCCCATGATTTGCCATGGTCTTTGTAGGCCCACATGCGCTTCCACAAAGCCTGGTCGTTAGTAGTGACCATCCCGCCTTCACCACCTGTAGTCATGATCTTGTCTTGGCAGAATGACCACGCGCCTATATGGCCTATGGTACCCACGGGCTTATCCTTGTACAGAGCACCATGAGCCTGAGCGCAATCTTCTATTACCCACAAATCATGTTTGCCAGCCAACGCCATAATGCTATCCATATCGCAAGGCCAACCAGCAAGGTGCACCGCCAAAATAGCTTTGGTACGTGCTGTAATAGCCGGAGCAATCGTGGCCGCAGTAATATTCTGGCTATCTCGGTCAACATCCACAAACACCGGCACGGCGCCCGCATTCACAATACAGGAGGCTGAAGCCAGAAATGTGCGTGACGTTACGATGACTTCGTCACCCGGGCCAATTTGCAGCGCGTGCAGGGCAAGGTCCAGTGCTACGGTACCATTAGCCAAGGCAATCGCATATTCAGACTGCGACCACGCGGCAAACTCTTTCTCGAATTCCCGGCCCTCTTGCCCCGTCCAGTAATTTACCTTGTTGGACAGCACGACGTCACGAACAGCATTTGCCTCTTCTTCAGTAAAAGAAGGCCAAGGGGAAAACGGTGTGTTTAACATTTATTCTTTTCTATGCAAGATATGGGCTGGCACCCCAGCCACAGTAACGCCCTGCGGTACATCTTGAACCACCACCGCCCCGGCTGCCACCATAGCGCCAGACTCAATATTAACCAATTGCCGAACACTTGCGCCTATACCTACCCAAGTCAGGTTACCAACCTTTACGCCGCCGGCAAGCCTGGCACCGGGACTAATGTGCACACAATCACCCACTACGCAGTCATGATCCACGCTGCAAGCTGTATTCAGAATAGACCCGGCCCCTATACAGGCATCAACATTGATTACTGCATTTGCAAAAACTACGCACCCCAGCCCTAGACTGGCATGCTGGCTGACTACCGCTGTGGGGTGCACAAGGCTTACAATTGGCGCCCCAACGTCAAATAACTGCTTAAGCTTGACTTGGCGAATTTTATTATTACCTATACCCACCACCACACCATCGTAACTCGACAGACCAGCAAGCAAATCTTCTGTATTGCCCTTTACCGGCCACGCACCATTTTGTTGCAAAGCAGGCCAGGCATCATCAAAGAAACTAACTGCATTCCAGCCGCACAGCTCAGCGCAATCGGCCACTACCTTGCCATGCCCACTAGCACCCAGAACTGCTAGGCGCTTCATGAGCCATTACCTGTGAACTTAGACATGGTTGCCTCACCGTCTGCGCTGATACCATCACGCACCAGCACCTTTTTAACCGTCAAAAGCAGAATTTTAATATCCAGCCAAAACGACCGATTATCAACGTACCATACATCCAGCTTGAACTTCTCATCCCAACTGAGGGTATTACGGCCATTGACCTGCGCCCAACCTGTCACTCCCGGGCGCACCTCGTGACGGCGATACTGCTCAGCCGAATATAGCGGCAAATACTCCATCAACAGCGGGCGCGGCCCAACCAGGCTCATGTCACCCTTAAGCACATTCCACAGCTCCGGCAACTCATCCAGGCTCGATGAGCGCAGGAACTGACCAAAGGGAGTCAATCGCTCGGAATCAGGCAGAGGGTTACCATCAGCATCTTCCGCGTCCTTCATAGTGCGAAACTTCACCATCTGAAAGGGCCTGCCGTTCAATCCAGGCCGGATCTGACGAAACAGAACCGGAGATCCCATCTTACGACTGATTTGCCAAGCGACAATGGCCATGACCGGAGACAACAGCATCAGAGTGGTTGCCGAAGCAAGCATATCAAAAATACGCTTCAACATAACGCTAGCGCCCCCTCTTCCGGAATGTGTCTTCCACCCACACCACCCACTGATCAGACAGCTGACGCCGATCAAACTCGCGCTTGGCCAACGTCCTGCTGTTGGCACTCATGACCTTCAACCCTCCGCGATTAGCGGCAGCGCGCTCCAGTGCATCAGCAAACGCTTTTGGATCTGCTGGCGGAACGACATAACCACACTGTTCGTTTTCGATCATCCCCGCGAGCCAGCCAGGGTAGTTGCTTAGCACAGGCAAACCGGCGGAGATGTAGTCAAAAAATTTATTGGGCGAGGTTCCATAATAGAAGGCAGGCACATTCGCCAGAATTTGCATACCTAGGTCGGTGGACTGCATCAGCCCGGCAAGACGGGTTTTGATCACCGGGTCATGAAACACGACATTGTCCAGCCCTTCTCTGCGTGCACGCTCCTGAAGTGCAGGCTTGAGCTTTCCATTACCGATCAGCAGCAGTTTGATATCACTGATACCTCGTCGCTTGAGTTCGGCGGCGGCATCCAGAACTGCATCCAAGCCGTTCGCTATTCCGTGCGTACCTGCAAAGATCGCCATCAAATCGGTATCGGCAATCTCTTCCGGTCGCCACGGCTCGGCTTCTGTTGCAAAAATATCCAGGTCGCATCCGTTAGGTATCATGGTGATGCGCTCAGCCGGTACACCACGCTTCTTGATACCCTCAACGATACCAGGCGACAGCCCAATCAAGCTGTGCGCAGAGCGATAGCTTACCCATTCAAGTAGGCTCATCGCCGACAACAGCACGGGATTCGTGACCACACCCATTGCCTTTGGCAGCTCTGGCCAGAGATCTCGCACTTCGAAAACAAATGGCTTGCTACGCAGCCAGCGCGCAAGAATGCCGGGTATACCCGCCGTTAAGGGTGTTGTTGTAGCAAAGACCAGATCGTATTGTTCGGTCAAAGCAACCTTAACACTACGCAAAGCAAAACTAAGAAAGGTTCTTACTCGCTTAGCAAACCCATCGCTGTTGGAATACTCGAGGTTCAACTCCAGCACATCAATTCCGTCGACTACCCCCCGGCGCTGACCGTTAACGAAGTTACCAACCAGGCCAGTAGTGCCACCCTGCGCACTGCCGCAAACCAGGGTAACGCTATGGCCACGTTCAATCAGCTTGCGCGCCATGGCGTAGGACCGAATTGCTCCCGCTCCCTTTGGTGTCACAAAATGCTGATGAAAATAAAGAACTTTCACTGCCTCACCCATTCGATATTTGTGATTAGCTCACCAGGCTGATCGATTTCTACCTCCAGAACTGGAAGAGGTGTCTTTTTTAAGTAATAGCGCGACTCCCAGCCGTCAACCAGTTCAAATCGCTTAAGCGGCACTGCCGAACTTACCACCAAGCTGAAACCATCAGTTTGCACGCACTGTGCATCGGCATCAATTGACCAGTTACCCGGCTTAAGCCGCCACCTCAACACGGCTTTGCAAGCAAAACCGCTTACCAGATCCGTCACCTTCAAGGTATGGCCTGACAACACAACGCGCCTGTGGTGCTTGGCTCCTTTCCAATCCCGGTAGCCAGCACCACCACTCTGCTTGCCGTTAGAGACAACGAGCGGCTCAACATTCCGTGACTTGAGCCAAGCACCAAATAGAAAGCGACTTAAGCGAGGCATCTGGTCGCGGCCATCAAACTGCACCGTATTGTGCGCCACAGTACCAGGGAAATAATCAAGCCAACGTTGCTCGGTGTTGTAACTGAAGGTACCTGCATCGCGGAGCCAATTTTCCCCGCCAAGCCAGAGATCAATATGTAAGGCATCTGCTTGGCTCGGGCGAAACCGAAAACGCGGATAGCGCAGCAAAGTCACTGCTGGCCCCTGCCTCAGTACAAAATAACCACCACTATCAAACTGAACACCGGTTGGTTCAGGAAGTTGTGCTTCAGGCAAAGTAAGCCCTAGCCAGTAGAGGGGCTGATTCCAATCACCACTTTCTGAATAAGCACGGGCCGAGTGAAACAGCACGGAGGCCAATTGGATGGAGGGTCGATAGTCCCGATAATCGGTATCAGTCAATGGGAGCAATCGAGCCCCATCATTGGCGCCCAGGTTTGGGCCATCACCATTAATTGATTGGGTTATGCAACGCAGCCACTCACTCGCCGCCGCTACCCGCGTATAAAACTCCTGACTGAAAGCTGGCAAAGCCAGTTGCCGCCGCCATAACTCTACCATGCTGAAGCTATCCAGCATTACGCGATGATAATTGAGCGAATACTGGCTAAAGCTACCGTCCTTCTCGATCAGTCGACGGGCACGATTCTCCAGCCACTTGCGGCCTACTCTGGTAAACCTGTATCCAGCTGTCCTGTTATTGGCTTCCAGCCACGAACCGCCGATGAACAAAGCTGCCGCCTCGGATGTGCCGTGGTTGTTGTCCTGCGCCATTGCATACAACACCGTAGGTGCGATACGTTGCATATGTGCCTCGACAAGATCCAGTAAGCCCGACGCACTACCCGTAACCTGGCCTAGCAATTGAGCAGCCATGGCCAAATGCATAATCCGTATCGATGCTTCCTGCCCACACTTCCAGTTCGGGCCCTTGTAGGGTGGGTTTGTCTGCAACCAGTCGACAAGCCAGTCATTAAGGCGCAGCAAAGCGTTCTCGTCACCTTTAGCGGCATGCTGGGCGCATGCCAGCATCCAATCAAAACGCGAGAACTCCCAGACCGTCTTGATGTCCCCAACAAGACGGTCAAAGTCTGGAATTTGCCACCAATCCCGCTCCGCTCCCTCAACAGGCTTGTTACTCAAACAGCTGGCCACCCACAGCGGCGGAGTTTGGCCCAGATCACTCAAAAACTGTCCAAAAGCCTCGCTGTATCGGTACCAGCCAGCGCGCGGCATCGCTCGCTCATTAGCGAACTGCACTGGCAAACTGAAAAAGGGTCCTGCAGGCAACACTGCACTCAAGTGTTGAACAGGATTAAGGCCCGATTTAAGGCCAAATCTATATAACGCTACACGCCCAAGATTGGGTACACCAAGACGCAGTGCAGTGCTCGCTTTAACCAATAGACTATTCATTGATTACGCAATATATCCGTCGCCTCGATAGTTACCCGGGCAACTTCGAAGATTTCCTCTGACGGAATAGGCGTAGGCTCACCTTTTTCGATAGCCCCCAGAAAAGCAGCCGCACAAGCACTCTGGCCCTTGTCTTGCTTCCACAGATTCATTTTCTTGAACCCCGGCCAACCGAAGCCCTTAAGCTTGCGGAAGTTATCCAGCTGCAGAACCCGCCCAACAGCAAAAACTTCGACGCGCTCTTTCGGAAAGCTTGCTGCCCCGTTGGCCAGGTAGAGAATCGTACCGAAAGAGCCATCGGCAAAGCCAAGAGTAATAGATGCCTTGTCTTCACTCACCGCTACCCCGGGGCTGTCCCCCATCCGACGCGCCTGGACCGACACAATCTCGGAACCCGCCAAGAATCGCATCAGATCAATGAAGTGGCAAGCCTCGCCGATAATGCGCCCACCACCTAACTCCTTATTCTGCGTCCAGTGATCAGCGGGGATCGCACCTGCGTTCATGGTCATAATGAAAGACTTTGGCTCATTGACCGAAGCGAGCAAAGCTTTCATCTTCTGTACCTGAGGCGAAAAACGACGGTTGAAGCCAACCATCAAATACGCCCCGCCTCTTTCTTGAGCTACGGTGTAAGCCTGCTCAACCTCCGCCAATTCATCCAAAGTGATTGCCAGAGGCTTTTCGACAAACACATGTTTACCAGCCTGCAATGCAGCAGAAACAAAACGAGCATGACTGTTGTGTCGAGTTACCACGGCAATGGTATTGATGGAAGTGTTCTCAATCATTGCCTGGGTATCGGTCGTCACCTCGGCAAAGCCGGCCTTTTCACCATGAACGACACCATTGATTCCCCCCGAGGTGGAAATCGAATACATCTGAGCGCCTGCAGCTCTGAAGGCAGGGATCAGGATACGAGACGCGTAATTACCTGCCCCAACGAATCCCACAACTGGTTTCCCAGGGTTGATGGCAGTATCGCCCTTCAGTTTCACAGTGGAAACATGCCGCGCAACTGACTCACTTTTATACAGCAGCAAGATACCTAGGGCCGACTTGTCTGTAGTCAGTAAATCATAAGCCTTAGGAGCGTCTTCAAAATCGAACCGATGAGTGATCAGCGGCTTAACATCCAACCGCCCCGACGCCATCATATCGAGCACCGCTTCAAAGTTACGCTGCTCAGTCCAGCGAACAAAGCCTACGGGGTAGTCCCACCCCTTCTCTTCGTAGTCTGGGTCATAACGACCAGGGCCATAAGAACAGGAAACCTGGAAAGACAACTCCTTTTCATAGAAGTCTGCCCGGTTAAGCTCGAGACCAGTCACCCCAACTAAGATAATACGTCCACGCTTACGGCTCATCTGAGCTGCCTGCAAAACAGGATCACTTGTCTTGGTGGACGCCGTAATAATCACGCCGTCGACACCAACCCCACGACTGAACGCCATACCTGCTGCAACGGGGTCTTCTCCACGGGCGGGGTTGCATATTTCCGCCCCAAACTGGCGTGCGATATCAAGTTTTGCCTGGTCAAAGTCAATTGCCAGCACACGACAGCCATGTGCGCGCAACAATTGCACAGTAAGTAAACCAATCAGACCTACTCCGGTAACGACAAAAGCTTCACCAAGAGTAGGTTTCGCAAGGCGAATGCCCTGCAATCCGATGCTAGCAACCACAACAAAAGAAGCCTCTTCATCACTGACTGTGTCAGGTATCTTGGCTGCAAGGTTCTTGGATACACGAACCACATCCGCATGTGGGCCGTTGGACACAACCCGGTCCCCGACCTTGAAGGAGTCGGCGCCTCTACCCACTTCTGCAACCACACCAACATTGCAGTACCCTAAAGGCAATGGCTGAGCTAGTTTAGACTGGACCGCCTCAATAGTCGTCATCAAGCCATCGGTGCCGACTTTTTCCAATACCAATCTGACCTTTTCTGGTTGCTGTCTAGCCTTTGCCAAATACGAAGCTTTGCCGAAATCCACGAGCATCCGCTCGGTTCCCGCCGAAATCAGCGAAACACTGCTATTAATGATTATGTGTTCAGGTGATACTTGCGGCGAAGGAGAAACCGTAACGTTAGTACCACCGTTAGCCATATCTTGAAGAACCTGCTTCATAGCACCCTCAATGTGAAAAACCAGTTATTATCCAAGCAGTTTGCTTTAATTGAAAGATCATCAGCCTTTTTACCATCTGAATTAGAGAGCGAGGTTTTAATTCGGTAAGTATAATTTCAAAATCGCAAAGAGATCATTAAATTTCTACATCAAAAAAACCAACATTGGTCACGTTTTAAATTTACTATGAAAAAAAATGCTCCTTAAGATAATCGTAAGATTTCTTATGTTCCGAACAAATAAAATTCAATTTTACTCGCGAAGTTGAGGCATGCTCTTTATCAAAAATTTGAATATTTGGAGCGTTTTTAATTTTTAAGCCGTGCATGCGCAATTGTTCAGCCACAAAAACCTCTTCGCCAAAAAGAAATCTTGGATAAAAAACATGCGCACCCTGCGCAAAGTAGCTGCGAGTAAAGATCATAAATGAGCCATGCGCCCCGTACATTTCGCACTCTTGCATGTGTGTCGTTGATGTTGGTATTCTCCGGTTCCACTGCTGTCTCCAAGCACGCACCTGCTGCCTCACACTGGCTAGTTTTCCATACCAGAAAAACAACATAACACTTGAACAAATCAAGTGCATCATCTCAATTTTGCGTTTACTAGGACGGTGCATCATCTTTGGATTCAAATTACGGCCATCCTTATCCGAGAAGATCCCAGGTGCCAGTAAACCTATTTGATCACTCGGTTGATTGATAAGAAGCGACGAAAAAAAATCTTCTGCAACCACCAGATCCACGTTACACACAATCACATAGTCATAGTTATCGATCCCTTCGGATAAATTACATAACGCCTTATTAAAGGCAGGAAAATAGCCAACGTTATCGTTCTTCATATAATGGAATGAATAGGCGCATTCCCGACGCGAAATATCAATATTTGGGGATATCGTAGAGTTATCCGCAAATATAATATTGAGCGTAAGATTGGAACAATTATTGAATGCATGATCAATTGATTCGAGAAAACGAAACGCATCATCATACGCATTAAAGCAAACAGGAACCAAGCAAACTTTCATTTTTCGATTCTCGAATAAATTTTCACTTTCATCATAAAAAACAACATGGTCCATTGAATCAAAAAAACAAAAGGAATAGTCAACCATGTTAATGAGCTAATGACAAATGTCTGATAGCTTATTGCAACAAAATACACAAAAAATACTATCGCAAAAGCACTTTTACGTTGAGTTAACAGGAGCCAATAGCCAATACAGCTAATACTTCCTACAATAAGGGCAAAAACCATACTCCCCATCAGGCCAAAATCAGTAATTAACCCACGAAATACGGTAAAAAGATTGCCTTTTATATAGTCTCCATAGGTAAAATACTCATCATATACTCCCATTGGCACACTACGATTATCGCCAGCCAATTGAAAAAAAGACATGAAAGTATAAAATCCCGTTGTTAGAAACTCTTGTTTGTATTGCAACAACGATCCACTTAAATAACGCTCGGAAAACCAGTCTGAAAAAGCTGGTAAATGAACTGAGGAATAGCTAATCAAATAAAATCGGAGTCGATTAATAATTAAAACAGTATCATTAAGTTGATATATTCCACGAGACAAAAAAGAAACAAGCAAAATAGGTAAAAATAGAAACCCATAGAGAAATATTTTTCGGATGCCCGATAAATCAATTAAAGTCAAGTCTTTATTATAAATTTTGGATACTAAAATTCCGCCAAGAAACAGGAACATAGAAAAGAAAAATAGCCCCTTAGCACTTTGCAAAAACATGACAAGAAGAGCAGGCAAAAAAACTAAAATGAGCAATATAGTTTTACCACGTACCTTTCTTCTTGAACCGTAAACAAGTCCCCCAAGCGCTGCCGTGTAATAGCTACATTGCAAGCCAAGCTGTGCATATAAGCTCGGTACAATTTCACCTGAATAGCGCTTCCCTGCATAAATACCGCCTACAGCGACAGGGTCTTCCAATAGCTGAGTGATTGAAATACCTTGCTGTAGCACACTCAAAAAAACCATTGATACTGAAAATGCAGCAAAAAAATACAAGGCACTAGCCATCACCGGTGTGTCAAAATAGTGCTCAGCCGATAACTTACATTCATTACGCGTAAGTGCATATGACCAATGAAATAAAAAACTGGGGAGAGAAAAGAAAAAACAGAATAAAAAAATATAAATTATTGCCCATGGATCAACAGGAACCTCAAAAGCAATTATTAATGGAAATGCCGTAAAGAAAAACCAGAACAATAAAAATATAGAGGCTGGATTTAGCCAAACACCAACAACTTTTTTTATACACCAAGCCCAAGAAAAAAATAGAGATGCTAAAAATATATTAATTATTTTTAAAAACCAGAAATCATCCATGGGTAGGTGTCCTCAGATATTTCCAGGTGAATGACGTTAAAAGCAACATCTCCGCTAATATAAAAGCAGATGCCGCACCGAATGCAGCATAATAGCGAGACATAATCATCGAGAATAGAAAAATACATGCCCCTACAATAAATACCACGGAAGCAAAGTAGGATTGTGCGCCGATTAGATTCAAGCCTACAGCACCAAACATAGCATTAGCTACACCAAAAATAACTGCCGGTGCCATTAATGCAATGAGCAAAATCGTCTGATCACTAAAACCAGGTACTATTCCCCAAGTATGAGCGATATAGATAGACACCACCCCGATTGGCAGTACAAAAGCCATGAGAAATACTTGAACACGTGTATTCCTCCAAACCAGGTGAAAAGCTTGTAAATTATTCCTCTGTTTGATGCTTAAGAGCGACCAAGCTTTTACAACTCTAGGCACGAAGAGCTGATTAAGCGGTCGCGCTAGAGCCTGAATACTTTTAATCACCTTCTCTGCCAACGCGTAGGAGGAAACTGCTGTGCTATTTGAGACGCCAGCCAAAATCAGTACGTTTGCACCACGAAAGAGCGTAACTGAGACATTACCGAAAAACAAATGGCGTCCTTCGTAAATCAGCGAGATCATCGCGTTGATGCTAGCCAACCTCACGCAATTAAGGGTAAAGTGGTTAAATAAGACAATGATTGCTGCAACGCCCGATAATAAAAAGCTAGCTCCCAATATCAGTGATGTCAAAACAACATCTGCTTCGCTATGGATAAAAACATATACTGCCACCACTCCGGCCAAGCGTGCAATCAGAACAAAAACGGCTAGCAGTAGATTATTTTCAATTGCCTGAAAATAGTAGTTGCACTGAAGAATCAATCCTAGCGAAAAAGCCAGCCATCCAAGTAGAATCAATACATTACCATCGGTAAATACGTAGTAGAGGCTTACCACTATAAGAGAAGAAATAAGGAATAAAACTATTCGCACGCTAAGAATATTAATAAAACATTCAGCTTCTCTTGCTTTTTCACTCTGACTTCTAGCATCAATTATCGCCTGCACACCGCTGATATCAAAGCTATAAAGACATACCGTAAGTACATAGAAGGCCAACGTCTCTGCTACGACCATTTCGGCAAAGGCGTCCTTACCCAAAACACTCAGTAAATAAGGAAATATCAATAATGGAAACAAAGCATTGGCGCCCTGTATCACCATCAAGGATAAACCATTAATTATGTGTGAATTAAGTCTCATTAGGACCCTTCATACAACTCTCTCTACCACAGCTACTAATTCTTGGCCACAGGGTGCCAGAAATCGGCAATATATCCACGACGATAACTGCAAATTTGCAGCTTATATTCCACCAAGCTTGACGGTGTTCAGGTAATTCGCTTGCTGGTCTTTTTCAGATATTACGATCTGAGTTCTTATAGGCCATTTGATATCTAGGCTCGGATCATCCCAACGAATCGCAGCCTCGTAGTCTTTCGCATAGTAGTCCGTCGTTTTATACATAAACTGAGTATTATCCTCCAAGGCGAGAAAGCCATGAGCGAAGCCTTCCGGAATCCACAACATACGCTTGTTTTTCGCGCTGAGCGTTTCTCCCACCCAATTGCCAAACGTTAGTGAGTCCGGGCGAATATCCACAGCCACATCAAATGCAACACCGTTCATCACACGGACTAATTTGCCCTGGGCATGGGGTTCACGCTGGTAATGCAGGCCTCGCAACACCCCTTTTTTTGAGCTGGAATGATTATCCTGCACAAATGGTCGCGGGATAGGTAAGCTTAACTTATGCAACTCAGCATGGAAACGCTGTTCGTTGAAGCTTTCCATGAACCAGCCGCGCTCATCTTCATACACTGTAGGTTCGAGCAGCACTACGCCAGGGAGGTCTGTTTGAATCATTTTCATGAGAGAGACTCTTTCAGCAGCGCCAGCAGGTATTGGCCATATCCAGTTTTTTTCAAATACTCTCCCTGAGCTTGGACCTGCTCAACACTGATCCAGCCATTATGAAAGGCGATTTCTTCCAAACAGGCAACTTTGAAGCCTTGACGTTTTTCTAGGGTGTGTACAAACTGGCCGGCCTCCAACAGCGATTCGTGAGTGCCGGTGTCTAGCCATGCAAAACCTCGACCGAGCATTTCCACATTAAGGCTCTGCTCTTCCAGGTAAATCCGGTTGATGTCAGAAATCTCCAGTTCGCCACGGGCTGATGGCTGAATGGTTTTGGCTACCTCGACAACACGATTATCGTAGAAATACAAACCAGTTACGGCGTAACTGGATTTTGGCTTTCGCGGCTTCTCTTCAATGCTAACGGCACGCCCCTCGTCGTCAAACTCTACGACTCCGAAACGTTCAGGGTCGGTTACGTGATAACCAAAGATAGTTGCACCGTGTTCACGCGCCGCAGCCCCTTTGAGTTTGTCGCTGAAGTGCTGACCATAGAATATGTTGTCCCCGAGAATCAAACAACAATCATCGCTGCCAATGAATTCCTCACCAATAATGAATGCCTGGGCAAGACCATCCGGTGAAGGTTGTACTGCGAAGCTCAGATGAACACCAAACTGATTGCCACTGCCCAACAATTTGCGATACGCTGGCAAGTCTTCCGGAGTGCTAATAATCAAAATCTCACGGATCCCAGCCAACATCAGCACCGATAGCGGATAATAAATCATCGGTTTGTCATAAATCGGCAGCAGTTGCTTAGAGACACCCAGAGTAATCGGATGTAGACGGGTGCCTGAGCCACCAGCGAGAATGATGCCTTTGCGATTCATTTAATATTCCTTGTATTCCGATAGCAAACGCCGCACACCGTTTTGCCAATGGGGTAAGTGCAGGCCAAAAATATTGCGTAACTTACTGCAGTCAAGTCGTGAGTTCAGTGGCCGTTGAGCCGGAGTTGGATAATCAGCAGTAGTGATTGCTGCAATTTTTTGCATTGCCAATACTTTCCCTGCTTGGCGTGCCTGCTCTATCACGAAGCTCGCATAGCCATACCAAGAGACTTCGCCATCAGCGGCTAAGTGATACAAGCCGCTTACTTTAGGCTTACAGTCTGCGATGCGCAGACTGTGCGCAGTAATATCGGCAATCAACTCTGCTCCGGTCGGGGAGCCAATTTGGTCATCTATAACCTTGAGCTGCTCGCGCTCAGCCGCCAAGCGCAACATCGTCTTAGCAAAATTGCCACCTCGTGCCGCGTATACCCAACTGGTACGAAAGATTAGATGCTGGCAGCCGCTGGCCTGGATCGCTTGTTCACCTGCTAGCTTGGTTTGCCCGTAGACGTTCAGCGGTGCGGTAGACTGATCTTCGCACCATCGATGATCGCCGCTCCCATCGAATACGTAGTCAGTGGAGTAATGTACCAACCAGCCACCCAACTTTGCCATGCATTCAGCTAAAACTTGTGGCGCTTCAGCATTGATCCGTCGAGCTAAGGCAGGTTCGCTCTCTGCCTTGTCCACGGCAGTATACGCAGCGGCGTTGACGACTACGTCTGGTTTGTAGTTGCTCAGAGTACGGTATAAGCCGGATAAGTCAGTGAGATCACCGACCAGATCACCCTTCCCGAACCTGCTCAGGGCGACGACTTGGCCTAATGGCTGCAGGGCGCGTTGCAATTCCCAGCCAACTTGGCCGTTTTTGCCTAGAAGCAAGATTTTCATTGGGCTGTCCGTACGCTGTAGTTTTTTTCCAGCCACTGCTGGTAGGCTCCGCATTTTACGTGGGTGACCCATTCAGGGTTGTTCAGATACCACTCGACGGTCTTTCGAATGCCAGATTCGAAAGTTTCCTCTGGGACCCAATCTAACTCATGCTGAATCTTGCTGGCATCGATGGCGTAGCGCAGATCATGGCCCGGGCGATCCTCAACATGGACAATCAATGTTCGGTAAGAACGACCACCCGGACTCGGACTAAGCTCGTCAAGTAGGTCACAAAGAGTATGCACCACTTCAATATTCTGCTTTTCGTTATAACCACCGATATTGTAGGTTTCGCCAACCTTGCCCGCGGTAACCACCTTATACAATGCACGAGCATGGTCTTCTACATAAAGCCAGTCGCGTACCTGATTACCCTTACCATATACTGGCAGCGGTTTGCTTTCCAGAGCGTTGAGAATAATTAGCGGAATCAGCTTTTCCGGAAAATGATAGGGACCGTAGTTATTAGAGCAATTGGTAATCAGGGTTGGCAGACCGTAGGTACGATGCCAAGCGCGTACCAAGTGATCGGAACTGGCCTTGCTAGCACTGTAAGGGCTGCTGGGATCGTACGATGTAGTTTCAGTAAACAAGTCTTCTGGTCCGTCTAAATCCCCATATACTTCATCGGTAGAGATATGGTGGAATCGGAAGGCACTCTTGCGTGCCTCGTCTAGACCCTGCCAATATTGTCGGGCCGCTTCCAGCAGGGCATAGGTGCCGACAATATTGGTTTCTATAAATGCTGCTGGCCCATCAATGGAACGATCAACGTGCGACTCAGCAGCCAAATGCATTACTACGTCCGGCTGATGATCACGGAATACTCGCTCAACCTCCACGCGGTCACAGATATCAACCTGCTCAAACGCATAGCGTGGGCTTTCACTCGTTTCAGCCAAAGATTCTAGATTGCCAGCATAGGTAAGTTTGTCGATGTTGACTACTCTATCACCGGTGTTACGGATAATATGGCGTATGACTGCCGAGCCGATAAAGCCAGCCCCGCCTGTTATTAATATTTTCATTTACACCAGACTCCACGAGTATCAACAACCTTTCGGTTCTCTAGCTCGCTAGGGAGCAACTCACGAAATGGTTTGTGGTCCACCAATAGCACAATCACATCAGCCGCAGCCAGAGCAGCCTTAATACTACGCAGACTCAGTTTGCTAGCCAATGTGTCCGGTAACTCGTCAATATTTGGCTCCACCGCTAGGACTGGGCCAGGATGTATATCCACAATTTGCTGGGTAATATTCAAGGCAGGGCTTTCACGCAGGTCATCGATGTCCGGCTTGAAGGCTAACCCAAAGCAAGCAATAGTCACATCCTTGGCCGTCTTGTCGGTGTTCGCCTGCAGATATTCAGCAACGGCTAGTTTGACTTTATTCAATACCCATTCTGGCTTACTGTCATTTACATCCCGAGCGGTACGAATAAGCCGTGCCTGTTCAGGTGTTTTACTGACGATAAACCACGGGTCGACAGCGATACAATGCCCACCAACCCCCGGCCCAGGCTGAAGGATATTCACTCGAGGATGCCGATTAGCCAAGCGGATCAGTTCCCAGACACTTATATCCAGCTTATCGCAGATAATCGACAACTCATTGGCAAAGGCGATATTAACGTCACGAAAGCTGTTCTCAGTCAGCTTACACATTTCGGCTGTACGGGCGTTTGTAGTAACGCACTCCCCTTCTACAAAGGTTTTGTAGAGAGCACGTGCTGCCTCAGAACACTTAGGGGTCATCCCGCCAATAATACGGTCGTTCTGTACCAACTCGCGCAAAACTTGGCCGGGCAGTACACGTTCAGGACAGTGTGCGATACGAATATCAGACTCTTCACCATTGGTCTGGGGAAAGGTCAGATCAGAGCGGGCTTCAGCCAACCATTCCGCCATCTGCTCGGTAGCACCAACCGGCGAGGTAGATTCAAGGATTACCAGATCACCTTTCTTGAGCACTGGTGCGACTACCTTGGCTGCAGATTCGATATAGCTCAGATCTGGATCATGCCTATCGCCCTTGAATGGAGTCGGGACCGCAATCAAGAAAGCATCTGCCGGCTCAGGTACTGTAGTAGCGCGCAAATACCCTTCCTTTACTGCTGTACGAACCACCACATCCAGATCAGGCTCTACGATATGAATCTCGCCACGGTTGATGGTGTCAACCGCCCTTTGATTGACATCCACACCGATAACCTTGACCTTACGTGACGCAAACACAGCGGCGGTGGGCAAACCAATATAGCCAAGACCAACTATCGAAATGGTGTTGAATTGCATTGTATAAATCCTTAAATCCGATTAAGTCGTAAGCCAGAAATTAATTGGCGTGCCACGCCAGTAGTTTTTCAAGAATGCGTTTGCATGCCTGGCCGTCCCCGTAAGGGTTATGGGCGCGTGACATAGCTGTATAAGCGTGTTCGTCAGTCAGCAGTACGGCTAGGTTGTCACAGATGGCTGACGCCTGCGTGCCCACTAGCTTCACCGTTCCGGCGTCAACTGCTTCAGGGCGTTCGGTAGTGTCCCGCATTACCAGTACAGGCTTACCCAGTGAAGGCGCCTCCTCCTGAATCCCACCCGAATCGGTAAGGATGATGTGAGCTCGATTCATCAGGTAAACGAAGGGTAAATAGTCCAGCGGCTCGATCAAGTGGACATTGTTAATGCCCTGCAAAAGGCGGTTTACCGGCTCGCGTACGTTGGGGTTGAGGTGCACTGGATAAAGTATTTCAGTATCTGGGTGCGCCTTGGCGGTATTAACCAGCGCTTGGCAAATACGTTCGAATCCGCCACCGAAGCTTTCTCTGCGGTGGCCAGTAACTAGAATCAGTTTTTTCTCTGCATCAAGAAAGCTGAACTGCTCACTGAAAGCCCGTTGCAGCTCCTGACTGTTGTCGAGTTTGGCGACCACATCCAGCAGAGCATCAATCACTGTATTGCCTGTAACAGCAATGCTGCTGTCCTGGACTCCTTCATTAAGTAAGTTCCGCTTTGACGTAGCAGTAGGTGCGAAGTGCAGTGTGGCCAGCGAACCAGTAAGTTTACGGTTTCCCTCTTCCGGCCATGGCGAGTAGATATTGCCAGTACGCAGTCCGGCTTCCACATGCCCCACGGATATCTGTTGATAATAGGCCGCCAAAGTCGCGGCAAAGGTTGTTGCGGTGTCGCCGTGCACCAGCACAATATCGGGTTTGAATTCATTTAACAGCGGCTTGAGTCCCTGCAGTATCCCCGTTGTGATATCGGTGAGATCCTGCCCGGGTTTCATAATGTTCAGATCATAGTCGGGCTTCAGTTTAAACAGGTCCAACACTTGGTCGAGCATCTCTCTGTGCTGGCCGGTTACGCATATCTTTGCGTCGAACCTTTCATCCTCCGCCAGTTGAATTGCCAAAGGGGCCATTTTGATGGCTTCCGGCCTAGTACCAAATACGCAGAGGGTTTTCAGATGTTTCATACGATGATCGTTCATTGTGTAGGGCTTTACCCTCTGGTTATTTTTGGCTTAATAGCCAAACCACGTACCGGAACCATAATGACATATGCCCGGACGAATTAAGCATTCCTCATGGACAACGATTATCTACTGCTGTTTGTGCTAGCTCGCGCCTCAAGGTCTCTATTTCTTTATGCAGATTTTCGTATTCTATGACCTTGTACTTCAAGAACCGGGCAGTAAGTTCCGCCTTGGCGGCAATGCCAGCTGGGGTCAGCAAATATGCATAAGCCAGCTTGTTCTGACTATTACGAAAGTTCTGCATTTTTAGCAAGCCCTTATTCAGAAGAGCCTTGATGCAGTAGTTGGTTTTACCCAGGCTTACACCCAACTCATCAGCAAGATCACGCTGGCTTAGACCAGGGTTAGACTCCAACAAGCGTAATACCTTCAAATGGCTTTCTTCGTGTAGGTGCGGTTCAGGCATTGTTTCTAGGCTCGTTGTGCTTTTTCCGATGCCACCGATAAACTATATGGCGCTCAGCAGACACGGAAAACCTATTAAGCAAGCGTAAGGTGCTGGTGAGCCACCTGACGTTCAATGGTTGAACGGACTATAGCATACTGCTAAATAGTAGCGTTAAAAGTCAAAGTTAACTCTAATTTTGAATGTTATGTTCTGTTATTTTTGTGATCCGCTAACACGAACTCGCCACTCTCACACTGTACTTGGAAACCAGCCAAGGCCATACTATTTCAGTAGATACCCCATTAATGTCTTGTTAATGCTTCGTACATCAAAATCGCGCTCGGCTATTTCTCTGCTGGCTTGCCCCATGACAGAAATCTGTTCTGGCGCGTCAATAAATCGACACATGGCCGACGCCAAAGCATCAACGTCACACACAGGCACAATATAGCCATTAACGCCCTCTTCAACCGTCTGCCGACAGCCCGGCACATCGGTGGTAATCACCGGGCGGCCCATGGCCATCGCCTCTTGGGTACTTAGTGGGACCCCTTCACGGTAGGACGGTAGTACAAAAACACTCGCTTGCTCTATCCAGGATCGCACAGGTACATGCCCAGGCCACTGCAGCACCCCCTCGTCCACCCACGCCTGCACCTCTAGCCGACTCAAGCCGCCTGGATTCGTATCCAAGCCGCCCAACAGCACGAATTCCGATTGCGGATACTGCTGCAATATCTGTCGGGCAGCGGCCACATATTCAAAAATGCCTTTTTCGCGCAGCAAACGCGCCACCAGCAGAAAGCGAATGGGTGCAACCACGGGCGGCGCAAGCCGCCACGCGTCCAGGTCTACGCCAATACCTCCCAGCAAGGCAGCGCGCCCAGCCGGCACCAGGCCCAATCCAACGAACTCACCCAGATCATCAGGATTCAAAAAAATGACCCGATGCGCACGCTGAAGCGCAAACCGATATAGCTTCTCGACCATGCCACGCAATGCTCGGCGGCGCCATGTTTGCCTGCTCGTAGTTGTTGTAAAGACATAGCCTGCACCTTCCACCATGGCCACGCGTCTGGGCACACGGGCCAGCCATGCAGCCACCGTACCATACACCATGGGTTTGGTTGAAAATGAAAACACCACATCTGGACGCAGTCGTCGTAAGGTTCGTGTTAAGCGAGCTACATCCCTGACATCTCGTAGGGGGTTCATACCCGTGCGCTGCAAGCCATAATCCACCGGTGTAGCACCCCGCGCTTGTAGCGCACGGCGAGTAACTGCATCGTAATCGGGTGCTAGGCAATACACTCGATTTCCCGCCTTCACCAAATCGCGGATAAGAAGGCCGCGAAAATTCAAGAGCGACACTGCGTGATGCGCAATTATCACGATAGTTTGCATGGGCTATTCACGCCCTCCATGCGATGTCTTGCATAGACAATAAATCAAGCATTGGGTGCTGCGTACCATAGCCTTGATCTTACCCAGCCAGTGCGGTTCCCGGGCAATCTGCGCCCAATAGAATAATAAAAATCCGCGTGGGTGCCGCTTCAAATGTTGAGCAAAGTTCCGGGTGTAGCCGTCGTCCAGGTATTCGCACCAATACACTATGCGATCCAGATAGAACCAAATCTGCCCCTGATCGCTGATCTTGTTCCAGATATAGAGCTCAGGTACGAATTTTTCACCGCTTATCACGGGGAACGGCAGTAATGCCATGGTGTCGCGATGAAAGATATAGGCCAAATCCCCTTGCACCATACGACCCACCCGAGTCGGCGTGCTAGCGAACGGCATTGGCATATCGTGGCATTCTCGCCCCAACAGGCGTCCATTCAGATCTCCCCTGCGAAAACACAGGCCTACCACCGACTGCTGTCCGGCTATGTTGCCCAAAGCGTCGGCCACAACCTGGGTGGCGTCGTTGGTCAACAGATCGTCGCTATCCACAATAAACACCCAATCACCATGTGCCGCGACAACACCGGTGTTCAGTGCAACGTGCTTGCCACCGTTATCCTGCCTGATCAGGCGAATGGGGAAGTCGGCTTCATGCTCCAACGCGGCAACCCAGCTTGCCGTATCGTCGGTGCTGCCGTCATCGACAATCAGCCATTCGAAATTCCGGTTACGCTGCGCCAGCAGGCTTTGATAAAGCCTGGGTAATGTATCAATTCGGTTATAGGTTGGCGTCAAAATGGTCAACATGTGTAATCACCACTGTAAATCTTCAACCATCTGTCAATGACCTGGTCAATATTCAACGTGTTTTCAACGTGACGCCTTGCTGCGGTAACCATGGCCTGTGCTTGGTGTGGCGCCATAGACAATGCTTGGATCAAACCTTGTCTGAGTGCCGCTTCGTCGCCTACTGGCACTAAAAACCCGATGCCACCCATGACTTCGGCTACACCACCAGCATCTGTTGCCACCACTGGAGTCCCGGACGCCATAGCTTCAGCTACCACTAGACCAAAGCCTTCAAAGCGAGACGATAACGCAAAGACATCTGCCGCATGCATCAAATCGGGCACATCATGCCGCGCTCCCAATAGCGTTACGCGCTCATCCAGTCCCAACACAGCCCTTTGTTGCATCAACTGCTCACGCAAGGGACCATCGCCCGCGATCCACAGCTCGGCCTGCGGAAAGTCGGTCGCCAGCCCAGCAAAAACCCTCAATAAAGCAGCATGATCTTTCTGCTCAGCCAGTCGCCCTACGGACAACACCAATTTTGCTTCCGGCTTGGGAAACAAACGCTGGCGAGCGTTTTTCCGTAAATCAGGATCGTTAGAAAACTGCTGCGTATCAATTCCGTTCAGTACTGGTAGCATTCGCCCTTTCGGGACGGCCCCTATATGCTCGAAGGCTTGGACAGCTTCGCGACTGACGTTGGTGGAAATACTAGCCAACCTATCGGTCAGGCGGTACGCCCAGGTTACACCCCGTCCACCCTCTACCGTATTATGTGCCGTGCAAACTAGGCGTGGCATGAAGGTCACCAGACGGAGCAGCCGAGTGACAAGATTGGCATGCACCATATGGCTATGCACCACATCGGGCCGCCACTGCTTAATCAGACGCCGAAGGCGCAGGCAACCACCCAGCATTCCCAGGAACGATTTTCGGAAGTACAAAGGGTACAATCCCACCGCCGCCTCTTTCGGAAACTGCGTGGCATTATCCACAAAATAGGCAATGGCAACCTGATAACCACGCACGGCCAAACGGTCTGCCAGGTCAACCACCTGCCGTTCTGCCCCCCCCAACCGCAAACCCGTTGCCACCAGCAAAATTCTCAATATCACCCCTGCTATATTTCTTGCTGATCGGTTGCCCGACCTTTTTTGACTACGCGTATCAACATGCCCGTCAACACCACTAATAATATGGCCTCGACAACCAGTAAACCCACCGCCATACCTAAGCCGCCGTACGGTACCGATAGTCCGGCACCTACCAATACCGCCAAAATGGACATGATCGATATCGCATAACTAGCGGGCTTGGCATGCCCCGTCGGTATCAACAGAATGAGCGTGATGCTTTGGTTAACGATGCGTAGGGGCACTACGCCAATCAGCATATCGTAAATCAGTTGCGATCCCGCGAACCCACTACCAAGCAGTACACTTAACGCCCAGGGTCCCAGCCAAATACCCAGACCAGTTCCCAATACTGCCAGCACGGCAATGGCCGTAATCGTGATCAGTGGTGCACGCAAAGATACCGCATCGCTCCCAACCGCCAAGCGCCTCGAAAATATCGGGAATACCGCCATCAAAAAAGGCATGGCCAGACTAGTCATGCCTTTGATCAGTTTTTCAGGCGGGCCGAACTCGCCTACCGCACGCTTACCCGAGCTTAACCCCAACAACACCGGCACGGCCGACATGACTAGATTGCTGGCGCTACGATAGACAAAAAAATGAAAACCATCTCGAATTTGGCGCCATGCACCACTAATATCCCACGATACGGCACCGACTTCGCATCGACACCACCACATTGTCAGGCTGGTATTAAGCAATGGCGGAATGGCCAAAAGTGGCAAAGCCAAGGCAAAGTCTTGAGGGCCGCGCACCCATACCGCCAACAACGCCAAACCACACAAACGCAACACGACGTCCAATAGGGCTGGCCGCACCATACGCTCTTGACCCTGAAAATACCACATGGGGCTAAAGCCGAAAGCAAAGAAATAGGCTAGAACGAAAGCTACCAGCCCGGTGTGGCCCAGATAGGCATTCGCCATGCCTGTAGCCCAAACCAGCAGCATGAGAGCCACCACTGGTCCTGCTAGCAGCAGCTTGGCCAGCACCACCTGAGAAAATAGTTTATTCAGTTCCTCTGGACGTTGGTCGGCCACCGCCACCTGCTGCGCCGCATTGATATTAAAACCGTACTCAACCAACAGGGAACACGTCAACGCCAGAGCCTGACAAAAAAGAATTTGGCCATACTGCTCCACCCCCAGTGCACGGGCCAAGATGGGGATTTCAAAAATGGGTACCAAGTAAGACACCAACTGAACGGCGTACATGGCACTTGCATTACGCGCCACCCCCGCTTTGGCTGAGGCAGTTGGCATTACGCGGCCTTGGCTGGCGCCCAAGCAAAGGCCAGCATCACCATTAGGTAGCCCCACTCAGACATTTCAGTTGTAAAAGTGTTCAACATAAGTGCCATGACATAACCCAAGGCCGAACCGGCTACCGCCACTACATAATAGTCTTGCTTCGAGTCAACGGCACGTCGCATGACCCTACGGATGGGCAAACAAGCAGCTAACACAAAACCCAGCATACCCAGCAGCCCGAGTACGCCAAAATCACCTAGCGCTGCCAGGTAGGCATTATGTACTGGCATAATCGTGCCACCCTTAACTTCCGTTGCTGTTTTGCCAAAGCCACAGCCTACAGGCAAGCATGCAATTGATTGCTGAACCCCTACCCGCAGCAGTTTGATGCGCGCTGGATCACCTTTGCCAAACCGTGTTCTGAAGGTCTTTGTGAAGCCACCTTCGATTTTGTTAATTAAAGACGCTGCTCCGGTCACCGCTTGGTTGGTGGGCCGCTCTTTTGAAAATTGATTCTCTCCAATGCTTAGTATCAGCATTGCAGCAGCTATTAGGAGCAGTAACCACCAACGAGATTTTTTGAACAATGACCACCAACCATGGCCCCACCCCAAAAAAACCAACAACCCAGTCAACGTAGCCAACACAACAAGCTGAGCCGTCCGGCTGCCGTCAAGCATCACGAAGCAAGCGCATAGCGTAGCCATCAGTGCGTTGATCTTCCGAGCTTTCGGGCGCACTATGAAGTCAGATACAAAGAGGGGTAGAAACAGCGCCCCGACCTTCCAAAGGACCCCATAAGCCGCCAGACTGGAACCGTGACGACTGCCTATCGCAAGCACCCGATTTACATCCACCGTCAGGGCCAGGCTTACAGCCATTAAACCCACAACCCAATAGAGTGCTGTCATAAGCTGCCGCCATTGCGCACGCAGCACCATCCACCACATTGCGACAAATATCCCCGCAATCACGATGATCTTTAGTGCTTGATAGATAGTCGCACCATCGTAGTTGACTACCCCTGCAATCACCATGCCCAGTAGTAAGACACCGTACGATACAGAGATTATTAATGGTGGCCATGATTTAGCCCAGGAGCCCGCCTGCGGGCGCATCAAGACTGCAGTAACGGCCGCCCACAGCAACCACGCCGCCCAATAGCCGAGCGGTGTAATTAAATCCCTTAAACTACCTGCAGCCATTAACGCTAGCGGTACCACCAACAACATGGTAGAGAACCATGACCTAACCATGGCACAACTTACTTGGCATATATTCTGGAATCCATTACGTTACTCAGATGCTAAGGAATACCGTTGAGATGCTTTATTACGGTTAGCACATAGAACGCCCACGAAATGAGTTGAAAATTCTAGCATGGTGGATCGTTCCGCTAAGCTTTTGTCAGAAACGAACCACACAAATTGATACAATTAACACCCTGAGAACGCGCATCTATGCTTACGGCCACTACTTGAAAAACATGGCTTCCTAAAATTCTCACATCTTCAAGAGCATTTTCGGTTCTTGAATTACCGCATTAACTAAACCGGATCCCATGGCTAGACTACGTCACCGTCGGCACGACAAACCTTACGAACTTTTACTGCTATCGCCTTTTTTTCTAGTCGTGATCGGCTGGGTTTTAACAGTCGCCTTGCCTTCGTTCGCATACTGGGGAAGCGACGTATTTCTGAATCCGAATAATGGACAAAAACAAGCCCTTATTGTATCTAGCAGTGCGCTAGTGATTGCCAATTTTAGTATTTCGCGCATTATGGCGCGCTTTCCAGGCGCGCGCAGTGTTGGTTTGGTCGTCCCGCAAGTGGTTGCTATCTACCTGCTAGCTGCGCTAATCCCACTGATTTTTCACACTGAAGTATCACGATTTTTGCTGGGTTTCAGCGCGCTGATGGCTATTTTATGGTTTCAAATTGAAATTATATTAACTGAGCGCTATCGAAGACCTAAGTTGGCTGTTGTAGATACGGGCCACGCGGGCGAGCTCTTGAGTCTGCGCCACGTGGATGCTCGGGCATTAACCGAGCCTGATCTACAAGGTGTACGCTACGATGCTGTCGTCGCCGATTTTGAATGTCTGACACCGGAATGGGAACGATTTCTTGCTCAATGTGCCTTAAATCGTATACCCGTGCATAACGCCCTGTCCGTGTACGAATCCGTGACGGGGCGCGTCCGTATCAACCGAATGTCGGAAAATGATCTAGGCTCTTTATTACCCTCACGCTTGTACGGGCTGACCAAGATTGTTATGGATTGGAGCCTGATTCTAGCCTCGCTCCCTGTTACCTTGCTGATTGTCGCCGTTGCAGCCTTGTTGATTAAGCTGGAAAGCCCCGGGCCTGCATTCTTCACCCAAACCCGAATTGGGCGCGGCAACCGGCCTTTTACCATTTACAAACTGCGCAGCATGCGGTTCGATCAAAACGCCTCCACGCAGTTTGCTGGTGAAGAAGATCCGCGGATTACCCGAATAGGACGCGTTATTCGCAAATATCGTATAGACGAGTTACCCCAATTCTTTAATGTGCTAAAGGGTGACATGAGCCTGATTGGCCCACGGCCAGAGCAGCCCGCCTTTGTGCAGTATTTTGATCAGGAGCTGCCTTTTTACGTTTATCGGCACGTGGTCAAGCCTGGGATTACAGGTTGGGCACAGGTGCTACATGGTTACGCCGACAATGTTGACCAAACGCGTGAGAAGATCGAGCATGACTTTTACTACATCAAACACTGCTCATTGTTTCTGGACATTTTTATATTACTCTTGACCATCCGCACCATGTGTACGGGTTTTGGAGCACGATAGCAAGAGGCATCTCCCTGACTCTGGCTATTGACGAAATGCTTTGCACTAAAAGACCGCAGGGGTCACCTGGCGTAACAATTCAGGAAGAGGGATTCGAACGCACTATCCAGCACAGACTACAATAGCGCCCTGCTCCTCAAAAAACCCCAACAACAGCTTGATACTTGCCGTGGATATTAAAAGTAACCGATATACACTAATTATTTCTTTTAGTGTTTTTTTGTTTTACGCTATAAATCAGTCGGTACCGTCGGGCTCTTCCTATGGTTCGGCGCTTTTGCTGCTAACCAGCTTGCACTACTTGGCAGAACGTCCAGCACTGCGATTAAGCGCAGAAGACAAAGCCATTGTTTATGCTCTAGCATGCTTTTTTGCCGTGGCTGCTTTGGTGTTTATATTGCACGACAACCCTTTGCCTACGCTCGACTCCCCAAGCCGTTTTTTGCTTGCCATACCCATTTTCTTGCTGCTGATTAAGTATCCGCCAAGACAATCCTGGTTGTGGGCAGGAGTGGCGATCGGCGCGTATTCCGCTTTTGGCGTGGCTCTGTGGCAGCAGAATGTATACGGATGGACCGATGTTGACGGCTTAAGCAACGGAGTCCGCTATGGGGGCATTTGCACCATTTTAAGTGTGCTGTGCGTGGCTGGTCTGCTTTGGGCACAACGCAGCAATGTGCGACGCATATGGCTGTGGAGGCTACTCCTAGCTTCAGGCGCGCTGGCGGCTGCCTATGGAGCCATTGCTTCGGGAACGCGCGGCGCCTGGATTTCTGTACCTGTGGTGTTTATATTGTTCTGCGCAGGCTTACTAAGCAAACGTAATATGTACCTCGGCTGTACCCTAGCTGTGGCGCTGTTGGTAGCAGTCAGCACTTGGTATGTCGCCGTACCGAACAATCCAATCCGGGCGGGTTACGAACGCGCCACCGAAGACGTTAGCCAATACTTTGTTCATCGCAATACCAGCGGATCAATAGCTGGGCGCCTCGAGGCATGGCGCGCGGTCTTCATCAACTTTCCAGAGAAACCTATATTGGGGTGGAGCGTTAAAGACTACAAAGCGCGACTTGAACAGCAGGTAGCAGCCAAAGAACTCGAACCTATCGTTCTGACAATCCCGCACACACACAACCTGTATACAGAAACCTTGCGGTACCAAGGCATTGCGGGTTTGGTCCCCATCCTGGCGCTATTCATATTCCCTTTTTGGTTCTTCTGTAAGCGGCTAAGATCGCGCACCAGGAACGTACGCATTCTGGCTATTGCCGGCACTAGCCATCTGACCGTGTTTGGCATATTAGGCTTGTCGCATACCGTGCTGTACCGCAATGACACCTTGCTGTTCTTCTTTATTACATTGATGGTAGTGTGGGCATGCATGAAACGGGAAGAGGCTTTAGTGTCAACGCCGGTTGAAATCTGACCCACTTTCGTCGGAATCGTCGGAGTAAATCTGACCCACCCCGGCATCCCGAAATTTAGTTTCTTACCTTGATGTTCCCAGCCTTTCGTTTGTCTTTAAGCCGGTAGCTTTCGCCGGCAATTTGCACGATATGGGCGTGGTGCAGCAACCGATCAAGCAAGGCGGCGGTGAGGGTTTGGTCTTCCGCAAAGCATGACGACCATTGGCTAAAGGGCAGATTGCTGGTGACGATGATGCTGGTTCGCTCATAGCGCTGAGCCACCACGTTGAAGAAGAGGTTTGCCTCCTCCCGCCCAAAGGGCAAATAGCCGATTTCATCAATGACCAACAGTCGCGGCCCTATGATGGCGCGATTGAAGTACTGCTGGAGCCGATCTTGTTTATGCGCCGTGGCCAGTTGCATCATCAGGTCGGCGGCAGTCAAGAAGCGGGTTTTAATGCCCGCCATCACAGCTCGGTAGGCCAAGGCCTGCGCCAGGTGGCTCTTGCCCACCCCGCTCGGGCCCAGGAACACGACGTTCTCGGCACGTTCGATGAAGGTCAAGGCTGCCAGTTCTTGAATCTGACCACGAGGAGCGCCACTTGCGAAGGCGAAGTCATAGTCTTCGATGGTCTTGACCGAAGGCAGCGTGGCGATCTTCATTAATGCAGCACGTTGACGCTCGATACGGGCGTCGTTCTCCATACCCAGGAGACGCTCCAAGAAGTCGCTATGGCTGGCGTCCTCGCGGGCGCACTGCTGAGCAATGGCGGGCCATTCACTACTGATCCGGTCTAGCTTCAGGACATCACATAGCTGCTCGATACGATTGTGTTGGAGGTTCACGTACGCACCTCCAGCAACTCGTTATAGACAGACAGCGGGTGCTGGAAGCTCTCCAACGGTAGAGGCCGGTGTGAAGCTGCCGGCACAAGGATGCCCTGGTGCTGCTGGGGCAGCGGCAGTAACGTCAATCGTTCCTCTTGCAGTCTCTCGGCGGGCCGCTCCCGGGTCGTGCCGTGCAACCGTTGGTCGGCCACCTCAGTCAACCATCGACCAATGTGAGCGTTCGCTGCCGTTGCATCGAACCGCAGCCCAGCCTGCTTGAGCGTAGCGGCCAGCGGTACGCAGAAGCTGCCCTTCAAATAACCGTTGAAGCGTTCGACCTTGCCCTTGGTCTTGGCCCGATAGGGCTGGCAAACACGCGGGGTAAAACCGAACTCCTGGGCGACTGCCAGCAGTCCGCTGTGCCAACGGTGGTGACCGTCGCCGTATGCATCGCGCTCGATGATGATGGCACCAGCGTTATCAAACAGCACGTGCTGAGGCACACCGCCGAAGTAAATGAAGGCCTGCCGCAGACATCCGAACCACGTATCAGCGCGCTCATCGGTGGTGAACCGTACCCAGCTGGATCGGCTGTACCCCAGTGTGGCGACAAAAGCCAACAAAGGATCGCGACCACGCCGGATATGCGTGAAATCGGCCTGCATCTGCTTGCCTGGTGGCGTCTCAAATCGCACGACCGGCTCCGGCTCCCGATGCTTGTAGCCGTTCAAAAATTCCTTGAGCTGGGTCACACCGCCCGGATAACCGAGTTCCTGAATCTCTAGCAGCAACACTGCTGCCGGAATCCAGTGCGGGCGAGCCGCTTCGATCCGTCCACGCAAATAGTCCTTGAATGGATCCAGCTTCGTTGCCCGCGCCTCGCGGGGCCTGTACTGCTGGGCTTCAGCCTCACGCAAATATCGCCTGATGGTGTTGCGTGAGCAGCCAAGCTGCTTGGCCATCTCTCTAATGCTGACGCCTCGACGCGCCATTACCTTGATCTCCACTGCTTGCTCCTGAGTCAACATTGTCGGTGGCCAAAAAGCCACCATCATTGCCCAGGTGGGTCAGATTTACTCCGACGGGGTGGGTCAGTATTACATCGGCGCTAACACTTTAGGGGTTAACTCTTTCGCAGCTGAATCATAGTTTCCGTCTGAACGCAGCCATTCACTGCAAGCAATTAGCTGTAGTAGCGCAAACCAGTCGCTCCGTACGCTGCACTATACCTCCGGCTCCGCCAATATTTATCGATAATGATTATCTCCGTGTACCCAAATAGGTGCCTAACAATATCCCCACCATGCCCACCACATGCCACATGGTGAACGGCTCTCCCAACCACAGCAGGGCAAACGTCACCCCAAACACGGGTATCCAGTACTGAAAGACCGATGTGCGCGCCACGCCCAGCTCGGCAATGGCTTTATTCCATAGCATATTGCACAAGGCCGTGGGCACAATACCGGCAAAGGCCAGTAGCAGCCAGGGCCACAAGCCACTGGCCAGCAGCGTTTCGGCATTCAGGACTACGGAATCGTCGAGCAGCATGTGTATGCACAGCAGAACGGCACCCACGGTGTAGATAAAGCTGCTGATGAACAAGGCATGAAACTGCCGCGCCAGGCTCTGTATGAACACCCCACCCACCACAAAGCTGAACATGGCACAGAATATCAGCGCATCGCCCCAGCTTGTGGCAGACAAAGAGGCGCTTTCGCCGCTGATCACCACGGCAAACACCCCGCCAAAACCCAGGGCTATGCCCAGCAGGCGAATACGGGTCAGTGCCTCACGGAAGATAATGGCGGCCAATACCGATGCCACCAATGGGCTGAGTGCCATGATCAGCGACGAATTGGTGGCGCTAGCACCCACCATGCCGTAGGTGAAGAAGATTTGGTTGGCGTACACCATGAGCACAGCGCATAGTACAAATCGCGCCCACTGTGCCAGCGGCACCTTGCCCAGAATAATGGGCGGCTTGAGCCAAAACAACGTAATGTTGATGACCACCGCCGCAATCGCCATGCGCAAACTTGCCACCAGCATGGGATGCATGGCGCCAGTAAGCACTTTGATGGCTGAAATATTCAAGCCCCACATGGCCATGGTGCCGATCAACAGTAACTGCGTTCTGACAGAGTTCATGAGGGGCTTCAAGGGATGCCGGGTTAACCCTGAAGGTTATCAGGTCTTGACTGTTTCTGCGCGGCCTGAAAAAAGTCCCAATAACACAAGCACTTGTGTTATTATCTAAGGGTTAAATGCAGGTGTTGTCAACAAAAAGCCGTAACTCGACCCCCACCTAACGCCTGCAACCCATACGTTCTATACAGAGCGCAGCACCAAAACGCCTTTTTGGCGTCACGAAGCACCTGTCCATTATTCAACTGCCACACGCGGTTTGCCGGATGCCACGCAACGCGAATCCGGCACATGGGTGCTTTTGTTAACGTTTACAGGAACCCTATATGGCCAAAGAAGAATTGATTGAAATGGGCGGACTCGTTACTGAAGTATTGCCCGACTCCCGCTTCCGTGTAACGCTCGATAACGGACACCCCGTAGTCGCTTACACCGGTGGCAAAATGCGCAAGCACCACATCCGTATTCTGGCCGGCGACAAGGTCTCGCTGGAAATGTCTCCCTACGATCTGAGCAAAGGGCGCATTACATTCCGCCACATTGCCGGTCGCGCACCTGGCGGCCCCAGCCAGCGCCGCCGTTAATCGGCCAGCACGGCACGGCCGTTTCAGGCATTACAATCGAGCGAATTGTCATGTCTTATACAGGAAACACCCGTGTCTTGTGCTTTAACTCAACTGCCTGAATGGGCCGCATTCAAAGATGCCGCCAGCCAGTCTTCGATTGATGTCAGTAAACTGCGCATTATTCAGGCAGCAGGTCTTAGCCTGGACCTTAGCGGGCAACGCCATTCGCCCGTACTATCCGAGGCCGCCCAGGCACTGCTTGCCGCCCGCAACTTCACGCAGATGCGCGAGCGCCTGCTGACAGGCGGCATAGCCAACCCCACTGAAGAGCGCGCCGCTTGGCACACTGCCCTGCGCGCCCCCACGCCCAACCCCGAAGTCGCCACCGAGCGCCAACGCCTGAACGCCTTCGTTCGCCTAGCCGATTCCGAGCGCCGCTGGCGCAATATTGTGCATATCGGCATAGGCGGCAGCGATTGGGGGGTGCGGCTGGCTGTTGGCGCCTTCGGCTACGCCGGCACCTGGCGCCAGGTGCGGTTTGTAGCCAATATCGACGGTCACGCCATACAGGGCGGCCTGGCGGGGCTGGATCCACACGACACCCTGATTGTGCTGGCATCCAAATCATTTACCACCGCTGAAACCTTACAGAATGGGCAGCGTGCCTTGGAATGGCTGCAGGCTGCGGGTGTGGAAGACCCCTACAAGCAGGTTGTGGCCATTACCGCCCGGCCCGATGTGGCCCAGGCCTGGGGCGTACCCGCCGCGCATGTATTCAAGCTGTGGGACTGGGTCGGCGGCCGGTTCTCGCTGTGGTCCGCTGTCAGCCTGACCACAGCACTGGCCGTGAGTAGTGACGTAGTGGCCGGCATGCAAGCGGGCGCTACCGCCATGGACAACCATTTTGCCGAAGCCCCCATAGAACAGAACGCACCGGTACAAATGGCCTTGGCCGGCATCGTCAATCGCAATGCACTGGGCTATGGCTCGCTGAATATCGCCCCCTATGACTTCCGCCTCGCTAACCTGGTACCTTACTTGCAGCAGCTGGAAATGGAATCGCTGGGCAAGTCCGTCGACCTTGATGGCGACACCATTGATATCGCCACCGGCCCAGCCGTGTGGGGCATGCCGGGAACCGATGCACAACACACCTTCTTTCAGTGGCTGCACCAGGGTAGCGATGGCGCTCCCGTGGACTTTATTGTCTGCCAGGCAGCCGACCATGGCTGGGCCGAACACCATCAAAGCCTGCTGGCCAATTGCCTGGCGCAACGCGAAGCCCTGCTGAACGGAAAAACCTACGACGAAGCCCTGAAGGAATGTCTGGACGCTGGCGCAGCACAGGAAAAGGCCGAGCAGCTGGCACGGCACCGGGTACACCCGGGCGGACGCCCCTCCAGCTTGATCGTGCTGCCGCGCCTATCACCCTATGCTCTGGGCGCCTTGCTGGCGCTATACGAACACAAGGTCTTCGTGCAGGGCACGATCTGGGGTATCAACCCCTTTGATCAGTGGGGCGTGGAATACGGCAAGGTCCTGGCCAAGGGTATTGCCGCCCAGTTATCGGGTCAGGTGCCAGCCGATGGCACCGCGCAAGACGCCTCGACCGCACATTGGGTCAAGACGTTTGCGAAGTCATTGAAGGGCTAAGGTTAGCTGGTGGCGCCCATCGCAACAGCGCCTAGACACGCTCGAATATCCCCGCCGCCCCCATACCTGTACCTACGCACATGGTCAGCATGCCGTAGTCCATTTGGCGACGGCGTATGCCATGTATAACCGTGGCGGCACGGATGGCGCCGGTGGCGCCCAGCGGGTGACCCAGGGCAATGGCGCCGCCCATGGGATTGACGATGGCGGGGTCCAGGCCCACGTCGCGTATCACGGCCAGCGACTGGGCCGCAAAGGCTTCGTTTAGTTCTATCCAGCCCATTTGGTCCAGCTTCAGGCCAGCCAGTTTCAGCGCGTGCGGGATGGCTTCTTTGGGGCCTATGCCCATGATCTCGGGCGGCACGCCTTTGACGGCGAATGACACAAAGCGCGCCAGCGGCGTCAGATTGTGCGTTTTTAGGGCACGTTCGGACACCACCAGCAAGGCACCCGCACCGTCGGAGATTTGCGAGCTGTTGCCGGCGGTGACGCTGCCGCGTGCAGCAAAGACCGGGCGCAGCTTGGCCAGGGCCTCGAGGCTGGTGTCGGCACGCGGACCTTCGTCGAGCTTGACGATGTTGTGCTGTTCATTGACCTTGCCGGTGTGCAGGTCGGGCGTGCGATGCACCACGTCGATGGGCAGAATCTCGTCGGCGAACTCACCCGCCTGCTGGGCGGCCAGCGCGCGCTGGTGCGACCGGAGGGCAAAAGCGTCCTGATCTTCGCGCGATACTTTCCAGCGCGTGGCGACTTGTTCCGCGGTCAGACCCATGCCGTAGGCAATGCCCAGGTTTTCGTCGCGCGCAAAGATTTCAGGGCTGAACGAAGTGCTGACGCCCATGGTGGGCACCAGGCTCATGGACTCGGTGCCAGCAGCGATCATGACATCGGCCTCGCCTACGCGTATGCGGTCGGCCGCCATGGCGATGGCGGTCAGGCCCGAGGCGCAAAAGCGGTTAACCGTTACGCCGGCCACCGAGCTAGGCAGACCGGCCAGCAGCGCGCCAATACGCCCAACGTTCAGGCCTTGCGGCCCCTCGGGTATGGCGCAACCCACGATGGCGTCTTCAATGGCGGCCGGGTCCAGATTGGGCGCTTGCGCCAGCAGACCCTTGATGACGGTGGCCAGCAGGTCGTCGGGCCGGGTGTGCGAGAACATGCCGCGCGGTGCCTTGCCAATAGGACTGCGTGTGGCGGCGACTATATAGGCTTGTTGCAGTGTGCTCATGTCGATTCCTTAATTGCGTACAGGCTTGCCTGTTTTAAGCAGGCTGGCGATGCGTTCCTGGGTTTTGGGCTGGGTCAGCAAATGCAGGAAGGCCTCGCGCTCGAGCGTCAGCATCCAGGCCTCGTCGACCAGCGAATTAGGGTCGACATCGCCGCCGCACAGTACGTGTGCAATCTTTTCGGCCACGGTAAAGTCATGCTCGGAGATATAGCCGCCCACTTTCATATTGACCAATTGCGCGGTCAGGGTGGCAATGCCGTCGCGCCCCGCCACTGGAAAGCGCTGCGGCAAGGGCGCGCGCCAACCCGACTCGGCCATGGTGTGCGCCTGGCGCGCGGCCACATACAAAAGCTCGTAGCGCTGCATCACGATGGCGTCGGAAGGCAGCAAATAGCCAATGTTGCGGGCGTCGAGCGCCGAGGACGACACCTGGGCGGTGGCCACCGTCATGGCGAATTTTTTAAGGTACGCCAGCAGCGGTGCATCGGGCGCTGACTCGGCCTGCTGTTGGGCCGCCCGCCTGGCGCAGTAGGCTAGGCCACCCGCCCCAGGAAGCAGGCCTATGCCAGCTTCGACCAGACCTATATAGGTTTCAAAGTGGGCCACGCGATGGGCGCAATGCACCGACAGTTCGCAGCCACCGCCCAGCGCCATGCCGGCCAGCGCCGCCACGACCGGTACTTGCGCATAGCGCAGTCGCAGCACCATGTCTTGCATTTCACGCTCTATGGGTTCGACCGCGGCCGGCCCGCCCTGCTCAAAGACCGGCAGCATGGCTTTCAGGTCGGCACCCGCCGAGAACGGCTCGCCTAGCTGGCCTATGACCAACGCGCTATACGAGGCCTCGGCCAGGTCGACCGCGTGCACGATGCCGCGCACGACGTCGGGACCCAGGGTATTCATTTTGCTCTTGAACGACAGAATCAGCACATCGGCGGGATGCGGCGCCGGCAAGGTCCAGCAACGCACGGCCTCGTCTTCGTAGACCGTCGTGGATTCCAGGCTATCGGCTTCGCCCACCAGGCGTGGCGCAGCGATCTGGCGCTCGTACACGGGCAGCGTGCTGCGCCCCTCAAAACGCTTGTCGTGTGGGTTCCAGGAGCCCGTCGGTGTATGCACGCCGCGCGCCTCCCACACCGGGCCCTGCGTGGCCCATTCGGGCAGCGGCGCGCTGGATAAGGTCTTGCCGTCCTGGATGTCTTGCTGTATCCATTTAGCGACTTGCTGCCAGCCCGCCGCCTGCCAGATCTCGAAGGGGCCCTGGGCATGGCCAAAGCCCCACTTCATGGCCAGGTCGAGCTGGCGCGCGGTGGCCGCGATATCGGCCAGATGCACCGCGCTGTAATGAAAGCTGTCGCGCAGCACCGCCCACACAAACTGTGCTTGCGGGTGATCGGAATCGTGCAAGGCCTGCAGCTTCTTGGCTGGATCACGCTCGGCCAGCATGGCGGCCACGGAATCATCAACCTTGGCATCGGCCGGCACATACTGCTTGCTGGCCGGATCCAGCCGCATGATGGTCTTGCCTTCTTTGCGGTAGAAGCCGGCGCCCGTCTTCTGGCCCAAAGCGCCCTGCTCGACCAATGCAGCCAGCACCGGCGGCACACCATAATGCGCATGGAAGGGATCATCGGGCAACTGGTCTTGCATGGTGCGTATGACATGAGCCAGCGTATCGAGCCCGACCACATCGGCCGTACGGAAGGTGCCAGACTTGGCCCGGCCCAGGCGTACACCGGTCAGCTCGTCGACCTGCTCGTAAGTCAGGCCGAATTTTTCTGCTTGAGCAAAAACCGACAAAATGCCAAACACGCCGATGCGGTTGCCCACGAAATTGGGCGTATCTTTGGCGCGCACCACGCCTTTACCCAGTGTGGATACCAGGAAGGTTTCGAGAATATCCAGGAGCTCGGGCTGCGTATCAGCCGTAGGGATGAGCTCGACCAGCGTCATATAGCGCGGCGGATTGAAAAAATGCACTCCGCAAAAGCGCGGCCGTAGCGCATCGGGCAGGGCCTGGGAAAGCTGAGTAATGGACAGGCCCGAGGTATTGCTGGCCACGATGGCGTCTGGCCTGATGGCGGGCGCAAGCTTGTGGTACAGATCGCGCTTCCAGTCCAGGCGCTCGGCGATGGCTTCGATGACAAGATCGCACTCGGCCAGTTGTGCCAGGTCGTCATCGTAATTGGCGGGCGTGATCAGGTTGGCCAGCTCTGGTGCGCCCAGCGGCGCGGGCTTGAGCTTGCGCAACTGCGCAATGGCCTTGTTGGCAATACCGTTCTTGTCGCCCTCTTTGGCCGGCAAATCGAAGAGCACCACGGGCACACCGGCATTGACGCAATGGGCTGCAATTTGTGCCCCCATGACCCCAGCGCCGCATACCGCCACCTTGCGTACATGAAAACGAACAGACTGATTCAACTGCATGGCTAAAACTCCCAAGTCTGAATACGCCGAACAAGCAGGCAGGGCAGCAGAGCACGTGCCTAGCATCGACCCAAGACCTTAGGTTAAATCATTCCGGTGGTGCTTGCACGCGTTAGAATACGCGCCTGAACCACGCTATTGAACCGCCGCCATGGCCCGACTGCCACGCCTGTACGCCCCGCAAATTCCCCAGCTTGTACAAGCAGAATTTGCCTATCCCTTGGCGGCCGTCAACGACCCCACTCCCGAGGTGCAACTCGACCAAATACTGACATGGCTGCGGCGCGACGTGCATGAACACCACATCGCGCTGCATGCCTGGCTGCTGCTGAACGACCGCATCACCCTGCTGGCCACCCCCGGCGACGCACAAAGCATGGCGCGCCTGGTGCAGTCGCTGGGCCGGCACATGGCCACCTCTATGCGTCACGGCCGCGTCTTTACCGGCCGCTATCGCAGCGCACTGATAGAACCAGGTCAATGGGTGCTGCCCGCCATGATCTGGCTCGAGTCCCTGCCGGTGCAACTGCACTATGTGGACCGGGCCGAACGTTGGCCCTGGTCATCGGCCGGCACGCACACCGGATTACGGGCGGGTATATATGCCGCGCAGCCCGAGGGTCAGTCCACCAGGCAAGCCGCAGTCCCCCAGACCCTGTTGACCGACCACCACGACTACTGGCAAGACGGCAATACTCCTTTTGCCCGCCAGGCCAACTACCGCGAACGCCTGGGCCACGGCTTGTCCAGCACGCAGAGCCATCGCATTGAACAAGCTTTGTTCGGGCAGTGGGTGCTGGGTGAAGCCGATTTTTTGGCGAGAATGGCGTCGCTAACAACGCGAAGGATTGCGCCGGCGCCGCGTGGCCGGCCCAGGAAAGTCAAGATAGAAGCCGATACAGCTTGAACCTGTTCGGGCCTGGGCCGGCCAGAATCAATCAATAATCGCCTGGCTGACCAAGTTTTTCATGGCCCGGCGATAGTGCGCACGTGACGGACCAGACTGCTGAGTCATTAACACGGCAACAAGCTCCTCTTCCGGGTCAACCCAGAAAAAAGTGCCGGCGTATCCTGCCCACATGAATTCGCCTACCGACCCATGAACACCCGCCATACCTGGCTCTTCCCGCACAAGAAATCCCAAACCAAAGGTGTATCCCTCGGGTGTTCCAAGCAGCAAGGCACCGGGATTCAAGGGGTTGGATTTACGGTCGCCCAAGTGATCGGAAGCCATTAATCTAACCGTGGCCGGGCTTAGGACCTGGGCGTCATCAAGCTTGCCGCCATTGAGCAGCATCTGGGAGAAACGCAGATAGTCTAGCGCCGTTGACACCGCCCCCGCACCGCCAGAATCATTCTTGGGTGGCGCCGATACATCCAGCAGGGGGTATTTTTTTTCGGACCACGGATCGACTTCAAAGGGTTCAGCAAGACGGCTTTGCTTTGGAGCCGGAACATGGAAACCCGTGTCTTGCATCTTTAAGGGTGAAAAAACCCGCTCATTCAAAAACTCACCCAGCGTTTTGTCTGAAGCAGACTCAACGACCCGGCCCAGGACATCAGCAGCCAGACTGTATTCCCAAACCGTACCCGGCTGATGCGCCAGAGGCGCTTTGGCAAGTGCTGCGACTTGCTCTGCAGGCGTTACGCCCCTTGAATCGAACTCACCCTCGCCTGGCTTGTAGGCGCCCGCCGCCTGATAAGCCTTTTTGATCTCCTCATTGGTGGTAATCTCGCCATAAGCCAGGCCTGCCGTATGACGCAGCAAGTCCTGGACCGTCATCGCTTGCTTCGCCGGGACCTGTTCATATGTCATTTTCCCGTCGGTGCCTTTGGTGCCTGTGCTTACTTTCATGTCCTTGAACTCGGGCAACCATTTGGAAACAGGATCGGTAAGCTGGACTGTTCCATCTTCGACCAACTGCATGGCCGCCACTGACACGAGTGGCTTGGTCATTGAGTAGATGCGAAAAATTGCATCATTGGGCATGGTGCCTTCTTCGCTGGGGTTCTGTGCCCCGAAGGATTCGTGCATGACGAGCTTGCCGTCTCGGGCAATGGCGATTACGCCCCCCGGAAGCCGGCCCGCCTCGGCCTCTTGATCAAAATAGTTTTTTAGTTTTGCCAGCCGCTCTGAAGACATCCCCGCATCTTCAGGTGTGGCCTTGGACAGTTCTGGCGCAGAAAACGCCGCCGCCGAAAATGCCAGCAGCCATGAGGCCACGGCCACCTTGCTCAAGGAAACCCCGTAATTAATCACCTGCCTTGACATCGTCCCTCTCCTTTTCTTGGGTGAACGTCCCACTTGAAGTGGGACTGTCGACGATTCTACAAGTGGACAAGGTTTTCGATAATTAACATTTGTATCCATTTTCTTGCTTTGACGACCCCCCCCCCCAGTTTCTTATGCAGGACCCGTATGTCCGATGACGGCCACGTGCTGAGCGCCACTATGGTGCACCCCTGGAATGATGGCCTGGCCTAGCGGTTATCACCGTATCGAATCACAGCCAATTCTGTTACCGTTTCCTGAGGTTGCTGCCAGAAGCAGGCAAAAGCCTGCATTCCGAACCGATTTCCCAGGAGTCCAGCAGAATGGCCAGCAGCAAGTTGTCGCGGCGTCAGTTCCTCAAAGCCGCAACCCTCGCGGGCGTTACCACCTACATTGCACCGTTTGGGTCCAAGGCGTATGCAGCCCTCTTCGAGCAGAAGTTGCTGACACCCATGCACTGGGACCCCGCCACCGGACTCGCACGGTACCGGGTCGATGGCGTCGCCAAAGTCACTGGCAGCAAGATTTTTGCGCGCGACATACGGGCGCGCGACTTACCCAACTGGCCCGACCAGCAAAGCCATGCCCTTATCTTGCGCACCACACGCGCCGATGCGCTTTACACCGGCTTTGATTTATCGCGCCTGGGCGAAGACCTGAAGCCAGACCGCAGCGTCACGGCTGAAGATCTGGCGCGCGACAGCGTGGCCTTTTCTGATTTTTATGGCGAAGACATGCTGCTGCCGCCGGGCAAGACACCCGCCTATCTGGGCCATGCCGTAGCCATTCTGATATTTCATGATTTCGCCCGGTTTCGCCTGGCCAAAGATGCGCTCAAGTTTCAGGACGACGTCATTCAATACGGCGAACACACTGGCCCCCTGCAACGCGACCCCTGGGGTACTTTCCGTTATGTACGCGTAGGCGGCAAAGACGGCTATGCAGACGACGTGTTTTCCAGCCTGAAAGATGCGCCCGTATTTCCAAGCCAGATGCGCAAGCGGCTGCCGGTGTGGCCCGATGGCAAGAATCATGGCGAGGTCGGCGCACAGGGCATGTACCATGCGCAGCAGATTCGCAATGAGCTCCAAAGCCCGCCGGCAGACTGGCTGGTGCTTACACGCAAGTATCGGTCGCAGTCGGTCGATACCGCAGCGCTTGAACCCGATAATGCCAATTGCTGGTACGACGAGGGCAGCCAGACCATGCATATGGTGATTCCCACCCAGTCGCCCGCCGAGGTCGCTGCAACGGCCGCCGACATGTTGGCCAAAAGCCATTTCGGGGCCCGCACGCTGGTCATGCACCCCTGTTATACCGTGGGCTATGGCTCCAAAGATCACTACAACATGCCGTTCTATGGCCTGGTCTGTGCCTTGTATTCAGACGGCAAGCCTGTGCGCATTGCCAATGACCGCTACGAACAATTCCAGACGTCGATCAAGCGGCATGCCTTCGATATGGACTACCAAATCAGTGTCGACCGCAAAACCGGCATGATTCAGTCCTGTACGGCAGATATGGTTGCCAACGGTGGTGGACGCTGTAATTTCTCGCCTTCGGTCGCGATGGTGGCCGCCACCGCGGCACAGTCCATTTACTATCTTCCCAAGTCCGACATGACGGCCCGGGCAGACGCCACACGGGCGGTCGATGCAGGCTCTGCTCGAGGCTATGGCTCGCTGCAGTCCATGGCGGCCACCGAAATGCTAATGGACGAACTGGCACACGAACTCGACCTGGACCCTATCGAATTCCGTTTAAGAAATGTTCTGAAAACAGGAATGAAAAACACGCAGGGCGCCATTCCCGCAGGCGAGATCCGCGCCGAAGAAATCCTGAAAAAGGCCCAGACCCACCCCATCTGGACAGAACGCAAGCAACGCAAGGTAGATTACGAGGCAGAAAACCCCGGCAAGTTGTACGGCGTTGGGTTTGCATGTGTACAAAAAGACTTTGGCACCGGCGCGGAATCGTCGTTTGCAAAAGTAGAAATTTCACCTGAAGGCCAGGTTATTCTGCGTCACACCGGCGCAGAGATCGGTACTGGCATGAGTACCTCGCAGGCGCTGGCCTGTGCCCGCTGGCTGGGCCAGCCAGCCGTCGACGTCGGTGTAGCCCTTACCGACTGGCCCGACCTTCCCATGGTGTCGTCAGGCGACCCTTATTTAATGAGCCAGGCAGACCAGGACAAACTATCGGCTGATCCCGCCTGGACACCGGCATTCGCCTCACCCGCCAGTGCGTCGAACTCGGCGTTTTACTACACGCATACCACTCAAGAAGCAGCAAGACTGGTTTTCATGCACGGCCTTTGGCCGGCCGCCCAGGCCATATGGTCCAGCGGCATCGGCGGTGGTCAGGCCGCACCTTACGCCGTGCGCCGTGAAGACGCACGCTGGGAAAACAATATGCTGACCGCCACCGGCATGCAGCCGCTCAGCCTGCAACAGCTGGCTCGCAAGGCTTACGACATGGGGCTGGTGGTAGGCGCCGTCGTGCATGGCTTCAACCGCTGGCAATGGGCGCAAGCAGATTTCCGCATCGGCGAACAGGTCGAGCGCCTGCCCCTGGATGGTCTGGCACTATGTTTTGGCAATACGTCTGCGGCCCAGGCTGGACAGCACAGCAATGCAGCGGCCAGCACAGCCAACGGGGCCGTCACCAGCATTGACGCAGGACCGGACGATACCCTGGGTACCAAAAGCACCACACGTGGCCAGTACAGAATGATCAACCGCGAGGCCGTCCATTACCCACCCGTGCAGCGCAACAATGCCGGGGTGACCTATTACTCTGCAGTCAGTGCACTGGCAGAAGTAGCGGTACACCGGGGCAGTGGCAAGGTCGAGCTGCTGAACCACCATTCGATTGTTGAATGCGGCACGCTGCTATCGCCGCAATTGGTATCGGGCCAAATCCAAGGCGGGCTGGCAATGGGCATCGGGCACGCGTTGCACGAACATTTACCGCTGTACGAAGACGGCCCCGGCAATGGCACCTGGAATTTCAACCGCTACCATTTACCGCTGGCCAATGAAGTGGCGCTCTGGACACAAACCGCCGACATCTTGCCGCCCCTATCAGAAACCGACCCACCCAAAGGCATGGCCGAGGTCGTGATGATACCGATTGTGGCGGCCATCGTGAACGGCATCAATCATGCCACCGGGCAACGGTTTTATTCCCTGCCTGTCACCCCCGAACACATCCAGGAGGCGCTGGCATGAGCACGGCCACCATCACTGTTTCCATGACCATCAATGGCAAGGCTATCGGGCCTGTTCAAGTACCCGAAACGCTGATGATGATCGACTTTCTGCACGAGTATGCCCATTTGACCGGAACGCGGCTGGGCTGTGGACAAGGCGTTTGCAGGGCCTGCGTCGTCATCATTGATCGTGACGATGGACATAGCGAGGAAATGCGTACCTGTATTACCGGGGTCGGCTACTTCAACGGCCGCACATTGCGCACCATCGAAGGCCATGCCCAGCGCGACGCCCAGGGCGCCATCACGGCGCTGTCACCCGTTCAGCAAAAATTTCTTGATCACTATAGCTTCCAATGCGGCTACTGCACGCCGGGCTTCGTCAATGCGGCCACCGTCCTGATCGAACGGCTGCAGCGTCAACCCATTGCCCGCGACCAGATCGAAACCTACGTCACCGACTCCCTGAACGATCATATCTGCCGATGCACGGGTTATGTGCGCTACCACCAGGCGGTCAAGCAAGTCATTCTTGAAACACCCGGCCTGATCAAGGAGGACCGCGCATGAAAGTCACCACCATTGCCGGAACCGTGGTCGTGCTGGCGCTGGTCGTGGGCGGTGTTGTGTTGTCGGGCGTGCTTGAGCCCGATTACGATACCTCAGCCGTCGACGAGCAGGTCAACGCGCCCGATCAACAGCTACTGGCGCGCGGCAAGTATCTGGCCCGGGCGGGTGATTGCACCGCCTGCCATACCAGCAAAGATGGCGCACCCTTTGCCGGCGGCGTGCCAATTCCCACGCCGTTCGGAACCATATACGGCACCAACATTACACCCGACCCCGAATACGGCATAGGGCAATGGACCTCTGCCGACTTCTATAAGGTGCTGCACGATGGCATTGCACCAGGCGGCCCGCTCTACCCGGCCATGCCGTATACCTCGTATCGAGGCCTATCGCGCGAAGACAGTGACGCCATCTTTGCCTACCTGCGCAGCATAGAACCCGCCCCCGTGCCCAATCGCGCCATCGAGATCCCTTTCCCATTCAACTTCAGGCCACTGATGCGCGGCTGGAATCTGCTCTTCCTGACCGATACACTGCCCTCCGCGTCGGAAGGCTCTTCCGAAGAATGGGTACGCGGGCGCTACCTGGTCAACGTACTCGGGCACTGTACCGAATGCCACACGCCACGCGGCATGCTGGGCCAGTTGAAATTGGGCGAGAGCTTTGAAGGCGGCGCTGCCGAAGCCATACACGCCCCCGACCTCACGCCCGGGGCTATGGCTGCGCGCGGCTGGGCGGCCAAAGACCTGCAACAGTTTCTGGCACAAGGCATTGCACCGCAAGGCTCCGCCTATGGCGGCATGTACGACGCCTTTCATCACAGCACACGTTATTTGTCAGAGGCCGACAACAAGGCCGTGGTTCGCTACCTGACGGGCGATACCCCGCACGAAGCCGTTACACTCAAGCCCGCCACACCAGAGCAAGACGAAACCGTCAAGGTGGGACGCAGCCATTACCTCGCCTTGTGCGCAGGCTGTCATGCAGCAAATGGCCAAGGCAAACCCAACGTAACCGTGGCGCTGGCGGGCAACTCGACCATACGCAATCCCGATCCGAATAACCTGCTCCAGGTGGTGTTGCATGGACTGGACCAAAAGGAATTTCCTGGCAATCAGGGCCGGCAGGCCATGCCTGGCTTTGCCGACGCACTGGACAATGCCCAGGTAGCAGAATTGGCCAATTACCTACGGGTCAGTTTCGGCGGCCAAAAAGGAGATGTGACTGGCGACGCGGTAGCCAAGAGGCGTTGAGATCAAGGCAATTTGGCAATCACCTTGATCTCGAAATCATAGCCATAAAGCCAGGTCACGCCCACAGCGGTCAGCGTCGGATGTGGTGCCTCGCCCCAATACTCGGGCACCACCTCCCAGATCTCCTCGAATGTCGACGCGGGATCGACCATGAAAACCGTTACATCGACCACATCGTCAAAGCTGCAGCCCGCTGCCGCCAGGATGGCATTCAGATTCTCGAACGCCTGACGAACCTGCGCTTTCAGACCCTGTTGGGGTGAACCATCTTCCAGGCTACCCACCTGCCCCGACACGAACAGAAAGCCATTGGACCGAATGGCGGGGGAATAACGGTTGCGCTCATATAACTCTTGGCGCTTCGGTGAAAAAACCACATCGCGTGTTGCCATCAAATACACTCCATTAACAGTGGCAGTGGCCAACATTGGCCGGCTGCGTCATGAAGCAAACTTTAACGAAGGGCACTACGCAGATAAACTGGCAATCCCACTCAACATTGTTTGCAGAACCCAAACAATCAAAACCACAGAGGTATGCCGATGGACCGTTTCGATGCGATGCAGGCCTTTGCCCGTGTAGTGGAAACTGGCAGCTTTACCAAGGCCGCCGAAACCCTGCACATGAGCCGGACCAGCGTCACACAACTGGTACAGCAACTCGAGGCCCGCCTACGCGTCAAGTTGCTGAATCGAACCACCCGCAAGGTCAACGTGACCGCCGACGGCGCCGCCTATTATGAACGCGTGTCGCGACTGCTGGTCGACATGGATGACGCCGAAACCAGCCTGTCCAGCGCATCGGCACTGCCCCGCGGCCGACTACGAGTGGACGTGCCTAGCCCCTTCGCCAGCATGATACTGATTCCCGCTTTGCCGGCGTTCCAGGCCAAGTATCCCGACATCCAGCTGCACCTGGGCGTCAGCGACCGCATCGTAGACTTGATCGACGAAAACGTGGATTGCGTGGTGCGCGGCGGTGAGATCACCCATCAGTCGCTGGTGGCACGCCATATAGGAGACGTGCCGCTGGGCGCGTATGCAGCGCCCAAATACCTGGCGCGGGCAGGCCTGCCCGCCCATCCCAGCGAACTCGACGGCTCCCATCATCGTATCGTTGGCTTCTCGTGGTCGCGCACCCGTCGGCTTTTTCCGCATACCCTTAGCCGCAATGGCGTCAGCGTTAGCCTGCAAGGCCGACAAGACCTGGTGGTTGATGACGGCAATGCCTACCTTGCAGCAGGGCTGGCCGGCATCGGTATGCTTTGGCTGCCCGAATACATGGCCAACGCGTCGGTGGCACGCGGCGAACTCATCCCGATCTTTACCGATTGGCAGCTCGACCCAATACCGCTGCACATTGCGTTCCCGCCCAACCGGCACGTCAGTGCAAAACTACGGGTGTTCATTGACTGGATGGTTGAGCTGATGGCGCAGCGTGAAAGGAACTCGTTTTATGCGACCGCGAATTGAGCAAGAAACTCCTCGCTAGGCGGAATAGGTTTGATGATGTCGATCAGGACGCCACTGGGATCCCGCGTTATAAAGTGCCGCTGACCAAAAGGCTCGTCGCGCAGCTGAAGTAAGATCGGCAGGCCTTTAGCCTTCAACTCATCGTATATCGCATCTATGTCCGCCACTTCAAAATTCAACAGCATTCCGCTGACGCGGCCGCGTGCCGCCTCGGGGATCGTATCGTGGTCGCCATCAAGAATAGCTAGATTAACGTTCTCGTCCTCAACGGACTGCAGGTGTACGTACCAGTCGCTTTCGAAAAGCGGCCTGAATCCAAAATGTGCTTGATAAAAGCTGCTGACCTCTGAAACGTCAGCCACCATGAGCACGGGATAATACTGTGTCAGCTTCATTGATTTCGCTCTCTCATTAAAAAACATACAATGTGTATGTCAGTGATAAATTAACATACAGGCTGTTTGTATGCAAGAAAGAAGATCAAACCTAGACCGTAGTCAGGAAACTCGCGGGGCACTGCTTGCCGCAGCGCGTACGCTATTTTTCGAGAAAGGTTACGCAGCAACGGGAACGCCCGAAGTAGTCGAGCGAGCTGGTGTAACACGTGGGGCGCTGTACCATCACTTCAAAGACAAGCAGGCGCTGTTTCAGGCCGTCGTAGAGTCGGAAGCATCGCAGATAGCCAAAGAGATTGAAGCCAAATCCTTGAACGCTGAAACGCCTATGGACGCGCTGCTGCATGGCGCAAAGGCTTATTTCCACGCAATGCAGAGCCCCGGCCGTGTGCGGTTAATGCTCATCGAGGGGCCTGCAGTTCTTGGTCCCGATGAGATGCGGCGAATCGATCTGCAAACAGGCGGAAGGGAACTGCGTTGCGGTATCAGGGATGCGCTTGGGACAGATACTCCAAGCGCAGAAGTAGATGCTTATGCTGACCTGATATCTGCGATGTTCGATCGCGCCGCGCTGGCTTGCGATACCAAAGCGGGCACCAAGACGTACGAGGGTGTGATTGCCACGCTTCTTTCGACCCTTGTTCGAGAAAACGCTTCAAACCGTACATCGTCGAAAGCATTGAGCGCGTGCTAGGGGTCAGTTTCGCACCTCTGGACAATGAAATCCAACCGAAACTCTTTACCAGGAAAATGCGGAGTTTTACACTGACATCGACATTGCAGTCCGCGAGCGGCGTCTGAGCACAATGCCAGGCAGCTTTGCCAGTTCTCAACATTGACCAAGTAGTAAGAACATGCCGACCTTCCAGACCAAACTACTCCGTTCCGCCCACGCCACCAACGACGACGCATGGGCATTTCTTGTCTTGCCCAAAGAGATCAGCGACGCGCTGCCCCGCCGCGGCAGAACGTCGGTAGAAGGGACTATCAACGGCTACGCTTTTCAGGCCATGTTAGAACCAGACGGCCAGCTCAGCCACTGGCTCAAGCTTGACCAGACCTTGCAAGACTCGGCCAACGCGGTGCCCGGCGACACGGTAACCGTCGAGCTGATACCTTCGCCCGCAGAGCTGGAACCGCCTGTCCCCGAAGACTTGCGGGACGGCCTTGCCGCGTCTTCAGCCGCCAAATCCACCTGGGACGCCACCACAACCATCGCCCGCATCGACTGGATCCATTGGATAGAATCCGCCAAGCAGGCCAAGACGCGGGCCCGCCGAGTCGAAAACGCCTGCGACATGCTCGCATCGGGCAAGAAGCGGGTTTGCTGCTTTGATCCATCGGGCTATTACAGCAAAAGCCTTAGCGCGCCCAAGGCCGATACTTAACGGCACAAATCCGCACAAACGGTGCGCTCGCCGCCACGTCGGGTGCTATGCTGGAAGCCAGAGACAACAGCAAAGCAAAAGGAGCTCAATATGGCAGCCGACACTTCAAGCGAACAGCGCTTTTCCGTCAGCCACTTTAACGAAGACGACTTCAAAACCGGCGGGCTGCGCAGCTATTCCAGCTACCGCGACCTGGGCGTGGCCCTGGCGACCAACGGTGCGGCCACGGCGCACGTCATCAGAATGACGGCACCATTTTCAGAGGCCTTCAGCGAACGTCATCGTCACGATATCCAACTCCAGCTTGTGTACGTACTAAAAGGCTGGTTCAAGACGGATTTCGAAGGCGAAGGCATCCACACCATGAAAGAAGGCTCCTGTTGGGTGCAACCGCCCAACATCAAGCACACCGTCATTGGCTGGTCGGACGACTGCGAACTGCTCGAAATCATCCTCCCCGCCGAGCACGAAACCATCGTCGAGGAATAGCCCAGGCAGACGCTTTCGCCACAAAGCACTTTTGGCTATACACGACTAGCAAAGCCTTTCCCGCTAATTACTCTATACAGCTGGCTGTCTCCGGGCGGGCTGGGCCAGCGGTTAGGCGTGCGCCGCAGCTTCCTTGTCCGGACGGGAGGCAAGGCGGGAGCTGTTCAAGCGTCGGCTTTCGGGCCACTGGCCCGACGACGCGAGTTCTCCCGCCGCCCGGCTGGACAAGGAAGCTGCGGAAGCAAGCACGCCGTGCTGGCCCAGTCCGCCCGGAGACAGCCAGCGTGTTAGCAGCAATGGAAAGGCTAGAAAATGACTGGCAATACAACAAACACCACAATAAATACCACAGCAAAATCACTCCAAAAATCTACTCCACACCTCCTTCATATACCAGGAATAGAAAAACACACAACAAAAAATATTCGATTAAATAATGAAATAGATGCGTCCCCAATTTAAAAATTACAAAAATATCCATATATAAATAAGGGACGCACCCCATTTATTTTTATTGCGCAGCCTCCCCAGTTAGCAGTATTGTTTCACTCTTGCACTGCACCATTAGCGAGCCTGCCATGTCTCAGCCCTCTACCTCTATCACGCTGCCCGCCGCTGCCACCCAAGCCAGCACCCAAGGCCTATACAGCCCCCATAACGAACACGACGCCTGTGGTGTCGGCTTCGTCGCCCACATCAAAGGACGACAAAGCCACGCCATCATCCAGCAAGGCCTCAAAATCCTCGAAAACCTCGACCACCGCGGTGCCGTCGGTGCCGACGAACTCATGGGCGACGGTGCAGGCATCCTCATCCAGATCCCCGACGCCCTCTATCGGCAAGACATGGCCAGCCAAGGCATAGAACTGCCTGCGCCTGACGAATACGGCGTCGCCATGGTCTTCCTGCCAAAAGAAACCGCATCGCGCCTCGCCTGTGAACAAGAGCTGGAACGCGCCGTGCGCGACGAGGGCCAGGTCGTACTCGGCTGGCGCGACGTACCCGTCGACCACGACATGCCCATGTCGCCCACAGTGCGCGCCTGTGCGCCCGTCATTCGCCAGCTTTTCATAGGCCGCGGGCCCGACATCATGGTGCCCGATGCCCTCGAGCGAAAACTGTACGTCATCCGCAAAACAGCCAGCCACGCCATCCAGCACATGCAGCTGGCTCACGGCCAGGAATACTTCGTGCCATCGATCTCGGTGCGCACCGTGGTCTACAAAGGCCTGTTGTTGGCCAACCAGGTGGGCTGCTACTACCGCGACCTGGCCGACACCCGTGCCGTCTCGGCACTGGCCATGGTCCACCAGCGTTTTTCCACCAACACCTTCCCCGCCTGGCCGCTGGCCCACCCCTACCGCATGATCGCCCACAACGGCGAAATCAATACGGTCAAAGGCAACTTCAACTGGCTGCGTGCCCGCGAAGGCATGATGCAATCGGCCGTGCTGGGCGCCGATCTGCCCAAGCTCTATCCCATCGTCTACGAAGGCCAGTCCGACACGGCTACGTTCGACAACTGCCTCGAGTTGCTGGTGATGTCGGGCTATTCGCTGGCCCACGCCATGATGATCATGATTCCCGAAGCCTGGGAGCAGCACACCGACATGGACGAAAACCGCCGCGCTTTCTACGAGTACCACGCGGCCATGATGGAACCCTGGGACGGCCCAGCCGCCGTGGCCTTTACCGACGGCCGCCAAATCGGCGCCACGCTCGACCGTAACGGCCTGCGCCCTGCCCGCTACCTGATCACCGACGACGACATGGTCATCATGGCCTCTGAAGCCGGTACCTTGTCGATTCCCGAGCACCGCATTGTCAAGAAATGGCGCTTGCAGCCGGGCAAGATGTTCCTGATCGACTTGCAGCAAGGCCGCATTATTGACGACTCCGAGATCAAGTCGCAGCTGGCCAACACCCGTCCCTACCGTCAATGGATCGAACGCCTGCGCCTCAAGCTCGAAGCCCTGCCCGCACAGCAGGTCGAGGCCCCACACAAGGCCGAAACCCTGCTAAAGCGCCAGCAAGCCTTTGGCTGGACGCAAGAAGACTTCAAGTTCGTGCTGCAGCCTATGGCCACCAATGGCGAAGAGGCTACCGGCTCCATGGGCAACGACGCGCCGCTAGCCGTGTTGTCGAACCGCGCCAAGCCTTTCTACACCTACTTCCGCCAACTGTTTGCGCAGGTCACCAACCCGCCCATCGACCCCATCCGCGAACAGTTGGTGATGTCGCTGGTGTCTTTCATAGGCCCCAAGCCTAATCTGCTGGACATCAACAACGTTAATCCGCCACTGCGTCTCGAGGTCAGCCAGCCCGTGCTGGATGTTGCCGCCATGGCGCAAATCCGCAATATTGCAGGCATTACCTCGAATAAATTCCGTAGCCTGGAAGTAGATATCACCTACCCCACCGCCTGGGGTCCGGACGGGATCGAAGCCCGCTTGGCCAGTCTGTGTGCCAATGCCGCCGACGCAGTAGCCAGCGGCTACAACATCCTGATCATCACCGACCGCAAGGTCGACAGCGAACATGTGGCCATTCCCGCGCTGTTGGCTACATCGGCCATTCACCTGCACCTGATTCGCGCCGGTTTGCGCACCAATACTGGCCTGGTGGTTGAAACCGGCTCGGTGCGCGAAGTGCACCACGTCGCGCTGCTGGGCGGCTATGGCGCAGAAGCCGTGCACCCCTATCTGGCCCTCGACGCTCTGGCTACGCTGCCCGAACCTGAAACCGCCATCAAGAATTACATCAAGGCCATAGGCAAGGGCCTGAACAAGGTCATGTCCAAAATGGGCATATCGACCTATATGTCGTACACCGGCGCGCAAATCTTCGAGGCGGTGGGCCTGAGCTCTGGCCTGGTCAACAAATACTTTACCGGCACGCCCAGCAATATCGAGGGCATAGGCATTTTTGAAGTGGCCGAAGAAGCCTTGCGCCTGCATGCTGCGGCATTCAGCGATGATCCCGTGCTGGCCAACGCCCTGGACGCCGGCGGCGACTACGCCTGGCGTGTACGGGGCGAACAGCATATGTGGTCGCCCGACTCCATCGCCAAGCTGCAACACGCGGCTCGTTCCAACAACTACAGCACTTACAAGGAATACGCCCAGCTGATCAACGATCAGTCGCGCCGACACATGACTTTGCGCGGCCTGTTCGAGTTCAAGGTGGACCCGGCTCGCGCCATCCCGCTGAACGAAGTAGAACCGGCCAAAGAGATCGTCAAACGCTTTGCCACTGGCGCCATGTCGCTGGGTTCCATCTCGACCGAGGCCCATGCCACCTTGGCCGTGGCCATGAACCGCATAGGCGGCAAATCGAACACGGGCGAAGGCGGCGAGGACGAGCTGCGCTACCGTGCAGAAATGCGTGCCGGCAAGCCCACCGTGCGTAAGGGCGATACCCTGGCATCGTTCCTGGGCTCGGACCGTATCGAAGCCGATGTACCGCTGGCCGCAGGTGATTCGCTACGTTCGCGCATCAAGCAGGTGGCCTCCGGACGCTTTGGCGTGTCGGCCGAATACCTGTCCAGCGCCGACCAGATTCAGATCAAGATGGCGCAAGGCGCCAAGCCGGGCGAAGGCGGCCAGCTGCCTGGCCACAAGGTGTCGGAATACATCGCCAAGCTGCGTTATTCGGTTCCCGGCGTGGGTCTGATCTCGCCACCACCGCACCACGATATCTACTCGATCGAAGACTTGGCACAGTTGATTCACGACTTGAAAAACGTGAATCCCAAGGCCTCGATTTCAGTCAAGCTGGTATCGGAAGTGGGCGTCGGCACTGTGGCTACCGGCGTGGCCAAAGCCAAGGCCGATCACGTAGTCATTGCCGGCCACGATGGCGGCACTGGCGCATCGCCCGTGTCGTCCATCAAGCATGCAGGTACGCCATGGGAGCTGGGTCTGGCCGAAACGCAGCAAACCCTGTTGCTGAACAATCTGCGCACCCGTATTCGCGTGCAGGCCGACGGCCAGATGAAGACCGGTCGCGACGTCGCCATCGGTGCGCTGCTGGGCGCCGATGAATTCGGCTTTGCCACGGCGCCACTGGTGGTGGAAGGCTGCATCATGATGCGCAAATGCCATCTGAACACCTGCCCAGTGGGCGTGGCCACGCAAGATCCGGTCTTGCGCAAGAAGTTCAGCGGCAAGCCCGAGCACGTGGTCAACTACTTCTTCTTTGTGGCTGAAGAAGTCCGCGAGATTATGGCCCAGCTGGGCATACGTAAGTTCGACGACCTGATCGGGCGCGTCGATTTGCTCAACACTCGCTCGGGCATCGAGCACTGGAAAGCACAGGGGCTGGATTTCAGCCGCGTCTTCCATGCCGTGCCCAGCACCGATCCCCTGTATCAGGTCAAAACGCAAGACCATGCACTGGATCATGCCCTGGATCACCAACTGATCGAGCGCAGCAAGGCAGCCATCGAACGCGGCGAAAAAGTATCCTTCATCACTCCCGTACGCAACCGCAACCGCACCATAGGCGCCATGCTGTCCGGCGTGATTGCGGCGCGCTACGGCCACGAAGGCCTGCCCGACGACACCATACATATTCAATGCAATGGCGCGGCGGGGCAAAGCTTTGGCGCTTTCCTGGCCCACGGCATTACCCTGGATCTGGTCGGCGAAGCCAATGACTACGTGGGCAAGGGCCTGTCGGGTGGTCGCATCGTCGTGCGCTCGCCCAATGACTTCCGCGGCTTCGGCCCCGACCACATCATTGCCGGCAATACCGTGCTGTACGGCGCGCTGTCCGGAGAGGCTTTCTTCAATGGCGTGGCAGGCGAACGCTTTGCCGTGCGCAACTCAGGTGCCGCCACGGTTGTGGAAGGCACCGGCGACCATGGCTGCGAGTACATGACGGGCGGCACCGTGGTGGTGCTGGGCAGCACCGGCCGCAACTTTGCCGCCGGGATGTCGGGGGGCGTCGCTTATATCTGGGATCCGCAGAACACCTTCCGCCAGCGTTGCAATCTGGCCATGGTCGAGCTGGAACGGGTTGTTCCGCATCAAGAGCAATCCGATCAAGGCCACATCGAGAGCTGGCATAGTGCCGTGCGCGGCGGCGAACGCGAAACCGATGAAGCTATTTTGCGCCGCCTGATCGAAGATCATTACCGCTATACCGGCAGCTTCCGCTCGCGCGACATCCTGGACGACTGGAACCATTCCCGCCAATCGTTCGTAAAGGTCATGCCGACCGAGTATCGCCGTGCGCTGGGTGAACTGTGGCGCACCGCCAATCCACAACAAATTGCTGCCTGAGGAAAACGAACATGGGCAAAATTACCGGCTTTCTTGAGTTTCAACGCGTAAAAGAAACCTACGAGGCACCCCAGGCACGTCTGAAGCACTGGAATGAATTCGTCAACACCCTGAGCGATGCCGAGGCCAAGCAGCAGGGCGCGCGCTGCATGGACTGCGGCATTCCGTTTTGCACCAGCGGCTGTCCGGTCAACAACATCATTCCCGACTGGAACGATCTGGTTTACAAGCAGGATTGGCGCAGCGCACTCGACGTACTGCATTCCACCAACAACTTCCCCGAGTTCACCGGACGCGTGTGCCCCGCCCCCTGCGAGGCCGCCTGTACCCTGAACATCAACAACGATGCGGTGGGCATCAAATCTATCGAGCACGCCATTATCGACAAGGGCTGGTCACAGGGCTGGGTAACGCCCCAGCCACCCAGCCGCAAGACGGGCAAGAAGGTCGCCGTGGTCGGCTCGGGCCCTGCTGGTCTGGCCTGCGCACAACAACTGGCCCGCGCTGGCCATTCGGTCACCGTATTCGAGAAAAGCAATCGCATAGGCGGCCTGTTGCGCTATGGCATTCCCGACTTCAAGCTGGAGAAAAGCCATATAGACCGCCGTCTGGCGCAAATGGAAGCCGAAGGCGTGGAGTTCTGCCCCTCTACTTATGTGGGTGCGCATGAACACGCCGAAGACGGCCTGACCGTTCGCACACCCGAATCGCTACAAGACGAATTCGATGCCATCGTGCTGTCGGGCGGCTCGGAAACTCCCCGTGACCTGCCCGTGCCCGGGCGCGAGTTGCGTGGCGTCCACTTTGCCATGGACTTTCTGCGCCAGCAAAACAAGGTCACCAATGGCGATCGTCTGAGCAAGCAGATTACCGCCACAGGCAAGCACGTCATTGTCATCGGCGGTGGTGATACCGGGTCCGACTGCGTAGGCACAAGCAATCGCCAGGGCGCGGCTTCGGTCACTCAGTTCGAGCTGATGTCCAAAGCCCCCGAGACCGAGGACAAACCCCTGACCTGGCCCTACTGGCCCATCAAGCTGCGCAGCTCATCTTCACACGAGGAAGGCTGCGAACGCGACTGGGCGGTGGCTACCAAAACCTTCGAAGGCAGCGCAGGCAAGGTCGAAAAGCTGGTGGCCGCGCGTGTCGAATGGTTCAAGGACAAGGCCACCGGCCAACTGAAAATGCGTGAAGTCGAAGGCTCGCAGTTTGAACTGCCGGCTGACCTGGTCTTGCTGGCCATGGGCTTTGTTTCGCCTGTCAGAAACGTGCTCGACGCATTCGGGATCGACCTGGACGCACGCGGCAATGCTCGCGCCAATACCGACGACTACGCCACCAATGTCGCTAAAGTATTTGCGGCAGGCGACATGCGGCGCGGACAGTCGCTGGTGGTCTGGGCCATACGTGAAGGCCGCCAGTGTGCCCGCGCGGTCGACGAGTTCCTGATGGGAAGCACGGTACTGCCGCGCTAAACGACAGGACTTCATCCTTTCGACCATCCAAACAGCCGCAGCCCGCGGCTGTTTGGATTTCTGGAAGCCTGGCTTTGCCGATTCGAAAGCCAAGCTGACATTTAGCTGTATCCCCTTACGTATAATGAAATTTCACAAAGTATTTCATTTATGGACGATTCTTGCTCGCAAGTTCGTCCAGCTTAGTCATGGCTGTTAACGCCATGCACGCAGAAGGAGTTCTCGGAAATGCAAAAGAAATTCGTACTTGCCAGCTTGATTGCTGCGGCATTCAGCATGCCTGCCGCAGCAGCCGATGATGTCATCAAGATTGGTGCCGTCTTGCCCATGACCGGCAACGCTGCCGTGTTTGGCGAGAAATTCCAGCAGGCCTACACCATGGCCGTCAAGGAAATCAACGAAGCAGGCGGTGTCAATGGCAAGAAGCTGGAACTCGTGATCGAGGACTCGCAGGAAAAACCGCAGATCGGCAAGACCGCCACTGAAAAGCTGGTGTCCGACGAAAACATCCTGGTCCTGACTGGTGGACGCTCGTCCGGCGTTACGCTGGTTGAAGCCCAGGTCGCCGAAGAAAACCAGATTCCCTACCTCATTGACCACGGTTCCAGCGACCTGGCCACGCGCTCAGACTACGAGTACGTATTCCGCATGAACCCCACTGCGGGCATGTACACCAACTCGCTGAAAGCCTATTTTGACGAGAACCCGCCCAAGAACGTTGTGCACGTCAACGTCGACAATGCCTACGGTGAAGCGGTGTACGAATACGGCCTGAAAGACTACATGAAGAAAGCCGGTATCGATTATTCGGTCATCAAGTACAAGGCTGGCGAGCTCGACCTGAAACCCATCATGACGCGCGCCAAAGACGCCGAGCCCCAAGTCGTCATCATGACGGCGGGCGACGATAACGACGCCACTCAGTTGATCAAGGCTGCCAAGGAAGCCGGCTTGTCGCCCGAGATGTTCGTGGGTACAGGCGCAGGCCACTCCATTCAGGGTTTTGCCGACCAGGCTGGTGCTTTGTCTGAAACCGTGCTGACCGCCGGCCCATGGCACGGCGATCGCAGCCAGGATGCCTTCCACACCTTCTACGATACCTTCAACAAAACCTATGGCCACGCTCCTGGCGAGCACGAAATTGAAGGCTATACCGCCATCTATGTGCTGGCCGACGCACTGGGCCGCGCCGAAAAGCTGGACCGCGACTCGGTGCGCGACGCTCTGGCAGCGACCGACATGAAGACGATTTTTGGACCGGTGAAATTCGAAGACTTCGATGGCTACACCAATCAGAACCGTGCCATGACCGACCTGTCGCAATGGATAGGCGGCAAGATGATTACGGTCTACCCCAAAGATGCCGCTCAACAGGAACTGGTCAAGTTCAAGGGCTGGAAGTAATCCCGTACGCCGGCACATAAGCTGCCGGCTGTCCTGAATGGTGCGCGCGGTTGGGCGCACCATCTTTCGTTTTTTACCCACTACTTCGGGCTTCGGTGCGATCACCGTACCGCACAAGCACGGCCACACCTGAACCTGCAACTGGCTTCAGGCAACGGCGCCTGCCGCAAGCAACACTAGCTGGAGTCACCTGGATGATTCAAACCTTATTCGATGGGCTGATGATAGGCGGCGTATACGCCATCATCGCCCTGGGACTGACGCTGATATTCGGCGTCATGCGCGTCATCAATATGACGCACGGTGAATTTGTCATGATTGGCATGTTCACCAGTTATTTCATGTTCCAGAAGCTGGGACTGGATCCTTTCATCGGCATCCTGATCACCGCCCCCGTCTGCTTCTGTATTGGCTACTTTCTGTACAGCGCCTTTGTATCCAAGGCCCAGAAGGCCGGCGAAGAAAACACCCTGCTGCTGACTGCGGGCGCCAGCATTCTGCTGGTCAACGTGGCCGCCTTACCCTATTTCCTCGGTCCCAATTTTTCACGCCTGACAGGTGAAAGCCTTTATTGGGAGAACCGCATCTGGACCATCGGGGGTATCAACTTCAACGCCTCGCTGCTGACCGGGTTCTTCCTGACTGCGCTGCTGATCTTTCTGCTTAGCGTGTTCCTCAAGAAAACCAACACTGGCCTTGCCATGCGCGCGGCCGCCCAGCAGCCCATGGCGGCCCGTATCGTGGGTATCAACGTACCCTTTATTTCGGGTATTACCTTTGGCCTGGGCGCTGTGTTTGCCGGCATTGCCGGCAGTGTGTTGTCCACCACCTACCCGATTTACGCCAGCATAGGCGCGCTTTTCTTGGTCAAGGCCTTTGTAATTGTGGTGCTGGGCGGCATGGGCAGTATTCCCGGCGCGGCCCTGGGCGGCCTGGTGCTGGGCGTGACCGAGAGCCTGGGCGCCACCTATATTCCCGGCGGCACTGCCTACCGCGATGTATTCGGATTGGTGATCTTCCTGCTGGTATTGCTGTATCGGCCGCAAGGTTTGTTTGGCCGAAGGATATAAGCCCATGAAAACAACACTCATCAGTACGCTCGTCATAGCGGCACTATTGGCGCTTACCGTACCCATGGTCGCCAACCTGCATACCTACTCTATCGTCATTACGATACTCATCTGGATCATGCTCGGCCATTCGTGGAATTTACTGGGCGGTTACGCCGGCCAGGTCTCCTTCGGCCACGCCATGTTCCTGGGTATAGGCGCCTATAGCTCCATGCTGATCGTGAATGGCCTGAACCTGGATATGGCGCTCACCCTGCTGATTGGGGGCCTGCTTGCCGGGCTGCTGTCGCTGGTCGTGGGCTTCCTGATTTTCCGGCTTAAGGGCCCTTACTTTGCGCTGGGCACGCTGGCGTTTGCGGAAATCATCCATATTGTTGCCCGCAACCTGAAAGAAGTGACCAACGGCGGCGAAGGCATCATGTTGATGAAACGGCCCACCTTCTTGGGTTTCCAGATTTTCAACAAGACCGAGTATTTTTACCTGGCATTGCTGCTTGCAACCCTCATCACGCTGTTTTGCGCCTGGCTGATGCGCAGCAAAACCGGCTATTCCTTCATCGCCGTGCGCGAAAATGAAGACTCGGCCGAAGCCATGGGTATGAACTCCACTCTGGTCAAAAGCAAGGCTTTGTTTGCCAGCGCCTTCCTGGCCGGCGTGGCTGGCGGCTTCTACGGTCTATACAACAAGTTCATCGACCCCGATATGACGCTCAGCGTGCATATGTCGGTCGAGATGATCTTCGTCACGGTGATTGGCGGCATTGGCACCATTGCCGGCCCTGTCATCGGGTCTGCCGTGCTGATTTCACTGCAGGAATACTTGAAGAGCCTGGAGTTCCTGCAGGCGTTTCCCTCTTTGTATCTGATCGTCTATGGCTTGTTGATCATGCTCGTCATCGTCTATTTGCCTGGCGGCCTGGTCGAAGGCCTGCGCAAGGTCAAGGCTCTGGCAAAGAAGGAGGCCTGAACCATGCATATTCTTAAAGTAGAAAACCTGGTCAAGCGCTTCGGCGGTCTGGCCGCCGTCAATGGGGTATCGTTCGAAGTCAAAAAGGGCGAGATTCTGGCGCTGATAGGCCCCAACGGGGCTGGCAAGACAACGTGCTTCAACATGATCGCAGGCTATATGCCGCCCACCGAAGGCAGGGTCAGTTTCAATGGCAAGGACGTGACGGGACAAAAACCCTACACGCTGAACGCGCAAGGCCTGGCTCGTACCTTCCAGGTGGTCAAGCCACTGGCCAAGCTCAGCGTGTTCGACAACGTCATGGTGGCCTGCCTGTCGAAAAGCCGCAACACCAAGGAAGCACGCGAGAAGGCACGGGTCATGCTGGATCGCACCAACCTGGCGGCCATGCAGGACACCCTGGCGGGTTCGTTGTCTATCGGCAACCTGAAGCGCCTGGAGGTGGCTCGCGCACTGGCCACCCAGCCCACCTTGTTGCTCATGGATGAGCCCATGGGGGGCCTGACGCCCGCCGAAGTGGACAAGGCCATCGAACTCATACACGAGATCAACCGCGATGGGGTCTCGATCGTCATTATTGAACACATCATGAAGGCAGTCATGGCCGTGGCGCACTCTATCGTCGTTCTTCAGAACGGCGAGCCCATTGCCCGCGGCAAACCCGAAGACGTTGTAAAAGATGAGCAGGTCATCAAGGCTTATCTGGGAGAAGGCTATGCTGCAAATCGATAAGCTCAATAGTTTCTATGGCAATGTCCAGGCGGTATGGGACGTGAGCTTCGAGGTCAAGGAAGGCGAAATCCTGGCCATTATCGGTACCAACGGTGCCGGCAAGACCACCATCATGCAATCCATCGTCGGACTGGTCAGTAAAACCGGCGCTGTGAAATTCCAGGGCAACGACATTTCCGACATGCCGGCGCATAAGATGGCCGAGCTGGGTATCTCGTATGTGCCGGAAGGCCGCAAGGTGTTCCCTGAAATGACCGTCATGGAAAACCTGGTTGTGGGTGGGTACAACAAACGCTCCCGCGCGGGACGCCAGGACATGATCAGCTATGTGCTCGATACCTTTCCGCGCCTTAAGGAACGCCTGACCAACCTGGCCGGCAACCTGTCGGGTGGCGAACAGCAAATGCTGGCCATAGGCCGCGGCCTGATGGCCAGGCCGCGCCTGCTACTGCTCGATGAGCCATCACTGGGCATCGCCCCCATCTTGTCTGACGAGATTTTCAAGAAGATTGTCGAGATCAAGAAGGAAATCACCATCGTCCTGGTCGAGCAGCACTTGCACCATGCACTGAGCATCTGCGATCGCGGCTATGTGATTGAAAACGGCCGTATATCGCTGGATGGCACCGGCGAAGCGCTGCGCAACAACCGGCATATACAGTCGGTGTATCTGGGTATGTAAGGCCACGGCGCGAAAGAAGCGGAAACCGTCGCTTTTGCGACGTTTTCCGCTGGACAATCTGACGCACCGGCGAACACGATACAATGCAAGGCTGATTGCCAAGCTGCCGCGCCTATGAACTCAACAACCGTCGACGACCCTATCGTAAGGTTCAGCAACGTAGCCCTGGGCTACGGCGACTTTACCGTGCTGCAAGACATCGATCTCGAAGTCCGCAAGGGCCAGGTCGTTGCCATGATGGGTGGTTCCGGCTCGGGCAAAACAACCTTGCTGCGCGCCACCACAGGTCAGATCACAGCACAAGCAGGTACCATCCAGGTCTTTGGCAGCAATATCGCGCAGGCCAGGGGCGAAAAGCTGCGCGAGCTGCGCCAGCGCATGGGCGTGCTGTTTCAGCAAGGTGCGCTGTTCACCGACCTCAATGTCTTCGAGAACGTGGCCTTTCCCCTGCGCGAACACACCCAGGTGTCCGAAGGCCAGATCGTCGAGCGCGTACTCGACAAGCTCGACGCCGTGGGCCTGCGCGCCGCTGCTCACCTGAAAATTTCCGAGATATCCGGCGGCATGGCCCGCCGTGTTGCCTTGGCTCGCGCCGTGGTGCTCGAACCCGAACTGGTTTTGTACGACGAGCCCTTTGCCGGCCTGGACCCGATTTCCATGGGGATTACCGCCCAGCTCATTCGCGATCTGACCGACCGCCTGGATTGTGCCTCAGTGCTGATTACGCACGATGTCGCCGAGTCCTTTGCGATTGCCGACCAGGTTTACATGGTGGGACAAGGCAAACTGATCGCCAGTGGCACGCCCGCTACGCTGGCCGATTCGCAAGACCCCTATGTGCGTCAATTTCTCGACGGCCAACCCGACGGACCCATTGCCTTTCACTATCCCACCACACCCGCCTTCACGAAATGGCTGGGTCAACATGGCAAACGCTCATGACATCGCCTGTTCAACTCATCGCAGCGCTGGGTGCCCGGGTACGCAACAGTATCAGCGGAATGGGCGCCTTCATGCGGCTGGCCGGCGCCATTCTGGCGCGCAGCGACATCGCATTCAAACGCCCGGGGCTGATTTCCCAGCAAATCCATTTCATCGGTAATTATTCCCTGCTGATCATTGCCGTATCCGGTCTGTTCGTGGGCTTTGTGCTGGGTCTGCAAGGCTATTACACGCTGAACCGCTATGGCTCTGAAGAAGCGCTGGGCCTGCTGGTGGCGCTGTCGCTGGTACGCGAACTGGGGCCGGTGGTCACGGCATTGCTGTTCGCCGGCCGCGCCGGCACCTCGCTGACGGCAGAAATCGGCCTCATGAAGGCTGGCGAGCAAATCGCCGCCATGGAGGTCATGGCGGTCGACCCCATACGCCGCGTGCTGGTGCCGCGCTTCTGGGGCGGTGTAGTGGCCATGCCGGTGCTGGCGGCCGTATTTTCCATGGTGGGCATTCTGGGCGGCTGGATAGTCGGCGTGGTGCTGATAGGCATAGACCCCGGCGCCTTCTGGTCGCAAATGCAGGGCGGCGTCGATGTTTTCAAAGATGTACTGAACGGCTTTGTCAAAAGCGTGGTCTTTGGCGTGGCGGTAACCCTGATCGCGCTGCATGCGGGCTGGACGGCCAAGGCCACACCCGAGGGGGTATCGCGCGCCACCACCCGCACTGTGGTCAGCGGTTCGCTGATGGTCCTCGGACTGGACTTCATCCTGACCGCGCTGATGTTCAGCAACTAACATAAGTCAACACATACGGATCATTGATATGACACGTGAAAAAACCGATTTCTGGGTAGGCCTGTTTGTACTGCTGGGTGCGGTGGCCCTGCTGTTCCTGGCGCTGCGCGCCGGCAACATGAGCTCATTTTCCTTTGCGCCTACCTACCAAATACAGGCTCATTTCGATAATTTGGGCGGGCTCAAGGTACGGGCGCCGGTCAAGAGCAGCGGCGTCGTTGTGGGCAGGGTATCGTCCATAGGCTTCGACAACCAGCGCTTTCAGGCTGTTGTGACGCTTGATCTCGAAGAAAAGTACACTTTCCCCACCGATTCGTCGGCCTCTATCCTGACTTCCGGCTTGCTGGGCGAGCAATACATAGGCCTGACGCCAGGCGGTGAAGAGAAAAACCTGGCCCAGGATGGGCAGATTCAATATACGCAAAGCGCCGTAGTGCTCGAAGAGCTGATCAGCAAGTTTTTGTACAGCTCGGCCGAAAAAGAAGGCGGTCAGCCAGCAGAGCCTACCCTGACACCACCTGGGGCCAACTAGCCCCGGAAGCCAAATAGCCGCGACAAGCTTACAATCCTACGACTGCTGTCTACCCCTTTACTGACTATGACTACTTTCTCCGCATCTTCATCCGGACACCGGTTTCTACGGCTAGGCGGCCTGCTGGGCGCCACGGCACTGGCTGCGGGCTGTGCCAGCGTACCCAATCCTAGTCCGAACGACCCCTGGGAAAGCTATAACCGCAGCATGTACGCCTTCAACGATACGGTCGATCGTGCCTTCCTGAAGCCTATTGCCACAGGTTACGACACGCTCATGCCCGATCCGGCGCAAAATTGCGTGCACAATATTTTCAACAACCTGGGCGATGCCTGGTCGGCCATCAACAGCTTTCTGCAAGGCCGCGGCCACGATTTCTTCAATACGCTGGGCCGCGTGCTGTTCAACTCCACCATGGGCCTGGGCGGCTGTATCGACGTCGCCTCCATGAACGGTTCGCAACGCATCCGTAACGACTTCGGCACTACGCTGGGCGTGTGGGGCTTTGATTCAGGCCCCTATGTGGTGCTGCCTTTCCTGGGTTCCAGCACCGTACGCGACGGCACTGCCTTCGTCGGCACTCTGGCGGCCGGCGTATCGCCCATTACGCCCGTCTTCCACATCGAAAACGTTCCGGTGCGCAACTCACTCGTCGGCTTGTATATTGTCGATACCCGTGCGGGCCTGCTCGATGCCGATGAACTGGTCAACGATATCGCGCTCGACCGCTACAGCTTTATCCGCGACGCTTACTTGCAGCAGCGCGAAGCCATGGTCAAGACCCGCCGCCACGGACAGAGCGCGCCCGACTATTCCGAAGACGCTCTGCCCGATTACTCTGACGACAGTCTGCCAGACTATACCGATCCCGAAGACACCAACGATGCGGCCAGCACGCCGGCCGCAGGCACGACACAGTAATGACGACATCCAGGCCAGCGCCGTGTGCGCTGCCGATGCCGAACAGGAGTCCAACTATGCTGAATTTATCTTTCATTCGTCCAGACACACTCAACTGGCAGCGCCTGATGGCTGCAGCCCTGCTGGCCATCAGCGCACTGGTTTTGTCGGTGCCGGCCATGGCTCAAAACAAGGTCGACCCTCAGGCGGCACCCAATGACTTCGTCCAGGCCGTTGCCGACAATGCTCTTGAAGAGGTCAAAAAGAACAAGTCGGTGCAATCTGGCGACCTGAGCAGCATCAACCAGGTCATAGACGAATTCGTGCTGCCTTACGTCAACTTCGAGAAAACCACGCGTCTGGCCGCTGGCCGCCACTGGCGTCAGGCCACGCCCCAGCAAAAGCAAGACCTGGTCCAGGCCTTCAAGGGCACGCTCATACGTACCTATAGCGGCGCACTGTCTAATGTTGATCAGCAGTCCACCATCAAGATGATGCCCTTCAGGGGTGACGCCTCGGCCGACGATGTCGTGGTCCGCTCAGCGCTCACACAAAGCAACGGACCCGCGGTCAACGTAGACTACCGCCTCGAAAAAACCCCGCAAGGCTGGAAAATCTATGATTTGAACGTAGAGAACATCTGGCTGATCCAGAATTACCGCAACCAGTTTGCGCAGCAAATCTCGCAAAATGGCATTGACGGGCTGATAGCTGCCCTGAACCGCAGCGGCAAATAATTCGGGTCTGCGCCTTGCAATTCCATTCGTAGCTCAAGCTTGGGCGCACCGACTATAATACAAAGCTTGGCCTGATGATGGGCCAAGCTTTTTTTGTTTGCCATGTCTGCCATTGTTCTAGAACATATTTCAAAAGTATATGCCCCCCGTAGCCGAAGCTGGAAAGAGAGGCTAACGGGCGCGCCTGCACCGAAAGGGTTCCAGGCGCTGGATGACGTCAGCTTCAGGGTCGAGCATGGCGAGTTCTTCGGCCTGCTCGGTCCCAACGGCGCAGGCAAAACCACACTGATTTCCATCCTGGCGGGCCTGGCCCAGGCGTCGGCCGGTACGGCTCGCGTCTGTGGCTACGATGTGGTCAATGATTTTCGCCAGTCGCGCCGCTCATTGGGCGTCGTCCCCCAGGAAATCGTCTACGACCCATTCTTTACCGTGCGCGAAACCCTGCGTATACAGTCGGGTTATTTCGGCTTGCGCAACAACGATGACTGGATAGACGAAATCCTGAGCAATCTGGGGCTGGCTGACAAGGCGCAAACCAATATGCGTGCGCTATCCGGCGGCATGAAGCGCCGTGTGCTGGTGGCCCAGGCCCTGGTTCACCGCCCGCCTGTCATTATTCTCGACGAACCCACTGCCGGGGTCGACGTCGACCTGCGCCGCACCTTGTGGGAGTTCATTGCACGCCTGAACAAAGAAGGCCACACGATTTTGCTCACCACCCACTATCTTGAAGAGGCCGAGGCGCTGTGCGGGCGCATCGCCATGCTCAAGAGTGGCCGCATGATTGCCCTGGACACCACCCAGGCGCTGCTGGCCCGCGTGGGCGGCACCCACCTCGAAGAGGCTTTCGTGCGCATCATGCACCAGGAAGAAGAATATCTGGGGGTCACGGCATGAGCGGCTCACCCATCATCAAACCACGCGACGACATGGGCTCGGGCTTTCCCACCCTGCTGCGTAAAGAACTGTCGCGCTTCTGGAAGGTGGCTTTCCAGACCATTGCCGCACCGGTCCTGACCGCGCTGCTGTATTTGCTGATTTTCGCGCATGTGCTCGAAGGCCGGGTGCAGGTGTATGGCACGGTGCCCTACACGTCCTTCCTGATCCCCGGCCTGATGATGATGAGCATGCTGCAAAATTCCTTTGCCAATCCATCGTCGTCGCTGATTCAAAGCCGCATTACCGGAAACCTGGTCTTTATTCTGCTGCCGCCGCTGTCACACCGCGAGATCTTCAGCGCCTATTTGCTGGCATCGATTGCCCGTGGCCTGGCCGTGGGTTCCTGTGTGTGGCTGGTAGCCCTGTTCTTCGTGCATCTGCCCGTCCACAACATTTTGTGGATACTGGCCTTTGCCGTGCTGTCTTGCGGCATCATGGGTACGCTGGGCATGATCGCAGGGCTGTGGTCCGAAAAATTCGACCAGCTGGCGGCTTTTCAAAACTTTCTGATCCTGCCTGCCACTTTCCTGTCGGGCGTGTTTTATTCCATACATAGCCTGCCGCCGTTCTGGCAGGCCGTATCGCGCTGGAATCCCGTCTTCTACACCATAGACGGCTTCCGCTACGGCTTTTTTGCCGTGTCAGACGTCTCGCCATGGCAAAGCCTGGCGGTTGTTGCCGGCGTGTTTGCCGTGCTGTGTCTTTTTGCCCTGCGCCTGCTGGCCAGTGGCTATAAACTTCGGAACTGATCGCCATGATGCCCACTCCTGAACAAGTACGCCAATATATTGCCGATAACCTCGAATGCGAAACGCTTCAAGTCCTAGGTGACGGCGCGCATTTCGAAGCCCTGATCGTCAGCCCGGCCTTTGAAGGCAAGCGGCTCATTGCCCGCCATCAACTGGTGTATTCGGCGCTGGGCGAACGCATGAAGGCCGAGATTCACGCCCTGTCCATGCGCACCCTGACCCCAGCCGAATACAAGGCAAACCCTAATGGATAAGCTGCATATCACCGGTGGCACCCGTCTTAACGGCGAAGTCACTATTTCAGGCGCCAAGAATGCCGCCCTGCCGATCTTGTGCGCCAGTCTGCTCACCGCCGACACGGTCACCCTGCACAATGTGCCTGCCCTGAACGATATCGGTACCACACTCAGGCTGCTCAAGCAGCTGGGCGTGCAGTCAGACCACAGCAAAGACGGCATCGTGCACCTCGACGCATCGCAGGTCACCAGCCTCGAGGCACCTTACGAGCTGGTCAAGACCATGCGCGCCTCGATCCTGGTGCTGGGCCCGCTGTTGACCCGTTTCGGCGAAGCCCGCGTCAGCCTGCCGGGTGGTTGCGCCATAGGCCAGCGGCCCGTCGACCAGCACATCAAGGGCCTGGAAGCCATGGGTGCCGACATCAAGATCGAGCACGGTTTCGTGGTGGCCAAGGCCACGCGTCTGAAAGGTACAGCCATACGCACCGACATGGTCACCGTTACCGGCACCGAGAACCTGATGATGGCTGCCGTACTCGCCGAGGGTCGCACCACTCTTGAAAATGCTGCGCGCGAACCCGAAATCGTCGACTTGGCCGAGCTGCTGAACAAAATGGGCGCCCGCATCCAGGGCCACGGCACCGACCAGATCATTATCGACGGCGTCGAGCGTCTGCACGGCGCCAGCCATCAGGTGGTGGCCGACCGCATCGAGGCTGGCACCTTTTTATGCGCCGTGGGCGCCACCGGCGGCGAAATCATGCTGCGCCAGGCTGCGCCACACACTATGGGCGCCGTCATCAGCAAACTCGAAGAGGCAGGCCTGACCATCGAGTGCGGCGATGACTGGATACGCGGCAGCATGAGCAAACGGCCGCGTGCCACCGGTTTCCGCACGCGCGAGTACCCGGGCTTTCCCACCGACATGCAGGCCCAGCTCATGGCGCTCAATACCATTGCCGATGGCACTGCGGTCATTGTCGAAAACATCTTCGAAAACCGCTACATGCACGTCCAGGAGCTCGGCCGCATGGGCGCGCAAATCGACATCGACGGGCACACCGCCGTGGTGACAGGCGTGCCGCAGCTGTCGGGCGCCACCGTCATGGCCACCGACCTGCGCGCCTCGGCCAGCCTGGTCATTGCCGGTCTGGCCGCGTTTGGCGAAACCACCGTCGAGCGTATTTATCATCTGGATCGTGGCTATGAACGCATGGAAGAAAAACTGCGCTCTATCGGCGCCCAGATCACACGATTACAGGAAGCCGCATGAGCCCTGCCAGCCTTGAACGTCCCCTGACGCTTGCCCTGTCCAAAGGGCGGATTTTCGACGAAACCATGCCTTTGCTGGCCGCGGCCGGCATACAGGTGCCCGAAAACCCCGAGACCTCGCGCAAGCTGATTTTGCCTACCAGCAGCCCGAATCTGCAATTGATCATCGTGCGCGCCACCGACGTACCGACCTATGTGCAGTATGGTGCCGCCGACTTCGGCATTGCCGGCAAGGACGTGCTGGTGGAACATGCTGCCGAGCATCCGGGCGGGCTGTATCAGCCCATAGACCTGAACATCGCACGCTGCCGCCTGTGCGTGGCAGTGCCCGTTGGCTTCGACTACGAAGCCGCCGTGCGCCAGGGCTCGCGGCTGCGCATTGCCACCAAGTATGTACGGGCTGCACGCGAACACTTTGCCCGCAAAGGCGTGTACGTGGACATCATTAAACTGTATGGCTCCATGGAGCTCGCCCCCCTGGTGGGCCTGGCCGATGCCATTGTCGACCTGGTTTCAACAGGAAGCACGCTCAAGGCCAACAAGCTGGTCGCCGTGGAAGACATTGCCGAGATTTCATCACGGCTGATCGTCAACCAGGCATCCTTGAAAACACGCGCCAGCGCCCTGCAACCCCTGATAGACGCCTTTGCGCGGGCATCGTCCCAGGACGAGTAAACGGTTCTGGCAGGCCACGGGGTGCTACCGGCCAAAACCCGCGCCCCGTTACGGTATACACTGGCTGAACTGAAATATTGCTTTGCCTTTTGAATCATGTCTTCCATAAAACGCCTTAGCACCCGGTCGGAGCAGTTCAAGCAGACCTTGCGCTCATTATTGGCCTTCGACGCCTCGCAAGACGAATCCATAGAGCATGCCACGGCCGACATCCTGAAAAACGTGCAGGCGCACGGCGACCAGGCGGTGCTCGACTATACCCAACGCTTTGACCGCGTATCGGCAGCCACGCTGGCCGAGCTCGAAATCCCGCGCAGCGCCTGGCAGGCAGCGCTTGTTTCGCTGCCCACCGAACAGCGCAGCGCACTCGAAGCGGCGGCCGAACGGGTACGCCGCTATCACGAGCACCAGCGCGCCGAAACCTGGACCTATACCGAAGAGGACGGCACTGTGCTGGGCCAGAAAATCACGCCGCTGGATCGCGTGGGCCTGTATGTGCCGGGGGGCAAGGCTGCCTATCCCTCGTCGGTGCTCATGAATGCCATACCCGCCAAGGTGGCCGGCGTACCCGAAGTCATCATGGTGACGCCTACGCCCGACGGCGTACACAACCCGATTGTGCTGGCAGCGGCCGCCCTGGGTGGCGTAGACCGGGTCTGGGGCATAGGCGGCGCACAAGCCGTGGCAGCCCTGGCCTATGGCACTGACACCATCGCTCCGGTCGACAAAATCGTCGGGCCGGGCAATGCCTACGTGGCCGCCGCCAAGCGCCGCGTGTACGGCACTGTGGGCATAGACATGATTGCCGGCCCCAGCGAAATCCTGATCATTGCCGACGGCAGCACCCCGGCCGACTGGATCGCCATGGACTTGTTCTCGCAGGCCGAGCACGACGAACTGGCCCAGGCCATCTTGCTCTGCCCCAGCCTCGAATATCTGGATAAGGTCGAAGCCGCCATCGAACGCCTGCTGCCCACCATGCCGCGCGCCGACATCATACGCAGCAGCCTTGGCAATCGCGGCGCACTCATCCATGTACAAAGCATGGAAGAGGCATGCGCCATCGCCAACGACATCGCGCCCGAACACCTGGAAATTTCAGCTGATCAGCCTCAACAGTGGGCCGATCTGATCCGCCACGCCGGCGCCATTTTCCTGGGCCGCTACAGCTCTGAATCGCTGGGCGACTACTGCGCCGGTCCCAACCACGTTTTACCCACTTCGCGTACCGCCCGCTTTTCTTCACCGCTGGGCGTGTATGATTTCCAGAAACGCTCCAGTCTGATCCAGGTCTCGCAAGAAGGCGCACAGGTCCTGGGGCGCGTGGCGGCCACGCTGGCATATGGCGAAGGGCTGCAGGCCCATGCCGCCAGCGCCGAATACCGCCTGAATACTACTTCTACTGAATCCTGACCATGCGTACTGCCGATATCACCCGTAACACCAACGAGACGCGCGTGCGCGTTTCCATCAACCTCGATGGCACCGGCCAGCAAACCATTAACACCGGGGTGCCCTTTCTGGACCACATGCTCGATCAGATCGCGCGCCACGGCCTGATCGACCTCGACATCCATTGCGATGGTGACACCCACATCGACGACCACCACACGGTCGAAGACGTAGGCATCACCCTGGGACAAGCCTTCGCCGCAGCAGTCGGCAACAAGGCCGGCCTGCGCCGCTACGGTCACTCTTATGTGCCGCTCGACGAAGCCCTGTCACGCGTGGTCGTCGATTTTTCGGGCCGTCCCGGCCTGTACTATCATATTCCCTTCACGCGTTCGCACATAGGCCACTTCGACGTCGACCTGGCGCGTGAGTTTTTCCAGGGCTTCGTCAACCACGCCCTGGTCACCCTGCACATCGACAACCTGCGCGGCGAGAACTCCCATCACCAGTGCGAGACCGTGTTCAAGGCCTTTGGACGCGCCCTGCGCATGGCCGTCGAACACGATCCGCGTAATGCCGGCGTGGTTCCGTCCACCAAGGGTGTCCTGTAAACCTGCCTGCTTCCCTTTAACGGCTGAATACCGTGAATACTATTGCAATTGTTGATTACGGCATGGGCAACTTCCATTCGGTTGCCCGCGCCTTGCAGGCGGCCGCGCCCGATGCGGACATAAAAATATGCAACACGGCGCAAGGCATAGACCAAGCCTCGCGTGTGGTCTTTCCTGGCCAGGGCGCCATGCCCGACTGCATGCGCACGCTGAACACTTCAGGTCTGCGCGACGCCGTGCTGCGTGCCGCACGCAATAAACCCTTGCTGGGCGTGTGCGTGGGCGAACAAATGCTGTTCAGTGCCAGCGAAGAAGGCGATGTGGACTGCCTGGATATTTTCCCGGGCAAGGTCGTACGCTTTGCGGGGCCGCAGTTTGCCACAACGCCGACGCCAGCTCATGGCCCTGAATTACTGAAAGTGCCGCACATGGGCTGGAGCCCGGTCGAGCAAGTGCAGGACCACGTCTTGTGGCAAGGCATACCCGACCGCAGCCATTTTTATTTTGTGCATAGTTATTACGCCGTGCCCAGCAATACAGACCTGACTGTTGGGGTAAGCCATTACGGCTCGCGCTTTACCTGCGCGGTGGCAAAGGCTAACATTTTCGCAGTACAGTTCCATCCCGAGAAAAGCGCCGACTCCGGTTTGCGTCTGTATCGGAACTTTGTTGATTGGAATCCATAAATCATGCTTCTTATACCCGCCATCGATCTCAAAGACGGGCGCTGCGTACGTCTACGCCAGGGCGACCTGGACGACGCAACGATTTTTTCCGAAGACCCCGGTGCCATGGCCACCCAATGGCTAGACCAAGGCGCCCGCCGACTGCATTTGGTTGACCTGAACGGTGCCGTAGCCGGCAAGCCCAAAAACGAATCGGCCATCAAGTCCATCATCAAGGCCGTGGCCGACGACATCCCGGTGCAAATCGGCGGCGGCATACGCGACCTGGACACCATAGAGCGCTATCTTGATGCCGGCATTTCTTATGTAATTATCGGCACAGCGGCCGTCAAAGATCCCGGCTTTTTGCGCGATGCCTGCAGCGCCTTCCCCGGCAATATCATCGTGGGCCTGGATGCCCGCGACGGCAAGGTAGCCACCGACGGCTGGAGCAAACTCACCCGCCACGACGTGTTCGACCTGGCTGCCAAGTTCGAAGACTACGGTTGCGAAGCCATTATTTATACCGATATTGGCCGCGATGGCATGCTGTCGGGCGTCAACATCGACGCTACGGTCAAGCTGGCTCAGCACGTGAACATTCCTATCATTGCCTCGGGCGGCGTCACCGACCTGAAAGACATCGAAGCGCTATGCGCGGTCGAAGATGAAGGCATTGAAGGCGCCATACTTGGCCGCAGCATCTACGAAGGCACACTAGACTTTGCCGCGGCACAAGATCTGGCCGACGAACTGAATCCATCATGACCCAGACAGCCTCCAGCACCGGCATCGATACCGAACTGACCCGACGCATCATTCCTTGCCTCGATGTCACGGCCGGACGCGTCGTCAAGGGCGTGAATTTCGTCGACCTGGTCGACGCTGGTGATCCCGTCGAAATCGCGCGCAAGTACAACGAGCAGGGTGCTGACGAACTCACCTTTCTCGACATTACCGCCACCAGCGACGAGCGCGACCTGATTCTGCCCATCATCGAATCGGTGGCCAGCGAGGTCTTCATTCCCCTGACGGTGGGCGGCGGCGTGCGCCAGGTGGCCGACATCCAGCGCTTGCTGAATGCCGGAGCCGACAAGGTATCCATCAACAGCGCTGCAGTGGCCAACCCCGAACTCGTGCGCGCGGCCGCCGACTATCACGGCTCGCAATGCATCGTGGTAGCGATCGATGCGCGACGCGTCTCGCAAACTGGTGAAGCCCCGCGCTGGGAGATCTTCACCCATGGCGGACGCAAGGCCACCGGCATCGATGCTATCGAATGGGCCCGCAAAATGGCAGAATACGGTGCAGGCGAACTGTTGCTGACCAGCATGGATCGCGATGGCACCAAGTCCGGTTTCGACCTCGAACTGACGCGGGCAGTCTCCGACGCAGTACCAGTGCCTGTCATTGCTTCGGGCGGCGTGGGCAACCTGCAGCACCTGGCAGACGGCGTCACCACCGGGCGGGCCAGCGCCGTGCTGGCCGCCAGTATCTTCCACTATGGCGAATACACTGTGCAGCAGGCCAAGGAGTTCATGGCGGCACAAGGTATTAAGGTACGATTAACCACATGACACAAAATTCCTCCTGGCTGGACGCCATTACTTTCGACGAACAAGGCCTCATTCCGGCCATCGCGCAAGACGTCAAGACAGGCACCATACTGATGGTGGCCTGGATGAACGCCGAAGCGCTGGACGAAACGGTGGCCACCGGCCGCGCCGTGTATTGGTCGCGTTCGCGCAAGCGGCTCTGGCGCAAGGGCGAAGAATCGGGTCATGTGCAAATCGTGCACGAAATCCGCCTCGACTGCGATGGCGATGTCATATTGCTTAAAGTACAGCAAGAAGGCGGTATTGCCTGCCACACAGGCCGTACCAGCTGCTTTTTCCGGCGCCTGGACGGCACGGCGGGCCGCGCCACCTGGACCACTGTCGATCCGGTCCTGAAAGACCCTAAGGATATCTACAAATGAATCCGGCAGACACCTCGGCCATTCTGGCCCGCTTGGCCGACACGCTCGAATCACGCCTGCCGGCCAAGGGGGGCGATCCTGCCAGTTCCTATACAGCCAAGCTGCTGGCCAAGGGCCCCGACGCCTTCCTCAAGAAAATAGGCGAAGAAGCCACTGAGCTGGTCATGGCGGCCAAAGACAACACGCCCGATCGCATCGTGGCCGAGACCGCCGATCTATGGTTTCACAGCCTGGTCGCACTGGCTTATTATGGGTTGCGGCCCGAGCAGGTGCTGGCCGAACTGGCGCGCCGTGAAGGCGTCTCGGGCTTGGCCGAAAAAGCCAGCCGTCCACAAACCGATTAATCGACAACGGAAAGACAAGGTCATGAGTGACAACTGCCTGTTCTGCAAAATTGCACAGGGCCACATTCCCTCAAAAAAAGTCTACGAAGACGATGATTTTTTCGCTTTTCACGACATAAATCCTGCAGCTCCCGTACACTTGCTGCTTGTACCGAAACGTCACATTGTTTCCATGCAGGCCATACAGCCCGACGATGCGCAATGGTTAGGTAGAATGATGGCCCTGGCACCGCAACTGGCACACGAAAACGGCTGCACACCAGGCCACGAAGGCGGCTTCAGGCTCGTTATAAACACAGGCATTGAAGGCGGGCAAGAAATTGACCACCTGCATTTGCATATTATTGGGGGCCCACGCCCCTGGGACAAACGTGCAGCACCCGCTGCGTAGGAGAAATCATGGGTAGTTTCAGTATCTGGCACTGGCTGATTGTTCTGGTCATTGTTGCTCTGGTGTTCGGCACCAAGAAAATTCGCAATATGGGCGAAGACCTGGGCGGCGCCGTCAAAGGCTTCAAGAAAGGCATGAAAGACGCCAACACCGACGAAAAAACACCCGAAGCCGTTACGCAGCAACGTACGCAAAGCGAAGACACCATCGACGTGCAGGCCAAGGAAAAAACCGACGTCTGATTCCAAACGCCTTGTCCTGTCTTTTCTTTCTTTAAGCGAACCGGTTACTCATGTTTGACGTCAGCTTTAGTGAACTTATGCTGGTCGGCGTGATTGCGCTGATCGTCATCGGGCCCGAGCGCCTGCCCAAAGTGGCACGCACCATTGGGCACCTGGTCGGCCGCGCGCAGCGCTATGTCACCGACGTCAAAACAGATATCCAGCGCGAAATGGACCTGGACGAACTCAGCAATCTGAAAGGCCAGATGGAAGAGGCCGCCAAGTCGGTCAAGTCATCCATGCAGGATGCCTCCGATACGCTTAAGGCACCCCTGGACGAGGCCCAGAAGGCGCTCAAGGATGCTTCGGCATCGGTTGAAAGCCTGGTAGACGATACCAAGGCCGACATCAAAAACGCCCAGAACAGCCCTGGCAAAGAGTTCGTACACCAGGAACTGGCCGAACCGTCCTCTGATGCCGCCGCCGATGCGCCCGAGCCATCAACGCCCGACACCAATACACTGCCCTTACCCGGCTTTGACGACACCAACAAAATAAAAACAGGGACGCCAACGTGACACAGGAAGCTTCCCCGTCGCAAGACACTTTCATTTCCCACCTGGTTGAACTGCGCACCCGTCTGTTGCGTGCCGTTGTCGCCGTGCTGGCTGTCTTTGTGGTGCTGTTCATCTACCCGGGGCCATCGGCCATTTACGACGTGCTGGCCCAGCCCATGCTGGCTTCGCTGCCTGAAGGCACACGCATGATCGCCACCGGTGTGATCACCCCCTTCATGGTGCCTATCAAGGTCACCATGCTGGCCGCCTTTGTATTGGCCTTGCCCGTCGTGCTGTATCAGGCCTGGGCCTTTGTGGCACCCGGCCTGTATAAGCACGAGCAGCGGCTGGCCTTGCCGCTTATCGCCTCCAGCACTTTCCTCTTTCTGCTGGGCATGGCGTTTTGCTATTTTTTCGTGTTCCGCACGGTCTTTCACTTTATTGCCGGCTTTGCGCCCGAATCCATCACCCCGGCTCCCGATATCGAAGCCTACGTCAGCTTTGTACTGACCATGTTCATCGCCTTCGGAGTCACCTTCGAAGTGCCTGTGGCGGTCATCCTGCTGGTCATGAGCGGCATGGTTACCGTCAAGCAGCTGCGCGCGGCACGTGGCTATGTGATCGTAGGCGCCTTCATCATTGCCGCCGTCGTCACTCCGCCCGATGTGGTCAGCCAGTTCATGCTGGCCGTGCCTTTATGCCTGCTGTATGAGGTCGGGCTGATGCTGGCCAGCGCCCTGAAGAAAAAACAAAAAGAGGCGCCAGAACCAAGCGAAGACGATGAGTCTGACGAGGACGACGACAGCGCCGATGAAATCACCACACGGAACGATTAAGCACTATTGGCTGAGCATCGCTGGCAGATCACGGCCGCCGTACATGCGGCCTGGTGCCTATCTCCACTTCTACATCACGCTGCCGCCCATCACGCAATAGCGTCAGCGTGATGTGCTGGCCAGGTGCCACAGGCGCAATCTGGTTCAGAAAGCCTATGGAGTCCAGCACCGCCGCATCGTTCATTTTGACGATGATGTCGCCCACCTTAATGCCGGCCTGAGCCGCAGGCCCGTTGCGCAAGACGCCTGCAACAATCACGCCGTCTTCCCGCTTGAGCTTGAACGCCTGGGCCAGATCGGGCGTGATGTCCTGAGGCTCCACGCCCAGCCAGCCGCGCGTTACCGCGCCGTTCTGGATGATCTGGTCCATAATGATTTGCGCAGCCTGGGCCGGTATGGCAAAGCCTATGCCCAACGACCCGCCGGTTTCGGAATAAATGGCAGTATTGATGCCGACCAGGCGCCCAGCCGTATCGATCAGCGCACCACCCGAATTACCCGGATTGATGGCAGCATCGGTCTGGATAAAATTCTCGTAGATGTTGATGCCCAGGCGATTGCGTCCCAATGCCGATACGATGCCCATAGTGGTGGTTTGCCCCACGCCAAAAGGATTGCCTATGGCCAGCACCACATCGCCTATATGCACCGGATGCTCATCGTTGAAGTCGATGACCCGGAGATTAGGCAGATCGATCTTCAGGACTGCCAGATCGCTTTCTGGGTCTGCACCCACAAGCTCAGCCTTGGCCTCGCGTCCGTCGCTCAGCGCGACCCGAATGGCATCGGCGGCCTCGACCACATGGAAGTTGGTCAGAATATAGCCGTCATTGCGCACGATCACGCCCGAACCCAGGTTAGTCGACTCTTTGCGGCGACTGAAGCCCGGAATCTCGCGGAACAAGCGTTCAAGCTCGGGATCGGCAGGTGCCGGAATCAGCGGTACATTGATATGCTTGCTGGTATAGATATTGACCACCGATGCGGTAGCATGCGCCACCGCCGCGTGGTAGGACGAGACTTGCGGCACAGATGCAGCCGGCGCCGCAGCAGCAGGGCCCTGGGCTGGCACCTTGGGCGATTCGGCCAGCCAGTCGGGACGCAAGCTCGCCACGATGAATAAAATACCCAGGCATATCGTGACGGTTTGGGCAAACAACAACCACAATCGACGCATAGAGCTTTTCAGATAAGGATGTTCAATGAATCAGGTTTCCACACAACAACTGGCCGACTGGCTGGAAACAACCTTGCAGGCACAGCGCTTCAAGGATTATTGCCCTAATGGGCTGCAAGTGGAAGGCAAATCCAGCATCAGCCACATTATCACCGGCGTAACTGCCACGCAGGCGCTGCTCGAAACCGCCGTGCAAAAGAATGCGGACGCCATCCTGGTCCACCACGGCTGGTTCTGGAAAAATGAAAACCCGGTCGTGCGCGGAACCAAGCGCGCGCGCCTGGCACTGGCTCTGGGCCACCAGCTCAATGTATTTGCCTACCACCTGCCGCTGGACGCCCACCCCACGCTAGGCAACAACGCTCAGTTGGGCCGGGTACTCGGCTTCGAGCCCGAGCTCGATGCTGATGGCAAGCCTGTGTGTTGCGGCCCCGACAACCTCATCTGGCTGGGGCGCTGCCGCGACGGTCAAACGCTGGAAACGCTGGGCGATCATATTTGCAATCATTTGCAAAGGACACCTCTACTTGTGGGGAATCTACAACAGAAAATTCGCCGCATCGCCTGGTGCACCGGTGGCGCCCAAGGCATGATGCAGGCCGCCGTGGACGCCGGTGTCGATGCCTACCTGACCGGCGAGGCTTCAGAGCCCACCTACCACCTTGCTCAAGAAACCGGCACGGCGTTCATCGGCGCGGGCCATCATGCCACCGAACGCTATGGTGTCCAGGCATTGGGGCAGGCCATCGCCACCGAGTTCGGCATTAAAGTGGAATTTGTAGACATCGATAACCCGATCTAAATGCAGACCGAGTCTGGATGGCTTTACCCGTATATGAACGGGCGGCTGCGCGCAGGCCTGCAAGCGCCTGCGCAACAGCTCGGGCTGTGCTTTATTTTTTCAGCAGATCGCGGATTTCGCGCAGCAGCGCTACATCGTCGGGCGTAGGCGCCGGCGCAGCGGCTGCTTCGACTTCTTCTTGACGCGCCACGCGATTACGCGCGTTGTTCACTGCCTTGACCAGGCAAAAGACTACGAAGGCCAACAAGACGAAGTTGATCAGGATGGTAACGAAATTACCCCACGACAACAGTACGGCACCAGCCTCGTTCAAGGCCTCGTAGGTTTGAGGCCCCGTGTATCCTTCGGGTGCGCGCAGCAACACGAACTTGCTGGTGAAATCGATATCGCCCCCCAAAATAAACGAGATGATCGGCATGATGATATCTTTGACCAAGGAGTCGATAATCTTGCCGAAAGCCGCGCCAATAATGACGCCAACGGCCAGGTCAACCATGTTGCCTTTAACGGCGAACTCTTGGAATTCTTGTAAAAAACCCCGTGCTTTGCTCATGTCATGTTCCTTTGTCGTTACACCCGTCAGCGGGCTAACGCTATAATACGCGGTTGAAAATATAGTACATAGCAAAAATCAGTGATTGGTATGCCCTTAGCGGGCATGAATAAGGATACTAGAATGAGTCAGATTACGACATCGCCTGATGATTCCGGCGCGGTTGATCCCAACCTGCCGCCAGATCCATCTCGCCGTTTCTGGGTAGCTTCAGCCTGTGCCGTCGGCGGCGCCGCGGGCGTCGCCACGGCGGTTCCCTTCGTCAGTTCCTTCGCGCCGTCAGAAAAAGCGCGTGCGGCTGGCGCCCCTGTCGAAGTCGATGTCTCTAATATCGCTCCCGGCAACATGATTACGGTTGAGTGGCGCGGCAAACCCGTCTGGATCATGCATCGTACCGATGCCCAGCTGGCCGGTCTCAAAACCCACGAAAATGAACTGGCCGATCCTCAGTCCGATCGCCCCGGCTTCACGCCCGAATTCGCCAAAAACGAGTATCGTTCACGCGAGCCCGAGCTCTTCGTCTGCGTTGGCATCTGCACCCACCTGGGCTGCTCTCCCTCGCCTGCGTTTGAACCCGGCCCGCAACCTGGCCTGCCGTCCGACTGGGCCGGCGGTTTCTTTTGCCCTTGCCACGGTTCCTACTTCGACCTGGCCGGCCGCGTCTACAGCAACAAACCCGCGCCCGACAACCTCGAAGTGCCTCCGTATATTTTCTCTGCCGATGGCTCGCACATCACCATCGGTGTAGACGAAAACAACAAGGCTTAATGCCAAGGCGGGCAGCATATGCCCGTAAACTGAACCCGTAATACGCTCGTAAGATAGAAAAGGAGCCGTTTCATGGCTGGCGAGAAAACCGTCGATACGACAGGACTTTTGGGATGGATAGACCGGCGCTTCCCGCTGTCTACCATGTTCAAAGAGCATATGTCCGAATACTATGCGCCCAAAAATTTCAATTTTTGGTACTTCTTTGGCTCGCTGGCCCTGCTGGTGCTGGTCATTCAGATCGTGACCGGTATTTTCCTGGTCATGAACTACAAGCCCGATGGCAAGCTGGCATTCGACTCCGTCGAATACATCATGCGCGAAGTGCCATGGGGCTGGCTCATCCGCTACATGCACTCCACCGGTGCCTCCATGTTCTTCGTGGTGGTCTACCTGCACATGCTGCGCGGCCTGTTCTACGGCTCGTATCGTAAGCCTCGTGAGCTGGTCTGGATCTTCGGCGTCGCCATCTTCCTGTGCCTGATGGGCGAAGCCTTCATGGGTTATTTGCTGCCCTGGGGTCAAATGTCTTACTGGGGTGCGCAGGTTATTGTGAACCTGTTCTCGGCCATTCCTTTCATCGGCCCTGAGCTCGCCATCTGGATCCGCGGCGACTACGTCGTCTCCGATGCCACGCTGAACCGCTTCTTTGCCTTTCACGTCATCGCCATCCCACTGGTTCTTATCGGCCTGGTCGTTGCACACATCATTGCCCTGCATGAAGTGGGCTCCAACAACCCCGATGGCGTCGAAATCAAGCAAGGTCCCAAAGACCGCTACGGTCGCCCCATCGACGGTATTCCGTTCCACCCCTACTACTCGGTGCACGACCTGGTAGGCGTGGCCGGCTTCCTCATCGTCTTTGCCGCGATTATTTTCTTCGCGCCTGAAATGGGTGGGTACTTTCTCGAGTTCAACAACTTCATCCCCGCCGATCCGCTGAAGACACCTCCGCACATTGCGCCGGTCTGGTATTTCACGCCGTTCTATTCCATGCTGCGTGCCATTACCGCCGACTTCACCTGGGTTCTGGCAGGCGCCAGCCTCCTGGCCGCCATTGCCTTGTTCATCAAAGGCAATCTGAAAGGCATCTGGCGCATCGCCGTACCGGTCGTACTGATTCTGGTGGCCGTCACGCTGCGCACCATCGACGCCAAGTTCTGGGGCGTGGTTGCCATGGGTGGCGCGGTCGTCATCCTGTTCTTCCTGCCGTGGCTCGACCACTCGCCGGTCAAGTCCATACGCTACCGTCCTACCTGGCACAAGTATCTGTACGCCATCTTCATCGTCAACTTCCTGGTGTTGGGTTATCTGGGTACGCAAGCACCTAATCCCACCTTCAACCTCATGAGCCAAATCGGCACGCTGATCTACCTGGGCTTCTTCTTGCTGATGCCCGTGTGGAGTCGTCTGGGTACTTTCAAACAAGTTCCCGACCGCGTCACGTTTCACGCTCATTAAGGCCACCAATACGTTACGGAATGATCATGATTAAAAAGCTGCTAGGCACCCTTGCTTTATCACTGACCTGCGCGGTTGCGTTCGCCGCCAGCGGTGGTCACAAGCTCGACACCGCGCCCGATCGCATCAACGACATGGCTGCATTGCAAAACGGTGCGAAACTGTTCGTCAATTACTGCCTGGGCTGTCATAGCGCCAACTCCATGCGCTATAACAAGCTCACCGAGATCGGCCTGACCGAAGAGCAAATTAAAAAGAATTTGCTTTTCACCTCCGACAAGGTGGGCGACCTCATGCACATCGCCATGACGCCGGCTGACGCCAAGAAGTGGTTCGGTGCCGCACCGCCCGACCTGTCCGTCATTGCACGTGCCAAGTCCACCAACCTGGGGCCAACAGGCGTTGATTACGTCTATACCTTCTTGCGCTCTTTCTACCGCGACACCTCCAAAACCACAGGCTGGAACAACCTGGTGTTTCCCAGTGTCGGCATGCCCAATGTGTTGTGGCAGCTGCAAGGTCCTCGTTCACTCGAGCACGTAACCGTGCACGAAACCGAAAAAGAAGACGGTTCCTTGCAATGGGAACGCATCTCCGCCAAATACGACGGCCAGGGCTTCTCCGAAATCACCACCGAGGCCCTTCAAAACTTCAGCGGCAGCGCTAGCACCACGTCAGTGTTTACTTCGCCCGACCCCAAAATGGCTGCCGACTTCGACAACCAGGTTGCCGATCTCAGCAACTTCCTGGGCTGGATGGCCGAACCCATGCAGCAGGAGCGCAAGCAAATGGGCGTCTGGGTCCTGATGTTCCTGTTCATCTTCCTGATCGTCGCATGGCGCCTGAATTCGGCATACTGGAAGCATGTCAAGTAAACTGGCATAAACTACTACTCACCCGGTAGCTGCTGGCACTTCGTTCAGGCTACCGGCCCAGAGGCGTAAACTCATACGCCTCTGCTTTTTGCGGAGCGGCATTTTTTAATGCACGCTCTTGTTCTTATTTCTACGATTGGAATTCGCAACATGATGGTGCTCTATTCTGGAACAACCTGCCCGTTCTCCCAACGCTGTCGGTTTGTGTTGTTTGAAAAAGGCATGGATTTTGAAATCCGCGATATCGACCTGTACAACAAGCCCGAAGACATCGCGGTCATGAATCCCTATGGCCAGGTGCCTATCCTGGTCGAGCGCGACCTGGTCTTGTACGAGTCCAATATCATCAACGAGTACATCGACGAGCGCTTCCCGCACCCGCAACTCATGCCGGCCGACCCCGTCATGCGTGCCCGCACCCGCCTGTTTTTGTACAACTTCGAAAAAGAGCTGTTCGTACACGTATCGGCTCTCGAAGACCGCAGTGCGACCGACACCAAGGCCCAAGACTTGGCGCGCCAGAGTATCCGCGACCGTCTTGCGCAGCTGGCTCCATTGCTGTTAAAAAACAAATACATGCTGGGTGAAGAGTTCTCCATGCTGGACGTAGCTGTTGCGCCATTGCTGTGGCGCCTCGACCACTACGGCATCGAGCTGCCCAAGAACGCAGCACCCATCCAGAAATACGCAGAGCGCATTTTTTCGCGCCCCGCCTATATCGAAGCATTGACCCCTTCCGAAAAAGTCATGCGCCGTTAAGCTACCATGCAAGAGTCATCGACCAAGCCTTACCTGATACGCGCCCTGCACGAATGGTGCACCGACAACGGTTACACGCCTCATATCGTCGTAACCGTTGATGCCAACACCGTCGTGCCACCAGCACATATCCACGATGGCCAGATCACGCTCAATATCGGCACCTTGGCAACCAACGGCCTTACCCTGGGCAACGAATACATCGAATTCCAGACCCGTTTCGGCGGCGTCACCGAACAGATCTTCGTTCCCGTCGGGGCGGTGTCCGCTATCTACGCTCGCGAAACCGGCGCAGGCATGGGTTTTGACGTGGTCGATTCGCAGCCCTACCCTGGCGGCGAATCCGCAGGCACCGACGAGGCAGGCTCCACCGAAATCAGCCTCGAAACGGTCTCTGACCGCGGCACTGCCGCTACCCCTGAGGGCGGCTCACCCAAGAAGCCGCCCAAACTCACAGTGATCAAGTAGTACGGAAGCGCGCCGCCAACTGCTCGGTGGCGCGCGCCAACACGGCGATGTCCATGCCTACCGCCGTAAACAAGGTTCCCAACTCAATATAGCGTTTAGCCTGCGTCTCATCAAACGTCAGGATGCCAGGCGCCTTGCCGCAGGCAAGAACACGCCGTATAGCGTCTTCGATGGCCGACTGCACCTCTGGGTGCCCGGCATTGCCCAAATGGCCAAGACTGGCCGAGAGATCCGCCGGCCCAATAAACACCCCATCCACCCCATCGACCGACGCAATGGCTTCAAGGTTGTCCAGCCCAGCCTTGCTTTCGACTTGCACCAACAGGCAAAGCTCATCTTCGCAAGCCTGGGCATAATTCGACATCCGCCCAAAGCTGCTGGCCCGCATGGTGCCTCCGGCACCGCGCACGCCATTAGGTGGGTAGCGCATGCCGGCCACCGCCTGGGCGGCCTCCTCGGCTGATTCCACATAAGGAATCAGCAAGGTCTGCGCCCCGATGTCCAGATAGCGCTTCTGCTGCACGGAATCCTTCCAGCTCGGACGTACCACCGAAGACCCGGGGTACGATGCTGCCGCCTGAAGCTGACCCAGCACAGTGGGAAGATCGTTAGGGGCGTGCTCGGTATCGAACAGCAGCCAGTCAAAGCCGGAACCGGCCACGACCTCGGCAAGGTAAGGGCTGCAGGACGACACCCACAAACCTAGTTGATGCTGGCCCGACGTAATGGCCCGTTTGAAGTGATTGACCGGAAGCTGCATGACTCGCCCTTATTATGTGTTTTGCACCACCGGCCGGTGGCGCTGAAGCTTGAGCATAGCAAACCACCAGGGTCCAAGCGAACCTTTCATTTTTTTAGTAGAATTACGAGTTCGCCGGTTTAGCTCAGTTGGTAGAGCAGCGCACTTGTAATGCGAAGGTCAGGAGTTCGACTCTTCTAACCGGCACCAGTATATTCAAGCACTAACGCCAATCCTTCGGGGTTGGCGTTTTGCTTTTCTGCAACGTGTATCCCGACATAGCCTACGATCGTAATCGCGTGAGCCACTTCGACGCTACATGCGATATCGTGCAATCGAGACCTATGGAAGACACGACCGAATCCTGGATAGCCAGGCTGCGTACGGCGGGTGTTCCAGCCTCGCCTTTGCATACGCTTGATCAGGCGTCGACTAAACATCCCGAATAATTTTTGCTGAACTGGCCCCCAAAAATTTGGACGTTAATCCAATCTTTTGGGGGCCAGTTCAATACCGGGTGGCCTTTTTTTGCGACTGGCCTTTTCAAGCTCAGGAGTGTGTAATCGTCGTCCCGAGTACTTTCATGCATTCACGCATGAAGGCAGCCAGACCCGTCCAGCCCTTGGCTGACACCATGGTGCCATCCACATAGGCTTCATGCGGCTTCACGTCGATATAGGTACCGCCCGCCAGGATGACCTCGGGTTCGCAGGCGCCCAGCGCAGCTACCTTCTTGCCGCGCACGACACCGTCGACCGCAACAAGGATTTGCACGCCATGGCAGATGGTGAAGATAGGCTTGTCCGTTTCGTGGAAGTGGCGCACCATGGCCTGGATCCGCTTGTCGGTACGGATGTATTCCGGTCCACGTCCACCTGCGCAGTACACGGCGTCGTATTCTTCCAGATTGACCTCAGAGAATGTCTTGTTGATTTCGGCCAGGTGCCCAAATCGCTCAATATAGGTCTGGTGTCCCTCGAAGTCGTGCAAGGACGTCTGGATCATCTCGCCAGCCTTTTTGTCGGGGCAGACAACATGAACGGTGTGGCCCACGGCCTCCATTCCTTGTTGAAAAACATAAATTTCGTACTCTTCGGTGAACTCACCGCAAAGCATAAGAATCTTCTTGCCGTTCATATAATCCTCCTGTCGGCTGTTAAAGTAGCCGGGCTCATCGCCCGGCCGATTGCCATTAGAATGGGCTGTCTGGGAAATAGAACTGATCTGCGTTCTCGGGGGTGATCAGCGGTGCATCCAGTTTGAAGCTGCCACGCATCGGTGCCTGTCCGGCAAACTGCGCCGCCGTCATATAGATGGCCGACTTGATCATTGAAGGGGGATAAGGGGTCGAGATGGGTGTCATGGGATCTTTCGCCTTGACGAGCTCGATCACATCCTTCATGCCGTTTCCGCCCAGCGCATACTTGATTTCGGTGCGACCCGAGTCCTTGATGGCCGCGAGCACGCCCAACAGCATGTCATCATCGTTGGCCCAGACCGCATCGATCTTCGGATATTTGGCCAGATAATCCTGCATCAGGGTAAAAGCCTGATCCTGGTTCCAGTTGGCGTACTGGATGTCGAGGATCTCGATGTTGGTGCCCTTGATGACATCGGTAAAACCTTTGATCCGCTCATCATCGATGACGGTCGGAATACCGCGCAGGACGACGATTTTCCCTTCGTTGCCCAGCTTCTCGGCCAGCCATTTTGCAGTGTTCGCGCCCACGGCGATATTGTCACCGGCCACATACAGATCATGAATGGACGGATCGGTCAGGCCACGATCAACCACTGCAATAAAGGTGCCGCCCGCCTTCACCTGTTCGACTGGCCCAGTCAGCTCTTCCGAGGTAAAAGGCAAGATAACCAGCGCGTCAAGATTTCGGCTGGCCGACAGGTCTTCCAGCGCCGACACTTGAGCCGTAGCCGAGGGTGAGGTTTTCACCACGACGTCGATATTCGGAAATGCCGCCTCGATTTCTTTCTCTGCCTGCTCGGCGTGATATACAACGCCTCCGGTCCAGCCGTGTGTTGCGGCGGGGATGGACACTGCAATAGTCTTTTTTTCTTGCGCCAGGGCGCCGGTTGAAGTGAGCGCCACCAGGCTGACCGCAGACAGCAGGCCAAGCGCGCGTTTCGTTAGAGTCTTCATCTTTCTCTCCTGATTATGGTTATCATTTATTCTCTCCTTTTAAAAACGTCCACCCCCCTTGTGGCCGCTACTTGATAAAACGATGGGCCAACATGGCCAGGATGATGATTACACCTTGCACTGCGGCAACGAGGTACTCGGAAACCATGTTGGACAGCACCATGAGGTTGGCAATTACTTCCAGGAGCAGTGCGCCGGCAATGGTTCCCCAAATTCGTGCCCTGCCACCACGCAGCAGCGTGCCACCAATCACCACTGCAGTGATCACCTGCAGCTCCCAGAGCTGGCCGGTTGTCGGTGTCGCGGCGCCCAGCCGCGGTATATAGCAAATCGCAGCGATGGCGACGCACAAGCCCTGAATCACAAAGGCCATGGTGCGTACCTTCATCACCGATACGCCCGAAAAGCGAGCCACATCGGCGTTTGAGCCGACAGCCATGCAGCGGCGTCCGTATTTGGTGCGATACAAGATGAAAGCGCCAGCCAGCGCAACCACCAGGGTAATGATCACAGGCACCGGAACGCCCAGTACATCGCCAAAATAGACGGGGCGATAGGGATCGCGTAGTGCGCGGTCTATCGGAATGGAGCCGCCGTCGGACATCCATGTAATCAGCGCACGAAAGATCCCCATGGTGCCCAGCGTGGCGATAAAGGGTTCGATCTTGCCCATCGTCACAATCAAGCCATTCAGAAGACCACAGGCAGCTCCGACCAGCAAGCCAACAAGCGCACCAACAAAGATGGCATTTGCGCCCATTGAGGGTTCAAGCCGGTTCATGGTCAGGATCATGATCCCAGTCACGAAGGCCATCATCGAACCGACCGACAAGTCCAGGCATCGCGACGAGATCACGAAGGTTGCACCCACCGCAATGATGGCAATAAAGGCCGTTCGCGTGATCACATTCGCAATATTGGCCCCGGTGGCAAAGTTGCTGTTCAGCAGCACGCCTGCCAACATCACCATGGCCAACGCGATGAACGGGCCCATTGCAGCCCACTGCATACGCCGAGGCGCTTTAACCGTCGCGATAGTCGCGGTCGCGCTTGTCATTGTTGTCTCCAATTTTTTTATGATCTTGTGTATTCGCCATGCTGGCATCGCTGCTCGTTGCCGCATAGACAACGTTTTGCTCGGTGATCTGATCATCTGTCAGTTCGGCCACGATGCGTCCTCCACGCATCACCAGCACCCGATCGGCAAGGCCAACCAGCTCCGGCAGCTCTGACGAGATCACGACACAGGCCTTGCCTGACCGAACCAGTTGGTCGATGAATTCGTAGATCTGGCTCTTGTTGCCAATATCGATACCACGCGTTGGCTCATCGATGATGACCACCGAGGGGTCGGTCATCATTACTTTTGCCAGCAGTAATTTTTGTTGGTTTCCGCCAGACAGCTGGCCAGCATTCAGGTGGACCGAGCCTACGCGGATATCGTAGTCACTCACGGCCGCTTCCAGAACGGCGGCCTCTTTGCGTTCATCCAGCGCGAGGCGCGGATGGACACGGTCCAGGGCCTGCAAGGTCAGATTGGGGGCCAGAGGTTCTTCGAGCAGCAGCCCCTTCCCCTTACGGTCTTCGGTCAGGTAAACAAGGCCTAGTTCACGCCAGTCCCGAACCGAACGACTCGTGACGGGATGGCCGGCCAGCTCGACCCGATTTGCCTCAGCGGGCCGCAAGCCCATCAGCCCTTCGAATAGTTCGGTGCGTCCGGAGCCGATCATCCCGCCAATGCCCAGCACCTCGCCGAGCCGAACCGACAAGCTGGCCTGAACTGCCCCATGATCAACGGACAGTTGATCCAGCACCAACAGTGGCTCACCCGATGGCTGCGGGCGTTTTGGCGGATACAGTACATCTAGCTCACGCCCCACCATCAGTTCGGCCATCTGCCGCTGTGACAGTTCGGCCGCAGGCCAGGTACCAATCATTTTTCCGTCACGCAGCACGGTAATTCGATCGGCCAGCGCCTCGACCTCGTCGAGTCGGTGCGAAATATACAAGACCGCAACCCCCCGCGCCTTGAGTCCGCGCACTACATCCAATAGCGCTGCCACCTCGTCATTGGCGAGAACCGCCGTGGGCTCGTCAAAAATCACCACCTTGCGCGGTTCAAGCAGGGCACGGGCTATTTGTGCCAGTTGCCGCTGCGCCAGGGGTAAATCACCTACTTGGTCGCGTGGGCCGCAGTGTGCCCCAATTGAGGCCAGTACATCGGCGGCGCGCTGATTCATGGCGCGATCGTCGACTACGAGCCCCCGCGACAGTTCGCGTCCGAGAAAAAGGTTCTCGGCAACAGTCAGGTCGGGCGCCAGCAGAATTTCCTGGTGCACCAGCACTACGCCTGCCGCTTCGGCCATCGCGGCGTCGCTGAAGTCGACTGGTTGACCGGCCATCTTCAGGTGACCTGAGGTGGGTGGCACATACCCAGACAACAACTTCATTAGTGTTGACTTTCCTGCACCATTTTCGCCAATGATCGCATGCACCTCGCCCTCTCGAATATCCAGCGTGACGTCGGCCAGCACAGTGATGGGGCAGTAAGCCTTGGTCAGGCCTGTCGCCTCAAGTACCGGCAAAGCTGAAGACTCGCCTGTCGGCGGCAGGGCCGCCGAGAATAGGGAAGGCGCTTCGACCGTGTTCATTCGAAAGCCAGCATCACGCGGTCGCGCGAAGAAAGAATATGGTTGCGCATGGCCGTTTCTGCTGCAGCAGCGTCGCCTGCACGGAAGGCCGCCAGCAATTGTTCGTGTTCTTGCAGCGCCTCTTGAGTGACGCGGCTATGGAACATCAGGCGGAACAAGTGCAGATGGACATGCTGATTGAATAGCGTAGAGCGTATGACCTCGTTTCCGGCAATGCGCAGGATTTCGTCATGAAAATGCGCGTCGATTCTGGCAAAACGCGAGTATCGGCTGGTCCGGTCTACCGGCGTGGCACCGTGTGCCATGTCGGCCGCAATAGCTTCGAGCTGGCTGAGTGCCTCGCTGGTCATATTCAGGGTCGCCAAGCGCGAGCCTTCAGGCTCGACCAGCAGACGAAAATTGAACAAGTCCTCAAACTGTTTGCGGTCTAATTGCGCGGCAGCGCTATAACCGATCAGGTGGGCCTTATGGACCAGCCCTTCGCGTTCCAGCCGCGAAAGCGCCTCGCGCACCGGCGTTTGCGAGACGTTCAAGTCGCGCGCAATGACATCGATGGGAATACGAGCGCCCGGGGCGATCGCCAGCGACATGAGCTCTTCGTAGATGCTGTCATAGACGCCATCTACCACACTGACCGGGCGTACGGGCGCGCTATGTTGAGTTTCTCGTTGCAATGACATATGTGTCGGACGCTCCGTAGGTTGGCCTTGACATGGGCGAATAGTGGCAAATAAGATATCAAATGTCAAATACAATATTCTATACGATTTGATATAGGATTTATAAAAATTCCTAAAGCGGCTCCACTGGCGCTTCTGAAGGACCTCATCACATCTGAACGATGTTTGAACGGATCACGTCAAGGAGACGAACATGGAATGTTTTGGAACTATCAGAGCGCCACGCGAATTAATTTTTGGTAGTGGGCAACGCCGCAGCCTTGGTCTGGTGGCAAAAAAACTGGGCAGGCGGGCACTCGTGGTCACCGACCAGCGATTGGCGGCAGACGCCGATTTCCGTGCCCTGATCGCCGACCTGGAAATCAGCGGCCTGGCGGTACGAATCGAAAGCGGCACCTTGCCAGATGTACCAGCGGAAAGCACTGTTCTCGTCGCCGACGCCGTCCGCGACTTCGCGCCAGACCTGGTTATTGGTGTGGGGGGTGGCTCTTGCCTGGATATGGCGAAATGCGTTGCACTGTTGCTCAGCCATGGCGGATGCCCGCAAGATTACTATGGTGAATTGAAAGTTCCTGGCCCAATTCTGCCTGTACTTGCCATACCAACCACGGCCGGTACCGGCTCCGAGGTCACTCCTGTAGCAGTACTGTCCGACAGCCAGCGCAGCCTGAAAGTAGGTATTTCCAGTCCGTATCTTATTCCCACCGTGGCCCTCTGCGACCCCGAACTAACGCTAAGCTGTCCTGCTTCGCTAACCGCCATCGCCGGCGCCGACGCCCTGACCCACGCCATCGAAGCCTTTACCGCCACGCGCCGCCCTGTCACGGCCAACTTAACGCAGGAACGGGTTTTTATCGGCAAAAATGCCTTATCAGATCAATTCGCACTGGCGGCCATCTCCCTGTTGTGGCAGGGCCTCGAAACCGCATGTACACAAGGCAGCAATCTCACGGCAAGAGCGCAGGTGATGCAAGGGGCTACTTTTGCCGGACTGGCCTTTGGGGTTGCCGGAACGGCCGCAGCCCATGCTATTCAATACCCGGCCGGTGCGCTAACCCACACGGCACATGGCGCAGGTGTCGCCTGCCTGATGCCGTGGGTCATGGAGTGGAATCGCCCCATGATCGGCCCCGAACTGCAGCAGATGGCCATCGCCATGCAACTTGCCAATGGCGACGCCGTGATTCCCGCGCTCACGGCGCTATTCGCCCGCATCGGTATTCCACCCACCCTGGCTGCGCTCGGCTTGGCCGAAGAGCAGCTGGACTTGGTAGCCGAGCAGTCCTGCGGTATTGAACGACTGATCCAGAACAATCCACGCCCCCTAGACCGCAACGACATGCGCAAGCTTCTCGACGCCGCCTTTTTGGGTGACGCCAGCATCATCCAATAAAGCCCGACGCTTATGAAACCCCATCATTTCAGGGTAGACTGCTGACCATGGCACAGGATCTTTACTGCAATCGTGATTTCATCCCCGACTTCGACGAAATCGTCGCCGAGACGGCCGCCCGCTCACGTGAACTGTCCAGTCAGGTCGATCTAAGACCCGATGTACCCTACGGCCCGGGCCCGCGCGAACGGATGGACATCATCCTCCCGCCGCACCCCGCCAAAGGCGCTCCCCTGCATGTTTTCATTCATGGCGGATACTGGCGTTCGGGTAGTAAAGAAGCCCACAGACTGATCGCAGCCCCTGTCCTGGCAGCAGGAGGGATTGCCGCCGTTGTTACCTATGACCTGATGCCCGGCACTCGACTGGGCACCATCGTCGGACAGGTCCGCTCGGCCATCCGCCATTTGGCCGCAATAGCCCCCGATCTGGGCGCAGATGCCACACGGCTGACCGTCAGCGGCCACTCTGCCGGTGCGCACCTGACCAGCTACCTTGCCTCGATTGGCCCCGAAGAAAACACCCCGCAAGACTTGCCTGCACTGCGCGCACTGCTTCTGGTCAGCGGCATTTATGATCTTACCGACATTCCTGGCAGCTTCCTGAAGGACGAGGCAAAGATGACGCCCGCCGAAGCCTCGGCGTGGTCGCCACTAAGCTCCCAGCACCTTCCAGGCCCTAAACGTACCGTGATGGTCAGCGAACTGGACACCCCTCCCTTCCATACCCAGGGCCAGCAGTTGGTGTCGTTACTGAACGATAGCGGACTCGAAGGCAAGCTTCGCACTGAAGCCGGCCTCAATCACATGACGATCGTGCTTGCACTGGCCGACCCCAAGAGCGCCACCGGGCAATGCCTCGCTGATCTGGTCAGTTGCTGAGCCTTGCCGCGTACAAGGGCATGTACATGCCAGATCAGATACTAATCCCCAGCCATTCCCGGACCTGGGTATGCAGATCTTGCTGGAAATCGGCGGGCTCGCCAGAGGCTGTAATTTCACCCAGGCTGAGCACATAGACATGATCGGCCATGGCCACGACACGTCGAACGTTGTGGTCCACCAGCAATATACCCATGCCTGCATCGGCGAAGGTCCGTATCCACTTGAACATATCGGCCGCCACTTTGGGTGCCAGACCGATGCTGGGCTCGTCGATCAGGCAAACCCGGGGCTGCACCATATAGGCCTTGGCAAATTCCAGCGATTTTTGCTGTCCGCCAGACAAGTCACCTGCCTGCGATGCACGCTTTTCCCTCAGGACGGGAAAGCGCGTGAGCGTATCTTCAAGGCGCTGCTCCAGCGTGGCGCCAAAGCGCTGCCTGCGCCCTTCCAGTGGCAAACGCAGGTTTTCTTCTACCGTAAGATAGGGGAACAGGCTGGATTCCTGGGGAATGTACCAGACACCTTCATCGATCAGCGTATGGGGTAACTTGCCGGTGATGTCAGCGCCTGCCAAATGAATCGATCCAGACTTAGGCCGTAAGAATCCATAAATGGTCTTGAACAAAGTGGATTTGCCGGCACCATTCAGGCCAATCAAACCGCTGATCTGACCTTGTTTGACGGTCAGGGATACATTGCGCAGAACGTCGATGTCTCCCATGTAGCCCGATGTAACGCCCTCCAGGGCCAATAGTGCTTCAGGCATGTTGATCCTCATAGTCACTTTCACCCAAATAGGCTTCGATCACTGCCGACGTGTGAAGCACCTGATCGGTGGGCCCATCGGCCAGGACCTTGCCGGCATTCATGCAGACCGAACGGGCACACAGGTCAACAACGACCGGCATATCGTGGCTCACCAGGATAAAGGTCTGTCCGGCCTCATTGCGTCGTTTGATGAAGGCAGACATGGTTTCCTTCATGACCGGGTGCACAGCCGCAAACGGTTCGTCCAACAAAGCGATACGCGGCTTGGCCATAAAGCAGGCGCCGAACTCCAGTAGCTTTCTTTGGCCTCCTGACAGCTGCCCGGCGTCCAGATACATGACATGAGTAAGTGTCAGCTCTTCGAGCAGTTCAATCGCCCGCTTGCCGGATTCGGACTCGGACAACCCCTGTGCCAGCCCGCTGACAATCAGGTTGTCGAAGGCGCTGATCCGATTGAATACGCGGGTCATCTGGAACATGCGCAAAATACCTCGGCAAACCAGTTGGGCAGGTTTGAAGCCCAGGACATTCTCACCATCGAACCGGACCGATCCACCGCTCGCCTGCAGGTGTCCCGACAGCACATTGAGCAATGTGGTCTTGCCCGAGCCATTAGGCCCGATGAGTCCAACCAACTCGCCTTCCGAGATATCCAGACTGACCTTATCGACGGCACGCAATCCACCAAAGTGTTTCTGGACTTCGTTGATCTGCATGAGCGGCATCAGGCCTCCTTACGATGAGCCACCGCACGGCGCAACATCGATCTACGCAATAGTCCCCACAAGCCTTCACGGAAATACCGCGCGAAGACAACAACGAGGAAGGCAAAGACAATCATTTGGATATTGCCAACATCACGCAATACTTCGGAAGCGGTGTACACCAGCAAGGCGCCGATCAAGGGCCCCACCAATGTACCCATGCCACCGATGACGACCATGGCGATGACCAGGCCCGTTTGCGCAATGAGGCCTAGCTCGGGACTGACCAGGCGAGCAAACGTGCCATATAGCCCACCCGCAAATCCGCAGATGGCGCAACTGATCAGGAAAGCCAGCGTCTTGTAGCGCAAGACATTGACACCTCGGCTGGCCGCCCCGATTTCATCATCACGTATCGCCTGCAGGAATCGGCCCATAGGCCTGCGCAACAGCCAGTAGATCAGTCCCACCACCAGCGCCAGCGCGGCAAGAAACAGGTAGTAGTAGGCCGTGCGATCATTGAGCAGGCTGGGTACGGTCAAGCCCTGGTCACCACGAGTGAAATCAATGGAGTTATAGATGACCAGGCGAAGAATCTCGGCGAACGACAAGGTCGTCAGGGCCAGGTAGGCGCCCGAAAGGCGCAACACAATACGCCCCAGCACCAGACCGACCAGGCCGGGAATAATCGCCGCCATGGGCAGACCTATCCATAAGGGCGCCTGAAGGTGATAGGCCAGCAAAGCAGTACTGTATCCACCCAGCATGGCAAAGGCGGCAGGCGCCAGTGAAAATTGCCCCGCATATCCGGCCAGCAGATTCCATCCGGAAGCGATGATGGCGAAGTACATGCTGACGATCAACACACCCAACCAATAGGTGGACTGTACAAAGGCGGGCAACACCGCCAGAACAGCAAGCACCACCAAGCTTAGCCAGAGCTCGTTGCGCAGCTTGCTGCTATGCAGATTGGGATGCCGTGTGTTCATAGCCTATACCTCGCGTGAGCGTTCGCCGAACAAGCCCTGCGGGCGGAACATGAGAATAAGGATCAGCAATACCAGTCCGTAGGTATCGCGGTAGTCGTAAGACAGATACACGGCGGCAAAGCTTTCGAGCACACCCAGCAGCAACGCCGCCAGTATGCTGCCGGGTATGGACCCCATGCCTCCGATGACTACAATGACATAGGACTTGACCGCCGGGAAAATACCGACATCGGGGGCGGGATTGATGACCGGCGCCAGCAAGGCACCAGCGATGGCAGCCAATACGCCCGAGGCCATGAATACAATGCTACTTGCCCGACCGGTATCAATGCCAGCAATCGAGGCGCCCAGCCGGTTCTGGGCAACCGCCTGGATTTGCCGGCCCCACAGCGAGCGCTTGATGAACAAGGCCAGGCCTACCAACAGCACAACGGCCAGGACAGCCGTGACCACTTTCTGGCCGCTCATCATGAACGGCCCTATACGCAAGCGACTGACATCCCACAACGACGGCCCACGCATGGGGTAGGGCCCTATGATCTTGTCGAATAGATTGATCATCAACAAAGACAGGCCGAAGGTCACCACGACAGCGTATTCGTCTTTCATCAAGCCCCAGGAACCATAGCCTGTATACAAGGGGCGCATCAGCCAACGCTCGGTCAGCCATCCGATGGCAGCTCCGGCCAGCGCCGCCGTAGGCAGCGCCAGCCAGGGCGGCACGCCCAGATTCAAAGAGATCAGCGTGTAGGTATAAGCGCCCACCATGTAGAACTCGCCGTGAGCGAAGTTCACTACCTTGAGGATGCCGAAAATCATCGACAGGCCAACGGCCATCAGGGCATAGTACAGGCCTATGATCAAGCCGTTGACGAACAGATCCAGTGCCAGCACGTGAGCCTCCATTGGGGCCGGGGCAAGCAGCCCCGGCGGTTCTTATTGTTTGTTGGCTATAGCGGTTTACTCTGCCGGCTTCACCAGTTTGTCGACCTGCAGCGGCTGCCCGCTGGCCTGTATCAGTGTGGTTTTGCTAAGTGGCTGATCGACTTCGGTGAGCTGATAAGTGACATAAGGAATATCTACCCACTGCTGGTAGCTATAGCCCGGTTCTTGCGAGAACTTGAACTTGCCGCGCACGCCTTCGAACTCCATGGTCTGCAAGGCCTTGATGATATCGGCGCTTTCGGTTGATTTGGCCTGCTCGATGGCCCTGGCGATCAGCAAGACGGAATCGGCCGCCTGGAAGATCAGACGATTGGGCTCATTGCCAGACTGCTCCTGGAAAATTTTGCCGACCTCCAGGCCCATATCGGGCATAGGCATTTGAGGGTGATACAGGCCGAAAGCCAGCATATACTTGCCTGCCTCTTTGACGTTTTGCCAGAAGTCGGGGTAGTCGGCAATACCGGCGCCATCGTAGAACCATGTTTGTGCCGTCGGCGCGACACCCTGCTCGTAGAGCTGATTCATCAGAATATAGGCAGCCGGAGGCAACATGATATTGACGACCATCTCGGGCGGGCTGGCCCGCAACGACAACACCGCAGGCGTAAAGTCCTTGCCGGCGCGGTCAAGCGCGACATACTTGTAGTCGGTGTCGGGGGCCATTTTTTTCAGAAACTCGCCCAGTATCTTCGCCTGGCCTATGCCATAGTCGGTGTTCTCGGCAAAGGCAACCACCGACTTGACCTTCAGTGCGGCAATCGTCTCGGCCATGGCCGACGAAACACGCGTGTTGTAGTTGCCCGGGTTGAAGACTTCAGGATAGCCCTTGATGCGTATGTCGTCGGACCAGCAATTGGTATTGATGTAGGGAATCTTGTACCGATGCGCAACCTCGATTTCAGCCAAGCACACAGAGCTTTGGTGTCCGCCGGTAATGGCCACCACTTTGTCGCGGGAAATCAGTTTTTCGGCCGCGGCCCGGCCTTTCTCGGGTATGCCTTGATTGTCTTCATAGACTATCTTGAGCGGACGGCCGAGCACGCCGCCATCATCGTTAATCATTTTGGTGACGATCTCGATGCCATCTTTGACCTGCGTGCCCTGTACCACCGAGCCCGGAGGCGATTGCGCAATACTGACGCCAATGACAATGGGATCGGCCGCCAGCGCCGTCGCGGTGCCAGTGGACAACGCGACGGCAGCAGCGGCTAATGCGAAGCGAAGCTGTCTCATGGGAACTCCTCCTATAGGAAACCACAACTGCAAACCTTCGACTCTGTACAGCGGTCTGTTTATTCTTGCTTCATTGACCGGTCTGACCAGTTATATTCATAAACTTCAGGGCGATTGTCAATGCTCGTGGCCGATACCAACCTCGGGCAACAAGGCCTCAGCACGCGCCGCCACCGCAAGCAGCTTCCAGTCTTGCTGCCTGCCGGACGCCAGTTGCAAACCAACCGGCAAGCCTCGCTCGCCTCTGCCGCAAGGCAGCGTAATGGCGGGCAGCCCAATTAGATTAAATGGCAGCGTCAAGCCAGTAACGGCGGTATGCATGGGCATGGATTGTTGTCCGACTTGCACATGGCTGGCCGATACCGGCGGCGCGGTAGTTCGCATGGTAGGCGTGACGATCACGTCGACGTCGGCCAGGGCCGCGTCCACAACCTTGGCCAGCTGCGTTCTGGCCCCCTGGGCACGGGTGTACCAGATAGCCGGCAGCAATTGACCGATTTCCAGCCGGACTCTGACGTCCGGACCAAGGGAGCCCGGTTTTGCCAACAGCCGGCGCCAATGTATGGCAGTAGCTTCACTGCACAGGGTGGCAAACTGAATGGCGGGGGCAAGGTCAATATCATCGAGCTGTATCGGTACTAGTTGCGCACCATCTTCGGCCATTGATTCGAGGGCGGCCTGCATGGCTGCCTGTACATCGGACGCAAGCGGTTCAAAAAAATAGTTGGCCGGCACACCTATACGTATGCCGGCCAGAGAAGCCAAGCGTTGCGGCACCTGTGCAGGCAAGCCCGCCATGACGGCAAACAACAAGGCCGCATCGTCGACCGAACGCGCAATTGGGCCGATATGATCGAGCGTGGGACCAAGGTCTAGCGCACCCTGGCGCGGAACAACATCGTAGCTGGGTTTGAACCCGACGACCCCGCAACACGCTGCCGGGATGCGAATGGACCCTGAGGTATCGGTACCGATACTGGCCCGCACGATACCCGCGGCAACGGCAGCAGCCGAACCGCCGCTGGAGCCCCCGGGGATGACGCTGGTGTCGTAAGGGTTGAGCACGGCGCCGTAGTGAGGATTGTTACTGGTAATGCCATAGGCCAATTCATGAAGATTCGTCGTGCCCACGAATAAAGCACCCGCCTCCCGCAGCCGCCTTACGGCCAAGCCATCTTCGGTGGAGGGTGGGTTATCGGCCGGCGCCTGAGTACCACCAGTAAGAGGGAATCCCTGGACTGCCATGAGGTCCTTTATGGCAATCGGCACACCCAACAAGGGCAGGCTGGCCTGATGTTTTATGGCTGTCAGGGCATCTGCCTGCGCCATGATTGATGATTCGGTGGTCAACTGAATAAAGGCGTTCAGGTGCTCGTGGCGGTGGGCAGCGTGCAAGGCCAGCAAGGCTGCCTGGGCCACCTTGGCATCAGGCAGGTGCGCGTTGCGCGAAATTGCCGCAACACCATTAGCTGCAGCCGAGGGAGCCACGCCTTCGCCAGCCAGCGGCTTCAGCTCAAACCGATAGTGCGCGCCTGCTTCGTCCGTTAAGGCTTGCAAGGCCTTGAGCTCGGGCAGATTGATATTGAGCCGCTCGGCCCATGGTGCGCCTCGATCCGTAAATGGATATTGATTCAAGGCCGCCAGGCCCTCGGCTACGTGATCGAATGCTGCCATCACCGAAGCGCTGTCCACTGCTGCTGTCATGGGTTCCCCCGATAAAGACTACCGGATACGAAAACACCTGCCTCTTAACTGGTCTTACCAGTTGATGTCATAATGCCCGCACATAAAATGCATGTCAATACACCATTTGGGCCGGGCCGATACGCAATGAGTACTCAATCAACCTCCCTCGTCAAGCAAGTTGCGCAGCAGCTGCAGACCCTGATACGGCAAAAGAAATGGTCGAAGACGGGACGATTGCCGGGGCAACGGCAACTCGCGGAACAGCTCGGCGTCAGCCGTGCATCGCTGCGCGAAGCCATCACCATGCTGGAAGGTCTCGGTTTGCTGCGCAGCGAAGCCGGACGCGGCGTATTCATTGCGGACCCACGCCTAAAAGGCCTCGAAAGCGCCTATGGCCGCTGGTCTTTTCAAGGGCGCTATGCCCTGCGCGACGTCTACATGGTGCGTGCGCAACTGGAAGAACTTGCCGTCATGCTGGCCGCCAATGTTGTGACGGAGTCCGGCCTGGATCAATTACGGGACACAATCGTCAACATGCAGGATGCCGCCAATCAGGGCGACCTGGTCATCATGGCGGAGGCCGACCAAGCATTTCATGAACGCATCTTCGAGATTGCAGGCAGCCCACTGCTGACAGACATTGTGGCAGGCATCGAAAACGTCATCGAAAGCAGCCGGCAAGTCGCCTTTGCGAATCCTGACCGCGTGGCCGAGCCCATACAGGAGCACGCCCACATTGTTGATGCCCTGGCCACCGGCTCGCCAGCACTTGCCAGCAGCGCCATGCGGGAACATTTGCACAACGTTGCAGATCGTTCCGGCATACGGCTTTTGATGCCCGCCGCCAGAACAGATAGCTCAAGCAAAAACACGCGCTAAGCCTGCGTACATGATCGTACCGCTGCTCGGCATATTCGTTCGAGGCCTATACTATATTGCGCCAAACGACCATGCCCGCCGCCACCGCATGATGCCTGTTTGTTTAGGGCCGCCTCGAACCGGTAAAAGAAACGAATGAAAATATTTAACCAAGAGAAAACACGGGCAGCGCTATCTTTTGAGCGTCTTGTTCCTGCGCTGAAAGATGCCTTCATCGAGTCATGTCAGGTTCCCTTGCGCCATGTCCACCGCGTGGAGGGCAGCGCCAGCAGCATGACCACCCTCATCATGCCTGCCTGGGTAGAAGGCGGCTTCATGGGCATCAAGACCGTCAACATTGCTCCAGGCAATAGCGCGCTGGGCAAGCCTGGCCTGCATTCCACTTATCTGCTTTTCGACGCCACAACCGGCGAACCACTTGCGTTGATGGACGGTGACGAAATCACCTCCAGGCGCACCGCTGCCGCTTCGGCACTGGCCGCTTCTTTTCTTGCTCGTGAAGATGCTGCACGTATATTGATAGTGGGTACCGGTCGTGTCGCAAGCCTACTGGCGGACGCTTATGCAGTCGTTCGGCCCGGCTGTCAGGTACAGGTCTGGAACAGGCAAGAAAGTTCAGCAGTTCGTCTGGTGCAAGATCTTCAGAACCGCGGTTTTGATGCCCTGCTTGCACGAGACCTGTCTGAAGCCGTCGCCAGCGCCGACATCGTTACTTGCGCCACCTTGGCCAGCGCTCCCATTGTCCACGGAGAGTGGCTGCAACCGGGTTCTCATCTTGATTTGATTGGGAGCTTTACACCCGCCATGCGGGAGGCCGATGATCACGCCTTCAAAGATGCGCGGATCTATGTTGATACTCAGGAGGCCCTGATCAAGTCCGGCGAGTTGCTCGAACCCATGTCGCGCAAGGTATTTACATCGGGCGACGTTGTGGCCACGCTGGAAGATTTGTGCCGCGACGGGTCGAAAGGCCGCCAGTCGCAGCAAGAGCGTACCGTTTTTAAATCAGTGGGAACTGCGCTCGAAGATCTGACGGCTGCAACCCTGGTTTATGGGCATGAGCAGCCGTAAGTAAGGCTTAATCCTTGACTACGCCCTGATTGCGGGCCTTGGCCAAGTCTGCCATATAGCCCGCCAAGGCGTTGTCTGCCTTGTTTACAGCAGCAATAAAGGATTTGGCGGCTGAGGCCGCGCGCGAGCCAACGGAGCGATTATGTGCGGCCCTGGAAGCGACCGAGCTGACGGGGCCGTTGCCTGCTAATGCCAGTTTGATGTTTGCCATGTTCAGAACCTATGCGGTGTGTTGATCGTTATAGAGATTATAGGGTAAACCCTAGATCTATACAAGGGTTTACCCTAGAACAACCCTTACTCCCGTACGTATGTGGTTTTCTCGCACGATTATTTGGCTATTGACTCCTCAACATTGTGTCTATTAACATGACTTTATGTCTATAGAAACAAATGTTTTTCATAAAAGCCGCATGCCCCTGTACATACAGGTGGCCAAGCTTATGCGTCAAAAAATAGAAAGCCAGGAATGGCCTTATGGTGCGCAAATTCCCACACTAGAAAAACTGGCAGAAGAATACGACGTGTCGCGCATCACTTTGCGTGCGGCGCTTACGCAACTGGAAGACGAAGGCATCGTACGACGCACCCGTGGGCTAGGTACGTTTGTCGCCAAAGATTTATCCGCCCAGCGCTGGTTCAAGCTGCCCAATAATTTCGACGAGCTGGTCGACCGGGTCGGCAACCTCAAGATCCGACTGCTTTCCATCCAGCACGAAAAATCCAAGCTGGTGCCCGCCCTGAAGTTCGGCAAGGTGGGACCCGACTATGAACATATGCGGCGCGTCCATTACTACAAAGACGAGCCCTATTGCCTGATCGATCTCTACATTGCCAAAGATATCTTCGATACCGATCCGGAAGGCTTTCGCCTAAAGCCGGCAATCCAGCAATTGGCGTCGACGCCCAACATCCATGTCGCCAACGGCCGCCAGATCATGCGCATTACCGTATGCGACGAAGAAACCGCAACACACCTGAATATTGGTATTGGCGATCCAATCGCCGATGTATGCCGCAGCCTGCTCGACGAACAGGAACGCATCATCTACTACGCACACATACAGTATCCGGCACAGATGATCCTCATCGATGTTGACCTGATGCAGGGAGTGAACCGCAAGGCCAGAAATAAGGAGTCCGCAAAGAAGACTGCCTGATCATCATTACAACGGAGACATCAATGAAAAAAAGCAGTAACGCCCTGGTCAATATCGGCTGGGCGGTTCTTCCTTTCCTCTTTCTGCTCGTGTTCTGGACGGCCCTGCGCATGACGGGCCTGATCAACCCGACATTGCTACCGTCGCCCGCCGAGGTGGCGCAAACACTGTGGGTGCACCTGACCGAAGGCAACTTCATTGTCAATGTCTATATGTCGGCGCAGCGCGTTGTCCTGGGTCTGTTGCTGGGCATGCTGCTTGCCGTACCGGTCGGCTTTCTGATTGGCTGGTACAGGCCTGTGCGCCGTTTTGTCGACCCTTTGATCAACTTCTTCCGTGCCTTGCCACCCATTGCTCTGATTCCCCTGGCCATCGTGTACCTCGGCATTGGCGAAGTCGCCAAAGTCGCCATCTTGTTCTATGCCTCGTTCTTTGCCGCCGTGATCGTGATGTATGAGGGCATGATCCAGATCAGCCCTGTGTATATCCGCGTAGCCCGCACGCTCGGCGCCACCGATTTCGAGATTTTCCGCAAAGTGATGCTGCCCATGACGGTGCCCCACATGCTCACTGCATTGCGCGTTGCATTGGGCGTTGCCTGGGCCACCCTGGTCGCCTCCGAGCTGGTGGCTGCCCAAGAGGGGCTAGGCGCCATGATCCAGAACGCCTCCGCCTTTTTCGATTTGCGCACCATCTACCTGGGCATCATCAGCATTGGTGTGCTGGCGCTACTCATGGACATAGGCCTGCGCCGGCTTTCGAATCGGCTCGTCAGTTGGCAAGACAAGACGGAAAACTGATTATGGAACAGTCAAAAGAACGTATAGGCTTTAACAATGTTTCGATGAAGTTCGACACCCAGAACGGCCCCCTCGAGGTCGTTCGGGACATGTCTTTCAGCATTAACCAGGGCGACTTTGTTGCACTGGTTGGTCCATCGGGCTGTGGCAAGACAACGCTCATGAATATGGCGGCCGGCTTTCTCAAGCCCAGCAACGGCACCGTCACACTGGACGGCAAGGAAATCGAGGGCCCTGGCCCGGACCGCGGTGTCATGTTCCAGGAATATGGCGTCTTTCCCTGGCTGACTGTCGAACAAAATATCGCCTTTGGCCTCGAGCTCAAGAACAACAGCGCGAAAGTGACAGCCACCGAAAAGAAAGAAATCGTCGAGCGTTACCTGACGTTGATGGGGCTCGCTGATTTTCGCAAGGCCTTTCCCAAAACTTTGTCCGGCGGCATGCGGCAGCGACTCGCGCTGGCTCGTACGTATGCCGTCCATCCTGAGTTCATCCTGATGGACGAGCCTTTCGGCGCCCTGGATGCCCAAACTCGCAGTGCCATGCACGATCTGCTGCTGCAGATTCTGCATGCAGAAGGCAAGACGGTCATGCTGATTACGCACTCTGTGGAAGAGGCCGTCTATCTGGCAAACAAGGTACTGGTGATTTCCGCCCGTCCTTCGCAAATAAGGGAGGTGGTAGATATCCCCTTCCCCTATCCCCGGCATCGCTCGTTGCAGGACACGCCGGAATTCAACACGCTGCGCTCACACATTCACGACTCGGTGATGCGCGAGTATGCGGCGCAAGAGGCACAAGCCAAATCCAAGGTCAGCAACTGATCAAACGGACTTGTTCCGACCATAAAAGGAGATACCCCATGAAGCGTCGTACCTTTCTTGAACTTGCAGCAGCATCAGCGGCTACGATTGCCGCGCCATCGATTGTCCGGGCTCAGTCAAAAAAACTGAAGGTCGGCTATTTGCACACACTCGCTGTCGATGGCCAGATATGGCTGGCCGACTCCATGGGTTTATGGAAAAAGAATGGCCTGGATCCGGAGTTCATCCAGTTCCAGACCGGCCTGGAGCTGTTCCAGGCCATGAGCGGAGGCTCGATCGACGTGCTCTCCACGGGTGCCGTGTTGTCGAACTTTCCAGCGCGCGGACAGGGCAAGGCTTTCCTGATCAACAACGTCGAGTTCGCCACGGCCCAGCTTTGGGTACACCCTGACATGGGCATCAACAGCTTCGCTGACCTGAAAGGCAAAAAGATCTCGACCACGGCAGGAACGACAGCGCATGTGTTCCTGGACAAGGCATTACGCGCCAACGACATTGATCCCAAGAAAGACGTACAGATCGTCAACCAGCGCATGCAGGACGCGGTCACCGCATTTATTTCAAAGGCCGTCCCTGCTGTTGCACTATGGGTACCCTTCAATATTTCCGTGCGTACCCGTGTACCCGAGGCAAAAATGCTGGTCGACGCTTCCAAGTACTATCCCGACGCCGCCATTACCGGCGGCTGGGCTGCCGGTAATGAGTTCTTCGAAAAAAACCCGGACACTCTGAAGCGCATCATCTCGACCTGGGTCGTGGCGAACGACCATCTGATCAACAACACCGACGAATCACTCAAGCTCATACAAGAAAAATACTATCCCAGGGTGCCGCTGTCCGACATCAAGGAACAGTACCAAGCGCAAAAAATGTTCCTGTCTCCGGAGTGGGCCAAGATGTACAAAGATGGCACGGTTACCCAGTGGCTGCAGCAAGTCACCGACTTCTTTGTCGACTTTGCAAAAATCCCCAATGCCGTGCCCGCCTCCAAGTACTTCGACCCCAGCCTTTATCTTGATATTGTGAAAGCATGAGCCTCTCCGCTAAATCGCAAGGCCTGGTCTCAGGCCCCTACGATTACATTATCGTAGGGGCCGGTTCGGCCGGATGCATTCTGGCCAACCGCCTTTCAAGTGACCCATCGGTCAAAGTACTAGTGCTTGAAACAGGGAAGGCCGACAAGAACTTCTGGCTGCGCTTGCCGGTCGGCTATTTCCGCACCATCTACGATTCGCGCTTCTCCCGCCTGTTCGATACGGAAGGCTGCGAAGGAACGGCTGGGCGCAACATTGTCTGGCCGCGCGGACGCGTGGTGGGCGGGTCAAGCTCGATCAATGGCCTGATTTACATTCGTGGCCAACACGCCGACTACGACGAATGGCAGCAAATGGGTGCACAAGGATGGGACTACCCATCGGTGCTGCCTTTTTTCAAGCGCTCTGAGGGCTACGAAGGCGGCGAAAGCAAGTACCACGGCGGCAGCGGCGAACTAGGTGTTTCGGGACTCAAGAACGATCACCCCTATTGTGAAGCGTGGGTCGAAGCCGGGCAGCAGTTTGGCCTGCCCCTCAATCCAGACTTCAATGGCGCCACCGAATACGGGGTGGGTCAATATCAACTGACCATCAAGAACGGATGGCGCTCCAGCGCATCCGTCGCGTTCCTGCATCCGGTACAAAATCGGCCCAACCTTACTGTGCTGACCGAATCACACACAACGCGCGTGCTGTTCGAAGGCACACAGGCGGTTGGCGTCGAGTGGATCAATAAGGGGCAGACCCACCAGGCGCATGCCGAGCGCGAAGTCATTCTGGCTGCCGGCGCAATACAGTCGCCACAGCTATTGCAGTTATCCGGCATCGGCCCCGCCAGCCTGCTGGAGTCCCTGGGCGTACCTGTGGTGGTCAACGCCCCCGAGGTTGGCGAAAACCTGAAAGACCACTATCAGGCACGCACCATCGTGCGCCTGAAGAAAAAACTTTCGCTCAACAACGACGTACGCAATCCCCTTAAGCTGGCCTCCATGGGCCTGGAGTGGTATTTCAAGCATAGCGGACCCTTGACGGTTGGCGCCGGACAGGTCGGCGGCTTTGCTCGCACCGAGTTCGCGCCCGATAACCGAAGCGACATGCAGTTCAACGTCATGCCGCTATCGGTCGACAAGCCTGGCACGCCGCTACATGACTACCCCGGCTTCACGGCATCGGCCTGTCAGTGCCGGCCCACCTCACGCGGGCGCCTGCAGATCCAAAGTACCGACCCGATGGCCGCGCCAAAAATTGAAACCAACTACCTGCGTGAAGAAATCGATCGCAATACGCTGGTGGCCGGCATAACCATGCTGCGCGAGATCTACAACCAACCCGCATTCCGCGACCTGGTCGATGGCGAGGTATTGCCCGGCTCCCAGCGCAAAACACGAGACGACATCATGACGTTCGCACGCGAGGGTGGCGGTACGGTATTCCACCCAGCTGGTACATGCCGTATGGGCTCGGATGCAAAGGCCGTGGTCGATCCTAGCTTGAAGGTCAACGGCGTGACCCGCCTGCGTGTCATCGATGCTTCCGTCATGCCCGAGATAGTCTCTGCCAACACCAATGCCACTGCGCTCATGATTGGCGAAAAAGGTGCCTATCATGTACTGCATGACCCTTTCTGATCCGGCCAAGCAGCACACTTTACGCTAGCAGGCACACACACCACATATAACAAGGCACGAACCAAGGCAGATTGAATCCATGACTCCCCTTCCTGAGCTTAGCCCGATTCACGTGGCAAAAGTCGAGGCATTCGTCTATAGAGCACCTGTTACCGAACCGGTGGAGACGTCGTTTGGCATCATGCACGACCGGCCGGCCGTCCTGGTACGCATCGAAGACGATGAAGGCGCCGTCGGCTGGGGCGAAATCTGGTGCAACTTTCCCGGCGTGGGCGCCGAGCATCGTGCACGCATACTTGAATCGTGTATTGCACCCATACTGAAAGAGCAGGCCTGGCCTCACCCTACCCATGCCTTCAACGCACTGGCACAGCGCCTTCATGTGCTGGGCCTGCAAACCGGCGAGCCAGGCACCATGGCGCAAGCCATCGCGGGTGCCGATATCGCCATGTGGGACCTGACCGCCAGGCACCTGAATCAACCTCTATGGAAACTATTGGGCGGTAGCCGACACGTGCAGGTTTATGCCTCGGGACTCAGCCCGACTGCTCCCGAACATCTCGCCGCACAAAAAAAAGAAGAAGGTTATCGGGCCTTCAAGCTCAAGGTTGGTTTTGGTGTGCAACGTGATCTGACCAATCTGCGCGCCTTACGCAGCATGTTCGGCGATGACACGCTGTTGATGATAGATGCCAACCAAGGCTGGACGCCGGATTCAGCGATCGAAATGAGCGAGCTGTTGGCCGAGTGCAAACCGCTATGGCTGGAAGAGCCGATCCGCGTCGATCACAATCTTGAGCAATGGGTACAACTGGCCAAGGAGTCGAAGATACCGCTGGCAGCCGGCGAAAACATGCGCGGCGAAGCCGAGTTCTCGGCTGCCATTGCTTCCGGTGCTTTCGCCGTGCTGCAGCCCGACCTCGGAAAATGGGGTGGCTTCAGCGGCTGCGTACCGGTAGGAAAGCAGGCGCTCGCTGGTAACCGCCTGTTTTGCCCGCACTGGCTGGGGGGCGGCGTGGGTCTGGTGGCATCCATGCATCTGAAGGCCGCCGTCGGCGGCGACGGCTTTGTCGAAGTCGACTCAAACCCGAATCCTCTGCGTGATCATTTTGCTGGCGAACTGGTGTACCCCACCGACGGTGCCATCACACTGCCCGAGGCATCCGGCCTGGGCATTACGCCCGACCTGCAAGCGGTGGGCGGTTTCCTGGTTCCGCATAAATATGGCTGAGGCTTAGCTCAGCGAATTCCTGGGCTCGCGGAAGAATGCGAGCATTGCTTCTTGAGTTTGCTCGGGTGCCTGTTGCATTGGATAGTGGCCGCAGGGCAAGGCTTCTGCGTGGGCAATATTGCTTGCGTACGGCGCCCATATTTTTGCGGGACCGCCCTCGTGCCGGGCCGTATGGCTCGATTGTCCCCATAGCAGCATGACCGGGCATGTCACTTTTTTACCCGCCAGCCTGTCTTCGCGGTCGAACTGTATATCAAGTGTTGCGGAAGCGCGATAATCTTCGCAGACGCCATGAATATTCTCGGGCGTACACAGTTCGGTGTAATACTGAATCTGCTCCTCGGTGAAACCGCCTTTGCCCAGACCCTGGCTCATGAGCTTGCTGCGGATATACAGCGGCTCGTTATTCTTTAGCAAGGCCTCGGGAAACCCCAAGGGCTGGGACAGGAAACTCCAGTGGTAGAGGCTGAGCCCAATGTCCAGGTCTCCCAGCTCGCGCCATACGAACTCGGTAGGCAGGATATCCAGAAAGGCAGCCTTGGTAATGGCTGCTTCGTGGTCCAGACACATTCTATGAGCAACCCGCGCACCACGGTCGTGGCCAGCAACGGAAAATTGCCTGAATCCAAAATGATTCATTACTTCAACATGGTCCTGGGCCATACGGCGAAAAGTATAGTTGCTGTGATCAGGCAAGCCTTTGGGTTTGCTGCTGTGTCCGTAACCACGGATGTCAACGACCACAACCGTAAAGTGCTCAGCAAGCGCGTCGGCCACGCCTGCCCAGCTCATGTGCGACAGAGGGTTGCCGTGTATGAGCAACAACGGTGAACCCGACCCACCGCGCTTTCCGGTGATCTGAACTTCCGGGTCGCTTGTTTGAATCTGAAATGCCTCAAATCCTTCGAACATGTCTGGTAGTCTCCTGACAAAAATGTCGTTTCTGGCGGCCTAATACCCCAGAGTTCTATTCACCGTACCCGTCAGGGTTTCGCCATTCAAGAACCCTCTGATCTTTGACGCAATCTGCTTGATGGTTTCATCGCGCAGACTGGCTGCGGCGATGTGGGGCGTAATAGTGATGGCCGGATGCGCCCAGAACGGATGGGCAGCCGGCAGCGGTTCTTGCACAAACACATCGAGCGTTGCGCCCTTGACACGGCCCGACTCCAGACCGTGCAGCAGATCATCGTCGATCAGGTGTTCGCCCCGTCCCACGTTGACAATATAGGCGTCAGGCAGCAGCTGCTCAAAGGTATCCCGGCACAGTATGCCCTGAGTTTCGGGTGTCAACGGCAGAACATTGACCAGCACGCGGGTACGGGCCAGAAAGTCCGGAAACTCGGCTTGCGACGCAAATTTTTGTACGCCCGGCATCTCTTTGCCACGCCGAGACCAGCTTGCCACAGGGTACTCGAGCGCGGCCAGGGTTTGCGCTAGCCTCGCTCCCATCAAGCCGGTACCCATGACGCCAACCGGCCACTGCGCACGCTGTATGTCTGGCAAAGGGGCCCACCTGCCTTGCCGCTGTTGCACCTGATACTGTTCAAATCCACGGGATGCGCGCAACAGCGCGTGAACCACATATTCAGCCATCTGCACACCCATGCCGGCATCTTCCAGGCGAATGATGGGCAGATCGGCGGGCAAGCCAGGCAGCTGCAACAAAGCATCGACACCGGCTCCCAGGTTGAATACAGCTTCAAGCTGCGTCTCGCGCATGAACAGGTTCTTAGGTGGCTTCCATACTACGGCCAACTGGGCACCCACCGGCTGCGCTGCCCCGTCCCAGTTTGTAATGCGAACGCCGGGTAATTCCCGTTGCAGCGGCGCTATCCACTCTTGCGGCTCGGCATCGTGGCCAGAGGCAAATATTACATTTATCATGCAGCTTCCTGAAGAGGTCTCGAACTATCGTCCAATTTAACAAAGTAAGTTGTTCAACAATAGCCTGACAAGGCTGCTTCCAACATGATTTCGTAGCAAAAAGCCAGGTCAAGGGATATAGTTTCACGATGCTCCCAAATGCCCACGGAACAGGTCGCAGCCAGGAAGCAAATCTGGCCATCCGGACAACGCTGCTTACCTGCCTGTCCATGCTGGCCTTTGCCGGTAATTCCATACTATGCCGCCTGGCGCTCATGGAACGTCACATCGATCCTTTAAGCTTTACCACGCTCAGGCTCGCAAGCGGTGCACTCATTCTTTATGCATTAGTCTGCTTTTCATCGCGGCGGGCATCAGCCACGCCTGTGGCGCAAGCCGCAACATCCGCTCGACAATCCGGCAGCTGGTTGGGTGCCATCGCGCTTGTCTTGTATGCCCTTTCTTTTTCATTGGCCTATACCAATATGGAATCGGGTGTCGGCGCCCTGATTCTTTTCGGCAGCGTACAGCTTTCCATGCTTCTGTACGGCATGATCAAAGGCGAGCGTCCGACAGCACTATCCATGGTCGGATTGCTGATCAGCATTACTGGCCTGGTGCTCCTGCTACTGCCCGGCAGCAGTGCCCCGCCCCTGGGTGCCGCCGGGCTCATGGCGATCGCTGGCGCAGCGTGGGGCTGGTATTCAATACGGGGCAAGGGTGCCGCCAACCCTTTGGCCTCGACGGCCAGCAATTTTGCCCGCGCCGTTCCCTTTAGCCTGATGGCCCTCGTGCCTTTGCTAGCCACGCTGCACTGGGATGCCCGCGGCTTGACCTACGCTATCTTGTCCGGCACCGTTACATCGGGACTGGGCTACGTGATCTGGTATGGTGTCATGAAACAACTTACCGTACTGAAGGCCAGCACTGTCCAGCTATCCGTCCCTATTCTTACGGCAATAATGGGTACGGCATTATTGGGAGAAGTCCTGACACTGCAGCTTATGGTGTCATGCATTCTGGTGCTGGGCGGCATCGGCATGGTGATGGTCAGCAAAGGTCGCCAGCAAACCCACTAAAGACTAGACGCCTACAATGCTGCGGTATCCGCAAAGAACGCCGTCCTGCGCATGCACTATATGGACCGCATATTGATCGCTTATGTTGCCTCTCCTGAAGGACTTTTGAAACGTGCCTGAATCAACCACAACAGACCTGACCCTGCACTCATTACTCCAGCGGGACGACGTACGCGGCCTGGTGTTCGACCTGGATGGCACGATCGTCGACAGCGCCGCCGACATCATCAACGGCATGCGCCTGACATTCCAGCAAGCAGGCCTGGGCACCCTGCCACAAGATTATTTCCCCGATAATCTGCATGGCACCAGCGAAGGAATCATGCGCGACATCCTGGCCGATATGGGCTGGCAGGCGCCCACCGACTTTAGTCCGCTCAAGGCCCAGTATGTACAAAACTATTCCACGCTAGGCCATGGCACCACTCAACTTTATGCGGGTGCCCAAGACGTGCTGAACGCCTGCCGCGACGCCTCGCTGGCCATGGGTATCTGCACCAACAAAGTCCACGCCAGTGCGTTGGCGGCCACTCACAAAGTCGGCATACACGGACTGTTCGATTTCATCAGCGGCTCCGACAGCTGGGCACAGCCCAAGCCATCGCCCATACCTCTGCTGGAAACCATACGCATGCTGGGTCTGGAACCCGAACAATGCCTGTATTTTGGCGACACCTCCATCGATGCTGAATGCGCGCGCAATGCCGGCGTACGCTTTGTACTGCACGCTTCGGGCTACGGCGACCCTGCCCTGGAAGATGCACCACGGTATTTTGCATTCAGCCAATGGAGTGAGCTGCTGGGCGCCAGCACAGGCAGCGTAAACGACATACAGGCTCAGTGATGCCCCGTATCGGAATCATGGCGGCACTATCAGCCCTATTCCACGACGATCTTTGCTTGCTTGATGACCGTGGCCCATTTGTCGTTCTCTTCCTGAATAAATGAGGCGAACTCGTCTGGCAAATTGAACACCGGATCGAGCCCCATTGTCGAAAACTGAGCAGCCAGAGTTGAGTCGGCGCCAATTTCCTTCAGGGCGTCATTCAGCTGAATGACTATCTCTTTCGGTGTGCCCGCTGCCGCAACAATGCCCAGCCAGGGCATGGCATCAAACTTCTGCAACCCCGATTCGCTGACGGTCGGCAGGTCAGGCATTTGTTTTGATCGTTGCGGAGTCGTCACGGCCAGGGCCCTGACCTTGCCGGACTCGAGGAACGGCTTTGCTGCGGCAACGTCGACAAACATCATGGTCACATCGCCGCTCGCCAGAGAGGTCAGGCCGGGCGCACTTCCTTTATAAGGCACATGTGTCATTTCCAGGCTGGACAATGAAGCGAAAAGCTCGCCCTCCAGATGATTGGAGGTGCCGTTGCCCGATGAAGCATATGTGGCTCGATCCGGATTCTTTCCCAGGTAGGCGATGAGCTCGCCCACCGATTTGGCGGGAATCTTGCTATCGACGACAAGCAGATGCGGCACTACAGCCACGAGCGCAATCGGTGAGAAGTCCTTTTTGACATCATAGGTCACCGTGGACTTATACAAGTGCGGGGCAATGCCCAGCGAAGAGGCGGCCATCAACAAGGTATAACCGTCAGGTTTCGTCCTGGCGACGTAATTGCTGGCGATCACCGTGCCGGCGCCGGGCTTATTCACAACAACAACGGGCTGCCCCAGCTTCTCTTGCAGTTTGTCCGCCAGATTCCTGGTCATTGCATCGGTTACGCCCCCAGGCGTAAACGGCACGACGATGTCGACCGGCTTGCTTGGGTAGTTTGCGGCCTGCGCAGCGATAGACGTGCAAAATGCCGCAACCGCCAAGCTCAGTTTATAGATTCTCATTTTGTCTTTTCCTCCGTTGTGTTACTTGTCGTTCTCAAAAAAGGATTGTTCAACGAAGCGCTGCGAACCAGGCCATAAATAGCCTCGGTAAAGGGCATCTTCGTTTCGTATTGCCGGCCCAGTCTGACCATGGCGCCGATAATGGCTTCCACCTCCAAAGGCTTTCCTTTGAGGTAATCCTGCAGCATGGAGGTCTGCGCGTTCCCCGCAGAACGAGCTCGCTCGAGTCGCTCTTCGGCACTACTGTCGATAGGCAAGCCTATCCGCCTTCCCAGAGCAAGACTCTCGCGCAGCATATGCAAAGCCAGTTCCGAGATGTGCTCATCTGCCAACATGGACGCCATGTCCCCGCCCGACAATACGCTCAGGGGATTGAACACCGCATTGCCTACCGCCTTCATCCAGACATCGAGGCGAATTGCAGTCGATATGTCGCAATCCATACCTGCGGCCATGCAGGTCGTCTTCAATACCTCAGCCCGGGCGGAGCTGCTTCCGTCCAGCTCGCCGATAATCAGCCGGTTTCTCGTTCCCTGAACCGCGACACCATGGGCCGTCGAATAGGCCGTCAGATAGACCGCCGTGCCCAGAATCTGCGCGGCCGGCAACAGGGCGGCAAGTTCGACTTCTGGTGTTTTGCCAGAGGGCGTGCTGGACGCTTGAGCGTTCGGTAGAAACCACCAGGGAATACCGTTGATGGCAGGGATGACGACTACCGTTTCGGGCAGCTTCGGCAACCAATCCCTAACGGCAGCCAGCAACGCTTGCTGCTTCACGGCAATAAAGACGTAATCCCTGTCCAACAGATCTTGTGGCGACTTTGCAACTGCCACTTGCGCCGCGATCTCTGTTCCGCTTGCGGTAAGGTGCAAGCCTTGCCGGCGGATGGTGGCTGCGGCTTCGGCTCGTGCAGCCAGCTTCACATCACAACCGCCATTGGCGAATCGCGCGGCAAGCGTGCAGCCTATTGCTCCCGCGCCAATGATGCCGACCCGCGGCAAAGTCTGGCTGCGCATATGTGACCTCTTTTGAACAGAAGTTATAGAGTGGCGTGCTAGGCGCCCAGGCGAGGCTTATTGCGCTCCAGCATGCGCAGCATTGCAGGCCATTGTTTTGCCCGGGACGGCCGATCGGATTTATCAAATTGCCGCGCGACTTTCTCGGCAACCGCAGCTGACGGCTCGATGATTTTCATGCCACCCGCCAAGGCATGGACCTGAATCTGGCAAGCCCTCTCCAGGTAATACATGGCATCGAAAGCGTCGGCCACATCTGCACCGCAGACCAATAAGCCGTGGTTACGCAAAATCATGGCGTTGGTGGAGCCCAGGTCAGCAATCAGACGCTTCTGCTCATCGAGGTCGAGCGCAACGCCTTCATAATCGTGGTAGGACAAGCGCTCGTGAAAGCGCATGGCGTGTTGCGACAGCATCAACAGCCCGCGCTCCTGAGCGGACACAGCGACCCCCGCAGCTGTGTGCGTATGCATCACACAAGCTGCATCGTGCCGCACGCCGTGGATGGCGCTGTGTATGACATAACCCGCCGGATTAATGCCCAGGCGGGTTTCATCCAGAATGATACGGCCTTCAAGATCGACCTTTACCAGCGATTCAGGCGTGATCTCGTCGAACGTCAAACCATAGGCGTTGATCAGAAAGTGCGCTTCATCACCCGGCACACGTGCCGAAATATGCGTGTAGATATGGTCCGTCATACGATGCAGGAAAGCCAGTTGATACGCGGCTGCCAGATCTTTTCGAACGGCCCATTCTTCGGGCGAAATTTCAGACTGTATGGACATAATTCACTTAGCTATAGAAAAAGTACAAAAGCGCGGCGGGGGAGTACCCCAAAGCATGTAGGCCGCGTGGCTCATGTTTGCTCTGCAAGCTGCAGCGCTTCTTGTGGCATGCGGAAGGTGACTCGATATCCTGTAGGCGTGAAAGACCCGTTTTCTTTGCGAAACTGTGTCATGAAGTCAGGCCACAGTGTCGTCAGCTTGCCGCTGCGCGGGTGCAAATACCAACTGCTGCACCCCCCTTCCAGCCAAACGCTTCCGCCGCTACGCTGATAAATGCTTTCCACGTAGCTGCGCTGTGCTTGCGGCTCTGGATCGACAAAGGCGGCATTATCGCAAATGAATCCTACCCCTTCCTTGATGTAGTTGATCTGGGTTTCGATCATGAAAATCATCGAACCTGCTCCCAACCCCGTATTCGGCCCAAGCATCAGGAAAAAATTCGGAAATCCCGATACTGCGGTACAGGCATAGGCTTGCCCGCCGTTCTGCCATTTTTCAGCCAGGCTTTTCCCATCGGTGCCATGAATGACTTCGGCGACGGGCAGGTCGGCCGCCTCGAACCCCGTCGCAATGACCAGCAAGTCCAGGTCTATCCTGTCCTGATTCTTCAGTACGACACCGTGCTTATCCACATGGGAAATGCCAGTGGTCTCCAGAGATACGTTAGGCTGCATCAGCGTCGGATAATAGTCATTGGACAGAAGAATACGTTTGCAGCCAATCGCATAATTGGGCGTCAACTTTTGCCGCAGTGTCTCGTCAGGCACTTGATTTTTCAGATGGTTCAGCGCCATTGAAGAAACCTGCTCTATAAACGCCGGCACTTGGCGCCGCTGGGGAAATCGGGATTCGTTCCCCCAGAACAACTCGTCGCGCAGCTCTTGCGCCGTATCGGGAAAACGAGTAAACAAGCCTTTTTCCGCTTCGCTATATACGTGGTCCCGGCGCGGTATGACATATGGCGCCGAGCGCTGGAAGACCGTCAGGTGTGTCGCCTCACGGGCAAGCTCGGGCACAATCTGGATGGCGGAGGCTCCGGTACCAATCACACCGATGCGTCGATTGGCTGTCGAATAAGAATGATCCCAGCGGGCAGAATGAAACACCTTGCCCTCGAAGGAAGAAAGTCCATCAATATCCGGATACGAAGGGTCGGACAAATGTCCTGCCGCTGATATGAGTGCGTACGCCGTGTACTCTCCGGCACTGGTCAGTACATGCCACATGGACGTTGCCGGGTCCCAGCTCGCCTTGAGGACAGTTTCGCCAAATCGCACATGAGGAACAATGCCTTCATCATGGGCAGTGGCTCGCAAATAATCCAGTATTTCAGGCTGCGGTGCGTAAACCCGACTCCACCGAGGATTCGGGCGAAAAGAGTAGGAATACAAGTGCGATTGAATATCGCAAGCCGCGCCCGGGTAGGTATTGTCCCGCCATGTCCCGCCCACGTCATCGGCGCGTTCGAGCACGATGAAGTCACGCTTGCCCTCGCGCTTGAGCGCAACCGCCATCCCCAGTCCTGAAAAGCCCGACCCAATGATCAGCACTTCTGTTTCCACCGCCTTGCGGTGGCGGGAGTCATTAATTGTCATGGTCTCATTCATTGCTTTCTTCCGGCGTCAGGCGTGATTGTTCTTGATAAGCTGTCCGGCAGGCAGCGCTGTGGGGTCCTGGACAAACATATCGATCATGGTGAACAACTCAGACGGCCTTTCGTGAACAACCCCATGGCCAGACATGATCTCCGCATATCGGCAGTCTGCAATAGCGCCAAACAGCATCCGGGCGTGCCGCAGGGGAACCATCTGGTCGTGCACACAAGCAATAACCAGGCTGGGCACCTGGATTCCGGCCAAATCGTTCGTAATATCAACATTTTTGTTGAATTCCATTTTGCGGGAACGATCCGGGCCGTTCCTGATGGACTGGGACAAACCCTCCAGCTCTGCCTCATTTTTTGAATTCAAAAATGCCTGACTGTAATTCAGCAATACGGAAAATGGCGCCAGTGCGTCATGATTGCTTTCATAAAGACTGCGCCAGACCGCGTTGCGCAGTCTTTGCTGGTTGTCGGTCTTTACCCAGCCGGCAATCAACGTAAGCGACTTAACACATGCATCATGGCGCGCAGCAAACAAAGCAGCGATCACGGCTCCGAATGAATAACCGGCCACATGAACCGGCTTACCGTGCGCCACGTGTTTGACAACGGCGTGTACCTGCTCAAGATAGCAGTCTGCCGTTGGGGTTTCTGTTTCTGGATCGACGAAATTCAATGCAACGACGCGATGGCGCATGGCCAGCATGGGAAGCAGCGCCCAGAAGTTGTTCTCTGCCGAACCGCCTGTGCCGTGCAACAAAACAATGGTTTCAGCATGAGTATTCTCAGGATCAGAATCAAAATAACTGATCTGCGTGTCGCCGCAGCTAGCCGTGCCTGTTTGTACATCTTTGATGAATGTCATGCCGCGCATTTACCTTTTAGCTATGCAGGCGACTCTTGCGCCGCCCGAAACTGGATGCGCCATCGATATTCGATAGCCATGCGTTCAGTATCAGAGCGACGGCCATCGAATGGCTAGCGCCACATATGTTTTTATTTACTATGTAAATTCGGTATGCCCGTCAGCTTAGTACAGGCGGTGGTAAGGCAAAGCACTCAATGTGCTCGAAATGAAGGCTCCAAACCGTCCACTTGCAGCTCTTCGGCGATCAACTCTGCAATCCATGCTTTGCGCTCTGGAGGCATTCGGCTTCTAATGGCCGCCACACTCACGGCCGCTTGAGTTCCTGTCGGCAGTTCGAAGCGCATGCCGACACCACTTACTCCTTCCGTGACCAGATCTGCCGTATTGGCATAGCCACGCCGCCGCGTATCGGCGATCAGACGCTTCAGATCTGCCAAAGAAAGCACACTAGGCTGGAATTCATTGATGTGGCGCTTGTAAACCGCCTCAACCTCATCGTCCGTCTGCGCGGCAAGCAAGGTCGAACCTGCGGACCCGATGCCCAACACCCGCATACCACCGACCCTCAGCACAAGCGCCTTGACTGGGTACGACCCTTCTTCACAGTGAAGGCAATGACCATAATCACCATTGCGAACCACCAAAAATATCGTGTCTTCCGTTCGACGCGCCAGTCTTTTCATGACAGGCTTGATTCGGTCTACGATGGGCGCTGACCGCATTGCCGCGAGACCGAGCTGCATGGCCTCCACGCCCAAGCGGTACATGCGAGCGTCATCACGCTCCACCAGCCCGAACTCGACCAGGCTGCTTACCAGGCGATAGGCGGTGGCGCGATCCAATTGCGCCAGAGTGGCCAGTTCGCCAATGCCGATACCTTCGGGGTGCGCCCGGGACACCAGATGCAACAGACCCAGTGCTCTGGATACCGTCTGCGTTCCTCTCATCGCTTTATTCCGTCTGCGTACTATTCGCGCAACCCAAGTTCCCGCAACTCCTTGCGCATCAGCTCCAATAAGGCTTCGCGGCGTTCTTTGCTAAGCCGTGCGGTCAGCGTGGCCAGGCTGATGGCGCCCATGCCATGGTGCCCGATCCGAAATGCGATACCGATGCCGACGGTTCCTATTTCGTCGAATGACTCATAGACCTCGGCATAGCCTAATCGGCGCACCTCGTGCGCCATACGCAGGACCTGCTCCAGCGTCAATCCCATATCGGCATACTCTATCTCGTGCCGCTCGTAGATGGCCTGAATTTCGCTGTCTTGCATCAGCTCGAACACCGCCGTCCCACCGGTGCCCGTACCCAATGAGCGGCGCTGGCCAATATTGGTTGTCAACACGCGTACTTGCGAACTGCCTTCTTCGCGATGCAGGCAAAAAACATAATCACCCTGCCGCATCATCAGGAAGGTCGTATCGCCTGAAATACGAGCCACACGGCGCAGTACAGGAAGGAAGCGGGTCAGCAGCGAAGTAGGCCGAGGCAGCAATGAACCCAGCAGCACTGCCTCGGGCCCAAGATAGTAGCGGCTATCGTCGCCACGATCGATGAACTGCTCTTCCACCAGACAGCTAAGCAGGCGATAGGCAGTCCCACGATCGAGGCCGGATTCGCGTACGACCTGTACGAGCCTGATGCCATCGTCACGATATTTGGCAACCAGGCGCAAGACGGCCAGAGCCCGACGGACACTTTGTGTGCCCGCCACTGGGCTACCACTCGCGCGGACTTGCTGGCTTTTTCCTATTAGTGGACCGTCCACGTCACTATTCCTTGTGCTTGTGTGCTCAAGTATGTCACCTTATCGCCCGGTGAAAACCGGCTTGCGCTTGGCTGCAAATGCTTCGATAGCTTCGCTGTGATCCTGCGTCAGGTTGGTCAGGCATTCATAAGCCACGCCTGCATCCATGTGCCCATGGGCCAATTGGCGCAGGGGGATAGTGTAGCCCGCCTTGGTCCAGCGTATAGCTTTAGTAGCGCCATTGCGCAACTTGGCCACAATTTTGTCTACACGCGCATCCAGCTCTTCGGTAGCTACTGCATGACCGACAGCGCCCAGGCGATACGCTTCTTCGGCCGACAACAAATCGCCGGTCAACAACAATTCACGGGCTTTGCCATAGCCGATGATTTGCGGCCACAAGAAACCTCCGCCGTCGGCGGCATTCAAGCCGACGCGCACATGCGGATCCCCGATGCGTGCATTCTCATCCATGACCGTGATGTCGCATAGCAGAGCAAGGGTGGCCCCCAAGCCTACAGCATCGCCATTGATGCGGCCGACGATAGGAATTTCGCAATCGAGCATCGAATACACAATGCGCTTGGCTTCCCAGGTCACGACTTCGAACTGTTCTGGCTCACGCACCGCAGCGCGCATCCATTCGATATCGCCGCCCGCACAAAAGGCTCGGCCAGCACCCGTCAGCACGATGGCGTTCAGATCGCGGCGTTCGCCCAGGTCAATGAATATGCGTGACAAGGCCGTATGCAGCTCGGCATTGACTGCGTTGAGTTCATCCGGCCGGTTGATGGTCAGATAAGCGACACGATCGCGCACATCCAGGGTAAGGGCTTTGTTTTCCATGTTTGAGTTCCGTAGGTATTAGTTGTCTATAAAGTTCAAAAATGATTGTGCTCAAGCTGCTTGCAGCACATCGCGTACGCCAATACGAGCCAGCTGCGCTTCAGCTGCGCCGAACATCGTTGCTGCCACGTGCAGCCGGCGATAAAGATGGGTAATCTTGTATTCTTCCGTTACGCCTATGCCGCCCGACAGCTGAATCAACTGCCCCATGCCGCGTATGGCGCGGCGGCCTACAAAGGCCTTGGCGATAGGCAAAGTCGGCCATGGTCCCTTCGGGCTGGCATCGATCTCTTGCGCCAGGCGCTCGGCCAAGGCCGTCATTTGCTTAACATCGCAGAAAATATCGGCCATCTTGTGCTGGACCGCCTGCAGTTGCGATAAGGGACGACCAAACTGAGTACGTTGTTTCAGGTAGTCCAGCGTCAAGTTGAAACCAACCTCAAGGACACCGGCCGCGTCGGCCACCTGGCCGGCGGCTACCAGATCACGCAGCCGTTGTCCCGCCCCCACGTCGTCAGCCTGATCCAGCCACAGGCCTGGCGTACGATCCAATGTGAGCAAAACAGTGTCTCGCTTGTCGATAAGCCTGGCCTGCTCGCAGGACAAGCCCGGCGCATTGGCCGCAAGCAGTGCGGCGCGTAGTACTCCGGCAGCATCCCGCACAAACACCACATAGTGCGTCGCGTCTTGCGAGCCCAACACCGGCCCGCTGCGTCCCGACAGTATGCATGTTCCATCGAGGGTATCAGCCGTGATGCCGTTTCTGTCGGGCAAATCGGCCACGCCCAGGCGCATTGCGCCGGTTGCCAATGCCTCGGCCTGGTCGGGACTGACCTCGACCACTGCGGGCGCCAACAACAAATGCGTTTCGAGCGCCTCGGGACGAACATGTTCGCCCGCAAGACGAATCAAGGCAAAGCGCGCAGCATGGTCGGCATCGAAGCCACCGTTTGCTTCAGTCAGCGGCAAAGCCAGCCAACCCATCTCCGCCAGAGCTTGCCAGCCCTCTGGCGTCTGGCGATGACCTTCCCGAAACGACGTCACCCGTGCGCCGAATGAATTGTTATCGCTAAACCACCGTTGCGCAGACTCCAGCAACAGGTTCAGTTCCTCACGGTCCATAACCATGATCAATCTCCGTTACATGCCCAGAATGGACTTGGCAATAATGGTTTTTTGAATTTCGTTCGAGCCGGCATAGATCGTGACTACACGTCTGAACAAATGCCGTTCCACCCAACCGTTGCCTTCTGGCGCCAACAATCCCCCGCCGTATTCGGGCGACAGCACGATACCGGCCTGGCCCAGCAGTGATAGCGCAGTTTCGGTGACGCGCTGCTGGAGTTCGGAACCACGTATTTTCAACGTCGAGGCAACGGGCCCAGGCTCTTCACCACGCATCTGCAAGGCCAGTACCTGCAGTACGGCAGCTTCCAGTGCTATGAAATCCATAACCAGCGCCGACAGGCGTCGGCGCACCAGCGGATCATCCGCCAGCTTCTGTCCTTGCTCGTCTTGCAGTTGCCCGGCCAGCTTTTCAAGTTCAAGGATGTCGCGTTTGGTACGTGGTGCCTGAGCGTTGTTGACCCGCTCACGCGCCAGCAAATCCTTGGCGTAGGTCCAGCCCTTGTTGATTTCACCAATCACGTTCGTGGCGGGGACACGTACATCGTCCAGAAAGACGGCGTTAACGCTGTGGCCCTCGTCCATGGTCAAAATCGGTTGCAGGGTGATGCCTGGCGACTTCATGTCTATGACAAACTGGGTCAGGCCTTCTTGCGGTTTGCCGTCAATACCAGTTCGGGCCAGGCAAAACATCAGGTCAGCGTAATGACCGCTGCTCAGCCATGTTTTCTGGCCGTTGATCACCCATGTATCGCCGTCCTTGGTTGCTGTAGTTTTCAGCGAAGCCAGATCCGAGCCCGCATTGGGCTCGGAAAAGCCCTGGCACCAAAGCTCTTCACCAGCAAGTATCTTGGGCAGATAGCGCTGCTTCTGTTCGTCACTGCCTTCAGCAATGATCATGGGACCAGCCAGGAACAGGCCAAGTACATCGCCAGGAGGCGCATCGACAAACGCGGACTCTTCTTCAAAGATGTAGCGTTGCAGGGCATTCCAGCCTGGGCCTCCTGCACTGACTGGCCAGTGAGGAGCCCCCCAGCCGCGTTTGTGCAACACACCCTGCCACTGCCTCATGATGGCCGGCTTCAGGTGCAAACCACCACGGGTAGCCTGTACCAACTCATCTGTCAGCTGCGCTTGCAGGAAGGCTTTTGCTTCCGCCCTAAAAGCTTGTAATTCGGGACTATTGAATATACTCATGAGTGCCCCTTCAATTGGGTATGAGGACAACCGAGCCCGTCGTCTTGCGCTCCTGGAGGGCCTGGTGCGCCTGCGCTGTCTCACTGAGCGCAAACTGCTGTCCGATATGCACACGTAGCTCACCCCGTGCAACCATGCCAAATAGCGTATCGGCAGCGCCTTGCAGATTGGGATGATGGGTCATGTAGGCGAACACGCCCGGCACGGATACCGTCAGCGACCGGACCGGGCCCAGTGCAGACAGGTCAACGGCAGGCAAGCCTTCCGCCACCTGACCCAGATTCACCAGTTGCCCGAAAGGCTTCAGAATCGTCAGCGAATCATGAAAGACCTGACCACCGAGACCTTCGAACACGGCATCCACACCCTTGCCGTCAGTCAGTCGACGGACCCCGTCAGTGAACGACTCGTCGTTATACAGAATCAAGTCATCACAACCATGCTCACGTGCAAGGGCAGCCTTGGCCTCGGATCCGACGGTGCCTATGACCCGGCATCCTTTGTGCTTCAGCCATTGCACCAGCAACAATCCCAGGCCACCTGCCGCAGCATGCACCAAGGCCGTATCGCCCGCCTGCAAGTGAGTGACACGATTGACCAGCATATGAGCAGTCAGGCCCTGCAGCGTCACTGCTGCGGCCTGCTCAAAGCTGACGTCATCATGCAGGTGCAGCAACAGATCGACCGGCAGATTACGTACCGTGGCGTAACTGCCTATGGGCCGTGATGCATAGGCCACGCGGTCGCCTATAGCGAAATGACTCACTCCCTTGCCTACGGCAGTCACCACGCCGGCGCCCTCGACCCCCAGGCCCCACGGCAACTCCGGCACCGGAAAGACACCTCGTCGGTTGTAGGTATCGAGATAGTTCACCCCTATGGCATGCTGCCGGATCTGGACTTCCCCCGCTGCGGGCTCTGCCACATCGACGGCCTCGTAGACCATGTTCTCTGGTCCGCCGTACTCATGGATACGAATCGCGTAAGCTTGCGTTGTCATGACTGTTGATGATCCTGTTCAATTAACTCTAGAAGAGACGCCCGAAGCTCGCGCTTCAGTATCTTGCCCATGGGATTCTTGGGCAGGGCATCCAGTACAAACCAGCGCCGGGGCACTTCATAGTCAGCCAGATGACGCGCACAATGCTCGCGCAGTGCCTGCGTATCTATGACTTCCCCGGGGCGGGCCACCACGCAGCCGGCAAGATCTTCGCCCAGCCCCGCGTGGGGTATCGCCACTACAGCGGCTTCTTGCACCGACTTGTATCGGTAAATCACCTCCTCGACTGCGGCTGAAGCGATCTTCAAACCGCCTCGATTGACGACGTCTTTCTTGCGATCGACAAAATGCAAATGCCCTTCCTCGTCAAAACGGCCGATGTCGCCGGTCAATACCCAACCGTCGACAAAGGCCTCGGCAGTCGCCTCGGGGTTGGAAAAATAGCCTTGCGCCATGGGCGGGCCCGAAAAAGCTATTTCCCCTGTTTCACCCACAGGCACCGACTTACCTTCTTCATCAACAACCCGCACGGCGCACCCAGGCATGGGGCCACCGATACAGCCTGCCTTGCGCGGCAGATACCACGGGGGCAGGAATGTGCCTGCCGGACCCGTTTCCGTCATCCCCCAGATATGGACCTGATCGGCCCAGGGCAGACGCGTGGCAAACTTCTCTATTACTTCGGCCGGCATGGCTGCCCCCCCATAGCCGATACGGCGTACACGCGACAGGTCGTACTTACCGCGCACGTACTCATCAATCATGAAGTTCAAAGGTGAGGTCACGCCGTGATACACCGAGGTACCCTCGGTTTCTATCAGACGCAGGCGTCCCGCATTGTCTATCGAGCTTTCCTCGAGCACCGCTCCCGCCCCGGTCACCCACGAGACCATGCAAGCCATGTTCAGCACTGAGCTGGTAAAAATGGGCCAAGCTCCCTGGTAGGTATCCTGATCGTGAATGCCGATAGCGGTGCCTATGGCATACCCACAGTACAACTGGCTGCGGTGGCAATGCATGACCGCCTTGGACCGCGCCGTCGTACCCGAGGTAAACAGCAAGACGGTTGTATCTTCCGGTGACCCCAGAGGCGGGAGCTCGATATCGTGGAATTCCTGCTCGGGGTCTGGCCACGCATCGCTGTCATAAGGTGTCGGCTGCAACTGCAGCACACGTGCCTTCGGACACGTTTTGTTTACGCGTTCAAGCGCGTCGGGCGTGGTCACGACAAAGGCCGGATCAACCAGGCCAAAGGCATACGCCAGCTCATCATCAGCACTGCGTGTGTTCACAGGAACGACTATAGCTCCCATGCGATAGCAGCCCACCGCTGTCAGCACGGCCTCGCGAACGGCATCGTTGGACAAGAGCAAGGCGACACGGTCGCCCGGCTTCACCCCACGAGACAGCAGGGCACGCGCCATGCCATCCATGCGTAGGGCGAGTTGCGAATAGCTGAGGCGATCCCGATAGCCGTAATGGCTACGCGTTGAAAGCGCCAGCTTGAATGGATATTGCTGCGCCCTTCGATAGATCAGCTCAGGTACGGTCAATCCCTTGAGCTCGTTATATCGACTCATGTTTGGGTCCATGCCTGTTCTCCTTGTTGGCTTACGTTACGCCACGCTAAAACCACCATCCACGGGCAAAATCACACCTGTGATGTAGCGAGCATCGGCCGAGGCCAGAAAAACAGCTGCCTTGGCAACATCGTAAGGTTTGCCCCAAAAGCCCAGTGGTACACGCTGGCCGATAGCCGGGCCGCGTTCGGGATCAGTCAACGCAGCAACCGACATGCGGGTTTCGATCCAGCCTGGCGCCACGGCATTGACACGAATTTTTTGCGGCGCATAAGCCACCGCCAGTGAGCGCGTCAGCGATACGACAGCGCCTTTGCTGGCGGAATAGCCCGGATTGCGGGGCGAGCCGAAATAACTCCACATCGATGCAAAGTTGACAATGCTGCCTTCCGTTTGGGCCAGAGCATCGCGAAACAGCGTGCAGGCCATGAACGTTCCGTTCAAATTGACATCCACTACCTGCCCAAAACCTTGCAAGGTATGCTCGCGACCTTCATGCTGAATAATGCCTGCGGCATTCACCAGCACATCCACCCGCACTTCCTTGTCGGCCAATTCGCGCATAGCCGCCTCATCGGTGACACTGGCCTTGATGAACTCTATGCCCGTACCATCGAGTTCGGGTTCTGTATCGAGACCCACGGCAATAACCCGATACCCGCGCTTGCGCAATTCAATCCCCGAGGCCAAGCCAAGACCTGTACCCCCACCGGTCACAATGGCGAGAGGTGTTGTATTTACTTCTTTGCTAGTCATGCTTTACTCATTTCTTCAAGTTGAATCATGGCCTGGACGATTACATGCTCGTCCAAAGCCGTCTGAAAATGGCCGATGTGGGGTGATTGCATCGTGCCTTGCGCGACACGGCGCATCGCCGCCTCGTCGGTCTGTTCTGCACCCAAATCGGCCAAGCAGGTGGCCAGACCAATACGTCGATAAAAATCCAGCTGCTCACGCATGAACGCGTCGGACCGGCGTTCCAGCAGCATCTGAACCAAAAGGCCGTAGGCCACATGCTGTCCGTGTAGCGTCGAGTGCACGCCGGGAATGAAAGGCAATCCGCGTGTCATCGAGTGTGCGACCGACAAACCGCTGTTTTCGAACGCCAGCCCACTCAGCAAAATCAAGGCCTCGACCAAGCGTTCAAATGCGGGACTGGGCTCACCCGTTTGCAACGACGCCAGACCCTCTACGGCGTCCTGCCGCAACACCCGATCGCAGGCACGAGAAAGCTCGGTGACAGCAACCGTGCTGACGCCACCAAACAAGTTCAGGCCGTTCGACACCCGTACCTGCTCGCCTTCATACAGCTTGCACAAGGCATCGCCTATGCCGCTGACGAGCAATGCCCGCGGCGCCTTGACCAACAAGCGCGTGTCTGCCAATACCGCATCCGGATTACGTGGCAGGAACTCGACCGAGTCCATGCGATGTTGGTCGTCGTAGAAGACAAATGCCTTACTGCAGGGACCATCGTTTGAGGCAGCGGTGGGTACGACAACCAGGTGTGTACCGAGAATGCGTGAGACGGCCTTGCCAGTATCGACACCCTTTCCTCCACCTGCGGCGATCACAATGTCGACATCAGGCACGGCCTTGCGAGCCTGTTCGACCAAGCGATCTACCGTCACCCTCGTGACCTCACCGCCGGCCTCGATCCAGGGCAAATCCAGGCCGTTGGCTATGCAGAATTGCGCGGCGCCATCGCGGATCAGGCCATACACGATCGAATCACACACCAGCAGCGGACGCTTGCCCAGTGCACGACAGATATCGCCAAGCAGGCCAATAGCTCCCGGCCCCTGATAGTATCGGTGAACCGAACCAAATGTACGTATGCCCTGTGGGTCGGGACGGACACCATCCGCTACGTTCGCTACGGTTGTTGCTGAGGTATTCATGCGCGCATCCACGTATCGGTCTGTTCAATGATGCGTTCGGTCGTCAGGCCGTAGCGGTCTTGCAGATAGGGCAGCGAACCGCACTCGGTGAAACGATCAGGAATGCCTATCTTCAAAAGTTTGCGGCTCAGGCCGGCCTCGTAGAGCGCCTCGACAACCAACGTGGCCAGGCCGCCTGTGGTCACATGGTTCTCACAGATGACCAGACGATCAACCGAATTGGCAAAACGCAACAGGCCATTGGTGTCAAAGGGCTTGATGCATGGGCTATGAAAGACAGCACTGCTGACGCCCGCGCGTTCGAAATGGCGGCTGGCATCGATGGCGCGTTCAGTCATGAAGCCGGTCGATACAAAGCCCAGCTTCGTATCGTCATGCAGCTGACCAATGACATGGCCTTTGCCAACCTGGAATCGATAAGTATCGGGATCGAGTACGACAGCTACATTGGCACGCAGCTGACGGCAGTAAACCGTGCCGGGAATATCGGCGGCCATTTGTGTGACCTGCACCATCTCGGTAGCATCGCAGGGATCGATGACCGTCAGGTTGGGAATGGACCGCATAAGGGCCAGGTCTTCGTTGGCCTGATGTGTGCCACCATAACCCGTCGTCAGCCCGGGATTACCAGCAAACATCTTGACGTTCTCGTTGCTGTGCGCGCACGCAATGGCCAGGAAATCATAAGCACGTCGCGTAGCAAATGTGCCGTAGGTGGTGCAGTAGGAAATCTTGCCTGCTTTGGACAGGCCCGCCGCGGTCATGACCAGGGATTGCTCAGCCATCCCCACGTTAAAGAAGCGCTCGGGGTACTTATGACGAAAGTCGATGGTGTCGGTGTATTTTCCCAGATCAGCAGTCAGCAGCACGATGTTTTCGCGCGTTTCAGCTGCCTTGAGCAGTCCAACCGAGAAAGGCGCCTTCATCGAAGGACGGCCAACAATCTCTTCTGATTCACTCATCGCCAGGGTACGTGCTTCAGCCATTTTCTGCCTCCAGTTCACGAGCGACGTCATCCCACTCATCGGCGTCGATACGTACAAAGTGCGCGCGATCGCGCTGTTCGATTCGGGTAATGCCGCAGCCTGGCTTGGTGCGCATGACAACGACCTTGGGTTTGCCTTCACGCTTGGCGGCCCAGACAAAGGCATCCAGCAACTGGTCGTAGTCGTTGCCATCAATCTCCATGCTCAACCAACCGAAGGCAGAGAAACGCGCAGGTACCGGGTCAACCGGTACCACCAGGGGTCCGTCTGCCTGGATGCCGTTGCAGTCCACCCAACACACCAGGTTGTCCGCTTTCAGCGCGGCCGCGGTGTTGGCAGCTTCCCACGTAGAGCCTTCCTGCAGTTCGCCATCGCTGATTTCAACGTGAATGGTCGACGCGTAGCCATCGAGCCGATAGCCCAAGGCAATACCTGTTGCCACACCCAGTCCATGGCCCAGCGAGCCACCGGTCATTTCCACGCCCGGCACATGACCCTCCATCGTGCTCATTTCAAGCGGGCTGCCATCTGCACCGTAACTCAGCAGATCGGGAACAGGAATGATGCCCAGCTCGGCCAGTACGGCCCACAAGGCAATCGAGTAATGTCCAGTCGATAACAGGAAGCGACGACGGTCGCCTCGGTCAAACTCCAGGTCCTTGGCTTCGAACTCATGGAAATACATAAAGGTCAGAAAGTCCGCGATTCCCAGACCCTGGCCAAGATACCCCTGACCCTTGCCTCGAGCCTGCGTCACCATATGACGACGTAAATCCAGCGCCTTCGCCCGTAATCGTGCCATCAGCGCTGACCGCGCATTGCTTGTGTCTGCCGTGTCCATATGCCTCCTCATGGTTTACATACCCAGATAGGTCGCGCGCAAATGCTCGTTACCCAACAATTCATCACCTGTGCCCTGCATGGAAATGCCACCGTTCTCGAGGACATAACCGTAGTCCGCCATTTGCAGGACCTTGAACACATTCTGTTCAATCACCAGTACTGTCACGCCCAGATCACGAATCTTTTTGATGGACTCGAACAGACGATCAACCATGATGGGTGCCAGGCCCAACGATGGCTCGTCCAGTGCCAGCAAGGTGGGCTTGGCCATCAGCGCACGGCCGACTGCCACCATCTGCTGCTGCCCTCCCGACAGCGTGGAGGCATCCAGATGCTGACGCTCCTCGAGGATGGGGAATAACTCGAACACTTCCTTGAGTGTCTGCTCACGCATCGCACGCGCTCTTTTGCCATGCGCGCCTACCAGCAGGTTTTCGCGTATGCTCATCTCGAGAAACAACTGCTTGCCTTCGGGCGATTGCACAAAGCCGTGCTCAACCACCTGATGCGGCGCGCGACCCTCCAGAGCCTTACCGTATAGCGCAATACTGCCGCTACTTGGCCGCAACAATCCCGAGATCGTTCGCAGCAATGTCGTCTTGCCAGCCCCGTTTGCGCCGATCAGGGCTACAAGCTGGCCTTTTCCTATGGACAGGCTCAGGTCGCGCAAGACACGCGCATCGCCATAGCCCACATGCAGGCCTTTGATATCAAGCGCCGGTGTCGACATAGTCATCTCCGAAATAAGCCTTGAGAACGTTGGGTTGACGCACGACATCAGCCGGCAGGCCGTTGGCCATCAGCTCACCCAGATGCATAACAATCACCCGATCAGACAAGCCCATGATCACTTTCATGACGTGCTCGATGATCAGCACCGTTACACCCTGGTCACGTACCTTCTTGATCAGCTCGACCATCTGCAGGGCCTCTTGCGGCGTCGCCCCAGCGACGACCTCATCCATCAGGAGCAAACTGGGTTCCGTCGACAGGGCCCGGCCCAGCTCAACCTTGCGGCGTTCAAACGCCGTCAAGGTCTCGGCATCGATATCGGCCAGATAGGCCAGATCAAGAAAGTCGAGCAGCTCATCAGCCTTACGCTCACTGTGAGCCCGGTCGTTGGTTTTCACCAAGGTCCCAACCATCAGATTTTCACGTGTGGACATGCCGCCAAAAGGTTTCGACAGCTGGAAGGTACGAGCGAGGCCAGCCTTGCACACACTCCAGGGCGGCTTGCCCGTGATGTCCTGTCCGTCCAGCCATATCTTTCCATCGTCGGGTGCGAAATGTCCGGCGATCATATTGAAGGCCGTTGTCTTGCCCGCACCGTTAGGGCCCAGCAGCCCCAGGATTTCTCCACGCTTGAGGTCGAATGAAAGATTCTTGACGGCCTGCACGCCACCAAACCGTTTCCCGATACCCTCCACTTTCAACAAAGTTTCACTCATCACGATCTCCTGAAGAAGCCGCTGCAAGATCGGCATCTTTGTGCTTGCGCTGGCGGCTTTCGGTCGCCTTACGCCCGGTCAGGCGCGCGCCCAATTGCTGCAGGGGATGAAGAATGCCCTTGGGCAAATACAAGACAGCCAATATCAGCACCAGACCATAGATAGCCAGGTGCAGGCCTATAAACTGACCACCCAGGTAGGTACGTGTCAGCTCGGAGATAGGCGTCAGGAAGAGTGCGCCCAACAATGGACCCAATACGGTTCCCTGGCCGCCGATGATGCTCATCAATGCCATATCGATGGAAAGTTCGATACCGAAGATGCGTTCGGGATTGATGAAACGCACAAACTGAGCGTAGTAACTGCCGCCCAGTGCCGTCATGAAGGCGCTGATGGCATAGGCAATCAGGGTGTAGCGCGTGGGATTGATGCCCAGCGATTCCGCAGCATCACGATCACCACGTATGGCTTTAAGGCAGGAACCCAGACGGCTGCGCTCCATCAGCCAGGTGACCAGCATGACTGCCGCCAGCATGATCAGGATAATGTAGTAATAAGGCACTTTGCTTTCAAACTGGAACAGCGCCCAGCTGTTGCCGACCAACGGTACCGACAAGCCTTCCGCACCTTTGATCTCCATGCCAAACAATTCACCGGTATTCTCGACCCAGATACGGATGGCCTCGGCTACGGCGATGGTCGTCAGCGCAAAATAGGGGCCGCGCAAGCGCATGGTCGGATACCCGATGATGACGGCGAGTATTGCCGCTCCCACGCCCCCCACCAGCATGCCCAGCCAGGGCGACATGCCCAGCCCAGTCAGCAGCAACACCGATACATAGCCGCCTACACCACAAAAGACCGAGTGACCGAAAGATATTTGCCCAACGTAACCGCACAGCAAGTTCCATGAACAGGCAAGATAGGCGAAATACAGCACCATGATCATGGAGTGAATGATGTATTCATCCCTCACGATGAAGGGCAGCAGCACACCAATTACGCCTAGTACCAGGGCCACCACTAAAGAAGAAAGTGTTTTCATGGCGGGCTCCTTACTTTTTACCCATCAGGCCACTGGGGCGAACCAGCAGGATCAGGATGAAGAGCAGCAGCGAGAAAATAGCGGCTGCCGGGGTAGTCACGAACTGAGCCGCCACCGATTCGAACACGCCAATCACAATACCGCCCACCAGTGAACCGGCAATGCTGCCAATACCACCAAGCACAACGACAATGAATGACTTGATGCCGAAGGCCAGGCCAACGTTGGGCGTAATGGGAATGAAAGGTGCAATCAGACAACCCATGACACCAACCGTGGCGCAGCCCAGACCGAATGTCAGGTTATAGATGTGCGGGACATTCACTCCCGACATGGCTGCCGCATCACGGTTCAGCGCGGTAGCCCGGATAGCGCGCCCCGTGTCTGTATGAGACAGCCAGAAAGCCAATCCACCGGCCATGGCGCAAGCCGCTACCGCTGATATCAACCTTAATGTATTGATCGGAAAGCCCCCCACCATGATGGTGGTTTGCTCAATCATGGAAGTCGTGGTCCGCACATTCGGGCCAAAGAACATCAGTGCCATGTTGTCAATCAGGATATACACACCAGCCGTCAGCAATAAAGCGCTGACCGGTTCAACCACTCGTGTGCTTTCCCGGCGAATCAATGGACTGATAATCACCGCCTGCACGGCATAGCCCAGCGCAAACATCAGCGGTGCGGCAATCAGAATACTGATGTAGGGATCAATGCCGGTGATGTGCTGCAGCCAGAAACTGATGTACATGGCCAGCATCATGAACGAGCCATGGGCAAAGTTAATGATGCGCAGCACGCCAAAGATCAGACTCAGACCCAGGGCAATGCCACCCAGCATCGCTCCGACCAGCACGCCATTGATCAGTGAATAGGTCAGGATGTATGAATCCACGACTCACCTCTTTTGATGAAGACAAAACACCCCCTCTGCACGCTGGCAAGCGTGCACAGAAACGACATCAGAGGGGGGGTTGAAACGGTTTGTCGGACTAGCGCTCAGACCACTTGGGCACGGGCCAGGCTGGTTTCACATCATCGCCCCGGTTCTCGATGGGCCATATCGCACGGCGCTTGCCGTCCAGGTTCTGTGAAATGACACCATGGGCGAATGTGTTCTGTCCGTTTTCATCGAACTTGATGCGCTGATAACCGGTGAACAAGGCCGGGCCTTCAGTGATATCGGTTTGAGCCAGCGCATCGCGCAGTTTTTCGCGATCGGCACTGCCCGCGCGCTCAAGCGCATCTTTGATCACATACACCGACGTAATGCCTTGAGCCACATAAGCGCTCATGTCGTAACCCAGTTGCTTCTTGGCAAAATCGTTCATTTCATGAAGCAATGGATCTTTGTTGACTTCCAGCATATCGACTTGCCAATCTTCCTGAACGAAGTAATAGGCAACATCTTTCGCATCGATAGCAGCGTAGAACGAGGGGTCTTCAGTACCGCCACCCACAGAGTGCACACCGTAAGGAATATCGAGTTTTTGCTGGGTAAACTGACGCGTAAAGAGCAGCTGATCAGGCGTATACACTGCCAGGATCAAGGCATCAGGACGCGATGCACGTATCTTCAGCAACTGCGAGGTCAAGTCAACCTGATGAGCCGGCAGCGCTTCGTCGAACACCAGCTCCATATTGTTTTCTTTGAGCAAGGTACGAATGTTTTCGGCATGCGAACGCCCCCAGTCGCCCCCTTCGAACAGCATGGCCACGCGCTTGACCGATTTGCCGGTCTCTTTGGCCAGGAGCTTCATGGATTCAATTTGCTCGTTGGCGTCGTAGGTTGCCTTGTTGTTGATGCGGAAGATGTACTTGAAGCCGCGCTCGGTGATTTCATCTTTCACAGAGCCCACAACAATCCACGGAGTCTTGTTGCGCTCGGCGATCTCGGTAGAAGGATACGTTACGGAACTATTGAAGGCACCACACAACACAGGGACGTTTTCGCGCTGGATCAGGCGCTCGGTTTCCGACACACCCACATCAGCCTTGGATTGGGAATCACCGAACACGGCTTCTAGCTTGGCACCACCCATGGATTCGATACCACCGGTCTTATTGATCTGATTGACGGCGGCCAGAATACCCACGCGGGTTTGCTCGCCGACGGCGGCCGAACCGCCGCTCAGCGGCAATACGCAGCCGATCTTGACGGGATCTTGCGCATGGGCAACTGCAGCCGCACATATCAGGCCACAAGCGGCAATAAGATGAGGCAGCCTGGCAAGGCCGAATCGCTGTTTAATCATGTTTGTCTCCTTTGAGGATTTCGTTACTGCGATTTACTTCTGCTTTATGGTTCGATGTACTACAAGTAACAACAGAGTCAGCGTATGAACTGACTGACAAAATCCGCGCCCAACCCGGCCTCTTCATAATGCTGCCTGCAGAGCTCGATTTTTGTGAAGACGTCGTCGTAGCCCATGGCTTTGCCGTCTGGATCCACGTAAATCATTGCGCCATTGACCTGGAAATAAGTGATCATTTCTTCCACGCCGTCTTCGACAATCAAGGTATGGGTTTCGCCCGGGGTTTCACAGACATAGGCGCCCTCAGTGGCGACCCAGTCATGCTCCAGATAACGCCATGAACCACGCAGAACCCAGCCATGCACTGGCTGCGGATGGCGATGGCGTGACAACACTCCGGATTTGCGTACACGCAACAGACTGGTCCAGTAGCCGTGGCTGGCCGACAGACACAAGGGTCTGAACCACACATTTTCCTGTTGCGGTACCCACAAGCGCTCATCTTGCGGAATGGCATTGGGAATCACGATTTCAGGCAAACAATCTGTCGGCATCGGATGACGATAAGGCTGAATCGCCTGCTCCCGGTCGGTATCAAAATTGCGGCCCTGAATACCTTGCATAAGCATTAGTTGTCTCCTTGTGCTTGTACTGGTTCAACAGGAGTCTCAATCCAATTAGTTCACATCACAATACAAAATTATATTAACTTTCATATTGTGAACTCATGGTTTACTAGAATCGGGGGATCAAAAGAGGCTGAACATGAATGACATGATTCCGCTGTATGCTTGAAAATCGTCTTGCCCATTAGCGACCACCATGACCCAAGTCACCGACGACCACTTGATTGAAACCCTGATCCACAGCGAAACGCTGGTTGATGGCGGCTTCCTGAAGGCCAGACGCGATACGGTGCGCCTGCCCGACGGACGCAGCGCCAAGCGCGAGTACGTCGTGCACCCGGGGGCAGTAGTGATTATTCCCATGCTGGATGACGAACACGTCATTCTCGAGCGGCAGTTCCGCTATCCGGTAGAGCGCGTGATGCTGGAGTTTCCCGCCGGCAAGCTGGACCCGGGCGAAGATCCCTTGGTGTGCGCCAAGCGCGAACTGCAGGAAGAAACGGGTTATGTGGCCGATCAGTGGGCCTACGCGGGCGCCATGCACCTGGCCATTGCCTATTCAACCGAGATCATTCATATTTTCTTTGCGCGCAATCTACACGCCGGTGCCGCGCAACTGGACAGTGATGAGTTCCTCGAGGTACGTACAGAGCACATCGCAGCGTTAACGCAAGCCTGCCGCGATGGCAAGGTGACTGATGCCAAGACACTGACCTGCATGCTATGGCTGCAAAATGTCTTGTCGGGCGCATGGAAGCTGGACTGGCAAGCATCAGGCCACGGCTAAAGCCGCGTAGCGCGGCATGTAAGCTATCGCCCCACCACCGCAACCACCGCCAGCAAACTGGCCACCACTGCGATGGCAGTTGAACAATACACCAGCCGCCTGAGCACGACGATTTCCTGCTGCATCCGGCTGGCTGCGGCGTCTATGTTTTCTATGGTGCCCTTCCATTGTGTGGCCAGCCCTTTGACCGACTCGGCGTTGTTGGTAACGGCCTCTTGCAGCTCGCGTATTTGCTGCGGAATGATTTCGTCCTGTTTGCCGCCGGCTGATCGGGACGTAAACATGGGTGCGGCCGCAGTCACAATCTGTGTGATGTAAGGAAGCGCGATTTTCAATGCGGGAAGAAATGCTGCCATGTGGGGTTGCCCTTGCAAAGTCTTAAGCTGAAAACCAGTCTAGCATTAGCGCCGGGGACCACGATATCCTGCCACTATGACAGGCCTTGAAGCGGCATGCGAGCCAGCGCCTGATAGGTCGAGCCGCTCTCTGTAGGCTGCGAAGCCACCAGTACGCACTGCTCGGGCATCCATGCCAGAGACGGTCTATGCAAGGCAGCCAGGTCGCCCGGACCGGCTTTGCGCAACAGCGAGACGTGCGGCCTGAAGGGGCTATCGGGCCGCTGCCAGCCCAAGGCCTGCAAGCGACACCACAAATCGTCATGCAAGTGGCTCAGCCATGACAGGCTGTCTTCCTCTCCGGGGCCGGCCCATACGACGCGTGGCCCGGCAAAACGGCCGAAGCGGCGTAGCGTCACGGGCCCAACAGGCGCTGACCATAAGGGCGCAGCCTGTACCAAGGCCTGGACGCGATCAAAAGGTGTGCTGCCCAGGAAGGCTAAGGTCAGGTGCAGGGTATCGACGCGCATCGTACGTCCACCAACGGCCTTATGTGCTTGGTGTACCCAGGCCATGATGCGCTCGGCATCAGCCGCCGAAGGCCACAAGGCAAAGAAAAGACGTTGCGATGAGCGGTCCGGCGTGGCGATGGGGCGAGTCGATGGGGCGAGCATGCGTGTCCTGGCTGGCGCAATGGAAATATGGCCTCCAGCTTAATCGCATTTATCCTGACATGGGGCCTGGCAGGACCATTGACGCATAAAATCCGAACTGGCTATTATCGTTGTCTGACCATCACCCCTTGTACCGCCGGAGAGCATGGCTGTGAGACCTCTATTGCTGGAACAGTTCATAAAAAACCCCGTAGGTCCGCAAGCATGAGGCTGGCCCTGCCTTTCCAGCACTTTTCGCTTGCCGTCGTACTGGCATTGGGCCTGATCAGCACGGCACTAGCCGAGCCCAAAACACTGCGCTGGTCACATCAGAGCGACCTGGTCTCACTCGACCCCATGGCATCCAACGATGCGTTTACAGTGGGTGTGCAAGGCTGGTTTTACGAGGCCCTGACCGGCTTCGACCAAGACCTGAAGCTGGTTCCCATGCTGGCTGAAAGCTGGGAGCAGTCTGAACCCACCAAGTGGGTATTTCATTTACGCAAGGGGGTGAGCTTTCACGACGGCAACCACTTTACCGCCGATGACGTCCTCTTTTCATGGCAACGCAGCCAGTCAGACGGGTCTGCGATAAAAGATGCAGGCGCCAAGGCGACAGCAGTCCGCAAAATAGACGATTACACCATCGAGGTGACCACCTCGCGCCACAATCCGATACTGCCGCGCGACTGGACCCAACTGCCCATCATGAGCAAGCGCTGGGCCGAGCAAAAACAGGCTGAGCAAGTGGCCAGCCCCCATGCCAGCTTGCATGAAAATGGCACGGGCCCCTTTATGGTGGTCAAACGCCAACCTCGTGGCCAAACCACGCTCAAGCGCTACCCTGAGTACTGGCACCACAACATGCCCGGCAATGTAGACAAGATCATGTTCCAACCCATGAAGCAGGCCTCGGCTCGTATCTCGGCATTGCTGGAAGGCAAAATGGACATCGTCATGCCCGTACCCTTGCAAAGTGTGCCGCAGCTTGAAAAGGCATCCGGCATGCGGATCCTCAGCAGGCCTCAGGCTCGCGTCCTGTTTATCAGCATGGACCTGCAACATAGCAAACTTCCCTATTCCAGCGTCAGCGACAAGAATCCGCTGAAGGACAAGCGGGTACGCCAAGCCATCAGTCTGGCCATAGATACACAGGCCATCAGCCAGAACATCATGGGCGGAAGGGCCAAACCGACGGGGACTCTTATTGCTCCACAGGTCAATGGCTATGATGCTTCTTTCAGTGCACCGCACAGGATCGATATTGACCGGGCCAGGAAGCTGCTGCTCGATGCGGGCTATCTCGACAGTTTCAGCATTCGGCTTGCTTGCCCCGCAGATCACTACGCCGATGACCAAGCCATTTGCCAGGCTATCGCCGACATGCTGTCCGCTATCAACATTCAAGTCGAATTGGCCACCTCGCCCGACGCCGAAAACGGGTCTGAAAACGGCATTGCACCACCCCAGGATGCTGGTCTGCACTTGCAAAGTTGGGCGCCCGCAACATTGGACGCAGGCCGTGTCTTATATGCGCTGGTTGCATGCCGCGACAGCAGCACGGGCGCAGGGCGATTGAACCGCGGCGGATACTGCAATCAAGAAATTGACGCGCTAACGTACAAGATTGGGATCGAGGCCGATCATGTTCGTCGCAACATCATGATCAGGGAAGCCTTTTCCATGCTACGAAACGATTACAGCTATTTGCCGCTACACCAGCCGCCCATGGTGTGGGGCGCACGCGCAGACATCACCCTGACGCCACGCGCAGACAACACGCTGGACATCCGTAGTGTGGTAATGCCATAACAAATCTGCTGCCACCTAACGTTTTGATACCAAATTCGATGCAGCGCAGTGGACGTCATGCCGTCCCCTCCCTATTATTTAGCTGGGTGGCCCAGTGGGCACCCAAACGGCAATAAGCGTTCCGCTGCTTATTGTGGGCTTACTTCTTTATAAGGATACAAATCACCATGGGTATCATCAGCATGATTGTTGTGGGCTTCATCGTGGGTCTGTTGGCACGGGCCATCATGCCTGGAGATCAAAAGCTGGGCATTATCATGACTATTATTCTGGGTATTATCGGTTCGGTCGTCGCTGGCTACCTGGGTGGTGCGCTGGGCTTTTATCAGCCGGGCCAAGGAGCAGGCTGGATAGGCTCCATCATCGGCGCCATTATTGTCTTGTTCATTTACGGGCTGATCGCCAAAAAGCGTGGGTAAGGAAGCCTTACACACCCCTGGGCAACGACCGATACAATAGTTGTAAATTCCATACTGTTGCCCGGGGGCATCATGAAGCATTCAAGGTATCAACACTTTTATACACCTGGCCGATTCTGGCAAAAACTGGGGCCGCGCGCCCAGTCCGTCAGTCGCGGCGTGCTCGAAAAAGCACTGTATTTGTATTACGCCGTACAAAGTCCCAATACACCCAAATGGGCCAAACGTGTCATGTACGGCGCTTTGGGCTATTTTATTTTTCCACTGGACACCATCCCGGACCTGGCTCCGCTGGTCGGTTACACCGACGACCTGGGCATCATGGCGGCGGCACTGGCTACAGTGGCCTTCTACATCACTCCCGACGTCAAGGCGCAAGCACATCGCAAGCTGAATGACTGGTTCGGCACGTCCGCGGCCAACGCCTATACAGATGCCTGAACCATACACAGGCAACATGGGGGGCAAGGCCCACTTCAAGGCCTGCTGGCTGGCCGAAACCCTGCGCCTGCGCGAAGCCCTGTGGGGGCCACTGGAAGACGCCACCGAAGTGCGTCGAGCTCGGCAAGAAGGCCACAACCTGGTCGACAAAATCTTGCTGCGTGCCCATTATCTGGGTAAGCGCGACAAGCTGGATCAACTGATAAACAAATGGATGCAGGGCTCCAGGCTAGCCCTGGCAGTGTTGTGTATGCTGGCCCTGGCTAGCGGCATAGGCGTCGCGCTGGGTGCCCTGGGTGATGGCAGCCGTCCGGTCAACCTGCTGTTGGCTGTGGTGGCTTTGCTGGGCCTGAACACAATCGCATTTATATTCTGGCTGCTCAGTTTTTTATTCAAAAGCCATGGCGGCGCCTGGTTGGGCGAAGCCTGGCTATGGTTGACGCGCAAGCTGGCGCGCGGTCCCGATGCGGCACTGGCACCGCGCGCGCTCATAGAAATGCTTAGCCGCAACCAGGCATTGCGCTGGCTTCTGGGTGGTATCAGCCATGGGCTATGGTTGCTGGCACTGGGCGGCATGCTGGTCACCTTACTGGCTTTGCTGTCGGCCCGGCGCTATCAATTCAATTGGGAAACCACCCTGCTGTCGCCCGACGCTTTTGTTGCCATCACAAGCTGGCTGGGCAGCTTGCCCGGCTTGTTGGGATTCTCCATGCCGCCCGAAGCCCTCATACGCATCAGTGACGGTCAACATGTACTGCCTGACGCGGCACAAAGCTTATGGTCTGGCTGGCTGATAGGCTGCCTGGTGGTTTATGGCCTGCTGCCACGGCTGCTGGCCCTGGCGCTCAGCCTGGTTCCCATCAGCAAAGCCATGTCCAGGCTGGCGCCCGACATTCGCCTGCCTGGCTATGCCGAGCTGCGCGACCGTCTTGCCCCAAGCAGCGAAAATACTGGCATTGATGCTCCTGAGGGATCCGGTGTTCAGGCGCACGTGCATCAGCACACATCCGTGCGGCATCAGCCAGGCCAGGCCGTTCTGGCCGGCATAGAACTCTCGCCCGAAACCCCCTGGCCACCTGAATCGCTGGCGGCAACGGTGGCCGATGCCGGCATCATCGACAACCGGGCACAGCGCAAGGCTTTGCTGGACAGCCTGCAAGAGCAGGCCGCCGGCAAACTGCTGCTGGTATGTGACCCGCAGCAAACCCCTGATCGCGGCACCATCGCCTTGCTGGCAGACTTGGCCAATCTGGCCGTCCAGGCACGTATCGCGCTGGTTGCGCAGCCGGCGGCTACCGGCGATACCCGGCTTGCCGTCTGGCTGACCATGCTGCAGGCTGCGGGTTTCAGTGCAGAACAACTGCTTGTCGAGCTGCCCGCCGCCCTTGCATGGCTGGCTCAGGACCCATCCAGCGAACATACAAGAGGCGAGGCCCATGCCCGGTCATGACCAGATTTTGCGCCTGGCCGTCGTGGGCCACACCAATACGGGCAAGACCTCATTGCTGCGCACGCTGACGCGCGACGCCAGCTTCGGGAAAGTAGACGACAATCCGGGCACGACGCGTCATGTGGAAGGCGCCCGGCTGTTGGCCGACGGTGTGGTGATGGTCGAGCTGTACGACACCCCTGGCATGGAAGACGGTATTGCATTACTGGATTACCTGGACGTACTGGCCCCCCCCAGCGAACGACTGGATGGGCCCGAGCGCATCCGCCGTTTTCTGCACAGTCCAGAAAGCCGCCGCCGCTTCGAACAAGAAGCTCGCGTATTGCAGAAACTACTGGATTGCGACGCAGGCCTGTATGTGGTCGATGTACGCGATCCCGTGCTGGGCAAGCACAAAGACGAATTGAGCATACTGGCGAACTGCGGTCACCCGTTGCTGCCTGTACTGAACTTCACCAGCAGTCCCGGCCAGCGACTCGCGTCCTGGCGCGAAACATTGGCCAGGCTGGGCCTGCACGCCATGGTGGAATTCGACACCATCGCACCGGCCCTGGACGGGGAGGCTCAGCTGTACGACAAACTGGCGCTGCTGATGGACCAGCATGCCGCCCTGCTGCAGGCACTCAAGCACGATGTGGCAGAGCAACGCAGCATACGTCACACCGATGCGCTGCGCCTGATTGCCGAGTTGCTGATCGACGCTGCCGCGTGGCGTCTTGCCAGCGAACCCGAACAGGCCGCGCTGGATGACACCACCACACTGCTGCGACGCAAGCTACGGGAGCGGGAAAGCGCTTGCGTGCGTGCCCTGCTCAAACGCTACAACTTCAGCACGCGCGACTTCCCCGCCCATACGCTGCCTCTGGAAGGCGAACGCTGGGGCATGGACTTATTCCATCCGCAGGCACTGAAAGACGTCGGCATACAGGTGGGCAAAGGCATGGCCGCCGGAGCCATGGCTGGCGCCACACTTGACGCCTTTACCGCTGGCCTGAGCCTGGGTACGGCAACGCTGTTGGGTGCCGCCGCAGGCGGGCTCTGGCAGGGTGCCGACAAGCTGGGCAAACGGGTACTGGGCCGCTTGAAGGGCTACCAGGAAATCAGCGCCGACGATGCCGTCTTGCGCCTGCTGGCCGTGCGTCAATTGGCCCTGGTCCACGCACTGGAGCGGCGCGGCCATGCGGCGCAAACGCCTATTGAGCTGGCCGCCGAAGACACCACCATGCGGACATGGCAACGAGGCAACTTGCCAGATGAGCTGCAAGAAGCCCGCAGCCAACCGCAATGGTCGTCATTGTCTGATGATTACCAGCCTGGGGCGCGGCGCAACGAGGTCGCACACGCACTTTCAGCCAGACTGGCGCGCGATTAAACACGTCTGCCATTTCTACATCAAGCTAGAGCAATACTGGCTCGTTGGGCAGATCGTTGGTATTGCCCTGCGGGCCTGAAACAGGCGGACAGCGTGTTGCCAGTATTTTTTCTATGTCGTCTACCGCAGCCAGCACACCTGCCGCATAGTCTTTCTGTTGCAAGCGGCTTTGTAAACGGTCGCTTACCTGTTCCCATAAGTCGTCGGCGGCAGCAATACCGCGGTCGGCAATGATTTGTATGCTGTGCCGGTCGAGTGCCAGGTATAACAGTACGCCTGTGTTGAGCGGCGTGTCCCATACACGCAAACGCCCAAAGACCTCAAGGGCGCGCATCCGGCTGTCGGGCTCGTGCTCAGGGCTGACGGCCTCGACTGCCAGCATGAGCTCACCGGTATGGCTTTGCTCGCTCAGACGTATGTGCTCGCCTATTTGCGCAAGCACCTCTGCTGTAAAGTGCTTGCGGCGCAGCCACTGCCCCTCGAGGCTGGACAAACCGGTAATGCGTTTCCATTTTGCGCCCGAATCTTGCACGGCGACTCCTGTTGTCAATTCAAAACCGGCTGTGCTACCAGCTGCCGGAGGCACCGCCCCCGCCACTACCACCGCCCCCACCGCCACCAAAGCCGCCGCCACCTCCGAAGCCACCGCCGCCACCAAAGCCGCCCATGCCGCCGCCGAGGCCGCCAATTACGCCACCACGACGTGAGGCACGGCCCGCGCTTCCTTTGCCACCGGCACCGAATACACGGCCTACGCGGCTGAGCACAAAAGCCAGCACGGCGGCCGCCAGGCCTATCATCACGCTCTGGAACATCAGGTAAACGAATATCCCCACTGCGAAGGCCGCAAAACCGGCTGGCATGAAGAAGCTCATGAACGCCAACGGCAACAACATGATTGTTGGCGAATCGTTTTCGGAATTCGACTGCTGGACGGCGCCCGGAGCGGGTGCGGGCAAGGGCTCACCCTCGACCAGCTTGGTCAGGCTATCGACCCCGGCGACGATGCCGCCGGTATAGTCGTCTTGCTTGAAGCGCGGCGTGATCTGTTCGCGGATGATGCGGCCCGCCAACAGGTCGGGTACGGCGCCTTCCAGCCCGTAGCCTACCTCGATGCGCAGCCGCCGGTCGTCTTTAGCCACCAAAAGCAAAATCCCATCGTCGACACTGGCACGGCCTATGCGCCATTGATCGAACACTCGTCTTGCAAAACTTTCTATTGTGTCTTCGCCCGTGGTCGGTACGATCAGCACCGCTATCTGCGCGCCTTTGCGCTTTTCAAGCGCGCTCAGCTTTTGTTCCAAACTCGACTTGGTCGATGCATCGAGTGTGCCGGTTTGGTCGGTGACCCAGGCCTTGAGCTCGGGCACCGGAATCTGCTCGGCCTGCACCGCAGACAGGCAGACCGTCGCAGTCAGGAAGGCATACAGAAGAAAGCGCAGCAGCCCCATCAGGACTTCCCGCCCTCGGGCAGGGTGAACTTGACTTCAGGATCGCGGGTAATTTCCTCTTGCTTGGACACGCCGTAGTTCTCCATCGTGTCATAGCCGAATATCTTGGCGGTGATTACCGTGGGAAACTGGCGGATGAACAGGTTGTATTCCTGAACCGCCTGCACGTAGCGCCCACGCTCGGTGGCAATACGATTCTCGGTGCCTTCCAGCTGTGTCATCAAATCGCGGACCACGCCATCGCTTTTCAGCTGCGGGTAGTTTTCCGATACGGCAATCAGACGCGACAAGGCCGACGACAGTTCGCCCTGGGCCTGGTTGAAACGCGCCATGATGGCGGGATCCTGCAAGTCGTCGACTGAAACCTGAATGCTGCCCACTTTGGCGCGTGCCTCAGTGACCTGGGTCAGTACAGCACGCTCGTGGACCATGTAGGCATTGACCGAAGCCACCAGCTTGGGCACCAGCTCGGCGCGGCGTTCGTATTGGTTCAGGGTTTGCGACCAAGAGGCCTTGACCTGCTCATCGAGACGCTGGATCTCGTTATAGCCGCAACCTGACAGCAGCAGGGCCAGCCAGGGCATCACCAGCAGAAGAAAAACGCGTTTCATGAGTGTCCACCAAAAAGAGAGTAGGCAAATTACAGCAGTTTGCACCGTCTTTGCCAAGACTACGTTACAATGCTTGACTGTGCATCGCACCAGTCAGTGCACTACCGACAGACCTATCCTGTGTCTGTCAGCTTGGTCAGCTTCTCTGGCCTTTGGCTTTTTTGGCCCTCAACACCTTTTATCGTCTGCCTAGATTGGTATCTCTCACCTCGAGCGATAGGCTGTCGCTGGAGTGATTTCTTGAACAATTCCATTACCTTTGCCTCCCTTGGGCTGGCAGAACCCCTTTTGCGTGCGGTCACCGACACCGGTTACGAGCACCCCACCCCCATTCAGGCCCAGGCCATCCCGCAAGTCATGCAGGGCGGCGACCTGCTGGCAGCGGCACAAACCGGCACTGGCAAGACGGCCGGGTTTACCTTGCCCATTCTGCACCGTTTGGTGCAAAACCCCGCACAAGGCCGCAAGCCCGGCCAACCGCGCGTATTGATCCTGACCCCCACACGTGAATTGGCTGCGCAGGTCGAAGAGTCGGTGCGCACCTATGGCAAGCACACGTCAATACGTTCAATGGTGATGTTTGGCGGCGTAAACATCAATCCGCAGATCAGTGCCTTGCGCAAGCCCCTCGATATCCTGGTGGCCACGCCCGGTCGCCTGCTGGATCACGCCCAACAAAAAACAGTAGACCTGTCGGCCGTGGAAATCCTGGTGCTGGACGAAGCCGACCGCATGCTCGACATGGGCTTTATTCGCGATATCCGCCGCGTTCTGGCCCTGTTGCCCAAGCAACGGCAAAACCTGCTGTTCTCGGCTACGTTCTCCGACGAAATACGCGAACTGTCCAAGGGCGTACTGAATAATCCCATCGAGATCTCGGTGGCCAGACGCAACACCGCATCTGAACTCGTGGCGCAAAGCGTTGTGCTCACCGAGCAGTCCCACAAACGCGACATGCTCAGCCACATCATCCGCGAAAGCGGGTGGCATCAAGTACTGGTTTTCACGCGCACCAAGCATGGCGCCAACCGCCTAGCCGAAAAATTGGTCAAAGACGGCTTGTCGGCCGCAGCCATACATGGCAACAAAAGCCAGGCTGCGCGTACCCGTGCACTCGCTGGCTTCAAGGACGGCAAGGTTGCCGTGCTGGTTGCCACTGATATCGCCGCGCGCGGCATCGATATCGACCAATTGCCGCATGTGGTCAATTTTGAACTGCCCAACGTTCCTGAAGATTATGTGCACCGCATCGGTCGCACTGGCCGTGCCGGCAGTACCGGTAGCGCCATGTCGCTGGTGGACAGGTCTGAAATCAAGTTGCTGAACGCCATCGAGAAACTGATCAAGCGCCCCATCGAACGCACCACTATCGAAGGCTGGTCGCCCGATATGGTCAAGCCCGAACCTGCACACGTACGTGCCGCCGAAGAAGATCGGCCCCGCCGCGCCAACCCTCCTCGCCGTCATGGCGCAGGAAACGGTCAAGGCAATGGCGCGCGCTCGGGAGCTCGTCCGGCAGGAAGGTCACGCTCCGAGGCCAGCGCACCTCGTTCCGGCAATGGTTCGAGCCGTGGCGGCCAACCATCGACCAGTCCGGCCCGACCTCGCAACGGCTCAGCACGACGCGGCAACAGCAGCCCGCGCGCGGCACTGCTGGGTTCAACCAGCACCAAAGGCTGAAAGACCACATAAAGCGTATTATTTCGTCTTTTCCACCCCGATGAACGAGACATGTCCTTATCCACTTGGCTAGCCTTTTTTGCTGCGTCCTGGGCGATATCATTTTCGCCCGGGCCAGGCGCTATTTCGGCTATGGCCTCGGGCCTGAAGTATGGCTTCAGGCGCGGCTACTGGACTACGGTGGGTCTGCTGCTGGGCTTGCTGACTCAATTCCTGATCGTTGCGGTCGGGCTGGGCGCCTTGCTGGCCGCCTCTGAAGTCGCCTTTGGCATCATCAAGTGGCTGGGGGTTTTTTATTTGATCTACCTGGGTTGGAAGCAATTCCGCACTGACGCCGCACCAGTTGCCGTCGAAGCAAACAACAACACCAGCTTCCGGGCCCGCGAGCTGGTCATGCGCGGCTGCCTGATCAATATTACCAATCCCAAGGGCACCGTATTTTTGCTGGCCGTGGTACCGCAATTCCTGGACCTGACACAAGCATTGACCCTGCAATATGTCGTTCTGGCAGCCACCCTGTGCTTCACCGACCTGGTGGCGATGGGGTGCTATACCACCCTGGCCTCCCGCATCCTCGGCCTGCTGCGCAGTCCGCGACATATACGCTGGCTCAATCGCGGTTTCGGTGCCATGTTCATTCTTGCCGGCACAGTGCTGGCCTCGTTCAGCCACAGTAAATAAGCCATGAGTATTAGCCAAGAAGTCACAAGGCGACGCACTTTCGCCATTATCTCCCACCCCGACGCGGGCAAGACCACCCTGACGGAAAAGCTGCTGCTGTTCGCAGGTGCCATCCAGATCGCCGGTAGTGTCAAGGCGCGCAAGGCCAGCCGGCACGCCTCATCCGACTGGATGGAAATCGAAAAACAGCGCGGCATTTCCGTCGCCTCGTCCGTGATGCAGATGGAGTACCGGGATTGCGTACTGAACCTGCTTGACACCCCCGGGCACCAGGATTTTTCGGAAGACACCTACCGTGTGCTGACCGCCGTCGACGCTGCCTTGATGGTCATCGATGCCGCCAACGGTGTCGAGCCACAAACCATACGGCTGCTGCAAGTATGCCGGGCACGTAACACACCCATCATTACCTTTATCAACAAGCTCGATCGAGAAGTACAGGAACCCCTGGATTTGCTGTCCGAAATCGAAGAGCACCTGGGCATGGATGCCGTGCCTTTCTCCTGGCCTGTAGGTATGGGCCGCGCGTTTGGCGGCGTATTCGACATACGGCGCGACCGGATGCGGGTGTTCCGCGCCGGACAGGAACGCCGCAATGGCGACGACGAACTCATCGATGGTCTGGACAACCCCGTGACCGCCGAACGCTTTGGCGATGCTTTTGCGAAAGCCAGTGAAGAAATCGAGTTGATTCAGGCTGCCGCTCCCGAGTTTGACCACGAAGCCTTCCTGGCCGGAAAGCAAACCCCGGTGTTTTTTGGGTCCGCCATCAACAATTTTGGCGTACAGGAAGTCCTGGATGCCCTGGTCGATCTGGCCCCCAAGCCCGGAGCACGTACGGCTTTACAACGCAATGTTCAGCCCGATGAACCCAAGTTCAGCGGCGTCATCTTCAAGGTTCAGGCCAACATGGACCCCGCCCATCGCGACCGCGTAGCCTTTGTGCGTGTCAGTTCAGGCCGTTTCGAGCGCGGCATGCGCCTGAAGGTATCGCGAACAGGCAAGGAAATCCGGCCCAACAACGTTGTGTCCTTTCTGTCACAGCGGCGCGAGCTGCTCGACGAAGCCTATGCCGGCGACGTCATCGGCATTCCCAATCACGGCGTGTTGCAATTGGGCGACGTGCTGACCGAGGGCGAGAGCCTGCAGTTCACCGGCCTGCCGTTCTTCGCACCGGAACTGTTCCAGGCCGTCGAGGTCAAAGATCCATTACGGACCAAACAATTGCGCGTAGGGTTGACCCAGTTGGGCGAAGAAGGCGCCATTCAGGTCTTCCGGCCGGAAGCGGCCGGCGGCGCCTTGTTGCTGGGCGCAGTGGGCCAGTTGCAGTTCGAAGTGGTGGCCCATCGCCTGAAAACGGAATACGGCGTCGAAGCACGCCTCATGCCTTCACGTTACAACATGGCACGTTGGTTTACAGCCGACGATCCCAAGGTTTTGCGAAAATTCATGAACGCCAACGCCGCCAACATCGCCTATGATGTCGTCGACGCAGCGGCCTTCCTGGCCAGTTCGCCTGCGCAGTTGCGTGTTGCACAAGAGCTGTATCCGGGCGTTGAGTTTCATGCCATGCGCGAGCACGGCGGCCAAGTGTTCGGGCAGCAGGGCTAAGTCCGGTACGACTACGGGCTGGACGCAACCGATATATACTGGCTAAGGCCTGCTGCTTCTGGAAATGGCCATTTTCAGAAGCAGCAGGCCTGTCTTACCAGAACAAAGGGAAAAGATGTCCTGGCGTATTATTTTTGCTGTATTGATTGTCATGGCAGGTGCCTCCGCATGGGGTGGTCTGCGGCTGGGCGACTGGCTGGTTGCTCACGGCCCCGTCGCGCCTCCTGTACTCGAACATCCTGAGCTTGCCAACGACGTACCTGTGCTGGACGCCAACGGTTTGCCTTATCAGGCGCAACCGCCGCAGCCACTCATGAATGGACAACAGGGTGTTCCCGAACCCCCCGTGCAATTGGCCTGGCAGATACCCGAAACCGCGCTCAATGAAGTCACCAGCAATGCGGCCATCGATATTGCCACCACCAAGATTTCCATGGACGAAGCGATTCGAATAGCCGAGTTTGGCAACAATGGCTCGGGCCTGCAAGGCATTGCCGATATCTCTGGCCTGGGTCTGGGTGGCGATGCCTACAATCAAACAGGCAATGCACCTTTGCAGCCCATAGAGATGGCCCCGCCGCCTCCGCCCCCTTCCACTGGCGGGTCAGGCAACGCGGCCTGGCGTGCAGAGCTGCGTCAGGCGCTGCAAGCATGCAGCGCAGAAAACTTCTTTAATCGGCCCAGTTGCGCCTGGACAGCCCGCAACAAGTACTGCGAGCCTAATAATGCCTGGGGCCGTACCAGCGACTGCCCCGCCAAGTCGTTCTAACTGACGCTGCTTGGTCCTGTAACCGGGCAGCTTATTCGTGCTCGCCCATTTGAGACTGCAAATAGTTTTGCAGTCCAACCTTTTCGACCAGCTCGATCTGGGTTTCGAGCCAATCGATATGCTCTTCGGTATCGTTCAGAATGTCCTGAAACAGATCGCGCGAGACAAAGTCACGTACTGATTCACAATAGGCCATGGCTTCTTTGACTGTAGTCTGCGCACCCGTTTCCAGCTTGAGGTCACAGGACAGAATCTCGGGCACGTTTTCACCTATCAGCAGCTTGTGCAGATCCTGCAAGTTAGGCAAACCATCGAGCATGAATATACGTTCGATCAGGCGATCGGCATGTTTCATTTCGCCGATGGATTCATCGTATTCGTGCTTACCCAGCTTATTCAGGCCCCAGTGATTAAGCATGCGGGCATGCAGAAAATACTGGTTGATGGCAGTAAGTTCGTTTTTTAGTTGAGCATTCAGATGCTTGATGACGGTGGTGTCGCCTTTCATGGCCATACTCCTGGAACTGAATTAGTAAGACGCGCCGTTTCGACGCCGCTTGCCGCGCCTGGGTGCGGGATAGGGTTTCAAGGCTAACACGCTCTGTTGGCAATTACAGCCCGCAGTTTGGTCCCTTGCGCACAGCCGGCTGATCAACTGGGATAGTGGCTGAGAATAAGAATGAATTGGTTTATAACTGCTGTTTCAGGACAAAAGGCTGCAAGGCCAGGCTCAGCGGCATTGCATTTTCTGGAAGCGTTTGATTTTATGGGATTTTTTGAGCAAAAAACCAAGAAAACAGCCCATGCAAAATAGCCCAGGCAAGCCCGGGCTATTTTGTTACCAACGGTAAATACGTGCTTAAGCGCGCCGAATTTCGACTTCGACCATGGGTGTTACGGGGTCGTTGGCAGCATCGACAACCAGGGCGCCCCCATGATGAGGCACCGCAGCCTGGCCCGCATAACGACCACCAGGCAAATATTCGGAAGCCGTTTCAGCGCAACAGCCGCAGCACGAAGCAACGCCGAGCTGACCTTGCAGCTCTGCCAGGCTGGAAGCGCCTTCAGCAACCGCAGCCTGAACCTGACGTTCTGTGATGGCATTACAGATACAAATAAACATGAGAATAATTATCATCCAATTCTTTTAAGAAAGCAATCATGTTTTCGTATTTATTTCTCGACGATGATGACGGTTCCGGTGGCAGATGCCGGAACAGGTCGCCGCCCAGCTCAGCGCGCTACGAGCGCAGCACGTGCCTTGCGGATAATGGCAGGCTCAATTCCGGCCGCTTCACGGTATTTGGCAACCGTTCGACGCGCAATAACAATACCCTGGTCAGTCAGTCGGGCGGCAATCTGGCTGTCCGACAATGGCTTTTTGCCCGACTCCTCACCCACCAGTTTCTGAATCAGCACCTGTACAGCCGATGCGGTGGTGCTCTGGCCATCGTCAGTTTGCAAGGCCGTCGAAAAGAAACTCTTCAGTTCAATGACGCCCCAGGGCGTTTGGGCGTATTTTTGTTTGGTTGCACGCGAGATAGTGGACTCATGCAGATCCAGCTCCTGGGCAATGTCGCGCAACTGCAAGGGGCGCAAACCGGCAGGCCCCTGCTCAAAGAAATCTTTTTGCCTATTCACGATGGCCTGCATCACCCGCTGTATGGTCACGAAGCGCTGGTTCATGCTTTTGATCAGGCCGTGCGCCTGTTGCAGCTGGCTTTGCATGGCCGGCGCCGGCGGGGCGGCGCTCAACAGGCTTTCGTAAACGCTGTTGATGCGCAGGCGCGGCATAATGGCCGGGTTTATCGTTACAACCCATGTATTGCGCACCTTACGCAGCAGCACATCGGGCGTAATGTAATCAGCCGTTGATGTCGCCCAGTCTTTGGCGGGCTTGGGCTCCAGCTGCAGCAGCAAGGCATGCGCCGACAGCAAAAGCTCGTGGTCGCAATCCAGCGCATCACGCACTCGAGCAAGATTACCCGTAGCCAGCAAAGTAAGGTGGTCGGCGGCAATGCGCCGGGCCAAAGCCAGCACGTCACCGGGCAGTGCGGCGGCAGCGGGCAGCATCTGCAAGTGATTCAGCTGCAAGCACAGACATTCGGCCAGCGATCGGGCAGCCACTCCTGGTGGATCGAATGACTGCAAGAGCCGCAGGGCGGCGTGCAGCTCATCGAGTTCCACGTCCAGCTCTGGGGGCAGAAATGTCAGGATTTCTTCCAGGCCAGTGGGCAAATAACCGTTTTCGTCCAGCTCTTCAATCAGCAAAGTCACCAGGGCGCAGTCGCGCGGCTGCGCACGCGTCAGGCGTAGCTGTTCCTGCAAATACCCCTGTAAAGTTTCTGCCAGGGCCGTCTCGGGACGCTGAGACTCATCGTCGGCATTGTTACCGGACGCACGGTTGGATAAACCCAACATCGTCCAGCGCTCTTCCAGTGCTTGCACGTCATCGACTACCGCAACACCGTCGATGGTGTCATACTCTTCCTCACGTTCAAGCAGCGGGTTATCTTGCAATGCCTGCGCTACCTCCTGTTCCAGCTCGTGCGTCGACAGCTGCAAAAATCGTATTGATTGCTGTAGCTGAGGGGTCAAAGCCAATTGCTGATGTTGGCGAAGCTCTAGGGACTGACGCGATTGCATAGTTAAAATACTTTGTATGAAACCTGATTCTCTGACACAACAGCCTACCAGCCAGGACCGCAGCCTGCTCCGCAACACACTGCTGCAGCTCACCGCCGTGCAAAAAATCGTCTGCGTGGTGGTGATTATCGTCGTTGCACTCGTCTGGTATGACCTGCTTATGCGGGTAGTGACATTCGGACACAACATCGACTACAGCGGCCTGCATGTGTTGGGCGTGCAAGGCCTTGCCCTGCTGAACCAGTACAACCCATTTTTCTGGTGGGTCGTGGTCGCGCTGTGCACACTTATTATTGCCTATTTTCTGTATAGCTTTGTTCGCAGCACACAACGCAGCGTACGCGGCAGACAGGTCAAAGAAGAAGCAGTGCTACTGCTTGCCAACCAGCTGTCCGAACCCGCATGCGAAGTCCTGCGCTGGGCATGGCAAGACCGCCGCGACCCCATCACCGTTGGTGATTTGCAACGCGCCTATACCGAGCTGCGCAGCGGACGAGCCTCTAAAATCGCCCTGGCCCGCCGCCATGCAGCGGTGCTTGACCTGGCCGAGCCCGTACCGGGTGGCGCCCAGAACTTGCCAAGCCGTTAAAAATATGTTCGACTATGGCTATGCAAGCCGAACACGTTTCCTCTAACGCTATTTCCCGCAGTGTCGCTGCGGGCTTTGCGTTGCGTGTTCAACGCGGTTTCCTGCGCCTTGCCCTCCTTCCCCAGCTAGCCCTAGCGCTACTACTACCGATCGGTTGCCGGGCCTAGCGTCCGTGGCAGTTCGGCAGCCGGCTTACGCCACACCCTTTTTCCCCATCATCTCTTATACGCTCTATGTATTCGGCAAACGCCCGATGATGGCAAACTGCACAGTCAAGTTATAAAACAGGTGTCCCATGATTTCGAATCCCTCCGACAAATACCGCCCATTTGTTGCCTTTGACCGCGACTTTTCCGAACGAACCTGGCCCAGCAAGCGCATTACCCACCCCCCCATCTGGATGAGCACTGATCTGCGCGACGGCAATCAGTCGCTGATCGAACCCATGAGCGTCGAGCGCAAGCTTCGCTTCTTCGAGCAGCTGGTCAAGATCGGCTTTAAAGAAATCGAAGTCGGTTTTCCTTCTGCATCGCAAACCGACTTCGATTTCGTCCGCAAGCTGGTAGACGAAAACCGCATCCCCGACGACGTCACGATTATTGCCCTGACCCAATCACGCGACGACCTGATCCAGCGCACGGTAGAGTCGGCGGCCGGCGCCAAGCACGCCATCATTCACCTGTACAACGCATGCGCCCCGGCCTTCCGCAAGATTGTTTTCAACATGAGCAAGGACGAAGTCAGGGAAATCGCTCTTGAGGGCACTCGACTGGTCAAGGAATACACGTCGAAGCACCCGGAAACCTCGTGGCGCTACGAGTATTCGCCAGAAGTCTTCAGCACCACCGAGCCTGAGTTCGCACTGGAAGTCTGCAACGCAGTCACCGAAGTCTGGCAACCCACACCCGAATCAAAAATCATCTACAACCTGCCGGCCACCATCGAAGCGACCACGCCCAATATGTATGCCGACCAGATTGAATGGATGCACAATAACCTGAACAAACGCGACTGCATCGTGCTCAGCGTGCATCCACATAACGACCGAGGCACCGCGGTGGCCGCAGCCGAACTGGCCGTCATGGCCGGCGCCGACCGCATCGAAGGCTGTCTGTTTGGTAACGGAGAGCGCACCGGCAACGTTGATTTGGTGACTCTGGCCCTGAATCTGTATACACAGGGCATACATCCCGGCCTCGATTTCTCCGATATCGACGAGGTGCGCCGCTGTGTAGAGTACTGCAACCAGTTGCCGGTACACCCACGTCATCCTTACGCCGGCGACCTGGTCTTCACAGCCTTTTCCGGTTCACACCAGGATGCCATCAAAAAGGGTTTTGCACGCCAGGAACCCGATGCACTGTGGGAAGTTCCTTACTTGCCTATCGACCCAGCCGATCTTGGCCGCAGCTACGATGCGGTGATCCGCGTGAATAGCCAGTCGGGCAAGGGCGGCGTTTCCTACCTGCTCGAATCCGAGCATGGTCTGGTGTTGCCGCGCCGCCTGCAAATCGAATTCAGCCGCGCCATCCAGCGCGTGACCGACGAAACCGGCGCCGAGGTCACTGCCAGCCATGTCTACGAACTGTTTTCCAGCGAATACCTGCAGCAGACACAGCCCTGGAAACTGATACGCCACCGTATTACGGGCGACCCCAAAGCAGCTAACGGCGAGCAGTTCATGATCGAAGTCGAGCTCGAAGAAAATGGTGTGGTGCGTAATATGGTCGGTCGTGGCGACGGCGCCATTTCAGCCTTCGTGCAAGCGCTGGACCTGGATGTTCGCATCATGGACTACCATGAGCACGCCATCGGTACCGGCACCGACACGCGCGCTGCAAGCTATGTGGAACTGCGGGTGGGCGAGTCATCCACCGGGTTTGGCGTGGGCGTACATGACGATATCGTCACCGCCTCGTTCCTGGCCATACTGAGTGCAGTAAATCGACACGCTTCCATCGAGAACGCAGCAGCCACCGCCGATACCGTTGCTGCCTGAACCTGAAGCAGCTTGCTTCCACTGAAATATGGCCCCATCACTGGGGCCATATTTATATGTGGCATTCAACCGCTGTAGCCATGCCAACAGTGCTGCTGATGGTGCATAACGCTTGTCGGTGCCCAGGGTCACTTGGGGTAAACACTGTAATAAGCATGCAATAGTTGTTGTTTAATATGAAAACGTTTTCATCGTATTGTCCCGGACTGGAGAAACGTTGTTGGACAACAAGCGGCGCGGCGCACCTGTCTCCCTTATAGAAATCGCCCGAGAGGCGGCCGTATCGCCGGCCACCGTATCGCGCGCCTTCAATCGTCCGGCACTTGTTCAAGCCAAAACCCTGGAGCGCATCATGGCGGTAGCCGAACAACACGGCTTCCGTCCCAATCGCCTGGGCAGCAGCTTGCGTTCAGGCAGTACCCGCACCCTGGGCCTGGTATTGCCCACATTGTCCAACCCCGTGTTCGCCGACTGCTTCGAAGGCGCGGAAATGCGGGCACGCGAATCGGGCTATAGCGTCATGATGACCGTCACCCATTACGACCCAGCGCTGGAAGCTGCCGCGGTGCATCGCCTGATCGACCATCAACTGGATGGCGTGATCCTGACAGTTGCCAACCCACGCCAAAGTGCTGTGCTCAAGGCCTTGAAAACCCGCGGCGTGAGCTATGTGCTGGCCTACAATGAATCAAGCACACATCCCTGCTCGGCCGTCGACAACCATGCCGCAGCCTGCGATATGGTCGAACATCTGGCCCAGCTCGGACACCGCCGTATTGCTTTCATCAGTGGGCCACTCAGCATGTCCGACCGGGCCGCTACCCGCCTGACGGGCTCCAGAAGCCGCGCTCGCAGCCTGGGTTTATCGCTCATCAGGCACTACATCATGCCCAGCCATACCCAGACCGACAACGGGATCCTGGCTCAGATGCTGGACGGCGCCGCCCGGCCCAGTGCGCTGTTCTGCTCCAACGATCTGCTGGCCACGGCAGTCATTGTCAGCCTCAGGGAGCTAGGCTACTCCGTGCCTGACGATATTTCGGTGGCAGGGTTCGACGGCATACGCTATGGCACGGTCATGTCACCCAGCCTGACCACCATAGAAGCCGCCGGGTACGAAATTGGCAAGACCGCCTGTCATTTGCTTCTGGAGCAAATCGAACATCAGCAATCGCGCAGCCAGCAGGTGCCGCATACGCTGATCACCGGTGCCAGTGCGGCACGGTTGAACCTCCCTCTTACTCACAGGCCTTAAACCATGCTTATTGCCCAAATCAGCGATCTGCACATCCAGGAAGGCGGCAAAGATACCGAACTGATCCAGGCCGAACATCATCTGGCTGTCTGTGTACAGGCGCTTAACCGCCTTGCGCCCCGCCCAGACATGGTCGTGATTACTGGCGACCTGACCGAGCATGGACGCAAACCAGAGTATTTGCGGCTCAAGCCTCTGTTGGCCAGGCTGGACATTCCGTATTTGCTGATTCCCGGCAACCACGACAGCCCTGCCATGCTGCGGGAAGTATTCCACGAACATAGCTATTTGCAGACTGGCACGCCCTTCATCCAGTATGTCATCGATGACTGGCCGCTGCGTATCGTGGCACTGGACACAACCGTACCCATGCGCAGTGAAGGCGGGCTATGCGCCGAACGCCTCGAGTGGCTGAGCAACACCCTGGCCCAGGCGCCGGACGCGCCCACCCTGATACTGATGCATCATCCACCTTTTGAAACCGGCATCAGGCAGATGGACAACCTGGGCTTGCTGAGTGGCCGCGAAGACTTCGCCCGGGTGATTGCCCCTTATAGCAATATCGAACGCATACTCTGCGGCCATCTGCACCGGACCATGCTGTGCCGCGTAGGCCCCACGGTAGCATCCACCTGCCCGGGTACTGCGCACCAGATCACGCTGGACCTGGACTCCGCCGCAACCGAGCTGTCGTTCAACTTCGAACCGCCGGGCTATCAGCTGCACTGGCAAGGCGCCCAAGGCCTGGTCACACACCACGCCACGATAGGCGACTTCCCCGGCCCTTACTCCTTCTGACGTTTACCGAAACACGATCTATGTCTACCATTTCCCTGGACAACATTACCAAGCAGTACGGCGAGGCCCCACCCGCCGTGAACCAGATCGGCTTTGAAGTGCAGGCCGGGACGTTCACCGTGTTGCTCGGTCCATCGGGCTGCGGCAAGTCGACCACCCTGCGCATGATTGCCGGACTGGATACCCCCAGCTCGGGCCGCATCCGCATAGGGGGCCGCGACGTCACCGACCTCCCGCCCGCGCAGCGCAAGATCGCGATGGTCTTTCAGTCTTACGCTCTGTTCCCGCACTTGAGCGTCAGGGAAAATATTTTGTTCGGCCTGAAGGTGCGCAAGGAACCGGCAGCCCAGTACAAACCCAGACTGGCCAAAGTGGCCGCCTTGCTGGGCCTGGAACAGTTGCTCGACCGCAAGCCATCCCAGCTGTCGGGCGGACAGCAGCAACGTGTGGCATTGGGACGCGCCGTGATTTCGGAAGCACCGGTATGCCTGATGGATGAACCCTTATCGAACCTGGACGCTCAGCTGCGGCACGAAATGCGCCGGGAAATCCGGGCCTTGCAGCAAAGCCTGGGCATCACCATGGTGTATGTCACCCACGACCAGACCGAAGCCATGAGCATGGCTGACCAGGTCGTACTGATGAACGGCGGACGCATCGAACAAAACGACAGCCCCGACCAGTTGTACGGCAAGCCCGCCACCGAGTTTGCCGCCCGTTTCATTGGGACGCCTCCCATGAACGTACTGCGTCTGAATGAACAAACACGTGCCCTGATGGCGGGCGCGCCGGACCTGGCCCAGTCAATGCCTGGCGAGGCCGCGGCGCTGGGTGTGCGCCCTGAGCATATTCAACTGGCTGGCAATGACGGTATACCCGCCAGTGTCGAGAGCGTCGAGTATTTCGGCGCCGACTCCATCATCATCGCAAAAGTGGGCGGCAACTCCGGCGTGGCGGTACGCACGAGCGGGCATCTGCGTGCCGCGCACGGTGAACAGATCAAGCTCCACTGGAGCTCGCAGCAGCAGCACTTTTTTGACGCCTCGGGTCAGGCATTGCGCCACACGCCCATCTCTTCTCTTTAACAGGAAAAAATCATGCGACGTACTTTCTTGAAAGCCCTTGCATTCAGTCTTGCAGGCGCCTTCTCCACCGTACCTGCCTGGTCACAGGCCGCGCCGGTAGAGCTCGAGTTCTATTATCCCGTTGCCGTGGGCGGCCCGATTACCAAAATCGTGGACGGCATGGTGGCTGAGTTCGAAAAGGGCAATCCCGATATCAAGATCAACTCGGTCTATGCCGGGTCATACCAGGACTCGGTCGCCAAGGCCCTGACCGCCCATAAGGGCGGCAGTGCACCACAACTGGCGGTGTTGCTGTCCACCGACATGTTCACCCTGATAGATGAAGGCGCCATCGTGCCATTCGATCCTCTCATCAAGACAGAGGAAGATAAAAAATGGCTGGCCGACTTCTACCCCGGCTTCATGGCCAACAGCCAGACCGAGAGCAAGACCTGGGGCATTCCCTTCCAGCGTTCAACCATCGTGATGTACTACAACAAAGACTTGTTCAAAGAGGCCGGCCTGAACCCCGATGCAGCACCCGCAACCTGGGACGAACTGGTCAGTCAGGGCAAGAAGCTGACCAAGCGCGATAGCGACGGCCAGGTTACGCAGTGGGGCCTTGAAATTCCATCGGGCGGCGCATTCGCCTACTGGTTGTTCCAGGCATTGACCACACCCAACGACGCCATCCTCATGAGCCCCGAGGGCAATGAAGTCTATCTGGACAAGCCGGAGGTCATCGAAGCCGTCCAGTTCTGGCACGACCTGGCTTACAAGCACAAGATCATGCCCACCGGCACCACAGACTGGGGCACCACGCCCAAGGATTTCCTGGTCGGAAAAACTGCCATCATGTGGACAACCACGGGTAATCTCACCAATGTGCGCAAGAACGCCGACTTTGATTTTGGTGTGGCGCCCATGCCCAAGTCCAAGCAAGGCGGCAGCCCGACGGGGGGCGGCAACTTCTATCTGTTCGAGTCGGCTACGCCGGAACAACAGGACGCAGCCTATAAGTTCGTCAAGTGGATGACCAGCCCCGAAAATGCCGCCGCATGGAGCATAGCCACCGGTTACGTCGCAGTGAATCAGGCCGCCTGGGAAACTGACCGCATGAAAAAATACGTGCAGGAAGTGCCCCAGGCACTGGTTGCCCGCGATCAGCTCAAAGTGGCCGTGGCCGAGTTCTCGACCCACGACAATCAGCGTGTGACCAAGCTCTTGAACGACAACTTGCAAGCCGTCCTGACCAATGCCAAGACAGCGGACGAGGCCATGAAGGACGCCCAATCCGAAGCCAACCGCCTGCTGCGTTCGTACAAGTAAACCTATGCGCATGAAGCCATCGCTGCACGCGGTGTATGGCTGGCTGCTTCTGCTGCCAGCCATCGTCCTGCTTGCCGCCTTTACACACTACCCGGCGCTGGCCACCTTGTGGAACAGCTTTTTTTCCACACCCAAGGCCAGGCGCCCGGCCGTGTTCGTGGGCATAGACAACTACCGGGCCATGACGGACGACCCGGTATTCTGGCAGGCACTATGGAACAACCTGGCCTATGCGCTGGTGACGATCCCCGTGTCGGTGGCGATTGCGCTGATCATGGCGCTTTGGGTAAACCGCCAAATAGCCGGGCGCAGCTTTTTACGCCTGGCTTACTTCACCCCTACCGTGTTGCCCATGGTGGCCGTGGCCAATATCTGGCTGTTTTTCTATACGCCGCAATACGGTCTGGTCGATCAGATTGCAGGGCTGTTCAATCTGCCCGGCATGAACTGGCTGGGCAACCGTTCCACCGCATTGCCCGCACTGATGCTAGTCACTATATGGAAAGAGTCTGGCTTCTTCATGATTTTCTACCTGGCCGCCCTGCAGCAAGTACCGCCCTCGCTGCGCGAGGCCGCCTTACTTGAAGGCGCAAGCCGTTGGCAATACTTCTGGCGCGTACTGCTGCCACTGCTGATGCCCACCACCCTATTCGTGCTGATCAACGCCCTGATCAATGCTTTCCGGCTGGTCGACCACGTGCTGGTCATGACCAAGGGCGGGCCCGACAATGCCAGCACTCTATTGCTGTTCTACATCTATGAAGTGGGCTTCAGCTATTGGGATACCTCATACGCCGCCACGCTGTCGGTTGTGCTGCTGCTGATCCTGTCGATCACCGCATTCGTCAAATTCCACTGGCTGGACCGTAGGACACATTACCAATGACGCAAAAACTCGATACCCTGGGCGCCTGGCTGCTGGGCATATTATGGTTTCTGCCGCTGGCCTATACATTGTGGGCCGCTTTCCATCCCTCGGCCTACTCCACCCAGTTCGACCTGACCGCGCCGCTGACCCTGGCTAACTTCAAGGCCGCCTGGAATGCAGCACCCTTTGCCCAATACTTCCTGAACACCTTCATATTGGTGACCATGGTGCTGGCAGCGCAGCTCGTGCTCTCTACGCTGGCCGCCTATTCGTTTGCGCGATTCACCTTCAAGGGCCGGGATCTGGTCTTCATGCTGGTGCTGCTACAGCTGATGATCATGCCCGACGTGTTGATCGTCGAAAACTATAGGCTGATGTCCTGGCTGGGCGTACGCGACACGATTTTTGCGATCGGCCTGCCTTACTTTGCCTCGGCCTTCGGCATTTTCCTGCTGCGCCAGACCTTCAAGACTGTCCCGCGTGAACTGGAAGAGGCCGCCAGGGTCGAAGGCGCCAGCCGCTGGCAGATATTGATGAAAGTCTATGTGCCGCTGGCGCGCCCTATTTATGTGGCCTACGGGCTGGTGTCCGTCAGCTATCACTGGAATAACTTCCTGTGGCCGTTGATCATCACCAACTCGGTCGAGTCACGCCCCCTGACCGTGGGTTTGCAAGTGTTCGCCTCGACTGACCAGGGCATAGACTGGTCCATTATCACGGCGGCCACGCTGCTTAGCGCCGCGCCGTTGCTGGTGGCCTTCCTGTTGTTTCAACGACAATTCGTGCAGTCGTTCATGCGGGCGGGAATACGGTAAAGGGCAAATATGAGCGCGCCCATTACGATGGGCGCAACACGGTGCAGTCGGGGCTAATGCCCAACGGACACCCTGTAAGCGCTTGCAATTGAGGAAAGTCCATACCTTCGATCATTGCCGTCACCAACAAGCCTTCCGGGAGCACTTCGATAATGGCCAGATCGGTATAAATGCGATTGACTACGCCCTTGCCGGTCAGGGGGTAGTTGCACTGCGATACGATTTTTGGCTGGCCATCCCGGGTAACGTGGTCCATGGTGACAAAGAGTTGCTTTGCGCCCGCCACCAAGTCCATGGCGCCGCCCACCGCCGGTATCGTACCCACTGCCCCGGTATCCCAATTGGCCAAATCGCCATCTTGTGATACCTGGAATGCGCCAAGCACGGTGAGGTCAAGATGACCCCCGCGCATCATGGCGAACGACACCACATGATCGGTAATCGATGACCCCGGCAACAAGCTGACAGGCTCTTTGCTGGCGTTGATCAGATCCAGATCCAGAGGAGCATCGGGATCTCCGGACCCCATACCCACGATACCGTTTTCCGTATGAAGGATGACGTCCTTATCCTTGGGCAAGTAACGCGAGATAAGGGTGGGGATGCCAATACCGAGATTGACGTAATACCCATCCGGTATGTCTTGCGCCACACGCTTGGCTATCTGCTGCCTGGTCAGTCCTTCAAGCATCTTTTTGTTCTCCCACTTGTACTACACGTTGAACAAATATGCCCGGGGTTGCAACATGCTCTGGCGCGAGGCTGCCCAACGCTGCGATCCGATCAACTTGTGCGATGGTCGTTGTCGCGGCCATCGCCATGACCGGGCCAAAATTCCGGCCGGCATAACGATATGTCAGATTGCCCCAACGGTCGCCATACTGGGCCTTCACAAAGGCAAAGTCGCCCTTCAACGGGTTCTCGAGCACATAGCCCACCCCGTCAATGACACGGGTCTCTTTGCCCTTTGCCAAGTCTGTGCCATAAGCGGTCGGCGTGAAAAAAGGCCCCATGCCGGCACCGGCAGCCCGCATTCTTTCGGCCATCGTCCCTTGAGGGACGCATTCAAGCTCGATCTCGCCTGCCCGATAACGGTCGGCAAACGCAACGGCGTTGGGTTTTAGCTTGTTCGATGAACGCGCAAAAGAACAAATCATCTTGCGCACACGCCCCGCCGCAACCAACTGGCTCAGACCTATGGGGCCATTGCCCGCATTGTTGTTCACGATCACCAGCTCCCTGGCACCTTGATCCAGCAATGCACAAATCAATTGCGTGGGAACACCCGAAGAACCAAACCCGCCTATCAACAGAGTTGCGCCATCGTGAACGTCGGCGACAGCCTCTTCCAGGCTGCCAACAGTTTTATCAAGCATCAGCACGCTCCAGAATCAGGCCATGCATCGTCATGACGCCACCTCGGTACTCAGCACCGCCGTCGACTGACTGGACAAGGTTCCACCATTGCCGTGAACCAAAGCCAGTTCAGCACCATCGACCTGACGGGCATCACATTCACCTCGCAGCTGGCGCACTGCTTCGATCAACAAGAAAATGCCGTACATACCCGGGTGCAAGCACGATAAGCCACCGCCGTTGGTATTGACAGGCAAGCGTCCGCCGGGGGCAATGGCGCCACTCTCGACAAAGGAGCCACCCTCTCCCTTTTTGCAGAATCCAAGATCCTCGAGAAAAAGCAGAGTATTGATCGTGAAGGCGTCATAAAGCTGGACAACGTCAATATCGGAAATCCCGACACCCGCCATCTCCAGCGCACGCTTGCCAGACTCGGCGGCCGCTGTCGTCGTCAGGTCGTGCATGGAAGATATCTGTCTGTTCCAGACTGCCGTCGCACTGCCCAAAACATAGACAGGCTTGCGAGCCATATCTTTGGCGCGATCGGACCGCACCAGCACATAAGCACCAGCGCCATCGGTGACCAGGCAGCAGTCACGTATGGACAATGGATCCGAGATCATGCGGGCATCCAGGACGTCTTCGATGGAAAGCGGATCACGCATCATGGCCTCCGGATTGAGCTGAGCCCATTGCCTTGCCGCAACGGCCACCTCAGCCAGTTGCCTGCGTGTCGTGCCGTATTCGTGCATATGCCGCGCCGCTGCCAACGCATACGAAGTAATGGGCGACAAGGGCGAATAGGGCTGCTCGAAGGGCTGCGGATCGAGCAAGGCGCGCGCCTTCACGCCCTCTTTGCGACCGAAGACGGCGGTGCGCTGCGTACTGCCATAGCAGACAAGCACTGCGTTGCATTGACCCGACTCGAGCGCCAGAATGGCCGGCAGAAGGTGAGCCAGAAAGCTCGAACCGCCAAGCATGGTGCTTTCTATAAATCGAGGCTTGATCCCCAGGTATTCTGCCACGGGCATGGCCCACATTGTCGCCGATGAGCTGCAAGTTGCCAGCCCATCAATATCCTGCATGCTCAGGCCTGCATCGGCTACCGCCTGGACGGCGGCCTGAGCCAGAATTTCAGCTTCAGAATAGCCATGGGCTTCGCCCAAGCCGGCTACACCTATGCCCGCTATCGCCGCTTTTGCACGAAAATCGTTAAGGGATTTCATTTCTGCCCCTCAGGAAGAAAAACAAGCATTCCTTTGTCTTGCTCATTCAGGACTTTTGCCGATACGGCCATCCCAATATGAATCGCATCCGGTGACACCCCATCGACACGACTCATCAGCCTGACACCCTCATCGAGATCGACCAAAGCAACGTTGTAGTCGCCGCCGGAATCCGGCTTACGGCGAATCACACTGAAGGAATACACCTGCCCCTTTCCACTGGGGGTAACCCATGCCAAATCCGTTGACCCGCAATGCTGGCACAGTACCCGAGGGAAAAACTGGTGCCGCTCACAAGCTTTGCACCGCTGGATCTCGAATACTCCCTCATTGAGGCGGGAGAAATACCGCGCCTGCGGGCCGGAAGTATCCGGCCCATTATTATGCTTATCCATGTTTCACCTCATTCATTTCACACTCCCCGTGCAAGCGCTACAGGGATTGAAAATCTTATAGATCCGAAAACTTGCGACCACTGCTTGCCAGTTCCTTCAACAGTGGGGCCGGCGCCCAGAGCTCACCGTGCTCCGCATGAAAGCGTTCGATAGTTGCCAGCACCTGCGGCAATCCGACGGTATCGGCATAAAACATCGGGCCGCCCCTGAAGACTGGGAAGCCATAACCCGCGACATAGATCACGTCGATATCCGATGATCTTTGTGCGATACCCTCTTCAAGAATGCGCGCACCCTCATTGACCAACGCGTACATCGTGCGCTGGATGATTTCTTCATCGCTGATGTCACGCCGCTCGATACCGGAGGCCTGGGCGCACTCCTTGATGAGTTCGTCTATCACCGGGTCTGGCACGGGATTGCGGCTCCCCTCTTCATAACGATAGAAGCCCGCCCCGGTCTTTTGTCCCAACCGGCCCATCTCGCAGATCCGGTCGGCAACACGGCTATAGCGAATATGCGCCGGACGCGTCGGGGCCATGCGCTTGCGCGCGGCCCAACTGATATCAAGGCCCGCCATATCGCCCATGCGCAAAGGGCCCATAGCCATGCCAAAACGCTGCAAGGCGCCGTCGACCTGCTCGGGCGATGCTCCCTCTTCGAGCAGGAAGTGGGCTTCACGCGTATATGGGCTGACCATGCGGTTGCCTACAAAACCATCGCAGACCCCTACCAGCACAGGAGTTTTTCCGATCTTTCTGGCGAGGCTGAACAACGATGCAATGGCAGTGCGATTTGTTTGCACACCCTGCACGACTTCCAGTAAGCGCATCACGTTGGCCGGGCTAAAAAAATGCGTCCCTATCACCTGGCCGGGACGGGAAGTCGCAGCCGCCAGCTCATTGATATCCAACCTGGAGGTGTTCGAAGCCAGGATCGCGTCAGGCCTGCATAGTGCATCGAGGCGCTCGAAAATTTCCCTTTTGACCGCCATGTCCTCGAACGCAGCCTCAATCACCAGATCGACATCGGACAGCTCCTGGTAATCGACCGCTCGCCTGATCAGTGCCAGGCGTTGTTCCATTTGAGGCTGATCAAGTTTCTTGCGCGACACACTGGCCGAATAGTTATTTTTTATTATTTCCCAGCCACGGTCCAATGCGGCCTGATCACGATCGAGCAAGACAACAGGTATGCCTGCATTTGCCAAGCTCATCGCTATGCCGCCACCCATCGTACCGGCACCCACGACACCAACATGGTTGATCGGTTCGGGCTTTACATCGGCGTCGGGCAGCTTCATGGCCGACCGCTCCGCAAAGAAAATATGCCGCTGAGCTTTGGACTGGTCGCCATTCACCAGCACCTGGAAGCGCTGGCGCTCAAACTCGAGACCTTCATCAAGACTGGTCGTAAGTGTTTTTTCTAAGCAGGCGATGCATTCAAGCGGGGCCACGCAGCCGCGATAACGCCTGCCTGCTTTCTGGCGTGCCTGTTCGAAGATTTCAGGATTTTTGGGTGCCGCCACTGCGGCGGGATTCAATCTGCGAATCCCGTCCTCACTTCCAGCAACTTGCAAGCCCAGCAAGCAGGCCTTCGTCACCAGGTCATCTTGTGCAATTTGGTCAACCAGACCACAGCGCAAACCCTGGTCCGCATTGATTGCATCCCCGCTTGCAATGATCTCCAGCGCCGCTTCCACTCCTATCAGCCTGGGTAGGCGCTGAGTCCCGCCGGCACCAGGCAATACGCCCAGTTTGACCTCTGGCAAGCCTAGCGTGGCCTTATCCACTGCAACGCGGTAGTGGCAACCAAGTGCCAGCTCAAGCCCTCCCCCTAGCGCGATACCGTTAATGGCCGCCACGGTTGGCTTGGGTGAGCTTTCCAGCTTATTGATAATATCCCTCAACACTGGCTCTCGCAGCGTTAACGGCGTGTTGAATTCACGGATGTCGGCACCGCCAGAGAAGAACCGCCCGGCCCCAGTCAGGACGATGGCCAGCACATCCGTATCAGCAATCGCCTCGTCCAACGCCTTACCCAAGGCGGCCCGTACCGCACTGCCCAGGCCATTGACCGGCGGATTCTGGATAGACAGAACAGCCACCTGCCCTCCGGGGAAAACCTCGATCTGCTTGCTGATCATGGCTAGCTGCCCAGATCAATAATGACTTGGCCTTCCTCAACCTCATCGTCGACCGAGATCGCAATACGAGCCACCCTACCGTCGTAGTCCGAGCTGACCGGAATTTCCATTTTCATAGACTCGATGGTGGCCACGTCGTCGCCGGCATGGACGGTATCGCCCACTTTTACAAGTACGGCCAGTACACGACCGGTTACGGTTGCTTCAATCTGATCCATCATTTGCTCCTTGCTATAGCTATAGTTTGTCATGTACTGCTTTCAGCCAACATCCGCTGAACAATTTCGGTCGACAGTACAGCGCGGTCAAAGTCCTGGTCTGCGAGGACGCGCTGTATAAACGGGATGTTTGTCTTGAGGCCAGAAATCGTGAAGGCGTGTAAGGCCACAGAAAGTAGCCGAATGGCTTCGTCCCGGGTATCCGCCTTCGCAATCACCTTGGCGATCAGGGGATCGTAGTAGCTTGAAATACGTGATCCCTGCTGATAGCCCGTTTCGATGCGCACACCGTCCATGCACGGCGGCGTGAACTCCTTCAGTACTCCAGGCGATGGAATAAAACGCACGGGATCTTCCGCGTAAATCCGCGCCTCCAGCGCATGGCCTTCAAGACTCACCGTCTTCGGCACCACCTTGTCAATTTGCTCGCCGGCAGCCAGCCGGATTTGCGCCTTCACCAGATCGATACCCGTGACCTCTTCTGTTACTGCATGCTCCACTTGCAACCGGGTATTCACCTCAAGAAATGAGAAGCCCCTCTCTGGCGTATACAGCATCTCCACTGTTCCGATTACGTCATACCGCAACGCGGCAAGTATGCTCTCAAGTTGGGTAGCCATCGCGGCAATAAGCGTCCGATCCAGAGACGGGGCCGGCGCTTCCTCAAGCACTTTCTGGTGGCGCCTCTGGGTGGAACAATCACGCTCGTAGATACAGCGCACGCCGCCGTACTTGTCGGCAAGAAACTGGAACTCTATGTGCCTTGGCGACTGGATGAATGGCTCAAGGTACAAATCCGTACGACCAAAGCTGCGTTCCGAGATGGACCTGGCTCGCGGCCATTCTGTTTCAATCTGGTCGGCCGACAGCAAAGGCAACATGCCTATGCCTCCACCACCCGACGCCGGCTTTATCAGCAAGGGGTACCCCAACTGCTCAGCGGCATGACGCACTTCATTCAGGTCGTCGCCCAGGACGATGCTGCTATCGACCATGGGCATGCCCGCCGCGCGCATCGTATCCCGCGCCTGCGTCTTGTGACCCAACATTTGTATCAAGTCTGGGGAGGGGCCAATAAAGCAAATACCGGCATCCTGGACCGCACGGGCAAAGCCTGCATTTTCAGACAGGAATCCGTAACCGGGATGCAAGGCATCGACCCGGTATTTACGAGCGGCTTCCAGTATGGCTTGCTGGTTCAGATAACTTTGCAAAGCTGCGGCCGGTCCAATGCATTCAATAAAGTCTGCCTCCTGCAAATAGGGCAAATCCTTATCCGCCTCGGAATAGACCGCGACAGACTCAAGGCCCAGCTCACGTATTGCGCGTATTACTCTGCGGGCAATGGCACCCCGATTGGCGACCAATATACGTTTCACTGCTGCTGTTGTTGTCATGATCACGGCCTATAGCCAAAACTACGAGCACCCGTCTTGCGCAAAGGTATTACCACGTCGATAAACTCTTCAAGCAGGAAACGTGTTTGTGCCGGATCGATAATATCCTCGACAACGAATGCCTCGGCACTACGAAACGGTGAAGTTAGCGACTGAACCCGCTCTTCAATTTCGGCTCGTTTCGCGTCGGGGTCGTCCGCCTCTTCAATCTCGCGTTTATAGGCCACCTCTAGGCCTCCCTCAATGGGAAGCGAACCCCATCGCGCTGAAGGCCAGGCATAGCGAAAATTAAACCGCCCGTCGCTTTGATGACCACCGGCCGCCACACCAAAGGCTTTCCGAATAATGAAGGTGCACCACGGAACTGTGGTTTGGGCCACTGCCGTCAGTGCACGTACGCCATAGCGCATGGCCCCCTCTTGTTCAGCGTTCAACCCTATCTGGAATCCAGGCACATCGACAAGATTGACCACTGGAAGGTGGAAGGTTTCAGCCAAGTCAAGCATGCGTACAAATTTCTCGGAGGCTTGTTTATCCCAGGCACCGCCATAGTGATAAGGATCGCTGGCAAACAACACTACAGGCCATCCATTGATTCGAGCCAGGCCAACAATCAGGGATCTTCCCCATTTGCTGCCGATCTCCATGAACGAGCCCTCATCCACCAGACACTCAATTATGGGCCGCATTTTGTAGACCCGGCGCGACTCGGCAGGCACCGCCGAGCGCAGCCAGTCATAATCATCTGACTTTGGCGCTATGGGCTCAGCGCGTGGGGGCAGCTCATCAACTGAACGAGGCAGGTACGAGAGGAAACACCGCGCCCGTGCGAAAGCCTGCTCTTCACTGGCAGCCTCATCATCGACCACTCCATTGCGAGCGTGAATTCCGCTTCCGCCCAGCTCATTCTTATCAAGCACTTGGCCTATGCGCGCCACAACGGGAGGGCCAGCGATGAACAACTGGGAGGTATTCTTGATCATGATGGAATAATGACTGGTGGCGACGCGCGCTGCACCCAGTCCCGCCACCGACCCCAAGGCGAGTGATACAACGGGCACGGTTGCCAGATTCTGTGTCATGGCCGGCCACATCCGTAGCTTGGGCAACAACGCATAACCCTGGTTTTCGATATTCTTTACAGAACCACCGCCGCCCGTCCCGTCGACCATGCGGATCAGTGGCAGCTTGAGGTCAAGAGCCATACGTTCCGAGGCCATCAACTTGTCGCCTACCGCGCCGTCATTCGCCCCACCGCGTACCGTGAAGTCGTCAGCTGCCAAAACCACCGGCCTGCCGTCTATCCGCGCACGCCCTGTAAGGAAGTTCGAAGGAGTGAAGTCGACGAGATGGCCGTGCTCGTCATATTCTCCATTACCGCTCAGCGCGCCAACCTCTTGGAAAGAACCTTCATCCACCAGGCGGTCGATGCGTTCCCGCACCGGCAATCTGCCTTTTGCGCGGTGGCGTTCAACCTTTTCAGGTCCACCCATTTTTTGTGCCAGCTGCTTGCGACGCTCAAGCTCATCCAGCTCTTTTTGCCAAGACATCCCTTACTCCCGAATCTACCTGTACGGACCGGCGATCACCATCACTGATTAGATGGTCGACGCCGGCACCAACCAATAACTACTGACTGATCTTTATATTTGCCCGTTTGATCAGATCGCCATTCTGCTTGAGCTCGGTATCGATCTTCTTATAAAAATCTTCTGGGCTTTGCGTAAGCACATTACCTTGCATCATCAGTTTCTTCTGAATTTCAGGGTCGCGCGTAACGGCGGCGATTTCTTTGTTCAGAAGCTCAACAACCTCTTTGGGTGTTCCATCCGGTGCAAAGGTACCAACCCAGAACGAGATATCGAAATCCGGATAACCCTGCTCGGCAACAGTCGGCACGTCAGGCAGATCACGCCAGCGTTCTTTGGTTGAAATGGCCAACGGCTTCAGCTTGCCTGATTTCATCAGCGGGACACCTGAAAGGGTATCAAAACCATAATAGATGTCACTGGCCAGCAATGCGGCTTCCATTGGCGCGGCGCCACGATAAGGCACATGCACCATATCGGTCTTGGACATCGTCGCCAGCTGCGCCCCGGCCAAATGCATCAGGTTGCCGTTACCGGCGGAACCATAGGTAACCGTACCAGGGTTTTTGTGGGCCAGATCGACCAGGTCTTTCAAGGACGAAATCGACGCCGTATTTGGATTGTCTGGATTGACAGCCAGAACGAAAGGCACCGATACCACTGTGGAGATGGGCGCGAAGTCCTTTAATGGATGGTATTGCAGATCGGAGTACAGCAATGGATTTACCGTGATTGAGCTTGAGTTGCTCACCAACAGGGTATAGCCATCAGGCTTTGCCTGAGCCACCGTACGGGCGGCAATCATGCCATTGGCGCCCGTTTTATTATCAATAACGAAGGTGGCCCCCATGCGTTTGGACAATCCTTCGCCAATAATGCGGGCAACCGTATCAATAGTGCTGCCCGGACTGAATCCCACGACCAACTTTACGGGCTGGCTAGGATACTCACTGCCGTATGCGAGCGTGCTCGCTCCAGCCAGTGCAGCTAAAGCACTTGCCGCTACCAGTTTTCCAAACACCTTCATATCAACCTCCTGTTGTAGTGCCGTTCGTCATATGTATTGACGTGTCATACCGTTCTGCTTAACAGAACGATTATTCTATTTTATAAGTCATTACACAAAACTGTCAATGAAAGGACGAGGTTTCAAGCCAGAGATTGGGGCCAGAACAGGTTGCGTAAACACATATTGACACTGCAAACATCGTATTATTAGAATGTTCTTTCAAAAAGAATACATGTTCTATCAGAAAGAACCAGATCATAAACAGGAGACAAGCATGACAGTGGCACCCACCGCGAGCGGCATGCAGCTGGCGCAGCGCTTCGCACAGCGTGCACAGGGTTATGTCCGCCGCCGGCCGTTCAATGCAACCGTACTTGTCCAATTCGGCGAGCACGAACGATTGCTGCGCATTCAAAACGGTCAAGTACTTGACGTGCAAGAAGTCATCGCTCCGCTCACCTCCTGGGATTTCGCCATTCGCGCCAGCGCCGATGCGTGGTCACGCTTCTGGCAGCCCGTGCCCCAACCCGACAGCCACGACATCTTCGCATTGGCCAAGCAGGGCGAACTGCGCATAGAAGGAAACCTGCAGCCCCTGATGGCCAACCTCCAGTACATCAAGGACGTGTTGGCCCTGGGCAGGGAGACAGCATGAACACACCCTTCGAACCGATTACGGGCCGCTATCTGTCGTTTGACATCGCTGGCAAGCGCTGTCGTGTTTATGTCGAGGAGGCAGGAGCCGGCATACCTCTGGTCTGCCTGCATACCGCCGGGGCCGACAACCGCCAGTATCGCCACATGCTGTGCGACCCGGACATCACCAGCAAATTCCGTGTACTGGCTTTCGACATGCCCTGGCATGGCAAGTCATATCCGCCCGAAGGCTGGCAAGACACCGAATACCAGCTGACCACCGAGCTTTATGTGGAAACCATTCTGTCGTTCTGCCAGGCGCTTGAGCTTGATGCCCCTGTACTCATCGGGTGCTCCATCGGCGGGCGCATCGTGCTGCAGTTGGCGAACGACCATGGCAAGCAGTTTCGCGCCCTGATCGGCGTCGAAAGCGCCGATTACCAACAGCCCTGGTACGACACTCAATGGCTGCATCGCGGCGATGTACATGGCGGTGAAGTGTGCGCAGCACTTGTATCTGGCCTGGTGGCACCTCAGTCGCCCGCGCTGCACCGGCATGAAACCTTGTGGCAATACATGCAGGGCGGACCAGGCATTTTTCGGGGCGATCTTTACTTCTATCGTACCGACAGCGACCTGCGCGGCAAGCTGAACAATATAAATACCCAAAGCTGCCCGCTCTATCTATTGACCGGCGAATACGATTTTTCATGCTCGCCCGCCGACACGCTACGCACGGCGGAAGCCATACCCGGCGCCCAAGTCACCATCATGCGCGAGCTTGGCCATTTTCCCATGAGCGAGAACCCGCAACAGTTCCGCCAATACATCCTGCCAGTCCTGAACGAGATCCATACTGGCACCTCACTACCTCCGGTCTGAACCGGATTTCCCAGGAGACAACAACATGAAATTCACACCTATCGCCGCACTACTCGCCTGCCTGGCGGTTCCGCTTTCTGTTTCCGCACAAGAAACGCTCAACATCGGCGCTTTGGTCACGCTGTCGGGCGCCGGCGCCGCCTGGGGCCAGGGCATGAAGAACGCAGCCGAAATCGCTGCTGACGAGGTCAATGAAAAAGGCGGGCTGGAAGTCGGCGGCAAACAGTACAAGGTCAATGTCATCGCCTACGACGACAAGTATCAGGCCAATGAGGCAGTCACGGTGGCCAATCGCCTTGTGTTCGAAGACAAGGTCCAGTACATCGTCGGCCCGGTGGGATCGGCACCGGTATTGGCCATACAGCCCATTACCGAAAAAAACAAAGTCATCGTCATGACCTTGGGCTTTACCTCAAAGGCCCTGCAGCAAGACAAGCCATTTACCTTCCGGCCCAACATCACCACCGCCGAGGTTTCCCAACCGCAAATCGACTGGATCGTGAAGACCCAGGACGTCAAGAAGGTCGGCGCACTTTTCCCCAACGATGAAACAGGCCAGCAAATTGCCACTGACTTGAAGGCCGCCTACAAACATGCCGGGGCCGACTTGGCCGCTGTCGAATTCTTCGAACGTGATCGCGTCGACTTTGTTCCCTTGCTGACACGCATGCTGGCCCGCGGCATCCAGGCCATCGAGCTCGATGGCAATTCGCCCACCACTGCGGGCCTGATCGTCAAGCAAGCCCGCGAGATCGGCTTTACCGGCACGATCATCCGCACCGGCGGCCCTGCAACTCAGGAAATTGTGAACGTCGCCGGGGTTGATGCCACCGAAGGCATGTTTGTTCACACGCCTATCGACCCGGAACTGGCCTCGACCAAGGCCTATGCGGAACGCTATGCAGCCAAGTACAACAGCCCCATGAACGGCTTCAGCCCCGCCTTCTACGACGGCACTCGTATGCTGTTCGAAGCCATGAGGCGCGCCGGCACAGTCACAGACACCGACAAAGTAAGGATCGAGCTCGAAAAAATCACCGACTTCGACGGTTCGCTGGGCAAGTTGAACTGGACAGGCGAGGAAATGTACGGCAGCAATCACCAACTGAACGCACCGTTCTATGTGGCCGAGGTCAAGGCCGGAAAAGAGGTCATACGCGCACGCTGCACGGTTAGTGGCTGCGAATAAGCACAAGGATACATCGTGGACTGGAGCATTCTGATTGCGCAAGCGACGGTGAATGGGCTGATTGTCGGCCTGCTTTACCTTCTTATGGCCGTAGGCTTCACGCTGGTATTCGGTGTGATGCGCATGGTGAACTTCGCCCACGGCGAGTTCTACATGCTGGGCGCCTTCGGGGCCTACTTCCTGACCGCCGGGCTGGGCCTGCCCTTTCTACCCGCGCTGGCCATCACCTTCGTGGGCGCCGTGCTTTTCGGCGCGGTAGTCGAGTGGGCGGTGCTCAAGCCTTTTCGTCACGACGAGCTCAATGGCATGATCGCCACCATTGGCCTGGCCATGATTCTGCAAAACCTGGCACTGATGTTCTTTGGTCCCGACCCCTTATCCATGCCATCGGTCGCGCAGGGCGCCACCCGATTCGGCAAAATCGCCATCCCCACCTCGCGCATCTATGTCGTGGTATTCGCCTTGGCGGTACTCGCCCTGCTCTATACCTTTCTGAAGCACTCCCGGCCTGGCCGGGCATTGCGTGCCGTCGTCGAGGACTTCGAGATTGCTTCCATCCAGGGCATACGGTCACGCATCTATTACCCGATTGGCTTCGGCATAGGTGTAGGGTTGGCCGCCGTGGCAGGCGCGCTCATGGCACCCCTGTTCTCGGTATCACCCTTCGTGGGCGCAGCGCCTCTGCTGAAGGCTTTTATCGTTGTCATCCTGGGCGGCCTGGGCAGCATCCCGGGCGCAGCGGTCGCGGGACTGGCGCTAGGATTGCTCGAAAGTTACAGCAGTCTGTTTTTCAGCAGCAGCACGGCCGACATGCTGATTTTCATGATCGTCATTGTAATGCTGGTAGTCCGCCCCAAAGGCTTGCTCGGCCAAGGAGAAGCCTGAGATGCAAACCACACACATGACTACACGCTCCACTCCGCAGCGTACAGGACTGCGGGTACTTTGTTTTGTCGCGCTGGCCGTCATTGCACTCATTCCCTGGTTCTCCAGCCAGTTCGTACTGCACTTGGCGGTGCTGGCGGCACTCAATGTACTGGTCGTCAATGGCTTGGCGCTCGTCAGCCGCTCCGGCCAGCTCTCGCTGGGGCATGCCGCCTTCATGGCCATAGGGGCTTATGTGGGTGTCTTGGCCAGCCAGCACATGGGCCTGGCATTCTGGAGCTCCGCGCTGGCGGGCACCGTTATCACGGCTATCGTCGCCTTGCTGCTGGGCTGGGTCATCCTGCGCCTGAAGGGGGTCTATTTTGTACTCGTCACCTTCGCATTCGGTGAGCTGATACGACTGGTATTGCTGGATTTCTCCGGCATCACAGGCGGCGCCAATGGTATTACCGGTATCGCCGCGGCGGAATTCCTGGGCATAGTGTTCGATACGCGCGCCAAGTTCTACGGACTGGCACTTGTCGTAGCGCTATTGTCGGTGCTGATCATGCACAGCCTGTTCCGCTCGCCCCTGGGGCATGCCATCGACTCGGTCGCCGATAATCCGGGCCTGGCTGAATCCACCGGCTTGAGCGTACATCGTTTGCAGGTTTTCGCCTTTGTGGGTGGATGTGCCATGGCCGCCTTCGGCGGCAACTTGCTGGCACGCTATATCGGTTATATCTCGCCCGAATCCTTCAATACCAGCATTTCCATAGGACTCATCATCATGCTGGTCATTGGCGGGCGCCAGTCAACCTGGGGTCCGCTGGTGGCCGCCATTGTGCTTACGCCTTTGCCGGAACTTTTTCGGGGCGCCGTCCAGACCCAACATATTTTTTATGGCGCGGCACTCATTCTTATTCTGCGCTTTCTACCCGGTGGCCTGGCAGCCTTGCCCGATACCTTGTGCCGCCTTGTTACCCGGAGGAACTCATGAGCCAGGATCTGCTTGTTATCCATGGACTGACGCGCCGCTTCGGCGGCTTGATGGCTTTGCACGACCTCGGCTTCTCCGTCCAAGAAGGTGAAATCGTCGGCCTGATCGGCCCCAACGGCGCTGGCAAAACCACTGCATTCAATGTCATTACCGGTACCCTCCCACCCTCCGGGGGCAAGGTTCATTTCGACGGACGAGACATTTCTGGCGGGCCTCCCAGCCGCGTGGTGGCGCACGGCCTGGCGCGCACCTTCCAGTCGACATCCACTTATCCCAACGAGTCCGTGGCCGAGAATATTTATCGTGGACTGCTGTCCCGCATTTCCGGCTCGGCGGTCGGCCTGCTGACAGGCCGGCGCCATCGTACACTGAGCCCTCAAGCCATTTCCGCCGAAATCGATGAGATTCTGCGTGTGACCGATTTGCAGGCCTGGCGCGAGGCGGCGGCAGGCAGCCTGCCTTATGGTTTGCAGAAAAAGCTGGGGATCGCCGTTGCGCTGGCCACCCAGCCACGCATGCTGCTGCTCGATGAGCCGGCCGCTGGCCTGAACCATGAAGAATGCAAGGACCTTACACAATTGCTGCGCCGACTGCGTGACGACGGCCTGACACTGCTGCTGGTCGAACACCACATGGCCCTGGTCATGGAGCTATGCCACCGGATTGTGGTGCTGGTTCAGGGCGAGAAGATCGCCGAAGGCACCCCTGAGTACATTCGCGAGCACCCCGCCGTGATCGAAGCCTATTTGGGAGCGCCCGATTATGCCCATGCTTGATATTCAGGACCTGACCGTATCCTACGGACCGCTGGAGGCCGTGCGCAATATCAGCTTCAGTGTGGAAGCGGGCAGCATCGCGGCACTCATAGGATCGAACGGCGCCGGCAAAAGCACAACGCTCAAGTCCATTATTGGTTTGGTTCCGGCCGCCCGGGGCCGTATTCTTCTTGATGATCAGGACATCACCCGGCAAGGGTCGGCCACACGCGTGCATGCAGGTATTGCGCTGTCACCCGAAGGCCGGCGCCTGTTTGGACGTATGTCAGTGCAAGAAAATCTGATGGTGGGGGCCCATGGCGTGAAATCGAGCCAGGTCATCGGCCGCACGCTCGACGAGATCTACAGCCTGTTCCCCCGCGTTAAAGAAAGACGCCGCCAGTTGGCCGGTTCGCTTTCGGGCGGCGAGCAGCAAATGGTCGCCATCGGACGTGCATTGATGGCCAACCCGCGATTGCTAATGCTGGATGAGCCATCGCTGGGTATTGCTCCAAAAATCGTGGCGGAAATCGCCGGCGCAATCGAGCGCATCAATCAGGACAAGCAAATAACGATTATTCTGGTGGAGCAGAACGCGCGCCTGGCCTTGCGCTTGTCGAATCAGGCCTATGCGTTGGAGCATGGCGAAATCATCCGCAGCGGCAAAGGTGCCGAGTTGCTCGCCGATCCTGTAATACAGAAAGCCTATCTTGGAGTATGACCATGCAGCACAGTGATGCCAATGCCACCGACCTGCCAGAATACGAGGTCTACGCCTTGCGATATGCCCGCATGTCGCGGACACGCCGCGACAATTTTCTAGGCGGGGATCCGCACGATGGACCCATGCCCATGGACTTCTTCGTATGGCTGCTGCGTTCAAGCGAGCACCTGCTGCTGGTCGACACCGGCTTCAGCGCAGCAACGGCAGCCAAGCGCAAGCGCGAAATGATACGCTGCCCGATCGAGGCCCTGTCCAGCCTGGGTGTCGATGCCGCCCAAGTCAGTGATGTCATCCTGACCCATCTGCACTACGATCATGCGGGCAATCTCGACAAGCTTCCGAATGCCCGTTTTCATGTGCAGGATGCCGAGCTTGAGTATGCCACCGGCCGATGCATGTGCTTCGAGCCGCTGCGGCATGCTTACTCAGTCGATGACGTCGTCACGCTGGTACGCAGTGTGTATGACGACAGGGTGGTGTTCCATGATGGCAATCAAACCATCGCGCCGGGCGTCAGCCTGCTGAAAATAGGCGGCCACACCAAGGGCCTGCAGTCCGTGCGGGTACATACGGCACGAGGGTGGGTAGTGCTGGCATCGGATGCCTCACATTATTACGAGAACATGGAAAGGCACAGGCCTTTTCCCATTGTTCACAATGTGGCCGACATGTTGTCGGGCTACGCCCGCCTTTCTACGGCGGCAGACAGCCCCGACCACATCGTGCCTGGACATGACCCCATGGTCATGGAGCGTTATCCGCTATATCGTCCGGATGATCCGGACACCGTCGTGCTGCATGAGGCGCCCGGATTATCAGAAGCTTAGGCCCTAGTCGACCCGTGCACCAGAGGCTTTGACGGCCTTGGCCCACTGAGCTGACTCTTTCTTGACCAGCTTCTGGAAATCATCGGGGCCGATGTTCACGATCTCGGCGCCCATGGCTTCCAGGCGCTGGGTGAACTCGGGCGCCGCCACCACTTTGTGGGATGCCTTGAAAAGCGTTTGCGGTACTTCCGCAGGCAGGTCTTTGGGACCAAACAGTCCAAACCAGGTCGCCGCGTTGAAGCCTTTCAGGCCAGCCTCAGTCATGGTCGGCACGTCTGGGATCGCTGGGATACGCGCAGGGTTGGCAACCGCCAGGGCGTTCAGCTTGCCTGCCTGTATGTGGGGCAGCGCTGCCGACAAGGTCACAAAGGCCGATTGCACCTGTCCAGCCAGCAAGTCATTAAGCATGGGTGCGTCGCCACGGTATGGAATATGTAGCAGATGGGTGCCTGTGCGCTCCTTGAACAGTACCTGCGTGAGGTGCTGGGGCGAGCCATTGCCTGGTGAACCAACTGTTACGCCTTCCGGCTGCTTTTTTGCAAACTCAATGTATTCGGCCAGAGTCGATACCTTGAGCGACGGTGCGGTGACCAGCACGATGGGAATACGCGCAACCAGGGTAATCGGCGTGAAGTCTGCAATCGGATCGTAAGTCAGGTTTTTGTACAGGCTGCCGCTGATGGTGTGGGCGGCCGTAGTCATGTACAGCGTATAGCCGTCGTTCTTTTTGCGCGCCACTTCGGCCGCAGCCAACGTCGTACCCGCGCCAGGCTTGTTGACCGCAACAATCGTCTGCCCCAATTCTTTGGACACATCAGTAGCGACCAGGCGAGCTATCACATCAGTGGCACCACCCGCTGCATACGGCACGATGAGTTCGATGGGCTTGCTGGGGTATTCGGCCGCCAGGCTGGAGGCGCTGAGCATGGCGCAGCTGACGCCGGCCAGAGTTGTGAGCTTTTTAAGATCCACTTGTCCTTCCTTGTTGGGTGCCCTTGATAGCCGGGCACTTCATATTAACCATAGTTCTTTTAGACAGAACGATCGTTCTAATCATGAGCCATTCTCGCTGATTTCAATTTGGCTTGTCAACGCCTTTGAAACTTTCCGATGGAGATTTTTTCTTGACATCCCTCATATCGTTATCGATAATAAAATAGAACAAATGGTCCGTCTAACAGAACATTTAAGCAGAACAACCTCTACCCCATTCTCACCCGGAGCTATTCAACATGTCGCAACAGCCGAATCAAGATCCCAAACCCATATTGATAAATGGCGAATGGGTATCGGGCGCGGCCGAGTCCTTCGACTCGATCAATCCCGCAAACGGGAAAGTGAACTATCGACTGCCCATCGCTACGCAGGCGCAAGTCGACGCAGCAGCAGCCGCCGCCAAGGCGGCCGCCGCCCAGCCCGCATGGCGTAACATGCTGCCTCATGCACGGGCCCAGTTGCTGATGCGCATGGCCGACCTGATTGTTGAGCATGGCGACGAGTTCGCACGCCTGCAGATGCAGGAGAACGGTAAGGTGTGGGCCGAATGCAAGGCGCAGGCAGCCAGTGCCGCCAGTACCTTCCGTTATTACGCGGCAGTGTGCGAAACACTGGGCTCCGAGGTGACCCCATCACGCGGCAACTATCTGTCCATGACGGCCTACGAACCGTATGGCGTCGTCGCCGCCATCACACCCTGGAACTCTCCGTTGACCATGGAGGCCCAGAAAGTCGCGCCCGCGCTGGCCGCCGGTAATGCCGTCATTCTCAAGCCGTCCGAAGTCACGCCTTCACCCGCTTTGCTGCTTGGAAAAATCGGCCTGGAAGCCGGCCTGCCTCCTGGCATTCTGAATGTGCTGACCGGCGATGGCGCCGTGACCGGCAAGGCCCTGGTCCAACATCGCGATGTACGCATGGTGTCGTTTACCGGCGGAACGGCAACCGGACGCAGCATAGGCATGATAGCGGCCGAGCGCCTTATTCCTGTGGCGCTGGAGCTGGGCGGTAAATCGCCGCATATTGTTTTTGAAGATGCCAATCTTGAAGCTGCGGTCGAGAACATCATGGGCGGTATTTTTGAAGGCAGCGGACAATCATGCGTCGCGGGGTCGAGGCTGTTCGTACAACGCAGTGTGCACGACAAGCTGCTTGATCTGCTGGTCAAACGCGCCAGCGCCATCAAGGTAGATCAGCCCGAAGCCGCGGGCGCCCAAATGGGTCCCATCGCCAGCTTCATGCACCGGGACCGCATCGAACAATTCGTGGCAACGGCCAAGGCCGAAGGCGGCCAGATCGCTCTGGGCGGCAAACGTCCGGACGGCGCTCAATATGAAAACGGCGCCTACTTCCTGCCCACCATTATTACCGGCCTGAACAATCAAGCCACCGCCGTCCGTGAAGAAATTTTCGGGCCGGTGTTGTGTGTATTGCCTTTCGACGACGAGGCCGATCTCATCGCCCAGGCCAATGACAGCGTGTACGGCCTGGCCTCCGGTATCTGGACGGCCAACTACCAACGTGCCTGGCGCGTTGCCCGCGCCTTGGAAACGGGCCTGGTCTGGATCAATACCTACAAACAGCTCTCCATCTCGACACCCTTCGGCGGCTTCAAAGACAGCGGCCTGGGCCGGGAAAAAGGTATTGGCGGCTTGCGGCTGTATCAGCAAAGCAAAGGCATCTACTGGAGCATGGACCCCAACAACATGGGCTGAGCGCCAAACGCCTGCACCACTGAAAAAAGCCACACTGCAACAAACGAAACGGATCAAAGGAAACACGTCATGTCATTAGTCCTCAAAGTCATCGGCTTCATTGGTACCGGCGTCATGGGAGAACCCATCTGCCGCCACCTCGCCACCAAAAGCGGATTGAAAGTCCTGGCTTACGATCACGATACCGCCCCCCTGCGGCGCCTGGCCGAACACGGCGTCCAGACAGCGACCGCAGACGAGATTTCGGCCCAGGCCGATGTCATCTTCATGTCTTTGCCTTCGGGTGCAATCGTAGAAAAAGTCGTCATGGGCGAGCAGAACAACGGCCTGCTGGCCAAAGGCCGCAGCGGACAGCTCATCGTCGACCTCAGCACTTCCCCGGTAGACCTCAGTCGCCGAATCGCCGCTGAACTGACCAAACGCGACATGCGCTTTGCCGATGCGCCTGTCATGCGCACGCGCAGTGCCGCTGAAGCCGGCACCCTGGCTGTACCCGTCGGCGCCGACGACGACGTTTTCACCAGCATCAAGCCTTTGCTCGATACCTTTTCCTCGGATGTCACGCACGTTGGCGGTATCGGTGCGGGGCAAGTCGTCAAAATCCTGAATAATATGGTCTTGTATGAAACTGTTCTGGCGCTCAGCGAAGCACGCGCGATAGGCGCGCGCGCCGGCGTGGATCCCGATCGTTTGTTTTCAGCCATGTCCACCGGTTCAGCCGACAGCTTTGCCTTGCGCAACCATGGCATGAAGGCCATCGCTCCGCAGAATTTTCCTGAAAAAGCCTTCCCCGTTTCTTATGCCAAGAAAGACTTGCTGTACGCGGTGGGCCTGGCCGATCAGGTAGGTGTGGACGCCACCGGTGCAAAAAACCTGGTGGCTTGCTTTGACCAAGCGATCGCCGCAGGCCATGGCGACAAATACGCGCCAGCCATCTCCCTTGTTTTCGAAGGAAAATAAACGCCGGCTCCCCACCGTCCGCAGCCTGGCAAGGTCGAGTCCCGTGTACCTGCGGGTCCTGGCCCTGACCAGGCAATATGGCATAATCCACTCACCATTAACCTTCCGCCTGCCTCATGAGCCCCTCTACTGTTCAGGAAGGCGACGGCGTTGCCGCCGTCGACCGCGCCCTGCTCATCGTCGATGTCATCGCGCAACGCGGCGAACCCATCACTCTGGCCGATTTATCCCGTGCCACGGGCTTCTATAAAAGCACACTGCTGCGCCTTATTGCTTCGCTCGAAAGAGCCTCTTTGGTCATTCGCCGCAGCGATGGCCGCTATGCATTGGGTTCCTATGCACACCAACTGGGGCGTTGTTACGAGGCTGCCTACAGGCTGTCGGAAGTCGTACAGCCCGTGCTCGAAGAGTTAGTCGACAAGGGCAGTGAAAGCGGTTCCTTCCATACCTATCACGACGCCAAATCGCGCATATGCCTGTTGCGCGTGGATTCGCATCATTCGACGCTGGATCGCATACGCGTAGGAGACCTTTTACCGCTCGACAGAGGAGCAGCCGGCAAGCTGATCACGCTGTATGACAAGGGCGTTTCCACCTTATCCGACAACGATTTGCTGGCCATATCAATGGGCGAACGCGACCCGAACTGCGCGGCCGTAGCCAGCCCCGTATTTGGCCCGGACAACGAATTTTGCGGCGCCATTTCGCTTTCGGGGCCTAAAGAACGCTTTACTCCGGCGGCCGTAAAAAAAATGTCGCGCATGGTGACGCAAGCGGCCGAAAAGGCCACCATCACGTTGGGCGGTCGCTGGCCCAGCAGGCGTTAGACACTAGCCTTCATTAGAAACCCACTACCAGGCCAGGCAGGTCGACGGTAATGCGCGGTTTTTGCAACGCCCTTGCGGCATGGCTGGCAAATTCCTGAAACTGCCCGGCATCTTGCGCGAGCTGGGCATGGCCCAAGGCATCAGCCACACCCAGGATTTTGTCCAGCAATAGAACCTTGCCGCTAGGGCGCAGAGGCTCGCAGCCCAGCCTGACCCAGGTCGCATCAAACCATTCGCTGGCAGCCTGTGCGCCCGTGCTGTCGGACTCGACATCGACGCTGGTTTCGAGCGACTGACGGCTGTTGAACACCACCGTGACCACACTACGCATAAAGCTCCCCTTGGTATGCACTGAAACGATTATGTGCTTTTACCATGACGGAGCCGGCTCCCAGATGACATCGGCGTCGTGATCGCGCGACAGGCGCAACATGGCCAGCAAGGGGAAGGCGCGGCGCCGGAAGCTGACCGGCTCTGAAATAGGGTGCTTCTTGGAGTCGTTTTCATCTTCGTCGTCGGGATATTCGTCGGCTTCGGTATTGGCCGAAATAGCCTGTTCTATACCCTTGATGGCGGCCTCTAGGTGATCGCGGGTAATCACGCCCCGTTCTGGAAGCGTATCGGTGTAGGGTTTTCCGGCAGCCTTGAGTATGGGCAGTGCATGATGTGAAAACATCAGTACTTCTGCTGCGGCTTTAGAGTGAAAGACTATAAGCATTTCGGTTTCCCTCAATAGACACATCCATACACTACCCTAACTTGAGAAAGCTGCCAAGCGGCAATATATAAGGGTCATTACCGTATGGAACCACCATGCCGCGTCCCCTATATTTCATGCTGTATGTCTATCTGTTGGCCGGGTCCATGCTGGTGTACGCTGGGGCATATGCACAAGGCACTTGCAGACCTTCCGTCCTGGGTGCTCCATGCTCAAACGGCGGTGTGGCACTGGCCGGGCAAACTGAACCCGGGCTGAATCTTGGGGTCGGTAATCCCATACATCTGGTCACTGGCAACAAGTACCAAAAAGAAATTGACCTGCCGGCCAACCCACACTTGCCAGGGCTCGAGCTCGTACGCCACTACAACGCGCTTGACCAGCGCAACTCGGTATTAGGCCAGGGCTGGGCCTTGTCCTACGACACGCGGCTGTTCCATGCAGGTGGCAAGTGGCAAATCGTGCAGGCCGACGGCAGCCGTATCTCTTACGCCATTGCCAGTGGCAAGCCGGCACCCAACACCTACGGCACACTAGCTGCCCAGGGTACAGGCTGGCTCTGGACCTGGCCCACCGGCCGCCAACTTCAGTTCAATGCGCAGGGCTTTTTACAAAGCATTGCCACCCCCGATGGCATGGTGCTGACCCTGCATCGGTCGCAGGCACGGGGGCCACTCCGGCACACACTCGTGCGCATAGATAACGGGCAAGGTAGCGAGCTGAAATTTACTTATCGCATCCATGAAAACCAAGCCTATCTGGATCAGGTCAAGACACCGCTGGGCCGCTTCCATTACGACTACGAAGCAGCCGGCAGCCATGCAGAGCAAACCCGGGCAGGCCTGCGCCTGTCCAGCATCACACGGCCAGACGGCATGCAAAGACAGTATCTGTACGAGGCCCATCTCCAGTCCGGCAACATTTACGCCCTTACCGGCATCAACATCGCCGTTGCCGGGCAAGAAACTAGGCAGCGCATCAATACCTGGAGCTACGATTCCAACGGCCGCGCCATACTGTCCATCTCCGGTCCACCCGACAGCCTGGCCAATAAAATCCATGTCGCCTATCTGCGCACACCCCGTTTCGATGGCCAGCAGGGCCTGACTCTCGTCACACAGGCCGGCGGCCAGGAAACCCGCTTTCACACATCCATCAAAGGCGAGCGCCATGTGCTTGACACCGTCAGCGGCGCCCGATGCCCGGGCTGCGCGGTGCCTGGCCTTACCGCCGTCTATGACGGCCAGGGACGCCTGCTGAATATCAACGGTACACACATACAGCGCACGGCGCATGGTCAACCCACGGCCATCCAGCCTGTGGCCCCAGGCTGGCCCGGGCTGACCATGCAGTACAACAATACTGGCCAGCGCCGCTCCTGGTATTCGTCCCTGACAGGCACCGAGCACATGCTGTACAACACCCGTCACCTACCGCTGCAGCGCCGCTTTCAAAATAACGATACGAGCCTCTATGACTACGACGCACAAGGCCGCCCCATCAGCATTACCGACAGCCGGGCAGGCGCCTCGCAACAAACCCGGCTAAGCTGGCGTGGCACATTGCTCACCCGTATACAGCATCCCCACGTTACTGAAAATCGTCGCTACGACGCGCTCAAACGCCTGAGCCAGCGCCAGGTCGAACGCGTATCAGCCATAGACGGACAACGCCTGCGCTATACCGAGTCTTTCGAGTACGACGCTCAACATCGTTTGCACCAGCACCATCTTCCCGAGGGCGGAGCACTGCGGTATCGCTGGAACAAGGCAGGTCGTCTGGCGGCCATATACTGGCTCGATACCCACGGCACAATGCACACCGTCATCGACAGCAGCGTCGACACCGCCGGTTATCGCTACGGCAATGGCCTGAATCTTCACACGTATCTCAACCGGCAAGGGCAGGCCAGCCAACTGACTCTGGGCGCAGCCAACACCGCACCCATCTGGATGCTGGACCAGCATTACGACGACCGCGGCCTGCTGCAACATGAAGCCTACACGGTGCCTGAACTGGCCTACACCGAGACCTGGCGTCATGCCTACAACAAGCAGGCGCAGCTGATTGGTGCGCAGGGCAAGCGCACACAAGCAAACATCAAAAACTCGCCAAAAAAATCGCAGCAAGACACGCTATGGTATGCTTGGCAAGCAAATGGGGCGCTGGCGGCACGGCGCCATAACGGCGTCACACACATACCTTCTGTGCAGCGCGATGCCTCGGGTCTACCCACTGCCATAGACGACCATCTTCTGGTGTATGGGCCGCAACGCCGTCTGTCGCAGGTGTTGCACAAAACCGGCAGCATGGTCGCCCGCTACCTGCACGATGCCTTCGGCCACCGCATTGCCAAGATCAGCGCGAATACACGTCGCGACTATTTTTATCTGAACGAGCAATTAGTTGCTGAAAGCCACTACGCACCCGAGGCAGGCATGCTGAACCGTGACCACAGCAGGGCAACTGCGTCGCCGCACACTACAGAAGCCCAGCCAGCAGACCGCAGCGCCACCGAACAACCACTAGCGATTAGCCGCCGTTATATCTACGCCGGCCCAACCCTGGTCGGCCTCATTGTCTATCCCGATTCCCTGCCCGGCAGCCAGCGTGAGCCTGCACAGCTTTACGCGATACATACCGACCTGGTCGGCGCACCCCGCTTGGTCACCGACAGCACACAACGCATACGCTGGCTGGCCGCCTATAGTCCCGGCGGGGAGGCCACGCGCATCGCCGGCGACCTGACCCTCGACTTGCGCCTGCCTGGCCAGGTCTTCGATGCTGAAACAGGCTGGCACGACAATCTGCTGCGTACTTATGTACCCGAGCTGGGCCAGTACCTGGAGCCTGACCCATTGGGGCCTGTGCCCGGCAGCCAGGCCCTGGGATACGCAGCCCAGCAACCACGGCGCCATGTCGACCCCCTGGGGCTCATTCTGTTCGCCTTTGATGGCACCAGAAACAGCGCCTCGACACGCAGTAATGTCTGGAAAATGAGTCAGGCTTACCTCGACGGCCCCGTGTACTACCACTCAGGCCCCGGCAACTCCATGTATATAGACTGGGACGCCATTACTGCGAACCAGGCGGCGCAAATCATCGAAAACCAGTGGCAATCCTTGCTGAACGCACTCAACCATTCGGGCAGCCTGGTCGATTACACGCCTATAGACATCATCGGATACTCACGAGGCGCAGCGCTGGCCCGACATTTCAGCAACCTAATCAATCAGTACACACAAGATAATCTGTTCAGCTATCACGACAAACAGCGCGGGCGGGTGTCCGCCTGCGTCGACCTGCGCTTCATGGGCCTGTTCGATACGGTCGCCCAATTTGGGCTGGCGGGCAGCCAGAACAAGCTTTACGACCTGAGCATCCCGGCCGCGTGGGGATGGGTAGCCCACGCGGTGGCACTGCACGAACGACGCTGGGCATTTCCGCTGACCAGCGCGGCCGACACCCAGGGGTCAAATACCATCGAAGCGCCTTTCGTCGGTGCCCATGCCGACATAGGCGGAGGCGTGCTACGCACACCCGGCAATGAAACGGCCGAACCCGCTGGCGACCTTGCCGATGTGGCCCTGAACTGGATGCTGTGGCAGGCGCGTGCCGCCACCCTACGCTTCGACCTGTCCGACCCCGCCGACCGACAAATCACCCAACCCACACTGCACGACCAACGCTCCATACTCACTCGGTCTGTACAAGACGGCGATCGCAGTGTCAACGGCGCCGATGGGACCCAGACCCACTATTATCAAGACAGCCACCCCACGTTAGGGCGCCAGCAGCGCGACGACACCGAAGCACTGATAACACGTCGCCCGAACTGGCGCAGCGACGCCGGTGCAGAGGTCGGCATCGTCGACATGAGCGGTTATGCTCAGTGGCTGCGCGATGAACTGGGCTGGCAGGCGCTGCCCACCTGAAGCCTGCCCTGTTCATCCAGCCGGGACCGCCAGGGCAGGACCGCCGAAATCACGCTATCATTTATACCTTCCCCCGCGTCAGCGCCAAACACCCGTTTCAGCTACGGTTTTTCCTGCGCCACGCCACTTATCTTTTTTGATTACTAATCCATATGCTTGCAGGGCAACAACAACAGCTTATTTCGCTAATCCAGGCCGCCGTCGACAAGATCGTGCCCGAGACCACCGCTGCCATTGCGCTCGAGCGGCCCAAGGTCGCCGCGCATGGCGATATTGCCTGCAACATCGCCATGCAGCTGGCCAAGCCCGCCAGGCGCAACCCGCGCGAATTGGCGCAGAATATCGTCGATATGCTCCTGACGGAGCCCGCCACGCAGTCGCTGATTTCATCCGCTGAAATTGCCGGCCCGGGCTTCATCAATTTCCGACTGGCTACCGCAGCCCGGCATGCCGTGCTCGATGCCATTGCCCAGGATGGCGCGCGCTATGGCCACCTTCCCGCCAACCAGCAAAAGCTCATGGTGGAGTTTGTGTCCGCCAACCCGACCGGCCCACTGCATGTAGGCCATTCGCGCCAGGCCGCGCTGGGCGATTCCATTTGCCGCCTCTTCACGTCCCAAGGATACGACGTCACCCGCGAGTTCTACTATAACGACGCAGGCAACCAGATCGACAACCTGGCCATCAGCGTACAGGCGCGCGCGCGCGGTATCGAGCCCGATGCCGCTGATTTTCCCGCCGATGGCTACAAAGGCGACTACATTGTGGATATCGCCCGCGACTTCCAGGCAGGAGCCACTGTCACGGGGACCGACGGCACAACCGTAACAGCCACCGGCAATATCGACAGCCTGGACGACATCCGGGTATTTGCCGTGGCCTATCTGCGCCGCGAGCAAGACCTCGACCTGCAGGCCTTTGGCCTGAAGTTCGACAACTACTACCTCGAAAGCTCACTCTACACCGCAGGGCGCGTCGAGCAAACCGTCAAGGCGCTCATAGACGCCGGCCACACCTACGAAAACGAAGGTGCTTTGTGGCTACGCACCACTGAACTCGGTACGGGCGACGACAAAGACCGCGTCATGCGCAAGTCAGAAGGCGGCTATACCTACTTCGTACCCGATGTGGCCTACCACGTGGCCAAATGGGAGCGCGGCTTCCATCACGCAATCAATATCCAGGGAACCGATCACCACGGCACCATTGCCCGCGTGCGCGCCGGCCTGCAGGGCCTGAACCTGGGCATACCCAAAGATTTTCCGGCCTACATCCTGCACAAAATGGTCAAAGTGGTGCGCAACGGAGCCGAAGTCAAAATCTCAAAACGCGCCGGCAGCTATGTCACCATGCGCGACCTGATCGACTGGGTCGGCCAGGACGCAGTACGCTACTTCCTGAGCCAGCGCCGCGCCGACTCCGAATTCGTCTTCGATATCGACCTGGCACTCTCGAAAAGTGAAGAAAACCCGGTGTACTATATTCAGTATGCCCACGCGCGTATTTGCTCCATGCTGGCCCAATCTACCGACTTGGCCGCACAGGTGCCCCAGGCTGCCGTCGGTTCACTGACAGCACCAACTGAATTTGCCTTGTTGCAGCGCCTGTCCGAGTATCCTGGCATGCTGGCTTTGGCTACACAAGAGCTGGCACCGCATCACCTGGCATTCTGGTTGCGCGATTGCGCTGCCGATTTCCATGCGTGGTATAACGCCGAACGGGTCTTGGTCGACGACAGCCAGCTCAAACTGGCACGTTTGCGGCTGGCCCACGCCACTGGCCAGGTTATTGCCAATGGTCTTGAACTGCTTGGGGTTTCCGCCCCCGAAAGGATGTAATCCATATCTATGGCCCGTACTCGCCGTAAATCATCAAACTCCAAGTCAGGCGGCAGCACCCTGTTTGGCATACTGATCGGCTTGATCTTCGGTCTGGTTGCCGCTGTAGCGGTCGCCCTGTTCGTTACACAGGTGCCCATGCCCTTTGTAGACAAGGCCAGTCGCGATCCTGCCCAGATACTGCTACCCGACGTGCGCAATGCGCCCGATCCCAATCTGGGCTTGTATGGCAAGGACTCCGCTGCAGGCTCACCCTTGTCTGGTCCTACCATCACAGGTGTCACACCCCTGCCCGGGCTTGCCTCGGGCAGTACCGGTACGCCACCCGCAGCCAAAGACAATCTGGGCGACCTGATCGCCAGTCTGTCCAATATCGAGAAGCCGGCAGCCGCCCCCCAGACGCCGTCTGCCGTAGCCGTACCTGGCACCGAGGCACCTGCTGCAACGGCACCCAAACCCGCAGCTTCCGCCAATACGCAAACCACTTATTATTTGCAGGCTGGCGCCTTTCGATCTGAACAAGATGCAGAATCCGTCAAGGCCCGCATACTGCTGCTGGGCCTGCCGGCTACAGTGCAAGCGGGGCAAAGCAATGGCAGTACGATACATCGCGTACGCGTCGGCCCCTTCAAGGGCATAGACGAAATGAACCGCTCGCGGGCCAGGCTAGGCGAAGAAAAAATCGTGTCCACGGTCGTACGCCCCTGAGCACCAAGGGGTGAACTTGTTGCCCTGCCCATAGTCTTATTGATTTTTATCCATTTCTGGAAATGAATATGTCGCTGAAAAATATGCTGTTTCGTACCTTTGCCGTGGCCGCCATCAGCGCCGGGGCGCTGTTTCTCCCACTATCAGGCGCGCAAGCCGCAGAACGCTATGTGACAGTCGAACCGGCCCAGCCATCAGACACCACTGGCAAGATCGAAGTGCTGGAGTTCTTTGCCTACACCTGCCCACATTGCAATGCCATCGAGCCAATGGTCGAAAAATGGGCCAAGACTTTGCCTGAAAATGTAGTGCTCAAGCCCGTACCCGTTGCTTTCAACGCCAGCATGGCTGATTTGCAGAAGCTGTATTATTCGCTCGAAAGCCTGGGCCGTCTTGATCTGCATGACGACGTATTCAAGGCCATTCACGCTGAACACAAGCGTATCTACGATGCCAAAGCCATTACCGATTGGGTAGCCGAACAAGGTGTGGACCGCAAGGCGTTTGAAGACGTGTTCAATTCCTTCGGGGTGTCGTCCAAAGTATCCCGAGCCAATGAGCTGGCCAAGCTGTATTCCATTGATGGCACACCCAGCATAGCCGTGGGGGGCCGCTATGTGACGTCACCCACGCTCACCAACAGCTACGAAGGCACGATTACCGAAGCTCAGCGGCTGGTTGAAATGGTCAATAAGTAATAGACGCTGCTGTTTAGGGGCTTTGCGGCACCGTAGTGCGCTGCAAAGCCTGTCTGGGCGTGTGTGCAGCAGCCGCCCAGACAGGCTGATCCAGACACACCGTCAGGACATTCGCGCGCGCATCCTAAGCTCACAAGGCAGATCCTCCGCCTACCCTTGAGCAGCCATCTCCAGCGCCCGGGTCATATCAGCAATCAGGTCCTGCGGCGATTCCAAGCCTATGTGCAGGCGCACAATGGCATTGTCAGTGGGTTGCCAATAGCCGTGTGGCCGCAATGCAGCGTGGTCAACCAACTGCACCAGGCTTTCAAAACCTCCCCACGAAAACCCAATACCGAATAGCGTCAAACTGTCGACAAAGCGCCGGGCGGCGGCATTATCGAGCTTGAGTTCAACCGACAGCATGCCATTGGAGCCCGTGCAATCACGCTGCCATAAGGCATGGCCGGGATCATCGGCCCAGGCCGGATGAAAAATACGGGCCACCTCGGCACGGCCGGCCAGAAAGCGGCAGATTTCGAGCGCGTGTTCAGCCGTTTGCCGCATGCGTATGGGCAGGGTGCGTGCACCGCGTATGGCCAGCCAGGCATCGTCGGCACTGATGGAATAGCCCATGGCATAGTGCGTGTCATTGAGGCGCCGGATGATATCCGGGTCTTTGGCCATGACTGCGCCCAGCATGAGGTCGGAATGGCCACCCACATATTTGGTGCCCGCCACCACCGAAATATCAGCGCCCAGATCCAGCGGACGATACACATAACCCGAGCCCCAGGTATTGTCGGTGGCCAGTATCAGATTGTGCTGGCGGGCAAAGGCAGCCAAGGCGGGAATATCCAGCATTTCAAACAATAGCGAGCCGGGCGATTCGACGTACAGTACGCGTGTATTCGGGCGTAGCTGGTCGGCCAGATCAGCCACCGTGGCACGACTGTAGCTCACCTCTATATTCATGCGACCCAACACGGTCTTGTCCAGGTAGCGCACCGGACCATAGGCACAATCGGCCACCATGACGTGATCGCCACTGTTTAGCACACTGAACAAGGCCAGCGTAATAGCCCCCAGGCCCGACGAGGCCAAAAAGGCGCGATCGGCGCCCTCGAGATCGCAAAAAATCTGCTCCAGCGCCGCGTGGGTATCCATGCCGACCCGCCCATAAGTCACGCTACGCTCGCCCTTGGCTTTGTCAGTCTGTGCCCGCTCAAGCGCATCCAGGTTCTGAAAGCGGACGGTACTGGTACGCATGGAGGGCAGGGCAACCGGGGCGGCGCCCAAAACAGGATCGAACGGGGCGGTACCAGCATGTTGCAGCTGAGTATCCAGATGAACAGAAGAAGAATTGGCCATGGTCTTATCGGTTTAAAATTGTGCCCGTCAGGCGGATATGTAAAAAATGCGCAAAATCATTCTGATCATAATGGATAGCGGGCAAGTGTGCGGCCAATCTGGCTGTCCACGTGCCACCTCTCTCAACCCTTAGTCCCGGCGGGCTTTATGCTGACCTACGATCTGGCACTGTCTTTCTTCAGTATTGCTGCGCTGCTGGCGTTGGCACCAGGGCCCGACAACTTGTTCGTGCTGATGCAATCCGCCATGTGGGGACGGCGGTCCGGGCTGGTAGTTGTGCTGGGGCTGTGCACGGGCCTGATCGGACATACGCTGGCCGTCGCAGTTGGGCTGGCGGCAGTTTTTGCGGCCTCCGAGGCGGCCTTTACCGCACTCAAGCTGATGGGTGCCTTGTACCTGCTGTACCTCGCCTGGGGTGCCTTCCGTGCCCAGGGGCGGGCCCGGAACACCGCAGGGGCACCGAAACTCACGACCCCTGCCTTGTTCCGACGTGGCATCATCATGAACCTGACCAACCCCAAGGTTTCGCTCTTTTTTCTGGCGTTTCTGCCGCAGTTCACCTCGCCCGCCCGCGGCTCGGTGGCCCTGCAAACGCTTAGTCTGGGCGGGCTGTTCATGCTGGCCACGCTGCTGGTTTTTGGCGCCCTGGCCTGGTTCTCGGGCACGCTGGGTGAGCGCCTGCAGCAGTCCCACACCTTGCAGCGACTGCTCAACCGTTTTGCGGGGATTGTATTTTTGGGTCTGGCCGTCAAGCTGGCGCTATCGAACCGCTAACAACACAGCCTGACCACTGCGGTAACACCCCGCAACGCGATCGTTTATGTCCGCTGAAAACGAACAATGCCATCGGCGTCGGTGGATCTGCTGAGCTTTCCTTCGAAATACAGTGCATGCAAATGCGCCAGCGCCTCACCCATCGCGAAAGTCAGTTGGTGCAAGTCAAGTTCGCGCCTGAACATGATGGGCACGATATCAGATGTGCTTTGTGGCTGGACACATGCAGTCATGACTTCGTTCAAGCGTTCGGCATGGTGGGCATGCTGCTGTGCAATGCGTTCATGCAAACCTTTGAACGGCTTGCCATGCGAAGGCAACACCAAGGTGTCCTCCGGCAGACTGTCGTATGCGCGCAATGAGTTCAGATACAAAGGCAAGGGGTTGCCGTCAGGCTCGTAGTCGAACACGCTGACGTTGGTGGAAATACGCGGTAAGACCATATCGCCGGAGATCAGCACGCGCAGGGTGTCGCAATATAGCGAAGCATGCTCAGGAGCGTGACCGTATCCCACAATAACGCGCCAGTCCCGGCCTCCTATCTGGATCGACTGACCATCCATAATTCGGGTGAACCGGACAGGTACATCGGGCACCAGGTTGGGATAGTAGCTGGCGCGCTGGCGTATTTGTTCTTGGGCCTGCGGATCCGACAGACCATGACGCGCAAAGTGCTCGACTGCCGACTGCCCATTAGGCCCACCCGCTACCACACCATTGACTGGCGGCCTGCTCCACAAACGGGCTACCGCATAATCGGTCATCGTCATCCATAAAGGAGCATTCCAGCGCTCACAGAGCCAATGGGCAAGCCCGATATGGTCAGGGTGCATATGGGTAACGATCACGCGCAGCACTGGAAGGCCTTCAAGGACATGGTCAAACACCTGTTCCCACAAGGCCTTGACCTCGTCGCGGCTCACCCCACAATCGACAATCGTCCAGCCCTCGCGGCCATCGATCTGGTCTCGCAGCAACCACAGATTGATATGGTTCAAGGCAAATGGCAGGGGCATGCGTATCCAGCGCACCCCATCGGCAACCGTTATGCTGGTGCCGGGCTCGGGCAACTGCTCGCCCAATGGATATTCAAGTTTCTGCTCGTTTGGATTCATGCGGTCTCCGTACCGATAAGATAGCAACCCGCCCTATTACCAGCGCGGGAAGCCTTTGATTATGCTTGATGCAGCTTATTATGGCATCATAAGTTACGTTAACGTAAACGGCAGATTGATGCCTACGCGACTCCTTCAGTAGTGTTAACAGGCCCTAGATCATGACCCAATCCACCTGGACCATCTCCGAACTGGCACAAGAGTTTTCGATAACTCCCCGTACCATCCGGTTCTATGAGGACCAGGGTATCGTCAGCCCTGGCCGGGATGGCCGCAATCGGGTCTACCAAGCCCGTGACCGGACTCGTCTTAAGCTGGCGCTGCGCGGCAAGCGCCTGGGCTTCCAGCTCTCCGAGATACTTAGCCTGATCAATATGTATGACGGCCCCGGCAAGTCGGTGGCCCAGCTGCAGCAATACCTGGCCGTCCTCGACCAACACAGGCAGGTGCTCGAACAACAACGCCACGACCTGGACGAAACCCTGAAGGCCATAGACAAGCAGCGCAAGCACTGCGAAGCCTTGCTGGCCGGGCATCCGCAGAACAAATAGGCAGCCTTTGCCCAGGCGGGTGCCCCGCCCACCTTCCCTCTGGCGCCGTTCTTCGTCGCTTTTTTCCTTCAGCCTTCCACTCTCATCACTCTGTTTCCGCTTCGCAGAAACGGAGGCTTATTGACGCGCCATAAGTTTCTTTTTGTCTGACACCACCTGTTCATAGACCAGCTCGAGACGGCAGCCTCTCATCCTCACCGGTCGCAATTAATTGTCTATATACAATTTAATAATGTATTTGACAATTTAATGTGCCGTCGATAAAGTGAAGCCATCGAAAACCTTGCGATGAGCCACCATGCAAAAACTCACGGACTACACGGACTACGCTGAAGCCCAGCAGCACTGGAGCCCCAAAAAGCTCTGGGAACTCTTCGATGGCGACGAAAATTCGCTGAACATCGCACACGAGTGCATAGACCGCCATGCCACCGACGCCAGCCGCGTCGCCATCACCGTCGTGCATGCCAACGGCCCCGACGAAATCCTTACCTACCGCGAAATCTCGCAAGACTCATCGCGCTTCGCCCACTATCTGGCGGCGCAAGGCGTAGCGCCCGGCGATCGTGTGGCCGTCATGCTGGAGCCTTCCAAAGCCTTTTACACAGCGCTCTTCGGCATCATCAAAACGGGTGCCATCGCCGTGCCCATGTTTACTTTGTTCGGGCCCGACGCCATGCGCCTGCGCATCGAAGATTGCCGCCCCAAGCTGCTGCTCACCAATCCCGAAAAAGCGGCGATGGCCAAGAACCTGCAAGAGGTCGGCATCCAGATCATCGACGACACCTTCCTGACAGGGCTGACTCAGTTCCCAGACACTTTCAAGGCCGAAACCCGCGCCAGCGACCTGGCCATCTTCCAGTACACATCGGGCACCACGCGCGAGCTGCCCGACGCCATCCGGCACACCCACAAGGCTTTGGTCACACTCATGGTGGCGGCGCTGTACGGTACGGGCCTACGTCCCGGCGACAAATTCTTCTGCCCCTCGTCTCCCGCCTGGGGACATGGACTGTGGCATGGCACGCTGGCGCCGCTGGCCCTGGGCCTGAGCATCGGTGCCTACGCGGGCAAATTCAATGCCAGCCGTTTGCTGCAAGCCCTGAGCACACACCGCTTCACGAATATGTCGGCCGCCGCCACCCACTACCGGATGATGCGCAACAGCCCCGAGATCAATCAGCACGAGTATTACTTCAACAAGCTGTCATTTACCGGCGAGCCAATAGACAGTTCTACCGAAAGCTTTATTGAAGGCTTGTTCAAGACATCCATCTGCAGTATGTACGGCACCACCGAAATAGGTGTCATCCTGGTGTCCTATCCGGGTGCATCCGACTTTCCGGTCAAGCACGGCTCACTGGGCAAGCCAATACCAGGCGGCATCGTCGAAGTACAAGACGCCGAAGGCCGGCCTTGCCCTCCCAATGTCGTGGGCGAAATGAAAGTGATGCGGCGCAATGAATGGGTAGCCACGAAAGATCTGGGCCGCATCGATGAAGACGGCTACTTCTACCATGCCGGACGCGCCGACGACGTCATTATTTCGGCCGGCTGGACCATGAGCGCGGTCGAAATCGAAGATACCTTGCTCAAGCACCCCGATATCCGAGAAGCTGCTGTCATTGGGGTACCCGATGCCCTGCGCGGACAGGTCGTCAAAGCCTTCGTGATCAGCACACGGCCGGGCGACGATACTTTCACCAGTGAAATCCAGGACTTCGTGCGCGCCCAGCTCAGTCAGCACGAATACCCCAGGCACGTCGCCTTTCCCACCGAACTTCCCAAAACACCCGCAGGCAAGATTCACCGCAAGAAACTGCGTGAGCAAGAAGTCGCCTTCAAGCCTGTCGACACACAACCCCAAAACGAACACGCCACACAATAACTCTGGAGCCAACATGGACATGAAAGTACGTACCTTCCCAAAAATCACCGATCACGATCTGGAAGACCTGAGCCGGCGCATAGGCGTCAAGATCGGCAACACGGCCGAACCCTGGTGCTATGAAGCCACGCGCGACAATATCCGCCACTATGCGCACGGCATCGGCGACGACAATCCCTTATGGTGCGACCCGGCTTACGCCGCCAATACCCAATACGGCGGCCTCATCGCGTTACCCAGTTTTTTGTTCGCCACCAGCCGCATTGTCTCGGGCTACGTTGGCGGCCTGCCAGGCGTCCATGCCATGTGGTCAGGCGCCGACTGGACCTGGCACAAGCCGGTAAAACGCAACGACGAAATCCACACCGAGGCCTATCTGAAAGCACTGGTGCCGCATGAAACACGCTTTGCCGGCCGGGCCGTTCAGCAAACCTACCACGTGGACTTCTTCAATCAGGATGGCGACAAGGTGGCCGAGGCCGACAGCTGGTGCTTCCGCACCGAGCGCGACCATGCGCGCGAACAAGGCACAAAATACAAAGAAGTCAGAAGCCGCAGCCCTCGACGTTACACCGAAGAAGAGCTGCAAGAGGCCTACAAGCTGTACGCACAAGAAGAAATCCGCGGCAAGGTACCGCGCTACTGGGAAGATGTAAAAGAAGGCGAAGCACTGCCCGTCATGTTCAAAGGGCCCATGACGGTAACTGGCTTTATTGCCTATGCGCAGGGCTGGGGCGGCCTGTATATCCGTGCCAACAAGCTGGCCTGGCAACTGATCGACGCCCATCCGGGCGTGGGCATCAAGAACCGCTTCGGCATCCCCGATGTTCCCGAGCGTGTGCACTGGGAAGAAGAGTTCGCACTTGAAGTCGGCGCACCCGGCGCCTACGACTACGGTCCCGAACGCACTTCGTGGCTCACTCACCAGCTTACCAACTGGATGGGCGACGACGGCTTCCTGCGCAAGGCGCACTGCAAAGTACGTCGCCACAACCCCGAGGGTGACATGCTGTTCATCAAGGGCAAGGTGCTGCGCAAATTCCAGGAAGACGGCAAGTTCCTGGTGGAAATCGAGCAGGAGGGCCGCAACCAGGATGACGAGCTCTCGGTCGTGGGCACCGGCATTGTGGAGCTTCCCTCCAAAGCCTGATGTCTAGGTCCAGATACGCATGTACGCCACCGCCATTGAAGGCCGCAATCCGGCCTCTTGCAAAACATGGAATCTGTTTGCATGAACCCTGATCGCAACAACGATAGCAATACCACCTCTTCGGGTATCTGGAAGGGCCGGGAAGCGTTCAAGGGCGCCCTGGCCGGCGTGCGCGTCCTGGATCTTTCCCGCGTGCTGGCGGGGCCGCTATGCACGCAAATGCTGGCCGATCATGGCGCGGATGTCATCAAGGTCGAGCCTCCTTTCGGAGACGAATCCAGGCTCCTGGGACCACCCTTTGATGCGCACGGAGATGCCGCCTACTATTCCGCCCTGAATCGTGGAAAACGCGGCATGGTGCTGGACCTGTCCAAAGAAGATCAGCGCCAAGACCTGCTGACCCTGCTCGAAGAGGCCGATGTACTGGTCGAGAACTTCCTGCCGGGCACGATGGAAAAGTGGGGGCTGGGCTACCAGGCGCATCTTCAAGAAAGATTCCCCCGGCTCGTTTACTGCAGCATCAGCGGATTCGGCGCGACCGGACCTTTGGGCGGACTGCCCGGATACGATGCCGTGCTGCAAGCCATGTGCGGCTTGATGAGCATCAACGGAACACCTGAAACAGGCCCCACCAAGATCGGCGTACCCATCGTCGATCACCTTACCGGCTATACCGCTTTTTCCGGCATCATGCTGGCCTTGTATTCCCGCGCAATAACCGGGCGAGCCCAGCGTGTTGAAGCCACACTTTTTGATGCGGCGCTCAGCCTGCTGGTGCCGCAAGCCACCAACTGGATGCACTCTGGCGTAACGCCAACGCCACTTGGCAGCGCACACCCCAACATCGCCCCCTACGATAGTTTCAAAACTCAGGACGGCAACGTCTTCCTGGGCATACTGAATGATGCGCAGTTCAAGAAACTCTGCCTCTGCATCGAGCGTCAGGATCTCATCGACAGTACCCAGTTTGCATCGAACGCAAGCCGATTGCAGCACAGGCAGGCGTTGCACCGGGAAATCGAAAGCACCTTCGCCTCGTGGACACGAGACGAGCTATGTACGGCGCTGATGCAGCGGGGCGTGCCGGTGGGTCCAGTCAACACCGTGCCCGAGGCACTGCAACAAAGCCACACGAAGCATCGCAACATGGTGATTGAAGACGCTGAATACCGAGGGCTGAGCAGCCCGATCAACCTTGCCGTCACACCCGCCACGCCGGGGCCGGCACCTCCGTTGTTCGGCGAGCACGACGCATACATAAAACAACAAATAGCGCGTCATCCCAACAATAAGGTCAAGGCATAACGAGTCGTACTCATTGCAACACCACCTACCACTGAAGGAGACAAACATGCAGAAACTCAAGGCGCTGGCAGCGCTATTCACCCTATCGCTTGCGGCGGCAAGTTCCGTCCAGGCAGCGGGCTACCCCGAAAAACCAGTCAAGATCATTGTGGCCTACCAGGCGGGCCAGGGCACTGATATTGCCACGCGCTACTTTGCCGACCACCTGACCAAGGCAATGGGGCAAACATTCTTTGTAGAAAACCGCGGCGGTGCCGGCGGTAATATCGGCACCCAGGCTGCGGCGCGCGCCGAGCCCGACGGCTATACCCTGACCATGGGTACCAACGCCACTCACGTATTGAACAGCTTCTTGTATTCATCCTTGCCTTTCGACCCGGTCAAGGATTTCGAACCCATTATTCTCGTGGGTTCCTTCCCCATGGTGGTTGCCACAACGCCCAACACCCCATTCAACTCCATCAGCGACATTCTTGCCTCATCCAAGGCATCCAGCCGGTCGGCAGACATCGGCATGCCGAGCACTACGGCCAGACTGGTCTACGAGCTGCTGAAAGACAAGACTGGCGCACCGCTGTTCGGCGTGCCATACAAAGGCTCATCGATGGCTATCAGCAATCTGATAGGCGGCGAAATACCCTTATCCATCGACACCGTGACCGCCATACGCGCACAGGTGGCTGCAGGCAAGATTAAAGCCATCGCCGTCACCAGCAGCGAAGAAACTGATCTGCTTCCAGGCGTTCCCACAGTAGCCAGCCAGGGTGTAGACGACTTCGAGGTCATTGCATGGAATGCGCTGTTCGCGCCCAAGGGCACTCCCAAAGACATCATCACAAAGATCAATCTGGAATTGCAAAAGTTTCTTGCCATGCCGGAAACCCGCAAGCGTCTGCTTGAGCTTGGGTACGACGCCGGCGGCGGCTCACCCGATAAGCTGGCGCAGTTCACCCAAGCAGAACGTGAGAAATGGGCACCCATCATCAAAAAGGCCGGAATCAAGATCCAGTAGGCCTGCAGCGGGATAGATGCCAGCTCCGTTATCATCGGGGCTGGATCCCTCTTTCAAACAACGCCATGATCGCCACACCCAGCATTTCGCCCCCCCCCAAGCCCACCCAACGCATCCGGCCGGTACCCGCTGTCACGCGCGCCATTGCCATATTGCGTCTGCTGGGCAAGACCAAAGAGCCCATGAATGTCAAAAGCATTTCCGATGCGCTCGACCTGGTGCCCAGCACCTGCCTGCACATTCTCCGAGCCCTGACCGCCGAGAAGCTGCTGGCCTTTGACAGCGCGTCAAAACGCTACCGCCTGGGCACGGGCATGCTGGTGCTGGCCCGCAGTGTCATGGAAACCAATTCCTTTGCGCAGGTCGTGCAGCCCGCCCTGGACCTGGTCTCTGAAAAATGGGGCGTCACCGCCATCGGTGTCGAGGTCGACCTGCACCATATGGTCGTCACCGCCCTGTCGCGGTCGAAACTGCCGTTTCGCCTGCATGTCGATGTGGGCAGCCGCTTCCCCGGGTTGATCAGCGCAACTGGCCGGCTGGTGGCTGCTTATGGCCATTATTCCCGACAAGAGATCGACCAGCAGTTCGCCTCTCTGCGCTGGCACAAACCCATCAGCCTTGCCTCCTGGCACAAAGAAGTCGAGACGGCAAAAGAAAATGGCTACAGCCTGGACAGCGACGGCTACATTGCCGGCATCACCCTGATCGCCGTGCCGGTGCTTAATGCTCGACAACACATCACGCACACTATCGTCGCCGCCAGCATCAGCCATCAAATGAGCCAGAACGAAACCGACGCCCTGATTCAGGAGCTCAAGTCACATGCCCGCCGCACTTCCGAGCAACTCTATTCCGGAGACGACACACCATGACGCGAAGCGTTGACCCAGACGATACCAACTGGCGCGAGCGCAGCGTCCCCGGGCTGATGGACACGCTGGGACCACTGCTGAGCAAAAAAGACGGTGATCAATGGCTGTACGGCTTACGCATACGCCAGGAACACCTTAACCCATTCAATATCGTGCACGGTGGCACCATCACCACGCTGATGGACCAGACTGTCAGTGTGGTCGCCTGGGCACATACCCATAAGTCACCCTGCGTGACCGTCCAGCTGAATGTCAGCTTTCTGGGCTCAGCCCGGTTGGGCGATCTGCTGGTCGCCAGCGGCCGGGTCGTCAAGGCAACCGGATCATTGCTGTTTGTAGAGGGTCATATTATGGTGAATGAGAACGTCATCGCTACCGCTCAAGGGGTGATGAAACGTGTAAACCCCAATTGACGTTTACGTAAACGTCAATCTAATATGAGCACGATAATAGGCAAATTCTGCTAAGTTTGCCGTATCGACCCCACAGCAACCACAGCCGGAATGGTCTTTACCATTCTGTGCCCATAGCACCGACACGGAGACCATCATGAATCTTCCCGGCTTGAACTTCAACCTGGGTTCCGACCTGGATATGCTGCGCGACGCAGTCCACGACTTTGCCCAGGCCGAAATCGCGCCACGCGCGGCTGAAATCGATCGCAGCGACCAGTTCCCCATGGAGTTATGGCGCAAATTCGGCGAGCTTGGCGTGCTGGGCATGACGGCCGACGAAGCCTACGGCGGCACGAATATGGGCTATCTGGCCCATATGATCGTGATGGAAGAAATTTCGCGCGCCAGCGCATCGGTCGCTCTGTCCTACGGTGCCCACTCCAATCTGTGCGTAAATCAAATCCATCGCAACGGTACTGAAGCGCAAAAGCAAAAATACCTGCCCAAGCTCATCAGCGGCGAACACGTGGGTGCCCTGGCCATGAGCGAGCCAGGCGCTGGCTCGGACGTGGTCAGCATGAAACTGCGGGCCGAAAGGAAGGGCGATCGCTATGTACTGAACGGCAACAAAATGTGGATCACCAACGGCCCCGACGCCGATACCCTGGTTGTCTACGCCAAAACCGACCCTGAAGCCAAACAGCGCGGCATCACAGCCTTCATTATCGAAAAGGGGTACAAGGGATTTTCGATTGCTCAAAAGCTCGACAAGCTGGGCATGCGCGGCAGCCACACGGGCGAACTGGTTTTCCAGGACTGCGAGGTTCCCGAAGAAAACATTCTGGGCGAGCTCAATGGGGGCGTCAAAGTCCTCATGAGTGGGCTGGACTACGAGCGCGCTGTATTGGCCGGCGGGCCCCTGGGCATCATGCAAGGCGTCATGGACGTGGTCGTGCCTTATATCCACGATCGCAAGCAATTCGGTCAATCCATAGGCGAGTTCCAACTCATACAGGGCAAGGTTGCCGACCTGTACACCACTTTGCAGGCCAGCCGCGCGTTCTGCTATGCCGTTGGCAAAAATCTCGATCAACCAGGCAGCGGACATGCGCGCGAAGTGCGTAAAGATTGCGCCGCCGTCATTCTGTATTGCGCCGAAAAAGCCACCTGGATGGCGGGCGAAGGCATACAAATACTGGGTGGTAACGGCTACATCAATGAATACCCCACCGGACGCCTGTGGCGCGACGCCAAGCTGTATGAAATCGGCGCCGGCACCAGCGAAATCCGCCGCATGCTGATCGGCCGCGAACTGTTCAACGAGACGGCCTGAGCCGCTACAAGCTGACAAACGCCATGATCTACACCTCGGATCACCAGCATATCGAGCCAGTCCCGCGTTCGGGTCTGGCTCCGCAAGCTGTGGCGCAAACCATGCTCGACGGCTTCAACCGTCATTACTCCTTGTTTCGTTATTGCGCCCAGCGCGCCAAAGCCCTGTACGAATCCGGCAATTGGCGAGGTATTCAGCAACTTGCACAAGAACGGATCGAATACTACGACACCCGCGTGCGCGAATGCGTCACGCTGTTGACCTCAGCGCTGAAAGGTAGCGAAGCCAGCCCCGAAGGCGCCTCGGCGTTCACTGACCTGACCACGGCGCAAACCGCATTCTGGCAGGCCGTCAAGGCCCATTATGTGGCCCTGCTGGCCGACCACAAGCAACCGGAGTGTGCCGAGACTTTTTTCAACTCCGTATCGTGCCGCGTGCTGCATCGCGAATACTTTCATAACGACTTCCTGTTCGTGCGACCGGCCATCGCCACCGAATACCTCGACAGCAAGCTGCCGTCGTATCGCGTTTACTACCCATCCAGTGCAGGCCCGCACAAGACGCTGATCAAACTGATTGCCGATTTCGGCCTGGCAGCGCCATTCAACGATTTGCCAGCCGACACGCGCCAGGCCTTGCGCCGGGCCATACACCAGCTTCGACGCATCATTCCCAAAGACGCAGGCCAGCGCATCGCACCTGACTGCCAGATACATGTTCTGAACTCGCTGTTCTTCCGCAACAAGGGCGCTTATGTCGTGGGCCGCCTGATCAATCAGGGCAATATCTACCCCTTCGCCATTGCTCTGCTGCACACCCCCTCGGGGCATATCCGCCTTGACGCCCTGTTGCACACACCCGACGACCTGAGCACGCTGTTCAGCTTTACCCGTGCCTATTTTCTGGTCGATATGGAAACACCTGCCGCCTACGTGCATTTTCTTACGACCTTGCTGCCGCGTAAGCCCAAGGCCGAACTCTACACCACCATAGGTCTGCAAAAGCAAGGCAAGACGCTGTTCTACCGCGACTTCCTGCAACACCTGGCACATTCACACGATGCCTTCGATATTGCTCCCGGCATCAAGGGCATGGTCATGACGGTGTTCACTCTGCCGTCCTATCCTTATGTATTCAAGCTGATCCGCGACCGCATTGCCAAGCCGGGCATGGATCACGCCACAGTCAGGCTCAAATACCAGCTCGTCAAGAAGCATGACCGGGTCGGGCGCATGGCCGACACCTGGGAGTACTCGCAGGTGGCTTTGCCCCGCGAGCGTTTCTCGCAGGCACTACTCGAAGAATTACGCAGTCAGGTACCCAGCCTGATAGACGACAGCGGAGCCAATATCGTCCTGCGCCATGTGTATATAGAACGGCGCATGTCTCCACTCAACCTATATCTGAAACGCGCTTCCGACGCCGTACTGGATACCGCCATCAAAGGCTATGGCGATGCCATACGCGAGCTGGCGGCGGCCAATATCTTTCCGGGCGACATGCTGTTCAAGAACTTTGGTGTCACGCGTCTGGGGCGGGTTGTGTTCTATGATTACGATGAAATTCAACGCATGACGGAAATGAACTTCCGGCGCATTCCACCTGCACCGTATCCCGAAGCCGAACTATCCGGCGAACCCTGGTATCCGGTGGGAGCCAACGATGTATTTCCAGAAGAATTTCCAAGCTTTTTATTGGGTGACCCACGTGTGCGGGCAGCTTTCCTGAAGTACCACGCCGAACTACTGGACGCGGACTGGTGGCAAGCCTGCCGCCAGAGGGCTGCGAACGGTCGTATCGAAGATATCTACCCCTACAACGAGAGCCGGCGTCTGTCCGACGTCGCCCTGCACACCAGCACCCCATCTTTGACGCATTTTTCAGGAGTAAAACATGTCTGATCCTATCGTTATCGTATCTGTCGCCCGCACGCCCATGGGCGGCATGATGGGCAGCTTATCGGGCCTGGCCGCACACGAGCTGGGCTCAACCGTCATCAAGGCGGCCGTCGAGCGCGCTGGCATCCAGGGCGAAGCCATCGATGAAGTCATTATGGGTAATGTGCTGCAGGCCGGCCAGGGACAGGCCCCTGCACGCCAGGCGGCGCTGGGCGCCGGCCTGCCTCTGGGCGTGGGCTGCACCACCATACATAAGGTATGCGGATCGGGCCTTAAAGCAGCCATGTTCGGCCACGATATCCTGCTTGCGGGCAGCGCCGACGTAGTCGTTGCTGGCGGCCAAGAGAGCATGAGCAACGCCCCTTACCTGCTGCTGCGTGGCCGCCAGGGCTATCGCTATGGCCACTCCACTGTCTATGACCACATGGCACTGGATGGCCTGGAAGACGCCTATCAGCGCGGCACCGCCATGGGCGTCTTTGCCGAAGACTGCGCCGCCAAGTACACCTTCACCCGTGAACAGCAAGACGCCTTCTCGCTCGAGTCGCTGCGCCGCGCTCGTGCCGCCACCGAAGATGGCAGCTTCAAATGGGAGATCACCCCCGTCACCGTGGCCGGCCGCAAGGGCGACACCATCATCGACACCGACGAGGCACCGACCAAGGCCATGCCTGAAAAAATCCCCACGCTGAAACCCGCCTTCAAGAAAGACGGCACGGTCACGGCAGCCAACTCCTCGTCAATTTCAGACGGTGCAGCAGCCATGGTGCTGATGCGCGAGTCCATGGCCAAGAAACTGGGAGCCACACCGCTGGCCCGTATTGTCGGCCACACCCAGCATTCGCAAGAACCTGGCTGGTTCACTACAGCACCGGTTGGCGCCATCAACAAGCTGCTTACCAAAAATGGCTGGAAGGCCGAAGACGTGGACTTGTACGAAATCAACGAAGCCTTTGCCGTCGTCACCATGGCCGCCATGGTTGAGCTAAAGCTGCCGCACGACAAAGTCAACATCCACGGCGGTGCTACGGCGCTGGGCCATCCTATCGGCGCCTCGGGTGCCCGTCTGCTGACGACACTGGTCGGCGCATTGCGCAAAACCGGCGGCAAGCGCGGTGTTGCCTCGCTGTGCATAGGCGGTGGCGAAGCAGTGGCGCTGGCCATTGAAATGGTCTAGCGCAGCAACCCACCTGGAGCGTAGCCGATGGCCAGCATCGGCCCACGCTCCCAGTCCTTTTTTCAGGAATAGCAATGCCCATCATTGAATCCCGCATCAACCCGCGATCACAAGCGTTCGCCGATAATGCGCGCGCCATGCAGGAGCAGGTCGACGATCTGTTGGAAAAACTGCGTCAAGTCGCCCAAGGCGGCAGCGAATCCGCACGAGCCAAGCATCTGGCGCGCGGCAAGCTCTTGCCTCGCGATCGCGTCGAGCGGCTGCTGGATCCGGGCACGCCATTCCTGGAGCTGTCTCCACTGGCCGCTTATAACGTCTACGACAACGTCGCGCCCGGTGCAGGGGTGATAACCGGCATAGGCCGCGTGGCAGGCGTCGAATGCGTGATCGTCTGTAACGACGCTACAGTCAAAGGCGGTACTTACTACCCTCTTACGGTCAAGAAGCATTTGCGGGCACAGGAAATCGCCCAACAGAACCGCTTGCCATGCATCTACCTGGTTGACTCCGGCGGCGCCAACCTGCCCAACCAGGACGAAGTCTTTCCTGACCGCGACCATTTCGGCCGCATCTTCTACAACCAGGCCAATATGTCGGCCCAGGGCATCGCCCAGATCGCCGTGGTCATGGGTTCGTGCACCGCTGGCGGTGCCTACGTACCTGCCATGAGCGACGAATCCATCATCGTCAAGAACCAGGGCACCATCTTCCTGGGCGGCCCGCCGCTGGTCAAGGCCGCCACAGGCGAAGAAGTCACGGCCGAAGATCTGGGCGGCGGCGATGTGCACACACGGCTGTCCGGCGTAGCCGACCATCTGGCCAACAACGACCTGCATGCGCTGGCGCTGGCCCGCAGCGCGGTAGGCCGGCTCAACCACCACAAACCCGTCCAGCTGCAGCGCCGTCCCTTTGCCGAACCCTTGTACGACCCGCAAGAGTTGAACGGCATCATCCCGAACGACACGCGCAAGCCTTACGACGTACGTGAAGTCATTGCCCGCGTTGTCGATGGTTCGGAGTTCGACGAATTCAAGGCTCGCTTCGGCACCACGCTGATTACCGGTTTTGCCCATATCCATGGCATGCCCGTAGGCATCATTGCCAACAACGGCATCCTGTTTTCCGAAGCCGCCCAAAAAGGCACACACTTTATCGAGCTGTGCTGCCAGCGCAAAATACCTCTGGTCTTTCTGCAGAACATCACCGGCTTCATGGTGGGCCGCAAGTACGAGAACGAAGGCATCGCACGACATGGCGCCAAAATGGTCACAGCCGTGTCGACCGCCTCCGTGCCCAAATTCACCGTGCTGATAGGCGGCTCTTTTGGCGCCGGCAACTACGGCATGTGCGGTCGCGCCTTCGGGCCGCGCTTGTTGTTTCTGTGGCCCAATGCCCGCATATCGGTCATGGGTGGCGAACAGGCGGCCAGCGTGCTGGCTACCGTGCGCCGCGACGGCATCGAAGCCAAAGGCGGGCAATGGAGCGCCGATGAAGAGGAGGCCTTCAAGGCTCCCATACGCCAGCAATACGAAGAAGAAGGCCATCCTTACTACGCCACGGCTCGCCTATGGGACGACGGCATCATCATGCCGGCCGACACGCGCCGCGTGCTGGCCCTCAGCTTGTCCGCCGCACTGAATGCCCCCATAGAAGACACGCGTTTCGGCGTGTTCCGCATGTAATCGCAAGGAGTCGACGTGTTCAACACTTTACTGATAGCCAATCGCGGCGAAATCGCCTGCCGTGTGGCAGCCACCGCCCGTCGTCTGGGCTTGCGCACGGTGGCCGTCTATTCAGATGCCGATGCCAATGCACGCCACGTCGCGGCTTGCGATACTGCCGTCCATATTGGCGGCCCGGAGCCGCGCGCTAGCTATCTGCGCGCAGATGCCATTCTCGAGGCCGCCCGCAAAACGGGCGCCCAGGCCGTGCACCCCGGCTACGGCTTTCTGTCCGAAAACGAGGCTTTCGCTCAGGCCTGCGCCGATGCAGGAATTATTTTCGTAGGGCCGCCCAACAGTGCCATTGCGGCCATGGGCAGCAAGTCGGCGGCCAAGACGCTCATGGAAAAAGCCGGTGTACCGCTGGTGCCTGGCTATCATGGCGACAATCAGGACCCGCAGTTCCTGCAATCGCAGGCTGATGCCATGGGTTACCCGGTACTGATCAAGGCCAGTGCCGGCGGCGGCGGCAAGGGCATGCGCATCGTCGAGAGCAGCGCAGCCTTCGCCGAAGCCCTGGCCTCGTGCAAGCGCGAAGCTGCCAGCAGCTTTGGCGACGACAAGGTCCTGATCGAGCGCTATCTGCAAAAGCCCCGCCACATCGAGATCCAGGTCTTTGCCGATACCCAGGGCAATTGTGTTTATTTGTTCGAGCGCGACTGCTCGGTACAAAGACGGCATCAGAAAGTCATCGAAGAAGCACCCGCCCCCGGCATGACCGAAGAGCGCCGCCGTGCCATGGGCGAGGCAGCGGTCGCGGCTGCGAAGGCCGTCAACTATGTGGGTGCCGGCACGGTTGAATTCATTGCCGAGCCTGACGGCCGCTTTTACTTCATGGAAATGAACACGCGCCTGCAGGTCGAGCACCCAGTAACCGAAATGATTACCGGACATGACCTGGTGGAGTGGCAGTTGCGCATTGCCGCCGGCGAACCTCTGCCGGTCACGCAGGAAGCACTGAGCATTACAGGACACGCCATCGAAGCGCGCATTTATGCCGAGAATCCCGACAAGGGTTTCCTGCCTTCCATAGGCACATTGAGCACGCTGGATTTTCCAACGCATGTTGCATTCAAGAACGGCGATGTGCGGATAGACGGCGGCGTACAAGCTGGCGACACGATCACGCCTTTTTACGACCCCATGATTGCCAAGCTGATCGTGCGTGGCAACGACCGCGAGCAGGCACGCGCACGGATGGTGCAGGCACTGGGCGAAATCCATAGCGTAGGGGTGCAGACCAATATCGCCTTCCTGCGCCGCCTGATGCTGGATGAATCTTTCGCACAGGCCGATCTGGACACGGGCTTGATCGAGCGGCAGCACGACAGTCTGTTTCCTCCTGCCCAGCCAGCCAGTGACAGCACGCTGGCATTGGCCATCGTCGCAGTCCTGGCTCACAGAGGGCAGCTGCATTCGGTCCGACGTCAGAACAAGGCGCCGGTAGATCCTTGGGCCCGATCCGATGGCTGGCGCGTGGCGGGATGCTACACCCAGGCTTTCGAGCTGCTGGATCAGGACGAGCTGCGGCAAGTTTCTGTGCAGCGCGATGCAGAGCAATGGACTTATCGCCACAAGGGCGAGGCGGTATCGCTGGAATGGGATGCACAGGCCGTTACGCCGGGGCAGTATCGCTTGCGGCTACGGCTGGACGGCTCCGATGCGTTTGCCACGGTTATTGTGCGTGGAGAAAACCTGCATGTGTTCCGCGAAGGTGCGGTATATGTGTTGAAGCAGCACGATGCGGTGGAGCACGCCCAGGATGACGCTGGCGGCTTTGGCGGCGGGCTGACGGCGCCTATGCCAGGAAAAATTATTTCGATTGCGGTGAAGGCGGGCGATACGGTCAAGAGCGGTGATGCGCTGCTGGTAATGGAGGCGATGAAGATGGAGCACACGATACTTGCACCAGCGGACGGTACGGTGCAGGAGGTGTTTTTCGCCGTGGGCGATCAGGTGACGGATGGGGCGGAGCTGATTGCTATTGGGGAGTGAGACATTTTTTTTAATACTGCTCAGATGGACAGCGGTTTGCAAATGAGCGTTTCTTTGCCACAACAGGGTCAAGTTGCCCGGCGCCGCGATTCAGCGTAAAGTCGTCATTAACTTTACCGGTTTCTCTTACTTATTTACTGGTTTCAAATACATCTTAGCAACCGGAATCGCGCACCTATGTTCGACATATTGGTTTATTTGTTCGAAAACTACTACACGCCGCAAGCGTGTCCCGAAGCCGATGTGCTGGCCCATAAGCTGGCGGCGGTCGGCTTCGAGCACGAAGACATCAACGATGCGCTAGGCTGGCTGCACGGGCTGGCACAAACCACCGAAGAATGCGGTGAACTGGCTCATATTCCCGTCGGCGACAGCAAACGCATTTTTACCGATCACGAATACCAAACGCTGGGCACTCAGGCCATTGGGTTCATTACCTTTCTTGAAAACTCAGGCGTGCTGCCACCCGCCCTGCGTGAAATTCTGATCGAACGCGCCCAGGCTACTGGCGAATCGCCCATTTCACTATCCAAAATCAAGATCATCGCCCTCATGGTGCTCTGGAGCCAGGAGGCCGAGGTCGATCACCTGGTATTCGAGGAACTCCTGGCCGACGACCGTACTCGCCTGTCGCACTAAGCGGTGCGCTGACAGGGCTATAGCGACAGCCGGATGGTTTCCGTATCAACACGTAGCCCTGCCTATCGCGGTCGATTCGCGCCCAGCCCCAGCGGGCCCTTGCATAATGGCTCGTTGATCGCAGCCATGGCCAGCTTCCTGGATGCCAGGGTGCATCGTGGGAGCTGGTTGCTGCGCATTGAAGACATAGACACCCCCCGCGTGGTACCCGGCGCCGACAAGACCATCATGCACCAGCTGAGCATGTTGGGCATGCGCTGGGACGAAGATCCGGTCTGGCAGTCGCAGCGTCTTGCTTTGTATCAGGACGCGTTCGACAGGCTGTCCGCCCAGGGTGAAGTCTATGGATGCGCCTGTACACGCCAGGAACTGCCCCAGGACGGCCCTTATCCCGGCACCTGCAGCCAAGGCCTACCTCCCGGTCGCCAGCCTCGTGCGTGGCGTTTCCGCGTCTCCCAGGGGGTGGAATGCTTTCTTGATCGCTGGCAAGGCCCTCAGCAACAGGACGTCGCTGCAACCGCCGGCGATTTCATCATCAAACGTGCCGATGGACTCTGGGCCTACCAACTGGTGGTGGTGGTCGACGATGGCGAGCAGGGCATGACACATATCGTGCGCGGCGCTGATTTGCTGGATTCAACGGCGCGCCAACGCATATTGGCCCGGCATCTGGGTATAGACTACCCGTCGGTCATGCATGTTCCCTTGCTGCTCGACACGGCAGGCCGCAAGCTGTCCAAGCAGAATCACGCGGCCGCCATGGACCTTACCCATCCGCTGCACACGTTGAACCAGGCATGGCAGGCCCTGGGCTTCGAAGCGCTGACGAGTCCGGGCCTGCCGGTATTCTGGGAAACCGCGACGCAGCGTTGGGCCAACCGTTACGGCCCGTAGCGCCTCAGGCTCAAGGCGTTAATGCAAAGACCGAAGCTGCTCATCGAGCAAGCCGGTCAACAGGCCAACCCCTCGATCACCGATCCGAATCTCGCCATAGCGTGCCTGCTCGTAACGGGCTGCCTGTCCTTCCGGGAAAAACCAGGCGTCCGTCACAATGCGAATATCCCGGTCACGCAGGCGGAATTCGAGCAATAGGGCAGCCGCGTCCTGCCCCGTACCCGCCGCTTGCGCGTTGGCATCCGGAAACTCGGGCAGCACAGCCTCTACGTGATGTTCACCGTTGGCGTCGGGCCGCAGCAACAACCAGCCGCCACGCTGCTCTTCGATTGATCGAGCAACCTGGGCGGGTGCCTGTTTCAGCCATAGTCGGGTTTCCTGCTCGGCGGCAAAACGCAAGGCCATATAGTCGCCCTGCATCAGGGAGCGGGGATCCACCGGTGCCAGGGCCAAGATGGCAGTCTGCCCATGCCTGAGGATTTGTTCCCGCTGGTAAATACCGCTGTTGGCCACCACCAGCACGATGAGCAAGCCGGCCCACAAGCCTGCCACAGCCCATGGGCTACGCAAGCGGAAGGCATGGTCCGAAGCAGCCGGCCCCGAGGCCTGCGGCACTTGTGAGCTGGACGCCGGGTCCCGCGTGGCCTGCAAGCCGGAGACCTTGGCACGCAGCACAAGCCAGGACAGCAGCAACCAGCCTCCAGTCAAGCCCAGTACCAGGGACTTTTGCAGCAAACTGGCGTCCATTTGATAATAGAAGCGACTTAAGTAAGCCAGCAAGGCCAGCACCGCAAACACCAGCAAGGCGCGCTGTCGCAAGGCATAGCCCAGCACCAGCCAGAGCAAGGCCATCGATACGCCCGGTGCGCCCAACCAACCCAGGCTGGCCACTGCCAGCGCCAGTGGTGCTGCCACACCCAGGCAGCGCGGCACATGAGCCGCGCGCCACATCAGGGCGGCCAACGACAATACCGGCAGCAGGGCGCACGCCAGCCAGATCACCAACAGGCCCGGCACTTGCTGCCCCACTTCGTTCAGACCCAGGACAGTCGGCGCCGGCGTCAACCAGGCAGCCGTCTGCGTCAGGCAGACCAGCGCCCAGGCCAGCGGCAGCCAGAATACCTTCTTGCTGGCCGAACGGGCCACCGCCAACGCCAGGACCGCCGCCACCGCCAGCCACCACAAGCGCAAATACGCCGGAAAATAAGCCTGGACCGGACTGCGATCCAGCAAATCCAGGGGCATGGCGTCGATATAGTCGGGCCATGTCAGGATGTATGCCAGGGTCAGAACGAATAAGGCGCCTAGAAATCGCAAGGCCGCACCAGTAGCCAGACAGTACACAAGCAGGCCCATCAGCACGATGCCACCGGCCCTGTAGGCAGCGGCGAGCCCATCCAGATCAAACAGACCCACACCTGTCATCAGCAAGCCGGCCACCGTAAGCGTCGTACCCAATTCATCAAGCACGCTGCCACCACCGGCCCTGAGCAACAGCAGGCCCAGCCCGCAAACGATCAGGCCTATGACCCACAATTGCTCGTATTCCAGCTCAAGCGTGACGAACAGAAAGGCAATCACCAGAATGGCAGCCAGCCCCATGACGGCAATCCGCAACAAACTGAAGTACCACGGATCCAGGCTGGGCGTCTCGTCTTTGGCCGATTCGACAGCCGGATCACGAGCCGCGTCACGGATCAGTCTGGCCAGTTGGCGCAAGCCCACGCCCGCCAACACCACCAGCGCCACGATAACCAGTAGCAAACCCAACTCGGTGTCGATCCTGCTGACCAAAAATATGGCCAGCAAAACATAGGCGGTGGCCGCGGCCAGACAGGCCATGGCCAGATCGGACCGCCATGCCGTATACACACCATATATAAGGGCGCATGCCAGCAAGCCGATCGAGGCGAGCCCGCCTATGCTATTCGGGCCATCAATGCCGGCAATCATCGCCACCACCAGCCAGCCGGCTAGCGCGGTCGCCAACGCTCGCGGCCCAATACGCCAGGCGTCGTCAAACCGTGACCCGGCGCACTCCCACATTGCCAGCAGCACGGCATTCATCAAGGCCATCAACAAGCTGGCCGCCATCCAGTCCAGCGCTATGTCAAACCAGAAATGCCCACCAAATACATCAAGATATAAGGCGGCCGCCAGATTGAGCAGCAGCCCAAACAGCACGCCTATGAATACCGTGCACACCCACACCAGCCACGGTAGCAGCAATACCGCCCATAAAAGGAACAATTGCCAGGGATCAGCCCCCGTCTGATATATTTGGCCCACTAGGGCGAGTAATCCACCTACGGCAACGCTGGCTAATGAGGCAAGCACGCCAAAGGCGGAAAAATCGCGCCCTGCGGAAGGCGAAGGCCTGTCTATTGTGCGCCATGCCAACAAAACCAGCAGTACCAGCAAAAGCTGGATACCTGCCAGTTTTTGCCAGGCACCGGCATGCTCCCAATTGGCTGCAAGCCAGCAAACACCGGCGCTGGCAAGCAATAGACCAGCCAAACCGAGGGCTGATTTATGCAAAAAGGAAGGCCAAAAAAGACCTGGCTGCAAATGGTTATTATGGTCCTCGACTTGCATAGTGCGTTTCTCACCTCGTATTATCCGCGCTATTGCTGCTGAAATGCAGTTACTGGAAACTCATGACTAAAACGCTCATTATTGCCGAGAAACCCTCGGTTGCACTGGATATTTCCCGCGCCCTCGGCGGCTTCACCCGGGAAGGCGACTATTTTGAAAGCGAGCAGTATGTGCTGGCCTCCAGCGTAGGCCACCTGCTCAGCCTGGTTGCGCCCAACGATCCTGTACGCGGCAAATGGAGCTTCACACATCTGCCGGTCATTCCGCCTCAGTTTGAACTGGGCCCTACCGACAAGCGTTCTGCCGAACGGCTCAAGCTGCTGGTCAAACTGCTCAAGCGCAAAGATGTAGACGCGGTCATCAACGCCTGCGACGCGGGACGCGAAGGCGAGCTTATCTTCCGTTATATAGTCCAGTATTCAGGCGTCAAGAAGCCCGTCAAGCGCCTCTGGCTGCGCTCGATGACACAAGCAGCCATACGCGAGGCGTTTGCCAATCTGCGCGACGACGACACCATGAAACCGCTGGAAGCCGCTGCTCGTTCGCGTGCCGAGGCCGACTGGCTGGTAGGCATCAACGGCACACGCGCCATGACAGCATTCAACAGCAAGGACGGCGGCTTTTTCAAGACGCCTGTGGGTCGTGTCCAGACCCCCACGCTGGCCATCGTCAACGAACGCGAAGAACGCATACGTAAATTCGTTTCCCGCGACTACTGGGAAGTCCACGGCACTTTTGTCGCTGCCGCCGGCTTCTACACAGGGCGCTGGTTTGACCCCAAGTTCGTCAAGGACGAGCGCGACCCCGAAAAACGCGACTCACGCCTCTGGTCGAGCACGGCCGCGCAAACTATTGTGATGGCCTGCCGTGAACAGCCCGGCAAGGTTACAGAGGAGTCCAAGCCCTCTACCCAGATATCACCTGCCCTGTTTGACCTGACGTCGCTGCAGCGCGAGGCCAACTCCCGCTTTGGCTTCTCGGCCAAGACCACGCTTGCCCTGGCCCAGACTCTGTACGAGCGCCATAAGGCTTTGACCTATCCGCGCACCGACTCGCGCTATCTGCCCGAAGACTACCTCGGCACGGTTCAGCAGACCATGGAGGCCCTGTCAGAAGGCGGATCATCGGCAGCCGCCGGCGTACGCCCATTTGCGGAGACCATTTGCAAACAAAAGTGGGTCAGGCCCAACAGGCGTATTTTCGACGACAAGAAGGTGTCAGATCACTTCGCCATTATCCCTACCCTGCAGATTCCGCGTGAACTGAGCGAGGCCGAAAGCAAGATCTATGACTTGATCACCCGCCGTTTTCTGGCGGTCTTTTTCCCGGCTGCAGAGTTCCGCATCACCACGCGTATCACCGAGGTGTCCGGCCACCACTTCAAGACCGAAGGCAAGGTCCTGATTGCACCGGGCTGGCTGGCCATTTACGGCCGCGAGGCACAAGGCGACGATACAACCCTGGTTGCCGTCTCCGAAGGCGAAACGGTCAAGACGGAAGAGGTCGAGGCCAAGGGCCTGGCTACCAAGCCTCCCGCGCACTTTACCGAAGCAACCCTGCTGTCGGCCATGGAAGGCGCGGGCAAGCTGGTCGACGACGAAGCGCTACGCGAAGCCATGTCCGAGCGCGGCTTGGGCACACCGGCAACACGGGCAGCCATCATCGAGGGGCTGCTCAACGAGGGCTATTTGCGGCGCGAAGGCCGCGACCTGATACCCAGTGCCAAGGCGCGCCAGCTGATGACGTTGCTGTCCGGACTTGGGGTCAATGAACTGACGTCGCCCGAGCTGACAGGAGAATGGGAACATCGCCTGAAGCAGATCGAGCAGCGAGAACTGGACCGCGATGCCTTCATGCGCGAGATCGCGCAAATGACACAGGTTATTGTGAAGCGCGCGAAAGAGTACGAGCGCGACACCGTGCCCGGCGATTATGCAACCCTGGCCACACCCTGCCCCAAGTGCGGCAGCGTGGTCAAGGAAAACTACCGCCGCTATGCCTGCACAAGTTGTGATTTTTCCATAGGCAAGCATCCGGGCGGGCGCACTTTCGAGATCGCCGAAGTTGAAGAGTTGCTGACCAAGCGCCAGCTGGGTCCACTGCCTGGTTTCATCAGCAAAATGGGCCGCCCGTTTGCGGCATTGCTGCGGATTACCGATGAGTACAAGCTGGAGTTCGATTTCGGTCAGAAGGATGATGAGGACACTGAGCCGGTCGACTTTTCAGGACATACAGCGGTAGGGGATTGCCCGAAATGCCACCACAAGGTGTATGAGCATGGCATGAATTATGTCTGCGAAAAGTCGGTGGGCCCAGAGAAAACCTGCGATTTCCGTACGGGCAAGATGATTCTGCAACAGGAGATTTCGGCTACACAGGTCAGCAAGTTGTTGTCGGAAGGCAAGACGGATTTGCTCGAGGGCTTTGTTTCGAGCCGTACGAACCGGAAGTTCAAGGCCTATTTGGTGAAGCAGCCGAATGGCAAGATAGGCTTTGAGTTCGAGGCACGCCCTGCGAAGGCCGGGGCTAAGACGGCCGCCAAGAAAGCGGCATCAAAGACGGCGAGCAAGACTGCGGCGAAGAAGGCGCCGGCCAAGAAGGCCGCTACGAAGGCACCAGCGAAGAAGGCTGCTGCCAAGAAAGCGGCGGTGAAGAAGGCTGCTGTGAAGAAGGCGGTCAAGGCTGCACCCGTGACGACGCCTGAGGATGATGATCCACCGTTTTAAGCGACGGGTAGCCCTGGCAAAGCCAGGGCCGCAGCGCGCCTAGCCGGAACAGCCCCTACCCGTACGCCAATTCCTTGAAGAACAGCGAAATCTCGGGCACATAAGTAATCATCAACAGGCACGCCAGCACCACTGCCACGAAAGGCAGCAACGACTTCACCAACCGCTCTATCGGCAGATTTGCCACCGCGCAGGCGGCGAACAGATTCACCCCAAAAGGCGGCGTCACCATACCCAGGGCCAGATTCACCACCATGATGACCCCGAAGTGCGCGGGATCCACACCAAACTGCATGGCCACCGGCAACAGCAAGGGGGCCAGTACCACGATTGAAGCCGAAGTTTCGATGAACATCCCAATGAAGAAGAGCGCTACGTTCAGGCCCATCAGGAAGGTGTACTTATCGCTGAAAATCATGCCCAGCCATTGGCCCAGGGCCGCTGGAATACCCGCTCGATTGAGCAGGAAGCCGAACACCCCCGCATTGGCAATCACAAACATGATGACCGCGGTCGACACCACCGATCTATGCAGTGTTTTCGATAAATTAGTGAACGTTAAGCGACGATAGACAAATATGCCAACAATCAAGGCGTAGACCACCGCCACCGCTGAGGCCTCGGTAGGCGTAAAAATGCCACCGTAAATACCACCCAGAATAATGCCGGGCATCAGCAAAGCCAGCCAGGCGCGCTTGAAGGCGGGCCACAGCGGCAGCCTGTCAGCGCCATCCTGCTTGCCATAACCATGCCGGCGCGCGTAGACCCAGACATAAGTCATCAGGGCGCCAGCAATCAGAATACCCGGGCCGATACCAGCAATAAACAGTTCGCCCACCGATGTGTCGGTGGACACTGCAAACAGAATCATGGGAATCGACGGCGGGATGATGACACCCAGCTCAGCTGCCGAGGCTTGCAGCGATGCGGAGAAAGGCTTGGGGTAGCCATGCTTGACCATGGCCGGAATAAGAATGGCACCCACGGCAAAGGTGGTGGCCACGCTGGACCCCGCCACAGCGGCGAAGATCATGCATGTCAGCACGCAGCTGCATGCCAGCCCGCCCTGCATGCCACCCACCACGCTCTTGGCGAAATCGACCATGCGCTCGGAAATGCCACCGGCTTCCATCAGATTGCCGGCCAAAATGAAGAAGGGCACGGCAACCAAGGGGTACTTATCGAGCGACGCATAGATTTGCTGCGCAATCACCAGCCAGGTCATGCCGTCATACGCCACGCCCAGCATGCTGGCGAGGCCGATGGCAACCGCCACCGGCACCGATAGCGCAAAAAACAGCAACATTGAAATAACCATCAACTGCGGCATGGTTTCACCTGATTTTGTTCATTTATGAGAATGTTGTTTGTGCTGCGTCGGACCATCCGTCAGATGACGGTGTCGTCGACGATGGCCTTGCGCGGGCCTTCGGCCCAGAACGCCACGACCGCCAATATGGCCAACACCATGCCTATGGGTATGGAGATGTAGACCCATGAAATCGACACTTCGAGACTGGGCATGGTCTGAAAGCGTACCCGCCATGTCATCTGGCCCCCTGCCCACGCCATAAAGCCGAGGAAGCTCACACATATGACCAGAATCACATGCTCCAGCCAGCGCTTGTTGCGAGGCGCCAAAAAACTATGCAGCATTTCCACACTCAGCATGGCGCCTTGCCTGAAGGCCAATGCAACACCCAGCATGACGGTCCAGATCAAAGAGGCTCGAGTCCAGGCCTCGCTCCAGTCGGCCGGTGACTCCAGCACGAAACGCGCAATGACCTGATAGAAGCCGGCAGCTACGGCGGAAAGAATCAATAGCTGGGTAACGGCCGAAACCAACTTGAAGAGGGATCGATCCAGAAGGCGGATGACTGTCACAGATTTGTCCTGTTTATATCGTACCCGGCGCCTGCGGGCAAAATGCATGAAGAAATGACAAAGGCTGGCAGTGAGCCAGCCCTGGTCTTGACGCTAATATCGTGTCGGCCAATCTGCTTGTTGCAAGACCGGCAAGACACGATGAATCCAAGACTTACTTGGTATTTTGAATGGACTCTACCAGCTCTTTGCCGAACTGCTTGTAGTACTCCGGGTAGACCGGCTGTACGGCTTTCACGAACGCTGCGTGATCAACGGTGTTGACCTGCATACCTTCTTTTTTGACTGCTTCGATGCCACTGGCTTCGATGTCGTCGACATACTTGCGCATCGCCATGGCCGACTCGTGACCAGCTTTTTTGAATTTTTCTTTGTCAGCGTCAGACAGACCGTCGTAGACATTGGGTGAGACCAGTACCAGAGCCGGACCATATACGTGTGCCGTCAGGGACAGATATTTTTGCAACTGAGGCAGTTTGGCCGACACGATCACGGACAGTGGGTTTTCCTGGCCATCGATAGTGCCTTGCTGTAGGGCGGTGGCCACTTCAGGCCATGCCATAGGCGTAGCCAGAATGCCGATTTCGCGGAATGCGGCAATATGGATGGGATTTTCGGTTGTGCGGATTTTCAGGCCCTTGGCATCTTCGGGCGTGCTGACGGGACGCACATTATTGGTGAGATGGCGAAAACCTTGCTCGCCCCAGGCCAGAGCGACAAGGCCGCGCTTGGGGAATTCACCCAGCATTTTCTGGCCAATCTCGCCGTCGAGTACCTTGCGGGCATGCGCCAGGTCACGGAACAGGAAGGGGATGTCGAATACCCCGGTTTCGGGCACGAAGTTCAGCGTGGCGCCGGTAGACACGATGGCCAGGTCGATGGTGCCCAGTTGCAGGCCTTCGATCACTTCGCGTTCACCGCCCAGCGCGCTGTTGGGGAATTGTTCGATCTTGAACTCGCCATTGGTGGCGCCTTCAAGGGATTTGGCAAAGGCGTCGGCGCCTGCACCATAGTGTGAACTGGTAGAGAGCGCATAGGCCATCTTCAGCTTGGTTTCAGCCAGCGCGGGCGCGGCAACGAACATGCTGGCCATAGAGGCGGCCAGCAGGGCTTTGGTAAACCAGGTATTACGCATTATTTCCCCAACATAAGACATTGTGTAGCGACTTCAGGTTTTTACCTGAAACACAGCCGCTATGGTATAGGGGTTTTCTTTGATCAGGTCCTATGCATTCCTTCAGTCGGAAGCGGTAATGCGGTTTTATACGACACTTGCTTCAAGGCAAAGCTGGAGCGTATTTTTTCGATGCCCGGGATGGGCGTGAGCTGTTCCAGTATGAATCGCTCAAGCGCGGCGATCGTGGGCAGAGCGACTCGAATAAGGTAGTCGGAGTCGCCTGTCATCAAATAGCACTCCATGACCTCTGGATGCTCGGCGATACTACGCTCGAAATTGGCCAAAGCATCTTTATTTTGCGACTTCAGACTGATGGAGATGAATACATTCAGGTCCAGGCCCAGGGCGGCCGCATCGGCCAAGGCAACATAGCGTGTGATGACCCCGGCGGCCTGCAAGGCCTTGACCCGCAGCAGGCAAGGCGAAGGCGACAGATGCACTCGCCGCGCCAGTTCGACATTGCTTAAACCGCCATCACGCTGCAACTCGTCAAGAATGCGCAGATCGGTGAGATCCAGCCGTGCGCTTTGCTTCATGAGCTTCCCCCGTTCCGCCATGCAGGCGCACCTATTTTCATATACACCCGGTCCACATCCATAGCATCAAAACAAAAAACTTTAAAAACAAAATTTACAAGCATTTTATGCTTAAAAAATGTATTAACACATAGATATTAAGAACCTAATGCCAGGTTTTTCAGCGCACAATGGTGGCATCAAAACGATGATCTCATGCCAGCAACCTTATTCCACCCCCAGACATGAACTCACCCTTGCCTTTACACCACTTGCTGCCCGCCCCCGATCACCACGGAGATGACGATCCGGAAGAAACCCAGGAGTGGCGTGAATCTTTCCAGACCCTGGTCAGCTCTCAAGGCACCGAGCGCGGCAGTTTCATGCTGCAGGAGCTGCTACGTCTGGCCAGTGGCATGCATGTTTCCTGCGTACCGCCCGCCGGTACGCCTTATGTAAATACCATTACGGCACAACAACAGCCGGACTTTCCCGGTGACCTCGATCTGGAAACCCGCCTGGGGGCGCTGATGCGCTGGAATGCCTTGGCCATGGTGGTGCGCGCCAATGCTGCCTACGGTGAGCTGGGCGGCCACATCGCCAGCTATGCCAGTGCGGCCGATCTGTTCGAGGTCGGCTTCAATCACTTCTTCCACGCTCGCAACGACGATGCCAAACAGCAGGGTGGTGACCTGGTTTTCTTCCAGCCTCACAGCGCACCGGGCGTCTACGCCCGCGCCTATCTCGAAGGACGGCTCACTCAGGAAGACCTGGCCCATTACCGCCAGGAATTACGCGGCCCACGCGCTGGCGCGCGTGGCCTGTCCAGCTATCCTCACCCCTACCTGATGCCGGATTTCTGGCAGTTTCCCACCGGCTCCATGGGTATAGGCCCCATCAGTTCCATCTACCAGGCCCGCTTCATGCGTTACCTGACACACCGCGGCCTGCTCGACTGCCAGGGACGCAAAGTGTGGGGCATATTCGGCGATGGCGAAATGGACGAACCCGAATCCATGAGCGCCCTTACACTAGCCTCGCGCGAAGGCCTGGACAACCTCGTCTGGGTGGTGAACTGCAATCTGCAGCGGCTCGACGGGCCCGTGCGCGGCAACTCGCGCATCATCGATGAACTGGAACGCCATTTCCTGGGCGCAGGCTGGAACGTCATCAAACTGCTGTGGGGCAGCGACTGGGACGGCCTGTTCGCCCGCGACACACAGGGCGCGCTAGTGCGAGCCCTGTCCAATACCGTCGACGGGCAGATGCAGACTTTTGCGGCCAAGGACGGCCGCTACAACCGCGAACACTTCTTTGACCAGAATCCCGAACTGAAAAGGCTGGCGCAGGGCATGAGCGACGAGCAAATTGATGCCTTGAAGCGCGGTGGGCACGATCTTGTGAAAATACATGCCGCCTACGCCACCGCAGCCGCGCATCGCGGTCAGCCCACCGTCATTCTGGCTCACACCAAGAAGGGCTATGGCATGGGCGCGGCCGGTCAGGGCCGCATGACCACGCACTCACACAAGAAATTCGAAGACACCGACCTGCTGGCTTTTCGTGACCGTTTCAAACTGCCTTTGAGCGATGAACAAGCCCGCAGGCTGGACTTTTACAAACCCGCCGACGACAGCCCCGAGCTACGCTATCTGCACGACAAGCGACAGACGCTGGGCGGCTACCTGCCGGCACGCCAAAGCCATGCTGATCGGGTCACGGTGCCCGCGCTGGCCAGCTATGGCCAGTTCGCGCTGCAAGGCAATAGCCGTGAAATGTCCACCACCATGGCTTTCGTGCGCATGCTGGGCAGCCTGCTCAAAGACAAAGAACTGGGACCCAGGCTGGTACCCATTGTGGCCGATGAAGCCCGCACCTTCGGCATGGCCAATCTGTTCAAGCAGGTGGGCATTTACTCCAGCGTCGGCCAGCGCTATGAGCCGGAAGACATAGGCTCGCTGCTGAGCTATCACGAAGCCACCAATGGACAGATACTGGAAGAAGGCATCAGCGAAGCCGCCGCCATATCGAGCTGGACAGCGGCCGCCACCAGCTACAGCGTGCACGGTCTGGCCATGCTGCCCTTCTACATCTACTACTCGATGTTCGGTTTCCAGCGTGTCGGCGACCTGATCTGGGCCGCCGCCGACCAGCGTCCGCGCGGCTTCCTAATTGGCGCCACATCCGGCCGCACGACGCTGGCCGGAGAAGGCCTGCAGCATCAGGACGGCAGTAGTCATCTGATGGCCGCCACCATACCCAACTGCAAAGCCTACGACCCCGCTTTTGCCGGTGAGCTGGCTGTTATCGTCGACCACGGTATGCACGAGATGCTCGAAGAACAAGGCGACGTCTTCTATTACATCACCACCATGAACGAGAACTACGCTCAGCCCGATCTGCCTGCAGACAAGCATGAAGACGTAATTCGCGGTGCCTGGCACTATGCCCGTTACCCGGCGCAAGGCGACCAGTCTGCACAAGCCCCTTGCGCCACCCTGCTGGGTTCAGGCGCCATCCTGACTGAAGTCATCCGCGCCGCCGCCCAGCTATCTGCCGAAGGCATCACCGTCGACGTGTTCAGCGTGACCAGCTGGAGCGAACTTGCCCGCGAAGGCCGGCGTGTTGTCGAGGCCGACCTGAGCAATGCCCAGGCGGCCGGCAACAGCTTTATTGCCCATCAGCTGGCACAGAGTGCTGGCCCGATTGTGGCCGCCAGCGACTATGTACGCCAGGTACCTGAGTCCATACGCGCCTATTTGCCCTCCGAACGGCGCTACCTGACTCTGGGCACCGACGACTTTGGCCGCAGCGACTCCCGCAGCGAGTTGCGGCGTTTTTTCGAGGTTGATGCGCTGGCCATCGCCCGAACGGCCCGGGCAGCCTTGGGCTTATCTGTTTAGACGGCGTCGGCCTCAGTCTTCAACGTACCAGGTGTCTTCCGACAACATGACTTGCTGATGGCCGTAGCCGGCAGGCATCATGGGGAAACAGTTCTCCTGAGCCACGACGACGACGTCCAGAAAGAAGGGGCCATCATGACTCATGCACTCGGCCAGCGCCGCATCCAGGTCGGCCGGGTTTTCGACACGCGCGGCGCCCCAGCCAAAGGCCTTGGCCAAGGCGACAAAATCAGGCAAAGAAGCGTTATAGCTATGGCTGTAGCGACCATCGTGAATCAGCTCCTGCCACTGGCGCACCATGCCCATATGGCCGTTGTTGCACAGTACGACTTTGACCGGCGTCTGGTGCTGGGTGGCGCTGGCCAGTTCCTGGATATTCATTAATACTGAAGCATCACCGCTGACGCAAACCACAGGCTTGTCGGGGTGTGCGATTTGCGCGCCTATGGCGGCCGGCAAGCCATAACCCATGGTGCCTGCCCCACCGGACGTCAGCCAGCGGTTGGGACGATTGAACTTGATGTACTGTGCGGCCCACATCTGGTGCTGGCCCACGTCAGTGGCGATGACGGCATCAGTGCCCGTGAGCACATGATCCAGGCGCTGCATGAGGTGCTGTGGCAGGATATGCTCGGTTGACGGCGTCACCTTCAGGCAATCTTTGGCACGCCATACGGCAATGCGCTGCCACCAGGCATCCAGCCGCCCGGGCTCCAGCTCCAGCTGCCCCAGTTCCTTGCGCAAGGCGCGCAAGAGCGGATAGCAGTCGCCCACCATGGCCACGTCGGCGCGCACGACCTTATTGATGGATGCCGGATCGATATCAAGATGGATTTTGCTGGCATGCGGACAAAAGTCAGACAAACGACCGGTGATGCGATCATCAAAACGCGCACCCACGCAAATAATCAGATCGGCGTGGTGCATGGCCAGGTTGGCTTCCAGCGTGCCATGCATCCCCAACATGCCCAGGAATAACGGATCATCGGCCGGGAAGGCGCCCAGGCCCATCAGGGTCAGGGTGCACGGCGCGCCCATGTCCTGCACCAGGCTGGTGTAGGCATGGCAGGCGTCGATGCCTGAATTGATCAGCCCGCCTCCACCATAAAAAACAGGACGCTTGGCATTGGCAATCAGCGCAGCGGCACGTTTGATGGCAGCTTCTGTTGCCGGGCTGTTGGTCTCGATGACGGCCTGTTCCGGCAGCCCGGTGCCGGTGGTCTGCTCGGGTACCAGGCCAATCTGCATGTCTTTGGGAAAATCGAGCAATACCGGGCCAGGCCGACCCGAAGTCGTCAGTTGATAGGCTTTGGCAGCCAGAGCAGCCACGTCTTCAGTGCGCCGGATTTGTGCATTCCACTTGGTGACCGGTCGCGAAATTCCAATGGCATCACACTCCTGGAAAGCATCGGTGCCTATGGCTCCGGTTGCTACCTGGCCGCTGATGCACAGCACGGGGATGGAGTCGCACAAGGCGTCCAGCAAACCCGAAGTGGTATTGGCCATGCCTGGCCCCGACGTCACCACAACCACCCCGGGCTTGCCGGTAGAACGGGCATAACCCTCGGCGGCGTGCATGGCCCCCTGCTCGTGCCGGACCAGCACATGCCGTATGCGCGGCTCGGAATACAAGGCATCGTACAAAGGCAGCACAGCGCCCCCCGGATAGCCAAAAATCGTATCCACCCCGCAGGAAATCAAGGTTTCAAGCAGGGTCTGGGCTCCATTGAGGGCGGCACTTTCAGTAGTAGTATTCACGGACTTGCACTTTATTGCATAAGATATGGGTCTCTGAAGTTTATTACCTTTTCAACCCGCGCTACAAAACTCCTATGACCGACCCCGCTACACCCTGGCATCTCGTCAAAAAATCCACCTTGCACGGTAATGGGGTCTTCGCTGCACGCGATATTCCCGCCGGCACGCAAATCATCGAGTATCGCGGCAAACGTATTACGCCCGAACAGGCCGACGACATGCACCCGGTCAATCCTGATGATCCTTTCCACACTTTCTTTTTTTCGCTCAGCAGCGGCAAGATCATTGATGGCGGCCAACGCGGCAATGAGGCGCGCTGGATCAATCACGCCTGTGCCCCCAACTGCGAAACACAGGAAAACGCCAGCGGCAAAAAGGTGTTTGTCGTCGCATTGGAAGACATTCCTGCGGGCGCAGAACTATTTTATGACTATGGCCTGATCCTGGACGGGCGCATCACCAAGAAGCTGCGCAGCCAGTACCAGTGCCTGTGCGGCGCTGAGTCCTGTCGCGGCACCATGCTGGCCCTGCCTAAGAAAAAATCCGGGTCAGGTAAAAAGAAGAAGGCCGGAAAACCGTCTAAATGACCCACAAACCGGGATGCCCAAGCGCGGGAAACCCCGGGCTATCAAAATCGTGCAGACACGTTAGCATGTTGGCTATTCCATCAAAGCAACCGTGTCTGTTTTCGTCATGTCTTCCCCAAACCCATCCAGCACAGAGCCTATAGAACCCGTCATACCCGAGGTGGTTGATCCGCCCGTCAAGGTTCCACTGAAAATCGAAGACTGGATCTCGGTGCTTGTGCTGGCCATACTGGCGCTCATCACTTTCGCCAATGTGGTGGTCCGCTACACAACAGACCAATCCTTTGCCTGGACGGAAGAGATCTCGGTTTTCCTGCTCATCGTACTGACCATGACTGCCGGCGCAACCGCCTTCGTACGCAACCAGCATATACGCATAGAACTGTTCGCCGACGGCGGAACACCCAGGCGTCGCCGCCGACTGGCGCTGATCAGCTACTCGCTGGTCCTGGCTTTTTTCGTACTGCTGACCGTTCTGTCTGCGCGCATGGCCCTGGATGAATTCAACTGGGGCGACACCTCACCCGCCATAGGTGTGCCTACATGGTGGTATTCCATGTGGATGCCCGTGCTGGCTTTTGGCATTTCACTGCGGATCGCCGGCATGCTGCGCCGCCTGCTGCGGGAACCCGCATGATCGTCGCTACGCTGTTCATTGTCTTTGTCGTGCTCATGGTCATTGGCATGCCCGTGGGCGTCGCCCTGGGCATCGCGGGCACGCTGTCCATAGTAATGTCCAACCTGGATACCCACTGGTTCGGCCTGCTGGCGGTGCCGCAAAGCTTTTACGCCGGCCTGGCCAAATATCCCTTGCTGGCTATCCCCATGTTTGTCCTGGTGGGGTCTATTTTCGACCGCTCGGGCGTCGCCAGCCGACTCGTCAACTTCGCCATTGCCATCGTCGGCCGTGGCCCCGGCATGCTGCCGCTGGTGGCAATCGCCGTAGCCATGTTCCTGGGCGGTATTTCGGGTTCAGGGCCTGCGTGTGCGGCCGCCGTAGGCGCCGTAATGATAGGTGCCATGACTCGGGCGGGCTATCCCAAGCCGTTTTCAGCCAGTATTGTGGCAGCCGGCGCATCAACCGACATCCTGATTCCGCCCTCGATTGCTTTCATTGTCTATTCCATACTGGTGCCCCAAGCATCGGTGCCGGCCCTGTTCGCAGCAGGCATGATTCCGGGCATTATGGTGGGCATTGCCCTGATCATACCGGCCGTCTGGCTGGCGCGGCGCCACAATATGGGCGCCCTTGAAAGCAGTTTGCCGCGCCCACGCTTCTGGCCTAGTCTGCTCGAAGCTTCATGGGGGTTGATCGCGCCGGTCATCATACTGGGCGGCATGCGCATGGGTTACTTTACGCCCACCGAGGCTGCCGTCGTAGCAGTGTTCTATGGCCTTTTCGTGGGCATGTGCATACATCGCACCATCAAGATACGCGACCTGTTCACCATACTGCGCGAAGCGGCCGAACTGTCCGCCGTCATCATGCTGGTCGTGACCTTGGCCGGCATCTTTGCATGGGCCTTGTCCACGCTTAGCGTCATCGACCCCATCACTCACGCCATCGTCAACTCGGGGCTGGGCGAATACGGTGTCATGGCCCTGCTGATCGTGCTGCTGGTCGTACTGGGCATGTTTCTTGACGGCATCTCCATCTTCTTGATTTTTGTTCCCTTGCTCATGCCCATTGTGGCGGCTTATCAATGGGATGCCGTCTGGTTCGGCGTGCTCCTGACACTCATGGTTGCAGTAGGGCAGTTTACGCCGCCGCTCGCCGTCAATCTCATGGTGTCTTGCCGAATTGCCAAAGTACCCATGGAAAGTACGGTGCAATGGGTCATGTGGCTGCTGTTATCCATGTTCCTGGTACTGGTGCTGGTCATCATGTTCCCCGAACTGGCCTTATGGCTGCCGCGCTACCTGGGCTTTTAACCATTACCCCTTAACTCGCCGGCGACATGATGTCTCCGGCCTTTACGTGCATAACCACACCTCTCGAGGAGACCACATGAAAATCCGTTCACTACTTGGCGCCATTACCTGCGCCGTAGCGGCCCTGTCCGCTACGTCCACCGCGCATGCGGCCGACTATAAATCCGAATACAAGCTGTCCATCGTGGTGGGCACCACCTTCCCCTGGGGCCAGGGTGCCGAGATCTGGTCCAAGCTGGTCAAGGAACGCACCGACGGCCGCATCAATATCAAAATCTATCCCGGCACCTCGCTGGTACAGGGCGACCAGACGCGCGAATTCACCGCTATCCGCCAGGGCGTGATCGACATGGCCATCGGATCGACCATCAACTGGTCTCCCCAGGTCAAACAGCTCAACCTGTTCTCTCTGCCCTTCCTGATGCCCGACTACGCGGCCATCGATGCTCTGATACACGGCGAAGTCGGCAAGCAATTGTTCAAGCACCTTGAAAAAGCAGGCGTCGTGCCGCTGGCCTGGGGCGAAAACGGCTATCGTCAGCTCAGCAACTCCAAGCGTGAGGTCAAATCACCGGAAGACTTGAAGGGCATGAAACTGCGTGTGGTGGGCTCGCCGCTGTATATCGATACTTTCACGGCATTGGGCGCAAATCCGACTCAAATGAGCTGGGCTGACGCACAACCCGCCCTGGCCACCGGTGCTGTGGATGGGCAAGAAAACCCGCTGTCCATTTACGCTGGCGCCAAGCTCTACGACGTCGCACAAAAGTACCTGACACTGTGGAACTATGTGGCCGACCCGCTGGTATTCGTGGTGAACAAGGATGTATGGGAGTCCTGGACGGAAGAAGATCGCAAGATTGTGCGTGAAGCGGCAATCGAAGCCGGCAAACAGGAAATCGTGATTGCTCGCAAGGGTGTCACGCCTGAAGACCCTTCGATGCTGAAAGACATTGAAAGCCATGGCGTAACGGTTACCAGCCTGACGCCAGAGCAGCACGATGCATTTGTTAAGGTGACCAAGCCTGTCTTTGAAAAATGGAAGAAGACCATCGGTGAGGATCTGGTCAACCAGGCCCAGAAAGATATTGAAGCTCGCAAGAAGTAAGGGCTCAAGCAGCAAGGGTTAAACCCTGCTGACTTTTTAAGGAACGGTTCGCCGTTCCTTTTTTATTTGTCTGCTCGGCAACACCTGCCAGGCCGTCTTAGCAAGCAAATACAGCGAACTCAATTGGCATTGCTTCCCATACACGCGACAGCCATCAGGCATGCTCCGACATCTCACTCAGGCAGTCCTCCACCGACCCAATCACCACCTGCGCACTGCAGGCAATCATCAAATTCAGGTTCAGCCCAAAATCCTCCACGGTATACCCCTGAGTATCTGTATACACCGGACTGCCTGGCGACCGAACCACCGGTACTTGCTTGATCAGCGGCCGGGCATCATCCGTATACACCCACACCGGCTTACCCAGCGCCGCAGCATAGCCCACCTCGAAAGCCGTGCCCGAATCAGGCTCTGCACCCCGAAAGGCATTGACATTTGCCGCCACCATATCGGCCTGCTCAATCAGTCCAATATTGGCCCGATAGATCCACAGTGCCAACTCCGGCCCGCTCAGATTCCTGGGCGCCTGGTTGTCCAGCGGATACAGGCCCATAAAACCATACTTGCTGCACAAAACCTTTAAAGTGTCACCCCATTGCCGGGCGTCAGGCCGGAATACGTCAAAGCCGGCCAGATATATGGATTTCATGATCTCTCCAGGGCCAGTCTCCACCCAAAAGAAGGGGACGGCCTCGCAAGCTATTTGAAGGCGGTTTCGATAAAGCTGCGCAGCTTGCGCGAATGCAGGCGTTCGCGCGGCATATCACGCAACAACTCGAGCGCCTGAATACCTATATGCAAGTGCTGACCAACTTGAGTACGGTAAAAGTCGCTGGCCATGCCAGGCAACTTCAGTTCACCATGCAAGGGCTTGTCAGATACACACAACAAGGTGCCATAAGGTACCCGAAAGCGAAAGCCATTGGCGGCAATGGTCGCCGACTCCATATCGAGCGCAATGGCACGCGATTGCGATAGCTGCCGCACCGGCTCGTCGTGGTCACGCAACTCCCAATTGCGATTGTCGATGGAAGCCACCGTACCGGTACGCATGATCTTCTTGAGCTCCCATCCCGACAGGCCCGACACATCGGCCACGGCCTGCTCCAGTGCCACCTGGATTTCCGCCAGTGGCGGTACCGGCACCCAGGTGGGCAGATCGGCGTCCAGTACGTGATCCTGCCGCACATAACCGTGGGCCAGCACATAATCACCCAGGCGCTGGGTGGTACGCAGACCGGCGCAATGACCCAGCATCAGCCAGGCCGAGGGCCGCAACACCGCCACATGGTCGGTGATGGTCTTGGCATTGGAAGGACCCACACCGATATTGATCAGGGTGATGCCCTTGTGATTCTCGCGCACCAAATGGTAAGAAGGCATCTGGGGAGCACGCATCAGCGGCAAGCCGCTGCGTTCGGCATCCGGACCCGCGCGCGTGACCACATTGCCCGGTTCGACGAGCGCCGTATAACCGCCCTCGCCCTGAGCCAGAGTTTCCTTGGCCCATTGGCAGAACTCGTCCACATAGAACTGATAATTGGTGAACAGCACGAAGTTCTGGAAGTGCTCGGGTGCCGTGGCCGTGTAATGCTGCAGTCTGTGCAGGGAATAGTCGACCCGCGGCGCGGTAAAGGGTGCCAGGGGCAAAGGCTCGCCCGTTCGCCCCTGCCAGGTGCCATTGACAATGGCATCATCGGTTACGGCCAGATCGGGGACATCGAAGCTGTCGCGCAGCGAGCCGCCCAGCAATGTGTCGGAATAAACGCTTTCCACATACTGCCCGTCGGCAAATGAGAAATGCAGAGGGATGGGCATATCGGACTCGCCGATCTCCACCGGCACGCTGTGGTTCTTGATCAGTAACCCGATCTGCTCAAGCAGATAATCAAAATACAGGGCCGGCTGGGTCACCGTCGTCATGTATGTCCCCGGCTCGACCACATGGCCATACGACAGGCGGCTGTCAACCTCCTGGTAAGTACTGACCTTGATACGGATAGCCGGATAATAGGCCCGCGCTCGCCTGCCGGTCAGGCGGCCCTGGGCATATTCGGAAAACGCATCACGTATGAAAGCCGTATTCCGGGCGTAGATTTCGACCAGACGCTCTACCGCCGCCCTGGCATCGGTGAATGCCGTAAACGGCATGACGGGCGGCAACAGCGTGGAAGATATGGAATCAGACGAATCAGACATGTTTGCCACCAACAAAAAAGACAGTATATAAACCAACTATGACACGATATGCATCATCATGCATCCCTACTCCATGTCTGAGGCAAACGCACACTTTGTCGGCTTCACTTACCGCACAAAAGCAATGTCTTTATTTCATCTTCGCACTCACGCATCATCTAGCAGTCTGTCGAACCGGATCTTTGAGTTACGTAGTTTGATTGCCGCGCCTCCTGCTGCAATTGCGATTGGCGGCGATGTAGCAAAAGGCCAAACAGTAGTCCTTCTGCCTTTTTTATCGGGCTATGGTGGTCAGCAGCTCTCCGATACCATGTATTCGCGCTGAAATCAGATCACCGCTCTCGAGTGATATTGGCGGTGTCATGGCAAAGCCGACACCGGACGGCGTGCCTGTAGCGATAATATCACCAGCCTGCAGAGTCAGACCAGCCGAGACCTGAGAGATGATCTGGGGAATGTCGAAAAGGAGATCAGAGGTATTGGACGACTGCCTGACCTCTCCGTTAACCGACAACACTAGATCCAGCTTACCCGCATCTAACAACTCATCTTTTGTCACTACGACTGGCCCCATAGGGCAAGTACCATCCAGTGACTTTCCCTTAAACCACTGACCATGAAGCGCTTGTAGATCGCGCGCAGTAATATCATTGACTATGGTGTAGCCAAATATATATTTCATGGCATCGGCGGGGTCTATATTGCTCCCCTCTTTGCCAATCACCACACCCAGTTCAATCTCGTAGTCGAGTATGGCCGTATGCGCCGCATGCCTGCTAACCGCCTGCTTGTGTCCTACCAGCGTAGTAGCGGGTTTGGTAAAAAGTTCGATTGCTTTCGGAAAATCTTCTGCAGCCCTCCCTCTCGCAAGATTGCTTTCAACAATATGCGCTTTGTAATTTCGTCCTACGCAAATCACGTTTTTGGGCGGCTGGGGTATTGGCGGCAGAAAAGTAACCTCATCTGCATCTACGCAACATTCGGGCCTGTGTCTGGCTGCGTTTTGAAGTAAGGCCAGGGCATCCATACAAGAGTGCCCTGCTCGAATCACATCCAGGACAGATGTCGGCGCGGGGCTTCCTTGTAGCGGATGCTCTACAACGTTCCAGGCAGAACTAACGTCAAGGATTTGACCTTCTAGCATTAGCCCCAGCCGAGACTGTTGCCCTGTACGAGAGAATGTGAGCAGCTTCATGGTATTTCCTTATCCACCAGCTAGGCCGGCTCCATAGGCGCATTCAGCCTCACGCCCGGCACCTCTATCCCATTTGGACGACCATTTGTGGTGACACCATTACGTCGCAATAAAGGTTCCGGAATTTCCGGACCGTCTTCACAAGCCAACCAGAGCCTCAGTAAGTGGCGGCGCTGTTCGGGTTCGGGCCAATCTTCATAGGCCGTCCGTGAATGAAATATAGAAAAATTAGAAAGAAGTTGAATATCTCCTGGCAAAAACTCCATGTCCAAATATAAATCCGGATTGCAAGTCATGGCATCCAGACAATCTAACGCTTCATTTTGCTCTTCGGTCAGTCTTGGAACTTCCTCTAAAAGCTGTGCTTTCCTGATACCGCTGCGTACATAGTTTGCGTACATACGATTCTTGAATGAAACGAAAACCGGGCTGGAAGAATAAGGTAACTGACCTGCCGGGATCTCACCCCACCGGGTACGATGAAAATCACCAAGCAATACACGTGCTTGTTCAGGATGCTTGGATACCAATTCATTCCAAACAGTCGTGGAACTTACCACTGATGATAGCCCGCCAGATTTTGCAGGCCGCAGACATAATAGCCCGACCATGTCCGACGAATCCGTATGATAAGGAAGCCGATGTGAGGTCTGGTATCCTCGCACTGCCGGGTCTGCATAGTCCAAACCCAGGTTGGCAACATGGCCGAGCACGTGACCTTTGCCGTTTTGCGATACCGGCACGCCCAACACCAGCCCCAACGCCCAATATGCAGTTGCAGATTGCCGATATGAATACTGGTGAACAGGTAAACCTCGCAATAGAATCAAGCCACGTCCATAAAGGACAGAACTTTTTATTTTCTTTGACAAAGGTTCCAATCGATCCAACTCTGGTAAATCCCCAACTTTCACGTCAACAAGGTCTTTGCCGCTTGCTTCAACGTGGTGGATGATGATATCCAATGCAGCCAATTCATCCTTCGTGAGATGATGAGTCCACTCCTGCGGTGATTGCTTGAGCTGTGGGCCACGCCACGCTTGCTCATTCTGAAAAATAGGCAAGGCACCTACTTCATTCACAATTTCATTCATGCTTATCTCTCTATGACTTTTGAATGCATCCAGGCGAATGCCGAGGAACGTATGCGCACCGCAGCACCAAAGGCTCCTAGTTAGGTTGTAACTTCAGCTTTTCTATCAGGTCACCCCATTTCTTCATTTCAGCATTAAGAGACACCAAAGCCTCTTCGGGAGAATTACCAATTGGGTCAGCACCTTCTGCTGCCAATTTCTGTATAACCTCCTTGTCCTGCAGCGCGGCTTTAATATCAGCATTTAGCTTGTTCACAATCGCGTCTGGCGTATCGTCCGGCACCATCACCGCAAACCATGCACCACTTTCAAAATCCTTAACACCGGACTCGGCTACTGTCGGCACGTCTGCCAGGACTTTGCTGCGAGCACGGCCCGTCACACCCAAGGCCCTAAGCTTGCCAGCTTCAATCTGCGGAAGAACAAGAGGAATAGGCGCAAATGCAAAATCAGTGCGCCCCCCGATGAGATCATTGATGGCCGGCCCCATTCCCTTATACGCGACGTGCATCATCTCGACGTTCTTCAACAGTCCGAGCATCTCACCAGACAAATGGTTCGCAGATCCAACACCTGCAGATCCATATGTCACTTCACCCGGGTGCTGCTGCGCGTACTGCAGCAAGTCCTGAACATTCTTGAACCTGGACTCTTGTGAGGTGACTAATACAAATGGAGGAGCCGCAACCAAGGTGACCGGCTTCAGATCTTGCAAGACATCATAGGGAAGGTCTTTTATAAGCTTATGGGCGACAACCAGATTCCCAGCAGCACCAAGAACCATGGTGTAGCCGTCAGCTGCGGCTTTGGCCACCTCGTTTACTGCAATCGTTCCAGATGCTCCCGGCTTGTTTTCTACAACAACAGACTGATTCCACATTCCGCTCAATCGGTTAGCCAGTAAGCGCACGATCATATCTGCGTTGCCGCCAGGGGTATACGGGACTAGAAACCTTACAGGTTTTTCAGGGTAGGTTTCCGGGGCGCTATCGGCGAAGGCTGTGATGTGGGCCAAAACCAGACAGATTGTTGCAGCAATACTTTTAATCATTGATTTGTCTCCTATTCGTACCGAACAGCTCTTTGCGCAAGCCATGGGGCAATTGTTTGATTTGGATCAATTGTAGATAGGCTAATGATCGAAATACAGTATGATTAATCGATCATGTGATAGGGAATCCCGAAGCTTGAAAACAGCGATAAATAATCGAATTTCACAAATGCGAATCAAGCACCTAACCTTGCTTGAGCGCTTGATGGAATACCGTTCGCTACGCAAGGCCGCCGAGTCGCTGCGTATTAGCGAGCCTTCAGCAAGTCAACTGGTGCGAGATATCGAAGCCATGTTTGGCATGACGCTGTTCGACCGTGGTCGTCGTGGAATGACCCCAAACCTGAAAGCTGAAGCCTTGTTAAAGCGGGCACGCGTAATTTTGCGTGAAGCGCAAGGGATGGAAAATGATCTGACGAGCCTATCCGAGGGGCAAGCGTCGAGCTTTTACCTCGGTGCTCTGCCACGTTGTATGCAGGGGTTAGTCCCTAATACGCTTGCCCATCTCTACCGAAACGAATTTAATATACGAGTGCACATACTAGAGGGCTCTTCTACTGTGCTGTTAAGCGCTTTGGATCGTGGTGAGTTGGACCTGGCGATAACCCGCCTGCTCGATGATCATGGCAACGTTCTAGCTGATACCCGCTTTGATACACAAGTTTTGTACGAGGAGGGTATGTCTATCATCTGCGGGAATGACCACGAACTTGCCAAGGCAAAAGGTGTAAGGCTCAGTGAGCTGAAAGGATACTCCTGGGTTCTACCCTCTTCTGGTTCTGTGACCCGAAAATTGATTGAGACCGAGTTTCTTAACGCTGGCCTCAGCCCTCCAAAGCCGCTAGTGGAGTGCGCTATCTCCGCCTCACAGTTAAACATGGTCAGAACAGGCCATTTCATAGGGATTTGTCCATCCTCCATTGCCGCACAATGGCAGCAACAGAAACTCATTCGAGTTGTACAGGTCGCATTAAAGGTTCCTCTTCCGCCGATTGTGGCTGCTTGGCATTTGACTAAAAGCGATGATCCGCTTATTGCAACCATAAAAGGGGCTTTACTGTATAACGCCGACACCATAGCGCCCAAGCGGAAGCATCGTAGCCGCAGCTCATGAAATACAACACATAAACCCTGAAGGCCTTCTTGCCATTACCGCCGGGATGAAATATTTGCTTTAATAAGGCCGATCCGAACCCCTTGCCCAGGATGCATCTTGAGCCTTATCGTCAACGCTGTCTTCCCGCTGTTTGCGCTTATTTTGCTTGGCTTCCTGAGCGGCCGAAACAATCTGCTGGGGGCCGGCTCGGTCGACAGCCTGAACAAGTTCGTGGTCTATATGGCGCTGCCCGCGCTGCTGTTCCAGTCCATGGCCAAAATTACCTGGGACGAAATCAACCAGCCGGGTTATCTTGCCGCCACCATTCTGTCGATTGCAGTCACATTTGGGGTGTCCTATGCGCTGGATCGCAAGCGCAAGGGTCGTCTGGCCGACGCCAGCATAGAAGGCCTGGCAGCCTCCTATTCCAATGCAGGATTCATGGGCATACCTTTATGCCTGATGCTGTTCGGTGAAGCCGGCCTGCCACCTGTCGTCCTGGCCACACTGATCACCGCCTGCGGCCTGTTTGCCTTTTCAATTGTGCTGATCGAAATCGATCTGCAAGCCACTCCCGGTGTCTGGCGCACGGCACGCAAGGTAGGCAAAGCCCTGCTATTCAATCCGCTGGTGGTCGCTCCCGTACTGGGGCTGTTGCTGGCGGCCATGCAGTGGCCGCTACCTTATGCCGTCGAACAGTTCACCACTTTGCTGGGGGCTGCCGCCAGCCCTTGCGCGCTGGTGACCATAGGCCTGTTCCTGTCCAAGGGAAAATCCACCAGTCATCACAGTACTGTCTGGCGCATCGTCGCTCTGAAACTGCTTCTTCATCCGCTGATAGCGTTTGTGCTGGCTTACTGGGTATTTGACATGCCCCCGCTCTGGGCCAGCACCGTAGTACTGCTTGCCGCCTTGCCCGTGGGAACCGGGCCTTTCATGCTGGCCACGCTTTACGAGCGCGAGCCTGCCGTCACATCGCGTGCCATCCTGCTGTCCACTGTCTTGTCACTGGTCACCGTTTCGCTGCTGGTGTCGTGGCTTACGCCAGTTGGTCCATGAACAAGGCCAATGCCACATCCCGCTCGGTAACGCCCTTGGCATCGTGAGTCGTCAAGGTGACGCTCAGCCGGTTATAGACATTGGTCCACTCGGGATGATGGTCCAGCTTTTCAGCCTGCATGGCCACCTGCGCCATAAAGCCAAAGGCTTCGTTGAAATTCTTGAAAACGAAGGTTTTGTGTATGGCATCGCGCCCTTCCGTGGCCGACCAGCCCTCGAGCAACAACAGGGCCGACGGAGCGCCAATCAGTTTCAGCCGGTTCTTCATGGACTTCCCCTTGAGTGAAGCATCGTCAGTGTGCTGTTTGCCCGGTTCCCGCCTTCGAATCAAGCGAAGCAGCATGCAGCCTTACATCATAATGGCATGATCTGGCTGAAATATGACAAATCGCTGCCAAACCCTGCTGGCGCCCTGTCTGAGCACTTCGAATACCTGACCAGATACAGGACACTTGTCTTCTTTATTTCAGACCCGACCAACCTGCAATCAGCGCTCGCTCCTGATCGGTCATATGAGTGATATTGCCCAGCGGCATATAACCGCTGGCCACCGCCTGTTTGATCTGAGCGGCATGCAGCAAGATCTGGTCGTGTGTATCGAATACCATGCCGGCAGGCGGAGCGGTAAAGCCCGGCTGAACCGGCGTGGCGGAATGGCATTGCACGCAGCGGGCCATCACTATGGACTGCACCTGCAACAACTCTCCGGCCGCTGCTTGCGGCACCGAAGCAACATTGCCCTGACCCGCGCCCTTGGCCGCTCCCGCTGCACTTGCCGGAGCCTTTGCAGGCGCCGCCAGCCACAAGGCCAGCAACAGCAAAACCACACCGGCCAATGGGTAGGCGGGCCGGTTCTTGCCCATGTGCCGCAGTACAAAATACTGCCGTATCAGTGCGCCTGCAAAAATGAACAGGCTCATGACCACCCAGCTCCAGGCACCGGAAAAAATAAAGGAATAATGATTGCTGAGCATCAGCAACACTACCGGCAGGGTGAAGTAGGTGTTGTGCACCGAGCGCTGCTTGCCGCGCAGGCCATCCAGCGGATCGGGTTTTTCTCCAGCCTTCAGGGCGGCCACCATGCGCCGCTGCCCCGGGATGATCCAGAAGAACACATTGGCCGACATGCAAGTTGCCATGAGCGCGCCAGTAACCAGAAAGGCGGCTCTTCCAGGAAAAATCTGCACGGTCAGATAAGCCACCACGACCATCATGACGCCAACAGCGGCGCTGAGCAAACCATCGTGCTGCATAGTGGGGCTGATGCGGCGACACAGCTGCGAATACACGATATAACCCAGCACCAGGAAAGCGACGGCCACTACGCCGGCCTGCCGGCCGCTCAGCGCCGCCGCCCAGGCCCAGGGACTGGCCGTATTGACGAGGTAGAACTCGGGCCGATACAAATACAGCAGGGCAAACAGAGCGAAGCCCGAAAGCCAGGTGGTATAGGCCTTCCAGAACGACCAATGCAAATCATCGGGCAATTCTGCCGGACTGCTCAGGTACTTTTGATTATGGTAGAAACCGCCGCCATGTACCGCCCACATTTCACCGTGAACGCCGGACGCTCTCGCTTGCCGGTCGCGCGGTACCCGCAGGCTGTTATCGAGCATGACGAAATAAATGGATTCGCCTATCCAGGCAATGGCCGCAATGACATGCAGCCAGCGCAGCAGCAGATTGCCAGCGTCGAGCGCGTAGGTATACATGCCCAGACCCTAGCTGCCGCGATAGGTTGACCAGGTCCAGGGCGTGACCACCAGTGGCACATGGTAGTTTTCAGATGGGTGCGCCACACCAAAGCGCAGCGTGATCTGGTCGACAAATCGTGGCTCGGGTACACGCACGCCTCGGGCAGCGAAATAATCGCCAGCATGGAATACCAGCTCGTATATGCCTTGCTCCAGGTCAGGGCCTTGCAGCAAGGGCTCATCGCAACGGCCATCGCTATTGCTGTGTGTCTTCCGCAGCAATAGACGGCTTGCATTGTTGATACGGTGCAGTTCGATCCGGACGCCTTGCGCCGGCACACCGTTCATGGTGTCCAGCACATGTGTCGTAAGCTTCCCCATGCTTGTCTCCGCTTGTTGCCCGCCTTTATTGATACCATACTGACGGCTGTTGCTTCTATTGAAACACAATCATTGCTGATTTCGGAGTTTCCATGGTGACCACAAACTATCCGCGAGACCTGATCGGATACGGCCGCAATCCGCCGCATGCGAACTGGCCAGGCAAGGCGCGCATCGCTGTTCAATTCGTCCTGAATTACGAAGAAGGCGGCGAAAACTGCGTACTGCATGGCGACCCTGGCTCGGAGCAGTTTCTATCCGAGATCATAGGCGCCTCTGCCTATCCTGATCGCCACCTGTCCATGGAATCCATTTATGAGTACGGCTCGCGCGCCGGCGTATGGCGCCTGCTGCGCGAGTTTGAAAGCCGTGGCCTGCCCCTCACCGTCTTCGCCATAGGCATGGCGCTCGAACGTAACCCGGAAGCGGCTCAGGCTTTCGTTGAACTGGGTCACGAAATCGCCTGCCACGGCTATCGCTGGATACACTACCAATCAGTCGCCGAGGACATCGAACGCGAACACATGCAACGCTGCATCGAAGTGGTCAGAGCACTGACAGGGCGACACCCGGAAGGCTGGTACACCGGCCGCGACAGTCCAAATACCCGGCGGCTGCTCATGGAAGAGGGCGGTTTTCTGTACGACGCCGACTATTACGGCGACGATCTGCCTTTCTGGATGCCCGTCAATATGCCGGATGGCACGGCGCGACAGCAACTGATCGTGCCCTACACACTCGATAACAACGACATGCGCTTCGCATCTCCTCAGGGTTTCAACAGCGGCGATCAGTTCTTTGCCTACCTGAAAGATGCCTTCGACGTCCTGTATATCGAAGGCGAACACTCGCCCAAGATGATGTCGGTGGGGCTGCACTGCAGGCTGGTCGGGCGGCCAGGTCGCTTCGCCGCCTTGCAGCGTTTCCTGGACTATATCCAGCGGCACGACCGGGTCTGGATTCCTACGCGTGCGGCCATTGCCCATCACTGGTCGGAACATCACCCCTGGCAGGACACGGCACCCGGTTAGCATGCCCTATGCGCCCGCAGCGTTATCGCCCAATCAATATCGCCCCTTAATCGTCATTCGCCCTTTCAGGAGCCCGCACCATGGCTGCAACCGATCCTTCCGATGGAACCATCATCAATGCCGCAGCTGCCGAGCTGCCCTTGTTCGCCACCCGCCATGCCAATCTGGCCTCGGCCGACTTCGGCGCCAAAGTACTTGATTGCACCGATGAATTCTTTGCCAAGTCCGAGCGCATGCTGCAAGCGTCCGAACCTGTTTTCGTCGTGGGCAAATTCGACGACCATGGAAAATGGATGGACGGCTGGGAAACCCGCCGACGCCGCAATGGCGGCCACGACACTGCCGTCATTCGCCTGGGCATGCCCGGCATCATCAAGGGCCTGGACATCGACACCAGCCACTTCACCGGCAACTATCCTCCGGCCGCCTCGGTGCAGGTCTGCCATGTACAGGGCGATCCGGACGACAGCACGGTCTGGACCGAACTTGTGCCTGCCTCATCCTTATCCGGCAATGCTCACCACTTCATCGACATCACCGATACCCAGGTATGGACGCATCTGCGGCTGCATATCTACCCCGATGGCGGCGTGGCGCGCTTGCGCGTTTATGGCCAGCCTGCTTGCGACTGGTCCCAATACGATGCCGACGCACTGCATGAGGTATCGGCACTACACCATGGCGGACGTATCGTCGCTTACAACAACGCACACTATGGCACGCCATTTCGCCTGATCATGCCCGGGCGCGGCGTCAATATGGGCGACGGATGGGAAACAAGACGCCGGCGCGAGCCCGGCTACGATTGGTGCATTATCGAGCTGGGACACGCCGCCACAATTGAAAAAATAGAAATCGATACAGCGCATTTCAAAGGCAACTATCCCGATCGTGTCTCGGTGCAGGGCGCCCGCATGACAGCATCAACCGACGAATCACTGATCACCCAGGCCATGTTCTGGCCAGCGCTACTGGCCGAACAAAAAACCGAAGCCGACGCACAACATTTCTTTGAAGGCAACGCGCTTCGGCAATGCGGTCCGGTTACACATGTGCGCGTCAATATGTTTCCCGATGGCGGCATCAGCCGCGTACGCTTATGGGGTCGCCTGGCTGTTTAAGCAAGCGCCGGGCGCGATCGACGGCTACCTGCTCAGACAGACGGGCTGCGTTCGTGCCGCAAACGCCCCGCTGCATACGTGGCGGCTACCGCGCGATCATCACCTAGCGTCAGCAGCGCGAACAACATCTCCTCCAGCGAGTCGGCCCGCGCCGTGCGTCGTGCCAGCAACGGAGTAGCCTGCGGATCGAGCACAATAAAGTCGGCTTCGGCGCCGGGGGCCAGCGTACCTATCTGGCCGCCCAGATCCAGCCCCTGCGCCGCCCCTTCTGTCGCCAGATAAAACAAGGTGTGCGCACTCAAGTGATGGCCGGACATGCGCGCCACATTGTGCGCCGCAGCCATGGTCTGCAGCATGGAAAACGAGGTACCGCCGCCTACGTCCGTACCCAGCCCAACCGGCACTCCTGCGGCATTGGCGGCAGCAAAGTCAAACAGGCCGCTGCCCAAAAACAGATTGGAGGTCGGACAATGCACGGCCAGTGTGCCCGTCTCGGCCATGCGGTGGCGATCCGTTTCATCAAGCCAGATGCAGTGTCCGTATGCCGCACGACGGCGCAGCAAGCCAAAATGATCGTAGATATCCAAATAGCTGCGGTGGTCCGGAAAAAGCTGTTTTACCCACTCCATTTCGGCGGTGTTTTCGGCCAGATGACTTTGTATGAACACGTCCTGGTAGCGTTGCGCCAGCTCACCACACAGCCCCAGTTGCTCTGGAGTGGAAGTAGGGGCGAAGCGCGGCGTCAGGGCATACATCTGACGTCCTTTGCCATGCCAGCGCTGGATCAGGGCCTCGCTATCGCGTGCCCCGGATTCAGCCGTATCCTGCAAATAATCGGGACAGTTCCTGTCCATCATTACTTTGCCGGCCACCATACGCAGTTGGCGGGCATGACTTTCCTCGAAGAAGGCTTCAGCCGATTCGGGATGTACGGTGCAATACACCAGCGCGGTTGTCGTGCCGCAGCGTAACAGCTCATCCAGAAAGAATTGGGCTGTGCGGGCTGCATGTCCGGAGTTCTGGAAACGACTTTCTTCCGGAAACGTGTAGGTCTCCAGCCATGGCAGCAGGCCTTCCGCAGGCGAAGCAATGATATCGGTTTGCGGATAGTGCAGATGCGTATCGATGAAGCCTGGCATGATGAGCTTGCCACGCCAGTCCACCACGGAAGTGTCTGCACCCAGGCTGGCTGCAAGCGCCTGATAATCGCCAATCTGAGCTACATGGCCATCGTGGACGACCAGCAGCCCGTCGGGCAGGTACACCGTGGCGTCACCATCTGCTATCTGCTCAGGTGATGCCGTGAAATACAGCAGTTGTGCGCGATATGCGATTTTTCCATCGGGCCTGACTGCCCCGCCGATAGGCTGCATCAAGGTGTCTCACTCGGTCTTAGCACCCAACGTGGGCACAATCAGGGGCAATGGTAGCAGGTCATCGGCGCCGGCTGGCAGGTGTGTGGCAGCAAGATATTGTTCGCGCGCCTGCAGCAGTTGGGCGGCCACGGCCACCGCAATGATTTCGGGCGCCTTGCCGCGTATGCCCGGCACACCTATCGGACATATCATGCGCGCCAGCCTGGCGTCGGGCACACCCCGCTCACGCAGACGGCGCTCAAACTTGTGGCGCTTGGTCTGCGAACCTATCAGGCCGAAATAAGCAAAGTCATCGCGCTTCAGAATTTGGCGACACAAGCGCAGGTCCAGGGCATGGCAATGCGTGACAACCAGGAAGTAGCTGCCTGGCGGCGCCTGATCCACCACCGCTTCGGGCGTGTCGGTGACCTCGATGCTGACATTGGCAGGCCATGCTTCGGGAAATTGTGCATCACGTTCATCCACCCACAGCACAGTACACGGCAAGCTACCCAATATGGGGACCAGCGCTCGCCCCACATGGCCAGCACCAAACAGCACGAGATGCTGATCGGGTGGCTGCCGGGCTGCCGCCTCCTGGTCCAACAGGGCTTGCGTCAAAAGATCGAAAGCCAGAGTGGCTACGCCTCCACAGCATTGCCCCAGTCGCGGCCCCAAGGGTATACGCTCGACATGATGTGCACCGTAACCCTGCTGGCCGGCCAGCATGTCGCGGGCAATGTCGGCAGCACGCCATTCCATTTGGCCACCACCTATGCTGGACCATTGCCGGTCGGCCGTGAACAGCATGCGTGTGCCTGCTTCGCGCGGCGTTGACCCTTCGGCCTTGACCAGGGTTACCAGCACGGCCGGCTCGCCTGACGACAACAACTGCTGCGCGGTGTGGATCCAATCGTGCATCAGGCAGTGCTCCGGCCAGGCAAGCCACTCAGCGCATCCAGTATGGCCTCTGGTGTGGCAGGCGCATTCAGCTGAGGCTCGTTGCCATTGCCTTGCGCACTGACAACAGCATCACGTATGGCATTGAAAACACTGAAAGACAACAAAAGCGGCGGCTCACCGACCGCCTTGGAACGATGGACTGTGTCTTTGATGTTCTGGTTATGAAACAAGGCCACCCGGAAGTCAGCAGGACAGTCGCCCACAGCCGGTATCTTGTAGGTGGAAGGGGCATGGGTGGTGAGCTTGCCTTCGTTGTTCCAGCACAGCTCTTCTGTGGTCAGCCAGCCCATGCCTTGAATAAAGCCACCTTCAATTTGCCCGATGTCTATCGCCGGATTGATGGATTGCCCCACGTCATGCAACAGGTCGGCTCGCAGCAGCTTCCATTCGCCGGTCAAGGTATCGATCACGACTTCCGACACGGCTGCACCATAGGCGAAATAATAAAAAGGCCGACCTGTCATGGTGTGCTTGTCCCACTGTATGCCGGGCGTGGCATAAAAGCCTTCCGACCACAGTTGCACTTGAGCCCAGTAGGCCGTGTCCACCACCTGAGCAAAAGGCAATTGCTGCCCGTTGACCGCCACGGCATTATCGGCAAACACCACATCAGCGGCCGACCCACCCCAATGAGCAGCGGCGAACTCAGCCAGCCGGCAACGTATGCGACGTGCCGCATCCTGTGCGGCCTTGCCATTCAAATCGGAACCGGTCGAGGCCGCCGTAGCCGAAGTGTTGGCGACCTTGCTGGTGTCGGTTGCCGTTACGCGGACACTGGCCAGATTCACGCCCAGCTCGGTTGCCGTAACCTGAGCCACTTTGGTATTCAAACCCTGGCCCATTTCGGTACCACCATGGTTGACCAATACAGAGCCATCACGATAAACGTGCACCAGCGCACCCGCCTGATTGAAGGCGGGCACATTGAATGAAATGCCGAACTTCACGGGGGTGAGCGCCAGACCTTTTTTCAGCACCTGGCTGTTGCGGTTGAATTCCTGTACGGCCTTGCGGCGGGCCTCATAGGCACTGGCAGCCACCAGTTGATCTGTGAGCGGCACCAGTACATTGTCCAGCACGGGCTGACCATAAGGTGTGGTGTTGCGGTCTTGCCCATCATAGAAATTGACGCGCCGGACCTCGAGGGGATCGCGTCCCACACGACGAGCAATGGTATCCAGCAGGACCTCGGTGATCAGCGCCCCCTGCGGCCCGCCAAAACCGCGAAATGCGGTATTGGACTGCGTGTTGGTTTTGCTGCATACGGCCAGCACATCGATATGAGGGATGTAATAGGCATTGTCCACATGGCATACGGCGCGTGTCGCTACAGCCTCGGACAAATCAGCCGAAAACCCGGCGCGCAAACTCATGTCCAGTTTCAGGCCCAGTATGCGACCCTGCTCGTCAAAGCCCACGTCATAGTCATAATGAAAGCCATGGCGCTTGCCGGTGATCATGAAGTCATCATCACGATCAAGACGCAGCTTGACCGGCCTGTTCAGGCGTGTGGCGCAAAGGGCTGCCACGCAGGCAAAAAGCGCCGACTGTGATTCCTTGCCGCCAAAGCCGCCGCCCATACGCCGGCACTCCACTCTGAGCTGATGTGCATGCCAGCCCAGCACATGAGCCACTACAGCCTGCATTTCACTGGGATGCTGGGTGGAGCAATGCAGATGCAGGCTTTGACCTTCTTTGGGTATGGCGTAAGAGACTTGCCCTTCCAGATAAAACTGCTCCTGGCCATTGCATGAAAAAGTGCCGGCCAGGCGTTGCGGCGCCGCCGCAATGGCAGCCTCGGGGTCGCCACGACGCATGCGCATGGGTGCCACCACTGTAGCCTGTTCCGCCCCAGCAGGTTGTGGCGTCAGCTGAGCCGGCAGGTCTTCGTACTGAATGCATGCCAGACGCGCTGCGCGGCGGGCGGCGTCGTGACTTTCAGCCACCACCGCAAAAACAGGCTGGCCCACATATTGCACCAGACCGTCGGCCAGCACGGGATCATCGTGCACGATCGGCCCACAATTGTTTTCTCCAGGAATGTCGCTTGCAGTCAGCACCGCCACCACCCCGGGTGCCCGTCGTACCGGGTCCAGGTCCATGGAGAGAACGCGCGCATGCGCCTTGCCGGACAAACCCAGGGCGCCATGCAATGTGCCTTGCAGCTCGGGCAGATCGTCGACATAGATGGCCTCGCCACTGACATGCAGGGCGGCCGACTCATGCGGCGCCGGCGCGCCTGCCGCGTTGGACGCGGTCGCTTTGACGCCATCATGCAGGAAAACTTCTGATTGCGTATTCATTTAGGGAACATCCGCAAACACACTGGTTTCTTGCGCTGGCAACGGCTGGTCAGCGCGAGTTTCAAGGTAGAAGCGATACAGCAGATTCTGCGCGGCCACCATGCGATAACGGCTGCTGGCACGCATATCGGACAAAGGTTTGTAATCTTGCTTCAGCGCTTCCATGGCCAGTCTGGCTGTGGCCAGCGTCCAGGGCTGGCTTTCCAGCGCGTGCTCTGCAGCCGGCGCGCGGGCTGGCGTTGCGGCCATGCCTCCGTATGCCACACGCGCGTTGCGTATCAGGCCATCGTCCAGCCTGAAGGCAAACGCTGCACATACTGCAGAGATATCCTGGTCGAAACGCTTGGACAACTTATAGCTGCGAAAACACAAGCCGCTAACAGGCAAGGGCACGCGCATACCTTGCACAAACTCGCCGGTTTGCAGCGCATTCTTTTGATAGCCCAGGTAAAAATCTTCCAGGGCCAGCGTCCGGGTATGTTCAGCCCGGCGCAAGACCAGCTGTGTGCCCAAAGCGATCAGGGCAGGCATGGCATCGCCTATGGGAGAACCATTGGCAATATTGCCACCAAGCGTGCCGGCATTGCGTATGGGAAACGACGCAAAACGCCGCTGCATTTCGTGCAACTGCTCATAACGCTGCACCAAAGCACTATAGGCGTCGTTCAGCGAGACACCGGCACCTATGCACAAAACCCCGTCGTCTTCATCCATATCGTGCAGCCCGGCCACCCGGCCCACATGGATCAACTGAGGCAGCTCGCGTAATTGTTTGGTAACCCACAAACCGATATCGGTGCCGCCGGCCAATAGCCGCGCATCGGGATAATCGAGTCGCAGCTGCGCCAGTTCAGATAAGGTGCGTGGTGCAAAAAATAGTTGCTCGCCATGGCGATAGTTGAAGGTATCAGTACGACGCAGTGTATCCAGCTGCCCGGCCAGAGCCTGCTCGTCGAGGGTCAGTCGCGGCGAGTCGAACATGGCATGGGCCGCATCGACGATAGGGCGGTAGCCCGTACAGCGGCAAAGATTGCCCGACAAAGTGTCGTGTATGTCCGCAAGCGTGGGGCGTTCGCCCGCCTGCTGCTTGTTATACAGAGCCCATAGGGACATCACGAACCCCGGCGTACAAAAGCCGCATTGCGAACCATGATGATCGACCATAGCCTGCTGCACTGGATGCAGGGCACCATTGGGCTGCCGCAAATCTTCAACTGTAAAAAGCGCCTTGCCATCGAGTGTGGGCAGAAACTGTATACAGGCATTGACTGCCTTCAGGGCAAGCTTGCCGTCGTGATCGAGCTCGCCCACCACCACCGTACAGGCGCCGCAATCACCTTCGGCGCATCCTTCTTTGGTACCACGGCAGTGCAGGTCTTCGCGCAGGTATTGCAAGACCGTTCGCGTCGTTGGCTGTTCAGCCACTTCGTGAACCTTGCCCTGATAATAAAAACGGATGTTGTGCGTCTTCATTGAACCGGCTCCGTACTCGCAGAGTACCCAGGGATCGCACCTGGCAAATATTGTCAGGCCTCATCCCGATTGTGCCCGCTATCGGGGGTGATTTCAATTGCGACCTGACCGCCCTTTGGGGCACACTAGTGTCTTGTTTATGCAGCGACGGCTTTGCTGTCCCCTACAACACGCAAACCAGCACGAGCTCCACATGACCACCACACAAGCGCCGTTTCCAACTCCGGCCGAACTGTCCGTCATGCCTTGCCAGGCATTCACCGAGGCACTGGAGGGTATCTTCGAGCACTCTGCCTGGGTTACTCAACGCGCCTGGCATGCCCGCCCTTTTGACAGCGTGCAGGCATTGCACAAGGCGCTGCTGGACGCCGTCAGCCAAGCCGACCCCGCTGACCAGCTTGCCCTCATACGCGCCCACCCCGAGCTGGCGGGCAAGGAAGCCGCTCAAGGCACGCTGACGCAGGCATCGACACAAGAACAACAAGGAGCCGGACTGGACCAATGCAGCGCCGACGAGCTCGCACGCCTGCGCCGGCTGAACGCTGCCTATCGCGAGCGTTTCGGTTTTCCATTCATCATTGCGGTCAAAGGCCTGAGCCGCCACCAAATCATGGATGCCATCGATACACGCCTGCTGAACAGTCGCGACATCGAGCTTTCTACCTGCCTGCAGGAAATCGGCAAGATTGCCCGTTTCCGGCTGGACGCCCGCTACTCTTGAGGTGCACAACCATGACCTTTAACAACCTGCCCATTGCACCCCTGACGCCAGACGCCTTCGCCCCCTACGGAGATGTCATTGAAGTCTCCGGCCAGGCCAGGCATTTCACCATCAACGACGGCAATACCGAACGCTACCACGACCTCGCCCATATCGACCCAGGTCCGAACGGCAAAGCCATCGTGTCGATATTTCGCGGCCTGCCCCGCCAGCTGCCTTTCACGGTCAGCATGATGGAGCGACATCCGCAAGGCAGCCAGGCTTTCATGCCGCTGTCCGGTCATCCCTATCTGGTGGTGGTTGCTCCGGCGGGCGCTGCGCCAACCCTGGATAGCTTGCGCGTGTTTCTGTGCCAAAGCACCCAAGGCGTCAATTACCGAACAGGAGTCTGGCACCATCCGCTGCTTGCACTGGATCAGGCCTCTGATTTTCTGGTCATAGATCGCAGTGGCCCGGGCGAGAACTGCGATGTCGTCAACCTGAGCCCGCCCGGTATCATCAACGCAGCTGACTAGCCATTCCGGCCAGCCCGCGCTTCAGGCCGGCAGCTTTTCTTCCCAATAACCAGGGCGGTTATAGATGTCGCGCAGGAAGTCGATAAGATGGCGCACCTTAGCGGGCAAATAGCGTTGTTGTGGATACACCGCCTGGATGTTGTAGTCGGGCAGGGCGAAATCATCCAGCACCGTCATCAGACTGCCGTCCTTGAGCTCCGCCTGTATTTCCCAGGTTGAGCGCCAACCTATACCCAGGCCCTGCTTGATCCATTCGTACAGCAGTTCGCCATCGTTGCAGGCCAGGTCACCCTCGACCCGCACGGCAAAGGGCTTGCCGTTGCGCACAAAAATCCAGCCGCGTTGCTGCCCGCCCTGCAGATTGAAGGCCAGGCAATTATGCCGGGTCAGATCCTCGGGGATGCGCGGTACACCATGCTGGCTGAAATATTCTGGCGTGCCGCACACCACACGCCGGTTTGGAAACAGGTGCACCGGCACATAATTGGGATCTTTGACTTCGCCTATGCGTATGGCCATGTCATAGCCTTCCCGCACCAGGTCTTCGACACTGTCAGTAAAGTTGAAAGACAAGCGCAGCTCGGGGTAGAGCGTCCGGAAGGCCACCGCATGCGGTGCCACATGCTTGCGTCCGAAGGCGGCCGGTGCCGCCACCGCCAAATGACCGCGCACCACATTGCGGCCTGCACTGATGCCGTCTTCTGCCGCATCAAAGTCCTGCAGCAACTGCTGGCAAGTCTCGAGAAACTGTTCGCCCAGGTCAGTCAGAGTCAGCCCGCGAGTCGACCGATGCATCAACTGCACCCCCAGCCGCCGCTCCAGCGAGGTCAGGCGCCGCCCCATGATCACCGGGGTGACACCCTCGACGATAGCCGCCGCGGCAAAGCTGCCTTTCTCTGCAATCAGGGCAAAACTGCGTATGGCGGTATATCTATCCATTCCGTACCTAAATTTAGGTTCTAAGGGTGAAAGCAAACAGGAAAGTTCTCAAAAACTCTTTTTTACTGGTAATAGCCAATACTAAAAGTATCGATAGAAACGATAAATCATAGCATTCAACTCCAGGCTTATTTTCATTATGCTATAGCCATGCAGGCGCATCCGGCGCCGCCTTCCATCCATCCAATCAAAGGAACACCATGAGCGAGCGAACTTCCAGCCATCGGCTGCAGGTTGCCACCGTACTGTATGACTTCATCCAGAACGAGGCCCTGCCCGGTACCGACGTCAGCGCCGAGGCATTCTGGTCTGGCTTCGACCAGTTGGTGCACGAGCTGGCACCCAAGAACCGCCAGTTGCTGGTCGAGCGTGATCGCCTGCAAGCCGAACTCGACAACTGGTACCGCCAGAACCCCGGCCCCATCCAGAACGCCGCGGCCTACCAGGATTTCCTGCGCCAGATCGGCTACCTGAAAGACGTGCCAGCCAGTGTGGCCGTCAAGACCAACAAAGTCGACACCGAAATTACCCAGCAAGCCGGTCCACAGCTGGTCGTACCCATTACCAACGCACGCTACGCGCTGAACGCCGCCAATGCACGCTGGGGCAGCCTGTACGATGCCCTGTATGGCACCGATGCCATTTCCGAAGAAGATGGCGCCACCCGGGCCGGTGGCTACAACGCCAAGCGCGGTGACAAAGTCATTGCCTTTGCACGCGCCTTCCTGGACGAAAGCATTCCCCTGGCCGCCGGCTCGCACAGCGATGCCAAGCGCTATGCCGTGAACAATGGCAAACTGCAGGTCAGCCTGAGCAATGGACAAGACACCACGCTGGCTGACACTACGCTCTTTCTGGGCTATCGCGGTGACGCTGCCCAACCCGAAGCCCTCGTGTTCAAGCACAACGGCCTGCATTTTGAAATCCAGATCGACAGCAAGGACCCCATCGGCGGGCAAGATCTCGCGGGCATCAAGGACGTGGTCATGGAAGCTGCCATCACCACCATCATGGACTGCGAAGACTCCATCGCCGCCGTCGATGCCGCAGACAAGGTCAGCGCTTACCGCAATTGGCTGGGCCTGATGAACGGCAGCCTGGCCGAGGAAGTCAGCAAAGGCGGAAAGACCTTCACCCGCAAGTTGAATCCAGATCGTCAATACACCGACCTGAACGGCCAGCCGCAGTCTCTGCATGGCCGCTCCCTGATGTTCATCCGCAACGTGGGTCACTTGATGACCAATCCGGCCATCCTTGACGAGGCCGGCAATGAGGTGCCCGAAGGCATACTCGATGCGGTCTTCACTTCGCTGATCGCCATCCACGACCTGAAGAAACAAGGCAACTCGCGCTCGGGGTCCATCTACATCGTCAAGCCCAAAATGCATGGTCCCGACGAAGTCGCCTTTGCAACTGAGCTGTTCTCGCGCACGGAAGCCTTGCTGGGTCTTGCGCCCAACACCATCAAAATGGGCATCATGGATGAAGAGCGCCGCACCAGTGCCAACCTCAAGGCCTGCATTGCCGCTGCGCGCGAGCGCGTCGCCTTCATCAATACCGGTTTTCTGGATCGCACTGGCGACGAAATGCACACGTCCATGGAAGCGGGCCCCATGGTGCGCAAGGGCGACATGAAGCGCAGTGCATGGATAGACGCCTACGAGCGCAACAACGTGCAAACTGGCCTGGAATGCGGCTTGCGCGGTCAGGCTCAAATCGGTAAAGGCATGTGGGCCATGCCCGACCTGATGGCCGACATGCTGGTACAAAAAATCGGTCACCTCAAGGCCGGCGGCAACACAGCCTGGGTGCCATCGCCCACCGCGGCCACCCTGCATGCGCTGCACTACCACCAAGTCGATGTGCAGGAAGTCCAGAAAGGCATGGAAGGCAAGTCCGAGCCTTTGCTCGACAAACTACTGACCATCCCCGTCGCCACCGATACCAACTGGTCAGCCCAGGAAATCCAGGAAGAGCTCGACAACAATGCACAGGGCATACTCGGTTATGTGGTGCGCTGGGTGGACCAGGGCATAGGCTGCTCCAAGGTCCCCGACATTCATGACGTCGGCCTGATGGAAGACCGCGCAACCCTGCGCATTTCCAGCCAGCACATGGCCAACTGGCTGCGTCACGGCGTGGTCAGCCAAGCGCAGGTACAGGAAACCATGGAACGCATGGCCGCTGTGGTTGATGGTCAAAATGCCGGTGATCCCCTGTACCAGCCCATGGCCGGACACTTCGACACCTCATTGGCCTACAAGGCAGCCTGCGATCTGGTGTTCAAAGGTCTGGAACAACCCAACGGCTATACCGAACCCTTGCTGCACCAGTGGCGCCAGGCAGTAAAGGCCAAGTAAGAATCCGGCCAGCCGTTCATACACAAGGCCTGAAGTGCGGGAGCGTTTCAGGCCTTGTTGTTTGTGTCTGGTATGGGCAAAGAAGACGGAAGCTAAGCGCGCACCTTTGCCACGATTTCGTCCAGCCGGCCCAGCATCAGATCGATTTCCTGGGCCGTGACATTCAGCGCCGGCATAAAGCGCAACAAGGACGGCCGCGGTGCGTTCAGCAACATGCCCTCGGGTGCCCAGTCGCGCGCCATGTTCACAATGGCAACACCATCGTCGCGATCGAGCATCAGGGCACGCAGCAGGCCCACACCACGCTCGCCTTTCATGCCCCATTTGGCCGACAGGGCCAGCAGGCCTTCGGACAGCTGTTGCGCACGCGCGTTGACCGAGTCAAGAAAGCCTGGGGCCGTGATGGCATCAAAGACGGCAATGCCGGCGGCCGCCATGAGTGGATTGCCATTGTAGGTACCGCCTTGGTCGCCGTGTACAAACACGCATACTTCTTCGCGTGCGCACAGCGCGCCTAGCGGCACACCGGCGCCTATTCCCTTGGCCAGCGTCATGATGTCAGGCGTAATGCCCGAGCGCTCGTAGGCGAACAAGGTACCGGTACGGCCCATGCCGGTCTGCACCTCATCGACGATAAGCAAAAGGCCGTGTTCGTCGGCCAGTTTGCGCAACCCCTGCATATACTCGACCGTCGCCGGGATGACCCCGCCTTCACCCTGAACCGGTTCAAGCATGATGGCCACGGTCTGGTCGTCGATCAGGGCACGCACCGAATCCAGGTCATTCAAATCAGCCTTGGGGAAGCCATCGACTTGTGGGGCAAACATTTTGTCCCAACCAGGCTTGCCTGATGCCGACATGGTCGCCAGCGTACGGCCGTGGAAGCTATGATCGAAGGTGATGATCTTGTAGGCGCCGTTGCGCTTGAGCTGCCCCCACTTGCGTGCCAGCTTGATGGCACCTTCGTTGGCTTCGGCACCGCTATTGGTAAAAAACACCCGGTCGAAACAGGATGCGCCAGTCAGACGCTTGGCCAGGTCCATGGCAGGCTGGTTATAGAAGGCCGGCGAAGGGTTGATCAGTTGTTCAGCTTGCATTCCCAGGGCGCGAACGACTTCGGGTGGGCAGTGGCCCAGGCTGTTGACCGCCCAGCCCTGCACGAAATCCAGGTATCGCTTGCCATTGTGATCTTCCAGCCAGGAACCTTGTCCGCGCACAAAAACGAGCTCGGGACGGCTGGTAATCTCCATCAACGCGTCGACACCCGACTGATCAAATTTCATTTTGGCTTCCTATTCAAAAAAAGAAAGTAATGGCAGCAAGTCCTGCAAGGCAAATTTTACCGCAGTACAGCAAGCATGGGCATGACGAACCCGCCGCGTTCAAGCGCGCAAAATCGTGCGCAAACGCAGCATGAATCTGGGACCAAATACATTAATGATCAGGCCCAGCATGACGATTGCGCCGCCCAGCCATTGCACGGCTTGCAGCTGCTCACCGAGCAGCCAGGCCGCCGAGACCAGGCCTATGACCGGTACCAGCAGCGTCAAGGGCGCCACCTTGCTGGCCGGATGCCGCGTCAGCAGGCGCCCCCACAAGACATAGCCAATCACAGTGGCCACCAGAGCCAGATAAGTTACCGCCGCAACCCCCACATAAGTAATCTGGCTCAGACTTTCTTGTATGGCCTGCGGCCCCTCCAGCGCCCATGACATTGCCAGGAAAGGTATAGGTGGAATCAATGCGCCCCAGATCACCAACCCCAGCATATCGACCTTGCCGGCCACCTTGGCAACAATATTGCCGCTGGCCCAGCTCAAGGCCGCCAGCAAGGTCAATACAAAGCCCAGCAGGGTCATCGAGCCTCCTGTGGCACCCTGCTGTATAAAGACCAGCCCCAGCACGGCAACACCCATGCCCAGGATATTGTGCCGGTACACCCCTTCGCCCAGCAATAGAGCGGCGATCAGTACCGTAAAGAAGGCTTGCGACTGAAGCACCAGCGAAGCCAGGCCCGCCGGCATGCCCACATACATAGCCGTAAACAGGAATACAAACTGTCCGAAGCTGATCGTCAGTCCATACAGGACGATGATGCGCCAGGGCAGCTGCGGTCGTTTGACGAACAAAATGGCAGGGAAAGCTACAAAGGTGAAACGCAAGGCTCCCAGCAGCAGGGGTGGTATTTCATCCAGCGCCAGCTTGATCACCACGAAATTAATACCCCAGGCGCACACGATGACCAAGGCCGCCAGCCAGTCTTTCAACGGCATTCCCATTCCTTCAGCTATATACTTGGAAAGCGGTATTATGCGCCAGGAGCCCGTAGCACCATGACTATTTCCATTCTTAGCCTGCACACCTACCCGGTCAAATCATGTGCCGGTATCGATCACGCCAAAGTCGCTGTCAGCCAAAGCGGCCTGTTTCTTGACAGGCAGTGGGTGATTGTCGACGGTAATGGTGTGTTCCTGACGCAGCGCCAGCACGCCAAAATGGCACTCATACAACCCGCTATTCAACAAGGCGACCTGACCCTGTCGGCACCGGGCATGCCCGATATTCTGGTGCCTTGGCTCACCGACACAGCCGAACCCGCCCAGGTGCCCGTACGTATCTGGGCAGCCGATACGCTGGGCTTCGACGAAGGCGATGTGGTGGCAAACTGGCTCGCAGCGTTCCTGGGCTTGCCCTGCCGCCTGCTGCGGGTACACCCCGAAGCCGAACGCTATGCCAGCCTCAAACACGTACAAAACTGGCGCGCCAAACATGGCGAGCTGATGCCGGATTTTCCGGCCCGTCACCGTTTTGGATTTGCCGACGGCTTTCCCTTTCTGATCGCCAACCAGGGCTCCCTCGACGAGTTGAACCAGCGCCTGCAGGCCAAGCGGCTGGACGCTGTACCCATGAATCGCTTCCGCCCCAATATCGTGCTACAGGGCCTGGAACCCTACGAAGAAGACTACCTGGCCAGCATTAAGGTGGGGCGCATGACGCTGGCTCAGGTCAAGCGCTGCGCCCGCTGTCCCATACCCAACATCGATCAGGCCACCGCCCTGCCGGCCGACGAGCCGGGCCTGACTTTGGCCGAGTATCGACAGTTTCCCGAAGGCTTGCTGTTTGGTGTGAATGCCGTGGTGGCGGGTGCCAGCGTTGGCAGCACGCTAAGCGCTGGCGATCTGGTCGAAGCTGAATTCGATTTTTAAGCGTTCCGCGAACAAGCCCACGCGCTGTACGCCCGCCAAAGTACTAGGCGTGGCGGGCGCTGCGGCCGTAGTGTTTCTCGAGCCGAGCCTGTACCTGCTCCAGGCACAAGCTCAGTATCCAATAGATACCTGCCGCAGCCAGATACAACGGGAGGGGCTGGAAGGTGGTGGCGATCACGTCTTTGGTGGCCAGCAATAATTCAGTGACCGTAATCACCGAAACCAGCGAAGTATCTTTGATGAGGCTGATCAGGGAGTTGCTCATGGATGGCACGGCCAGGCGCAGAGCCTGGGGCATCACGATGTAGTGCAGATTCTGCCAGTAACTGAGGCCTAGGCTGTAGCCTGCCGACCACTGCCCTTTGGTAATCCCCACAATGGCGCCCCGCAGGCTCTCAGAAATATAAGCGCCAGCATTCAGGCTAAGTGCCAGCACCCCGGCCGTCAGCGGATCGAATGAAATACCGATGCTGGGCAGGCCATAGTAAATAATGAATACCTGCACCAGCAAGGGCGTACCCCGCATCATGCTTACATATACCGTGGCCGGAACTTGAGTCCAGCGGCTGGGAATAATACGCAGCACAGCCAGCGCAAAGCCCACCAGCAAGCCGCCAAACATGGCTGAAAAGGCAAAGATCAAGGTGTAGCCGGTCCCCTTCAAAAGAATGGGACCGGCCAGGACCATCAGGTCAAAGAAATTCATACTGAATCAAAAACTGGAATTACTCAGGTTTGCGAACCTTGCTGACATCAATGCCAAACCATTTATTCGAGATCTTGGCAAACTCGCCGCTGTCGAAAGCGTCTTGCAGGGCCTTGTTCAGTGCCGCTTCGAAGCCTGGATTGCCTTTGCGAAAGGGTATGCCATTGAACTTGGGCTCGCCCACAATTGCCCCGCCCTTGATGGGAATATTGGATGTCTTGACCAGATAGGCGGTCATCAGTTGATCGTTCAGTGCAGCATCGACACGTCGGCTGATCAGGTCGGACAAATACTCGGGGGCACCGGGATAGCTTTTGACATCCACCCCTTCCTGGGACTTGGCCAGAGCCTCGTAGTTGCTGCCCTGCGATACGCCCAGTTTCTTGCCTTTCAGGTCGGCGAAACTGGCGTAGCCTGCGTCGTCATTCTTGCGCAGAATCAGCTGCGGACTGGACGCCACATAGGGTATCGAGAAATCAAAGGTTTGCTGCCTTCCGGGCGTAATGCCCACTTGATTGACGATGACATCGAACTTGCCCGAACTGAGTCCAGCCAGAATCGCGCTCCATTCTGTTTTGACAAACTGTACCTTGACACCCAGCTTGTCGGCGATGAGCCTGGACACTTCGATGTCGAAGCCATCGAGTTCGCCTGTTTTGGTATCTACGTAATTAAAGGGTGGGTAGGTACCCTCGACACCGACAATCAAGGTACCGCGTTCCTTGACGGTATCGATCAGATCGGCCGCCTGGGCAGCACCACCGGCGACAAGGGCCGACACAGCCACTGCGCCCGCAGCCAGTAAGCCGCGTACATAAGCAAAAGTCTTCATGAATTGTTCCTGCAAGATATTGGGTTGGCAGCGCAAGGCAACCGTTTCAGGCCACCCCGGCAACATGCGCCAGAAACCTTATGCTAGCAAGCCCGCCCGATTTTTATAACTATTTGTTCATTACTTATAAATAGCTAAAAGAAATATAAAAATTAGCTTAAAGCAATTATTGTTATTTAAATTTTCTATCGACCACCAACACTATCGCTCTGCTAATCGTAAAGACTCAGCTGCTCGGGCGCCCTGTTCGTTTCATCTTCCGGGCCTGTACCAGGCTGCAGTCCACTGATGCGTACCCCCAATAGCCGAATCCGGTGATTCAGCTCTATACGCTTCAGACACTGCCCGGCCGCATGATGTATGACCTGCGCACTGCCGGTGGGGCCCGGTAGTGTCAGGTCACGCGTGACTGTACGAAAATCATCGAAGCGCAGTTTGATCCCTATAGTGCGCCCTACATAGCCTTTACGCAGCAAATCACCTTCCAGCTGTTCACATAATTGTGAAAACTGGGCAGACAACACCTTCTTGTCGTGCTGGACGTGCAGGTCACGCTCGAAAGTCGTTTCACGACTGATGGATTTTGGTTCCGAATAGGTGACAACAGGGCGGTGATCAACACCCTGTGCCACATTCAGCAGCCACTGCGCATAGCTCAGGCCAAACAAGCTTTGCAACAGCTCGGGGGCTGCGGCAGCCAGTTCGGCAATGGTATGGATGCCTGCTGCGGCCAAACGAGCATTCGCTTTAGGCCCTATGCCATTAACCTTGCCCACCGGCAGTGGCCAGATTCGTGCCTCGAGATCACCTGGCCCAATAATGGTTATACCGTCAGGCTTATCGAGTTCTGACGCTATTTTCGACAGCAATTTGTTGGGCGAAATGCCTATCGAACAACTAAGACCGGTTGCCTGGAAAACAGCTTGCTTGATGTTGCGGGCCAGCGTCAGGGTATCCTCCGGATGTTGACTCAGATCGAGGTATATCTCATCGATGCCACGGTCTTCCATGTGGGGAGCAATACTCGCCACCGCGGACTTGAACAAGCGTGAGTAATAGCGATAGGCCTTGAAATCCACCGGCAGCAAAATCGCCTCGGGCGCCAGCTGGGCTGCCTTCATCATGCCCATGGCTGAAAACACACCCAGCGCGCGTGCCTCGTAAGTGGAGGTAGTCACCACACCGCGGCCAACATAGCCCTGCAGGCGCGAAAACAGCCGCGTGCCATCGGGCAGCACCGTAGGCTGACTTGCGCTGCCGCCACCAATCACGACAGGCAAGCCCTTGAGCTCGGGATAACGCAAGCGCTCTACCGATGCATAAAAAGCATCCATATCCAGATGAGCGATACGGCGAGGGCGAGCGTGTTCGGAATCCATGTTGGCTGCTGTACAAAAGCACAGCAAATTATAAGCCAATGACCAAAGCGCCACAGCCCGGTTCTGGTGCGTCGCAACACACGATGCACAGCTCCAGTGCAGGTGACAGCGTTTTCCAGCCTGATGGGCCTGACATAAAGCTGGCACGAATTTTGCTTTAACTCCTGTGCAGATGTTTTACATGGAGCCCCAATGAAAGCCGCATCCCCACCGCCCCCTGCCTCTGGCGCGCAGACTATCGCCACATCGCAGATCAATGGTATCGATCAACGGCGCCGGGCCTTGCTTGGCGCCTCCGCCGCAGCCGGACTGGGAGCACTCTCGCTGATGGATCCCCTGATCCGGGCCACTGCATGGGCTGCCGGTTCCGATGCGCCCGAGAAGACCGAAGTGAAAATTGGCTTTATCCCGTTAACCGATTGCGCATCGGTGGTGATGGCTTCTGTCCTTGGCTTCGACAAGAAGCATGGAGTCAAGATCATTCCCACCAAGGAGGCCTCATGGGCCGGGGTACGGGAAAAACTCACCAACGGAGATCTGGATTTCGCCCATGTGCTGTACGGTCTGATCTATGGCATGCAGCTTGGGCTGGCTGGCGCCCAACAAGACATGGCCGTGCTTATGGGCCTGAACCAGAACGGCCAGGGCATCACTCTGTCGAACCAGCTACGCGAAGCGGGCGTGATCGACGGTGAGTCATTAGCCAGAAAAATCGCTGGCGATAAACGTCCGTACACCTTCGCACATACCTTTCCCACAGGCACGCATGCCATGTGGCTTTATTACTGGCTGGCCAGCCATGGCATAGATCCGGGCAAGACACGCAATGTGACCGTCCCGCCACCGCAGATGGTGGCCAATATGCGCATAGGTAATGTTGACGGCTATTGTGTGGGAGAACCATGGAATGCCCGGGCCATCATCGACAAAGTGGGTTTCAGCGCAGCCACCTCACAAGACATCTGGGTGGACCATCCCGAGAAAGTCCTGGGTACGCGTGCGAACTTCGTCGCAAGCCACCCCCATACCGTGCGCGCAGTTACCGCCGCGATTCTTGAAGCCAGCCGCTGGATAGACAGCTCGCCCGACAATCTGCGCAAGACGGCTGAAACAATAGCCGCCAAATCATATGTGAACGCCAACGTCGGCGTCATCATGGGCCGCATGCTGGGCCAATATGAAAACGGTCTGGGCAAGTCCTGGTCAGACGCACACGCCATGCGCTTTCATGGGGAAGGTGCGGTCAACTTTCCCTACCTGAGTGATGGCATGTGGTTCCTGACCCAGCACAAGCGCTGGGGCATCCTGAAGGAACACCCCAACTACCGGACCGTTGCACAACAAGTCAATCGCATCGACACCTACAAAGAAGCCGCCGCGGCGGCCAACATAGCATTGCCCGCCAGCGAGTCGCGCAGCAGTAAGTTGCTGGACGGCGTGGTGTGGGACGGCAGCGATCCGGCCGGCTATGCCGACGGCTTCGTCATCAAGGCATAAAGGGTAAACATATGAACACAACCAGCTCTGTCATCAAGCCGTCGAACAGAAAAAGCTGGCGCACTCTGATCGGGCAGTTTACCGGCGCCAGCGCCGGACCACTGCTTGGCTTTGCGCTGTTGCTCTTCATCTGGAAAATAATCTCAATGCGGATAGGCGACATCCCTCCGCCCGAATCCACATTGCTGGCAGCTTTTAATCTGTTCAAAGATCCGTTCTACGACAACGGCCCCAACGACGTAGGCATAGGCTGGAATATCCTGGCCTCGCTCAGCCGCGTGGCCATCGGCTTCATGCTGGCTGCACTGGTAGGCATACCCATAGGCTTCCTGATCGGACGTGTCCCGGTCATCAACGCCATCTGCACACCCGTCATCAACCTGTTGCGTCCGATCTCGCCTCTGGCATGGCTGCCGCTGGGACTATTGCTGTTCAAGGCTGCCGGCCCTGCGGCAATCTGGGCGATTTTCATCTGTTCGATCTGGCCCATGATCATCAACACGGCTGACGGTGTAAGGCGTGTGCCGGAAGACTATTTGAATATCGCGCGTGTATTGAACCTGTCTGAATGGAAAGTCTTCACCCGCATTCTGTTGCCATCGGCACTGCCCTACATCATGACAGGCGTACGCCTGTCCATAGGCACTGCGTGGCTGGTCATCGTGGCAGCCGAAATGCTGACTGGCGGCACCGGCCTGGGGTTCTGGCTATGGGACGAATGGAACAACCTGAATGTACAGAACATTTTGATCGCCGTGCTGGTCATCGGCATGATCGGACTGATACTGGACCTGGGCCTGCTGGCATTGGCCCGCCGCATGAACTACAGCGAGGCTTGAGAGCATGAAAAAGTTCGTACGCATCGAAGATGTCGGGCAAAGCTTCGACACCCGCAACGGCCATTTTGTTGCGCTGCGCGACATCAACCTGGCGATTCGAGAGGGAGAGTTCGTCTCGCTGATCGGGCACTCCGGCTGCGGCAAATCGACCTTGCTGAATCTGATCGCAGGATTGACCCGCCCCACCGAAGGCGTGCTGCTGTGCGCCGAAAAGGAAATCACCGGGCCAGGCCCCGACCGAGCGATGGTCTTCCAGAATCACAGCCTATTGCCCTGGCTCACCTGTTTTCAGAATGTTCATCTGGCGGTCGAGCGCGTATTCGGCAACCGCGAAACCAGAGATGCGCTGAGCCTGCGGACGACCATGGCCTTGCATATGGTGGGCCTGAGCCATGCCATGCACAAGCTGCCCAAAGAAATCTCGGGCGGTATGAAGCAGCGCGTTGGCATTGCACGGGCTTTGGCGATCAAGCCCAAAGTACTTTTGCTGGATGAGCCCTTCGGGGCACTGGACTCACTCACCCGTGTCCACCTGCAGGACGAGCTGCTGCGCATCGTGGCCGCGACCTCCACCACGACCATCATGGTGACGCACGATGTGGACGAAGCCGTCCTGCTGTCTGATCGCATCGTCATGCTGACCAATGGCCCTGCTGCGACCATAGGCGAAATCCTGCACATCAACCTGCCTCGCCCACGTGATCGCATGGCCTTGCTGAACAACCCTGAATACGCTGCCTATCGCAGCGCTGTGCTGAGCTTTCTGCACCACCGTCACGGGCACCCGGCTGACCTCAGCAACCATGACACCGGTGCCAACACTGAACAGTCGCCACTCAAACTTGTGAATGCATCATGAAGAAAATGAAACTCGTCGTCGTCGGCAACGGTATGGCCGGCATCCGCACCATAGAAGAACTGCTCAAGCTGGACCGCGATCTATATGACATCACGGTGTTTGGCTCCGAGCCTTATCCCAACTACAACCGCATTCTGCTGTCACCCGTTCTGACCGGTGAACAAACCATACAGGACATCATCCTGAACGATACAAGCTGGTATGAAGCCAATGGCATCACCTTGCATCTGAACAGTACCGTCACGCAAATAAACCGTGCCCGCAAGCAGGTACTGACCGACGACGGCAAGACCGCTTCCTACGATCGTCTGTTGCTGGCCACCGGTTCCAAGCCTTTTATTCTGCCGGTACCGGGCAATGAACTGAAGGGCGTCATCAGCTTCCGCGACATCCGCGATGTCGAGCTGATGATAGACGCAGCCTCACGGCTTCAGCATGCGGTGGTGATAGGTGGAGGCCTGCTGGGGCTGGAAGCCGCCAATGGCCTGGCGGCACGCGGCATGCAGGTTTCGGTGGTGCATCTGGGCGCAACATTGTTGGACCGGCAGCTGGACTCCGCGGCGGCCGCGCTGCTGCAAACCAGCCTGCGCGAACGCGGCCTGAGCTTTCTGATGGAACACCAGACCGAAGCGATTCTGGGTGACGAGCAGGGCGCCGTATGCGGTATACGGTTCAAGGACGGCAGCGAACTGGCCACCGACCTGGTCGTCATGGCAGTGGGCATACGGCCCCACACGGACCTGGCCGAAGCATCCGGCATCTACACACATCGCGGCGTTGTGGTGAACGACACATTACAAAGCTACGACCCCAGCATTTATGCAGTGGGCGAATGCGTCAGCCATCGGGGCATGGCCTATGGCCTGGTCGCCCCCTTGTTTGAACAGGCCAAGGTTGCCGCCAACCACCTGGCTTTGCATGGCATAGGCCGCTACGCCGGCAGTACAACATCCACCAAACTGAAAGTCACGGGCATAGACGTTTTTTCCGCCGGCGATTTCGTGGGAGGGTCAAACACGGAAGCCATCACCCTGGCGGACCCGGTGGGGGGCGTCTACAAGAAACTGGTCATACAGGGTGACAAGCTGATCGGCGCCTGCCTGTATGGCGACACGGTAGACGGTGCCTGGTACTTCCGCCTGATACGGGAAGGCAAGTCGATAGCCGAGCTGCGCGAGCATCTGATGTTTGGCGAGGGCGCCATCGGCGATACCGGCCATGCGGGCGAAAACAGTGTTGCAGGCATGCCCGACACGACCGAAATTTGCGGCTGCAATGGCGTGTGCAAAGGCACCATCGTCAAGGCCATACGCGAACAGGGCCTGTTTACCGTTGACGAAATCAAGAAACATACGAAGGCCGCCAGCTCCTGCGGCTCTTGCGCCGGCCTGGTGGAGCAGATACTGATCAGCTGTGTCGGCGGTGCCGCCGACATCAAACCCAAATCGGAAAAAGCCATCTGCGCCTGCGTCGATTACACCCACGGCGAAATACGCAAGGCCATACGCGAACAACACCTGACCAGCATTTCGCAGACGCTGCGCTTTCTGGAGTGGCGCACCAGCGATGGCTGCGCGACCTGCCGACCCGCCCTGAACTACTACCTGATGTCCACCTGGCCCGGCGAAGCCAAGGACGACAGCCAATCACGCCTGATCAACGAGCGTGCACACGCCAACATACAAAAAGACGGCACTTATTCTGTTGTGCCGCGCATGTGGGGCGGCGTGACCAATCCGTCCGAGTTGCGTCGTATTGCCGACGTAGCCGACAAGTACAAGGTGCCGATGGTCAAGGTGACCGGCGGACAGCGCATAGACCTGCTGGGTATCAAGAAAGAAGACTTGCCAGCAGTCTGGAAGGAGCTGGACATGCCGTCTGGTCACGCTTACGGCAAGAGTCTGCGCACGGTCAAGACCTGCGTGGGCAAGGAATTCTGCCGTTTTGGCACTCAGGATTCCACCGGCATGGGCATTGCCCTGGAGAAAGACCTGGTGGGCATGTGGAGCCCACACAAGGTCAAGCTGGCTGTCTCGGGTTGTCCGCGCAACTGCGCCGAGTCGGGCATCAAGGACATAGGCATCATAGCCGTGGACTCGGGCTGGGAGCTGTATGTAGGCGGCAATGGCGGCATCAAGACTGAGGTCGCGCAATTCTTCGTCAAGCTCCAGACCCATGACGAGGTCCTGGAATATACCGGCGCATTCCTGCAGCTCTATCGTGAAGAAGCGTTTTATCTGGAGCGCACCTGCCACTATTTGGCGCGAGTAGGGCTGGAACATGCCAAGGCCCGTGTCGTGGACGACGCAGCCAACCGGGCGGAACTCTATGCGCGTCTCAAGTTCGCCATCTCATTCGAGCAAGACCCCTGGGCCGAGCGCCTGGAGGCAACCCCCGCGCGCCGCGAATTCGAAACCCTTACAGCCTGAAAATCATCATGAACGCTCTCGCTCCTACCTCATCCTGGACGGCAGTCTGCCATATCGAAGACATTCCCAAGCTGGGGTCGCGCGTTGTGCATCACAGCGGCTGCGAGCCTATCGCGGTATTTCGTGCATCAGATGATCACGTGTTTGCCGTGATCGACCGTTGCCCGCACAAAGGCGGGCCTTTGTCCGCCGGCCTGGTGCATGGCCACAACGTCACTTGCCCGCTGCATGGCTGGAACATCAATCTTGAAGATGGCCAGGCACTGGCGCCGGATCAAGGCTGCGCACACAAGCTGGAAGTCAGAATCCATGCAGGACAGGTGCTGCTGGCCCTGCCGGAATCAGCGTCCCCAACGCGGCAAGGATAGGGTCATGAACACACCGGCCGCCCAGCCCATTCGCGAGACCGCCTCGATCTGCTGCTATTGCGGTACTGGCTGCGGCCTGCGCATACGCAGCCAGGGGCAGCAGGTACTCGAAGTCATAGGCGATACCGAACACCCTTCCAATCGCGGCGCATTGTGCAGCAAAGGCCACCAGCTGGCTGCCACCGTCAGGCACGATCACAGCCGTATATTGCAGGCCCAATGGCGTCGGGAAAAAAACATACCGCGCCACAACATCCCCCTGGAAGATGCCTGCGACATCGCAGCCAGCAAGCTGGCCGAAACCATGGTCATGCATGGCCCCGACGCCATCGGCTTTTATCTTTCCGGACAACTGCTGACCGAAGACTACGCCGTATTCAACAAGCTGGCACGCGCGCTGGTGGGCACCAACAATATCGACACCAACTCCCGGCTGTGCATGTCCAGCGCCGTGTCCGGCTACATCAAGACATTGGGTGCCGATGCGCCACCAGCCTGTTATGACGATCTGGAGCTGGCCAATACAGTAATGATTGCGGGCTCCAATCTGGCTTATGCCCATCCCGTCCTGTTCCAGCGCCTGGCCCGTGCCAAGGAACAACGGCCAGCAATGAAAGTCATCGTCATCGACCCGCGCCGTACCGACACCTGCGATATCGCCGATCTGCATCTGGCCATCACACCGGGCAGCGACGTGGCCCTGTTTCACGCCATGCTCAATGTCATGGTCTGGGAAGACCTGATAGACCGCGATTACATTGCCCACCATACGGAAGGCTTTGCCAGACTCAAGCAACGCATACATGAATTCACGCCACAAGCAGCGCAAGAAGTCTGTGGCGTACCTGCTGCCGACATCATTCAGTGCGCACGCTGGTTTGGCCAGGCCGGTGCCGCCCTGTCGCTCTATACCATGGGGCTCAACCAGTCCAGCAGCGGCACCGCCAAGAATGCCGCCCTCATCCACCTGCACCTTGCCACCGGTCAGATCGGCAAGCCGGGAGCCGGGCCTTTTTCCCTGACCGGACAACCCAATGCCATGGGCGGCCGCGAAGCGGGCGGCATGGCTACCTTGCTTCCCGGGCATCGCAGCCCAGACAACGCAGCCCATCGTGCCGAAGTGGCAAAGCTATGGCAAGTGGACGCGCTGCCGGCTACGCCCGGCCACACCGCCCTGGACATGTTTGATGCCGTGTTAAGGGGTGAGATCAAGGTCTTATGGATAGCCGCCACCAATCCGGCTCAATCCTTGCCCGACCAGTCCAGGGTACGCGCAGCCTTGCAAAAGGCTGAACTGGTCATCGTCCAGGAAGCGTTTGCCAACACCGAAACCCTGGCCTTTGCCGACCTGGTTCTGCCAGCTGCAACCTGGCCTGAAAAAGAGGGGACGGTGACTAACTCGGAACGGCGCATCAGCCGTGTACGCGCAGCCATCGCGCCCCCCGGAGATGCGCAAGCCGACTGGCGACTCGTCTGCACGATTGCCCGCAAATTGGCTGCCCGCATCGCACCGGAGAAAGTCCGCCTGTTCAACTATGGTGACGAAGCCGACATTTTTGCGGAACATGCACGCAGCACCGCTGGCCGAGATCTGGACTACAGCGCGCTGGACTATGCTGCGCTGCAGGCCTACGGACCGCAGCAATGGCCTTATAACGCGGCCACGCAATCGCCGCAGCGCTTATACGTCAACGCCATGTTTCCCACCGATAGCGGTCGGGCCCGCTTCATGGATGTGGGCTATGTACCAGTGGCTGAAAAAAACTCTGCTGCTTACCCCTTGCGTCTGACTACAGGACGCATGCGCGATCAGTGGCACACCATGAGTCGCAGCGGCCTGGTGCCGGCACTGAATCGCCACGTGGAAGAACCCTTCGTCTATCTGCACCCAGGCGACATGCGACGCCAGAACATAGTCGACGATACCCTGGTCAGAATTAAAACCAAACGCGGTGCACTCATCCTTCCCGCCATGGGCGACGACGGCCTCAAACCCGGCCACGCCTTCCTGCACATGCACTGGGGCAGCGCCTATGTGGCGGGTGACGGCATCAATGTACTGGCCAATTCCGCGCGCGACCCTGTTTCTCACCAGCCCGAACTCAAGCACAGTGCCGCCGGCCTGGAAACATTCAAGTACAGATGGTCTGCCTGTGCATGGGTGCGGGGCGATCCCGCCGACTTGAGGCCCAGGCTGACCCACTGGCTCAAGCACTTTCCTTATGCCGTACTGGTGTCCTCCGCCTTGGGCGGACACAGCGTACGCCTGCGCCTGGCAGGGGCAGACGCTATCTCGGCGACGCAACTGGAGCGCTTGGCCGCCGACTTGGGGCTGGCTGAAGCTGAACTCAGTTTCGATGACCCGGCTCGTGGTGTCATGCGACGTATTCGCCGCCACGCAGGACAGCTTGACGCCTGGCTGCTGGCCGGAGACACACGTGCAGCGAATGCACTGCTGCAATGGGCTGATACGGGCGAGGCGCCCAAGCATGTCAGTCAGCTGCTCATGGGCCGCAATGTTGCTGTAAGCCGCAACCACATTATCTGCACGTGCGCCGGTGTCAGCGACGCCCAATTGAATACCGCCATTAGTTCCGGGCAAGACCTGGAAGCGCTTAAAACATCGCTCAAATGCGGCGTAACTTGCGGCTCCTGCCTGCCGCAGATCAAACGCATGCTGGAACGAGTCCACACTAGGAGTCAATGACATGAGCACACCCACTTTGACCGCAAGTCCCACGACTGAGCTCACCAAGAATCGTCAAGGCAAAGTCTGGTTGATCGGCGCTGGCCCCGGCGATCCCGATCTGCTCACGGTAAAGGCAGCAAGACAGTTGCAGCGCTGCACCATCTGGCTGGTGGACGACCTGGCCGGCCAAGCCATACTGGAACTCGCCAGCCCGCAAACCCGCATCATCCATGTCGGCAAGCGGGGCGGCTGTGTATCAACTTCCCAACAGTTTATTTTGCGTCTGATGGCACGCTACGCCCGCCAGGGGCATGCGGTGGCACGGCTCAAAGGCGGGGATCCTTTTATATTTGGACGCGGCGGCGAAGAAATGATCTGGCTGACCCAACGCGGAATTTTGGTCGAGGCCATTAGCGGCATCACGGCCGGACTGGCCGTAGGCAGCGCCCTGGGGCTGCCCCTGACCCATAGAGGCTGCTCGCGCGGCGTCGTGCTGGTGACCGCTCATACCGCAGACGGTAGCCAGCCCTGCTGGGAAGCGCTGGCCGCCAGCGGCCTGAGTGTGGTGTGCTACATGGGGATGAGCAATATCGACGAATTGACTCACACGCTGCTGGCTGCCGGCTTTACCGCCGACCTGCCTGTTGCCGTCGTACAAAACGTGAGCAGCGCCGCACAAAGACAACTGACCACGACACTTTCCGAGCTGGCTCAAAAAGTAAAAGCCCACGACCTGGGCAGCCCATCGGTCATCGTGCTGGGTCGGGTGGTGGGCCTGGCCCAGCACGCCAGCCTTGACCTTGATCAAGTCTCTGCGCTGGCCCTCGCGGTATAAATCAAGTGTGGCCTGAAACGCCACACCTGCATTGACCTCAAGCACAACAGGGATAAGCCGCAGCACAGTCAAAAAGGTACATACAATATGAATCTTTTGATGCCCATCACGGCAAGCTATCCAGCGATCAACAAACCACGTATCACCCCATACAGAAGGAATGACATGCAAATCGGAGTACTCAAACTGGCCGGCCTGCAAACCGAACAATGTGCCGCCACCCTGGCTGGCGCGCTCAAAGCCATCAACGGCGTGAGCTCTGTTGAAGTATCGTTCAAGAACAGCAAGGCTACGGTCTCGTTCAACGAAGAACAGGTGTCCACACAGCGCCTGCAAGTTGCCGTCGAGGACGCGGGGTATCAGATTGCCAAGCCCGTGCACGGGGAAGACGGTGCTTGCTGCGGCGGATGTGGCGGCTGATTATTACTTAGGCACCGACTGCTTCATTGAGGGTGCACGCAGGAAGTCAAAATCCACTCCCTGGTCGGCCTGCGTGACCGTATCAAGAAATAGTTTTTTATAGCCGCGCTCGGCAACCGGCGGCACCACAGGCGCCGCTTGCCGGCGCCGCGCCATTTCCTCGTCAGACACCAATAAGGCAATCTCGCGCTGCCTGACGCTCAGGCGTATGCGGTCACCGTTCTGCACATAGGCCAACGGTCCGCCTATGGCGGATTCTGGCGTCACATGCAGCACGATCGTACCGAAGGCCGTACCGCTCATGCGCCCATCCGAAATCCGGACAATATCCTTGACCCCCTGTACCGCCAGCTTCCGGGGAATGGGAATATAGCCAGCCTCGGGCATGCCGGGGGCGCCTTTGGGACCGATATTCTTCAGCACCAGAATATCGTCGGCATTGACGTCGAGATCATCGCGATCGATACGGTCAGCCATATCAGCCGCGTTCTCGAACACCACGGCCTGGCCCTCGTGCTCCATGAGGCCGGCATCGGCCGACGACTGCTTGATGACCGCGCCACCCGGTGCCAGATTGCCTTCGAGCACGGCAATACCGCCTTGCGGATAAATGGGATGGGCCGCCGTCCTGACCACGTCCTGAGCAAAGCCAGGCCCTGCCGCTTCAATTTCTTCACCCAATGTCCGACCGGTGACTGTCATGGCATGCAGATGGAGCAAGGGCTTGAGCTCACGCAGCAAAGTAGCCATGCCGCCCGCTTTGTGGAAGTCTTCCATATAGTGCTGGCCGGAAGGTTTCAGATCGAGCAATACAGGCGTTTCCTTGCCCATGCGATCGAGCGCCTTCAGATCAATATTGATGCCCATGCGCCCCGCAATGGCCGTCAGGTGCACGATGCCATTGGTTGAGCCACCGATGGCCAGCAGCACCCTCAGGGCATTTTCAATGGCCTCGGCCGTCAAAACCTTGTCTATGGTCAGGCCAGTCTGTGCCATCTTCACAGCCTGGGCACCCGTCAATTCAGCGATACGCATGCGGTCTGCAGTAACCGCCGGTGGTGTCGCACCGCCGGGTATCGTCATGCCCAGGGCTTCGGCAATACACGCCATCGTGCTGGCTGTACCCATGACCGAACAAGTCCCCACGCTGGCAACCAGCTGATTGTTGACGTCGGCAATTTCTTCATCGTCGATTTCTTCAGCCCGATACTTGCCCCAGTAGCGGCGACAATCGGTGCACGCACCTACCCGCACTGAGCGGTGCGAGCCGGTCAGCATGGAGCCCGTGATCAGCTGAATCGCCGGAATACCGGCCGAGGCTGCCCCCATCAGCTGTGCCGGTACGGTTTTATCGCAACCACCTATCAGCACCACTGCGTCCATAGGAGCCGCCCGGATCATTTCCTCGGTATCCATGGACATGAGGTTGCGCAAATACATGCTGGTCGGAAACGAAAAACTTTCGTGGATGGAGATTGTGGGAAAGTCCATGGGCAATCCGCCCGCCAGCATGATCCCGCGCTTGACCGCCTCAATCAGTTGCTCTGCATTGCCATGACAAGGGTTATACGCGCTACCGGTATTGGCAATGCCGATGACCGGCCGATCAAGCGCCGTATCGGTATAGCCAGCGCCCTTGATAAAGGCCTTGCGCAGGAATAGCGAAAAGCCATTGTCACCGTAACTGGTGAGGCCTTTGCGCAAGCCTGTGGCGTTCTCGTCGGGGACCTGGGGATTTTTCTTGTTCATGAGCTGCCATTCTCTTCCGGGTTGATTGAAGGTAATCTTACCGTCGTGCAATACTTTTGCCCACTTATTCGGAAACAGCCCATGGCCAACACTCCACCCAGCAGCGATCGGGACACCAGCCTGGTGCGCTGTGCCTGGTGCTCCAGCGACCCCATCTATATCGATTATCACGACACAGAATGGGGCGTGCCGTCACGCGACCCTCACCACTTATTTGAAATGCTGTTGCTGGAAGGCTTCCAGGCAGGGCTATCGTGGATTACCGTGCTCAAGAAACGCCCGCGCTATCGCGAGGTATTGTTCAATTTCGATCCCGAAAAACTGGCCAGTATCAGCGACGACTATATCGAAACCCTGATGCAAGACCCCGGCATCATACGGAATCGCCTCAAGCTGAACGCAGCAAGGCAAAACGCCCGGGCCTGGCTGGCTCAGCCCGACCCGGTGGCGCTGATCTGGTCTTTTGTGGGTGGCCAACCCAAGATCCATCAATATCCGTCCATGCACGATGTTCCGGTCATCACGCCCGAAGCACAGCAAATGAGCCGTACCTTAAAAAAAGCCGGCTTCAACTTTGTGGGCCCAACCATATGCCAGTCGTATATGCAGGCCATAGGCTGCCTGATGGATCACACCACAGACTGCCATCGCCACCCGGTATTAGCCGCTACCTGACGCCCTAAATCAGCGTCAGCGTAACATCCACATTGCCGCGCGTAGCATTCGAATAAGGGCATACAATGTGCGCCTTATCGACCAGCGCCTGTACCTGCTCGCGCGGCAGGCCAGGTACCGCAATTTTTAGCTCGACTTCAATACCAAAGCCATTAGGAATAGGGCCTATGCCAACAGAGCCCTGAATATTGGTTGCGTCCGGCAAGGACACCTTTTCGCGGCTCGCGACCAGCCTCAGGGCACCCAGAAAGCAAGCCGAATAGCCGGCGGCAAACAATTGCTCAGGATTGGTCCCCTCGCCACCGGCGCCACCCATATCTTTTGGGGTCGTCAGTTTGACATCCAGAGCACCGTCCGATGACACCGCCCGGCCATCACGACCACCGGTTGCCGTTGCCTGAGCACGGTAAACCACTTTCTCTAAAGACATGTGAATCTCCTGTTAAAGGTGAGCAACAAACCAGCGGCAAGTTTCATACCAGCCCGCTGGTACTGGAACTACAAGCATACGATCAAACTGTGCACAATTTAAGTACAACCTTTACATGCAAGCGGTTTCTCTTGCGCTAACATCGCTGCATGGCTACCCACTTACGCTGCCGCATCTCGTTGCCGCGCTCATATCGCCCCCAGGACATACTGGCCTTTCACCGGCGCGATACCCAGGAAGTCTCCGAGCGCGTCGACGACTCGTCTTTACACAAAGGCCTGCTATGGCAGGGCGTACCGGCCTGCCTGAGCCTACGCTTCGAACCCGGGCAGGCAGTGGCCGACCTGGCGCTTGATGGCATGGCCCCCACCGGCAGCAAAGCCCTGCTGAAAGCAACGGTTAACCGTATGCTCGGCTTGGCTCAGGATGTGGACGCCTTCGAGCAACGATACTCCAATCACCCGTTGCTGGGCCAGCTTATCAGCAAGCAGGCCGGCTTACGGGTGCCTGTTGCCGTTACACCCTTCGAAGCCTTGTCCTGGGCCATTACCGGGCAGCAAATCAGTGTAGGCGCCGCCGTATCCATACGCCGGCGCTTGATACAGGCCACTCAGTTGCGGCACTCAAGCGGCCTGCTGTGCCACCCTGGCCCCGAGGAGATCGCGGGGCTAGCCCCCGACACCCTGCGCCAGGCGGGGTTTTCAGCCAGCAAGACCCGCTCGCTGCAAGAGATCTCCTCCCTCCTGATCAGCAAACAGCTCGTGCTGGTTGAGGACTTACAGGCCGACTCCATCGAAGAGCTGCGTGAACGCCTGCTGGCTGTGCGCGGTATAGGCCCCTGGACGGTCAACTACACCTTGTTGCGCGGCTTCGGCTGGCTGGACGGGTCCTTGCATGGCGACGTAGCCGTGCGCCATGGCATCGAAACACTGCTCGGGACGCCCGAAAAATTGACTGAAAAACAGGCTCAGGCCTGGCTGCAAGCATTTTCGCCCTGGCGCGCCCTGCTGGCCGCACATCTCTGGGCATCGCGCTCGAATACCGCATATTGATGGGTGCCATTGGGCACGGCACGCAACACCAAAATCCTTTCTGCCCGCCAGCTAGGACGGCGTCGCCGTCTTGCGCAGAGGGGCCAATAAAGCAGACAAACCATTGTGATCAAGCTCGTGCATCAAGGCCAAAAGCCGACCCAGCTCGCCTTTCGGAAAGCCATTGCGCGCAAACCAGTTCAAATAGTGACCCGGCAAGTCGGCCAGCAACCGCCCTTTGTATTTGCCAAAAGGCATCGTACGCGATACAAGCAATTCTAGATCTTCTGGATACACGGCCAACCAAGCAAAGGGTTATAGATGGATATGAGCAAGCTTACCAACGAATGCATACGTGTGGCGTCACGGCCCAGCGGTATTCCCGCAGCAGAACATTTTCGCCGGACAAGCGAAGCTGTACCTGAGCTCGGGCCAGGAAAGATTCTTGTACAAAACCAGTGGCTATCCATCGAGCCGGCCATGCGAGGCTGGCTGGCCGATGCCAACAACTACGCCAGTGTGCCGGTTGGTGACGTCATGCGCTCATTGTGTGTCGGCACCGTCGTGGACTCAGCCGCAGACGGCTACAACAAGGGTGACCGTCTGATGGGCTGGTTCGGCTGGCAACATTATGCGGTCATAACGCCTGACGCGATCGTACAAAACATCAGCACCACCGACCTTGAACCCTCCTTGTACCTGGGCGTATTGGGGTTGAATGGTGTCACGGCCGCCACCGCGCTCGACAAGCTGGGCCAGCCGCAAGCCGGCGAGACCGTAGTGGTATCCACGGCAGCAGGCGGTGTGGGATCATGCGTGGGCCAACTCGCCAAAGCGCTGGGCTGCCGCACAGTGGGGCTGACCAGCACGCCCGAAAAAGCCGAAGCCTGCAAGACACAGTTCGGCTATGACCACGTCATCAATTACAAAACCGACGATATCGCCGCAGCGCTGAAAGATGCCTGTCCCGATGGCGTCCATGTGTACTTCGACAATACCTCCGGCCGGATCTCCGATGCAGTCATGCCACAACTGGCCATCGGTGCACGTGTTGTCATATGCGGCACCGCCTCGATCAGCAGCTGGGATCCTGCCCCCATGGGCCCCCGCATCGAACGCATCCTGCTTACCCGGCGCGCCCGCATGCAAGGCTTCATTCAATTCGACCACATGGATACTTATCCTTCATATGTGCGTCAGCTCGAAGACATGGTCAGGACGGGCAAGCTGCATCACCGCGAGCACATCACCGACGGGCTCGACACCGCCATGGGAGCAATACAAGAACTGTACCAGGGCCAGAACCTGGGCAAACGACTGGTGCGACTCTAACATGTACATACCCGATCACTTCAAGGAACCGTCCACCCAGGTGCTGCACGGCTTCATCGATCAAAATCCGTTCGGCATCCTGTTCACCAATGGCGCTGGCGGCTACGACGCCAATCACCTGCCTTTCGAGCTCCAGCCCGAGCAAGGGCCGCAGGGCACGCTGCTCGCACACGTAGCGCGCAACAATCCCGTGTGGCAGGACGTGCAAACTGGAGACAAGGTGCTGGTCGTTTTTCAAGGCGCGCACGCCTATGTGTCGCCCACCTGGTATCCAAGCAAGCAGGAACACCACAAGCAGGTGCCAACCTGGAACTACATGGTGGCCCATGCCCATGGGCGCATCACAATCCGGGACGATGAACGCTATGTACGAGGGGTGGTCGCCCGGCTGACCCGCAGGCACGAAGCCAACTTGCCACAGCCCTGGAAAATGACAGATGGCCCCAAGGAGTATATCGACTCCATGCTCAAGGCCATTGTTGGTATAGAAATAGAAATCACCAGCCTGGTCGGCAAGTTCAAGCTAAGCCAGAACAAAGCGCCACAAGATATACACGGCGCCGGTATTGCCCTGAAAGAGCAGGGGCATACCGTGCTTGGCGATGCCATGCTGGCTGCCCCTGCCAAGGGTTAAAAGCGAGGCAAGCAAACTGATTCAGTTGCCCACGCTACGGCTTTCGCTTATGCGCTAGCCGTAGCGGCACGCTTACGTTTTGCGAACCAACGTCCGACCACCACAATCAACACGGCACCGGCCACCTCAGCGGCCAGCTTCACGGCGCCCGAAGGTTCGCCAAACTGCTCGACGATGACGATGTCCGTGATCAGCATGCCACCGGCGATCCAGCCCAGCAAGGCGGCACCAAAGGTTACAACACTCGGGTAGCGGTCGATAAGCTTCAATACCAAAGTACTGCCCCAGATAATGATGGGTATGCTGATGATCAGGCCGAATGCGACCAGGCCGATCTGATGATCAGGGTGGGCACCTTGTGCAGCACCCGCAATGGCAATCACGTTATCCAGGCTCATCACGAAGTCGGCCACAATAATGGTTTTGACTGCAGAGGCAATGGATGTGCCACCCTTGACATTGCCATGGGCGTCTTCGTCAGGAATCAGCAGCTTGATACCGACCCAAATCAGCAGTACAGACCCGACTATTTTCAGGAAGGGTACGCTCAGCAGCGTCAGGGCAAAGGCAATCAAGGCAACGCGCAAGATGATGGCGCCTGCCGTACCCCACAAAATGCCTTGCATCCGCTGTTTGCGTGGCAAGTTCCGGCAAGCCAGTGCAATAACCACGGCGTTATCGCCTCCAAGCAGAATATCGATCAGAACAATCTGAAAAACGGCTGCCCAACTCAGGGTTTGTAAAAATTCAAGCATCAATCACCCTTTAAGTGAATGTAATAATTTAGTAGAGAAACGGATCGGACTGGCTGCTTCGACCCGCCTGCTTGAATTGCATAAGATGCAGACAAGGGAAGCAGCGAATAAAAACAAAAATGGCCTGATCCGTCAGGACTCAGGCCACAGCTATCGCTGGAGTATAGACCTTGCCCTTAACGGCAAGGTCTTGCTTGCAACATGGTGTGTTGCCCGAGCACCGGGAGTTTGCAAAAACCTGCAAAACTGCCGTAATGACGATGCTGCGGAAAGAAAGCTACTCCCCTTGATAGGCGTAAGTGTAATGGCATATGGTGCAAAGTCAAGCACCAAACTGTTACGACGAGCTCCTTAAACGCTTCAACAACACGGGTAAGAACAGAAACAGGAAGGACAGGGACAGGAAAGTAATCGAGATAGGCGTTTCAACCAGGACCGACAGCTTGCCCTGCCCGGCCGCCAGGGCGGTACGAAGTTGCGTCTCGGCCAAGGGCACCAGGATCAGACCGATCAGCAATGGCGGTATGGGAAAACCATAAACCCGCATGGCGTAGCTGACTACGCCCAGTCCCGCCATCATGGCCAGATCAAATACCGAGCCTGATACGCCCCAGATCCCCATCATGGCAAACACCAAAATGCCTGCATACAACTGTGGCTGGGGAATTTTCAGCAGCTTGACCCATATACCCACCAACGGCAGGTTAAGGATCAAGAGCATGACGTTGCCGATGTACAAGGAGGCAATCAGCCCCCAGATCAGCTCAGGATTGCTACTGAACAGAAAAGGCCCCGGCTGCAGGCCGTAATTCTGAAAAGCCGCCAGTAAAATGGCCGCCGTGGCCGACGTTGGCAAGCCCAGTGTCAAAAGCGGCACCAGCACCCCGGCCGCCGACGCATTATTGGCGGCTTCAGGGCCAGCGACCCCTTCGATAGCCCCTTTGCCAAACTCATCCTGATGCCGTGACAGCTTTTTTTCGAGCGTGTAAGACAGCATGGTGGGTATTTCGGACCCGCCCCCAGGGATGGTGCCAATAGGAAAGCCTATGGCGGTGCCACGCAGCCAAGGCTTCCAGGAACGGCGCCAGTCTTCACGTGTCATGAAGGCCCTGCCCTTGATTGCAACGATATCGTCCGGAGCATGCGCATAGCGGCTGGCCACGTACAGTATTTCGCCAATGGCAAATACCGACACCAGCACCACGGTCAGCTCTACACCATCGAGCAGGTCAGGCATGCCAAAGGTCATGCGTGGCTGGCCCGTCATGGCATCAATGCCAATTACACCCAGCGCCAGGCCCATGAACAGTGACACAAACCCGCGCACCCGCGAGGCCCCCATCACCACCGCCACCGAAGTGAACGCCAGAATAGTCAGTGCAAAGAAGTCGGCCGGCTTAAGCAAAAAGGCCAGCTCCGCCACAACCGGTGCGGCAAATGTCAGGGCCAGGGTTGCAATGGTGCCGGCAACGAAAGAGCCTATGGCCGCCGTGGCCAGTGCCGCAGCACCACGCCCTGACCGCGCCATCTTGTTGCCTTCGAGCGCAGTCATCATGGAACCGGCTTCGCCGGGCGTGTTGATAAGAATCGAGGTGGTAGACCCGCCGTACATCGCGCCATAGAGCACGCCGGCAAACATGATGAAAGCCGATACCGGACCTACTGATATCGTGACAGGCAACAACAAGGCTATGGTCAATGCCGGACCAATACCCGGCAGAATGCCTATGGCCGTACCCAGTATCGACCCGATCAAGGCCCACAAGAGGTTGATGGGTGTGAGAGCGACCTCAAAGCCGTGCAGCAGTAGTCCCAGGGTATCCATTACCAGCCCGCCAAAGGAAGAAAGCCGCCCAGATCAAGGCCCAGCCAGCCGAACAAAAGCCAGCCCAAGCCCGCCAGCACCAGGCCGATTATCAGGTCGGACACCAAGCGCGGCGATCCAAATGCACGCGCCACCAGCATGAACGACAGCATGCCGGTCAGGGGCAAACCCAGCATATCGATGACCAGCGCCGGCAATATGGCTGCCACCAGGGCGGTGAAGAAAGCCCGCTTATCCATGGGTTGGCCAGCGGCCGCATTTTCGGTATCTTCTGGCTCGAACACTTCGCCTTGAGCAATCTGGATCAGGAGCAACACACCCAGACCTATCAGGCCCACGCCCACACCGATGACAAACATGCCCGGGCCAATAGCCGCATACTGCGCCGTTGCAGCCAACTCGGTCGAGGCATAAATACAGACTGACCCCATGAGGATCACAGCCAGCCCCAACCACCAGGGGCGTTCACGCAGCAGCGTCATCAATATTCCTTCTGTTCAACACACTCAGAGCCTGCTCGCAAGCAAGCCCTGAGAAAGCTGCGCTACTTGCTCAGCCCCGCATCCTTGAGGATCTGATTGATGCGCGTGCTTTCGGACTGAATGAACTGACCGAAGGCGTCGCCCGGCAGGAAATAGCCATCCCAGCCTTGCCTGTCGAGCACCGCTTGCCACTCTTTGCTTTCGCTCAGTTTGCTGAAGCGCTCGACCCATTCTTTATAGTTGGCCTCGGGCATATCGACCGAACCCAAAATGCCACGCCAGTTGGCGACCTCAACGTCATAGCCCGATTCCTTGAACGTTGGCACGTCTTCCAGACCCTTCATGCGTTCGGCAGTGGTAATACCCAGAATGCGGATACGACCTTCTTTGGCAAACTGCTGGAACTCGGAAATGCCCGAAATACCCGCCTTCAGCGTTCCGTTGACAATACCAATAACAGTGTCTGCACCACCTGCCTGAGGAATATAGTTCAGCTTCGGTACGGCCACGCCTGCGCTTTGCGCCAGTAACGCCAAGGCAATATGGTCAACACCACCCGCCGATCCGCCACCAACGGCTGTGGCGCCAGGGTCGCTCTTGAGCGCGGCAACAAAATCATCCAGCGTCTTGTAAGGAGAGTCGGCCTTGACCGCCAGCACCAGATGCTCTGCCGTGAGGCGTGCCACTGGCTTGAACTTGCTGAGATCAACCGGCGATTTATTTAACGTAATCGAGCCCACGGTAATGGCACCGAATACCGCCAGGGCGTCGGCCTTGCCCTTTTCTGCCCGCTGGAACTCGGCCAAACCAATCGTGCCGCCCGCTCCGCCCTTATTGGTGAAGTTGACAGTACCCGTATAAATTCCCGCATCGTTCATGGCCTGAAACGCCTGGCGTCCGGTGGAGTCCCAGCCTCCGCCGGGGTTGGCAGGCAGCATCACGCTGACTTGCGCTTGGGCAGCACCTGCGCACAGCGCGGTGGCTATGGCCAACGATTTCAATAAACGGGTCACTCTCATTGTTGTCTCCTGGGATTCATTCTTACTATGCGTCGTGCGACACACTTGCGGGCAGAGTAAGCCCGTGATAATTAGCTGTCAAGGCAGCAAGTTAGTAGGCTCCCATGTAGTCACGCTTGCCTATGGCAAGGCCGTTATGGCGCAATAGCGCGTAAGCTGTCGTTACATGAAAGAAAAACTGCGGCAAACCATAATTGGCCAGATAGGTTTGGCCGGTTAATTTTTTTTCCTTGGGTGTTCCGGGACGCAATATGATTTCGCGCGATTCGCTGCCGTCAAACTGGGCAGCGTCCACACCGCCGATGAATGTCAATGTCTCCGTCAACAGCGCATCGAGATCGGCAAAGCTTTTCTGAGTGGCTTCGTACTTGGGTACTTCAATACCAGCCAAACGCGCCGAAATGCCACGCGCAAAATCAGCCGCTACCTGCACCTGCTTGATCAATGGAAACATGTCCGGATACAGCCGTGCCTGCAACAATGCATCGGGCTCCAGCGACTTGGTTTCAACCTGGACATCAGCCTGAGCCAGTATGGTCTTCAGGGCGGTCAGCATCTGCGTGAAAACAGGAACGGAGTGGGTATACATCGGGCTGGTCATAAACGTCCCTTGAGGTGTGTAAGGTGGCCTGCCACTATAGCAGGCTTGTTATTGTTTATTTGGCTTTCAGTCCAGCTCTCTGGACGACAAATACCGTTTGCGCGCCAGATAAACAAACAGCACAGCGGCAATGAACACCATGGACGACAACGCCCACCAGAAGCCACCGGCGGCGTGCAGCCATGGGATGTATTCAAAATTCATGCCGAAAATACCGGCTATGAGATTAAGCGGTAAAAACACCGCTGTCACCGCGGTCAGCGTACGCATCACGTCGTTGGTGCGGTTGCTTTGAATATTGAAATGAATCTGCACCGCTGTTTCGGCACTGCGCTCTAACTGATGCACATGCTGTGATACCCGTTCGATATGCTCAAGTACATCGCGACTGCGCACCAGCAGTTGATCGCGCTCGTGCTGCTCCGCAGGGCTTTGCGGCGCTGGCTGATCTTCCAGCACATCCATCCATCGATCGAGCGCATTGCGCTGGTCGTCGCAAATATCGTAAATATGATGAAGCGCCTGTCGGGCCGCCAGCAAGGCCTCCCAGTTGTCGAACCGGACATTGGGACGCAGCAGCCGCTGCTGCCAATGATCCAGCTGACGCGTCATCACCTTGCGCAGATCAAGATAACCATCAATCATCAGGCTGACCACACGCAGCATCAGTTCGGCCGGCGTATCCGGCAGCCGTGCCCCTCCTACCGCTCCGCCAGTATTGGCCGTCATCGCCCGGTCGGACATCGCACCGGCAAGCTGCTTTAGCCGCTGCACATAGGCCGCCTGTATGCTGCAGTTATCGGGATGCACACTAAGCAGTACTTTGTCGAACACCACGAAGCCTACAGGAACCGTCTGCGCTTTACGCGCTGCAGGCACGACGTTCTTGCTGTCCTCTTTTCCATGAGTTGGCGCAGTCGCTTCAGGCGATGATGACCGCGCATCGCCATCCGTCAGACGACGTATGACCAGCATGTCGTAAACCGAGGTGTAGTCGAAATGCGAGCGTAGCTGTGCATTAAGCAAATCAGATACATGGAGATCCAGCAGCGGCATACCTGTTTGCTGGATAAGCCAGTTCTGCACATGACCAACGTCCTGGGCAAAGCCGCTGCGCGCTATAGCCAGCCACACGAAGCCGCTTTCGGGTATTTCTGCAGGCAAGGTATCAAGCGCAACAATGGATTTACCAGGGCAGATCAAAAAGGCACGCAAGCTGTTCATTGAAACTCCCATGAGCACGGTTTGCGCCATCATACCTAAAGAGCGGCTGGGATCGTACGGCTATAAAGATGGCCTTCTTAAGTGCCAGTCTGTGGCCTTTTGGAATGCATGTCCCATCCGTAACAGCAACGACTCGCTATATGGACGGCCAATAAGCTGAAAACCTGTCGGTAAATGTTCCCGAGCATCCGCCGTTTCGCATACGCCTCCAGGTAACGCCAAAGTTGGTAAGCCCAAGAAATTCAACGGCCTCGTCAAACGTGTCAGTTCGCCACGTAAAAACTGAGACTGATCATGGATTTCATCAAAATCGGCAATGCGAGGCGTAGCAAGAGGAAATACTGGTGCCAGGAGAACATCAACATTAGCCATGACTGTCTGCGAAAAACGCATCAGTAGAGGCCCTCGTAGCGCCAGTGCCCGTAAATACAACTCAGCAGGAATGGGCACCCCTTCTTTCAAACGCGAATATGTAAACTCCCCGACCTTGGACGCGTTCGGCTGAAATAGATTGTGAAACATAGCCGCCGCCTCAGCACGAATCACCAGGATGGCCAGGGCATTCACATCATCGTATGGGAAATCCGGTACTTCATGAATCTCCGCACCAAGCTGACGGAACAATTCAAGATTTCTCTGTACCATGGCTTGCACATCAGGATGCAGTCCGGATGAAAAATAGGAACCTGGAATTCCAATACGCAGTCCGCGAACCGAAGCCTCCAGGCTGCTGGTATAGCGCCCTCTATAGGGCGCTGGGACACTGCCGGCATCAGCCATATCATGCACCGCAATTGCCTGCAGCATCAGAGCGCAATCACGTGCGCTACGAGCGATCGGGCCAAGGTGATCATTGCTAAAACTTAAGCTCATTGCACCCGTACGGCTAACTAATCCAAATGTAGGCTTCAGGCCTGTAACACCACACAAGACCGAAGGGATACGAATGGAGCCACCGGTATCACTGCCAATTGCACCATCAACGGCACCAGCAGCGACCACCGCAGCCGATCCACTTGATGAACCTCCGGGAATGTATTCGGTGGACCAAGGGTTACGACAATGACCAGCCATTTCATTGGCCCCTGATGGGTCGAACGCCAACTCAGTCATCTGGAGCCGAGCCAGATTCAATGCATCCTCATCCTGGAAAAGTTGAAGAACCTTTGCGCCTGCCGATGCCAAACCAAGTGGGCCAGCCATGCCACAGCCTACCTCCCGCTGCGGCCAATGCAATAGGTCTTTATGCGCGAGCGGCATGCCACCAAGCAAGCCCAAGGTTTCCCCGGAAGCCAGCCGCGCATCGAGCCGGCGAGCTTGCTGCATGGCCGAATCATGCAGCACCTCAATGCACGCATTGGTGGCTGCGTGTACTTGCTCCAGGCGATCCAGCGAAGCCTGCGCCAACTCCTGCACAGTGATTGACTGATCAGCCAGCCGCTCTCGTTTTGCCCACCAGTCATCCCACTCGAACTCAGCCGCATGCGCGGGTTGCCCTTCTGCCAAGGCCTTGCCGGACTCAGGCTGGGCCGTCGCATGTAGCGCCTGAGCCATAGAAACAGGTACCAAACCAAAATGAGTATTGGTCTCTGATGCTAGGCTTTTGACGATACCCTGCCATTTCATGATGGAACTATCGCCTTCATTTGCTGAAGCACCCACTTGGCTTTCCTCGATGCGCATTGAATTGATTAACAGTGGTAGTTGAAACTTATAACTTTTGTATATTGCCTGCCGTAATCACTTCATCCCATTTTTTCAATTCACCGGTAATGAACTCCTCGGTTTGTTGCCGGGTCTTGGGCAATGGTTTCGCTCCTAGGTCTCCAACAAATTTCTTCATAGTGTCTTCGGCCAGAATTTCATTCAGTGTCTTGTTCAGAGAGTTTGCAATTTCCTCCGGTATGCCTTTCGGTGCACCAAGAAAGAACCAAGCCGAAACATCAAAGCCTTTCAGGCCATATGGTTCACCAGCCTCGGAAAGTGTTGGCAAGTCAGGGAATAGAGCGAGCCGCTCAGTGCCTGTTACAGCCAGTGCACGTAAGTTCCCCGCTTTTACATGAGGAGTGGACGACGGCATATCGTCAAACAAAACATCCACATGACCACCCAATAAGGCATTTACTGCAGGCCCACTTCCCGAGAAGGGAACATGTTCCATCTTCGTCCCTGCCTTTATGTTGAACAACTCGCCAGCCAAATGAATGGTCGTACCACTTCCCGAAGAAGCAAAATTAGCATTGTCTGTCTTGCCATGACGGACCAAGTCCTCAATGGTCTTAATGGGAGAGTCCTTATTCACAACGACAATTTGTGGACTAGCTGAAATCGTTCCAATAAGTGTGAAATCTTTGATGGGGTCATAACCCGGGTCTTTATACAAATTTGGCGCAACCCCGTGTGATGCTACCGTTCCCAGATATAAGGTATATCCATCGGCTTTTGCTCGGGCAACGTAAGCCGTACCAATATTTCCGCCGGCCCCTGGCTTGTTCTCTACTAAAAATGTCTCCCCATATTTCTCGGACAATTCTTGCGCGAGTTTTCTTGCCAAAGTATCAGTTGAGCCACCAGGCGCAAATGCCACAATGATATTGACAGGACGTTCCGGCCATTTTTCTTCTGCATGAGCAGGCATAGCGCATGTCAGACCAACCGTCATGGCCATTGTGCCAACCATCGACGTAATTCTGCTGTAACTCCACATATCAAACTCTCCTAAGTAGCTGCTATATCTATGACGATGGAAGCAAGTATCTATTGTGTTTTTCTTATCTCTTGAACAACCATATCCATCAGTTCGCAACATATTCAAGGCAGGCACTTATATTGGCAAGCCGCTTTGTTCACAAGCTGGACATATTGCGAACGCATAGGGAATCGGACAGTGCTGGTGCTTACACTCTTTTAAACAGAATAGGAAAGCCGTCCGTCGTCTCATAGACGGATCGGCCGGTAATATGATCTTGCGCAATGTCCTGCGACACATCGTTGGTTATGATTATTTAAAGGGCCGTGCACCATGGGGATGAGCCGGTCGCGATGCCGGGATGGATGTTCACGATTATCCGAACACGCACACTCAGCGGATCGTTGATTACAGGCTATTTTCAAAGGTGTTTCCATGACAAGAATACGGTGGGTTTGCGGCTTTGGCCTGATGCTGGTGACCGCGCTGTGGCTGTCCGCGCATCCACAAATCCTAGGGTTGCGTGAACTCTTCGCCATGCGCCACGAATGGGTACTTCTCACGGGTTTGTTGGCGTTTGTGGCCATGGCGGTTGCGGTCATCTTGTCGCTACGCCCGGTGACGGTGGAGCCTCCACTGGGCGGACTAGACAAAATGTACCGTCTACACAAATGGCTGGGGGTCACCGTTCTGCTGATGGGGGTGGCGCATTGGTTATGGATCAAAGCGCCCAAGTGGGCCGTGGATTGGGGGTGGGTGGTGCGCCCGCCAAAGGGGCCGCGTGCCGAACTTTTCGGTCTTGAAGCGACCATACGCCAGCAGCGCGGCCTGGCGGAAACCATGGGCGAATGGGCTTTCTATGCGCTGCTGATCCTGGTGGCCATCGCCTTGATTCACAGAATTCCCTATCGGTATTTCCGCAACACGCATCGCTTGATGGCCGTGGTAGCACTGGTGTTCTGCTGGCATGCATTAATACTCACCGAGTACGCTGACTGGGCCCGGCCCGTTGGGTGGCTGACGCTGGTGTTGGTTGCCGGCTGTGCGGCGGGTGCAATGATTGGCCTGTTTGGTCATATCGGGCGCAAGCACCGCGTGATGGCGCGCATCATCCAGTTGACGCGTTTTCGCGAGAATCACGTGCTGAAGGTGGTGCTACACCTGGAGCAACCCTGGCCCGGCCACAAGTCGGGACAGTTCGCATTTGTCACCTTCGATCCGCGCGAAGGCGCACATCCCTTCACGATCTCATCCGCCTGGTCAGGCGACGACAGCCTGTATTTTCTCATTAAGGGGGTAGGCGACTACACGAAACGTCTGCCGGATCTTCTGCTCGAGGGCGGGAAAGCAACGGTGGAAGGCCCTTATGGCACCTTCCAGTTCGATGGGCCTCAACAGCGGCAGATCTGGATCGGAGCTGGCATCGGCATCACCCCCTTCATTGCGCGCATGCAGGCGCTGGCCATCACGCCCGACAACCGAAAAATCGACCTGTTCTACGTCACACAGTTGCCGGATCCTGTCTTTGTACAGCAGGTCGAGGGGTTTGCGCAGGCGGCCGGGGTCACGCTGCACATCCACATCAATGGCCGGGATCCACGCCTGACGGGCGAAGTGGTCCGGGACCTGTTACCCGACTGGAAGTCCGCCAGCATCTGGTTCTGTGGCCCACTGGGCATGGGCGATACCATACAGGCTAATATGCAGCGCTGGGGCCTGGCCCCTGACGCCTTCCATCGCGAGCTGTTCCAGATGCGCTGACACGCTCGCACTGATTCACAAAAGAACCCTCTAAAGAAGGCTGAGCCTCCAACCCAAATCAGTCGCTAAGCAAACAATAGAGAAGTCAGACTATTCCAGCCTTTAAAGAAATATTTTTCTACATCCGAAAGGCATCAAACATGTAGGTGAACCCATAATGTGAGAAACCACCCCTATACATATCAATGGTTTACACGATAAGTGGACCCATAAGTTGCGGATCTCTTCCAAAATCGGTGGCCTCTCAAGTCATTAGAAAACGCCCTCTCTGGGTGTATCCATCACATGCGTCTCAGGCCCGCATCTTAGAATCTGCAGTATGACTTAAGAAGTTAAATAGGAGCCATATTCATGCCGTGGTCGCTTTCCACCCTCTCGTTCAGGCTCCCGTTGAACTCCAACTTCCTCGTACCCGGAAACAGTAAGACAATACACAACACTTTATTGCTTAGAAAGCAATGCATCCATTACTGGCGGATTTGTGCGCGCGCCGGATAAACCATCATCCGAGCAGGTCAGGTGGGCGCGATACAGCGTTGCTGCTGTTCACCAAGACCTTGTATACCCAACTTCATAACATCCCCCTCGCGCAGGTAAAGCACAGGCGATTGTCCCATGCCGACTCCCGCAGGCGTGCCCGTCGAGATGATGTCACCGGGCTCAAGTGTCATGAACTTTGAAATATAGCAGATCAAGGTTTTAACGTCGAAGATCATATTTGCCGTGGAGCCATCCTGGTAACGTTTGCCATTCACTTCAGTCCAAAGCCGCAAGGCTTGAGGGTTTGGCACTTCGTCGCGGGTGACCAGCCAGGGACCGATGGGTGCAAATGTGTCGTGGCCCTTGCCCTTGTCCCACTGGCCGAGGCGTTCAAGCTGATAGGCCCGCTCCGATACATCGTTGACCAGGCAATAACCGGCTACATAATCCAGTGCCTTGGCTTCATCTACATACTTGGCGCGCCGGCCAATAACCACACCGAGTTCCACTTCCCAGTCTGTTTTTTCGCTGCCTCGTGGGATCTCCACACCATCATAAGGGCCGCAGATGGAAGAGGACGGCTTAAGAAACAGTATGGGTTCCGTTGGGGTTGCGGCGCCGGATTCCTTGGCATGGTCTGAATAGTTCAGCCCCACGCATACTATCTTGCCGATCTTGCCCACGCAGGGCCCGATGCGTGGTTCGCCTTCTACCACAGGTAGATCTTCAGGCTTAAGGGAGGTGAGCTTCTTAAGCCCGTCTTGTGCAAGCAGAGCGCTGTCGATGTCGGGTACAGCCCCTGAGAGGTCGCGCAATACACCTTGTGCATCGAACAAGCCGGGTTTCTCGGCGCCGGACGCGCCAAAACGAACTAACTTCATGTGTTTGCCTTGTAGTTGATGATAAGAGGGTGTGTCATGCGGTTTCCAGGTCTTTGGGAGCGGGCGCACCTTTGGCGGGGATACCTTCGCGCCGACTCCAGCCCGATCGCTCATCCAGTTCAATGAATTCTGGCGCCAGCTGGCGTATGCCTGGGATTTGCACCCATAGCCGTAGCATATGCCGTTTTTTCTCGAGCTCTTCGTGATCTTGGTAGTCTGTCCTGGAATGCAATACCAGATAGTTGTTGCAGAACTGCATGTCTCCGGGTTCCATCATCATGGAATACACCAGGTCTTCCCGTTTGGATAATTGCTCCATGTAGTCAAGTACCTCGTACTCTTCATCCGTGAAATCTATACCGAGTTTCTCTTGAGCAGTTTCCATGGACTTGCGTACATAGCGTATGCTTAAATCACCACCAAAATAGCCGAAAACCGGTACGTAATCGCTCAGGGCGCCCTGATACTCGGTCTCTTCTCCGCGCCGGTCGTAAACAAAGCCCCTATGCAACAGGTCCAGGTATTGTGGACGCTCGCGCAGTATCTCGTTATACATGGTAATGCCGCTAACAACGGAGCTGAGCCCACCTTCCACTGCCTTGTTAAAGCAGAGCAATCCGACGACATCAGATGGATCGCAATGAAAGGGCAGATGGGCACGCGTCTGATAGCCACGTACATTTAGCGCGTCGTAGTTCAGGCCTTGGTCACGTACATGGCCAAGGCGATGCCCTGCCGCGTTCTGCGACACGCATTTCCCCATAAGAGTACCCAGACCCCAAAAGAACATTTCTACTTGTTCTGTACTGTAGTCGGCAGCCGGAAAACCCCGAATCATGCCAAAGCCACGCTTGCCAACGTCGTTATCGCTAAAGTCTTTTAGGAAGGCTGCAAACGAGTCTGCTTTGAAGTCTTTTTGCGTTACGGTATCTAGCGTGCGGCCTTGGTTTACCAGTTTGTTGATAGCGCTATCGATTTCACCTAAGTGCTCAGCAGTCAGGTGACGGATCCAGGCATCGCTGCCTTGGTAAGTGCTGGCATTCCAAGCGCTCTCATCGTGTATCAATTCCAGGCGTCTGGGCCGTAAGGAGCTGGCTTGATAGCTGGATGACTGAAAAGGTGGTCGTTTGTTCAACGTTTGAGTGCTCATGTATTGCTCCTTATTGAATACGAGCGCCAGCGGTGTCGACGATTTGCTTCCATTTTTCACGTTCACTCTTAGCAAAGGCGGTGAATTCGTCGGGGCTGCTTGGCTTGGGTTGAGAATCAAGCTCAGACAATTTCTGACGCAAGGCTTCATCTGACAATGCGGTATGGACGGCGGCGTTCAATTTGTCTATGACTGCCTGAGGCGTACCCTTGGGAGCCAGCAGCCCTAGCCATACTGACACGTTGAAGTCCTTAAAGCCCTCTTCAGCTATTGTGGGTATGTTTGGTGCAAAGCTTGCGCGCTCTGCACCCGTGACGGCCAGGGGTCGTAGTCGGCCGGCCTCGATAAAGGACAGAGCCGAAGGAATATCGGGTATACCCACCTGTACTTCGCCGCCCACCAGTGCGCTCACCAGGGGGCCGCTACCCTTATACGGTACATGCACCATGTCTATATCAGCACGCTGTTTGAGCATTTCCATGCCAAGATGCAGCGTGCTGCCATTGCCGGCAGAGCCGTAGTTGATTTTGCCTGGGTTTTCACGCGCTAGCGCGATCAGTTCTGGCAATGTCTTCGCCTTGACTTCCGGATTCACCACTAGAACAAATTGCCCGGTGTTGACCATCGATATTGACTCGAAGGCGGTAGCCGGATCATAGGGCAAGGAACCATACATGGCGGGAGCTACCGCCATCGTTCCTACGGTGCCCATTAGAATGGTGTAGCCATCTGGTGTTGCGTTGGCGACATAATTGGACGCGATGGTGCCTCCGGCGCCCGCCCTGTTTTCGATCACGATTGGCTGGCCTAATGCCTGCTGCATTTTCTCGGCCAGTAACCGTGAAACGATGTCTGTAGTGCCGCCTGGGGCCAGAGGCACGACCAAATGCACCGGCTTTTCAGGAAAGGCGGCGTATGCTGGACCTGCAGCAATAGCCGCTGCGAGCGTGGCTACATGTAGTAACTTCATTTGGTTTCTCCTTTGGTTGCTGGAAAGAATTGTTAGATGTTCTTGTTCTGTTTGTGAGCTGACTTGGCGCTTAGGTGGCGCGTATTCCTTCCTTATTCGAAAGGTGCAGCACACGGCTGCGTAGAATATGGCGGCGTACTGCGGTCACCACGCGATCTGCATCACGTTGGGCAAATGCACTGACTATGTCCTGATTCTCTTGAAATACTTCTTCGGCACGCCAAGGCAAGCGCCATACCAGTATGCCTCCTACAAGTTGAATCTGGTCGCTAATACCCGCCAACATTGTGCTGAGCACGCGATTGTTGGCGCGTTCGGCAATTGATGTGTACACACTGCGTGCCATACGTATGGATTCCACCGGCCGACCATCCCGGACCAGTTTTCCTGACTTGGCGACTATCGTTTGCAGCGAGGCGACCCATGCATCATCCGCATAAGCCAGAGCCTTGCGGGCCGCTTTAAGCTCCAGGATTTCACGAACATCAAAAAGGTCTTCGATGTCCTTTAGCGTCATGCTTCGTACCGTAAAGCCCCAACCGGTTTTTTCCACCAGTCCGTTCTGCTCAAGCTGTGCAAAAGCTTCGCGCACGGGAGTGCGGCTGGAACCAAGCGCTTCGGCGATCTCGCTGCCGATTAGGCGCTCACCAGGTAGGTAAACCCTATCCAGAATCTTTTCACGGATATAGTTGTAGGCCCTGCTAACGTTGTCGTTCGGATTGGTTTTCATGTGCTGATTTTTAGGGCCATAGGCTGGCCTATACGCATTTCAGGACTAAAAGAACTAAATTGAATTCGATTTGAATTCGATTTGAATTCAATTTAGTTCTTTCAAATGTGTATTGTCAACTTCGGGAAAGTCGCTATTCGTTACAGGGTCTTTTTGAAGCGTGCGATATCGTCGTCTTGATAAGCCTGGATTGAAACAATAGAGCCGTGGCTTACAGGGTCAGCTACTGTTGATCCGGCCTTCAAATAGTTTCAAGCGGTGTACTTTAAAGTGCGCCGGATCCCGCGTTTGCAGTGTGATCAACTTGTCGGCGGTCATAACCTCGATAAACGGCTTCTGGTCTGAGAACGTCGGCCAGACTTTAAAGACCTCCACGTCCGCATTGGCCATGGCGCTCGGGCTTGGGTTATCCCTTAGCAGCCTGGGCTACTGCCATACGTCCCAAATCCGCAACTCGAATCAAGCCGCCTCGCCGTAGCCCGTTTGGAAGAGACAAAGCACCAACAAGCTCCACCTCGCCTTGCATGTTACGAGCTAATGCGGATGCCTTGGGGTTCATGGTTTTCGCAAGACTAGCCAAGGGAATGTACGTTTGTCCAAACTCGAGCAAATGCTGTGGAAGCACCACTCTACCTTGCTGGCCTGGCAGTCCCGCATAGAGAATATCAATAAAAAGCAAGTGACCCATAAGCTTCTCAACTTATGGGTTCACCTACAAACAAAATCAAACGTCAATATTCCCCGCCTGCAGTGCATGCGTTTCTATGAACGCCCTGCGTGGCTCGACGTTGTCACCCATCAGCGTGGTAAAGATCTCGTCGGCCGCGATGGCGTCTTCGATTTGCACACGCAACAAACGGCGAACCGTCGGATCCATGGTGGTTTCCCATAGCTGTTGCGGATTCATCTCGCCCAGGCCTTTGTAGCGCTGTTTGCTGATGCTGCGGTCGGCTTCGCTACGCAGAAACTGCATGGCTTCGCGGAAATCCGAAATGTATTTTTCTTTGCGCCGGTCGCCCTCGCCACGTGCGATTTGCGCACCCGGTCCCATAAGGCCGGTAAAGGTTTGGGCTGCCTTGGCCAGCACAGCGTAATCGGCACTGCGTACAAAGCCCCGGTCAAAGACGCTGACCCGAACGTTGCCATGATGCATGCGATTCAATATCAGACGCCATGCATCGCCTTCTTCATTGGCTTCCACGCTTACCGTAACGCCATTGGGCACAGCAGGATCATCGACTGCCTTGAACAAGCGCTCGGCCGAAGCGGCAGCCTGGTCGGCGTCCGTCAGATTGATTTCCACCCCTTCAGCCATGGCCGACAGGGCTTCGATATCCAGGGAGCGCGACAGGCGATTGATCACCGAATCTGCCAATATGTATTGACGTGCCAGCTCTGCCAGTGCATCGCCCGAGATGGGTTCGGCGCCTTCCTTGACGGTCAGGACTGCGTCTTTCAGGGCTACCTGCAGCATGAACTGGGCTTCTTCGGCAGCGTCGATCAGGTAACGCTCTTCACGGCCTACCTTGACCTTGTACAACGGGGGCTGTGCAATATACACGTGACCACGCTCGACCAGCTCAGGCATCTGACGATACAGCAGAGTCAGCAGCAGGGTACGGATGTGCGCGCCATCGACGTCGGCGTCGGTCATGATGATGATGCGGTGATAGCGCAGCTTGTCTATGTTGAAGTCGGGCCCTATGCTGGTGCCCAGCGCGGTAATCAGGGTGGTGATTTGTTCACTGGAGATCAGGCGGTCGAAACGTGCCTTTTCTACATTCAGCACTTTGCCGCGCAAAGGCAGAATGGCCTGGAATTTACGGTCACGGCCTTGTTTGGCCGAGCCGCCTGCCGAGTCACCCTCAACAATATAGATTTCGCACAGGGCGGGATCTTTTTCCTGGCAGTCTGCCAGTTTGCCTGGCAGACCGGCCCCTTCAAGCACGCTTTTACGGCGTGTCATTTCGCGCGCCTTGCGGGCGGCATCGCGGGCACGCGCGGCCTCTATCACCTTGTTGCACAGAGCTTTGGCATCGTTGGGATTTTCAAGCAACCAAGTTTCCAGCGTGCGGGCCACGGCCTCTTCTACTGCAGGACGCACTTCGCTCGACACCAGTTTATCTTTGGTCTGGCTGCTGAATTTAGGCTCGGGTACTTTTACCGACAGCACGCAAGCCAGTCCTTCACGCATGTCGTCGCCAGTGGTGTCAACCTTGGCTTTCTTGGCCAATTCGTTATCGGCGATGTACTTGTTCAGTACCCGTGTCATGGCTGCACGCAAGCCAGTCAGGTGGGTACCACCATCGCGTTGCGGAATATTATTGGTGAAGCACAACACCGTTTCGCTATAGCTGTCGTTCCATTGCATGGCCACGTCGACACCAATGGCGGTGTCGCCCACTGTGGATTCAGTACTGACCGAAAACACATTGCCATGCAATACCGTCTTGGCGCGATTGATGTATTCGACAAAGCCTTTGACGCCGCCCAGAAAGGCGAAGTTTTCTTCCTTGTCGTTGCGCTCGTCGATCAGGCGAATTTTTACGCCATTGTTCAGGAAAGACAGTTCGCGCAGGCGCTTGGCCAGGATTTCATAACTGTACTCAATGTTCTCGAAGATTTCGTCGTCGGCCAGAAACTGTACGCGCGTACCCGAGACATCGGTGGAGCCGGTGACTGCCAGGGGCTCGACGCGCTCGCCGCGCCGGAACTCCATTTCGTGGACTTGCCCATTGCGGGAAATCGACAGGCGCAACCATTGGGACAGTGCATTCACGCACGATACGCCCACACCATGCAGGCCGCCTGATACCTTGTACGAATTATGATCAAACTTGCCGCCGGCATGCAGCTCGGTCATGACGATCTCGGCTGCACTGCGACCGAACTCATCGTCTTTGTGGATATCGGTGGGAATGCCTCGCCCGTTATCGCTGACCGAAATACTGTTATCTGCGTGGATGGTTACGACGATATCATCGCAATAACCGGCCAATGCTTCGTCGATGGCGTTATCGACGACTTCGAAAACCATATGATGCAGGCCGGTTCCGTCGGAGGTGTCGCCAATGTACATGCCCGGGCGCTTGCGTACAGCCTCTAGCCCCTTGAGCATTTTGATGGAGTCCGCACCGTATCCGGTTGCAGCGACATTCGTGGTTTGATCTGACATAGTTTATGAAAACCTTATATACGCCTTGCGGCTATGAGGTGCCCCAGGCGGGTGGCCCAGGCACACTTCGTTCAACGCGACATTACAGAAGCTCAGATGCGCATCGGCATGACGACATATTTGAATTGGTCGTCTTCTGGCGACGTGATCAGCGCCGATGCATTGACATCGGGCTGCACCGACCACTGTATGGTTTCGGTCTTGACGTTGGCCAGGACATCGAGCAAATAGCTGACGTTAAAGCCTACATCAAGCGGCTCGTGGGCATAGTCGATATCGATTTCTTCCTGAGCCTCTTCCTGCTCGGCATTAGAGGACGATATCTTCAGCTGGTTGTCGGACAGCTGCACACGCACGCCCTTGAGCTTGTCGGTGGTAAGAATGGCGGCACGCTGCAAGCTGCCTTGCAGGATTTCACGATTGACGGTGAAGTGCCGGGTGTAATTGCTGGGAATGACACGCGTAAAGTCGGGGAACTTGCCTTCGACCAGCTTGGATACCAGCTCGACGTCACCAAAACGGAAACGAATCTGGCCGGTGGCCACATCGATGGATACAGGCTCGTCGGTATCGCCAAGCAAGCGCTGCATTTCAAGGACGGTCTTGCGCGGCACAATGACATCGTGCTTGCTTTCTATACCTTCGACTACGGTGCCGCTGTGGGCCAACCGGTGGCCATCAGTGGCCACGGCACGCACAAACCCCGGTTCGAAGACAAACAGCAGGCCGTTCAGGTAATAACGTATGTCTTGCTGAGCCATGGCAAAGTGCACCATGTTGAACAAATGCTTCAGTGTTTTTTGCGGCAATGAAAACGAGACATCCCATTTCTCGGGCTGGGCCAGGGTAGGGAACTCGGCAGCACCCAGCGTCTGTAGCGCAAAACGACTTTTGCCCGACTGTACCGACAATTTGGAGCTGGCCAGCCCCAGCTTGATGTCGCCTGAATCAGGCAAGGCGCGCAGAATATCCAGCAACTTGCGTGCGGCAACGGTGGTCGACTCGTTGTCGTTGCCCACCCCAAACTCGGCATGCGTCGTAATTTGTACCTCGAGATCGGTCGCAATGAATGCCACGCTATTGCCTTCTTTGCGCAGCAGAATATTGGCCAGTATAGGCAGCGTGTTTCTTCGTTCAACGATGCCCGCTACGGTCGATAACGGCTTGAGCAATGCATCACGAGTCGCTTGTACGAGTTGCATGGTTATCCTTTTAAGGTTTGTTCTAGTACGTGTAGTGCGTGGTTGAGCTCAGTCTGCTTGGATCGGGCGTCAGAGATTTTACGCACGGCATGCAGCACTGTGGTGTGATCCCGGCCGCCGAACAAATCGCCGATCTCGGGCAGGCTTTTTTGCGTCAGTTCTTTGGCCAGGTACATGGCCACCTGACGCGGCATGGCAATGTTGGCGGGCCGTCGTTTGGAATACATGTCGGCCACCTTGATTTTGTAGAAGTCGGCAACGGTTTTTTGTATGTTTTCAACCGTGATTTGTCCGTTGGAGACCGACAACAAATCCTTCAGGGCATCTTTACAGACATCAACCGTCAATACTTCGCGCCCGTGGAAGCGAGCGTAGGCAGACACTTTGCGCAGCGCGCCTTCCAGTTCGCGCACATTGCTGCGCAGATGCTTGGCAATAAAGAAGGCGACCTCTTCGGGCATGGTCACCCCTTCGGTATGGGCCTTGTGCAGCAAAATGGCTACCCGCATTTCGAGTTCGGGCGGTTCGATGGCGACGGTCAGACCGGAATCAAAGCGGGAGATCAGGCGGCTGTCGATGTTGGCCAGTTCTTTGGGATAGGTATCGGAGGTGATGATGATTTGCTTGCGCTGCGCCACCATGGCCTCGAACGCATAGAAGAACTCTTCCTGGGTGCGATTCTTGCCGGCAAAAAACTGAATGTCGTCAATCAGCAACAAATCGAGCGAATGGTAATAACGCTTGAATTCGTCGAATGCCTTGCGCTGGTATGCCTTGACCACATCGGACACGTACTGGTCGGCATGCACGTAACGAACCCGTGTTCCGGTGCCATTGGCCAGCAATGTATTGCCAATGGCATGGATAAGGTGCGTTTTACCCAGGCCCACCCCGCCGTATAGAAACAATGGGTTGTAGGAAACACCTGGGTTTTCAGCGACCTGCAAGGCGGCAGCGCGCGCCAGTTGATTGGCCTTACCCGTTACGAAGTTATCGAAAGTCAGGTCGGTATTCAGGCGTGACCGGTCGTGCATCACTTGCTCGACGGCGGCAGGTGCGGCGGGAGCTCCGGTAACAGCGGGCCCGGTGGGTGCCGGGGCAGCATTGGGCGTGGCTGTCCGAACAGGAACAGCGCGTGCACCAGCGCCAGCCAGCTCGAACGATACCTGCACAGGCCGTTCGTACCACTCGGTGGCCAATGTTTCTATTTTGTGGGAAAAGTTTTTGCGCACCCAGTCGAGCTTGAAACGATTAGGCGCAGAAACACGTAGCACCGCCTGCGTTTCGTCGAACGCAAGGGGAACCAAGGGGCGTATCCAGGCACTTATTTGCTGCGGAGGTAGGTCCTGCTCCAGTCGCTGGACGCAAGTCTGCCAAAAATCTTTCATGTCCACCACTTCTGTAAACCTCGATTCTACCCTGATGGTGCCCTAGTTATCCACAGGCAGGACAGGTGGGCCACCCCGTATTTATGCTAAGCATTTGACTAAACACCAAAAATTTGATGAAATGGCGGGCTGTACACCGAATTTTCAACACCAAAACCTGCAGTCGTTGGCCCACCCATGGTGCTGGCCGCCGGTTTTGGCAGCTCTTTTATTTGGATTATCCATGAAACGCACTTTTCAGCCTTCAGTTACCCGCCGCAAGCGCACCCACGGTTTTCGCATCCGCATGAAAACCCGCGGCGGCCGTGCCGTCATCAATGCGCGCCGCGCAAAAGGCCGTAAGCAGCTGGCTGTTTAAGCCCGCCGCTGAAAGCCTGGCTGGCCCCATGGTGGGTGAAACAGCCTCGACGCGAGCCACGTTTCCTGCCGCGGCCCGCTTGCACCGCCCCTCGGAATATGCGCTAGCCCTGAAAGGCCGGCGCCTTGCCAGAGGGGCGTTGTTTGTTGTAACCACGCCTCGCGACGTTGCGGCCGGTTCAGTGGCACCCGATGCAAGGCTGGGTTTGATCATCGCCAAGCGGTTTGCGCCGCAGTCCGTCACCCGCAATGCCATCAAGCGCGTCATACGCGAGGCCTTTCGCAACAAGCGGCATGCATTGCCTCCTCGCGATCTGGTGTTCAGGTTACATTCCAGGGTTGCTCCCGTCAGCCTGTCCTTGCTCAAGAAGCAGGTGCGCGACGAAGTCGACCAACTGCTAGCCCGGGCACTGTGATGATCAAAACCCTGCTCATCGCGCCTATCCGGTTCTACCAGTATGTTTTAAGCCCGTGGGTGGGCAGGAGCTGTCGCTTTACGCCCACGTGTTCGCAGTACGCTATTGAAGCGATAGAAATACACGGGGCCCTGAAAGGCCTATGGCTGGCAACCCGCCGTATCGCACGCTGCCAACCGTGGTGCGCGGGTGGATACGACCCCGTGCCCGAACCTCGACACCCGCATCGGCACCCATGAATTGCCGAAAGCGTGTACAAGTTCGGGGTTGCTCTTTTGTACCCATTCACGCTCATCTGACGTTCAGCTGGGCTACGTTAAACTGTTGGGCTTTTGCTCCGCTTTAACTCAAAAACAGGCGCTATGGATATCCGACGCACCGTCCTCTGGATGATTTTCTCTCTTTCGCTCTTGCTGCTATGGAATAACTGGCAAGTGCATAACGGCAAGCCGTCCTTGTTTGGAGGCTCTGGCTCAACCGCCACGCAAACAGCCGAGGCGCCAACACCGGCGCCCGCCCCCGCTGCCGACGCCAGCGTTCCCAACGCCGCTCCCAGCACAGCGGCCGCAGCACCATCCGGCAACGAAACCGTACCGTCCGACAGCACACCCGAGCAGCTTGCGACATCACAGAAGGTCAACGTGACCACCGATGTCTACGACCTGACTTTCGACACGATGGGTGCCCAGTTGGTCAAGGCCGAACTGGTCAAGTACACTGCACCGGGCAGCAAGGATCAACCCATGATCCTGCTCGATAACTCCAGCACGTCTACCTATCTGGCACAAACCGGCGTCATCGGTGCACCCAGCGGGCAGAGCTACCCCACCCACTTGACGCCTTTCAAGCTGGTTTCGTCAGAAACCAATCTCACTGGCGATACGCTGGACGTCGTCTTCGAAGCTCAGGCCGATAGCGTCAAGGTAGTCAAGACCTACACCCTGCACAAGAGCCGCTACGACATTGACGTCAAGCACGATATCTACAACCTGGGTACAGAGCCCATTACACCCTCGCTGTATTTGCAGTTGGTACGTGATGGCAATGACCCATCCGATACGTCTTCGTTCTACAGCACCTTTACCGGCCCCGCCTTGTACTCGACCGACGACAAATTCCAGAAGATCACCTTCTCGGATATTGACAAGGGTAAGGCCAGCTACACCCAGCAAGCTGATAATGGCTGGATAGGTATGGTGCAGCACTATTTTGCATCGGCCTGGGTGCCTGCCCAGGGCACAGTACGCCATAACGAAGCCTTGAGCCTGTCCAACAATCTCTATGCCATACGCAGTATTGAAAGCGCCGGCACCATACAGGCGGGCGAACATGTCAGCGTACCCGCGCACCTATGGGTAGGCCCGCAAGACCAGAAGGCCATGGGCGAACTGGCTCCCGGGCTTGAGCTCGTCGTTGATTACGGCTGGCTCACCATTATTGCCAAGCCACTGTTCAAGATCATGACCTGGTTGCACGCTCTGCTGGGCAACTGGGGCTGGACCATCGTCGCACTGACGCTGCTGATCAAGCTGGTGTTCTACCCGCTGTCGGCGGCCAGCTATCGCTCGATGGCCAAAATGAAACAGGTCACGCCACGGCTGCAAGCCCTGCGTGAAAAGTTTGGCGATGACAAGGCCAAACTAAACTCGGCAATGATGGAAATGTATCGCACCGAGAAAATCAATCCCTTGGGTGGCTGCCTGCCCATGGTGGTTCAAATTCCGGTCTTCATTTCACTGTACTGGGTGTTGTTGGGTAGCGTGGAAATGCGCGGCGCCCCCTGGATACTCTGGATTCAGGATCTCTCGGTACGTGATCCGTGGTTTATTTTGCCGGCCTTCATGATGGCCACCATGTTCCTGCAGATCAAACTGAATCCCACGCCACCCGATCCTACCCAGGCCAAGATCATGATGATCATGCCCCTGGTATTTGGCGGCATGATGTTCTTCTTCCCTGCCGGCCTGGTGCTTTACTGGTGCGTCAACAACGCCGTGTCTATTGCCCAGCAGCGCTACATCATGCATAGGCTCGACAAGGAAACCGCCGCAGCCAAACGCTGATGACGCTTACATACTAAAGACACCCCGCAAGGCTTCCGTCTTTGAACTGCACCCCAAAAATTGGACACCAATCCAACCTTTGGGGTGTTTTTTATGAAGCCACGAGGTTCCGGACCATCAGAAGACTAAATAATGCTCGCTGGCTTACACCACCGACGCCAACTCTTTTTTTATCAGCTCAACAATTGATCTTTGCCGCTTCAGGGGCATTCTGTCCATGACACTCGAGACACTGATGGCAAATATCGCATGGCCGGACCGGTGCAATATGGGAACGCCTACCCCCAGCACACCGGGTACTGCGGCATTGCCTACCGCCGACCAACCACGCTCCAGGGTAGATTCGATCAGTTTCTCCATTTGCTGACACGTCATGCCTCCGAACTTGGGCAGTATGTTCTTATTGGCAACCAGTATCTGGCGGATGTCGTCCCCAGGCAAATTGGCCAATAAGGCGAGCCCCGCAGCACCCACCCCCAGCGGCTGCGTATGCCCTATGGTGACTGCCAGCACCTGCAATGGGTAAGAACCCACTTCACGGTGTACACACAAGGAATCCGCGCCTTCGCGCCGCACCAGAAAGCAGGAATCTCCTGTTTGTGCACTGATGCGCGCCACTACCGGCTTGAGGCGATCGACACTGTAGGCCGTGTTGGGGTTGCCAACGAAGTGTGCATAATTAAAAACAAATACTCGATCATCGGCTGCAGGCAGCGCATAGCCCTGCTCGACCAGCACACTCAGGAAACGATAAACCGTTGTGCGCTGTATTCCCGTCAGCGCGGCAATATCGGTAATTCTAAGGCCTTCATCACCCGCAGCCCATAGCGCTTCCAGGATCTGTAGCCCTCGCCGGAATGTTTTTGGTCCTGAGTCGCCAGTTGCCATCATTGCCACCTATTTGTCCATATTTTGAACAACATGAATTGTATATTTCATGAAATTGTCTATATTTTGCCAATGTAATGCACATTTCGTTCAAATTATAGACAAACGGAGACTTTATGAAATCCAAACGTTTTTTCAAGGCCGCACTGCTTGCGGCAACTTTGCCCGCCCTGATGCTGAACAGCACGCTGGCAACAGCCCAGGACGACTACCCATCACGGCCCATTACCATGGTGGTGGGTTACTCAGCCGGCGGCGCAACCGATATCCTGGCCCGGCTTATCGCCAAGTCACTCACAGAAGAACTCAAGCAAACAGTCATCGTCGAAAACAAGGCAGGCGCAAACAGCAATATCGGGGCCGAATATGTGGCGCGAGCCAAGAATGACGGCTACACCATTTATGTAGGCACCATCGCCAACACGATCAACCGATCCTTGTATAAAGATCTGCGCTACGATTTCGTGAAAGATTTCGAGCCTATAGGCCTGATGGCCACCATTCCCAATGTGCTGGTAGTGAATCCCAAACTGCCATTCAAAACCGTGCAAGACTACATTCAGTATGCCAAGGAAAATCCCGGCAAGCTGACCTGCGCCTCATCGGGTATCGGTTCGTCCATCAATATGTCGTGCGAGCTGTTCAAGATTCAAACCGGCACCGATATTCTGCATGTGCCTTATCGCGGTAGCGGCCCTGCGGTCACCGACCTGCTGGGCGGCCAGGTTGATTCCATGTTCGATAACTTGCCTTCATCGTTGCCGCATATCCAGGCCGGCACCTTGCGACCCATTGCCACCACCACCAGCAAGCGTGTCAAGGCCCTGCCCGATACACCTACCTTCGCCGAGGAAGGGGTAAAAGACTTCGTGGTGCAATCATGGTTCGGCCTGAATGCCCCGGCCGGTACGCCCGAGCCCGTCATCAAGCGGCTGAACGAAGCCTTGAACAAAGCACTGGCCAAACCTGAAGTCGTGGCCGCCTACGACAAGAATGGTTTCACGGCCCCCGAGCAGCCCAACTCGCCCGACAGCCTCAAGCAATACACACAAGCCGAAATTGATAAATGGAAACTGGTTGTCGAAAAAGCCAATCTCTCGGCCAACTAAATCAACGGTTCATTACACATCAACAACAATAGAAGGGCACCCAGTTTCATGTTCCCCATCGATTTTTTTTATCGTGCAGCACAACTGCACGCCGACCGTAGCGCCATAGAAAGCCCAACAGAGCGCATCAGCTATGCCGAGCTGCTCAAAGCGGTGAATGCACTGGCGGTTGCCTTGCAAGAAAAAGACCCCGAACCAGGGTCGCGCGTAGGATTATGCGCCGCCAACTCGCCCAATTACATCATTGGCATGCTGGCGATTCTTGCAGCAGGAAAAATCTGGGTGCCCCTGAACTATCGCAGCACCTCGTCCGAGATCCGCCGCATTCTCGACACCACCACCCCCACCGCGCTGCTGGTGGACGAGACGGGCGATGCACTGATTCAGGGCGAGCAAAGCCTGAAGATCCCGTTCGAGCAGTTTCCCGCACTGATCAACACCCACCAGGGCAAACAGCCCGTACGCCACGCACTATCGCGGGACGACACCCAGGCCATCAAGTTCACGGGTGGTACGACCGGTATCCCCAAAGGCGTCATGCAGCCATATCGTGCCTGGGTGGCAGGCATTATCAATCAAATACACGGCTGGCAAATCACGCATCAGGACAAGTTCGTCATTTGCGCCCCCATCAGTCACGGCACCGGCACGTATGTTGTGCCTTTGCTGGCACAAGGCGGCACCCTGTTGCTCTGCGCCTCCAACTCGGCACAAGACATTGCCCATGCGTTCAAACAGCAAGGCGGCACGATGACCTTCATGCCGCCGACGCTCATCTACAAGCTCATGGCCGCCAACGACCTCGACGCATCAAGTTTCCCCGACCTGCGTCTACTGATCTATGGCGGGGCGCCCATGCCAGTAGAAAAAGTCATACATACACAGGCTTTCTTCGGGCCGGTCGTAGCAACCACCTATGGCCAGACGGAAGCACCGCAAATCGCCACGCTGCTGACGCCTGAAAACCTGATCGACCCCAACTACCGCTCATCAGTCGGCAGGGCAACCTGGCTTTCCGAGGTAGGCGTCATGTCGCCCGACGGCCAGTTATTACCTCCTGGCGAAAAAGGCGAAATCGTCATCAAGGGTGACCTGGTCATGGCGGGTTACTGGCAGCTTCCCGAAAAAACCCAGGAAACCGTCAAGAATGGCTGGCTGCACACCGGTGATGTGGGCTACCTGGACGAACAAGGCTTTTTGTATATCAAGGATCGGCTGCGTGAAGTGATTATTACCGGAGGCTTCAATGTTTACCCCATTGATGTCGAAAACACCCTATCGCTACACCCGGCAGTGCATGAAGCTGCCGTATTCGGCGTTACTGATGAAAAGTGGGGCGAAACCGTCAATGCCGCCATTGAGCTGAAGGCTTCACGGTCAGTGAGCGAAGACGAACTCAAATCCTTCGTTCGGGAAAAACTTGGGCCCGTCCTCACGCCCAAGCATATTCATTTTTATGACAGCCTGCCACGCTCATCCGTGGGTAAGGTCCTGAAAACCGCCATCAAGGACCAGGTCGGCAAGACACAGAGCGCACAGTCCGTCACAGCCCCTGCCGGCGCCACAAATTAAACCCATACGAACGAAGCTACCATGGCCAACAACACACCCACGACCGAACTCTGCACACACAGCCTGACCGGCATGAGCTATCGCGACAAGGATCTTGTCAATGAGCTCATCGGAGAGCGCACTTTCACCGACGTCATGTTTACCCAGATCATGGGCCGTCGTCCACGTCCGGTCGATCTGCGCATCATCGATGCTGTCCTGATTACCCTTATGGAGCATGGCCTGACCCCCAGCGCGATTGCTACCCGATTGATCTACATGAGTGCACCCGAAAACCTGCAGGGTGCGGTATCGGCCGGCATATTGGCTGTTGGCAGCCAGTTTGTAGGCACCATGGAAAACTGCTCCGGGCTACTGGCCCAATTGCTGAAGTCAGACAACCTGGAACAGGCCGCGCTTGAACTGGCCCAGCAATACAAGTCCTCCAGACAGCACCTGCCCGGCTTTGGGCACCACCTGCACAAGCCCGACGATCCGCGCTCCATCAAGCTGATCGAACTGGCACAGAAAGAAACTGAGCTGGCACAAGACCACGTTAACGCTTTGCTGGCACTCAGCAAGGCTGTTGACTCGGTCTATGGCAAGCATATTACGATCAATGCCACGGGCGCAGTGGCCGCATTGCTCGGCGAAATCGGTATTCCCACACAGCTGATGCGCGGGTTTGCCGTGATTTCACGTGCGGCGGGACTGGTGTCGCATATCGCAGAAGAACAGCGGGTACCCACCGGCCGTTTCATCTGGGAAACCATTGATCACGCCGTACCGTACGTCAAGAAAAGTACCGACTAAACTATATTTCCATCTACAAACGGAAAGGCTATGAAGCAACATATTCTGGTTACTGGCGGCTCCAGCGGCATTGGCAAAGCCATTATCGAGCGGCTGTCGGCAGAGGGTTTTCACACCCTCAACCTCGACCGGCAAGCGCCCGCCGCACCGTCGGCCAATGAGCACCACATTCCTGTCGATTTGCTCGATACTGATGCCCTGAAACAACTCTTGGCCCAGTTGGCCCAGGAGTACGAGATCCTGCGCGTCGTCAATAACGCCGGCATGGTCAAGCCGGACTTACTGGAAAGCACCACCATCGACGATGTTCGGACGGTGGCAAAGCTCAATATCGAAGCACCCATCCTGATCACCCAGCAATTTCTGCCAGCCATGCGCGCCAAAAAATTCGGCCGTATCGTCAACATCAGCAGCCGGGCCGCCTTGGGCAAGGAGAGGCGCACCGCCTATGCGGCCTCCAAGGCCGGACTACTGGGCATGACCCGGACCTGGGCACTCGAGCTGGCCCACAGCGGCATTACCGTCAATGCCATAGGCCCCGGCCCAATCGCCACCGAGTTGTTCACATCGGTCAATCCGGCCGGCTCGCCCCAGACAGAACGCATTCTGAAGACTATTCCCGTGCAGCGCCTGGGTGAACCGTCGGAAGTGGCTCACGCCGTGCAGTTCTTCCTGGATAACCGGGCCGGCTTCATCACAGGCCAGGTACTGTATGTGTGCGGCGGCATGACTGTGGGCCTGGGCACGGCGGCCTAACCCCTTCTCTAATCAAACCATCCATGAAACTTGAGAATAAAGTAGTGCTCATGGCAGGCGCTGGCAGCAGCGCACCGGGCTGGAGCATAGGAAAGGCCAGTTGTGTCACGCTGGCCCGGCACGGCGCCATTATCGTTGCGCTCGACGCCAGCCTCGATGCTGCGCAAGACGCGGCCCAAGAGGTACTCAAATTGGGCGGCAAGGCGCTGGCGGTGCAGGCCGACGTGACCGACCCGACGGCGGTGGAACAGGCGATTGCGCTGGCCAACCATGAGTTCGGTGGTATAGACGTCTACGTTGCCAATGCCGGTATCGGCAAGATAGGAGGCGTTACCGAAACGCAGACCTCCGATCTCGATCGCATCTACCAGGTCAATGTGCAAAGCCTGCTGACGGCGGCCAAACTGGTTATTCCTGGCATGGTGCAGCGCGGCGGCGGAAGCATCGTCACCATTTCATCGGTTGCCGGCATACGCTACCTGGGCTACCCGCATCTTGCCTATGGCGTTACCAAAGCCGCATTGATTCAATTTACCCGTATGATTGCGCATGAATACGCCGCTGACGGCATACGCGCCAACACGGTAGTGCCGGGCCTGATCGACACGCCACGTATACAGAAGAATGTATCTTCGGCTTTTTCCAAAGACAACAATGCCGACGAAGTGCGCAATAAGCGCAACCAGCAAGTTCCCATGCAACGCATGGGGACGCCCTGGGAAGTTGCCAACGCCATCGCCTTTCTGGCGTCTGACGAGGCATCGTATATTACCGGCACCGAGCTTATCGTCGACGGCGGACTGACCGGCAAGTTCTAGCAAAAAAGGGCTGTTTTCGAGCTACTTGGGTATTTCCCGATAGAAAAAGCTTTAAGCCTAATGTATTTTTACGGTACGCTGTCGCCATTGCTGCACTAAACTGCGCGGCAATGGCAGCACCACTTTACAACGCCTACCTAAAACAACATCTTCGCTAAAGCTATGCGATCAGGAGACACCATGAATCTTGCCAACCCATCCGCAAGGCGCCGCCGCTTTCTGCGCCCCAGCCTGGCCGCTGTCGCCCTATGCGGCATCCTGGGTGCCACAGCCAGCTTTGCTCAAGAGCCTGTCAAAATTGGCTTTATCGGCACCTTATCCGGACCAGGCGGAGCCCTGGGTCAGGACCAATACGACGCCTTCATGCTGGCCATCAAAGACGGCAAGCTTGGCGGAGTACCCGTCGAAGTCGTCCGCGAAGATGACCAGCTCAAACCTGACATCGGCGTGCAAGCGGCCACCAAGCTGCTCAAAAGCGAAAAAGTCGACATCATCACCGGTGTGACATTCTCGAATGTCATGATGGCCATACACAAGCCCATCACCGACGCCAAAGTATTCTTCATCGGCTCGAACGCCGGACCAGCCCCCATTGCAGGCAAGGAGTGCTCACCCTACTTCTTCTCGACCTCCTGGGACAACGACATGCTGCACGAGGCCGGCGGCCAACTGGCCAGCGATCTGGGCTATAAAAACATGTATGTCATGGCTGCCAATTACCAGGCCGGCCGCGACGCCGTCTCAGGCTTCAAGCGCGACTACACAGGCAAGGTCATCGACGAGGTCTATACCCAAGTCAATCAGCCTGATTATTCCGCTGAAATAGCCCAATTGCAGGCTGCCGAACCCGACGCGGTCTATGTTTTCTATCCCGGCGGCATGGGGGTCAACTTTGTCAAACAATACCGCCAGGCCGGCTTGCTGGGCAAGTTGCCGCTGATTTCGGTTTCGACCATCGACGGCTCTACGTTGCCTGCACTCAAATCGCTCGCCGTGGGTGCCATTACCAGCGCCCCTTATGCGCCAAATCTCGACAATGCCCAGAACAAGCAATTTGTCGAAGCCTTCGTCAAAGCGTATGACCGACAGCCTTCCATGTATGCTGCTCAGTCCTACGATGCAGCCAACCTGATTGCCTCAGCCCTTAAGAAGGTCGACGGCAAGCTCGACGACAAAGAAGCCGTTCTGGCCGCACTGAAAGCAGCCGACTTTGATTCCGTGCGCGGTGCGTTCAAATTCGATTCCAATCAGTTCCCCGACGCCCCCTTCTATCGCGTCGATGTCGTTGAGGGCGCCAATGGTGCAGAGCTCCAGGCCAAAAACCCCATCGTCATCAAGACTCGCGCCAACTTCGCGCAACAGTGCCCCATGAAGTAATTTCTGGCGGCCGGCCGCAAGGCCGGCCAAACAGAGTGTTCCGGAGGGCATTTTGAGCCTGACTCTATTTGTAATTCAATCGCTGAACGGCCTGCAGCTGGGTGTTCTGTTGTTCCTGATGGCGGCCGGCCTGACCCTGGTCTTCGGCATCATGAGCTTTGTCAATCTGGCGCACGGCTCCATGTACATGATGGGGGCATTCTTTGCTGCATCACTGTACAGCTACACCGGCTCTTTTGTACTTGCCGCGCTTTTGCTGATTCCCGCCATGATGGCGCTGGGCCTGGCCGTTGAGTGGGTAGCCCTACGCAAGCTTTACCAACGCGATCACCTCGATCAGGTGCTGGCTACCTTCGGCCTCATTCTGTTCTTTAATGAAATCGCGCGCATCATCTGGGGACCCTCGCCCTACTACATGGACGTCCCCGAGTTCCTGCTGGGCGCCATCAATCTGTTTGGCGTCCGCTATCCCGCCTACCGTTTCGTCATCATTGCCTCGGGCTTGCTGATTGCACTGGGCTGCTACCTGCTCATACATCGTACCCGCATCGGCATGCTGATACGTGCCGGAGCCACCAACCGGACCATGGTCGGTGCACTGGGCGTCAATATCGTGATGCTCAACTCCCTGCTGTTTGCTCTTGGGGCGGTCCTGGCCGGGTTTGCCGGCCTGCTGGCGGGCCCCATTATGTCGGTGCAGGCAGGCATGGGCGAACCCATTCTCATCCTGACCATGGTGGTTATCGTCATCGGTGGCATAGGTTCCATACGTGGCGCCTTCTATGCCGCCCTGATCGTAGGAGTTGTCGACACGCTGGGACGCACGCTGCTGCCCTCGCTGTTGCGCAGTTTTCTTGAGCGTAGCAGTGCCGACATTGCCGGACCCGCCCTGGCCTCCATGATGATTTACCTGCTCATGGCGGTCGTACTGGCTATCAAGCCCAAGGGACTGTTTCCCGTGCACAACTCCTGAGTCCCATACACACCATGCAACAGTCCTCCGTTCTTCCGCACAAATGGTCCGCCAGCTTTGTGGTCAATGCCGTGCTGCTCATCGCTCTCGCGCTGGTACCCCTGTATGCGCGCAGCATGGCCGATCCTTTTGTCGTCACGCTGATCACGCGCATATTGATATTTGCCATTGCGGCCCTGTCGCTGAATCTGATCCTTGGCTATGGCGGCCTAGTGAGCTTCGGACACGCCCTCTATCTGGGCCTGGGGGTGTATTGCGTCGCCATACTCAGCTTCCATGGCATCGACAATGGTTGGCTGCAACTGTTGGCGACGCTGGTCGTATGCAGCGTGGTCGGCTTGCTGACCGGCAGTATTGCACTGCGAACCAGTGGCATTTCGTTCATCATGATTACTCTGGCCTTTGCCCAGATGTTCTATTTTCTGTTCGTCAGTCTGAGCCAATATGGCGGGGACGACGGCCTGCGGCTGGCCAGTGGCAGCGATTTCAGCGGCATTATTCTGACCGACCCGCGCACGCTTTATTTTTCTTCCTTTCTTGTCCTTTGCCTGGGCCTGTATGCTTGCCACAAGCTGGTACATTCGCGGTTCGGCATCGTGATTCGCGCCAGCAAAAGCAATGAGCAACGCATGAAGGCTCTGGGTTATCCAACGTACCGCTACCGTCTCGCGATCTATGTCATCTCGGCCATCCTTTGCGGCATCGCCGGTCTGCTGTACGGCAACCTGACGCAATTCGGCTCACCCTCGTACATGTCCTGGACCACCTCTGGCGAACTTATCGTCATGGTCATGCTGGGAGGGATCGGAACACTGTTTGGACCACTGCTCGGCGCACTGGCCATGATACTCACCGAAGAGGGACTCAAGGCTCTGACAGAGCACTGGATGGCCATATTCGGACCGCTCATCGTCCTGCTCATTATCGTCAGCCGACTGGGTATTGCGGGCATATTGCAAACCATAGACCGACGCCGTACGAGCCGCAGCCGGCTGGTCACTCAACGCAAGCGGGAGTCGACATGAGCTTGCTTACGGTACGACAATTGGTCAAGCGCTATGGCGGCTTGACCGCCACCGACCATTTCGATTTCGACGTGCAGGCAGGTGAAATCCACGCCATCATCGGTCCCAACGGCGCGGGCAAAAGCACCCTGATCACTCAGTTGGCGGGCGAAATCCGGCCCGATGCCGGTCAGATCCTGTTCAATAACCAGGACATCACCGGCGAACGGGTAGAACAGCGAGCCTTGCGCGGCATCGCGCGCTCCTACCAGATCACCTCCGTCTTTCCCGAGTTCTCGGCTCTGCAGAACGTCATGCTTACTGTCCAGGCTCACCAAGGACACAGCTTCTGTTTCTGGACGCCAACATCACGCCAGCCCACTCTGATCGAGCCTGCTGAACACGCACTCGAACGTGTCGGCCTCAAAGACCGCATGCACGTACCGGTTGCCGATATGGCACACGGAGAACAACGTCAGCTTGAATTGGCCATGGTGCTGGCAGGACAACCCCGGTTGCTTTTGCTCGATGAGCCCATGGCAGGTATGAGCCAGGCAGAATCAATACAAATGACCACCCTGCTGCACAGCCTCAAAGGCCAATACGGCATTGTCCTGGTAGAACACGATATGGATGCCGTTTTCAAATTGGCCGACCGAATTACAGTTCTCGTCTATGGCCGCAGCATCGCCTGCGGCACACCCGAACAGATACGCGCAAACCCCGACGTCAAGGCCGCTTACCTGGGAGGCGACGAATGACTACCGCCCTGCTCAACGTCCGCGATATCCATGCTTTCTATGGCCCTAGCCAAGCCCTGTTCGGTATGAACTTTACCGTGCAGGCGGGTCAGTTCGTTACCCTCCTGGGCCGCAATGGCATGGGTAAGTCCACTACGGTCAAAGCACTCATGGGTCTGATCCAGCCATCCAGGGGTTCGATTCATTTCGACGGCAACGAGATCGTCGGCCAGCCCTCATACAAAGTCGCCCGCTCGGGGCTGGGACTTGTGCCCGAGGGGCGCCAGATATTTCCAAACCTGAGTGTGCGCGAAAATCTGGTTGCCACAGCCCATAACCGCCAATCCGCGGCTTCGCCCTGGACGCTTGAACGGATCTACGAACTGTTCCCTCGCCTGTCGGAACGGGCCGGCAACCTCGGTTCAAACTTGTCAGGCGGCGAACAACAAATGCTGGCGATAGGCCGTGCTCTCATGACCAACCCGCGCCTGCTGATTCTTGATGAAGCGACCGAGGGACTGGCACCGCTCATCCGGACTGAGATCTGGCAATGTCTGGCCGGACTCAAGGCACTTGGGCTCACCATCATCTGCATCGACAAAAACCTGAGTTCATTGCTTCCATTGGCCGACCAGCATTACATTGTCGAGAAAGGCCAGGTTGTATGGTCCGGCAATTCCACCGAACTGGACGCACAACGCACCCAGCTGCAAACTTATCTGGGCGTCTAGTGTACTGTTTGGTTAATTTCGAATAGTCAATTTCAGCGCCTAGGCTCACCATACGGCATTGCACATCCTCGCAATAGCCAGGGCTATCACCTCTGGTAAGGCACACGCACGTTTGAAATAGTTATTTTCTATTGATTTAAGTTAATTAATTGATTTTACTATTTCAGTTAGGGAAGTTAGACTCTTTAAGTACCTTGAAGTGCTTTTATCGTACATCACACTCAGGAGGCTCTATGAAGAAACTTACTACCGCTGCGGGTGCCCCCGTTGCTGATAATCAGAATATTCAAACCGCTGGCCCACGTGGTCCGGCACTTCTGCAAGACGTATGGTTAATCGAAAAGCTGGCGCATTTTGATCGCGAAGTCATCCCCGAGCGTCGCATGCACGCCAAGGGTGCTGGCGCTTATGGCACCTTTACCGTTACGCACGATATCAGCCAATACACTCGCGCCAAGATCTTTTCCGAAGTCGGCAAGCAAACCCCCATGTTTGCCCGGTTTTCCACTGTGGCGGGCGAACGCGGCGCTGCTGATGCAGAACGCGACATCCGTGGCATTGCCATGAAGTTCTATACCGAAGAAGGCAACTGGGACCTGGTGGGTAACAATACCCCTGTCTTCTTCTTTCGCGACCCTCTCAAGTTCCCCGATCTCAATCATGCCGTCAAGCGCGACCCTCGTACCGGCATGCGCAGCGCGCAGAACAATTGGGAATTCTGGACCGGCTTGCCCGAAGCACTGCACCAGATCACCATCGTCATGAGCGACCGCGGTATCCCTACGGGCTTCCGCAATATGCACCTGTTTGGCAGCCATACATTCAGCTTCATCAATGCCAACAACGAACGTTTTTGGGTCAAGTTCACCTTCAAGACCCAACAAGGCATCAAGAATCTGACCGACGCCGAGGCTTGTGAACTAGTCGGCCAAGACCGCGAAAGTTCGCAACGCGATCTGTTCGAAGCCATCGAAAACAAAGACTTCCCTCGCTGGACTGTCTATGTGCAGATCATGCCCGAAAAAGAAGCTGGTTCGTATCACTTGAATCCCTTCGATCTGACCAAGGTTTGGCCGCATGGCGATTATCCGCTCATCGAAGTTGGCGTACTGGAATTGAACCGCAACCCTGAAAACTTCTTTGCTGAAGTCGAACAGGCCGCCTTTACACCCGCCAATGTGGTGCCAGGCATCAGCTTCTCGCCCGACAAAATGTTGCAGGCCCGTCTGTTTTCCTATGGCGACGCTCAGCGTTATCGCTTGGGGGTCAATCACCACCAGATTCCGGTCAATGCACCAAAGTGTCCGTTCCACAGCTACCACCGCGACGGCGCCATGCGTGTCGACGGCAACTACGGAGGCATCACCGGCAATGAGCCCAACACCCAGGGCGAATGGCAAGAACAACCCGACTACCGTGAACCACCCCTGTCCATAGAAGGGGCGGCCGATCACTGGAACCACCGGGAAGACACCGACTACTTCTCGCAACCGGGGAATCTGTTCCGTCTGATGAACGACGCGCAAAAGCAAGCGCTATTCGACAATACCGCACGTGCTATTGCCGGCGTGTCGAAGGACGTACAAGACCGCCACATCGATCACTGTACACAAGCCGATCCGGCCTATGGCGCCGGCGTAGCGGCCGCCATCAAGGCGCTGGGCTAACTCAAAGTGTAGTTGCCATAAGGCGATGTAATCGGCTGGCCATCGGCCCAGCCGATTACATCGCCTTTATAAATAACACTCGCCGCCCAGATACGCTTTGCGCCAGCGCGTAATCACCGTGCGCTCGAACAAGCCGCCCTCGGCAAAAGGATCGGCATTGACGAAATCTTCGGCCTCAGCACGGGTTTCGAGATCGACAATATAAACACTGCCGGTGCCGCCCGTTCCGTCATCCTCGAGCTTGGCACCGCAAGCCAGCAAAAGTGATTTGTTTTCCTCGAGAAAATCCAGATGCTTGTCGCGCAAAGCCTGGCGCAGTGCCTGCGTGTGGGGTTTGTCGAAGGTTTCTATTAGAAAAGGCATGATGTCTCCTGGTTCACGATAAACTGTTCATGCCGCCATATTAGTACGCTTTCTTTCCTTTCATACCCGCAAATTATGACTACGTATTCCCAGGACCTCATTATTGCCATAGCCACCGCTCCTGGCCGCGGCGGCATAGGTGTCGTGCGCGTTTCGGGAAACAGTCTCGAGTCCCTCGTAAACCGCTTGTTCACTACGCCAATCAAACCTCGACATGCCCATTACTTGCCGTTTAATGACGCACATGGCAAGGCTATCGATGCTGGTATCGTGCTGTACTTCAAGGGGCCCAATTCATATACTGGCGAAGACGTCCTGGAGCTGCAAGGACACGGCGGCCCCGCTGTCCTGCGCCGTTTGCTGGCTCGCTGTCTTGAGGCCGGCAAAGATCTAGGCATACGCCATGCCGAACCAGGAGAATTCACGCATAGAGCCTTCCTGAACGAACGCCTCGACCTGGCACAGGCAGAAGCGGTTGCCGACCTGATCGATGCATCGTCCGAAACAGCCGCACGCAGCGCCATGGCATCGCTAAGCGGCGCCTTCTCTGATCAGGTCAATACCTTGGGTGACCGCATCGTGCATCTGCGCATGCTGGTCGAAGCCACCCTGGACTTTCCCGAAGAAGAAATAGATTTCCTGGAAAAATACCAGGCCCGTGATGCCCTGGAGGCCATACGCCAAGATCTGCAGAGCCTTACAAAACAGGCCAGGCAAGGCATGATCCTGCGGGAGGGCCTGCATGTGGTGCTGGCCGGCCAACCCAATGTAGGTAAATCCAGCCTGCTCAACGCCCTGGCCGGTGACGACGTTGCCATCGTCACTCCCATAGCTGGCACCACTCGCGATAAAGTCATACAGCAAATCCACATACAAGGCGTACCTTTGCACATCGTGGATACGGCCGGCCTGCGCGAAACCGACGACACCGTCGAGAGCATAGGCATTGCCCGAACCTGGGCCGAAATCGAAAAGGCCAATGTCATCATCCATCTGCAAGACGCCAGATCCCATCAAGACCAGCTAGATACGGCGATTACCCAGCGACTGCCCGCTCGTACACCTGTACTTAAGGTATACAACAAGATCGATCTTTTGCCTGACAATCAGCGCGTTATTGGCGTTGATCAGGACCTTGCCCTGGGCATCTCGGCAAAAACCGGCATGGGGCTCGATACGCTGCGCCAGAAGCTCCTGGACATTGCAGGCTGGAACCCTGGCACCGAATCCCCCTGGCTCGCCCGGGAACGGCACCTGACGGCGCTACAGCACGCCAGCGAGCACCTGGCATTGGCCGACGAGCACGCCAGCCAGAACGACCGCGTTCTGGATCTGTTTGCAGAAGAACTACGCCTTGCACATGAAGAGCTGTGCCTGATTACCGGCCAGTTCACCAGCGATGACTTATTGGGCGAGATTTTTTCCAGTTTTTGCATCGGGAAATGATGTTGCCTCTGTGGCTATTAGCGCACAGATAGCCGGAATAAGCCTCTCGTTTCTTCTTATTGCCAGAGGGAATCGCTATAATCAATGCAATGTCGGATACTAATCATTCAATGAAATCCAAGCCTGCAGTCATTGTCAAACCCGCACAAACACGCATTATTCGTGCTGTGGCAAGCTCGACAGCCATCGAAACAGGCCAGTCCATCAAAGAACTCGAAGCCCTGCTCAAGTCCCAAGCCAGCAAGTACCAGCAGCTCAGCCTGGCAGTAGTCAACTAAGCCAGCCGCACCCTATTCGTTTCATAGCGTCATTTTTCCTGATGCCTGCTAGTTGCAAACAGACTCCAGTACCTGCCTCACCCAATACTTCATGGGTTCGTAATTACGCTCCAACCCCTGCTGTATAGCCAGAATATAGTCTGGCTTGTTCTGTTCCCAACAACTGTAATCCAGCGGACCATGGCCTGCCTGTACGGCCATCACATCTGCCAATAAGCGGGAAATTCGTCCATTCCCTTCACGGAAGGGATGCATCAAAATAAACTCGACATGAGTTACCGCTATAGCATTTGTCAGTTGACCCTGATCAAAGCCCATGCAGGGCGTATAAGCGGCCAGGCAGTCTCGATCGAACTCTGCAAATAACCTGGGTACTTGAGCAGCTGGTGCAAACGGAAAGCCTCCTTTGCTCATGTTTACCGTACGCACGTGGCCTGCCCATGCGTAAATATTGCCTAGCCAGCGCTTATGCCAGTTCTTCAGGTGAGCACTGCGAATGCGTCCAGCTGGAAGATGATCCTGCAGTACTGATTCGTACAGCTTTTGCAGCAGCACAAGTTCAGCCTCGTCAATATCGGCGGGAACCGTGATGCCCAACTTATTGGCCAGCACCAAGTTGTTGGATTGCGGTTCAAACCTGCCTTGCATGCCATTTACATCGTATCGGGTCGTCATAAGCCACCTATACGTGCTATTCGGGCCATTGTAGAGCGCTGGCTCCGTACCACTATCCCTTCTATTTACACTTTATTACAATTTAGTTTTGGAGGCAAAATGAATCTTATGCCTGTGGATAACTACTAGGGTGATGAATTGTGCACAGCCTGTGGATCACGAAGGGATAACTCAGCTCTTTTAAGCAATCAAAAAAGTTATCCGGATTCCATCCTCGATCAAAACAGAACTTACGCACGCTGAAAAAATTCAGTAATCCCATGAAAACAATGAAACTTTACTACTTATGCGAGTTATCCACAGACACCCATTATCATTAGTCTTTATATATAAAAAAGATAATAAACAACCAAACATTCTCATCTCAGCGACAAGCAGAAAACCATTTTTCTGGACATGTATACTTCGTTCTGTCGTAAAAGCGTCTAAGCGAGCAGAACAAAAATTACTGGCCAAAACTTTTGTCCGGTATGACTTTGGTAGTTTCTCTGGAGAAGCCAGGTTCAAATGCCAGCAAGTTTTTCAATCGCCGTGTCTAGCGTTTCGTCGCGCTTGGCAAAGCAAAATCGAATCAAGCCATGGTTTGATTCTGGTGCATCGGGTTGACGATAAAAGGCCGAAACAGGAATAACGCCTACACCATGTTCAACAGTGATCCATCGTGCAAATTCGGCTTCGGGCAAGTCCGAGATATTGCTGTAGTCCGCCATCAGGAAGAAGGTCCCTTCGCTATGCATAGGAACAAAGCGAGTATTGGCCAGACCCTTGAGCAGCCTATCGCGCTTTTGCTGATAGAAGGCTGGCAAGCTTAGGTAAGCGTCTTCGTTCTTCATGTAGTGGGCCAGGGCTACTTGCATGGGCGAAGTCACTGTAAACACATTGAATTGGTGAACTTTACGAATTTCTGCCGATATTACTTTGGGGGCACAGCAGTAACCGATTTTCCAGCCAGTTGCGCTATACGTTTTACCGAAAGAGGAAACCACAATGGAATGCGCAGCAAGCAGAGGACGCCTGGCAACACTTTGATGAGGCTGGTCGTCATACACAAGGTGCTCATAGACTTCGTCTGATAGCAACAAAATGCCAGTTTCCTGCACGATGCTTTCAAGACTATCAAGGTCAGCAGGAGTGAGGTTGATGCATGTAGGATTATGTGGAAAATTCAAAATCAACATGCGGGTTTTCGATGTGATGGCATCACGTACCCTTTGCCAATCGACTCGATAGGCTGGAGCTTGCGGCGTTGGCGCCGTCATAGGAACAATCACTGGTTTGCCGCCTGCCAGCTCAATGACGGGTATGTACAGATCGTAAAATGGCTCTATCACAATGACTTCATCGCCGGCGCGTACAAATGCCAGGATACTTGCCATCAAGGCCTCGCTGGCACCGCTGGTTACGGTAATTTCTGTCTCGGGGTCGTACTGATGCCCGTATAAAGCCTGTACCTTAAGGGCGATCTGTTGGCGCAGTGCTACTACACCTGCCATAGGTGGATACTGATTATGGCCTTCTTTCATTGCCTGTGTAACCAGGTCGAGCAGAGTTTCATCGGGTGAAAAGTCAGGGAAACCTTGTCCGAGATTGATGGCCTTATGGTCAACTGCCAGTTGGCTCATGATGGTGAAAATAGTTGTTCCTACATTAGGCAGTTTGGATTCGAAATTCATGGTCTTTTATTCTTTATTGAGGTGATGTCTTTATAGGGAATATGTACTCAGTTCCAAGTTTCTATAGCCACTTATTGTGATAATGGTGCGGCCTGACGGCAAAAAACCACACTGGGGTTAACTATCATTTGATAAAGCAACATTGCATGGTTATGCTCACACTTGCAGTCAAATCAAGCTTCGCTTTTTCGTGGTTAGTAGTCAGTACAACTTTAGGTTTAAATTAAGTGCCTATTGTTGCGTGATGGTCTAGGTTCGTGTTGGCGCCCTTGGTTAATTGCATTTTTGTTTATTTTTAGGACGCTACACATGGCTCAGAAGGGCAAAGTTAAATGGTTTAATGCCGATAAAGGTTTCGGTTTCATTACTCCTGACGCAGGCGGCACCGACGTGTTCGCACATTTCTCGGCAATCGAAGGTCGCGGCTACCGCAGCCTGAATGAAGGTCAGGAAGTTGAGTTTGAAGTCAAAGATGGCCCTAAGGGTCCTCAGGCAGCAGAGATACGCCCTCTGTAATGGCTGCATAATTTGTGTAGCGCCTGGCGCGCACAGTAGCAAACGCCCTCGCCAAAAGCTTGGGCGTTTTTCATTGGGGCGGACTATATGCGTGACCGCGTCAGAGAATTGTGTTGCCTGCAGTGCAATGAATGAGTACAACGAGTTCTGCCTGGAGTAGTAAGCGTCAAAGTTATTAAGCACTTATTCTAGCGCTTATCCACAAGTTTATTCACAACAACTTGTCTTGATCAACTGTACACAGCTTATCAAGCCTTTATCCACAGATTTGTCCCCAATGCTTGTTGACTCAACTCAGTCGGCTGTTTGTGTCTGACCTTTCTATTATCGTAATGTTCCACGTGAAACATTACTCTAGGAGTGAAACCAAGAAAGAGTGTTTCACGTGGAACAATGCCAAGTTTGGAGAAGTATAATAAGACATTGAGCCTAAGCTTGAGCTAAAAATGTTCTATCCAGATGAATACGATGTAATTGTTGTGGGCGGTGGTCACGCAGGGACCGAAGCTGCATTGGCATCGGCGCGAACCGGTGCGTCCACCCTTCTGCTAACCCATAATATGGAGACCTTGGGGCAGATGTCTTGTAATCCCTCCATAGGCGGTATCGGAAAAGGGCACCTGGTTAAAGAGGTTGATGCTCTGGGCGGCGCAATGGCGTACGCTACCGATAAAGCTGGGATTCAATTCCGGATACTGAATAGTTCCAAGGGGCCGGCTGTACGCGCCACCCGTGCACAAGCAGATCGTTCGCTCTATAGAATGGCAATCAGGACTGCGCTCCAGAACCAGCCTAATCTGACGATATTTCAGCAATCAGTAGATGATCTAATGCTCGAGGGTGATAGAGTCGTCGGTGCGGTCACTCAGATAGGCTTGAAGTTCAGGGGCCGTACAGTCGTGCTGACAGCAGGGACATTTTTGAATGGCCTGATTCACGTGGGACTCGATCATTATTCCGCAGGACGTGCGGGTGATCCTCCCGCCATTACGCTTGGCCAGCGTTTAAAAGAACTGAAGCTACCGCAAGGTCGTCTGAAAACGGGGACACCACCCAGAATAGACGCACGTAGCATTGATTTCAGTAAGACAGAGGTGCAGGCGGGCGATCACGACCCTATTCCTGTTTTTTCGTATATGGGCTCAGCGTCCATGCATCCAGAGCAATTGCCTTGCTGGATTACCCATACCAACGAAAGAACGCACGATATCATCAGGTCTGGATTAGATCGATCGCCAATGTATAGCGATAGCGGCACCATAGAAGGTATAGGTCCCCGGTACTGCCCTTCCATCGAGGACAAGATCCATCGATTTGCCGACAAGTCGAGCCATCAGATCTTTCTCGAGCCAGAAGGATTAACAACGCAAGAAATTTATCCAAACGGCGTATCAACCAGCCTGCCCTTCGATATTCAGCTTGCTCTGGTAAGGACATTACCAGGCTTGGAAAATGCAGTCATTATGCGCCCTGGTTATGCGATCGAGTATGACTACTTTGATCCACGTGAACTTTCTTCAACATTAGAAACCAGGGCAATCAAGGGTTTATTTTTTGCTGGGCAAATCAATGGAACCACGGGCTACGAAGAAGCTGCGGCTCAAGGCCTGCTGGCTGGATTGAATGCAGCGCGGCAAGCGAAAGGCCTGGATGGCTGGTTTCCCAAACGTAATGAAGCTTACCTGGGCGTGCTGGTTGATGATTTGATTACACGTGGCGTTACTGAACCCTATCGTATGTTTACTTCACGTGCAGAATATCGTCTTAGTCTGCGAGAAGATAATGCAGATATGCGTCTTACCGAAATGGGAAGAAAGCTCGGCTTGGTCGATGATAAGCGGTGGGATGCTTTCAGTAAAAAGCGAGATGATGTTTCACGTGAAACAGAACGCTTGAAATCTATCTGGATAAATCCTAAAACACTTGCCCACCATACTGCGGAAGCGTTGTTAGGTAAGCAATTAGAGAAAGAACATTCCCTGCATGATTTGTTGAAACGACCACAGGTGACCTATAAAGCACTGATGGATTTGCATAAGGTAGACGATACGCTTGTAGCAGGACCTGGCTTAGAAGATTCTGCAGCTGCAGAACAAGTAGAAATTCAGATTAAATATGCAGGCTACGTTGCCAAGCAGCAGGAAGATATTGAACGGCAACGGGAGCAGGAGTCACAAGCCATACCAGCGGATCTGGACTACGATGCCATAAGCAGTCTTTCAATTGAGGTCAGGCATCGTCTGAAAGCAAGCAGGCCAGAAACAGTAGGTCAGGCGAGTCGGGTTTCAGGTGTTACTCCCGCTGCAATCTCTTTACTGCTTATTCACCTTAAGCGATTACAGTACAGGAAAAAAGCGGCGTAATGGGCAGGGAGCAATTTGGACTGCGTTTGCAGCAAGCGGGACAAGTTCTTGGTGTGGAAATTGATCCGCCGAAGATCGACGCACTTTTAGCCTATTTGGATCAGCTACAACGCTGGAACAAAACGTATAATCTCACTGCACTGCGCGATCCTGAGCAAATGCTTGTGCAACACCTTATCGATAGTTTGTCGGTAGTAAAACCCATAGCTAATATACTGTATAAAAATACAGTATTAGAAAGCACAATTGCAGATGTCGGATCTGGTGCGGGCTTGCCTGGTGTGGTGCTGGCAATCATGCATCCTAACTGGGAAGTACATTGCATTGATGCTGTAGAAAAGAAAATGGCTTTTGTGCGTCAAGTGTCTAGCGTGCTGCGTCTTCGCAATCTACATGCTCATCATCAGCGTGTAGAAAGCATGCAGCCTCTAGAGGCCGATATCGTGGTTTCACGAGCTTTTGCTTCTCTGGCTGATTTCGCCACCTTGGCAGGGCGCCATGTTGCCACTGATGGTCATCTGGTGGCAATGAAGGGGCGTGAGCCAGAAGAAGAAGCCGAGCTTTTGCGGCAGAATACATCGTGGCGTATCACTCATATAGAAACGCTGCCCGTACCTGAATTGAATGCCCAGCGTTGTCTGGTCTGGATGAGTCGTCAAGGAAGTCTATGAGCCACAGTATGTCCACCGCCAGCATATTCTGCATTGCTAACCAAAAAGGTGGTGTAGGTAAAACCACAACAGCCATCAACCTGGCGGCCGCCTTGGCGGCAATGCGCAAGCAGGTGCTGCTTATAGATCTTGATCCGCAGGGCAATGCCACCATGGGCAGTGGGGTCGATAAAAACAAGGCAGAGCAAAATCTCTACCAAGTGCTTATTGGCGATACTGCCATTACAGATGCCAAAGTACGATCCGAATCCGGGGGCTACGATGTATTGCCTGCAAATCGCGAGCTGTCGGGTGCTGAAATCGATTTGATTCAAATGGATGATCGTGAGCAGCAGCTTAAACAGGCCATCAGTCAGGTTGCCGACGATTATGACTTCATACTGATTGATTGCCCTCCTACTTTGTCTTTGCTTACGCTTAATGGCCTGGCGTCGGCACATGGCGTGATCATTCCCATGCAATGCGAATATTTTGCACTCGAAGGCCTGTCCGACTTGGTCAATACCATTAAGCGGGTGCATCGCAATATCAACCCCGACTTGCAGCTTATAGGGCTACTAAGGGTAATGTTCGATACACGTGTCACCCTGCAGCAACAAGTTTCTGCACAGATCGAAACACACTTTGGCGATAGAGTGTTCAAAACAATCGTTCCACGCAATGTGCGTCTGGCCGAGGCCCCCAGCCATGGAATGCCTGGCATCATCTACGATAAAAACTCGCGAGGCGCAAAAGCGTATATTGAGTTTGGTGAGGAGCTCATCAAACGCGTAAAAAGGGAAGCACTGCGTCAGCAGGCGCGTCCTCCCGTTTAACGGACCAGGAAAGGATAATTATTATGGCAACTCGAAAACCAAAAGGTTTGGGACGAGGTCTTGATGCACTGCTGGGCGAAGATGCCAGCGCCATTGACAACCTGGGCCAATCCGAACCCCAGGCCAAATTGCCGTCTGCCCTCAAGATCAGTCTTTTGCGTGCCGGCAAGTACCAGCCACGCACCAGAATGGATGAAGGTGCCTTGAATGAGCTGGCTGACTCCATCCGTAGCCAGGGCATCATGCAGCCCATATTGGTACGTCCCCTCGATGGAAAAGACAAGGGCAAATACGAGATCATTGCAGGCGAGCGGCGGTTTCGTGCGGCCAAGCTTGCTGGCCTGGCAGAAGTGCCTGTGCTGGTGCGTGAGGTGGCCGACGAAAATGCGGCTGTCATGGCCCTTATCGAAAACATACAGCGCGAAGATCTGAATCCCCTGGAAGAGGCCCACGGAGTCCGCCGCTTGCTTGACGAGTTTGGCCTGACACACGATCAGGCCGCACAAGCCATAGGTCGTTCCCGTCCCGCTACCAGCAATCTTCTGCGTTTATTGAATCTGGCCGGGCCGGTACAAACCATGCTGCTTGCAGGCGATATCGATATGGGCCATGCACGGGCCTTGCTGGCTACTGACGCAGCAAGTCAAATTCTGCTTGCCAACGAAGTCATCGCCCGGCGTCTGTCAGTTCGTGAAACAGAAAAGCTGGTGAGCCGTTCAATTCAAGCCATAGAGGATAAGGCCGTAATGCCCAGGCGTAACGGCAGTGCGCAGAACGGTGATGCCAAAAGATTGGAAGAGGCACTGTCTGATCATCTGGGTACCCGGGTCAGCCTGAAAATCGGTGCAAAAAACAAGGGTCAGTTGCAAATTGACTTTCACGGTTGGGACCATCTGAATGCCTTGCTCGAACGCCAGGGTTTGTCCGGCCTCATTGATGCCTGAAACGGCGGCAAAACAGGCGTTGGGCTGAACCGAACTGATTTAAGTCTAGCCGGGCGCTGAATAATAGATGAATAAAGGGTAAACCCTTATGGGGCTTACCCTTATTTTTTGATTCAACATGTTAGGATCGCTCGGTCTCAACAGTTCATGTCAGTCACTCGAATCAAGAAATAAAAATGTTTAAAGCACTAAGTCGCTCCTCTGTGAAGTTGGTAGAACGTTATCTGCCAGACCCCTATATATTTGTTGTCTTGCTAACGTTATTGGCCGGTGTCGCGGCTGTCCTGGTCGAAAGCAAGACTCCCATGGAAGTCGTAACCATGTGGGGTGATGGTTTCTGGGGATTGCTCAGTTTCACCATGCAGATGGTGTTGGTGCTGATAGCTGGCTATATGATGGCTAGTACCCCCCTGGTCAAGAGCATTTTGGCGAAATTGGCAACATTGGCCAAAACGCCGGGTTCGGCAATTATTCTTGTCACGGTCATTGCCTTGATAGCAAACTGGATCAATTGGGGATTTGGCCTGGTGGTCAGTGCTCTTTTTGCCAAGCAGTTGGCACGTACGGTCAGGGTAGATTACCGTCTGCTGGTAGCCAGCGCATACTCGGGCTTTATTGTGTGGCACGGAGGTCTGGCCGGGTCCATACCGCTTACCATCGCGACCGAAGGTCATTTTCAAGCCGATAAGATAGGCTTGATCTCTACCGGCGACACCATTTTCTCTTTCTATAATCTGGCGATCGTGCTGGCCATGCTGGTGATCGTGCCTCTGGTCAATCGTCTGATGCTGCCCGATGAAAAAGACAGCGTGTTTGTCGAAGAAAGCAAGTTGAATGAAGCGGCTGCAGCCGTCGAAAATGACAATCGCCCCGCCGCTCGCCTGGAAAACAGCAAAATTCTTGCCCTGCTTATAGGTGTGGCCGGATTGGCCTATATGTTCGACTACTACATAGTACGTGGCGGCGGACTGAATCTGAATATCATCAACTTCACCTTTCTGTTCCTTGCGATTGTGTTGCATGGCAACGCACGCAATCTGCTCAATAGTCTGGATGAGGCTATCAAGGGTGCCGCAGGCATAGTCATACAGTTTCCCTTTTACGCGGGCATCATGGCTATCATCATGCACTCTGGCCTGGCAAGCAGCCTGTCCGATTGGATGACTTCATTTGCCACCGCTGAAAGCCTGCCATTCTGGGCCTTCATGAGCGCGGGTATCGTCAACATATTCATTCCTTCTGGGGGTGGTCAGTGGGCGGTGCAAAGCCCGGTGGTCATTGCCACGGCTCAGGCGCTGGGCGCCGATATGCCGCGCGTAGCCATGGCAGTGGCTTGGGGTGATTCCTGGACCAACCTGTTGCAGCCTTTCTGGGCCTTGCCCGTTCTGGCCATCGCCGGACTCAAGGCCAAGGACATCATGGGCTACTGCCTGATCCAGTTGTTTGTCACCGGTATTATTGTTTCGATTGGTCTGACCTGGTTCTAAGTACGTCAGCAGGCCGTTCTTGATAGCCAATGAGGCTTACGAGTTACACATTAGCTGCTGGCGTCAATAGGTATTTGACAGGGAATAAAAAACCCTGCATAATTCGGAGTTCGCTTTTGGTGGGATGCCCGAGTGGTTAAAGGGGGCAGACTGTAAATCTGTTGACCTTGCGTCTACGTTGGTTCGAATCCAACTCCCACCACCAGTAAGATTATCGTGCGCGTTGCCCGCCACATATGTAGTCAGGCAGCGCGCTTTTGCGGTATGCGCATGCAGTCCGGCGTAAACAGCAGGGCAGCATCGTTGGTGAAACGAATCTTCGCGGGTGTAGCTCAATGGTAGAGCAACAGCCTTCCAAGCTGATGATGAGGGTTCGATTCCCTTCACCCGCTCCAGTTACGATTTATCGAATTTCGCTCTAACAGGCGAAAAGCAACAAAGCAGTTGCCCATGTGGCTCAGTGGTAGAGCACTCCCTTGGTAAGGGAGAGGTCACGCGTTCGATCCGCGTCATGGGCACCAAAAACTTTATTTTTATTTACAGCTCAATTCCATAGTCAGGAGTGTCAGCCATGGCAAAAGGTAAGTTTGAACGGACCAAACCGCACGTAAACGTAGGTACGATCGGGCACGTTGACCACGGCAAGACGACGCTTACAGCGGCAATTACAACAGTGTTGGCCAAGGTGTTTGGCTCGGGCGATGCCAAGGGCTACGACCAGATCGACGCAGCGCCCGAAGAAAAGGCACGCGGCATCACGATCAACACCTCGCACGTCGAGTACGAAACGGAAGCGCGTCACTATGCGCACGTTGACTGCCCGGGGCACGCTGACTATGTCAAGAACATGATTACCGGTGCTGCGCAGATGGACGGCGCGATCCTGGTGGTGTCGGCCGCTGACGGCCCCATGCCGCAAACGCGTGAGCACATTCTGCTGTCGCGCCAGGTGGGCGTGCCTTACATCATCGTGTTCCTGAACAAGGCCGATATGGTCGACGACGAAGAGTTGCTCGAGCTGGTCGAAATGGAAGTGCGCGAGCTGCTGTCCAAGTACGACTTTCCTGGCGACGACACACCGATCGTCAAGGGTTCGGCCAAGCTGGCTCTGGAAGGCGACGAAGGTCCTCTGGGCAAAGAAGCCATCATGCAATTGGCAGCGGCCCTCGATAGCTACATTCCTACGCCAGAGCGCGCCGTTGACGGCACGTTCCTTATGCCTGTTGAAGACGTGTTCTCGATCTCGGGTCGCGGCACGGTGGTGACGGGTCGTATCGAGCGCGGTATCGTCAAGGTTGGCGAAGAAATCGAAATCGTGGGCATCAAGGACACGGTCAAGACTACGTGCACGGGCGTTGAAATGTTCCGCAAGCTGCTGGACCAAGGTCAGGCAGGCGATAACGTGGGTATTTTGTTGCGCGGCACCAAGCGTGAAGACGTCGAGCGTGGTCAGGTGTTGGCCAAGCCCGGTTCGATCAAGCCGCACACGGACTTCTCGGCCGAGGTGTACATTCTGTCCAAAGACGAAGGTGGCCGTCACACGCCGTTCTTCCAGGGCTATCGTCCTCAGTTCTACTTCCGTACCACCGACGTAACCGGTACGATCGAGCTGCCGGCCGACAAGGAAATGGTTCTGCCAGGTGATAACGTGTCGATGAAGGTCAGCCTGATCGCCCCGATCGCCATGGAAGAAGGTCTGCGCTTCGCTATCCGCGAAGGTGGCCGTACCGTCGGCGCCGGTGTCGTCGCCAGCATCACCAAGTAATTCCATGTGAAGGAGCGTCAGACGCTCTTTCACATAAGAAGTTGTAAAGGGCGATGGCTCCAAATGGTGTCATCGCTTTCAGGGTCTAGGGGTATAGCTCAATTGGCAGAGCGTCGGTCTCCAAAACCGAAGGTTGTAGGTTCGATTCCTACTGCCCCTGCCACACATCAGTCATACAGTGCGCACGCGTGGCGTCACATGCCGGAATATGTCGAATAGCAACGTAGAAACCGTTAGCAGTACCGTAGATCGAGTCAAGATGGGTCTGGCGGTGCTTGTTATCGTGGCAGGCATTGTCGCTTACTCCATGCTTGAAGGTCAGCCGACCCTCTTGCGCGCGGGCGTGTTTGTAGGCAGTCTGGTTATTGCCGCTGTTATCGCCTGGTTCAGTGAGCCTGGTCGTCGCACCTTGAGCTTTGGGCGTGATTCCTATAACGAAGTAAAGCGTGTTGTCTGGCCGACGCGCAAAGAGACCACACAAATGACGGGTATCGTCTTTGTGTTCGTGATCGCAATGGGTCTCTTGTTGTGGGTCGTCGATAAAGTCCTCGAGTGGGTCATATACGGCTTGCTGCTAGGCTGGAACTAAAGGACACACATGAGCAAGCGTTGGTATGTCGTCCACGTTTATTCCGGTATGGAAAAAAGCGTGCACAAGGCACTAGTCGAGCGCATAGAGCGCGCCGGGCTGGAAACCTCCTTCGGCCAGATTCTGGTTCCTTCGGAAGAAGTGGTCGAAGTCAAAGGCGGCAAGAAATCCATTACTGAACGGCGTATCTTTCCAGGTTACGTGTTGGTCGAAATGGATCTCACCGACGAAACCTGGCACTTGGTCAAGAATACAAACCGGGTGACCGGTTTCCTGGGTGGTTCGGGCAATCGTCCCGCTCCCATCTCGGAACGTGAAGTTGAAAAGATTCTTTCGCAAATGGAAGAGGGTGTCGAGAAACCGAAACCCAAAGTTCTTTTCGAGGTGGGCGAGATGGTCCGCGTCAAAGAAGGTCCGTTTGCAGACTTCAACGGCAACGTCGAAGAAGTCAACTACGAAAAAAGCAAGGTGCGTGTGTCGGTTACCATTTTTGGCCGTGCCACACCTGTCGAACTCGATTTTGGTCAGGTCGAAAAGACCTGAGTTTTTAACCCCGGGGAGCCAGGCGCCCATGGCGTGCTGGCGTTAGAACCCGCAAGGAGCTAAGCATGGCGAAGAAAATCGTCGGCTTTATCAAGCTGCAAGTCCCAGCTGGTAAGGCTAATCCCTCACCCCCTATCGGTCCGGCGCTGGGTCAGCGCGGTCTGAACATCATGGAATTCTGCAAGGCGTTTAACGCCAAAACCCAAGGCGTCGAGCCGGGTTTGCCAATTCCTGTGGTCATTACCGCCTACGCAGACAAGAGCTTCACCTTCATCATGAAGACGCCGCCTGCCACCATCCTGATCAAAAAGGCCAGTGGTGTGCAAAAAGGCTCGGCTCGTCCCAACCTCGACAAAGTCGGCGTGTTGACGCGTGCTCAGGCTGAAGAAATTGCCAAGACCAAAACGCCCGATCTTACCGCTGCCGACCTTGACGCCGCTGTTCGTACGATTGCTGGTAGCGCCCGCAGCATGGGCATTACGGTTGAAGGGGTATAAGCATGGCCAAGTTGAATAAGCGCGCGGCCGCTATCGCCGCCAAGATCGACCGCAACAAGTTTTACCCTGTTGCCGAGGCTCTGGCCCTGGTCAAGGAAACCGCCACTGCCAAGTTCGATGAATCCATCGACATCGCCGTGCAACTAGGCATCGATCCCAAGAAATCCGATCAGCTGGTTCGTGGCTCGGTCGTGTTGCCAGCCGGCACGGGCAAGTCGGTCCGTGTTGCCGTGTTCGCTCAAGGCGAAAAGGCCGAGGCTGCCAAAGCTGCCGGTGCTGACATCGTTGGCATGGAAGACCTGGCCGAAACCATCAAGGGCGGTCAAATCGACTTTGACATCCTGATCGCATCGCCCGATACCATGCGTATCGTTGGTGCCCTGGGCCAAGTGCTCGGCCCTCGCGGTCTGATGCCTAACCCCAAGGTTGGCACGGTTACGCCTGATGTCGCCACGGCAGTCAAGAATGCCAAGGCTGGTCAGGTTCAGTATCGTACCGACAAGGCTGGCATTATTCACGCCACCATCGGTCGCGCCTCTTTTGGTGTCGAACAGTTGCAAACCAACCTTGCCGCGCTGGTTGATGCCTTGAACAAGGCTCGTCCCGCTGCCGCCAAGGGTGTGTATCTGCGCAAGATTGCCGTTTCGTCCACGATGGGCGGCGGTGCGCGCGTAGAAGTAGCTTCTCTGGCAGCCTAAACGCTGCTGGAAATAGAACTTTGGGCTGTGCCTGGAATACCCAGGCATTGCTGTCAAAGACCGCTGGAGCCGAACCGTCAACGTATTCGTACGCCAAGGCCAGGCTTAATTTCAGACTGTTTTCAGTTTGATTCCAGCGCAGACGGCGTCCCATGGAAGAATTCTTGTTGTATGAAGAACTCGACCAGGTGCGCCGCATTCGGTAGACGCAAGGGACCCTCCCATGCGTCATTTGATGGAGTGTTCAAACCGTGAGTCTCAATCGTCAAGAGAAAGCGGTAGTAATCGAAGAAGTCTCTGCAGAAGTTGCAAAGGCGCAATCGATCATTATCGCTGAGTACCGTGGTCTGGACGTCGCCTCTGTTACCGTATTGCGCAAGACTGCGCGTGAGTCGGGTGTGTATCTGCGTGTTCTGAAGAATACGCTAGTCCGTCGCGCTGTTGCTGGAACTCCCTACGAGGAACTCACAGCACAACTGACCGGTCCGCTGATGTATGCCATCAGTACTGATCCGGTTGCGGCGGCAAAAGTACTTGCCGGTTTCGCAAAGACCAACGATAAGCTGGTTATCAAAGGCGGGGCATTGCCCAACAGCCTGTTGAGCCAGGATGGCGTTAAGGCCTTGGCCACTATGCCTTCCCGCGAAGAGTTGCTTTCGAAACTTATGGGTACGATGCAGGCCCCTGTCACGCAATTTGTGCGTACGCTCAACGAAGTTCCAACCAAGTTCGTACGCGGCCTCGCGGCTGTGCGCGATCAAAAAGAGGCAGCGTAAGCCGCCTCCAGGAATTTCGTCGAACCGAGCGACACCCAACCCTGGCTATTATCAATATTTGGAGTTCTTAAAATGGCATTAAGCAAAGCAGAAATCCTTGACGCTATCGCTAGCATGACCGTGCTCGAATTGTCCGAGCTGATCAAGGAAATGGAAGAAAAATTTGGCGTGTCGGCTGCTGCCGCCGCTGTGGCTGTGGCTGCTCCCGCTGCCGGTGGCGCTGCCGCCGCTGCTGAAGAGCAAACCGAGTTCACCGTTGTGCTGGCTGAAGTCGGCGCAAACAAGGTCAGCGTCATCAAGGCCGTGCGTGAAATCACTGGTCTGGGCTTGAAAGAAGCTAAAGACCTGGTTGACGGCGCTCCCAAGCCCGTCAAGGAAGGCCTGGCTAAAGCTGACGCCGAAGCTGCACAGAAGAAGCTTGAAGAAGCTGGCGCAAAAGTCGAACTCAAATAAGACTTTTCTTATCTGCCCGGGAAGGCGTTTTGCCCTCCCGGGCTTTTGCGTTTCCAGAAAACCCATGATTCGGACCAGGTTTTATTAACGAGTCGGGCTTTCTGGAGTCGTAAACCAGGGCCGTGGTTGACGGCCCATGTAACCCTCGAGTCGGAGTGCTCATGCCTTATTCGTATACCGAAAAAAAGCGCATACGCAAGAGCTTCGCCAAGCGTGAAGACGTCCAGGACGTCCCTTACCTTTTGGCGACTCAACTGCAATCATTTAAAACGTTTCTGCAGGCGGATACTACACCTTCCAAACGTAAAGATGAAGGCCTGCAAGCAGCTTTCACATCAATTTTCCCCATAGTCAGTCATAATCAGATGGCTCGCCTGGAGTTCGTTAGCTACGTTCTCGGTGAGCCGGTTTTCGACGTCAAAGAGTGCCAGCTGCGCGGTTTGACCTATGCTTCACCGCTGCGCGCCAAGGTGCGTCTGGTGCTGATGGACCGCGAAGTCAGCAAGCCGACGGTCAAGGAAGTCAAAGAACAAGAAGTGTACATGGGCGAAATTCCGCTCATGACCAACAACGGTTCTTTCGTCATCAACGGCACCGAGCGCGTCATCGTGTCTCAGCTGCACCGTTCGCCTGGCGTGTTCTTCGAGCACGATCGTGGCAAAACACACAGCTCGGGCAAACTGCTGTTCTCGGCTCGCGTGATTCCTTACCGTGGCTCATGGCTGGACTTCGAGTTCGATCCGAAAGATATTCTGTTCTTCCGTGTCGACCGTCGTCGCAAGATGCCTGTGTCCATCCTGCTCAAAGCCATAGGCATGATGCCGGAAGCCATCCTGGCCTACTTCTCTGATTTCGACAATTTCGAAATTCTCAATGAAGGCGGCATGCTCGAGTTCGTGCCCGAGCGCTGGAAGGGCGAGATGGCTCATTTCGACATTGCCGGTCGCTCCGGCGAGGTGATTGTCGAGAAAGACAAGCGCATCAACGCCAAGCACTTGCGCGACCTGGCCAATGCCAAGGTTGAGCGCATTTCGGTGCCTGAAGACTTCATTCTGGGTCGTATCCTGGCCAAAGGCCTGGTCAACCCGGAAACCGGCGAAGTCATTGCCAATGCCAACGACGAAATCACCGAAACCATATTGGCCGACATCCGTGCCGCCAATATCCGTGAAATTCAGACGCTGTATATCAACGATCTGGATCGTGGCGGCTATATCTCGCAAACACTGCGCACCGACGAAACCGCCGACCAGATGGCCGCGCGTGTAGCGATCTACCGCATGATGCGTCCTGGCGAGCCTCCCACCGAGGATGCCGTCGAGGCCTTGTTCCAACGTCTGTTCTACAGCGAAGACGCCTACGATTTGTCACGCGTGGGCCGCATGAAGGTCAACAGCCGTCTGGGCCGTGGCGACGATATCACCGGTCCCATGACGCTGACCGACGACGACATTCTTGAAACCATCAAGGTGCTGGTCGAGCTGCGTAACGGTCGCGGTCAGATCGACGATATCGACCACTTGGGCAATCGTCGCGTTCGTTGTGTGGGCGAGCTGGCCGAAAACCAGTTCCGTGCCGGTCTGGTACGCGTCGAACGTGCCGTCAAGGAACGTCTGGGTCAGGCAGAGACCGAAAACCTCATGCCGCACGACCTGATCAATTCCAAGCCGATCTCTGCGGCAATCAAAGAATTCTTTGGCTCCAGCCAGTTGTCGCAGTTCATGGACCAAACCAACCCGCTGTCCGAGATCACGCACAAGCGTCGTGTATCGGCATTGGGCCCAGGCGGTCTGACGCGCGAACGCGCTGGTTTCGAGGTGCGCGACGTGCACCCGACTCACTACGGCCGGGTTTGCCCCATTGAAACGCCTGAAGGTCCGAACATCGGTCTGATCAACTCGATGGCGTTGTATGCACGCCTGAACGAGTACGGCTTTCTGGAAACGCCTTATCGCAAGATTATCGACGGCAAGGTCAGCGAACAAATCGATTACCTGTCGGCCATCGAGGAAAGCAACTACGTCATTGCCCAGGCTAACGCCGAGCTGGACGAAGTTGGCACATTCGTTGATGACCTGGTCGCCTGCCGTCAGGCCGGTGAAACCATGTTGACGGCGCCTTCGAACGTGCACTACATGGACGTTGCGCCTTCGCAGATCGTGTCGGTAGCGGCTTCGCTCATTCCTTTCCTTGAGCACGATGACGCCAACCGGGCACTGATGGGCGCCAACATGCAACGTCAGGCTGTACCTTGCCTGCGCCCCGAAAAACCATTGGTTGGTACGGGCATTGAGCGCACCGTGGCCGTTGACTCGGGTACGACCGTTCAGGCCATTCGTGGCGGTATCGTCGACCATGTCGATGCCGAGCGCGTGGTTATCCGTGTGAACGACGAAGAAAACGTCGCCGGCGAAGTCGGTGTAGACATCTACAACCTGACCAAGTACACACGTTCGAACCAGAACACCAATATCAACCAGCGTCCTATCGTCAAGCGTGGTGATCACGTTGCGCGTGGTGACGTTCTGGCTGACGGCGCATCGACCGACTTGGGCGAACTGGCGCTGGGGCAGAATATGCTGATCGCGTTCATGCCCTGGAATGGTTATAACTTCGAGGATTCGATTCTGATTTCCGAGAAGATTGTGGCCGACGACCGCTATACGTCGATTCACATCGAAGAGCTCACCGTCGTCGCCCGTGATACCAAGTTGGGCGCCGAAGAGATCACTCGCGACATCAGCAACCTGGCTGAAACCCAGCTTAACCGTCTGGACGACTCCGGTATTGTCTACATTGGTGCCGAAGTACGCGCCGATGACGTGCTGGTTGGTAAGGTAACGCCCAAGGGCGAAACCCAGCTGACTCCAGAAGAAAAACTGCTGCGCGCCATCTTTGGTGAAAAGGCCTCTGACGTCAAAGACACGTCGCTGCGCGTGCCTTCGGGCATGGTCGGTACTGTGATCGATGTGCAGGTCTTCACGCGTGAAGGTATTGAGCGTGACAAGCGCGCCCAATCCATCATCGACGACGAGCTGCGTCGTTATCGCCAAGACCTGAACGATCAGCTGCGTATTGTTGAAGACGATACCTTTGATCGTATCGGCAAGTTCCTGGTTGGCAAAACTGTCAACGGTGGTCCGCGCAAGCTGGCCAAGGGTACTGCGCTCGACCAGGCCTACCTGACTGATCTGGATCGCTGGCAGTGGTTTGACATCCGCCTGTCGGATGAAGAGCACGCTGTAGTGCTGGAGCAGGCCAAGGAATCGCTTGAACAGAAGCGCCATCAGTTCGACCTCGCTTTCGAAGAAAAGCGCAAGAAACTGACGCAAGGCGATGAGCTGCCCCCGGGTGTGCTCAAGATGATCAAGGTATACCTGGCCGTTAAGCGCCGTCTGCAGCCTGGCGACAAAATGGCCGGCCGTCACGGTAACAAGGGTGTGGTTTCGCGCATTACTCCGGTCGAAGACATGCCGCACATGGCCGATGGTACGCCTGCCGACATCGTGTTGAACCCGCTGGGCGTTCCATCCCGGATGAACGTCGGACAGGTGCTTGAAGTGCACTTGGGCTGGGCGGCGAAAGGCGTTGGTTACCGCATTGCCGACATGCTCGAGGACGAAAAGAATGTTCAGGTCAAGAACGTTCGTGCCTACCTCGAGAAGGTCTATAACAGTGCGGGCGCCAGTGCGCATATCGACCAGTTGACCGACGACGAAGTCATCGAGATGGCTCGCAACCTGAAGAATGGTGTGCCGTTGGCAACGCCGGTATTCGATGGTGCAACCGAGGAAGAGATCGGCAAGATGCTTGAATTGGCCTATCCGGACGATATCGCCAAGAAGCTGAATCTGACCTCCACACGGGCACAGGCATGGCTGATCGACGGCCGTACCGGCGAGCAGTTTGAGCGTCCGGTCACTATCGGTTATATGCATTACCTGAAGCTGCATCACCTGGTTGACGACAAAATGCACGCCCGCTCAACAGGCCCATACTCACTGGTTACACAGCAGCCGCTGGGTGGTAAAGCCCAATTCGGTGGTCAGCGTTTCGGTGAGATGGAAGTCTGGGCGCTGGAAGCCTACGGTGCTTCGTATACGCTGCAAGAGATGTTGACGGTCAAGTCCGACGATATCTCGGGCCGTACCAAGGTATACGAGAACATCGTCAAGGGCGACCACGTCATCGATGCCGGCATGCCTGAGTCGTTCAACGTTCTGGTCAAAGAAATTAGATCCCTGTCCCTGGACATGGATTTGGAGCGTAAATAATGAAAGCGCTACTCGATCTATTCAAACAAGTCTCGCAAGACGAGCAATTCGATGCCATCAAGATTGGTATCGCATCGCCTGAAAAAGTGCGGTCGTGGTCATATGGCGAGGTTCGCAAGCCTGAAACCATCAACTACCGCACCTTCAAGCCCGAGCGCGATGGTCTGTTCTGCGCCAAGATCTTTGGCCCGATCAAAGACTACGAATGCCTTTGCGGCAAGTACAAGCGCCTGAAGCATCGTGGCGTCATCTGCGAAAAATGCGGTGTCGAAGTTACGGTAAGCAAGGTTCGTCGCGAACGCATGGGTCACATTGAGCTGGCCAGCCCTGTAGCGCACATCTGGTTCCTCAAGAGCCTGCCGTCGCGCCTGGGCATGGTGCTCGATATGACACTGCGCGACATTGAACGCGTGCTGTATTTCGAAGCATGGTGCGTCATCGAACCCGGCATGACACCGCTCAAGCGCGGCCAGATCATGTCCGACGACGACTTCCTGGCCAAGACAGAAGAGTACGGCGACGACTTCCATGCCCTGATGGGTGCGGAAGCCGTGCGCGAGTTGCTGCGCACCATCGATATCGATCGTGATGTAGAAACCCTGCGTGCTGAGCTTAAGGCTACTGCCTCCGACGCCAAGATCAAGAAGATCTCCAAGCGCCTGAAAGTGCTTGAAGGCTTCCAGAAGTCAGGCATCAAGCCCGACTGGATGGTCATGGAAGTGCTGCCCGTGCTGCCTCCCGACCTGCGTCCGCTGGTTCCTCTTGATGGCGGCCGTTTCGCCACGTCCGATCTGAACGATCTGTACCGTCGCGTCATCAACCGCAACAATCGTCTGAAGCGTTTGCTGGAGCTGAAGGCGCCCGACATCATCCTGCGCAACGAAAAACGCATGCTGCAGGAATCGGTCGACTCGTTGCTCGATAACGGACGTCGCGGCAAGGCCATGACTGGCGCCAACAAGCGTCAGCTCAAGTCGCTGGCCGACATGATCAAGGGTAAGAGCGGTCGCTTCCGTCAGAACCTGCTGGGTAAACGCGTCGACTACTCTGGCCGTTCGGTTATTGTGGTGGGTCCGCAGCTCAAGCTGCACCAGTGCGGTCTGCCCAAACTGATGGCGTTGGAGCTGTTCAAGCCCTTCATTTTCAATCGACTGGAAATGATGGGTCTGGCTACGACCATCAAGGCAGCCAAGAAGCTGGTGGAAAGCCAGGAACCCGTTGTCTGGGATATTCTGGAAGAGGTCATCCGCGAACACCCGGTCATGCTCAACCGTGCGCCTACGCTGCACCGCCTGGGCATTCAGGCCTTTGAGCCAGTGCTGATCGAAGGTAAAGCCATTCAGCTGCACCCGCTGGTTTGTGCTGCGTTCAACGCCGACTTCGATGGTGACCAGATGGCCGTGCACGTGCCGCTGTCGCTCGAAGCGCAACTAGAAGCCCGCACCCTAATGCTGGCCTCCAACAACGTATTGTTCCCTGCCAACGGCGAGCCGTCCATCGTGCCGTCGCAAGACATCGTGCTGGGTCTGTACTACACCACTCGTGAGCGCATCAACGGCAAGGGTGAAGGCCTGTTCTTCATGGACCTGGCCGAAGTCCAGCGCGCCTACGACAACCGTGAAGTCGAGTTGCAAAGCCGCATCACGGTGCGTCTGAACGAGTACGAGAAAGACGAGCAAGATCAATGGCAACCGGTCCTCAAGCGTTTCGAGACCACAGTAGGCCGTGCCTTGCTGTCCGAGATCCTGCCTAAGGGCCTGCCGTTCTCGGTACTGAATCGCCCTCTGAAAAAGAAAGAAATTTCGCGCCTGATCAATCAGTCTTTCCGTCGCTGCGGCTTGCGCGCCACGGTGATCTTTGCCGACAAACTGATGCAGTCCGGCTTCAAGCTGGCAACGCGTGGCGGTATTTCGATTGCCATGAGCGACATGCTGGTTCCTTCGGTCAAGGAAGATATCCTTGCCCAGGCCAGCGCCGAAGTCAAAGAGATCGACAAGCAATATTCGTCGGGTCTGGTCACGTCGCAAGAGCGTTACAACAACGTGGTTGATATCTGGGGCAAGGCCGGCGACAAGGTCGGCAAGGCCATGATGGAACAACTGGCTACCGAACCCGTCACCAACCGCCATGGCGAAGAAGTCCGCCAGGAGTCGTTCAACTCCATCTACATGATGGCCGACTCGGGCGCCCGGGGTTCTGCGGCACAGATTCGGCAGTTGGCCGGTATGCGAGGCCTGATGGCCAAGCCTGACGGCTCGATTATCGAAACGCCCATTACCGCCAACTTCCGTGAAGGCCTGAACGTACTTCAGTACTTCATCTCGACGCACGGTGCACGTAAAGGTTTGGCCGATACGGCATTGAAGACGGCGAACTCGGGTTACCTGACCCGTCGTCTGGTCGACGTGACGCAGGATCTGGTGATTACCGAATCCGATTGCGGCACGACGCGTGGTTATTCCATGAAAGCGCTGCTCGAGGGCGGCGAGGTCATCGAACCTTTGCGCGACCGTATTCTGGGCCGTGTTGCGGCAATTGATATCGTCAACCCCGAGACTCAGGAAACCGCTGTAGCCGCCGGCACGCTGTTGGATGAAGACACTGTCGAGTACATCGACAGCATCGGTGTGGACGAAGTCAAGGTACGGACTCCCCTGACATGCGAGACACGTCATGGCCTGTGCGCGCACTGCTACGGCCGCGATCTGGGTCGTGGCTATCTGGTCAACCGTGGTGAGGCTATCGGCGTAATCGCAGCCCAGTCCATTGGTGAACCTGGCACGCAGCTGACCATGCGTACCTTCCACATTGGTGGTGCCGCATCGCGTGCCGCCATGGCCAGCTCGGTGGAAACCAAGTCGGCCGGTACGGTTGGCTTTGCCATCGGCCTGCGCTATGTAACCAACGCCAAGGGCGAACGCGTAGCGATTTCCCGATCCGGCGAAATCGTCATCTTTGACGATGCACGCCGCGAGCGCGAACGTCACAAGATTCCTTATGGCGCCACGATTGCCGTCGGTGACGGTGACGTCATCAAGGCTGGTCAACGTCTGGCCACCTGGGATCCTCTGACTCGTCCTATCGTTTCTGAATACGCTGGCCAAGTCCGCTTCGAGAACATCGAAGAGGGCGTGACCGTTGCCAAGCAGCTCGACGAAGTCACCGGTCTGTCTACGCTAGTGGTCATCACGCCCAAGACTCGCGGCGGCAAGACCATGATGCGTCCGCAGATCAAGCTGGTTAACGAGGCGGGTGAAGACGTCAAGATTGCCGGTACCGATCACTCGGTCAACATCTCCTTCCCGGTCGGTGCGCTGATTACCGTTCGTGATGGGCAGCAAGTTACCGTTGGTGAAGTGTTGGCGCGTATTCCACAGGAATCGCAGAAAACTCGCGATATTACCGGTGGTCTGCCACGTGTTGCAGAACTGTTCGAAGCACGCTCACCCAAAGACGCCGGCATGCTGGCCGACGTTACGGGCACGGTTTCTTTTGGCAAGGACACCAAGGGCAAGCAGCGCCTGGTCATTACCGACCTGGAAGGTGTCAGCCACGAGTTCCTGATTCCCAAGGAAAAACAGGTGCTGGTGCACGACGGCCAGGTGGTGAACAAGGGCGAAATGATTGTCGATGGCCCGGCAGATCCGCACGATATCTTGCGTTTGCAGGGAATCGAGCGACTGGCCAGCTACGTCGTCAACGAAGTCCAGGACGTGTATCGTTTGCAAGGCGTGAAGATCAACGACAAGCACATTGAAGTCATTGTGCGTCAGATGTTGCGCCGCGTAAACATCACCGATGCGGGCGATACCAGCTTCATTACCGGCGAGCAAGTCGAACGTTCCGAACTGCTCAACGAAAATGATCGCATGGACGCCGATGGCAAGATCCCCGCCACGTACGACAACGTGCTGTTGGGTATCACCAAGGCTTCACTGTCGACTGACTCGTTCATCTCGGCGGCTTCCTTCCAGGAAACCACCCGGGTTCTGACCGAGGCCGCCATCATGGGCAAGCGCGACGACTTGCGTGGCTTGAAGGAAAACGTCATTGTTGGTCGCCTGATTCCCGCAGGTACCGGCATGTCGTACCACATGGCGCGCAAAGACAAAGAGGCTCACGAGGCCGCAGAGCGTCAAGCCGCTCGCGCCCTGGCGAATCCTTTCGAAGATGCGCCAGCCTCTTCTGAGGTCGTGGAAGCTCACGACACACCAGAAGCCGACGAAGCAACCGGCAGCGCTGAAGAGTAATCCGGCACTGCTCAGCAAAAACGCCAGGCTCAATGCCTGGCGTTTTTTTGTGGGTGACGCCTGAGTGCACGTTGGCTATTCAGCCGCCCGTTGTAAAGCCGAGTCAGTTAAATAGTGGATTCTCTCGTAGCCTTGCAAGCACCAGGTCGACGAAGGTCCTGACTTTTGCGGGGGCCTGTCGCCCCTCCGGATACAGCACGTGTATGGGTAGCGGTGGATCCTCAAAGTCGCTCAGTACAATTTTCAGTGTGCCGTCACGTAGCGCGGGCCCGATTTGATAAAGAAGCACTCGGGTCAGGCCCCAGCCGGCTTTCGCAATTGAAATGGCTGCCTCGTTGGTATTGCACTGTAAAACGGGATCAATGACAATCCGTTGGCCGCGTGCAAATCGCCATTCCGGAGACACCCAGGCGCTGTTGGAAGCAACAATGCGGTGGTCTTTGAGCGCTGCGGGCGTGGCGGGAGTGCCGTGGGTTTCGAGGTATTCAGGAGAACCGCAGATGACGTGGCGCACAGAGCCGACTTGAATTGCGGTAAAGCCCGAATCCGGCAGATGACCGATCCGGATGGCAACGTCCATGCCTTCGTCTACGATGTTGACAGGGCGGTCGACAAAGAAAGTTCGCGCGCGCATGCCTGGGTGGACATCAAGATATTCCGTCACGATAGGCAGTACGTGCATATGGCCAAACATCACCGAGGCTGTTATCGCCAAGGTTCCGGAAGGCTCGGCGTAGTGTCCGGCTGCAGCAGACTCCGCTTCAGCGATGTCGCTTAAGATTCGGCGGCAATCGTCTAAATAGCGGCTTCCCGCCTCAGTTGTTTTCACCGACCGGGTCGTGCGCACGAAGAGGCGTGCTCCAATCAGTTCTTCCAGTGCCGCCACCGTCCGCGTAACCGCCGGTGCACTCATGTACATCTGGCGCGCGGTCTTAGCGAAGCTTTCTGTTTCCGCCACTTTCACAAAAATTCGCATCGCCTGCCAACGGTCCATTCCTTCGTCCCTCCTTGTGCATTAAGGGATGTTCATAAGAGTTTCCGGGTCGACACTGGTGTGCTGCCGGAGTACCTTGCCGTCATGATACCCAGCTTCTTTACGCGGTGTGTTTAGAATCCGAAATCGCCAAGACCAGCATGGTCATCAGAGAGCCAGCTGAACACGGTTCTCGCTATCGCTTTCCTGATGGGCTGGTACTGCGCAGCAAATAAGCACTTCATCATCGTCAACCTTGGCGGTTGGCTCAATAAGGTAGGCCACTGTGCCCTTGATCAACTTGCTGCGACAGGTCCCGCAAGTGCCCTCGCGGCAACTGAATTCAGGATGAAGGCCACGTGCTTCGGCAAGCTCCAGAAGTGTTCCGGACGCCGGGGTCCAGCGCGCCTCCTTAAGTGAGTTCATGAACGCAACGGGCACAGGCGCTGTCGATGCAGGCAATCGGACGGGAGCAGCCGCAGGGCGGTTGCTGGTGCGCCTCAGCGATGCAGGCCCGAACGCTTCGGCATGGATTCTTTCATCCGCGATGTTGTAGCCTCGCAGTCCATCGTAGATTGCCTGTGTAAACGGCGGCGGGCCGCATAGATAAAACTCGTAGTCGCCGAAGGCGAGAAAACGGCCAAGTAGTGGCATATCGATACGGCCAGTCACGTCGTAATCCACACCCTCCTGGCTGCCATCGGCGTCGCTCAGTACCCGGACAAGCCTGACGGCTCCTTGCGCGCCTTTGATCAGCGCTGCAAGCTCCTGATCAAAGGCGCGTTCTTGCCTGGAGTGCGCGGCATAGAAGAGCGTTGTGGGCCGGATTCGCCGCTTGCGCAAACCCTCGTAGACAATGTGGCGCAGCATCGCAAGCATGGGCGTTATGCCGACACCGCCGGCCATCAGTACTAGCGGGCGGGTCGTCTCAGTATCGACAGTGAAATTACCGGCCGGAGCACGCGCCTCAATCGTGTCGCCTTCATGCAATTGATCATGGAGGTATTGGGAGACCAGGCCATCACGCTTGACGCTGATCCGGTAGTAGCCATCGGAGGGGGCTACTGACAGGGTGTAGTTTCGGATGACCGGCTTATCCGAACCCGTGACGGAGACGCGAATGGGCAAATGTTGGCCGGCTACATGCGGCAGCAGCCCTGCACCATCGTCCGGTTTCAGATGAAATGATCGGATTGACTCGCTTTCCTGGATGATCCGGGATATTTTCAGGGTGCGCCAACGGCCTGCATATTGAGCCGCACGCAAGCGTTCGTCTGCCTGTTGCCAGTCGCCGGTCATGAGCGAACTGTCAGACCAGCCGCCATCCTGGAACGCCCAGCGTAGTGCGAGGCCGCCACGCCGGCGGACAATCTTGCGTGCCCGAAAGGTCCAGAGCCGTTCGGCACCTCGAAATGCCGCGATGTCGGGCGACTCCAGAATCACTTCAGCGTCACCGGTCATATGCAGCATGTCGCCGGTCTCGAAATCGACAAAGAGCAATCCGGCTTTGCCGTTGAGCAGGATGTTGCCGAGCGTGGCGAAGAACAGATTGCCGTTGAAATCCGGAATGGTGAGCATACCGTCATGGGCCACGCGAACAAAGCCGGCCTTGCCGCCGCGATGGGAGACATCAACCTGGCGATGGCCCTCGCGATCGGCGTAGGACGCGACGAAAAAGGAGTCGGTACGCTCAATGAGCGCGCGAGCCGCTGGGTCAATTGCTGCGAGCGCTTCGAGCTGTCCGGTGTCGCCCACGCCCGGATCGCGGTCGAACCTGAAGTTCCGCAGTTGTATATAGCGAGGACAGTTGCCGAAGCTCTGGTCGACGTCGACTCGGAATCCCTGCTTGGTGTTCGAGAGAACACCATTCATGCGGTTGCGGCGGCGCGTGTGCATCTCGATGCCCAGGAGGCCGACCGGGTCGCCTTCCTTCATGCCCTGGCACGCAGGATCCTCAGGGTTTGGACGGGCGGCGATGTTGAGCGTCGTGCGTGTTGGTGAAAACATGAAGCCCGGGTTCCCTTCCAGAAAAGTGGCCCAGGCATCCTCTTCGGAATCCACGCTGCCAAGCACGATAAATGGCAGTTGAGCGTAGAAGTCGCGGTGCTGGTCCGGCATAAAGTTCCGCACAACGCGCCGACCGACTTCTTCCATGCGTTCAGCCACACCGAGCTTCTCCTGGATGAACTTCTCACCTTCATGCCAAGTTGACAAGGTATTCGATGTCTCGGCCATTTCCGTCTCTCCTGAGTCAATAGCGCAGTGGTGCAAGCGTTGGCACTTTGGCAGCCATCACGCTGTGGCGGCCAGTCCTGCAGGGGTTTGAGCGAAGGGGACAAAGCCTGGCAATGCTTCAATACGGCTTAGATACCGCTCGACTGCAGGGTATGCCGATAGATCGACATTTCCCTCGGGTGCGCGGGCAATGTAGCTATAGACTGCTACATCAGCAATGGTTGGATGATCGGCGGCCAGCCAATCACTGGCTGTCAGGTGGTGCTGCAGCTTGTCGAGCAGGGCATGGGCGCGTTCGATGACTTCTTTGCTGTTGTAGCTAGCGCCGAACACGGTGATCAACCGGGCGGCCGCCGGTCCATATGCGATTTCGCCAGCGGCTACGGACAGCCAGCGCTGAACGGCTGCGGCTCCCTGAGGGTCTTCAGGCAGCCAGTCCTCGCGACCCCCTTTTTTGGCGAGGTAAACGAGAATAGCGTTTGAGTCCGCAATGGCGACGCCGTCGTCTTCCAGGACGGGTACCTGGCCGAACGGGTTAAGGGCAAGAAACTCGGCTTGCTTGTGCGCTCCTGAGCTCAGGTCAACGTCGACCAGTTCGTAAGTCAGACCAAGCAGCGATGCGAAAAGAACCACTCGATGACAATGGCCCGACAGGTGGTGATGATAGATTTTCATGATTCGGCTCCCGGTTTACTTGATTAGGCCGGGTGGATTCCCGATCCATGCTGCCAGTATGGGATCGAATGCATTTCAGAGGAATATGCTTTCTAAGTACTTCTTTATTGCATCAAATGGAATAATTTGTTGGAGTGAGATTGTCTATGGGACGCTAGGCAGGCGCATGCTGAAGGTGCTGCCCATGCCTTCCTGGCTTTGAACGATGATGGTTCCGAGGTGGCGGTTGATGACCGTGATGACGAATGCCAGGCCCAGTCCGGTGCCAGCGGGGTTTTGTGGTGAGTCTTCCTTGATGCGGGTGAACGGCTCGAAGAGTGCTGATTGCTGATCAGCGCTGATACCTCGTCCCTGATCCTGAATGCACAAGAGCCAGGCATCCTGGTCCTGGATAATTTGGCAGACGACTTCAGTGTGGTCTGCACTGTATTTCAGGGCATTGTCCAGCAAGTTGGCGCAAGCCCGGGCAAGCAGGGCATGGTCACCCATGACCCATGCTTCTCGGGGATGCGTATCGAACCGGATATGAATGTTTCTTTGGCGGGCCGATATCCAGAACTCATCGCAGCACTCCGTTAGCAGTGTCACCAGATCAAGCCGTTGGCGCGACAAGGGTGCTGCTTCCGCACGCGCCAGTTGAACAAAGCCATCGACCAGGCCCAGTGTTTTGCCAGCATAGGTGTCGATGCGCTGCAGGAACTCTGCGGGCGGCAAAGCTGTGTGCGTATTTTGCTGCAATTGGGTCAGGGCCAGAATTGAATTTTGGGGTGCCCGCATGTCGTGGGACAGGAATCGCAGGGTTTCGTCGCGCTTTTGATGGGCCTGACGCAATTGCGAAATGGCGCCGTGCAACTGCGTGACCCGGGCGGCAAGTGATCGACCCACATGCGCCTGGTCGTTTGTGTCGGCCAGGCCATGCAGTCCCTGTCTTTCAGCATGCAAGGCTTGTAGCTCGCGATCAATATGCTGAAGTGCGGCTTCCTGACTACGCCAACTCCATACCGGATAGACCAGCGCGACGCCAATAATGCTGGCGGTGACAGGTATCCAGACTTGCGCGAAGCGCAATAGCAGCCAGGCGCAAGCAAAGATCAGCAGCAGCGTGGCCAGCGTCACCAGAAATGACTTACGTGGTGAAAGCCGGCGCAGCGTCACGCAAGCCAACAGGACGGGCAGACAGGCCAGCAATGCATTCAGCCATAAAGGCGGCGTGTGTATCCAGTTGTCGTTCAAGGCGCTGTACAGCCCGTTAGCCAGAATCTCCACGCCGGCCATCGGTTCGCCCTGTCGGGTCAGGGGTGTAGAAAAGGCGTCGCCCAGCCCGGAACCCCAGGAGCCAACCAGAACATATTTATCTTTGAATGTGGACGGCGGCACATTTCCGTTCAGGACCTGGGCATAAGGATAGAGGCTGAAATGCCCCGGACCGCCAGCATAGGGAATCAGCACAGATTCGGGCTGGCTTTGCAGCTGCTGGAGCCTGGCCTCGTCGCCTGCCACCGCCAGCATGGCAGCAATAAAATGACGAACCCGCGTGCCCGACTCCAAGTCTTGAAACAGTTTGAGCGAGCGGATGACGCCATCGTCATCAGGATAAACATTAATGTATCCGCGTGCGGCTGCAGCCTGTGCCAGAGGCTTCAGGGGGTCGATAACGCTATGTCGTGCATCAATGATTTGCGGCAATACAACGCGTCCGTGCTGTGTGATGGCCCGTGCCAGCACGCTGTCGTCCTGCGGGTAGGCGGGGTTCAGGTCACTCAACAGGAAATCCAGGCCCGTGACGCGTGCCTGCTGCAGCTTGGCCAGCAGGGCGGCGTGCAAGGCTCTGCGCCAGGGCCAATAGCCAAGCGCATCAATACTGCTGTCGTCTATGGCGACGATGACAATGTCGTCGCTATCTACGGCCTGGGTAGTAGAGGCCAGGATTTTGTCGTAAAAGGCATGATCCAGCCGGGCCAGGCCGAGTTGGGCGTTGAAAAAGGCCAGGCCCAGTGTGAACAAGACCAGGACGGAGGTGATCAGCAGCCACTCCGTCCGGACCCGCTTTTCCAGACTGCCCCAGAAACCGGCGTCCATATTGCGGGTGTGCTCCGGCATATCAGTAATCCGTGAGGGTCACGAATAAGCCAAAGGGTGTAGACACAGGCCCGCCGTCGGAGACTTTCAGGACTGCCGAGCCCAGGAAGGGCTGAATGGCATCCGCGCCATTCAAGCCTTCTGCATCGATGCCGCGCACCATTACATAGTAGGTCCCGGCGCCTGGGGCGCGAAAAGAGATATTGGGAGTATCAAAGAGCTGGCTGGAGAAAAGCTTGGTACCCTGCGGGTCGCCCGCAACACGGACCAGGTACGAACGGGCTCCGGGGACAGCGGGAAACGACAATTGCCAGCCTGAATCTGCACGCTCCGGCGTTGGCAGGGCAGGCGCTGGCAGCAAAGACCGGACGGCCTGAAGTTCACCGCTGCTGTTGACCGCCGCACCTTGACCTTGCCGCAAACGGGTGGATTCGGCCTGCTGTGAGTTCAGGCCTGCAACGCCTTCAAGCACTTCGCTTTGCGAGCCCTGCTGATTGACGTGCACACGCAGCTGAGTGCCCCTGACCCCCGTGATGCTGACGGGACTGCGGATTTCGAAACGCCCTACGCCTGTACCCTGGGGCGCCACTTGCGATTCGAGCGATCCGTCATTCAGGGTTGAAATGGTGTCGGTCAGGCCGGTGCCCTTGAAGACACGCAAACGTTCGAGGCGCAATGAGGACTGCGCAGGAACCGTAAGTGTGGTGCCGTCAGGCAAGCTCAAGGTGGCAAAGCCATTGGCTCCAGTGCTGATGGTGTCGCCTTCAGCAAGCTGGTCGCCGACGGCCAGTTTCTGCCGGCCGCGGTAGGCGGTTCCGGTGACGTGGACGACTTGCGCCTGGGCCGCTTGTTCGGGAATCAGCGCAAATGGTATTTTGAGTTCCAGCCCTATGGGCAGCCTGGTCGGATCATCAATGGTGTTGAGAGTTTGTAGTGTACGCCAGCGTTCTGTGCTATCGGTAAAGCGTTCCGACAGCATAATGAGCGTGTCGTCCTTTATGACTCGATACAGGAAGTTCTCGCCTTGGGCGCCCGCTGGCTGTGCGATGGCGGCAGGGGCAAACATTCCCGAGCAAGCTACCAGGACAAGGCTGGCAAGCAGCCGGGGTACGGATAAAAGGTGATTCATGACTCTGTCGTTGCGTCTGGCATCAGCTCAAGACGGTAACCCAAGGCATAAGATGAACTTAAACGCACGCCGTTGTCGGGTCGTAGCTTCAGCTTTCGTCGTATATTGGAAAGATGGGTGTCGAGAGTGCGTGACGTGGCGGGAATCTCACGGTTCCAGACATTGTTGCTGAGCACGTCGCGGGAAAAGAGGCGGCCCGGATTGCGGAACAGCAGCAAGGCGAGTTCGTATTCTTTGGGGGCCAGGTCTGCCTTGGTGCCGTTTAATGTAATGCTTTCGTTTGCCGGATCAATTTCATAGGCGCCGCAACGGAAGGTCGACTCGCTGGGCGCCTCGATGTTATGACGTCGTAGCAGAGCTTCGGTTCGGGCAATGAGCTCGCCTTTGCGTACGGGCTTGCCCATATAATCGTCGGCGCCTGCCTGCAGCCCGGTTACCAGCTCCTCTTCGAGTGTGCGATTGGTAACCAGCATGACCGGAATGGTGTAACCCATTTTGCCACGCACCCAGCGTACGATATCCAGTCCGTTGATGTCGGGCAGCTCCCAGTCGACCAGAAGCAAATCGAAGGCGCCGTCACGTTGTAACGCAGTCAGCAATTCCTTGCCTGTAGGGAATACAGTGCAATGATGGCCGGCAGAGGTCAGGGCTTCTTGTAAGAGCCGGCCCTGAGCGGGATCATCTTCGACGGAGGCTATATTCATGGTTAACGTAATAATATATGACTTCGCTATCGTACAACGCTTTACCACTGACAAGTGGCTCGCTCGCCCTCTGTCATGACTCTCTTGTATGCCTGCTGGCCAGGCCTGCGCTGACGGTCTGGGTGCACCGCACAAAATCTGATTGACCATGAATACACCATCGTGATAACATGGCGGGCTTACTCGAAGTGCGTGCTTGCCACACGTGCGCGAGCAAGATATGTAGGACGCACGTGAAATGCGTGCAAAACACATGCAAAACCCGCTCTTTTACGTTTACTCGTGGCAGGCGGTTATTGCGTAAACCGCCTTGCGAACCGAAGCCTGTAATTCAGGCCGGCCAAGAGGCGTATTCATTCAATACGTTCATCTGCGTGCCGTCCGGCACAAGGTTTGCAACGTAAACAACAGGATGCGTAAAGGTTATGCCAACCATTAGTCAGCTCGTGCGCAAGCCGCGCGAAGTCTCCCGCGAGAGCAGCAAGAGCCCCGCGCTCGAAAACTGCCCTCAGCGACGCGGTGTCTGCACTCGCGTGTACACCACTACCCCCAAAAAACCTAACTCGGCTTTGCGTAAAGTCGCCAAGGTACGTCTTACCAACGGTTTCGAAGTCATTTCGTATATCGGCGGTGAAGGCCACAACCTGCAAGAACACTCGGTCGTTCTTGTGCGCGGTGGTCGTGTAAAAGACTTGCCTGGTGTGCGTTACCACATCGTGCGCGGTTCGCTCGACTTGCAAGGGGTCAAAGACCGCAAGCAATCGCGTTCCAAGTATGGTGCAAAACGCCCGAAAAAAGCTTAAGTTTTTCCATAGTCCAGCTAGTCTGGTCGCATCAGTGCAGCCGTGGGCACAAGCCCATAGCATGTAAGTGATCATTTATACATGAATGATCGTGACCGTATAAAAGCGGTTCAACTGAACTGTCACAAGGAAGTTAGAAATGCCTCGTCGTCGCGAAGTTCCCAAGCGTGAAATTCTCCCCGATCCAAAATTTGGCAGCGTAGAGCTGGCCAAATTCATGAACGTTGTTATGTTGTCTGGTAAAAAAGCGGTTGCCGAACGTATTGTCTACGGCGCGTTTGACCAGATTCAGGCTAAAACTGGCAAAGAGCCCATCGAGGTGTTCAACACCGCGATTAACAACATCAAGCCTCTCGTTGAAGTGAAAAGCCGCCGTGTAGGTGGTGCGAACTATCAAGTGCCGGTTGAAGTGCGCCCTGTGCGCCGCCTGGCCCTGGCCATGCGCTGGTTGCGTGAAGCAGCCAAGAAGCGTGGCGAGAAATCGATGGATCTGCGCCTGGCCGGTGAATTGCTTGACGCCTCCGAAGGTCGCGGTGGAGCAATGAAAAAGCGTGATGACACGCACAAGATGGCCGAGGCCAACAAAGCATTCAGCCATTTCCGTTGGTAATCTAAGGACACTATCATGGCCCGCAAAACCCCAATCGAGCGCTATCGCAATATTGGTATCTCTGCGCACATTGATGCAGGGAAAACCACCACCACCGAGCGCATACTGTTCTATACCGGCGTCAACCACAAAATTGGCGAAACCCATGAAGGCTCAGCCACCATGGACTGGATGGAGCAGGAACAAGAGCGTGGCATTACCATTACCTCGGCTGCTACCACAGCCTTCTGGCGTGGCATGGCTGGCGATCGTCCCGAGCATCGCATCAACATCATCGACACCCCGGGACACGTTGACTTCACTATCGAAGTAGAACGTTCCATGCGCGTGCTCGACGGCGCCTGCATGGTGTATTGCGCTGTGGGCGGTGTACAGCCCCAGTCGGAAACCGTATGGCGTCAGGCCAACAAGTACGGTGTACCCCGCTTGGCTTTCATCAACAAGATGGACCGCACCGGCGCGAACTTCTTCAAGGTTTATGACCAACTCAAGCTGCGTCTGAAGGCTAATCCTGTACCTATCGTGATCCCAATCGGGGCAGAAGACACCTTTACCGGCGTCGTCGACCTGGTTCGCATGAAAGGCATTATCTGGGATGAAGCCAGCCAAGGTACCAAGTTCGAATACGTTGATATCCCTGCTGATTTGGTCGACTCGGCCAACGAATGGCATGAAAAGCTGGTCGAATCAGCCGCCGAAGCCAACGAAGAGCTCATGAACAAATACCTGGAAACAGGCGAGCTCACCGAAGCCGAGATCAATGAAGGTCTGCGCCTGCGCACCATCGCTGGCGAAATCCAGCCCATGCTGTGTGGCACCGCCTTCAAGAACAAGGGCGTGCAGCGCATGCTCGACGCCGTTCTTGACTACCTGCCTTCGCCCGTAGACATCCCGCCCGTCGAAGGTATGGATGATGATGGCAACACCATCAGCCTGCCGGCTGATGACGAAGCCAAGTTCTCGGCACTGGCATTCAAGCTCATGAGTGATCCGTTCGTAGGTCAACTGACTTTCGTGCGCGTTTACTCGGGTGTTCTGCACGCCGGCGAAACGGTGTACAACCCCATCAAGAGCAAGAAAGAGCGTATTGGCCGCATCCTTCAGATGCACGCCAACAACCGTGCTGAAATCAAGGAAGTTCTGGCTGGCGACATCGCCGCAGTGGTGGGCCTGAAAGACGTGACCACGGGTGAAACCCTGTGCGACGTCGGTCAGCACATTCTGCTTGAAAAAATGGAGTTCCCCGAGCCCGTCATTTCACAGGCTGTTGAACCCAAGACCAAAGCCGACCAGGAAAAAATGGGTATTGCGCTGTCGCGCCTGGCCCAGGAAGATCCTTCTTTCCGCGTACGCAGCGACGAAGAGTCTGGCCAAACCATTATTTCTGGTATGGGTGAGCTTCACCTGGAAGTGCTGGTCGACCGCATGCGCCGCGAGTTCGGCGTAGAGGCTAACGTGGGCAAGCCGCAAGTGGCTTACCGCGAGACCATACGCAAGACCTGCGAAGAGATCGAAGGCAAGTTCGTCAAGCAGTCGGGCGGTCGTGGTCAATACGGTCACGTGGTGCTCAAGCTCGAGCCCATGGAGCCAGGTGGTGGCTACGAGTTCGTCGACGCCATCAAGGGCGGTGTGGTTCCTCGCGAATACATCCCGGCAGTCGACAAGGGCATCCAGGAAACCCTGCCAGCAGGTATTGTGGCAGGCTACCCGGTTGTAGACGTCAAGGTAACGCTGTTCTTCGGTTCGTACCACGACGTCGACTCGAACGAAAATGCTTTCCGCATGGCTGCCTCCATGGCATTCAAAGACGGTATGCGCAAGGCTAGCCCTGTGCTGCTCGAGCCCATGATGGCTGTTGAAGTCGAAACGCCGGAAGACTATGCTGGTACGGTTATGGGCGATCTGTCCTCCCGTCGTGGCATGGTCCAGGGCATGGACGACATCGTCGGCGGTGGCAAGATCATCAAGGCTGAAGTACCACTGGCCGAGATGTTCGGCTACTCAACCAACCTGCGTTCACAAACGCAAGGTCGCGCAACGTACACTATGGAGTTCAAGCACTACGCCGAAGCTCCGAAGAACGTTGCTGATGAAGTCATCAGCGCGCGCGGCAAGTAATTAACCAGTTCCTGCCTGCATCATTGCAGGCAGGTAAATTTTTTGTTTCCTTGAAAACATTGATGGGATAAATCATGGCAAAAGGTAAGTTTGAACGGACCAAACCGCACGTAAACGTAGGTACGATCGGGCACGTTGACCACGGCAAGACGACGCTTACAGCGGCAATTACAACAGTGTTGGCCAAGGTGTTTGGCTCGGGCGATGCCAAGGGCTACGACCAGATCGACGCAGCGCCCGAAGAAAAGGCACGTGGCATCACGATCAACACCTCGCACGTCGAGTACGAAACGGAAGCGCGTCACTATGCGCACGTTGACTGCCCGGGGCACGCTGACTATGTCAAGAACATGATTACCGGTGCTGCGCAGATGGACGGCGCGATCCTGGTGGTGTCGGCCGCTGACGGCCCCATGCCGCAAACGCGCGAGCACATTCTGCTGTCGCGCCAGGTGGGCGTGCCTTACATCATCGTGTTCCTGAACAAGGCCGATATGGTCGACGACGAAGAGTTGCTCGAGCTGGTCGAAATGGAAGTGCGCGAGCTGCTGTCCAAGTACGACTTTCCTGGCGACGACACACCGATCGTCAAGGGTTCGGCCAAGCTGGCTCTGGAAGGCGACGAAGGTCCTCTGGGCAAAGAAGCCATCATGCAATTGGCAGCGGCCCTCGATAGCTACATTCCTACGCCAGAGCGCGCCGTTGACGGCACGTTCCTGATGCCTGTTGAAGACGTGTTCTCGATCTCGGGTCGCGGCACGGTGGTGACGGGTCGTATCGAGCGCGGTATCGTCAAGGTTGGCGAAGAAATCGAAATCGTGGGCATCAAGGACACGGTCAAGACTACGTGCACGGGCGTTGAAATGTTCCGCAAGCTGCTGGACCAAGGTCAGGCTGGCGATAACGTGGGTATTTTGTTGCGCGGCACCAAGCGTGAAGACGTCGAGCGTGGTCAGGTGTTGGCCAAGCCCGGTTCGATCAAGCCGCACACGGACTTCTCGGCCGAGGTGTACATTCTGTCCAAAGACGAAGGTGGCCGTCACACACCGTTCTTCCAGGGCTATCGTCCTCAGTTCTACTTCCGTACCACCGACGTAACCGGTACGATCGAGCTGCCGGCCGACAAGGAAATGGTTCTGCCAGGTGATAACGTGTCGATGAAGGTCAGCCTGATCGCCCCGATCGCCATGGAAGAAGGTCTGCGCTTCGCTATCCGCGAAGGCGGCCGTACCGTCGGCGCCGGTGTCGTCGCCAGCATCACCAAGTAATTTACTTGCACGGCAGAGGGCATTTTGCCCCCTGCCCTTCGTTCTTTAGGAATTCCCATGAAAAACCAGAAAATCCGCATCCGTCTGAAAGCTTTCGACTATAAGCTGATCGATCAATCGGCAGCTGAAATCGTCGAAACGGCCAAGCGCACGGGCGCGGTTGTGCGTGGTCCCGTACCGCTGCCTACTCGTATTCGTCGCTACGATGTGTTGCGTTCACCACACGTGAACAAAACCTCGCGCGACCAGTTCGAAATGCGTACTCACCAACGCCTCATGGACATCGTCGATCCTACCGATAAAACGGTTGACGCCCTGATGCGCCTCGATCTACCCGCAGGTGTAGACGTAGAAATCGCACTGCAATAAGCTTTGCGCTGGCGCCCCTGGGGCGCAAGTATAAAACGCCATGCAATTCGCATGGCGTTTTGCATGGTGCAGCCAGAATACTAATGACGTGACTTATTGATGGGACTGCATGCCAGGGCCAGCAAGGCCAGCACGCAGAATCCGCAACCCGCATAAAACGTGGCTGACGCACCGAAAGCATCCCAGAGCAGTCCCGCAGCCACACTGGCCACAAGCATGGCAACGCCGCTGACCAGATTGAAGAACCCAAATGCGGTGCCCCTCAGGTCTGCCGGGCAGGTGTCGGCGACCATGGTGGCCAGCAAGCCTTGAGTCATGCCCATATGCAGGCCCCACAGCATGACACCAGGAATAACGAAGGACCAATGACTGCTGGCCGCCAGAACCAGATCGGCAGCAGCGAGAATGACCAGGCCCATGATCAGGAGGCTGCGGCGGCTCATACGGTCGGACAGCCAACCGAAGGGATAGGCGGTAAGCGAATACACCAAGGCCATGACCACCATGACCAGCGGTACCAGGGCGAGGGCGATGCCACTTTCTTGTGCGCGTAGCACCAGGAAGGCTTCACTGAATCGCGCCAGTGTAAAGATTGCGCCGACCACCACCACCCACCAGTATGCGGCACCCAATCTTCTCAGGTTTGCACGGCGTATGGGATTGGAGCGCTTGGTGGTACTGGCGCGAACGGGCTCACGTAGACCCGTAATAAGCAGCATGACGGCAGCAATACCCGGTATGACAGCGACCCAGAACACAGCCCGAAAATCATTGGCCCACAATAACATCAGTCCCACGGCCAACAAAGGCCCGAGAAACGCACCCACCGTATCCAGGGACTGCCTTAGGCCAAATGCCGCACCACGGATCTCGGGCGGTGTCAGGTCGGCCACCAGTGCGTCACGCGGGGCTCCTCGTATGCCTTTGCCCACGCGGTCGAGCAGCCTGGCTGTAAGGACCAGGCCAGCGCCCGGCGCAATGGCGAACAAGGGTTTTGTCAGTGCGCCAAGTCCATAGCCCAGCACAGCCAGCCATTTCCGCTTTCCCAGGTAATCGCTGAGCACACCTGAGAATACTTTGACTATGAGCGCCGTCGATTCGGCGAGGCCTTCTATCAGGCCGACAACGAATGCGCTGGCTCCCAAGGTTGTCACCATGAAGAGGGGCAATAGGCTATGAACCATTTCAGAAGAAATATCCATCAGCATGCTGACAAAGCCCAGAACCCATACGCCGGTAGGGATCTTGAGTGGCCTTCGGTCTTGAACGGACATCTGATATGCTTCCTTGGACGCTTGTGGCTGAATTCCTGGTGACGGAATCCTCGTGGCCCGTCGGAACGGGCTATAGCATACCTGAGGGAACGCTGGTTCGCCTGTCACGATATGCCCAACGCCAAATCTCTCAATCTGGACGCAGCCGATATGTTGAAGTAAGCTTGGCCTGGAGCGCCAGTAGCGCGAAAAAACGCCATGCTCACAGCATGGCGTTTTATCATTGGACGACCCGCACTAGCTGACCGAGACGCACGCGCAAGCAAACAGAAGGAGGCCCGACCGAATGAAATCATTGCTACGCGTGCTTGGCGTCGTTGCCGTGTGTCTGGCCTTCATGCTGCCTGCAGTGGCCAGGGCCCAGGCGGCACCCTGCAATGATGGACAGCCCGTCAAGCTTGCAGATCTAAGCTGGGAAAGTGCTTCGTTTACAACTTATGTCGTCAGCAAACTCCTGAGTGCCGGCTATGGGTGCACAACCCAAGTGGTACCTGGCGCATCAGCTGCCATTGAGTCAGCCCTGGTACAGAACGACTTGCAAATCATCGCTGAAATGTGGTCTGGTCGCTCCGAAATCATTGAACAGGCCATACAGCAAGGCAAGGTCACAATAGTGGGCGACACCTTGGCTGGTGGTGCCGAGCAGGGCTGGTATGTACCCGATTATCTGGTGCATGGTGACCCTGAGCGGGGCATTGAGGCCCAGGCTCCCGATCTGCGTAGCTGGCGCGATCTACCCAAGTACAGTGCCTTGTTTACCGACCCCGAAGAGCCCGGTAAAGGCCGTTTTCTCAATTGCCCATTGGGCTGGATTTGCGAAAAAACCAATAGCCGTTTGCTGCAGCTGCATGGGCTCGAAGACAGCTATACCAATTTTCGGGCCGGCACCGGCGCCGCACTCGACGCGGCCATCAGTTCGGCCTACGACAGAGGGCAGCCCATACTGTTTTACTACTGGCAGCCAGCCGGGCTGATGGCCAAGTACAAGTTCCACAAGATAGAACAGGATCCGTTCAATCAGCAATGCTGGGACACGATAGTCAGCGGCAAAGGGGAACTTTGCTCGTCCGATTTCCTGCTGGCTCGATTGGCTGTCGCGGTAGCGACGCCTTTTGCGACCCAGAACCCCGAGCTTGTCGCCTTTTTTGAAAAACTGCAGTTCAAGCCCGATCTGTTGAACCGCATGATCCTCGAGATGACGGAAACCCGTGCGAGTGGCGAAGCCATGGCTGATCGTTTCCTGCGCGAGCATCCTCAGGTCTGGCACGCGTGGGTGCCGCCCGATGTCGTGCAGAGGGTCAATACCGAATTGGGTATCAAAACGCCGGCTGCCACGGCCGACACCCAAGCCGAAACCAACTCACCCATAGTGGTAGCCGACAAGGGAATCTTCCCCGACTGGTCGGTGGCGGCATTCGTCAATCAGCATTTGATGGATGTGGTCAAGAACTACGGCGGTATTTTCCGGCAAGCCAGCAACTTCATGCTGACCAATCTGTTGTTGCCGGTCGAGCGTCTAATGCAGGCTGTGCCACCATGGGCTTTTCTGTTGTTGGTCGCCGCGTTGTCGTGGCACGCAACGCGCAAACCGGTAGCCACCGTGCTGTACGTGGTCTGCCTGTATTTGATAGGTGCGGTCGGTTTGTGGGACAAGCTCATCCAGACCTTCGCGCTAGTACTGGTGTCCACCCTGGTATCCATCGTGCTGGGTGTGCCTATAGGCATTATTGCCGCACGCAGCCGTTTGTTGCGCAGGCTGCTTACACCGGTACTTGATGTCATGCAGACACTACCCAGCTTCGTCTACCTGATTCCGGTACTGATGCTGTTCGGTCTGGGCAAAGTGCCTGCCCTATTTGCCACCATCATCTATGCCGTGCCACCTTTGATCAGGCTGACCATACTCGGCCTGCGGCAGGTTGACCGGGACGTCATGGAGGCGGCGCAAGCCTTTGGCGTGACTCGATGGCAAATGTTGACACGGGTAACACTGCCGCTGGCCCGGCCCAGCATTATGGCTGGCATCAACCAGACCACCATGATGGCCCTGGCTATGGTGGTAGTGGCGTCCATGATTGGTGCGCGTGGCCTGGGCGAGGATGTGCTGGCAGGTATACAAACCCTGGACGTGGGCAGAGGCCTGCAGGCAGGTGTGGCCATCGTCATACTGGCGATCGTGATAGATCGAATTACCCAGGCATACGGACAACCGCGCCGGCGTCGGCGTGTGCCCATGCAAGAGAAGCTGTGATGACAGACGTCAAAATAGAGATACGTGATGTGTACAAGGTGTTCGGCCCTCGCGAAGGCGGGCCGCAAGAAGCCAGGGCGATCGAACTTCTGCGTCAGGGCGCCGATAAAGTCAGCGTGCAGTCTGATACCGGCTGCAATGTGGGCCTGGCTGGTGTCAGTGCAAAGCTGCCCAGTGGGCAAATATCCTGCATCATGGGCTTGTCGGGATCGGGTAAATCCACGCTGGTCCGTCACCTGAACCGCCTGATTGATCCGTCTGCCGGCCAAATTCTTGTTGACGGCGACAATATTCTTGACTTGAGCATGCCCGAGTTGCGCCAGCTGCGCCGCCATCGCGTAAGCATGGTGTTCCAGAACTTCGGCTTGCTGCCGCACATCAACGTCATCGACAATGTGGCGTTTGGCTTGAGCGTACGCGGCGAAAGCCAGTCGCAGGCCCGCAAGACGGCCCGTACGTGGCTGGAAAGAGTAGGTTTGATCGAATACGAAAAAAACTATCCCGATGAGCTGTCGGGCGGCATGCGTCAACGGGTAGGACTGGCACGCGCACTAGCCATCGATGCCGATGTTCTGCTCATGGATGAAGCCTTTTCGGCCCTGGACCCACTCATCCGCTATGACATGCAAGATCAGTTGCTCGCCTTGCAGCAACGTCTGCAGAAAACCATAGTCTTCATTACCCACGATATCGATGAAGCCCTGCGTCTGGGCCAGAACATTGTCATCTTGCGCGATGGCAAGGTTGAGCAGGTGGGCAGCCCCGACGATATCCGCAACCACCCCGCCAATGAGTATGTGGAAAGGTTTGTGGTAAGGCGGGCGTAAGGGGCGCCCGCCCAGAAACCCTAGTTTATTTCCACAATCGTCCGAAGCGATTTTAAGGCTGCCAGGAAAACCTCCTGGCCAATAAGAATCCGAAGCTCGTCCTCGCGTCCCGGCTCACACGCAAATTCAGCTGACCATTCGATGAAACTATGGTCTCCATCCGTTATTGGAGTGACCTTGAGCGTAGCTACGTAGTCATGGACTCCCATAGGACTTTCGAGAATCGAGTAGATGCAGGTGAAATCGTAGTCAGACAAAGCAAGCAACTGCTCTCGTATCGCCCCGCCCTGACGTAACTCGAAATTACGCACACAGCCGACGGCATCCGAGGGCAAGTTCCCTTCGACTCTACTGTGCGCGACGAACGGCGTCCACCGCGGCAGCCCGTTGAAGTCGCGAATCACGCTCCAGACTTCATGCGCTGGCGCATGAATGACGCTACTGACATAGATTTTCATTAGACGGCCTTACCGTTGTTCTCGTCGTTTTCAGCACTGACGTCTGGTGTGGACAGCATGCTGCCTGTCGTGCCCGATAGATTATTTCCATCGAGGCCGATTTCACGTAGGAGCTGATCGATTACCGGTGCTTGAGCGCGATACCGCAAGGCCGAGTTCACCACGCCGTCGGCAATACCACTACTCTTATCGCCGACGGTCACGCCGTTACCCAGATTCCCCAAACCGTCCAGCTGCAGGATCTTAATGCTGTCAATGTTTTCCATGGGCTTGACTGATTCGCGGATAATGCCCTCCATTTTGTCGACGATGCGCAGGCGTAGAGCGGAGTTGCGTGCGTCGGGCGTGAGGATATTGGAGGCTTCGTTCATACCGCGCAGCCCTGCGGCTTCCACTTCACTACGTACTCTGCTGGCTTCAGCACGGATTTTTTCCGAATCGGCGTCGGCTTCGGCCTGAATGCGAATGGCTGCCGCACGATCCGCGCTCGCTGCTTTCTCGGCTTCCGCGGCCAGCCGTAGTTGTAGGCCTTCTTTTTCAGCCTCTTGCTGAGCACCGATGAGTTCGATCTGCTTGCGGCGCTCCGCGATTTCCAGCTCACGTGCTGAGAAGACGCGTTCTTCTGCGGCAACGGCTTCTGCGCGTGCTTGATCTGCTGCGGCCTGCGCTTCTGACTGACGCCTGGACTGCTCGGCAATGGCGATGGCTCGATGTTGCTCCGCTAGCTCGAGTTCCTTGCGACGCTCCAGGTTGGCGGATTGCAGCTGCTTCTCTTTGGCAATACGCTCTTGTTCGATCTGTAGCTCCGCGCGAACTTGAGCCTGTTCGATGGTTTGGCGCGCCTCGATCTGCGCTTGCTCAGTGCGTTGTTCGGTTTCGACGCGTTCACGGGCAACGTCTGCTCTTTGCTGAGCGCGTGCAATCTCCACTTCACGCTGTTGGGCGAGTTTTGCGTATTCCGTTTCGCGGTCGATGTCGAGTGCGAGCTTCTCAGCCTCCAGATTTTTGCTGCGTATGGAAATCAGCGTGTCCTGTTCAATGTCATTACGCTGTTTCTTACGCCTTTCTATTTGTTCTGTTAGCCGCGTCATACCCTCGGCATCGAACTGATTTGAGGGGTTGAAGAACTCCATCGCTGTCTGGTCGAGCTGCGTAAGGGACGCTGCTTCAAGCTCCAGGCCGTTCTTGGTCAGATCATCTGCTACGTCAATACTGACTTTCTTGACGTATTCGCCGCGTTTCTCATGTAGCTCTTCTATGGTCATCTCCGCAGCGGCCGTGCGTAGGGCATCCACAAACTTGCCCTCCACCAACTCGATTAGCCTTTCCGGCTCCATACTGCGCTCACCCAGCGTTTGCGCGGCTGTTGCCACGGCATCAGGGTCCGCTGTGACGCGGACATAAAACTCAGCCGTGATGTCGACACGCATCCGATCTTTTGTGATTAACGCCTTGTCGCGGCCGCGGGTGACTTCTAGACGCAGTGTGTTCATATTTACGAGGATGACGTCATGCACAATAGGTAGCACAAAAGCGCCACCGTCCAGCACGACTTTCTGACCACCCATGCCAGTGCGCACGAATGCGCGGCCTTTGGATGATCTGAGATATAGCCAGTGCAGTAGCCATATGCCGATGGCTACGACGATGACCACAGCCAGAAGGCCCAATAAGAAAACTCCGAACTCTGAACCAGTCATGGTCGACTCCTTGCCTTGTTAACGCTTAATGTTCTTGAATTCACGCGTACGTTCTGTCAGCGCGGTCTCCACGGGTAGGCGTTCCATGCTTGAGGCGCCATAGAAGCCGTGACAATCGGGGCAGTTTTCGAGAATGAACGCTGCATCGGCCGGGGTGGCGATGGGGCCACCGTGGCAAAGGACAATGACATCCGGATTGACCCGCATAGCCGCTTCAGCCCAGGCGTTGATGGGGGCGGTACAGTCCTTGAGCGTCAGAGCGGTTTCTGCGCCGATGGCGCCGCCGGCGGTTAACCCAAGGTGACAGACAACGATATCCGCACCTGCGCGTGCCATGTCCGCAGCGTTTGCTTCATTAAAGACGTAGGGAGTGGTCAGAAGATCCATTTCCCGAGCCTTGCGTATGAGATCGACTTCCAGGCCATAGCCCATGCCAGTCTCTTCGAGGTTCGCCCTGAATGTTCCGTCAATCAGACCGACAGTGGGGAAATTCTGTATACCTGAAAATCCCAGCTCAATGAGCTGGCGTAGCAAATGCTCCGGAATCATAAAAGGATCTGTGCCGTTTACCCCAGCGAGGACGGGTGTATTCTTCACTACAGGCAAGACCTCCCTGGCCATATCGAGGACGACTTGGTTTGCGTTGCCATATGCCAGCAAACCTGCGAGTGACCCACGTCCAGCCATCCGATAACGCCCAGAGTTGTAGATTACGATAAGATCAATACCGCCGGCCTCCTCGCATTTTGCGGACAAACCGGTACCGGCGCCGCCACCGATAATCGGTACCCGGCGATGTACCATGTCGCGGAATTTTTCTAGAAGTATTGAACGTTGAATGCGGGGCATAACTGTTTCCTAGCGTTTATATGACGGGCTCGATTGCGCTGACGGGTGGATTTCCAGAAAGGCACGCACGAGCGCTTCGGTGAAGGCGGCATCATCAATGTGGTAAGGAAGCTTGATTAGCCCGCGCTGCGGGCCAGGCTTGAAGTGTTCTTCGATTGTCGAGAACAACGCACGGTTTGCTGCGGGGTCATGGAAGGGCTGCCCGGGGGCGTCGATTGCCGAAACCCCGCCTTCCGGAATCAGGAAACGCACAGGGCCTTCCATTTGATTCAGCTTGTTTGCAATGAATTTGCCAATTGCGACATTCTCTTCGGGCAGCGTTCGGACCAGAGTGACGTTCTCGTTGTGTTTGTAAATATTGCGCCCGCGCAGGTGCGAGGGCAGTGTGGAGATGGCATGGAAATTTGCCATGTCGAGCGCACCGCACGAGCCCACATAAGGCAGACGCCTGCGGATGATGGCATCCATGCGCGTGTCACCGGCAGAAAAAACGCCACCTACGATCAGGTCGGCGATCTCTGTCGTCGTAATGTCGATAACGCCGTCGAGCAGGCCAGATTCAGCCAGGGCCTCCATCGACCGCCCGCCTGTACCAGTAGCATGAAAGACCAAGCAATCGTAGTCTGGAGAAAGGGCTTTGGTCACAGCCTGAACGCAGGTTGTCGTGACGCCAAACATCGTCAGCCCGATAGCGGGCTTGGATTGATCGTCAAGCTGGACGGGATTGGCGATCATTCCCGCCAAAGCGTGGGCGGCGTTGCCAAGTACTTGTGCGCTGATACGGTTAAGTCCGGACACGTCGGTAATGGAGTACATCATGGAAATGTCGGACTCTCCGACGTAAGGAGCGACGTCGCCGGAGGCGACGGTCGAGACCATCACTTTCGGCACTCCTACCGGAACCGAGCGCATACCGGCCGTGGCCAATGCCGTACCGCCCGATCCACCGGCGGAAATGACTCCGCCCAGATCGCGTCTGCTGGCCAGAAAATGCGTGATGGCTTCGGACATCCCGGTGATCGATGAGCCGCGATCCTTCGTAAACACGGCGGTCTCGCCTTTGGGATGGAACCGGGCGACTTCTCGCGCAGAGATGCTGGCTGATGACATCGTGCCACTGGTTGCAAGATCCACAGTCGTCACCCGCACGCCCAGTTTCTCGATGCTGCGCCGCAGATACTGTAATTCAGCGCCTTTGGTATCGAAGGTACCGATGACATATGCTGTCTGGCCGGTGCGTGTTGAACTGGCGGGTTTCAGGTGGGTAACGCGTGGGACGATTTCTGCGTCTGTTTTATGCATGCCAGCATCGTGTTCCTGCCTTGGCATTTTGGGCAATGGTGGGTCTTCGTCCTGATGTGACCGGCGTACGACCCAGACTGGTTGTGGTGTCGAATCCTGGTCGTCAGTTTCAGGATAGCTGGCCTTGTCCGATCCGTTTTCTTCGATTGAAGAACGGACTCCCAACAAGCGTTGCTGGAGTTCACGGTCGTCAGCCAGTTCGAAGGCCGGCAGCATATGGGTGATTCGGCCGTTGGCCATAACGGCGATAGTGTCCGCAACGTCGATCGCAACGCCTAGGTTTTGCTCTATCAGCAATATTGAGATATCGGCTTCCCTGGAGACTGTTTTGAGCATGGACGCTACGTGTTCCACGATGACGGGCGCCAGGCCTTCAGTGGGTTCGTCCATCACAAGCAGCTTGGGGTTGAACAGTAATGCGCGCCCTATTGCGAGCATCTGCTGTTCACCGCCAGACAGCTGCGCGCCGCCATTTTCCTTTCTTTCGGCAAGACGGGGAAATAGCTGATATATGCGGTCTACTGTCCAGTCACCGCGATTTGCAGTGCGGGCCGAGAGTTCCAGGTGCTCGTGTACGGTTAGCGATGGCCAGACACGACGGCCCTGCGGCACATAGCCAATGCCGGCGTGTGTGATGATGTGTGGCGGCCGGCCGAGCAATTCCCGTCCGTTCAGACGGACGCTGCCTTTTGCGGGAATAAGGCCGGTAACAGCATTGCAGATGGATGTCTTGCCCATACCGTTCTTTCCGACGATAGCCAGCACATTGCTGTTCACAGTGAATGTGACGCCCTGGACGGCGTGTGCTTGTCCATAATAGACATCAAGGTCGGATACTTCGAGCGTGACGCCTGCGCCGTTGCCCCGTTCTGTGCTCGCATGACGCCGCATATTAATGTTGGCCATAGCCATGCTCTCCCATGTAAATGGCCTGAACGTCGGGATTGGCTTCGATCTCCTGTGGTGTGCCATGGCAGAGTACGCGACCGTTGTGCATGACGGTGACGCGTTCCACTACGTTCAACGCGATTTCCAGATCGTGCTCGATGATGATGTAGCCCAAATGAGGCGGCAGTGCCTGTAGTAGTGCAACTAGCTCTTTGCGTTCGGCGGGCGAAAGGCCGGCAGCGGGCTCGTCGAACAAAATCAATCGAGGCGACCCGGCCAGAGCCATGCCGATCTCCAGTTGCCGTTGCTGTCCGTGCGAGAGTTCCGACACCATCGTGTTATCTAGATGGCTCAGGCGGATATGATCCAGCAATTGCGCAGCCGAGACCCTGCTTGCGTCGTCGTGCCTCGGACGAACGAAGCTGAACCTGCCTCTCGTGACGCCGCGTACAGCCAAAAAAAGATTGTCGCGAACCGTGAGGTCGCGAAAAAGCAAGGAGGATTGATAGGTACGCCGCAGGCCGCGCCGTATACGTTCCTGCGGTGGGAGAAGCGTGACGTCCTCACCGAACAGCAGCACGCGGCCGCTGCTCGGAAAGAAGTCGCCCGTAATGGCATTGAACAAGGTCGTTTTTCCAGCTCCATTGGAGCCAAGCACGGCATATCGCTGCCCCGCTGCGACGCTGAAGGAGACGTCATCGATGGCTTTGAGCGCCCCGAAGCTGCGTGATACGCGATGCAACTCAAGTGCATTTCCGGACTGAAAGCTGGAGCCGATTGGAGAAAGTGCCATGATTCAATGCCGTTTCGGACGAAGGTTTTAGAGGATTATTTACACTCAGGATTGTCGCGTGTGCCGAAACCCATCTTGGCAAACTCTTCCTTGCTTAGCCCCAGTGTCTGCGTGACATTTGGCGTGACTTTGACGACACGGTTGTAAAGGGCTCCGGAGTCATCCTTTGCTACCTCCGTCAAGAAGATGTTCGCTACGCCGTTGCGGTTTGCATCGAGCTTAACAGGGCCGGTTGGAGTTTCGACCGACATGGTCGCCAGCTGCTGGCCGAGTTTGCTCACTTCGCCGTTCACCGCATCCAGGCCGTCCAGAACTGCTTTCGTGTTGACATAGTAGGCATGTGCGAATAGACCTGGTGTTGCATAAGCGTTATCGAACTTGGCATCGCGATAAGCTTGAACAAATTTATTCCAGTCAGGATTGTCCCAGTTGTCAGCTGTGGGTCCAGCGGCGGGTGTGCCGACCAGGGAGTCGCGTCGCTTGCCCTTATAGCTCAGAACGGTTTGATCTACCGTGATGGAGCCGCCAATAAAGGGCTTGTCACCGCCGGATTGTTCGTATTGTGAGAGGAAGTTAACTGCGTCCGCTCCTCCCAGTGCGACGTAAATGGCGTCGATATTCGAGGGTAGTTTAGCGATGACCGACGAATAGTCTTTAGTACCAAGCGGGACCCACTGCTTGTCGGTCACCTTGCCCCCCGCCTTGCAGTATTCGATCATGAAGCCTTGAACCTGGGCATATGGAAACGAATAATCCTCGGCGACAACCGCCACGTTCTTATAGCCCTTTTCGTTATATACATAAGTCCCCAGGCCTGCCGACCACTGGGCACCATCAGTTGAAAAACGATAGAAATTGCTTGCTGGATCCTTAAGCGTAGTTTCTTGTGCGGCTGACGATCCGTTCACGAAGATCACGTTAGGCTGGGTCTTGGCGTAGTCCTTGATTGCGATGCCCTCGGAGCCGGAGAGAGGCCCGATCAGAATAGATACATTATCCTGTTCGACCAGCTTGCGAGCGGCGTTGACGGCTGTGTCTGGCTGTCCGGTCGAGGACGCACGGATGACCTCAATCTTTTTGCCGCCAGCTGTGAAGTTATGCTGCCGCATAGCGAGCTCCATCCCGCGCATGCCGTCCTGGCCGGGGACGGTCAGTGCTCCTTCAAGTGTTGCAAGGACGCCTATTTTCAATGTGTCCTGGGCGTGAGCGGCAGTGCCGATGCTCGCCAGCGCGAGGGCCAGAATGGTGCCGCTAAAGCATATCTTGGTCGATTTCATGTCGTGTCTCCGGATGTTGTAATGATTGGGCTCGTTCCTTCACCCTATTGTTTTCGGGCCGGGTGAAGTAGGCCACGTAGGCGATGCCATAGGCCTAGCAGGCCGTCAGGTGAGAAAATTAGTATTAGAAGGAAGGTGCCACCAATGACCAGGTTGAAGCGCTCGCGATCGATCAGGTCAATTGCAAAGTTCTGCAGTAGTACGAAGGCAAGCGCTCCGATGAACGCTCCAAGTGGGTGACGCATGCCGCCGATGACAGCGATGATAAGAATATTGAGAAGGGCGGAGGTGCCGATTGTTCCTGGCGAAATGCGCGCGTTATACCAAACTAGCAAGATGCCACCGATGCCTGCCAGCAGGCCCGCGAAGGCATGGGCCGCTACGCGGTGCGCGGCAACGTTGAATCCCAGGGCTCGCATCCGCCGAGTGTTATCGCGCGTGCCCTGCAAGGCGACTCCAAAAGGCGTACGCACGACATATTTGACTGCGGCGTACGACAGCACGGCGAAGAACAAGGAAAGGTAATAAAAAGGTATAGGGTCCCGCAGGTTGAGCGTTCCGAACTGAGGTGGAAATATGTTGGAAAAGCCCTGGAAACCATTGAATACGGTGTAGTTTTGCTGAGTAAGATAAAACATTGCTACGCCAATGGCCAGCGTGATCATGATCGTGTAGATGCCGTCCGTCCGTACCGATACGAGGCCGATCAATGTTGCCGCGCCTACAGCTAACAGCATAGCGAGCACGGAGACTAGCCACCAAGGCCACTCCAGGCTGATCTGGCCGACAGCAGAGTGGCCAAAAATGGCTGTGGCGTAGCCTGCAATGCCGGCGACCGTCAATTGCGACAGGCTGACCATGCCACCGTATCCGGCCAGGAAAGCCAATGACAGTGCGATGATGCCCAGAATTAGCGATTGTGCTCCGATTTGAAACACAAAGAAGCTGGACGCGGTCCAGGGATACACCAGCAGAATGATCAGGATGATGGCGTAGCGCAGAAGCTTGGAGCGGGTTTGGCTGTATCGGTCTGGTTGTGTAGAGGTGGTTTGTGGCCGGCCGTCTTGCACAGAGGTGCGTGTGCTCACAGGGGGCTGGCTTTTTCTTGCAGCTATTGAATTGCTGCTTTTCATGGCGTGGCGCCACTTGTTCGCACTCATGCTTTTTTCCCCATGATGCCTTGGGGGCGCAATGCGAGCACGACCACCATGATGATGAAAGTGAACACGACGCCATAGGTAGGTGCATACGCCATGCCCATGGTTTCGGCAATGCCGATCAGTAAAGCTCCGATCACGGCTCCTGTGATACTTCCCATGCCCCCCACGATAACGACAATAAGGGACGCAAGCAGGTAGCGCACATCTTCCCCGGGAGCAATGGACAGCGCTGTACCGCCGATTACGCCTGCTAAGCCAGCAAGTCCGGCACCCAAGGCGAAGGTGACTGCGAAGACGCGCTGGACATTGACTCCACTGGCCGACAGCATCCGCTTGTCGTCCACACCCGCCCGTATCATGGCTCCGATGCTCGTCCGGTTAAGGAATAGCCATAGCCCGACGCCTATAATAATGGCGGACAGGAGGACCAATAGCCGGAAGGCTGGATAGGCGTTGATGATCGGCATTGGTACCGGAAACAGCATCCACTCAGGTGGATCGAACTGGTAGGTATCCCCTCCCCAGATCCACATGTAGATGTCGGCCAGAACAATCGAGAGCCCAATGGTGACAAGTGTTTGTCTGAGTTCTTGTCCGTCCATGTATCGGAAGACCAAAATTTGGAGCAGTAATCCCGCCAGCGCCACAGTGATAAAACCTGCAGCGATGGCGGCGAACCAGGAACCGGTCAGGTCGCCGACGCTATAGCCTACGTATCCTCCAAGCAGGAAGAGTGACCCATGTGCGAGGTTGACGTTACGCATGAGGCCGAAGATGAGAGTGAAGCCGCTAGCCACGAGAAAATAGAGGGCGGCCAGTGTGAGCCCGTTCATGAGCGTGAGAATAAACAGGCGAGCATTGCTCATTAGTGCCGCGATGCTCAAGGCCAGAACGGGGAGGCCGATCACCAAGGAAGTGATCAGTACCGAGTGGCGGGGGCGTTTCCATTTTTTCCCGCCCATGATCAGGCCCAGCGCGTCATATTGCGAGTGCCGTGAATATCGGGCTTCTTGTGGAATTCGCCGTCTTTCATTACAGCAAGGATACGAGTGGGGTCTTGCAGGACGCGAATATCAGAGAGTGGGTCACCATCGATCAGAATCATGTCGGCAAGAAAACTCTCTTTGACTTGACCTAGCTCGTGCGGGCGAAGCATTATTTCTCCGCCAAGCCGCGTAGCACTCAGTAAGGCTTCCATAGGTGAGAAGCCCAGATATTTGACGAAGTATTCGAGATCCTGGGCGTTCGTAGCATGCTTGATCCAGGCAAAACCGTAGTCGCCTCCGGGTAGGATGCGAACGCCGCGTCGATGCATTTTCTTTAGGGACTCGATCGCAGCCTCTAGTTCGCGGTGATACCCCATGGATTCTGCAATGGCCGGTGTTATGCCGTATTCGGATGCGTGGTAGCTGGTATTTACGAGCCATGCCAACCCCGGTGCCAGGAAAATACGGTGGCGGTTTGCCTCCAGCATGTCCAGCGCTTCATCGTCAGTGAAGCTGGCGTGATAAATGAGGTCGATGTTGTGGCGTATACACTGCTTGATCGATTCGCATGAACGGGCATGAGCTGCGACTCGGCGGCCATGCCTGTGCGCTTCTTCGACCAGCGCGGCGATTTCGGCGTCGGTAAAAGGAGTGATTTCGGCCGGCATACCGGCGATGTATTCGCCGGAAAGATTGATTTTCAGCGTATCTACGCCGTATTTGATATACGTGCGTGCGGCGCGGCGCATTTCATTGGGTCCGGTCACGACGCAGCCGAAATTGAGCTCGGGGAAAGGAAGGTGAGGACGGGACTCATCGCCCAGACCACCCACTGTGGTGATTTCCTGGCTTGCTGCCAGATAGCGTGGTCCGGGAAACTCTCCGGCGTTGATGGCGTTGCGGAGCACCACATCCAGTCGTGCTTTGGCGGTAGCTGCACCCACACAGGAAGTCCACCCCATGTCCAGATAACGTTTGGCAACTCGCACACACCACAGAATGTGCTCTTCTGGCGGCATCATCTGGATGGCGGTCAATGAAGGCTGGTCATTCCAGGAAAAGTGCGTATGCGCCTCGGTCATGCCGGGCATCAAGAAAGCGCCAGCGCCGTCTATCAACGTTGCGTCACCGCTTTGAAAGGAGCGGGCCGAGCGCGCGACCCGGGTAATCCGATTGCCCTCGACCAAGACTTCGCCGTGGTAGGGCTGGGCACCTGAACCGTCGAAAATACGGACATTGGTGAATAGGGTGTTGGCCATGCTACCGTCCTTTACTGAAAGCGTCCGGAATAGAAATCCTTGAGGTCTCGCATGCAGTCATGCGCACGTTCGAATGTGGTCCAGTGTCCGCACTGTGCATAGACAACACTGCGGCTTCCGGGAATGCTGTCTGCGATTGCACGCACGGCCTGCGGTGGTGCTACCCCGTCTTGGTCGCCGGTAACGAGTAGAACGGGACACTCGATGGTTTCGACGGCGGGCGCCTTTGCATTGGCTAGCGCGTCGCAGGAGCGTGCATAGCCTTGGGCATCCTGACGCATGACGCTTTCTCTGACCAGAGCGGAAATCGCGGGTTGTTCACGCCGGGTGGTGGCGGAAATGGCACCAGCCGTGATAGCGTCGGCAATCTCCTGCATGCCTTTTACGCCTTCATTGCGTGCTTTGTCGGCTCGGGCCCGTATATTTGGACGTGCCGCTTCGGTTGGACAGAGCAAAGGACCGAACAGAGCCAGGCTCTTGACTAGTTGGGGCCGTGTGGCGGCGATCTGGAAACATATAATGGTGCCAAGTGAATGGCCCAGGAAGTGGGCGCGGGTAATTCCCAGCTTGCTACAGGCGAGGATGATTCGCTCGGCTATGTTTTCGATTGAGAGCTCTGCACTGATACTCGATGATCGCGCACTACCGGGTAGGTCGAAGCGGACCAACTGGAAGTTGGCTAACGCTGGTTCCACTGGTGTCCAATTATTGGATGAACCACCAAGACCGTGCAGACATACTATAGGCTCGCCTTCGCCCGTGATTTCCACAGCCATATTGTCAATGAACTGCGTTGTCATTTGGATATGCCCTTCTGGATGCTGCTGCCCGTTTTGATGCGTATGCCGAGAGTGATGGGATTGCTCGGATAGCGAGAGGAGCTACGGGGACAGGTGCTGATAAGTGCTCGCATGGCGTCTTTGTGACGCACACGGCCCCACCAGAAGGTTGCAATCTTCATGATGTTGTCTCCATGCCCGATCGAACCTTGAGGTTTTCTAGTGTTTCGGGTGGTTATAAGAATTTTTTATTTACTATTTAAGACATTAGACTCAAAATGAGACAGCAATCTTAAAAGCCGATTTGATTCTATGTAGTCTTTTAAGTAAGGTCAAGCGATTTTTTGATGTGGATCAAAAATAAAAAAAGGGGAGCAGGTATATGAGATACGTAGTTACTTCTGTGCCCAAAGCGCCCGCAAGTGGACCTCGTGCTCGAACTTATGCGGCGCTGCTTCAGGCTGCAATGGAGTTGATTTCCACGGGTATCATGCCGTCCGTCGCGCAGGTGGCGGCCCGCGCCGATGTTTCGCGCGCCACGGCGTATCGTTATTTTCCAAGCCGCAGCAAATTGATTGCAGCGATCGTCGATACTTCACTGGGTCCCGTGCGTACCACAGCTTCACAACACGAAAGTGCTCGTGAACGTGTCATGGAGCTGTTCGATCACACATTTCCCCGGTTCAAAGAGTACGAAACAGAAATGCGGGCTGCGTTGCAGCTCGCGCTGGAACATCGAGCGTTGGAGCGAGCAGGCATGCTCGATGAAGAGCCATATCGACGAGGCCATCGCTTGAAGATTCTTGCGCAGGCTTTGTTGCCTCTCGAGAATCAGATCCCCAAGCCCTTGATCCGCCGACTGCACAAGGCGCTATCTACCATTTATGGGTACGAGGCCTACTTGGTACTAAAAGACATCTGGAATGCGTCCGACCGCGAGATCGAGTCGACGGTGCGCTGGATGGCTATGGCGTTGATAGATGCCACTATGGCGGAAGCTGAAAAAGCGAAACCCAAATAAGCTTATGGTGTAGTAACCGTAAGCCACTTGCAAGATAGAACATATTCGTGTTAAAGTGCTACGCTTGACCAAAAAAATTGGTGGGCTTTGCATTTATGCCTACCTGCTGTAATGTTTTTGGTTAAGAACAGGTATCAAGAAATCGTGTGCGCATAGGCTGTAAGTAAACAAGTGATGCGCACTGTAATTAGCCCCGACCAATCGCAGTCGGGAATGGAGAAAACGATGTCGAACTCGACACCTACACCCGCCGCTCATCGGCTGGGGCTTGTGGGGCGTAAAGTTGGCATGACCCGTATTTTCACCGAGGAAGGCGAGTCCATCCCGGTCACAGTACTGGACGTGTCGAACAACCGCGTTACCCAAGTCAAGTCGCCAGAAACTGATGGCTATGCGGCTGTGCAAGTTGCCTACGGTACACGTCGCGCTTCCCGCGTGACCAAGCCTCAGGCAGGGCATTACGCCAAAGCTGGCGCTGAAGCTGGCAGCATCCTGAAAGAATTCCGTCTCGACCCCGCCAAAGCCGCTGAGTTTACAGCCGGTGCTGTCGTGGCCGTAGAAAGCGTCTTCGAAGCGGGTCAGAAGGTTGACGTTACTGGTACCACGATTGGTAAAGGCTTTGCCGGCACCATCAAGCGCCACCACTTTGCTGGTCAGCGCAACTCTCACGGTAACTCGCTTTCCCACCGCGTTCCTGGCTCCATCGGTATGGCTCAGGATCCCGGTCGCGTGTTTCCCGGCAAGAAAATGTCGGGCCACCTGGGTGATGCTACCCGTACCGTTCAAAACCTCGACATCGTGCGTGTCGACGCCGAACGTGGCTTGCTGTTGGTCAAGGGCGCCGTCCCTGGCCATAAGAATGCCGACGTTATCGTGCGTCCCGCCATCAAGATGTCGGCCAAGAAAGGAGCCTAATCATGGAACTCAAGCTCCTGAATGACCAAGGTCAATCCTCCGCTACTGTTGCCGCGCCCGACACTATTTTCGGTCGCGACTTCAACGAAGCGCTGGTGCATCAAATCGTTGTGGCTTTCCAGGCTAATGCCCGCAGCGGCAATCGCGCTCAAAAGGGCCGCGATACCGTCAAGCACAGCACCAAGAAGCCATGGCGCCAAAAAGGTACTGGCCGCGCCCGTTCCGGTATGACTTCCTCGCCCATCTGGCGTGGAGGTGGCCGTGCGTTCCCGAATTCGCCCGACGAGAACTTCTCGCAGAAGGTCAACAAGAAAATGTATCGCGCCGGTTTGCGTGCGATCCTTTCCCAGTTGGCGCGTGAAGACCGCATCGCCGTGGTCGATACTTTCGTTCTTGACGCACCCAAGACCAAGCTGGCTGCCGACAAGCTCAAAGGCATGGGTCTGGAATCGGTACTCATTATTACCGACGTGCTCGACGAAAACGTTTATCTCGCTACGCGCAACCTGCCGCACGTTGCCGTGGTTGAACCGCGTTATGCCGATCCGCTGTCGCTGATCCACTACAAGAAAGTGCTGATCACCAAGCCGGCTATCGCTCAACTCGAGGAGATGTTGGGATGAACGCCGAACGCTTACTGCAAGTTATCCTGGCTCCCATCGTGACTGAAAAAGCCACGTTTGTAGCCGAAAAAAATCAGCAAATCGCTTTCCGTGTAGCGGCCGACGCTACCAAGCCTGAAATCAAAGCTGCTGTCGAACTCCTTTTCAAAGTCGAAGTTGAGTCCGTACAGGTTTTGAACCGCAAGGGCAAAGAAAAGCGTTTTGGCCGTTTCATGGGTCGCCGCCGTAACGAGCGCAAAGCATATGTGTCGCTCAAAGACGGTCAGGAACTCGACTTTACAGAGGTGAACTAATGGCACTCGTAAAAGTCAAGCCAACTTCGGCCGGCCGCCGTGGCATGATTAAGGTTGTTAGCCCTAATCTGCACAAAGGCGAGCCGTTCGCAGCTCTGCTCGAAAAGAAAAAACGTGGTTCTGGCCGTAACAACAATGGTCATATCACTGTTCGCCATCGTGGTGGCGGTCACAAGCAGCACTACCGTCTGGTAGATTTCCGTCGCAACAAAGACGGTATCCCTGCCAAGGTAGAGCGTCTTGAATACGATCCCAACCGTACTGCGCATATTGCACTGCTGTGCTATGCCGACGGCGAGCGTCGTTACATCATTGCACCTCGTGGCCTGCAAGTTGGCGCTACCCTGTTGTCCGGCCTGGATGCTCCCATCCGCGCAGGCAACACGTTGCCCATCCGCAATATTCCCGTGGGCGCCACCATTCACTGCATCGAAATGCTTCCGGGCAAGGGTGCACAAATGGCCCGCTCCGCAGGTGCATCGGCTGTTCTGTTGGCGCGCGAAGGTGTTTACGCTCAGGTGCGCTTGCGCTCCGGCGAAGTCCGTCGCGTACACATCGACTGCCGTGCAACCATTGGCGAAGTCGGCAATGAAGAACACAGCTTGCGTCAAATCGGTAAAGCCGGTGCCATGCGTTGGCGTGGTGTACGTCCTACGGTTCGTGGTGTTGCCATGAACCCGGTCGATCACCCGCACGGTGGTGGCGAAGGCCGTACTGGCGAAGGTCGCGAACCGGTCAGCCCATGGGGCACACCGGCCAAGGGCTACCGTACCCGTAGTAACAAGCGCACAGACAATATGATTGTCTCGCGCCGCAAGCGCAAGTAAGGGGCGAACAACATGTCACGTTCGATCAAAAAAGGCCCATTCGTCGATGCGCATCTGATCAAAAAGGTCGATGCAGCCGTCGAGGAAAAAGGCAAAAAGCCGATCAAAACCTGGTCGCGCCGTTCTACCATCCTGCCCGAGTTCATTGGGTTGACTATTGCTGTGCACAATGGCCGCCAGCACGTTCCCGTTTACATCAACGAGAACATGGTCGGCCACAAGCTCGGCGAGTTCGCACTGACCCGTACGTTCAAGGGTCATGCAGCGGACAAAAAGTCCAAGAGGTAAGTGATGGAAACTACAGCAATCATCCGTGGAGTCCATATTTCGGCCCAGAAAACTCGCCTTGTTGCGGATCTTATCCGTGGCAAGTCGGTTGCTCAGGCGCTGAACATTCTGACTTTCACACCTAAAAAGGCCGCGGGCATCCTCAAGAAAGCTCTTGAGTCCGCGATCGCCAACGCCGAGCACAATGACGGCGCCGATATTGACGAGCTCAAAGTCACCACGATCCATGTGGACAAGGGCCAGTCGATGAAGCGTTTCTCCGCACGTGCAAAAGGCCGCGGTAACCGTATCGAGAAGCAGACTTGCCACATTGTGGTCAAAGTCGGAGCTTAAGGAGTCACAATGGGACAGAAAATACACCCGATTGGGTTCCGCCTCGCGGTCAACCGCAACTGGAGTTCGCGCTGGTACGCAGACGATAAAGCCTTTGGCGGCATGCTCGCCGAAGACATCCGCGTACGCGAATATCTGAAAAAGAAACTCAAAAGCGCTTCCGTTGGTCGCGTGGTGATCGAGCGTCCAGCCAAGAACGCCCGTATCACGGTTTACTCGGCTCGTCCGGGTGTCGTGATCGGCAAGCGTGGCGAAGACATCGAAAACCTGAAGGCCGATCTGCAGCGTCTGATGGGCGTGCCTGTGCACGTCAACATCGAAGAGATCCGCAAACCCGAAACCGACGCTCAGCTGGTTGCCGATTCGATCGCGCAGCAGCTCGAAAAGCGCATTATGTTCCGCCGCGCCATGAAACGCGCCATGCAGAACGCGATGCGTCTGGGTGCCCAAGGCATCAAGATCATGAGCTCGGGCCGTTTGAACGGTATCGAAATTGCCCGTACCGAATGGTATCGCGAAGGCCGTGTGCCCCTGCACACCCTGCGCGCCAACATTGATTACGGCACTTCCGAAGCCCAAACTACCTACGGCATCATCGGTATCAAAGTCTGGGTCTACAAGGGCGACATGTTGCCTAACGGCGAACTGCCCCCCGAGACCGCAGCTCCTCGTGATGAAGAGCGTCGTCCACGTCGTGCGCCTCGTGGCGAACGTCCTGACGGCCGTCGTCCAGGTGGTGGCCGTGGTCGTGGAGCCCCTCGTAAAGACGCCGCGCCAGCTGCTGCTGCCGCACCGGCGCCTGAAGGAGAATAAACATGCTGCAACCTTCACGCAGAAAATACCGCAAAGAGCATAAAGGCCGTAATACCGGCCTGGCCACTCGCGGTGCGCAAGTATCGTTTGGTGAGTTCGGTCTGAAAGCCACGGGTCGTGGCCGCCTGACCGCACGCCAGATCGAAGCTGCTCGTCGTGCGATCAACCGTCACATCAAACGTGGCGGCCGTATCTGGATCCGTATCTTCCCCGATAAGCCGATTTCGCAGAAACCTGCCGAAGTCCGTATGGGTAATGGTAAAGGTAATCCCGAATTCTGGGTCGCAGAAATTCAACCCGGCAAGGTGCTCTATGAAATGGAAGGTGTAAGCGAAGAGCTTGCACGTGAAGCTTTCCGCCTGGCCGCCGCTAAGTTGCCAATTTCCACGACCTTCGTGTCGCGTCACATTGGTGCTTAAGGAGATCTCATGAAAGCCAGCGAACTCCGTTCCAAAGATGCTACCGAGCTCAGCAAAGAGCTCGAAAGCTTGCTGAAGGCACAATTCAACCTGCGCATGCAGCGTGCTACTCAGCAGCTTTCCAATACCAGTCAAATTGGCAAGGTCCGTCGCGATATCGCACGTGTCCGCACCATCATGACTGAGAACGCAGGAAAGTAAAATGAGCGAAACTCAAAACACCCAAGCCGCCAAGCGCCAACGTACCCTCATTGGCCAGGTAGTGAGCAACAAGATGGACAAGACTGTCGTGGTTCGCGTTGAGCGCCGCGTCAAGCACCCCATCTTTGGCAAGATCATCGTACGCTCCAACAAGTACAAAGCGCATGATGAAACCAACCAGTACAACGAAGGTGACAAGGTTGAAATCGCAGAAGGTCGTCCGATCTCGCGCGATAAATCCTGGACTGTTGTACGTTTGCTTGAAGCCGCACGCGTTATCTAACGCTTCAGGTCATGTCTGCCGCCTTGTGCGGCAGACAGCAAAACCCCTTAGGTAAGCTTAGCTGCCTAGGGGGTTTTTTATTGACTTCGACTGCCCGTGCACTGTCGTTAGCCTTCTTGCGCTTTGTTCTGAGCTCCTTCTTTCAGCTCGCGCCGCAGAATTTTTCCTACATTTGTACGTGGCAAGTCCTTGCAGAATTGGACGAACTTAGGTGCTTTGTAGCCTGTCAGCTTGTTGCGGCAAAATTTGATCAGCTCTTCTTCAGTCACGGTGTTGTTCTTGCGAATCACGAACAGCTTGACGACTTCTCCGGAATGTTCGTCGGACACACCAATGGCAGCGGCTTCACGTACATCCGGGTGCTCCATGGCGACCGCTTCGACCTCGTTTGGATACACATTGAAGCCCGATACCAGAATCATGTCCTTCTTGCGGTCAAGAATATACACATAACCTTGCTCATCAACATAGCCGATATCGCCTGTCATCAGGAAACCGTCGGGATGGAATGATTTCCTGGTTTCGTCAGGACGATTCCAGTAGCCGGGGGTAACCTGGGGGCCTCGTACACAGATCTCACCGCTTTCACCCTGAGGCAGGTCTTGTCCGGCTTCGTTGCGTATGGAAATTTCGGTGGAGGAAACGGGCAGGCCGATGGAGCCGTTGAACTCCGTTTTATCAAGCGGATTGATGGTGACGGCCGGTGACGTCTCGGTAAGCCCATAGGCCTGGGCGATTGGTTTGCCGGTAACCTTAAGCCAGCGCTGGGCGATGACTTCCTGGACGGCCATCCCGCCACCCAATGCCAGCTTGAGTGAGCTGAAATTCAGTTTGGCAAAATCGGGATGGTTTAGCAGAGCGTTGAATAGCGTGTTGACCCCGGTAATGGCGGTGAACTTATGCCGGCTCAGGCTTTTGATAAAGTCCGGGATATCGCGGGGGTTGATGATCAGCAGGTTGCTGGCACCCAGTTTGACAAAGGTCAGGCAGTTAGCGGTCAGTGCGAAGATATGATAGAGCGGCAAGGCGGTAACAATCAGTTCGCGGCTGCCATTCAGGTAGGGGTCGACCCAGGCTTCGGCCTGACATACATTGGCCACCATGTTTCCGTGGGTGAGCATTGCGCCCTTGGCCACACCGGTGGTGCCCCCGGTGTATTGCAGCAGGGCAATATCTTTTTGTGTGAGTTCGGGCCGCGTGTAATGTGACCGGCTACCTTCCTTAAGCACCTGTTTAAGGTTTAGGGTGTGTGTTAGGGAGTAGGTGGGTATCAACTTCTTTACATGCCTGACCACAAGATTCGTGATGGCACCCCTGACGGTGCCCAGCATGTCACCGACTGATGTCTTGATGATGGTTTTGATAGATGTGTTGGGCAGTGCCTTCTGCAGGGTGTGTGCAAAATTTTCGGCAATGATGATGGTTTCTGCGCCCGAGTCCTGTAGCTGATGTTCGAGTTCGCTGGGGGTGTACAGGGGATTGGTATTGACGACAACAGCACCCATGCGCAGCACACCAAACAGGCATACCGGATACTGCAACAGGTTGGGCATCATCAGCGCGACACGATCGCCTTTCTTGATGCCATGGGCCTGCAGCCAGGCGGCGAAGTGTCGTGAACGTTCGTCAAGCTCGGCATAGGTGAGCTTGACGCCCATGCTGATATAGGCCACGTTCTGCCCATGGCGTGAGCAGCTTTCTTCGAACATTGCCATGAGTGAATCGTATTTGGCCGCTTCATTACTGATGTCGGCCGGTATCCCGGGTGGGTAATGGTCTAGCCAGATAGGTTCCATGATGTATGCCTTTCAATAACACCGTTACACCGGCTGGGGTGTGCCCAGCCTTATGGTAGCACCCGAGATAGCCAAACAGCACACCAGGTGTCAGAAGCGGTGCGATACCTGTATGCCAAGCATGTTGGCATTGGAGGTGTACTCGCCCCGAACGGTGCCCTTGGTCGCCGCATCGGTGTCGTTGTCGATCGACGTGTTGTTCAGGAACAAATGTGCATAGCCGATGTCGATGGTGGTCTGGTCATTGAAGTTGTATTGCGCGCCTATCGATACCCAATAGCGATCGTTGTCCGGTAAAGAGGTGGGACGATACTTGCTGCTGTCCACCGGCGATTGATCCCAGGCCACCCCGCCTTTCAGTGTCCATTGATGATTCAATCTGTAGTTGGCACCCAGGGCAACACGCCAGGTATCCCGAAAACGCAGATCCAGTTCGTCGTTGAGTGGGGGATAGCCATTGTCGATTTTCAGTGTCTTGATGCTGCTCCAGCCCGTCCATGACACATCTGCGAGCAGTTGCCATTTGCTGTTCAAATCATGCACCACGCTGAGAATGGCGGTGTCTGGTAGTTCAACGTCTGCGCTGGCATCGAAATGGGTCGGAATAGGAACCGGCGTGGGATTGTCGATGTTGGTATCACCACTGGTGTCGATCTTGACCTTGGACCGATACGACAAACCTATCCGGGTGTCTGGTGTGGCCTGATACAGCAGCCCCAGATTCCAGCCCCAGGCGTCTCCCTTCAGCTTGGCTTGTGCTTCCAGGTCGGGTGCACCAAGCAGCCTGGGAGCCAGAGGGTTGGCCATACCACCCGGCAACCGGCTGATCAAGCCAGCCGCTGGCGAGTTGCGCCGATAGTTGGCATCGAGTTGCAACCAGTTGACCCCTGCTCCTATCGACAGCTGGTCGTTCACCTTATAGGCTACCGAGGGGTTGATATTGATGCTCTTGATTTTGAACTTTTTGGAGTGGTAGCGCCCGATCCAGCCTTCGTCGTATTCAGTCATTAGCCCGAATGGGGCACCTATGCCCAGGCCCACAAACCAGCTTGGATTTACTTCCCACGAAATATAAGCGTTGGGCACCGCGGCTAGCGAGCCGGCATCGCCGCCATTGTTGGTTCCCAACGGAAGACCGCCAGGCCCTGTGCTGCCGTCATCATGGAACTTGAATGAGGGTCTGATACCTATCAGGCCACCCGATACATTGACCCCCGGCAGGCGTGTCATGCCGGCCGGATTGAAGAAAATCGTACTGGCATTTTCAGCGATGGCGGCTGAGCCTGCGTAGGCATTTCCGATGCCGCTCGCATTCTGTTCGAGCAGCTGGAAACCCGCTGCATGGGCACCTCCCGCGCCCAGACTCAATACCACTGCCGAAACTACACGTAACGACTTTACTGCTTTCATATGTCACCTCCGTTGTTGATGGTTATAGTGCAGCGGGCCACCGGTAAAGGGAGCAAACCCCGTGCCGAAGACCACGCCGGCGTCGGCCAGGTCGGCATTGGCCACCACGCCTTGCTGCAGTTGTTGTTTGGTTTTGTCGATAAGCGGCGTAATCAGGCGGCTCGCCAGATCGGGCGGTATCGTGCCGGCGTCTGGCTTGATCGCCTTGTCGTTTTGCCATCGATAGAAGCCTTGCCCCGACTTGCGCCCCAGCTCTTTACGGTCCAGATGGTGTTCCAGGCATGCAGGCAAATTGGTTTGCCCGGTTAGCTGGAGGCCGGCATCCCGGGCGATATCCAGGCCCACTGTGTCGATCAACTCGATGGGGCCCATGGGCATGCCGAACTTGAGCATGGCAGCGTCCAGGGTTTCAGGCCGGATTCCTTCATCTACGCAGCGCATGGCTTCAAGCATGTAAGGCGCCAACACGGCATTGACGAGAAAGCCAGGTGCGTCCTGTACGGGCAGAGGCAGTTTTCCGATGGCTCCCACGAAGGTATAGGCGGCTTGTTTAGTGATTGTGCTGACGCTCTTGGTTTCCACCACTTCCACCAGCGGCATCCTTGCCACGGGGTTGAAGAAATGGAGGCCGATAAAGCGTTCTGCCATGTTCAGCCCGGCGCCCAGTGCTTCCAGCGATAGGCTGGATGTATTGGTGGCCAGTACGGCGTCCGGTTGCATCAGCGGCTTGATTTGCACATACAGCTCGCGTTTTGCGTCGAGATTCTCGGTAATGGCTTCGATCACGATATCGGCGTGGCGGATGCCATCGCCTCGCAGGTCGGGCGTCATACGGTCGGCGGCAGCCCGTGCGTCGCGGGCATTTCTGGCTTTACGTGCAAACAGCTTGGCGGCCCGACCTTGTGCGGCTGCAATACGCTCGCGATCCTGATCCTGCAGCGTCACCGTCAGCCCTTTCAGGGCGCACCAGGCTGCAATGTCGCCACCCATTACGCCTGCGCCAATGACATGGACCCAATGCACAGATGATTGTGGGCGTTCCGTCTTGGCAAACTCCTTCAGGCTTTCTTGCAGTCGGAAGACACGCAGCAGATTGCTTGCGGTATCAGATCGGACCAGTTGATCGACCAGCTGCGGTGCCTTGAGCGCGTTGCCGCCGTGTTTCTCCCATATCTGCAATATGGCGCGTGGCGCAGGGTAGTGGTGATAAGGGTCACGGGCGTCCAGCTTCCGGGCGGTTAGCCTGGCTACCAAGGGTCGCGCCAGAGAATGATTGAGCAGTGCAGGTACACCTTGGGCTCTACGTCGGCGCTTGCCGCTCAATACCAGTGTCCTGGCTGCCTTCACGGCCAACCGGGGCGCAACCAGGCCGTCGGCCAATCCAAGCCGGACGGCTTTATGGGCGTATTGCGGCTTGCCGGCTAGCATCATGTCCAGGGCGGCCGGCGCACCTATGAGCTGCGGAAGACGTTGCATGCCACCCCAACCTGGGAAGATACCCAGCATGACCTCGGGTAGCGACAGAGAGGTATCGGCTTGATCCACCACCAGGCGATACCTGCATGCCAGCGCCAACTCCAGTCCACCGCCCAGGCAGTGGCCGTGTATCAATGCCAACGTGGGGTAATCGACCTGGGCCAGGCGGTTGAATAGCGTCCATCCGCGAGAGACCAGCTCCAGGCCTTTGGCGGCGGTGTCCAGGCCGGCAAACTCATTGATGTCGGCACCCGCAATGAATCCGGCTTCTTTGCCGGACTGAATCACGACGCCGGCAGGCCGTGTCTTGTCGAAGAGATCAAGGACGTCGCTCAGCTCGCGCATGACGTCGGCCGACAGCCGGTTAATACTGCTGTCGTGGCAATCCAGGGTCAGCCAGGCCACACCTTCGTCATCCACGCGGCAGGTAAAGTTGGCCAGGCCCAGTGTGTCGAAATGGTCTGTCATGATGGCCTCTGTTCATGGCAGGTTTCTACCAACATGGCGCCGCCTTGTCCGCCCCCAATGCAAATGGTGGCGATACCTCGCTGCATTCGCCGTGCGCGCAAGGCGTTGAGCAAGTGCAGTACGATGCGGGCGCCTGAGGCGCCGACAGGATGTCCCAGGGCGATAGCGCCGCCGTCGACGTTCAGTCGATCGGGATCCAGCAGGCCTAGCGCATCGCGCCCCAACTCCTTGCGGCACCAGGCCTGATCATTCCAGGCGGCCAGGCAGCCGAGCACCTGCGCTGAAAACGCCTCGTTGATCTCCCACAGGTCCAGGTCATTCAGACCTAGCTGATGGCGTTCCAGCAGTGGCGTTGCGGCCATGACCGGTCCCAGTCCCATGACTGCGGGATCCAGTGCGGCCCATTGGACATCTGTAATGCGCCCCAGCGGTTTCAACTGCCAGCGGTCTACGGCCGCCTGGGAGGCCAACAGCAGCAGTGCTGCGCCGTCAGTGACCTGAGAACTGTTGCCCGCCGTGATGTTGCCCCAGGGTTTGTCGAACACCGGCTTGAGTTGTGCCAATTTGCTTGGGGTAGAATCGGCGCGAATACCATCGTCCTGGGCGTAAAGCTGACCTTTTTCATCCGCTAGCGGTACGATTTCGTGGAAGGCGCCTGACTGTTGGCCGGCCAATGCGCGCTGATGGCTTTGAGTGGCGTACGCATCCATGGCCTGGCGACTGATGCCGAACTGATGGGCCAGATTCTCGGCGGTCTGGCCCATGGAAAGACCGACGACCGGGTCGGTCAGCCCTTTCAGCAAACCGATGACAGGGGACAGATATCGAGGTCGAAGTTTCTTTAAGGTAGCGAGCTTCTGGCCAAGGCTATGGCTTTTGCGCCAGGTCGCCAACCACTGCACCATCTCGTCCGACAGCAGTATTGGCGCGCGTGACAGCGCATCTACCCCACCGGCCAGGACCAGGTCGCAGCGCCCTGTTTGTATCGACATCAAGCCCGAGTCGAGTGCCTGCATGCCCGATGCGCAGTTGCGCATGACAGTCCAGCCGGGCACTTTGTGACCGCAGCCCAGACGCAGAGCGATGATACGGCCGATATTGGTTTCGTCGGGCGAGGGGGCGGCGCAACCGACAATGACCTCATCCAGCTCGTCTGGTGTAAAAGTTTGTCGCAACAATAGTTCGCGTCCGGCCTGGACAGCCAGGTCGGACGCGGAAAAAGGGCCCGGTGCATTGCGTGCTTTCAGGAAAGGACTACGGGCGCCGTCAACAATGTATACCGGTGCAAAAGCCATGAGTCTTGTCCTTGTGCAACCATACGAGCAAACAACTACTGCAATTTAAGCTGGATGCCAGAGACAAAGTTGAGAGTGGGTAACAAAATAAAACCGCCATACATCCCTGGAAAGGACATATGGCGGTTCAATACAAGCGGCACCCGCCGCAACAAAGAGCCTTATTACATTGCTACATAGGCCTGGTTGCCAGGCAATGGCCAGTGTCGGCGTGGCGGCGTAGGGTGTGCCCTGCCGCGGTAATGAATTTAGACATGTGTCACAAACTTGGTTACCAAATAACCATCGAATGTTTCAGTGCCACCTTCGCTGCCGATGCCGCTATCTTTGACGCCGCCAAAGGGTGTTTCAGGCAGGGCGCTGCCGAAGTGGTTGATGTTGACCATGCCGGACTCGATACCATTGGATGCCTTGGTGGCCGTTTGCAGTGAGTTGGTGAACACATAGGACGACAAACCGAAGGGTAGGGAATTGGCCTTTTTGATGACGTCGTCAGTATCGGAAAATCGCGTCAGGGGCGCGATTGGGCCAAAAGGCTCTTCAGTCATGAGCATCGAGTTTTCGGGCAAGTCGGTGACGACGGTAGGCGAAAAGAAGTGGCCCTTGCGGTCTAGGGCTTCACCGCCCAGTACGACTTTGCCACCGAGTTGCACGGCATTCTCGACAAACTTCTGCATGGTCGGGACCCGGCGTTCGTGGGCCAGAGGGCCCATTTGGGTGTCGGGATCAAGGCCATCGCCGACCTTGACTGTTTTCAGTGTGTTGACGAAGCCTTCCAGGAATTGGTCGTAGATTTTTTCGTGAATATAGAAACGAGTCGGTGAGACGCAGACCTGGCCGGCGTTACGTACTTTGAAACGAGCCAATTGCTTGGCGGCGCGATCAACATCGGCATCGTCGAAAACCAGCACGGGTGAGTGACCGCCCAGCTCCATGGTTACACGCTTCATATGAGCCCCCGCCAGAGAGGCAAGGTGCTTGCCGACTGGTACCGAACCGGTAAACGACACTTTGCGTACGATCGGTGAGCGGATGAGGTAGTCGGACACTTCGCTGGGGACCCCCCAGACGACATTGAGTACACCAGGAGGCAGGCCGGCGTCGTGGAACATGCGGGCAATCGCCATGACTGCGCTAGGCGAGTCTTCCGGGCCTTTCAGGATGATGGTGCAGCCCGCACCGATGGCGGCGCATACCTTGCGGATGGCCTGGTTATAGGGAAAGTTCCAGGGTGTGAAGGCAGCGCAGACGCCGATGGGTTCACGCAGAACCATTTGCCGTACCTCTGGTGAGCGGGGAAGGATGACACGGCCATAGATGCGTCGACATTCTTCGGCATGCCAGTCGGCATGGTCTGCGCAAGACATGATTTCGCCCACCGACTCGGCCAGCGGTTTGCCTTGGTCGAGCGTCATATTGCGCCCGATTTCCTGAGCACGTTCGCGAGAAAGCTGGCCGACCTTGCGCAGGATTTCAGAGCGTTGCATGGGAGAGCTGTGCCGCCAGGACTCAAAGGCACGGGCTGCGGCGGCCAAAGCACGATCAAGGTCAGCCGTGGTCGCATGGGGTAGCTGGCCAAGTACGTCGAGTGTGGCGGGGTTGGTAATTTCGTCGGTTTTGCGGCCGCCGCCATCTATGAATTCACCATCAATATATAAGGCCAGGGTTTCGTACATGCGTCTTCTCGCTAAAATAATTATGAACAATGAGGAAAGGGCGCTGCAGCGCACCGCCCCCAACTTTATTTATAGCATGCTGTCGTGCGCGCATCGAAGTAGCAGGGGTGCAACGCTCTTGCACCCGCATAGAAGAAGGCACTTGCATTTGCTGCAAAAAAGGCTTATAGTGCAAGACTTGCTGTAGATGGCGTTGCCAACTTAAGCAGAGAATGTAAGAGAAGCAAAAGCAGTATTTGTGGGGCATACGCGGGCCAAACCGCTTGCGCTACAAGCCTAGAGGCTAATTTTTAGCAAGATTTCAACCCAGGTTTTGGGTGGGCGGCAAGCTCAGTCAAAACTGACGGGACCAAAACTGGTTGCGCAGCGTGTCCATGTGGGCGGCGCGGTGCGGCTAAGTTGGAACAGGAAAAATCATGATTCAAATGCAGACCACGCTCGACGTGGCCGACAACACTGGCGCACGGTCAATCATGTGCATCAAGGTGTTGGGCGGCTCAAAGCGCCGTTATGCCGCTATCGGTGACATTATCAAGGTTAGTGTCAAAGATGCAGCGCCACGCGGACGCGTCAAGAAGGGCGAAATTTATAACGCAGTAGTGGTTCGTACCGCTAAGGGCGTACGTCGCAAAGACGGTTCGCTGATCAAGTTCGGTGGCAACGCTGCCGTGCTGCTCAACGCCAAACTGGAACCCATCGGTACCCGTATCTTCGGACCTGTAACGCGCGAACTGCGTACAGAAAAGTTCATGAAGATCGTGTCGCTGGCTCCAGAAGTGCTGTAAGGAGCCCATCATGGAAAAAATCCGTAAAGGCGACGAAGTCATCGTATTGACCGGTCGCGACAAAAAACGCCGCGGCACCGTATTGCAGCGCGTTGACGCCGACCATGTGCTGGTCGAAGGCATCAATGTTGTCAAGAAGCACGTCAAGGGCAACCCCATGGCGGGTACGCAAGGCGGCATCATCGACAAGACCATGCCCATCCACATTTCCAATGTGGCCATTTTCAACCCCGAAACCGGCAAGGCCGATCGCGTTGGTGTGAAAGTGGAAGATGGCAGCAAGGTCCGTGTATTCCGTTCCAGCGGCGCTGTCGTTGGCGCCAAGGCTTAAGGGGCGAAGAACATGGCTCGTTTACAAGAGTTTTACCGCAGCAAGGTCATGGCCGACCTGCAAGCCAAATTTGGCTACAAAAGCGTAATGGAAGTGCCGCGCATCACCAAGATCACCCTGAACATGGGTGTATCCGAAGCGGTTGCCGACAAAAAAGTCATTGAGCACGCTGTCTCTGACTTGACCAAGATCGCAGGCCAGAAGCCGGTTGTCACCAAAACACGCAAGGCTATCGCGGGTTTCAAGATCCGTGAAGACTATCCCATCGGTTGCATGGTCACCCTGCGTGGCCAGCGCATGTACGAATTCCTTGACCGCCTGGTCGCAGTGGCTTTGCCGCGTGTGCGCGACTTCCGTGGTATTTCGGGTCGTGCTTTCGATGGACGTGGCAACTATAACGTCGGGGTTAAAGAGCAAATCATTTTCCCTGAAATCGAATACGACAAGATCGACGCCGTACGTGGTATGAACATCAGCATTATCACTACAGCCAAGACCGACGACGAAGCCAAGGCCCTGCTTAGCGCCTTCAGCTTCCCGTTTCGCAATTAAGGGGCGATGACGTGGCAAAACTTTCACTCATCAATCGCGATATCAAACGCGCCAAGCTGGCAGAGAAATTTGCACCCAAGCGTGCTGCACTGAAGGCCATCATCGACGATCAGTCCAAGTCCGATGAAGAGCGCTATCAGGCCCGCCTGCAACTGCAACAACTGCCGCGCAATGCAAACCCGACTCGTCAACGCAATCGTTGCGTCGTCACCGGTCGTTCGCGCGGTGTTTACAGCAAGTTCGGTTTAACTCGTCACAAACTGCGCGAAATGGCGCTGCGTGGCGAAGTGCCCGGCATGACCAAAGCCAGCTGGTAGGAGAAATACACATGAGCATGAGCGATCCCATCGCCGACATGTTGACCCGTGTGCGTAACGCGCAACAAGTCAACAAGACGTCGGTAAGCATGCCCTCCTCGAAGCTGAAAGCAGCGATTGCTGCCGTGCTGAAAGACGAAGGCTATATCGACAGTTTCCAGATCACCGGCGACAAGGCCAAGCCTGTCCTCGAGATCACCCTTAAATACTACGCTGGCCGTCCGGTCATCGAGCGTATCGACCGCGTTTCCCGTCCCGGGCTGCGCATTTACAAGGGCAGCAAGACCATTCCTCAAGTCATGAATGGTTTGGGCGTTGCCATTGTGTCGACTCCGCGCGGTGTCATGACCGATCGCAAAGCACGCGCCACTGGCGTGGGCGGCGAAGTGCTGTGCTACGTGGCATAAGGAGAATCACATGTCACGTATTGCTAAATATCCGGTCCCCGTACCTCAAGGCGTAGAAGCCACGATCAGTGCCGGCCAAATTTCCGTCAAAGGTCCTTTGGGCACACTGACTCAAGAACTGACTGGCGACGTTGTTGTCCGCCAGGAAGACAGTCAACTGACATTTGCTGTTGCCAACGATTCCCGCCAGGCCAAGGCCATGTCGGGTACATTGCGCGCATTGGTTGCCAATATGGTAACGGGCGTCAGCAAAGGCTTCGAGCGTCGTTTGAATCTGGTTGGCGTGGGTTTCCGCGCACAGGTTCAAGGCGATGCACTGAAGTTGCAGCTTGGTTTTTCTCACGACATCGTTCACAGCATGCCCGCTGGCATCAAGGTCGAGTGCCCAACTCAAACCGAGATCGTCATCAAGGGTTCCAACAAGCAGGTCGTTGGTCAGGTGGCTGCTGAAATCCGCGCTTACCGCGAACCCGAGCCTTACAAGGGCAAGGGTGTGCGTTATGCCGACGAACGCGTCATCATCAAAGAAACCAAGAAGAAATAAGCGCGCAGGCAAGGACGAATTATGGACAAGAAAATCTCCCGTTTGCGTCGTGCTGTTGCGACTCGTCGGAAAATCTCCGAGCTGCGTGTACATCGCCTCTCGATTTACCGCTCGAATCTGCACATTTACGCAAACATTATTTCGCCGGAAGGCGATCGTGTGCTCGTCAGCGCTTCCACGCTCGAGCCCGAAGTGCGCAAAGAACTCGCCAGCAAGAATGTCAACGGCGGTAACGTCGCTGCAGCTGGCCTGATCGGCAAGCGCGTCGCCGAAAAAGCAAAAGCTGCCGGTATCGAGCTGGTTGCTTTTGATCGTTCGGGCTTCCGTTATCATGGCCGCGTCAAAGCGTTGGCCGACGCCGCGCGTGAAGCCGGCTTGAAATTCTAAGCAAGGAATTATCAAATGGCTAAAGCACAAGGCAGGCAAGCCGTCGAGAAAGAAAACGACGACGGCATGCGTGAAAAAATGATCGGGGTCAACCGCGTCAGCAAAGTGGTCAAGGGTGGTCGCACCATGAGCTTTGCTGCCTTGACCGTAGTAGGTGATGGTGACGGCCGTATCGGCATGGGCAAAGGAAAGGCTCGTGAAGTACCCGTCGCTGTACAAAAAGCAATGGAACAGGCACGTCGTGGTCTGGTCAAGGTTGCGCTCAAGAACGGCACGCTGCACCACACCGTGGTCGGCAAGCATGGTGCTTCCACCGTTCTCATTTCGCCAGCCGCTGAAGGTACCGGTGTTATTGCCGGCGGCCCTATGCGCGCCATCTTCGAAGTAATGGGCGTTCGTAACGTGGTTGCCAAGAGCCTGGGCTCCAGCAATCCTTACAACTTGGTCCGCGCAACGCTGAACGGCTTGCGTGCCTGCTCGACTCCTGCCGAAGTGGCTGCCAAGCGCGGCAAGTCGGTAGAAGAGATTCTGGGGTAAGTCATGGCACAGAAGCAAATCAAAGTAACTCTCGTGCGCTCTGTTATCGGCACCAAGGCCTCTCACCGCGCAACCGTGCGTGGTCTGGGTTTGGGTCGTATTAACAGCAGCCGCGTGTTGGTCGATACGCCCGAGGTGCGTGGGATGATCCGTAAAGTGGATTACCTCGTTACCGTCTCGGAAGCCTGAAAGGAATCGAGATGTCAGAAACTCAACTTAATACGCTAAAACCAGCCGAAGGCGCCAAGCATGCTCGCCGTCGTGTCGGTCGTGGCATTGGCTCGGGTCTGGGTAAAACCGCCGGCCGTGGCCACAAAGGTCAAAAATCGCGTACCGGCGGTTTCCATAAAGTCGGCTTCGAAGGCGGTCAAATGCCTTTGCAACGCCGTTTGCCCAAGCGTGGTTTTACACCAATGGGTCAGCACCTGTCCGCAGAAGTGCGCCTGTCCGACCTTGAACGCCTGCCTGTCGACGAAATCGACGTGCAAGTGCTCAAGCAAGCCGGTGTGGTAGGCCAAGCCGTTCGTTTCGCCAAGGTCATCAAGTCCGGCGAACTGACGCGCAAAGTCGTACTGAAAGGCATTGCAGCAACGGCCGGCGCTCGCGCCGCAATCGAAGCTGCCGGCGGTTCGCTGGCTTAAGGGGCAACGGTGGCTAAAGCTCAGGCACAGAGTAAATCAGGACCGAAGTACGGCGATTTGAAGCGTCGTATTGTGTTCCTGATTCTCGCCCTGGTGGTCTATCGCTTGGGAACTCATATTCCCGTCCCGGGCATCAATCCTGATGCGTTGGCCGACATGTTCCAGCAAAACCAGGGCGGTATCCTGGGCTTGTTCAACATGTTTTCGGGTGGCGCTCTCGAGCGTTTCTCGGTGTTCGCACTCGGCATCATGCCGTATATTTCTGCCTCCATCATTATGCAGTTGATGGCGGTGGTGGTGCCTACCCTGGAAGCAATCAAGAAAGAAGGTGAGTCGGGTCGTCGCAAAATTACGCAGTACACTCGCTATGGCACGGTGTTCCTGGCACTGATACAGGCAGTCGGTATTTCGGTTGCTCTTGAATCACAGCCAGGCCTGGCCATCGATCCGGGCATGATGTTCCGCTTTACCACCGTCGTTACGTTGGTAACCGGCACCATGTTCCTGATGTGGCTGGGCGAGCAGATTACCGAGCGTGGTTTGGGCAACGGTATCTCCATCCTGATTTTTGCCGGTATTGTTGCGGGCTTGCCCAGCGCGCTGGCAGGCTTGCTGGATCTGGTTCGTACAGACGCCATGTCGGTGTTGTCGGCGCTGTTCATTTTCGTGATGGTCATCGCTGTTACCTACTTCGTTGTGTTCGTCGAGCGCGGTCAACGCCGCGTTACGGTCAACTACGCGAAGCGCCAGGTTGGCAACAAGATTTACGGTGGTCAAAGTTCACACTTGCCGCTCAAGCTGAATATGTCCGGGGTTATTCCGCCCATCTTCGCTTCGTCGATCATCTTGCTGCCTGCAACGGTAACCAGCTGGTTCTCCAGCAATCCGAACATGCGCTGGCTGGGTGATCTGGCTGCTGTGCTCTCACCAGGGCAACCGTTATACATTACGTTGTATTCCGCCGCTATTATTTTCTTCTGCTTTTTCTATACGGCGTTGGTATTCAACAGTCGTGAAACAGCCGACAACCTCAAGAAAAGCGGTGCATTCGTTCCGGGTATCCGGCCAGGTGAACAAACTTCGCGCTATATCGACAAGATACTGATGCGATTGACCCTGGCAGGCGCCATCTACATAACGCTGGTATGTTTGTTGCCAGAACTTATGCAGGCACGTTGGAATGTACCGTTTTATTTTGGTGGTACTTCGCTGCTGATTATTGTGGTGGTTACCATGGATTTCATGGCACAGGCGCAAGCCTACATGATGTCCCACCAATACGACTCGTTGCTCAAGAAGGCTAACTTCAAGGGCGCCGGGCTACCAATGCGGTAGAAAAATGGCAAAGGACGACGTCATACAAATGCAAGGTGAGGTTCTCGAGAACCTTCCCAACGCAACTTTTCGCGTCAAGCTCGAAAACGGCCATGTAGTACTGGGTCATATATCAGGCAAGATGCGTATGCATTACATCCGGATTCTGCCGGGTGACAAGGTTACAGTGGAGCTCACGCCCTATGACCTGTCGCGTGCCAGAATTGTTTTCCGCTCTAAATAAGCGGCCGGTTACAGGAAACTAGGAGTCAACCATGAAGGTAATGGCATCGGTAAAGCGGATCTGCCGCAACTGCAAGATCATTAAACGTCACGGCGTGGTGCGTGTCATCTGCACAGACCCACGTCACAAGCAGCGCCAAGGCTAAGCCCAGGCGCAACGGATTTAACAAGGAACAGTCATGGCCCGTATTGCTGGCATCAACATTCCGCCGCATCAACACGCCGAAATCGGTCTTACCGCGATTTTTGGTATTGGTCGCACTCGCGCTCGCAAAATCTGCGAATCCGCTGGTATCGAACTCTCCAAAAAGGTCAAGGATCTGACCGACGCCGAACTCGAGCGTATCCGCGAACACGTTGGCGTGTTCACGGTTGAAGGTGATTTGCGTCGCGAAGTACAACTTTCGATCAAGCGTCTGATCGACTTGGGAACTTATCGAGGCATGCGCCACAAGCGTGGCTTGCCTGTGCGCGGTCAACGTACCCGTACCAACGCCCGCACCCGTAAGGGGCCGCGCCGCGCTGCTGCTTCCCTGAAGAAATAATCGAGGAATAGAAGATGGCGAAAGCTTCCAACAGCGGCGCATCCCGCGTACGCAAAAAAATCAAGAAGAGCGTCTCGGACGGCATTGCGCACGTTCACGCGTCCTTCAACAACACGATCATCACCATTACCGATCGTCAGGGCAACGCATTGTCCTGGGCAACGTCGGGTGGTGCAGGTTTCAAGGGCTCGCGTAAGTCCACACCGTTTGCCGCCCAGGTGGCAGCCGAGTCGGCAGGTCGCGTAGCGTTGGAATATGGCATTAAAACACTAGAAGTTCGCATCAAAGGGCCCGGCCCTGGCCGTGAATCGTCCGTGCGTGCACTGAATGCTCTGGGTATCAAAATCTCCAGCATCTCTGACATCACGCCCGTGCCGCATAACGGCTGCCGTCCGCCCAAGCGTCGTCGCATCTAAGAGGAAGCATCATGGCACGTTATATTGGACCTAAATGCAAACTCTCGCGTCGCGAGGGTACAGATTTGTTCTTGAAGAGCGCCCGTCGCTCACTCGACTCGAAATGCAAAATCGAGTCTAAACCTGGTCAACACGGCCGTACGTCGGGTGCCCGCACCTCCGACTACGGTGTGCAGCTGCGCGAGAAGCAAAAACTCAAGCGTATGTACGGTGTTCTGGAAAAGCAATTCCGCAAATACTTTGCTGAAGCAGAGCGTCGCCGTGGCAACACAGGCGAGACCCTGATTCAATTGCTGGAATCGCGTCTGGACAACGTCGTGTACCGCATGGGCTTCGGCTCCACGCGTGCAGAAGCTCGTCAGTTGGTCAATCACCGCGCTATCGAGTTGAACGGCCACACCGCCGACATCGCCTCCATGCTGGTCAAGGCAGGCGACGTAATCTCCATTCGCGAAAAGGCCAAGGCTCAGCTGCGTATCCGTGAATCGCTTGATCTGGCCACCGGCCAAGGCTTGCCCCAGTGGGTTGAAGTCGATACGAACAAGCTTGCCGGTACGTTCAAGCAGGCTCCTGATCGTGCTGATGTCGCTCGCGACGTCAACGAGTCGATGGTTGTCGAACTGTATTCGCGCTAATCGTAGTATTGCAGTAACCCCGCTTAACCGCCCACTTCTCCGGCTCCTGGCCGGAAGGTGGGCTTTGCGGTTCTATTCGCCGGTTTACCGGCTTGTCCGTCAGCCTTATCGGTGTAACGAGCCGAGGGTATTGAAAAGGAACACTCATGCAGTCTCAAGGTTTTCTGAAACCCCGTTCGATTGAAGTCGAACCCGTAGGCAAAAATCACGCCCGTGTCGTGATGGAGCCCTTCGAGCGTGGCTATGGCCACACCCTGGGCAATGCCCTGCGTCGCATTTTGCTGTCGTCCATGACTGGCTACGCACCCACCGAAGTCCAAATGACTGGTGTGGTTCACGAATACTCGACCATTGCTGGCGTTCGTGAAGATGTGGTCGATATTCTGTTGAACCTGAAAGGCGTGGTTTTCAAGCTGCATAATCGCGAAGAAGTCACCCTGGTGCTGCGCAAGCAAGGCGCTGGCGTTGTGCTGGCCAGCGATATCGAACTGCCGCACGACGTTGAAATCATCAATCCCGATCACGTCATTGCAAACCTGACCGATGCCGGTAAGCTCGAAATGCAGATCAAGGTTGAGCAAGGCCGTGGCTATGTGCCCGGCAACGTGCGCGCCTTGTCCGATGACCGCACCCACACCATCGGCCGTATCGTGCTCGACGCATCGTACAGCCCCGTGCGCCGCGTCAGCTATGCTGTTGAAAGCGCCCGTGTGGAGCAGCGTACCGACCTCGACAAGCTGGTGCTCGACATCGAAACCAATGGCGTCGTCTCGCCTGAAGAAGCTGTTCGCCAGTCGGCTCGCATCCTGATGGATCAAATTTCTGTATTTGCCGCCCTCGAAGGCGCCGGCGATTCGTACGAAGACGCTCCTTCCCGTGCCGCCCAGCAAATCGATCCTGTGCTGCTGCGTCCGGTTGACGATCTCGAACTCACCGTGCGTTCAGCCAACTGCCTCAAGGCCGAAAACATCTACTACATCGGTGATCTTATTCAGCGCACCGAAAACGAGTTGCTCAAGACCCCCAACCTGGGTCGCAAGTCGCTCAATGAAATTAAAGAAGTTCTTGCCGCACGCGGTCTGACTCTGGGCATGAAGCTCGAGAATTGGCCACCGCTGGGTCTGGAGCGTCCTTAATCGCTTCGGCGGGTTGCTTCGGCAGCCCGCCGCAGTAAAACAGGCACAAATGTGCTAAAGTTCTGCCCTTTCATCCGGACCGCAGCTCAGCTGATAGAAGATCCGGTTAACTGGCGGGCTCGCCCGTTCACTTAGATTCAAAGGAAAACATCATGCGTCACCGTAGTGGTTTGCGTAAACTCAATCGCACCAGCAGTCATCGCCTTGCCATGTTCCGCAACATGGCCGTTTCGTTGCTTACCCACGAAGCCATCAAAACCACTTTGCCCAAAGCCAAAGAGCTGCGCCGTGTCGTCGAGCCGCTGATCACGCTGGGTAAAGAGCCTACCTTGGCCAACAAGCGCCTGGCTTTCGCCCGTCTGCGTGACCGCGACGCCGTTATCAAGCTGTTCGCCGAAATCGGCCCACGCTACAAAGAGCGTAACGGCGGCTACACCCGTGTCCTGAAGATGGGCTTCCGCCAGGGCGACAATGCTCCCATGGCTTTCATGGAACTGGTCGATCGCCCAGAGGTCGAAGAAGTCGAAGCCGAATAAGTATCCGGTTTTATGTTGGAAAAACGGGCTCAGTTCACACAAGCCCGTTTTTTTTATGCCCGGCTCCTTGGAAAGTGTTTTGAAAAGATTAGCTTGGCATTGAGCCCGGACAATGCCGTATGTACGGGCTCGCGGTAGAATCATTCATCCACATCCACTGAGCAGGTACATTGTTGTGAGCTCCGTATCGTCACCCGAGCTGGCGCCATCCCTCTATGCCGCCCACGATGTCGTTGTCATTCTTAGCAATGCGCCCGACATGTTGCTGGCCAAGCGCATTGCGCATGTGCTGGTCGAAGAGCATTTGGCCGCTTGTGTGAACCTTGGTGCGCAGGGCTTGTCTATGTACATGTGGCAGGACGAGCTGGAAGGGACGGAAGAAATACCCATCACCATCAAGACTACCGGATTCCGGGCACAGGCCTTGATCGAGCGTTTGATGGCACTACACCCCTACGAGGTGCCAGAAGTCCTGGTGTTACCGGTTTTAGGTGGCTCTATCAGCTATCTGGAATGGGTACGCGCGCAAGTACGGGTTTAAAGGAAAGTTTATGCGGTACGAGCCGCGAGCCAATTACACAACACCAACAGGTGCAGCGGCCACCTTGATGTCTACGCGCGCTCATGCCCGACGCCTGTTTGTCGTAGCCACAGCGTTGCTCTACTTGCTAATGGCGGTGTTTCTGCTGCGTAGTGGGCCGGCACAAGCCGAAGAAGAATTCCTCGATCCGGAAGTCGCCTTTGTCATGTCGGCCGCGACCCCAACTCCCGGCACGCTGGATGTCCACTTCAAGATTGCTCCCGAATACTATATGTACCGCGAGCGCTTCGCGTTTGCGGTCACGCCGGAGACGGCTTCTGCGGCGCAGGGTGATCCCGTCTATCCCGCAGGCATCGTCAAGTACGACCCTACCTTCGAACAAGACCTGGAAGTCTATTACGATCAGGTGACAGTACGTCTTCCGCTTATAGCGGGTCGGGATCAACCCTTTACCCTGGCCATTACCAGCCAGGGCTGTGCCGATGCGGGTTTGTGCTACCCGCCCATGACTAAAGAAATCGAATTGACGCCGGTGGCGGGCGGCTATCAGGCTCAAGGCGAGCAGGTTGTTGCCAATGTGCCTGCGCCGCGCTCGCAGGCCGAGCTGGCTGCTGCAGGGGCAAGTGCTGGTGCCGAGCGTCAGGCAGGCCTGCGGGATGCCCTGACTTTGGGCGACACCGGTTTTGCGGACTATCTTGCAGGCGCCGGCTGGGCTGAAATCATTTTATTGTCGGTGTTATTGGGCTTGTTGCTGTCTTTTACGCCTTGCGTGCTTCCCATGGTGCCGATTTTGCTGGCTATTCTGGCGGGTAACGCAGGCGAACAAAAGAAAATATCGCGCTGGCGCGGATTGTCGCTGGCAGCCATGTTTGTACTGGGCATGTCCATCGTCTACACCGTGCTCGGCGTGGCGGCCGGACTCATAGGCGCGAGCTTGGCCAACTGGCTGCAAACACCATGGGTGCTGGCGTTGTTTGCGCTGCTGCTGGCAGTCCTGGCGCTAGCCATGTTCGATGTATTTACCTTGCAGGCTCCCACGGCGATGCAGTCGGCACTTAATCATCGCCTGTCGCGCTTGCCTGGCGGGCGTTACGGCGGCGTATTCCTGATGGGAATGGTGTCTGCCCTGATTGTTGGGCCCTGCGTTGCAGCCCCCCTGGCGGGTGTTTTGTTATTCATTTCCCAAACCGGCGACCTGGTGCTGGGAGGCACTGCTCTGTTCGCCATGGCGTGGGGCGAGGGCCTGCTGTTGCTGGCGGTAGGGGCCACGTCGGGCTTGTTGCTGCCCAAGGCGGGCGCCTGGATGAACGGTATCAAACGCCTGTTTGGCATTTTGTTGCTGGCAACAGCCTGGTGGATGGTGAACTCTATTTTACCGGCGTGGTTGAACATGCTGGGCTGGGCTCTGCTGGCCCTGTGGGGCGCCGCTATGCTGGGCGCCTTCGAGGCCATTCCCGCTGGTGCTGGTGCCGGGCGCTTTCTTAACAAGGCTTTGGGGTTGCTGCTGGCGTTATGGGCTGCTGTGCTCATTGTCGGGATGGCGGCGGGAGGGCGTGAGCTACTCCGGCCGCTGGCGCCTTTTGCGACGGTTGCAGGTGTCGGGAGCCCTGTAGCGGCCAATATGAGCATCGATGCGGTCAAGGCTCAGTTTACGCAAGTAGGTTCGGTCGCCGAGCTGGATAATCTGCTGGCCAATACGAATCGGCCTGTCATGCTCGATTTTTATGCCGATTGGTGTGTGTCGTGTATAGAAATGGAAAAATTCACTTTCAGTGACCCTGGTGTGGCGGCGCAGATGTCGCAATTGCTGCTGGTGCAGGCGGATGTGACCAAGAATACGGATGAGGATCGGGCGTTGTTGAAACGCTTCAATCTGTTCGGTCCGCCGGGGATTATTTTCTTTGACGCGCAAGGTCGGAAATTGAGCGATGCACGGGTGGTTGGCTTCAAGAATGCGCGTGATTTCGGCGCTGTGCTTGATAAGGTACTTGCCAATCGTGGCGGCGCGACGCTGAATAGTTTGCTGTTGCGAGAGAACTGAACGGGCGTCTCTGCCTTAGACGGGAGCTCGTTGAATACCGCCTGCAAGGCTACCCCCGGCGGGGGGGCAGCGATTGGTGGGCGGGGTGGTTACTGCTCTTTCAGAATCCTGGCTGCGGCGACCGCAAAATAGGTCAGGATGCCGTCGCCGCCAGCCCGTTTGAAGGCGAGCAGGGACTCCATCATGACCTTGTCATGGTCGAGCCAGCCGTTGGCTGCTGCAGCCTTGATCATGGCGTATTCGCCGCTGACCTGGTAGGCATAGGTTGGCATGCCGAACGCATTTTTTACATCGCGCAGAATGTCCAGGTAAGGCAAGCCAGGCTTGACCATGACCATATCGGCACCTTCACGGATGTCGGCAGCTACCTCGCGCAGGGCTTCGTCGCGATTGGCCGGATCCATCTGGTACGTAAATTTATTGGATTTGCCCAGATTGCTTGCCGAACCTACTGCATCACGGAAGGGGCCATAGAAAGCGCTGGCATATTTGGCAGAGTACGCCATGATGCGCGTGTAGATAAGCTGATCGGCTTCGAGTGCGAGGCGTATGGCACCTATACGGCCATCCATCATGTCACTGGGAGCGACGATGTCGACGCCGGCTTGCGCCTGCACCAAGGCCTGGCGAACCAGGATGTCGACAGTGGGCTGATTCAGCACATAGCCGTCTTCGTCGATCACGCCATCCTGGCCGTGGCTGGTGTAGGGATCCAGTGCTACATCGGTCAGGACGCCCAGTTCGGGAAAGCGTTGCTTGAGTGCCGCAACGACGCGAGGCACCAAGCCTTGCGGGTTGGCCGCTTCGATGCCGTCAGGTGTCTTCAGGCTGGGGTCGATAACGGGAAACAGCGCAATCACCGGAATACCAAGACTGACACATTCCTCGGCGGCTTCCAGCAGCGTATCGGGCGAATAACGCACAACCCCGGGCATGGAAGGAACAGGTTCGCGCACGCCCTGGCCTTCCATGACGAACACGGGGTAGATCAGGTCGTTGGTCGTGAGCACGTTCTCGCGCACCAGACGGCGGGAAAAATCGTCGCGGCGATTGCGGCGCAGACGCGTGGCAGGGAAATCGGTGGGAAGTATGAATGAAGTCATGGCACTACCTTGGGAGAGATCCAGTTTTCGATTTGTGCTGTGGCCGTATCCAGGCCCAGGCGATGAGTGGCAGAGAAGGGCATGGCGTTCAGTGCGCCAATATCGGCTAATTGCTTCTTGACGGCGGCAACCGCCTTGATGCGTTGACCATAAGGGAATTTGTCGGCCTTGGTCAACAAGGCCAGAACCGGCGTGCCGGTAGGGGCGATCCAGTCGGCCAGGCGGCGGTCAAGCTCGGTGACGCCCCGGCGTATGTCAATCAGCATAACGATCCCAGCCAAAGAGCTGCGGCTACGCAGATAGCCGCCCAGAACGTCGGCCCATTCTTCACGGGCTTCGCGGGCAACCGAGGCATAACCATAGCCCGGCAAATCGACCAGGAAACCGAGGAATGCACCCTGTTCGACCGGATCGGGGATTCCGAACAGGTTGATCAGGCGTGTGCGTCCTGGTGTTTTACTGGAAAACGCCAGGCGTCGCTGATTGGTCAGGACGTTAATGGCCGACGATTTGCCCGAGTTCGATCGGCCTACAAAACAGACTTCAGCCGTTGTTGGGGGCGGGAGTTGATCGAGTCGGGCCGCAGAAACGGTGAAGGAAGCGCGATGCAAAATGGACACAATGATTACCTGGAACGGTTTAATTCAACTGCTATTGTATAATCGCAGGTTTGAAACAGTTGCGTCATTTCTTCCGGGGGCCTGCTTTGGTAGAAGTGGCATTGTCATCGTGGTGTTTTTGCACCCGGATCGAATAGCGATCGTCGAGGTCTTCATGAAGCTTATGCTTTCCAGAATCGTAATTGCCAGTAGCTTGCTGCTGGGGTCTTCCGTAGTTTCATTAGCGCATGCTGCGGATGTGGCTGTTGCCAAGCCCGATGCCGCCAAGGGTGAGCAGCTATACACCAATGGTGACATGGCGCGTGGCGTTCTGGCCTGTGCCAGCTGTCATGGCGCGGCAGGTAACAGCACCATTCCCGCCAACCCCAACCTGTCCAGCCAGCCTCACGAATATTTGGTCAAGCAACTGGTCGATTTTGCACCCAAAGACGAAAAATCCAAGCCAGCCCGTGGTGGTCCGGACGGCGCGCCTTCTGTCATGACACCGTTTGCTTCGGCGCTTACCGCTGAAGACCGGCAGAACATTGCCTATTACCTGGCTCAGCAGCCGCTCGATCCTGAAACGGCTGCCTCTGCCACCAACGAAGCCACCATGGAACGCGGCCAGCATATCTGGCGTGGTGGGTTGCCCGATCGCAAGGTCCCGGCCTGCGCCGGCTGCCACTCGCCCAACGGGGCAGGCATTCCCGGTGCCTATCCACGGCTGGCGGGCCAGCATCCCAGCTACCTGGCTGATCAGCTCAAGCATTTCCGCAGCAACGATCGTGCCAATAGCACGGTCATGCACGAAATTGCCGACCGCATGTCCGACGCCGACATCGCAGCGGTAGCCGATTACGCGGCAGGCTTACGTTAAAGTCAGCCAACGTGACTTGCCGCAGCAACGTACTGCGGCAGGCAGATTAAAATAAAGGGGACGCTGTTGCCAGCTTCCCCTTTTTTATGAAGATTTCTCTTGTGAAACCTGTTCCATCCACGCGTAGTCTGGGCGCAGAAGTCGTCGAGCTACTTGGCTCCATGCGGTTTGCCGTCAGCTTGCTGATGTTTATTTGCGTGGCCAGCCTAATTGGCACTGTGTTGCAGCAGAACCAGGCCGCCAACAGTTATGTGGATCAGTTCGGGCCATTCTGGTTTACGGTATTCGATAAATTCTCCATCTGGCATATTTACAACAGCTGGTGGTTTTTACTGATCATGGCTTTTCTGGTGGTATCGACCACCATCTGTTTGTTGCGTAATGCGCCCAAGATGGTGCGCGATATGCGGTCTTTCCGCGAATACGTGCGCGGTAGCAGCCTACGCTCCTTCCACCATCGGGTTGAAACGGTTGCACCCATTCCGCCGGCCGAGAGCCTTGCGCGCCTGCAAGAGTGGCTGAGCAAGCAGGGTTATAAGTCCAAACTCAGACAGGACGGCGACAGCGTCATGCTGGCGGCCAAGAAAGGTAGTGCCAATCGACTGGGATACATTTTTGCACATGCCGCCATTGTGGTGATTTGCATCGGCGGTCTGCTCGACAGTGAACTGCCGGTTCGCCTTCAGGTGTGGTTGGGCGGCAAGCTGCCTATTACCCAGAACATGCTCATATCCGAGGTGCCTGAATCAGGGCGTTTGTCGGCGCGCAATCCCAGTTTCAGGGCCAATATGCTGGTGCCTGAAGGCGCGCAAAGCAGTAGTGGCATTATTGCTGTCGGTGAAGGTGTGCTGGTACAGCCTTTACCCTTCAGCCTGAAGCTGAACAAGTTTGTGGTGGACTATTACTCTACCGGTATGCCCAGCAGCTTCAAAAGCGAGGTCGAGATTACCGATCCCGATACGGGCAAGTCTTTTAGCCAGACCATAGAAGTGAATGAACCCTTGCGCTATAAGGGCGTCACGGTGTATCAGTCCAGCTTCGATGATGGCGGCAGTAAGCTCGAACTGCTAGGTTATCCGCTGGCAGGCGCATCGGCTCAGCCTTTTGAGCTTGCTGGCACCGTAGGGTCCAGCACAGATATCACGGCTGTAGGTGGCGACCAGCCCGTACCCTTGAAAATCGAGTTTTCCGGCTTGCGTGTCATCAATGTGGAAAACCTGTCTGGCGACGTTGAGCCCCAACCCAAGGCCGTCATTGATCATGTTGCCTCTGTAACCGGAAGCGCGGCGGGGGCCAAGAACGAGCATTTGCAGAATGTGGGCCCCAGTGTGCAGTACCGGATTATCGGTGAAGACGGTCAGGCGCATGAATTCACCAATTACATGTTGCCCATGATGCTGGATGGCAGTTCGGTTTTTCTGGTTGGTGTTCGTGATTCCGAGGCACAGCCTTATCGTTATATCCGGATTCCCGCCGATTCCGACAACTCTGTGGGCGAGTTCATGAAACTGCGGGCTGCGCTGGCCGAGCCGGCCTTGGTGCGCGAGGCGGCTGCGCGCTTTGCCCAGAAGAATGCCAACCCCTCCATGCCTGCGTCCATGCTCGAAAAGGCAGCCCAAGGTGCACTGGAGACCTTTTACCGCAAGGGCTTCAATGGCATTATTGAAAAAGTACCCGAGCCAGAACGTGAGAAAGTGCTGGGCTTTGCCGTGCCCATGATTCAGTTAACATTGACTGAGCTGCGAGCTGTGATGCGTGAACGTTCCGGCCTGCCGGCGGTCAAACTCGAAGGACCAGATGGGGTACAGGCCGACCAATGGATACAAATGTCTTTATTGGCGTTGGCAAATTTGCCCGATTATCCGGCACCCGTGTTCCTTAGCCTGAAAGGGTTTGAACAGGTCGAGGCCAGTGTATTCCAGGTTGCGCGCAGCCCGGGTAAAAATACGGTTTATCTGGGCTGCCTGTTTTTGATTATTGGTGTTTTTTCCATGTTTTATATCCGTGATCGTCGAATCTGGATATGGGTCAAACCACATGCCAAGGGCAGCGAGCTCTTGGCCGCCATGACATCGCAGCGGCGTACACTTGATTTCAATCATGAGTTTGACCGCTTTAAAGAGGCGTTCAATCGCCTTGCTACGTAACGAGGTTTTCCAATGACCGACACCATTCTTTCGCCGAGCGCACCGTTGTGGCAAGAAGCCATGAGCGCCAGTGGCGACTCGCGGGGCCACCGAGGCAGACCCGACTGGACCGATGTGGCGTTTTTCCTGGCGCTGGTTGTTGGCGCGGGTGTGGCGTTGAGTCAATTCAGCCAAAGCATGGACTACTACGAGAAGCTTATTCTCTGTGGCGCTGTGCCCGGATTGGCCTGGATGGCATGGCTGTGGCGACCCTTGCGCACACTCATGATCGCTGCTGGGGCAAGCGCCCTGTTTGCGATCTGGCTGTACAGTGGGGGTCAAGGGCTGGCTCAAGGTGACATTACCCGCGCCGAAAACGTGTTCTTCCTGAAGTATCTGTTCTCTTCCCAGTCGGCCATTTTATGGATGTGTTCGCTGTTTGTACTGGCCATGGTGTGCTACTGGATAGGTTTTGTCAGTAAGACCGCCGCGTGGCTGGGCACTGTCCTGACCTGGAGCGCAGTGTATGCCGGTGTTACAGGCATGCTGGTGCGCTGGCGCGAGGGCCACTTGCTGGGGCCTGACATCGGGCATATTCCGGTCAGTAATTTGTATGAAGTATTCGTGCTGTTTGCCCTGATCACGGCCTTGTTCTATTTGTACTACGAACGGCGCTATGCCACACGTGCATTGGGCGGTTTCGTGCTGCTGGTGATCAGCTCGGCGGTGGTGTTTTTGCTGTGGTACTCGTTTACGCGCGACGCTTTCCAGATTCAGCCTTTGGTGCCTGCACTGAAGAGCTGGTGGATGAAGCTGCATGTACCAGCCAACTTCATAGGCTACGGTACTTTTTCGCTATCAGCTATGGTGGGTTTTGCTTATCTGGTCAAGGAAAACGGCCAGACACGCTCCTTGGCCAAGCTGATACCCTTATTCGTACTGGGTGCCATTTTGTGTGCCGAACCCATGGTGTTTGGCTCGCGCGAACTGTCGGCCACCTGGATGCTGTACTTTGGCATAGGCGCCATTATTGTGGGCGCCATTCTGGCATTTCGCGGGCCTATCGCCAGCAAGCTGCCGTCACTCGAAATCCTCGACGACATCATGTACCGGGCGATCGCCGTCGGATTTGCGTTCTTTACGGTAGCCACTATTTTGGGTGCACTGTGGGCAGCAGATGCCTGGGGTACATACTGGCAGTGGGACCCCAAAGAGACCTGGGCGCTTATCGTCTGGCTGAATTACGCGGCCTGGCTGCATATGCGACTCATGAAAGGCCTGCGCGGCACTATGGCGGCATACTGGGCCCTGATCGGGCTGGTGATCACGAGCTTTGCCTTCCTGGGCGTCAATATGTTCTTGTCGGGCCTGCATTCCTACGGCGAGCTTTGACAGCACACAGCACAAAATAAATATGGCCGGGTAAACCGGCCATATTTATTTTTACTTGAACAATGCTCTGAATAAGCCGTCGCGTTTTCAGGGCTACCCTAGTATGGATTCGCTGGCATACAGGCTTTCCAGCGGCTCGCGTGGACGCACCAGATGCGCAGTATCACCATCGACCATGACTTCGGCCGCACGGGGGCGCGTGTTGTATTGGCTGGCCATCGTGAAGGCATAAGCGCCCGCCGACATGATCGCCAGCAGATCGCCCTGCTGCAAGGTCAGCTTGCGATCGCGCGCCAGCCAGTCGCCACTTTCACAAATCGGGCCGACAATATCGTACAAGGTATCGCCCTGTGTACGCGGCTTGACGGCCTCGACACTGTGCCAGGCGTCGTACAGCGTGGGGCGTATCAAGTCATTCATGGCGGCGTCGACAATGGCGAAGTTCTTGGCTTCACTGTGCTTCAGGTATTCGACCTGCGTGAGCAATACGCCCGCATTGCCGACCAATGAGCGGCCTGGCTCCAGAACGATTTGCAGGTGATCCAGTTGATGCTGCGCTAGCATCTCGAACACCTTGTTGAGCAGATCGCTGGGCGTCAGCGGCTGTTCATCGGTGTAGCGGATGCCTATGCCGCCGCCCAGGTCCAGGTGCTTAAGATGAATGCCATGGCTGGCCAGGGTCTGGATCAGTGCAATCAGCTTGTCCAGGGCATCAAGATAGGGACTGACTTCGGTAATCTGGGACCCGATATGGCAATCGACACCCACAATATTCAGGCTTGGCAGGCTCGCGGCATGTTGATAGACCTCGACGGCCTTTTCAATGGCAATGCCAAATTTGTTCTCTTTCAGGCCGGTGGAAATATAGGGGTGGGTTTGTGCATCGACGTCGGGATTCACACGCAGTGACACGAGTGCAATCTTGCCCATATCTTGGGCGACTTGCGCCAGGCGTGTCAGCTCGGCTTCTGACTCGACGTTGAAGCATTTCACGCCAGCTTCCAGAGCCGCCTGCATTTCCCAGACCTGTTTGCCTACGCCCGAAAACACGACTTTGGCAGGATCGGCGCCGATTGCCAGTACGCGCGCCAGCTCGCCGCCGGAGACGATATCGAAGCCGGTTCCCAGATTCTTGAACTCATTGAGCACTGCCAGGTTGGAATTGGCTTTCATGCCGTAGCACACCAACACATTGCGACCTTCTGTGGCGACGCGGTAGGCCTCCCAGGCATCGCGCAGGGCCTGGCGCGAATAGACATACAGGGGCGTGTCGTAGGTTTCGGCCAGTTGGGTCAAAGAGAGGTTTTCGGCGTGCAGCGTGCCGTTCTTGAATTGGAAATGCGGGGCGACAGTCATCGTGGATGGCTTGATTTAAAAGTTGACGGGCCAAGAGGCCGGATACTGGAGTTTACTGTACGGGGCTGGGTGTAGCGCCCGATGGGAGTTCGCCGGGTAGGCTGCCTGCTTCGGCGGCTGGCAGCGTTGTCGACGGAGGTGGCGTTGTCAGTGATTCGTCGGGTGCCGGGGGCGGAGGCATGTACAGTGGGCCCTTGTAGCCGCAAGCCGTGAGCATCGTCGCCATGAACAGGCCTGCGAGTAGACGAGGACCAGCCTTGCATTGGAGGAAGTCTTGAGGCTTGGGCATAGGATTAATCAGTTCCAATTTAAAACGGGACGTTGGGCGGTTGTTCGCGCTGCTGGCCTCCGCCGCCGGTCAATTGATCGAGCAGATTACCTATGGCATCCAGTCCGCCGCCGTCGACAGGGATGTCTTCAGGCGAGGGTAGTCCGACACGCGCAACTGCCTTGCCGGGCGGAAACTCATCGAAGTAATACTCGCCATTGATTTTGCTCAGACCGCTGGGCATGGGGCCAGGAGGGGTTTCGGGTTGGTCTTTCAAGGCTGCACGCATGTAGTCGAGCCAGATAGGCAGTGATGCACCGCCACCGGTTTCACTGGAGCCCAGGGAGCGCGGACGATCATAGCCCATCCAGACTACGCCAACGAGTTTAGGTGTAAACCCGGCAAACCAGGCATCGTGCGAATCGTTGGTAGTACCGGTTTTGCCGCCAATATCGTTACGCTTCAGTTCGCGGTGCACACGGGCACCTGTGCCGTAGGTGGCTACGCCGCGCATTAAGTCGTTCATGACATACACCGTGCGAGGGTCTATTGCCCTGGCTGCCGCGTCGCCTGCAACAACTGGCTTGGCTTGCATGATGACTTTGCCACTGCTGTCGGTGACGTGGTCAATGAGATAAGGCGGAACGCGATAGCCACCGTTGGCAAATACGGAATAGGCACCAGCTAATTGCAGCGGTGTGACACTGCCCGCACCCAGCGCCAGCGGCAATACAGCAGGCTGGCGGTCGCGGTCGAAACCGAAGCGGGTGACATAGTCTTGTACATACTTAGGGCCGACCGCCTGCATGATTCGGATCGAGATCATGTTCTTTGATTTGTACAAACCCTGGCGCAGGGTCAACATGGGTTCGTACTTGTTGCCGTAATTCTTGGGTGTCCAGGCTTTGGAGCCGGTTTGTGCTGCGGTCAGGGTGAACGGTTCGTCGGAAATCTGGGTGGCGGGTGTTAGCCCGCGTTCGAGTGCCGAGGCATAGATGAAGGGCTTGAAGGCCGACCCGGGCTGGCGCCAGGCTTGTGTAACACGGTTGAACTTGCCTTCCTGGAAATCGAAACCGCCAACCAGCGCCTTGATGGCACCATCTTGGGGGCGCACCGATACAAAGGCAGCCTGAACCGCCGGCATGTTGATCACTTCCCAGTGGTCGCCGTTCTTGTGCAGATAAACAACCGAGCCGCGCTCTATGCGGACATCGTCTTTGGCGCCCTTGACGAGGCCGCGTGCAACGATTTTCAGTGCGCCCTTGTCGGTAACATCGATGATTTCTGTTGCGCTGCGGGCAACAGTAATTTTGCTTGGGCTAGCCGCCAGCACTACGCCCGTCAGCAGGTCACCTTCGTCCGGATACTTTTCTTGCAAGTCGTCAAGCAAGGCATCCAGCTGGGCGGAGTTGTTCTCGATGCCATCGGGCAGAGCCAGGGTTTCTTCGGGGCCCGGGTAGCGGGCCCGGCGAGTGTAGTCGAGTATGCCTTCGCGGACTGCCTGATAGGCGGCTTCTTGGTCTTTGGACGAGACGGTGGTGTAAATGTTGAAGCCGCGCGAGTAAATATTGTCTTGGTACACGCTGTACAACAATTGACGGGCAAGCTCGGCTACGTATTCGCCATGTATGGCGTAGCCGCCTGCTGGTGTGCCTGGCGCTGACTTCAGGATGATTTCCTGAGCCTTGGCCTGCTCGTATTCTGCTTCGGTCAGGTAGCCCAGGCTCTTCATGCGTCCCAGCACATAAAGCTGGCGCGATTTGGCTCGTTCAAAGTTGGCAATGGGGTTGAATCGTGAGGGCGCTTTGGGAATGCCGGCCAGCATGGCGGCCTCTGCGGGCGTGATATCGCTGAGCTGTTTGCCGAAATAGGTGCGTGAAGCGGCCGCAAACCCGTAGGCGCGGTGTCCGAGGAAGATCTGATTCATGTACAGATCGAGAATTTGATCCTTGGTCAGGGTGGCTTCGATCTTGAAGGTAAGCAGCAGCTCGTAGAATTTGCGGGTATAAGTTTTTTCGGACGATAGGTAAAAGTTGCGCGCGACCTGCATGGTAATGGTGCTGGCGCCCTGAGTCTTGGACATGTGGATGATGTTGGCCAGCGCTGCACGTGCGACGCCGGCCCAGTCTATGCCGCCATGCTGATAAAAGCGGTCGTCTTCGGCTGATAAAATGGCCGACTTCATTACGTCGGGTATTTCGTGGAAGCGCAAAACGTTGCGACGCTCTTCGCCGAATTCTCCAATCAATACCTTGTCTGAGGTGTAGATACGCAAAGGTACGCGCGGACGATAGTCGATCATCGCGCTCAGATCGGGCAAGTTGGGCCAGGCCAGTGCCAGTGCCAGCGAACCCAGCAGGACGCCGCACAGCCCCAGGCCCGCCATGAAAATGGTGGCCTTGAGGATGAAGCGGCCTAGCCAGGAGCCTTGCGAGCCGGAATTATTTTTTGGAGAATTGGTAGAAGAACTCATTAGGGGCGATTTTAAGTCTAAGCTTGATCAGACTATGATTTGTGCATTAGGTTTATGTAACCGAGTAATGCAGTGTAGCGGCGTATGGTCGGGTTGCAAGTGGGATAATACACAAATGAATGATTCTTTACCTTTCGGGTCTGCCGGAATACCCAATAAAGACCAGCCCAATATAGGGCCGCTGGCTTACGATACACCGATTTTCCTGATAGGCATGATGGGCGCTGGCAAGACAACCATAGGCCGTCACCTGGCCCGCATCTTGAATCGCGAGTTCGTCGACCTTGATCATCAGCTCGAGGCCCGCTGCGGTGTCCGTGTGTCGTTGATATTCGACATCGAGGGAGAAGAAGGGTTCCGTAAGCGGGAATCGGCCGCTTTGGACGACTGCTCGCAGCGCCGCGGCATCGTACTGGCTACCGGGGGCGGTGCAATTCTTGCCACTGAAAATCAGCGCTACCTGAAAGAGCGTGGCGTGGTCGTATACCTGCGGGCAACGGCCGAAGAGCTGTTTCGCCGCGTGGCCCGCGATCGCAGTCGCCCATTGCTGCAAACGCCCGATCCACAGGCCCGTATCCGCGAATTGCTGGTGCAGCGCGAACCCATATACGAAAGCCTGGCCGACCTGACGCTTGAAACCGGCAGTACTCCGGCCACGCAAATTGTGCGTGTGCTGGTCTCCATGCTGCAACAACACGAGGTGCAATTATGACAACCGTCCAGGTCAATACGCCGGGGGGGGCCTATCCCATCCAGATCGAGGCCAAGCGTCTCGACAAACTCGGGCAGAGCATTCCGGACGATGCCACCGCCATCGCATTGGTCAGCAATGGTACGGTGGCTGCGCATTACCGCGAGCGGGCTGCAGCGGCTCTGGCAGCAACCGGAAAACGTGTTGTTTATATAGAACTGCCCGACGGAGAAGCCCATAAAGACTGGCAAACCCTGAACCTGATCTTCGATGGCTTGTTACAAAATAGACTGGATCGCAAGGCGGTTCTGGTGGCACTGGGTGGTGGGGTGATCGGTGATATGGTCGGTTTTGCCGCAGCCAGCTATATGCGTGGCATACGTTTCGTGCAGGTGCCCACCACTTTGCTGGCCCAGGTCGACTCTTCGGTGGGCGGCAAAACAGCCATCAATCATCCGTTGGGCAAAAACATGGTGGGCGCTTTCTACCAGCCGATTGCCGTCGAAATTGATATTGATGTGCTGTCTACTCTACCCGCGCGCGAAATCTCTGCGGGCCTGGCCGAGGTCATCAAGTACGGCCTGATCATCGATGCCGATTTTTTTGCCTGGTGCGAACAGAACGTGCAGGCCTTACGTGCGCTTGATCGGCAGGCAGTCACCTATGCCATTCAACGCTCCTGCGAACTCAAGGCTTATGTGGTGTCGCAAGACGAGCGCGAGTCCGGCTTGCGTGCGATCTTGAATTTCGGGCATACCTTTGGTCATGCCATCGAGTCCGGCCTGGGCTATGGGGTCTGGCTGCACGGCGAAGCCGTAGGTTGCGGCATGGTGCAGGCAGCCGAGCTGTCGGCGCTCACACACGGCCTATCGGCCGAAAGCGTCGCGCGTGTGCGGGCCCTGGTGCAGGCCATAGGCTGCCCCGTCCAGGCGCCCGATCTGGGCGAAGCTCAGTGGCTCGACCATATGCAGGTCGACAAGAAAACAGAAGGCGGTCAATTGCGTTTTGTATTGTTGCCTGTGATAGGCAAGGCGCAATGCGAGGGTGTGCCGTCAGACGCCTTGCGGCAAGTGCTGGCAAAAGCCGCTGTGCCGGTCCAGGCGTAAAGGCAGACGATGGCGGAGCTTGCCCCTTTTGCCAGCAGTCCTGAGCGCTCACGCGGCCGACGCCATACCGAGGCACCGCCGACCGGACGCAACGCCTTCCAGCGCGACCGCGATCGCATCATTCATTGCAATGCATTCAGGTTGCTTGAATATAAAACTCAGGTTTTCATCAATCACGAGGGTGATCTGTTTCGTACTCGTCTGACCCACAGTATCGAGGTCGCCCAGATTGCCCGTACGCTGGCCCGTAACCTGGGCTTGCATGAAGACCTGACCGAGGCCATTTCGCTGGCGCACGACCTGGGTCATACGCCCTTTGGCCATGCCGGCCAGGACGAACTGAATGCGTGCCTGCGCCAGCATGTACCCGCAGCGGGAGGCTTCGAGCATAATTTGCAAAGCCTGCGGGTCGTCGACGAGCTGGAAGAGCGTTACGCCGAATTCAATGGTCTGAATCTGTGCTTTGAAACCCGTGAAGGCATCCTGAAGCATTGCTCACTCAAGCATGCGCGACTATTGGGCGATGTGGGTGAGCGCTTTTTGGCGCGTACGCAACCCTCGCTGGAGGCGCAAATTGCCAATTTGGCTGACGAAATCGCCTACAACAATCACGATATCGACGATGGCTTGCGTTCGGGTCTGATCAGCATCGAGCAGTTACAGATGCTGGAAATCTTTGCCACACACCATGCTCAGGTCAAGCGCAAGTACCCACGGCTGGAAAAACGACGCCTGATTGCTGAAATCATACGGGCCATGATCAATACCCTGGTCATAGACCTGACCGACAATACGCTGGCCAATATCCGCCGCCATCAGCCCGGCAGTGCTGACGAGGTGCGGGCGTGTCCGATGCTGGCCGCATTCTCGCCGTCCATACGCAGCCAGGCCGATGCCCTGAAAAGTTTTTTGTTCGAAAATCTGTATCGGCACTATAGGGTCGTGCGCATGTCTACCAAGGCGCGTGCCATTGTGCGCGAACTGTTTGTGGCCTTTCTGAACGAGCCGCGGCTGCTGGCCGAAGAGCATAGGCGCGATGACGCCGTGGAGCAGGCCCGAGCGATTGCCGACTATATTGCGGGCATGACCGACCGCTACGCCATACGCGAGCATGGGCTGCTGTTCCGGATGGACTAGTTACCCGCTCAGCAGGCAAGCTTCTTTATTTTTGCAGCAGCGGCTTCAGGTAGCGCCCGGTGTAGCTGGCTGGTACGGCGGCAATCTCTTCGGGTGTCCCCTGGGCAACAATCTGGCCTCCGCCATTGCCGCCTTCCGGGCCCATGTCTATCAGCCAGTCGGCCGTCTTGATGACATCCAGATTATGCTCGATGATGACGACGGTATTTCCGCCATCGACCAGCTTGCGCAATACATCGAGCAGCAGGGCAATGTCCTGAAAATGCAGGCCGGTCGTGGGCTCGTCCAGGATGTACAAGGTGCGTCCGGTGCTGCGTTTGGACAGCTCCAGCGACAGCTTGACGCGCTGCGCCTCGCCTCCTGATAGTGTCGTGGCGCTTTGGCCCAGGCGCAGATAAGACAGGCCCACGTCCATCAAAGTATGCAGCTTGCGCGATACGCTAGGCACCGCCTCGAAGTAGCCCAAGGCCTGCTCTACGGTCAGCTCCAATACCTCGCTGATGCTGCGGCCGCGATAGCGTATGTCGAGTGTTTCGCGGTTATAGCGCTTGCCGCCGCAAACGTCGCAAGGTACGTACATATCGGGCAGGAAGTGCATTTCTACCTTGACCACGCCATCGCCCTGGCAGGCCTCGCAGCGGCCGCCTTTTACATTGAAGGAAAATCGGCCGGGATCATAGCCGCGCGTGCGTGACTCGGGCACACCGGCAAACAGCTCGCGTATGGGTGTGAACATACCCGTATAGGTGGCTGGATTGCTGCGTGGCGTGCGGCCTATGGGGCTTTGATCGACATTGATGATTTTGTCGAAATGCTCCAGACCCTCAAGACTGTCGTGAGGAGCGGGCTCGGTCTGTGCACGATGCAGCCTTTGTGCCACGGCAGTAGCCAGCGTGTCGTTGATCAGCGTGGATTTGCCTGAGCCCGAGACGCCGGTAATGCATACCAGGCGCCCCGACGGTATGGTCAGATCCACGGACTTCAGATTGTTGCCGCGACAGCCTTTCAGTTCCAGGCGCGGCAAGTCAGGTGTGACGGGGCGGCGGACCGGAATGGCGATACGCCGGCTGCCGCTTAAATATTGGCCAGTGAGTGACTGCTCATTGGCGGCCAGCTCTTGGGGGGCGCCCTGGGCCACAATACGGCCACCGTGTTCGCCCGCGCCTGGTCCCATGTCCAGCACAAAGTCGGCCGAACGAATCATGTCTTCATCATGCTCGACCACAATCACGCTGTTACCGAGGTCGCGCAGATGCTGCAAGGTTTGAATCAGCCTGTCGTTGTCACGCTGGTGCAGGCCGATAGAGGGCTCGTCCAACACATACATGACGCCAGTAAGGCCCGAGCCGATCTGGCTGGCCAGCCGTATGCGCTGCGCCTCGCCACCCGAGATCGTGTCTGCGCTGCGATCCAGCGACAGATAGCTCAGTCCAACATTATTCAGGAACTGCAGGCGCGCTTCGATCTCGCGTACGATGCGATCGGCGATTTCCTTCTTGGCGCCGGTCAGTGCCAGCTCCTGGAACCAGGTCAGACAGGCTGACAGCGACAGCGCTTCGACCTCGTAAATGGCCCGGCCGCGTCGCTCGGCTTCGCCAGGTTCGTTGCCTATCAGTACGTGACGCGCCTCGGTGCGCAGGCGCGACCCGTGGCAGTCGGGACAGACCTTGGTGTGCCGGTACTTGCCCAATTCTTCGCGCACTGCGCTGGAGTCGGTTTCGTGCCAGCGCCGCTCCAGATTGGGAATAATCCCTTCGAAAGCGTGCTTCTTGACGGTGGTACGACCCTTTTCGTTCAAATACAGAAATGAAATCTCATCATCTCCGGAACCGTATAGGACGCGCTCGCGGATTTCAGGCGACAGGGCTTCGAAAGGAGTGTCGATATCAAAATCGTAATGGGCTGCCAGGCTGGTAAGCAGCGTATGCGTAAAAGCGTTGCGGCGATCCCAGCCATTGACTGCACCGCTGGCCAGGCTAAGCTCGGGAAAGGCCACCACACGCTTGGGATCGAAGAAGTCTACGCAGCCCAGGCCATCGCAACTGGGACAGGCTCCCACCGGATTATTGAAGCTGAAAAGGCGGGGTTCAAGTTCGGTCAGGCTGTGATGACAGACCGGGCAGGCATAGCGGCTGGAAAACGCATGTTCTTCGTCGGTATCCATGTTCAGGGCAATGACCCGCCCTTCGGCCAGCTTGAGCGCTGTTTCAAAGCTTTCCGCCAGACGCTGCTGGCTTTCCGGTTTGATACGCAAACGGTCCACCACCACATCGAAATCGTGTTTGCCGGTTTTTTTCAATGGACCGAGGGTGTCGATGGACACCATTTCACCATTCACACGCAGCCGTACAAAGCCCTGGGCTTGCAAGCTGGCGCATTCTTCTTCGAAGCTGCCCTTGCGTGAACGAGCCAGGGGTGCCAGGATGGCAAGTCGGGTATCTGGCGTCCAACCCAGGACCTTGTCCACCATCTGGCTGACGCTTTGAGCCTGTAGCGGCAGGCCGTGTTCGGGGCAATAGGGCGTACCTACCCGCGCGTACAATAGCCGCAGATAGTCGTGAATTTCAGTAATCGTGCCCACGGTCGAGCGCGGATTGTGTCCGGCAGATTTTTGCTCAATGGAAATTGCCGGCGATAAACCCTCGATCAGGTCGACATCGGGTTTGTCCATCAGCTGCAGAAACTGACGGGCATAGGCCGACAGGCTTTCCACGTAGCGCCTTTGGCCTTCGGCATACAAAGTGTCGAAAGCCAGCGATGACTTTCCGGAGCCAGACAGCCCCGTCACCACCACCAGCTTGTGGCGTGGCAAATCGACAGAAATATTTTTAAGATTATGCGTTCGGGCGCCCCGGATGCGTATCGCTTCCATAAGCTTTTATCGTATATGAAGATTACTAGGCCTTTCGAAGGCCAACTTGCTACTATAACGCGCAGCCCATTTCCATGCGCTGACCGTTTTATGGCAACTTGCGATAATGCGGTATCCGCAAGCTTTTTATAGCCACCGAGTTTTTATGAGCATTCCCGTAGCCCGTCCCGGCCAGTCCTCCAGAGCCAAACTGAAGCTCACGCCCACAGAACGGCGCGCCAGCGTTACGCTGGCGCTGCTTTTCGCCTCACGCATGCTGGGCTTGTTCCTGCTGACACCGATTTTCGCGGTGGCGGCCCAGACCTTGCCTGGTGGCAATGATGCGGCCAAGGTCGGATTGGCGCTGGGAGCATACGGCCTGACGCAGGCCATTTTGCAGATTCCCCTGGGCATGGCGTCTGACCGCTGGGGGCGCCGTCCGGTCATCATTTTTGGCATGTTGCTTTTCATTGTGGGCGGCGTGATTTGTGCCCTGGCTGAGAACATAGACTGGATCATCGTTGGTCGCGTCATACAAGGCCTGGGTGCCGTGTCGGCCGCCATCACTGCCTGGGTAGCTGACGCGACCCGACCCGAGGTCCGCACGCGCGCCATGGCCATGGTGGGCGGTTCCATAGGCATTTCGTTTGCCGTCTCGCTGGTGCTGTCGCCCGTGCTGGTGGGCGAGTTCGGCTTGTCGGGCCTATTCTGGGCCATCAGTTTATTGGGCTTCGTGTGCCTGCTGATTGCCAGCTTTGTGGTGCCCTCGGTGCCCCAGGCCAAGGCGCCTATTGTCCAGGCCCGTCCGCGTGACGTATTGGCTCATGTCGACCTGCTGCGGCTGAACTTTGGTGTTTTCTGCCTGCACTTCATTCTGATGGCGTTGTTCATCGTCATGCCTGGGTTGCTAGCCACGCTGGGACACTACGATTCGGCTAATTTGTGGGAAGTCTATTTGCCGGTGATCCTGGTATCGTTTGTATTGATGGTGCCCGCTGTTTTCTACACTGAAACGCGGCGCATGCACAAGGTGGCACTTGAGGTTGCGGTCGCAGGTCTGGTCGTGGTGCTGGCGCTGATGCCTCTGGCCAGCGCCAGCTTCTTTGCCACCGTTGTAATGCTGGTAGGTTTTTTCATTGCTTTCAATATTCTCGAAGCCTTGCAGCCGTCTCTGGTTTCGCGAGTAGCGCCACCTGAGTTCAAAGGGCTGGCATTGGGTTTTTACAATACGGCGCAGTCGCTGGGAGTGTTCCTGGGAGGCGTTATTGGCGGGTTGCTGGCTTCGCTGAATCGTCCGTCTGCCGTCTTTTTACTGGCATCGGCTTTGGCGTTTGTGTGGTTTCTGACGGCGCGAGGCTTCAAGGATCAAACCTGAGCGGACAGTTTTATGCTTACGCATTTCTACGGCTCAGACTGGCCGCTGCCAGATAATTCGTCGATAATGACGCTAATGTGAATTTTTAAGTTTAAGGGTATTGTCATGGCCTCAGTCAACAAAGTTATTCTCGTCGGCAACCTGGGACGAGACCCCGAAGTCCGTTACAGCCCAGATGGGGCGGCCATTTGCAACGTCTCCATTGCCACCACCAGCACCTGGAAAGACAAGGCCTCGGGCGAAAAGCGCGAAGAAACCGAATGGCATCGCGTGGTGTTTTACAACCGTCTGGCCGAAATAGCCGGTGAATACCTTAAAAAAGGTCGTTCCGTGTATGTAGAGGGCCGCCTGAAAACCCGTAAATGGCAAGATAAAGACACCGGTGCCGATCGTTACAGTACCGATATCGTTGCCGATCAAATGCAAATGCTGGGCGGCCGCAACGACGACATGGGCGGCGGTGCCGAATACAACCAGGCGGCTGCGCCGCAACGCAGCCAGCGTCCGGCCCAGCCGCGTCCGGCTGCACCCCAGGCATCGCCTGCGGCAAACCTGGCCGATATGGATGACGATATTCCGTTCTAGGGGCTATACCTATATAGGACTGTAAATAAAAGCCCGGTAAACAATGTTTACCGGGCTTTTATTGCTTGTGCAGTTCGCGTAGTGCATTCTTGAGAATCTTGACGTAGCTGCTCTTCGGTAGTGAATCGATGAGATGGATTCGCGCATGAGCAAAGACGCGAACGCATCAAGCGCAAAATCTACAAAACCAGAGAACTGGCACACCAAGATAGCTTTGCCTACATCGAAATATTCCACAACCCAATTCGTCGACATAGTCATGCCGCGAACCTTTCGCCGGTAAACTACGAACGGCAATACTTTTCTGAGGCAGCCAACTAACAAGACTCATGGAACCAAACGTGAACAATCCTAGATGGACACAACGCCCTGAAGGCTCAAATTGGGGAGACTTCGGCCCGGATGACCAGCTTGGCCGACTCAATCTCATTACTCCGGAAAAGCTCAAGCAAGGCCTGTCCGAGGTCAAGGAAGGCAAATCCTTTTGTCTTAGCCTTCCATTGGATTACCCGGGGGGTACGGGGCTCAATCCGAATCGGCAGCCACCTATTCTGCGTCCGACATTGCGCCGGGGCAAAGTAAATGTGAACTGCCTGCTGGGCGAGCTCGATCCAGGCCGGACAGATGTATTGTCTGATGACCTGGCGATTCTCCATCTGCAATACTCAACGCAATGGGACGGCTTGGCGCACGTCGGTTCAATGTTTGACGTACACGGTGATGGGGTTAAACAGCCCGTCTATTACAACGGTTTTGTCGCCGGCGAAGACTTGATCGGGCCAAGCGAGGTCGCTGACGCCGGGCTCAACGACAGCATATCGAGTCACAGTACTTCTTGCGCCAAGGCGCTTGGTATTGAGCATATGGCCAGCACCTGTGTGCAAGGGCGCGCTGCAATGATCGATTTGCGTGCGCATTATGGTGACGCACCTACTTTGATCGGCTACGACGAGATGATGCGCGTGCTCGATACAGATGGCATCGAGATTGAACCCGGCGACATTGTTTGTTTGCATACTGGCTTTGCAGACCTTGTGCTGGGTATGAACAAGCAACCTGATCCTGCGGTACTGCATCACAGCTGCGCCGGTTTGGACGGCCGTGATTCGCGTCTTTTGCAGTGGATTACTGATAGCGGTTTGGCGGCGATCGCTGCCGATAACTACGCAGTCGAAGCATTTCCGGCACAGGGTGGCGATGCATGCTGTGCGGCTTTACCGCTGCATGAACACTGTTTGTTCAAACTAGGCGTTCACCTGGGCGAGTTGTGGCAACTGACACCATTGGCAAATTGGCTACGGGCGCGGGGCCGTTATCGATTTTTACTGACTGCGCCCCCTTTAAGGCTGCCGGGGGCATTTGCTTCGCCCGTGACGCCGGTAGCCACAGCATAAAAATGATTCCGACGGCCTGAGGCTTTATCCGGGGCCGTCGCTTAGTCTTACGGGATGTTTATTTTCTGCCTGAATGAATAATCATCGAGAAAGGCGTCGATGATGGCATCGACCGTGGAATCTGGCTCAAGCCCTAGTTCCAGCGCTTTTTTAGAGGAAAAGTGCGATGGCCAGCTATCTACGACATTTTGCAGTACCGGGTCCTTGTCCCATTCAATTGGCATGCTTGTGTCTGGTGCAAGTCGGTGGACAACAGCATCGGTAATTTGTTGCGGCGTAACGGTAAGGGCCGGCAAGTTCAGCGCCCGCGTCTCGGGAAATGCATGGGCAGGAACCGTGAGCAGCTTCAGCATGCTGCGTACCACGGTATCGACGGAAGCGACGGCCAATGCGGTATCGGGATGAATCGTGCAGACGGTGTGTTGTCCGCTTAGCGGTTCGCGAATCAGGGAAGCGATCCTGTCTGAAACACTGGCGGTGGGCGGCCCAGGATGGGTAAGAACAATCGGCAAGCGCAGCGAGCGCCCGTCCAGATACCCGCGCCTTGAATAGTCGTTAATCAGCTGTTCGCCAATGACCTTGTGCGCTCCGTAAGAGGTCTGCGGAGTCTGCCGCACATAGTCATCAACAGTTTCTGGCAGCTCGCCGCCGAATGTGGATACCGAACTGGCAAATATCAACTTAGGTGAATTGCCCTGCAAGCGGCACGCTTCCAGTAGTCGTATCAAGGCGTGAATGTTAATGTCCATGCCGCGTTCAAATGAGTTTTCCGCAACCAGGGTCAGTGCCGCTGCAAGATGGAATACCGCGTCGATAGGATGCCTGAAAAGGCTTTCAAACAGCTGTGGATCAAGGATGTCGCCGGCGACGAACGTGACATTGTCAAGCCTGAAGGCGGCATCAGAAGCCTCCGCACGTAAATCGCTCGCGATAATCTGAGCCTCCGGGTATGCTCGCGCCAACTCTTGAACCAAGCGTGTGCCAATAAAGCCGGACGCACCAAGTACTAATATTCTCATGATTGATTCTTTGCTTTCAAATGGATGGGGGTGGAACCCGGGTTGCGCGATTGCAGCCCGTGAACAAGAGTGCTGACCATTTGATCGGCCAGGTATCTACGGTTTTCGATGCTGCCGTCTTTTTCAGGTCGATACCAAATCAATGCCCATTGCAGGCCGCCCAGCATGGTCTTGACGGCTATCGAAGTATTTAAATCACCCACTGATCCATCTGCCTTGGCAAGATGGGTTTGATCTTTAAAGAGCTGCTCGAACCGATCCCGGCTTGCTATTAACTCGTCCAGCACCTTGCGTTGGCCTGGTGTGAGTGCACCATAGCGATGCAGTTGTACGCCCTGGACGACTACGCTTTCGAATGCGTGATGCTCAAACAGGGCCAGAGCGTGTGCGTGCAGCATGGCAGCAAGCACGGTGATGCCGTTACCGGCCGTTCTTTGAGCAGGCAAGACAGCAGCAAACAAGCGGCTCATGCCTTCGCGATGAATCTCGAAAAACAAGTCGGTCTTCGATGCATAGTAATGGTAGATTCGTCCTTTGGTGGCATGCATGCGGCGAGCGACGTCATCAATGCTAGTTGCATTGAAGCCTTGCTCCATAAAGCACTCGGCGGCTAACTGCAGAATTTCCTGCTGGGGCGTGAGTTCAGTGCTCATTTAGCGACCCCAGATTGCATGTCGCGGCTCAGCTGTTTTGCATAGGTCCGAAAATCTACTTCTAGCGTATAGCGCGCCGAACCTACGTATTGACGTGCGATCTCGTCGTTGTGTGTTTTGATTTCTTCCTGCATAACCGACCGCGAGGGCAAGGTTGTTTCGCCGGAAAGCACGGATGCAAGCCAACGTGCCTGTACCTCTACCAAGGGGATGGTTGGGCCTATGGGCTGGACCAGGCCGACCATGTACAAGCCAGGGAGGTCGACTGGCAACATGCGACGATACAACTCGACCTTGCCGTCTTTAACTTCGAACAGGGAACGGTCGAGGAATGGGAAAGTGGTTTTGTAGCCTGTCGCCTGAATGATCACATCAACCGGCTCAGTTGTTTCGTCTTCAAACTGTACGTGTGTGCCCAGCAACTGTTTGATGTTGGGCTTTACGCGTATCCAGCCATGACCGCAATAGGGAATGAGTTCCTGGCTCAAGGTTGCGTGTTCTCGCCAGATTTCATGTTTGGGCCGAGGGATGCCGAATCGTGTTTGATCACCGGTTACAAGATAGGCTAGCCGCTGCATGATCGAACGGGTGCGCCGGGTAGATAGGCGGAATGTTCTGGCAATGTACGAGGAAACCTGGTCCATTGGATAGCCCATGAAGTATTTCGGCATGATCCATGCACTGCGACGCGTGGACAGCAGCGTACTTTTGGCCCCCTTGCAAACGTCAACGGCAATGTCGACTGCTGAATTGCCAATGCCGACGACCAAAACATTTTTATCTTTGAATGGCTCGGAGGTTTTGTAATAGTGTGAATGCAGTTGCTCGCCATTGAAATGGCCATCGAACTGCGCGGTTCGTGGGTCCCAAAGATGCCCGTTCGCCACGAGCACGGCGCGGTAGCGCTTTTGAGTACCATCACCGAGCGTGACAAGCCAGGTGTCGTCTTTCGGTTCGATCCGCTCTACGCGCGTTTTGAACTGAATGTGTTCCATCACCTCGAAATGCTTCGCATAACTTTCCAGGTACTCAAGCACCTCGAAGTGGGAGAGGAAGTCAGGATAGTGATCGGGGATGGGAAAGTCGGAATAGCCCAGATTTTTGCGGCTTGTATCGATATGAAGACTGCGGTACGCCGAGGACCGCCCGTTATCATTCTGGTAGCGCCACATCCCGCCTATGTTGGAGCCTATTTCATAACATTCGAATGCCACGCCTTTTTCTTTTAATGCTTTGGCCGCAGCAACTCCCGAAGACCCTGCTCCGATGATGCAAACAGGTAGCAGGGTGTTGGCGTTAGGTCCCGGACGGGCAGTATCCATACTCTTTCCGTTTAACATAGCAAAGAGCCAACATACTACTCAGTATGTTGACGTCATGCAAGCCCCTCAATCGTGGCGAAAAGACGATTGCCGGGTGGAGTTCGGTTGCTTACTGCACATACCGGGCACACATACTATTGGGCCGGAGTTTGCCTATTCAATAAAGCTCGCGCTTATACTTCCCACCCAGCCGAAGTCCATAGAGACGCGCTGCCCGGGAGCCACTGGAATGGGCGCAACGCAGGACCCAGTAGTCACAAATTGTCCTTGCTTCAAGGCTAGTTGATTTTCTCGCAACTCGTTCGCCAACCAGCACAGGGCGATGATGGGATCACCCAGCACATTGGCACCGCTACCTGTGAATTGGCGTCCATCGTTCACGGATGCCTGTACAGGAAGGTTGATCAGTCCATCAATTGCGCCGATATCAGTGGCGGCCGCGCCTAGCACCATCTGATGGGAGCAGGCGCAATCGGCAATAAGCTGCGCTTCTCCGGCATCTTCAAAATTCAGGAAGCGTGAGTTGGGTATCTCGATGCCGGGATGGATGGCGCTTACTGCCGCCAGTACTTCTTCTCGCGTGTAGGGCTTGGATTGAAACGGCAGCGTTTGCCCCATCATGAAAACGAACTCACCCTCGGCCACACACATGCGATTGCCTGCTAGTGAAATCCCTGCGCCATCGCTCAACATCTTGCCCGCAAAAACAGGCCCTGCCAACGGGCCGCTTACCCCAATGTGACGCTGCCCGGCTGCACTGGTGGCAGCGATTTTCCAGCCGGCGATGTCCTGGCCAAGCTCGTGCGTCCACCATGACTGAATGGCATACCCTTCTTTACGATTGCGGGGTCTTAGACCCATGGGCAGCTGCTCAAGGTGCTTGCCGTTACGCCAATGCGCGCTCAGGCTGGCTGCCGCCTGACGGGCTACTTCGCTTTCTTGCATTCGCTGTTCTCCTAAAAAAGCAGGCGGTTAAGGATGCCTTGCTTGTCTCTTTGGGTATGATCAATCAATAATAGATTTATATCATTAAGGAGACTCACAATATGTCCGGGCAAAAAGGCTATATCTATGCCGAGTTGGCGGTTAATGACTCAAGCTATTTTTTTAGTGAATATATGCCTCGGGTCAAGCCGGTGCTCGAGCAGTACGACGCAAAATTTCTTGTCGCGCAGGATGACCCCGAGGTGATCGAAGGGGGGCGCAAGGTCAAGCGTATCGTGTTCATTGAGTTTGACAGTCCTGAAAAAGCGCGCGAATTCTACTATTCCAAGGATTATCAGGACATCATTCAGTACCGGTTTGATTCGGCCAGTGCCCATCTTTATCTTTTGGATGGCGTCGCGCCCTGATTATTGATGTTGACAGGCATTCCAAATAAAGCACAGGAGAAATAATGAGCACGGTCTTTGGCAAATGCATCGTCAATGAACCCGGTGGCCCGTCTGCCATTGAGTGGGTGCAGGAAACGCTGTCGGCCCCGGCTGATGATGAAGTTTCATTGCAGCAAGAGGCGATCAGCGTCGACTTTATCGATATCCAGATACGCAAGGGCTCCATGGGCTTGCCTTTGCCAACAGGCCTGGGTTTCAGTGCCGTCGGTAAGGTCGTGGCTAAAGGTAAACAGGTCACGGGCCTGGAGGTGGGAGACCGCGTTGCATACAGCCACTCTGTGGCGGGTGCGTACGCGGAGTATCGCAACATCCCTGCAGATCGCGCCTTTCGATTGCCCGATCAGTCGCTGGCACCTGAGGTGGCTGCAGGCGCCTTGTTCCGAGGATTGACGGCTTGGTACCTGGCTACGCGCATGAAGCCCATCGCTATGGGCGATACGGTTCTGGTGCACGCTGCGGCAGGAGGTGTAGGCCTGATTCTGGCACAGTGGCTCAAGCATCTGGGCGCCACGGTGATTGGCGTGGTGCGCGGCGCTGACAAACAGCGTTTGGCGCTGCAAAATGGCTGCGCGCACGCCATAGACTCATCAAGCGAAGATTTTGTCGAGCGGGTCAAGGTCTTAACGGACGGCAGAGGCGTCAGTATCGTCTTCGATAGCGTAGGCAAGGATACCTTTGAAGCCTCGCTGGATTGTCTGGCTCGCTTCGGCCTGATGGTGTCGTATGGCTGGGCGTCTGGCGATATAGAGCCGGTGTCATTGCCGGCACTGCGTAATCGAGGCTCGCTCTTTATTACACGTCCGACGATTTCGCATTACACTGCCGAGGCGTCTGATTTTCAGGAAGGTGCGGCTGCGCTTTTTGAACTCATGGCCAGTGGTGCTATTCAGCTTACGGTGGGGCAAACCTTTGCCTTGCGTGATGCTGGCAAGGCGCACGAAGCGCTGGCAAGCAGAGGCACTGTGGGCTCTACTGTGCTTGTTCCGTAATGGGCTTGAGCCCCAGGGAGCGATTGCATTCACCCCCTGACTCAAGTCATCAGCCATCCGCCTGCCACATCCAGGATCTGGCCCGTGACGAAGCGGGCCTGATCCGATGCGAAAAAGACGCAGGCGTCGGCTACCTCTTCAGGTGTACCCAGGCGTTTCAAGGCCGTGACCTGGGCCACGGCATCGTTGGTTTCTTGTGACACCATTTTCAGCAGTGGAGTGCTGATGCGTCCTGGCGCCAGGCCATTGACAGTAATGTTGTATTCTCCCAAGTCGGCGGCCCAGTGGCGGGTGGCACCGATCAGGGCTGCCTTGGTGGCCGCATAATGCGCGGCGACAATATCGCAGTAGGCTTTGCCGGCCACGGACGACATATTGATGATGCGGCCGTCGCGCTTCTGGATCATGTCTGGTGTAACCAGACGGGTCATGTAGAAGGCGCTGTTCAGGTTGACCGACATCACGGTGTCCCATTCCTGGGGCGGCATTTCCCATACTTTAAGCGCCTTGCCATTTTGCTTGGGTGAGATGCCTACGTTATTGACCAGGATGTCGATGGTGCCCAACTTTGTCTTGATGGCGGAAACGGCCGCTTCGCATTCGGCAAACTGACCGACATCGGCACTGACATAAAACACTTTGTGGCCCGCGGCTGTCAGCTCTGCTCCCAGGGCCTGGCCTGCCACTGCATTGGTGTCGACCATGCCTACGCTGGCGCCCTCGGCGACCAGCGCCCTGACGATGGCTGATCCTATGCCACCCACGGCACCGGTGACCAATGCGGTCTTATTGCTGAATCTCATCATTCATCCTTGATCTTCAGTGCAATCTTGCCGATATGCGTGCTGCTTTCCATGAGCTCATGCGCCTTTTGTGCCTCGTGCATGGGGAATACGCTATGTATGATGGGAGTACAGCGCCCTTGCTCCATAAGCGGAACGACGTGTTCGATCAAGGCCTGGGCGATCTGTCCTTTGTCTTCGTCGCTACGAGGACGCAGGGTTGAGCCAGTGAAGGTCAGGCGTTTGGTCATCAAAGGCGTGGCATCGATGTGATCTTTGCTGCCTTGCAGAAAGGCGATTTGCACCAGGCGACCATTGAGCGCCAGGGTGTGGATATTGCGATTGATATATTCACCGCCCACCATATCAAGAATAAGGTCCATGCCGTAGCGGTCGGTGTCTTTCAGGATGACTTCCTTGAAGTCTTGTTCCTTGTACAGAATGGTATGTGAGGCGCCGGCTTTTTTGCAGGCTTGGGCTTTTTCAGTGTTGCCCACAGTGGTCCAGACTTCGGCGCCGAATGCGTGGGCAAGCTGGATGGCCGTCAGGCCTATGCCGCTGGAGCCGCCGTGGACCAGAATTTTTTCGCCTTTGCGCAGATGGCCGCGTTCAAAGACATTGGTCCAGACGGTGAAGTAGTTCTCGGGAATACAGGCGGCACTGACCATGTCCATCCCTTTGGGTACAGGCAGGCAATGGCGTTCGTCGGCCAGACAGTACTCGGCGTAGCCGCCACCAGGCGTCAGCGCGCAGACCTTGTCGCCAATCTTGCGATCTTGCACGTCGGGGCCGACGGCAGTGACGATGCCCGATACTTCCAGACCCAAATAGGGTGATGCACCCGGAGGAGGTGGATAAAGCCCCGAGCGCTGCAGGACGTCGGGACGATTCACGCCGGCATAATGCACGGCGATCAGGACCTGCCGCCCGGCAGGCTGTGGAATTTCCCGTTCGCTGATCTGCATGCAGCTTGCTGCGCCGCCTTGCCCATGGTCGATGAATTTGAATGATGTAGACATGATGTTGTTTCTCGCTTGATGCTGGGGCTGCCAAAGGTGACGCCTTTGGCAGCATTAACAATTAACTGGCATTAATGACCGAGATAGGCTTTCTTGATGTGTGCGTTGCCCAGCAGCTCCTCGCCGGTGCCTGTCATGACGATGGCACCGTTTTCGAGGACATAGCCGCGGTCGGCCAGGCGCAGGGTTTTGAATACGTTTTGTTCGACCAATAAAACCGTAACGCCGTGGTTGGTAATATCGCGCACAATGTCGAACATTTGCTGCACCAGTATGGGCGACAGCCCCAATGAGGGCTCATCGAACATGAGCAGCTTGGGATTGGCCATCATGCCGCGGGCGATGGCCACCATTTGCTGCTCTCCGCCGGATAAAGATCCGGCAAGCTGATCCAGGCGTTCTTTGACCCGCGGGAAGATTTGCAGAACCTCGTCCATCTTCTGCTGAACGATGGGGCGTGCTGAGCGCTTGAACGAGCCCATGATGAGATTGTCGCGGACGGTAAAGTTGGGGAATAGCTGCCGGCCCTCAGGGATCATGCTGATACCGCTTTCCACCACATCGTAGGTGGTATGACCGGTTAGATCCCGGCCTTCGAACTCTATGGTTCCCGACATGGCAGGAATAACGCCGCATAGGGTTTTCAGGGTGGTGGTCTTGCCGGCACCATTGGCCCCAATCAAGGTAACGATTTCGCCCTTGTTGACTTCAAAATCCAGACCATTGAGCACCTGTGTTTTGCCATAGCCGGAATGCAGATTGGAAACTTTAAGCATCGGCGAACTCCTTGCCCAGATATGCTTCGATAACGGCCGGATTCTCGACCACTTCTTTGGGTGGTCCACTGACCAGGACCTTGCCTTCGTTGATGACGATGATTCGGTCAGACAAGGCCATGGTGGCCTGCATCATGTGCTCGATAAGCAAGATGGATACGCCCGAGTCGCGGATTCGGCGCAGCATGATGACCGCCTTTTCAAGGTCGGCCGGATTCAGGCCGGCCATGACCTCGTCGAGCAGCAGGATCTTGGGACGGATGGCCAGTGCACGGGCGATTTCCAGGCGCTTCATGCCTCCGACCGTCAGGTTGCGGGCTTCGGTTTGCAGGAGGCCGGTCAAGTCGGTTTGTTCGGCGACCTCGAGAGCGATTTGTTCGGCCTCATCACGGTTGGAGGTGCCGATGAAGGCTCCGAGCATGATGTTTTCGAGTACTGTCAGGCCGGTGAACGGCTTGGCTGTCTGGAAGGTGCGGCCCAGGCCTTTGTGGGCGAATTCGTCGGGTGTCTTGCAGTGTACCCAGTTGCCGTCCCGATCGAGCAGCGAGACCGTGCCTTTGTCGGGCCTAAGAAAACCCGACATCTGATTGAATACGGTGGTTTTGCCTGCACCGTTAGGACCTATGATGGCCAGAATCTCGTTCTGGTAGAGCTCCAGGGAGACATTGTCGGTGGCCTTCAGGCCACCAAAGTTTTTATATAGCCCCTCGGCTTTCAGCACGGGTTTCCCGGGGTTGATGGCATGGCCGCTGGCCATCTCGTGCTTGGGTTCAAGTTTGGCGGGACGGATCCCCAGGTAAGGCAGTTTGGCCAGCAGCTTTTCTATACGTGGACCGAATGCGCCTGCCAGCCCGTGAGGAATGGTGAGCACGACAACAACCAGGATAATGCCGTAGACCAGTCCGTGCATGCCATTACCTACGCTGCTGAGCCAGCCGCGCGCCAGCTCGGCAATGGGCAGCACCAGGAAGGCTCCTGCAATAGGCCCCGAAATCGTACCCAGTCCGCCGATCAGGGCGAACATGGCTATTTGAATGGATAGCTCGAGCGAGAAGGCGGAGGCGGGGTCGACAAAAGTAAGGTAGGTAATGTGAAAGGTACCGACAATGCTGGTGAGCATGGCGGAAATCACGGCGGCCCGTATTTTTATTTTGGCCGTTGCGATGCCGACCGCCCTGGCGGCGTCCTCGCGCTCGCGGATGGCGATCAGATAATGGCCCATGCGTGATTTGCGCACATACCATGAGGCCCACACCACCATGACGAAAATGAAAAATGCGATGTAGACGTAGTTGATCTTTTCGCGGAAAACAATCCAGGTCCAGCCTATGCTCAGGGGGATGCTGATGCCACTGGAGCCGCCTGTCCAGCTTTCTTCGTGGATGACCAGCAGGCGCACTACTTCGAGAATGGCAATGGTGGCCAACGCGAAGAAAGGCCCCTTCAGGCGCAGGGTAGGGTAGCTGATGATGACGGCGACCAGGCCCGAAATAATGGCACCGGCAAACATGCCCAGCCAGGGTGTAATGCCGAAGTTCTGGGTAAGCAGTGTGGCGGTGTAGCCGCCTATGCCATAGAACACGGCATGTCCGAGGGATAATTGGCCCGCGTAACCACCCACGATATTCCAGGCCACAGAGAGCGCCGAGAAAACAAAAAGCAGTACAAAAAGGTTGGTCCAGAAGGACGTGCCCATGACCACGGGGATCAAGAGCATGATGGCCATCAGAATAACGCTGACATAGGCCTTGGGACTACGAAAATCAGGAAACAAGGCTCACTCCTTATTCTGTGCCAAAGCCAAACAGGCCGTTGGGTCGGACGACGAGTATCAGCAGGAAAATGCCGAAGTAGACGACTTCTTTCAAGTCGGGAGCAATGTAGTAGCCGGCCAGCGTGTCGATGACGCCGATAATCATGGAGCCGGCGACTGCGCCGTACAGGCTGCCCATGCCGCCGAGCACCACAATGACGAAGGCGGTCAGTACAAAGTAAGTGCCGACAGTAGGAAAGACGGGATACTGCGGTGCCAGCAGGCCGGCGGCGATACCCACGAAAGCGGTTCCCAGGCCAAACGCCACAATGTACACATGCTTGACGTTTACGCCCATCAGCAGGGCTGCGTAACGATGTTGGGCCACGGCGCGCAGCGCCCGACCAAGGTAGGTGCGGTGCATGAACAGGTGCAACAGTACGGCCAGGCAGATGGCTATCAGAAAGGTAATGATCTGGCCCGACACCATGGTGTAGCCGCCTATGTTGAGGGGAGTGACGCCTGTCTCGACCGATGCCCGGAACACGTTGGCGCCGAACAGGACCAGTGCCAGGTTCAGCAGAATCGTGGATAAGCCGACTGTGGCAAAAATCTGTATGTGCTCGTCAGAATTAAGCAAGGGTTCGATGATGACTTTTTGTGTGAGCGCGCCCAGGGCAAATAGAATGACCGCGATGGGGATCAGGCCGACGTAAGGGTGAATGCCAAAATTGGCGGCTAGCAGGTAAACCATATACATGCCGACCATCAAAAAATCGCCGTGGGCGAAATTGACAACACGCACGACACCGAAAATCAGCGTCAGGCCCAGGCTAATAATGGTGTAGGCGCCGCCCAGCAGCAATCCGTTGATGAGCAACTGTATGAAGATATCCATGGCACAACCTTGAGTAATAAGAAAAAACCAGGCATCCGCCAGGACGCCCGTGTTTTTAAAGAACAGCGATCGTTATTACTTGTTGAAAACAGGTTTGCCTAAAGCGAGGTTCTCGGGGGCAATAGTGACCAGGTCATCTTTTTGCCATTGCATGAGATAGAAGGTGGACGCATTGTTCTGTCCGTCTTCGCCGAAGTCAAAGGCCCAGCCATTGGCTGTCGTGCCGACGTCTTTTTTGTAAGCCAGGACGGCTTCGCGGATTTTGTCGGGATCGGTGGATTTTGCGTTGGCCATGGCTTCGAGGAATGCTTTGGCGCCTACATAGTTGGCCAGGCTGTGGCCGGATTGCGGCTCGGCGTTATAGGCTGCTTTATAGGCACTGAGGAAATCCTTGAGTCCGGGGGCGCCTTCGGGGTTGATGGATGCCTGCGGAAAATCGAGGTCGAACACGCCATTCATGTCGGGACCGACTGCCTTGGCTGTATCGGCCAGCGAGTAGCCGCCACCCGCACCAATGATGATTTTGGGATCGAAGCCAGCTGCTTTGGCCTGGCTGAAGAACAAAATGGCATCGTTCTGGTATGCGGTATGCAGCACTACATTGACGCCAGCGCCCTTGAGTCGAAGTATCAAGGAGGAAAGATCGACGGTTTTAGCCGAATAAGGCAGAACTTCGGCGACTTTGTAGCCCAACTCACTGGCGCGCGCTTTTTCGGTGGCGCCTACGTCGGTGCCGTAAGGGCCGTCTTCGTGGATGATGCCGATGACGATGTCGTCTTTGCTCATGCCCATGCCAGGGGCAATGGTTTCATGCAGGGCGTTGACGACCGAAACGCCATAAAGGCCGGTATTGGGATTGCTGCGGAACAGATACTTATAGCCGCGAGTCGTGATTTTGTGCGCCGTGGCCCCCAGCTCGAAGTAGGGAATGCCAGCCAGCTCGGTGACGGGTGTTGCGGCATATGAAATACCGGAGGCATAGCTGCCGAATACCGCTGCAACGTCTTCAGAAGTTAGTCGTTTGGTTTCGGATACGGCTTGCGTCGGGTCAACCGCATCGGCTTTCAGGATGGTGATCTGTTCGCCGTTGAGCCCGCCGGCCTTGTTCATTTCGTTGACGGCGATCTCTAGGCCACGGAAGCTTTCCTGACCCAGCAAGGCAAGGGCGCCACTGAATGGGTAGACCGCACCAACCTTGACTTCGGCAGAGGCTGCGGTCGTCATGAGGACGCCGCAAGCAGCGAATGCCAGCGCTAATTTCTTCAACTTGACCATATGTAGGCTCCTTGCTTTAGTGTATGGGTGTCAGGGGATCAGGTCTGTATCCTTGTCTGAAAATATATGATATATGTTCTTCAGGAACAAACTTTGTCCTAGATCATTCTAGTTATGGAGGCACACCAGCGAATCGGGAATTTCCCCTAGCGCTTGCAGGATGCTCTGGGCGTACAGGGGTTGTGACTGTTTGCTTCGTCGTTGGCCAGGGCTTGCTCGGCTTCCCGCTCTGCCAGCCAGTCAACCATTATTTTTCCGCCCCAGGTCATGTCTGCCTGGATGGCTCGGGTGGCTGCTTCGGGATCGCGGGCTTTAAGGGCGTCGAGCACGGCTTCGTGGCGATGCTGTCGATCCGAATAATCGAGCCCCGAGGTCTTGACGTGGAATATCTTCAATATGGGGCCGGTGATGACCCAGAATGTTTCGACCGTGCTGATCAGCGTCGGCATACGACTGGCTTCAAGGATGGCGAAATGAAACTTGCGGTTCAGGTAACTCGCCCGGCCAGGGTTGGTGGAGGTCAGACTGATGAATTCGGCTTGCAGGGCCGTCAGATCGTCGAGCTCTTTGGTGCTGATCTGGCGTGCGGCCTCGGCAGCGCCCATGCCTTCAAGATGAAAGCGGATCTGCTGGATTTCGGCAAGGCGAGCGGAGTTTACAAATGGCACATATACGGCGGTTGCGGCCTGCATTTCCAGACCTTGTTCACTAATCAGCCGAAAAATGGCCTCGCGCACGGGCGTGATGGACACCCCCATTTCACGTGCAAGCTCGCCGATGACCAACCGTTCGCCAGGTTCGTATTGTCCATTGATAAGTGCCTCGCGTATCTGCTTGTAAACCTTTACGGAAAGGTTTTCCCTTTTGACAGGTTTCAGACTGGACATAGGAACTCATTAAGAAAATTAATCAGATTTTATCTGGATTCAATTTGCAATACCGCATTTACGTTGTATATCATATATCTTAATATGCGCTTTGTACGCTGCCCTGTCCAGGGGCACAATAATCGAATAGAAATATGGGGACCAGATCATGAGACAAATTACAGGCGAGACAAAGCTGTTCGGGATCCTTGCGGACCCCATCCATCATGTGAAAACCCCGCAGCGCATGAACGAACATTTCGCGCGTGCCAACTACGATGGCGTATTGGTGCCTTTTCATGCCACGCCCGATAATCTGGCTACCGTGCTGGACGGACTGCGCAAGCTGGAAAACCTGGTTGGCCTTATTGTCACCGTGCCGCATAAAACGGCGGTATTGGAGTTATGCGATGACGCGTCCGATACCACCCGGAAGATTGGCGCCGCCAATGTGGTGCGTCGTGAACCCAACGGTCGGCTAACAGCCCATATGCTGGATGGCGAAGGTTTTGTGCGTGGCCTGCAATCAGGCGGCCACGATATCAAAGGCAAATCGGCCTATATGGCGGGCGCTGGCGGCGCAGCCAATGCCATCGCCTTTGGCCTGGTGCAGTATGGGGTCAGTCGCCTGACCATCGCTAACCGTACCGTTGCCAAGGCCGAAGACCTCAAGGCCCGCATTCTCGACATCCATCCACAGGCCCACATTGATATCGGCACCGCCGATCCTTCTGGTCACGACTTGGTCGTCAATGCAACCTCTCTGGGCTTGAAAGAGGGTGATGCCCTCCCCATGGATGTCAACAAACTGGACGCCGGCCAACTGGTGTGCGAGGTGATCATGCAGCCCGAAGAAACCGCGCTGCTGCTCGCCGCCCGCAAACGAGGTTGCGCCGTGCATTACGGAGCGCCGATGCTGGCCAGCCAGATTGAGCTGATGGCCGAGTTCCTGGGCGTATCAAACTCGAAATAAGCCATGGCTGACTACGACTACATCATTGCGGGGGGCGGTACTGCAGGCTGCATACTTGCCAATCGCCTGTCGGCCGATGGCCGATACCGCGTCTTACTGGTCGAAGCCGGTCAGGATGCTAGCTCGATGTGGGTGCATATACCGGCCGGCTTCAGCAAGCTAATGGTCAATCCCCGCTTCAACTGGGGATTTCAGACCGAGCCAGAAGAGAACGTTCATGGCCGTACCATCGCAGTACCGCGCGGCAAGGGGCTAGGAGGCTCCACACTGATCAATGGCATGATTTATGTTCGGGGCCAGGCGCAGGATTACGATGCCTGGCAAGCCGCAGGCGCACAGGGGTGGGGCTACGATCAGGTTGAACCGTATTTTTGCAAACTCGAAAACTACGCTGGGGGTGGCGAGGCTCGAGGCAATAACGGGCCCATGCACCTGGAGCAGGTTGCCGAGCGCTTTCCGATATCGGATGCCTTCTTGCAAGCGGCCAAGGAAGACGGTCAGCGCTGGAACGACGACTATAACGATGGTGATCAAGAGGGCTTTGGCTATTATCAGGTCGTGCAGCACAAGGGCAGGCGCTGGAGTATTGTCGAGGGTTACTTGAACTCCGCGCGCCAGCGCAAGAATCTGTCTATCGAATCCAACGCTCATGTTCTGCGCTTGATTCTTGAAGGCAAGCGCTGTGTTGGTCTGGTGTATCGCAAAGACGGACAAGAAATCTCCGTCAAGGCAAAGCGTGAAACCCTGCTGTGTCTGGGTGCCATCCAGACGCCGCAGTTACTGGAACTGTCAGGCGTGGGTGACCCCGATGTTATTCGGGCGCAAGGTATTCCGCTGGCGCATGGTCTGGAAGGTGTAGGTGCCAACTACATTGATCACTTTGCTACCCGCATGAACTGGCGGGCGCAGAACACGACCACACTCAACGAAATGTCGCGCGGGCTGCCATTGGCTTGCCAGGTTGCACGCTACTATCTGCAGCGCAAAGGAATACTGACACTGGGGACCGGACTGGTCCATGGTTTCGTAAAAACGTCCGAACAACTCCAGACTCCGGATGTGCAATATTTTTTCGTACATGCAAGCTATGCCAATGCAGCCAATCGCGTGCTCGATAAAGAGCCAGGCATGACGATAGGGGTAGCCCAGCTTCGCCCCGAGTCGCGTGGCACCATACATATCAAATCTCCGAACCCACTTGATGGCCCGGCCATCCGGCCCAATTTTCTCGATGCGGCCGCCGACCGCGAATCTCTTGTCAAAGGCATGCAACTGGCGCGGCGCATTGTGGGCCAGCCGGCCATGCAGAGGTATGTGTCGTATGAAATGAATCCGGGCAAAGAGGTCGACACTTTCGACGAATGGCTGGAGTTTGCGCGGCAGACCGGCCAGACCATCTACCATCCCATCGGTACCTGCCGGATGGGTAATGACGACAAGGCGGTCACAGATCCACGCCTGCGCATCAGGGGTATGGATGGTGTGCGGGTGGTCGATGCGTCCGTCATGCCGCTGATGGTGTCAGGCAATACCCAGGCGGCCGTCATGATGGTGGCCGAGAAGGGCGCCGACATGATATTGCAGGACGCGCAGGCCTGAACCTTGCGCCTGCCCTGACATCTCGCTGGTAGCCATCGCGGTGTCAGAGCAACAGTCAGGCAGGCGGGAAGGCCAGATAAGTGTTCAGGCGTTCCGCTGCCTTGCGCAAATGGGTTTCGGCTGCGTGGGCCGCTGCATCGGGATCCTGGGCTTCAATGGCCCGCACGACGGCTTGATGTTCCTTTTGCACCTCTTCCACCAGGTCCTGGTGATACTGCGCCGTATTGCTGCGCGCACTGCGGATCAGGTGCCTGACGTGCTGCTCCAAGTATTCGTTAAGCGCAATGAAGTGGGGGTTTTGTGCTGCATCAACGATAGCTTGATGAAAGGCATAGTCTTCGGTATCGCCAAGCTGGTCGTTGGCAATGGCGTATTCCATACCTATCAGTGCCCGCTTGATGTTTTTCAGGTCTTGGGGAGTTCGGCGCAAGGCCGCAAGTCGGGCGGCAGCCCCTTCAATTGCGATCAGCAGCTCAAGCACATAAGCGACATCTTCCTTGTCGTCCAGACGGGTGGGATCCAGCCTGAATGTCTGCCTTGCTCCTCGTTCGTTCACGAACACGCCACGCCCTTGTTGTGAACTCACCAACCCTTCGGACTTCAGTTGCGATACCGCTTCGCGAACGACTGAGCGGCTGACGGAAAACTGCTCGCCGAGTTGCTTTTCACTGGGTAGTTTGTCACCTGGTTTCAGGCGTTGTTGTTCTATCTCTTGGGTGAGCCATTCGACAATAGGCATGGTAAGAGAGGGCGTCGGTCCGGAGGAGGAAGTATCGTCCATGTAATGTTTATATCTCGTTCTGTTGTCATGTCAGGCTCTAGTCGGCCGGGATGCAGGCGTTTGGACTATGCCGCGGTCAGACAATATATAAGCCGCCGTTGACGTGTATGGTTTCTCCGTTCACAAAACTGGCGAGCTCGGAACACAGAAACATTATGACGCCGGCGACTTCATCGGCACTGCCGAAGCGCTTGAGCGGCGTGGCGTCGAGCAGGGCCTGGCCTTTTTGCTGCATCAGGCTGGACGCCATGGCTGTGTCGATGATGCCGGGAGACACAATGTTCACACGGGTCTTGGGAGCCAGTTCGAGTGCCAGACTCTTGCTCAGGCTGCTTACGGCGCCTTTCGAGGCGGAGTAGTGGGCGTGAGAGTGGCTGCCGCGATGGCCAGCCAAGGAAGCCAGATTGACGATGGAACTGTTCTCGGCCAAATAAGGCAAAACAGCCTGGCACATGTGAAAGGTGCCGTCCAGATTGATGCTCATCAAACGTCGCCAATCATCCTGCGTCATATCGGCGACTTGTTTTTCAGGATAGATACCGGCGCAGTGCACCAGGTGATCGATCTTGCCGTAACGTTGCGCCACTTCTGCGGCGGTCTGCTTGCAGGATTGTGCGTCAGAGACGTCGGTGCAATAGGCGCTGGCCGATGCGCCGATTTCTTTTTGCACGGCCTGGACCGCATCGAGGTTGACATCACTGATGGCAACGTCGGCTCCTAAGGCCGCCATTTTCTTTGCCGCAGCGCGACCTATGCCTCCGGCGGCGCCAGTGATGAGTATGGTTTTCTCGTTAAAAGTTATCATTTTTTATAGCTAGGGTTAATACCTATCCTATATAAGCTATTGTTTTAAAAAGAAAAATACAAGTGCTTAGCAAAACAGGATGAATTTATACAGGCTGAGCTTTGACACGGGTTTTTTGCATACGTAGAATTTCGCTGCAGCTTGTCTGATAAGTTGAAAATGTTATCAGACATTTAGAAAAATCAGAAGGGTGATGCCCAGCGTATGACCCATTTTTAAAGAGAACAGGAGATACAAGTATGAACTTTACCAAACTGGCTGTGGCGCTTTCAGCCTGCGGCATGGTTGCGATGGCCTCCGCCCAGGCCGCTCCTTTGAAGATCGCCTTGGTTGAAACGTTGTCCGGAGCCCAGGCCTCCACCGGTCTGATGTACCGCACCGCGGCCAACTACGGTCTTCAGCAACTGAACGAAGCCGGCGGCTGGAATGGCGAAGCCATCCAGATTGCCGAGTACGATAATCAGGGCGGCCCCGCGGGGGCGTCAGACAAGGTCAAAGCGGCCATTGCCGACGGCGCCCGCATCATTATTCAAGGATCTTCCTCTGCTGTGTCCGGGCAAATTACCGAAGATGTCCGTAAATACAATATACGTAACCCGGGCAAAGAAGTGCTGTTCCTGAACATGGGTGGTGAGGCGCTTGAACTGACAGGCGACAAATGCCACTTTTATCACTTCCGCTTCACGACCAACGCACCCATACGGGTCAAGGCATTGGTCAAGGCCATGAAAGAGGCGGGCGATCTGGGCACCAAGGTTTATTCGATGAACCAGAACTATTCCTGGGGCAACGATATGCAGACTTCCATCCAGGACTTCGCCAAAGAGGGTGGATATGAAGTGGTGGAAAGCACACTGCACGATGTCAACCGCATTCAAGATTTTTCGCCCTATGCCAGCAAGATCAAGGCGAGCGGTGCTCAGACGGTCATTACCGGCAACTGGTCCAATGACTTGTTGCTATTGATGAAGGCAACTCGTGGGGCAGGCCTTGACGTGCGATTCGGCACGGTATTCCTGGATCAGCCGGGCAATCTGGCCAATGCCGGTGAAACGGCGTTGGGCCATTACATAGCGAATGCCTACAACATGTCTGCCAGCCCGGAAGCCGAGAAATTTGGCGAAGAGTACAAAGCCGAGACGGGGCACTATCCTACCTATATCGAACCGCAAACCGTATTTGGCATTCGGATGCTTGCCGAAGCATTGAAAGCCACGCCTCCCGAGGATGGCCAGCTGAACATGGCCAAGCTTGCGCTGAATCTCGAGAAGGTTAAGCTCACTACCCCTGTGGGTGAAACCTCAATTCGTGCAGAGGACCACCAGGTGATTCTGCCTATCGTGGTGTCCAAAGTGACCAAGGAAGCCAAGTACAAGGCTGACGAAACCGCCATGGGCTTCGAAGTTGTGACACAGTTCGCCGGCCCCGATGCAGTGAATCCGCTGCAGAAAACCTGCAAGATGAAGCGTCCTGCCTGATGCTGGGTACGGCACCGGCTGCACGCCGGTGCCGGTAAGGTAAATGGTGGCGGTAGAAAGGTGCAATGATGGAATTTTTTACGGTTTCCCTATTGAACGGTACCGTGTACGGCTTGTTGCTGTTCATGGTGTCAGCGGGGTTGACCCTGATCTTTGGAATGATGGGCGTCCTGAACTTCGCCCATACTTCGTTTTATATGGTCGGGGCTTATCTGGCATTCAGCCTTGAGAAAGTGCTGGGCTTCTGGCCGGCGATCATTATTTCGCCGCTGATTGTTGGTGTTCTGGGCGCATTGGTCGAGCGCTATCTGTTGCGGCGCGTGCATCGCTACGGACATGGCCATCAGCTGCTCCTTACGTTCGGTGTGTCGTTCATCATTGCCGAGGTCATCAAGCTGTTCTACGGCAATTATCCCGTCAACTACCGTGTACCCGAATCTTTGTCCTTCTCGGCGTTCTCGGTTTTCGGCGCAGACTATCCCTTCTATCGTCTCCTCATTGGCGGTACGTCCATTTTGATGTTCGTGCTGATCTATCTCCTGTTGACCAAAACCAGAGTGGGCATAGTGGTGCGTTCCGCCATATACAAACCACGCATGGTAGAGGCGTTGGGACACAACGTACCCATGGTCTTCATGGGCGTATTTGCGGTCGGCGCAGGCCTGGCAGGCCTGGCGGGCGCGGTAGCCGGTGCGTTCTACACGACCAACCCCAATATGGCGCTGGAACTCGGGGTGTTGGTGTTCGTAGTGGTGGTAGTAGGTGGCCTGGGATCGCTGGAAGGCGCCATGCTGGCATCACTGCTGATCGGGCTTATCTCATCGTTTGCCGTGGGTATCGACTACAGCCTCGCTGATTTGTTTGGCTATTTTGGTGCAGGTGAATGGGCCGAGAACATTGGAGGTCTGCTGACGCTTAAGGTGTCATCGTTGTCGGCCACGATTCCGTTCTTTCTGATGCTGTTGGTTCTGCTGATTCGTCCATCGGGGCTTATGGGTGATCGGGAGTAGACCACATGAAATTATCACGACTGTTTGTTCTGGCGGCGCTTTTCGCCGTACTGCTGGCCCTGCCGCTCTACCTGTCGACCTCATTGGTCAATGCAGCCATTCAAATGCTGATTGCGGCGCTATTTGCCAGTGCATTCAATGTGCTGGCCGGTCAAGGCGGGATGCTTTCGTTCGGCCATGCCGCCTATTTCGCCATCGGGACCTTTGCAACCATACATGGCATGAATGCGCTGGACGAGACCGGGCTGCTTCCCACTCCCTTCATGCCCTTGCTGGGCGCGCTGGCTGGTTGCTTGCTGGGCCTTGTCGCGGGTTGGTTTTCAACGCAACGTAGTGGCGTGTACTTTTCGATGATCACGCTGGCTTTGGCCGAGCTGCTGCATACGCTCGCCCCTCACCTGAAAGATATCTTCGGAGGCGAGGGTGGCGTATCGGCGATGCGCATGCCTGCCTGGGGCTTCAATTTTGGAACGTCGATCGAGGTGTATTACCTCACCCTGGCTTGGGTTGCCTTGGGTATTGCCCTCTTGTATTACTTTACGCGAACTCCGCTCGGGCGATTGTGCCTGGGCCTGCGCGAAAACAGCCATAGGCTCAAGTTCATGGGCTACAACGTACACAGGCTGCGAACCTTGGTATTTACCGTTTCCGCGACCTTCTCGGGGCTGGCCGGGGCCTTGCTGGCCATGAATAACGAGGCCGCCAATTATGTGTTGTTCGACATGACCTTGTCGACGCAGGTGGTCCTGAACTCGTACATAGGTGGAATCGGTGCCTTCTTCGGTCCTGCCCTGGGTGCCGCGGTCATGACGTTCTTCGGGTACGCGGTTTCCGACATGACGCGAACCTGGCTGCTATACCAGGGCGTGATTTTCGTCCTGGTCATGATGTTCCTGCCCGCGGGCCTGTTCAGCATAGGCAAATGGTGGAGCAGCAATCGTGGGCGCTTCAGCACCGCACGATTGTCGGGCGTGTTGTCAGGATGGGTGATTGGTTGTGCCGTGGCGGCTGCCGGGTTCGTTTTCCTGTGTGAGTTTCTTGCCTTGATACTGGCCTTGGATTATCAGTCTCAGCTGACGGCGGGCGCGGCTTGGCCGGGTGTAACGCTGTTTCACCGGGTATGGTTGCCGGGCGCGCTTACAACCTGGCTCTTGCCTGTTGTCTTGATGGTGGCAGGGGTTGCCATAGTCTTGTACGTAAACCGCAAATGGCGGTCGCTGTGCGAAGGGGATGCAGAATGATCAACGCAACAAGCAGTGCAAGCGATAAGGCGGTGCTGACCTTGCACGATGTGCATAAGTCTTTTGGCGAGGCGCATATTATTCGTGGCGTCGACCTGGAGCTGCGTCAGGGTGAGCGCCATGCAGTCATTGGTCCCAATGGCGCCGGCAAATCCACGTTGTTCCATCTGATCTCGGGACAGTTCCGGCCATCGTCCGGTGAAATCTTTTTGCACGGAGATCCCATACATGGTCTGGAGGCACGTGCCATCAACCGCTTGGGTATGGCGCGCTCGTTTCAGATCACCAATATTTTTCCGGGACTTAGCGTCTTCGAGAATCTGCGCTTCGGCATCATGCGCCGTCACGGATTGGAGTACAACTTCTGGAAGCGGATTTCAGGGGCGTACAAGGTAACGCAAGAAACCGAAGAGCTGCTTGAGCGTGTCAGGCTGACCCGTTGCCGCGATACCCTGGGTGGTGAGCTCTCGTATTCCGAGCAGCGCTCGCTCGAAATAGGTATGTCGTTGGCCTCTGATCCGCAAGTATTGCTGCTGGATGAACCCATGGCCGGTATGTCGAGGGAAGAAACAGAGTACACCGTAGGATTGATACGCGAGCTTTCGCAAGGGCGATCATTGATGCTGGTCGAGCATGACATGGAAGTCGTGTTTTCTCTGAGCGACCGGATCAGTGTGCTGGTTTATGGAAAGATCATTGCTACCGGGACGCCGGATGAAATCCGCAACAACGCACAGGTCCAGGAAGCTTATCTGGGTACGGAGGTAAAGGCATGACGGAGACAGGCGCAGTGCCTTTGCTATCGGTGCGGGACTTGCACGTGCATTACGGTAAAAGTCATATTCTTCATGGCGTCACGTTTGACGTTGGGCAGGGTGAGGTTGTCAGCCTTTTGGGCCGCAATGGTTCGGGGCGTTCGACCATGATCAAGTCCATTATGGGTCTTGTGCCTCCCACTTCAGGCCAGATCCGGTTTGACGAGCGGGAAATTGCGGGAGCACCGCCTTATGCGGTGGCTCGGGCAGGCATGGCTTACGTGCCGGAAGAGCGGGATGTATTTGCCAATTTGACCGTTGATGAAAATCTCGCCATGGGCATACAACGTGCGCGCGATGGGGTACCGGCCTGGACCATCGAAGAAATGTTCGATTACTTTCCGCGTCTGAAAGAGCGCCGTAATACGCAGGCGGGCAATTTGTCCGGGGGCGAACAGCAGATGCTCACCATATGCCGCTCCTTATTGGGGAACCCGCGCCTGATCATGATCGATGAGCCGACCGAAGGCCTGGCACCCAAGAATGTAACGATCGTGGGTGAAGCCATTCAGGATATTCACAGAAAAGGTGTTTCGGTTATTCTGGTTGAGCAGAAGCTCACTATCGCCATGAAAATCTCCACCGCTGTATGTTTGCTGGGGCACGGCAAGATCGTCTTTCGAGGTACGCCCGATGAACTGGCTGGCAACTCGCAGCTGCTGAAAGACTGGCTGGCTGTATGACTGAAACAACTATCGCTGCAGACATGCTCGCTCGCCTTGCGCAAGGCAAGACTTTTCAAGATCTGGCGGGCAAAGTGGTTTTCATTACCGGTGCAGGCAACGGCATTGGCCTGGCTATGGCGCGGGCGTTTGCCGCCTGCGATGCGCGCCTGGCGCTGCTGGACATCAATGGCCCAGCACTGCAGGCAGCTTGTACATCGTTACAGGCAGAGTTTCCGGGTGTTCAGGTACAAACCTGTGTGGCGGCCGTCAACGATGAAGCCGCCGTCCATGGCGCCGTCCAGGCCGTTCATGCGGCCTTTGGACGTCTGGACATCTTGCTGAACAACGCCGGTATTTCCATGAACCAGCCGACGCTGAAGCTTTCCGGCGAACTCTGGCGCAAGGCCATGGACGTCAATGTGAATGGGGTTTTTTACTGTGCTCAGGCGGTTGGCCGGCATATGGTCGAGCAGGGCAGCGGAGTCATTCTGAATGTCTCATCCATGTATGGCACCATCGCTGCTCCTGAGCGGGCTGCCTATTGCACCAGCAAGGCGGCTGTCGCCATGCTGACCAAAGTATTGGCCATCGAATGGGCCGGTCATGGCATCAGGGTGAACGCCATTGCGCCAGGCTATGTGAAGACAGCGCTCGTCGAAGAGCTGGTTGCGGAAGGCCGCATGGATCTCGACGCCCTGACACGACGCACGCCTGTTGGGCGTTTGGGCGAGCCGCACGAAATTGCCACGCTGGCTGTGTTTCTGGCCTCGGAGCACGCCGCATTCATTAATGGCCATGTTGCCGTGGCCGATGGCGGCTGGTCTGCCTACAGCTATATCTGAACCCAAATCAATCCGTCCGGAGACGACTCCCATGCCTGAAATCATTGAACTTTCCCCATCGTCGCGATGGGTTGAGCTGCGCACCACCAAAGAAGATTGGAAGAAGGCCAACCCCAGGCTGCTGGGTACGCTGCTCTCGCATTTGCACCTTATCAGGGCTTTCGAAGAGACGGTCGTCGAGCTGGCCATGGAAGGACTGGTGCACGGGCCCGCTCACTCCAGCATAGGCCAGGAAGGTGGAGCGGCCGGTTCCATTGTTTCGCTGACAGCGGCGGATCAAGTCAATGGCTCGCATCGCGGCCATCATCAGTTTTTGAGCAAGGCGCTGGCCTACGTGACGCCGGGTGGGATAGATCCCAAGCTGGAGCTCAGTGCTGAAGTAGAGACTTTATTGCAACGCACCCTGGCAGAGATCATGGGACTTGCGCAAGGGTTCTGCCGTGGCCGTGGCGGTTCAATGCATCTGCGTTGGGATGAGGCCGGGGTACTGGGCACCAATGCGATTGTCGGGGGTGGCGTGCCGCTGGCAGCCGGCGCAGCCTGGGCGCATAAGCAGGCGGGCACCGATGCGGTGGCCGTAACTTATTTTGGTGATGGTGCCGTCAATATCGGGTCGGTTCTGGAAACCATGAATCTGGCCGCAGCATGGAAGCTGCCGCTATGCTTTTTTATCGAAAACAATCGCTATGCCGTGTCGACCCACGTAGAGGAGGCTACGGCCGAACCTCGCCTGTCGGCACGCGGGCAGGCCTTTAATATCCCCAGCTGGAAGGTCGATGGAATGGATCCGCTGGCTGTGCACATGGCCATGGATCAGGCCTTGCAGCATATGCGTGCCGGCAATGGCCCCACCATCATTGAAGCGGACGTGTACCGGTATTTCCACCAAAATGGTGGTTTCCCAGGCAGTGCTTTCGGCTACCGGACCAAAGAAGAGGAACAGTCCTGGCGTCAGCGGGATCCGCTGGATGCCCTGGGCAGCCAGATGGTGGCACGCAAGCTTATTACGGCCAAGCAAATCGAAGCGCTGCGCCAGCGCATGCAGGCGTCCATGAAGAAGGCAGTGGCGGCTCTGACCGAAGCCGATCCCGATGGCAAGCGCGGCAAGAAGCGGATACGTCCTGAACTCTGGCCCAGTGCTGATTTCCGTGATGTAGGCATACGCGGTGACTTGTCCGAACTGGACGGTGTACGTACCGAAGAGCAGGCTGGTTTCCAGGGGAAACTGGAAGAGCGCAAGTTCATTGATGTGGTTGCCGATGTGATGGCGCGCCGTATGGAGACGGACGAGGGCGTCGTCGTGCTGGGCGAAGATGTGCATCGCCTCAAAGGCGGTACCAACGGGGCTACGCGGGGTCTGAAAGACCGGTTCCCGGAGCGGGTGTTGGGGACGCCGATCAGCGAGAATGCATTTGCAGGCCTGGGTGGTGGTATGGCCATGGATGGACGTTTCAAACCGGTGGTCGAATTCATGTATCCGGATTTCATGTGGGTGGCCGCTGATCAGGTGTTCAATCAGATCGGCAAGGCGCGCCATATGTTTGGCGGTGACATCAATATGCCGCTGGTGCTGCGCAGCAAGGTCGCCATGGGTAGCGGTTATGGCTCGCAGCACTTGATGGATCCGGCTGGTATTTTTGCGACCAGCCCGGGCTGGCGTATTGTTGCACCCTCCACGCCTTTTGATTACATCGGTTTGATGAACGCCGCACTGACCTTGAAAGATCCGGTTCTGGTGATTGAGCACGTCGATCTTTACGCATCCAGCGGCCTGGCCCCGGTTGATGATCTGGACTACCAGATTCCCTTCGGCAAGGCAGCCGTGCGGCGCAGTGGCAAGGACGTGACGGTATTGACTTATTTGTCCATGGTTGCGCACAGCCTGGAGGCTGTTGAGCAAACCGATGTGGACGCCGAAGTCATCGATTTGCGCTGGCTCGACCGAGCCAGCATAGACTGGGACACCATAGGCGCCAGTATCCGGAAGACCAACAATGTGCTGATTGTGGAGCAAGGTGCGCAAGGTACTTCCTACGGCGGATGGCTGTCCGACGAAATCCAGCGCCGTTATTTCGATTGGCTGGATCAACCTGTACAGCGCGTTACCGGCGGCGAAGCATCGCCAAGCATCAGCAAGGTGCTGGAGCGTGCCGCCTGCGCCCGCAGCGAAGAGGTCGTTGCGGGTTTGCAAGCATGCATGCGGGCGCAGGGCGCCGGCAGTGACAAAGATTAAGGAGAAAACCATGACACTCGACATGACATCGCCGCTGGAAGTGGGCATAGCCTGCCGCGATCTGGCCGGCCTGCGCCGCTTCTACGAGCAGGTTCTGGGCTTCACCTTCATCAGCGAATACCAGGTTCCTGCCGACAAGTCAGCGGAATCGGGTTTGTCGGCAGGAGGGTATGCGGTGGTCCGGCTGCAGACCTCGAACGGTGAGCGGGTCAAGCTGCTTGCTCCCGTCCAGGCCGTACCGGAGCAGGAGCCTGCAGCCTTCATTCTGGATAAGCCGAACGCGGTGTACCTGACTTTCATCATCGAAGATATCGATGCCGCCATTGCGCGGCTTCTGCAGGAAGGCATCACATTCATGACCGGAGACAAGCGTGTAGAAGTGCGCCCCGGGGTCTACCTGGCTTTCTGCCGTGACCCGGAAGGCAATGTGCTTGAGCTGGTTCAGTACGAAGACATCTCGACCTACCGCAGTGATCTGAAACAAAGGAGTGTCTGATATGGCAACGCTTGTACGTATGCCTGAAGTGGCTGCCAATACTGATTCGGCCGTGATTGTTTCCTGGGCTCTACAGGAAGGGGAGGCCGTTGCAGAGGGCGATTGCCTGGCGGAAATCGAAACCGAGAAGGCCGTTATTGAGTTCAATGCCGAGCAGGCAGGTGTGCTGGGCAAGATACTGGTTCAGGCCGGCAAGGAGGTAGAGGTAGGTACCCCTATTGCGGTTTTGTTTGCATCGGATGAAAAGGATGTGGATATCGCTGCGTTATTGTCCGCAGGGGCCTCAGAGCCTGGTGCCGCCGACGTAGCCGTCGCAGCGCCTGAGCAGAGCACCTCGCCTAGTCAGGCGCCCGTCCGAGACCCTGCACCCGTTGCCTCAACGGCATCCGATGCGGCCAGTCACGAGCGTATCTTTGCCAGCCCACTGGCCAAGCGTCTGGCACGCGACGCAGGGATAAACTTGTCGGGTCTTGCAGGCAGCGGCCCTCAGGGCCGTGTCGTCAAGCGCGATGTGCTGGCGGCGCAGCAGGCTGCAGCGGCAAGTGTAGCGGTCGGTACACCAGCGGTTGCGACGCCGGCGGCAGGGCAGGCGCAATCTTATACCGACGTCCCACATACCAGCATGCGCCGCACGATTGCACGCCGCCTGAGCGAAAGCAAGCAGACCGTTCCGCATTTTTATCTGCGCGCAGACTGTCGTATGGATGCGTTGCTGGCCATGCGCAAGCAAATCAATCAGTCGGGCGTGCGCAAGGTTTCCGTCAACGACATCATTGTGAAGGCCGTGGCCGCAGCCTTGCGTCAGTTGCCCGAGATGAACGTAAGTTGGACCGAATCTGCCTTGCGCCATTACCAGGACATCGACATATCGGTAGCCGTCTCGACACCCACCGGATTGATTACACCGGTGGTGAAGGGGGTAGATACCAAGTCTCTGTCCAACGTCAGTCTCGATATTGCCGACCTGGCCCACAGGGCACGTGAAGGCAAGCTGGCACCACATGAGTATCAGGGAGGCAGCTTTACCGTCAGCAATCTGGGCATGTACGGCGTTCAGGAGTTTGCCGCCATTATCAATCCTCCGCAGGCCGCCATTCTTGCTGTGGGTGGTTTCGAGCAGCGGCCATCTGTGATCGACGGGACACTTGGCATTGCCTCGGTCATGACAGTGACCTTGTCGGTGGATCATCGCGCCATTGATGGTGCGCTGGCGGCAAAATGGCTGGGTATCTTCAAGTCTGTTATTGAAAATCCCCTGGCCGCCCTTATTTGAGCACGTCGCATGAAAGCAGAAAATTTTGATGTCGTAGTGGTGGGTGCCGGGCCCGGGGGCTATGTGGCGGCTATTCGCGCTGCCCAGCTTGGCCTGCGTACCGCCATCGTCGAGAAATCCGAGCTGGGTGGCATATGCCTGAACTGGGGTTGCATTCCCACCAAGGCGATGCTGCGCTCGGCTGATGTTTTGCGCCTGATGCGCCAGGCCGTTCAGTTCGGCATCAAGGCAGCCGAGCCCGAGCCCGATCTGCAGGCCATTGTGGCCCGTTCGCGCAAAGTGGCGACACAACTGCAGCGCGGGGTGGGCCAATTGATGAAGAAAAACGGCATCACCGTCATCAATGGGCAGGCCCGTCTGGCGGGCAAGGAGCGACTGGCTGTCACGAGCAAAGATACCGAAACCCTGATTGCCGCCAAGCATATCGTGCTGGCGACAGGTGCGCGTGCCCGCACGTTGCCGGGGCTGGATGCGAATCCCGATAGCGTATGGTATTACCGCGAGGCCCTGACCCCGCCCCGCCTGCCCAAAAGCATGCTGGTAGTGGGTGCAGGGGCCATTGGCATTGAGTTCGCCAGTTTCTATCATGCACTGGGCGTACAGGTACATGTCGTCGAGATGGCAGACCGTGTCTTGCCGCTGGAAGATGCTGAAGTATCTGAGTACGTTGGACAGTCGTTGCGCAAACAGGGCATGACGCTCCATCTGGGTTGCGGTATTACCGGTCAGCGCAAGTACGCAGGCGGCTGGAAAATCAAACTCGGTGGGCCGGGTGACAAAGAACTCGATGTCGAGGTCATTCTGGTGGCCGCCGGCATTGTGGGCAATGTAGAAGGGCTGGGTCTGGAAGGCACAGCTGTCAAGGTCGAGAATAGTCATATCGTCACAGACAGCTACGGCGCAACGGGTGAGTCAGGTGTGTATGCCATTGGTGATGTGGCAGGTGCCCCGTGGCTGGCCCACAAGGCCTCGCACGAAGCGATGATCTGCATAGAAAAAATTGCCGGACTGACACCTGAGCCTATCGCTGCCAACCGGGTCCCGGCCTGCACCTATAGTCATCCGCAGGTGGCTCATGTTGGTCTGACCGAGCAGCAGGCCCGCGATGCGGGGCGTCCGGTCCGCGTGGGCAAGTTTCCTTTCTCGGCTAATGGCAAGGCTATTGCCTTGGGGGCAACCGATGGTTTCGTGAAAGTTGTTTTCGATGCGGACAGTGGCGAGCTGCTTGGCGCCCATATGGTGGGCGACGAGGTCACCGAGATGATCCAGGGCTACGTAGTGGCTACCGAGCTCGAAACTACTGAAGCAGAGTTGATGCAGTCGATCTTCCCGCATCCGACCCAGTCTGAAGCCATGCACGAAGCAGTGCTGTCAGCCTATGGGCGGGGCCTGCATTACTGAGCGCGATGAGGTTGGTTGGCGTGGAGTGACAGAGTGCATTCAGCTGCCATGCCCCGCTCGCCGGGCCTCGCCGTCTTGCGCATACTGCTTCTCCAGAATGTGCTGATAGGCGCTTTTGATGTCGCTTTGCAAGGCTGCCCTGGCAGCCTCGGCATCGCGGCTTTCAAGGGCATCGATCAGCCGGATGTGATGCTCGTAAGCCGTTTTCTTGACGGTGCGCTCCGAGCCGGCGTGAATGTCGTAGTTGAGTATGGGGCCTATGCGTAGCCATAGGCTTTCTATCATGCGCAAGAGCAAAGGCATGTTGGCGTTTTCGTACACCTGGAAATGCAGTGCCTTGTTCAACATGACGACGGCAGCGCTATCCGGATTGGTGGCCTCCATTTCGCGGGCAAGCCGGGCATTCAGTTTGCGCAGGCGTGCGATAAGCGAGGTGGGCGCAATCAGGGCAGCCTGCTGGACGGCATAGCCTTCAAGCTCGAGGCGTATATTCGTGACCTCTGTATATTGCTCAGCGCTCAATATTGGTACGCGTACGGAGCGGTTGGGTGTGACTTCCAGAGCTTGTTCGCCGACCAGTTGGGCCACTGCTTCCCGCACCGGCATGACGCTGATGCCCATGGCTTCGGCCGTGGTGCGCAGGGATAAAAGCTGGCCGGGCATGACTTGGCCGCTGAGCAGCAGTTCTTTGAGCTGGCTCAGGGCATGTCCGCTGAGTGTCTTGCCGCGTGGGGCGGAGGTCAGGGGCGTGGTAGACATGAATAGATTATTCGCTCGATCCTAGGGTTAGTACTAGCTGTAAACTGTGATCACAGTTGCGCTAGTATAGCCATAGTTCAGTGAAACCAAAATCGCCATTTTTCCTATGTGGCGAGCACGTGTTAAAGGCCAGGTATGTTTGAAGATATTAGTATGAAAGGCAAGAAAGTCCTGATTACCGCTGGTGCCAGCGGCCTGGGGCTCGAGATGGCCAAGGTATTTACCGCTGCCGGTTGTCAGGTGCTGGTGTGTGATCTTAACCAGACGCTGCTTGATGCCGCCAAAAAGGAATGCCCGGGCCTGCATGCCACGGTGGCCGATGTTGCCGACGAAGACAGTGTGGCGGCATTGTTCGAGCAAACCAGGCAAGTGCTGGGAGGGCTCGATGTCCTGATCAACAACGCCGGTATCGCTGGCCCTACAGGCTATGTCGAAACACTCAGCAAGGCCGATTGGGACCGCACCCTGGCTGTCAATATTACCGGTCAGTTTTTGTGCGCCCGTCTGGCGGTCGATCTGCTCAAGCAGTCCGAAGCCGGGGTCATGATCAATCTTTCCTCTGCAGCGGGCCACCTGGGTTTTGCCGGTCGCAGCGCTTACTCGGCGTCCAAGTGGGCGGTGGTCGGGTTCACCAAATCGCTGGCTCTTGAATTGGGCAAGTTTGGGGTCAGGGTCAATGCTATTTTGCCGGGTGCTGTCGAAGGGCCCAGAATTCGCGCAGTAATGGCTGCCAAGGCCAAAACGCTGGGCATCCCGCTTGAAGAAATCGAACGCAGGCACGATCAGCAGGCGGCCCTGGGCCGCCTGGTCACGGCCCGAGATATTGCCAATATGGCCTTATTCTCGGCCAGTGGCGCGGCAGGCAATGTGACCGGGCAAGCTCTGGCTGTGGATGGCCACACCCAGGCCCTGATTTAAGAACACCAGCTGCCATTGCGGCGGCGCACGTCAATCAACTTGGAATAGTAAATATCATGGCAAGCAAGAAGAAAGTCATTATTACCTGCGCTGTCACTGGCGCCATTCATACACCAAGCATGTCCAAGCACCTGCCGGTCACGGCCGAACAGATCGCCGATCAGGCCATTGCCGCAGCCAAAGCCGGCGCGGCGATTTTGCACCTGCACGCTCGCGATCCGCAAAACGGCAAGCCTTCGCAAGACCCTGAGCTTTTCCGCCCATTCCTGTCGAAAATCCGCGAACATACCGATGCCGTCATCAACATCACCACCGGCGGTAGTCCGCACATGACTGTCGAAGAGCGCATGCGTCCGGTCATGACTTTCAAGCCCGAGCTGGCCTCTTTGAACATGGGGTCCATGAACTTCGGCCTGTTCCCCATGCTCGAGCGTTTCAAGAACTTTGAACACGAATGGGAACGCGAACATCTGGAAAACAGCCGCGACCTGATTTTCAAGAACACCTACAAAGATATTGAAACCATTCTGCGCCGGGGCACCGACAACGGGACACGTTTCGAGTTCGAGTGCTACGACATCAGCCACCTCTACAACCTGGCTCATTTCATGGATAGGGGGCTGGTGCAAAGCCCACCTTTCATTCAGTCGGTATTTGGCATCCTGGGCGGTATAGGCCCCAACCCCGAAGACCTGATGCATATGCGTCGTACGGCTGACCGTCTGTTCGGCGATAATTACCAGTGGTCGATTCTGGGCGCCGGCCGCAATCAGATCCCCTTGGCCACCATGGGTGCGGCTATGGGCTCGAACGTGCGTGTCGGTCTCGAGGACTCGCTCTGGATAGGTCCCGGCCAGCTGGCGTCGTCGAACGGCCAGCAGGTCAGCCAGATACGCACCGTCATCGAAGCACTGAACCTGGAAGTGGCCACGCCTGACGAGGCCCGCGCCACCTTGCAACTGAAAGGCAGCGACAAGCTGGAGTTCTGATCTCCTGGGGCAGGCGGGCCAAGCCTTTGGGTTTGCCCGCTACCTTGTACAGGCTTCCTATGGAATCTCTGTGTGTGTTTTCAAGGGGGTGTCGTCGCGTACCGGTACCGTCTGGCGTTCTATCATGCGGTGCACGTGTGGCGGCTTGTTGCCGCGGTGCAGGGCCAGCAACTGGCTGAATACTTCGCCATCGGCCTGTGTGCGGCGCTGATGATGCCTGACGTATTCCACCCAGGTGGGAACGTGATAGGTTTCAGACCATATGCGCGGATTTTCCAGATCGCGCAGCAACGACCACTGACGCGCGCCATCACGCAGGCGTATACGCCTGCGTTGCGACATGAGGCTCAGGAAGGTGTTGACATCTTGCTGAGCGATTTCATAGTCGACCATGATCATGATGGGACCGCTGCGCGAACGCAAATCCAGCTGCAGGGCAGGTTCGTGGAAGGTGTCGAGCGGGTCAAGGCTGAGCTTGCCAAACTCGGGCAATACAAAGCGCAAACCTATGGCCGCGCCAAACACCATGACTGCACCGGCCAGAATCAGCGCATTGTCGGTTCCTTGTGCTTCGGCTGCGATACCCCAAATCCAGCTGCCAACCGCCATGCCGCCAAAGGTGGCTGTTTGATACAGCGCCAGGGCTCGTCCCACTACCCAGCGCGGTGTGGATAACTGTACGGTGACGTTGAACAATGACAGCGTCATGACCCAGCATGCACCAGCGGGCAATACAGCCAGGCAGCTTAGCCACAACTGGCGGCTGAAAGCCATGGCAACAAGACTCAGTGCAAACACCAGAAAGGTGCCCCGGACGATGGTTTCGTTGGCCCATCGTTCGCGTACCCGTGCATTCAACAGGGCACCGCCTATGGCACCCGCACCAAAACAGCCCAGAATGATGCCGTAGGAAAAAGCGCCACCGGTGACCAGGTCGCGGGTGACGAGCGGCAGCAAGGCCAGCACAGATACTGCTGTCAGGCCGAAAATAAAGCTGCGGAACATGACCTTGAGCAAATTGGGCGACAGGGCGATGTAACGCAGTCCGGCCGACATGGCGCTGCCAAAGGATTCGCGCGGTAGCGGATTGGGGGTTCGTTCGGGCTTCCAGCGAGCCAATGCCCTGATCAGGGCAAAATAGCTGACGGCGTTTACGGCAAAGGCGAAGGCCGCGCCGGCCACGGCAACAATGATGCCGCCCACCGCCGGCCCGATGCTGCGCATGAGGTTATAGCTCATGCTGTTCAGTGTGATGGCACCCGATAACTCTTCACGCGGGACCAGGTCACCCATGGATGCCTGCCAGGAAGGGTTGTGCAAAGCAGTGCCGCAGCCGATAAGAAAAGTAAAGAACAGCAGCAGCCAGGGTGTGATCAGCCCGGCAAAGGCGAAAATGGCCAAGGCGGCTGACACGACCATCATTAGTGTTTGTGCCACCAGCATGATGTTGCGGCGGTTGAAGTTGTCGGCCAAAGCACCTGCCGCGAGCGAAAAAATCATGATGGGCAGCGTGGTGGCGGCCTGCACCAGGGCCACCATGTCGGCCGAGGCCGAAATGCTGGTCATCATCCAGCCGGCACCCACGATTTGCACCAACCCGCCCAGGTTGGACGCCAGTGTGGCTGTCCAGAGGGCGCGGAAGTTGGCGTGCTGCAAGGGAGCTAAAGGTGAAGTGCTCATGTTGTTATTGGATGAGTCAGGCGCGCTTGCTTTGAAGGCCTCTATTATGCCGTTTAAATCGCAAGCCCAGCAAAACGTGGCCGGCAGACATGGGCTTTGTATCAGGCTGGCCGGGTGTGCAACAGGCTCCACAGACGATCTATCGCGGCCGGGTAGGTAGCGTGAGCGCCACGGTATAAGCCCAGGTCAAGCTTCACGTGCTTCAGTCCGTTACGCACCACAATAAGGCTGCCGGACTCGAGCTCGCGTTGTACCAGGCCTTCGGGCAGCCAGGCCATGCCCAGGCCGGCCATGACCATTTCCTTGATGCCGGCCAGGAAGACGGATTCATGGACGACTTCCACATGCTGGCGCGTGAGCAATGCGCCCACGCCATGTTTGTGCATGATGCGACCCAGGAAGCTGTCAGGGGGGTAGGCCAGCAGCTTGAGTGTGGTGCCCTGCTTCGGGTAGTGCATGGGGGCATTGTCAGCGGTCCTGGCGCTGACTGGAATGAAGGTTTCGGTGCCAAGACACATGCGGCCCGCATCCGGCATCCAGTCCAGCAAGAGTTCGTCGTGCTCTTCCATGCAGAGCAGGAGATCGGCTTGCTTGCGCATGAACAGAGTGACGCACTCGTCCCTGTTTTCAGAGCGCACATTGAATTCCAGTTGGGAGGCGGGGTGCTGCGCAATGAGCTTGAGCAAAGCGGGCAGCTGGGTCATGGTCAGGGAGTGCTGAGTGACCAGCACAATACGTGCGGTGCCGTGGGTCTCGGTTTGCATGCGGGCGCGCAACTGGCTCAGATCGTGAAGCAATGCGCGAAACTCGGGGATATGCCGCTCTGCTATGGCCGACAAGCGCATGGGCTGGCTGCGTCGATCTATCAGCTCTACATCGAGCCAGGCTTCCAGCAGCTGAATGCGGCGCGAAAAGGCTGGCTGTGTCACATTGCGCAAGACAGCCGCCCGCGAAAACGTACCCGCATCCACCAATGTCAGCAAGTCTTCTATCCAGGCCAGTTTCATTCTCACTCTCCCGTTCTGCTCCGCCAAGCGTATCTTGCATTATGCAAAAATAGCATAAGACTCTAAAAATATAGTATTAGGCAAAACACGAAGCTGTCAGTACGATTCAGTAATAGCCAGGCAAACTTTATTATGGAGACATGCAATGCATCTCGGCGCCTATCCTCGTATTCGTCTCGGTCACTTTCCCACTCCGCTCGAGTTCATGCCCAACTTGACCAAGCATCTGGGTGGTCCGAATCTGTATATCAAGCGGGATGATTGCACTGGCCTTGCTACCGGCGGTAATAAAACGCGCAAGCTTGAGTTTTTGGTGGCTCAGGCGCTGGAGCAGGGCGCCGACACCCTGATTACGCAAGGTGCTGTGCAATCGAATCATGCACGCCAAACCGTAGCGGCAGCAGCGAAGGTTGGCTTGCAGTGCAAGATTTTGCTTGAGCAGCGCGTCACCGAAGCCACTGACGAATACGAGCACTCGGGCAACGTACTGCTTGATCGCCTGCTGGGCGGCGAAATTGTCGGTCGTTACCCGGCTGGCACCGACATGCAGCAGGAAATGGAAAAACTGGCCGCTGAACTGCGCAGTGCGGGGCACAAGCCTTATGTCATACCGGGTGGCGGCTCCAATCCCGTCGGGGCATTGGGCTACGTAGGCTGCGCGCAGGAATTGTTGAATCAGTCTTTTGAAACTGGTTTGCGCATAGATCACGTCGTGCACGCCACGGGTAGTACCGGTACCCAAGCGGGGCTGGTGGTGGGCTTGCGCAGCAGCAATAGTGGCATACCCGTATATGGTGTGAGTGTGCGTGCACCCAAAGACAAGCAAGAAGAAAATGTCTGGAAATTGGTGCAGGCTACGGTAGACTACATGGGCTTGCCGACATCGTCGGTCGAGCGTGCCGATGTGGTGGCCAATTCCGACTATGTCGGCGATGGCTATGGCATACCCACCGATAGCATGATCGAAGCTGTACGCCTGACGGCAGAGCTCGAAGCAATTTTGCTGGATCCGGTCTATTCAGGCAAAGGTATGGCCGGCTTGATTGCACTGATCCGCTCAGGGCACTTCAAGAAAAATGAAAACGTGGTGTTTGTACATACTGGCGGTGCGGTTGGCCTATACGGATACCGCCAGCTTTTCTAGATCTACAAGATACACGGAGACAAAACTATGAAAAAAACGACTATTACAACCTTGTTTACCGCCCTGGCCGTGGTTGCAACCGCACCGGTTTATGCCGACGGCCGGCTTGAAAAAATCAAATCCACCGGCGAAATCGCCCTGGGTCATCGCGATTCCTCCATTCCTTTTTCCTATCTTGACGATAAGCAGCAGCCCATAGGTTATTCCATGGATATCTGCAAAAACATTGTCGAGGCCGTAAAAGAGAAACTAGGCATGGACAAGATCAATGTGAAGATGGTGCCGGTTACATCATCTACCCGCATTCCTCTGCTGGCCAACGGCACCGTAGATTTGAATTGCGGCTCGTCCACCAACACCAAAGCGCGCCAGGCTCAGGTTACCTTTGCCCCCACCACGTTCGTGACCGCCACCCGGTTCGTGGCCAAGAAATCGTCAAATATCAATAACCTTGACGATCTGAAAGGCAAGACTGTGGTGTCTACGGCGGGCACCAGCAATATACGCTGGGCCACCGGTGCCAACGAGAAGCAAAAGCTGGGCATGAACATCATTCCCGCTAAAGATCACGCCGAAGCCTTGCTGACAGTCAACAATGGTCGTGCGGCTGCCTTCTTTATGGACGACATCTTGCTGGCTGGGCTGGTGGCCACCTCACGCGACCCCAGCGAATGGATGATCAGCAAGGACGCCTACACCGTAGAGCCTTATGCCATCATGGAACCCAAGGATGATCCTGAGTTCAAGAAAGTGGTTGATGACACCATTATCGGCATGATGAAAGATGGTTCACTAGCCGAGCTGTACAAGAAATGGTTTGAATCGCCCATTCCTCCAAAAAATGTGAACTTGAACTGGCCCATCAGCGAACAGCTCAAGAAAGCCATGGCCAATCCTACCGATTCGCCTGATCCAGACGTGTATAAGTAAATAAAAAACCCGCATGAATTACAACTGGAACTGGCTGGTTTTTTTTGACGAGGCTCCGGGCGGCATCACGTATTTGCAGACGCTGCTCGAGGGCCTGGCCTGGACCATAGGAACAGCCACACTGTCCTGGATACTCGCTCTGAGCATGGGTACCCTGGTTGGTGTGGCGCGCACAACCAGCATGCCCTGGGCGCGGCGCCTGGGCACGGCCTATGTAGAGCTGTTGCGCAATGTGCCGCTGCTGGTGCAGATGTTCCTGTGGTATTTCGTCATGCCCGAGTTGGTGCCGCGCAGCCTGGGTGATGCCATCAAACAGATCGCGCCGCCGTGGGGCATATTTATACCGGCGGTGTTGTGCCTGGGGTTTTATACCTCGTCGCGTGTAGCTGAGCAGGTCAGGGCCGGGATCGAGTCGCTGCCTGTCGGGCAGCGCATGGCTGCGACGGCTTTGGGGCTGGAGCCGGCGCAAGTGTACCGCTACGTACTCTTGCCCAGCTCGTTTCGCATCATCCTGCCGCCGCTTACTTCTGAACTGCTCAACCTGATCAAAAACACATCGGTAGCTTTCACCATAGGCTTGTTCGAACTGGTCGGCGCGGCCCGGTCCATGCAGGAGTTCAGCTTTCAGGTCTTCGAAACGTTTGCGTTGGCCACGCTGTTCTATCTGATCCTGAACCTGGTTGTTGTAAGCGGTATGCGACTACTTGAGCGACGCTTGGCCGTGCCGGGTTTCATTGGTCCGGTCAAGGCAGAAAAGGTGACCTCATGAGCGAATTTGATTTCGATGTCATCCAGCGCTCATGGGTGTATTTGTTCCGCGATGGCATGGTGTTTACGCTTAAATTGACCATTATGTCGGCGCTGGGCGGACTGATCCTGGGTACCTTGCTGGCCATGTGCCGCTTGTCCGGCATCAAGCCGCTGGCCTGGGCCGCAGGAACATATGTAAATTTGCTGCGCGCCCTACCGTTGATACTGGTTATTTTCTGGTTTTATTTCCTGGTGCCTTATATAGGCGCTTGGCTGACCGGGGCTTCCCGACCGGTGGCAGTGGGTGGATTCACCTCGGCATTGGTCACGTTCACCCTGTTCGAGGCTGCTTATTTTTGCGAAATCATGCGAGCAGGTATTCAGTCAGTCCCGCGCGGCCAGCATTCGGCCGGCTATGCGCTGGGCCTGACCTACTGGCAGGTGATGGGCAAGGTGGTTTTGCCACAGGCGTTCCGTAATATGACCCCTATATTGCTGACACAAACCATCGTCCTTTTTCAAGATACGTCCCTGGTGTATGTGCTGTCGCTGACCGACTTTCTGGGTGCCGCGGTGAAGGTGGCGCAGCGTGATGGCCGCCTGATTGAAATGTATATGTTTGTGGCCTTGGTCTACTTCATCATGAGCTATGCTGCTTCCTTGCTGGTGCGCCATCTGCGCCAGCGCACCAGCATAGTTCGATAACAAGCCATGAAACAGCGGGAGACTGAATGATAGATATCAAGCACATCAGCAAGTGGTACGGAAGCACCCAGGTGCTGGACGACTGCAGTACACAGGTGGCCAGCGGCGAAGTCGTCGTGGTGTGCGGCCCATCCGGGTCTGGCAAGTCCACCCTGATCAAGACGGTTAACGGACTCGAGCCTTTCCAGAAAGGCGAAATCTTCGTGGACGGCGTCTCAGTGGGCGCAGCTGGTACCAATCTGCCCAAGTTGCGTGCGCGCATAGGCATGGTTTTCCAGAGCTTCGAACTCTTTCCCCATTTGTCGGTGAATCAAAACCTCGAGCTTGCCCAGGTAAAAGTATTGGGACGCAGCACAGAAGAAGCCAGGGAGCGAGCCGGAAGTCTGCTCGATCGCGTCGGCCTGAGAGCGCACCAAGATAAATTCCCCGGCCAGTTATCGGGTGGTCAGCAGCAGCGCGTGGCGATTGCCCGCGCCCTGGCCATGGATCCCATAGCCATGCTGTTCGACGAACCCACGTCGGCACTCGACCCTGAAATGGTCAATGAGGTGCTTGACGTCATGGTAGACCTGGCCCGCGAAGGCATGACCATGATGGTGGTTACCCACGAAATGGGGTTTGCCCGCAAAGTGGCCGACCGTGTTGTATTCATGGACGCCGGAAAAATTGTCGAAGATTGCAGCAATGAAGAGTTCTTCGGCAATATGGAGGCCCGCTCAGAGCGCGCGCAGCATTTTCTGTCCAAGATCCTGCATCACTGAACCTTTTTATTTTTTCGTACCGCATCGATAAGTCCCAGCCATGCCTGATAGTGAATTTGCCGGCCGTTTCCTTGGAGTGTTGGGTGGCATGGGGCCTATGGCCAGTGCTGTCTTTATGGTTCGCCTTACTGCCCTGACTGACGCGGCCAGCGATCAGCACCATGTGCCGGCCATGCTCTGGAGCGATCCACGCATACCAGATCGCCCGGCAGGTCATGCGGGTACGGGCGCCGACCCTTTTCCCTGGATGTTGAATGGTGTCCGCCATATAGAGCGGGCGGGCGCTGGCGTCATTGCGATTCCCTGCAATACTGCTCATTTGTGGTACGACAAACTGGCCGCGAGTACGTCGTTGCCTGTGCTGCATATCGTTCGCTCGGTGGTTGCCGATTTGCGGCGCCATGGCATCATGGGCGGTCGCATAGGCTTGTTGGGTACCGTCCCTACGCTGAACTCGGGCCTTTATCAGCATGAGCTTGAAGCACAGGGCTACCAATGCGTGTTGCTGCCGCAAAGCGACTTGCTACGCTATTGCGCCGAAGCGATCAGGCTGGTCAAGGTCAATCAAGTCGACGCCGCACAGGAGCCCGCCGTGCATAGCGTGCAACTGTTGCGCCAGCAAGGCGTGGATGCCGTGGTGCTGGGTTGCACTGAGCTGCCCCTGGCCGTGCCTGCCCAGATACGGCCATCGATGGGCGTGGCGGTCATCGACTCTATCGATGCCCTGGCCTTGGCGGCCCTGGACTGGTATCGCGATGCCTGATCCAGCAACGAAATTACTTGGCCATATCAGTGCGAAACCAGCCGGTCAGACTCCAGCGTGTCTGAGTGCAAGGTAATACCTCATGAGGAAACAGGTCGCTGCGAAATAGCACCAGGCGGCCTGGCTGGGGCAGGATGCGCTGGATTTCCTGATTTTCATCTTGTGCGGCATATAGGCATAACTCGCCGCCATCGGCTCTGGTCCAGCCAGGATTCAAATACAGCACCAATGATATCTTGCGGTGGCGCTGATCTTTATGCTGGTCAAGATGTTTGGTATAGCCTTGGCCAGAAGGGTAGCGTGCGAAATGAAACTCCGCGCTATTCAATCCGGTATAGAGCAGCCGGTTCAGTTCTTGTTGCAGCGTGGTCGTCCACGACAGGAAGTGACTACTGGCTTGTACGGCTTGGGAGGGCTCTAGCCAGCAGATGGCGTCGCCCCGTACAGCGGTATTCACGGCATGCGTGTTACCGCGACCTATGCCGGCCGGCTGGAAGGTGCCGGTAGTCCAGGCTGTAACAGCCTGTGTGTATAGATTGTGTCGTAGCGATGCATTGATTGCCGTATCGCAAACGACCCATCCCTGGTCTGCCAGGACGTCAATAAGAGGCTCAGTGGACGCCATGGCGCACCACAAAAATAAAACGGTGCAATGATCCCATTCTGTTGATTTTCCGGCGGTGCGCTGTCAATAACAGCGCTAAAAAGGAGGGGGTAAAATTATAAAACACCTGCGCTCGTCCACGCCATACAATTCTTTCGCCCCGGACGCCACCGCGGATGAATTATCATTTGCCTGGGGAAGCTCTGAACAAGGCCGGCGGTAAACAAACGCCGCGGTTCATGATGACCTCTCTTGTGACAAATCAAGTATTGCTAAGGAGTATTCATGTTTCTGAAGAACGCCTGGTATGTGGCGGCTACTGATCATGAGCTGGGCCGCCATTTGCACGCCATCAAGGTGTTGGGCGAAGACATCGTGCTGTACCGGGCACAAGATGGTGGTGTGGTGGCACTCGAAGATGCTTGTCCGCACCGCAAGCTGCCGTTGTCCATGGGCAGGTTGAAGGGGGATGAGGTCGAGTGTGGCTATCATGGCCTGGTTTTTGACTGCTCTGGCGCCTGTACACACGCGCCGGGCATGGGGCGGCCGCCCAAGGCGGCCGTGGTGCGCAGCTACCCCGTGGCCGAGCGTTATGGACTCGTCTGGATCTGGATGGGTGATCCGGCCCGTGCCAACCCCGCCGACATCATCGATGTTGAGCACTGGGGCGACCCAGCCTGGGGGGTAAACCAGGGGGATGCCATGCTGGTTCATTGCAATTACCTGTACCTGACCGATAATTTGCTCGATCCTTCGCATGTATCGTGGGTGCACCAGACTTCATTTGGCAACGCATCCATTATTGGCGAATCCCTGAAAACTCAGGTCAACGATAACGGGGTATTGGTATCACGCTGGATGCGTAATGTTGAAGTGGCTCCCTTTTACGCCAAGTTCGTCAAATTCGATGGACGTTGTGATCGCAAACAGCATTATGAGGTGCGTGTGCCGGCTCATGCGGTGATCAAGGCCATCTTCACCCCAGCCGGTACGGCGTCCGACTCCGAGCCCTTCCACCCCGACGTGTTCCTGATGGACTCCTATAACTTCCTGACGCCGGTCGACGAGAACACCACCCGGTATTTCTGGTTCCAATTGCGTAATTTCAGTCCCGACGATGATACGGTGTCCAGTCAGTTTGCCGAAGATGTGCGTGGTGCTTTTGAGGAAGACCGTGTCGTGCTGGAAGCCGTTCATGCCGGAATGGCCAGGAACCCATCCAAAATGAATCTGCCGCAAGATGCCGGCCCCTTGCGTTTTCGCCAGAAAATGCAGGCGCTGATTCAGGCTGAACAAATGGCCGTGCAAACGGCGTGAGCAACAACGCTATTAAAGGACCGCAGTCATGACAACGGGTGAATGGATAGTGGTGGGGATCTTTGTGGTAGGGCTTGCCTGCTCGTTCTCATTGTTCTGGTGGCTGATACGTCAGGTTAAGCGTGACAGCCGCCGCAACAAACAAGACTGAGCCCGTTTCGGTTGGGCCGTGGCGCCCCGCCGGCCGCATATATTGGTGGCTTGACGTCAATTGCGGTAATCTATAAGGTTATTTCTTTTTGCTCTTTACCGGACATTTTCAGAATCATGGATTCGTACAGCCTTCCCTATACTTTTTCACAGCGCGCCCAGAAACTTACCAGCTCCACCATCCGCGAGATTCTGAAAGTTACCGAACGTCCCGAGATCATTTCTTTCGCGGGCGGCCTGCCTTCCCCCAAAGGGTTTCCAGTCGAAGTCATCAACAAGGCCTTCGACCGTGTTTTGCAAAACAGCGGCATGTCGGCGTTGCAATACGGGCCCACCGAAGGCTACGCGCCTTTGCGCGCCTGGGTGGCTGAAGACCTGAGCAAAGATGGCGCCAACGTGACGCCCGACGAGGTTCTGATCGTCTCGGGCTCGCAGCAGGCGCTAGACATGCTGGGCAAACTGTTTATCGATCCAGGCAGCAATGTGCTGGTCGAGGCTCCCAGCTACCTGGGTGCGCTGCAGTCTTTTTCGTTGTTCGAGCCTAATTATGTGGCAGTGCCTACCGATGAGGGCGGGCTGATTCCCGAGGCGCTGACAGCCGAACGGGCCGCGGGCGCTCGTTTTATCTATGCCTTGCCCAATTTCCAGAATCCCACTGGCCTGACGCTTAGCCTGGAACGGCGCCAGGCGCTGGTCGAGCGATGCGCGGCCCTGCAAGTCCCCATTATCGAAGACGATCCTTATGGCGAACTGCGCTATGCCGGGCAGGCTCAGCCTGGTTTGCTGGGCCTGGGCCGCAAAGCCGGCGCAACAGTCATTCGTCTGGGCACCTTCTCCAAGGTGCTGGCCCCGGGCCTGCGTCTGGGCTATATCGTTGCGCCCAAACCCATTGTTTCCAAACTCGTCCAGATCAAACAGGCCACCGATCTTCATACAGCCACGCTGACGCAGATGGCGGTTTACGAAGTCGTCAAAGATGGCTTTCTTGCCACGCATCTGCCCAAGGTGCGCGATCTATACAAAGAGCAATGTGGCTACATGCTCGACGCCATGGACCAGCATTTCCCTGATACCGTCAGCTGGACGCGGCCTGAAGGCGGCATGTTCATTTGGGTGAACTTGCCGGCCCATATCGACGGCAGCCAGTTGCTGGCGCGCGCCATTGAACGCAATGTTGCTTTTGTGCCGGGTGCGCCGTTCTATGCAGGCCCCAATCCCCAAGCCAACACCCTGCGTCTGAGCTTTGTGACAGTATCTGAAGAAAAAATCCGCGAAGGGATTGCCATACTCGGCAAACTCATCAAGGAAAGCTGAATGTCGGGTCGGTCCTTTCCCGATAAAGCGCCGGGAACGCCCGACCTGGCCGACATGCGTCCAGATGACTGGGTGGCGCACTGGCTGCCCCCTTCATGGGGGCCTTATGCGCGCCTATGTCGGCTCGACAGGCCGGTGGGTACCTGGCTGACCTTGCTGCCTTGCCTGGCTGCCCTGGTGCAGGCCGCTGACGGCTGGCCGACGTTATTCCGGCTTTTCATCTTTTCGCTCGGGGCCTTGTTGATGCGCGGCATAGGCTGCTGCTTCAATGACATCTTCGATCGCGATATAGACCAGAAAGTCGAACGTACCCGTTTCCGGCCCCTGACCAGCGGCCAACTCAGTCTGAAGAACGCCTTATGGTTTGTGTTGGCGCAATTGGCCGTGTGCGCCTTGCTATTGCTGGCCCTGAATGAATACAGCCGTTGGCTGGCGGTGGCATTGGTACCGATCGTCATTGTGTATCCTCTGTGCAAGCGCTTTACTTATTGGCCGCAAGTGGTGCTGGGTATAGGCTTCAATTGGGGTATGCTGATGGCCTGGTCCGATACGCAAAATATCGTACCGCCGGGGGCTATCGCGATGTGGCTGGGGGCGGTGCTGTGGCAGGTTGGTTATGATTCCATCTATGCCTATGTAGACGTGCGTGACGATATCAAGCTCGGCCTGCGTTCCACCGCCTTGCGTTTCGCCGACAAGGGAAAGATCTGGATCAGCGGTTTTTATATCGTTACCATTGCTCTCTGGGCGTATGGTGGTGCGGCCATGGATATGGATTGGCCGTATTATGTCGTCATTGCCGCTATCGCAGCACATTTCTTTTGGCAGATGTGTGTGTTCAGCCTGGCCAGGCCTGACCGCAACTTCATGCTGTTCCGCGCCAATATGGCGGTGGGTGTTTTGCTTGTGGTGGCGACGCTGGCGGGGACAGTGTTGCGGCAGTTTGTGCCAATTTAATCAATAAAAAGGGTCGGGCATGACCAGCTTCATGGAATATCTGGCAACCGCTTTGTTCGCGATTGCCATTGTGCACACATTTTCGGTGCCGGTGTTTGCGCGCCTGGCCAATAAAGGCGGGCCTCATGCAGGCTTGTGGCATTTGTTGTCCGAGGTCGAGGCAGTATTCGGCGTCTGGGCCTGCGTGTTGCTGGTTTGCATGGCCTTGTTTACCGGGGTTGACGATGCCGTTACTTATATCGACACCCGTAACTTCACTGAACCCGCCTTTGTGTTTGTGATTATGGTGGTGGCGGCCAGCAGGCCCATTCTTGAGCTGGTCAATATGGCAATACGACTGATTGCCCGCATGTTGCCACTGCGTAATGAGCTGGCCATGTTCTTTGTGATCATGTCTTTTGTGCCATTGGCTGGATCCTTCATTACTGAACCCGCAGCCATGACGCTGGCGGCCCTGCTGCTGCGTGATGCCTATTTCAATCGTCCGGGCCAGGACGGCTTCAAGTACATGACGCTGGGCGTGCTGTTCGTTAATATATCTATCGGTGGGGTGCTCACCGCCTATGCCGCCCCTCCGGTACTGATGGTGGCGCAAACCTTTAATTGGGACACGGCCTACATGGCCACGCACTTTGGCTGGCGTGCGGTGGCGGCCGTGTGCATCAATGCAGCTGTTCTGACCTTCCTTTGCCGCACTTATTTGCTGGACGGCAGCATAGGCCGCAGCCAGGACGACGATGCGTCGGTACGCCCGGCGGTGCCGTGGGTGGTCATTGCCATTCATACGATCTTTCTGGTCGGCGTTGTGCTGTCGGCGCATCATCCCATTATTTTCCTGGGCTTCATGATGCTGTTCATCGGATATGCGCATGCTTACAAGCGTCATCAGAATCCCTTGCTCATTCGGGAGGGGCTGATGGTGGGCTTCTTCCTGGCTGGCCTGGTGGTGCTGGGCGGGCTGCAAAAATGGTGGCTGCAAGACTTGCTGGCGGGCCTTTCGCCAACGGTGCTGTACTGGGGGGCGACTGCCCTGACGGCCGTGACCGACAATGCCGCCCTGACTTATCTGGGCTCGTTGGTCGAGGGCACCAGCGAGCAGTGGCGTTACATGCTGGTTGCCGGCGCCGTAACAGGCGGTGGCCTGACGGTCATTGCCAATGCACCTAATCCGGCTGGCTTTTCCATTCTCAAAGGTAGCTTCCCCGATGGTGCGATTTCTCCACTGAAGTTGCTGGCAGCGGCAATTATTCCCACATTAGTGTCGGCATTCATGTTCCAACTGCCCAAATCGTTCTAAAGGATCGGCGCCCGATTTGCGCCGCCCTTTGGCGGATCGTCACTACAAGGCGGTGCAGACCGCAGCGCAGGCCAAAACCGGCTAAAATTGACAGGTTTGGCTGGCGCCGTCCGTTTTTCGTTTCTTGCACATCGGGCCGCGCCTATCCCTTGGTTTTATTTGCTTAGGTGTTCTCGTGCCTATTTATGCTTACAAGTGCAGCGCCTGCGGCCACGCCCAGGATGTCCTGCAGAAGATGTCCGATCCTGTCCTGACCGTCTGCCCAGAATGCAACGCCAGTGCTTACGAAAAACAGGTTACTGCGGCTGGTTTTCAGCTTAAGGGTTCCGGATGGTATGTAACCGATTTTCGTAATGGCGGCGGTGCTTCCAAGTCTGCCGCACCTGCCGCTGGCGGTGGCGCTTCCGGCACAGCCAGCGATACAGGCAACAAGGCTTCTGCCGCTACACCTGCCGCGCCGGCTGCCGGTAGCGCACCAGCGACCTGATCGACTAAGCAGAGCGCTGCATGCGTTTTTTCAAGCGATACTTCGTTACCGGTCTGCTGGTCTGGGTTCCCCTGGTCATTACTGTCTGGGTAATTGCACTCCTGATCAGCACGCTGGAAAGCTTTGTACCGACATTTCTGTCGTCGCAATCTTTGTTTGGCCTGCAAATCCCGGGCTTTCAGGTTGTGCTGGTATTGCTTGTGGTGCTCTTGACGGGAATGTTTGCTGCCAATTTCATCGGACAGGCCCTGGTTGACCGGTGGGAACAATTGCTGGGCCGTATACCGCTGGTCCGCTCGATTTATAATTCGGTCAAGCAAGTCAGCGATACCGTCCTGGCGCCCGACGGCCAGGCCTTTCGCGAAGCCGTCCTGGTTCAGTATCCCCGGCTTGGTGCATGGACGATTGCATTCCTGACTGGTGCTCCCGGCGGAGAGGTTGCCGAAAAACTGGGTGGTGATTATGTCAGTGTCTATGTGCCTACTACGCCCAATCCAACATCAGGTTTTTTCCTGATGATGCCGCGCCACGACGTCAAGGTTCTCGACATGACGGTCGATGCGGCGCTCAAGTATATTGTGTCCATGGGCGTGGTGGCGCCCGCAACTGTCAAAGGGCTGCAGGCCGGACACGAAGCGGAGTCTGTGATTGACGCCGCGCAGCACATAGATCAGGCTGAAGAAGCCAAGGGCCGCCAGAACGGCCACAATTGAATTTTATTTACAGATTTTTCTATACGGAGTAATCCTTGATGCGTACCTGCTATACCGGCGAGGTCAGTAAAGAACATCTTGACCAGACAGTCACATTGTTTGGTTGGGTTCATCGTCGCCGCGATCATGGCGGTGTGATTTTTATCGACCTGCGTGATCGTGCGGGTTTGGCGCAGATTGTGGTCGACCCCGATAATGTCGAGGCTTTCTCCACCGCTGAACACATACGCAACGAATTTTGCGTGCGCGTGACCGGACTGGTGCGTTTGCGCCCCGAAGGCACCAGCAATCCCGATTTGAAGTCGGGTGAAATCGAGGTCTTGTGCCGCGAGATCGAAGTGCTCAACGCGTCGGTGACACCGCCGTTCCAGCTCGACGATGACAATCTGTCTGAAACCACCCGCCTGACTCATCGGGTGCTCGACCTGCGTCGGCCGCAAATGCAGCAAAACCTGATGCTGCGCTATCGCGTGTCCATTGAGGTGCGCAAATATCTGGACAACCTGGGCTTCATCGATATCGAAACACCCATGCTGACCAAAAGCACACCTGAAGGCGCGCGCGACTACCTGGTACCTTCACGCGTGAATGACGGGCAGTTTTTTGCCTTGCCGCAGTCGCCTCAGCTGTTCAAGCAAATGCTGATGGTCTCTGGCTTCGACCGCTACTATCAAATCACCAAATGCTTCCGCGACGAAGACTTGCGTGCCGACCGTCAGCCCGAGTTCACCCAGATCGACTGCGAAACCTCCTTCCTGAACGAAGAGCAGATTCGCGAAATTTTCGAGGGCATGATCCGTCATGTCTTTGCTCATGTACAAAACGTCGAACTGCCTGCGGTATTTCCCACCATGGCGTGGGAAGAAGCCATGCACCGCTACGGCTCCGACAAGCCCGATCTGCGTGTCAAGCTAGAGTTCGTCGACGTGGGCGATCTCATGCAGGACGTCGAGTTCAAGGTGTTTTCGGCACCCGCCAACGACCCGGCCAGCCGTGTCGTGGCTTTGCGTATTCCTGGCGGCGCCAGCATGCCTCGCAGTGAAATCGATGCCTACACCAAGTTTGTGTCCATCTATGGCGCCAAAGGCCTGGCCTATATCAAGGTCAATGACGCCGCGTCCATTCCCGAAGGCCTGCAGTCACCCATCGTCAAGAACATCAATGTTGATGCCCTGAGCAAAGTCATCGAACGCACTGGTGCGCAAAGCGGCGACCTGATCTTTTTTGGTGCCGACAAGGCCAAGGTGGTCAACGACGCGATTGGCGCCTTGCGCGTCAAGATCGGCCACAGTGAGTTCGGTCAGCAGAATGGTTTGTTAGAAGCCGGCTGGAAACCGCTGTGGGTGGTTGACTTCCCCATGTTCGAATACGACGAGGAAGAAGGCCGCTACTTTGCCGCGCACCATCCTTTTACCAGCCCCAAAGACGGCCACGAGAACCTGCTCGAAACAGATCCGGCCAGCGCCCTGGCCAAGGCGTACGACCTCGTGCTCAACGGTTGGGAAATAGGTGGTGGTTCGGTGCGTATTCACCGCGCCGACGTGCAGACCAAGGTGTTCCAGGCGCTGAATATCGACGCCGAAGAAGCGCGTACCAAGTTTGGTTTCCTGCTTGATGCTCTCCAGTATGGTGCACCTCCGCATGGTGGTGTGGCCTTTGGTCTCGATCGCCTGGTCACCATGATGGCCAAGGCCGAATCCATCCGCGATGTCATTGCCTTCCCCAAAACGCAGCGTGCCCAATGCTTGTTGACCCAGGCACCGTCTGCCGTCGACGAGAAACAATTGCGTGAATTGCATATTCGCTTGCGTAATACCGAAGTAAAGTAATAAGAGGTAGTCAACAGGAGGGAGCGGGTGTCAGTCATCCGGGTCGTCAGTTACAACATACACAAAGGCCGCTCGGCGACGGGCGGCCGGGAATCGTTGGCTGACTTACGACTCGGTCTGTATGGCCTGCACCCCGACCTGCTTTTTCTGCAAGAGGTCCAGGGGCGCAACCAGCAGCGTCTTAGCCTCGATACGCAGCACGAATACCTGGCGGCGGCCCTGGATATGCATGCCGCCTATGGCTGCAATGCCGTACGGCCACATACCGATCATGGCAATGCCTTGCTGTCGCGCTTTCCGATCCTGCAGCACGAAAACCAGGATATCTCCGATCATCGGCTCGAACAGCGTGGGCTATTGCATGCGCTGATCGAAATAGACGATGCGTCGGTGCATTGCCTGGTTGTGCATCTGGGCTTGTTCGCCGGGGGGCGTTCGCGCCAGGTTGCGGCTTTGGTCGAACGTATCAAGCGCCTGGTGCCGGCAGACGAACCTATGCTGATTGCGGGCGACTTCAATGATTGGAGCAATCGGTTGGCCCCGTTGTTTGTACAGCAGCTGGGCTTATACGAAGTCTTTGCCATCGCGCCTCATTACGAGTCGGGTCCGCGCCTGTTGCGCCATTCGGTGACACGGCTGCGCAACTCCTTGCGAGGCGTACAGCCGGCACCGCTTGCTGCAAATGTGCACGAACTGGGGATCAACGGCGCGGCACGCATGACGCCGCCGCCGCGTACGTTTCCGGCAGCGTTTCCATGGTTGCGGCTTGATCGCATCTACCAGCGCGGCTTTGCGGTGCGCAAAGCTCGTGTCTTGCAGGGCGTGCCCTGGAAACAGATTTCAGACCATGCCCCGCTTTACGCCGAACTGGAGCTACCCTGACCATGTTCGCTCCAGATGCCAACCCCATGGCCTATACGGTCGAGGAAATAGATCGGCAATACAACGCCCGGGCATCGGTGCCCGACTGCCTGCCTTTTCTTCAGGAATATGTCGACAGCAGCGTAGTGGCACGCCAGCAAGTGCATGGCGAGCTGTCGGTGCCTTATGGTTCTCATCAAGACGAAACGCTGGACATTTTTCCGGCAGCTCTGGCAGGGGCGCCGGTGTTCGTGTTTATTCATGGCGGCTATTGGCGGGCACTGTCGAAAGACGACTCTTCTTTCATGGCGCCCGCTTTTACCGCAGCCGGCGCCACTGTGGTGACGGTCAATTATTCGCTGGCTCCGGCCGTTACACTGCCACATATCGTTGACCAGTGCCGTCGCGCCCTGGCCTGGGTATACAAGCATATCGACCGTTATCATGGCGATGCCAGCCGCATTCACGTCAGCGGCAGTTCTGCCGGAGGGCATCTTGCAGGCATGTTGGTGGCGAGAGGATGGCAGGCAGCACTGGATGTACCTGACGATATCGTGCATAGCGCCAGCCCTATCAGCGGCCTGTTCGATCTGCGGCCATTGCTGCACACCCATATCAACGCATGGGCCCAGCTTGATGCTCAGCTGGCGCAGAGCATGAGCCCGATATTTCATTTGCCCAGGCAGGGTGGCTGTCCTTTGTTGGTGGCCTGGGGCGAACATGAAACAGACGAATTCAAGCGACAAAGCCAGATGTACGCATCGGCCTGGCGGGACCAGGAATATCCCGTTCGTGTGCTCGAAGTCCCAGGCGCCAATCATTTCAATATACTGATGGATCTGCAAGACTCGCATTCGGCGCTAAGCGGCTCGATACTTGAGCTGATGGGCTTGTAGGCTCATTCAATCCCGGTAGGGTAGGTGTATGGCAAGCAAAGACGTGCGTCTGAAATGGCACGACGGCAACCAGATTGACCTCCTGCATAACGGCAAGGAGTTTTTCCCTGCTTTGTGTGAGGCCATAGCTGCGGCACGCGTCTCCGTACACCTGGAAACTTATATTTTCAATCTCGACCGAACCGGCCGGCAGGTGCTCGATCACTTGCGGCAGGCGTGTGAGCGCGGCGTCAAAGTACGTGTGGTCATCGATGGCTTTGGCAGCCAGGACCATGCCCGCGACATTACCCGGCAACTGGCCGATATGGGCGCCCAGTTTCGGGTATACAGACCCGAACCCTCTGGTCTGCAAACCATACGCTTCAATTTGCGACGTTTGCGACGGTTGCATCGCAAGGTCACGACGGTGGATAACGCCCTGGCGTTTGTTGGTGGCATCAATATTCTGGATGATTACGTCGATGTTCCGGATGATGGCCAGGGCCCGCGTCCGCGTTTTGACTTCGCGGTCAGCCTGAAGGGCCCGATTGTTGACGATGTGTCCAGGGCTCAGCGCAGTTTGTGGTTGCGCATGGCCTGGCGCAGGCGTGACGATTGGGAGGCCTTTTATCAGCGTCTGAAGAACGTAAGGCAATGGATGCAGTCGCGGCGCAAGATCAGGCAACCGGAATTCGATACCGGTCTGCGCGCCGCCTTGCTGCTGCGCGATAACATACGATTCCGCCAGTCAATCGAAAACGTATACCTGACCGCCGTCCGGCATGCCGAAAAAGAAATCCTGATTGCCAACGCCTATTTTTTTCCTCGGCGCCGCTTGCTCAAGGTGCTGGAGCAGGCGGCACAGCGCGGTGTGCGTGTGCGGCTGTTGTTGCAGGGCAGGTCTGAATACGCGATGCAGTATAGGGCTTGCCGGTACATGTATGGCAAGCTGCTGGACGACGGCATAGAACTCTATGAATACATGGCAAGCTATCTGCATGCCAAGGTAGCTGTACTGGACGACTGCACCATGGTGGGTTCTTCGAACCTTGACCCCTTCAGCCTCTTATTGGCACGTGAGGCCAACGTATACGTACGCGATGCGGATTTCGCCCTGGAGCTCACCAATGCACTTGAAATAGAAATCCAGGCCAATGCACAACGTGTCACCGGGCAGAGCCTCGAGCAGCGCGGCCTGCTGGGCCGCTGGATTGATGCATGCTCTTATTTTCTGCTGCGTTTTGGGGTGGCGCTGACCGGGAAATCATCGGAATACTGATCCAAAACCCAAAGCTCGTCCTAACGTCGCGTATTGTTGGAACATCGTCGTTTTTTTTCGTTTAACATCATGAAAGTCGATGGATTTGTCCATCTTGTCCATGGCGCTGCTGACACGCGCCGTGGTTTGCAAATAGTCATCAGGAGCGGGTATGAAAACGAAAGCGGCAATTGCCTGGAAGGCGGGTGCGCCACTGACCATCGAAGACGTTGAACTGGCCGGCCCCAAGGCGGGCGAAGTATTGGTCGAAATCAAGGCGACCGGAATTTGCCATACCGACTATTACACCTTGTCGGGCGCTGATCCTGAAGGCATTTTTCCGTCGATTCTTGGGCACGAGGGTGCCGGAGTGGTGCTTGAAGTGGGTGCTGGGGTTACCTCGCTCAAGGCGGGCGACCATGTCATTCCTCTTTACACGCCCGAATGCCGGCAGTGCAAGTCCTGCCTTTCACGCAAAACTAATCTGTGCACCGCCATACGTGCTACGCAAGGCAAGGGTCTGATGCCTGATGGCACGTCGCGCTTCACGGTCGGCGGCAAGCCCGTGCATCACTATATGGGCACCTCCACATTCTCCAATCACATCGTGGTGCCCGAGATCGCACTCGCCAAAATACGTAACGATGCCCCTTTCGACAAGGTTTGTTATATAGGCTGTGGTGTCACAACAGGCTTGGGTGCGGTCCTGTTTACGGCCAAGGTCGAGGCGGGTACCAATGTGGTGGTGTTCGGACTGGGTGGCATAGGGCTGAACGTCATCCAGGGCGCCAAAATGGTGGGGGCCGACAAAATCATAGGCGTAGACCTGAACCCCGAACGCGAAGCCATGGCGCGTAAGTTCGGCATGACCCACTTTATCAACCCGAACGAGGTCGAAAACGTCGTTGACCACATTATTCAGCTGACCGACGGCGGTGCTGACTATTCGTTCGAATGCATAGGCAATACCAAGGTCATGCGCCAGGCTCTGGAATGCTGCCATCGCGGCTGGGGCCAGTCCATTATTATCGGGGTAGCCGAGGCGGGCGCCGAAATTGCAACCAGGCCCTTCCAGCTGGTTACAGGCCGCGAATGGAAAGGTTCGGCATTTGGTGGCGCACGGGGCCGCACCGACGTGCCAAAAATTGTCGACTGGTATATGGATGGCAAGATCAATATCGACGATCTGATCACCCACACACTGGCTCTGGATCAAATCAATGATGGCTTCGACCTCATGAAGCGAGGCGAGTCCATACGCTCCGTGGTGGTGTACTGATGTCCAGCCTCAAACTAGAAGACCTTGAGCTGCTGAGCGAGCATCGCTGTTTCGACGGCGTGCAGCGCTACTACCAGCACAATGCCGAAACGGTAGGCTTGCCCATGCGTTTTTCGGTGTTCATCCCGCAGCAGGCCCAGGAAGGGCGCGTACCCGTATTGTTTTATCTGGCCGGCCTGACGTGCACCGAAGAAACCTTCATGATCAAGGGTGGCGCGCAGCGCATTGCTGCTCAACACGGCCTGATGCTGGTGGCGCCCGACACCAGTCCGCGCGGAGCCGGCATTGCCGGCGAGGACGATAGCTGGGACTTTGGCACAGGTGCCGGGTTTTACCTGGATGCTACGCAAGAGCCCTGGAGCCGTCACTATCGCATGGAAAGCTATGTGGCTGATGAGTTGTTCGATATCGTTACCACAATCTTGCCGGGGCTGGCGGCTTGTGCAGGGATTTTCGGCCATTCGATGGGAGGGCACGGCGCCCTGGTACTGGCGCAAAAGCATTCCGACAAGTTCCAGTCGGTGTCCGCTTTTGCACCGATTGCCGCGCCCACTCGATGCCCCTGGGGTGAAAAAGCGTTCACGGGCTACTTAGGACCTGATCGTCAGGCCTGGAGCGATCACGATGCCTCGCTACTGATGGAAAAGTCGCAGAACCCATTTCCGCGCGGCATACTGATAGACCAGGGCATGGCTGATGGTTTTCTGGCCGAACAGTTGCACCCAGAGGCGTTCGAGGCTGCGTGCGCACATGCCGGGCAGCCGCTGATACTGCGCCGCCACGACGGGTACGACCACGGTTATTACTTTATCTCGACCTTCATGCAGGACCATATCGACTTCCACGCAGAGCGTCTGCGGGGTGGCTAATCGACCGGATCCATGGTCAGGTCTTGTAAAAAAACGGCCCTTTCATCGAAAGGGCCGTTTTCATATAGCGTTTACTTCAGCAGTTTCCACTGACCGTCTTGCACGGTGATCAATTCACGGCCTCGCTCGTCGAAGCCGCTATGGTCTTCTGGACTCATGTTGTAGACACCCTGGGTGGCCACCAGCTCTTTGGTCTGTTCCAAAGCATCACGCAGCGCACTGCGAAACGCTTTGGTGCCAGGTTTGGCGACTTTGGCGGCTTGCGGGATGGCTTGTTCAAGCAGCATGCCTGCGTCGTACACATTGGCGCCGAAGGTGGCGGGTTTCTCGCCGTACATGTCCTGATAGCGCTTGATGTAATCCTGGGCGTTTTTCTTGGCAGGATTGGTGTCGGCGATTTCGGGCAGTACCAGCATCAGGCTGGCAGCCAATATGGTGCCTTCGGCGGCATCGCCCGCCTGTTTCAGGAAGGCAGGGAGGGCTGCGCCATGAGTTTGATAGAAGGTGCCTTTGTAGCCCTGTTTGGCCAGCGTGGTTTGTGGCAGTGCGGCAGCTGTGCCGGTCCCGGCAATCAGCACGGCATCAGGCTTGGCCGATAATACTTTGAGCGCCTGGCCGGTGACGGAGCTGTCAGAGCGCTGGTAGCGTTCTACGGCAACGAGCTTGATATTGTTTTGCTGAGCCAGCTCGGTAAATACTTTCAGCCAGTTTTCGCCATAGGCATCATTGAAGCCAATGAAGCCAGCCGTCTTGACGCCGGACTGGACCATGTGGTCAACCAGCGCCCTGGCAATAATATCGTCATTTTGAGTGGTCTTGAACACCCATTTTTTTTCCGGCGTCATGGGTAGTACGACCGATGCCGTGCCTACAGGCGCCAGCATAGGTGTGCCGGTTTCAGCCATGAACTGGATGACGCTCATGGCATTAGGCGAACCGGTGGGGCCAATGAGGGCATCAATTTTCTCTTCACTCAGCAGTTTCTTGATGCTGGTGACCGTTTTTGTGGGGTCACTGGCATCATCCAGCGAAATATATTCGACGCTCAGGCCGCCGATGCGAGTGGGCAGCAGGGGGACTGTATTTTTTTGCGGAATACCGACCATGGCCGTGGGACCGGTGGCCGAGGTGACAACACCTATCTTGACCTGAGCGTAGCCCGGAGCGGCAGGAGCAAGGCCAATGGCGACATATAGGGCGGCGAAAAGGGCGAGTTTTCTGAATGACATGAATTTGTCTCGATAAAAGGTCAAAATCGGTGTTAAACATGAACTTTTCATGGAAAAAACGATCTTACTGTATATCTCATGCAAAGGCGTCACCGACATTAGCACTCTGTTGTACAGAGTGCTAATATAGTGCAATCAGTATCGTTTTTTCAGGAGGACTGCTCGTCCGATGACTCACAGCTCGCAATCCTTGACCCTGTCCAATAACCAATTGGCCATGGCAATTTCCAATCCAGGTGCGTTAGGCACGATCGAGGCCTACATCAGCGCCGTCAATCGCCTGCCCATGCTCACGCAAGAGGAAGAAACGAGCTTGGGCAAGCGTCTGCGCGAACAAGATGATCTCGATGCCGCGCGGCAACTGATCACTTCGCATTTGCGTCTGGTGGTTTCCATAGCGCGCCAGTATCTGGGCTATGGGCTGGCGCATGCCGATCTCATCCAGGAAGGCAATGTAGGCCTGATGAAAGCGGTAAAACGCTTTGACCCCGATCGCGGGGTGCGTCTGGTGTCTTTCGCCGTGCACTGGATCAAGGCTGAAATCCACGAATACATCGTACGTAACTGGCGCCTGGTCAAAGTTGCCACGACCAAGGCGCAGCGCAAATTGTTCTTCAACCTGCGCCGTATGCGTCCCGATGGCCAAACGCTCGACACCGAACAGGTCAATAACATTGCGCGCGAGCTTAATGTGCGCCCCGAAGACGTCAGCGAAATGGAAGTCCGTATGTCTGGCCGGGAATTCGCCCTTGAAAGCCATGACGACGAAGACGGCTACGCCCCGATTGCCTATTTGTCCGACGAAGGGCAGCAAGAGCCCTCGCAAGTACTCGAGCGTCGTGCCTACGACGCTCTGCAGGGTTCCGGGCTGGCTGATGCCCTCGATGTTCTCGACGAGCGCTCTCGCCGCATTGTTCGGGCGCGCTGGCTGCAAGACGACGGTGGTGCAACCTTGCATGAACTGGCAGCCGAGTTCGGTGTTTCAGCCGAACGCATCCGCCAAATCGAAGCGGCAGCATTCAAAAAACTGCGCGTATCGCTGGCAGGTTGAGCCAAAGCGGGCTGGCCATCAAGGCCAGCCTCTACGGCTGCGGTGCGCCGTCGGGCACCAAAAATCCCGAAATACTCTTTTACACCTCCGGCAGATAGAAGTAGAACTTATTTCTATTTATCCTGACTAATCTTGCATGAACGATGTGTTTGCCTACGATGCGCGAGGCATTGTTCATCGTCCGCTTCGGCTTCTCCTCTTCCCCTCCCTTTTGAAGCGGACGTTTTATGGGACACCTTTTCAGGTGTCCCATTTTTTATCCTCTTCAGCCAGTGATGGTCCGGCATAAAGAATAAGTCCTGACGCGGCGCCTATCGTGATAAAAAAAGCGATATCCTTGTAAATTGGCTACGTTGCCACATGTACAAGGATGTTTAGATGCAGATAGGACACCTGGTTTTTGGACTGGCGGGCTTGCTGGCCCTGGTGTCGTTCATGCCACCGCTGGCCGGCCGCTTGCGTTTACCCTATTCGGTGTTGCTGGCCATAGTCGGATTTGTTCTGGGCCTGATCATTCACGTGCACGGCTGGGCGCCCCTGGTGGTGTCCGACTTTCTTGATTCGCTGCAAGATTTCGAGGTGTCGTCGGAAACCTTTCTATTTGTATTTTTACCCATACTGCTTTTCGAGACGTCGTTGTCGATCAATGTGCGGCGATTGCTGGACGACATAGGACCCATTCTCATGATGGCGATTGTCGCTGTCGTAGTATGTACGGTTGCCGTGGGCTTTTCCATCAATTCGGTGTCTGGCTATAGCCTGGCGGTTTGCCTGATGCTGGGCGCCATCGTGGCTACGACTGATCCGGTAGCTGTGGTGGGTGTGTTTCGGGAAGTGGGTGCTCCCAAACGGTTAACCACGCTGGTCGAAGGCGAGTCATTGTTCAATGATGCGGCCTCCATTGCCCTGTACTCGGTGCTGTTGACGGTCCTGGCGGGAGGCGGGACGTTGTCGTCCGGCAAAATCTTCTACAGCTTTGCCTTCGGCTTTATTGGAGGGGGTATAGCCGGTTTTCTGATGGGTCGGCTGGCCTGCAGGCTGTTCATCTGGTTGCGGGGCTGGCCTACGGCTGAAATTACCCTGACCATCGCTCTGGCCTACCTGACTTTTTATATTTCCGATCATTATTTAGGTGTCTCGGGTGTGGTGGCCACCGTGATTGCTGGTCTGGTGGTGGGTTCCAGCGGTCGTACACGTATGTCGCCGGCGACCTTCGAGCAGTTGTCCGGCGCCTGGTCACAGTTTGGCTTCTGGGCCAACTCTCTTATTTTCGTTTTTGCAGCCATGCTGATTCCGCGCATGATGGAAGATATCACCTGGACGCAGGTGGGGCTGGTGCTGCTGGTTTTTGCCGTGACACTGCTTGCCCGGGCGTTAATGGTATTTGGCGTGCTGCCCTTGCTGGGCCTGACTCGTTTCGGTACCAAGGTGAGTCCGGCCTACCGGGTCGTGATGTGGTGGGGCGGCTTGCGTGGTGCGGTATCCCTGGCCTTGGCGCTGGCCGTGACAGAACAGCATAATGTGCCCTACGAAGCACGTCAGTTCATTGCCGTGGCGACTACAGGCTTTGTGCTCATGACCTTGTTCGTGAATGGTGTCAGCCTCAGAAAACTCATTGGGCATCTAAGGCTCAATCAGCTGTCGCCGTTTGAGCGGACCTTGCGCAACCAGGCGGTGGTGGTGGCTCTGGAAGACCTGCGGGAGAAAACCGATGAAATCGCCGAGTACGACAATATCGGACTGGATGCGCGTGCACGGGTGCAATCGGTATTCGATGCCACACTGGCCAGTGTCGATGGTGGAGAAATCGAGCGGCTTTCCCTGGATCAAAAGGTGTCGATGGGTCTGGCGGTGGTTGCTGCACGCGAAGAGGAGCTGTTCTTTGATACGCTGAAAGCCCAGATAGTCGAATGGCGTACGGCAGAGTCATTGTTGGCCAGGGCCGAGCGCCTGAGTGACGCGGTACGCGCAGGTGGATTGCAGGGCTTTGAGGCCGCTATTGCCGCCGATCTGCGTTATTCGCAGGGGTTTCGCCTGGCTTTGCGGATACATTATCTATTTGGTTTTCAGGAATGGCTCAGGCGTGAACTGTCCAAACGTTTTACCAACCTGATGAGCAAGCGGTCGGTGGCACAGCAGCTGATACGCTTTGCCGAGAAAGAACTCAAGCCGTTGTTGGGTACCGAGGCGACTGATATTATTATCGGGGCCCACAAGCGCAGGCTGGTACTGCTGGAAAACTCCCTGCAAGCCATGAATCTGCAATATCCCGTGTTTGCGCAATGGTTGCAAGAAGCCTATTTGGGTCGCATGGCGCGTGCGCTTGAGCGTCTGCGCTATCGCGACATGTTGGCGCAGTTCCTGATTACCGGTGAAATGTATTCGGATCTGATCAAGCAAATAGATTTGCGCTGGGAGCATGTACAGAAGCATCCGCCCCTCGATATAGCCATGAGTGCCCGAGAGCTGATCGGCCATGTGCCTTTGTTCCAGGACCTTTCTCCTGAAGAGCTGGCGCTTATCAGCAAGCTACTTAAGCCTCGTCTGGCGGTGCCAAACCAGCGTATCAGGTTGCAAGTGGGGCGCAGCAGGGCCATGTATATCGTGGCCTCCGGAGCCGTTACCCTGCATTTGCCCGACACCACCACAGTAGAGTTGGGGACGGGTGAAATGTTTGGCGAGATGGCCTTGCTGACGGACACTGAGTTTGAAGCCAAGGCAACATCGTTGGGATACAGCCGGCTACTCATGCTGCTTGAAGGCGATCTGGACACTTTGCTCGAGCGCGATTCGATACTCAGGGAAAAAGTGGAAACTATCGCCAAACAGCGTTTGCGCGCGCTGACGGTTTGGCAGGAGTTCCAGTCAGGACAGCGTCAGTATGAGCCCTTGCCCGAACGGAACAGCCCGGGAACGGACAATAGTCCGGCCGAGCCGGATGCTGGCATGGTTGCCGGGAGCGACCCCCTCGGGTCTAAAGCAACTGATTGATATCGTTGGCAATATCCTGGGCCGACGCATTGCCGCTGATCAGGACGCGGGCTTCGCCTTCTTGGTCAATAATGTAGAAGGACGAGGCGTGGTCCATGGAGTATTGTTCGGGTGTCGCACCCGGTGATTTGGCGTAGTAGGTCTTGAACGACTTGGCGGTGGTGCTGAGCTGTTCCGGCGTTCCGGTCAGGCCGACGAAATCCGGATTGAAGGCCGATACATATGCGGACAAAATCTCGGGTGTATCGCGCTCCGGGTCAACGCTGATCATCAAGACTTGTACTTGGGCGGCATTCTCGCCCAGCAACTCCATCGTTTGGGACAATTCCGCCATGGCGGTGGGGCAGACGTCGGGGCATTGGGTAAAGCCAAAAAATACGACGACAACCTTGCCTTTGTAATCAGTCAGAGTGCGTAACTGGCCCGAGCCATCGACCATGGCCAGGTCCTTGCCCAATTCAGTGCCGGTGATATCGGAGCCGATGAAAGTCGGCTCTTCCTTGCCGCAGGCGCTTAGCAGAGGGGTAAGCGCCACCATGGCAGCGGCAGAGATTAAGGTGCGACGCTTGCTTGAAAACACAGACATAAGATTTCCGGAGAAAAGATCAAAATAGCATGATCCAGTGATCGATCAGCAAGGCCCCGAAGAGTAGGGCCAGATACAAAATGGAAAAACGAAACAACTTGCGTGAGAGCTCGTCGGAGTACGCCTTGTACAAGCGCCAGGCATACATGATGAACATGCCGCTGAGGATGACTGCTGCGCACAGATAGAACATGCCGCTCATGCGGACGATGTAAGGCAACAGGGTCGCGGCAAACAGAGCAAAGCTGTAAAGCAGAATATGCAGGCGCGTGAACTGCTTGCCATGTGTGACCGGCAGCATGGGCAGACCAGACTTGGCGTAATCATTATTACGATACAGGGCCAGCGCCCAGAAATGAGGGGGCGTCCAGATAAAGATGATAAGTACCAGTGTCCAGGCTTCGGCTGGTACGGCGTTAGCCACGGCGGCCCATCCCAGGGCCGGTGGCATGGCGCCCGACAAACCCCCAATCACGATGTTTTGTGGCGTGAGGGGCTTAAGCACCATGGTGTAGATAATGGCATAACCCACAAAAGTGGCAAATGTAAGCCACATGGTCAGGGGGTTCACCATATGGTAGAGCACGACCATACCCAGGCCACCCAGCATGCCCGAAAATACGATGACTTGGGTATTGCTGATGGTGCCGCGCGCCGTGGCGCGCCTAGCCGTACGCAGCATGCGTGCGTCGATTTCCTGCTCGATCAGGCAGTTGACTGCAAAGGCGGCGGCTGCCAGCAGCCAGATACCCACTGTGGCCGCCACTACAACTCCAAGCTCGGGCATACCGGGGGAGGCCAGGAACATGCCTATGACGGCACAGAACACAGCCAGTTGGGTCACCCTGGGCTTCGTCAATACCAAGTATTGACGAAGAAGAGACTGGGAAGGAGCAGGAATGGATGTCATGCTGGTATTTTAGTCGGTTGCGAGCCGGAAAGGCGTAAAACGAGGGTGACGCCGGTCAGAACCAGGCCGGCGGCGCCGCCATTGTGCAGCACGGCGATCAGTAGCGGCCACTGGAAGAAGATAGTGGTCAGGCCGGTAAGCAACTGGGCGATGAGCAGAACCAGCATCAGTCGGGCCGGGCCCGCCAGACCGGATTCATGCCGCATTTTCCAGCTCAGTATGCCCAGATAGGCAAACACCAAAAAGGCAAAATTGCGATGCGTCCAGTGGATGGCTGTCAGGGCATATTGGGAAATCATTTCACCCGAGGGTAGTAAGCCCAGGCCGCGTATCAACGAATATCCGCCCTCAAAATCCATTTTGGGCAGCCATTGGCCGTGGCAAGTCGGGAAGTCCATGCAGGCCAGGGCGGCATAGTTGGTGCTGACCCAGCCGCCCAGGGCTATCTGGACAAATAGCACGGCCAGACCTCCGGCCATCCAGGGCAGCCAGCGCCTTGCCTCTCTTGAGACGGGAGGATGAGTTTTTTCGCGTGCGGCCAGCCAGGTCATAAGAGCCAGCAGCGTCATGCCGCCCAGCAGGTGAGTCGTCACGACGATAGGCATGAGTTTGTGCGTGACCGTCCAGGCACCAAAAGCACCCTGTACACAGACAGCAACCAGAGTGACGATAGCCAGGCGCGGTGTATTGCCCAGCTCACGACGGTAGCGCCAGGCCAGGTAGACAATCCCGATGATCATCATGCCCAGCAAGGAACCCACATAGCGGTGGATCATTTCGATCCAGGCTTTGGAGAAGCTGACCGCCCCGTAAGGCATGGCTTGCAGGGCCTGTTCAATGTGATTACTGGCCCCTATGGGCGTGATCTTGCCGTAGCAGCCTGGCCAGTCGGGGCAGCCTAGGCCAGAATCGGTCAAGCGCACGAAGGCGCCGAACATGATCAGGTCCAGTGTCAGGAACCAAGTCATGAAAACCAGTTTCCGGTAACGCGCAATTGTGCGTTCTGTTGCGTTACGCAAGCTCATTGATGTGTCCTAGCCTATGCGTGAGTTGCGTATCAACTTTCTGATATCGTCGCGCACCGAGATCGGGTCGGCATCGGCGGGGAACTGCATCATCAGGTTGCCCAGCGGATCGATAATCCACATTGGGGCTTTCAGCGCTGCTTCACGGTCGGCCGCTGTGGCTTGTGGCGCCAAATAGGCGGCGAGTTTTGCGGGGTCGACCCGCAGCATATGGGTGCCTTTGTAGGCTTTCATGACCTGGTCAGGTATTTCTTGATCGTCGGTGATGAACCATACGCGCGCCAGGCGCTCGACGTTCTTGCCCTGGCTGGCGTGCGAATTGCGCAGAATAAATAGCTTTCGTACACAAGACTCCGGGCAGGCGGCGCTATCAGCGCTGACCAGTATCCATTTACCGTCCAGACTGGAAAGTTCAAAGGGATTGCCATCGAGCGTGCGCAGCGGCAGTGTGGAAGCATCGGGCACTGGGCGTTGCGGCTGTATCAGCTTACCGTAGTTGCTATGTTCGCTGGGGCGCAACCCCAGCGCGGGCACGTAGTATGCCAGCAGGGCAAGCACCAACGGTGCCAGGCTCATGATCACAATCAGGTACAGCGGCCATATCGAGCGAGGGCGGCGGGCTTGATCGGGCGTGACGGGGGTATTGCTGACCACTAAAGTTCCTTAAAAAGTTTCCGGTTAGTGTCGCCGGCGTAGGGCACGCCAGGCGATAACCAGCCACGCAATGGCGGCAATGGCGGCGAAGCTGAACCACTGCAGGGCATAGCCCTTGTTTTTGTCGGCATCCAGGGATGGTTCGGGCCACTCGCGCAGCAGTGGTGTGCTGGCTGTGTCCTGGGCTTGGGCTGCATCGGCGGTTTGCGCCAGGACTGCCGGTATGAATTTTAAGCCAGTTGCGGCGGCATAAGCATCCAGCCCCAGGTTTTGTACGCGGGGCAAGGTGTTTGCGGGGTCGGGCAAGTGAGCAGGCAATTGTGTAGCGCCGCTGAGTTCGAACAGCCTGGGCACTCTGCTCAGCAGTTCGCCGGTAATGGTTTGCTCGGCATTGGGTGTGGGAATCGGCGGCAGGGGTTGTTCTATGGATGCCGGCCGTGGCAACCATCCGCGCAGCACCAGCACAGCTGTAGCGGGGTCGAGCATCAGGGGTGTGGCTACCCAATAGCCAGGGCGCCCCTGGTAATTGCGGTTTTCCAGCAGTACAGTGAATTCGTGGCGCCAGACGCCGTGCGCACTGGCAGGGCGCCATGGTGTCAGTGCCTGGGGTGGCGTATTAGGCTCGATGTGTAGCGGCGGGCTGTTACGCCCGCTGTCGATTGCATGCTTGATGGCAATACGCTGGGCGGCGCGATCCAATTGCCAGTTGCCCAGTGAGGCACACACGATCGCCACAATACCCAGCAACAGCAGGGCGAACAATGTGCGATAAATGGTGTGTAAGCGTGCCATGTCTGTAAAATTGCAAGTTTAACCGGAGGCCAAACAATGCGTTATATCGTGATCCTAGCTTTCCTGGGGATTATAGGAAGCCTGGCTTCTGCACTGGTATACCTCATGCGCGATAAGGGTGGCACCAACCGTACGGTCAATGCCCTGACAGTACGTATAGGTTTGTCGATCGCCCTGTTTCTGTTTGTGCTGTTCGCGCACCACATGGGCTGGATAGAAAGCACCGGGATTGCCGCGCGCTGATCTAATCTGGAAGTGATAAAGCTTTAAAAAGGCCTTCTTGGCAGGCAGCAAGAAGGTGCAGTGGGTTCTTTTTTGAACTGCGCCGCCATGCTGGTACCAGCATGGCGGCGTTTTCCGTTCTGTTACTGCTGCGGCTTAGAACCAGTACACAAACAGGTACAAGCCCAGCCACACAACGTCAACAAAGTGCCAGTACCAAGCGGCGCCCTCGAAGCCGAAATGATGATCGGCGGTGAAGTGGCCACGAATCAGGCGGAACAGAATGACGGTCAGGAAGGTGGCACCCAAGATGACGTGGAAGCCGTGGAAGCCCGTCAGCATGTAAAACAGTGCGCCATAAGCACCCGAATCGAAACGCAGGTTCAGCTCTTGGTAGGCGTGATGGTATTCGTATGCCTGGCAGGCCACAAAGGTGAAGCCCAGGATTACGGTCAGGGCCAGCCAGAAAATGGCTTTGCCGCGATGACTTGCGCGCAGTGCATGGTGCGAGATGGTCAGGGTCAGGCCTGAGGTCAGCAGCAATGCCGTATTAATGGTGGGCAGCCAGAAGGGGCCTACCGTTTTGAACTCGGGTACGACGCCTGCGGGACCTAGGTTGGGCCAAGTGCCGGTAAAGTTGGGCCATAGCAGAGTCTGGTGATCAAGGTTGCTGAGCCAGGGAGTCGTGACTTCGCGGACATACCACAGCGATCCAAAGAACGCCGCGAAAAACATGACTTCTGAAAAAATGAACCAAGCCATGCTCCAGCGGTAGGAGTGATCGACCCGCACGCTGTTGATCCCGCTTTCGGATTCGCGAATGGCATCGCCGAACCAGCCATATAGCACGACAAACAGACAGAGTATGCCGGCCAGGAAAAGCCAGAAACCTGCCGCATAGCTGTTGATCCAAAGCGCGGCGCCCAGCAGCGTCATGAGCAACGAAATACTTGCCCGTACGGGATGGACTGATTCGGCGGGCACGTAATAGTAAGGTGCCTCTTTGCCCTGAGCCATGTGTCCTGCACTCATGGTGTTCTCCTGCGAATTATTGAATAAAAAATATTATTAGTTTGTGAAATAGCCAATGAACCACCGGGCCGCCATAACAAGCCCAACTACGAAAAACAGAGTGGCGATGGCGCCGGCAATGATTAGATGAACCGGGTTGAGCTTGCTGATGTCTTCAGCATAGCCTGCTCCCTTGCGCACCCCGAAGAATCCCCAGGCTACCGCTTTCAGGGTTTGAAAGAAATTGAGCTTGCGCTGGGAAAGTTGCTTGATGTCTTCGCTCATGCCATCAGCCCCCTAAGGATCCACCACGCCAGAAAGTCCACGCTATGACTGCAATTACAAAGACTAGCAGTGCAATTGCTGTTTTGCGGTTTTTCCGGCGTTGTTCTGGTGTCATTGACTATGCCTTATTTGACTACTGGGGGCGTTACAAAAGTATGGAAAGGCGCGGGCGAAGGTACAGACCATTCGAGACCTGTTGCGCCTTCCCATGGCTTGGCGGGAGCGGGTTCGCCGTGGCCATTCCAGGCCCTGATGGCCAGGTAGAGGAAGATAAGCTGCGAAAAACCGAAGAAGAAGGCGCCAATGGTAGCGATTTCGTTGAAGTCAGTGAACTGTGCAGCGTAATCGGCGTAACGGCGTGGCATACCGGCCAGCCCCAGGAAGTGCATGGGGAAGAAGGTAATGTTGAACGAGATCATGCTGGTCCAGAAGTGCCATTTGCCCAGCTTTTCGCTGTACATGCGGCCCGTCCACTTGGGCAACCAGTAGTAGGCGCCCGAGTACATGCCGAATAGCGAACCGGCCACCATCACATAATGGAAGTGAGCGATCACGTAATAGGTGTCGTGGACGGCGATGTCGATAGGTGCCACGGCCAGAATCAGGCCGGTAAAACCGCCTACGGTGAACACGAAGATAAAGCCAATGGCGAACAGCATGGGGGTTTCGAAGGTCAGGGACCCGCGCCACATGGTGGCAACCCAGTTGAACACCTTAACGCCTGTGGGGATGGAAATGAGCATGGTAGCGTACATGAAGTACAGCTGACCCGTTACCGGCATGCCCGTGGCGAACATGTGGTGAGCCCAGACCAGGAAGGACAGAATGGCGATGGCAGCCGTTGCATAGACCATGGACGCATAGCCAAACAGCAGCTTGCGCGAGAAGGCAGGTACTACAGAGGACACGATACCAAAGGCCGGCAGAATCATCACGTAGACTTCGGGGTGACCGAAGAACCAGAACACGTGCTGATACAGAACAGGATCGCCACCAGCTGCGGCGTTAAAGAACGATGTGCCAAAGTGACGGTCGGTGAGCAGCATGGTGACTGCGGCAGCCAGGACCGGCATGATGGCGATAAGCAGGTAAGCGGTAATCAGCCAGGTCCAGCAGAACAGCGGCATTTTCATCAGGGTCATGCCTGGTGCACGCATGTTCAACACTGTGACGACGATATTGATGGCACCCATGATGGACGACGCGCCCAGGATGTGAACGGCAAAAATACCGAAGTCCATGCCAGGACCCATTTGCAGGGACAGCGGCGCGTACATGGTCCAGCCGGCGGCATTGGCGCCGCCAGGCACGAAAAACGATACCAGCATCAGGGTGGCGCCGATCGGCAGCAGCCAGAAGCTGAAGTTGTTCATGCGCGCAAAGGCCATGTCGGAGGCACCGATTTGCAGCGGGATCATCCAGTTGGCAAAGCCCACGAATGCCGGCATGATGGCGAGGAAAATCATGATCAGGCCGTGCATGGTGGTGAACTGATTGAACAGCTCAGGCTGAAAGAACTGCAGACCTGGTGAAAACAGTTCTGTACGCAGCAACAGCGCCAGCACGCCGCCTACGAGCAGCATGGTGAACGAAAACGTCAGGTACATGGTACCGATGTCTTTGTGGTTGGTGGCAAATAGCCAGCGGCGCCAGCCGTGTGGTTTGTGGTCGTGGTCGTCGTGGCCGTGGCCTGAGACGTGATCGGCAGTAACACTGCTCATTGTGGACTCCTTCCTGCTTATCCGGGATGCCGCTTTAAGGCAGCCCGGTAAGAAATATTCAAATTCGTTTTACACGCGACAATGGTTTAGCGCAAGGCTTTGACATCAGACGGCTGAACAACGGGGTCTTTACCCTTGCCGGCGTTGCTCCAGGCATTGCGGGTGTAGGTAATGACAGCTGCGATTTCGACGTCGTTCAATTGATCGCGGAAGGCCGCCATGGCGGTTCCCGGATGACCGTTAAGCACGGTAAGAATCTGGTCTTTCATTGGACCGAGCACATACTTTTCGTCACCGTCCAGGGCTGGGAAAGTACCCGGAATGCCTTGGCCGTTGGCCTGGTGGCAGGCCACACAGTTTGCCGTAAAGACAGTATTGCCTCGGGCGACGAGTTCGTCTTTGGTCCACTCTTTGTTGGGATCATCAGCCAGGGCAGCTAGTGCTTTCTTTTTGTCTGCAGCCCATTTTTCGTAGTCTTCTTGTGAAACCACATTGACCACAATAGGCATGAAAGCATGATCTTTACCACAGAGCTCAGCACATTGACCACGATAGACACCGATTTTTTCGGCGCGGAACCATGTGTCGCGCAGGAAGCCAGGCATGGCGTCTTGCTTGACGCCGAAATGGGGAATCATCCACGAGTGAATGACATCGTTGGAGGTCAGTACAACGCGCACTTTCTTGTTGACCGGCACGACCATTTCGTTATCGACTTCAAGCAGATAAGTATTGCTGCGCGGTTCAGTGCCTTCGATTTGGGCGCGAGGCGTAGCGAGATTGGACAGGAACTTGACACCTTGGGCAGGGCCATCAATATATTCGTAGCCCCATTTCCATTGGTAGCCGGTTACCTTCACGGTCAGGTCTGAGCTGGACGTGTCTTTCATGGCGACAACGGTGCGCGTGGCGGGTAGGGCCATGCCGATGACGATGAGAAAGGGAATGACTGTCCAGGCGACTTCGATGCCGAGGTGCTCGTGGAATTTGGCCGGAACCGCGCCACGTGATTTGCGGTGCATGATGATGGAGTAGAACATCACCCCAAACACACCCACGAAAATGATGGCACAGATGATGAGCATCATCCAGTGAATCCATACAATGTCGTGCTGAATTGATGTGACCCCTGGATGGAGATTGAGCTGATTAACTCCTGGGCCTCCGGGCATATCCTTGATTTGTGCACTGGCTACACCTGCCATGAGCAATGCGCCAGTGCCCAGTAACCCTCTCAACTTCTTCATGCTGACCTCGAAATACGACGCGCCCTACCCAAACGTTGATTCTGATCAAACAAATGGATCGAAATAACGCCGAATGAGCACACAATTATTGGACGGCAGGCTTAAAATGACAAAGCCGCAACTACCTGCTCGAATTTACTTAAAGACCGCAGAATTATAGCGAACTCGAGCTGACCGTGGGCTGGCTCTGTGCTGGGTGCGGTTAAAAACAAGGCATGAACGGGCAGGCTTACACTACAATTATTGCATGAAAGATGCACACGCCCGCGCACTGGCGCCTGTTGTCCAGGCCCGTTACCGACAATTAATCAAACGAATTCAACAGTTGCCGCCAAAGGGTTCGCGCCCCCTGACGGTGTCAGGCCGCGTGGCCGGCTGGATTACCGCCAAGGCGACCGGACACCTGTCCGAGTTGCCCGGCGTTCATGTCGAAGACGAGGCTGTCCATATAACGGCTGCGCCCAGCCATCGCATGCCGCTAAACGCTGTATTGGCAAGGCTTGCAGCCTCCCTGAAAGATACCGGTTGTTTGCGTGGCTGGCGCAATGAGCTACTTGATGTGATAGGCGAAGGACGCCGTCTGGGCGCCATTGAGCGCGCCGCTGTTCGGCCGTTGGGCTTGCTGACCAAGGCGGTGCATCTGAACGCCTGGTCGCCTGATGGAAGGCTCTGGATAGCCCGGCGAGCATCCACCAAGACGACAGATCCGGGACTATGGGATACTCTGGTGGGGGGGCTGACGGGAGCGGGCGAAAGCCTTGACAGTTCTCTGTTGCGGGAAAGCAACGAGGAGGCTGGGCTAGAGCCGGCTGATCTTGAAAACCGGTCTCCGCTGCGCATTATCTTGCGCATGCACAGGCGTCTGCCCGAGGGGTATCAGGTCGAAGACGTATTGGTGAGCGATTGTGTCCTGGGCGAGTCCGTAAAGCCCAACAATCTCGATGGTGAGGTCAGCGAGATCCGTCTGGTCGGAATGGACGAACTGCAGACTTTGATTGAAACTGATGCCTTTACGCGTGAAGCCGAGTTGGTCGTGCTGGAAGGTTTGCAAAGAAGGCTGGAGCAGGGACTTATATAGACTTCAAGGAGTCACCATGGCTAATCAACCCTACAACCCATTTGTACTGCCCGGTTTCGGGCAAAGCGGCGACCTCGCCCAGAACCCCATGATGGCCAGTATGGAAATGATGCGCCAGGCCTGGCAAGGGCTAGCTGGTGCCGGAGGGTTTGAGCATTCTGCCCTGACGCCGCCTATGTCCATTGAAGACCTCGACCGGCGTATCAGTGATCTGCGGGCGGTGGAAAACTGGCTGCGCATGAATTTGTCGATGCTGTCCAGTACCATACAGGGGCTGGAAGTGCAGCGGGCAACCATTGCTACCTTGAAGTCGTTTGCGGCCAGTTCCGCTACTTCGGCAGGAGGCGCAGGCTCGACCGGACCTTCGCCGCTAGAGGTTGTGTTGGGCATCACACCCGCGCCGGCGGCCAGCAACACGCCTGAACCCTCACAAGAACAACCCAGGCCCACGGCTTCACAGTCATCCAATACCGGCGAGACAAATTACGCTGAAGCGCCACAGCCTGATCCCGCACAAACAGCCAATGCTGCAGCAGCCCAGGGCTGGTGGGACATGCTGCAAAAGCAGTTTGACACGCTTGCCGCAGCCACCGCAGCTACTTTGCAAAGCGCCGAAGCAGCTCGAGCTGAAGCGGCAGGGCAGTCGTCCGAACACACCTCATCCAGCTCTACGCTTGGCCGTGCGCCGCGCAAGACGGCCAAGAAAACAGCCAGTTCTGGCGGCACGCGCCGGCCTGCAAAGAAAGCGGCCGGCAAGACCGTTACACGCAAGCGCCCACGTTCATCCGGCGAAACAGACAGTTAATAAATAAAAGGGTGTGTCGTGTGCGCTTGTTATGTTTCCGGGTATTCTGGCCTTTTAGTTATTGATCAAGATTCTTCATGCTAAACATCGTTATTCTGGCCGCTGGCCTTGGCAAGCGCATGCAGTCCAATCTGCCCAAAGTTTTGCACCCGCTGGCGGGCAAGCCCATGCTTGCACATGTGCTCGACAATGCGCGTGCTTTGGCGCCTGATCGCATCATTGTGGTGGTAGGGCACGGCGCCGAGCGCGTCAAACAGGCTTTTGCCGACCAACCCGATATCGAATTCGCCCTCCAAAGCCCGCAGCAGGGTACCGGACATGCTGTACAGCAGGCCGTCCCGGCGCTGCTCGAAGGTGGTGGCCACGATGATGCCACGCTGGTGCTGTATGGCGATGTGCCATTGGTGCAGGCAGCCACATTGCAAGGCTTGCTTGCCGCCCGGGCGAGCGGCATGGCGGTACTCACTGAAAAACTGTCTGACCCCACGGGCTATGGCCGCATTGTGCGTAACGACAAGAACGAAGTCATACGCATCGTCGAGCATAAAGACGCCACATCGGCAGAGCATGCCATCAACGAAGTCAATACAGGGATTCTGGCCGCCCCGACCGGGCGTCTGAAAGACTGGCTTTCTCGCATAGACAATAACAACGCCCAAGGTGAATATTATCTGACCGATGTGGTCGGTCTGTCGGTACTCGATGGTCTGCCGGTACACGCCGCACACCCTTCACATGCCTGGGAGACCCTGGGGGTCAATAGCCGGGTACAGCAGGCGCAGCTCGAGCGTAGCTGGCAACAAGAACAGGCACGCCGTCTGCTCGAAGCCGGCGTCACGCTGGCTGACCCAGCCCGTTTCGATGTGCGTGGCTCGCTGGTGTGCGGTCGCGATGTCTTTATCGATGTGGGCTGCGTCTTCGAGGGCAAGGTCGAATTGGCCGATGGCGTGCGCATTGGACCGCACTGTGTCGTCAAAGATGCAGTCATTGGTGCAGGCACGCACATCGACGCCTTCAGCCACATCCAGGAAGCGCAGGTTGCCGACGAGGCACGTATAGGCCCGTATGCGCGCTTGCGTCCCGGTGCCCAGATAGGCCCGCAAGCCCATGTGGGCAACTTCGTCGAAATCAAAAAAAGCGTGTTGGGCGAGGGCTCCAAAGCCAATCACCTGGCTTATATAGGCGACGCCCGGATCGGCGCGCGCGTCAATATTGGTGCGGGCACGATTACCTGCAATTACGACGGCGTCAACAAATCGCTTACCGTCATCGAAGACGACGCCTTCATCGGTTCCGATACGCAGCTGGTTGCGCCGGTAACGGTGGGACAAGGGGCTACGCTGGGGGCGGGCACCACATTGACGCGTAACGCGCCAGCCGGCAAGCTCACCATTTCACGTCCTGCGCAACAAACCATCGAAGGCTGGACCCGCCCGGTCAAGAAGCCCAAAGCCTGATGGCGGACGCTGCAAAGGTCAGCTCTGCAGAGTTAACAGACGGACTTGACGCACCCAGGCGCCACTGGGCGGCAGCGACTCTGCTGCTGGCGCTGACCATTGCGGTGCTGGACGCCACCATGTCCAACGTCGCCCTGCCGGCCATTGCCCAAGCCCTCAGCATCAATCCCGGCGATGTCGTCTGGGTCGTGATTGCCTATAACCTGGTTGTGGTCGTGTCGCTCCTGCCTTTGTCTGCCGTCGCCGAGCGGGTAGGCTTTCGCCGCATGTTTGCGGCGGGCATGACTTTGTTCATGCTAGCGTCTTTGGGCTCGGCCGCATCGGTCAGCCTGACCACCCTGATACTGTCACGCATGGCGCAAGGACTGGGGTCGGCCATGCTGATGTGCCTGTTCGGCGGGCTGGTGCGCAATATCTATCCGCTGAACAAACTGGGCATGGGCCTGAGCCTGAATGCCATGACGGTTGGCCTGATGTCGGTGGCAGGGCCCACCCTTGGCGCATTCATTCTGCAACTGGCATCGTGGCACTGGATATTTCTGATTACCTTGCCCCTGTGCCTGATTGCTTATTTCGGCATCCGCTATCTGCCAGATATACCGCGTAATAGAGGTCGCTTCGACTGGCTGGCCTGTGCGCTGAGCATCCCCGTCTTCGGCTTGTCCATCATAGGCCTGGATGCTCTGGTCGAGCACCCGCTACAGGCGGTACTTTGCCTGTTACTGGCCGCGCTGGCCGCTTGGGTGCTGGTGCGCCGCTCGCGCGATCAAACCGCACCTATCGTGCCCATAGACCTGTTGCGTATCACACCCATTGCCTATGCGGTGGGTGCATCGGCTTTCTCTTTTGCCGCCCAGATGTCCGCTTTCGTAGCCTTGCCTTTTTACGCCCGGCAAGTCCTGGGTTACTCGTATGCTGAAGTAGGCATGCTGCTTGGGGCTTGGTCGGTAGGAGTGGCCGTCATGGCACCCGTCGCGGGCTATCTGTCCAACCGGTATGCCGTGGCGGTTCTTTGTGGCATAGGCGCCAGCGGCATTGCCCTGGGCATGCTCTGGCTGATTCTGTTACCGGTGAATGCGGCATTCCTGTGGTTCACGCTGTCCATGTTGCTGGGTGGCGTGGGTTTCGGGTTCTTTCAAACACCCAATAATCGTGCCCTGCTGGCCGGATCACCCCGACATCGTAGCGGGGCCGCAGGGGGTATGCAGGCCACGACGCGTGTGTTCGGACAAAGCTTTGGCACCACCCTGGTCGGTCTCTCGTTCAATTTAAGCGCTACGCATGGCGCCCGGCTAGGCGTGATTGCCGCTATTGCGTGTGCTCTGGTCGCGGTGTTGATTAATGTGCTTCGCCATATGAACCCGATGGCGGACCTGGAGCTTTAAGTCAATACAATAGAGCCCATGAAAATCCTGCAACTGAACTTTGAACGCGGCTGGCGTGGCGGCGAACGGCAGACCCTGTATTGCATGCGCCAATTTCGCCAGGCGGGCCACGAAGTATCGCTGATGGCGCGCCGCGGTAGTCAGATGGCGAACACGGCACGAGCCGAAGGGTTCCACGTTTACGAACAAGATGGTCCGCTAGGGCAGATCGGGTTTTTAATGGGCTCGGGAAAAAAGTTCGACATCATTCACGCCCAAACTGCCAACACCATTACCTGGGCGGCGCTGACCCGCTGGGCACACCGCCGCCCCGTTGTTTTTTCCCGGCGTACCGATTTTCGCGTTCGTAACGATGCCAAAATACGAATCAAGTGGCAACGTATTGATTTGTTTGTTGCCATTAGCGAATCAGCCGCTGCCGAGCCACGGCGTCTGGGCATCAAGCCTGTGATTATCCGCAGCGCAGTTGAGCCAGTGACGGTAGACCAGGCCCGTGTGCAGCGCTTCCTCGACGAATGGGTCCCCACAGGCAAGCGCCTGATCTCTACCTCGGCCGCCCTGATCAACGACAAAGATCCGCTCACCATGATCGAAGCCGTCAATATACTGGCCCAGCAGCGCGACGACTTTGTCTTCGTGCACTTGGGTGGTAGCGGTGACGCTGAGCAGGCGGCGCGCGCACGTGTTGCCGAATTGGGGCTGGAAAAAATTTATCTATTTGCCGGCTTCCAGAAAGACATTGAAAGCCTGTACAGCGCCATGGATGTTTTTGCCATGAGTTCAGTAGAGGAAGCCCTGGGCAGCAGTGTGCTCGATGCCTTTTTGCAGCGCATACCGGTCGTATCAACAGATGCGGGTGGTCTGAAGGAAAGTCTGGCCGACGGGCGCGGCGTACTGTGCAAAACAGGTGATTACGAAGCCATGGCGGAGGGTATGCGGCGCATGCTGGACGATACCGCGTTTCGCGAGGCGGCCATAGCGCGTGCGCATGACTATGTACGCCAGGAACACGATGTACAGGAAATGGCGCGACGTTACCTGCGGGAGTTCGAAGGTTTGTTGCAGCGTTGAAGGCGTTCGTTTACCCGCCGGCGCTTACGCCTGATGATACGCGTTGGGTGGGCAGCACCGTCCTGGTTTCAAACTTGCTGCGATGCACTGAAAAAAACGTACGCACATTGCGTACATTGGTCTGTGAAGTGAACGTTTGATGTGCCATGACATGATAGGCCGGCATATCGGCCACTTGCGCCACCACAATAAAATCAGGGCCAGGTGATACCCGGTAGCATTGCAGTACTTCAGGGGCCTGGCCCATGCTGGCCTCGAAGGTGTCAAGCGCTTCCGCCGTTTGAACATCGAGCGTGATTTCAATGATCGCGGTCAGGCTGCTGGCCACCTTCTGTGGATTCAAAATAGCCACTTGCTTTTCGATCACGCCTGCCTCAACAAGCCGGCGGACGCGACGCAAACAAGTAGGCGCTGATGCATGAACCCGCAGGGCAAGTTCTTGATTGCTGATGGAGCTGTCTGCCTGCATTTGATCGAGAATACGCAGATCCAGATCATCGAAGCTGATTTCTTGGCTATTGGTTTTCATATATTTCATATTATCAAATAAAATGAAATATAAAAACGTCGTAAATAGATACAGAAATTATTCGTCATTTTTATCGAAATAAAGAAATCATATTTCTTTCCGATTTAAGCACAATACGCAGGTTACTTAAATTATTGGAGTACCCAGTATGTGCGGAATAGTTGGCGCAGTGGCGCAACGCGACATCACCCCCATCTTGCTCGAAGGCCTGCAGCGTCTGGAATACCGCGGCTATGATTCCTGCGGTGTTGCCGTACATACCGATGGTGAATTGCGCCGGGCGCGCAGCACCGAGCGCGTAGCCGAACTGGCCGAACAAGTAAGCAAAGAGAGCATCACCGGCTTTACCGGCATCGCTCATACGCGCTGGGCCACTCATGGCGCACCCGCCACCCATAACGCCCATCCCCATTTTTCGGGCCAGGGTAAAGCCTCTGCCCGCATAGCTCTGGTGCATAACGGGATTATCGAAAACCACGACGAGCTGCGCAACGAACTGCAGGCAGCCGGTTATGTCTTCGAAAGCCAGACCGACACCGAAGTCATTGCTCACTTGGTCGATCATCTGTACACCGGCGACTTGTTCGACGCCGTGCAGCAGGCTACGCGTCGATTGACAGGCGCCTACGCCATCGCCGTGTTCTGTCGCGACGAACCGCACCGGGTGATCGGCGCACGCCATGGCTCACCCCTCGTTGTGGGGCGGGGCAACAACGAGAACTTCCTGGCGTCCGACGCCTTGGCGCTGGCTGGCACCACCGACCAGATCGTTTACCTGGAAGATGGCGACGTCGTTGATCTGCAACTGGCACGCATCTGGGTTGTGGACCAGGCTGGCCAAGAAGTTGAGCGTGAAGTCCATACTGTTCAAGTGCACACTGGCGCGGCCGAGCTCGGCCCCTACCGTCACTACATGCAAAAGGAAATCTTCGAGCAACCTCGCGCTGTCAGCGATACCCTGCAGGACATCGAAAGCATTACGCCCGAGCTTTTTGGTGATCGTGCCTACAAGGTATTCAAGGAAATCGATAATGTATTGATTCTGGCCTGCGGCACCAGCTACTACGCCGGCTTAACCGCCAAGTACTGGCTCGAGTCCATCGCCAAAATACCTGTCAATGTCGAAATCGCCAGCGAATATCGTTACCGTGACAGCGTGCCCAATCCACGCTCACTGGTCGTGACCATTTCGCAGTCCGGCGAGACCGCCGACACCCTGGCCGCCCTGAAACACGCCCGCAGCCTGGGCATGACGCACACGCTAACCATATGCAACGTGGCCACCAGCGCCATGGTGCGCGAATGCGAACTGAACTACATCACCCGCGCTGGCGTGGAAATTGGCGTGGCATCGACCAAAGCCTTTACCACCCAACTTACCGCCTTGTGCCTGCTGACCCTGGCGTTGGCCCAAACCAAAGGGCAGCTGAGCGAAGAGCGCGAAGCCGACATGCTCAAATCGCTGCGCCACCTGCCCGTAGCCATAGGCGCTGTACTGGCACTGGAACCGCAAATCATGGCCTGGGCCGATCGCTTTGCCAGCAAGGAAAACGCCTTGTTTTTGGGTCGCGGCATGCATTATCCCATCGCGCTTGAAGGCGCACTGAAGCTGAAGGAAATCAGCTACATCCACGCCGAAGCCTATCCCGCCGGTGAGCTCAAGCACGGCCCGCTGGCACTGGTGACCGAAGCCATGCCGGTGGTGACCATCGCGCCGCGCGACGAGTTGCTGGAAAAGCTGAAGTCGAACATGCAGGAAGTACACGCCCGTGGCGGCGAGCTTTATGTGTTTGCCGATGCTGATACGAAGATCGTGAATAGCGACGGCATCCATGTGATCCGTATGCCCGAGAACTACGGGAAACTGTCACCGATATTGCATACGATACCGTTGCAGTTGCTGGCGTATCACACGGCGTGCGCAAGGGGGACTGATGTTGATAAGCCCAGGAATCTGGCGAAATCTGTGACGGTGGAGTAGGGGGCTTATTCTGCTGTGGCTTGTGGTAATTGAAAATAAAGTCTGTCGATTGAGATAATCTCTTAAGTTCTTTCAAATCCAATAAAAATGGCCGAAATATCGGCTATTTTCTCTTTTTGTGCTTGATATGCGCTTAGTGCTCTGGTAGAACTATCTTGGTTGTAGGATCAAACAATATCGAGCATATGTCATTAGTAGACTCAAATAATGCTGCAAGCGCCAAAAGTATAAATATAGGCTCGCTACTTCGGGTGCTATTCCATAGACGCCCGATGAAATACTGAGATGCGGCACCCAGCGGCCTTGCGCAAAACGCAGGCCAGCCAATCGTTCGTCAGCATAGAAAACGGCAACAGCGCTTACCTGACGATGACCGAGAGCATCGGCATACGGGTTGACCACTATGCCTTCCGCCAGGTCGATTTCGCCGGCCATTTGTCGCATTTTGTTAGATTGCGCCCGCTGACCAGCAAAGGAACATTGGGGTAAACAGAGCGGAGCGCACGAGCGGAAAGGTGTCCGATAGCGCCTGTTCCGCCCATCAAGAGAATGGGCTTTGAGGTCAGCTGAGCCATATATTGAGTCTTTTGTGGAAAGTGTGACGTCAACGAGGTCGCTCAAGCAATAGCACCGCCATCAACAGTCAAGGTTGAACCCGTGATCACGTCTGCGGCAGGCCCGGCAAAAAAGACCACGGCGTTCGCTATTTCTTGTGGTTCGGCGTAGCGTCCCAAGGATGTGAGGCTACGTTGAAAGTCAGCAGCTTCGCCATTGGCCGGATTTGCATCTGTGTTGGTTGCGCCAGGCTGCACAAGATTGACGGTGATGCCGCTCGGGCCGAGTTCGCGTGAAAGGCCGCGGGTAAAGGCAGTAAGAGCTGCCTTGGACATCGCATAAAGCGTTATGCCCGGAAAGGGAACCCGTTCCCCCAGGGCTGAACCGATCGTAATAATGCGTCCGCCGGTAGCTAGATGTGGGATAACCGCTTTGGCAAACATTACGGGGGCTCGCACATTGACGTCCATCACGGCTTGATAGTCGTGCACGTCAAGATCCGCGATCATTCCAGTGTGGCCAACCGCTGCGCTGTTCACGAGGATGTCGAGGCCACCTAGTGTTGAGACGGCCTCACTCACGGCGCGTGAGATAGCCTTCAGGTCTGCGCTGTCGGCTCGGATGGCCGCCGCGCGACGCCCAGCTTTCTCGATTGATTTGGCGACCGCGTTGGCTTTATCGGCTGTATGTTGATACGTAAACGCAACGTCGGCCCCGTTTTCTGCCAGTGCGAATGCTATCGCGGCGCCGATGCCTCGTGACCCACCAGTGACCAATGCGCGCTTTCCATTCAAGTTGTTCATTTATCTTCCGTTGTGCGGTGTGTTAATGAAGTGCAGATGCCTACGTGGCGCGCGTATAGAAGGGCGGAAACGATTCGTCCGGTAACGGGATGAACTCTTTATCATCGGCATCTGGCAACTTCATCCTTCCTGCTTTCCAGTCGGATGCTGCTTGGGCGAGCCGATCCTTCGACGAAGACACAAAGTTCCAGTAAATGAACCGTTCACCGACGGGATCGCCACCAAGAATCATTACTGTCGAACGTTCCAGTGATCGCATGCTCGAGGCCGCCGTGCCAAGCACCAGCATCCTGCCGCTCTCGTAGCGTGTGCCGTGCAGTTCTACCGCACCAGTGGCGATATACACCGCACGTTCTTTGTGCCCGCCGGGTATTTCGGCAGTTGCGCCCGGCGCCATGTCCAGGTGGGCATAGAACAGGGGCGAATGTGTTTTGGCGCTGGCCGTCAGGCCATAGGCGCTACCCGCGATCAGTTGTCCGCTCACGCCGCGATCGTCCCATTGCGGCAAATCGCTTCCTGAGTGATGTGAGAAGGATGGAGAAGTTTCTTCCTGCCCGGTTGGCAGCGCAACCCACGCCTGAATACCGTGCAGATGATCGCCTTGCACCTGTGCGCGTTCGAATCGCTCGCTATGTGTGATGCCGCTGCCGGCGGTCATCCAGTTCACTTCTTGTGGGCGGATTACTTGCTCGTAGCCCAGGCTATCGCGATGCATGACCTCGCCGGAAAAGAGATAGGTTACCGTCGCAAGACCGATGTGCGGATGGGCGCGGACGTCATGGCCCTGATTGGGGCCGGGTGCCAAATCAATCGGCCCCATGTGATCAAAGAAGATAAAAGGCCCAACCATGCGTTGCTTTCCAAACGGCAGTATGCGGCCTACTTCAAAGCCGCCGCCCAGATCGCGGCGTCGCTGCTCGATGATCATTTCAATCATGCTGTGTCTCCTGTGAACATTAAAGTGGTCGCAATAGATGGCGGACGACAGGTGGCCGATCGCCTATATGGAAGGCGTTCAGCAGTTTCTGATCCAGTGCGTCGGTATGGGTCACTCTGGCATGCTGGCGCTGATGCTCGACCCAGCTTTCGACGACGAACTCTTCGACTACTCGACCGGGCTCTGCGACGTCTTCCCAGACGTCCCATCGGATGGCGCCGTCGCGATAGCGCGTCGCGCGGAACTCGCGCAGCGAGATGGTGAACGCAGCCTGTTGTTCTGGGGCGACCAGGTATTCGATCTCGATCAAGACGGGGCCCCGGTCATCGGCAGGAGGGTTCGCGACGACAGGCTCGGCCCAATGGTTCGAGGGTGCCAGATCGGTGGTGGAATCGTTCGGCAGCCGCCAGCGCAGCGCTAGCAGAGTCACTAGCGTCAGGCCAATGGCCGCGATGATCAGGGCGCCCGAGACGCCGGCGCTACTGGCCAGAGTGCCCCACAGAATGCTGCCGCCGGTCATGGCCCCTTGAAGCACCAAAAGATAGACAGCGAGCGCTCGCGCCTTGACCCAACTAGGCGAGGCCATCTGCGCTGCGACGTTGAGCGAAGTCAGCATGCCGATCCAGGCTAGGCCGGCACCAAACATCACTGCTCCGGCCAGCCAAGCATTGGGTGCCGAGGCCAGTGCGAGAGACGCCCCCGCAAACAGTAACGTCGTCCAGATCGAGATCGTATTGGACGCTACGATTTTACGCAGTTTTTTCAGCAGCAATGCTCCGACAATAGCACCAGCGCCCATGCAGCCAAGAAGCCCGCCGTAGCCCGCTGCATCCAGCCCCAGCTCACGGCGCCCCACCAATGGCAGCATCGCCCAAAGCGCGCTGCTGAACAGAAAGAAACCAAGGGTGCGGATCAATACCAGTCGCATCGCCGGAGAATGCCGAGCGTAGCGATAACCGGCCCGTAGCGCGCCGATAAAATGTTCAGGCGGCAAGCTGTGTACAGTCGCGGCACGCCTCCATCTGAAAAGCACGATCAGTACCGCCGAAACCGACACTGCGTTCAGCGCAAAGACCGCCGGAACGCCGGCCACCGCTACGATCACCCCGCCAAGTGCCGGGCCGATGGCGCGCGCGATGTTGACGCCCAGACTATTGAGCGCCACCGCCTCGGGCAACCCTGCTTTGTCGATCAGCTCCGGGACGATGGCCTGAAAGACCGGCGCACTAAGCGCCGCTGCTACGCCCAGGACAAAGGTGGCGCCAAGAAGCACCCATGGGGTAGTGAGGCCTTGTAGAGTTAGTATGGCCAGAGCCGCCGCAGCGCTAAGGCCTAGGATCTGAGCGCCCAGCAGCATCTTCCGGCGATCAACAATATCTGCCAGCGCGCCTGCCGGTAGGGCCAGCAAGAACATTGGCAGCGTCGTGGCAGCCTGTACCAGAGCTACCAGCAAAGGGCTGGGCGACAGCGAGGTCATCAGCCATCCTGCACCGACATCATGCATCCAGGTGCCGATGTTGGAAATAATCGTGGCAATCCACAATGCCCGAAAGACCGGGAAGCTCAGCGGGCCCTTTGCCGGGGCGGTCATGTCAATAGGAGTCATTTAGGCACCCGCGGCACGGTAAACGGCATTGGTCGGCATTTTTGAAAACATAGCCGTCACGATCAAAAATGACCTATTTGCCTCAATTTTGAATGACATCTGACCACTCCGGATGCTTCAGCGACTGCGCCCGGACGTAAGGACAGAGTGGCACGATGCGGTACGCCTTGGCGCGAGCATTCGCAATTAGGGCCTGGACGAGTGCCGATGCTGTGCCAGTTCCGCGAAGCGTATCGGGAACGAACGTGCCGTCAGCGATGTTAAGTACGTCCGATACCCTGGAGATAGTCAGCTCGCCCTCGTCGGCTACACCATTGATGCGAGCGACAAAACGACCCTTATGGCCTTTATCCTCGTATGAAATTTGAATCTCACGTTTGTCGGTCATTTCGACCTCAGTTCGCCGACCTCGAATGCCGGGGTTGCCTTGGTCGTTTTCACCGTCCACGATCCGCTTTGACGGAAGGATCTCGCTGATGCGTAGGTATCTTCCATAAACTGGAAATAGGTCATCTTGCCCTCGTGTACCTTGGCGTGAATCGAGAATGGCGAGGTGAAGACATGACCAACCTCAACCGAGCGATAGGTGAACTTGCCGAAAATGGCTACATCCTCACCCGAAGCCAGCTTGTCGGTAATTGTGAAGTCCTCGATCGTCCAATATTCTGCAACCCGAAGGAATGTGCTGCTGTAGGCGTTGGGGCCTGTGGCAGTTCCCGTCCATGGCTCGATCTTCTTTAGCTCCGGATTATCGAAGCTCAGCGATACATACACTGCGTCGGGCGCTACCAGCCGGGCGGCTGCAGCTTCGACCTTATCTGGTGCGGTGTTGGAGAGAAAATCCATCACTACGGCCAAAGACGCTGCAGACTGATCCTGCGAATTTGTTGTCCGCGCTGCGGCAGGTGCTGACGGCAACACAGATGCGCTAATCACAAGCGCAGATAAGAGAGCCGCCTTCGAAAATTTGAGTATGATCATGTACTCGACCCTTTGAAATCCAGGTTTCTTGGGAACGGCGGCGGATGCTCACACTTGGATCCGCTGCCGATAATAGTCTGGCTAATCTGCCAAATGGAAGTGATCAGCCCGCAGTGCTGGGAACCGGTGTATTGAGCAGTTGCTGCTCCCACAGATACGCGATGCCGCTTCCGGCAGCATGCTGAATGAGTACGTCAGTGAGCCCACCTGCAGTGTCGGTCCGAGCCCAATCACGCTGCCACTCGGCTGCCAGCGCCAGCCAGGTCATCAAATTAATGCCAGCCGCAGCCATACGCTGTATGGCGACTTCGTGCGCCTCAACCGAGACAGCGCCGCACGCATCGGTGATGACAGTCACATCCCAGCCTTCTCCCGCAGCCTGTATCGCTGGCATGGCGACGCAGATCTCGGTCCACAGACCAGCAATGACGAGCTGCTTGCGACCTGTCGCTTTGACCGCGTCGACTACCTTTGGGTCTTCCCATGTGTTGATGAGTGTTCGGTCGATGATTTCCTGGCCGGGAAACACATCGGTGATCTGTTGAAAGATGTCACCGCCACGATCAACGACCACACTCGTCAGAATCGTAGGTACGTCGAAAGCCTTGGCGGCCTTCGCCAATGCCGTTGAGTTATTGACCACAATATGGGGGTCGTGGCTATTCAGGTTTGCAAGTTGAAAAGGCTGGTGATCGATCAGAACGAGCACCGAGTCTTCCGGCCGAAGAAGTGAATTAAGACCATTACGAAACGTCATATCAGTAATCCTGTTTAAAAGGTTGTTCGCAGATTTGCTCTTCGGGAATCGGTCACTCGCCGTGACTATTCCCCGGGCTCATAACGACGATAGAACTATCTCGCAAACGGCCATTCCCTGATTGGACAGGCTTGCTGTTATGGAAGATTCATGCGATCAATTTTGCAGTCGATTCGTGTCCGCCATGCTGCGAGCCGCTGGCCGTAAAGACGGATCCGACCTTACCGACCAGTGCGCCGGCGGCCCAAAGTTAAAATTTTTGATTAACAAGTTTCTCTTGGAAGTCCAGCCATGCCACCAGCAGGAAACCACCAACCAAACCAAGGTGCTCAAAGAATGAATTAGTAGCCATGAAGCGCTCATGCCCCACTGGTAGCTCCCAATAACGCAAGGCGATACCTGTGGCAAGCAACGTGAAACCTGCCAACCCCAAGGCACCCAGCCAACGCAGACGGCCCGTCAATATCATCAGCGACGCACCCAGCTCCAGTGCTATCACCAGCACAGCAAACAGCGGTGCCGGTGTCAGCCCAAAGTGATTCATCTCTGCGATGGCACCAGGAAAGTCGGTCAGCTTGACGATGCCTCCTTGCAAATACGCTGCACATAGCCCAAGATACGCGATAAAGCGAATGGCTCTGCTTCCAAGAGCTGGCCGCGAAACGGCGGCCGGCCAATTGCCACTAATGTTGTTAATAGACATAGTCGGTCCCTTAAACTGCCCAGCAAGAGCAGCCCAATGCGCCAAAGAAGCCCTTTAAGTCGGAGGCAGGAACCTTCGACCCCCAGGCCGTCGCATGATCGTGGCCATGTAATCCGCATGCGCTTGCACAGCCGCAGGAAGCCATGGCCTGATGACGTAGCGGTTGCAGCGAGTTCTTGCCTGCGCCTTCCGGCTCGCCCCATGCGCCGTAACCTTTGAATAGACGCGTGGGAGACCAATCTGGCATTGCGGGCGGTACAGGATTGTCATCCAGTGAAAGGAATTGCCCCTCACCATAAACAATGCGTCCGCCCACGACAGTCAAGTGCGAGGTAAGAAATGAGACTTCGTCCTCCGGCACTCCGAAATAGTCTTTGCTGGGAACGATGAAATCGGCGAACTGGCCTACCTGGATGCGTCCACGCTTGTTCTCTTCATTGGAGAACCAAGCCACATTCTCAGTCCACATTCTCAGTGCAGTTTCCCGATCGAGAAGATTGCGTTGGGGATACAGTCGCATGCCGCCCAGCGTTTTTCCCGTGATCATCCATGAGAGCGACACCCAGGGATTGTAAGATGCGACGCGAGTGGCATCCGTCCCTGCGGAAACCTTTACGCCTCGGTCCAGTATCTTGGCGATTGGCGGAGTCGCTTCGGCGGCTTTGGCCCCGTAGCGCTCAACAAAGTATTCACCTTGATAGGCCATGCGGTGTTGCACTGCAATGCCACCACCCAGCTCGGCTACGCGGTCAATCGATTTATCGGAGATTGTTTCGGCATGATCGAAGAACCAGTTGATACCCTGCAGCGGGATATCCTGATTAACCTTCTCAAACACATCCAGCGCTCGCGATATGGTCTCGTCATAAGTAGCATGCAGGCGCCAGGGCCAGTTGTTTTGCGCCAGAATACGTACCACCTCTTCCAACTCACCTTCCATCTCTGGCGGTAAGTCTGGTCGTGGCTGGCGAAAATCTTCGAAATCGGCGGCAGAAAACACCAGCATCTCGCCGGCGCCATTGTGACGAAAATAGTCCGTGCCTTGTTTGTACTTTACGCTGCTGGTCCAATTCAGAAAGTCTTCCTTCTCTTCCTTGGGCTTTTGCGTGAAAAGGTTATAGGCCAGACGCACCGTCATCTGTCCTTCATCTGATAGTTTCTGGATAACGGCGTAATCTTCGGGGTAGTTCTGAAAGCCGCCTCCCGCGTCGATAAGGCCTGTGATGCCCAAGCGATTGAGCTCGCGCATGAAATGCCGCGTTGAATTGACCTGATAGTCAAAAGGTAACTTGGGACCTTTCGCCAAAGTGGAATACAGGATCATCGCGTTGGGCTTGGCTAATAGCAAACCGGTAGGATTACCATTCGAATCGCGAGTAATTTCTCCACCCGGAGGCTGCGGCGTATCTTTCGTGTAGCCAACGGCCCGTAGAGCAGCGCCATTCAACAGCGCCTGGTCGTATAGATGGAGCAAAAAAACAGGCGTATCAGGTGCAATGACATTAATTTCTTCTATCGTCGGCAAACGCTTTTCAATGAATTGATGTTCAGTGAAGCCACCAACGACACGGACCCACTGCGGTGCGGGCGTGATGGCCACCTGGCGGCGCAGCATGTCCAACGCATCGGCCAGTGAACGCACACCGTCCCAGCGCAACTCCAGGTTGTAGTTCAACCCGCCTCGAACTACATGGGTATGGTTGTCATACAGTCCTGGAAGCACATGCCTGCCCTGCAAATTAACTGCCCGAGTTGCTGGACTGCTCAGCGAGAGGATGTCGCTGTCGGTGCCAACCGCCAGAAACTTTCCGTCTTTGATAGCGACCGCGGTAGCAGCAGGATTGGCGCGATCGAGAGTTGTGATCCGGCCATTGTGGAAAACGATATCTGGAATGGAATCGTTCATAAGAGAATCTCCTTTAATCACGCGATGTCCTTTCTTATCTGGTTTCTTCCCGGCAGCTGTCCGAGCACATGCTCAGTGGCTTGCGTTTTTGCACAGGCTGTAGTGAAGGCCGTACCATCCAAGATATGTTTTCCCACAGGAATAAGTTGCTCACCAATCAGCATGCCGAGCAAGCCCAACAGTGCGACCAGTGGCGGTGCTGGTGAGCGCACACTGAGCAAGCTATAGATAACGCCTACCAATACTCCTGCGGCTATAGAAAAAATATAGAGCTTCATGGTTGGCTCCCTCGATGTGCTTGGTTATGACGGGCGCACCGATAGAATGTGCGCCCCGTTCGTTAAAGAGACGCGGCCACTGGGGCAAGAACCTGCCCGTGTTCGGTCCGCTGTGGCGCTTTGTGAACCATGGTGTACGCATAGTCAACCCCCATGCCATAGGCACCGGAGTGTTCTTTAACCAGCTCCATGACAGCGTCGTAAGTTTCCCTGTTCTTCCAGTCGCGCTGCCATTCGAGCATCACCTGTTGCCAGGTCACGGGTACAACACCTGCCTGAATCATGCGTTGCATGGAGTAGTCGTGGGCCGCCTGACTTGTACCGCCTGACGCATCGGCTACCATATAGATCTCATAGCCGCCCTCAAGCATGGCCGACAGCGCGAAAGTATTGTTACAAACTTCCGTCCACAAGCCTGATACGATTACTTTTTTGCGGCCGTTCTTTTTCAGTGCGTCCCGCACTTTTTGATCATCCCAAGAATTCATCGAGGTGCGTTCAAGAATTGGCGCCTCCGGGAATACCGACAGCAGTTCAGGGTAGCTATATCCGGAAAAACTTTCCGATTCAACGGTGGTAATAATCGTTGGAATCGAGAAAATCTTTGCTCCTTTGGCCAGTGCGACTACGTTGTTCTTCAAAGCTTGCCGGTCAATGCTTTGAACCCCAAATGCCATTTGAGGTTGTTGATCGATGAAGATGACTTGGCAGTTTTCTGGCGTCAGTAGTTCGAGTTTTGGGTTGATCATGTTAAATTTCCTATAGAACATGTTTGTGCAGATAATGAGCGCCACATGCATCGATATTGGGGGTCGACCATGGCGGCGTCTAAAGGCGAGCGCGCGAACGGTTCTCGGCCACTGATGGCCTTCACGCTATTGCCATCACGGCAGTATCACTATCTCGTACAAGGCCACCCATTGATTGGACAGGCTTGCTGTTATGGAAGATTCCTGCGGTTAATAGGGAGGTGCAAGCTGGACTAAGACCTTGTGTAATGTGTGGCGGAGCCTATAGTTTGGAAAATAATCATCTGCACCCGAAGCCTGACAGGCCTGGCTGTGACGAGATTGTCGTGTTTGGCCCGTTTCGTCTGCACGTAAACCGCCGGTTGCTGCAGCGCAACGGAGTGGCCGTAAAACTCGGCAGCCGTTCGCTCGATATACTGATTGCATTGGTGGAACGGGCCGGTGACGTACTTTCCCGACGGGAATTGATTGCACGTGCATGGGCGGGGCTGGTAGTCGACGAGGCGAACCTGCGTGTCAACATCTCGAATCTGCGCAAATGTCTGGGCGAAGGCAAGGACGGCGCGCGCTACGTCGTCAACCTCCCCGGTCGTGGATACAGTTTCGTGGCTCCTGTAACTCGGGTGCGTTCCACCTTTTCGCCTACGGAACTCGAGCTCATCCAATCTCCCGACCTTCGATCCAACAACGCCTCACTCACAACTCACTCGGAGCACTTGTTGCCGGAGCCTCTAAAAAGACTCGTTGGGCGCGAGGCTTCGGTCAGCGTTTTGACGCAACTGCTCGCCGAACACCGCTTCGTGAGTATCATCGGTCCTGGAGGAATGGGTAAGACGACTGTCGCGATCTCGGTGGCGCACACGATGCTCGAGGCCTTTAGCGGCGCGGTGCATTACGTCGATCTCGCCTCGGTCACTGAAGCGTCTCTCGTTCCGATCACGATTGCCTCAGTGCTCGGCTTGAAGTTGCAGGTGCAGGTGCAGGACCCCAGGTCGAATATTCTGGCTTTTTTTCGCACTCAAAAAGCGTTACTCGTATTGGACAATTGTGAGCACGTCATCGACGAGACGGCGGCTCTCGCAGAACAGCTTTATAAATCTGCACCTCAGGTTCACCTGCTTGCAACCAGCCGGGAGTTATTACGTGTAGAGGGCGAGCATGTATATATCCTTCCGCCGCTTGATGTTCCGCCAATTAGTGCGGATATCACCGCGGCCGACGCGATGATGTTCCCGGCAGTCCAGCTGTTCATGGATAGAGTGGCGGCAAGCGGCGCGCAAGAGACGCTGACGGATGAAACCGCGCTGTTCGCCGTCGAGATCTGCCAAAAGATGGATGGCATTGCGCTGGCAATAGAATTGGCCGCTGGTCGCGTGCGCTCGCATGGCCTGCAAGGCACTGCGGAACTGATCAACAGCCGCTTCGATCTGCTCTGGCATGGCAGACGCACCGCGCCGCCCCGGCATCAGACGCTCCAGGCAATGCTTGATTGGAGTTACAAGCTGCTGTCCGAGAACGAACGTAGCGTGCTGTACCGCTTGTCAGTGTTCGTGACGCCGTTCAATCTGGAAGCGGCGCAGCGGATCGCGACGGACGCTGTCCTCACAGAAGCCCAAGTTGCAACAGCAATCGCAAGCCTTGCCGACAAGTCATTGTTGTCGTCATCCATGTTGAATGGGACGTGGCATCTGCGCCTCCTCGATTCGACGCGCTCCTACGCATCGGAAAAACTGGCGAAGTCAGGCGAACTCAACGCCGTTTTGCGAAAGTTCACCGAGTATCTTATTGCGCAACTCAGCCGGAGTAATGAGCGTGAGAATGAGTGGCAGGCTGGGGCCCGAGATGTAATGGAGGGCGATACCATGCGTCCTGCGCTGGTTTGGGCATTCTCCCATACAGGAGAGGGTGAGCGAGTCTGCAACATGCGCACTGCACTTGCATGGGCGTTTTCCGATGCAGGCGAAAGTGAACTGGGTGTTCGCCTGACAGCGCTCGCCGCGCCGCATTTACTGGTATTGTCGCTGCTGGAAGAGTGTCATAGTTGGTGTCAATCCGCGCTGTCGCAGCTCGGTTCCCTAGAGGGCTCCGCAACACACCTTATCTTGCAAGAGACGCTGGTGATCTCCGCATTGTTTACTCGTGTTGATCGAGATGAGCTTCGCAGTTCAATTGAATGCGGGTTGAACCTTGCGCGGAAGCTGAACGACCACGAACGTGAACTCGAGCTGCTCGCGGGACAGCATATCGTAATGTGCCAACTTGGTCGCTTCCGTGAAGCGGTCGAAGTGAGTTGGCGCAGCCTCGAGTTAGCACGTAAGGTCGGCTCTCCTGCGGGGCTCGTCATGTCCGAGTGGATGCTCGGGTGTGCGTATCACTTGACAGGCGATCAAGTGGGCGCACTACGTCACATGGAGGAGGGCTTCAAGCAAGCTGCGGCGCTTGGTGTGGCGAAGGTCGATATTTATGGCTATGAACATCGGATCCGCGCAATCATAGTCTTGGCGCGCACACTCTGGCTGAGCGGGGCCGCAGACCGCGCCGCTCAAGTTGCACGTCAGGCAGTCGAAGAAGCCGAGCTGGACGAGCAGCCGATGAGCATGTTTCTCGCTTTGCTATACGCTTCGACGGTTTTTTTGTGGAGGGGAGATATAGAAGAATCGGAAGCGCTGGTAAGCCGTCTCATCGAACATGTCGGTCGACACTCGTTCGGTACAAATGCGGATTTTGGCACCGCACTCGCAGCGGAAGTAGCTTTGCTCCGGGGAGAGTTCCGGACGGCGGCAAGCAGGCTTCGAGAGGCGCTAAGTACCTTGCATGTGGAGAGGCGACAAATCCTCACGAACATGCTGAGCAGATCGATGTCAGAAGCGCTATTCGAGTGCGGTGAGCTCTTGGAGGCGGAGGCGATAATCGTTGCGTCAGTGGAAAGTGCTGAGGTGCGACACGATTCATTCGACATACCAGAGCTGTTACGGACCCGCGCGAAAATCGGGATTGCTTCGGGGCAGTTGGATCAACGAGCGGCCGAGGCGATGTTGCTGCGCGCAATTGAGCTTGCGAACAGTCAAGGTGCACTCAGTTTGGAGTTGCGCTCGGCCACGGCTTTAAGTGCCCTGCTTGCAAACGACGGACGGACTGAAGAAGCCTACACGATCCTTGCCAAAGTTTACGGACGCTTTACGGAAGGACACGAAACACGAGACCTCAGAACAGCCAAACAATTTATCGAAACTTGGCGTCCGGCTGAGAGCGAATAGCAGGTCTCTGACTGAGCTCGTGGTTTACACCGCTTTATGGCTCGTGGTTTACACCGCTTTACATCACTTTACGGGTGCTCTGGCCTGCAACCTCCGAGAATAGAAGGAGGTAGTCCGGGGGCACACGTGCGCCCTGCTGGAGGTATTCGCATGGCTAGGTATTCAAACGGTTTAGTTCTTCCTCGAAGAGTCGCACAGTTCATAGAGGCAACAAATTCCGGTGATCTGTCCCGTCTTCTTAACGTCTTTGCTGCAGATGCGATTGTCAATGATCAGTTACAGCAATGGTGCGGAGCGGCTGAACTAAGAAAATGGGCCGAACTTGACGTTATCGGACAGCAGCTGACGCTTCGCCCCATCCATTGTGTCCAGCACTATGGGCATTGTGTTGTCGCCGCCAACGCCGACGGGAAATTCGATAAGCGAGGGTTGCCGGACCCGCTGGAGGTCTTGCTCTATTTCACGCTAGCCGAAGACAGGATCGTGCAGTTGATCATTCTGAGAGATCGTTCGGGTACCTCACCTTTCGATGCGTTGCGCAGCTCAGGATAGAGACGTGAGTTCAGCAAGATAAAGCGGGTCAACTTTACAGCGGTTTTCCACACTTTACTTAGCATCTTGGCGTATTCGTCAGATCATATTCCTCATGTGGATCGAGACTCCTAGTCGATCACAAGTAGAGGAAATCTCATGAGCAATCATGCAGTGTTAACCACAGGAGCAGGTGAGCACAGCAACCAGAGTGAGGTTGTGTTGACAGCAAACTTGCTGGAGTTGCTCACCGTAGCTCAATCCAAAGTTGAGGTTGATCGTCAGGCGGCGCAAGCATGCTTGTCCCGTGCGACGGCGTTGCTGGCCGCCAGTCTGGAGCGAGATGTCGGACCTAAAGCCGAGAACGCATTTCGTGGCGGGCTGCCCCCTTGGCTGGCGAAACGTCTGGCAACTTTTATAGAGGAAAATCTCGCGCAGCCTATCAGAAGTCCTGATCTTATTGCGCTTACCGGGCTAAGTACTGGACACTTCTTTCGAACTTTCAAGGAAACATTCGGCCAGGCGCCGTTCGCCTATATCGCAAGGCTGCGCATCGAGCGAGCACAGGAGATGATGTTGACGACCGACCATTCCCTTTGTCAAATTGCCCAGGAGTGTGGGATGTGCGATCAGTCTCATCTCACACGCTTGTTTCGGCAGCTCGTGGGTATGACGCCGGGTGAATGGCGGCGCGTACACGCTTGTGAGCCATTCGAGCCGATGGCCGGCAACGCAAGAACTACGCAAAGCTCTGGCACGAGTCTGAACCTGAGCGATCACTGAGAAGTGTAGAAGAGCTTCGGTTAACCAAACTTATACCCATCCAAATACGACACTCTCATCCTGTCGATACTTGGGTTGTCGCCTTATCGTTTCTCAGGAATACATCCACAGGAGCCATATCCATGACTACGTTTACAACCAGCGATAACGTCACGCTTTTTTATAAGGACTGGGGTGCAGGCCAACCGGTTTTCTTCTCTCATGGCTGGCCGCTCTCTTCAGACGCTTGGGACAATCAGATGATGTACTTTGGACAACACGGCTATCGGGTCATTGCCCACGACCGACGAGGTCATGGGCGGTCGCAGCAAACCTGGACCGGGAACGACATGGATCGTTATGCTGACGATCTTGCGGAGCTGTTCGACCATCTTGATTTAGGCAATATCATTATGGTGGGTCATTCCACCGGGGGCGGTGAGGTTGCGCATTACATCGGCCGCCACGGTTCAACACGGGTGGCTAAAGTGGTATTGGTCGGCGCAGTCCCTCCCTTGATGTTGCAAACCGACAGTAATCCTAATGGCACTCCGATAGAGGTCTTTGATGGCCTTCGGGCGGGCGTTGCCTCGAACCGCTCGCAGTTATTTAGGGATCTGACGGTGCCTTTCTACGGTTTTAACCGGCAAGGCGTCGCAGCTAATGAAGGGTTCCAGCACGCATTCTGGTTGCAAGGGATGCAAGGAGGAATCAAGTCGCATTATGACTGCATTCATGAGTTCTCTGAAGTAGATTACGCCGCAGACTTGAAAGCCATCAACAAGCCGGTGCTGTTAATTCATGGCGATGACGATCAGATCGTTCCAATCGCAGCTTCCGCCGAGTTGGCGGTAAAGCTGATCGACGATGGCATTCTGAAAGTCTACCCTGGTGGTTCGCATGGGTTGGCCCAGCTTGAAGCAGATAAGTTCAACGCTGACGTACTCGCGTTTATTCGTAGTTGATTCTTTGCCGCACTGGATTGCGGAAGTGTGATCAGTCTCTTCTCACACGCTGGTTTCGGCAGTTCGTGGGTATGATGCCTGGTGAATGGCGGCGAATCGTTCGAGTCGATCTTCGCGAATGCGGAGGTCGCGTGAGGCCAGGCTCCCGGCCCCCATCACGTCGCAGCCAGAGACGTGCAGCGCAGGATTTGTATCCTGGGATGCATGCTTCACCCGTGTCCAACTTCGTCAGGAGCACGTCTTATGCTCGGCGAACTACCAGGTTGCGAATTTCGGTCATGTCTTCCATCGCGAAACGCACTCCTTCACGACCCAGGCCCGAGTCCTTTACCCCACCATAAGGCATGTTGTCGACGCGGTAGCTGGGAACGTCGTTGACCAGCACGCCGCCGACCTCGAGTTGATCCCAGGCATCGAACATCTTGAACAGGTCGCGGGTGAAGACGCCCGCCTGCAGCCCGAATCTGGAGGCGTTAACCTCGACAAGTGCGGCAGAGAAATCCGTGAAGCTTGACAACACCGCAACTGGGCCGAAAGCCTCTTCGGTGACGATCCTGCAGTGGGCAGGCACGGCTTCGAGCAGAGTGGCGTCGAGCATCGCGCCGTCGCGGCTACCGCCGCAGAGCAGGGTGCCGCCTGCGGCGACCGCCTCTTTCACCCAGGCTTCGAGCCGCGTTGCTTCCTTGACATCGATCATCGGGCCGATGGATGTCTCGCGCTGCTTGGGATCGCCCACCACCAGCGCCTTCGTTCTGGCGACCAGCATATCGCGGAAACGGTCATAAATATCGACATGAATGATGATGCGTTGCACCCCAATACAGCTCTGCCCAGACTGGTAGAATGCACCGAAAAGAACCCTTTCGATCACATCGTCGAGATCGGCATCAACATCGACGATGACTGCGGCATTGCCGCCAAGTTCGAGAACCACCTTCTTCTTGCCGCAGCGCGACTTGAGGTCCCAACCGACCTCGGGCGACCCGGTAAACGAGAGTAGCTTGAACCGGTCGTCGATGGTGAACAGGTCGGCACCGCCGCGGCTGGCGGGTAGAATCGAGAATGCGCCTTTGGGCAGGTCAGTCTCGGCAAGTACTTCACCGATGATGATCGCGCCCAAAGGGGTGCGGCTCGCCGGCTTCATCACGAACGGACAACCCACCGCGAGCGCCGGTGCAATCTTGTGCGCGGCCAGATTGAGTGGAAAATTGAACGGCGAGATGAACGAGCACGGTCCGATGGGTACGCGCTTCCACATACCTTGATAACCTTTGGCACGCGGCGCAATATCAAGCGGCTGAACCTCGCCGGTCATCCGCACTGATTCCTCGGCAGCAATGCGGAAGGTGTCGATCAATCGGCCGACCTCGCCTTCGCTATCTTTGATCGGCTTGCCCGCCTCGACGCATAGCGCGTAGGCCAGCTCGTCGAACCGCTCGATGAAACGGGAAACGCAATGATTGAGCACCGCCTGGCGCTCGTAACTCGCCATCCGCGCCATCGGTTCGGCCGCCTCGACCGCACCCGATATCGCCGCATCGATCATCGCGGCATCGGCCTGTGCAACACGGAACGCGACCTCACCGGTGAACTTATCGGTCACGGCGAGATCAGCGTTCGGTTGCTGTGCCACGTTGTTGAGATAGAGCGGATAGACAGACTTGAGCGTAGCCATAAAAAACTCCTCGATCGCACCCCGTTTTCCGGCCAAACCGGTGAACGGAACAACCATTACAATTCTCTCGACAGCCTTTTGATGTCGATGTTGAGGATCTGATCATTCTCCGAATAATCAACCGGACAATCAATCAGATGGACACCTGGTGTGTCGCGGGTATGCACGAGCAGCTGCACGAGATGTTCGGCGCTTTCAACGCGATGACCAAATGCTCCATAGCTCTGCGCGTACTTAACGAAATCGGGGTTGCCATACGTTAGTCCCCAATCCTTGAAGCCCATGTCTGCCTGTTTCCAGCGGATCATGCCGTAGCTGTTGTCGTTAAGGATCAGCACGGTGAGGTTGAGCTTCAAGCGAACAGCAGTCTCCATCTCCTGACTGTTCATCATGAAGCCGCCATCACCGCAGATCGCCATAACCTTACGGCTGGGGTAGACCATCGCCGAGGCAATGGCCGAAGGCAGGCCCGCACCCATGGTGGCGAGCGCATTGTCGAGCAGCACAGTGTTAGGGCGGTAAGCCGTATAGCTGCGGGCGAACCAGATCTTGTACACCCCATTGTCGAGGCAGATGATACCGTCGTGGGGCATTGCAGTGCGAACCTGATCGACCAGATAGGGTGGAAAGATTGGGAAGCGAGCGTCGCTCGAGATCGACGTAATGTGGGCGACCTCACCCTTGCGCGCCGTCAGCATTGCATCGAACCGCCAGCCGCCATTGGGGACGATATCCTGCTTGATCTGCCAGATCGCGTTGGCGATGTCCCCGACAACCTCGATCTGAGGGAAGTAGACCGGGTCAACCTCGGCTGTCCTGGACGAGATATGGATTACCTGCGTGCCGCCCACCTGCATGAAGAACGGCGGTTTTTCAATCACATCATGGCCAATATTGACGATCAAGTCAGCGGCCTCAACCGCACGATGGACAAAGTCGCCTGCCGATAGGGCTGCGCAGCCGACAAACCTGGGGTGACGTTCGTCGATCACGCCCTTTCCAAGCTGAGTGGTAAGGAACGGAATGCCAGTCTTCTCGATGAACTGGAGCAGCATCCGGCAGGTCACGGTGCGGTTGGCACCTGCGCCAATCACCAGGATCGGAGATTTGGCGCTTTCAAGCGCATGCACTGCAGCGCGTACCGACTTCACATCGGCATTGGGCCGCCGTGTGTGGCCGCGACTGAATGACACCGATTTGGTCTCCTCGTTGGCGACATCCTCGGGAAACTCGATATGCGTCGCGCCAGGCTTCTCCTCTTCGGCGAGCCGGAAAGCCTCGCGCACCCGGCTGGGGATGTTGTCAGCGCTGGCGAGCTGATGAGTAAACTTCGTCAACGGTCTCATCATGCCAACCACATCAAGAATCTGGAAACGGCCTTGCTTTGATTTCTTAATCGGTTTTTGTCCAGTGACCATCAGGATCGGCATGCCGCCAAGCTGCGCATAGGCGGCGGCAGTGACCAAGTTGGTCGCGCCCGGCCCCAACGTCGCCATGCACACTCCGGCCTTGCCCGTATGCCGACCATAAGTCGCGGCCATGAAGCCTGCGCCCTGCTCATGCCGGGTAAGGATCAGCTGTATCCTGGATGCCCGGCTAAGGCTGTCGAGCATGTCGAGATTCTCCTCGCCGGGAACCCCAAAGATATACTCCACCCCTTCCTCCTCCAGGCACTGGATGAACAGATCGGATGCTTTAGTCATGATGCGGGTACTCCTGCGTAGGCCAGCAAATCGGAAATGTGCCTTTGAAGACGGTCGAAGCGTTCGTTGACTCTCAGGCTAGGGCTGGCGACATCACTATCTCGTAAAAGATCACTCACTAATTGGACGGATCTGCTGTTATGGAAGATCTATGCGGCTAACGTATCGTCGCTTAGCGGAGTACGGGTCACGGTCAGTTAAAACTTGTGCTGTACACCAATACCAACCTCCGTCCCTTTCAAGGCTTTCACATATCCCAGGTTTTTCCCATACGAACCGTATGCGTATAACCAAGTCCGCTTTGATAGAGAGTACTTATAGTTAATTTGATAAGTACTGATATTGCCCGCGCCATCACCCCATTTGTCAGGATCGTCCATGTTGGACGCGGAGTAATTCCAACCCACATAGAGAAGGCCACTACCTATGGGCGCACTCAAGCCAATATGATAATTATGAGATTTGAAGCGATCGTCAAGACTTGCTCGCCCGGGTAGATGTGCGGCTGGAATATAACTAGAACTTCGGCCAACCCAACCGATCTTTCCACCGCGATCTTGACCATAAGCCAGTCCAAATTTGAAAACCTTAAAGTCATAAGAAAAGTTAATTTGCCAATTGCTTATAGACTTATGGCCGGTGCCCCCCTGACGGTCATAACTACCACCCGCATCGAAAGCCCCATTAGAGTAAATCAGGCCCGTTGATATTCTAGAGGCATGCTCCCCAACCGGGCTCCCAGTCTGGCGATTCATTGTGCCTTTATCCCTGGGGCTGTATAACAGAATCGCTTGTAGGCCAGCTACAGTAGGTGTGGCGTACTTAATGGAGTCATCAACACGATTGCCAGCTGCCACGCCGGTAGAACCGAAAACCCTATTCATCTTGCCTAGCTGCCAGCCGTTAGGGGTTACGGTGGTTGCGGCACCGACGGAGTACTGACGACCCAGCGTAAGCGTTCCCCACTTATCACTAGTAAGGCCAACATAGGCTTGCCGCTGAAATTGATAGTTTCCGGAAGGAGCCATTCCGGTACTAAGGTTAAACTGCTGCTCCAGCTGGAAGATTGCGCTAACACCGTAACCCAGATCTTCCGAACCTTTGAAGCCAAAACGGCTGGCCCCAATAACACCATCGCGCACGCCTGATTTCGAGGCACGCACATCTAAGCTATCCCGGGTGTACCTGTAACTCTGATAGCCATAGCCACTATCTACCATGCCATATAGCGTCAGGTATGTCTCAGCTTGTGCGCCACTCACAGCGCCGAGTTCGGCCATCATTGTGATTGCCGCTAATGCCTTGTACATCTCGAAAGCCCCCAAATGCTCATCACTATTGAGGCTGGAATGCATCTCTGTTCGGGCTCGTGCCAGCCACTTTATGTTGCAAAGCAGTCACCAACCAACACGTTGCCCGTTCGGACTTTCCAGGCCTATTCGGCCTCGCCCCGCTTGCCTGTCGCCATGATCGTCGGCTATTGCGTCGGATATTTGCCAGGGTACATTTCATTCAGCTTTACGCCGCTCTCACCCTCTACCATGTTTCCGGTGCGAATCGCTTCGGCCAATTCGGCCTTGACCTGGGCACGCGTTACGTTCGAAGCAGCCGCTTGCTGAGGGTATAGATGAGGAAACTGTTCATTCAACTTGGCGCTGCTTTCGCCAGTGACGATGTTTCCGGTGCGAATCGCTTCGGCCAGCTCGGCCTTGACCTGGGCACGCGTTACGTTCGAAGCAGCCGCTTGCTGAGGGTATAGATGAGGAAACTGCTCATTCAACTTGGCGCTGCTTTCGCCAGTGACGATGTTTCCGGTGCGAATCGCTTCAGCCAGTTCGGCCTTGACTTGCGCGCGAGTAACCACGGAGTCGTTGGAGGCAATGGCCTGACCAACGAATACAGCGGAGAATGCGCAAACAATAGTAGAAACTTTAGTGTGTGTCATGATGACTATCCTTTAGTTAAATGGGTTGGTTGAACCAACCTGGAATGTTGTGGTTTGGGCTAGTTGCCGCCACCAGTGCATCGACAATCGGTTGACCACGGCGGCCCCAGTATCTCGAATACAGCTATCCATTAATTGGGCAGGCTTACTTTTATGGAAGACTTCTGCGGTTAATAGGTTTGTCCAAGCGTTCAAGGACAAAAATTCAAGGCATCACAGCTACCCATGCCAACAGCGCTATCCTTTCCATCATGTTCATCCGCTGGCATCTCCGATCCTTCAATATGATAGACAGTCGGTTCTTCCGAAAAATATTCCTGTAAGCCCATCATGAACCTGCGATGGTCTTCGCTTTCTTCGAAGCTCGGTGTGTGATCCTCGAGTGATTGCCATCGCACGATGAGATTGAATTGCTGAGGCGTTTCGATACCTTGCGCGAGGAAGTGGCCACCGTAACCTTTCGCGCGCCTCAGCAAAGGTGCGACCTCGGCAAAAGCACGTTTGAAGGAGTCGATGTGCTTTCTCTGAACGGGGAGTAGAGCGATCTCATAAATCATGACTTTCCTTATGAATGAATAGAAACGTCAAGTGGATGTATTCTGCGAATGGGCCGGCGGAACGACCTCAATTGCAACCTTTCCTTGAAGTCCGTTGTCGCGACTTTCCAGCCGGGCGTGAGCTAATGCAATGTCGTCCAGCGAATAGACAGCACCGACATGCGGCCGCAATTGACCACGCTCGACCAGTGTGCTTAGCTCGTCCAGCTTGCCGCGATTTTGCCGTGTGAAAATGAAGTGATAGCTGGCGTTTTTGCCCCAAGCGTGCAGCAGGATCTGTGGCTGTGCAATGTCCACAATGGTTACGACGCGACCTAATTGCGCGAGTACGTCTGGGCTATCCGACAACGTATTGCCGCCGATCGTGTCAAACACGACGTCGACTCCGCGTCCGCCCGACTCCCGGATAACGGCGTCGACGTAGTTTTCCTTTTCGTAGTCGATAAGTACATCGGCACCCAAGCTCCGCACCAAGTCAAAGTGATCTGCACGTACTGTTGTAAATACCTTTGCTCCCATTGCTTTTGCGAGTTGGATCACTACGTGACCGACCCCGCCCCCGCCGCCGTGTACCAGAATACTTTCTCCTGCTCTTAACACTGCGCGCACGGCTAGCGCTTCCCACGCTGTCCCGCCAACTAAAGTCAGGCTTGCCGCTTCAAGATGGCTCAGCGACGGAGGTTTCATACCGATGATGCTTTCGGCGGCAACGTGGTACTCGGCATAACTTCCTGGCCCGTCAAATATTTGCGGGGTGTACCAGACCTCATCTCCTGGTGAGAAAGCAGTCACGCCAGGGCCTACTTCTTCGACAACGCCGGACACGTCGTGTCCGGTAATGGTCGGCAACGGCACCTGGTCAGCATAATCGCCACGGCGAACCTGGTAATCCAAGGGGTTGATGGAGGTTGCATGTACCCGGACCAAGACTTGTCCCGCTTGCGGGACAGGCTTGGGCACATCGCAGAGTTCAAATGCTTCTGGACCACCAAATGATTTGAGTAGTGCTGCTTTCATTGGATATTCTCCCTTCGAAAAAATTGACTATCGAAAATTCTCGATATGTTGGGCTAAAAAAGTTCGAGCTCTTTCCCGATAATTGCGGCAAAAGTGCTGAGTTGACGGTGGTTGTTGATGGAGTGCGTATTGCAGTGAAGCCATTCTTCTGAATAGAGCAAGCCCCAAGTCATACGCTCCACCGCGTATCTGTGTCACAGAAGATGGTGGCCTCAGTCACGCTATCGCTATAACGGTGATATCAGTATCTTGCGCACGGCAATCTGATGATTGAACAGCCTTGCTTTTATGGAAGATCCCTGCGATTAAAGGGATAGCGCAAGTTTGTCAAGCGTGATCACTACATAGTCATCGGGCACTGTGCATCACACAATCATTCCAACTTCAGATAGCCATCCAATATCAAGTGGCATAGCACCGTGACAATGAACTGACACGAATAGCCGCAAAGTCTCGGATCGCGCATTCCGCTATTGGTTCTGAACCAGCGAGTCGGCTGTGCTCTCACAGCAAATAGACCGTTGTTACCAAGCGGCTAAGTTGAGTAGATGTTCCCTAAAAGCGAGAGGATAATCCGATGAAAATACGTTACGAGTTTCTGCAAATCGATGATGTTGAGGTCTTTTACCGCGAGGCTGGGCCCAGAGACGCGCCTGTGATACTGCTGTTGCATGGTTTCCCGAGCGCCAGTCACATGTTTCGCGACCTCATTCCTTTACTCGCCGATCGCTTCAGGTTGATTGCACCGGATTTGCCTGGATTCGGCCAGACAAAGTCGCCATCTCGCGGGGTGTTTGAATATACATTCGACAATCTTGCGAACGTGATTGAGGACTTCGCTAAAGCCATGTCGCTGGAGCGATATGCGTTGTACGTTTTCGACTACGGTGCTCCGGTAGGACTGCGGCTGGCCATGCGCAATCCTGAACGAATAAGCGCAATCATCTCGCAAAACGGTAACGCCTATGTCGAAGGATTTAGCGATCAATGGGGGCCTTGGGAAGCATACTGGCGCGAGCCGAGTCTAGAAAACCGGGAAGCTTGCCGGGAATCGCTCTTGCCGGACACCATACGAGACTGGCAATACGGCACTGGCTCCGCGCCAGGAGCCCTGTCGCCTGACGGCTATGAATTGGACATCGCCTACATGGCGAGGCCAGGTGCGCAGGAGGTTCAGCTCGATCTGATTCTTGACTATCGCAGCAACGTGGCGCTGTATCCGGCGTTCCAGTCTTATTTTCGTGACTATCGCCCACCGTTGCTTGCCGTGTGGGGACGCCATGACCCAGCGTTTGTGCCTGCAGGTGCCTACGCTTACACGAAGGATCTGCCCGATGCCCAGGTGCATCTTCTCGAGGCGGGACATTTTGCCCTAGAGACACATTCGCAAGAGGTAGCCACCTTGCTACGGGCATTCATCGAGCAGATTGCTAATTAATTATGGTCCTAGCGAGCTGTCGGGCATTACGATTGTGCTGCATTGTTCGAGTTGCACAAGCGCTGTAATGTGTTTCTGTCTAGTTGTTCGCCAAGCACCCGTTAATAGAGTGGTTCATCACCACATAGCTAGCCGGTTACCTGGTAGCCCGATGAGGCTTTACAGCCATGTGGACGATAAAATTCCGGCTGTAATTTAGGAGAAATACTTAAAATGGCATCGACAACCGAGGCTCCAGCATCAACCCGTATTTGTTGAAAGAAGTCGGTGCGTGCGCGAGGGTCGAGGATGAACTGCGACACTAAAAAGCATATGGCGGTGTCGTGTAGGGATGTGTCAGGCAGTGAATCAAGATAGCCTTCATGAAAATGACAACGCTCAGCGAACCCCTCGGTCTTTGCGCGTGTGTGACAAACCTCTAGCATGGGTCCAGAAGGTTCTACCGCAGTAAACCGGCCAGGCCGGATGCTTACAGGCAAGATAGGCCAGCTCTACACCGGTTCCCACGGCTACGCAAAGGATTCGCGCCTGTTCAGGCAGCGTGCTAAAAATTGACTCAACAAGAAAGTGCAGGCACGAGGTGATGGGCGCCGTCTTGGCCCATTGTTTGTCATAATCGGTTGCCCCTGAGCACAGGGGGGCAGCATGCCTTTCGTCATATTAGGAATGGTGATTGTTAGCGACTGGTTGACAGCTAGAATTGATTTACATCATAATTTGTTCGAACAAATGAACAAATATACTTAACCTCAGCCTGAACAAGCCCGCCGTCCTTTTCATATGCCCACCAAAGCCTCCATCCCACCCAACCCTCTATTGCCGAGCGAAACAGCCCCCCGTCATCAGAATCTGGCACGTACGCTGGCCAGCGAAATCGAGAGCGGGAGATATCCGGTTGGTAGCAAACTGCCTCGGGAGATGGACTTATGTACGCAGTTTGGCGCAGGCAGGCACACCGTGCGCATGGCGCTCGATCGTTTGGTTAGGGCTGGACTGATCAAACGAACCCCACGGTTGGGAACCCTTGTTATCGCCACAAAGCCTCGGCGGGGCTATCAGCTGAGCGTCAGCCAAATTTCTGACCTCACCCAGTTCAGTGCCAATACTCAGATGGAAGTGCTTGAACGTACCGTCCAGACAGTCACTGATAAGGCTAATGATTGCCTGGCTGCGTATCAAGGTCAGCAGTGGTTGTTCGTAAGTGGCTTGCGCCACAGCAGTGACTACGATGTTCCGATCTCTTATCACGAAGTATGGGTGCATCCCGACTATCGCTCGATCGCGGGAGTTCAAGGGCGCATCAAGCAATCGATTTTTGATTTGATCGAACAACAGTTTGGTGTCGCAGCGACCCGCGTGAAACAGACCATACGGTCGGCCATACCGGATCAAAAAATGGAGGCTCTGCTCAAGATAGAGCCCAATACGCCTTGCCTGTGGGTACACCGTGAATACTACGACAGCCAGTCGCGATTGGTTGAATTGTCGTTGAGTGTTCATCCGGGCGACCTTTTTTCATACGAAATGGAACTGGAGCGCAGCATACCAACCAGCTCCAGCTGAACGAAAGCAGGAGTCCGGTGCACCTGTGGTTCTTAACCCATGTCACCAGGCAAGCTAATTATTTTTAACTAAAGGAGGATGACATGTTGGATGGAACACGACGCAAAATACTTTGTGGTTTAGGAGCTTTGGCATTGACCTGCTCGGCTGCGGCCCAGGCAGCTTCATTTCCCGAAAGGCCTATCCGCTTAATTGTGCCTTACTCGGCAGGGGGAGGCACTGACACTATTGCCCGTCATCTGAGTGATCGCCTGACCAAGCACTTCAAGCAAAGTGTGATCGTTGAAAATCAACCTGGCGCCAACGGCATTATTGGCACCCGCACGGTGGCTACGGCAAAGCCAGATGGCTACACCTACGTGCTGGTGGTCAATAGCCATCTCATCAACCCCTTGGTCCAAAAAGATATCCCCTACGACACTTTCAAGGACTTTGTGGGTGTCACCATGGTTGCACGGTCTCCGCTGGCTTTTCTGGTGAATAGTGATTTGCCGGCAAAAAGCATGAAAGAGTTCGTCACGCTGGCACATCAACCCGAGAGCAAGTTCGCCTACGGTAGCTCCGAAAATATGACTCGCCTGGTAGGCAATATGCTCGACTATTACAACAAGCTGGGCATGGTGAGCGTGTCTTATAAAGGCGGTGCACCGCTGATGGCAGATGTGGCAGCCGGCGTCACCACTATTGGCACCACAAGCATCCTGAGCGCCAACGCCTATGTGCAGTCGGGCAAAGTACGTCCTCTCGCTATTACCGGCACAGAAAGAACCAGTGCCTGGCCCGACGTGCCGACGCTCCATGAGCTGGGCATGAATGAATTTGACGACGTCTACACCAGCTATAGCCTTTATGCCCCTGCCGGCACACCCAAAGAAATTCTGGACACCGTACAGCAAGCGGTCCATGCCGTAGTGTTTGATCCCGAAATGAAAAAAGCCCTGGCCAACCAGGCTGCTGAGCCGGTTGCCGATTCGGTAGATGACTTCAACCAGCAGGTCAAGAAGGATTTTGAGTTCTGGAAGTCGCTCGCCGATGCCATCAATCTGAAACCCATCTGATGTGGCTGCAACTTTGCAAATGTGAAGCCCAAACTTATCGTGAACAACAAGTTGCTCTTCAACCCGATATAGAGGAAAGACAATGATCAACCCCATACAAGAGCCGCGCGGCTGGACCCGCGCTGAGGTGGAGCAAGACTCCTCGTGGATCTATCGGCTGACTGATGCCGAGATAGCGGATCTTGAACAGGCTCTGCGACATGCTCTCTCGACCCGAAAGAGTTTTTTTGAACTGTCACAAGAAGATTTTCCTATCAGCAAGGCCGTGCTTGAACGCTTCAAAAGCGTCATCGCCTCCACGCAAAATGATTATGGGTACAAACTTGTCCGCGGCTTTCCTGTAGAGCATTGGACGGAAGACGAGTTGCGTATCTTCTACTGGGGGCTGGGGTTGCATCTGGGCGTGCCTCGCCCCCAAGGAAAGGCAAGCTCTTTCATGTCTGACGTGCGCGATGCAGGCGGTACATATCGCGCATCCACGGGGCGTGGCTACAACACTAGTTCACGTCTGGATTTTCATGCAGACGGCAGCGATATCGTAGGCTTGCTTGTAGTGCGTACGGCCAAATCGGGCGGATCCAGTCTGATTTCCAGTTCGATCAGTGCTCATAACGCCATGCTCGCCACCAGACCCGATCTGGTAAAGGTCTTGTACGAACCTTTCACCTTCAGCCGCCAGGGTGAGCAGGCGCCCGAGGAAAAACCTTATTACCAAGCGCCAGTATTCGGCATCGAACAAGGGAAATTCGTCTGCCGTCATATCCGCAACCACATCACCTCGGCACAAATAAGCTTTCCTGAGGTACCGCGCCTGACCCCTCAGCAAACAGAGGCCCTGGACTTGCTCGATGCAACGCTTGCGCGGGAAGACTTGTGCTTTCACATGAGCTTCGAACCGGGTGACCTGCAGTTCATCAACAATCATATTGTGCTGCATGCGCGCACGGAATATGAAGATCACGAAGTACCCGAGAAAAAGCGCTTTCTGCTGCGCCTGTGGCTTGCCTTGCCAGAAGGTCAGCCTTTGCCAGAAGGTTTAAAAGCAGCATACAAAGACGTCACGCCCAAGTCAGTACGAGGCGGATTTCGCGGCGTTAATATCACGCCGCAGATACGGGAGTTTGAAGCTAGAACAGCCCAAGCCCACGGTATGCAATTCAATATATATCACGACCTCGAGGAAGCAGAGGCATGAGCGTGTCCAAGAAGAAACTATCCCAAGTACTGCAGCCCGGCAAACTGGTTGTCGCGCCCGGTGTGTACGACCTTATTTCAGTACGTATTGCCAGTCAGATGAACTTTGACTGCCTATATATGACGGGGTATGGAACTGTGGCCTCGTATTTGGGCTTACCCGACGCCGGCCTGGCCACGCTCACTGACATGGCCAATCGGGTATCGGCCTTTTGCAGCACTAGCCACCTGCCCATTATTTGCGATGGTGACACCGGCTATGGTGGATTGCTGAACGTGGCACATACCGTCAGAACCTACGAGCAGGCCGGGGCTTCAGCCATACAGCTTGAAGACCAGGAATTCCCCAAGAAATGTGGCCATACTCCCAGCCGGCGTGTCATTCCTGCCGAAGAGATGGAAAAGAAAATTCGTGTAGCAGTAGAAGCGCGCACTGATAAGGATTTTCTTATTATTGCGCGCACCGATGCACGCACCAGCCTTGGTCTGGATGAAGCATTGCGCCGCGCCGAGCGCTATGCTGAAGCAGGCGCTGACATTCTTTTTGTTGAGTCTCCCGAAACCGAAGCTGAATTGAGGAAAATTGGCGAAACTTTCGATAAGCCTCTGCTGGTGAATTTGGTTGAATCAGGGCGCACCCCCATTCTTCCTCCGAATGTCCTTCAGGAAATGGGATTCTCGATTGCTATCTATCCTGCGTTGGGTTTCCTATCAGCTGGCCATGCCCTTCGCCAGGCATATTCACATCTCGAGACAACCAGCACTTCACTGGGCCTGGAAAATTCCTTGCACGACTTCAAGGAATTCAACCTGTTGATGGGGTTCCAGGAAGTCTGGGACTTTGACAAGCAGCACGCTGATTAACGCTAGTCTGATCAAACGAAGCGCCTCGAGAAATACCAAGACCTGGTGGCTCTCGGGGCGCTTCTGCGTTAGAGGAGCAAGGGTGCATGAGCAGCCCACAGCTCAGACAATCGAGCGAACGACGCCTCCATCGACTCGCAGGGCGGCTCCAGTGGTCGCAGAAGCCTGTTCCGAGCATGCATAGATCACCATGTTCGCGACCTCTTCGGTTGTAGCAAATCGGTTGATCAGGGACGTCGGGCGAGTGGTTTTCAGGAACTGTTGCTCGGCTTCCTCTTGAGTGATGCCTTGCTCTTGGGCCGTCGCCTTCATCCAATTGGATAGGATCTCGGAGTTCGTCGGGCCGGGCACTACGGCATTGACAGTGACGCCCGTTCCGGCAACCAGTTCAGCCAGCCCACGCGAGACAGCGAGAGTCGCAGCCTTGGTAACGCCGTAGTCAATCATTTCTTTCGGAATGTTTAGCCCGGATTCACTGCTGACGAACACCACACGTCCCCAGCCGCGTTCCATCATTTTCGGCACGTAATGACGGGCGGCGCGCACACCGCTCATTACGTTAAGTTGGAATAGTTCCAGCCACTCATTGTCATTCTGGTCGAAAAAATTGTTCAGAAATGCAGTACCGGCGTTGTTGACGAGAATATCCGCGTTCGGCGCCTGCTCGAACAATACAGCGCATCCTTGCGCAGTGGCGACGTCTGCCACAACGCCGGTCAATTCGGCCTCAGGTAACAGGGCGCGTATCTCGCGCAATGCGGTATCGACACGTTCCTGTGTACGCCCATTGATGACAACAGCCGCGCCCGCTCGTGCCATCCCTTCGGCGATTGCACGGCCTATACCTGCAGTGGAGCCAGTGACAATCGCCTTGCGGCCCTTGAGTTCGATGTGCATAAGATTTTCCTTTGTTCGATGAGTGGTCAGCCTGCGCCGGTTCAGTTGGACTTGACGAGGTCCTGGAAGATCAGCGGAGCTCAAGTCTGTCCGCGTGCCTGCCCAGCGGTACCGGCGCGAAGCCGATGATCGAGTAGGACATAGAATTCTCCTGTACTGAGGTGTGTATAAGGAGTATGGTAATTACATTCAGCCAGTGTGATAACCCACGGTTTTTTTATAAAACCTATTCCAAATAAGAATGAATAAATTCAGTGAAATGAGTGCCTTTATCTCCGTGGTCGAAATGGGAGGGTTTTCTGCTGCTGCTCGGAAAACAGGAGAGTCGCAATCAGCAATCAGCAAGGCGGTCAATGCGCTGGAAAGGCGCCTGGGCGTTGCACTGCTGCATCGGAGCACGCGCAAAGTGACGCTGACCGATCAGGGACAAAAGTACTACGAGCGTACCAAGCCATTACTCGACGAAATTCTTGTTGCGGATAGCGAACTAACCAGTAGTGTGCAGGATGTTTCGGGCTCGGTTCGGATCGCAGCGCCTTCGACATTCGGTCGTTTGTACGTGTTGCCATTGCTTCCAGAACTGCTGTCGCGCTATCCCGATCTGCAAGTCGACTTGGTATTGTCCGATGCGCTGCGCGACATGGTCGACGATCGAATCGATCTGGCGATACGCGTCAGTCCGGTCAACGACCCAGATTCCGTTGTCCGTCGAGTAGCCAGTACGTCTCTGGTCTGCGTTGGTTCCCGACACTACTTTGCGCGACATGGAGTCCCGAACACTCCCGCCGACCTCGCCAACCATAACTGCCTGATCTATGGCCAAATGACCGAATGGGTGTTTACTGGTCCGGAAGGCCATTTGCGCATCCCTGTGTGTGGTTCACTATCCTCTAACAGCGTAGAGACCATCCTGGCCGGGGTGATGAACGGTGTGGGCATTGGCCTATTTCTTCGCGCATCACTGGTTGGAGAATTCGAGACCCCAGACGTGGTCTCGGTGCTTGATGAGTTCCTGGATGAACCGCGCGACGTCAGCCTGGTCTGGCCCAAACGCCGGTTTGTGTCGACAAGAGTGCGCCGCACGACCGACTTTCTGGCTGCGGCGCTCTCTGCGCGTATCTAGCTCAGCGCAGAACCAGCGTTGCAGATGCCGCTGTATCTGCCCGATATGCTTTGCCGTACCGTCAAAATTGGACATGATTCAGCAGTATTGCCGCAGGGTGGCGGACGGAGTTCTGAGCCTATGCAGCTGGCATATCCTGGTTATTAAGGCGCATAAACTTTGGATCCGATAGATAATTGCAGTTCATCACGCCCTTTCAAGTCAAACACATCTGCAATTTCGCATAGATAGAGCATTGAAATAGTTAACGATATATCTGGAGTTACTGCAATGAGCCAACCATACCTAATCATCGAGCAGGAGGCTTACGAGCTCCGGCTCGATGACAAGCTGCTGACGCGCATGGCAGGCGGCGCTGCGTCGCTTCTCGCAGGAGGGGGCCTGCCGCTACGAGAGATTGATATCGAGACTGCAATCGAGCGCGCCGAAGATTGGCTGATGCCATTCAGCAAATTATTCGAAGGGCTTCAGCTAAAGGTCCGCGACGGAACGGATCGGCTGCGCAGTCATTTTGGTGATCTTGAAAATTACTCGGTGGAGCAGGTGGAGCAAGCTTTCACGAATGCCCACTATGACGTGGTCCATATGCGAGCAAACGACAGCGATAGCGTTGCGGATATCGTGCTTCTGCGCGAGCTTGCGCATCACGGCAAGCTTTCGGGTGTTGTGCTGGACATTGCTGGGGTGAAGCTCAAGTAGCTATGAGCAGCTGGGTGCGCAGTGGCGAAGTGAAATTCCGCGAAGATATTGTCGAAGGTCTGGAAAATACTGTATCGGCGTTTCAGGGGCTACGCTCTGGCCGTAACCGCGGCAAATTGCTGATTCAGGTGTCCCCTGATCCCAGTCGCCAATAAGCTTATCTGATAAAAGGCAGCTGTTAGAACTGATTATCGTGATTCATCCAAAGTGATATGATGACTTTTTGCTTATCGCTCCAAAGGGTGATTCATGGCAACCTCGGCCAAACTCGTCCCGAAAAAACAGGCACTTTCTTGTCGCGTCGTTGATGAGTTGCGCGCAAGTATCGAGAAAGGCAGATACGCGCCCGGAGATAAACTGCCCACCGAGTTCGCCCTGGAGCAAAGATTCGGTGTCAGCCGAACCGTCATTCGAGAAGCGATTTCTGCGCTCAGGGCAGATGGTTTGCTTGAGTCTCGCCAGGGGGCAGGTGTGTTTGTACTGGCCCCGCGCGAGCAACCCGAATCGCTCATGCTGTTTACGCACGCGACAGACAAAATATCAGACATTATCGAAGAATTGGAATTGCGTATCGGCATCGAGGTAGAAGCAGCGGGCTTGGCTGCTAGCCGTAGCTCACCAGCTCAGCAGGCAGAGATCCAGTGCCAGTTGAATCGCTTTGCTCAATTAGCTGATGACGGTCAACCGACCGACGAGGCCGACTTCTGTTTTCATATGGCTATTGTCAATGGTACGAATAATGAGCGATTCAAGATATTTCTTGAGCATGTGGGCCGGCACATGATTCCGCGCGTCAAGTTTCGGTCTGTTATGGGCGGGCGAGATCTGCTTCCCAGTCGTGATGGTGCAATTCTTGCAGAGCATGCAGCGATCGCCGAGGCGATCTTCATCAACGATTCCGAGCGCGCCCGCGATGCGATGCGTACGCACCTGATGACTGGTATTCAGCGCTACCGTGCAGTGCATCAGGTAAAAAGAATAAAAAATAGCATTGACACTGGCCTAAAAGAAATAATATGATTTTTTATAAGTCATATTACTAAAAATAGAGTTGAGAAAGACCGAGCTTTGTCTGCTGCGCTACGTGGCTTGCAGAGCGCCCGGCAGGCGGGGGAAAAGCTCTGTCGCCAACAACACATCAACGGAGGAGTTCAATGAGATACACAAAAATTGCGTCACTCACCGCAGCGGCCTTTTTGGCCATGGCTGCGTCCACGGCTTGGGCTCAAGAGGGTAATCACGATATACGTATCGTACTGCCCGAGCAGCCCGGCAATCTGGAACCTTGCGGCACCATCATCACAACAGTTGGCCAGGTATTGAGCCAGAACGTGACTGAACCCCTGGCTACTGTTAACGCCAAAACGGGGCAGCCTGAACCCAAGCTGGCTACAAAATGGGAGCAGCTGGACCCAACCACCTGGCGCTTCAACCTGCGCAAGGGGGTGAAATTTCAGGATGGTGCCGATTTCAATGCCAAGGCGGTTGCCTTTTCGATTGACCGCATGACGAGCGGCAAACTGACCTGCAACAACATGGCAAAGTTTGGCAATGCCAAGCTTACCGTCACGCCAGTGGACGATTACACGGTAGACATCAAGTCTGATAAGCCACAGCCTATTTTGCCGACGCTGCTCAGCGTGGTCATGATGGTCTCGCCCAATACCCCGGCAGACAAGGCGGTTAACGATCCCGTTGGCACGGGGCCCTTCAAGCTGGCAAGTTTCACGCCGCAAAATGTTGTGCTTGAGGCTTTCAGCGATTACTGGGGAGACAAGCCTGCCGTAACTAAGGCGACCTATGTCTGGCGCCAGGAATCATCGATTCGTGCCGCCATGATTGAAACCGGCGAAGCAGACCTTACTCCGGCCATTGCTATCCAGGATGCCAATAACCCTGATACAGACTTTGCCTATCTCAACTCTGAAACCACGGCGATGCGCATTGATGCCGAACAGCCGCCGCTGGATGATATTCGTCTTCGCAAGGCATTGAACCTAGCCATAGACTGGGACGGGCTGAGCCAGCTCTTTGGCGAAGATGCACCACGAGCCTCGCAGATGGTGGTTGAGGGCATTGTCGGCCACGACAAAAATCTCAAACCCTGGCCGTATGACCTGGAACGCGCAAAGTCACTGATTGCCGAAGCCAAGAAAGATGGCGTGAAGGTTGATACGGAGATCAGGTTGATCGGTCGCAATGGCATTTATCCAAATGGCGCAGAAGCCATGGAAGCGATGATGATGATGTGGCAAGAGGCAGGGCTGAATGTCAAGCTCGTCATGCTTGATGTGGCCGACTGGTTGCGCTATCTGCAAAAGCCGTATCCGGAAGATCGCGGCCCTACGCTGCTGCAGTCCATGCATGACAACAACAAGGGCGACGCGGCGTTCACTATTCCTATTTTCTATCGCTCCACGGGTCAGTATTCAGTTTTGAACAGCCCAGAGATGGATGCTGAGATCGATGCTGCCATGGCCGCTACGGGTGCCGAGCGCGAGAAGGCTTTTCAGAAGATTTTCGACGAAGCCCTTAATAAGTACGTAACGGACATCCCCATGTACCACATGATTGGCTATACCCGTGTGGGCAAGCGGCTCGAATGGAAACCCGACATCAGCACGAACAGCGAAATTCCTCTGGCCAATATCCGCTTCAAGCAATAGCGCATCCTTCTGCACGGGCGCCGTGCTTGGCGCCTGTGCAGTTGCTCTGAACAAGGCAATCGAAGGATTCAACTATGCTGAATTACCTCGGACGACGGGTGTCTTATAGCGCCATCTCGATACTGGGCCTGCTGACACTGGTTTTCTTTTTGACACGGCTGACGGGCGATCCGTCGGCGCTTTATTTGCCGCTGGACTCTACGCCTGAGGCGCGTGCGGCGTTTGCGCAGTTGAACGGCCTGGACCAACCCACGTACGTCCAATTCTGGAACTTCCTGACTGACCTTTCAAGGCTGGATTTCGGAGAATCCATGCGACAGAATCGGTCTGCAATGAGTGTGGCACTTGAGGCCTTTCCTCAAACCCTGAAGCTTGCCGTGGTCGCCATGACGCTATCGACGATACTGGCCATTGTGATTGGATCGATCGCTGCTGCCAGACCTCGTGGTGTATTTGATCGTATCGCCAGCTTTCTCTCTTTGGCTGGAGCCAGCGCTCCCGATTTTTGGGTGGCCATCGTCGCGATATTGGTGTTTTCGGTCGGCTTGGGCATTCTTCCCACATCAGGCACAGGTGGATGGCAGTACTGGATCATGCCTATTTTCGTGCTGATGCTGCGTCCCTTTGGCCTGCTGGTGCAGGTAGTGCGCGGTGCGATGCTTTCGTCCTTGACCTCGCCTTATATCAAGACGGCTCGCGCCAAGGGCCTGAGCAGGCATTCCATTGTCTTCGGCCATGCATTGCGCAATTCGCTGCTGCCCGTGATTACCGTTGCGGGCGATCTGACCACAGGCCTGATTAACGGCGCGGTGATTGTGGAGTCGGTGTTTGGGTGGCCCGGCATCGGCAAACTCATGATTGATTCGATTATTCAGCGAGACTTTGCGGTGGTGCAGTCCACTATATTGGTCACGGCGCTGGCGATATTCATATTGAACATAATGATCGATCTGCTGTATGCAGTGCTCGATCCACGCGTCCGGTACTGATTATGAATGCTTCCTCAAGTTCTCTGCCCGCCAGCCCACCTGCCAGACGCTCGAATCAGTTGCTGCAGTATCTCGTGCGGGATAAGCTGGCCCTGGCATCGGCGTTGCTGTTGGCCTTGCTGGTGCTGGCTGCATTGCTTGCCCCATGGCTGCTGGGTGATGCGGCAACCAAGCTAGGCCTGCGCTATCGCAATCTCGCGCCGTTCAGCCTGGATCACGGCTGGCTATACATTCTGGGCGCCGATATTCTTGGCCGGCCCATACTCGCACGTTTGCTGGTCGGCGCCAGCAATACGCTGGGCATTGCCGCTTCGGCGGTGGTGCTATCCATGACGATAGGTGGCTCGCTCGGTCTGATTGCAGGGTACTCTGAACGCTGGTACAGCCACGTGATTTTGCGGCTCGCCGACATCATCATGAGCTTTCCGTCGTTGCTGCTCGCGCTCATTGTTCTGTACACGCTGGGGCCCAGTGTGCAAAATCTTATCATCGTGCTGGCCATTACCCGCTTGCCCGTTTATTTACGCACGGCACGAGCGGAAGTGCTCGAAGTGCGTGAGCGCATGTTCGTCAACGCTGCCCGGGCCATGGGCGCCAAGCCTTTGCGCATTTTGCTGCGCCATATCGCGCCGCTGGTGGTGCCAACGCTTATCACCATTTCGGCCATAGACTTTGCCACTGTCATTCTTGCCGAGTCGGCATTAAGCTTTCTTGGCTTAGGCATACAGCCACCCGACTTTACCTGGGGTGCGATGGTGGCGAATGGCCGTGGCTATCTGTCCACCGCCTGGTGGATTGCATTCTGGCCGGGGTTGGCCATTATGCTGGCTACCTTGTCGCTCAACGTTCTGTCGAGTTGGGCGCGTACCGTTGCTGACCCGCAGCAGCGCTGGCGTTTGCAGAAGCTTAAGAGGAGTCAGCGATGAACACCATGACCGATAAGCACGCCATTCTCGAGATTGCGGGGCTGACTGTCGATTTCCTTTCTGACGACGAACCCGTACGTGCAGTCGATGAGGTCTCATTCCATGTGTGTCGCGGTGAGACGCTGGTTATATTGGGTGAGAGCGGCTCAGGAAAAAGCGTCAGTACCAGCGCCGTGATGGATTTGGTCGATTGTCCTCCGGGCGATATTGTGGCTGGCGACATTCGTTTCGAGGGCCGGGACCTGAGGAATATTGGTCCTGAGGCCAGGCGCAGCATCAACGGTTGCAAGATTTCAATGATCTTCCAGGATCCGTTGGCGTATTTGAACCCCGTGTATACCGTGGGCCGGCAAATTGCCGAGGTGTTCGAAAGCCACGGTGTGGCGCGTGGCGAGGTGGCGCGCCGTCATACCATCGAGTTGTTGCGCCGGGTGGGCATACGTGAGCCGGAGCTGCGCATCGACTTTTATCCGCATCAATTTTCCGGTGGACAGCGCCAGCGCATCATGATCGCCATGGCGATTGCACTCGAACCCGATGTCATTATTGCCGACGAACCTACCACTGCGCTCGATTTGAGCGTCCAGGCGCAGATTCTGGACCTGCTTCGCGATCTTCAGCGTGAGCAGGGGATGGCCTTGATCATGATTACGCACGACCTGGACGTGGCTGCGTCGATGGCGGATCGAGTCATCGTCATGAAGGCCGGTAAAGTGGTCGAGGCCGGCGTCGCAAAAGACGTCTTTACCTGTCCACGACATGCTTATACACGTGCGCTGATTGCCGCCTTACCTCATGGCGATGCTGTTGAGTCCTCCAATAAGCGTGCCACGTCAATCGGGGACGAGGTATTGCTGCGTGTCGACCATTTGATCAAGGATTACCCTTTGTCTTCAGGGGCATTTAAAAGCAAACGTTTGTTGCGTGCGGTCGATGATGTCAGTTTCTCTGTTCATAAGGGCGAAACACTGGGTATTGTGGGCGAATCGGGTTCCGGGAAGTCGAGTGTGGCACGTATGTTGCTGCGCTTGTTCGATGCCAGTTCGGGTGCTGCTTATTACCGTGGCCGCAATATCTTCGAAATGGAGCGTCGCGAGTTGCTCGCATTCCGGCGCAATGTTCAGATGATATTTCAGGATCCATTTGGATCCATGAATCCTCGTATGAATGTGCGTGAGATTGTTTCGGAGTCCTGGGCTATTCACGGCGATATCGTGCCCAAGGCGCTCTGGCGTGACAAGGTGGTTGATCTGCTGGAGCTGGTCGGCCTGAAGCCTGAGCATGCTGATCGTTACCCGCATCAGTTTTCAGGCGGCCAACGCCAGCGCATTGCCATTGCCCGTGCGTTGGCCAGTGAGCCTGAGCTTGTGGTGTGTGATGAGGCCGTGTCAGCGCTCGACGTATCGATTCAGGCGCAGATTGTTGATTTGTTGGTCGACCTGCGCACACGTCTCGGTCTGTCTTATATTTTCATTACCCACGACTTGGCAGTAGTGCGGACCTTTGCAGACAGAATCATGGTGATGGAGCAGGGCAAAGTCGTTGAGCTGAACGATACCGCTACCTTGTTCAGCTCACCTAGTCATGAATACACACGCAAGTTGCTGGCGGCGGCGCCTCAGCCGAAGTGGCTGGCTGCCTGACGAAGTTGCTGGCATGACGATGTTGTTGTGCAATAGGGCCTAAGATAAGAGAATCGCTCGCTCGAGCCTATGATTGCGCCAGGAAAAACATGACACAAGGAACCCGTAGCACCCCCAGGAAAAAGGCGCTTTCTGCCCAGGTTGCAGATACGCTGCGCGCTCGTATCGAGCAAGGCGAGTATGCGCCCGGCGACAAGTTGCCGACGGAGCCCGTACTTGTACAGCAATTCGGCCACAGCAGAACTGTGATTCGCGAGGCCATCGCAGCATTGCGGGCCGACCGTCTGCTGGAGTCTCGACAGGGCTCGGGCGTTTTTGTGCTGCCGGCTCCTGAGTCTGCAGAGTTATTGACGAGGCTTATCCCGGCCCCAGAGAAAATCTCCGACATGATCGAGGAGCTGGAGCTGAGGATAGGGGTGGAAGTCGAAGCGGCAGGGCTGGCCGCACTGCGCCGTTCGCCTGCTCAGGAAGCAGAAATTCAGCATCAGCTTGATCGGTTCGAGCAACTCATGCAGCAAGGCGAGCTCACTGACGAGGCGGATTTCCAGTTCCATATGGCCATTGCCGCAGCAACCAATAATGCACGCTTCAGGTTGTTTCTGGAACATATCGGCAGACGGGTGATCCCACGAGTCAAACTGCGCAGTATTACCGGTGGCGTTAACTTGCCGAGTCGAGACCATACCATTCTGACAGAACACACGGCTATTGCGGTTGCCATATTTGCGGGTGATGCAGAAGCGGCACGAGAAAGCATGCGCACTCATCTGCAGATCGGCCTACAGCGCTATCGCTCAATGGCGCATAAGGTGGGCGCGCAAGATCCCGGAAAGTCGGCGCGGGGCGTCGAAAAACAATAACTGCGGGCGTTGTTGGACACAACGCTGCCAGAATATTGACACACTCTTCAAGTCATAATATGATTTATTTAAATCATATTATTAATTGTCTTGGAGGGCGATGCAACATGTCTCCGCAGGAAATCAAAAAACGTATTTCGGCTGGCCTGCTTTCTTTTCCCGTCACGCACTTCAACGATGATCTGAGCCTGAGCCTGGATAGCTACCAAGCTCACGTGAACTGGCTGTCGGGCTATGACGCAGCAGCACTGTTCGCTGCCGGAGGCACCGGAGAGCTGTTTTCGCTGACACCGCAAGAAATTGCCGATACCACGCGTGCCGCCAAGGAGGCCGCTGGAAAAATGCCGATTATTGCCGGTTGCGGCTACGGCACCGCGATGGCGCAAGACATTGCACGCCGCGCTGAACAGGCCGGTGCCGACGGTTTGCTGTTGCTGCCTCATTACCTGATGAACGTACCCCAGGAAGGTATTTACCAGCATGTAAAGGCTGTATGCGACTCCACCGGTCTGGGTGTGATTATCTATAACCGTGCCAATTCCGTTGCAGAGGTGGGAACGATTGCTCGCCTGGCCGACGCCTGCCCGAATCTGATCGGCTTTAAGGATGGCACGGGTAAAACTGATCTTGTGCGCCATATCACAGCAAGCCTGGGTGATCGACTGTGCTATATCGGTGGCATGCCAACACACGAGCTGTTTGCCCAAGGCTTTAACGGCATCGGAATAAGCACTTATTCGTCTGCCGTCTTCAACTTCGTCCCAGGTATGGCGGTGCGTTTCTATAATGCCCTGCGCGCCAATGACCAGGCCGCCATGGATGTCATACTCAAGCGGTTTTTCTTTCCATTTGTACAAATTCGAGACCGTCAGGCGGGTTACGCAGTTTCCGCCATCAAAGCTGGTGTTGAGCTTGTTGGTCACCGTCCCGGCCCAGTCCGCCCACCCTTGATCAATCTGAATGGCGAAGAAAAGGAAATGCTCAAGGCCTTGATCGACAGCGTCAAGGATTTGCAGTAGTTTTTTGCTTTGACCGTGGTCACCTTACTGGTAATTGCAGCGTAGGGCATGCTAATTTAGTCAGATCAGGAGCGCTTGAATGCAGACGTGACACGTCAAAGAGCTCGAAGGAGAACTGCAATGAGCACAAACAGGACACCAGCCACGCTTTGGGCTGCCATTGGATTTGCGACGCTAGGTCTTTTGGGTGGATGTGCACCAATGGTATCGGGCTCAATGGCCGAAGGTGGTTTCAGTGCGGCCAAATCCGCCTTCGACGCCTTAAGTCCTACCGCCGCTGGCGCCGATGAAAGGCAAAAGCGTATTCAGGCAGCGTTTAACGAGGTCAACATCGGCGACGATGTTCAACTGGTACTGAACAAAATAGCGGAGCCTCCACATGAGAAAACAGGAAATGCTCAGGGCTACACCTGTTATGAATTCCCTGGCGTTTATTCCGCTGACGAGGCCGCCGTTCTGATGGCGCATGAAGGCAAAATTGTCTTCTACGGTAACTCCAGCTGTTCCGATGAAATGCGCAGTGTCAGGGGTGGCGAAGCTGGTTCCAAGTCTGGAGAAATAAGCGCTGATTCCAGCGAAACTCCTGCCGGCTAGCGGTTAAGCGTGAACAGCCCTCCGAGCGAACTTAAATTACACTCTCCAGCTACGCAGCATAAAAACATATCTGTCTTTCGATACTGGAGCCATCTTGATCGATCATCTGGACCATCTTGTACTCACCACCGCCAACGAACAGGCGTGTATTCGCTTCTACACAGAGCTGCTCGACATGCGGCTGGAGACCTTCGGCAAAGGTCGGCAGGCATTGGTATTCGGAAATCAGAAGATCAACATTCACGTCAAGGGCAAGGAATTCGAACCCAAGGCCCATGTTCCTACGCCCGGTGCGCTGGATCTATGCTTTATTGCCAGCGTCCCACTGGAGCAGGTCATGAACAAATTGCATGAATGGGGCGCAAAAATCATCGAGGGTCCGGTGTTGCGTACCGGTGCAACGGGTCCGATACGGTCGGTCTACGTAAGAGATCCCGACTTGAACCTTATAGAAATATCAGAGCTCAGCCGGTAGATGGTCGGATGACGAGAAGCAAAGCAAGCTATCCCCTAGTACACTCCAGCTGTGATTTATAAAGCCTACGCTCTTCTGGCACTGACAACACTCTTCTGGGCCGGTAACTCGATCGCGGGTAAGTTGGCGATCGGTCATGCATCGCCCATGGTGCTTGTCATGGTTCGTTGGGCAAGTGTAATGGTGGCGCTGTATTTGTTCAAAAGAAAACAGATTGCCCAAGATTGGCCTGCGATCCGACCGCGGCTGGCTTATCTATTGTTTTTAGGGGCGCTTGGTTTTACCGGCTTTAGCGTTGCGCTGTATTACGCGCTGGTCTATACCACCGCCATCAATAGCAGCATTCTGCAAGGTGGCATGCCGCTATTCATATTTGCCACCAGTTTCATTCTGTTTGCCAGTCGCATCGTGCCGGAGCAGGCTATAGGGTTTTTGATTTCGTTTGTAGGGGTGATTGTCATTGCGGTCCGAGGCGACCTTGGCAATGTGATTGCCTTGAATATTAATTTCGGTGACGCACTCATGCTGGTCGCGATCATTTCATATGGTGTGTATACCGCGGCGTTACGCAGCAAACCGCAGATGCACTGGACGAGCCTGATGTTCATCCTATGCACGGGTGCAACATTGGCGTCCGTGCCTCTGCTTCTGTTTGAAATGGAGCAAGGGGCAACCGTGTTCCCTGATCAACAAGGCTGGTCAGTTCTCGTCTATATCGTCATCTTTCCGAGTCTCTTGGGGCAGGTTTTCTATATTCGGGCCGTAGAGCTGATCGGTGCGAATCGGGCCGGTCTGTTCATCAATCTGCTGCCCATCTGGGGCGCGTTGCTTGCAGTTACTCTGCTGAATGAGGATTTTCGTGTTTATCACGGGCTTGCGCTGACCATGATTCTCATGGGGATAGGCCTGGCCGAATATGGCGGTCGACGGCTTAGCCAACAAGCGTAGCCAGCTCTTTAATGACTGCGTCTACCCAGCCACACCGCTTTAACAGACCGCCTGTCCGGCGTGTTCGTCAGGTGCCGCCCGATAAGACGAGGTTGCTGATGCTGAACAAACCCTTTGATGTCCTGACCCAATTCAGCGATGACCAAGGTCGGGCGACACTCAAAGACTTTGTCGATGTTCCAGGCGTCTATCCCGCCGGACGATTGGACCGCGACAGTGAAGGTTTGCTCCTTTTGAGCAATGACGGCCGCCTACAGGCACGTATTGCAGACCCCCGGCACAAGATGGCCAAGACCTATTGGGTTCAAGTTGAAGGGGAGCCCAGCCAGGACCAGCTTCAACGCCTGCAGCGCGGTGTCGTGCTCAAAGATGGCCCGACATTGCCAGCCCAGGCGTGCGTGATCGACGCGCCAGATATCTGGCCTCGGCATCCGCCCGTCCGGTTCCGGAAGAGTATTCCGACCACTTGGCTGGAGCTGACCATACAAGAAGGCCGGAACCGTCAGGTACGGCGGATGACCGCTGCCGTTGGCCTGCCCACTCTGCGTCTGGTAAGGATGAGGATAGGACCTTGGGAGCTGGATGGCTTGCTGCCAGGGGAGTGGCGTGAGCTTGATCCAGGAACCCTTGCCAGATGAGTATCAGGCAAGGGTTCCTGTTGGTGAATCCGGGTAATGATTCAGGGGTACTGAACAGCGTCTCCCTGGTGGTTTTCTTGCTTATACCGTGGTTTCAAATAGGTGAAGTGCGAGTTTTATATTGGCGAATTGAGCCGGTAAAAGTATCGTGCCAGAATGGACCGCTATAAGGTAGCGATGTACAGAAGCCGGAGCATGTCGAGATGACGAAAACATACAGTGAAGTTGAATACGAGACACGGGTGAACTTGGCGGCCTGCTATCGCCTAATGCCTATGTTCGGCATGAGTGACCTGGTCTACAACCACATCACTGCCCGCATACCGGGTACCGATGACGAGATATTGATCAATCCCTATGGGTTCATGTACGAAGAAATTACAGCTTCCAGCCTGATAAAGATCAACATCAAAGGCGAGATCCTGGACAACCCTCACGCCGACCATGACATTAATCAGGCCGGCTATGTAATTCATAGTGCAGTACACGGAGCACGACATAATATAGGGTGTGTGATTCATACCCATTCGCGGGCTGGCATGGCAGTGTCAACAATGAAAACCGGCTTGTTACCTTTGACGCAGACGGCAATGCGTTTCAAGAACATTGCTTACCATGACTACGAAAGCGTCGCTATTGATATAGATGAGCAAGCCAGGCTGGTTGCAGACCTTGGGATGCAGGATGCAATGATACTACGCAATCACGGTTTGCTCGTTGCTTCACCCAGTATTGCGGAAGCCTTTAACTCTATATATTGGCTGGAAATGGCCTGTCGTGCACAAGTCGATGCTATGTCGTCGGGCGCAGAGCTCATCATTCCTTCGGACGCGATTGTCACTAAGACGCATCGCTTGTATCAACCCGACGTACGCCGCCCGTTTGGCCTGATGGAATGGCCGGCAATGCTCCGGTACCTGGATCGCCGTGATACCAGCTATAAAGATTAAGTTTGGTAGTGCGGGGCCCATGGCCCCGCTTTCTACATTGAGGCTTTGAGCATGGCGGTGTAGTCTTCCACGCTGGCGTTTTTCGGGTTGGTCTTGTGGCTGTGGTCGGCCAGAGCACCCTGAATAATGCGCGGAAACAGGTCATTGCTGACATCCAGTTCAGCCAGGCCTGTTGGCAGCCCTAGCCGCTGGCTCATGGCGGTAAGCGCCGGCACTACCGCGTCTGCACCGGCAATACCCATGGCTTGCGCCAGGCGTTCCAGTTTTTGTTCGTCAATTACAGTAGGGGCACTGCGATTGAACTCGACGACAGCTGGTAGAAAGATGGCATTCAATGTGCCGTGGTGCAAGCGTGGGTTGATACCGCCGAGCGAGTGGCTAAGGCTATGCACGCAGCCTAGTCCCTTCTGGAATGCCAAGGCACCTTGCATGGATGCACTCATCATATTTAGTCTGGCCGTCTTGTTGTCAGGCTGATTTACCGCGAGTTCAATATGCGACCAGGCGCGCCGTAAGCCGTCCAGGGCGATGCCGTCGGCAGGTGGATTGAATAGTGGCGACAGGAAGGTTTCGATGCAATGTGCAATGGCGTCCATGCCGGTTGCCGCGGTTAGCATGGGAGGCAGACCGACGGTAAGGTCAGGATCGCAAATGGCCACCTTGGGTACGACGTGCGGTGAGATAATGCCAACTTTTCGGCCATCGTCCAAAATCAGAATGGCGCCGCGTCCCACTTCGCTGCCTGTGCCAGCTGTAGTCGGAATGGCAATCACCGGCGCAGTCGCTGCTGTAATGTTTTCTATGCCGCCTTCGATCAATGCGAATGACCGCAAGGGTCCGTCATGGCGCGCGCATACGGCAACGCCCTTGGCCAGGTCAATGGACGAACCCCCGCCCACCGCAATGATGCCGTCGTGCTTGCCCGTGCGAAACTGTTCCGAAGCATCGCGTACAGCCTGTTCGTTGGGGTTGGGTGGTGTCTGATCATAAACGCCTGCCCCACTATTCGTGCCCAATTGGGCCAGGACTTTGTCGACGATGCCGGCAGCTCGCACGCCCACATCGGTGACGACCAGCGGTGCTTTGATTCCTAGCCTGTTGCATTCACCTTTCAGTGTTTCCAGAACACCATGGCCGAATTGAATTTGAGTGACGTAGTTGATTACCGACATGGTTATCCTTTATGTAAAGCCTTAATTGAGGTCCAGAGGCGCAAGTCCAAGATCATCACCCAATGGCGGTAGTTCGATCTTTACGTCGGCTGCGTCTATCGCAGAGACAGCGTTGTCGAGCTGGACCAATTCGGGGAAGGCTACCAATATACCGATCATAATCAGTTGCAACACCACGAAGGAAATGCCCGCACGGTACAGATCGACCGTCTTGATACCGGCGATTTTTTTGCCGCTGACCTTATCCGTATAACTCTTGCTTGGTGTTACCGACCGCATGAAAAACAGGGCGAAGCCGAAAGGTGGTGTAAGGTAGCTGGCCTGCAGGTTGACCGCCAGCATGACGCCCAGCCAGATCAAATTGATATCCAGCGAGACGGCGGCAGGTGCGATCAGGGGAATCAAAATGAAGGCGATTTCAAAGAAGTCCAGAAAAAAACCCAGTATGAAGATGATCAGGTTGACCAGGATCAAAAAGCCGACCACACCGCCGGGTATCGACAGCAGCAGCTCTTCGACCCATACGTGTCCGTTCACGCCATAGAAGGTCAGCGCAAATACCCGCGCGCCGATCAGGATGAACAGAACAAAGGCGGAAAGACGAGCGGTGGATTCGATTGCCTGAGACAGCAGCGTGAAACTAAGGCGTTTCTTGCCTATGGCCAGCAGCATGGCGCCCACGGCGCCCATGGCACCACCTTCAGTGGGTGTGGCAATGCCCAGGAAAATCGTGCCTAGAACCAGAAACACCAAGGCCAGCGGCGGCACCAGCACAATGATGACAGCCTGCGCGATACGCGAAAAAAGTCCAAGTCGAAAATGACGGTCTGCTAGCGCAAGGCAATAGCCTGCAATGACGCCCAACGCCGAACCATAAATTTCCTGATCGGATGTCTGAATGTGTGGAAAGGCAAAACCAATCAAATAGTAAAAGCCAATGACGGCGCCGATAGTCAGGCCGATCAGTACAAATAAGGACGTCAATCCTATTGTGCCGTCAGCCTCATTAAGGTGGCGAGCCTCTGGGGGTAGCGCGGGCGCGGAGGCGGGACGAAACAGGGTCATCCCGAATACGTACAGGGCATACAATAGCGTAACCACTAATGCCGGCAGCAGGGCGCCGCGATACATGTCGCCCACTGATGTGCCAAGCTGGTCGGCAAGCACGATAAGAATGATGGAGGGAGGAATGGTCTGGGCGAGTGTGCCCGATGCCATGATGACGCCTGTTGCCAGGTAGCGGTCATATCCATAGCGCAGCATGATGGGCAAGGCGATCAAGCCCATGGAAATGACTGATGCGGCCACGACGCCTGTAGTGGCTGCCAGCAGTGCACCAACGAAAATTACTGCGTAAGCCAGACCCCCGCGTATGGGCCCGAATAGCTGCCCTATGGTGTCGATTAGGTCTTCGGCCATGCCTGATCGCTCAAGAATCAGTCCCATCAGTGTAAAGAACGGGATGGCCAGCAAGGTTTCGTTGATCATTACCCCGAACACCCGCCCAGGCAGTGCGCCAAGAAAATTCTCGGTGAATAGTCCCATTTCGATGCCTAGCCAGGCATAGGCCAGTCCGACGGCTGACAATGAGAACGCAACGGGATAACCCAGCAGCAGAAAGAAAATCAGGCTGACGAACATGATCGGAGCCATGTTGTCGATCAGGAAAGTAGTTAGCATCGGCGCTACCAGGTGAATTTTTATTAAGGGCGCTGCGATGGGTCGGCGCTGACATCCAGGGCTTCAACCAGCTCAGGTATGTCGTCCTGCCTGCTGTCAGGATCTTCCAGCTGGCCGCGCAAGATGGCGATGCGCTTGATTAGCTCGGACACAGCCTGGATGAGCAGCAATATAAAGCCGACCAATATCAACATCTTGGCCGGCCAGACGGGCAGGCCACCCGCATTGGGAGAGGTTTCGCCCAATTCCATGGAACGCATGGCGAACGGATAGCTTTCGTAGATCATCAGTAAGCTAAGCGGAATCAAGAAGAAAGCGTGGCCGAACACATCGACCAGATCGCGCGTACGCTTGCTGCGGCCGGCCATCAGTAGGTCGACGCGTACGTGGCCGTTCTTCAGCAGAGTGTAAGAGGCACAAAGCATGAAGACTGCACCAAACAAATACCACTGCGCATCCAGCCACGCGTTTGAACTGGTTGAAAATACTTTGCGTACCACGGCGTTGCCGGCACTGATGATGACAGCCGCCAGTACCAGCCAGCCCGCAGCCTTTCCTACGGCTGTCATGACGCGATCAATAAGACGGCTAAGTTGTAGTAGGAAGTGCATGCCTGTGGGTCTCCTGCTTGTTTATGTTTTGCCCCGAGCGGCGAGCCCGCCGCTCGGGACGAGCCATGTGTCAGCGACGAAGCTCGCGGATAATGGTGCTGTCGTAGGCGAATTCCGAAACTTGGTTCCACAGGCTGGCGTCTTTCTGGAATGCCTTCTGGCTGTCGTAGAATTTTTTGAAGGTCGGGTTTTTAGCCGACAATTCTTCGTAAAGTTCCATGGTGGTATCGTAAGCCGAGTCCAGTACGTCGGCGGGGAAGGCATGCAGCTTAGCGCCGGCAGCCACTAGGCGACGCAGGGCGGGTGGGTTGAGCACATCGTAGCGTGCGATGCTGTCGATGTTGGCAAGCGCGGCAGCCGATTGCAAGGCTGCTTGGTAGTGCTTGGGCAGTTTGTCCCACTCTGCGCTATTGATGAAGAAGTGCTGCATCGACGTTCCATCCCAGAAGCCGGGATAGTAGTAGTGCGGCGCGACCTTGTACAGGCCTAGTTTTTCGTCATCTGCAGGGCCGTTGAATTCGGCTGCGTCAATCGTGCCGCGTTCTAGCGAGGGGTAGATGTCGCCAATGCCCAATTGCTGCGGCACGGCGCCCATACGTGTCAACACCTGGCCGCCCAAGCCTGAAATGCGGAATTTCAAGCCCTTCAGATCTTCAACAGACTTGATTTCTTTACGGAACCATCCGCCCATTTGTGTGGTGGTGTTGCCGCCGGGGAAGGCTACGACATTGAAACCGCGATAGAAATCTTCTAGCAGCTTTTTGCCTTCGCCATGGTAGGCCCAGGCCGCTTGCTGACGTGTATTCAGCATAAAGGGTGCGTGTGCGCCGAAGGCGAAGGCTGTGTCCTTGCCGGTGTAGTAGTACGAAGCGCTATGGCAGATCTGGACCGTGTTGTTGGCGACTGCATCAAAGGCCTGAAGGCCAGGTACAACTTCGCCTGCCGCAAACACCTGGATCTGGAACTTGTTGTCGGTGGACGCAGCCAGCGCCTTGGACATGACTTCAGCGCAACCATAAAGCGTTTCGATATTCTTCGGGAAGCTCGATACAAGGCGCCAGCGGATGATAGGGTCCGAGGACTGCGCAATGGCGGGTGCTGCAATCGTTGCCAGGCCGCCTGCCGCTGCGGCGGACTTTGCGGCTGTCGTGAGGAATTTACGTCTGGTCGTCATCTTGAGTCTCCTTGTTCAGCCAGATTCGGCCGATGGTTATTGAGGTTGCTATGGTGTGCCGGTTTACAGCGATTTGTTGATCAGGCTGCGATTTAGCCCTCTTAGTAGAGGCAAAATGGTGTCGATGGCTGGGCATGGTATGCGTGACTCTTGCGCCAGGGCTTGTACCTGTCCCACAATGGCCTCGACTTCCAGTGGCCGGCCGGCCAGCGCATCTTGCAGCATGGATGGCCTTAAGCCCTTGACGGGCGGGGCGCCACCCTCGGCGCCACCGCGGCGCAGCTGTTCGCGGGCCGCCGCGCGCTGCGCAGTAATGTCGCAGCCTTGGGCACTGGCCACCGAGATAATTTCGTCGATCACGGTGTCAGCCTGGGCCAGCAGTGCGGGATCTTCGGCCAGGCCATCCACTGGTAGACGCGTCAGTGCACAAAGTGAATTCAGTGTAGCGTTGCGCAGCAGCTTGGCCCAGATCTCGGTGTGTATATCGGGGCTGGCCTCGCCATTGACGCCCGATGCCTGCATGAGCTGCACGGCTGCTTGCAGGCGCGGGCTAATCGAACCGTCCGGTTCTCCCATGACCCAACGGTTGTTGCCCAGGTGGCGTACAACACCCGGCGCAATGACTTCATTGGCAGAGTAGACGACGCAGCCCAGGGCGCGCGACGGGTCAAGAATATTCCACAAGGCGCCGTCGGGGTCGAGCAAGGGCAGGTGTGCGGCGTGTTCGGTGCCGTGCTTCCACCACCAGGGGATGCCGTTAGCCGCGAAGATGGCACAACCTCTGTCACCTGTTAACCGGCGCAGCACCGGTGCGGCGGCTGATTGGCTCATGACCTTCAGTGTGACAAAGACTAGGTCCTGTTCGGGCAGTTCTTCGGGCCTGTCGGTCACGAGCGATGGGTGCACTGTAATGGAGCCTTCAGGCGTATCGAGCCGGATGCCGTTGCGTGCAATGGCATCCTTGTGAGCGCCGCGAGCAATGACGGATATCTGTGCTGTGTTGGCGTGTCCTATGCGGGCGGCTAAATAACCGCCCACCGCTCCGGCCCCGAAAATACAAACCTTCAATGTCCCCTCCTTGTCGCGCACCGCAGTTATAGTTATAGCGGAGTCGTTTTAATTCTTGTACTTGATAGCCACGGTTTTAAGCACGGTAAATCCGTACAAGGCTTCAAAGCCCTTTTCCCGGCCGTGCCCGCTGGCCTTGATGCCGCCAAAGGGTAGTTCAATGCCGCCACCAGCACCGTAGTTGTTGATATAGACTTGCCCAGCTTTGACGCGGCGTGCCATGCGGTGCTGACGGTGACCATCGTTAGTCCACACGCTGGCGACCAATCCGAAGTCAGTACCGTTGGCAATTTCGACAGCTTCAGCTTCTGTGTCGAACGGGATGGCGACCAGTATGGGGCCGAAGACTTCTTCGCGAGCCAGTTTGTGTGAGGCAGGAACGTCGCGGAACAGCATAGGCTTGTGATAGAAGCCGCCTTCGGGCGCGTCGGGTGCCAGGTTGCCTGAGCCCGCTACCTTTAGGCCATCGTTGAGCGCTGCCTGTACGTAGGATTTCACGTGCTCAAGTTGGGTTTTGCGGATAAGAGGGCCACAGTCCAAGTTCTGGCTGGCGGGGCCAACCTGGATATTGGAGAAGGCTTCCGCCACTAGGCTGATCACTTTTTCGTAGATAGGACGTTCGACCAGCAGGCGCGTGCCAGCGGAGCAGGTTTGCCCAGTGTTCTGGATAATGGCCCGCACGACGGTGGGGATCAGCTCGTCCAGGTCAGCGTCGGAAAACACGATTTGTGGCGACTTCCCTCCTAGCTCCAGTGTGACCGGCGTGTGATGGACTGCGGCTACCTGGGTTACCAGGGTACCAACAGCGGGAGAACCGGTAAATGAAATATGATCGACGTCAGGGTGCTTGACCAACGCGTCGCCGGCTTCGTGGCCGTAGCCGGTAACCAAGTTGAGCACGCCTGGCGGCAAGCCGGCCTCGCGGGCCAGTTCAACCACACGCAAGATCGACAAACAAGCATCCTCGCCCGGTTTGACGACGCAGGTATTTCCGGCTGCCAGAGCAGCGGCCACGCAGCGACCAAAGATTTGCAGGGGGTAGTTCCAGGGAACAATGTGGCCGGTCACGCCGTGCGGCTCACGCCAGGTCAGAACAGAAAAGCCGCTTTGGTAAGGGATTGTTTCGCCATGGAATTTATCGCAAGCACCGGCGTAGAACTCGAAATAGCGGGCAATAGCAATGGCATCCGCCCTGGCTTGTGCCGTTGGCTTGCCGCAATCGTCGGATTCCAGTTGTGTCAGCTCGTCTTGGTGCTCTATGAGTTTTTGCGACACTTTATATAGCAGACGTCCACGCTCAACCGCCGGCATATCAGCCCAATGGGTTTCAAACGCGTGACGTGCCGACTTGACCGCTGCGTCGATATCTTGCGCGTTGCCGCGGCTGACATTGCGCAAAACGGTGCCATCCGAGGGGTTGAGCATGGCGATCACGTCACTGGAGTTGGATTCGACCCAGTTGTTATCGATATAAATCGTATTCATTGTTGGCGTTGCCTGGTAAGTGCGGATTAGATTTCACCGGTCATGGCTTGCATCAACAACTGACGCATGTCGGCGCGCGTAGGCATGCGCGGGTTGACCGGTACGTTGCCAGAGCGCATCGCTTCATCGATGATTTCATCAAAGCGATCTTCGCTGACGTTGAAGTCTGCCAAGGTTTTTGTCAGGCCGATATCCTGTTTCAGTTGATGTACGGCAAGCACCGAACGCTCGGCAGCTTCCCGCACGCTTAAGTTACTGATGCGCTCGCCAAATAACTCGGCAACCTTGGCATAATAGGCCAAATTGCCAGGCAGGTTGAATTTCATAACAGGCGTCAGCATGATGCTGTTGACCAGACCGTGAGGGATATGAAAGAGGTTGCCTAAGGGTAGCGCGAATGCGTGTGCGAGGCCTAGTCGGATACGGTTGAACGACATGCCAGCCAGAGTGCTGGCGATCAGCATATTGCCGCGAGCTTCAATGTTGTCGCCTTGCAGTACGGCCAGGCGCAAGTTGTTGGCGATTAGGGCTATCGATTTCTCGGCCACGCTTTCGGAAAAGACGTGAGCTGCCTTGTTGACGTAGGATTCGATGGCATGGGTCAGGGCATCCATGCCGGTAGCCGCAGTGATTGCGGCAGGCAGTGTGGTCGTTAGCTCAGGATCCAGCAGGGCAATGCGGGGGCAGTTAAGATAGCTGCCTATATTGGCCTTGACGTTGTTCTCGGTATCGGACAGCACCGACCACACAGTCACTTCGCTGCCTGTGCCGGCCGTGGTGGGGATAGCAATAACGGGCGCACCCTGTACTTTGATCTTGTCTATGCCAAAGTAGTCGCGGATGGTGCCCTCGTTGGTCAGCATGATGGCGATGGCCTTGGCCGTATCCAGGGCGCTGCCGCCACCGACACCGATCACTCCGTCCACGCGGGCTGCGCGTGCAACCCGCACACCTTCGTCGACCGAGCGCACTTCGGGATCGCTTTCGATGTCTGAAAAAATGGTGAAGGGAATGTTCGCCGCTTTCAGAACATTTGCCACACGGTCCACCAGGCCGGCCTTGATGATGCCTGGGTCGCAGACCAACAGGGCTGACTCGATGCCCAAGCATTGCGTCAAAGCAGGTAGCGTGGAGAGCACGCCGGCCCCATATCGGATTTCGGTGGGATTGTAAAAATCGAAACTACTCTGGCCCATGCTCTGTGTTCCGTCCGTCGCTGATAATACAAGTAAAGGAAGTAGTCTGCTACAGAAGCGGGCGAAAGCCTATTTATATTAGCGAAATGCCGACTTTCATTATGGCAAAACCTGGGTGTTTCCCCTAGATCAAAGTAGAGCTGTGGCCTGCCGCGCGAGTCCCTTATACTCAATCACTCAGCTAACTCCTTGTGGCCTGTTATGAGCTCCAAACTTTTCTCTCCGTATTCATGCCGTGGCATTGTCCTGAAAAACCGTGTTGGTGTATCGCCTATGTGCCAGTATTCGGCGGACGATGGTTTGCCCAATACATGGCATATTGTTCATTTGGGCAGTCGCGCTGTCGGCGGTGCGGGACTGGTGATGGTCGAGGCCGCCTCTGTGGCACCTGACGCGCGTATTTCCGACAAAGACATTGGTATCTGGAATTCGGCCCAACTTGATCAGTTTCGCCAGATTACAGAGTTTGTGAAGAGCCAGGGTGCCGTCCCTGCAATTCAGCTGGCCCATACAGTATGACAGGGCCGTGAATCCGAACGCGCTGACTTGATGGCAGAGGTCGATGGTGACGAGCGGAAGCATCATGAGTAAGATCCTTGGCCATTAAGGGATCTGTTTCATTATGGCGTCGAGCTTATGTATTTCTTCAAGTACGATTTTGAATACTGCTTTCGATGCATTAGAAAGTGGGTGTCTACGAGTCGTATCGACAAAGGTGGCCTGCCGGATGGGGAGGTCCTTGATTGTCGCCATGGCCAGCGTGCCCGTTAACACTTCACCTGAAACAGCGTGATAGGGTAATAAGCTGTACACAGCGCAATTGAGTACGGCCTCTCGTATCAGTGTGCCGCTGGACGCCTCAAGCACCACGTTGAGCTTCAAACCACGTCGGCTGCACACTTCGTCGAGGTAGGATCTCATTCCGTTTGGCCGTGCCGGTAATACCAGTGGAAGGTGCGTGATTGTTGCCAGCCTTACCGACCGTCCGGCAAGTTCGGGGGTGCCAGCCTTCCCCACCAGATAGAGCTGTGCGCTGAAAACGGCGTCACGCAACGCGCGTTGTGTAGGCCGATATCTGTTGAACATGCCAATGTCTACACGGCCCTCCGCCAGCATGTTTTCTACGTCTCCACTGTACGCTTCGATCGCTTTTAACCGGATATCCGGGTAAGCGCGTAACACGCGCTGTAACACCATACTCATGAGCGGGCGCGATAATCCTGGAAGCACTCCGATCGTCACACTACCTGCTGGTTGACTACGTTGTGCGATGGCGTCGTCCACCAATTGACCTGCGGTTTGCAGCATTAGCTGGGCGCGCGGCAATATTGTGTGTCCGATTTCTGTTAGCGACACGCCTCGTCCGGTGCGGTGAAAAAGCCGACAGCCTAACAGCGATTCCAGTTGTGACACCTGCCGGCTAAGCGCAGATTGGGCCATGCCAAGTGCGCTGGCTGCGCTACTAAGACTACCGTGCTCGGAAGCAACTACAAAGCACCGAACATTTTTTAAGTCTAGAAGTTGCTTATCGAAATCTAGCATGACTGATATCCAGGATATGCGGGTTCTCGCACTCAGAGTCACTACTTATACTCGATAAAACGATTATTCCGCTGAAGTGGTGCTGATGACAAAGACTCATGATCCCTCTACCTTTCCAGGGCCTTTAAACGGCCTGCGTGTGCTTGATTTGTCTACCGTTTACGCGGGACCGTTTGCAGCCACCATGTTAGGCGACCTCGGTGCTGATGTATTGAAGGTGGAACTGCCTGGTACCGGTGACTCACTACGCAGTCTGCCACCTTATAAGGAGGAAATACCGCTGTGGTGGAAGGTTACCAATCGCAATAAGCGAGGTATTACGATTGATCTACATCGTAAGGAGGGGCTCCAGTTACTTGCACGTTTGTTGCCTCATTATGATGTGTTGGTTGAAAATTTTCGACCTGGAAAGCTCGATAGTTGGGGGATTACCAAATCTTGGATGCATGACATCCAGCCTAAGCTGACAATCTTGCGTGTTACGGGTTTTGGCCAGACGGGTCCTTATAGTCATCGCCCTGGTTTTGCGCGGGTATTTGAAGCCATGACGGGTTTTACAAATATTTGTGGAGAAGCGGACGGGCCGCCTTTGCATCTGGGGTTTCCGATTGCTGATGCTGTAGCAGGTTTGTTCGGTGCGCTCGGAGTGTTGGCCGCCCTGTATCAACGTCATGCGGGTGGCTCGTTGAAGGGCGAGGAGATCGATTGTTCATTGATGGAATCCATGTTTCGCATCATGGAGTTTTTGCCGATTGAATACGATCAGCTGGGGATCGTGCGACAGCGCTCGGGTAGTTTTAGTCAATACGCCGCTCCTGGCAATATCTACATGACACGGGATGGTAAGTGGGCCTCGATTGCCGCATCAACCCAAAGCATTTTCGAGCGTCTTTGCCGTGCATTAGATCGTGCAGATATGATCATCGACGAACGGTTTTTGAATAACCCCTTGCGGGTTGCAAATCGCCAGGATCTAGATGCTCTCGTCCGGGATGAAATTGCTAAATATTCGGTAGATGAGCTCAGCGTCATGCTGGACGATAACGAGGTTGGCTTCAGTCCGATCTACAACATTGCAGACATTTTTAACGATCCACATTTCGCTGCTCGCCAAGCACTCGTAGAGGTGTTGGATGACGAATTGGGAAAGGTGCGTATGCAAAACGTTGCGCCAGTATTTAACAACTCACCTGGTGCAGTACGAAGCGCAGGCCCATCCATTGGGCAACACAACGATGAGGTCCTGGAAGAGCTGGGGCTGAGTCATAAAGAAATCGCGGCGCTGAAGGAGGCCGGTGTTATTTGATTACAGACTCTCGTCTTGCGAACGAGAAAACATAAGGAGACAAGGTAATGAAAAAACTTAACAAGTGGGTATGGGCAGGTATTCTTGCCGTTGCCTCGGCATCTCAGGCGTGGGCGGCTTACCCAGAGAAGCCTGTAACCATGATTATTGGATATCCCCCCGGCCAAGCGACTGATATTGTGGGCCGGTTAGTGGCGGAGAAACTCGGACAGAGACTGGGCCAACCGTTTGTCGTGGAAAACAAGCCTGGTCAAGGGGCCAGCTTGGCCTTGGCTCAGCTGACCAAGGAAAAACCTGACGGCTATACCATGGTGCTTTCTGCAACGGCAGCCTACGTTACCAATCCTCATCTGTATAAATCGGTTGGCTACGATACGCTGAGCGACTTCAAGCCTATTGGTACTCTCATCGATTTTCCACTGGTGATGGTTGCTCGTGCCGACGCGCCATTCGATGACTTTGAGGGCTTCTTAAAGTATGCCAAAGAGCATCCAGGAAAACTGAATCATACTTCTTCGGGTAACGGTACTTTATCGCACCTGGGCATGGAGCTACTACAACGCGAAACAGGTACTGAGCTGATTCATATACCCTACAAGGGTAGCGCCCGTGCTATGACAGACATTGCTGCTGGTAACGTAGACGTTGGAATAGAAACCGTTACGGTGACAAAGCCTTTCATTGAGTCAGGCCGCCTCAAGCTGCTTGGCGTCACAGTCTCTGATCGGCTGAAGCTTTACCCTAATACTCCCACTCTGGATGAGCTGGGTGTTAAGGGTTTTAATGTCGCGGCATGGCTTGGCATGGTGTTCCCCGCGGGCACACCCGATGAGTGCATCAAGGTGATCAATGATGCGCTTCAAGCCATCCTGAAGGATCCAGAGGTTGCGGCGCAGCTTGAGTCTGTAGGGGCATTGCCGCGGCCGTCCACTACGAAAGAATTCGCACAGCTTCTAAAGCGCGAATATGCCACCTGGGGCGAAATCGTGAAGCAATCGGGGGCAAAGGTAGACTAGTCGGAAGCCGCGAGCCACAAATCCGTTCAGGTAAAGCCCGTTGGCCAATCCTTGGGAAGCGAGCCGTTATGTCATCTCTTCCGGCAGGCGTTGCATGAGTGCTAAACCATATTGATTGACGTCATCCATAATGGCTGCAACCACTCCTTCGGTATGGCGGTTTTTCAAGGCTGCTATCACAAGCAGATGTGGATGGTCGCCTTGGCTGTGTGCGAACGGCGGCCGATACAGGTAAGTGAGAGATGGGCCCGTCTGGGCCCACAGGCCCTCAATAATGGCAATGAGATCCGGCATCTGCGAGGCGGCATAAAGTGTCGAGTGGAACTCGAAGTTATGCAGTAGCGTACCTTCTCTTTCTTCGTTCAGCTTGCATTGCATCATTCTGTTGTGGATGGCCGCCAGTTCGTCGATATCCGCATCCGTGATGTTTTTTACCGCGTATTCCGCTGCCATGACTTCCAGCTTCAAGCGGATTGCCCTCAGGTCTTGAAGCCGCTTCTTGTCGAAAATGGGCACGGTGATGGATTTTCCACGTTCCATGTTCAATGCTCGCTCTGACACCAGTTGCAACAGGGCTTCTCGTACTGGAGTCTGGCTGACACCGAGCTCTTCGCTGATAATGCGCAGGAGCATAACGTCACCAGGCTTATAGCCACCCGTCATCAATGCGTTTTTCAGGCGCCTGTAGATGAGCGTCGTAATATTTTCGCGAGTAAAAGGCGTGGAGCGGGTGGTCACGGAAATATCTCCAGACAGTTCTGATGCAGCAGCCTGGTGCACAGTTTGTGCGCCAGGCTTTTTGTTGTTTATGGGTAAAAACCCTAGTGGAGCAAGAAGTTGTACTTATCTTATTATAGGCCTCTTTATATTTTATAAAATATAAAATAGTAATTGGCCCACTATAGGACACATCAGTGCAAACAACGCTTACCCCCTTGACCGCAAATGGACTTGTGCAATCGAATACGGTGGCTCACGCGATCGTGCGAGCGCTTAAACGACATGGCATTACCACTACATTTGGACAGAGTCTGCCCAGCATGTTGCATCTTGCCGCCGAGGAAGGCGGATTGAAACAGATTGCGTACAGAACTGAGAATGCCGGTGGCTATATGGCCGACGCGTACGCACGCATGACCAACACCCCTGCCATCGTGACCGCACAGAACGGGCCAGCCGCTGCCTTGCTGGTTGCGCCGCTCGCCGAAGCCTTGAAGGTTTCCATTCCCGTTATTGCGCTGGTCCAGGATGTGGCACGGAATCAGACTGACAAAAATGCTTTCCAGGATCTGGATCATATCGGTCTTTTCCAGCCAGTAACCAAGTGGGTTCGCCGCATTACCGATGCCTCTCGCGTAGACGATTACATCGACCAGGCTTTCGCAGTTGCGTGCTCCGGCAGGCCCGGCCCGGTTGTGTTGATGCTACCGGCCGACCTGTTGCTGGAGCCGGCGGCAAGCAGCTCCCGCAGCCATGCGCTTGGGCGCTTTCCGCTCGATCGAACGGTTGCTTCTCCCGAGTCCGTGATTCGTGCTGCGGCATTATTGGCCAAGGCACAAAAACCTTTAATTATTGCTGGCGGTGGTGTACATATCTCAGGCGCTTATCAGGCTTTGACTGCCTTGCAAGAAGAAGTTCATCTACCCATTGCAACCACGGTCATGGGGAAGGGAGCAGTTAGCGAGCAGCATGCTCTGTCAGCAGGCGTAGTTGGCTATTTCATGGGGCCAAACAGCGCGACCCGTTATCAACGGCCGTTGGTAGAGGAGGCCGATGTAATTCTCTTGGTAGGCACGCGAACCAATCAGAACGCAACGGATTCATGGCAGCTTTACCCCAAGGGTGCCACCTATATTCACTTGGATGTAGATGGGCACGAAGCGGGGCGCAATTATGAATCGGAACGCTTGATTGGCGATGCCAGCCTGACGCTGGATGCTTTGCGGCTTGCGCTCAAAGAACAAGACCTTACATTGCGTACATCCCAGCGTAAGCAAACAGAGGCTGTCATTGCAGCGGGCAAGGAAAAGGCGCTGGCGGAATCGCTAGCTGTTCGTACATCGGATGCGCAGCCTATCCGGCCGGAGCGGATCATGCATGAACTGCAAGCTGTCCTTACCGAGGACTCCGTGGTGGTGGCGGACGCCAGTTATTCGTCAATATGGGTGGCCAACGGCCTGACGGCACTCAAAGCCGGCCAGCGCTTCATCACGCCTCGTGGTCTCGCCGGTTTGGGCTGGGGCTTTCCGATGGCAATGGGTGCAAAAGAGGCGCGTCCCAAATCCGAGGTGTATTGCTTGGTGGGAGATGGTGGTTTCGGCCATGTGTGGGCAGAGCTTGAAACCGCTGCGCGCATGAATATCAAGGTCACGCTTATCCTCATTAATAACGGTATCCTGGGCTATCAGAAGCATGCGGAAAATGTAAAGTTTGGTGCGCACACATCGGCGGTGCATTTTTCCCCAGTCGATCATGCAGCCATTGCGCGCAACTGTGGCTGCAATGGTGTACGCGTGACGAACCCGGCAGACTTAGCGAACGCGCTGGAGCAGGCGCGGCAGGGTGACAAAACCACGCTGATTGAAGTGATATGTGATGAAAATGCGTTCCCGCCCATCACTTTCTATACACCAGACGCAAAGGTTTCAGCATGAGTACTCGGCGTGTGGCATTGGTGACGGGGGCAGGGAAGGGTATTGGCTTGGCAGCGACGCTGGCCCTGCTGAAAGCCGAGCGTTCAGTCGCAATGGTAGATCGTAATGTGGTCGATGTGGCCGCCCTGATCCCCCAGGAGTATCAACCATTCGTTCGACTTCACACGTTTGACGTAACCGACACTGTCGCCACTATAGCGTGCCTGGAGCAAGTACGTGCAGAGCTTGGTGAGGTATCAATACTCGTCAATAACGCGGGCATTTCTCCCAAGAAAAATGGGAAATCCAGTGGTCTGCTGGAAGTATCAGACACAGAATGGGATGACGTCATGAGCGTCAATGTTAAGGCCATCGTCAGGTTGTGCCAGCTATGCGTGCCAGCCATGAAAGCACAACGGTTCGGGCGCATCGTAAACATATCATCTCTGGCGGGGCGGTCCAAATCGATTGTCGCGGGCATCAGTTATATGGCGTCCAAGTCGGCAGTCCTGGGTTTGTCCAGGGCGATCGCCTCTGAAATGGGGCCATATGGCATTACCACCAACTGCGTGGCACCCGGGCGCATTCTTACCGAGATGGCCATGCAGGCCGGCCCCGAAGTGAATGAGCAATATGCGCAGGCAATCCCTGTGCGGCGGCTGGGTACGCCTGAAGAGGTGGGTGACGCAATCACCTTTCTTTGCCAGGACAGTTCCGGATTTATCAATGGCGCCGTTATCGACATAAACGGCGGTTTTTACATGCCATAGCAGGCATGGCAAATGACTCTACAACGCTAAGGAAAAACAAGATGAGACAACGTTTATATAAGCTAGGTGCAATGCTGGGACTGGCATTAGGACTATCAGGAATGAGCATGGCGGCTTCGTTTCCAGACGGTCCCGTCAATCTGGTGGTGAATTACGGGGCGGGCGGCAACACCGATGTAGCGTCCCGTCAGCTGGCCAGTGGCATGGAAGAATTTCTGAAACAGTCCATCGTGGTCGTCAACAAGCCTGGAGCGATGGGAACAATGGGCCCCACGTATCTGACACGCCAAAAGAATGACGGCTATACATTCGGTGTCGTTACATACAGCACTGTAGCCATCGCGCCTCACCTTATGAGCGTTCCGTATACGATCGACGATTTTGAGTTTGTGGCAGGCTTTGGCCGGTTCCGGTACGGCGTTGCTGTTCGCGCCGATTCGCCATATAAGAATATCCAGGACCTGGTTGACGGTGCCAAGAAGGGAGACGGCCTTTTCTTTGGCGCTCCGTCCGCACCCAATAATCTGGCCATATTTGAACTGGCCAAGGTATCGGGTGGAAAGTTCGAACAAATCTTGTATAAATCGGGTGCCGAAACCGTGATTGGGCTGCTGAGCGGTCAAGTCGATGTCATTGTCCAGAATCCCTCCGATATTCTTCCGCATATCGCGGCTGGAAAAATACGCATGCTGGCGTCGGCAAGCCCTATCCGATGGCCCGAGCAACCCGATGTTCCCACGATCAAGGAACAGGGCTTTCCGGTCGAAATCGATTCATGGTTGGGACTTGCCGTACCCAAAGGCACGTCGCCTGATCACGTCAAGGTACTGGAGTCGGCTACGCTGGCCGCCATGAACGAGCCTAAGGTTCAAGAGAACTTCAAGGCCATTGGCGTTGATCCAGCTGGTTTGACGGGAGCTGAATACAAGCAGGCGTTGGCTGATGGTTACGAGATTATGGGCAAAGCAATCAAGGACGCAAACTTACCCAGAGTGAACTGAGTCCGGCAAAAAAATGAGATACAACACCATAAAGGCATTACTCCGAGCCAATAAAACGGTAGTTAATGCCTGGGCATCGATCCCCTCTTCGTTCTGCGCTGAAGTTATCGCGAATTGCGGGTTCGATGCGGTAACCGTCGACCTGCAGCATGGCATGATTGATTACGCGCAGATGCTGTCGATGTTCCAGGCTATTTCTACCACGAACACCATACCGCTTGGGCGGCCGAGCGGATCAAATGCGGTAGAAATCATGCGTATACTGGATGCGGGAGCGTACGGGGTCATTTGTCCTCAAGTCGATACCGCAGATATTGCTCGTTCGGTTGTTGCTGCATGCCGGTATCCACCGCTCGGCGCTCGGTCCTACGGACCGCCGAGGGGCTTGTTATACGGGGGTGCTGACTATTTCGCTCACGCTAATGATGAAATACTTATCTTCATCATGATTGAGTCAAAGCAAGCGGTTGAAAATCTAGACGAAATACTGGATGTTCCTGGGGTTGATGGTGTATTCATTGGCCCTAACGATTTGAGCCTGAGTTATGGTGGCGGAGTTGGTTGCAATCCGCAAGGGGAAGTTTCGGACATCATCGACATGATCCGAACGAAGACGGCAGCGCGAGGTCTTGCAACAGGAATCTACTGTGCTGACGGGGTAATGTGCCAGATGCGTATCCATCAAGGATTCCAGTTGGTGAATCCGGGTAATGATGCAGGGGTACTGAAAAGCGCCTTCGAAGTTCAGCTAAGTACGATACAGAACTGTGTGCAATAAGTAATTAAGCCAAGTGCTTTAGCTCAATGCCTAGAAGTATCCGCGCCGCGCGAGTCCCTTATACTCAATCACTCAGCTAACTTCTTGATGGCCTGTTATGAGCTCCAAGCTTTTCTCTCCGTATTCATGCCGTGGCATTGTCCTGAAAAACCGTGTTGGTGTATCGCCTATGTGCCAGTATTCGGCGGACGATGGTTTGCCCAATACATGGCATGTTGTTCATTTGGGCAGTCGCGCTGTCGGCGGTGCGGGGCTGGTGATGGTCGAGGCCGCCTCTGTGGCACCCGACGCGCGCATTTCCGACAAAGACATTGGTATCTGGAATTCGGCTCAACTTGATCAGTTTCGCCAGATTACAGAGTTTGTGAAGAGCCAGGGTGCCGTCCCTGCAATTCAGCTGGCCCATGCAGGCCGCAAAGGTTCGACTCAAGTGCCCTGGCAAGGACGAAAGGCTGTGACGGTGAGCGAAGGTGGGTGGTCCACCATGGGGCCAAGCAATACACCCTTCAATGACGAATATACGGTGCCACGTGAAATGTCGATGCAAGACATACAGCGGGTGATCAATGAGTTTACCGATGCGGCTCAGCGCAGTCTGGCAGCAGGCTTCGAAGTGCTGGAGCTGCATATGGGGCATGGTTATCTGCTGCACCAGTTCCTGTCGCCGCTTTCCAATACCCGCAGCGATGAATACGGGGGCGGATTTGAACAGCGCATAGCCTTCCCATTGCAGTTGGCCAAGGCCGTGCGTAAGGTCTGGCCCGATCATCTGCCTTTGTTTGTGCGTATATCGGCTACAGACTGGCTGGATGGCGGTTGGAGTGTGGAAGAGTCTGTCACTTTTGCCCGCCAGTTGGCGTCGGCCGGCGTTGACCTGGTCGATTGTTCCAGCGGCTCTGTGGTACCAGATTCACGTGGTCCTGTGGCACCTGGCTTTCAGGTTCCCTTGTCCGCCGCTGTGCGTCAGGGGGCCAATATTGCAACAGGCGCCGTGGGCCTGATCACGGAGCCGCAGCAGGCAGAAGATATTCTTGCGGCGGGCCAGGCCGATTTGATCTTTTTGGCGCGCGCCTTGTTGCGTGACCCTTATTGGCCACTGCGTGCCCAGCAGCAGCTGGATGGTGTTTCCAGCTGGCCCATACAGTATGACAGGGCCGTGAATCCGAACGCGCTGACTTGATGGCATAGGTCGATACGGGTTAGTGGAGGATTGAAGCCATCACCGATGTCGTCGATCCTCCTGTCTATGCCTTGAGCGTTCGGTCCGACTGTGCTGTCTGTGGGCACGCTGTCTGCTTTGAGCCGAGCTGTGGTGTTTGCGTGCCTCGTGGTAACGCCTGCGTTCGAATCGTTTGCGTGAGTCGATTCGACGGCGTTGTTCTTGGGCGTGTTGACGTCGCTGTATTTGCCGATGGCGGGCGTGTGCACGCCAGTCCGACCGACTGGAGTAGCGATCATGATCGTAGCGGCCATAATCATAATAACCATAGTGCCCGACGCTGTAACCACCGCGCGAATGATAGTAATGGGAATCATATGCACAGGCTGAAACAGTAAAGGCCAGCCCGACCACCATGATTCCGCGCAGCCACCTTGAGCGATTCTTTCCGCCGGACGAGGCGGATTCTTTGAAGAGGGTAAAGGACATGTTTTCTCCCAGGCTGCCTACGCAGACGGTCTAGTCACGTCCCTATCCTAATTCGGAATGCAGTGGTCTTGATGGCGGTCGAAACCGCCAGAAACAGTTCAGTCAAATAGCAGGGCTGTTATGAAATCCAGTGAAATAAAGTTGCAAGCAGATAGCACAAGATCTCACGAACCAGCCGGGATCCTCACAAGTGCGTAGCGCTTGTTGGTGAAGGCCACACTAGGTGCTTTCTTAAGCATTCTTGCAACAGTATCTTGTTGATCCTTTGGAATCGCCAGATAGAATGGCGCCTTGCTTTTAATGGCTTGGGCCAGTTCGCTTGCTTGTATTGCCCTGGCGTGTCCGCCCGAGTAGAACTGTGCCGAGAAAGGCGGGGTCGAAAGGTAGAGCAAGGGTATGGATTCATTGTGTTGCATGGCGTAGCGCACGAGGCTGCGTTCAGTGTTGCGCAGGTCGGGATTGATCCAGGCAACTGCACTTAGTATCAGAATGACTGCAGGTACAAGGCCCGTCGCCGGCCATAGCCTTTGTCTTGGAAAATTGAAGCGTTCTTCCAGTTGTTGGGCAAAGCCTGCGGCCAGCACACTGAATCCGGCCAGTGAAGGTAGAAGATAAGTCCAAAGTATGTTGGCCGAGAAAGTGAAAAATAGCGGCGCAAACAGGGCGCTGGCTAACCAATAGCTGAACCAGGGGTCTTGGCGCACAGCTTGCATGGCTGAACGCAAACGTGTACTGCGCAACGCGCCAAGCATGGCAATAAGGGTCAAAATACCCCATGGAAACGATGCCTGGAGCCAGTAATACCAAATCATTCCATATGCCTGCTTGTGGGCCGTACCATACAAGTCGCCTGTCCAGCCAGGATCAAGGAATCGACGAAAGTGCTCGCCCACAATGAAATAGTCCAGAAAGCCTGGTGTCTTGATTTCGGCCAATATGTACCAGGGTAGGCTTAGTACAGTCATCAGCAACAGACCTTTGAGCCATGGTAATGATGTTGCCAATAAAACGCTCTTGCGGTTCATTGCATACCAGATTGATATAGGTGCGACGGTCAACACTACCGCTAATGGTCCTTTGGCCAGCAGGCCAATCGCCAGGCCGATGAAGAGTCCGTAAGACCACCCGCCATGCCGGGGTTTACCCTCTGCTTTTATCTGGTTCTGGGTGCGGACGGATACTGCAAAGGAAACCAATGACAGTGTGGTGCCCAACGCCAGGAAGGGATCGGTGAGCACTGCCCCTGAGCTGATATAGACCAAGGTGCAGGTGCTGTAGATGATGGCCGTCCAAAGCCCGATGCGTGGGCCACGCAAGAGGCCGATGCCCCTCAGCAGAATGGCATTGCTGAGCAGCAGGCATATCCATGATGGAAATCTTCCAGCAAATTCGGTATAGCCGAATGCCTTCATGGACAGAGCTTGCGCCCAGAATGAAAGAGGCGGTTTACCCCAAAAGGGGATGCCAGGACTGAACCAGGGTGTTATCCAGTCGCCCGATTGCGCCATGATGCGGGCTATCTCCGCATAGCGGGGTTCACTGGTGTCATAAAAAGGAATGACGCTGATGGAAATCAGTGGCAAAAGCAGCACGGTTGCCAGAATGATCCAGGGGGTCTTATCTGAACGGTGCATATGTTTCTTTTTTTATAGACGAGAAATTTTTGTATGCCGTCATGTTGTCGACAGATTTTCCCCGCTTCAGTACGTCGCGCACCAGGTACACAGGGCGCTGTTTCGCTTCATAATAAGTTTTGCCCAGATACTCGCCCAGCAAGCCTATGGATAGGAGCTGGACGCCGCCGAGAATCGTAATCATCGAGATCAGCGAGGGATAGCCTTGCACCGGATCTCCCAGGAGCAGCGCCTTCGTCACTATCCACAAGGTGAATAGCACGCCGAGTAGGGCGGTCAATAGGCCGCTGCCCATGACAAACCTGAGTGGTGCCGTCGAAAAAGAGGTGATGCCCTGGAAGGCAAGATTGAGCAGACCTAGATAATCCCATTTGGTGATGCCCGCCGCGCGAGGCATGCGATCGTATTCAATGACGGTAGTGGGTAGACCTATCCAGGCAAACAGCCCCTTCATATAGCGGTTGCGCTCATTCAGCTGCTGCAGGGCATAGACCGCCTTGCGACTGAGCAGCCGGAAGTCGCCTGTGTCGGCCGGAATCTCTACGTCGCTGATTGTATTCAACAAGCGATAGAAGTGGTGTGCGCTGGCTCGCTTGAGCCAGGTTTCGCCGGCTCTGGAACGGCGGCGCATGCACACGACATCGGCTCCGTTTCGCCAGGCGTCCAGCATCTGTGGAATCAGCTCCGGAGGGTCTTGCAGGTCGGCGTCAATGATAACGACTGCGGCGCCGGCGGCATGCTCGATGCCGGCAGTCAGGGCAGCCTCCTTGCCGAAGTTTCTACTCAGGAATACTGCGGTGATGTTTGGATCTTGCCTGGCCAGGTGGCTTATTGCATTAGGTGTACCGTCGCGGCTGCCGTCGTCGACCAGAACCAGTTCGTAAGTGATGGCAAGCTCAGTTAGCACAGTCGTCAAGCGCTGGTACATCAGAGTGATGACCTCGTGCTCGTTATATAAGGGCACCACAACCGAAAGCTCAATGTGGCTATCCTGAGGAATGTCAGGATGCCAGTTTTCGACTAGTGCGTTCATGAAACACCATCCTTTGGTAAAGAGTGAAATTCATTGCGGCAACAGTGGCGGTAGTACATAGCTGTGCCAGGCCCAGCCCTATGTGGGCAAAGTGGATCAGGCTATGGAGCAAGCCTGCGTTGATGCACCAACCCAATATCACCGTCAGGACATAGGCAGGGATGGCTGCGCCATGTGTGCCGTTGCCCTTGAATGGTCCGTAGAACTGGAGCAGGTAGTTGAGGAAGGAGCCGGCCAGTGCGCCGGCGGTGGTGGCTATTACGGGCTGGAAGCCCATCCAGACCAGCAGGCCCATCACTGACCAGTGCAGGCAGGTAGCCAGTCCACCGGCCATCAGGAACTGGGTAAGTTGCGTTATAAGCGGCTTGGAGCCCGTTTGATGGGCTGGGCGTGGTGCTTGCTGCGTTGTCTGCTTCGGAGGAAGTGAGAATTTCAATGCTGGGACTCGATGAGACATGCAATGACGCTAGCGTACGAGTTCAGGCAACAAGAATTCGTCAAACAATTATCAAGATTCCATCAAGAACGCGTGATACTCAATTTTTTTCGAAAGAGGTGGCCGTATATCAGGCGCGGACTAACTATGTGCCGGGGCTCAGGCGAATTCTTGTGCCATGGCTGTCGGTCTGTGCAATATTGAGTGACCAGTGCAGCCTTTCGGCCATGAGCGTGACAATATATAGACCTAAGCCGCTGATGGTGGATCCATCTGAAGCCATTTTTTGTTCGCCTCGCAAAATAGCTTGCTGATGGGATGACAAGCCAGGGCCCCGGTCTTCAATGTCAATGGCAGTTCCAGTGATGGTCACACAAATATCATTCTTGGTATGCTGGACTGCGTTTTGTATAAGGTTGCGTAGCAACATGCGTACCATGACGGGATCGGCGGTGACCGTCAGTGCTGATTGTTCATTCAGCAGTACACGGCCATCTGTCTGGTGGCTGGCCTTCAGGTCCTGTATGACCTGTTCAGCCACAGGGCCTACATTGAATATTTGCTGAACCTGATTGCCATGTTCGCGGCGCGCCAGTTGCAGCAAGACCGTGACGTTGTCCCGCATTTCGTCGCATGCCTTGCGTAAGCGCGCCAGCGTTGCCTGGTCGTTGGCACTGAGCTGATTGCGGGCTTCCAGAATATCCAGAGCACCCGACATCACGGCGATCGGCGTGCGCAGCTCGTGGCTGGCCAGGTTCAACAGGGATTGCTCCCGTCGTACGTAAGACTCCAGCTCATTCAGGAAACGATTGAAAGTCATGGCGATCGAGTGCAATTCGGCATCCACGTAGTCGGTGGCCATGCGAGGCATGCTTGATCCTACGGGAGTCCGGTTGATCCTGTCTGAAAGCAGTTGCAGCGGCCTGACGATGCGCCGGCTGCTCAGGGCCGCCAGCAACAGGCTGAATGCAATAATGACCAAGGCCATGACGGTCAGGGCGATCTCAAACAAGGCCTCGCGATCTTCAAAATGAGTGATGTTCTTGGCAACATAAAGTACACCCGTGTCAACGGTATCCACCGCGACAAGATAGGTTTTGCCTGCGAGTTCGATTTCGGCCGAGTGCTTAGTAGGTAGTCCACGAAAAATCTGCGGCATGACGGCAGGGCGAGGCTTGCCTGAAGGCACAAAAACGACGGACAGATTTGGAGTATCCCATACGAGCACATCGCTGCCGGTGTAGTTGGCAATAATGAAGTCGCGCTCTTGTGCGAATTCCACGTCCAGCATGGTGTGCTCAAGGTCTTCGTTGACCAGCAGCACGGTCACGACCATGGCTGCCATGCTGACCAGGCTGACAGCCAGTATGGCGCGATAGACTCTGCGGGAGATGGACTTGAGCTTCATTGGGTTTCTTGCTTGGGTGTCAGCAGCCTGTATCCTCGTCCATGTATGGTTTTAATCATCGGGTACTTGAACGTATCCTGCAATAGCTTACGCAGCGAGTATACGTGTGTACGCAGAGTATTCATGTCGACTTCCCGTTCTCCCCAAACGGTATCCTGAATTTGAGAGTAGGACAGAAAATCGGGATAAGACTTGATAAGTTCTTCGAATATTCGCGCTGCCGTACCCGATAGCTCCAGCTGGTTGCCGTCATCGGTACGCACCAGAAATGTTCCCGGATCAAAATGGATGCCAGGTATGCTGATTCCTGGTGTTCGTGCAAAGCCAGACTTGCGCCGGTAGAGTGCGTCGACTCTTAATTGAAGTTCGCGCAAATTGAACGGTTTAACCAGATAATCATCTGCGCCAACAGTGAAGCCTTCTTCCTTGTCGCGCAGTTGATCCTTTGAGGTCATGATAATGACAGGGGTGGAACATTGAAGGTCGTTGCGAATGCGACGGCATATCTCGAATCCCGAAACTCCCGGTAGCATGACATCCAGGATGATGATGTCGTATTCATTGGTAGCTACAAGATGCAGTGCCATCAAGCCATCTGACGCAAAATCAAGTATGTAACGGTCGTCGTCGAAAAATTCCAGCAGATTCGCGGCTAATCCGGCGTGATCTTCCACGATCAGCATGCGTACGGCGTGCATCAAGGGCATATTGTTATCTTCGAATAGAGATTGGGGTGAACCAGCGCTTCAATGCAGAAGCTTACACCTAAGCATGCTGCATGGTTGTTGCCGCATGGGCGCGTTCAAGCCTGCAAATGTCGTATTGGGGGTGCCTGGCTTGACGGAAGCATCTGAGTACATGCTTGCAGGCTCCTCCCGAAAAGAACAGTAATCCGCCCCAAAAGAATAAGGCTGGTGCAGCGGAATTGAAGAACCCTCCGCCTGTAATGGCAGCCATGACGAAACAAGCATAAAGCAGGCTGGTTAGCATCATGATCAGGCCGCACAGCATGCCGCCGCGCAGTAGTGTTTCGATAATGGTGTGGCAGTCGGCCTTGCCTGAAAAATCGGGAATATGCCGTCTTGGGCTCCACGAATGCGTGCCGGCAGCGCGCGGCGATCTTTGATATTCGAGGACGGTTTCGCGAAACCCGGCCCATGCAAACATCGATGCCATATGCCTCCTTCTTTGAGCCACTAGACCCAATGCCGTTGCAGCTTCCTGGCTGAACAGCATGAAATCAATACTGTCTGCAGGCATGCCCAGATCAAAAATGGCGTTCAAAATATGATCAAGGCACAAGCCGGCATAGTGCCTGAATGGCGTTTCCCCGATGAGGCGCTGGCGTTTCATGCGGACGACGTCGGTGCCATGGTGCCATGCATTCAGCATTCTTGGAATGGCTTCCGGCGGATCCTGCATGTCGCCATCCATGATTACAACAGCACGGCCGCCAGCCTGGGCCAAGCCGGCAGCCAAGGCAGATTCTTTGCCAAAATGGCGAGCCAGGAATACGACCGTAACCGACGGGTCGTTCGTGGAAAGCGTTGCCAGCGCATGTGCTGTGCCGTCATGACTTCCGTCATCTACAAACAGTAATTCGTAGCGTATGCGCAGGGGCGTGATCACGGTCTTGAGCTTTTCATACATAAGCCCAAGTACTTCATGTTCGTTGAATAATGGAATGACCACAGACAGCTCCAGCTGATCATTTCGATAAAATTCCGGGTACTGGGTTTGGTTTCTTTTGTTCATATGCTGTGCGGGCTCGCCTGCGATCAGACGGAAGCCCTATGTGCTTGATGGGTGTGCTGAAATTCGTATTGGCTAAACAGGACACTAGGACATGCATGAACAAAAAATCGTCAAAAAAATATCAATAAAACATCAAAAAACAGCACTCGATAATTAAAAAGCGTACAACCTGAGTTGTCGTGCCCGCCGCATAGCGACCATAATGTGTTTAGTCACGTACCCAATAGCAGATAAGGATTGCCCCGATGGCCATACCCGCCCAAACTCAAGCAGCCACGCATGCTGCCCTGGAAAACATAAGGAAACTTGCGTCGACCGACTGTAATGACCGTGCTCAGATGGCTAAGGTGCTGGAAGAGCTGATTGCACTCGCCGCCGATAAATCCCTATGGAATGCTGAGGCCTTTCCTCCTCCAGCCGACGGCGAGCTCCAGGCACGCTACATGATTCAGGAAGACCCGGATCATAGCTATGCGCTGTATCTCAATGTCATGCTGCCGGGCAAGAAAATCGTTCCTCATAACCACACCACATGGGCCTGTATTGCGGCCGTTGAGGGTGTGGAAAACAACTTTGTCTATCGCAGAACGGATGATGCCAGTCAGCCTGGCAAGGCAGACCTGGTTCAGGAAGGCACTGTCGTTGTGGCGCCGGGCACGGGCATTGCCTTGTTGGCTGATGACATTCATGCCGTGCAGATAGAAGGCGAGAAGCCGATACGCCATCTTCATTTATACGGACGTGCACTTGAAACATTGACGGAACGTACGGCCTACAACCTTGAGCAGGGTACCTGCGAAACCATGAAGATTGGCGTGCAGACACGTCGTTGACCAGCAATATGGATACTGTGCACATGACGAATCGGACTATAGAGCCGCATGAGGTCCAGGACTGGCTGTACGACGGGCGGGAACTGGCTTTCCTGGATGTGCGTGAACATGGCTTGTATGGGGAAGGCCACCCGCTATTTGCCACGCCGCTACCGTACTCACGTCTGGAACTCGACATCACGCGGCTGGTACCGCGCCGGTCAGTGCGGGTAGTGTTGTTTGATGATGACGAATCCATTGCCGGCAAGGCGGCGCAGCGTTTGGCCGCCATCGGTTATGGCAACGTGCACATTGTTCGAGGTGGTTCACGTGGCTGGAAGGACGCAGGCTATGTCTTGTTTGCCGGGGTGAATGTACCTTCCAAGACTTTTGGCGAGCTGGTTGAACATACCTGCCGTACGCCGCGTATCTCGGCGGCTGAGCTGTCGCGCATGATGGAAGACGGTCACTCGTTGCTTGTACTGGATGGGCGCCCGTTCAACGAATACCGAAAAATGAATATCCCCCAGGCCGTATGCTGCCCCAATGGCGAGCTGGCTTATCGTATTCACGAACTGGTACCTGATGAAAAAACTACCGTTGTCATCAATTGTGCAGGCCGTACCCGCAGCATTATTGGTGCCCAGACGCTCATCAATCTGGGTATACCCAACCCAGTCTTTGCATTGGAAAACGGTACGCAAGGATGGTATCTGGAAGGGCTCGATCTCGAGCACGGTAGCAAGCGCAAGTACAGCGAGGTGATGGCCAATGAGGACGCTCGGGCTCGCTCGGAATGGCTGGCGCAACAACTGGACGTGCCTTACGTGGATGCTGTCACGGTCCTGGACTGGCTGGTACAGGGGGAATGCTCCGTTTTCCTGTGCGATGTACGTACGGAAGAAGAGTTCAACACAGCTACGCTGCCGGGCGCGCAGCATACCCCAGGTGGTCAGCTGATTCAGGCCACGGACCAATATGTGGGTGTTCGGGGTGCGCATATCGTGTTGTTCGATGACGATGGTGTGCGTGCACCTGTCGTGGCAGGCTGGCTGCGTCAGATGGGTCATGATGCCTATGTGCTGAAACAAACCCTGACGCAGGCGTCGGGTTTTAACTGGCCCGAAGCGATGGTGCCCGCATTGCCGTTACTTCCTCTTATGCCGGCCAAGAGTGTGCATGATCGCATTGAAAAAGGCCAATGCATCGTGGTCGACGTGCGTGCAAGCGCCTCATATCGTGCAGGCCATGTTCCCGGTGCTGTGTGGGCCATTCGTCCCCGTATCGCAGAGCAGTTGCAAGGTCGCAAGCCGCCCTTTATTTTGGTGGCTGACGATCCTGGCGTGGCCGCATTGGCAGCATTAGAGTTGCCGGCAGAGGCATATTTGCTGGAAGGGGGGATGGATGCATGGGAGGCCGCCGGTTATCCCCTTATGGCAACTTCCAATGTGCCGCCTGATGCCGAACGCATCGACTATTTGTTTTTCGTCCATGACCGGCATGATGGCAACCGAGAGGCGGCACGCCAGTATCTGGCCTGGGAGACCGGCCTGCTGGCCCAGCTTGAGCCGCGCGAGCATGACATGTTCAAGCCGGTGGTGGTACCTGTTCGCCCCTGACCACTTTGTCTTGTCCCAACACCAGCTTCACTTGGGTGCCCCTGCGTGATACCTCGTGCTTGCGCAAAGTTTCGTCGATGGCAGTCAGCACGGCGTCCCGGCATTCCATGTCGAAGGCAAAATTGGATACCCAATACCTGATGGTGTAGGTAATGCCTTCGGGGCTATAGAGGGTGGCCCGTACGATGGATTTTTGTGTTTCTACCATGCCGGGGTTGTCCTGGGCGCGCTTGGCGGCTTCCTTCAGCAGTGTCCTGGCTTGCGTAACGGGCACGTCGTGTCCCAGTACGATCTGTATTGTTGCCTGATAGTATTTGCGAGGCGCACTGTAGTTGGTCAGCATCTGGCGTGAGATCTGGCTGTTCGGCAGAATCATATAGGTGTCGTCTGCCGTCAGTATGCGAGTAGTGCGCCAGCCGATCTCGATGACCCGACCTGTTGTGACCGTATCGAAGGCGACCCAGTCTCCGATGCGAAAAGGAGCCTCCAGGCCCAATGCTATGCCTGAGAGTACATCGGCCAGTACATTGCGAATGGCGAAGCCCAGTATGGCGATGATCAGGCCGGAGCTGGCCAGCACGCCACCCGAAGACTTGCCAATCAGCACGCTGACGGCCAGCATGGTGGCAATGGTGAAAAGCGTGACCGAGACCAGTTCGCTCAGTAACTTGGGCGCCTTGCGCCGGCCTCCACCGGTGCGCTGGCGCAGAGTGAAGGCGCGGAAGGAGCGGGCCATCAGCCAGCTGAACGAGTAGAAAATGGTGATGGCTGCAACATTATGCAGCGTGGAGACTGGGACACTAGGCAGCAGCGTACGCATTTGCCCATGAAATACATAGAACAGTACCGAGACGACGCAGCTTATCAGCGGCCACAATGAAAACGACAGCCGCTGTCCCAGAGTGGGTGCGGGAGTTTCTTGCTGGCGTTTTTTCTTTGGCGGGATGTTCATGGACGATTTTGTTGCTTACCTGGTGGCATTATTGTGCCAGCAAATTTAATTTACCCATTTCATACGCAACCAGGCACTGAGTGCATCGACCATCACCACCAGCACCACCATTGCCAGAATCACGCTGGATGCGCGCGCCTGCTGAAACAGGCTGAGTGTAAAGTAAAGCATCTGACCCAGGCCGCCGGCGCCTACAAACCCCAGGACTGCAGCCATGCGGATGTTGTTTTCCCATCTATACAAGGTGTAGCTGAGCCACTGTGTCAGCACACCAGGCAGGGTGCCGTAGCAAAAGGCGGCTATCGGTCCCGCCCCAGCATGGCGCAAGGCCAGCGCCGGGCCAGGGGGCGTATTTTCCAGAGCTTCTGCGAACAGGCGGCCCAACACACCCGTGGTATGTAATGCCAGTGCCAGGGTACCGGCAAAAGGTCCCAGGCCTGCCGCCAATACCATCAGCGCGGCCCAGACCAATTCAGGTACTGAACGCAAGGCGTTGAGCAGTAGGCGCGATAGTGCCTTGGCCCATGCTCCGAAACGCCCTGATGCAAGCAGGCTCAACCCAGCGCCCGCCAGGGCGGCAAGCAGCGTGCCAATGGCTGAAATCGCCAGAGTTTCCAATGCGCCCTCAAAAATCTTATACATCCAGTCTGCCGAGGTGTCTGGAGGAAAGAAGGAGCTTGCATAGCTGTACATGTGCTGCCGGCTATCGGGACTCAGCAGACCGAACAAGTCCAGTTGCAGCCAACTGAAAGAGGCGATCAGCGCTACCGCGATGAGTGCCAGCCAGAACACTGCTTCAATAGATCGTTTCAAGCCAGCCTCCGCCGCAACAGATTGCTGAGCTGATCGGCGGCCAACACCAAGAGCAGGAAAGTCAGCAAGATAGTGACCACTTCTCCGCCCGCAAACATGCGTATGGAAAGGTCTATCATTTGCCCGAGTCCGCCCGCACCGACAAAACCCATGATTACTGAGGCACGTATGGCGCATTCCCAACGGTATAAGGTATATGAGGTCAGTTCTTGTATGGCTGCGGGCAAGATGCCGTAGCAGAAGGCGGCCACTGGAGAGCTACCGGCCTGCATGAGTGCCCGGGCCGGGCGCTGATCGACGGATTCGTAGATTTCAGCATAGACCTTGCCGAGCATGCCACTATAGGTAATGGCAATCGCGAGCACGCCTGCGGTGGGCCCTAGCCCCACTGCACGCACAAACAGTAGCGCCCAGACAATTTCAGGAATACTGCGCAACAGGATCATGAGCAATCGCGCCGGATAGCGCAGCAGGCTGCCCGATAGATTGGGTGTTCCGTTAAGCAGGGCGGATACTGATAGCGCCCGGCTGGACAATAAACTCAGCGGAACCGCCAGCAGCCAGGCCAGGGCCAGTCCGGCTGTGGCCATGGCCAGGGTTTCGAGTGTGGCCTTGAGCAGCATTGCAAGAAATGCCTGCGACAGATCGGGAGGCCAGAAACCGGCAAGAAACCGGGTGAAGACATCCAGATTGCGTGGGTCGAATAAATTCGCTGGCGTGAACTCGGTCAGGGTCAGGCCGGGCCACAATAACAGCAGGGCCAGTATGGTGAGCAACAGGCGCGGTAAGGCGGCCGGGTCATGAGGATGGCCACCGGCATGGTTCAACTGCATCGGTATGGCTTCTCTTTGGTCTGCGCTGCCGGCTCGGCGGGTGCCGGAGCATCGAGATGCTCGGCCAGACTGTCATTGGCATACAGCTGCGTCAGGTGAGACGGGCTGACTTTGTCGGCCGGGAGATCGAACAGCACGCGCCCGTGGCGCAAGCCGACAAGCCGGGGGAAATGTCGTAACGCCAGGTCGACAGCATGCAGGCTGGCGACCAACGTCAGCTCGCGCTGGGCCGCGACCTGACGCAACAGACCCAGGGTGTGTTCGGCAAGCACGGGATCCATGGCTGAAACAGGCTCATCGGCCAGCAGCAGGTCAGCTTGTTGATACAGCACCCGGGCAATACCAACGCGCTGCAACTGGCCGCCAGACAGTTGGTCGCAGCGGGCAAACAACTTGTTCGCAAGGTCCAGAGGTTCCAGCGCAGCGCTGGCTCCCGGCACGTCCAGTGGGTAGCACAGTGAGACTAATGCACGAGGTAATGACCATTGTCCCAGGCGACCTGCCAGCACGGCAGTCACTACCCGTTGGCGCGATGGCAGTGGCGGGTTTTGGTGAATCAGGCCGATGCGGGCACGCAGCCGGCGTAGTGCGCGGCGACGCAGCACACTGGCCTCTTGATTGAGAATCTGCAATTGTCCGCTACTGGGCATCAGGCCGGTGCCCAGCAGGCGGAGCAAACTGGTCTTGCCTGCACCGGACGGCCCGATAATGGCTACCTGCTCGCCCTTGTTGATGCGAAGATCAATGTTTTGGAGCGCTTGATAGCCATTGGCGTGAGTCAGTGTCACGCCGTCAAGCCGCACGCTCACTTCAGCAGGCCTGCAGACCGGGCGGCTTCTTCAATGCCGCGGTAGTTCTCGGGGCTGGTTTCGACGAAACGCGAAGCGCGTTGAAGATCGAGAATTTCCTTGTGCTCTGGGTTGGCTGGATCCAGGTCGAGAAAGGCTTGTTTGATGGCTTCTACCAGCTTGGGCTCCAGGTCGCCGCGCACCGTCCAGTTGTAGTCAAAATAAGTCGGCGTGGTGTTATAGACGCGTACTTTGTCGGTATTGACTTTGCCTTCTTCAACCAGCTTGTTCCATACCGAGGTGTTCAGTACACCGGCATCCACCCGGCCAGCTTCAACCCAGGCCACCGTGGCGTCGTGGGCACCGGAAAAACCGATACGGCTGAAATATGTCTCCGGGTCAATGTTGTCCTTCAGCAAAAAATAGCGCGGCATCAGGTGCCCTGAGGTCGAGGATACAGAGCCGAAAGCAAAGCTTTTGCCCTTCAGGTCCTGATTTGTTTTGATGTTGGGGTCGGCCGTAATGAAGGTGCTGGTGAACACCTTGTCTTGCTCGCGCTGTACCAGGGGAATGGCATTGCCGGTACGCTGCTGTGCCTGCACAAAAGTGAAACCACCCAGCCAGGCCAGGTCTATGTGGCCTGCACCCAATGCTTCAACCACGCCGGCGTAGTCAGCGACCGGCTGGAAGGTCACGTTCATATTCAGTTTTTGCTGCAAATATTTGCCTAAAGGTTCAAATTTGCGCTGTAGTTCAGTGGGTGCCTCGTCTGGTATGGCCGAGACGCGTAAAGTCTGGGGCGCAGCGTTGACAGACGAGATGCTGCCGGCGATAGCCAGGCACAAGCCGGCCAGAGCGGCCAGCGGACGTTTGAAGGTCGACATGTTTTTCTCCGGTTCAATAGCGGAAGACTCCCGCCCGGGGGTCGAAGCCGGACGGTGCATGGGTGCTAGTGTACCGAATCCGGCGCTGTGTATACTGAATTCATTACTTGAGCAGAACCCCGTTGGGTCGGTGGCGTATGCCCCACGACCCCGGCGTCTTCCCTGATACAGGAGCCAATACCATGACCATCAAAGCATACGGCGCCCAGGCTGGCGACCAACCACTTGAAGCTATGGATATCACCCGGCGTTCGCCCGGCGAGCACGACGTGCAGATCGACATCGCCTACTGCGGGGTATGCCATTCTGACCTCCATCAGGTACGTTCCGAATGGGCAGGCACCTTATATCCGTGCGTGCCGGGGCATGAAATCGTTGGCCGGGTGTCTGCTGTGGGGGCGCATGTGTCAACCCTCCGGGTTGGCGATCTGGTCGGTGTTGGTTGCATAGTCGATAGCTGTCAGCATTGTGCCGAGTGTGATGAAGGGCTGGAGAACTATTGTGATCACATGGTGGGTACCTACAATGGCCCAACAGAAGATGCTCCCGGCCACACACTGGGTGGCTATTCCCAGCAGATCGTCGTGCATGAGCGTTACGTGCTGCATATTCGCCATCCTGAGTCGCAGTTGGCCGCCGTGGCGCCGCTGCTATGTGCCGGCATCACCACTTATTCACCGTTGCGCCACTGGAAGGTGGGACCAGGCCACAAGGTGGGTGTAGTGGGCATCGGTGGCTTGGGTCACATGGGCATCAAGCTGGCGCATGCCATGGGCGCGCATGTGGTGGCGTTCACCACGTCCGAGTCAAAGCGCACCGCGGCCAAGGCCTTGGGGGCCGACGAGGTGGTGGTGTCCGGCAACGCCGAAGACATGCATGCGCACGCCGACAGCTTTGATTTCATTCTGAATACTGTAGCTGCGCCACATGATCTGGACGCCTACTTCGTACTGCTCAAGCGCGATGGCACCATGGCGCTGGTTGGGGCACCGGCTACGCCGCACCCCTCACCACAAGTGTTCAACCTGATCATGAAGCGACGCAGCCTGGCCGGTTCGCTGATAGGCGGCATTCCCGAAACACAAGAGATGCTGGATTTTTGTGCCGAACATGGCATCGTGGCGGATATTGAGATGATACCGGCTGATCAGATAAATCAGGCCTATGAGCGTATGCTCAAAGGTGATGTGAAGTATCGATTCGTGATTGATAATGCTACGTTGAAATCCTGATATCACTGGTCACGAGGTCACGTAATGCCAACCCCTGATTCCTGCCTGAATGTCGCCTACACATCCACAGATTGGCGCGGTGTAGCATTGTCCAACTTTTCCCTGTCGCCTTTCCTGTTTGAAGGTGTATTGCTTGCGTCAGTCGAAGGCTTTATTCAGGGTCTCAAGTTCCCTGAAGGCGATGCGCGCCGTGAGCAGGCTTTTCAGTCCAGTGCCTGGGAGGCCAAGCAGGCCGGTGAACAGGCGGACAAAACAGCGGCATACTGGGCAGGGAAGCACATGCCGTTCGGCTCACCGGAACACCACCAGCTCGTCGGCCGTGCAGTACGGACGCGTATCGAGCAGTCGCCTGGGTTGCGTCAGGTGTTGATATCCACCAAGGGTCTGGTGCTGAAGCACGAAACCGGGCATGGGCCCGAACCCGTCGTTACTTCGCTGCCGGCCACCATTTTCTGCAAAGTCCTCACCGATTTGCGTGACGAGCTGATTGCCCATGTCAAATGAGGTCATTACAACCATGCAACTGAGCGAACTGGAAACACCCGCCCTGATACTTGATTCGGCCATCATGGATCAGAATATTCAGCGATTACATGACCGCCTGAGTCAATTCAAAGTGACGCTCAGGCCGCATCTGAAAACCAATAAATCGGCGGATGTAAGCCGAAGAATCGGTGAGCCTGGCACGCCCATCACGGTATCGACTCTGAAAGAAGCCGAATACTTCCTCCAGCATGGGTGGAACGATATTCTTTACGCAGTGGGCATTGCCGCAAACAAGTTTGCCCATGTAGCCAGCCTTATGCAAAAGGGTGCGCGCTTGACTTTGGTGCTGGATAACACCGAGTCGGCCCGTACTCTGGCCCAATTTTGCCGCGAACAGGCCATCACGGTTCCCGTCCTGATCGAGATTGACACCGACGGCCATCGTTCGGGCGTGCCGCCGGAAGCGCCTCTTTTGCTGGAGGTCGCAGGCTTGCTTGGCCGGTCCGACGCTGAGAGTGGCGCCTGGCTGGCAGGGGTCATGACCCATGCGGGCGCTTCTTACGCTTGCACCAGCACTGAAGCGATCGAAGCGATGGCCGAGCAGGAGCGGGCGGGGGCAGTGCATGCGGCGCAACGGTTGCGCTCAGCAGGTTATGCAGCGCCTGTAGTCAGTGTGGGCAGTACGCCGACAGCACATTTCGCTCGTTCGCTGGACGGCGTAACCGAAGTGCGCGCGGGTGTTTACGTGTTCTTTGACTTGGTCATGAGAGGGCTGGGCGTATGTTCAGAGTCAGACATTGCGCTGTCTGTGCTCTGTACCGTTATCGGGCATCAGAAAGAAAAGGGATGGGTCATTACCGACGCTGGCTGGATGGCCATGTCGCGCGACCGGGGTACGGCCACGCAAAGCGTTGATCAAGGCTACGGTGTGGCTTGCAATATTGATGGGCAGCCGATTCCCGATCTGGTCATGATCGATGCAAACCAGGAACATGGCATCATTTGCCATCGGCATGATCCTGGGCAAACGCCCATGCTGCCAGTGGGGACGTTGCTCAGAATATTGCCCAATCATGCTTGTTCCACGGCGGCGCAGCATAGTGGCTATGTCGTCGTGGCGGGAACGCAAGACATCAAGGCAAATTGGCCGCGCTTTAGCGGTTGGTGAGGGCATTACGGAAAATCATCCTCTATGAATACCCAAACAGTGGCGATGCAAGTGGAGCCAGCCGATCACCCTCGGCCCGTGCTCTTGCTGCTCAATATCGGTCATGCGCTGGATCATTTGTTTCTGTTGATTTTTGCGACAGCGGTAGGCACTATTGCCACCGAATTCCATTTTTCCCGTTGGGAAGACCTGATGCCGTACAGCGTCGGTGCTTTCTTTTTGTTCGGCCTCGGCTCAGTGCCTTCGGGGCGGCTAGGCGACCTCTGGGGGCGTCGGCAGATGATGCTGGTGTTCTTCTTCGGGCTGGGGCTCGCTGCGCTGTTCACCGCTTTTGCACAGGGGCCCTGGCATCTGGCGATGGGCCTCGCCCTGATAGGTGCTTTTGCATCCATATATCATCCGGTAGGCATACCGATGCTGGTGCAGCGGACCAAGCGCCCAGGTGTGGCTATAGGCGTCAATGGCTTGGCCGGCAATCTTGGTGTCGCGGGTGCCGCACTGTTGACGGGGTTGCTGGTTCAGTACTGGGGCTGGCGCGTCGCATTTATTGTGCCAGGGCTTATTTCAATGGCTTGCGGGCTGGCCTTCGCCTTGTTGTGTGAACCGCAGGGCGCTGCGCCCGGGCGTAGCCGTAAGCCACCTCAGGTGGTGTTGCCGCCCAGGCAGCTCGCCAGGGCGCTGGTGGTCATGACTGTTGCTGCCATCACGGGCAGCTTGCTGTTCAACTTCACCACCAATGGCAATACCCAATTCCTGACGGAACGTTTCGATGGCCTGATCAATGATCCCGCTTCCATCGGCATGCTGCTGGCCCTGATCTACGCGCTGGCATCCTTGACGCAAGTCGTAGTGGGCCATCTTATTGATAAGGTTTCGCTCAAGCGTTTGTACTTGGGTATGGTGCTGGCGCAGATCCCGTGGCTGATATTGGCGGCCACAGCCAGTGGCTGGTGGGTGTTCATTGCCTTGCTGGGTGCCATGGTGTGCATTTTTGGAGCCATACCTTTTACCGATGCCATGATCGTCAAATATGTGGACGACAGCATGCGTTCTCGTGTGGCCGGCATGCGTCTTGCGGTTTCATTTGGTGTGAGCTCGCTGGCCGTGTGGCTGCTGGGTCCCATCGTCAAGGCATCCAGCTTTTCAAGCTTGTTTTTGATCATGGCGGGCATTTCGATCTGCACTATGGCCATTGTTTTGTTACTGCCGTCAGATCGTGTGCTGAAGTCATAGCGACAGTGAATCAACTTGTTGCATAACCCGGGAATACCGCCCACCTTCATCCAGTAGAATTATTCACTTGCCTAAGCCACGCATATCCTGGAGGCTGTCGAAGTGAATGGTGCCTGGACGATCACACGCTCACACCTGCTTGAAACGGGCCAGTTGCTGCGCAAGTACGGTGTGCTGCTATTGACCATCTTGCTGGGTGCCCGGCTGGCCGAAACGCTTTTCATGCATTTGGCCGTAGAGCTGGGCATGGTCCACCGCTTTGTCGGCCTGATTGCCGTGATCATGATCATCCTGCTGCAATTGATCGTATTCGCCGGCATTTTTGTTGTGCTGCGCGATAGGCCTGCCGTGATCCGGCTACGCAGAAGCCGTGCATCAGACTCACCTGATACACAAGAAGATACTTCTCCCGTGTTCGCCAGCGCCTTGCTGGCGGTGCTGATACCGTTCTATGGCTATTATGCTGGCTGGGGGTTTCTGGGTAACACCTTGCGCGATTATTCCAAGTCTTTCCTTTCAGAGCAGTGGAGTCGCATTGATTTCCAGAACCCTGATGCGATGGGCCCACCTGCTCTCCAGGTCGATGGCACCCTATGGTTGCTGATCCCTGTGCTCATTATCTGGTTCATACGTCGCAGGGCCAAGGCCTTGCATGCCGATAACGGCCATGGAGTCTGGCCACTGGTTGTCGTGGCGTGCGAGGCTACCTGGCTCATTCTGGGTCTTTATGTGCTCAGTACCTGGAAGGGACAGTTTGTGTCTTTGCTGGCCAGCTTGCCGTCACCCACCAGCTTGTTGGATTGGATCCTGCCGGCCGCGCAGGCAGCCATTGCCGATGCGAGTCTGCGGCCGGTGGATTGGCCTCCACCCTGGCAATTCGGAGACTGGCTCAAGCAATTATTTCGTTATGCGCTGTTGCCGCTTATTTGGTTCAATCTTGGCGCCATCGTTTATGGACATGACCTGAATATGATGGAGGCACCCACACGGCGCATTGCCAGCCGGGTGACGGATCGCTGGGCGGCATTGCCCAAGCCGCTGACGGACTTCATTGGTCATTTCTGGGTCGGCTTGGTGAGGCGATGGCATGCCGTCGCCAATGGCGTGCTGCTTGCTGCCTCGGCGGGAGTGTGGCTGACCGTCTCGATCCTATGTCTGTGGCGGCTGGCGGATTGGCTAGGGCGTTGGAGCTGGGTCGGGGCAGCCCAATGGATCGGCCCTCAAGACAACCACGTCTGGAGCTTGGCCGCGGTTCCCCTGAATGTGCTGTTTGGCATGCCGGGTCAGCCGCAGGACGGCGTGGTGGTCATGGTCGTTCAGTTCTGCATATTGGCCGCCGGCTTGTCGCTGGCAATGAAGGCGCGTGACGCGTCTAAGGCAGTCGCCTGATCTTCGGGTTAAGGGCAAACGACAAGGCATGGGGGCGGGTGCCCATCCCGGATACGTGCAGCCGCAAGCCTTCCAGCTTATTGCTGGGCAACAAAAAAAGCTGGTCGGCACGTATTGTTTCAGCGTCGGCGGTTTCGCTTCGTGGATATAAGCGGCACAGGCCGAAGTTCTTGTGATCGGGCGCCAAGGCTTTGACCGCGCCGTCGGTGCTTGCACTGGTGAGCGGCAGCCAGACCTGGCCGGCTGCGTTGCGCAGTGAAACACTGCAGTCCTTCCAGGCCTCGCGCGCTACGGGCGTTACTTGCATTTTCAGCCGAATCAGCATGGCGGTACGCTCGGGTTTTTGTGCGGCAATGGCTGCAATCTGCTCTTCTACCACGACCTCCAATTCGTTCATGGATGCGCCGTCGGGCGTGGCGTCGATGCTGCGCCATTCCCGATTGCTGTTCAGGTCGCGCAGGGCCGGCCAGCCTTCAATGGCTACGACCATGACAAACAACACACTGGCCGATGCCAGCCATCCCAGTTGTTTCATCACTCCAGCCTCAGCAAATTGTTGTGCCGCATGCCGGCACCTTTGGTGGGTGTCAGCTCGAGTTCGCTATCGAGAATGTTTGGGCCTTTGCGGGACAATAGCAGTGTGCCTTTTTCGATCTCATCGCGGGGCAGCTCAAAGACAGCGCGGCCTCGATTATCGAGCCCGGGGTGGAACTGGCGCACGTCCAGCGTGGACGGCGCGCCGTCCGCTCTTGCGGTCTGCGCATAATGGCGACCACTGCGGCCCAGCCAGGTTGCTGTGAGCCGTAGCGACTCGCGCACATCCAGGATGTCGATATCGACGATAAGGAAAACCCCCTCAGTGTCTCGTGTGAGGGTGGTTCCGTAGCGGTCGAAGGATATCTGGTCTGCAGTTTGCCAGTCGGCGAAACGCGCTGCATGTAGTCGTCCGTGCGCGGCGCCGCCGCTGTGGGCCGTGCTGCGCATGGGTTGAAACACGCTGTCGAAGGTGGGCGTGCTCATCATCAAGGCGCCCAGGACGCACGCGCCAAGAAAAATCGGCAAAACATAGCGTATAACCATCATGGCGCAGCCTTTGGGGTTGCAGCCATGCGCGCAACAGGCGAATAGCCCAACCAGCTTGAGCGGGCATAAAGATTGTCTTTCAGCTTGAACTGCTGCCGAAAGAAGGTGAGTGATAGTTTCTCTCCTGTTTGCCAGCCTGCAGGGGCTTGCCAGGCAATCTCCACCTTTTCAGGCATGCGCGGCTGGAGCTGAAGCAGGGGTTGGCGGTCGCGCAGCAGAGTGATGTCAGGAGCGCCGAATTCCAACTGGTCTGCTTCTACTGTGACCAGGCGCGGCGGATAGCCGAAGGCAGCGGCCTGGGTTTCACTCGTTACATTTTCAACGATAGCGGACAGTACGAGTTGTGTTTGGGCATTTTTGGAGTGGGGGGCTGCCGGCCGCAGCTCAATTGACAAGGGCGTAAGCAGGACGCGGCCCAAGGCCAGTGATGAACCCGGCTGTACCTCCGGCAAACTGGGCGCCGTACGTGCGCCTTCGATGGCCTGCCACCAGCCGTACAGGATTGCAGCCGTGATGCCGGATGCTGCCAAGGCACGCCGCGTCGTGCGGCGCAGGAATGACGATTGCTCTTCTGCCATATCGCGATTATCGCCTGGGCTGTGACAGAGGGGCCGTTAACAGTGTTCCTGTTTGTTACCGGGCTAAGAGGCAGTTTCTAGGCTGCTATATGCTTGTGGTCAGATATTGCTGCAACCCGGTGCCAGCAACAACAGCATGCAGGCATGAGACGTCCACTTCGGACAGTCGGGTTAGCCCCAGCATTGCTGTGTTACGTTGCAATTCCATCGCCAGCAATTCCATGGCGTGCAGTACACCTGTTTCGCCGCCAACTGCCGCTGCGTAGTTGAAAGGCCTGCCCACGAATACAAACCGTGCCCCCAGTGCCAGGGCCTTGATGGCATCAGCACCGCGCCGGATGCCGCTGTCCATCATCACGGGTACGCTGGGGCAGGCGCGGACGATTTCCGGCAGTACTCGCAACGGGGCAACCGAGCCATCAAGCTGCCGGCCACCATGGTTGGATACGATGATGCCATCTGCGCCAAGATCCACAGCAATACGGGCGTCGGGTGCTGACAGCACACCTTTAATAATGAGCTTGCCTGGCCACATCTGGCGTATACGTTCAAAGTACGACCAGTTCAAGTGCGATCGGTCGGAGAAATCGCGTAGTACGCTGCGCGATACTATGGGCGCCCCGCGTGTGGCGTAATTGTTTTCGAAGTGTGGCATGCCCTTATGGAGCAGTGTTGGCAGGAAGGTGCCCAGCGTCCAGCGCGGATGTGTGATGCCGTCCACAAGCAGGTCAAGTGAAGGCCGCAGGGGTGTCGAGAATCCGGCACGCACATTGTTTTCGCGGTTTGCGGCAACTGGTGTGTCTACAGTAATGACCAGCTTTTCGTAACCAGCGGCCTGGATGCGTGTAATCAATGCTTCAATCTGGCCCATCTTGCCAGGCAGGTAAGCCTGGAACCACACATGCTTGCCGACCGCTGCGACGTCTTCCAGGCGGGTCAACGATGAGCCGCTCATGATCATAGGCACATTGAATTGCCCAGCGGCATGGGCCTGGACCAGGTCTCCTTGGTAGGCTGTTATTGCGCTTAAGCCCATGGGTGCAATACCAAAGGGGGCTGCGTATGTATGCCCCCATAAATCAGTCTGGATGTCTACGTTGGAGACATCGCGCATGACACGTGGAATGAACCCCAGTTCTTCGAATACCGTACGGTTTTGATTCATTGACGTATTCGTTTCCACGCCGCCTGAAACATAGGCAAACAGAACATGTGGCAGATAGCGGCGTGCTGCTGCTTCAAAATCGTCGAGGCTCAGCAAGTTTTTCAGCTTGCGCTTGGTATATAGCATGCGTCTATCCGTTATTACGGATGGGGCTGGGCATGCTTGCCGCATTGGCAATACATGGCCAGCCCCGCCTGTCTGGTCGATTCAGTTTAATCGGACCAGGGAGTGTCTTCCCAAACTTTCTTGAACATGACTTCGTTGGCCGCTAACTCAGCCTTGTACTCGTCCGGCCCAAGATAGCGTAGTGGAACGAACATTTTTTGGGCGGTTTTACGAAACTCCGGGTCGGCCGTTGCTTGGCGCACTGCCTCTACCAGTTTGTTGCGAATGTCTTCAGGCAAACCCTTGGGAGCACCAATGCCGCGCAGTGAGGACATGATGATGTCGTAGCCTTGTTCTTTGAATGTAGGTAGTTCAGGCGCGATCTCCGACGGCTCTGCACTCATCACACCCAGAGATTTCATAGGTGAGCCACCGGCTATATAGGCTTTTACTTCGCCAATGTTCATGGCTGCAAGTACGATTTCACCACCAGATATAGCAGTGCGCACTGGGCCGGCGCCTTTATAGGGAACGTGCAGCATCTCGACGCCTGCCGCATTTTGGAAGGCCAGCATGGCCAGATGGTCGTCGGAACCTTTGCCTGTCGTGCCAACCGTCACTTCGCCAGGGTGAGCCTTGGCAAACTTGGCCAGATCGTCCAGCGACTTGAAGTCGTGTTTGGTGGTGTTGAAGGCAAAGCTGTCTGGGTCGTCGATCAGATTGCCCAGCAGATCAAAGTCAGTCCAATGATATTGTGTCTTGCGCTGAATGGGTATCGTCAGTAGATTTGGGGTGTTCAGAAATCCGATGGTATAGCCGTCGGGCTTGGCCCGCGCGATTTCAGCAAAGCCGATCTCACCGCCGGCTCCTGGGCGGTTCAGCACCACAATGCGCGCATCATTACCCAAATATTTTTCGATATACGGTGCCATTGCCCGCGCAACCAAATCGGTGCCGCCGCCAGGCCCGTATGAAACCACCATGTTGATGGGATGTTCTGGGTATGCAGCCTGTGCAGCAGGCATGCCCATGGCCCCTATTGTTGTGGCGGCCGCCAGTACGAGAAACTTGTGCTGCATGCAGCGTGTAAGCGTGTTTTTGAATTTCAATGTAGTCTCCTTCAGATTTTTATCTTCGTTGATTTTCAAACTGAAAAGCGGGTAGAAAAGCGAGAATAGATTTCCGGGTTAACCATCCGGTGAGGCACTTCTTTGCGGCATATTTGCAAGATTTGTTGTGCTGCGAGTGCGGCTACATTACGCCGCCCTTCTTGGGTAACGCCGGCGGTGTGATACGTCGCGACGACGTTATGCAAGGCCAGCAAGGGGTTGTCGGGCAAGGGCGGTTCTACTGTCCAGACATCCAGGCCAGCCCCTCCTATGTGACCCGCCAGCAGGGCATCATATAGATCGGTTTCGTTGTGTATGCCACCACGTGCTGTAGTCACAAACAGGGCATTTTTTTTCATGCTCCGGAATCGTGCAGCATCAAACAGGTTCAAGGTCTCTTGGGTGCGAGGGCAGTGCAGTGAAATAATGTCGCTGGCTGCCAGTAGCTCATCCATTGACACGGATCGTGCGCCGCGAGCAGCGATCTCCTGTTCCTCGATATAAGGATCACAGGCGAGTACAGTCATGCCGAATGCATTGGCCAACTTTGCCACACGGGTGCCTATGTGTCCCAGGCCGACCAGACCTAGTGTCTTGCCGTTGAGCTCATTTCCCATGAGGTCTTCGCGTGTAAAACCGGTACCGTATTTAAGCTTATGGATGGATTCTGGAAATCGCCGTGCTAAAGCCAGCATGAAGGCTATGGCATGCTCGGCAACGGATTGAGCATTACCCCCCGCTTGATTGACCACCAGAATACCTGCCGCTGAGCAAGCGTCGACATCAACCGTGTCATAGCCCGCTCCGGACGTTGAAACACACTTTAGATTCGGGCATTGGCGAATCAGATCGGTGGTGGCCTGCAGCTCGACAGGCACTTCGTCGCGAGCAGCAGAAATATGATAGATCTCGGCGCGAGACAAGATATCCCAGTTACGCGCCTGATCACCGTTACGCTCAAGTATATGAAGCGTTAGATTTGTATCTTGGGCGAGAATTTCATCAAAACAGGGGGCTGTCCATACGTCAAGGCGAACTACACGAGTCATTTCATTACCTCGCAGTTCAGCCGTGTCAGTGCTTGATCAATCCAGTCCGTATCCAGCTTGTCTTGAGCAATATCGGCAAGTATCTGTGCTTCAAGTTCGTGCTTGGCGTGTGCCGCTTCGTACACCGCAGCGGCTTCTTCCATGGGGACGCATAACAGGCCATCCTCGTCGCCCAGTACTAGGTCTCCGGGCTGAATCACCATACCGTTCAAGCTGATGGGAACGTTGATCTCACCAGGACCGTCTTTGTATGGCCCTCGGTGCGTCACACCGCCCGCATAAACCGGAAAGCCATTTTTTGCGATGGTTCCTGCGTCGCGTATTGCACCGTGAATGACGATGCCGGCAAGCCCGCGGCGCTCAGCCGTGGCCGTCATGATTTCTCCGATAATGGCGTTGGTCAGATCGCCACCGGCATCAACCACGATTACGTCACCTGGCGCAGCCATTGAAAGTGCCTTGTGCACCATCAGGTTGTCACCTGGACGCGTCTTGACTGTAAAGGCAGGCCCGGCCAGTACGCCGCCTGCATGCATGGGCCGTAAGCATATGCCGCCAGCCGACATGCGCGCCATGACGTCACTGACGTTGGCTACCGGTATGGTTTTGAACTTCTTAACCCATTGTGCGTCAATTCGGCTTTGTAGCGGAAAAATTCGAAATCCAATCATGCTCGCCTGCTTGTCCTGAAAAAACTAAGGAAACAGCAGCAATTCTAAAGAGCTGAGCTATGACCAAGGCGCAAAAATTTTGCGTTATCAATGCAAATTTATTGCGTTTCTCGGGTGCCGAATACTTGTGTGGCATGATTGACCAGGGCTTGCGCCAGAGCTAGCCGTGGCCCCTGTTTGTTCCAGATCATGCCTATGCGTCGGATAGGGGTGCGGTTAGGCAAGGATAGCTTGGTTAATTGGTGTTCTCGATAAGAAATGGAGAAGGAGTCGGGCACAAGTGATACGCCGACGCCGCGCTCCACCAACGAGACTATGGTCAGCAAGCTGTCAATTTCCAGCCGTTGCCGTGGGAAGATGCTGTTGTCTTTAAGGTAGCGGTCAACCAGTTGCCCGCTAAAGGCCTTCCTGTGGTAACGAATGAATGGTTCTTCGTTGAGCAAGGCGTGTGCATCACGCCCTTCCATGCACAGTGGCGCAATGACCGCCAATGGCTCCTCTTGCAAAGTACGCCAGGCGCAATTTTTGTGCAGGGTAAATGGAGGCTCTATGACGAGTGCAACATCCAGCTGGCCGCTGTGCACGCGGCTGCATAGTGCAGCCGATGGGTCGTAATCGATAAGAATGGATAGTTCTGGATGTAAGTTCAGGCAGAACTTTTCCAGGAGTGCGGGAAGGTGGGTTGTGAGGGCAGAGTAGAACACACCAAGGCGTAGCTCACCTTCGGGCGCACCGCTTGCTACGCAGGCACGTAGGTCTCGGACATCCTGAGTCAATGCTTGAGCGCGGTTGTAGATGCGTAGTCCGGCTTCGGTGGGTTTAACAGTATGGCCCGAGCGCTGGATAAGGCTGGCGCCCAGTTCTCCCTCCAGGATGCGAATGCGCGCGGCGACAGCACCCGGAGTAAGGTGCAGTCGTCGCGCAGCCTCGGCAAGCGAGCGGCATTGAATCACCAGTAAAAAATTCTCGAGATACTCAGTATTCATGTTGTTGTCGTTGTTGGCGCCACAACCTCAGGCAGACGGTTCCCGGCTCCACAAAACATCGCCCTGGCCGGTTTCGCGGTTGAGGACGCGCGCCAGTACAAAGCAAAGATCAGACAGCCTGTTCAAGTACTGCAGGACCGGTTTATTGATGGCTTCGGTAGCATGGACCGTGACAACAGAACGTTCTGCGCGTCGGCAGACAGTGCGTGCCAGGTGGGCCAGCGCCGCAGCCCGGCTACCACCGGGCAAAATAAACTCCTTCAAGCGTTCCAGCCCGGCATTGTAGTGAGCCAGACTTTGATCCAGAAAGACAACATGCTCTTCAGTAATGACGCTGTGTCCGGGAATGCAAAGCTCGGCGCCAAGATCAAACAAGTCATTTTGTATGCGTGACAATAAAGCATCTATGTCTTTAGGCAGGGCTTCGGTGCGAAGCAGGCCAATGACGCTGTTCAGCTCATCTACGTTGCCCATGGCTTCGATGCGCGGGGTGTTTTTGTCGACCCGGCTGCCGTCGCCCAGACCTGTGGTGCCACCGTCGCCGGTACGGGTTGCAATGACGGATAGGCGGGTTGCCATAGTGTGCTCCTGTTGAAAGATGCTATTGGGAAGCGTCAAGCTTATCGTGATTATTTCATTTAGCCGAATTCCATTGGGATTGATCGGGCCAGCTCGCCTTAAAGAGCTTCGATTTCAAGTCTTTCAAGTCATCGATAAAGGGTAAACCCCTACTTATTGCGCCGTTGACACAGGGCTTCTCACGCTCATATCATGACTCATGATTCATCAATCATTAATCAAGGGAAAAATTCGCCTTGATGGAGACACGAGCATGCCGGAAACCTTGACGGTAGATGAGCTACTGGCGCTGTATCGAACGATCAAAACCATACGCACGGTAGAAAACAGCCTGACCCGCTTGTTTGCCGATGGTGAAGTGCCAGGCTTCATACACCTGAGCGTGGGACAAGAGGCCATCGCTGCAGGCATATGCAGCGCCCTTGGTGATCACGACACGTTGGCGACTACGCACCGTGGCCACGGACATGTGTTGGCGCGTGGTTTGTCGCTGCCGCACTTCTTCAAGGAGGTCATGGGCAAGGCAGGCGGTGTATGCGGTGGCCGCGGCGGCTCCATGCATGTGGCCGATATGGAAATCGGCATTCTTGGTGCCAATGGCATTGTGGCGGCTGGCATACCCATTGCCATGGGAAGCGCGGTTGCCCATCAGACACGTAAAACCGGTGGCATTGCCGTTGCTTTCTTTGGTGATGGCGCCATGGCTGAGGGTGTCTTGCACGAAACCCTGAACATGGCTGCCTTGTGGAAGCTGCCCTTGTTGTTGGTGTGCGAGAACAATGGCTGGTCTGAGTTTTCACCGACTAGTCAACAGTTTGCTGGAACACTCAAGGGCCTGGCTGCTGCCTTCAAAATTTCGCATCAGCAGCTCGATGGCAATGATGTCAGCGACGTTGCGCTGGCAACACGTAAGGCCGTCGCCTCGCTGCGCAAGGGCAAGGGGCCTCTGATACTCGAATGCGTCACCAAGCGGGTGCGTGGTCATTATGAGGGTGATCCGCAAAAGTATCGTGATGCCGACGATCTGGCCTCCCTGGAGGCCGTCGATCCGGTGGCACGCACGCAGGTGCTCTTGCAAGAGGCTGGCGCCACAAAGGAACAAGTCGATCAGGTTGATCAAGAGGTCGAGGCCGATGTGGATGCCGCCATTGCACAAGCACGGGAAGATAGCGAGCCCACTTACGAGTCGGCCCGCCAGGATGTCTATACATTGAATATTTGATTGCTCAACGACGGCCATGAAGAAAGGAAGGTTGGCATGACCGAAATGAAATTTACGCAGGCGGTTAATCAGGCTCTGCGCGACGCGATGACTCAGGACGATACTGTCATGCTGTTGGGCGAAGACATCGCCGCGGCGGGCGGTTCATTCAAGGCGACCCGCGACCTGCTGGATACGTTCGGACCCGAGCGGGTACGCGATACGCCGATTTCAGAGTCCAGTCTGGCTTCGCTAGCCGTCGGTGCTGCCATGACAGGCATGAAGCCGGTGGTCGAAATCATGTTTATGGATTTCATCACCCTGGCCATGGACGCGCTGGTGAACCAGGCAGCCAAGGCCCGCTTTATGTTTGGCGGGCGTTCCAGCGTGCCCATGGTCTTGCGTACGCCCCACGGCGGTGGCCTGAATGCTGGTCCACAACATTCCCAATGTCTCGAGGCATGGCTGGCGCACATACCCGGCCTTAAGGTGGTGTGTCCGTCTACACCAGGCGATGTTTATGGCCTGTTGCGCAGCGCGATCAATGATCCCGATCCGGTGGTGTTCATCGAGCACAAGGCCATGTATGGCCGCAAGGGGCCGGTGGATACGGATCAGCTTATTCCGCTGGGCCAGGCCAGGATTGCCCGGCCGGGGCGCGACGTAACGCTGGTGACTTATGGCGCTACGGTGCACGCTTGCCTGACGGCGGCTGACCGCTTGGCGGGTGAGGGGGTTGAGGCTGAGGTCATCGATCTGCGCACTTTGCAGCCGCTGGATATGGATACCATCCTGGCGTCGCTGCGGCGCACGCATCGCATTGTCATTGTGCATGAGGCTGTGCAGGCCTTTGGCGTGGGGGCGGAGATTGCCGCCCGTGTTGCGGATGAAGGCTTTGATGAACTCGATGCGCCGGTGTTGCGTGTCGGCGCACCGTTCATGCCAGTTCCCTTTGCGCGCTCACTGGAGGCACGCTACATGGTGGATGCCGGCAAAGTTTGCGATGCAGTGAAAAAAGTAATGGCGTGAGGACGCAAGCAGTGTCCCGCTCAATACAGGAGATTCAGTAATGACGAGTAATGTAGTCGTGCAGGTGACTTCTCAAGGGCCGGTAGGCCAGTTGACCATCAATCGGCCCGAAGCGCTGAATGCGCTGGATGTGCCGACACTGCTGGCACTGGAAGCCGGACTGGACGAACTGGAACGTAACAACGAGATACGCGTCATCGTGGTGACGGGTGCGGGCGACAAGGCTTTTGTGGCAGGCGGCGATATTGGCGACCTGGACAGCCGGCAAGGCCTGGCCCATTACCAGGAATTTGCCGAAATCGTCCATCGGGTTTTCCGTCGCTTTGAAGACAGTGACAAGCCAACGATAGCGGCAGTGAATGGCTGGGCTCTAGGTGGTGGCACAGAGTTGTTGCTGGCCACCGATATCCGCCTGATTTCGGCTAAAGCCCGTTTGGGTTTACCTGAGATCAATCTGGGCCTTTTCCCGGGGGCCGGGGGCACGCAGCGCCTGATGCGTCAGATAGCACCCTGCAAGGCCAAGGAAATGATGTTTACAGGTGACCAGATTTCGGCCGAAGAGGCCGTTTCTTTAGGTTTGTGCAACCGCGTGGTGGCGCACGAAGCCTTAATGGATGAAACGCTGGCTTTGGCGAGCAAGATTGCCAGCAAGTCGCCGCTGGTGCTCAAGCTACTCAAGCGTAATCTGCGTCAGGGGCAGGAAATGCCGCTAGGGGCAGCGCTGGCGCATGAGCAGGCCATGATAGGACTGGTACTTGATACGGCTGATGCGCACGAGGGTTGCCGGGCCTTTTTAGAAAAACGTCCTGCACAGTTCAAGGGGCAATAAAGTGCGTCAGGCATTGACCTTGCCCAAACTGGGCCTGACCATGACTGAAGGCATCGTGTCGGAATGGCTGGTGCAGCCAGGCGCCACATTTGATGCGGGCGACGTGTTGTATGTGGTCGAGAACGACAAGGTCGCCAACGAGATCGAAGCCGAGGCCAAGGGCACTTTGCTGGAAGCCGTGGTGGCGGCCGGCGATACCGTGCCGGTGGGCGATGTCATTGGCTATTGGGATGACGGCGAAGCCGAAGGCATGGCGCCAGCGCAAGAGAACAAGGCACACGCCGAGGCCAGCTCGAAGCCGAACCCAGATCAAATTGTGGCTGCTGCCGCGCCGGTACAGCAGGCAGCAGATGATCGCAAGCTGGGTGGAACCGCGCAGGCGCACGCTGACGGCCAGCGCATTGTTGCAACACCCTACGCGCGCAAGCTGGCTGGAGAGCAGGGTGTGTCCCTGGACGGTCTGGCGGGTACGGGTCCGAATGGACGCATTGTGGCCAGCGATGTCGAGGTGGCTTCTGCTGCCAGGCCTGCTGCGATTCCGCACAAACTCAAGGCAGAAGCCATTGCTGCTGCGCCGGTGAAACTTCAGGCGGGTCAATCGTTGATTGCGCCCACGGGTATGCAGGCAACCATTGCGCGCCGTCTGAAGGCCAGCAAGCAGGAGATTCCTCATTTTTATCTGGCACTGGATATCGATGTGACGCGTCTGGTGACCCTGCGCAAGGAAGTCAACCGTGCCCAGGAAACGCATCGTCTGACGCTCAACCATTTTATTGTTATGGCGGTTGCGCAGGCACTGCGTCAAATGCCTGAAGCCAATCGTGTCTGGACGGACGAGGGCATTCTGTCGTTCAGCCAAATCGATGTGGGTGTGGCGGTGGGCACCGAAGACGGTCTGCTGGCGCCCGCCGTGTGTGATGTTGGCAGTGTATCGATGGGTGTACTGACCGAGCGCTTGAATGCAGTCATAGAACGGGCCAGAGTGGGGCGTATGAACCAGGCAGACCTGGGTAGCCCGGCCATTACCGTGTCGAATGCGGGTATGCATCATGTGCACTTCATGGGGTCCATCATCAATCCGGGCCAAGCCATGATTCTGGGTGTGGGTAGTGTCAAAGCGGTGTTCCGTCCCGATAATGACGGGCAACCTGAATTGCGCCAGGAAATGGGCGTGGTGCTGTCGGCAGACCATCGGATCATCGATGGTGTGCGCGGCCTGAAATTCCTGAATATCGTGCGTGAGTTGCTTGAACAGCCTGTCAGGCTGTTAGTGCATTAGGCCCGGTGGGCCTCAAGGCAATCAGATAAGAGAGAGACATCATGGAAACAGATAAAACCTTATCGCAGTCGCTGGCTGAGTTTGTCGTATCGTTGAAGACCGAGGCCAATATACCGCCCGAAGTCATGGAAAAGGCGCGAGTTTGCCTGCTCAATGGCTATGGCATAGGCCTGGCTTGTTTCAATACGCCGTTTGGACAAGTAGCTGCCAAAGCAGGCCTGGCCATGGACGGTGAGCAAGCCGATGGTGCGACGCTGCTGGCCATTGGCCGAAAAAGCTCCATGCAAGCCGCGATGCTGTCCAACTCTGCCTTGTTTCATGGGCGAGCACAGGAAGATGCACTGGGTGCTGCACATTTGGGCGCCATACTGATTCCCATGCTGACAGCAGCGGCAGAAACTGGTCGGATACCGCTAGCCCGCATGCTCCCCGCTTTGATCGCCGGCTACGAAGTAGGCGGTTTGTTCGAGCAGGCTTATGCCGGCCATACGACACCGGCGGGTTTGCGTGCTTCGCCCATCTATGGCGCGCTGGCTTCGGCTGCCGCAGCATCGTTGGCTCTGGACCTGGATCAGGATCACACTGCTGCGGCGCTGGCCAATGCGGCTTCGTTCGCGGGCGGCATTCTGCAATCCTTTGCCGATGGCACCGATGAGTGGCGTTACCAACTGGGCGTGGCCGCCAACAATGGCTGGGTAGCAGCACAGTTGGCGAAGGCGGGGTCGGTGTCTGCGCCCCATGCCTTCGAAGGCAAGGCTGGTCTGGTTCGTGCCTACGCCCGGGCCGATTGCAATGTGGCCGACCTACAGGCCAAGCTGGGCACGCAATGGTTTATCCATCGCGTCGTATTCAAGCCCTACCCGGTGTGCGCATTCAACCAGACGCCGGTTAATGCGGCCCTGGCTTTCCGCAGCCAGCTGAAAGGCCGTAACCCGGCGAGTATCCAGGTGCGCATGAATCCTTACGAAACAGGTTATGCAGGCATGGACAGCACAGGGCCGTTCAATTCTGTTTCGGGTACCTTGATGAGTATTCCGTTTTGTATCGCCAATACCTTGCTGCACGGTGCTCCGACTCTGCGCGACATGATGGTCTACGACGATCCGCAGGTGGCAGGCCTGATCGACCGCATCACGCTGGTCAGTGACCAGGATGTCCCACGCCTGAGCTGTGTGATTGTTGCGGAGTTCGACAACGGAGACGCGCCAGAAACCTTGCATATGAACAAGACGGTAGACGATTACAACTACGACCGCGCGACCTTGCGTGAACTGGTCTTGCGTGTGGGTGCAGAGGTTGAACTGGGCGCCGGCTCATGTGATGCGCTGGAGCGCTTTGTGGAAAATCCACCAGAGCTTGGCCTGGATGTCGTGTTGCGCGAATTCGCTGTGGCACGCGATGCTGCAGCCCGTGCCAGCACTTAAGGCCAGCCGCTTTAATTCAAGAATACTCAAGAACCGACACCGCAGGAATAGATAGATATGGACTTCCAACTTACAGAAGAACAGCGGATGATAGCCGACTCCGCCACCCAATTGGGCGAGCGTTTTGGCCTGGAGTACTGGCGCGACCTGGATGCAAGGAAGGCATTTCCTCATGAGTGCTGGCGTGCCATCTGCGAAGCCGGACTGTGCGGCGTGGCGCTGCCATCCGAGTATGGCGGATCTGAGTTGGGTGTGTTCGAGATGGCTTTGATCATCGAGCGCCTGGCGGCAACGGGTGCGGGCAGCACGGTTGGGCAGCTGTTTATGGTCAACCCTATTTTCGGCGGGGTTTCGATCAGTCGTTTTGGTTCGCCTGAGATGAAAAAAGAGCTGCTGCCAGGCCTGATGTCGGGCGACATCAATTTCTGCATGGCTTTGACGGAGCCTGATGCTGGCACGAATACGCTTGAAATCCGCAGCTTTGCGCGACCGGATGGAGATGGCTGGCGTCTGAATGGACGCAAGATCTGGATTACGGCGGTTGATACCGCTCACAAGATGCTGGTGGTGGCACGTACCAAGAAGGTCGAGGACAGCGCCTCACGCAGTGATGGTTTGTCGATGTTCATGATTGACGTGGCCCGCGACGGACTGACCCATACGCCGATTGAGAAGGTCGGCACCAACACTTTGGCTTCCAGCTCGATCTTCTTCGACGATGTGCGCATCGAACCCCATGAGCTCGTGGGTACGTTGCACGGTGGCTGGAAGGAGTTGCTGGATGTGCTGAACACCGAGCGCATTGTGACGACGGCCGGCTTGATCGGCACTACAGAGCTGGCCCTGAAGCTGGCGGTTGACTATGGCAACGAACGCAAGGTGTTTGGCGACCGGGCAATCAGCAGCTATCAGGGACTGCAGTTTCCTTTGGCCCAGTGCCATGCGGAAATGGAAGCGGCCCGACTGGTGAACTATAAGGCAGCGTCCAATTTCGATAGTGGGTTGCCATATGGCAGCCAGGCCAATGCGGCCAAGTTACTGGCGGCGCAGGTGGCTGCACGAGCCACTGAGCGTGCCATGCAGACAATGGGAGGGATGGGATATTCGCGCGAATATCACGTGGAACGTCTGTGGCGCGATTGTCGCCTATTCCGTTTTGCACCTATTTCAGAAGAAATGGTGCTCAACTACATTGCCATGTATGACCTTGGCATGCCCCGGTCGTACTGAGCCGCGCGAATTGAACTAGATACAGAGGCAGACATCATGGTCACATTGAGTGCTTCCATAGAACATTGGGCTCACAGTACACCCGACCAACTGGCGATTCGCTATGGCGATACCCGTATCAACTATGCAGACCTGTTCAAGCGGGTGTGTCATGTGGCTGGCGTCCTGGCTGGCCAGGGTGTGGGGCGGGGTGATATCGTAGCCCTGCTCATGAAAAATAGCGCTGCGTTTGTTGAGCTTACCTTGGCCATCAGTCATCTGGGCGCTGTTGTGCTACCCGTCAATTATCGTCTGGGCAAAGACGAAGTCGAATATATTTTGCATCACTCAGGTGCAAAGCTATTGTGCGTGGACCAGAGTCTGGAAGCGAATGCAGGCAGTACGCCGAGACTGGTCATCACGCCCGCGCACGAGCATGACGCTGGCTTGCTCGACAAGGCGGCTGCACCTGTACAAGAACCCGCGCCTGTCACGTCTGCCGATATGTTCCGCCTGATGTATACATCAGGAACCACAGGGCTGCCCAAGGGCGTGAGACACAGCTACGAGAATTTTTACTGGAAAACACTGGATCACATCAGTGAACTACAGCTGAGTGCCGCCGATCGTTTGCTGGTTGTCGGCCCCCTGTATCACGTGGGTGCTTTTGACCTGCCGGGTTTTGCTTTGTTCGAAGTGGGCGGTTCGCTGACCATACTGCGGGATTTCGATGCTAATGATGCCTTGCAGGCCATCCAGGATGACCGGCTGACGGGAGCATGGCTGGCGCCCATCATGTTGAACCGCCTGCTGGCACTGCCAGACTCCCAGCGCTATGAGCGCAGCAGTCTGAAGTGGGTGGTGGGCGGGGGCGAGCGCACGCCGGCTCAGCGTATCGAGGCCTTTGGATCCTTATTTCCCGAGGGGCGCTATGTGGATGCGTATGGACTGACAGAGACCTGCTCGGGCGACACCATGATGCAAGCCGGGCGTGAAATCGAAAAAATAGGTTCGGCAGGCCGGGCACTGTCGCATGTTCGTATACAGATTCGGGACGGCGAAGGCCATGTACAGCCGGATGGCCAGGTCGGCGAAATCTGTTTGTGGGGACCCAAGGTCACTCGTGGCTATTGGAAAGATGAGCAAAGAACGGAAGACAGCTTCTTCGACGACTGGTTCCGCTCGGGCGACATGGGTTATCTCGATGAAGACGGATTCCTGTTTCTGGTCGATCGTAAGAAAGACATGGTCATCAGCGGCGGAGAAAACATCGCTTCATCAGAGGTCGAGCGGGTGCTGTATCAGTTGCCTGATATCGAGGAGGCTGCCGTAATAGGCCTGCCTGATGCGAAGTGGGGCGAGCGGGTTGTGGCTGTAACTGTGCTGCGCGAAGGCGCCACCCTCACGCTCGATGCATTGCAAGAACATTGCCGAGGAAAAATCGGAGGCTTCAAGATTCCTCGTCAATTGGTCGTGTTGGAAGCCTTGCCGCGCAATCCGTCCGGCAAGGTGTTGAAACGCGTGTTGCGCGATGAGCTGGCCGCGCAACATCCGGATTGATTGCTGTACAGGAACGACTGTTGATTCACATCGTAAACAAGGGGCCAATTGCAATGGCCACCTACCTTCCTACCAGGAGACAACCATGACTCAGAATAAACAAAATACCTCCCCAAGCCTGCCCAGCCGGCGCAAGCTCATCCAGGGGGCGGCGGCCATAACAGGTCTATCGGCCATAGGTTTGCCGGCTATTTCGCTGGCTCAGAACAAACCCATCAGGGTGGGTATGCCCACCATTCTTTCCGGCCGTGTTGCAACGCTGGGTATTTCGTCCAGCAATGCGATTAAGCTGGAGCTCGAAAAATTCAATAAGGCGGGCGGTTTTGGTGGGCGCCCGATCGAGTTGATTATTCGCGACTCTAAGGGCCAGCCTCAAGAGGCGGCACGCATTGCCCGTGAGCTGGTCAATAGCGAAGACTGCGAAATGCTGATCGATGGCGAAGCATCGTCGGGCGCTTTCGCTGTGCACGAAGTGGCCCGGGACTTGGGGGTGTTGTGCATTCATACCAACTCTGAAACCTCATCGCTCACCGCCGATCCCAAGCAGCGCATTCCCAATGCGTTCCGCTGCGCACGCCAGGGCGTCCATGATTCGATCGTGGGCGGTGCTTATGCCGGCCGAGTCTCCAAGGAAAAAGGCCTGACCAAGTGGATGAGCGCCTCACCTGATTACGCATACGGGCGTGATACGACGGCCGAGTTTTTTTACTATGCCAAGCACTTCAACAAGGATATCGAGGTGGTAGGCGAAGTATGGCCCAAGCTGTTCCAGCCTGATTACAGTGAAATCATCACGCGTATAGTGCAGGAGCGTCCGCAGGCCATTTACTCTTGCCTTTGGGGTGGCGATCTGAGTTCTTTCATCGATCAGGCCAGCATTTACGCCTTGCTGAACGGACGCGATTTCTTTGCCGTGAACATGGCCGATTACACGGTACTGACCGCTGTCAAGAATCTGCCCAAGGGTATTCACTCGGGCAACCGCTATTTGCGCAGCTTCCCCAATACGCCTGCCAATCAGGCATGGGGTGACGCATACCGGGCCGCATACAAAGATCTGCCCACCAACTGGGCCTGGCAGACGGCAGCTGGCTTCAATTTCCTGGTCGAAGCCATGAAGAAAGCCGACAGTACCGATGGCAAGAAAATTGCCGATGCATTGCGCGGCTTGACCATAGACTCACCGTTCGGCACTAATGGCAAGCTGACAATGCGTGCCGAAGACCAGACTCTGGTCGATTATGCCGTGGGTTGGGGCGTGGTAGATACCAAAGAGCCTTACATGTCTGATCCCTCGGTCGGCGACTGGACTCAGATCGTTGAGTTGGAAAACGAGTGGAAGAAGTCCAAGGGCTATATCTGATAGGCCGGGCCGGGTGTATACACCCGGCTGCCTCCAGGAGAGAGAGTTATGAATCCTCAAGAGCTGTTTGAGTGCGTCACCTCAATCTCGTGCATCGTCACTCAGACGAGCACGGGCTTGATCGTAGGCGCGCTGCTGTTCCTGGTGGCTGCCGGGCTGACGCTGATTTTTGGCGTGCTTGGCGTCATCAACTTTGCCCATGGTTCTTTGTACATGTTGGGCGCCTATATGGGTCTGACCGCCTATCGCGTGTTCGACAGCTATTTTCTTGCGGTGATCATGGCTGGCCTGGGGGTCGCCATATTCTCGGTCTTGTTTGAACGTTTTTTCATGCGTCGGGTGTACAACGCTGATGTTCTGATGCAGTTGCTGGTGTGCTACGCCTTCATCCTGATTCTCGATGATGTCGTCAAGCTCGTCTGGGGTGCCGAGTTTCAGTCCATGGGCATGCCCGAAACCTTCCAGTTGCCACCGTTGTTTATTGGTGGTGGCATCGTGCCGGTCTTCTACTTGGTGCTGATGTCTGTGGCTGCCTTGATTGCCCTGGTGCTGTGGTATGTGCTCAAGCATACGCGCACCGGCAAGGTGGTACGGGCGGCAGCTCATAATCCCACCATGACATCGGCACTGGGTCTGAACACGCAACTGATCTACGCCGGTGTGTTTGCCTGCGGCGGCTTGCTGGCAGGCATGGCAGGAGCTTTGGCGGCGCCTGTGCGTTCGATGTCGCCCGGCATGGGTTTTTCCATCCTGATCGAATCATTCATCGTCACCGTCATTGGCGGCATGGGCTCGGTCAGTGGTGCCCTGGTCGGTGCGCTGGTCATTGGCATGGTCCGGTCTTTCGGTTCGATCGGATTCCCTGATTTTGTTGAAGGAATCATGTTTGTCGCCATGGTGCTTATCCTGGTTCTGCGACCGGGCGGTTTGATGGGACGGAAACAATCATGAGCAATAACGGTGCACTATCCAAAGAGCTAGTCATTTCCCTGGTGGCTATTTTGATCCTGGCCGCCCTCCCGTTCTTTACCTCGTCCAGACTGGTCACAGACTTTGTCATCCGTCTGGCGGCCTTTGGTGTCTTTGCCACATCCCTGAATATTTTGATCGGCTATGGCGGCATGGTGTCCTTCGGGCATGCCATGTTTTTTGGCGGAGGGGCTTATGCCTTCGGCCTGCTGATGCAAAAGGCGGGCACGTCCATACCGGTGGCTCTTGTCGGGGCAATTGTTTTTTGCGCTTTACTGGCATTGGTCGTTGGCGCTATTTGCGTAAGGCTCAAAGAGATTTATTTCTCCTTCCTGACGTTGGCCTTTGCCATGCTGCTGTATAGCATCATCCAGTCCTGGATATCCCTTACCGGCGGTGACCAAGGTCTGATGGGGGGCATTCCGAGGCCTGTTTTTCTGGGGGTTGATCTTGGCAATGGACAGCATTTGTACTGGTTTGCCTGCGTCCTGGCCGTTGTCTGCCTCTTGCTCATGCGTTTACTAATGCAGTCGCCATTCGGCTATACATTGCGCATGGTGCGCGACAACCCCGAGAGGGCGCGATTTCTGGGCGTCGATGTATGGCGCACCAGGCTGTACGCTTTCGTGCTGGCGGGTGCCTTTGCGGGTGTCGCGGGCTCCATCATGGCTTTGTTTGTATCGGCAGCCTACCCCGAGTTTGCCTATTGGACCATGTCGGGCGAGGCAATTTTCATGATTCTGCTGGGTGGCTTGCACGTATATATAGGTCCGGTGGTGGGTGCTGCCTTGTTGATGATGTTCAATGATGTGATCACCCGGTACACCGATCTGCATGGCCTGGCGCTGGGTATTATCGTGTTGATTTTCGCCCTGGGGTTCAAGCGTGGAGTCAGCGATTTTGTGCTGCGCCTGTTTCGCCCGGCCAGTAAAAAGACAGAAACCAAGCAGGTGACATCATGACGACTCTACATAAATCTGAACAAGGCATGCAGGCGATGCTTAGCGTGGTAACCGGCGGCGCCAGCGGTATTGGTCTTGCGTGCGTGCAGAAATTGCTGGCACGCGGTGACCGCGTGATCGTGCTCGATCTGCCGGGCAAAGAGAGTCAATTGGGTGATTTGGCCGACTCTGTGATCTTTCAGGCCTGCGATGTCTCCGATGAGCAAACCGTGCGGGCAGTCGCCGCAAGTGTGGCCGAAAACCATGGTCCCGTACGCAGCCTGGTGAATAGCGCGGGTATTATTCAGCAGCGTTCCTCCCCTGAGGCGCTGGACCAGGCAGTCTGGGACAAAATTGTGTCGGTTGATCAACGCGGTACTTATCTGTGTTGCGTTGCCTTTGGCGGGCAGATGGCGCGCAGCGGCGGCGGTAGCATTGTCAATATTGCTTCTATTACCGGTTCGCGATCTGTACCTTTGCATGCCTACGCACCGGCAAAGGCTGCCGTGATCTCCATGAGCCAATGCCTGGCTGCCGAATGGGGGCGCTCCGGCGTACGCGTCAATTCGGTTTCGCCAGGTTATACCTTGACGCCGGCGCTTCAAGATGCCATAGACAAGGGCGACCGCGATCCCGCTGATCTGATCCGGACCACCGCGCTGGGGCGCATGGTATCGCCCCAGGAGATTGCCGATGCGGTTGATTTCCTGACCTCTGGCCGCGCGTCTGCCATCACCGGCATAGACCTGCCTGTTGATGCAGGCTGGCTAGTAGGTACGCCCTGGATGACATACGGCGGCATGCCTGATGCTCGTGGTGTTGAGAGTGGCTCTGCCAAATCCGGGCAGGAGGGTTGACGATGCTGCGTGTAGAAAACATCAGAAAGGCCTTTGGTGGTGTCGTAGCCACCAACGACCTGACCATGCATTTTCCGAAGGATTCGCTCACGGCCGTCATTGGTCCGAATGGAGCAGGCAAGACCACGTTCTTCAATCAGATATCCGGCGCATTACGGCCTGACAGCGGACGCATACTGCTCGAAGGGAAAGACATCGTGGGGCTACCTCCGACCGAGATTGTCCGGTTGGGCATAGGCCGTGCCTTCCAGGTGTCGCGGCTGTTCAAATCCATGACTGTCGAAGAATCCTTGCGGGGCGCCTTATTGTCGCCATTGGGTAAAAGCCTGCGTATGACCGGCCGGTTTCCGTTGAAAGAAACACGCGATCGCGCATACGAAGTCATGGATCAACTGGGCCTGACGCAATCCGCCAATATCATCAGCGGGAATCTCTCGCATGGTGATCAAAAACTGCTCGATATGGCCCTGGCGCTGGTTCTTCAGCCCAAGGTGTTGCTGTTGGACGAGCCGGTGGCCGGCATGGGGCCAGAAGAGCGTGAGCAAATGATAGAAACGGTGTTCGCCCTCTGGAAGAAGGGTGGGCTGACCTTGATACTGATCGAGCACGACATGGAAATCGTATTCCGCATCTCACAACATATATATGTACTGTCGTATGGGCGCCTGTTGGCGCAGGGCACGGCAGACGAGGTGCGCCATAATCCGCAAGTGATCGAGGCCTACCTCGGCACTCCCAAGGAGGAAGTCGCATGACTACCAGCACAGCCGCGTCGCCGGTGCTCAAGGTAGAGGGTATCGATGCCTTTTATGACTCCAGCCAGGTTCTGTTTGGCCTTTCGCTTTTTTTGAATAAAGGTGAGACGCTCGCATTGCTGGGCCGCAACGGTGCCGGCAAAAGCACCACCATGAAATCGATTGCGGGTATTGTGCGTGGCCGCAAGGGCAGCATCAGCCTCGCCGGCAAAGAAATACGTGGTCAGGCGCCACACCAGATTGCTCGTGCCGGTATTGCTTTCGTGCCCGAAGACCGGCAGATATTCCCCGAGTTGTCGGTGGAAGACAACTTGTTGATTGCAATAAAACGAAATCAGCAGGGTGGATCAGATTGGACCCTCGAACGTATCTACGACATGCTCCCCCTGCTCAAGCCTCTGCGCATGCGGCTGGGAGGACAGTTGTCGGGCGGCGAGCAGCAGATGCTGACAGTAGGGCGTGCGCTGATGGGCAACCCGTCGGTTATCTTGCTGGATGAGCCCAGCGAAGGCCTTGCGCCGATCATGGTGCAAAAAATAGGTGAGCTGATCGGAACCTTGCGCGAGTTGGGCACCACCATTGTGCTTGCCGAACAGAACCTGCACTTCTGTCTGGGCCTGGCCGACCACGCGGTGGTGATCGACAAAGGTAAGGACGTGTTCTATGGAACCATTGATGAGCTGAGCCGCAACGACGATATCAAGCAGCGTTATCTATCTGTTTAAGCGTGTACAAGAGGCACAATTTCGTGTTCTGTCGTGATGATGAATGGCAGGTGGCCATCGGGCAGGAAATTGGCTTCGTCGGCTCGGGTCTCGGCATACACAGGGGTGGTAGCGCCTTGCTTCATGGAGGCGGTTGAGTCAAACCATGTGATAGCGAGGCCGTCCAGTGGGGGTTGCTTGGCGCCATCGTATTCCGCCCGTGCCAGGTGATCTTGCTCGTAGCGGCGTATAGCGGTAATGCCCGAAGCAAGAGGGCCATGCACATTCTTCCAGTAAGCCCTGAAATCATCAAGATCCATGCCTGGCCGGCAATTGACCAGCTCGATATTCTTCACGGCTCCGTTCGGAATGGCGCCGTCGACCACCACATGGGTTTCGATGGGCATCACAATCAGAGCATCCGGCTTTGTGAATGCATGCAAATCAGCCAGCATGGCTTGCCCTGCCTGACTGGCCAGTGCATTTTCCCAATCTTGACGGGTATCGAACCACATTTCGCTGAGGCCGTCGCAGGGCAGGTCGCCCTTTCGATATCCTTGAAGCAAGGCATGTGATTGCATGTAGCGACGTAGCCCTGGCAGCTTGCCCGCATATGCAGCGTGCTCATTGAGCCAATAATTCTGAAAGGCCTCCACAGCCATGCCCGGTTGGCGTTTCATTATGGTACTTGCTTTGAACATAGAGTCTCCTGGTTGGCTGTATTCAGGTGCAGGTGTGGTCGTCTTCGTTCAGACGATACGTTGAAAGCGCCTGTGATGACATTAGCGGGTTCCGGTCAAGCCATGGGTAATCAGCTTGCGATAGGCTTGCGTGACCCAGTCTGGAATGTCCGGGTTGTCGCTGTTTTCGGGGTGGGTTGCGTAATGCCCCAAATACAGACGCGCACCCATCATGACAAAAGCGGCGACTTCCAGCTCTTGTTCGTCGAAGCCTCTTATTTCGCCGCTTTCCAGACCCCGCTTTAAGAACCGCATGTAGCCGTCGCGAACGAGCTCGATGTGCGTTTGATGCGCTTTGGGCGCAAAACTGGGCGCCTCGTTCAGAATACGAAAAAAATGCGGGTGTAGTTTCAGGAAGGTGTAGAAACCACGAAAGCCCAGCTCTTCACGTTCCAGCACAGTCTTGCCAGGGCGGCTGCACTCTCCTACGTAATCCAGCATCTCTTTGCCCAGTCTGGGCAATAATTGGTCGAGTATGTCTTGCCGCGATTCAAAATGATTGTAGAAAGTGCCTTGTGCCACACCGGCGCGCTGCGTGATCAGGGAAATGGAGGCATCTTCGTAGCCGCGTTCGCCAACGACTTCGCTGGCGGCTGTAAAAAGTGCTTCATGAATCAGACGACCACGCTCGCTACGCCCTTGAGCCTTGCGCCAGTCAGTGACCTTCGGTTTTTTTGATACCGGTGGCGTTGGAGATGCGACCTTGATCTTGCTTGTGTTGGTTTGACGAGGCATGGTGGCTATTTATGATAATAAATGAACGGTGACTCACCTGTCATTATTATCGCCAACACCAGTTGAGGTCAACTCTATTGCTAGGCGTCGGTTCGCCCGCGCTTGTAGCCTGGGCCTATACTGGAAATAAAGAGGGTTTTTACTCTATCTCAAATGCTCTTGTTTGTATTTTGTTACTAAATGCATGATCCATCTAATTGTAACGGACGCAGTATAGTGACACCATTGTTGTATGCGTAGGGATCACGTACAGTCAAACATCGTTTGCAGTAAAGAAGCAGTATTCGCGGGGCCAGAAGCCGACAAAGAAATGCTGCAGCTTGTATCGCCATCTATACGGCGACGGGTGCTATTGGCTCATTTGACGGCGACGACGCGCCAGCAGGTGCAGCGCCGCTTGGGTATGCCGGTGGGAAATGTATTGCTCCGGCGCTGGCTGGTGGGCAAGCGCGGCGCCTCCCTGATAGAGCGCGCTGGCCTGCCTCGTCATAGTATCGAGTTGTTTCTTGGCGAGCGCCCGCTCACGGTGCATATCGATCCGCGCAGCCTTATACGCAATGTTGAGTTCTTGCCACGTAAAGTTGAAAAACGTCCATCGTCCATGGCTTTCATCTGGGATGGGCATTGGGATTTGCGCCGTGACGACTTGCGCTTGGGTACGCGCTATCAGTTCATCAGTGATATAGATGAAAATCGCGATCAGCTTGAACGCGTAGCACGCTACCAGGAACTGATGGCGTGCATTGAGCGTGGCCAGCCGTGGTCTTCGCATTTGCAAGGTATCGTGCTGGATACGCCCGACAAGATCAAAGAATACTTCGGGGTTTATCTGCATTATCTGGACAGCATGGCGGCTAGTGGGTATGTGGCCTCCCTGACCCGTGACGATCTGGGTGTTGCCATTTCTCGCGAGGGGCGTATTCTCAAGATCAACCGTGGCCTGCATCGCCTGGCCATGGCACAGCGTATAGGTTTGCCCACTATTCCCGTAAGGGTACGTGCTGTGCATCGCACATGGTGGGATGAAGTCACGCGTGGTGTATCGGGCCTGGCTGCCCTGGAGCGTGTATGCAAGGCTTTGCAAGCCTGTGTGGCCGAGCAGGATCCGGGCACGCTGGATGAGCGCCCCACAACCTTTTCATCCGAGGGTTTTTGGCCGCCCCCTCGCGTGAAGCAAAACAGCAGACTGTCCGGGCCGGAGCGCTAAAGGCAACCCCGGTCTGGTCTGTGCCCTTATTTCACGAAGGTGGGCAAGTACAGGGATATGGCCGGGAACAGAATCAGAATCGTCAGACGAAAAATATCGCTGACTACAAAAGGCATTACACCCCGAAAAATGGTTTGTGTGCTGACACCAGGCAGCAGGCCGCGCAGGACAAACACGTTCATACCAAATGGCGGGGTAATGAAGCTGATCTCGGTGACGACGACCACAATAATACCGAACCAGATCAGGTCGAAGCCCAGTGCCTGGACGAGCGGGTAGAACACGGGCACGGTGAGCAGAATCATGGACATGCTTTCGAGCACGCAGCCCAGGACAATGTAGATGCAGCTGATCATGAGGATCACGGCGAGCGGGCTCAAGTTGAATCGATCAACGATATCGACCAAGTCTTGCGGCAGTGACGTAAAGTTGATGAAATTGGCCAGCATCAGCGCACCAATCATGACCATAAAGATCATGCCCGTGGTTTTGGCTGATTCAACCACAACGTCAACGAAAGAGGCCCAGGTCATGGTTTTTCGGCTCAAGGCAAACAGGAAACCCAGGAAGGCCCCTATGCCAGCTGCTTCGGCCGCTGTGAAAACACCGCCATAAATACCGCCCATCAGCATCGTGATCAAGGCCAGTACTGCCCAAACCTTGCTCAGTGCGCTACGAATCTGTTTCCATGTGCTGCGTTGCCCTTTGGGCCCGTCTGCCGGATTGCGCCGCGTAATCCAGGTTACCGCCAGCATATAGCAGCCAATGGCCAGCAAGCCGGGCAATACGCCAGCAGCGAACATTTTTCCTATGCTTTGCTCGGTCAACAGGCAATACACCACCATGATGATGGATGGGGGAATCAGTATGCCCAGGGTCCCGCCCGCGGCGATGGAGCCAGCCGCCAATTCTTCGCTGTAGCCCAGGCGGCGCATTTCCGGATAAGCCACTTTGGACATTGTGGCGGCAGTGGCCAGACTGGAACCGCAAATGGCACCGAATCCGCCGCAAGCAACAATGGTGGACATCGCCAGTCCGCCGCGCCTATGGCCGAGCACAGCATGTGCCGCAGCATAAAGCTCCCGCGACATGCGCGATTGAGTGACGAAATTGCCCATCAGAATAAACAGTGGCAAGACCGATAATAAGTACTGAAAACCACTTTCATAGACGACGGAGCCCGCCATCGCGTAGGCTGATGACCAGTTGCGCAATAGGCCCAGACCGATAAAACCCACCAGGGCCATCGCAAAGGCGACGGGTACGCGTAAAAAAATCAGACCAAGCATGGCCGCTAAGGCAATAAGAGACTCAGTCATAAATCGCGACTTCCTGAGAATGTTTTGCACCGGTGACCAGGTTGACGGCATGGTAGATCGCATCCAGCGCCAGCAGAATCGCCATGAAATAAACGAAAGGCGCCAGGGGGATGCCGAGCATGGCCGTGATGTCACCATAGCCGGCGGTGGTCTGGGCTTTGTGCAGGGTGATCCAGGCCAGAACACCGCTGACCAGCAATGAGATCAGTGCGGCGATCCGATCTTGCAGGCGTCGCACGCCCTTTGGAAAAAAATGGCTGAAGCTGTCCACCACAATGTGCCCTCGTGCCCGGGTCATCAAGGGAATGCTCGAAAAGATAACCGCCACCATCATCAGCTCGATCAGTTCGACCGAGCCGATGATGGGGTGGTTCAGCAGATAGCGCCCGCCGGCATCGACGACGGTAAGCAGGCTCATGCCGCAGAGTCCCAGTACGGCGATGGCCTTGAGTACCGCCGAGATGGCGGCGTTTAGCTTATTCATGGGCTCTATTGCGCTTCGAGTTGCTTGATCTCAGCGCGGAATGAGGCCAGTGCTGCGGGGCCGTCTATACCTTTCTCGGCGGCGTTCTCAAGCCAGGTTTTTTCAAAGCCGTCGGTCCTTTCGTGTACTGCCTTGATCAGTGCATCATCGGCCTTGATGAGATTGATGGTGCCTCCGTTCAGTATTTTGTGGGCAACTGCGTCATGCTTGTCCCAGGCTTTACCTGCCAGGCTGGCGAGGTGCTTGCCCGAAAGCTTGAGCAAGGCTTCCTGATCTTCTTTGGATAACTTCGCAAAGGCATCCTCATTCATGATGACGGCGTGTGTATCGGAATACAGTCCGCCCGGAAAGGTCGTTGCGTTTTTTATGACGCTGTCGAGTTTGAACGAAACCAGCGATTCAGCTGGGAAGAACACGCCGTCCACGACGCCAGTGCTAAGCAGCTCGTAGGATTCGGGGGCAGGCTTGGCAATTGGGGAAACTCCCAGCGCCTTGGCCACATCGGCCGCCATACCGCCGCCAACACGAATTTTCAGCCCCTCGAAATCTTCGATCTTTTCAACAGGTTTCTCGGTGGTGAAGACGATGCCGGGGCCGTGTGCATAGATGCCCAGGAGTTTGACGCCTTTGTGCTCTTCGGCAGGCAGCAGGTATTTCTCGTAGGTGTCCCAGGCGGCTACAGAACGTGATTCGGCGGTGTCGCCCGAAAACGGCAATACGGCGAATTTGGTGAGTTCAAATCGGCCCGGGTAGTAGGCATGCGAGATGAAGCTGATATCGACCAGGCCGTCGCGAACGGCATCAAAGTGTCCCGGCGGGTTGGTGACGGGTTTGGGCAGGATGCGCAGTGTGACACGGCCATCGGTGGCTTTGCTGATTTCCTCTCCCCATGGCACGAGGAAGTCGGCTACCACGGCGTGGGTGGGCGGCAACCAGCTGGATACGGTCAGCTGTGTTTTCTTTGCTTGCACCGGTGCGGCAATCGCCAGGGCTGCACCGGCAATCAATAAAGTAGTGAGTTTTTTCATGAAATCTCCTTATGGTGTTTTTCTTGCTGCGGTGTTGGGTGGGTGGAGTTGAGTAATGCGTCGTAGGCCTTGCGCCATATCAGGCCGGTGCTTGTGTCGTTTTTTGGACGGTATTCGCAGCCCAGCCAGCCCTGATAACCCGATGCCTGCAGGGCCAGCAGCGCAGCGCGGACTTCTGCATCGTCCAGGTTGGGTTCGTGCCGATGTTGCGGGTTAGCAAACTGCACGTGATGAATCAGTGACAAAGTCTCGCGCAGCGTCTGGCGCAGGTCCAGTTGTTCGCGCTGGCAGTGGTAAAAATCGAATTGCAGGCGTACTGAAGGAGAGGCCACTGTCTTGATGATGTCAGCTGCCTGTGAGGGCAAGTGATAAAAATATCCAGGCATGTCTTCGCGGTTCAGAGCCTCCAGCAGCAGGGTGATTCCGTGGGCGCTTGTTACAGCGTCGGCCTTGCGCAGATTGCCGATCAAGGTGCTGCGGCAGCTTTCTTGATCGGTGTCGTCCGGAGGGATGCCCGCCATGACATGAATGCTGCGACAGCCGGTCGCCCGGCATATATTCAACGCGCGTTCCAGACCCGCCATGAATTCCAGATCACGGCCAGGCAAGCCTGCCAGGCCTTTTTCGCCATGCTGACCTACAGGTGTATTGATCAGTACCAGTTTGAGTCCGTGCTTTTGTAGTTGCCCGGCCAACAAGCTTGGGTCCTGCTCGTAGGGAAAGAGGATCTCGACGGCGTGAAAGCCGTCGCGGGCCGCCATAGCCATGCGCTCTTGCAGGTCCAGGCCCGGATACAGCAGGGAGAGGTTGGCTGCCAGTTTCATTTCAGCGGTCAGAATGCAGAGGTAGTGGGGTCGACATAGTCGTCCTCCGGAGTTTCGTATGGCCATTCCACATTGCCCGAATGCGTGACGGCGCCTTCATGAGCGGAACGCACCAGCAGGGCATATTTTTCGAGCGCACCCGCCAGCCTGGCTTGGGTCGGCGCGACGTAGTCGTTGCGGCGCAGCTTGAGTTCCGCATCGCCGACGGCTACATCCAGCGTATTGGCCTGGGCATCGATATGGATAAGATCGCCGTCACGGATAAGCCCTATGGGGCCTCCCGCAGCGGCTTCGGGACTGACATAGCCGATGCACATACCGCGTGTGGCACCTGAGAAGCGACCGTCGGTAAGCAGGGCCACACGCTCGCCCATGCCCTGGCCATATAGCGCGGCAGTAACGCTGAGCATCTCGCGCATGCCGGGCCCGCCCTTGGGTCCTTCATTGCGTATGACCAGTACCTCGCCGGGTTCATATTGGCGCGTGGAGACGGCGTGCATGCAGTCGCCTTCGTTTTCAAAGACGCGCGCCGGACCCGAAAATTTGAGGGACTTCAGTCCAGCAATTTTCAGCAGGGCGCCATGGGGACACAGATTACCTTTGAGCACCGTGACGCCGCCCGAGGGGTGTATGGCACGGGAGCAGGGCCTGACTACCTCGCCGTCAGGTTCGGGTACGTCGGCCAGGGCCTCGGCCAGACTGCAGCCATCCAGCGTGAGGACCGATCCATCCAGGTAGCCGCCGTCCAGCAGCGCTTTCAATACGACAGGGACGCCGCCTACTTCATGCAGATCGCGTGCCAGGAAGCGGCCGCCCGGCTGCAGATCGGCTATCAGTGGTGTGCGGCTGAATACGTCCGCCACATCGTCCAGCGTAAAGCGTATGCCGGCTTCGTGTGCAATTGCAGGAATATGCAGGGCGGCGTTAGTGGAGCCGCCTGTAGCTGCCACCGCTGCACAGGCATTTTCCAGGCTGGCGCGGGTGACCAGGTCACGTGGCAAGGGGCCGCCTTTGTCCAGGATGTCCATGACCCTTCGGCCTGCACGCTGGGCGATGGCCAGTCTTTCGCTATAGACGGCTGGCATCATGGCCGAGCCCAGTGGCGACAGGCCTAGCGCTTCACCGACCATGGCCATGGTGTTCGCGGTGAACTGGCCGGGACAAGAGCCGGCCGAGGGCAGGCAGCCGCGCTCCATGGCGCCCAGGTCTTTGATGCTCAGGGTGCCGTTTTGCACATTGCCAACTGCTTCGATGGTATCCAGTATGGTGGCCTGTTTGCCCAGGGCATGGCCAGGCAACGTAGCGCCGCCGTACAGAAACACTGCCGGGGTGTTGACCCGGACCATGGCCATCATCATGGCGGGCAAGGTTTTGTCACAGCCCGCCAATGCCACCAGTCCGTCGTAGGCGTGCCCACGCACAACCAACTCCACACTGTCGGCGATGGTTTCACGCGATAACAGGCTCATGCGCATGCCCGCGTGATTCATGGACGTGCCATCAGATACAGAGATGGTCGAGAAACTGACCGGTACGCCGCCACCGGCTGCCACACCCAGGCGGGCGCGGTCGGCTTGTGGAGCCAGGTTCAGGGAGCAGGGCGTATTCTCGCCCTGGGTACTCACAATACCGACTATGGATTTTTGCAAAGCGTCATCGTCGAAGCCGGTACCGCGCAAAAACGCGCGGTGCGGCGCACGACTTAGGCCTTGGGTAACCATACGGGAACGATGTTTGTGTAAAGACATGGAAAAGTATCCGTTTGCTTGAGTAGTGCCGGCAGGATTCAGCTTGCGTTTGCCATGGCTTGCGCCTTGATCTTGTCAAAAGCCCAGCAAATGTCCTGCTCCATGGCACGCCGGGCCGCCTGGGGATTGCCTTGTTCTATGGCCTGGACTATTTGGGCATGGAACTCGACGCCTGGCCGCTCTGTGGAGTGCATGAGTTCGCGGGTGGCGCGCAAATAAGGGCCTGATTGCAGCCACAGGTTTTCTATCATGGCCAGCATGGTTTCTGACTGGGCAGCACGGTAGATGGTGAAGTGGAATTTCTGATTGATTTCCAGACCTGAGCTGATAGAGGCCGAACAGCTGAGTGAGTCGCCCAGTTCGTCTGCCAGCTTGCGTAGCAGTTCGAGTTCGGTGCGCGTTATGTGGTCAACCGCCCAGGCCGCCGCGGTGCCTTCTATCAACAAGCGGGTGCGCCGGATATCGTCAAGGCGCTCGTTCGACATGAGCGGTACTTGCATGGACCGGCTTTTCATGGGCTCGACGGCACGTTGTGCTGCGAGCCTGCGCAGGGCCTCGCGTACTGGCATGGCGCTGGTGCCGAAGGCGTCTGCCAGCTCTTGTATGCCCAGAATATCGCCGGCGGCGTAGTCGCCACGCATCAGGTGGTCACGCAGCTGGCGATACACCGCCTCGTTGATGGAGGTGTGCACCAGTGGTTCCAGGGCGACATTTACAGCCATACTATCTTTGATGTTTGATCAAAGATAGTATGTTGAGGCCTGCGCGCTTGGTTCGCCACCGGGGTTATCCCTGATGGTCTAGGCAGCCACAGCGGTTTTCTTGCGGCGCATCCATTGCGAGGCCAAGGCCAGGACCACCATTGCGTAACCTACCGAGTTGGAGATGGGGCCGGGGTAGACCAGCATGAATCCGGCAAAAATCAGCAGTACGCGTTCAAGTAAAGAGGCACGCACGATCAACCAGCCCTGGAAGCCTACCGCCAGTGCAAAAATGCCTGTGGCCGCCGTGAAGGTGATTTGTGCAATATGCAGCCAGTTGGCTTTGGCCAACGCTTCGGTCGTACCCATGAGCAGCAAGCTCTGTCCGCTGGGGTCCAGTACAAAGATAAAAGGAACCAGAAAGGCGGGTATGGTGTACTTCCAGCATTGCAGGGTAGTCTTGTATGGATCGCCCCCCGTAATGGCTGATGCGGCAAAGGGCGAGAGTGCGGTAGGTGGAGACACTTCGGAAAGCACCGCGTAATAGAAAATGAACATATGGGCGGCAAAGTCGGGCACACCCAGTTTGATCAATGCCGGTGCGGTGATGACAGCGCAAATAATGTATGACGCTGTCACGGGCACGGCCAGGCCGATGATCCAGACGACCAGGGCTGTATAGATGGCCGTCAGAAGCAAGGAGCCGCCGGCATAGTCAATGACGATGCCACTGAACTTAAGGCCCAGCCCCGTCATGGTAACGACACCGACGATAATACCCGCGCCGGCGCAGGTAGCGCCAACGTTCAGCATGCCTACCGAACCCGCCCGCAGAGCCTGTACCAGCCGCGACTGGAATATATGCTCTGAGGCCTTGCCCTTGCCTCGAAACAGGTCATAGGAAATCATGGCCGAATCGGCGCGCAGGAAGCTGGTCAGAAAAGAAACGATGGTGGCCCAAAATACCGACATTACGGGTGAGAAACCCATCATCATGAATGCCACGATGGAAATCAGGGACAGGAAATGAAACCAGTAGTGCCTGGTCAGGTTCCAGACGGTATCGACTTTTTTGATGATGGTGTTGCTCATGCCATATTTGCGCACATCGATCTCGACCATAAGGAACAGGGCAAGATAGAACAGGCAGGTGGGTATGACGGCCATGAGCAGCACGTCAAGGTAGGATATTTTCAGGAACTCGGCGATGATGAAGGCGGCCGCTCCCATGACAGGAGGTGAAATAATGGCGCCCAAGCCTCCTGCCGCCAATAGCCCGCCCGCCGCGTTGCGCTCGTATCCGACCTTGGCCAGCATGGGCCAGGCGACCGAACCCAGCGTAACCGTGGTGGCCACTCCCGAGCCAGAGGGGCCGCCCAGCAGGAAGGAGGCCAGCACCACTGTGCGACCCGCGCCGGCTGGTTTGCCGCCCATGGCTGAAAATGAAAAATCTATATAGAACTTGCCAGCGCCCGAGAACTGCAGGAAGGCGCCAAAAATAGTGAACAGAATGATCAGTGATGAAGACACATCGACGGCGACCCCGTAGATGCCTTCGAGCGTCATATACATGAAGCCGACCAGTCGCCCTATTTCGTAACCCTTGTGCGTCCAGGGGTGCGGCAGATAAGGTCCCAGAAAGGCATAGAGCAGAAAGCAGATGGAGATGGCTGGAAGGATCCAGCCTATGGTGCGACGCATGGCCTCGAGCACCATCAGAATCAGAGAGACACCGAAGAAGATATCCCAGGGGTTGGGCCGCGTGTTGCGGTCAGTGAAGTCATCGCCACCCACAATAAGATACACCACGATGGCAATGGACATCAGGGCTGCAATCCAGTCCCACCACATGATGCGATGGCGAAAGTGCTTGCTGACAGGAAAGATCAGGAAACACAGAAACAGGACGAAGCCGACGTGTATGGGGCGCAGTGTTTGAGTGGGAACGATGGAGTAGGCTGCATACAGATGGAACAGGGACATGGCCACCGCGGTGGTGGAAAGAAAAATACCCAACCACCCACTCAGCCGGTTTGCTGCGCCTTCCTCCTCTTCTATGTATTCTTCGGCTTTCTTTAGAGCCTCTTCGCTGACGACCTCTGCTGTAGGGTCTGATTCCACTTTATCGCTCATGCTTGTGTCCTGTAAATTGAAAACCCCAACCGCGTAGGGGGTTGGGGTGCAGGGCAGGCTGGTAATTATTTGATGCTGAAGCCGCGCTCTTCAAAGTACTTGATGGCGCCGGGATGGAATGGAATCGGTGTGGCCGAGGCTTTTTGCTTTTCGAGCTTGAACTGGGCTGTGTCTTTGTGCACGGCAATGAGTTCGTCGCGGCTTTCGAAAATAGTCTTGACAATGTTGTAGGCGGTCTCGTCAGACATCTTTTCGCTGGCAACCAACAGGTTCATGACGGTGGCCTGCTGGTTGTCGGTTTTCATGCCCCGGTAGGTTGACTTGGGGATGGTGTCCTGTACGTAAAGATTGCCATATTTTTTGTTCATGGCTGGTACCAGGTCGGCGTTGTCTATCATTTTGAGCGTGGTGCCCGGGGTGTTGGCCAGGTCGGTGACTGCTGAAGTGGGTAGGCCGCCCACCCAGAAGAAGGCGTCGATTTTGTTGTCTTTGACACCATTGACCGATTCGGCCACGCCCAAGCGTTCGCGATCAACGTCTTTGTCTTTATCGAGCCCGGCGGCTTCGAGCATGCGAAACGCCATGACTTCTGTTGCGCTGCCCGGTGAGCCGGTAGAGATGTGCTTGCCCTTCAAGTCGGCGATGCTGTTGATGTCACGTCCTTCGACAGTGACTACATGCATGCGGTTGGGATACAGAATCATCAAAGTGCGCAGTGGAACTTTGTGGCCGTCGAATTTATTTTCGCCCTTGTAGGCATCCTGGCTGGCATCAGCCATGGCCAGGCCGATGTAGGAAGGGTCTCCGTCTATGAGTTTGAGGTTGTCGACCGAGCCGCCAGTGACTTCGGCGGTGGCTTCCATGCCTTCGACTTTTTTGGATAGCACTGAGGCAATGCCGCCACCGATCGGGTAGTAGACCCCGCCAGTGCCGCCCGTTGCGATGGATATGTTTTCGGCACTGGTGGGTTGCATGGCTGCAACCGAGAAACACAACATGAATGCAAACTGCTTTATGGAAATTTTCATAATGTCTCCTGTAAGCACTGCGAGTGGAAGTTGCGCTGTGCATGGCAGGCAACCTGTTTTTGTATTCTCGTTACAACGTTTAACCTGTGGCGCTTTCTGCGTCAATTGGCATTTGTATTAGGGTTTGGTGACGCTGCTCAATGCGTCAATGCGATTTCATTCAATAATGCCGCCGGCCTGGCCGGCGGCAGAATCAGCCCAGTGCCGCCTCGATGCTCGCGCCGATATTCAGTATATGCTGATCGTTCATGGCAGGGCCTGCCACCATCAGGCCGACAGGGGCTGTGTCTGAAGGGTGGCAGGGAATCGATAACGCGCAGCCGTCAAAGAAATTAATGATGGTGGAGTTGCGTAGTATCAGACCATTGGTGGCGAAGTAGTGGTCGTCTGAGTCTTGTAGTTCACGAATGGTGGGTGCTACCACAGGCACGGTAGGCATGAGCAAGGCATCGTAGTGGTGCAGACGCTGCTGTACTGATGTAATCCACGTCTTGCGGGTTTGCAGGAGTTCTATATAGCCGGGTGCCGTTATGTTTTTGCCGCGTTCGATACGCGAGGCAACCCGTGGATCGTACTGGTCGGCGTGTTGCTCAAGCAGTTTTTCGTGCCATGCCCAGGCCTCTGCGCATACTAATCCGCCCTGGCGGTTGATGGTGGCGAGTTCCTGGAATTCGGGTAGTTCGATCACATCGACCTGCGCTCCGCCTGCTTGCAGCGTAGCCAGTGCCTGCTCGAAGGTGCTGCGCACGTGATCATCGGCGCCGTCCAGTACCACCGTGGAAGGCACGGCAAAGCGTAATTGTTTCAGTGAAGGAGCTACAGGCGCCATATAAGGCTGACCGGCCAAAATGGCGTCAAGTATGGCGCAGCACGACACTGAGGCAGCCAGGGGGCCGATGGAGTCCAGGCTGAACGACAGCGGCAAGGCCCCGGTTTGCGGTACGCGTCTGGCGGTGGGTTTGAAGCCAGTCAGTCCGCAAAACGCAGATGGGATACGCACAGACCCGCCGGTGTCGGTGCCTATGGCAGCCACTGCCATCTGATCGGCCACCGAGACACCAGCGCCAGACGAAGATCCGCCCGGAATACGCTTGCTTGCCCTATCCCAGGGGCTGGTAGGTGTGCCATAGTGCGGGTTCAGGCCTAGTCCGGAAAAAGCGAACTCGGTCATATTGGTTTTGCCGATGATGACCGCGCCTGCGCCGATCAAGCGTTGCACAATCAGTGCGTGCTGTGTGGCGGCGGGCGCTTTGTTGAGTACGGTAGAGCCGGCTCGTGTGGTGTCACCGGCGATGTCGAAGAGATCTTTGACTGATATGGGCAGCCCGTCTATGGGTGAGCGGGCCGGGCCGGCCGCGCGTAGCAGGTCTGATGCTTGAGCTGCCGCCAGCGCCTGCTCTGTGTAGACGTTGGTGTATACGCGTGCGCCTTCTCCTTCTGAGGACTGGATGCGTTCCAGGGCGGCCTGGGTCAGCTTCACAGAAGTCGTTTCGCCTTGATTGAGCGCGGTTTGCAATTCGGTCAGTGTGGGCAGCATATTGTGTCGGATGTGAGGGTCGGTGAGAGCCCGTCAGGGCGCGGCTGTGAGGTGGGCCGCTTTGGGCAGCCTTCGTAAAGTATAGCTGCGCCCGTATTGGCCGGCGATGTCGATCTTGCTAGGCATACGTGACAAGCTCCGGGTGGTCGGCATGCTCCAGGATTTGTCGTACGCGGTCTTGCCAGTCGTGTGCGAATGCTGCGTGCAGTTTCTGGTCGGCCTGCCCTTTGAGAATGCTTTGCAGGGCGGGCATGAGCGTGGCGGGCGCAGGTACAACATTGGCATGAAACGCGACGGTGACACTCTCGCCAGTATCCAGGCGTTGAAAGCGGATTTCCCCGGCAATGGGTACGTCGAAGAACATAAGGTGGCGGCGGTCGTGCTTTCCCGCCAAGCCCTTGAAACCCGTGTCGGCAGTGGCGCCGGTGATGAAACTGACCACATTGGCGATGACGCCGGTTACGCCATCGACAGCTTTATCGCGAAACTCGACCTTGATATTGCCGCGCTGCGGCATTGCGTTGCCGTACAACTTTTTCAGGGCATTGCGGGTCATGAGATAAGCACCGGCGACAGTGGGGCACGAGTGCCCCGCCAATTTCACGATATCGCCGTATGAGTATTCGATGATGCCGTCCGTTGCGGCGCCCAGCAGCGCCGAAAGCGGATCTTGCATGGTGATGGTGGGGACTTGGTCGAAAAAGGCGGGAGAGGTCATGAAAACTCCGTATACAGCAAAGCAGGGGGGAAACCGTGTCGACGACAACTAAGGTTGGTGTCTGATATCTGTCAATATAGCGTTGACCTGATACGCAAGACGTATAGCCCCGATTTGCAGTATGGATTATTACCTTGACGCCGGTTCAGGCGACTTCGGGCAATATCCGCAGCGTATAAGTGTGTCGTATGCTGCGTTCGCGTCTTGGGTCGAACAGCTCCATGGTAAAGGACGGCGCTGGCCGGATGGGTCCTATGGCTGCAACCGTACCGCAAGTCATGCCGGCGTGCTCAGGGATGGCTCGCTGGCCAAAATGGCCTTCGATCAACTCCATGGGATGACGCAGCAAGGCCAGCGTGCCCTCCTGGTAGAGGACGCTGCTACCGTCTTCTTCTATCCAGGCACGCAGGATGAGTTCGTCCCAGTATGCCTCGACGTCGTCATAAGCCCACGCCGCGCGTGCCACCGGTTTGGCGCATAGCTGCTTGGATAATGCCACGCTGTGTGCTTCGAGTTTGCGGTCGGTATGGTCGGACGCCAGGCTGATCAGGGTTTTGCCCTGGTGCGAAAAAATAAATACTTCCGCCTCGCCGGAAGACCCGTCGCCAACGACTTCCACTTCCTGCTCCTGTGTCAGCTGGTTGGACGCGATACGGTAATACAAAGGAACAGCGCTAGGGCGAGGGACCCCCAGTTCGGCCAATTCTTCGATATGGTGTTCAATGGCAGCCAAGTCACGGCCCGCCCAACCAGCAACGATGCAGGTCTTGATATCGACCTCGATGCTTGCCGTCGGCTCGGTCGAGTCCAGTTCAAAAGAAAGCTTCATGTTATTTTCCCGTCATTCGAGTTAACTGAAAATACGTGGCAGCCACAACGCCAGGTCAGGCATCAGGGCCAGCAGGGCAACCATGGCCAGCAGCATGATCACGAAAGGCAGGCTGCCGATCATTACGTCGTTCATGCTGCCGTTCTTACGCAGGCTTTGGACTACAAACAAGTTCAAGCCTACGGGTGGAGTAATAAGTGCAACTTCAACCAGGATGATGATGACGATACCCAGCCAGACCGGGTCGAAACCCAGGGCGAACATAATGGGTGCCACGATAGGGATGGTGGTGATCATCATGGAGAGGGTCTCCATAAAGCAGCCCAGCACCAGGTAAAAGACGACCAGAATCAGCAACATCGTTGTGGGTGAGACGTTCAGGCCCGAAATGGTGTTGGTCAGCGCCGTGGTCAGGCCTGTGGCGGACATGATGAAATTAAGGAAGGCGGCGCCGATGACAATCAGCATGATCATGGCAGTAGCCTTCATGGTGCCCTCCATAACCTCGCGCAGCATGCTGAACGTCAGGCGACGCATGCAGGCCGCAAGAATCAAGGCGCCGACCACACCCAGGGCGGCCGCTTCGGTAGGGGTGGCGATGCCCGCATAAATAGACCCGACCACCAGCACAAAAATGCCTAGTGGTGGCAGCAGATGCACCAGGCTACGCAGGCGATCATTCCAGCTGGCGGTGATTTTCTGGCCACCCCACTCGGGCTTGACCAGGCAAGCGGCCACGATGACCAGTATGAAAAGGGTGGCCATGGCCAGACCGGGAATAATGCCGGCCAAATACAGCCGTGGCACAGAGGTGTTTGTCAGGACACCGTAGATAATCAGGTTGATGGATGGCGGAATCAGTATGCCCAATGTTCCGCCGGCTGCGAGGCTGCCCAGAAACAAAGGCTCGTGATAGCCCTTCTTTTTTATTTGCGGCAAGGCCACGGTACCAACGGTTGCGGCGGTAGCTACGCTGGACCCCGAAGTTGCCGAGAACAAGGCACTGGCGCCAATATTTGCATGCATCAGGCCACCAGGCAGCCACGACAGCCACATGCTCATGGCGTTGTACATTTTTTCGGCGAGGCCGGACCGGAGCAGGATTTCGCCCAGCATGATGAACAAGGGGATGGCGACCAGCAGGAACTCGTTGCTGGTCGACCACGACACTTCGCCTATAGCTCGTGTGAGCGGCAGCATGGAGTAAAGAGGGTCCAGAATCAGGCCCAGTACGCCCAGTGCTGCACCGACCGGGATACTGATGCCGATCAGGACCAGCAGCAAAACCAGGGAGGTCGTAATCATAATGGGCCCTCCTGTACCATTCTTATTCCGGCTTCAGCCTCGTCGTTGGCTTCTTCCTGCGCACTGCGTATGCCGCATAGTGCGCTGATGGTTGCCGTGTCTCCGGTGACCAGCGCCAGGGAAGCGCGTATCAGCATCAAGGCCAAAACGATGCACAGCCAGATGAGGCCGGCCAGCCACAGAAACTGCGGTATCCACAACGGTGTGGCCATGACAGTATTGGCCGTTGCATTGCGTGTCCAGGAAAGCATGGAGACGTCGGCGGCGTAGCGGGTCAGGTAGGCGATGAAGACCGCCAGCGCCACAAGCGAAACCCAATCAAGTATGGCGCATAAGCGTGTTGGCAGCAGTTGATACAGCGCATCTATACGGATGTTGGCACGCTGCAGGGAGGCAAACGAAAGCGCCCACGAAATACTGATTGCAAAAGCATAGCCCGACAGCTCATCAGCGCCGCCCAGAGGGAAGCCGAGAAACTTCCTGGTCATGATGTCGGCAGTGATATACAGAGCACTGAGCAAGGTCAGGCTGCCAGCCACCCAAATGGCGATGCGTGACAGTGTCGTAGCGCAGGCAAGCAGTCGTGCAAGTTGCGGATAGCGTTCGATTGAGTCGTTCATAGTGGTCACTGATCAGTGGGTCGGCGGCGGCCAATGCCGCCGCACGAGAGCATAGTGACTATTTGCTGGCTGTGATGCCCAGCTTCTTGCCTATAGTCGCGTTGAAGTCCTGAACGCATTCGGCCGAGCAGCGGGCTGCCCATTTCGGAACGACGGTTTCCGCTGCGATTTTTTTCAGTAGCTCGCGGTCGGCATCGGTGGGTACCACCAGCTTCATCTTGCCTTTGACAGGTTGGCTGCAGGCCTCGGCGCCTGTATTGCAGTCGTAGCCTTCCTGTGTCTCCTTGGCGGCGTCATCCCATATCTGGTCAGTCATGACATCAATGTTTTTCTGCAGAAAGTCCTGGACCTTGGGGTCGAGCTTGTCCCAGTAGGCCTGATTGGCAGCGTGTATCTGCTGATTCCAGTTGATGGGCAGTGCATAAAGGTGTGTGCTCACTTCGTACCATTTGGCCGAGTAGCCCGACATCGAGCCGGTAATGGCGCAGTCCACGACGCCGTTCTGCAAGGCAGGTACCACTTCGCCGAAAGGTATGGTCACGCTCGATCCGCCCAAGGCCTGGACGAATTCGGCCGTTGTGCGACTGCTGGTGCGTACTTTTTTTCCTTTTACGTCAGACAGGTCGCTGATGTCGGCATTGCAGAACAATACTTGAGCGGGATAGGTGGAAAAGCCCAGCACTTTGATGCCGTTCTTTGCGTAGAACTTTTCGTAGACAGGCTGGAATGCATCGGTAATTTCGCGTGCGATCTTGACGTCCGGGGCCAGGCCGGCCAGGTCAATGGCTTCATTGATAGGATTATCGCTGGCAAAGTAGGCAATCGTTGCCGTGCCAATGGGAATAACACCTTGGCCGATGAGCCGCAAGATTTCAGGTCCCTTCAGACCCATGTCGTTGAATCCCTTGATGGTGGCGGTGACTTTGCCATCGGATAGTTCGGGAATGGTTTTGGTCCAGAACGGCTGTTCGTGATTTCGGTAGGCGGTCAGGTTGCTGAGGCCGCCCACGACTTGCAGCTGTGTTTTGGGCAGATCTGCTACTTTTTCCTGCGCCACGCCAGTGGTGCCAATGAGCAAGGTGCTGGCGGCGAGTGTCGATAATAGTATTTTCTTCATGGTGGTCTCCTCGGGTATAGCCAAAACAATAGTTGGATAAGCCTAGAACGAAGCCAGGCTGGCGTTGCTGATATCGGTAATCAGCATATGACCGGGGGCATGTGTAATGCTGAATGCCGGTTTGACTGTATGGATGATGGATTGCGGTGTAACGCCACAGGCCCAGAAAACAGGGATCTCGCCTTCGTGTATGTCGACGGGATCGCCATAGTCAGGTTGATTGATGTCTTGAATGCCTATCAGGGCGGGGTCGCCCAAATGTATGGGTGCGCCATGTACGGCGGGAAAGCGTGATGTGACCTGGACGGCACGGATGGCGTCGTGGGCTTTCATGGGACGCATTGAGACGACTAGCGGTCCATGCAGCTTACTTGTGTTGGCGGTGGGAATGTTGGTCCGGTACATCGGTACATTCCTGCCCTGGCTGATGTGGCGGATGTCTATGCTGTTGGCCAGCAATGCTTCTTCGAAAGAAAACGAACACCCGATTGCGAAAGACACCAGGTCATCGCGCCAGATATCCATAAGATCTTTGGGCTCGCTTGCCAACTCGCCATGGTGCCAGACGCGATACTTGGGCACGTCTTGACGCAGGTCGATGTCCTGACCCAGTGCCGGCATTGCGTACTGGCCGGGTTCGGCGACGGACAGCAGCGGGCAGGGCTTGGGATTGCGCTGGCAGAACAGCAGGAACTCGTTGGCCAGGTCTTTGGGCAATATCATCAGATTGGCTTGCACATAACCAGGCGCCAGCCCAGCGGTAGGGCCTGTGTGCGCGCCACGGCGTATCAAGGCGCGGCAATTGGCCGCCTCGGGCGTGAGCGTCGTATGAAGAGTGTTGTCTTGATTCATGGAAGCGCTATACCGATTGATACACGAGCTTCTAGAGTGCACTGAATCTACGGGCCCTGTCCAATCGTTAGTTCGCATGTAGGGTCATAAATAATTCTTATGTCTGACCTGCTGAGGCTTTTGCGATGCGCTGCGCCAGGCGCGCAACCGTGCGCAGGGTGTGGCTGTCCGGGGTGTCTATCCAGCAAGCATAAAAGCTCAGCGGTGGCGGTGTCTTGGCAACATTCAGCAAGTGCAATTTGCCTTGTGCCAGCTCTTGTGTAATAACGGCCGGGGCAATGACGCTGGGCCCGATACCGCGCAGAGTCATCTGCACGATAGTGCTCATCGAGGCACTGCCGTAAATTCTGGGAGCCTTGATGCCGGCTTCAAGCAGGGAGTTCTTGACCGCATGGTAAGGCTGGCTGACCGAGGGGTAGGTGATGACCGGATAGCGGCCCAGTTCGGTAATCGAGACTCGCCTGCCGTGCAGCTTGAGCATGGGGCTGGCCACCCAAGCCAGATCATAGTCGCACAAATGGAGGTGGAGCTCCTTGGGTTCCTGGGTGGGGCCCAGCAACATGGCCAGGTCAATCTGATGCGAGGCCAGTAATCCTCTCAGGACATGAGTGGTGTCTACATGAATCTCAACCACCAAGGCCGGATACTTCTGGTGCAAGGCATCAATCAAGTCGTGCAGCCAGGTTTGCACCAGTGTTTCAGATGTGCCCAGACGCAGTGTGCCGCGCACAGCGTTAGGCGACTGTGCCACGTGGTGCATTTCGTTGCGCAACTCCAGCATGCGTTGCGCGTGCGACAGCAGTTCCTGGCCTTTTTCAGTCAGCTTGATGCCCCGTGCTCCGCGTTCGAAGAGGCGTACCGTCATGGTGGATTCCAGGGCGGCGATACGCTGTGAAATGGCAGGCTGGGTCGTGTTGAGTTTCTCTGCTGCAGCGCGAAAACTACCTAGCTCGGCAACCCAGACGAATGCATCTATCTGTTTGAAGTCGATCATGAGGTGGTGTCCGGGCGAGTTGAGAAGGTAAGCCTGATTGTTATACCGGCCCTTTCGCTTTGCGGCAAGCTATGAGCCTGATGTCGGTATGGCTTTTAAAACCTTTGGAGGAGCAGGGTATTACTATTAAATATATCGCAGCACGATAATCTGAAGGCATGTACCTGGTAATGGCGGCCCATTATAAAAAGGACAAGACATGGTGGAGTTTCTCGAGAACCTGAACTGGATCACGGTATCCCAGATCATCATGGTAGATGTCTTGCTAGGGGGCGACAACGCTGTCGTGATTGCGCTTGCCTGCCGCAATCTTCCGTCGGAACGGCGCATGCAAGGCATCTTGTGGGGCACGGGTGGCGCCATTGCCTTGCGGGTTGTCTTGATTGCTTTTGCCTTATCCCTCCTGACATTGCCGTTCGTCAAGCTGATTGGTGGCGTATTGCTGTTGTGGATAGGTATAAAACTGATGGTGCCACAGGATGGAAACGATCATATCCAGGGCAGCAGCTCATTGCTGAGCGCCATCAAAACCATCATTCTGGCTGATTTTGTCATGAGTCTGGACAACGTCGTAGCCATTGCCGCCGCTGCGCAGGGGGCGCATGCCGACCATCAGGTCATTCTTGTCGTTTTTGGCTTGCTGGTCAGCGTGCCCATCATCATTTGGGGCAGCACCTTGCTGCTGCGTCTGCTTGATCGCTTTCCCATTATCGTTACGCTCGGCGCTGGTTTGCTGGGGTGGATTGCAGGTGGGATGTTGGTGTCCGATGCCTTCGTCGTGCGATACTTTGGTGAGCTGGATGGCCTGGCCAAGGCAGTGGTGGAGGCAGCCGGTGCAATCGTGGTGATCGGCGTGGGCTATTGGCTGGCCGGCAGCAAGCGTACGTCGGTTAGCGGCACCGAAGAGGGCGAGTCGGCCTAAGAGTGAGTCAGGTGGTTTGTGTGCAGGGGCTGTGTACGCAGCTTGTTCCATAAGCGATCATGCAAGGGTAGCAGTAGCACATTGCAGATGGGCTCTAATACGGCGGCCAGGCCTCCCGTTGCCAATGAGCCCGTAAAAGCGTAAGTCACGCCAAAGGCCACCGACATATGCAGGGTAACCTGGCTGGTTTTCTGGGCTAGCAACAACATGAACTTCTCCTATCGGATGTGTTTTATTAAATGATAATCAATATCGTTAACAGGAGGAAGTTGTTTGTTGTGATCGTTCTGATAGTTTATAGCTATTAAAAGGTGGCCGCAGATTACCTGACATAGCCTCAGATCGGTTCTGTCTCGAGCAAGGACAATTTATCCGTGACGGTTGCCCAATGTTCATGATCAGGCAATGGTGGTTTGGCCCGACTGATTCGTTTCCAGGCCGGATGCTGCGAAAGCCGGCGGTTGATATCCAGGAAATGGTGCTGGTCCTCGGCAATTTCATGGTCGCTGACGATGGCGCCGACTGGACATTCGGCGACGCAGATTGAACAGTCTATGCATTCATCCGGATTGATAACCAGAAAATTAGGACCTTCCATAAAGCAGTCCATGGGGCAGACCGTGACGCAGTCAGTGTATTTGCACCGTATGCAGGCCTCGGTGACGACATAGGTCATTCGATATCCGATAAGGGTAATCCCTTATTTTAACCGATGTGATGGATGGCTTCCATGAAGAATACGTGACGTCTTCGAGGGGCGTGGGCGGGGCTGGCTTAAAACCAGCAGAATCAGCCGGGCCATTCTTTATATACCCGCAGGAACATGATATCGTGATTCGGTTCATCCCGGTCCGGGATTCGTCGACAGCTATACGGAGGTTTGCATCATGGCCAGTATCGATTCCTTTAATGCCAAAAGCCCGCTGCAGGTGGGGGGGAAGTCCTACGAAATATACCGGCTCGATGCACTGACGCAAGCGGGGCTCGATGTGGCCAGCCTGCCTTATAGCCTGAAGATTTTGCTCGAAAACCTGTTGCGCACCGAAAACGGCACAGATATTACCGCTGACGATATCCATGCCCTGGCCAACTGGGATGCTAACGCTCAGCCCAGCCGTGAAATCGCCTTTACGCCTGCGAGGGTCGTCCTGCAGGACTTCACTGGAGTGCCTGCCGTGGTTGATTTGGCCGCCATGCGCGAAGCCATGCAGGCTTTGGGCGGCAGTGCCAACCGCATCAATCCGCTGGCGCCGGTTGAGCTGGTGATCGACCACTCGGTCATTGTGGATGCCTTCGGCACGAACGACGCCTTCCAGCGCAATGTGGAAATCGAATACGGACGCAACCTCGAGCGTTATCAGTTTTTGCGCTGGGGCCAGAATGCCTTCGACGATTTCAAGGTCGTGCCACCGGGAACCGGTATCGTGCACCAGGTCAATCTGGAGCACTTGTCGCGCGTAGTATTCGTCAACGAAAAAGACGGCGTGGCAACCGCCTATCCCGATACCTGTGTCGGGACTGATTCGCATACCCCCATGGTCAATGGCCTGGGTGTTGTGGCATGGGGTGTGGGCGGCATCGAGGCCGAGGCTGCGATGCTTGGTCAGCCAATTTCCATGCTGATTCCGCGCGTGGTCGGCTTCAAGCTGACCGGGGCGTTGCCCGAAGGCTCTACGGCTACCGATCTGGTGCTGACCATTACCGAAATGCTGCGCAAACATCGCGTGGTGGGCAAGTTTGTTGAGTTCTACGGACCAGGCGTGGCGGCCGTGCCGCTCGCCAATCGCGCCACCATAGGCAATATGAGCCCCGAATACGGCTCAACCATTTCCATTTTTCCTATTGACCAGGTCACGCTCGATTACATGACGCTTACGGGCCGCTCATCCGAGCAGATTGCATTGGTCGAGGCTTATGCCAAGGCTCAGGGCCTGTGGCACGATGAGCACGCCGAACCTCGTTATTCAGAGCGACTAGAGCTCGACCTGTCTACAGTCGTGCCTTCCATTGCGGGCCCCAAGCGTCCGCAAGACCGCATCGAACTCACCGATGCGCAGCAGTCATTCCGGGGGGCTTTGTCCGAGCTGATCGGCCACACCGAGGCCAAACCGCAAGGCTACGATAATGACGTCGAGCAAACTTTCCCGGCGTCCGATCCACCGTCCCATGCAGAATCAGGGCCATCCTCGAAAGAGCCTAACGATCATGTCCAGCAAGCGCCCGCAGCTGGGCGTGATCAACGTGATCCGGTGTCCATCACCCTGAATGGCACGCAATACCAGATTGATCATGGGGCTGTGGTGATTGCCGCCATCACATCCTGCACCAATACGTCCAACCCAACAGTGATGATTGCTGCGGCGCTGCTCGCCAAGAAGGCGGTCGAGCTGGGCCTGACTCGCAAACCCTGGGTCAAGACCAGTCTTGCTCCCGGGTCGCGCGTAGTCACCGATTACTACGAACGTGCAGGGTTGACGCCTTATCTTGAGGCTCTGGGTTTCAACCTGGTGGGCTACGGCTGTACCACCTGTATAGGCAACTCGGGTCCGCTTATTCCCGAGGTCAGTCAGGCTGTTACAGGCCACGACCTGGCGGTCGTGTCGGTCCTGTCTGGTAATCGCAACTTCGAAGGCCGCATCCATGCCGAAGTCAAGATGAACTACCTGATGTCGCCCCCGCTGGTGGTGGCCTATGCACTGGCCGGTACCATGGATATCGACTTGTTCAACTCCCCGCTGGGCACTGGCAAAGACGGCAAGAGTGTCTATCTGAAAGACGTCTGGCCATCGGCCAGCGAGGTAGCGGCAGTTGTCGAGTCGTCGATAGAGTCCGGGATGTATCGCAGCGGGTATGCTGATGTGTTCGCCGGAGACGAGCGCTGGCGTGGCTTGCCCACTCCCGAGGGCGCCATTTTCGATTGGGATGCTGAGTCTACCTATGTGCGCCAGCCTCCCTATTTTCAAGGCATGCCCCGCAACCCAGAGCCCGTGTCGGATATCACTGGTGCCAGAGTGCTGGCCAAGCTGGGTGATTCGGTCACGACTGATCACATCAGCCCTGCGGGCTCAATTGCCAAGGATTCCCCGGCAGCCACCTACCTGACATCACATGGTGTGGCGCCCGCTGACTTCAACTCCTACGGCTCGCGCCGAGGTAATCACGAAGTCATGATTCGTGGCACATTCGCCAATGTGCGCTTGCGCAACCAATTGGCGCCCGGCACCGAAGGCGGATACACACGTGATTTTACCCAGGCCGATGCGCCCGTCTCAACCATTTTCGATGCGTCCACTGCCTATATCAAGGCTGGCATCCCGCTCGTCATTCTCGCTGGCAAAGAATACGGATCAGGTTCCTCGCGCGACTGGGCAGCCAAGGGCACAGTGTTGCTGGGAGTAAGGGCAGTCATCGCCGAGTCCTACGAGCGCATACACCGGTCCAACCTGCTGGGCATGGGTGTCTTGCCTTTGCAGTATCCCGAAGGGCAGACCACCGAATCTCTGGGTTTGACGGGTGAAGAAGCATTCGACATCATTGGTGTTACCGATTTGAATAGCGGAGACATCCCCAAGACGGTCAAGGTCAAGGCGGGTGACGTTCAGTTCGAGGCGCAGGTGCGTATCGATACCCCCAGCGAGGCCGCTTATTACCGGCATGGCGGTATCATGCAATACGTGTTGCGAAGCTTGTTGGATTAGGTGTAGAACGTGTCTGCGGAACATCGATTGATCGATATTGAAATCAAGCTGACCGCCCTGGAAGACCTGGTTCAAAGTCTGAATGACCAGGTCTACCAGCAGCAAAAGCAAATAGATGAGTTGCGTGCCCTATGCACGGCACTGATCAAGCGCCTCGAAGCAGCCACTAGCGATAGCGACTCCGCTGATTCATATGCGCACGAGAAACCGCCGCATTATTAGGGCAGATAGAAGGTTTCTGGATCGGGGCCGTTACGGCCATCTGGCTGCTCTAATTGAGCTATGGCCGCCATGTCTTCGTTGTCGAGTTGCAAGTCGAAGACATGGAGGTTCTCGGTCAGCCGGCCGGTATGAACCGATTTCGGTATGACCATATTGCCTAATTGCGTATGCCAGCGCAGTATGACTTGGGCCACGCTGCAGCTATGCTTATGGGCAATGCCTGCCAGCACGGGATCTTCGAGCAGCCGTCCTCGTCCGAGAGGACTCCATGCCTCGGTGATGATGCTATGTTCGGCATGGAAATCGCGCAAAGCTTCTTGCTGAAAATAGGGGTGCAGTTCGATCTGGTTGACGACGGGCAGCACGCCGGTTTCATCCAGCAGTTGCTGAAGGTGGCTGATATTGAAATTGCAGACCCCTATTGACTTGGTCAGACCTTCGTCGTGTAACTGGATCATGCTTTCCCAGGCCTCTACAAATAGCCCTTGTTGGGGCACGGGCCAGTGAATCAAATACAGATCGACGTAATCGAGGCCGAGTTTTTCGAGACTTTCGTTGAAGGCAACTTTAGATATGTCGTGACCATGGCGGTCATTCCAGAGCTTGGTGGCGATGAATAGTTCTTCCCGCTTGACGCCAGACTGGGCAATGCCCTTGCCGACGCCTGTTTCGTTTCCGTAGGCGGCGGCGGTGTCAATGGAGCGATAACCAATTTTCAGAGCATTGATCAAGACAGAGGCGGCAATGTCATCTTCTACTTGCCAGACACCCAGGCCTAGCTGGGGTGCAGTGTTGCCGTCGTGAAATGTGACCGTGTTTTGATTGCTGGACATGCATGCCCTCCGTGTTGCGAAGCACTGAGAACCGACGAGGCGGCCGAGGATTTGTTCTTTTGAATGTTCTGACCCATTATACGGTTGTTGCGGCGCGGAAATTGTTTAATTTGTTAGCTTCCGCTTCTGCGAAAGCGTCGCACAGTATGGGTGATTGTTACGGATTGGCGCGCGGCTTCACCGTACAAAATCGAGCTATATAAAAGTAAAGAAAGGGTGGTATGTACGCATATTCCATAGACGTGATGGATATTTTGCTGGGCCTGGCAGGCGTGCTGGTGGGAGCGGGCATAAGTAGCCTGATTTTTCGCAGTCGACTGGCAGCGGTGCGTGCCGAGCGGCAGGCTACTGTGCAAGGCTTGCAAGAGCGTTTGAAAGAGGGGCGGGAGCAGTCCAATATGCAGCTCAGGCATGAGTTCCAGAATCTGGCCAATCAGATCCTGGAAGAAAAAGGCAAAACCTTTGCCCAAAACAGCCAGACTTCGCTGGATGCCTTGCTGAAGCCTTTTCGGGAACAGATCGAGCAATTTCAGAGCCGGGTTAATCAGGTGCACGACGAAGCTTTGCGAGGCAATGTGTCGCTAGGGCTTGAAATCAAGCGGGTCCTTGACGTGGGTATGAAGATCAGCACAGAAGCCAATACATTGGCGAGCGCTCTGAAGGGTGACAAGAAGACCACCGGTAACTGGGGCGAAATGCAGCTCGAGCGTACGCTCGAGCTGGCAGGTCTTTTCAAGGGGGATCACTACCAGACACAGCCGCGTTTCAAGGACGCACAGGGTAATGACCGTCAGCCTGATTTCGTGATCAAGCTGCCAGATCAGAAGCATGTAGTGATAGACAGCAAAGTATCGTTGGTCGACTACGAACGTTTTGTTGCTGCCGATACCGAAGCCAGCGGTCAGGCCGCGCTGGACGCGCACGTGAAGGCCGTGCGCAATCATATCGATGATCTGGCCAAAAAAGACTACAGCAACCTGATTGGTATGCGCAGTCCAAGTTTTGTATTGATGTTCATGCCCATAGAGCCGGCCTTCATCGAGGCGTTGAAGCATAATAAAGAGCTTTTCAACTATGGTTATCAGCGTAATGTGATCATGGTTTCGCACACCACCCTGATGCCCATACTGAAAACGGTGGCCAACTTATGGATGGTTGCTCGGGGTACTGAGCAGGCTCACGAACTGAGTGCGCGGGCAGGCGAGCTGTATAACCAGGTCGTAGTGGTGGCCGAGCGCTTGAAAAAACTGGGTGCTACGCTGGATACGGTAAGCCGGCACTACAACGACACGGTTACGGCGGTGGCGGGCCAACAGGGTCTGTATGGCAAGGCGTCCCGCTTCAATGAGTTGTCGGCCAAGGCCAACAAGACCATGCCACAGCTCGAACCCTTGCATGCCGATTTTGAGAATGAAAAACTGACACTGATTGTCGACGATGATGTAGCCGCTCGGGAAATGGAATAATCTCGAGTGTTTTGAACTATTTTGGATGTTGCGTAGCATGACTTTGGAGCACAACGAGCCCTTACCCATCAAAAATCCGTTTCTTGAGTGGATGGGCATGACGTTAACGAAATGGTCTCCGGGATATGCTGAAATGCATTTGCCCATTTCAGAAAGGCTTGGAAATCGAACCGGTCGCGTCCATGGCGGGGTGATATGTACTTTGCTCGACTCGGTGTCCGGCTACAGTGGTTTGTATACGCCGCCGGGCGAACCCGAGTTGCGCAGCCTGACATTGTCACTGACGACCAACTTCCTGGATAGCCACGACGGCAAGTGCCTGATCGGTAAAGGCTATGTAGAGCGCAGAGGGCGCAGCGTGTTCTTTACGCGTGCCGAAGTTTGGGTAGACGACTCATTTCTGGTGGCGACGGCGGTAGGTACATTCAAATATATACGGCATCGATAAAATTCAACCGTATCAGCGTGATGTAAGTAAAAACCCTTATGTAATTATTTGTTTTAAGCATAACGGTTTTTATACAATGGCCGGTCGCCTATATACACAGGCAAGCTTGCGAGTGCTTGTGGATCATGCCGGACAGCATCCGGCAATATGTCAAGAGGGGCAACCCAAGGAGAGCATTATGCGAAAATTATTCAATTCAGCGGCGGGCAAACGTCTGGCCCTGACTGCCGGCACCGCGGCCATGTTTGCCGCACTGGCATCACCACTACCCGCCGTGGCCCAACAGAAGTTCGTCAGCATCGGCACCGGTGGTGTGACCGGCGTGTACTATGCAGCGGGTGGAGCAATCTGCCGTCTGGTCAACAAAGATCGTGCCGAGCATGGCGTGCGTTGTTCTGTGGAATCCACGGGTGGGTCGGTGTTCAACATCAACACCATCAAGGCTGGCGAACTCGATCTGGGCGTCGTACAGTCCGACGTGGGTTTTAATGCTTATAACGGCGAAGGCCAATTCAAAGATGCAGGCGCGTTCAAGAAACTGCGTTCGGTGTTTTCACTGCATCCCGAGCCCTTTACATACGTCGTCCGCAAAGATGCCAACATCAAGTCGTTTGACGATCTGAAGGGCAAACGTTTCAATGTGGGCAATCCGGGTTCGGGTACACGCGCTTCCATGGAGCAATTTCTGAAGGCCAAAGGCCTGGACTTGAGCTACTTCTCGCTGGCGTCTGAATTGCGCCCCGACGAACACGGCCCTGCGCTGTGCGATGGCAAGATCGACGGCTTTATGTACGGCGTGGGCCACCCTTCGGCGAATATCCAGGACCCCACCACTACCTGCGGTGCGCAGCTGATGTCGCTTACCGGGCCGGTGGTTGACAAGCTGGTTGCCGATTACCCGTATTACGCCAAGGCAACGATTCCTGCTGGCCTGTACCCCAACAACCCCCAGGAGACCAACACCTATGGCGTGCTGGCTACTTTTGTATCCTCAATTGATGTACCTGAGGAAACCGTCTATTTGATCGTAAAAGCCGTATTCGAGAACTTCGACGACTTCAAGAAGCTGCATCCGGCATTTGGTCACCTGGAAGCCAAAGATATGGTCAAGAATGGCCTGTCCGCACCGTTGCATCCCGGTGCCGAGAAATACTTCAAAGAAAAAGGCCTGCTGTAAGCTAAGCGCCAGCCTCTACCTATAAAAAGAGCGTGCATGTCAGCACGCCTTGTTTTTTGCTTCAACCTCTGGCGGCCGGCGGCCGCCAGCCTGGTAGTACGATCCGGCCAGCGCTCATTACTGGCCAGACTAACCCGATAGAAACACCATGGGAAAATCAATATGAGCACCACGTCATCGCCAAGTACCATCGATCAGCAGAATGCCCAGCTTGAACAACTGGTCGCCGACGTCGACCGCGGTGGACGTGATGTCGGCGGAATAACCGGTGCTGTTCTATTTTGTGGTGCCATTGCCTGGTCGCTGTTCCAGCTTTGGTACGCCTCGCCTTTGCCCTTTGCCCTGAATCTGGGCATTTTCAACGACACTGAGGCACGAGCCTTGCACCTGGGCATCGCCATGTTCCTGGGTTATTTGGCCTACCCTGCGCGTAAAAGCTCGCCGCGCGACAAGATGCCGTTGATTGACTGGGTGTTGGCCATTATTGCTGGCTTCTGCGGCGCCTATCTTTTCCTGTTCTACAAAGAACTCGCCACACGCCCAGGTATCCCCACGAACACAGACATCATCGTGGCGGCAGTTGGTCTGCTGCTGTTGCTCGAGGTGACACGGCGAGCATTAGGTGCACCCATGGCGATATTGGGCACTGTGTTTGTGGCTTATGTTTTTCTGGGGCCGTGGCTGCCTGATGCGCTGGCGCATCGTGGCGCATCAATCGAGCGCCTGGTCTCGCATATGTGGCTGACCACAGAAGGCGTCTACGGCGTGGCGCTTGGTGTGTCAGTGTCCTATATCTTCATTTTTGTTTTGTTGGGTTCGTTGCTTGATCGCTGTGGCGCCGGCAACTACATGATGCAGGTTTCCTTTGCTTTGCTTGGACACTTGCGTGGCGGCCCCGCCAAGGTTGCAGTGGTGTCGTCTGCCGTCAATGGTATTGTGTCGGCATCGTCTGTGGCCAACGTAGTCACGGGTGGTATCTTTACCATTCCGCTCATGAAAAAAGCAGGCTATGGCGGCATACGTGCGGGTGCCATCGAAACCGCATCATCCGTAAACGGACAAATCATGCCGCCCGTTATGGGGGCGGCAGCCTTTTTGATGATCGAGTATGTGGGCATACCCTATACCGACATTTTGCGTCATGCCTTGCTGCCAGCCAGCATTTCGTATATTGCGCTGTTTTATATCGTTCATCTGGAAGCCCTGAAGCTGGGTATACAGCCCATGATGTCAGCAGGGCAGCCGCGCACCTTCCTGCAGAAACTGGCAGGCTGGGGCATGGGTATAGCTGGCAGTCTGATTGTCATGGCCCTGGTGTATTGGATTGGAATCGGGGTGCAGGCCGTGGCGGGTGATGCGGCAACGCCCATACTGGTTGTCATATTGATTGCCCTGTACTTATGGCTATTGCGTGTCAGCGCCAGCCATCCCGACTTGCCTACTGAAATCAGTATTACCAATCCTGTAAAGCCTGAGTCATGGCCTACGGTGCGCTCGGGCCTGTATTTCCTGATCCCCATCGGAGTTCTGGTCTGGTGCCTGACGGTCGAACGGTTCTCGGCTGGCCTCTCGGCTTTCTGGGCAGTGGTGGCCATGGTGCTGCAGATGCTCACCCAGCGTCCCCTCATTGCCTGGTTCCGCAAGCAATCGGTGGCGCCGGCAGCCAAGGTGGGTGTTTCTGAAACCATCACAGGCTTGCAGGAAGGCGCACGCAATATGATAGGCATTGCCATCGCTTGCGGCACAGCGGGCCTCATTGTGGGTGCCATTACCCTCACCGGCCTGGGCTTGCGCATGACGGCCTTTGTCGAGCTGGTCTCTATGGGCAATGTGCTGCTGATGCTGTTGTTTACCGCTGCAGTGTGCCTGGTGTTGGGCCTGGGCATGCCGACCACGGCCAACTATATCCTGATGGCAACGCTGATGGCCCCGGTGGTGGTCGAGCTGGGTGCGCAAAGCGGCCTGGTTATTCCGCTGATTGCCGTACACATGTTTGTATTCTATTACGGCATCATGGCCGACATTACGCCGCCCGTGGGGCTGGCTACGTTTGCTGCGGCGGCTATTTCGGGCGAGGACCCCATCAAAACGGGTGTCCAGGGTGTTACGTACGCCATGCGTACCGCCGTATTGCCTTTCATGTTCATCTTCAACCCCTTGCTACTGTTGATTGATGTCGAAGGAGCATGGGAGTTGTTCCTGGTGGTGGGCGGGGCCGTACTGGCTTCATTGACCTTTGCCGCAGCCTCCATGAGGTGGATGCGCGCTAAAGCGACCTGGCTGGAAGTCGCTTTATTATTGTTGGTCACTTTCATGCTGTTCCGTCCGGACTTCTTCATGAACTATGTGGCGCCCAAGTACGAAGTGCGACCCACTACCGAGCTGTTGAAGGTTGCCGCCGAGATGCCTCCCAAAGGGCGTTTGGTAGTGCAAATCAAGGGCATGAGCCTGGAAGGTGAAGACAAGCAGAAAACAGTAGCAGTGCCATTGGCTGCTCTGCCTGAAGGTAATGAAGCCACGGGTGATGCGGCTGGCCTGGCGCGTTTGTCGGCGGCAGGCTTGACCGTCATGGCGCTGGGCGATCAGGCCCAGATCGCTGCCGTGCGTTTTGGTAGCCAGGCCAGGCGTGCCGGTTGGGAGCAGGGTTGGGATATTGCAGAGGTAAAGGTGCCGAATCCGAACCGCCCGTCCGAGTTCTGGTTCTATGTGCCTGCCTTGTTGATCCTTGCCCTCATCTGGTTCAAGCAGGGCGTACGCATGCGTCGTGAAGGTATGCCGCAGCCTGTGTCAGCCTGAGGTTCATCAAGCAGGTGAAGGCCAGCCTCATTATGGAGCTGGCCTTTTTTGTTGCCAGGCTGCCTGCAGTATATTGTCAGTTCAGGCTTTCTTTACCGATGGATCAGCAATGCAGAATACTTTTCTTCAGAATGTGAGCGCGCAAATCGAGCAGCTGCGTAACGATGGGTTTTACAAGGCCGAGCGAGTCATGACTGGGCAGCAGTCGGCTCGGGTTGAATTGGCGGACGGCAGTCAGGTGCTGAACTTCTGCGCAAATAACTACCTGGGTTTGGCCAACGACGCGCGCCTGATTGAGGCTGCAAAACAAGGCCTGGATGCTGCGGGTTTTGGCCTGGCGTCGGTGCGTTTCATTTGTGGCACACAAACCGGACACAAGGCGCTGGAGCAAAGCCTGGCAAGCTTTCTGAAGATGGATGACGCCATTCTGTATTCCAGTTGCTTTGATGCCAATGGGGGGCTGTTCGAGGTCTTGCTGGATGAGCAGGACGCAGTCATCAGCGATGAGCTGAACCACGCCAGTATTATTGATGGCGTGCGCTTGTGCAAGGCTAAGCGATATCGCTACAAGAACAATAATATGGCCGATTTGCGTGCGCAGCTGCAAGCCGCCGATGCGGCGGGGGCGCGTTATAAGCTGATCGCCACCGATGGTGTGTTTTCCATGGATGGCATTATTGCGGACTTGAAATCCATTTGCGATCTGGCTGATGAGTTTCATGCCCTGGTAATGGTGGATGATTCTCATGCTGTGGGATTTATGGGTGAGCACGGTCGCGGGACGCCGGAATATTGTGGTGTAGAGGGCCGTATCGATGTGCTGACCGGCACTTTGGGCAAAGCGCTGGGTGGGGCTTCTGGCGGCTATGTGGCCGCCAGCGCCCCGGTAGTCGAGCTGTTGCGTCAGCGCTCCCGGCCATATTTGTTTTCGAATACGCTGGCACCGGCAATTGTGTCAGCCTCACTGCGGGTACTTGAGCTGCTGGCCAGCGAAGAGGGCCGTAATCTCCGACGTCAGGTGCACGCCAATGGGCAGCGGTTCCGGGCCGCGATGGCCTCACTCGGATTCGAGCTGGTGCCCGGTGAGCACCCAATTATTCCGGTAATGTTTGGCGATGCGAAGTTGGCGGCCAGTATGGCAGAGGCTTTGCTCGCCGAGGGGGTGTATGTCATCGGTTTTTCATACCCGGTGGTACCCAAGGGGCGTGCGCGGATTCGTACGCAAATGAGTGCGGTACATACATCGGCGCAGATCGACCAGGCTGTGGCCGCTTTTGAACAGGCGGGGCGCAAGCTGGGCGTGATTGCCTGATCAAAAGAGATCTCCCTGGTCGCAGATTTATAATAGTGACCTTATCCTTCCGGAGCCCGCCATGCGTGCCCTTGTCAAACTTGAGCCTGCTCAAGGCCTTACCCTTACCGAAGTTGAGCGTCCTGCCGTCGGTCATAACGACGTCCTGATCAAAATCCGCAAGACCGCTATTTGCGGGACCGATATCCATATCTGGAAGTGGGATGATTGGGCCAGCAAGACCATACCGGTACCCATGCATGTGGGGCACGAATACGTTGGCGAAATTGTTGAAATTGGTCAGGAGGTCAGCGGCTTCAAGATCGGTGATCGGGTGTCTGGTGAGGGGCATATTACTTGTGGTTATTGCCGCAACTGTCGGGCAGGGCGTCGCCATTTGTGCCGCAATACCCTGGGGGTGGGGGTGAATCGGCCGGGCGCATTTGCCGAATATCTGTCCCTTCCAGCTTTCAATGCCTTCAAGATTCCAGATGATGTGCCAGATGAGCTGGCCGCCATTTTCGATCCGTATGGCAATGCAACGCATACGGCGCTCGCATTCAATTTGGTGGGTGAAGACGTGCTGATCACCGGTGCTGGACCGATCGGCGCGATGGCGGCAGCAATTGCCAGACATGTTGGCGCGCGGAATGTGGTCATCACTGATGTCAATGATTATCGCCTTGGCCTGGCCTCCAATATGGGTGCCAGCCGTACTGTCAATGTGTCGCGCGAGTCTTTGCGCGATGTGATGGACGAGCTTGGCATGGCCGAGGGTTTTGACGTGGGGCTGGAAATGTCAGGTGTCTCGAGCGCCTTTACCAGCATGCTCGAGCAGATGAATCATGGTGGAAAAGTGGCCATGCTGGGTTTGCTGCCTTCTGGCGTGGGCATAGATTGGAATCAGGTGATTTTCAAGGGCCTGGAGATCAAGGGCATTTATGGCCGTGAGATGTTCGAAACCTGGTACAAAATGGTGGCCATGCTGCAAAGCGGGCTTGACCTGTCACCCATCATTACCCATCGGTATTCTGTTGACCAGTATCAAGAAGGCTTCGATGCGATGTTGTCGGGCCAAAGCGGTAAGGTTGTACTTGACTGGACGGTCTGAGGCGCAGGGTTGATCGATACCAATGAGCAATAAAGTCAGGAACAGATCAGGGATCAAGTTTGATTGCCAGTTTATTAAGGCGCCAGGCAATTGAAGCAGGCACGGCGTATAGCGTTCGTACGTAATGCGCCCTTGCCTGCGCGCGATGGTGTGGCGCCCAGTCGGGTCTATTTGCCCGACGGACCCTGGTCTTTGCTGCGTGATTTTCTACTTGATCGTTTTCCGCATGTGCCGCGTGAAGCCTTGCTTGAGCGGCTGGCGCGTGGCGATATTGTTAATGAATCCGGGGACGCACAAACACTGGATAGCCCGTATCAGGCGCTGGGCTGGCTGTGGTATTACCGCGAGGTGCCTGATGAAGTCCATGTGCCTTTCGATGTGCCAGTGCTGTTTCGTGACGACTATCTGGTGGTAGCGGACAAGCCTCATTTTCTGGCGAGCATTCCTGGGGGCCGCTATCTCCGAGAGACGGCACTGGTGCGTTTGCGTGATGCGCTGAATTTACCCGAACTCAGTCCCATTCATAGGCTGGACAGGGATACGGCAGGTATTCTGTTATTTTGTGCCAAACCGGAAAGCCGTGGCGCCTATCAAGCACTGTTTCAGAGCCGGGATGTACGCAAGGAGTATGAGGCAATCGCCCCTTTGTACGCCGACCTGCGGTTGCCTCGCGTGCATCGCAGCTGCTTGGCGGCACGGGCGGGGCACTTCACCATGCGCGAAGTGCCGGGCGAACCCAATAGCGAGACAGAGATCGAACTACTTGAGCGCCTGGGTGAGTGGGGGCGGTACCGCTTGTGTCCGCATACGGGACGCAAACATCAGTTGCGCGTGCATATGAGTGCCCTGGGTATACCCATACGCCACGATGATTTTTACCCTGAACTGCAGCCTTATGCGCAGGCTCACGATTTCAGCAGGCCGTTGCAGCTGCTGGCTCGCAGCATTGAGTTTGTGGATCCCGTCAGCGGGCAGCAGCGGCGTTTCGAAAGCCAGCGCTCACTCGATCGAGTCGTTTGAGGGTGCTTAATAGTGTTCGAAATACGACTGAATCGTGCTGCGTTCGCTGGTGTGTGCAAGAGACAGCATCAGCAGGATGCGCGCTTTTTGCGGATTGAGCGCATGAGCCGCGATCAGTCCGCGTCTTGCGTCGTTTTGACTGGACGTGACGATGCCAGAGCCCGTGCGACTGCTGCGGACACAGGCGACCCCATATTGCTTGGCCAGGCGAGCGCCTTTTTCGGCTTTGGGCGATAAGCTGCCATTGCCGCTGCCAGCGATGACGATGCCTTGAACCCCCGCGTTGATGGCGGCTTCGTACAGGTGCAGGCCGGCGCTCTGGTGGTCATACAAAATGTCGACGAGGGGCAGTTTTTTAATACCTTTCAGCTGGAATACGGTTTCAGTGGTGTGGGCCCGGTATGGTCTTTGGAATAGCTGTAGCTTCCCATCGGTGATTTGCCCCAGACTGCCTTGCTCGTGAGAACTGAAGGCCTGAACATGAGACGTATGGACTTTGCTGACCAGGCTTGCAGCATGAACGCTGCCGTTCAGCGTCAGCAATACGCCCAGGCCATGCACCTGCGGCGAGGCGGCCAGCAGCACGGCGTTGTATAGGTTCAATGGTCCGTCGGCGCTCAGGGCTGAGGCGGGCCGCATGGCTCCAACCAGCACAACAGGCTTTGCGCTCTTGATGACCAGGTTGAGGAAGTAGGCGGTTTCTTCCAGCGTGTCGGTGCCGTGGGTGATGACAATACCGTCGATGTCCGGGTCGGTCAGCAGGCGGTTGACCTTATTGGCCAACTTGAGCAGCATGGCATTGGTGATATTGCGGCTGTCGACATTGAAGACTTGCTGACACTGTATATTGGCAAGAGACGACAGGGCCGGAACCGCCATCAATAGCGCGTCTACGCCTTCGGTCACTGTATAGTTGGTCAGGGCCGTGCTGCTGGACGCGGTAGATGCAATGGTGCCGCCCGTACCCAACAGGGCAATGGTCGGCAAGGGCTGGAACGTCATTGAGCAATACTCCTTTTTGTGGCGTTGCGCGCCTGGTGCCGTTTAGTGCTTGAGCCGGCGCTCCACCATATGAAGACAGGCCAATAAGAAGAAGTTAATCATCAAATACAGGACGCCCGCGAGCACAAAGGTCTCGATGATTGCGTAATTCTGGTTCATCAAGCGTTTGGCGTGGCCTGTAAGTTCCATGACAGCAATAGTGGATGCCAGGCTGGTGCCCTTGATGGCCAGCACGATCTCATTGCTATAGGCGGGCAAGGCCTGGCGGATCGCCAGCGGAAACACGATGCGCCGGAAACGCATCAGGGCGGGCATGCCGCAGGCTTGGGCAGCTTCGATCTGGCCTTTGGGTACCGATTGAAATCCGCCGCGCAGCACTTCGCTGATATATGCACCGCTGTTCAGGCCTATGGCCAGAATGGCGCAGCGTCCGCCGTCGCTGAATAGCCACCACAGCACGGGATTTTCGCGTACAAAGCTCAGGGTGCCGATTCCGTAATACAGAATGAATAACTGAACCAACAAAGGCGTGCCACGAAAACAGGTACTGTACGCAAAGGAAAACCGTGCAGCCAGTGTATTGGGTGTGCCGCGCATCAGGGCCAGGGCAAGGCCGATCCAGGACGCCAGGAAGATGGACGTCAGCCCAATATAAACGCTTAAGCCGAAACCTTGAAAGAGGTTGACGATGGTGTGCTGGAAGAGGTCGGTGTCCATTATGCGTGCCCTCTCATGCCGTGACCGTAACGGCGTTCTGCGAGCACGAATACCCCTTGGCTGGCCGCGCCAATCGCAAAATACAGTGCACCAGCCATCAGGTATAAGGCCAGCGGTTCACGCGTCGCCGCCGCACCCAGTACGGCGGCACGCATGATCTCTACCAGGCCCACGAGCGAAATCAGGGCTGTGTCTTTCAGCGCTGTCTGCCACACATTGTTGGTGCCGGGCAAGGCATACCAGAACATTTGCGGCATGACGATGCGGAACAGGCGCTGGCGGGAGGACATGCCAATGGCGCGGGCAGCTTCGATCTGGCCCGGGGGAATCGCCTTGAGCGCACCGCGAAACACCTCCACGGCATAGGAGCCGGCAATCAGCCCGATGGCCAAGATGCCGACCAGGGCAGGAAACCAGCTAGTCATGGCATCTGTCCAGCTCAAGGCATCAGCGAGGTCGGACACGGCCTGCACCGAGCCGAAGAACAGCAGGTAGATGATGAGCAACTCTGGAATACTGCGCACGACAGTGGTGTAGACGCTGACCAGCAGGCCCAGGAGTTTTGGGCCTGAAGTCTTGATGCTGGCGCCCAGTATGCCGATGACGATACCCAGTGCCATGCCCACTATGGAAATCAGCAGGGTCATGACGGCACCGCGCAGGAGCGTCCAGCCCCATCCTTCGCGCAGCACCGAAAGTATCGTCTCTAGCATGAGTGCTTACTTCTTGCAGACCTCGTAGTTCGAAATATCGATATCGAACCATTTTTCACTGGAAGTCTTGATGGTGCCGTCGTTGATAAGCTTGCACAGCGCGGCGTCTACTTTTTCTTTCAGCTCGGCATTGTTCTTGTTGATGCCGACGCCTATGCCATAGCCCAGTGTCTCGGGAGCAGAGGAACCCTTGATGATCAGCTTGGACAAGGCGAAATGCTCATCGCCCACTTTATGCAGGAATTTGGATTGGGATGTCAGGTCGGCAAACGTGGCGTCCAGTCGGCCCGCATCCAGATCGATCTGCATTTGGTCCAGCGTGTCGTAATTCTTGATGTTCAGGTCGCCGGCCTTGGCTCGCAGATAGTCGCCGTGGGTGGTTCCGCCTTGTACGCCTACGGTCTTGCCCGCCAGGCCCTTGAAAATTGCTTCAGGGCTGTCGGCATTGACGAGCGCGCTGTCTTTGGGCAGCACGAAAATGGCGTCTTCCACGGCGTAGGGGATGCTGAAGGAGATGCGCTTGGCACGCTCGGGAGTTACCGACATGCCCGAAATAATCAGATCGAAGCGGTTGGCGTCGAGTGAGGGAATCAGGCTGTCGAAAGCCTGGACGACAAAGCGGCAGTCGGCGTTCAGCTCTTTGCACAATGCGTTGCCGACGTCGGCATCGAAGCCGCTGACTTTACCGCTGGCATCGACCATGCTCCAGGGAGGATAGCCCCCTTCGGTACCGATTTTCAGGGTATCGGCGGTGGCGGATAGCCCAACAAGCGCCAAACCTGCGCCAAGCACGGCTTTCTGTAGAAAAGTTGTGATCACGTTAGTTCCTCTGAGTGGCTGGGTGCAGCCGGGGTTTTTCTAGTGGCTTATGGCTGGTACGGCTGCCATGCCTTGCGGGTTGACGCCGCTGAGTTCAGGATATTACCAAAAGGGGGCTGTTCAAACCCCTAGTATGCGGGAAGCAGGAATTGCCGTAGCCGCTCGGATTCGGGCTGATTGAACAGCTTGCCGGGAGGACCTTCCTCTTCGATGCGGCCATTGTGCATGAAGATGGTGTGGTCCGAGACTTCCTGGGCGAACTTCATTTCGTGGGTTACCAGAATCATGCTGCGACCTTCATCGGCAAGCTGGCGTATGACACGCAATACTTCGCCAACCATTTCGGGGTCGAGCGCCGAGGTGGGCTCGTCGAACAGCAGGACGTCGGGATTCATGGCCAGCGCGCGGGCAATCGCAACCCGTTGTTGCTGGCCGCCGGATAGCTCGTTGGGGTAGGCGTCCTTTTTGTCGGACAGGCCCACTTTGGCCAGCAGGCCCAGTGCATGTTCAGTGGCTCGCGCCTTGGGAACTTGCTGAACATGCAAAGGGCCTTCAAGCAGGTTCTGGAGCACATTGCGATGTGACCATAAATTGAAGTTCTGAAAGACCATGCCCAATCGGGCTCGTATGCGTTCCAGTTGCCGGATGTCGCTACTGACAGCAGTGCCGTCGCGTCGCTTATGACTACGCAAGGTTTCCGTGCCTATGTGCACAACGCCATCGTCAGGGACTACCAAGTGGTTAATGCAGCGCAGCAAGGTGCTTTTCCCCGAGCCTGATGCGCCAATAATGGACAGCACTTTGCCTTGCTCAGCCGTAAAGGAAATACCGCGCAGCACTTCGTTGGAGCCAAACGATTTATGGATGTTTTCAGCCTTGACGGCGTAGTGGGTCGCGGTCATTGGGCAGTGTGCGTGGCAAGAGCGATTGAGTGGGTTGAAACGGGCATGGCAAGGGGGCCAGATAGCGGCAAATAGGCCATTTTACTGGTCTTGGCCCGGCCTTGCACTTTGGGTTGCCCACGCGCAGGCCGGACCGGCACCAATGATGCTAAGTCGCAAAAGCGCAGATCAAGGGTAAAGGCCGCGTACTTCGCGTGCTTCCAGTATGCGGGTGCAGGCGGTGATGAACGCGGCAGTACGCTGACTGACCTGATGCTCTTTGGCTACGGCCGAGACCGAGGCGTAGGCGGCGATCATCATGGTTTCAAGCCGGTGATTGATTTCCTGCTCGGACCAGTAGAAGCTGGAGAAGTCCTGCACCCATTCGAAATAACTGACGGTGACGCCGCCGGCGTTGGCCAGTACATCGGGAACGATCAGGGTGCCGTTGGATGTAAGGATATCGTCGGCTTCGGGTGTGGTGGGGCCGTTTGCACCTTCTATGACGATTTTTGCGCGTACGGAATTGGCATTGTCTTTGTTCAACTGGCCTTCAAGTGCGGCTGGAATAAGCAGCTCGGTCTCGAGCGACCAGAACTCGGCTGCCGACAGGTTTTCGGTATTAGGGGCGCCGGCTATGCCACCATGCTCTTCTGCATGCTTGAGCAGCGCCAGGACGTCGAGCCCGGCGCCGTTGTGCACGCAGCCAGTATGGTCTTGTATGGCGATGACTTTAGCGCCAGCTTCGTAGAACAGGCGGGCGGCGGTGCCGCCCACATTCCCGAAGCCCTGGATGACAATGCGTGCCCCTTCCAGCGGTATGCCGGCATCGTGGGCGGCTTCGCGACCCACCACGAAAACACCGCGGCCAGTGGCTTCGACCCGGCCCAGGCTGCCGCCCAGTGATACCGGCTTACCCGTGACAACCCCGGTTGTGGTGGCACCTTCGTTCATGGAATAGGTGTCCATCATCCAGGCCATGGTTTGCGCGTTTGTATTGACGTCGGGGGCGGGAATATCTTTGTTGGGCCCGATGATGGCGCCAATTTCGCTGGTGTAGCGACGCGTGACGCGCTCGAGTTCGCCGCGCGTGTAATGGCGAGGATCGATGCGCACGCCGCCCTTGGCACCGCCAAAGGGCAGGTTGACGGCGGCGGACTTGACGGACATCCAGGCAGACAGCGCCATGACTTCGGACAGCGTGACGTCTTGATGAAAGCGCACACCACCCTTGCCAGGGCCGCGCGAGGTATTGTGCTGGACCCGATAGCCTTCGAAGTGGGCAATCGTGCCGTTGTCGAGTTCGATGGGGATATCGACAATGAGTGAACGCTTGGGTCTTTTAAGGGTTTCGACCCACCTGGCCAGCTTGCCCAGATAAGGCGTTACACGTTCGACCTGCTCAAGATAAATACCCCAAGGCCCGAGTTCGTGCGCGTTGAGATAAGAAGGAAGTGCGTGTGTCGGGTGTTCTGACATGGCTGAGCCTTATGTGTGGTGAGTGACAGGGGCTACGGTATGCCCGGATATGCCTATTTTAGTGCCGAGATGATATTACGTCCCCAATAAAAATTCATGGAAATAAAAAAGGGACGTGACGCAGGCATGAGCTTATGTTTTTTTCTGTTAATGGCGAACGGTGATAAACACTTAACTATTAAGTCGTTCCCTTGGTGCCGCAGCACCGTCAGAATGAATCTTTTATATCGGGCGTCTGGAAGCCAGGACCCAAGGCAAGTAATGACAATGCTGACATCTGTGACCACCTCGACGCCTGACCAATGGGCAGTGCTGCAGAACAACCTGGCGGACATTGCCGGCAGGCACCCCGGCGTGGTCTTTGCTTCATCGCTGGGAGTGGAAGACATGCTGCTGGCACATGCGATTTTTGATGCGGGCCTGCCGATAGAGGTGTTTACGCTTGATACGGGGCGCCTGCATGCCGAAACCCTGGCATTGGTGGAGCGCATTCACGAGCGTTACGGTGTCACGGTCAATATGGTGCGGCCGGATCCCGTCGTAGTCAAGAGGCATGTCGACGAGCATGGCGCCTTTGCCTTTTATGAAAGCATCGAGTTGCGCAAGGCCTGTTGCGGCTTGCGCAAGGTGGAACCTTTGCGGCGTATTTTGCGGGGGCGTCCAGCCTGGATTACCGGGCAGCGGCGCGAACAATCCCTGACCCGGACCGAGTTGGCCGAGGCGGAGTTTGATGAGGTTTTTGGCCTGCAGAAATACAACCCCTTGGCCGGCTGGAGCCTGGAGCAGGTATGGGAGAGCGTGCGTGCCAGGGATATTCCCTATAACCCTTTGCACGATCAGGGTTACCCATCGATAGGTTGCGAGCCCTGTACACGGGCCATTCGTCCTGATGAGGACGTCAGGGCCGGGCGCTGGTGGTGGGAACAAAAACTATCAAGAGAATGCGGCCTGCATGCCAAGAACTGAACAGGATACGAATATGGGTGATATTTCTTCACGTACACATCTGGATTGGCTGGAATCTGAGGCCATTTATATTTTGCGCGAGGTAGCGGCAGAGTGCGAACGGCCGGTGCTATTGTTTTCGGGAGGCAAGGATTCCGTCGTGTTGCTGCGCCTGGCCGAGAAGGCTTTTCGGCCGGCGGGCTTTCCCTTTCCCCTGATGCATATTGACACAGGCCACAACTTTGATGAGGTCATTGCCTTTCGCGACAAGCGGGTCGGAGAGCTGGGCGAGACTCTGATTGTGCGTCATGTCGAAGACTCTATCGCCCGCGGCACCGTCGTACTGCGGCGCGAGACCGATTCGCGTAATGCCGCCCAGGCCACCACCTTGCTGGAAGCTATCGAAGAGTTCGGTTTTGATGCTTGTATAGGCGGCGCTCGACGTGATGAAGAAAAGGCGCGGGCCAAAGAGCGGGTTTTTTCCTTCAGGAACGAATTTGGCCAATGGGATCCCAAAGCTCAGCGGCCAGAGCTGTGGAATCTGTTCAATACCAAGGTGCATCCTGGCGAGAACATGCGTGTGTTTCCGATTTCCAACTGGACTGAGCTGGACGTATGGCAATACATTGCACGCGAGCAGCTCAGCCTGCCTTCCATCTATTATGCGCATGAGCGTCTGGTGGTGCAGCGTAATGGCTTGCTGGTGCCGGTTACACCCATCACGCCGCCGCGCCCCACCGAAATCCCGGAACGAATGACTGTGCGCTTTCGCACGGTAGGTGATATTTCATGCACTTGCCCGGTTGCGTCGACGGCCGCTGATCCGCAGGCCATCATTGCCGAGACGGCCATCACCACAATTACCGAGCGGGGCGCTACCCGGATGGATGACCAAACGTCTGAAGCTTCGATGGAGCGTCGCAAGAAACAGGGGTATTTTTAATGAACGCAATCAATGATGCATGGGTGTCTGCCCAGGATGCTGGCGTACTACGCCTGATTACTGCTGGCTCGGTGGACGATGGAAAATCAACCCTGATAGGCCGGTTGCTGTATGACAGCAAGGGGGTCTTTGCCGACCAGATGGCCTCTATTGCACGCTCCAAGTACAAAAGGGTGGCGGTCGATGAAATTGACTTGTCCCTGCTGACAGATGGGCTGGAGGCCGAGCGGGAGCAGGGCATTACCATCGATGTGGCTTATCGCTACTTTGCTACGCCTTTGCGTAAATTCATTATTGCCGATGCCCCGGGCCACGAGCAGTACACGCGCAATATGGTGACAGGCGCTTCAACGGCCCAAGCCGCCATCGTGCTGGTTGATGCCAGCCGGGCGGTTGATGGCACGCTATTGCCCCAAACCAAGCGCCACAGTGCGCTGGCTCGGCTGCTGGGCCTGAGCCATATTGTGGTGGCGGTCAACAAGATGGACTTGGTTGGTTGGGATGCCGATGTGTTTGACCGCATCCGACAGTCTTATGCCGAGCTGGCAGGTAAGCTGGGTATCGCCCATTTTCATACTGTTCCCTTGTCTGCCCTGAAGGGCGACAATGTCGTCGCGCCATCCGCCAATACACCTTGGTACGAAGGTCCTACACTCTTGTCGCTGCTGGAAACCCTGCCTGGCAGCCGTGTGCTGGACGATCAGCCTGAGGCTCGCTTTTTTGTGCAATGGGTCATCCGTCACGGTGGGCACAGCAGCGCTCATTTCCGGGGCTATGCCGGGCAACTTGCCGGTGCCAGTTTGCGTGTGGGGGATGGCGTTAAGGTCTTGCCTCATGGCCAGCAAGCCCGTGTGGCCCGGCTGCTGCGGGGCGAACTCGATATCGAAAGGGCCGAGGGCGGAGAAAGCATCACTATCGTACTGGATAAAGATATTGACGTGTCACGCGGAGACCTGATTGTTCCGGCCGATGCACATGTCAAGCTGGCGCGCGAATTCGAAGCAGAGGTGTGCTGGCTGGACCAGCAAGTATTGAATCCCGCCCGCCAGTATTGGTTGAAGCAAGGTACGCGCCTGACCCAGGCTCGCTTCAAGACGGTGCATACCCGACGCGATATCCATGAGTTACAGGATGTGGTGGCGGCCGGCTCGCTCGATATGAATGATATTGGGCGCGTCACACTCCTGACGCGAGATGTGCTGGCATTGGACACATACACCGATCAGCCCGCGACGGGTGCCTTCATCTTGATAGATGCTGCTACGCACCAAACGGTTGCGGCGGGTATGGTGCGCTAGCCGTATCCGGCTATAAGCCGTATTGACGAAGCCCGGCCAGATCCAGCACTTGTACAGCGCCGTATTCAACTTTCAGCAGGTGAGCAGCCTCCAGCGTGCGTAGCGCCTGATTGGTGCGTTGCCGTGAGGTACGCGCCAAATAGCCGATTTCTTCCTGGGTGATATCCAGCCGCATGCTTTTGGCGGGATACAGCAGGGGGTTGAATAGTTCGGCCAGGCAGCGGGCCACTCGGGCATCGGCTGCCAGCAGGCGGTCGTATTCGGCCTTGCCTATGAACTGGCCGACGCGTTCATTCAGTTGATGCAGCAGGTAGCGGTTGAAGGGGATGCTGTTGTCGAGCAGCCAGTTAAACGTATGTTCGGGCAGGCGGGCAATGCTTGAGTCGCGCAAGGCGACCACATCGTATTTACGCGATTCGCGTTTGAGTAGCGAGCCCTCGCCTATCCATCCGCCTGGGGGGACACCGGTCAGTGAGGCCATTTTTCCGTCCTGGTTACCCACCGACACTTTGATCAGGCCGGCCAGGACGCCCATCCAGGCGTAGGCTTTTTCACCTTTGCGTTCTATGATGGCTCCTGCGGCGTACTGCGTAACTGATATGTCACGCTGCACGCGCATCTGCTGCTCGGCTTCGAGTAGGCCAAACCACGCAGCAGTGTCTTGCAGTGAGTCTTTCAATAGCATGAGGATTAACCCTAGAAATGGCCCGAATGTCATATCAGTGACAGTCGGTGCATCGGCAAACTTATAACTTAGGCACAGTTGGAAACAGGCCAGATCATAAAACAGCTGGCTCTATAGATTACAAAATCCCTATGCAAAGGGGTTGGTTTTTTGGCTGAAGGAGACAACCGTGGCGCAAAAACCGCCTGTGCAAAGCACATCTGCCGTGCCGGCAACCTTTCCGGCCTTGGTAGAGCATCATGCCAAGGTGCGTGGCTCGCGCCCCGCAATGCGCGAGAAAGACCTGGGTATATGGCAAACCATGACCTGGGCAGAGCTTGCGCTGCAAGTACGTGCGTTGGCCAATGGCCTGGCTGCGCTGGGCGTCAAGCCGGGCCAGCACGTGGCCATTGTAGGCGAGAACCGCCCCCGCTTGTACCTGTCCATGATGGCTGCACAGACCATAGGTGCCATACCTGTACCGCTATACCAGGATGCGGTCGCACAAGAAATGCTTTATGTTCTGCAAGATGCGGAAATCCGGGTGGCTGTGGTCGAAGACCAGGAGCAGGTCGACAAAATGCTGGAGGCCAGCGAGCAGTGTCCCGCGCTGGCCTATGTGGTCTACGATGACCCGCGCGGCCTGCGTAACTATCAGGAAGACCGCCTGCTGAGCTATGAGCAACTACTTGAAATGGGTAATGGCCATGCCGCTGCGCATCCCGCGTATATAGACGACGCCATGGCCGCCATCAAGCCCGACGACGCGGCCGCCATGTTTTATACCTCGGGTACCACTGGCAAGCCCAAGGGGGTGATGCTGTCGCATCATGCCCTCATCGATCGCGCACTGGCCATCCAGGAGCTCGAAAATCTGACCGATCACGAAGATGTGCTGGCCTATTTGCCGCCCGCCTGGATCGGACAGAATATGTTTTCGTATACGCAGTTCCTGGTTACCGGTTTTACGGTCAATCATCCGGAGTCGCCCGATACCGTATCGATCGACATGCACGACATAGGTCCAACCTATTATTTTGCGCCACCCAGGGTGCTCGAAGGTCTGCTGACGCACGTCATGATCCGCATGGAGGACGCCAGCGCTTTCAAGCGAAAAATGTTCCACGCATTCATGCGGCTGGCACGCAGGGTAGGGGTGCGTATTCTCGATAAAGACCCCCACGTCAGCGCTCTCGACAAGTTCAAGTACGCCATCGGAAACATGCTGGTGTATGGTCCCTTGCGCAATGCCTTGGGCATGAGCAGGGTACGTGTCGCTTATACGGCCGGTGAAGCCATCGGGCCTGATCTGTTCGTGTTCTATCGGTCCATAGGCATCAACCTGAAGCAGTTGTATGGCTCAACCGAAACTTCGGTGTTCGTTTGTGTTCAATCCGACGGCCAGGTTCGCGCCGATACGGTCGGGCCGCCGGTCAAGGGTGTCGATATCCGTGTGGCCAAAGACGGCGAAATCCAGATCAAAAGCCCTGGCATGTTCAAAGGCTATTATCGCAATCCCCAGGCCACCTCCGAGTCTTATACCGAAGACGGCTGGTATCACACAGGCGATGCCGGCTACCTCGACGAAGACGGCCAGCTCAAGATCATTGACCGTGCCAAAGATGTGGGCAAGCTGGCCGACGGTAGCCTGTTTGCACCCAAATACATAGAAAACAAACTCAAATTCTTCCAGCACATCAAAGAAGCCGTGGCCTTTGGTGCCAACAAGTCCGAAGTATGCGCGTTCATCAATATCGATCTCGAAGCGGTGGGTAACTGGGCAGAAAGACGTGGTCTGCCTTATGCCGGTTATACCGACCTGGCGGGCAAGCCCGAGGTCTACGAACTGATACGTGAGTGCGTCAACCAGGTCAACGTCGAATTGGCCACCGATCCCAAGCTTGCACAGTCGCAAGTATCGCGCTTTCTGATCCTGCACAAAGAGCTGGATCCCGACGACGACGAGTTGACCCGCACTCGCAAAGTACGACGCACTTTTATTGCACAAAAGTATGGTGTCCTGGTCGATGCCTTGTTCGAGGGTAAGTCAAGCCAGTTCATAGAAACCGAGGTCAAGTTCGAGGACGGACGCAGTGGCAAGATTTCAGCCGATCTGAAGATCGCCACCGCAACCGTTCATCCCGACAACATTAAAAAGGCTGCCTGAGGCAAGCTAACAGACCCTAAAAAGAGTCCGCCATGAGTCAAGCCGCTCGCAACCAGCGCATCGGGGAAGTCATCCTCGACATGAAAAGTATTTCACTCGCCTTTGGCGGGGTGAAAGCCTTAACTGATATCTCCTTCGACGTAAAAGAGCACGAGATCCGATCCATCATCGGTCCCAACGGTGCCGGCAAGAGCTCCATGCTAAATGTGATCAATGGTGTATACACCCCCCAGCAAGGCGAGATCACGCTGGCTGGTGTGAAGTTTTCAAAAATGAACTCCCGGCGTGCGGCCGAGATGGGCATTGCGCGCACCTTCCAGAACCTGGCCTTGTTCAAAGGCATGAGCGTGCTGGACAACATCATGACAGGCCGCAATCTGCGCATGAAAAGTGGCGTGCTGGCCCAGGCGTTCCGGCTGGGTTCGGCCGAACGTGAAGAAATCGCTCACAGGGAGTTCGTCGAGAACATCATCGATTTCCTCGAAATCCAGGCCTATAGAAAGACCCCGGTGGGGCGCCTTCCTTATGGTCTGCAGAAACGGGTCGATTTGGGCCGCGCGCTCGCCATGGAGCCACGCATGCTTTTGCTTGATGAGCCCATGGCAGGCATGAACATCGAAGAAAAACAAGACATGAGTCGTTTCATCCTTGATGTAAACGATGAGTACGGCACCACTATTGTGCTGATCGAACACGATATGGGCGTCGTCATGGATATCTCCGACCGGGTGGTGGTACTCGATTACGGCAAGAAAATTGGCGATGGCTTACCTGATGACGTGCGTCAGAATCCTGACGTGATCCAGGCTTATCTTGGCGCAAGCCATTAATCCAGGGGATATCAGACATGGCATTTTTTCTGGAAACCTTGTTTGGCGGCCTGATGACAGGCATGCTTTATTCCCTGGTGGCACTGGGTTTTGTATTGATTTTCAAGGCGTCGGGGGTCTTTAACTTTGCACAAGGCGCCATGGTGCTTATCGCTGCGCTGGCCATGGCACGCCTGTCGGAATGGATACCGCAGTGGCTGGGCATAGAAAGCTTGTTCCTGGCCAATGTCCTTGCTTTCATTTTTGCTGCGGTGTTCATGTGGCTGATTGCCATAGCCATCGAGCGCTGGGTCTTGCGCTACCTGGTCAATCAGGAAGGTACGACCTTGCTGATGGCGACCATAGGCATCAGTTACTTTCTTGACGGTATGGGCCAGATCATTTTTGGCAGCAGCGTCTATACCATCGATGTTGGCATGCCCAAAGATCCCGTGTTCATCCTTGATAGCGTGTTCGAAGGCGGCTTGCTCATCAGCCTTGAAGACCTGACTGCGGCGGGCATTTCGGCGCTGCTGGTGGCCGCACTGGCTTTCTTCTTTCAGTACACATCGGTCGGGCGTGCATTGCGCGCGGTGGCTGACGACCACCAGGCTGCGCAATCCATAGGTATCCCGCTCAATCGCATATGGGTCGTGGTCTGGACGGTTGCCGGGCTGGTGGCCCTGGTTGCGGGGATTATCTGGGGGTCCAAGTTCGGGGTTCAGTTCACCTTGTCCACAGCCGCCTTGCGCGCACTGCCCGTGGTCATTCTGGGCGGGCTCACTTCGGTTCCCGGAGCCATTATCGGAGGACTGATCATCGGTGTTGGTGAAAAGCTCTCCGAGATTTATCTGGGGCCTTTTGTGGGCGGCGGTATTGAAATCTGGTTTGCTTACATGCTTGCCCTGGTGTTTTTGCTCTTCCGCCCGCAAGGTTTGTTTGGCGAAAAAATTATTGACCGCGTTTAAGCGAATTAGGTATAGACGACTATGTTTTATCGTGAAAACGGCCAGTTCAAAAGCACCTACCGGGCAGATCAGCAGATCTTCCCCATACGGCAAGACCGAACCTTCATGCTGGGGCTGTTGCTTGTGGCCTTTGTGCTGGTTCCCCTGCTGGCCTCCAACTACTTCCTGCAGGCCATATTCATACCCTTCCTGATTCTTTCTCTGGCAGCGATAGGCCTGAATATTCTGGTGGGATATTGCGGCCAGATTTCCATTGGCTCGGGCGCTTTCATGGCAGTTGGGGCGTATGCCGCCTGGAACTTCGGCGTACGCATACCGGCTACGCCGCTGGTGGTCCAGATACTGCTGGGTGGGGTGTTTGCCACATTGGTAGGAGTGGTGTTTGGTATACCCAGCCTGCGCATACGGGGGCTATACCTGGCCGTCACTACGCTGGCGGCGCAGTTCTTTGTCGATTGGGCTTTCTTGCGCATTCCTTTCTTTACCAATTACTCGTCATCGGGCAACGTATCTGTGCCTGCGCTGTCTGCTTTCGGGCTACCCATACAAACGCCTGTGCAGCGCTACGTGTTCGTGCTGATTTTTGTAGTGGTGTTTGCCGTGCTGGCCAAGAACCTGGTGCGTGGGGCTATCGGCCGGCAATGGATGGCCATTCGCGACATGGACGTGGCGGCCTCGGTGATTGGTATTCGTCCTGTATATGCCAAGCTCACTGCCTTTGCCGTCAGCTCCTTCATCATCGGTGTGGCGGGCGCCCTCTGGGCCTATATACATCTGGGTTCCTGGGAACCCCTGGCTTTTGATCTGACCCGTTCCTTGCAGCTGCTGTTCATCGTAATCATTGGCGGCCTGGGTTCGATTGTTGGCAGTTTCTTTGGCGCAGCATTCATGGTGCTGTTGCCGGTACTACTGACCAATGTTCCACATCTGTTCGGCCTGTCCATATCAGTCGATGTGGCATCGCATATCGAGCACATGGTTTTTGGCGCGCTTATTGTCTTCTTCCTGATTGTCGAGCCTCACGGATTGGCACGACTATGGAGCATAGGCAAAGAGAAACTACGTATCTGGCCCTTTCCGCATTGACCAAGGGAAGGCCTCTGTTTTTGGCAACACATCAGTAACCCGGCTGGTCGGTTCAGGCCATGTCGAAACGCAAACGGTGCATATAGACACCATCAGGAGGACTTGGAGATGAAACGTTCATTTAAATTGGCTGCAGCCATGATTGCTGTGGCAGGTACCCTGGCTACGGCATCTTTGCCGGCGGCGGCCGCCGACGAGCAGTTCATACCGCTGCTGGCCTATCGCACTGGCTCGTTCGCGCCATTGGGTATTCCATGGGCTGACGGCAAGATGGATTATCTTAAATTGGTCAATGAGCGCGATGGTGGTATCAACGGCGTAAAGATTGTCTACGAAGAGTGCGAGACCGCCTACGCGACCGACCGCGGCGTTGAGTGCTATGAGCGCCTCAAGAACAGTCATGGCGGTGCATCGGGCTTCGATACGCAGTCCACCGGTATTACGTTTGCACTCACCGACAAAGCTATTGTCGATGGCTTCTCCATCGAAACAGTGGGCTACGGCCTGTCTCAGTCAGCTGATGGCTCTGTATTCAAGTGGAACTTCCCGCTGTTGGGTACGTACTGGACTGCTGCCGATGTCATGATTCAGGACATTGCGAAAAAGCTGGGCGGCGAAGACAAGCTCAAGGGTAAGAAGATTGCGCTGGTCTACCATGATTCGCCTTATGGCAAGGAACCTATCGCACTCTTGAAGAAACGTGCTGAAGCCAATGGTTTCGAGCTCCTGCTCTATCCGGTAACAGCCCCTGGCGTGCAGCAAAAATCAACCTGGTTGCAGGTACGCCAAAGTCGCCCCGACTTCCTGTTGCTCTGGAGTGCGGGCATCATGACGCCGACGGCCATACGCGAAGCTCAGGCTGTGGGCTATCCCCGTGACAAGATGTATGGCATTTGGTGGGCCAGCTCCGAGAACGACGTTCAGGATCTGGGCGCGGTGGCCAAGGGTTACAACGGTATCACCATTCATAACAGTGCAGACCACGGCAAGGTTCACCAAGACCTGAAGAAATACGTCTACGACAAGGGCCAGGGCACTGATACCGATGGAAAATATGTAGGCACCATCGCCCACACGCGCGGCATGATGATTTCCATGCTGCAGGTCGAAGCCATACGTACCGCCCAAGAGAAATATGGCAAAGGCAAGCACATGACGCCTGAGCAAGTCCGCTGGGGATTCGAAAACCTGAACATCACACAGGAGCGCCTCGAAGAACTCGGTTTCGCTAAGTTGATGAAGCCGGTCAAAACTTCGTGCAGCAATCACATGGGTGATGACTGGGCGCGAATCATTCAATGGAATGGCTCCAAGTTTGAAATCGCGTCCGACTGGTATCAGTCCGACAAGAAGTATGTGGGGCCGCTGGTCAAGGAACTTGCCGCCAAGTACGCCAAAGAAAAGAAACTCGAAGTTCGTAACTGCGAGGGCTAAGTGTAGTGCCAGGCTGCCGGCGGCCGTCGTAAGCGGCCGCCGGATCTGGCCATTACTGGAAACACAAGTATGAATGCGACTGTTCAGGCCGAGACCCCAAACATTCTCCTTAATGTCAACGGCATTGAGGTCATCTACAACCACGTAATTCTGGTGCTCAAGGGGGTTTCCTTGTGCGTGCCGGAAGGAAAGATCGTGGCTTTGCTGGGTGCCAATGGCGCGGGAAAAACCACCACCTTGCGTGCGGTGTCCAATCTGCTTAAGGCAGAGCGGGGTGATGTCACCAAAGGCAGTATCGATTATCGCGGAGAGCGTATCGAAAAACTGACGCCGGCCGATCTCGTCAAGCGCGGCGTGGTGCAGGTCATGGAGGGGCGCCATTGCTTTGCGCACCTGACCATCGAGGAAAATCTGCTGACGGGTGCCTACACGCGCCAGATCAGTCGAGGTGAGCTCACTGCTTCGCTCGATAAGGTTTATCAGTATTTTCCACGGCTCAAGCAGCGTCGCGGTACTCAGTCCGGGTATACCTCGGGTGGCGAGCAGCAAATGACGGCGATAGGGCGCGCCCTGATGGCCAGTCCAACCATGATTTTGCTCGACGAACCCTCCATGGGTCTGGCGCCGCAGATTGTGGAAGAAATCTTTGAGATCGTCCAGGATCTGAACCAGCGCGAGCAAGTCAGTTTCCTGTTGGCCGAGCAAAACACGAATATCGCTTTGCGTTATGCCGACTATGGCTACATTTTGGAAAATGGCCGCGTCATGATGGATGGCGAGGCGCGCGAACTGGCCGAGAACGAGGACGTCAAGGAGTTCTATCTGGGCGTGTCCAGCGGTGAACGCAAGAACTTTCGCGATACCAAATTCTATCGACGACGCAAGCGCTGGCTGGCTTAGGGGCTGGCCAGTAATAGCGTGGGAGCAAACTTTTGCGACCGGGTCATACGGCCTGGTGGGGTAAATCATGAGCAAGTACTACGAAGATCGTGAGGCGGCAAATGCCACCGAACGCGAGCAACATTTGCTGGCGCGCCTGCCGGATGCACTGAGGCGCGCTTGCGAGCGCGCGCCGGCTATTGCACAGCAACTGCAGGGGCTTGATGTCAATGCGGTTCGTAGCCGGGCCGATCTTGCACAAATTCCTGTCATACGCAAAAGCGAGTTGCTGGAGGCGCAACTGGCCATGCGGCAAGGTCAGGCGGGACAGGGTCTACCGCAGGTCAGCCGACTGTTTGGCGGATTTTCGGCGATAGGCTGGGGTGAAGCCGCTCGTGTGTTCGCTTCGCCAGGCCCCATCTACGAACCCGAAAGCCAACGCAAAGACTATTGGGGCTTCGCCCGCTCACTGTATGCGGCTGGTTTTCGTTCGGGCGAGCTGGTTTATAACTGCTTTTCTTACCATTTCACGCCAGCTGGCTCCATGATGGAGACCGCGGCCCATGCGTTGGGTTGTACGGTGTTTCCGGGTGGGGTGGGGCAAACGGAACAACAGGTACAAGCCATTGCCGATCTGGCACCTGCCGGGTACACCGGCACACCCAGCTTTTTGAAAATTATTCTTGAAAAGGCCGATGAACTGGGCGTGGCTTTGCCCTCGCTCAAACGGGCTCTGTTTTCGGGCGAAGCGTTTCCTCCGTCCTTGTGCAAGTGGTTTGCCGAGCGCGGCATCAACGGCTACCAGGCCTATGGCAGCGCTGACCTGGGCATGATGGCTTACGAGACCAGTGCCCGTGATGGCCTGGTAGTGAATGAAGACATCATTCTTGAAATCGTACGTCCAGGAAGCAACGAGCCCGTCCAGGATGGTGAAGTAGGCGAAGTCGTTGTCACCACCCTGAACCCCGATTACCCATTGGTTCGTTTCGGCACAGGTGACTTGTCGGTACTGATGCCTGGTCGCTCGCCTTGCGGCCGCAGCAACATGCGCATCAAGGGCTGGATGGGTCGGGCCGATCAAACCACCAAGGTACGAGGCATGTTCGTGCATCCCGCGCAAGTGGCCAGTGTGCTGAAGCGGCACCCGGACATCCAGAAGGCCAGGCTGGTAATCAGTGGCAAGGTCGGCAGCGACGTTATGGCGCTTCAGGTTGAGGTGGTGCAGCATGACCAGGAGGCTCTTGCTCGCATTGCGGGCTCGGTGCGCGAGCTGACCAAGTTGAGGGCTGATATCGAGCCGGTGGCACCAGGCAGTTTGCCCAATGATGGCAAGGTCATCGACGATATACGCAATTACGAATAAGTTTATGTGCCTTATCCCCTGGCTGATTGCAGTAACATGCGCTCAAACGCTTGTTGTTTCTAAATAGGGGATGTTCATGCGCAAATTCAAGTATGTCGCCGGATTGGCTGTCCTGGCCGCTGGCTTTTCAACCGCTCACGCCGATACGCTCGATGTGGTCAAAGAGCGTGGCGTGGTCCATTGTGGTGTAACCACCGGCTTTGCCGGTTTTTCAGCACCCGATGCCAAGGGTGTGTGGCAAGGGCTTGATGTAGACCTGTGCCGGGCTGTTGCCGCCGCAGCGCTGGGTGATGCAGAAAAATTCAAGGCCGTGCCGCTGAGTTCACAACAACGCTTTACAGCCTTGCAGTCTGGCGAGATCGATCTGCTGGCACGTAACACCACGGTTACGCAACAGCGCGACACCGCCTTGGGGGCAATTTCGGCAGGCGTCAATTTTTACGATGGCCAGGGCTTTCTGGTGCCCAAGTCTTTGGGTGTTAACAGCGCCAAAGAGCTGGACGGTGCCTCAGTGTGCATGCAGACGGGTACATCCAACGAGAACACCATGGCTGACTGGGCGCGAGCCAACAACATTACATACAAGCCTGTAGTGATCGAGCAATTCAACGAAGTAGTCAATGCGTTTGCAGCCGGCCGCTGCGATGTATTCACGACCGACGCTTCAGGCCTGGCTTCCATCCGTATATCGAAGCTCTCGAATCCCGACGATTATCAGGTACTGCCCGAGATCATTTCCAAAGAGCCGCTGGGGCCGTTCGTTCGCCAGGGTGATGATCGCTGGCTGAATGTGGTGAAGTGGTCCTTGCAGGCGATGATAGGCGCTGAAGAGCTGGGCATCACATCGGCCAATGTGGATGAGAAGCTGAAAAGCGAAAACCCGAACGTGAAGCGCTTGTTAGGGGTGACGGAAGGCGCAGGCAAAAATCTGGGCGTAGATGAAAAATGGGCCTATAACATCATCAAGCAAGTTGGCAATTACGGCGAGAGTTTCGAGCGTAATGTAGGCAAGGGCAGTGCCTTGCAGATAGAGCGTGGCTTGAATGCCCAATGGACGGATGGCGGGCTGATGTATGGGCTGCCGGTTCGGTAGGCGGCCGCGAAACTTGGAGTGCTGGCAGCACTGAGGGCAGCCAGCACCAGACCGGAGATAGATCAGGTTGGCAGAATCTGCGGCCTGATGCTCTGGGGTTCGATGTCACTTGAGCCTGTTATTCAGCCATTTTTTTCTCTGGCTCCACCCAAGGCAGCTGCTGCGCCTGGCGCAAAACGGCTGTGGTCAATACGAAGCAGGTGCCCAAAACAGCCGGCTCTAAAAACCTAACCCATTGAAATAAAAATATAAATTAAAAATTGGCGCTGGCGAACCTCTTTGTTACGTTCCTCCGGAACGTAGGAAATATTGACGGGCTGACTTCTTCCCCTTATGAGCCAAGGGTTTTCCAGAATGACGATTTTGCTGTCATACGTTAATATCGTGATAAGACGTCATGACATCCTGTCGTCTTGATAAGGTGCTATATGCTAAGTAAAACCGTTTCCAAAACCGATCATCTTCCGCTCTATATACAGATTGCGAATGTGGTTGAACATGAAATTGCCAGCGGGCGATTGCCTGTCGGCGCGCCACTACCTACCGAGCGTCAGCTCGGCGAGGCCTATGGTGTCAGCCGTATTACCGTACGCGAAGCCATTGGCGTCTTGAAGCGCAAAGAACTGGTCGAAACACGTCGCGGCGCGGGTAATTTCGTCGCGCATCCAGATGTGGTCAGCCGCGATTTGTTGGGCGTACATGATTTCGACCTCCAGATAGAAGCCAGCGGACATTCCAACCAGATCGAGCTGCTCACCTTTCAAACAGACTTTCGTTCAGCGGATATTGCCACCATCCTGGCTGTGCCAACCAACTCAAACCTCATCAAGGTTGTACGGGTTCGCAAAGCTGATGAAACCCCTCTGTTTATCGAGACCATCTACCTTTCACTGTCACGATTCTCGAATTTGTCATCAGACGATTTTCTGACCACCAAATTGTTTTCGCAGAAAATTCGTGACGATTATGGTGTTCAGATAGGTGAAGTAACGCTAGTTCTGGATCCGGTTTTATTAGCAGAACAGGATGCCCAGGCACTGCATGTGTCGGAGCTGCCCGCTGCAGGCCTGCTCAATGAGCGCACCTCATTTGATCAGGAAGGTCATCCCGTCGTTTTCAGTCAGTGGCTTTTCAGCCGCCATCGTTGTCGACATTTATTGAAGATAAAAGCTAAATAATCATTCGGAGAACACAGTTATGAAAAGACTCATCCTATCCAGCCTCGTCGCCCTGTCGGCGTCTGTTGTCGTCAGCGCAGCTCATGCCGACAGCTTCCCGGAAAAGCCAATCACCATGACCGTGGCGTATTCGCCCGGCGGTGGTAACGATACCGTTGCTCGCCTGATGGCCAAGCATATCGAACCTTATCTTGGTGTCCGGATGGTTGTGGAAAACACACCGGGTGCAGGCGGTCAAATTGGCTTCACACGCCTTGCCAAGTCCAAACCTGATGGCTACACCATTGGCCTGCTCAGCTCTCCTTCCGTTTTCATGATCGAGCTGATGCGTAAGGGTGTGGAATACACGCTGGATGATTTCCAGCCTATCGCCAATATTCAGTCCGACCCCATTATTCTGGCCGTTAACGAAAAAAGCGATATTACTGATTTTGCTTCGTTCATCAACAAGGTGAAAGAACAGCCTGGTAAGCTCAACGTGGGTGGAGATGGGCCGCAATCGAATGTTCACCTGCAAGCGGCTGCACTTGAAGACGCGCTTGGTGTTGACGTGAATTTCATTAGTTATAGCGGCTCGGGGCCAGCATCCACCGGGTTATTGGGTAACGAGGTACAGGCTGCGCTACTCACGGCCAGTTCTGCTTTGCAGCTTGTGGAATCTGGTCGTATCCGTCCGCTCGCCATTTTCAGCAAGGCATCTCATCCCTCGTATCCGAATACGCCAACAGCCACCGAAGCTGCTGGTAAAACGGTACCAGGCGTTGGCACCGCCATCCGTGGCGTCGCTGCACCTAAAGGTTTAGCACCTGAACGTATCGCAAAGCTGCAGGATGCCTTCCAGCAGCTCCTGGCCGATCCTGAGTTTCAGGCTGCTTCGGAAAAGATGGGTGTTGTACTGACCTATATGGGCGCCGAAGAGTTTGAAAAGGAACTGCAGGCATCCCGTACTGAAGCCAAACAATATATTGATTTAATGAAATAAATTGGCGTGTGCCAGGGCACTGGCTGCTCTGGCACGCACAAAGGCACCCTCATGTCTCACAGTAAGCAAAAAGATATTGTCTTTGCTATTTCTGCATCCCTTCTTAGTGTGTTCTTAACTTGGGAAGCATTCAGTTATTCCTACGACTCATCAGTCCTGCTGCGAGGGCTTGCCCTGGCTATGACTTTGATGAGCATTGCCTATCTGGTTGTCGTGCTAACGCGTTCGTACCAGCATCCAGACCAGGTAGCGTCGACATCCAGTGCCGTAAGCGCGCACGGCAAAGCGCTGCTAATTTTCGTTTTAGTAGGGGCTTGTGCCCTACTGATTCCGATGATTGGCTTCCTGGTCTCATTTTTCCTGTTGATCTATGCGGGACAAGTGCTGATTGCCGGACATCACCGGCTTTTGCATCTGTTGTATGCGATAGGGCTGTCATTGTTCATATATATCGTGTTCTTCGGATTTCTTAATGTGTCGCTGCCTGACAGCCGCATCCCCATAGATCAGTTCTTCAAGTTTTTTTAAGGATGCAGGATGCTTGAGAATCTTTATGTTGGCTTAGCTACGGCTATGGCGCCCTCGATGCTGCTCGCCGTGTTCATTGGTGTCACGGTTGGTGTGTTCATCGGCATGTTGCCCGGCCTGACCAGCACGATGGGTGTCGCCCTGCTGATCCCTGTCACCTTTTCATTCCCGCCAGAGATCGGTCTGGCGCTATTGGGTGGGATTTATCTGGCCTCGACATTCAGTGGGTCAATTAGTGCCATTTTGCTGAATATCCCAGGAACGCCGTCGGCTGTTGCTACGTGTCAAGATGGCTACCCCATGTCTCAGCAAGGTAAGGCCGGGCGGGCGATAGGCTTGTCGGTGTATGCCTCATGCCTGGGCGGTCTTTTCAGCACCATCGTGCTCTTGTTCATGGCGCCTGCACTGTCGGAATTTTCCCTGATGCTCGGGGCCCCCGAGTATTTCCTGCTGGCCTTGTTCGGTGTGACCATTATCGCGTCGCTCTCGGAAGGTGACATGCTCAAGAGCATGATCGGCGGTGTCTTAGGTCTGATCATCAGCGTGATTGGTATGCACCCCATGACTGGTGAAATGCGACTGACCTTTGATATGCCGGTCTTGTACGATGGCCTGCCATTGGTCATATCGCTGATTGGCCTGTACTCCGTTCCCGAGGTGATCAGCCTGATCACGGGAGAAGAAAAAGAGAAGAAAGAAACCACATCCAGCTTCGCTGGAGTATGGACTACATTACGGGACACGTTGGCACAAGGGCTGAATCTGATACGCTCGAGCATTATCGGTACGATCATTGGCATTGTCCCCGGGGCGGGCTCCAGCATTGCCAGCTTTATTGCTTATGATTTGGCCAAGCGCGGCTCGCGCACACCCGAGATGTTCGGTAAAGGCTCCGAAGAAGGGTTGGTAGCCTCTGAGACAGCCAACAACGCGGTGACAGGTGGTTCGTTGGTTCCGCTGTTGACGCTGGGCGTTCCGGGAAATGCCGTTACTGCAGTACTTATGGGTGGATTGATTATTCATGGTTTGGCGCCAGGACCGGCATTATTCGAAAACACACCCAATATCGCCTATGGCTTTATCTTTAGTCTGTTCCTGAGCAACATCATCTTTGTTCCCGTGGGCATTTTTGTTGCCAAATATTGTGTGAAGGTCATCTTGTTGCCGCGTGAGGTCTTGGCCGCGTCCATTTTGGCGCTTGCCATTATCGGTTCGTACGCCATACGCGCCCAGGTAGCGGACATTGGCCTGATGCTGTTTATTGGCCTCATTGGTTATTTATTCTCAGTGTTCTCGGTCTCGCGTGCGCCCATGGTGCTGGGGTTGGTGCTCGGTGCTATGGCCGAGTCCAACCTGTCACGCTCCATGATGCTGGTGCAGGGGGATGTTGGCGCTTTGCTGCTCCAATTTGTGACGAGGCCCTTTTCTATTGTGTTGCTGCTGCTTTGCGTCGCCTCCGTCTATTTCGGTGCACGACCTGCAAAATCGGCATCAAAATAAATGACGCCCTGAGGGCGGTCAGTTTTTAAGGTTTGAAATGGATTTCTCAAGTACTAAGATTATCAAGAAGACGTGCCCTATTCGCCAATTGGGCACGGGGGCGGCCCACCATTTTTTTGGCTACTACAATAAAACGCCATGGCACCAGACACAGCCCTACGTCCTGGCTAATCAGTATGGCAGTATGGATGCAGACCTCACGCCCGACCAGGTCGCGGCTGTGGGCTATTTCGACGTCAGCGATAACGACAGCTTCCACAAGATTGGTGAAACAAGCACCTGGAATTGGCAGATGGGTTGCCAACTGCAGTGGCTCGATGGCGCCACGGGAAACAAGGTAATTTTCAACGTCCGCGCGGCTTCATCCGACGGGCACTACCCATCGTTTGGTGCACTGATTCACGATATCGATACTAACGAGACAACATCGCTTGCGCACCCGGTCTATTCCGTCGCGCCTGATAGCAGTTACGCCATTACCGTGGACTATCGCCGTCTTTATGTGACGCATGAAACCATTGGCTATAGTGAGGACCGGGGCAGGGCAACCGATTTGCCTTTGTGTCCGGCAGATGACGGCCTGCGCCGTATTGATTTGCCAACCGGTGAAACGCGGCTTCTGGTCAGCTACGATCAGCTTAAGTCATTCCATCATCGAGCATCAATGGACAAGGCCATCCACTGGATTAGCCATGCCGAAATCAATCCGTCTTCATCGCGCATTTTATTTTTGCACCGTTGGACAGAGCGTGTAGAAGATGAAACCTGCTTCTTGCATCGCCTGATTACGGTTAATGCGGATGGGTCCGGCATGCGTCTGCTTGAATGTTCAGATCACCCTTTGCCACAGCTGCAAGAAAACTTCGATCCCAATGCGGTTGGCACGTACGATTACGAAAAATCCGAGTATCAGATTTCCCATCCATTCTGGAAGGACGATGACCATATCATTGTCTGGGGCCCGCATGCGGACGCCATCCACTATCACTTGTATCAGGACAAGGATGGCGGCTCAGTTGATATTGTTGGGCAGGGCTTGTTGACAGAAAATGGTCATATGAGCTACAGCCCCACCAACCAGCGCTGGCTGTTGACCGATACCTATCCTGACTCGCAAACGAGTATTCGCAAACTGCTGATCTATGACACTGAAAAGGATGTCGCCTACGATATTGGCGATTTCTATACGTCGGATCTCAAGAAGGTTAGCCGCTGTGACCTGCATCCACGTTGGAACCGTACTGGCTCACAGGTCTGCATTGATTCCGTGCATGAGGGCCAGCGTCAGATGTATGTGGTCGATGTTTCGGCTATTGTTGGAGAGTAAGGAGTCGTGGTGCAGGCTCTTGTCGTGTCTGCGCCACATCTGCATAGGACCGTAATTTAAAAACCTCCTCACTTTAGAGCGGGAAGGCTCAAGAGCAAGCAATAGCGCCGCAACACCTGGGCTTATTTGCGCCTTCGGTACACCAGCGAAATCCGCGCAAATGCAATTTGCAATTCTTTGGTACCCGCCTGAAATACCACTGGCCGGCCACGTCCCAGAAAACAAATGAGTTTTTTTGATGCAAACAGCGGGATGAATTTCACGAACTGAATGTCTTCCCAGGCAACTTCGCGCCGACTCAGCCATGACTGCTGTATGCCTGTCTCGGTGATGCTGGTTTGTGAAACATGCATATAGCGCGCCAGCACCAGCAAACCAATAAAGCAGACAATAATGCTGCCCGTGACCATCGAGCTGATGTTTTGCCCCAGCGGACCCGCCGCGATGCGTACGATCTGACCGCCTATGAAAGCGAGTACTACCCAGGCCAGTATCTTGATCCATCCGGGCCAGGCCGTACCCCTGATGGGTAGGGGGCCGAGTTCGTGCAGCAGTTGGGTATGCTCTTCGGTGCTGGGCCTTAAGTGCGACAGCAAAACTACACCGCCTTGCGTGCGGCCAGCGCGGTGCCGGCGCGACTGGATGATTTGCGGTTCAGGTGCTGCGATATCCATAGCCCGGTATCGGCCACGGCTTCCAGGTCAATGCCGGTTTCGATGCCCAGGCCTTGCATCATGTATAAAACATCTTCGGTTGCGACGTTGCCGGTGGCGCCTTTGGCGTAGGGACAGCCGCCCAGGCCCGCCACAGAGCTGTGGAAAATGCTGATGCCGGCTTCCATGGCTGCAAGAATATTAGCCAGCGATTGGCCATAAGTGTCGTGGAAATGGCCGGAGACACGGGCCGGGTCGACCACCTCGGTGACGGCACGCATGACTTGGCCGACGCGTTTGGCGGTGCCTGTGCCTATGGTGTCGGCCACATCGATTTCATCGCAGCCCAGGGCCAGCATGCGCTGGGCCACATCAACGACGGACTCGATGGGAGTTTCGCCCTGATAGGGGCAGCCCAGCGCGCAGCTGATGCTGCCGCGCAGTCGAACGCCGGCTTCTTTGGCCGCTTGGGCGACGGGTTCAAAGCGGGCGATGGATTCGGCGATGGAGCAATTGATGTTTTTTTGCGAGAACGCTTCGCTGGCGGCGCCGAAGATCACGACTTCGTCGGCATGGGCTGCCAGGGCCGCCTCAAAACCCCGCAGGTTGGGGGTAAGTACCGAGTAGAGGGTGTCGGGCCGGCGGATGATGCCCGCCATGACGTCGCCGCCATCGGCCATTTGTGGCACCCATTTGGGCGAAACGAATGAGGCGGACTCGATATTGACGAAGCCAGCGGCTGACAGCCGGTTGACCAGTTCTATTTTCAGGGCGGTATCGACGAATTCTTTTTCGTTTTGCAGCCCGTCGCGTGGCGAGACCTCGACGATTTTGACTTTGCTGGGTAAAGACATAAAGGCGTTCCTGATTCAGGGGGGCGGCAACGGAGCTTACAAATGGCAAGCCAGTATATTACCGTGAATGCAGTGTGGAGCGGCGTAAGAAACGGCCGTCTGCCTGTCGCCCGATGGTGTCTGACAGCTCCAGTGTCAATAGGCTGCTGTTCAAGACAGACAAGCTCAGTTGAGTGCGCTTTTGCAGCGTGTCCAGATCGACAGGGTCGTATCCCATTGCTTCGAGAATGAGCCGTATGGCTGGCGCTGCTGGTGCTTCAGGTTGTTTGGAAGCCGTCGCCGCAGTGGCTGGATTTGGGTTGGCAGTGAGCCGATCAGGCATGAGGTTTGGATGCCCCAATTCCTCGTGGATGTCTTCGGCGGATTCCACCAGCTTGGCGCCTTGTCGGATCAGGGCATGACAGCCTCGTGATAGCGGAGAATGGATGGAACCGGGTATGGCAAAGACTTCGCGGCCCATTTCTGATGCCAGGCGAGCAGTGATCAGTGAGCCGCTTTGCTTGGCGGCTTCAACCACCAGTACGCCGCGTGCCATGCCGGCTACCAGGCGGTTGCGCTTGGGGAATTGATAATGGATGGCGCGTGTGCCCAACGGAAATTCCGAGATCAACAGCCCGTCTTGTGCGATGCGGTGGGCAAGCTCGCGGTTGCGGGCGGGGTAGACGATATCAATGCCCGTGCCCATGATGGCTACTGTACCGCCCCCGTTGGGGCCGGCGCGCAGGGCGCCTTCGTGTGCGGCGGCATCGATACCCATGGCAAGGCCGCTGACAATGCACCAGCCTTGCTCGGCCAGATGCTGGGCAAAAGCACGTGCATTGTCTGTCCCGGCGTCGCTGGCACTGCGGGCCCCCACGATAGAGATTGCCTGGCGGTTCAGGTAGTCGGGATTGCCATTGGCGTACAGCAGCAGCGGTGGATCGTGGATATCGAGCAGGCTGCAGGGATAAGCGGGATCGGCGAGCGTCAGAAGATGGTGCTGCGGGTGCTCGAGCCATGCCAGAGTATTGGCGATGGCGGTCTGGATATCATTGCTGGGCTCCTGCTTGAGTTGCTGCACCAGCTTGCTGGGAAGCAGCTTGGCCAGATGACCGGACGCAGCGGCGTAGATGTCTTGCGGCAGGCCGAGCGTGGCCAGCAGATGGCGGGCTTGCGCCGGGCCCAGACCGGGTTCGAGCGACAGGCGTATCCATGAGCTGAGCTCTTCTTTGGGGAAAATGATGGGCATTACGCTAGTTTGACATAAGCTGCGGCGGTTTTGGCTGGAGTAGGACGAAGTTGACGTATGGTTTGCCTTCAATTCGGCGCGCGCGTACAAAGTTTGTTTTATCATAGAGGCTTACACATGCTTTACCGGATTATTTGTTCTTATGGCCTTACTTCCTATTCTTCGATACCCCGATGCGCGCTTGCACAAGGTTGCCGAGCCCGTAGCCGAGGTCGATGACCGCATACGCCAGCTGGTGCGCGACATGGCAGAAACCATGTACGATGCGCCGGGTGTGGGCTTGGCCGCAACCCAGGTCGATGTACACGAGCGTGTGGTCGTCATAGACGTATCTGAAGACGGCAATGACCTTATCGTACTCATCAATCCCGAAATCATCTGGAAAAGCGATGAAGTGCAGGTCTACGAAGAAGGGTGTTTGTCGGTCCCCGGTGTGTACGACGAGGTCGAGCGTTCAGCGCGCATACGGGTACGCGCACTGAACGAACAGGGTGAAACCTACGAATTCGACGCCGAAGGCCTGTTGGCTGTCTGCGTGCAGCACGAGCTCGATCATTTGCTGGGCAAGGTCTTTGTCGAGTACCTGTCTGTACTGAAACAAAATCGCATTAAAACGCGTTTGCGCAAACAAGAACGCGAAGCCCTCAAGGCTTGATTCGGGCAAGGCTCAGCGCGCTGTTTTTCAATCTGCTTGGTATCATGGCCGATTCATTGATGTGAATCGGTTTTTTCATTTATGCGTATAGTTTTTGCAGGGACACCAGAGTTCGCCAGCCAGGCGTTGGCCGCGATTCTGGCGGCAGGGCACGAGGTGCCGCTGGTTTTGACTCAACCCGACCGACCCTCGGGCCGAGGGCTGAAGCTTACGCCCAGCGCGGTCAAACAGACGGCTTTGACTGCGGGCATTCCGGTCTGTCAGCCGCGCAGCTTGCGTCTTGACGGCAAGTATCCGGATGAGGCTCGTGCGGCGCAGCAGGCCTTGCAGGCCGCCGCACCCGACTTGATGGTAGTGGCCGCCTATGGCTTGATCCTGCCTGAGTGGGTGCTGACGCTTCCCACGCATGGCTGCTTCAATATTCATGCCAGCCTGTTGCCGCGCTGGCGCGGTGCTGCGCCTATACAGCGGGCTATCGAGGCGGGCGACGCACAAACCGGTGTGACCATCATGCAGATGGACCAGGGTCTGGATACGGGCGATATGCTGCTCATGCATGTCACCCCTATTACCGATGAACAGAACGCATCTGCGTTGCACGATGTATTGGCCGTGATAGGCGCTCAGGCCATACTGGAAGCCATCGATGCCTTGCAGCAGGGGACATTGAGGGCACAGCCACAGCCAGAAGAAGGCGTAACATATGCTGCCAAGCTTGATAAATCAGAGTCGCCACTGGATTTCAGCCAGCCGGCCGTTGTGCTGGCGCGGCGTATACGCGCATTCAACCCGGTGCCGGGTTCGACCATGGTCTTGCCGGGTCTGAAAGACCCCGTCAAGGTCTGGAATGCCACGGCATTGCCGCCGACCGCAACCGGCTTGCAGCCGGGGCAAGTGCTGCAGGCTAATGCCCAGGGTATCGATATTGTGACGACAGACGGTATTTTGCACCTGTTGGAGCTGCAAAAGGCTGGTGGTAAGCGCCAGCCGGTCTCAGTCTTTGTGCAAGGCTGGCAGGACCGTTAGCCGGCAGGCTGGCCAGAGGCCTATAGGGGTAGACAATGACAACACCGCAAGCTGAAGACTTGAAAGCCGTTTCGGCAACGACGCTCGAACATTATCGGCAGAGCGCGGAAAGTTTCCGCATGGGGACGATGGATCACGACGTCAGTCAGAACATTGACGCGTTTTTGGGCACCATACAGGGCAATGCGCCTTATCGTGTGCTGGACTTTGGCTGTGGTCCGGGACGCGATCTTTTGACTTTTACGAATCTGGGCCATATTGCCGTGGGCCTGGATGGGACTGATGCTTTTGTCACGATGGCCCGGGCGCATTCAGGCTGCGAGGTGTGGTTGCAGGATTTCTTCGAGCTGAATTTGCCCGATGCCTCTTTTGATGGCGTTTTTGCCAATGCCTCGCTGTTCCATGTACCCAGCCTGATTCTGCCAAAGGTTTTGCAGCAATTGCATGCCACGCTGAAGCCCGGAGGCGTTCTATTCAGCTCTAATCCGCGTGGGCAAAATCAGGAAGGCTGGAACGCCGGCCGCTACGGTGTTTACCATGATATCGATGCATGGCGCGCGGTGGTGACTGCCGCGGGTTTCAGCGAGCTCGATCACTACTATCGGCCACCAGGTTTACCGCGCGCGCAGCAAACCTGGCTGGCAAGTGTATGGCGCAAGTCGGATTGACCCGCGTATAGCGCCCACTTTTAAATAGCGTCTCCGTACAGATCGTACTCGTCGGAGTCGGTAACGCGTACGCGCACCATATCGCCCGGCTTCAGCACCTTGTCGCTGCTCACAAATACATTGCCATCGATTTCCGGGGCGTCGGCGCTGGACCGGCCTATTGCACCCTCGTCATCGATTTCGTCAATCAGAACGTCGATTTCTCGCCCGATTTTGTTGGCCAGGCGCGCTGTTGAGATGGCTTGCTGGTGTGCCATGAAGCGATCCCAGCGCTCTTGCTTGACCTCGTCGGGTACCTGGTCGGCCAATTCGTTGGCGCGGGCGCCTTCGACGGGCGAATACTGGAAACAACCTACACGATCCAGTTGAGCTTCGGTCATCCAGTCGAGCAGATACTGGAAGTCTTCTTCGGTTTCGCCCGGGAATCCAACGATAAAGGTTGAGCGTAAGGTCAGGTCGGGGCAGGCCTCGCGCCAGTTTTTGATGCGGGCCAGCGTGCGGTCTTCGAAAGCCGGACGCTTCATGGCTTTCAGTATCTTGGGGCTGGCGTGCTGGAAGGGAATGTCCAGATAGGGCAAGATCTTGCCATCGGCCATCAGCGGGATGACTTCGTCGACATGAGGGTAGGGGTAGACATAGTGCAGGCGGGTCCACACACCAAACCCGGCCAAGGCCTCGCTCAGCTGCGTCATGTGTGTCTTGATCGGGCGTCCGTTCCAGAAACCGCTGCGGAACTTGACGTCGACACCGTAAGCGCTGGTGTCTTGCGAAATGACCAGCAGTTCCTTGACGCCGGCCTTGACCAGGCGTTCGGCTTCTCCCATGACGTCGCCTATGGGGCGGCTGACCAGGTTGCCACGCATCGAAGGAATAATACAGAAACTGCATCGATGATTGCAGCCTTCGGAAATCTTCAGGTAGGCATAATGGCGCGGGGTCAGCTTGATGCCCTGTGGGGGAACCAAGTCTATATAAGGATCGTGATTCAAGTCGGGAGGGGCCGCTTCGTGCACGGCGCGTACGACTTGTTCGTATTGCTGCGGACCGGTGACAGCCAGTACTGCAGGGTGTACGTCGCGTATCAGCGATTCTTCGACTCCCATGCAGCCGGTGACAATCACCTTGCCGTTCTCGGCAATGGCTTCGCCTATGGCGTCCAGTGACTCGGCCTTGGCGCTGTCGATAAAGCCACAGGTGTTGACGACGACGACATCGGCATTGTCGTAGTCAGGCGTGATGGCGTAGCCCTCGGTACGCAATTGCGTCAGGATGCGCTCGGAATCAACCAGCGCCTTGGGACAGCCCAGGCTGACAAAACCGACTTTAGGGGAACTCATGGTTTACCTCGTTGAGCCTGTGGCTCGATAAAAAATCTGGATAAAAACAGCTCGGGGCATTGGACTGGCCTTCTGGCTGCAAACAGGTCTTACTCGCGAATTGATGATAAAGTCCGGGTAAAAGCGAACTTACGCAGGTTGTTGCATTCGTGCCCGATACCCCTTCAAAGCCAACACGTACCCCTACACTGTCTGACACCATTTTGGCCAGCGCACAAAATGTGCAGGCGGTGCTGGCTGGCCGATCGTTATCGGACAGCCTGGCTGCCACGCCATCGGCAGTGCGTGCATCGGCCCAGTCAGTCGCATTTCATGCAATGCGGCATCTGGGAACGGCACGTGCGATAAAACAAATTCTGGTGCGGCGTACGCCGCCCAATCCCGGGTTTGACGCGCTGCTGCTGGTGTCGCTGGCACTGCTTGACGCGGCACTGGAATACGCCGACGATCCTGCGCCTGATCAGGTCAAATGGCGGCATGTGCCGGTATATGCCGTACATACCGTGGTTGATCAGGCTGTCAAGGCAGCAGGCAGTCAGCACCGGATGCGCAGCTATAAAGCATTGCTGAATGGCAGCTTGCGGGGTTTTACACGAGAAAGAAGCGCTATTTTAGCGCAGGCCAGGAAAAATTCAGTAGCGGTATTCAATCACCCTGAATGGTGGGTAGAGCAACTGCGCCGCAGCTATCCCGACCAATGGCAGGAACTGCTGTACAGCGCCAATGTTCCGGGGCCCATGACCCTGCGTGTCAATATACGCCATTCCTCGGTACAGCACATGCTGGCAAGACTGGAAGAGGCCGGTATTCCTGCCGTGCATGTCCGGGACGAGGCCATCACGCTGCTGACGCCGCGGCCTGTGCACGAGGTGCCTGGCTTTGCACAGGGGTGGTGGTCGGTACAGGATCTGGCCGCACAGCAGGCAGGGCTGCTACTTCCCGTCCGCTCGGGCATGCGTGTGCTTGATGCCTGCGCCGCGCCTGGCGGAAAAACAGCCCACTTGCTGGAGCGGGCGGATGTCGAGTTGCTGGCGCTTGATGCTGATCAGGACCGACTGGAGCGGGTTTCGCAAAATCTTGATCGCCTGAAGCTAAACCGCAAATCAGTGGTTTTGCAGTGCGCAGATGCGGCAGATGTGCCGTCGTGGTGGGATGGCCGGCCTTTTGATGCGGTATTGGCCGATGTGCCGTGTACGGCATCAGGTGTCGTACGTCGCCATCCCGACATCAGGTGGTTGAGGCGCCCGGGAGATATCGCCAAAACAGCGGCCTTGCAGCGCAGCATCGTCGATGCGCTATGGACGACAGTCAAACCGGGGGGGCATATGCTTTATGCTACGTGTTCCATCTTTCCCCAAGAAGGCGAGCAACAGGCTGAAAAATTCGCAAAACGTCATTCTGATGCCAGCCGTCTCGCGGCCCCGGGACAGCTGTTGCCCCTGGCGCGCGATTCGGCAATATCGAATGATGGTTTCTTTTACGCTCTGTTTGCCAAGACGGCGTGAGTCGTCAAAAATAAGGGATGACTCTGGTGTTCTATATGTGTACGGGTATGCGTCAATGTTGCGTCTCCTGCTGGCTTTAGTCCTGTGCCTGTTTCTGCCCGCGCAAGCTGATGTCAGCTTGTCCGGGCAGGGCGATCGCGTGGTTCGCGTAGAGCCCATCGTGCGGGACGGCAAGCTGTATATCGATGCAGACGTTGATTTCACCGTGTCCGGCGAGTTACGTAATGCTGCCCAGAAAGGCGTGCCCATCTACTTCACCGCCGATCTTGTCATCGAGTCCCCACGCTGGTGGTGGTTTGATAAAAAGGTCGTCGACGAGCAACAGACATGGCGTATTGTGTACAACGCGCTCACAAGGCAGTGGCGCGTTGGCACCGGCGAGCTATCTTTGCCTGAGTCCTCGCTCGACGATGCCTTGTCTTTGGTGCGCAATATACGTGGGTGGTCCGTGGCCCCACTAGAAGATCTCGATCACGATGAAGCATACGAAGGACGGCTGCGGGTGCGTCTGAATACGTCGCTGCTGGCCCGGCCTTTTCAAGTCGACGCTTACAACAGCAGTGCCTGGTCCTTGGCTACTCCATGGAAAAATTTCAATTTTTCAATCTCACTAGACGCACCCCGGCCATAGTCCGGTGGTCTTTGCGCATAGCGCTGGTCGTCGCGGCGATCAGCGCGCTGTCGTTGTTGGCATTGCTGGTGTGGTCCACCGGAAACGCATCGCGTTACGCCCAGCAGTACGACTTGCTGCTGATACTTAACCTGATCTTTGCCGTCGCCTTGATTTCATGGGTGGTGGTACTGGCAGCGAGGTTGATGCGCCAGGTTCGCCGCCGGCAATTCGGTGCCCGCCTGACTGCTCGTTTTGCCTTGTACTTTGCCTTGATAGGCGTGCTGCCTGGAGTGTTGATTTACGTTCTGTCAGTGCAGTTCATGTCGCGATCAATCGAGTCGTGGTTCAACGTCCGGGTCGACAGTGCGCTCGAGGCGGGCCTGAATCTGGGCCGGGCGGCACTCGATGCACAGCTGGGCGACTTGAACATCCGGGCCAAAGAAATGGCCACTCGTTTGGGCGACACCAACGATGCCGAAATGGCACTTATCATCACGCGCTTGCGTGAGACCAGCGGTGTGTCCGAAGCTTTGGTGTTTACCGGCAACGGACGCTTGGTTGCGTTTTCTTCGTCTGCCTATGGCCAGTTGTTCCCCGATGTGCCACCCAGCAGTGTGGTCAATCAGTTAAGAATTTCTGGTGGTTACTCCGCTGCAGAAATCGATGAGGCTGATGGGCAGGATGCCGTTGCTCCATCCAGCGCCCACTTACATTTGCGCGTTGTGGTGCCGGTCAATACGCCAGATAGATACTCTTCGTCGCTGGGTGTTTCACACGAGATGCGCTGGTTGCAGGTGATCGAGCCGGTACCCGAGCAAATAGCCCGCAACGCCAACCAGGTGCAGCAAGGGTTTCGTGATTACCAGGAGCTGGCCCTGTCTCGTTTGGGTCTGCGCAAGCTATATGGCATTACCCTGACGCTAGCCTTGATTCTGGCGGTGTTTGCCGCAGTGGTGGTGGCGCTGGCGGTATCGCGGCGCCTCGTGCGGCCTTTGCTGACGCTGGCGGCCGGGACCCAGGCGGTGGGTGTGGGCGATTACCGCCCTCTGCCTGAGCCGCCTGAGCGTGATGAAGTGGGGCAGCTGACCCGTTCATTCAACGCCATGACGCGGCAACTGGATGAGGCCCGTCATATGGTTGAAAAGAATCGGCAGCAGCTGGAACGTTCCAATGTATACCTGGAGTCGGTGCTCAGCAATCTGTCTTCGGGTGTGCTGGTGTTTGACGAAATGTTCAGGGTCACTATGTTCAACCAGGGCGCACAAAGTATTTTGCGTGTTGACCTGCGTTCGGTCAAAGGGCGTCCCCTGGAAACGGCGGATGGTGCTTTTGCCTTGTCGCAGCTGATACGGCAAGCATTTGCCGCGCATGCCGCCGTTGGTTCGGAACGCTTGTACTGGCAGCAGCAGTTCGAGCTCGAGCTCGAAGCTGCAAGCGATAACGAAAAGAAAAAACATGTTGTCACCTTGCTGGCGCGGGGCACTCATTTGCATGTGGATGGACGCGGCAATGGCTATCTGGTGGTGTTCGATGACATCAGTGAGGTGATCTCGGCCAATCGTACGGTGGCCTGGGGTGAAGTCGCCCGGCGGCTGGCCCACGAAATCAAGAACCCACTTACGCCCATACAGCTGTCTGCCGAACGCTTGGCCATGAAACTGGGTGGCCGGCTTAACGCAGATGACGCTGCCATGTTGACGCGGTCCACCAATACCATCGTCAGTCAGGTGGCATCGCTCAAAAAAATGGTAGACGACTTTCGCGAGTATGCGCGTACGCCGCCCGCGCAGATGCAGCCCATTGATATCAATGGGCTGATAGGTGATGTCCTGACTTTATATGGCTGGGATCCCGTCGAAGGCACCGTACGCGAGGACGGACGCAGCGTGGGGCTGGAAGTCGAGTTTGACCCGAACTTGCCGCATATCGAAGGTGACGTCACACAGTTGCGACAAGTCATTCATAATCTGCTGGCCAACGCGCGGGATGCTGCATGCCAGGAGCAGCCCCTTGAAGATGCCCGAATTTATGTGCAAACTAAATGCACGACCTCACGCGCCGAAGATGGTGCCGAACATATTGCGGTCAGGCTGACGGTGTCCGACAACGGCCCAGGCTTTGCACCACAGGTATTAAGCAGGGTGTTTGAGCCGTATGTCACAACCAAGGCAAGCGGAACAGGGCTTGGTCTTGCTATAGTTAACAAAATTATCGAGGAACACGGCGGTCGAATCGATATCTCCAACCGTCGTGAAGGGGGGGCGCGTATTTCCATCCTCTTGATGCGCCTTGCTGATGTACAGCCCGCGCTAGACGAAGCTGCGCCAGGGAACGATAATGCGGAAAAAAGGTAGGTGACGCTTTATGGCCAGAATTCTGGTTGTTGATGATGAAATTGGTATTCGCGAGCTTTTGTCCGAAATACTTTACGACGAAGGGCATACGGTAGAGCTTGCAGAAAATGCAGCTCAAGCAAGGGCGGCGCGATTGCGTTCGCGACCCGATCTGGTGCTGCTCGATATCTGGATGCCCGACACTGACGGTGTCAGCCTGTTGAAAGAATGGGGCTCTCAAGGCTTGCTTGATATGCCTGTCATCATGATGAGCGGGCATGCCACGGTCGACACTGCCGTCGAGGCGACCCGCATTGGCGCCGTCGATTTCCTTGAAAAGCCCATTACCCTGCAAAAATTGCTTAAAACCATTGCTGCGGGGCTGGCCCGGCCTGTGGTCACTTCGTCCCTGGTGGCCGCTGCGCGTCAACCCGATCAACGAACCGAGTTGACGCAACCGCTCACGACCACACCGATGCCGGGTGCGCCAGAGCCTGTCGCTGAAACCAATAACTCCTTACTGGGCAGTATTTCGCTCGATCAGCCGCTGCGCGATGCGCGCGACGAGTTCGAGCGTATTTATTTTGAATATCATCTGGGACGCGAGAGTCACAGCATGACGCGTGTGTCTGAAAAAACCGGCCTTGAGCGCACCCACCTCTACCGCAAGCTCAAGCAACTGGGCATTGACTCTTCGCGCAAAAAAAACACCAGCACCTAGCAAGTCGCAGGCGCAGCGTGGGGGCATTTTTTGCCGCCGGGCCGCCCCAAGGCAAAAAGCACCCCCTTGGGGGGCAGCAAGCCGCAGGCGCAGCGTGGGGGCATTTTTTGCCGCCGGGCCGCCCCAAGGCAAAAAGCGCCCCCTTGGGGGGCAGCAAGCCGCAGGCGCAGCGTGGGGGCATCTATCTTTTACTTCAAGACTCGTCGGGTTTGCGAGGCTTGACTGTCGGGCGAGTGTTGTTGGGATCTTTGGACCTTCCGATGGCACCTATCGAAATACGGGTCTCGCCACTCAGGGTCTTATGAGCGGCCGAGCGCCACGCATGCCCATAGGCCAGTTCCAGGCTTAAATGTATGGTGCCGTCGTCATTGCGCTGAGCCTCCAGGGCATCCATCAGTTTTTGACGCCATGCCCGGCCACTTAATCCGCGTTTGCGATCCAGGCTGGGATTACCGCCCAATATCCGCATATCGTCCAGCAGTTTCTGAGGGCTGCGGTAAGTAAGCGTGAGAATTTCCTGGTCCATCACGGGGTCGGCAAAACCGCGCTCTATCAAGAGGTCACCGAAGTCGTGCATGTCGACAAACTCGGGTGTGGCCGTTTTTAGCCCGGCACTTGCTACGGCCTCGCGCAGTTCGGCCATGGATCCGGGACCCAGGCAGGAAAACATGACCAGGGCGCCCGGCTTGAGAATACGCCGCCATTCGCTCAGAACCTCGTGGGGTTCGGCATGCCAGTGCAGCGCCATATTGGACCAGACCAGGTCTTGTGATTCGGGTGCAAGCCCGGAGCTGGCCAGATCAGCCTGTACGAACTGCAGGGGGGGCGTAGGCTTGTTGCGTAGTTTCTGCCAAAAACCCGGTTTGGCTGCATAACGCTCACGTGCAACATTCAGCAGCTGCACACAGCTGTCCAGTCCGGTGTAATCGAGAGAGGGATAGCGTGCCCGCAAAGGCTCAAGTGCGTGCGCTGCACCACAGCCGGCATCAAGCACCGCCACTGGGGCAATCCGGATGTAGCTCAGTCGTTGCAGCATGCGCTGCGCGACTTCTCCGTATAGGAACTGGGCGGCATCCAGGGGGCTGCGACGGGCAAACTGCCGGGTTACGTGGTCTGGATTGATGCGCAAGGATGGAGGCTGTGACATTAAGGTGCAGGTACGTCTGGTTTCTTGGAAAAAATGATGCTTAGATATCAGTGCATAAATGCTTTCGAGGAGTCCTATTATGGCTTATCTGCATGCCTTGCGCGAATTCACTGCCGGCTTGCTTGCACGGGTGCCTGCGGTGTGTGGTCTATGTCACGACAGCGCTCGTGGCGGGCAACTGTGCAGTTATTGCTACCAGGCGGTCACGCAGTCGATGACTACAGGTGTCCCGCGTTGCCAGGTATGCCAACTGGCCCTGGACAGCCGGGGAGGCTGCCCCGATTGTGACCAACACGCGCCGGCCTTTGATCGTGTGATTGCCGCATTCGACTATGCGGCGCCAGGAGATCTACTGATTTATCGCCTGAAAGTGGAGCGGCAGTTTACCAGTGCCAGTATGTTGGCTGGCCTGCTGGCCGATGCCGTGCAGGCATCGTCGCTGACACTGCCCGAGTCGTTGGTGCTGGTTCCTGTGCCCGCCAGCCGGGCAGCCTTGCTGCGACGAGGTTTCAACCCGGCCGCCGAGATCGCCTACGGCTTGGCAAGGCGGTTGAATCGACCTTGCCGGCCCGGCTTGGTGCTTAGAGCGCGTGAAGGTGCGAAACAAAGCCAGTTAGGTCGCTTGGCCCGCATGCGTAGCACGCAATCCCTATATGCCTGTGCCCAACACCTGCAGGGCGCGCATATTGCCGTGGTGGATGACGTGCTCACAACCGGAAGCACGCTGCACAGTATCGCGCAGGCGCTCAAGGCCGCAGGTGCAGCGTCCGTATGGGGCCTGGTTCTGGCGCGTACACCATATCATTCTGGCGAGCACTGAGTTGCACAGGGCTGTACTTGCTGTGGCTGACGCGGCATTGCCTGTAGAATCATGAACGATCCGGTATGTCGCCGGTACGCTCATTGTTCTCGTCCCTATGTTTCACATTGTTCTGGTTTCACCTGAAATTCCACCCAATACAGGCAATATCATTCGTCTGGCTGCCAACACAGGAGCAAGCCTGCATCTTGTGCGGCCTTTGGGCTTCGAGCTTGACGATAAAAAACTCAAGCGCGCGGGACTCGATTATCATGAGTGGGCGGCCATGCAAGTGCATGACGATCTTGAAACCGCGCTGGATGCCATAGGCGGAGAGCCGAGTCGACGCTATGCCCTGACAACCAAAGGCAGTCGCTTGATGGCGGAGTTTTCATTCAAGCCTGGCGATGTCTTTGTGTTTGGCCGTGAAACGGCAGGCTTGTCGCCCAGTCAGCTGGCTTTTTTCCCCGAGGCACAGCGCCTTCGGCTGCCCATGATGCCGCAGCAGCGCAGCTTGAATCTATCCAATGCCGTGGCAGTGACTGTGTTTGAAGCCTGGCGTCAGGCGGGGTATGACGGCGGTGTGTAGCGCCATGCCGTGGCCACGAGGGACACCACAGTGCAAATTGCCTGGCAAGAGTCCTGTGCTGATCAATAAACTGATGGCTCGCCTTCTGGCCGCGTCTTAAAACGCCGGTGCACCCAGTAATACTGGGGCGGATCCACTCTTATCCATTCTTCTATCAGCTTGTTCAGACGGGCGGTAGCCTCTTCGGCGGACTGATCGCCAGGAAAATCGGCAAGCGGTGGCAGCACTTGTATGTTGTATTGCCCCGTTGTCGCATCCAGCCGGCTTACAATGGGCACCACGGCGGCGTCCCAGGTCTTGGCAATCTGTGCGGTGGCCAAAAGCGTCGCTGCGGGCACCCCAAAGAACGGAACAAATATCGAGCCCGTTTCCCGGAAGTCCATATCAGGCAGATAATACACGGGCACGCCATTGCGTAAGTGCCGTATCAGGCCTCGCACCCCTGCGTTGCGGCTCACCAGGTGTACGGTGTTGAATCGGCCCCGACCTTCGCGTACCAGCGTGTCTACGTCGTCGTCGCTTTGCGGTGTATACATGGTGGCCGACTCTTTCAGGAATAAAGTCAAACGCGTTGCCGCTGCGTCCAGCCCGATAAAGTGCGGAGCCAGCAAAATAATTCGGCGACCCGCTTTCAGCAACGCGTCCAGCTGTTCCAGCCCGGTGATCGGTGTGGTCGCCATAATGGCGTCTTTCGGGCCAAACCAGCAGAGGCCTCGGTCGACGACAGATAGCGCCAGCAAATAAAAATGCTCATGCAGCCAGGCTTCGCGCTCTTGTGCCGAATGTTCGGGAAAGCACAGGGCCAGGTTGCTGCGGACAATATGTGCACGCGAGCGCAGCAGCCGGGGTGCCGGCCAGGCCAGCGCGCGCGCCCAGCGCTTGCGCGTAGCCAGAGAGCTACGGCCGAAATAGGCAAAAACAGAACGAAGGAGAGGTAGCTTGCTGAACGTCATGACAATGTGTCGGCAGGGCGTGGTGGTGCGTCCTTAGGAATCTTGTAGCGGTTATAGCTCCATAGGTATTGCTGCGGAAAACGTCGTATCAGCTGTTCCATGGCGCTATTGATGGCTGTAGCCAGAGCTTGTGGGTCGGCCGGCAAAGGTTCAGGCAGGCGTACGTAGTGGATGCGCCAGCCTTTGCCTGAGGAAAGGCGTTCGCCGGCGGTAAGAATGACCGCTACGCCTGTTTGACGTGCCAGTCGGCCTGCCAGCGTCATGGTCAGGGCTTGCTTGCCAAAAAAAGGCGCCCATACTCCATCGCCGCTACCAGGAACTTGGTCGGGCAACATGCCGACGGCCTCGCCGCGCTTGAGGGCGCGTACGAATTCACGCACCCCCTGCAGCGTAGCCGGCACCGCTTTCAGGCCAGACATATTGCGTGCCTGTTCCATGACTGGTTCGAGAAAGGCCTGACGCGGTGGCCGGTACATGACCGTGATGGGACCGTGCTGCAAAAGATAACGGGCAGTGATCTCGAAGCAGCCCAGATGCGGCGTCAAATACAGAATACCTCGACCCTCTGTCAGTGCTGCGCGCACCACTCCGTCGTCATCGCTATGGGTTTTTTCCAGGCATTGCCGGGTGTGCAACCAGACCTTGGGTGTTTCCATGATCATCGCACCCGTTTCAGCGGCAGCCCTGCGTGCAAAACCGGCGTCTGGGTAGCCTGCCTGGCGTGCGTTGTTTTGTAGCCGGCGGCGGTAACTGCCTGGGCACAGGTAGATAATGACTCCTGACAAGCGGCCGACGCCGTGCAATACAGGCAGGGGCAGCCAGGCCAGAAAACGAAACAAAGCCAGAAGCATAGCTGGAGCAATAACCCTTGTGTCGGAAGTGAGAAAGTGAATTTAGATCTATTTTCGCTTAAAATGAGGTTTATCGCTGAGTTAACCGACAACTTGCGGGGCGATAGTGCAGTGCTCTGGCAGTGCATAAAAAATCCGCTAAAGCGTCGCGCCCTGATACACACTGCCTAGCAGACGTCCGAGGTGCAACGCGTTTCGTTCAACCTCCGGCTGGGCAACCAGCGTTTTAAAGGACGTATCGCTGTGGCAAATAACGATTTCCTGTTTACATCCGAATCCGTTTCCGAAGGTCATCCCGACAAGGTCGCCGACCAAATTTCCGACTCCATTCTCGACGCTATCCTCGCGCAGGATCCGAATGCACGTGTTGCGGCTGAGACCTTGTGCAACACCGGCTTGGTCGTGCTGGCAGGTGAAATCACCACCACCGCCAATGTTGATTACATTCAGGTAGCGCGCGATACCATCAAGCGCATCGGCTACGACAATACCGATTACGGTATTGATTACAAAGGTTGCGCCGTGCTGGTGGCCTACGACAAGCAGTCCCCCGACATCGCCCAGGGCGTCGATCGCAGTAGCGAAGAAGCCCTGAATCAGGGCGCCGGCGACCAGGGTCTGATGTTCGGCTACGCTTGCGACGAAACCCCCGATCTCATGCCCGCACCCATCTGGTATGCCCACCGTCTGGTGCAACGCCAAAGCGAGTTGCGCAAAGACGGCCGCCTGCCCTGGTTGCGTCCCGATGCCAAGTCGCAGGTTACCTTCCGCTACATCAATGGCAAGCCGGCCGAGGTTGATACGGTCGTGTTGTCCACTCAGCACGCACCCGAGATTTCGCAAAGCGACATCAAAGAAGCCGTCATCGAAGAAATCATCAAGCCCAGCTTCGCCGAGGGCTTGCTGACGCCCCAAACCAAGTTCATGATCAATCCCACGGGTATTTTCGTGATTGGCGGCCCGCAGGGCGACTGCGGCCTGACAGGGCGCAAGATCATCGTCGATACTTACGGTGGCGCATGTCCGCACGGTGGCGGGGCGTTCTCGGGCAAAGACCCATCCAAGGTTGACCGCTCAGCAGCCTATGCGGCACGCTACGTGGCAAAAAATATCGTCGCGGCCGGTCTTGCGCGCCAGTGCCAGGTACAGGTCAGCTACGCTATTGGCGTCGCCGAGCCCATCAATATCACGGTCTATACCGAAGGTACCGGTGTGATTCCCGACGAGCAAATTGCCCGCCTGGTGCGCGAAAACTTCGACCTCCGTCCCAAGGGTATTGTCAATATGCTCGATCTGTTGCGTCCCATCTACGCCAAGTCTGCAGCCTATGGGCATTTCGGCCGCGCCGAACCCGAGTTCAGTTGGGAAGCCACCGATAAGGTGCAGGCCTTGAAGCAGGCCGCTTAAGCCAGGAAGCCAATATGGAAACGTCCGAAACCCGGCGTGATAACGCTAACAGCCTGAACCCCACCGACTCCCCATGTGTTGCGGTGTGCTCGACGCTGTATGACGATATCTGCCGTGGTTGCGGGCGCACCGCCATGGAGGTGGCCAATTGGGTTTTTCTGGACGACGACGAAAAACGCGGCGTGTGGGAGCGCATCACCGAGCAAGGCTACCCCAAGCGCAAGGGCTGATGCATGCATCAGCAGCATCAGCGTCATAGTAATTACGCTACAATCACGACTACCTGAGGAGCGCTGCAACGGCGTCGGGGCCGGCATCATCGTCGCCTCTACCCGCTAGGCTCAGGTGGCCTTCTTTGTTTCAACTGCGCTCATCGTTCCCTTACCAGGCGAAGATGAGCTTATGTTGTATACGGCCTTTAGTCTGGTACAGGTTTATTGGATGACTAACCCATGAATACTGTCGCAGACACTACTTTTTCCGACTATAAAATCGCCGATATCGCTTTGGCAGGCTGGGGTCGCCGCGAGCTCGCGATCGCCGAAACAGAAATGCCTGGCCTGATGGCCACCCGCGAAGAATATGCCGCTGCACAACCGCTCAAGGGCGCACGCATTGCCGGCAGCTTGCACATGACCATACAAACGGCGGTGCTGATCGAAACCCTGAAGGCACTGGGCGCTGAAGTGCGCTGGGCCTCCTGCAATATTTTCTCTACCCAGGATCACGCTGCTGCAGCTATTGCAGCCGGCGGCACGCCAGTGTTTGCCATCAAGGGCGAAACACTGGAAGACTACTGGAACTACACTCACCAGATTTTTGAGTGGCCCAATGGTCAGCACGCCAACATGATTCTGGATGATGGCGGCGATGCCACCACTTTGCTGCATTTGGGTGCCAAGGCCGAGAACGATATTTCCGTACTGGACAAGCCCGGCAGCGAAGAAGAACGCGTACTGTTTGCTTCGATCAAGGCTCAGCTGGCACGCGATGCCAAGTGGTATTCCACCCGCCTGGCGCAGGTGCGCGGTGTCACCGAGGAAACCACGACGGGTGTGCACCGTCTGTATCAAATGTCCAAGAAGGGCGAACTGGCCTTTCCCGCCATTAACGTCAATGACTCGGTCACCAAGTCCAAGTTCGATAACCTGTACGGCTGCCGCGAATCGCTGGTAGACGGCATCAAACGTGCGACCGACGTCATGGTGGCCGGCAAAATCGCCGTTGTGTGCGGCTTTGGTGATGTCGGCAAGGGCTGTGCGCAGGCCTTGGCCGCGCTGCGTGCTCAAGTCTGGGTGACCGAGGTCGATCCTATCTGCGCCCTGCAGGCATCCATGGAAGGTTATAAGGTTGTGACCCTGGACGAAGCTGCCGACAAGGCCGATATTTTCGTGACGGCTACCGGCAACTACCATGTGATCACGCGTGATCACATGGAGCGCATGAAAGATCAGGCCATTGTTTGCAATATCGGGCACTTCGACAACGAGATCGATGTGGCCGCGGTTGAGGATCTGCAGTGGGAAGAGGTCAAGCCCCAAGTCGATCACATTATTTTCCCCGACGGCAAGCGTATTATCTTGCTGGCCAAAGGCCGCCTGGTCAATCTGGGCTGTGCAACGGGTCATCCATCATTTGTGATGTCGGCTTCCTTCACCAACCAGACTATTGCCCAGATCGAACTGTATACGCGTGGTGAAGCCTACGAAAAAGGGCAAGTCTATGTACTGCCCAAGCACCTGGACGAGAAAGTCGCCCGTCTGCACTTGAAGAAGCTGGGCGTGCAACTGACTGAATTGCGTCAGGATCAGGCCGACTATATCAACGTGCCGGTAGCCGGGCCATACAAGCCCGAGCACTATCGCTACTAAGTCCAAGCGTTTCCCTTAGTCCGTCGTGGCCTGAGCAGGCCACGGCAATACAGAGCAGTGCTAATCACAGGAGCGTCAACCATGGAACTCATTCTTGTCTGGATTCTGAACGCCGTTGCCTTGCTGATCGTGGCGTATATTTTGCCGGGTATCACGGTGGCATCTTTCGGCTCGGCGCTGGTGGCCGCGCTGGTGCTGGGGCTATTGAACACGCTGGTCAAGCCAGTATTGATTCTATTGACCTTGCCCATCACCATTGTCACGCTGGGCTTATTTCTGCTGGTGCTTAATGCACTGGTGTTCTGGTTTGCTGGTTCGGTGCTCAAAGGCTTCCAGGTCAATGGCTTCTGGTGGGCCTTGTTGGGCGCTTTTGTGTACAGCATCGTGTCCGGTCTTTTGTCGAGGTTGTTGGGTTCATGAGCAGTAAACAAGCAGTCAGTCTGGAGTTTTTCCCACCTCGCGATATTGCTGCACAAGAAAAGCTGGTGCGCTCGGCCAAGCAATTGCTGGCCTTGCATCCGACGTATGTCAGCGTTACGTTTGGTGCCGGTGGTTCCACCCGTACAGGTACGGTCGATACGGTGCGCCTGATGCAAAATCTGGGCTGCAATGCGGCACCGCATTTGTCGTGCATAGGTGCCAGCCGTGCCGAGCTGGCAGAGATTCTCGATATGTACCGCGAGCAGGGCATCAGGCGGATTGTGGCTTTGCGGGGTGATTTGCCCTCGGGTATGGGGGGCGATGGTGGTGATCTGCATTATGCCAGCGAGCTGGTGGCGTTTATTCGCGAGCACAGCAGCGACTGGTTTCATATCGAGGTGGCTGCTTATCCCGAGATGCATCCGCAAGCCAGCAGTGCGCAGGCTGATCTGGATTATTTCGTCAACAAGGTGCAGGCTGGGGCAAATAGTGCGATTACGCAGTATTTTTTCAATGCCGATGCCTATTATGATTTTGTGGATCGTGTCGAGGCCAGAGGCGTAAGTGTGCCTATTGTGCCGGGCATCATGCCGATCACGAACTATACGCAGTTGTCGCGATTTTCGAATATGTGCGGTGCCGAGATTCCTCGTTGGATCAGGTTGCGTCTGGCTGATTTTGGCGATGACAAGGCATCGATCAAGGATTTCGGTGTTGAGGTGATTTCGCGTTTGTCGCAAGATTTACTCGACAACGGCGCGCCGGGCCTGCATTTTTATACGCTGAACAATGCCGAGGTGACGATGGCGGTGTGGAAGCGGCTTAGTCTGGACGGCTAATCTGCTCCGAGACTGTTGTGTCGGTGTCTTGATGGGCGCAAAATTTACTTATGTCGGCTTGGGTGGTAGTGGCGTCAGTTATCCTGATTTCTGGCACGGATACCTACGACCTCGAACCTGCAATTTCGTCCATATAGTCTTCTGTACCTGAGCTGTCCCGGCATACCCCCTCTCCACGCCAGGACAGCCATATCAAATAGATAGATAAACCTATGCAGTGACGCATTCACAGCTAGCTAAATCGGCGCCGCCATATGGAACAGATACCTAAGCCTATACCTGGCTATTAGGAATCCCGATTCAAGCCAGCACAGGCGCCGGCACCGCCCAACCCTTGTCAGTCAGGATCGAATCCAAGCGGAAATCGTGCTCAGCTGGCGCATGCGTAATACCTGCTGCCGCCAGATCACCGGTAGCCCACGCAATACCGATAGTCGTAAAACGATGACCTTGCTGCCTTAATTCGGCCAAGGTGCGGTCATAGTAACCCTGACCATAACCCACGCGGTCACCCTGGCGCGTATACCCCAAGGTTGGAACCAGAATGATATCGGGTGGCGGGGCAAGCGGGCCTACAGGCTCTTGTATGCCATAGCGACCTTCTTGCATCTCTGTGCCGGGCGTCCACAACCTGAATTGCAACGGAGCGTTTGGAGTAGTGACGACCGGCAGGGATACTTGGTATCCTTCTTCTTCGGCCCATTGCTCCAGCAAAGGCTGCAAGAGAGGTTCACCATCAATAGACCAGAATGCTGCAATATTTTGCGGCACCGGTTTGCCGGCATCGCGCAAAGCAGTACGCGTGGTGGCCAACCATGTAAACAAGCGGCCTCGAATGAGCAACGCGCCGCGGTTGCAGTCGACAGGGTTCTGAGCAGCCCTTAAAGCCTTCAACTGTGCGCGTAGCGATGCTGCGTTATTCTGTGTGCTGTTATTCATTGCGACGTTATATGGGATCAGTCAAGATGTTAGTTAAGCGACAACGGTATCAGAAAACCCCGCAGCTGTCTGGCTCCCGACCAATCGCGAGCACTCAACTGAGCCTGGCCCTGGTGCTGGCCCTGGGGTTGGCCGGCTGTGCAGGTGCCGAGCGTACCTCGGCTTCCGCCGAGGAGGTCGGCCAAGCGGGTGGTGGCGCCGCCAGTGCACAAGAGGCGCCGGCAGTCGCTGCCGTTGGCCCCGACGTCAGCAGTGCCACGCTGTTTGCTTCGCTGGGCACCGTGCCTTCCATGGGTAAGCCAGGCACTCCCAAGACTGTTACACCACCGCAGGCGCGTGAAGCCGTGATCAATGCGCGCGAGGCCATGCAAAAAAAGCAATGGGATCAGTTGGAGGCGTTGGTTCCGCTAGCCAAAGCGGATCCGGTTCTGGGCACTTATGCCGAATACTGGTCTTTACGCCGAAAGTTGCAGGATCCAACCCAGCCCGTGCCTGATGCTGAAATGATGCGCTTCATGCAGGAGCATCCCGATGGCTATTTAAGCGACCGCCTGCGGGGTGACTGGATCATTGCTGCGGCACGTGCGGGCAATTACCCTCTGGCTGTCAAACTGGGACCCGTCGTCAATAGTAATTCCCGAGAGCGATGCTCGCGCCTGTTGTCGCAACATCTGATAGGCGAGAAGGTCAAGGCCAAGCAGGTTATCGATACTTTCCAGCCTAATTCAGTCTGTTGGGGCATGCTCGATCAGCTTGCAAGCAGCAAGGTGGTGGGTTGGGCCGACTTACAGGCCGAATTACGGGCCATAATCGAAACCAATAAAAAGGGTAATGCGCAGCGGATGGCTGCGATTATGTTCGAGCCGGCCCAGATGGTGCAGTATGCGGCCCTCATGAAAAATCCCAAAAAATGGTTGGCGGGACGCAAGCCGCCGCGTACGCGCGCCGACACCGAACTGGTCGCCATTGCGTTGTCACGCCTGGCTTATGGTGATCAGCGTGAAGCCAATGCGGCCTATGTTGAAAGCCAATGGGCCAAGGCCATACCCAAAAAAGATATTGAATGGGTCTGGAGCCAGTTCGGCCTGATTGCTGCACTCAATGTCGAACTGAATGCCATCGATTGGTACCGAAAATCGGGTAACGCACCCCTGACTGACTATAACCATGCCTGGCAGGTGAGGTCCGAGCTGCGACAGCCACGCATCGATTGGAGCTGGGTCAGCAAATCCATACAGCGCATGAGCAAGCGTCAGGCATCCGAGCCGGTATGGGTTTATTGGCAGGGGCGTGCGCTAGCGGCTCAGGGTAATCAGCAGGCGGCAACCAAGCTCTATCAGTCCATTGCCGGCGAACTTGATTTTTACGGTCAGCTGGCCGTCGAAGAGCTGGGGCTGACGCCATCGATACCACCAGCACCGGCGCCCCTTACAATAAATGAACTCAGACAGGCGCTCGAAAATCCTGGCTTGCAGCGCGCCATTGCGTTGTTTGACCTGGGCTGGCGCCCCGAAGCCGTACCTGAATGGAATTACACCCTGCGAGGCATGAACGATCGCCAGTTATTAGCGGCGGCCGAGTTGGCGCGCTACGAGCATATTTATGATCGCGTGGTGAATACATCGCTCAAAACAGAAGACGAAATCGATTTTTCGCAGCGTTTTGTCGCGCCCTTCGAAGGCCGTGTTACTGAAAAAGCCCGCCAGATCAATCTGGATCCAGCCTGGGTATACGGGCTGATACGGCAGGAGTCGCGCTTTATTACCAATGCGCGCTCGCATGTGGGTGCTTCGGGCCTCATGCAGCTGATGCCGGCAACAGCGCGCTGGGTGGCCAAGAAAATAGGCATGACAGACTTTACGCCGTCGTCGGTCAATGATTTCGACACCAATACAATTTTGGGTACCAATTATCTAAATATGGTGTTGAACGACCTCGACGGTTCCGAAGTCTTGGCGACGGCCGGGTACAACGCCGGTCCGCGTCGGCCAGTGCAGTGGCGCTCCAAGTTCCAGGCGCCGGTTGAAGGTGCGATTTTTGCCGAAACCATTCCGTTTACGGAAACACGTCTGTACGTAAAGAATGTCATGTCCAATGCAACGTATTACGCCATGATATTCACGGGCAAGCCACAGTCGCTCAAGCAGCGTCTGGGCACCGTTTCGCCGTCACCTAACAAACGGGTCGATTTGCCTTGAGCGTAAATGCGGATATGGGCGCCAGGCCAGATGACACGTCCGCCGGGTCGGTACATGGCGGGCAGGACAACGACCCGGCAACAGCAGGCCTGGATGTCTATATTGTGGGCGGTGCAGTGCGCGATGCCATGCTGGGGCTGCCTGCCGGCGACAGGGACTGGGTGGTGGTGGGCGCCACGCCTGAGCAGATGTCTTCCCGAGGGTTTATTCCCGTGGGGGGCGACTTCCCGGTCTTTTTGCATCCTCAGACCAAGGAAGAGTATGCACTGGCTCGTACCGAACGCAAGTCGGGGCGGGGCTATAAAGGTTTTACTTTTTATACTGGCACCGATGTCTCACTCGAAGACGATCTGCAACGGCGCGACCTGACCGTCAATGCCATTGCTCAGGCCCCCAATGGCCGCCTGGTCGACCCGCTGGGCGGTCAGAAAGACCTGCAGCAGCGGGTCTTGCGGCATGTGGGGCAGGCTTTTGTCGAGGATCCAGTCAGACTGTTGCGGTTGGCGCGTTTTGCTGCCCGCTTCGACGAATTTTCAATCGCTTCTGAAACCTTGGAGCTGGCCAGGAAACTGGTGCAGGAGGGTGAGGTCGACGCTCTTGTACCCGAGCGCGTCTGGCGTGAGGTGGCCAAGGGCCTGATGGTGCCAAGGGCAGGACGCATGTTCCAGGTGCTGGCTGATACGGGCGCACTGGCCAGAGTGCTTCCGGGCTTGCGCTGGCATGAAGAACCATCATCGACCGAGCTGGTGTGTGCAGCGCACACCGGCCAGAGTCTGGCTGTGCGTTTTGCTTTGGTGTGTCGCTTCTCAGACGACCCGCAAAGTGTGGCTCGCCATGTCAAGGCGCCCACTGAGTGCCAGGATTATGCGCGGCTGCTGCCTGGCGTATTGGATCAAGTTGATGCCAGCGAAGCGCCCGCATGGCTGGCACTCATGGAGCGTTGTGATGCCTTACGCAAACCGGACCGATTTCTGACGCTGGTCAGGGCAGCGCAGTGTGTGAAAGAGGTCGACTTGCGAGCGTGGCAAGCTCGTGTCGATGCGATACATTCTATTGATGCTGGCGCTATAGCCAAGGCCGAGCAGGGGCGGCCCGGACGCATCAAGGCGGCGCTATATGAGGCTCGCCTGACCGCGCTACGCACCGCGTCCGCCGAAGATGGCCATCTCTGAGGTACTTCAGTTCTAACGAGTCATAGGTTGATATGCTCGATTTCGGACAGGATTTCAGCCGTGTGTTCGCCAAGCCTGGGAGCAGGCCGTCTGAATCCGCCAGGGCTTTTCGATAGGCGGGGAATAATATTATGCATGGCCACGCTGCCTAATTCAGCGTCTTCAAGATTTACGATGGCTTCACGACCTACTACAAAAGGATGGTCGATCAAGTCGGCTACGGAGCAAACCGGGCCCGCTGTGACACCCGCCTGTTCGAACAAAGCCAGGTTTTCTGCTTGAGTTCGTGCACCGATAAATGCTTGCAGAATGCTGTCGAGCTCGTCCTTATGCTGAACGCGTGCATCATTATCAAGAAAGCGCGGATCGGTTTTGAGCTCTGGCCGCCCTATCGTATCGAAGATCTTCATGGCCATGGACTGCATGGAGCCGGACAAGGCGATATGCTGATTGCCCTGGCAGGCATACACGTTTCGTGGCGCGGTATGGCTGGATTGATTACCCGAGCGTAGGGTGGGCTCGCCAGTAAGCATGAACTTGGCAGCCTCAGATGAAATGAACGAGAAAATCGGCTCAAACAGAGAGAGATCTACAACTTGGCCTACACCGCTTTTTTCAGAAGTTCGTAGTGCTGTCAACACGCCTGCGGCCCCGTAGATGCCCGCAATCATATCGGCCATGGCCAATGGTGGCAGTGCAGGAGGTTTGTCGGGGTAGCCATTCAGGTAGGCAAAGCCCGACATGGCTTCAACCAGCGTGCCAAAGCCTGGCTTGGATTTGTAGGGGCCGGTTTGGCCCCAGCCGGAAACGCGTGCAATGACCAGGCCGGGATTCAGCTCGTGCAGCACATCGGGTGACAAACCCATTTTTTCCAGCCCGCCAGGGACAAAGTTCTCGACCAGAATTTGAGCGCTTTTGATCAGCTTTTTCAGCTGCGTCATGCCTTCGTTTGTTTTCAAGTCAATGACGGCCGAGCGCTTGTTCCGGCCGTAGACTTTCCAGTAGACCGCCTGACCTGCTTCACGCCAGTTCCGAAGGTCGTCGCCCTTTTCCGGGCGTTCCACTTTAATGACGTCGGCGCCGAAATCAGCCAGAAACAGCGAGAGCATGTTTCCGGCTACCAGGCGTGACATATCGATGACTCTAACCCCTTGTAGAGGCCCTTCAAGTTCAGGACTGCATGCTTTCATAAATACTCCGCCAAGGTTGTTGACGAAATAGTAAACGAAGTCCCGGCCCTATAGCCGGTTGAGGCGATCGCCCCGGATGAAGCCTATAAGTGGCTGATCGATGTCGCGGCCTATGGCCAATACCTTGAAAAGCTCTCCCATCTCGGCTTCTGACAGCAGTTTTTGTACCGCCGACAGGGTATGACCGTGAGCGGCTGTGGCTGAGTCGATCCGGGAGGCCTGAGCCAATAATTCGGGCAGCCCCGCATTCATCAGAAAACGTGCTTGCGAGGTGTAGCCCAGAACGTTCAGTCCGCCTTCGAGGGCCGCATCTGCCATGGCGGTGAAGTCAACGTGGGCAGTGATGTCTTGTAGTCCGGTGTAGAGCAAAGGCTGGGCGTGTGCGTGGTGGCGGTAGTGACACATCAGAGTGCCTTCAGCTCTTTGTGGATGGTAATACTCGCGCTGCGGAAACCCGTAATCGATCAGCAAGGCAGCACCACGCTTGAGCCATGTGCCCATTTCTCTGATCCAGGCTTCGGCCCGCAGATTGATTTCGGATTGATAGCCGGGCAGAGGCGGCATGCGCTGAGCCAGAATATTGTGCAGCTGGCTCGAGGCAGCACGCTGTGCAAGCTCGAAGGGGTCGTCGCCATCGCCGGTAGCGTTGGGAGGCGCCGTACGCACGCCCAGCTCCTGCAGATCGCCGCGTTGGTCCCAGCTGAACAGCGTTACCGGCATGGCGTCCAGCACTTCGTTGGCCAATATGCAGCCGGAAAACTCCTGGGGCAGTGCCGTCAGCCATTGCACCGCATCGCCTAATGGTTCAAGCCGTTGCTTCTGGCGCTGCTGCAGGTCACCCGAGACCTCGAGGATTTGATAGACGGGCTGCAGGCCCAGCTCGCGCAGGGCGGGAATCATGGCAGCAGCCATGGAGCCTGAACCGGCGCCGAACTCCAGGACAGTGTGTGAGTCACTGGCCTGCAGCACCTGTGCTACTTGCCGGGCCAGGGTCTGGGCAAACAAAGGCGTGAGTTCGGGTGCGGTGGTGAAGTCGCCTGTAGGTAATGTGCTGCCGAACTTGGTATTCCCGGCGGCGTAATAACCCAGTCCCGGGGCATAGAGAGCTGCATCCATCCACTGTTCAAATGGCAGAAAACCCGACTCGCTGGCCTGAATCTGCTGGCCCAGGTGCCGTTCGACAGCTTGCTGATGTGCGTAGGCTTCGGCATCTGGCACGGGCAAGCTCGGGGACTGTGTGCTGTTGGACTTCATGGCTTCTTCTTCCTGTTCATCAGGTACAGGCTGTAGCACATGGATGCAAGGAAAGCCACCAACAGCCCTACGGTGATGGCGACGATATAGTTGCTGAAGACAATCCACAAAGGAATCGACAACAGGAAAGCGAAAAGTAGCGGCTTGCCCAATAGCTGTTTCATGCCGCTATTGTAGCGAGTGTTATCTTGAACTTTCGGCTTGCTCGAGGAAGGCAAGAAAGCGTTCGAAAACGGCGTTGAATAGAATCTCGTAGCTGTTTTTCTCTACGAAACCAATATGAGGCGTGGCGATGACATTCAGATCGCCGTATCGCTTTACGCAGGCGAGCTAGGCTTGGCACCTTCGGCTGCGCAAATGGACGCGTTTCGGGACAGCGATCTGATTCTCGCTTTGGGCACTCGCTTGGGCGACATTCCTACCCAGGAATATACATTTCCAACCCTGCCCCGTCCGGAACAGACTTTGATTCGTTGCTATCCCGATGACCACATTATGGGGCTGCATTATGAGGCGGACCATGGCGTGGCATGCGATCCCGTGGAACTAGTCAAGGTGCTGTCATCGTCAGCAATGCTGGTGCATCCCCAAGCTCGCCAGGAGTGGTCCGACAGGCTGGTGCCATGGGCTACGAAACCCTTGCCACTTACTTCAGGCAGAACCGCAGGATGGCATCGGCAACCGCCTGCGGAGCCTCCCGCTGCGGGAAGTGCCCAATCTCGTCGAGCACCTGCCGCTCGTAGCGGCCCGTGAAGAACGCTTCCCGTCCCATGGAACTGCGGGGGTGGTTGCAGGTATCGGCCCCACCGTGCAGTACCAGGGCCGGCACCGACAGGACGGGCGCGGGATTCAGGCGTGCCTCGTCTTCCGCGTAGGTGGAGTCGCCCTCGGCGAAGCCCCAGCGGTGGCGGTAGGAGTGCAGCACGATGTCCGCCCAGTCCTCGCCCTGGAACGCCCGCGCTGCCTCGTCGAAATCGACCGGCTCATACCAGCCGGTAGGCGCCCAGGTGTCCCACATCTGCCGAGCGAACGCCTCGCGCTCTTCTCGCACCACGCGCTCGCCGCGCGGCGTGGCCATGTACCAGTGATACCAGTAGTTGCGCGCCTGCGCCAAGGACAATGGCTGGTTCGGGTCGTTGGTGCCGTAGCCGACCGACAGCATCACCAAATGCGAGGCCACGCCATCGCGCAGACCGCAGGCATTGGCGGCCGCGCGGGCGCCCCAGTCGTGGCCGACCAGGGCCGGCTGTTGCAGCTCCAGCACGTCGATGAAGTCCAGCAGATCGCGCCCCAGCGCGGACAACTGGCCGCTGCGCGGCGTGGCGGCATCGCGGAACCGGGTCGGCGTGAAACCGCGCAGCGCCGGTGCCAATATCCGGTAGCCGGCATCGGCAAGGATGGGCGCTACGGCCTTCCAGCACTCGGGGCTATCCGGCCAGCCGTGCAGCAGGATGGCCGTTCGCTCGCCCTGCGAGTTCCATTCGAGATAGGCAATGTCCAGTCGGTCGGTCAAGGCGTGCTGGTAGGCACTCATAGTGTTGTCCTGTGTCATGAAAGATAACCCCAGCGTAGCTGGACGACACCGCTCAATTGGTGAATAATCATTGTGTATTGATGATTTTTTATTTTGAATGATCGAATGGACACTGCTTCGCCTGCCACCGACGGCCCGCCGCTGGATACCGTGCTGCTGCGCACCTTCCTTGAAATCGTGGACAGCGGCAGCTTTGCCGCAGCCGCCGAGCGCCTGGCGCTGACGCCTTCGGCCGTCAGCGGGCACATGCGGCGGCTGGAACAGATCGCCGGCGCCAGCCTGTTGGCGCGCACCACGCGCCGCCTGGAGCTGACGCAGGCAGGCGACACCCTATACGCCTACGGCCGCAACATCCTCGATCTGGAGCGCGAGGCCCGCGCCAAGCTGCGAGGCACACCGCTACGCGGAAAGCTGCGCATCGGCGCATCAGAAGACTTTGCCGGCGCCTGGTTGCCCCAGGTTCTGCAACGCTTTCGCCAGTGGCTCCCCGACGCAACGATCGAACTGAAGGTCGGCATCACCGCCGATCTGCTGCGCCAGCAGGAGCGCGGCCGTCTGGATCTCGTGTTCGGCAAGCAATGCAGCCGGGTCGAGGGTAGCGGCACGTTATTGTGGGAAGAACCGCTGGTCTGGGCCTATGCCGCGGATCAGTCCCTGCCGGCGGGCCAGCCGCTGCCGCTGGCGGTCTTTCCCGAGCCGTGCGTCTATCGTGAATCCGCTGTAACGGCGCTGGGCAAAACGGATCAGGCGTGGCGCATCGTCTTCGAGAGCAGCAGTATGGCCGGCTGCCTGTCGGCAGCACGTTCCGGCTTTGCCGTCACCGTCATCGCCGACAGCCAGCGCAGCGACGCTTTGCGCGTGCTGGGCAGCGATGACGGTCTGCCCGAACTGCCGATGGCGCGTTTCTATGCTTTCGCCCGAGAGGACAGCGCCGCCAGTGCAGCGCTGGTCGAGGCGGCCCGCCGCGCAGGCCAGCAAGGCCGTTTCGGCTTGCGCGGGCTTCGGAATTGATTAGCGCCCTCCCTCACAAGTGGCGTCATCGTGAAACAAAAAGGGCTTGGCGAATCATCGCCAAGCCCTTTTTGATGGGTATGCGGGCAAATCAGCCCTGGTGGACTAATCTGCTTTCTTTCTGGTTATCAGGCAAAGTCGCCGCGACGAGCTGCGCTTTTACCGCGTGTCGAAGTGGGTTTGCCGCTGGAAAAGCCGGGGCGAGCCGCAGGACGTCCGGCAGGCTTGCCTGGGCCTTTGTGCGAAAACTCGGGGCGTGACGGACGTGCGGGACGGTCGCCAAATGCAGGGCGGTCTTCACGCGAGGCGCGGCCAGCGTATGCAGGGCGATCGCCAAAGCCTGGGCGGTCGCTGCGCGGGGGGCGTGCTTCGGTGCTACGGCCTTTGTAGCCGCCGCGCTCTTCACCGTCGAAGCTTCTACGGCTGTCGCCAGCGCGATCAGAGGCGGGACGGCCTTCGTAGGCCGGACGGTCGCTGCGTGCCGGGCGGCTTTCGTAAGCAGGCTTGTCGCCAAAGCGGGGCTTGCCTTCAAAAGCAGGCTTGTCGCCGTAAGGAGCGCGATCGCCACCGGGCTTGCGACCGTAGCCGGGTTTTCCACCACCGTAGCCAGACTTGCCACCGCCAAAGCCGCCACGCGATCCGAATTTCTTGTCGCCGCTGCCTTTCCGGTCAGTGTAGGTGGGGCGTGCCGTTTTCTTGGGCTCCAGTCCTTCGATGACTTCGGCGGGAATTGGCTGGCCAATAAAGTGTTCGATGCGGCGTACTTTGTGGCGCTCGGAATGCGTGGCCAGGGTGTAGGCCAGACCGCTGCGTCCGGCGCGGCCGGTGCGGCCGATACGGTGAACATAGTCCTCAGCCTGCATGGGCAAGTCATAGTTGACGGCGTGGCTGATGCCCTGCACGTCAATGCCACGGGCCGCCACGTCAGTGGCAACCAGAATGCGCAACTTGCCTTTTTGCAGCAGGCCCAGGGTACGGGTGCGCTGGCGCTGGTTCATGTCACCATGCAGCGCTGCAGCGGCAAAGCCTTGATCAGCCAGGCGGTCGGCCAAGTCATCGGCGCCGCGCTTGGTCGCGGTAAAGACTATGGCTTGATCCAGATTGCTATCGCGCAGCAGATGGTCCAGCAGGCGCATTTTGTGCCCGTTGTCGTCTGCGTACAGCAGGCTTTGGGTGATATTGGTGTGTTTCTGCTTCTGACCCGAGATCTCGATTTGCAGCGGATCGCGCATCATCTTGGCGGCCAGGCGGGCAATGGTGCCATCCAGCGTTGCCGAGAACAACAGAGTCTGGCGGTCGGCCGGCGTACGGCCAACAATGGTTTCGATATCTTCAATGAAACCCATGTCCAGCATGCGGTCGGCTTCGTCCAGTACCAGGGTATGGACGGTCGACAGGTTGACACGCTTGGCCTGCAGATGATCGATCAGACGGCCAGGAGTGGCGACCAGCACGTCTACGCGACGTGACAAGGCCTTGAGTTGCGCGCCATAAGGCATGCCGCCAACCACCACGGCGGTGCGCAAGTCTTTAAGGTGTGCACCATATTGCTTGGTGGCGTCGGCAACCTGCATGGCCAATTCGCGGGTGGGAGTCAGCACCAGTACTTGCACGCCTGATCCCTTGTTGGGTGGCATGTGTGAAATACGGTTCAGGGCGGGCAGCATGAAGGCGGCGGTTTTACCGCTGCCAGTTTGTGATGAAACCATCAGGTCATGGCCTGCCAGGGCCTTAGGAATGGCCGCAGCCTGGACTGAAGTGGGCTCGGTAAAGCCGGCTTTCAGAACGGCAGACAATAGGGAAGGCGCGAGACCTAAAGTATCGAAAGACATGTGTATCCTTTGCCGAACGAACGGCATGCACATAGCGAGGGGCAATGGAAGTGAGCCCGGAGCGCTGGTTGATTGGAGCATCGTGCCGACCGAATCAACCCAAAGTGCAGCGTTTGTGAATACGCGGCGAAAGGCTCGGAGGTCAGGGAGCGATGGCGTACGACATGGGTGCTGACGAATCAGTCAACTGCTAGCGACAGCATGTGCTGTATGAAAATGTCGACGCGTGAAAAATGCAGTGGGCAGATTATAACTGCATTATGACTTTGGGGTAATCCCTATGTTGTTGCGCTGCAACGTTGCTTGTAGCGCTGCCCAGTATTGGGGCAGCAGCTTATTTACATTGGCTTTGTGTTGCACCCAGGCAGTCTTCTGTTCAGGTGTACGCAAGGGGGCAGCCGCCCAAATGGCTTCAGGAAAGTGGCTGTCGTCTGCCCAGCGGGGAATAATATGCCAGTGCAGATGGGGCACCATATTGCCGAATTGGGCCAGATTGATCTTGTCGGGTTGCAGCATCTGGCGCTGAACTTGTTCTACCAGCCAGACCGCTTCCATGAAATGATTGCGCGCCTGTGACGGCAGTTGTGTCATTTCGGTAATGTGGTCTTGCCAGATGACGCGGGTGAAACCAGGGTGTGAGGGCTCGTCGACAGCAATGACTCGCAGTTGCGGGTTTTGCCATACGAGGGTGCCGCCGGCTTCGTGGCATAAGGGGCAGGGGCGGGGAAGCTGTGTCATGGTCAGTCTTGTTAATGGGCGTCAGTCCAGGCCTAGAGCATCTTCGAGTGCCCTGACCACGTGTCGGAGCACGGCCACGCGGGCATGACGCTTGTCGTTGGCAGACACCATATGCCAGGGGCAGGCCTGAGTGCTGGTGTGCTGAAACATATCGTTGGTCGCCTTTATATAGGCATCCCATTGCTTGCGATTGCGCCAGTCTTCCGGTGTGATCTTGAATGATTTGAAGGGCGAGGCCTCGCGCTCATGAAAGCGCTTGAGTTGTTCCTCTTTGCTGACAGCCAGCCAAAATTTCAGCACTACAGTGCCGCTATCAAGCAACTGAGACTCAAACTGATTGATTTCGTCGTAAGCCCGCTGCCATTCGGTTTCGCTTGCGTATTTTTCTACCCGCTCGACCAGCACGCGACCGTACCAGGAGCGGTCAAAAATCGAAATGTGGCCAGGAATGGGCAAGTCGCGCCAGAAACGCCACAGATAAGGGTGGGCAAGTTCGTCCTTGGTCGGCGCTGAAATGGGAATGGCGCGGAACTGGCGGGGATCCAGCGCATGCGTAATGCGCCGTATGGTTCCGCCTTTGCCTGCCGCATCCTGGCCTTCGAATACCAGCACGACCGGGGTCTGGGCAAATTTTTCGTGCCGTACCAGACGGGCGAGGCGGCCTTGCCAGTCGGGTAGCAGAGTGTCGTATTCGTCGTCCTCCAGCTTGGCATCGTAGTCCAGATCAGCCAGTGATGGGGCGGGCGGGGCCATAATGGCTTCGCTGGCTTGTACCAAAGGCTGCGCCGGTGCAATACGTCGCTTGCGCAAGGCAGCCAATACCACCTGGCCAGTACTGATTTCGCGCATTTGCGTATCGGCGGCCGGAATGACAACCCAGGGTGCGTGGGTTTCGTGCGTGAGCGTGATGGCCAATGCACCCGCATCACGCAAGCGAGGAAACTTTTTCTTTACTTTCAGATCTTCGGGTTTCACCCGCCAGGCAGTATCGGGGTCGGATAACAGCTTTTCAGTACGCTGTACTTGAGCTCGCTGCGACAGGTGATACCACAGTTTGACGACCTGCACGCCATTTTGCGCCAGCGTATTTTCGAAGTCGCGTATGACGCGCGATAAGGCCAATATACGTTTTTGACGGGGCTTCTTGCGCGCCGCCTCTTTTAGCAGGGGTCGATACCATGAACCGAATACGATGCCGGTCTTGCCCTTGGCGGGCAGTTGCTGCCAGTAACGCCATAGCCAGGGGCGGCCGTGTTCGTCGGGGGCTGGTGGGCCGAAGGCCAGGGTGCGTATATGGCGGGCGTCCATCCATTCGTTGAGCATGGCCACCGTGGCGCCTTTGCCTGCGCCATCGATGCCGGCGATCACGATCAGGAGGGCGCAATTCTGTTGCTTGAGCCGTGCATACTGGGCCTTAAGTAAGGCCGTACGCAGTCTGTCCTCGATCAGACTGGCGTCATCCTTGGAGAGTTCCGGATCGGATTCTGCGAGGGCGAACATATTGCTGTCTTAGTGGCTGAAGAACAGTTCTTGCAATGCAGTGCCAGGTTCCGGGGCCTTCATGAAGGCTTCACCAACCAGAAAGGCATGAACCTGGTGCTCACGCATGAGGGCAACGTCGTCGGGTGTCAGGATGCCGCTTTCAGTGACGACGCGCTTGCTCTCGGGGACGGCTGGCAGAAGATCGAGGGTGTTTTGCAGTGAGGTTTCAAATGTACGCAGATTGCGGTTGTTGATGCCAAGCAGGGTCGTATCCAGTTCCAGGGCAATATCGAGTTCGTGGCGATCATGGACTTCGACCAGAACGTCCATGCCAAGCTCTTTGGCGAGGCTTTCGAATTCGCGCAGTTGCTGCGGACTGAGCGCCGCCACAATCAGCAGGATGCAGTCAGCGCCGAGTGCGCGGGCATGCACGATCTGGTAGGGGTCGATGATGAAGTCTTTGCGCAGCACCGGCAGTGTGCAGGCGGCACGGGCCTGGCGCAGATAATCGTAGGAACCCTGGAAGAACGTTACATCGGTCAGTACCGACAGGCAGGCGGCACCATGCGCGGCATAAGATGTGGCAATATCCACCACGTTGAAGTTTTCGCGAATGACGCCTTTTGATGGTGATGCCTTTTTGATTTCGGCAATCACGCCAGGTTTGCCCTGTGCGATCTTTTCTTCGATTGCACGGGCGAAGCCGCGCAAATCCTTACGGCTTTTGGCTTCGCGCAGGACATCGGACTCACTGCGCATCTGGCGGGCGGTAGCAACTTCGTTTTTTTTCGTTTCAAGAATCTTGGCAAGAATATCGTTCATTTCGTCAGCGTCCGTGTGTACGTGCAGAATTCGTCCAGCTTGGCGCGGGCAGCACCGCTGGCCAGCGCTTCGAATGCCATTTTCAGGCCTTGCTCGATGGAGTCGGCCTTATTTCCGGCATAGATGGCCAAGCCTGCGTTAAAGCCAACGATATCACGAGCCGGACCCTCGACGTTATCTAGGGCACCAAGCAGCATGGCCGCTGATTCGCTACGGTTATTCACTTTGATGGAGCGGTTTGACACCATGGTCATGCCAAAGTCTTCGGGGTGAATTTCGTATTCGCGCACTTCGCCGTCTTTCAGCTCGCCGACCAGCGTTGCCGCGCCCAGCGAGGCTTCGTCCATGCCGTCTTTACCATGCACGATGAGCACGTGTTTGGAGCCCAGACGCTCCAGCACCCGTACTTGTATACCGACCAGGTCGGGATGAAACACACCCATGAGCTGATTGGCGGCATTGGCCGGGTTGGTGAGCGGGCCCAGAATATTGAAAATGGTGCGTACGGCCAGCTCTTTGCGCAAGGCGCCCACGTTCTTCATGGCACTATGGTGGGCAGGGGCGAACATAAAGCCGACGCCGGTGCGTTCAAGGCATTCGGCGACTTGCTCGGGACTGAGCATGACGTTGACGCCCAGTTCTTCGAGTACATCGGCGCTGCCGGATGAGGATGACGCGCTGCGGCCACCATGCTTGGCAATTTTCACGCCTTGTGAGGCTGCCACGAACATGGCTGCCGTGGAAATATTGAAGGTATTGGAGCCATCGCCGCCCGTGCCGCACATATCGAGCAAATCCTGGGTGTTGGGTATATGGACCGGCAGGGCGAATTCACGCATGACCTGTGCGGCGGCGGTAATCTCGCCCACCGTTTCTTTTTTGACCCGCAGGCCCATAAGCAACGCGCTGGCAATGGTCGGCGACATCTCACCGCGCATCAGCATGCGCATCAGGTGCAGCATTTCATTATGGAAAATTTCGCGATGCTCGATACAGCGTGAAAGCGCTTCAGTAGGAGTGATGGTCATGGGGGTTTCCTTGTTCTTTATATGCATTAGATCGCCAGAAAGTTTTTCAGTAAAGCATGGCCGTGTTCACTGAGTACCGACTCGGGATGGAACTGGACGCCATAAATGGGCATGGTCTTATGACGCACACCCATGATTTCTCCGTCTTCGGTCTGGGCGGTAATGTCCAGGCAGTCGGGCAGGCTTTCGCGCTTGACCGCCAATGAATGGTAGCGGGTGACATCGTAGGGCGAGGGCAGGCCCGCAAAGACGTCGGTGCCGGTATGGGTAATGCTGGATACCTTGCCATGCATGATTTGCTTGGCTCGCACAATGTCGCCACCAAAGGCTGCGCCTATGGCCTGGTGTCCCAGGCACACGCCCAGAATAGGCAGCTTGCCGGCAAAGTGTTGGATCAGCTCTATGGATATGCCGGCCTCGGCAGGTGAGCAAGGGCCGGGTGATACGCAGATGCGTGCAGGATTCATGGCGGCAATGTCGGCCACTGTGGTTTGATCGTTGCGCAGTACGCGCACTTCTTCGCCTAGCTCGCCAAAATACTGCACCAGGTTGTAGGTGAACGAATCGTAATTATCAAGCATCAATAACATGTGCTTCTCCGGACTATGCGTGGTGTATTAAATGGGTTCATCGAGGCCAAACTGCACTTGTTCGGCTGCACGCAAGACGGCGCGTGCCTTGGCTTCGGTTTCTTGCCATTCTTTCTCGGGATCTGAGTCGGCCACAATGCCGGCTGCCGCCTGCACATACAGCATGCCGTCCTTGATGATGCCGGTGCGTATGGCGATGGCAACGTCCATTTCGCCGCCATAGCTCAGGTAGCCGGCCGCTCCGCCGTAGATGCCGCGCCGTACGGGCTCCAGTTCATCGATGATTTCCATGGCGCGCACTTTGGGGGCTCCCGTCAGGGTGCCGGCCGGGAAAGACGCGCGCAGGACATCCATATTGCTCATGCCGTCGTTCAGTTCGCCAGCAACATTGGAGACCAGATGCATGACGTGTGAATAACGCTCTATGGTCATGGTGTCGGTGACCTTTACGGTGCCGGTCTTGGCGACGCGGCCAACGTCATTGCGTGCCAGGTCGATCAGCATGACGTGCTCGGCCCTTTCTTTAGGGTCGGCTGTCAGTTCTTCGGCCAGTTGCAGGTCTTCTTCGGGTGTCGCGCCGCGTTTGCGGGTGCCCGCGAGCGGGCGAATGGTGATGATGTTCTTCTGGCGCTGTTCCTCGGTGACAATTTCCTGACGGACCAGGATTTCGGGTGATGAGCCTACGACCTGGAAATTGTCGAAGTTCCAGTAGTACATATAGGGCGAAGGATTGAGCGAGCGTAGCGAACGGTAGAGTGAAAGAGGAGAGTCGCGGAAAGGCTTGGCAATAACCTGCCCGACCTGTACCTGCATCAAGTCGCCTGCAGCGATGTATTCCTTGGCCTTGAGTACGGCGTCGATATAGTCTTTTTTATCGAAATCCCGCCTGGCGGTGGTTTGCATGCTGGCATAGGCATAGGGAATGACCACAGGGGTACGCAGCTTTTCGCGCAGCTCTTTCAGCCGGCGCTTGGCCAAAACGTAGGCTTCCGGCTTGGTGGGGTCGGCATATACCACCAAATAGGTGCGTCCTGCCAGGTTGTCCACAATGACGAGTTCATCGACTTGCAGCAGCATGATGTCGGGTGTACCTTCGTCTTGTCCTGCCGGAAACGGCTTGACGGCAGGCCCCAGGCGAGGTTCGATATGTCGCACCGTGTCATAGCCGAAGTAGCCTGCCAGGCCGCCGGCAAAGCGCGGCATACCGGGCCTGATGGCGACCTTGAAGCGAGCCTGATAGGCCTCAATGAAGTTCAAGGGGTCGCCCTCATGGCTTTCCACAACTTGCCCCTGGTGTACGACTTCGGTGCTTGTGCCGCTGGCGCGAATGACGGTCTTGGCGGGCAGGCCGATGAAAGAGTAGCGGCCGAAGCGCTCGCCGCCCACAACGGACTCCAGCAGGCAACTGTTGCGGCCACCCTCGGGGCCGCTATGAGCCAGTTTCAGATAGATAGCCAGGGGGGTGTCCAGGTCGGCATAGGTTTCCGCAATAAGTGGTATGCGGTTGTAGCCTTGTGCTGCCAGTGCGTTGAATTCAATTTCTGTCATAAAGGTCTCAGTGTGGTTTGCATACAGACCGGGACAGGAATCAAAAAAGCCCGGCCAATTTATGGGTTCCGGGCTGCTTTTCTGGTAATGCTGACGGCACTAAAACGACAGGGTTTTAAATGCCGGGAGAGGATTACCGCTACCCAGAACACAAACGCCACCAGCGCCAGTAGGCGCGGGGAGCAGCGGTGTAATAAGAGGTAGCGATCATGGTTCTTGGTATTCGGTTTTACGGTTGGCGGCCCAGTGGGCGGCTTCAGCAATCGACGTAACTATATCATCGACAGGAAGATCGCGCACGTCCATACCTTCGTTGTAACCATAAGGAACGGCCAGCACCGGTATACCAGCGGCGCGGGCTGCCAGGGCGTCATTGATCGAATCACCTATGGCCAGGGCCTGGCCGGGTTGTACGCCCAGCAAAGAGCAGGCGTGCAAAAAGGGCATGGGCTGTGGTTTTTTTTGTTCGCAGGTATCGCCGCATACGACGCAGTCGAAAAATGCCGCGATGCCGCTGCGCTCAAGCAGAGGGAGCGTGAACTCGGTGGGCTTGTTGGTGACAATGGCCAGCTTGTAGCCCGCGTCCTTGAAGGCCTGCAGCCCTTCCAGGGCGCCCGGATACAGCACGGCGCTGTCGCCATTGCATGCATGGTAATGGCGATTGAACAGCGTCAGACCTTGGCGGATGTCATCCTGGCTGGGTATCGTGCCAGTGGGGTTGTTTGCCAGGGTACGCATGACCAGGTTTTCGGTACCTTTGCCTACGTAGCTCGCGATGGTCGCTTGGGGCACTGTGGCCAGGCCCAGGTCTTGCCGCATGGCGTTGGCCGCTTGGGATAAATCGGGAATGGTGTCCAGCAGGGTGCCATCCAGGTCAAAAAGTGCAGCGGTCAGTGTCATCGGTGCTCTGTGAGTTGGGTTAATTGTGGGCGGTGAGGGTAGGTGGGCGTTTTTAAGTCGAAAGTGACTCGCCCTTGATGATTTCGGCACGCAGGGCGTCAATTACGGTTTTGTAGTCAGGCTGGCTGAAAATGGCTGAGCCGGCCACAAAGGTATCGGCGCCTGCGGCGCGTATGGCTGCAATATTATCGACCTTGACCCCGCCGTCGACTTCCAGTGCGATGCGCTGCCCGCCTTCGTTTTGCCAGCGGTCTATTTTTTGGCGAGCCTGCATAAGCTTTGCCAGTGTTCCGGGAATAAAGCCCTGACCGCCAAAACCCGGATTGACCGACATCAGCAAGACGACATCGAGCTTGTCCATGACATAGTCCATCCAGCTGAGTGGCGTGGCTGGATTGAAGACCAGGCCAGCCTTGCAGCCATGTTCCTTGATCAGTCCCAGGCTGCGGTCCACATGCTTGGATGCTTCGGGATGAAAGGTAATGATATTGGCGCCAGCCTTGGCAAATTGCGGGATAATGGCGTCGACTGGTTCAACCATCAGGTGCACGTCTATAGGTGCATCTGTGTGGGGGCGCAAGGCCTCGCATACCATGGGGCCTATGGTCAGGTTGGGGACGTAGTGGTTGTCCATTACGTCAAAGTGAATCCAGTCTGCGCCAGCGGCTACGACGTTTTTGACTTCTTCGCCCAACTTGGCAAAGTCGGCGGCCAGCAGGCTGGGAGCAATTCGGGTGGGTTGGGAAAAAGGCATGTGCGTAAATCGGTTAAGGTGCCATAGCAAAGTGCTATGTGTCATTATTGTAAGTGAATGACTACTTTAAATTTATATATTGTGCTGTAGGGCCACAACATGAAACCATACGACATCGCGGTTATCGTGACGCCGCAGTATCTGGCCGATCAATCCGAGCCCCAGGAGCAGCAGTTCGTGTTTGCCTATACGGTGCGCATTACCAACAAGGGTCAGCACGCCGCTCAGGTCATCAGCCGGCACTGGATCATCTCTGACGGCAATCAGCATGTCCAGGAAGTGCGCGGGCTGGGTGTGGTGGGCCAGCAGCCCTTGCTGAAACCAGGCGAGACCTTTGAATATACCAGCGGCTGTCCGCTGCCCACACCGGTGGGTTCCATGCGAGGCAGCTATTTGTGCGTAGGCGAAAATGGCATTCCGTTCGATGTGCCCATCCAGGAATTCGTTCTGGCCATGCCACGCACCCTGCATTAACCTCCGACCTTGCGAGCCTATGAATAGAATCCTGCTTTCCTCTCTTTTGTTGACGCTGCTGGCTGCTTGCAGCAGCGTACCCATCGAATCCGACGATGCCGCGTCGGGTACAACAGACAACATTGCCGAGCAAGCCCTGCGGGTGCCTGACCTGAGCACCATGCGCGACACCCCGGCACGGGCCTTGTCGGGCAAGTTTAAGCAGGTGTCCTGGTCTTCGCTGCCAGGCTGGGAAAGCGACAGCCTGGACCAGGTATGGAAAGGTTTCATCAATAACTGCAAGGGCCTGATGCGACCCATATCGGGCTCGCTGGCCCAACAAGCGCGTGCCACGCCGCGTGCCTGGCAGCCAGTATGTGCCGCTGCGGTGCAGTCAGGCCTGACTGCCAGCACTGCGTCAACGGACAGTGTGCGTCAGTTTTTGCAAGCCAACCTGCAGCCCTGGCAGTTGCTCGATGCCGCAGGTAAGCCGGCCCGCAATACCGTCACCAGCTATTACGAGCCTCTGGTGCATGCATCACGCAGTCGCCAGGGCGAGTATCAATGGCCTTTGTATGAGGCGCCCGACGACTTGCTGACCATAGATCTGGGTGCGGTGTACCCAGAGCTGGCTGGTAAGCGGGTACGAGGCAAGGTCGTGGGCAAGCGCGTCGTTCCCTACGACACCCGTGCTGAAATCGCAGCGTCGCCCGAGCGGCAGCCGCGTGCCATTGTCTGGGTCAATGACCCTGTCGAAGCTTTCTTCCTGCAAATTCAAGGGTCGGGCCGGGCGTTACTGGACAACGGCCAGACAATACGCCTGGCCTATGCCGACCACAATGGCCGTCCCTATGTGTCCATAGGCCAATGGCTGGCCAAGAAAGGCGAGCTTCCATTGGCACAGGCCTCCATGCAAAACATCAAGGCATGGGCCAAAAATAACCCCTCCAGAGTCCAGGAAATGCTCAATGCCAATCCGGCTACGGTGTTTTTCCGTGAAGAGGCGGTGACCGATCCTGAGCTGGGTCCCAAGGGGGCGTATGGCATTCCATTGATTGGACAGCGTGCCGTAGCGGTCGACACCAAGTTTGTGCCTTTGGGCGCTCCGCTTTATCTATCGACTCAGCAGCCCGCTTCCAGTACGCCGCTGCGTCGACTGGTGTTTGCTCAGGATACGGGTGCAGCCATCAAGGGGGCAGCACGCATTGATTATTACTGGGGATTTGGCGACAAAGCCGGCGCCAAGGCGGGCCGCATGAAGCAGCCTGGCGAGGTGTGGGTATTGTGGCCCAAACAGGCAGGAGCCCCTTCAGCACGATGAGCAAAGAATCCGTATTGGTGTGCGGCAGCGGTATTGCCGGTCTGGCCATGGCGTTGGGCCTGGCCAAGGCAGGCTTTCATGCCGAGCTGCTTGGTCCTCGCAGCACACACAGGGTGCCAGCCAATGATGTCTATCACCCACGTGTCTACGCCATTTCAAGTAGCAGCCAGGCCTTTCTTGATGGTCTGGGCATATGGAGCATGATGGATGCGTCGCGCGTGACGCCTGTTGAAACCATGGAGGTTTATGGCGACGCCAGTGGTGTGGTTCATTTGCACGCCTGGCAAGCTGCCCAGACGGCGCTGGCCTGGATCGTCGAATCCAGCGAGCTCGAGCGTGCGTTGCAGCAGGCGGTGCAGGTGTTCGGCATAGCCTGGCATGTCGAAAAATTCCAGAAACTGGAATCACGCAAGGTACACACCGAGAGCGGACGAGTCCTGACACCCGACCTGTTGGTGGGTGCCGATGGTGCCAAGTCGGCGGTTCGTAGCGCGGCGGGTATCAGTCATCAATCGCGCGCATACGGCGATCAGGGCCTGGTGGTGCACTTGAACAGCGAACTCCCGCACCAGAACGTGGCACTGCAGTGGTTCACGGGCGATACCGTACTCGCCTTGCTACCCATGCCTGACACCACCGAGGGGCACCAGGTATCCATGGTATGGTCCATGCCCGACGATATGGCGAAGACCTTGATGGCCTTGCCCGAAACCGAGCGCAATCACCAGCTGGAGCGTCGTCTACTGGCGGTCAGCGGCGGCAGACTGGGTCGTTTGACAGTGCGCAGCCCCTTGTTTGGTTTCCCTCTCTTCCTGGAAAGCAGCGCCATGGTGGCACCAGGTGTAGCCCTAGTCAGCGACGCAGCCCACCGAGTGCATCCACTGGCTGGTCAGGGCCTGAACCTGGGCCTCGGAGATGTGCAGGGCTTGCTCAATGTCCTGATGGCCAAAGAGGCGTATCGTGCGGTTGGTGATACCCGGGTGCTGCACCGCTACCGGCGTGCCCGGGCGGAGCCAATTCTGGCCATGAGCCTGGCCACTGATGGCTTGCATAAAATATTTGCAAACTCAACGGCGCCAGTGGCCTGGGGACGAAATGTGGGCATGCGGGTGGTGGACAATATTCCGCTCCTGAAGCGTATGCTCATAGGCGGGGCCGGACGGTAACGTCGCGTTCATTTATAGTATTTGTATGATCCGGCCCATTATGGCTGGTATATAAGCGGGGATTTTATGCGTACACGATTAAAGGGCTTGCTGCTGGCACTGGCCCTGGCGGTATCGCCTGTCATGGTACAGGCGCAGACGAACGACGGTGGTGTTGTATCCGCCACTACCGAGGCGGGTGCCGTCGAGGCCACGCCCGACTCAGTGAAGAAATCATTCGAGGACCGGTTTCCGGGAATTCAGGCCAAAGAAGTGCGGCGTACCCCTTTCGCTGGCCTGTTTGAAGTGCAAGTCGGCATGGACTTGCTGTACACGAATGCGACGGCTGATTATGTAATGCAGGGTGCGCTCATTGATGCACAAAACCGCCGCGACCTGACAGCTGAAAGGCTGGAAGAGTTGTCCAGGGTATCGTTTTCTTCACTGCCGCTCGAATTGGCCGTCAAGCAGGTCACCGGCGATGGCTCACGCAAGATAGCGGTTTTTGAAGACCCCAACTGTGGTTATTGCAAGCGTCTGCACCAGGCGTTGAAAGAGGTGGACAACATCACGGTGTATACCTTCCTTTTCCCGATTCTGTCGCCGGACTCTACTGTAAAGGCACGCAATATCTGGTGCGCCAAAGACCAGGCAGCAACCTGGCGCGCCTGGATGCTGGATGGCCAAGTACCGCCCGAGGCGGTCTGCGACACGCCTGTCGATACCGTGTTGGCCTTGGGCCGTCAGCTTATGGTGCAGGGCACACCGGCCATTATTTTTGCTGACGGCAGTCGTGTAAATGGCGCCTTGCCGCTCGACGCTCTGAACCAGAAGCTGGAGACCGTAAAATAAACGCTACGTTTAGGTAAGCCGATACAGATAAAGTCAGGAAAAATCATGATAAAAGATCAGGAAACGCTGAACATGCTGCTGGACAGTGTGTCTCGCTTTGTGCGCGAACAGCTCGTGCCCATTGAAGAAGAAGTTGCCGAAACCGACCGCATTCCCGAGCATGTCGTAAGTCAGATGCGTGAGCTGGGCTTGTTCGGCATGACCATCCCCGAACAATACGGCGGCTTGAGTCTAACGATGGAAGAAGAGGTGTTGTTTGCATTCGAAATTGCCAAGACTTCTCCCGCGTTCCGCTCACTGATCGGCACCAACAATGGCATAGGCTCGCAAGGGATTGTCATCGATGGCACCGAAGAGCAAAAGCAAAAGTATTTGCCGCGCCTGGCTTCGGGTGAAATCATCGGCTCGTTTGCACTGACCGAGCCAGGCTCGGGTTCGGATGCGGCCTCGCTGCGCACCACCGCCGTGCGCGATGGCGATTATTACGTGCTGAACGGCACCAAACGGTTCATCACCAATGCCCCCGAGGCCGACATTTTTACCGTTATGGCGCGCACCGACCCCAAAGCCCGAGGCGGTAGCGCTATTTCAGCTTTTGTGGTCGAAAAAAATACCCCCGGCCTGTCGCTGGGCAAGATCGACAAGAAAATGGGGCAACGGGGCGCCCACACGTGCGACGTTGTGCTCGAGGACTGCCGGGTACCGGCTGCCAACCTCATCGGAGGGCGCGAAGGTGTGGGTTTCAAGACGGCCATGAAGGTATTGGACAAAGGCCGTCTGCATATAGCCGCCATTAGCGTGGGCGTGGCGGAGCGCATGCTCAACGACGCCTTGCACTACGCCATCGAGCGCCAGCAGTTCGGCCAGCCTATTGCCGAATTCCAGCTTATTCAGGCTATGCTGGCCGACAGCAAGGCCGAGATCTACGCGGCCCGGTCCATGGTTATCGATGCAGCACGCCGCCGCGACGAAGGCCAGGATGTCTCGACCGAGGCATCATGCAGCAAGTTGTTTGCTACTGAAATGTGTGGCCGGGTGGCTGACCGTGCTGTGCAGATTTATGGTGGTGCGGGTTATGTGTCCGACTACGGCATAGAGCGCTTTTATCGTGATGTGCGCTTGTTCCGTATCTACGAGGGTACAACGCAGATTCAGCAGTTGGTGATTGCACGCAACATGATCCGCGCAGCAAAAGGGTAAAAAAACAGCCCGGGCAGCAGCTTCTATGCAGCCCGGGCCAGTGTTTGCTGATTGATCTTAGCGGTGATGCCTGTGGTGTCTATGATGCCTTTTGTGGTGGTGTTTTTTGTAGTGATGTTTGCCACGGTAATAGCGGTTGTCTACATAGCGTCGGTCAGATCGATAAGAACGATCATAACCCCTCCAGTGGCGATGTCTGTGGTCGTCTGTCAGGATATTGCCCAGCAGGCCACCTGCAGCGGCACCGCCCAGTGTCATGAGTACGTCGCCTTCTGACAGCACGGCACCCGTGGCAGCACCCAGACCAGCACCCAGTATGGTATTGGTGGTTCTTCGGTCGGCGGCCGAGGCATTGCCGATTACGGCCAGAGCCATTAACCCGGCCAACGCAACTTGAGCGATGTGGCGGCTTAATTTCATGGAACTGCTCCTGATGTTGTACATGAAGCCAAGCGTAATCGACCAAATCCACCTCCAGCAAGCATTTATATCGGGTTTGCATTGCATTGAAATAATTTAAGGGCTGACTGCAGTTTCTTGTTACGTCCTTGTATCTGACTGGAACCTTGATGCCAAAAATACGCAAGCATTCCTCTGTTCTAGAGGTTGTGGTCATCGGTGGCGGGCCTGCTGGGCTGATGGCTGCCGAGACCCTCGCAAAGGCTGGCATGCGTGTTGATGTTTACGATGCCATGCCCTCCGTAGGCCGAAAGTTTCTACTGGCGGGGCGTGGAGGACTGAACCTGACACATAGTGAGGACTCTGCTGCATTTCGGACGCGATTCGGCACGCGTGCGGCACAGGTTTCATCCTGGCTGGACGACTTCGATGCTCAGGCGTTGCGTGACTGGGCCCACGATCTGGGCATCGAAACTTTTGTGGGCTCATCCGGCCGTGTCTTCCCCAAGGAAATGAAAGCAGCTCCCTTATTGCGTACCTGGCTTCAGCGTTTGCGTGCCAGTGGTGTGACACTGCACGCCAGGCATAGGTGGCAGGGTTGGTCTGCTGATGGCGCTTTGCTTCTGGATACGCCGGAGAATCAGGTGGCCATCCGCCCCGATGTCGTGGTCCTGGCACTAGGTGGAGCAAGCTGGGCACGCCTGGGTTCAGACGGGGCCTGGCAGTCGATACTGGCGGGCAAAGAGGCCGTGATCGCGCCTTTGCAGCCGGCGAACTGTGGCTTTCTGGCGGATTGGAGTGCCCATTTCTCGGAACGCCATGCAGGTCAACCATTGAAGTCCGTTGCCATGGCACCGCCAGGCCAGCCGATGCGGCGTGGGGAGTGCATGATTACATCCCACGGTCTGGAAGGCGGACTGGTTTATGCCTGGTCTTCGTTGCTGCGTGAAGCCTTGCTGGGCAAGGGTGAGGCAATAGTGCAGATTGATCTGCTGCCCACGCGCGACCTGTCTTACGTGCAGCGCGAAGTGGTGCATCCGCGCGGTTCACGATCCTGGTCCAGCCATTTGGGCAGCCGTCTGGGCTTGAAGGGTGCCAAGCTGGGCTTGCTGCGAGAATGTTTGCCCAAGAGCGCGTTCGAGCAGCCCGGTATACTGGCTGCGGCCATTAAACAGCTTCCTGTACGCCTGCATGGCATGCGTCCGCTGGATGAGGCTATCAGCACAGCCGGCGGTGTCAGCTTCGACAGCCTGGACGGAAATCTGATGCTGCGTACCGCTGCAGGTGTGTTTTGTGCCGGTGAAATGATCGATTGGGAAGCGCCCACAGGAGGCTATTTGTTGACAGCCTGCTTTGCCAGCGGCCACGCGGCTGGGTTAGGTGTCTTGCGCTATCTCGGTTTGGCCGGGTGATGCTCATAATAGGTCCGAGCGTCTGTTTTTAGTGCCACCAGAGCTTGAGCTTTTTGTGTCGTCGTGCCAGATACGCACGATCGTCCATACTGGAGAAAATGACGGCAAACACGATGCCTATGGCTGCACCGACTATCGTGTCGATAACGCGCTCTACCGGCATATTGCTGTTTGCGACAGGTGCGGCCAAATGGGTCATCAGCAGCGCCATGGGGGTGATGGCAATCTGCCCGAAGGCATAGTTGTAGCCAATCACAACTTCGGTGATGTATTGGAAAAACACAACGGCTATGGCCACCGCCCAGAATGAGGGGTCCTGCACCAGGATGGCCCACACTATACAAGCGCCGACCACCGTTCCCGCCATACGTTGCAGTGATCGATTCATGGTCAGGTGCAAATGCCCGCCCTGCATCACGGCGGTAGCGCCTATGGCTGCCCAGGCCGGGTAATGCCAACCCGACCAATACGTGATCAGGGCTGCCATGCCGGCGCCTATGGTAATGCGTGCCGCCACGAACAGCCGTTGCGACATGGGCGGCAGGGCGGCGGCGGGCTTGCTCGAAGCACGTGAGTCTTGTGGGCGCAGGCGATCGGTAAGCGCACAGATCAGCCAGGCCAGCACGGCACCCCATGCCGTCGCCAGTGTGCGTTCCCCCACTGTCGCCAGGGTATCGACCGGGCTTAACACTGCACCCACGGCAAATACAAAAATGACGGCTCCCGGTCCGCCGCCCAGCCCCCAGCTCGATACGGAAAGTGTATATAGTCCGGCGGACAGTGCCAGCAACAGCACCATAAAGGCTTGCGTAGCACCCAGGTAGCTGGCAAGAGAGGGAATGAAAACACCGGCCACCAGCAATATGCCGCATATCATGACGATGCGGCGGCGGTGTTGCAAGGAATCATAGCGCCCGAACAGTGCCGCTAGCGCACCCAAGGCGGGAAAACCGACCAGGTGTGGCCAGGGCGACAGGTGGGCGGTTGCCAGCGCGACCAGCAGCGCCAATGCAGCCTGGAACCCGGCAATGCTGGCAATTTTTATAGATGGGGGAGCCGCTACAAGCAGGCTTTGCCGAAGTTGTTGACCACTGAGCAGGTGGCCGGCTGAGTGTCTGCGCGAAGCTTTCAGGCTGCCCTGTTTTCGGCGGGCAAGATGTGCCGCCGCTTGGAGCGCTTGTTTTTGTTTCCGGGATGACATGGGAGGTAGACAGGATGCTGTCTATATATGATACATCGCGGAGCGGCGAGTTTTCTCTCGAGCATGTTCCTGCGGTCGGTGTTGCCGCCACCGGCATGCTATGTGGATTTCTGGCCGTGCAGCTTATTCGATGATGGCTGCGCTTTCTGTGGCCGCTTCGCCTTTTGCGTGCAACGATATAAGCGGGGGCTGAGCCTGATGCGCACGCTCTTGCAACAGGCGTGTTGCGAGCGGGGGTGTGTACTGCTTGACCTTCCAGTTGCGGTACGGGGAAGAGACTTGATTCATTGCGGGCATATCAGACTCCGAGTAAGTGAGTGTTCATTACTGTATCCAGTGCTGCGCTTTTTCCATCCTTATACAGGATGAGGCTTAATGCTCGCATATGCAAGTTTCATTATTGCGACACTGTTTCGGCTGCCCGTCTGCAGCGGGATCACTGCGTTGATTTAATTGTCAAATAATTAAAAGTATATGGCTTGGTCTGACAACTGTCCGAATATCAAAAGCTATTGGCAAAAACTAAAAAGCTGGAGCTTGCAATTTATTGCATAGTTACCGCCATAGCGCGCTTGCATCAGTAAGCGGGCCCCTAAACTTTGCACTCCAGGCAGCTGATGCTATCTGAAACGATGCGTTCAGGAGAGTGCACACGTCATAAGAAAAAAATGTTCAAGCAATCCTCACACGTGCTGGTAGTGGACGACAATGCTGCAAAACTTCATTCATTAATAGATGCTCTGCGAAGATATCCTTGTCGTGTAACGGTCGCCGGTGATGGCGTTCAGGGATATGCACAAGCCGTTTCAATGGTGCCCGATATCATCTTGATGGAGGCCAGCATACCCCGGCGTGATGGAGTCACAACGACCCGCTTACTCAAGGCCAATCCTGACACTGCGCATATACCAGTAATTTTTCTCACTGCTGCCGCATCCCTGGAAGAACGCCTGAATGGATTGCGAGCGGGTGCGGTCGATTATCTACTTAAGCCCGTCCAGGTTGAAGAGGTAATAGAGAAGTTACGTATTCATCTTGCATTAAGAAAAAGCCTGCCTAGTCCAGCCCTCGCAACGATTGTTGCCGAAGCCCAAAACTTCAGCAAAGCTGGGCAGAGAATGGATTCGGCGCAAGTATTGCAGCGGGCCGCAGCGAGCATTATTCAAGAGCGATTGACCGAACCTCCTCGGATAAGCGAGCTGGCCGCCCAGTTGGCGGTGTCCGAGCGTCGAATCATGGCAGCCTTCAAATCGAGCGTGGGAATGTCTGTGTTCGAGTACATCCGTCGTGAGCGGATGCGCAAGGCGGCTCGCCTGCTTATCCAGACAGACTTGAGCATGCTGGATATTGTGGCGGAGGTTGGCTATTCGAGTGCGGCAAATTTTTCGACCGCGTTCCGGCAATTCTGGGGAAAGACGCCTTCCGCCTTTCGCGAAACCCAGACCTACGACGATATGTGTTCTCGCTAATTGGCAAAATAAATTCACATGTCTGCATATGTCCGCAGGGTTTTAGACGCACTTCAAAATTTTAATATTTAGAAAAATTAACAATTGTTTTGTAGTGGTTGTCCGGTTTTCAAAGCTTTTTGGTGAAAACGGAAAAGTTGCCCTTGCCCATTTATCTCATAGTGTCACCACTTTGACACGCCCGAATTTTTTAAGCGTGTCGCGGCCCTCTCATTAATGAAAAAAATCGCATTTTTTTTGCGAGGGAGAGGTGTTGACTTTGAATACTAGGGAAAGAAAGTGAATCGAATTTACAAAACGGTTTGGAATGAGCAAACACGCACGTTTGTCGCTGTTTCCGAGCTGACAAATACACGCGGCAAGCGTTCGGGAAGTTCTTCTGTAGTGGGTGGCGCAACATCGTCAAGCGCCAAGTTTCGCGGTGTGCTGGCATGGGGTGCTATTGTGTTGTCAGGGGCGGGGTTGGTGGGCGCAAGTATTCCTGCGCTGGCTGATGTGACCGTAGGCAACGAGCAGGCCGTGAGCGGAAACAGTATTGAATTCAGCATTGGCGCTGGTAATATAAATTTTGCAGATGGCGGAACAATCAGCGGCCTGTCGGTCGTGGCGCTAACAGCCGATGGCACTAGTGCCGCTACGACCGGACAGCTGTATACCACTACGCAAGAACTGACGGATGTCACTGCTAGAGTCGCCATCAATGAAGGAGCCATCACCGCCTTAAATTCGACGGTGAGTGGGCACACCACTGACATTGCGGATCATAATGCGCGGATCAGTGCCAACAAGAGCGATATCACCACCCTGGAACAGAGGCTTTATACCCAGGGAGATGGCGTCAAATATTTCCACACTAACTCCACGCTGACAGACTCCGATGCCGCTGGCGTCGACTCCATAGCCATTGGGGCCGAAGCCGTCTCGGCAGGTCAAGCCAGTGTTGCTGCTGGTTTAGGCGCGTCCACTACCGAAACCGCTGAAGATGCCATTGCTTTGGGACATGGCGCAACGGCAGGTACCGTGGGTGCAACGATGGCTGATGGTGCAGGTTCTATCGCTATCGGTCGCGATAGCCAAGCCAGCGGCAATAGCACCCTGGCATTGGGTGATGGCGCTAAGGTAGAAGATATGCGCATCAGTAATGCGGCAGCGATAGGCACTGGAGCAAGGGTCAGTGGCGCAGCAAGCGATCAAGCGATGGCACTGGGCCACGAGGCCCATGCGAGTGCGGCTCGTGCTACAGCCGTTGGTGCCGCTGCGAAGGCTGGCGCTACGGATGCAACTGCACTCGGCGCCGGCGCATCCGCGTCGGGGGCGGGCAGCATCGCGATAGGACAGTCTATTGCGACGGCTGGTAGCGCCCTCGCCGCAGGCACAGGCGCCTATGCCGGTACAGCCAACAGTATTGCGCTGGGGGTTAACGCTGGTGTCGGCACAGAAGGCAATGCGGCAGGAGACCGCACAGACCATATTGCTATTGGTACCAGCGCAGGTCAAACAGTGGTTGGTAATCAAAGCATTGCAATCGGCTATAAAGCCGGCTCTAGCGTAACGGGCGATGACAATATTGCGCTGGGAACCAACGCTGGCGGGGGGATTAGCGGCAATAACAACATCGCCATCGGCGTTGGCGCCAACAATGGCGCCGGAAGCAGGGCACAATCCATTGCGATTGGTGCAAATACGCGCGCCGGATCCGACTCGGTAGCCGTGGGCGATGGAGCCCGGGCAATAGGCAGCGAGACGCTGGCACTGGGCAAGGATGCTGGTGCCGAGGGTAACGGTGTTGCCATGGGTGCTCACGCCTGGGCCGATGGCAACAGTATTGCGCTGGGACGTAACTCTGCTGCTCGAACTTCTGACCTCAATGGCAGTGGATACCTGACAGGCGAGGCAGCTCCAGGCTCCGCCGTGTCGGTAGGCAATACAAATAGTGGCCTGCAGCGCCGTATCGTCAACGTGGCCGACGGTGCACAGGGATATGACGCCGTTAACGTTCGCCAATTGCGAGGTGCCCAGCAATCGGTCGCGACCTTGATTGGTGGCAGCGTTGCAGTCAATGCAGATGGAACCTTCAGTCCTATTACTGTGAAGGATGCGGGTGGCAACGATGTGCAGTTCAATACTGTAGTTGACGCCATTGGCGCTGTGACTAGCGGCACTGTGGATATTCTGCCAGTCGATGCCGTACGCTATAACACAGCAGGTGGAATCAGCAACGTGGCGGCAGGCATTAACGCCACCGATGCCGTCAATGTCGAGCAGTTGAATGAAGCAGTCGCCGAGAATGGCGTCAAATACTTCAGCGCCAATACCAACATTGCTGCCAACCGCATCAATGACGGCGCCACGGGTGCAAATGCTATGGCCGTTGGTCCGGCAGCAGTTGCGGATGGCGACTCCTCACTAGCTATTGGCAATGCAGCCAGGACAACTGATGGAGCGAACGAGGCCGTTGCCATTGGTTATGACGTAAGTGCCCGGGCGAAGTACTCGACAGTGCTGGGCAATTCCAGTCATGCCTATGATCAGGGTGGTGTGGCCATTGGCCAATTGGCTGTTAGCCGCGGCCAGAACTCTATTGTTATGGGAACCGGCGCAGAATCTGATCCCAAGTCCAGTGGTACGGTTGATAACGCTATTGTGATTGGTACTAGTGCAGAAGCTACCGCTGACGACGGCATCGCTATTGGTCAGAGTGCGCTGGCTTCTGCGGAGCGTGCAGTGGCCCAAGGCTACGATGCTCATGCCATGGCGGATGATGCCGTAGCCATTGGCACACGTTCACGCGCCAGTGGCGTCAGCTCACAGGCCAGCGGGACGGATGCTAGCGCCAGCGGTGAGAACGCACAGGCCAGCGGTACGGGTGCCCAGGCTAGCGGCTATAACGCGATCGCCAGCGGAACCGGTGCGCGCGGCTACGCTGCCGACGGTATCGCATTAGGAACTGGAGCAGTGTCCGGACTCGCCAGCCCTTTGGCCGAAGAAGCGGCGCGTAATCGCAGGAGTATAGCGATTGGTGATCATGCATTGGCTGATTACGAAAACGCGCTGGCGTTAGGTGTATCGGCTAATGCGCGAGCCGAGTCCGCTACTGCAGTGGGCGATGCCGCGGCAGCTACGGCCGACGATGCATTAGCAGTCGGATCGGCCGCTCGTGCTACTGCATTGAATGCATCTGCATTTGGCCAAGGCGCTCAAGCCATGCATCAAAATTCAGTAGCCTTGGGCAGTGGCGCAATCACGACAGCGCCAATAGGAACTTCCAGCACCACGATTGACAAGATCACTTATAACTACGCCGGTACTGCGCCGCTAGCTACCGTGAGTGTGGGTGATGTGGGGGCAGAGCGCACTATCACCAATGTGGCAGCAGGTCGTGTTAGCTCAACCAGCACCGATGCCATCAACGGCAGTCAGTTGTTCCAGACCAATACGGCAGTGACCGCTCTGGGCAATAATCTGGACACCGCAGGACAGAGTGTTGCTGCTGCATTGGGCGGTACATCCGTATACGACCCCGCCCTGCATACCGTGATTGCCGGCTTGTCTGTTCAGGGCAACACTTATACCAACGTTCAGGATGCGCTGACCTATGTGGGGCAGGGCTGGGATGTCAGCACTCAGGGTGGTGCCAGTGCGAACGTAGCGCCGGGCGGCTCGGTTGACTTCAGCAATACCGATAGCAACGTCGTGATCAGCCGTACAGGCACTGACCTGGCGTTCAATCTGGCTGACGATCTCGATATAGGTAACAGCATTACTGTTGGCGATACCGTGATCAACGGAGATAGCGTCACCACCAACAATTTGACGGTCGAAGGTAATACCCAGCTGGGTCCCAACTTTGAGATCAACAGTGGCGGAGCCTATTACACTGGACCAATCACCGAGGGTAACCACATCACGAACAAGACGTATGTGGATGGTGCGGTGGATGATCTGGCCGATACCCCCCTGACTTTTGCAGGGGACAGCGGTAGCGATGTTGCACGTCAATTGGGCCAGACAGTGAACTTGACTGGTGGAGCAACTGACGCGGCTACGTTGACCGACGGTAACATCGGTGTGGTGGCCAACGGCACCGATACACTTGCGATTAAGCTGAGCAAGGACATCGACCTGGGTGTCGACGGCAGTGTAAAGACGGGTAATAGTGTGATGAACACCCGTGGCTTGACGGTGAGCGACGGTGCCAATACGACCACGACGACAGCATTGGGAACCACGGTGAGCGGCAGCACCGGGACCACGACAGTGGGTGCTGGCGTGGTGACGGTGGCTGGTGGTTCGAACACCATCACTATCAACGGTACTAGCGGTGATATCACGGGCCTGGCTAACAGGGATCTGGATGCCGCAGACTTCGGCAAAGCGGGTCGGGCGGCTACGGAAGAGCAGCTTCAACTGGCGCGCGATGAAACGAAGACACTGGATGACCGGGCAGTCAAGTATGACTTGAATCCGGACGGCACCACCGTCAACTACAACGTGGTGACGATGGCAGGCGATACTGGCAACGCTACGCAGGATTCGAGCACTGGGTTGACCACCATGACGGGCGGCACTCAGATCAAGAACGTGGCGAGTGCAGGCGACTACAAGGATGTAAACAACGCATTCAATGCGGTCAATGCGGGCGATCTCAATAATGCTGTGCAGGACGTAACCAGCACTGGCCTGAATTTTTCGGCTAACGATGGGGCAGATGTGCATCGCGACTTGGGTCAGACCTTGGCAATCCGTGGTGGTATGGCTGACACAACTCCGGCAGCAGATACCAGTGGCGAGAATGTCATTACACGCACAACCGCTGATGGCATTGAGATCGAATTGGCCAAAGATGTGGTGTTTGACAGTGTTGCGACGGGCAATACAGTGATGAATAGCACCGGGTTGACGGTCAATGACACGGCAGCAGGTACCTTGACCAGCATAGGCTCGGGAGCGATTGCGCTTGCTGATAACAGCGGAAATATCACCACTATTGAGCCAACTCAGGTCGTAGTGGGTGGTTCCTTTCCTATCGTGATTGGAGGTAAAACTGGCGTCATCAGCGGTTTGCAAAACCAGACCATCAACTACCCAGGCTTTGGCGATGGGTCTGGCCGCGCAGCAACAGAAGAGCAGCTCAAACCGGTCACCGACTTTGTTGCGCTCAATAATGACGGCACTTTCAGCTACAACGGCCAAAATCACCCAACACTGCAGGCGGCGCTTGACAGCATGCAATGGAACATCGAAGTTCCTGCGCCCGAAAATTCTGGTGGTGGTTCGGGAGATACTGGTGGTCCAGACGGGACGAGCGGTTCAGATGGCCCTGGCAAGTCTCATGGCGACGTGGGTGGTGTCGGGAGTGACAGCCCCACACCTATCAGCAATGGCAACACCGTGGGCTTTGTGGCAGGCAACAACATTGTCATCTCCAAGGCCGACCGGCCCAGTGGCACTGGTGCGGATATCAAGGTTGCCATGGCTCAGGATATCTCCGTCAATTCCATCACGGCGGTGAATATCAATGCGGGTCAGGTCAAGGCGGACCGGATTGAGATCAACAACGGCGGCCCGATCATTGATGAGAAGGGCATCAATATGGCGGACAACCGCATTACCAATGTTGCGCCGGGTGTAGATGAAAAGGATGCCGTCAACGTTGGCCAACTGCAACAGACTGCAGGCAACCTGCAGAATCAGGTGAATGATCTGCGCGGCGACCTGCGCCGTCAGGACAAGAGGCTGAGCGGCGGTGTAGCGGCGGCCATGGCAACGGCTGCGTTGCCCCAAGCTTATCTGCCAGGCAAGACCATGATGTCCATGGCCGGCGGCACCTGGAACAGTGAATCGGGTATGGCGATTGGCTTCTCGGGTATCTCAGACAACGGTCATTGGGTCTACAAGCTGTCGGGTAACGCAACGTCCCGCGGTGACTACGGCGGTGCCGTAGGCGTCGGCTATCAGTGGTAATAACCCCAAGTCAAGAATGTGTCGGCCGGAAGGCCGGCCGACACATCACGCCTATATTTAAAGGATTTTAAGTTTATGAACAAGATATTGATTGGAACCGTGCTGCTGGCCAGTGTTGCACTGGCAGGCTGCGGCACCTTGAGTAAAGTGGACGCCGAGGGCAAGACAGATAATCCGGTATTTCCGGATGCCGAAGATACTTCGTTTCACACGGGTTCATACCCAAATATCAGCAATCTGCGTCAGGTTGGCGATGGTGTCACACGAGACCAGCTCTACGACCTGCTGGGTCGTCCGCATTTTGCGGAAGGCTTCCAGGTACGCGAATGGGACTACTTGTTCCATTTCAATACGCCTGAGGGTCGCAAGACTTGTCAATTCAAAGTGCTTTTCGATAATGACAAGATTGGACGCAGCTTCTACTGGGCTCCCGCAGAGTGTGCCAACGTGGTGAGTAGATAGGTACCGATATGAAGCTCATGTTCAAACTGATAGGCTTGATGTTGACGGCCACGCTTGCTGCCTGTCAGACCACTGCGCCTGGCCATTATCCGGCTCCTGTTGATCCGATACCACCTGTGGTCAGGGGCGAGAACGCCCAGATGCCGGTTGCTCCTCCTGCAGCGGCATCGCGGCCGCAATCCAGCGCGGTGATTACTGTGCATCTGGCGCAGCAACGCCAGGAACCCTCGTTGATACCGGTCGATGCGGGTGGAGATGCGCCGCTGTATGCCTTGCCGCAACCTGTGCTGACGCAAGGCGATATTGCACGTGTGTCGCCCGTTACAGCCCAAGATCGGAAGACTTTCCTGTTGCTGGAAATGAATCAGTACGGCATTGCAAAGCTGCGTAATGTCACCGAGCAAGCCAGAGGAAATTTCCTGCTGTTGAGCGTGCAGGGGCAACTGGTAAGTGTGGCGAAAATCGGCGAGGTCATTTCCGATGGCCGTTTGTTGGTCAGCACGCAAGGGCCTGCCCATACACAGGCCATCATTCGATTGATGCAGAATCGTTGATATCCGTTAAGGTGGCGGGTGGCCCGCCACCGTGCTCGCGAAATTCTGAAGGTGTGATGCCCACTTGAGCCCTGAACGCCGTCGCAAAATTGGCAGGGCTGGAAAAACCCAGCTCTTCCGCGATCTCGATGATTAACAAAGAGGTCTCCAGCAGCATTTGGGATGCCTGTTTGATGCGTTGCTCACGAATGTATTCAAACACGGTCAGGTTGAGCTCTTTCCGAAATGCGCGTATTAGTCTTTTTTCATTAGTGTTCAGGGCTTGGGCCAGTTTTTCCTGGGTGGGTGGTTTAGACAGACGGGTGCTCAGGTAGCTGCAGGCCGCCTTGACCAAGGTCATGTCTTTTTGACTCCGTCCCCCGGGCTTGACGGCCTCCTGAGGTTCTTGTGAGTTCTTGCTTTTCAGGTGAATCCGTATGCGTGCCAGCACTTCTTCCTGCTCGAATGGCTTGATGACATAATCTACGCCACCGCTGGTCAAACCCTCTAGTCGGGAGTCCAGATCACTGGCCGATGTCAGGAAAATAATCGGGATGTGTGAGGTCGCAGGGTCGCTTTGAAGCAGGCGGCTCGCATCGAATCCATTCATAACCGGCATATGCACGTCAAGCAGGATCAGATCTGGCTGTAAGGCTTGGGCGCGCTGGTATCCTTGTGCGCCATCGAACGCGATACTGAGTCTGTACCCCTGTCCTCGAACAACGTCTATCAATAGGCGCAGCTCATCCAGACGGTCATCGATAATCAGCAGATGTGGGGTGGCTTCTGCGGGTTGAGCAAGCGTGTTGTTCATTTGGTGTTTGCCAGTGCCAATGTTTCGATACGGTCAAAATCCAGGGCTTTCAGCGCCTGTTGTACAAGGCTGAAGAAGGGCGCACAGCTGGGATGGGCTGTTGTTTGCTGACTGAGCCAGTGCTCTATGCTGCTCAGCTCTCCTTCTCGCGCAAACTTGGCAAGGTCCACACGAAGTTCCACCGGCGGTATTTGCTGTGTGCTGAGCAAGTGGTACTGCTCGTCTTCAGGGCGAGTCGCAGCAACGATATCGTCAATTTGCATGGTGTCTTCAGTTAGCAGTTCAACGGGTATATGAAGACTGAAACGGCTGCCTTCGCCAGGGCGGCTGTCCAGGCTAATCCTGCCGTTCATATTCTTGATGATACGTTGGGCAATATGAAGACCCAGCCCCGCGCTGCCCGGACGCGCATCAAGCTGTGTGTAGGCGTCAAAAATCGAATGTTGATGTGCTGGCGCTATGCCTGCCCCCGAGTCCTCGACATGAAACACCAGCTCTGTTTCTTCCTGTGAGCGCTGTAAGCCAATGGCAAGGTGTATATATCCATTTCGTGTGAATTTGGCAGCATTTGAAATCAAGTTCAGCAATACTTGCTGCAAGCGCTTGTGATCGGTCTTGATCATGGTGGGTAGGGGCGTTTGCGCGTGCAATGCCAGGCGGTTGTTCTGGTGCCGGGCCAAAGCCTCCGCATGCTGCATAATGTTGTTCAGCAATTCGCGCAGCGAGGTGGATTCCATTGTTATATCGAGTGGGGTGGGCTGTTCGTGCCGCGCATAGTCAACGATTTCGTCGATTAATGACATCTGGTAGTTTGCGCTGCGTTCAATGGCATTGATATGTGCTTCCTGGGTAGGTGTGGCGTTAGCTGAAAGCAAGCGGGTGTACCCCACGATAGTGGCTAACGGCGCGCGTAAATCGTGCCCTACGTAGCTTAGCGTTTCTGTTTTTCTGCGATTTTCCTCGTTCGCGTATTGCAGAGAGCGGTTCAGGGCTTCGGTCTGGATAGCCACTTGTTCTTTGAGTCTGTCCCGTTCGCTTTCACGCATGCGTATCAATTCATTATTGGCGTCCCTGCGCTGTCTGGCGATGATCATGATCCAGGCGGTCAGTACGCTGATGTTGATGCCCAGCCGTGCCAGAGCCAAGATGGTGTTGTCGCCCGGGGAATGAAACCCAAGGTCGGAAGCGACTTGTGGCAACCACCCTATTTGCTCCAGCAGTCGCAGCAAAGTATGGGAAGCAATGAATAGCCCGGCTATGATCAAGAAGCGGCTGCCGGGTACAGACGCCCTGAGCAGCAGCACCGCACAACTGACGGCGCCGATGGCGTACAGGGCCATGGCAAACGGCGTGAGCTGCGTCGCCCAGTAGACATCTCCAAACAGCCCGGTCAATCCGGTAAATGCCTGAAAGCAAATGATTGCCACGATCAGTTTTCGGCCAGGTATGTGTACAGCTTCCAGACGTGCAATAGCCAGTATGAAAGTCAGTACCAGGGTTGCTGCGGTAAACCCGAGAAATGGTGAACTGCGTAGTGCCCAGTCGCTGGCCTCAGGCCAGAGATAGATTTTGGTGTAGCCTCTGCGCGAGGCCTCGTAAACTGCAGTGGTCATGCACAACACGGCCAGTAGGCCGAAACTCACGCTGCGGCTTAGCACGGCGATCAGTAGCGCGCCCCATGCCAGTACCAGTATGCCTCCGAATAGGATCCCGGCCCACATTGCGGATTTCTGCTCTCCAGCTTCGTAAGTAGGGCGGTCATACAGTTGGGGTTCGATGGCCAGCAGGCTTGCGCTGCTGACCCGGGCAATAATGCTTGTGCGTTGCTTTGGCTCGATGACGAAAGGCAAGGCCTGTCTGCGGGCTGTGTGGGCCGTACGAGCATCCACAGGAATCCCGGCGCCCATGGCTGTGTGATGCCATTGGCCATCTTGGCGCACGTAGTAGTCAACCCTGCCCCGTATGGAAGCATTCAATATCAGGCGCAGGTCCAGCGTTTTCAGGCTTTCATTTTCAACGTCGAGCTTGAACCACCATGCCGATCGTGAGGATGCCGGCAATTCCGTGGCGGCCAACGGCTGGAATTGATCGGGATGCTCCCGCTCAAGTGTGACGACGTCTGCCAGTGTCATTCGGGCATCGCGGTCTTCATGGACGAGTATGTCTTGTTGAGGCAAGGCCATGGGCCAGTCTTGTGCCGAGGACGCGAAAACAGTGGCAGCCTGACTGCTTAAGGCTGTTACGCCCAGGATAAAGGCGATGGTGATTTGAAACAGCACTCCCCAGCGATTGTCGTTGAAACGATCAATGAAATGATTCATGGCCAGTTTTGTGATTCCGATGCCAGCATGTAAGGTATGCAAGACATAGGGGCTGCAGCGAGCCTTGTCTGTGGTTTTTCTAAATTTTTCTATATATCTTACTGCATTGATGCAAAATCGTGCGAAGAGCGCCGAATTGTCAAATAAAGTCGAGCTTAATTCAAAATGAATACAATGATCAACTTTATACAATACATTGCTTTGCATTCTTGCTGGCGGCAATTTGTATGCCGATAACGTTCCTGGGCTCATGACACTCCGTGCTTCGCTTGTATATTCTGTATTGCTTGCTGCGATAACTCCGGTTCAGAAAACGGCGTGGGCCCAAGCTGGGTCGGCTGCTGAGTTGCCGGCAGTACTCGTTACCCCCAGCGCTGAAGTTCAAGCCTTGTCAGAGGCTTACGCCAAACGCAGTGCGGCGCCGGGCCATATATCAGTGATTCCCATCGAGTCATATAGTGACGGCACCGTCCTGGGCATGAGTGACGCATTGTCCAGAACGCCAGGAGTGTATACACAGAATCCGTCGGGCCAGATCAGTGCCCGTATATCCATCAGAGGCTCGGGTATCACTTCACCCTCTGGTACACGAGGCGTGCGCCTATTGCGCGACGGCCTGCCACTGGGGCGTACCGATGATGTCGGAGATAGCATTTATACCGACCCGTTGGCTGCTGACTTTATAGAGGTACTGCGCGGAGCCAATGCCATGCAATACGGAGTGGCTACGTTGGGGGGCGCAGTGAATCTTGTCTCGCCTACAGGCTATACGCGCTCGGGTTTCAGGGCTCGCCTGGAAGGCGGGGCATATGGCTATAAGTCAGGCCGGCTGGAGGGGGGATGGACCGGCACAGATGGCTGGGATGCTTATGCGTCAGTGAGCAGCACACGATCAGATGGGTATCGTGCTCATTCCGACTACAAACTGTCGCGATTTTATGGCAATGTCGGTTATCAGTTCAGCGATGTATCGAAGGGACGGCTGCATGTAACGCAAGAATACTATCGGGTAACTATGCCCGGTGCCTTGACCTATGATCAGCTGCAAGATGATCCCCAGCAGGCCAATGCTGCGTCTGAAATGGTCGATGCTCATATCAGAACGACGCCGCGCTGGCATCTTGCCTATGTGCACGATATAGCACTTTCGCCAGACAACACCCTGGCGGTAGGTCTGTTTCATACGGGGACGAAGTTCAGTTCATGGGGAACGGCCTCGCAAATTAATTACGATGCCATCGATTACGGGATGTCGTTGCGCCAAGAAATAAAGAGCCATTGGGCCGGACATGACAATCGAATAGTCTGGGGTGGGTCTTACTCGCGGGGCGACGATCATAATCGCTCCTATTGGCCGGATATGTCCAGTGTGTCGCCTTTTGCGCCGCCTGAGGGCAGCCCGCAGGCGGATCTGGATACCAGCCGGTCTCAGGCCGAGCTGTTCTTCGAAAACCACTACGCGTTGACTCCGGCACTTACTTGGGTGGCAGGAGCACAGATGGTGTGGGCGCAGCGCAGCACCGACAATGAGGTCTCGCCCTTGGCCCGCAGCTTTTTTGCCAATGGCCAGGCAACGGCGCGGTACAAAGGCTTTAGCCCAAAGCTGGGCCTGGTTTGGAACAGTACGCCTACTACGCAATGGTATGCCAACCTGAGCCGCAGCTTCGAACCGCCCAGCGCAGTCGCCTTTTTTTCACCCGATGGCATTCTTGATGCCCAGCGGGCCACTACCTTTGAGATCGGTACTCGAGGTGGTACCGATGCCTTGCGCTGGGATGTCGCGCTATATCATGCAAAAGTGCGCGATGAGCTGATAGAAACCTATTTGCCGGGCAACGTGGGGATAACCGTTGCGCACAATGCACCCCGAACCATTCATCAGGGCCTTGAAGCCGGGCTGAAAGGAGAGGTAAATCTGGGTACGGTTCCTGGCCGGTTGGAGTGGGCCTTGGCCTATACATTCAATGACTTCCGGTTTTCAGACGATTCGGTATATGGCAATAATGCACTGCCAGGTATTCCGCGTCATGTAGGCCGGCTTGATCTGATCTACCGGCACCCGCAAGGCTATTATGCTGGCCCCGGACTGGAACTCGGATCGGGGTGGGATGTGGACCAAGCTAATACCGAGCAGGCTCCAGGCTATGGCCTGCTGCATTTTCGTGCCGGGTACGATAGTCCTGATGAGCGGTTCCGTTTATATATTGATATGAGAAACCTGCTGGATAAAACATATGTCGCTTCGACGGACTATGTTGTGGATGCCCGCAAGTTGGCCAGCAAGGCCCTTTATACGCCGGGGCTGGGGCGCAGCGTATTCATGGGGGTTGAACTCACGTATTGATGTGGGCGTGGGTGCAAGCAGTAATATCAAAGCAAAAGAGCATGCTTGGCAGATGGTAATCCAAGCCTTGTCACTACATTTTTGCGGAGAATCACCATGAACGACGCGTCATCACTGTCAGACTGGATTATCGAGCAGGTGTCCGATGCCTTGATCTACGTCGACCGGGTTGGCAAGATTGAGCGGTGGAATCAGGCTGCCTGCACGCTGTTTGGATACAGCGCAGCTGAAATGCTGGGCAATAGTCTGGATCCGATCATTCCCGAGCATCTGCGGGCGGCTCACTGGAAGGGCTTCAGCGCGGCGGTAGACAGTGGCAAGACCAGGCTGCAGGGGCGCCCAACCCTGACTCGCGCGGTACATAAAAACGGTCAGAAGCTTTATGTGGAAATGACTTTTGCCTTGGTCGCGGATGCCGCTGGAGCAACAGTAGGCTCGGTCGCCATGGCACGAGATGTCACTGAGAGAGTCGAAAAAGAGCGCGCCGCCAGGGCGGCTTGAAATCATTGCCAGTAGCCTGGCAGCCGTGCCGGGTGCGGGGCCAATTCGGTACACTTCAAGTCTTCTAAGTATTTTTCAAGGCAAGACTGTTATGCCATTACTTGACGCCATCGTTGCACAGGCCGATACCTTGCGCGCGATTCGCCGTGATATTCATGCACATCCCGAGTTGGCGTTCGAAGAAACCCGCACCGCCGATCTCGTTGCCGAGCGGCTTCAGGCCTGGGGTATACCTATACACCGTGGCTTGGGCAAAACGGGCGTCGTGGGCATCATTCGAGGTGAGCGCCCCGATAACGGCCGTACCGTGGGGCTTCGCGCCGATATGGATGCCTTGCCCATGCAGGAAGCCAACACCTTCGAGCATGCGAGCCGGCATCCGGGCAAGATGCATGCTTGCGGCCACGACGGTCATACAACGATGCTGCTGGGTGCTGCCCAGTATCTTGCCACCCATCGTGATTTTGCCGGAACCGTTTACCTTATTTTCCAGCCAGCCGAAGAGCAGGCGGGTGGTGCACGGGAAATGATCAAGGAAGGCCTGTTCGAACAGTTTCCCATAGAAGCTGTGTTTGGCATGCACAATATGCCGGGCATCCCTACTGGCACTTTTGCCCTTTCCTCGGGTCCGGTGCTGGCTTCGAACAGTGAGTTCACCGTCACGGTGCGCGGCAAAGGCGGACATGCGGCCATGCCTCATTTAGGTGTCGACCCTTTGCCTATCGCAGGGCAGATCCTGGGGGCCTTCCAGAACATTCTCAGTCGCAACAAGAAACCGCTGGAGGTCGCGGTGATATCGGTGACCATGATTCATGGTGGAGATGCCGTCAACGTCATTCCCGATACCTGTGAAATGCGTGGCACGGTGCGGGCCTACACCACGGAAACGCTGGACTTGATCGAGCGCCGCATGCGGGATATTGCCGAACTGACTTGTCGCGCCAACGAGGCGGAGTGCGACTTCGACTTCCAGCGCAAATATCCGGCCACGTTCAACCACGAGGCTGAAACCTGCTTCGCCCGTGGCGTGATTGCCGAAATCGTGGATGAGGATTGTTTGATTGCACAGGCGCCCATCATGGCCGCTGAAGATTTTGCCTTCATGCTTGAGGCAAAGCCTGGATGCTACGCATTCATCGGCAATGGCGATGGCGAACATCGCGAATTAGGGCATGGACAAGGTCCGTGCCTGGTGCATAACACCAGTTATGACTTCAATGATGAGGTGTTGCCGCTAGGCGCGACCTATTTGTCCAAGTTGGCGCTGGCGTGGCTCGAGCGTAAGCATGGAGGCGCAGGGCATTCAGCGTGACCAGTGCTGTGGCGCCGGTGTCGGCCAGCACGGCAACCCACAGGCCGGTAAAGCCCAGTATCGTGGTGATCAGAAACAGGCCTTTCAAGCCAAGTGAAAACACCACGTTCTGGTGAATGTTTGCCATCGTCGCTCGAGAAAGCGCCACTAGATGAACCACGTCCATGACACGATTTTTCAGTAGTGCGGCATCGGCGGTTTCAATAGCTACATCGGTGCCGCCGCCCATTGCGATGCCAATGTCGGCTGTGGCCAGGGCCGGCGCATCATTGATGCCATCGCCCACCATGGCAACCTTGGTATCGTCCTTGATCTTGTTGATAAGTCGAAGCTTGTCCTGAGGTAGTAGCTCCGCTACACACTCCATCCCTAGCTTATCGGCAATGACTTGGGCGCTGCGACGGTTGTCTCCGGTCAGCATGATGGGGCGTACCCCCATTGCCTTGAGTGTGGCCACCGCCTCGTGCGCGTCAGGCCTGGGTTCGTCACGCAATGCGACCAGTCCAAGCGCTACCCGACGTTGCTCATCCAGCAGAACGGAAACCGTCTTTCCCTCGAGCTGCAACGCTTCGATATGCGCAAGTTGTTCGGGCGACAGCGTAGCAGCCTGGACGGCGTATATTGGCGATCCGACGGTCAGTCGGTGTCCTTCTACTTGCGCATGCACGGCTTTGCCGGCGGTAGCCGAAGCGTTTGATGCGATAGGAATGAGCACTTGGGCTGCTTCTGCGTGGCTCACGATGGCCTTGGCGAGCGGGTGGCTGGAACCAGACTCTACACTGGCGCAAAGAGCCAGTACTTCTTCCTCCCGCTTTTGCCCCAAGGCAATGACGTTGGTAACACGTGGTTTGCCTTCGGTCAGCGTGCCTGTCTTGTCAAATGCGACCGCTCCGATCTGACCTATGAGTTCCAGTGCGTTGCCGCCTTTCACCAGTATTCCGCGGCGTGTACCGGCCGCCAGGCCTGAAGCGATGGCTGCCGGTGTCGACAGGACAAGCGCGCACGGGCAGGCGATCAGTAGTAATGCAAGGCCGCGATAGAGCCAGGTTTGCCAGTCGCCTCCTATGGCCAGTGGCGGCACGATCATGATCAGCGCGGCGATGGCCATGACTGCGGGTGTGTAATAGCGACTGAATTGCTCAATGAAGCGGGCGGTGGGCGCTTTAGCCGCCTGCGCCTCTTCGACTAGATGGATGATGCGGGAAATCGTATTGTCAGCAATGGTCTTTTCAACACGAATCCTGAGCACCCCGTCGATGTTGATGGAGCCTGCAAATACGTTGTCGCCGCTGACCTTGGTGCGAGGTATGGACTCGCCGGTGAGGGGAGACTCATCGAGGCTGGACGTGCCGTGGATGATCAGGCCGTCAGCAGGCACATGATCGCCAGGTCTTACCAGCACGAGATCGTCCACGCGTAGGGTGGCGGCCGAGACTTCGCGCTGTGTGCCCTGTGCATCAAGCAGTCGCGCCGTCTTGGGGACCAGTGATGCCAAAGCCTTGATGCCCGCGCGGGCTCGGCCAGCTGCCACGCTTTCCAATAGCTCGCCGACTGAAAACAGGAAGACGACTGCTGCCGCTTCTTCAGCCTCGCCAATAATGAGTGCGCCCAGTGCGGCTACGGACATCAGCGCCTCGATCGAGAAGGGCGATCCGGATCTGGCCAGGGCCCAGGCTTTACGGGTAAAAGGCAAGATACCAATGATGACGGCAACGGCAAATACCCATAGCTCATAAGCGGGGAAAAATAGTGAAATCGCGTAAGCGACGCCCATCAAGGCCCCCAGACCGATGACATGCCTGCCTTTCCGCGTTTGCCACCAGCGAGGTGCTGCATGGGTGAGTTTTTCGATGTCAGCGTTGGGCCTTGTCTTTGAACTTGTATCGATGGACACACCAAACCCAAGACTCTCGATGGTTCTTGCAATATCAGTTGCCTGGACTGCTGAATCGGATGCGAGTCTAAGGTTCAGCTTCTCGGCGGCGAAGTTCAGGTGAATATCGGAAACCCCGGGCAGGCGCCCCAGCGCCGTTTCAATCTTGCCGACACAACTTGCGCAATCCATACCTTCGATATGCAGGGAAATAGATGAGACGTTCGTGTCTTGGGGGCGAAATTGCATAAGAAATACTCCTTGGATAAGCTCATTAGAAACCCTATAGCAACTTCAAGGTCAAGTGCTTCCGTATTGCCTGGAAATTTTGATTTTCAGGGGAAATTAGTCTATAGTTACTTTAGGGTTTTAGCCAGAGAGATCATCATGCCAATCAAGATCGGCGAGCTTGCCAAATGTACCGAAACGACAGTAGAAACCATTCGCTTCTACGAAAAAGAAGGACTGTTGCCGGAGCCTTCGCGTAGCGGGGGCAACTATCGCCTGTACAACGAGGAGCACATTGAACGACTTCGATTCATCAGGCACTGCCGTACGCTGGACATGGCACTTGACGAGGTGCGTACTCTGCTCAGTTACCGGGATACACCTGCCGAGGATTGCGGAGATGTCAATGAATTATTGGATGAACATATCGATGCGGTCGAGGCGCGTATCGAGGCGTTGTTGCAGCTGAAAAAACATCTGGTAACCTTGCGCCACAAGTGCGTGAATACCGCATCGACTGAATCGTGTGGCATTCTTGGCGCTCTTGCCGACCAGTCGTGCCACCTTGCGGAGCCATATAAGTGATAAGTTTGTCCGGCGGAATCATACTGATTGCCGCGTTTGCGATCGCCTTTGCCTTGTCCAGATTGATCATAAAGAGTCGTGCGGCCAAGGCCGCTGCACAGGAGCAGCTGCGTACAGAGCAGCTTTTGCGTAATGCACCGCCTTCAGCGCCTGCTAAGAATAAAAGCAAAAAACGGCGCGAAGCGCGTATGAAACGCTGATCAGAAGCTGGGTCATTTGCATGCTATACAAACTGATACAGCATGGATTATTTTTGAAATAGGATTGGCAGTATGCTTGCCCTCATCCTGTTGATGAAAGGAATAAAAATGAAACTAGCCATAGCATTAGCTACCTCTCTTATTGCGGCAAGCTCATTGGCTTTAACTGCTCATGCGGCCCCGCCTGAAGGCAAGGGCCAGGGCAATAGCGCAAGTCATTCTGGCAAGGGTGGCAATGGCGGCAAGGGCAATCCGCATGCGTCCGGCAATTCAGGCCAGGGGAATTCGGGCTCTGGCAATGCAGGTAAAGGCGGGTCGGATATGCATGGTAATCGCAATCAAGAGTCTTACGCCAGCCAAGGCAAGGGGTCCCGCAGTTACGATTCTGGTCGTCGCTACGATGATCAAGGCCGCTATTACGACTATTTCGATGACCACAGGGATCGTGACGGCCATTTGCGCGGTGACGATTTGTTCGGTGATCTCGTTTATGCCGGTATTACTGCCGCTTTGGCGCGCGAGTATGCGCTGGATTTCGGCCTCGGAGGCTACTCCTCGTTGCCGCCCGGCATAAGAAAGAACCTGGCTCGGGGCAAGCCTCTGCCTCCCGGAATTGCCAAGCAAATGGTGCCTGGTTCGTTGTTGGGTCGCCTGCCGCGATACCCTGGTTATGAATGGCGCGTTGCCGGCACGGACTTGATTCTGATCTCTGTAGCCTCGGCCGTTATCGCTGATATTCTTTACGACGTCTTTTGACTGACGAAGGCAAGTTTGCTTGAAAGCAGACCAGGATGAGCCGCGGGTTCCGGCGGTTTATGTAACGGCGTAGTTAAACCCGTTAGAGCCACCGCCGAACCCGCATCTAAACCTTTTTGACGAATTCTGTTTTAAGGCTCATGGAGCCGAATCCCTCGATCTTGCAGTCTATATCGTGGTCGCTGTCGACAAGACGGATGTTCTTGACCCGAGTACCCATCTTGACGGTTCCCCCTGAGCCCTTGAGCTTCAGATCCTTGATCACGGTGACGGTGTCGCCGTCCTGCAGGACATTCCCAAAGGCATCGCGGTAGATTTTCTCTTCATTTTCAGCAGATGCGTTGTCTTGCTCCAGCCATTCATGGGCACATTCGGGGCAGATCAGAAGATCCCCATCGTTGTAGGTGTATTCCGATTGGCACGACGGACAAGCTGGTAAATTACTCATCATGAATCCTATGTTTATATAACTTACCCTGCGCTGAGGTCGTAAAGCGACCTATTGGCATGGTTAAACCTCTTCAAGAATGGACTGCAATTCGCCGTCTGCAAATTCCAGTGTGAAATTCCGTAGCGGAGCAGCGTCGTTTTCCTGAATATTGAGCTCTACGGTGCACCCGCACAGCGATGCACTTTCGAGACGCACTGCATCGTCCGCCATCCAGGCGCTTCCGGTAACTGCCTGGTATTTCTGTTGTAGCTCAACCTGATACAAGGTGCCGTCGAGGCCCTTCCACTCCCAAGCGCCTTCGACCTGAGCCGGCACAATCCATTTGTAAATATTGATGCCGTTTAACTGAAGCTGCTCATCGGCTATCCAGTCACCCATGTCGAAAAGCTGTGAAATGATGCGCGTACCCGGACGAAGCTCACTGAGCAGTCGTGGCCGCAACCTGACATTTACAGTATCCAGCAGGTAGAGCGTAACAACAGTTGCTGCGCTGATGTCGGCGGTGAAGATATCTTCTTCAATGAAATCGACCATGAATTCGACACGGGAGTTTCCGGCGTACTCCATGGCGTCGGCAATACGTACCGTATCTATTTCTATGCCAACGCTGCTGGCGTTGTAGTCTCTGGCGGCGGCCACGACAATGCGGCCATCGCCCGAGCCCAGGTCATAAAGAACGTCGTCCGCTCTTAGCTCGGCCAGGTTCAGCATAGCCTCAATCACTGGGTCATCAGTAGGCACGAAAGGTACATCCAGAAACTTATCTGGCCCAGGTGAATAATTATCAAAATCGTCGATCAAGTCGCTAAACAATGGCAATTTCCATGAATTTACGTTCTATATGTGGGTAACGCGAGGCGATCTGCTGATGGATTGCCCAATATAGCATTGCCAACGGTCCGTATCATGGCAGCCGTAATATTCCCCCTTAGCAGCCGGCTGAATCAGCGCCTGTTTTGTCATGGACGGCAAATCGTCCAATCATGGTGGCACTGGCCTCGTTGAGCCCAGCCACCTCTACGGACGTGCCTTCGCGTCGCAACTTGATGACCACCTTGTCGAGCGCGCCGACGGCAGAAATATCCCAGAAGTGCGCGGCCGAGACGTCCAGCACAACGTGGTCAAGAGTCTCTTTGAAATCAATCGCTTCGGCAAACCGTTCTGTGGAGGCAAAAAATACTTGCCCTGCATAATAATAAGTGCGGGTCAGGCCATCCTGTGACAGCCGTGAAGTCACCGCAAACAGCCGCTTCACTTTACCGGCAAAGAATACGCCACTCAGCAGGACGCCTGCCATCACACCCTGGGCAAGGTCATGCGTCCACACTACAACCACGACTGTTGTCACCATGACCACCGATGATTGCCATGGGTGTGAACGCAGGTCACGGATGGATCCCCAGCTAAAGGTACCGATGGAAACCATGATCATGACAGCCACCAGTGCGGGCATTGGGATTCTTGCCACCAGCGGCCCCAGAACGACGATCAGGAAAAGCAGGAATGCCCCAGCGACAAACGTGGAAAGCCGCGTTGAGCCACCTGACTTCACGTTGATGACGGACTGGCCAATCATGGCGCAGCCACCCATCCCACCCAGAAATCCGGTGACGAAGTTAGCAATGCCCTGGCCTTTGCATTCACGCCGTTTGTCGCTGGGTGTGTCCGTCAAGTCGTCCACAATTTGCGCGGTCATCATCGATTCAAGTAAGCCGACGGCCGCCATGGCCAGAGAATATGGCAGAATAATCTGCAAGGTTTCAAGGTTTAATGGAACGTCCGGAATCAGAAATGCTGGCAAGGACGAAGGAAGTCTGCCCATGTCGCCGACGGTGTTGACATTCAGACCGCCAAAGATAGAGATAACCGTGAGTACGATAATGGTGATGAGCGGTGAAGGCACGGCTCTGGTCAAGCGGGGAAACAAATAAATGATGGCCAGGCCACCCGCGACCATGGCGTAGGTTACCCACGTCACATTAGTCAGTTGGGGCAGTTGGGCGATGAAGATCAAAATCGCCAGCGCATTGACGAATCCTGTCACGACGGATCGGGACACGTATTGCATCAGCAGATCGAGGCGAAGAAACCCTGCAATGACTTGGAATACACCCATCAGAATGGTGGCTGCGAAAAGGTAGTCAACGCCATGCTCTTTAACTAAGGGCCCTACCAGCACGGCGACGGCTGCCGTCGCTGCCGAAATCATCCCTGGTCTGCCGCCGACTAAAGAAATGACCACAGCAATGGAGAATGACGCATAAAGCCCCACTCTGGGGTCGACCCCAGCGATGATGGAAAAGCCTATGGCTTCGGGAATGAGGGCGAGGGCAACAACAATACCCGCCAGAATGTCGGCACGAGGACTGGCCATCCATTCGCGGTGAAACGTGGAAAAAAAAGACATTGTGTGGCTAACCTGAAGTCAGCAAGCGAGGCTTCGCACCAATGGTGGTGTGATTGGCCTTGGCGTGTGCCGTGATGCGCTTTGAGTTGTCCGGGGGATAGGCGCCCGGCCGAGCCACCCGGCAAGGCCGGGTCCAGTTAAATCGCCGTCGCAAAACCCATTGCGGATGCAGCGACCCGAAATTTTAGCAGACGTACCTGGATTGATATTAGCCGCCCAGGCGCACGGCAAGTGCCGCCAGGGTGGCAAGCAATACGGGTAAGGTCAGCACGATACCGACCTTGAAGTAATAGCCCCACGTAATGGTCATGCCCTTGCGTGCCAAAACGTGCAGCCACAGCAGGGTTGCCAAACTGCCGATAGGGGTGATCTTGGGCCCCAGGTCGCTACCGATGACGTTGGCATAAATCATGGCTTCTTTGACCACGCCTGTTGCCTGGCTGGCATCGATGGACAGCGCACCCACCAGAACGGTAGGCATATTGTTCATGATGGACGAGAGCAGGGCAGTCAATACACCAGTGCCCAAGGTGGCCGCCCACAGACCGTGGTTCGCCAAATAGTCGAGCAGACCAGCAATCATTTCAGTTAGTCCGGCATTGCGCAGGCCATAAACCACCAGATACATGCCTAGCGAGAAAACTACGATGGGCCAGGGTGCTTCCCGTACAACTTTTCGGGTGCTGATTTTATGCCCGCGTCCGGCCACAATAAGCAAGGCTATTGCCCCCAGGGCAGCGATGGCACTCACGGGAATACCAAAGCCCTCCAAAGTAAAAAAGCTGATCAGCAGCAGTATCAGTACGACCCATCCAGCACGGAAAGTGGCCAGGTCGCGGATGGCTGCTTTGGGCTGCTTGAGCTGACTGTCATCGTAGTGATTAGGAATGCTGCGACGAAAATACAGCAACAAAACCAGCAAAGTGGCTGCGACGGATACAACGTTGACCGGAACCATGACCGCAGCATAGCGTGCAAAACTGATATCGAAAAAATCCGCGGAAACGATGTTGACCAGGTTGGATACAACGAGCGGCAGACTGGCTGTGTCGGCAATAAAGCCTGCCGCCATCACAAAAGCCAGCGTGGCTGCGGGGCTGAACCCCAATGCCAGAAGCATGGCCATCACGATAGGCGTCAGAATCAAGGCGGCGCCGTCATTGGCAAAGAATGCAGAGACCACAGCCCCAAGCAAGACGATCAAGGCGAATAAACGGCGGCCGCTCCCGCCGCCCCATCTGGCAACATGCAGTGCTGTCCACTCGAAGAAACCGGCCTCGTCCAGAAGCAGGCTGATTATGATGATGGCTACGAAGGTTGCCGTGGCGTTCCAGACGATCTGCCAGACTACAGGTATGTCGTTTAAGCTGACTACGCCGAAAGCCAGCGCAAGTGCTGCGCCGATTGATGCGCTCCAGCCAATGTTCAAACCACGTGGTTGCCAAATAACCAGGACGATGGTGACAATAAAAATTAATAGTGCAGCAAGCACGTGGATCTCTCTTTACGGCAAACGGGAAGACACCCCTGTGAAGGGCGCCGAAGATAACAAAATCAACTCACCAACGCTTGTGGGCGATGCACATTAGGGTAATAGGTCGCCAATGTGATCCAGTTCCGTCTTTAAGCATGCCGGATCATTTTTCAGCTCAGCAAGCGGCAACGCCAGGAAGGCTTCAATACGGGTGCGCAAAATGCGATATGCATGCTCGAATGCGGCATCGATTTCTTCGTCGGTGCCCGTTGCGTGGGCAGGATCGTCAACACCCCAATGAGTGCGAATAACTTGCCCCAGGTATGCAGGGCAGGTTTCGCCTGCAGCACTGGCGCAAACGGTCACGACGACATCCGGCGTGCGCGGTAAGTTATCCCACGATTTGCTGGAGTAGCCCTCTGCTGAAATGCCTTCGCGTACGAGCAGTGCCAGTGATCGGGGATGCACCTGACCTGTAGGATGACTGCCAGCGCTCATGGCGCTCCAGCCAGTAGGGGCGAGGTGGTTGAATGTGGCTTCAGCCAGGATAGAGCGACACGAGTTACCCGTGCACAGAAAAAGGACGTTCATATATGCGGTGCAAAAGAGATTGGGGTGGTGGGCTGACGAAAGGTGCTAGCGCTGACAGCCCTTCGGTACTTAAGGCGTTAAGAGGCGACCGTTTGCGTCGCCGGATTGCCCAGCGCATCGAGTTCTCGCTTGATGGCCACACGGTCCAGCGTGGTCAATGGCAGGCTATTGAAGATTCTGATGCGATTGGCGATCTGACGAAAAATCTTGTCGAAGTGCGCACGCTTTTCTTGATCGGTGCCTTCAAAAGCCGATGGATCCTCAAAACCCCAATGCGCGGTAATAGGTTGACCGGGCCATAAGGGACATTGCTCGCCAGCTGCACTATCACAGAGCGTAATCACAAAATCCAGCTGTGGGGCACCTGGACGAGCGAACTCATCCCAGCTTTTGCTGCGTAACTCATCAATCGGTAAACGAGCCGCCTGAAGGATTTCAATCGTAAGGGGATTGACGTGGGCCCCGGGATGACTGCCCGCGCTGTACGCCTTAAAACGATCCTGGCTGAAAGAATTGAGTAACGCTTCGGCCATGATGCTGCGCGCGGAATTGCCCGTACACAGAAATAGAGTGTTATAGACTTTATCGGACATGATAGTAGGGCTTCCACGATTGGATTAAGTAATCCGCTGGCTTCAAGGAGCCGGCGGCGATATTCATTGGGTTGCGTCCTGGGCATCGGCGCATACATCGTTACGAACGGGAAGGCATGGATTCCCACCACAGCAGTTTTCGGTCAAGTACGCCAACAGACTGTTCATCGAGTCGTATTTGACTGAATAAAAAACAAATCGCCCATCTTGGCGAGCGCTTAACAGATTGGCATTCACGAGTTCTTTCAGGTGAAAGGACAGCGATGATGGTGCGAGGCCTATCATTTCAGCCAGTTGACCAGCCGGTAGCCCCGCCGGTCCGGCCTGCATAAGCGTGCGATAGGCAGTCAGGCGGGATTCGTGAGCGATGGCAGCAAGCGCTTTAACGGCAAGTTTCATTTCCATATAACTATAATAATTGAAATGTTAAACTAATGCTACTTCAACGATGTGACGTGTCATAAATAAGCGCGACGGCTCGATGCGCTAGCCTAAGCCGGTACGTTCACGTGACTTGCTGAACTTTATTTCTGCTCATTTGGAAATGCTGATGACTACCTACTTTGCACCCACCGACTTGAGCTTGCCGATAGTTGACGAGTCCGTATTGGACACCCCCAATCATCACAAGCTTTCCTTGCAGAATGGGACAATGCACCCGCCCCGCATTCTTTTGCTCTATGGCTCGCTGCGCGAACGTTCGTACAGTCGACTGCTCACGGAAGAAGCGGCACGTATCTTGAACCGCCTGGGTGCGGAAACACGAATTTTTGATCCGCATGGCCTACCGCTGCCCGATAGCGTACCGGCAGATCATCCTAAGGTTGTGGAACTCAGGGCGCTATCAAATTGGTCGGAAGGACAGGTGTGGTGCAGCCCTGAACGCCACGGCACCTTAACGGGTGTGTTCAAGAGCCAAATTGACTGGCTTCCCCTGGAGGTGGGTAGCGTGCGCCCTACGCAAGGCCGCACGCTGGCTGTCATGCAAGTCAGTGGTGGATCCCAGTCTTTCAACGCTGTCAATGCGCTGCGAGTATTGGGACGCTGGATGCGGATGGTGACCATCCCTAACCAGTCATCGGTTGCCAAGGCCTATCAGGAATTCGACGAGAGTGGGCGTATGAAGCCCTCGTCGTATTACGACCGTGTCGTGGACGTGATGGAAGAGCTTATGAAGTTCACCTTGTTGGTTCGGGATCGCAGCGACTACTTAACGGACCGGTATAGCGAACGCAAGGGGGTGGCTGCCGAGGTCGCCCGCCTGGCAGAACGTGCCATGGAACAAGAGGCTGACACGACGGAAAGCTAACTGGAGAAGATGAACGTTTTTATCTACACCCAACTTACGCTGAGCAACCATCCACCCAGACCGCATGCCAGCACGACCAACCAGGGCGGAAGACGCCAGAACATCAAGGCAACGAAAGCCATCAGCGCCAGCCCAAAGTCAGTGGGACGATGGATCGCGCTAGTCCAGACCGGATCATAAAGCGCAGCCAGCAACAGGCCCACGACGGCCGCGTTGATGCCGCTTAGCGCGGCACGCATACGTCGATTGCTGCGCAATTGTTCCCAAAACGGCAAGGCGCCTGCCACGATCAGAAAAGAAGGTACAAAGATGGCAGCCAGGCAAAGCAGGCCGCCCAGCCACCCATTCGGTGGCAGCGTCATTGAAGCACCCAAAAAGGCTGCAAACGTGAACAGCGGACCCGGCACGGCCTGAGCGGCGCCATAGCCTGCCAGAAAGGTTTCATTCGCGACCCAGCCGTTGGGTACGACCTCGGTTTGCAATAATGGCAAGATGACATGCCCGCCACCAAAAACCAGGGATCCCGCCCGATAAAACACGTCAAACATAGACAAAGCCTGGCTTGGCCAGATATGAACAAGTAAAGGCAGCACGAGCAACAACACTACGCAACTCGCTAGAAACAGAGCGCCGGTTCGTCGGTTTACCGAAATATCCAGCGACTCATGCACAAGATCTTCATTCGGTTTGAATAGAAATAAGCCGATAAAGCCTGCTGCAATAATCACGCCCACTTGGCTTGATACACCAGGCCATGCCAAGACAATGCAAGACACGATAGCCATTATGGTGACTCGCGGGATCCCAATGCACAGGCTGCGCGCCATTCCCCATACCGCTTGCGCCACGACGGCCACGGCTGCAATCTTTAAACCCTGCAGTATTCCGTTAGGAACGGCTTCGCCCCAAGCTGAAATACCGAGTGCGAAAAGAATGAGTACGATCGCCGAAGGAAGTGTGAAGCCTAGCCAGGCCGCGAGTGCGCCGGTATATCCCGCGCGCGATAATCCCAACGCCAAACCGACCTGGCTACTGGCCGGGCCGGGTAAAAATTGGCAAAGTGCGACCAGATCTGTATAGCTGTGGTCACTGAGCCAGCGGCGTCGGCTGACAAATTCTTCTCGAAAGTAGCCCAGATGTGCAACAGGCCCGCCAAATGATGTAAGCCCAAGCCGAAGAAAAATGAGAAACACCTGCCCGGCGCTAGCCGCTTCTGCAGACTGATTTGGGGAGCCGAATGAGCTCATATCTACTTGCCTTTACGTTCGATACAAAAAATAGTTACCGCATCATACTCAACATTCTATGCAGCGAACCTTGTTTGCTTGTATGGCCTGTAACTCGACCGGCGGCACTCGTTTTTAAAAAATCTCCTCAATCGTGTTGTTGAGATAGAAATGCATAAATGACGACTTAACCGCCGAATAATAGGCCACCACGAACACCGATCAGGTCAGATTGGGCAACATATTTTGGCAAGCCGGAGTTGCGATTCGTCCGGCAGGTGTCAACGCCGTTGTAGTGCATCAATCGAACTTGACCAGATCCTTAAAGATCAGTTTGCCCCAACTGTTTCCACGTGCTTGCACAAGCAGCCCACCTTCTGAAAGTCCACCAAGCTTGATGGGTGCGAAACCCAGGCTTTCCGCAAGCGCGCCAATCTCCGTTGCTGCATCGTCATCGTCGCTCGTCAGGAACACGACTCTACGGCCACCCTGTACGGCGGGATCCTGGCCAAGGGCGGCTGCACCCAGATGGTTGAAGCCTTTCACCAGTTGCGCACCAGTGAAGGCTTGCGCGACGGCCTTGGAAGAGGGCTGCCCTCCCAGCTCCTCAGGTGGCACGCCATAAGCATTGGTCACGTCAACAATGGTCTTTCCCGTCCAGGCCTGCAATGCCTTGGCGACATCCCGGTGCGACTCAAACCGGACGGCCAAAAAGATAATATCCGCCTTGACAGCCTCCGCCAGCGTTTTGGGGGTGACCTTGGGTCCGATTGCGGCAGCATCGGATGCAAAGCTTTCCGGGTCACGAGTTGTTGCAACGGATACTTCGATGTCGCTTCGGGCAAATGCCTTGGCAAGAGCCTGGCCAATCGCGCCAAAGCCGATAATTGCGTAGTTCATATGTTTTCCTTTGATTTAGATGCCCTGCGGGTTCCAGGTATCGAATGGAGTCCGTAGGGCACAGTGCGTCAGATTTGTGCCAGGCCGCCATCAACAGCGAGCTCGCTGGCGGTCATGAAGCTGCTGTCCTGCGATGCGAGAAAGGCGGCGGCCGCCCCGAGCTCGGACGGTTCGGCCATACGTTGTAGCGGATTCATCGAGGCGAAGGCCTTCACGCCTTCTTCGCCTAGTGCCGCTTTCGCGAGGTCGGTAGCAGTTGGGCCCGGCGATAACACGTTTACGCGTATGCCAGTGCCCTTCAGGTCTTCGGCCCAGGTCTTGGCGAGGTTGCGCACTGCTGCCTTGCTCGCGCCGTAGGCGCTGAACGCTGGTGCGCCCGTGGTGCCGGCACTTGAACCGGTCAGGATGATCGAACCGCCGTGTCCCATCAGCGGCAGTGCCTTTTGGACCGTGAAGATCGTGCCTTTCACATTGGTGTCGAAGGTCTCGTCAATGTGTTCGGCGGTGATCTGACCGAGGGGGAGCTGGCTTCCCGCCCCGGCATTGGCGAAGACGATATCGAGCGTCCCGCGCTCGGCTTTAACCGCCGCGTAGAGTTGGTCGAGGTCGGCTTGATTGGAGACCGAGCCTTTTACGGCGCGTGCATTGGGTCCGAGGTCAGCCACAGCCGCATCGAGTGCTTCCTGTCGGCGGCCGAAGATGAAGACGAAGGCGCCTTCCTCGATGAAGCGCTTTGCTGCAGCGTGGCCGATGCCGGTAGCGCCGCCGGTGATCACTGCGGTCTTTCCATTAAGTCTGTTCATGTCATGTATCCTTTATTGGTCAAGGTGCAAAATTTGTGGTCTTGATTACCTGCCTGCATGTTTTTGCCAGGTATCAAATGGTGTTGAATCAAGCCCAGCGGCCGGCCTCTTCGAAAGACAGCCGCGGGTTGCGCGGAAACGGTGTATCGGGTTTGCCGTATCCAAGAGTGCAGATGAAGTTCGATTGGATACGCGTGCCAGCAAAGAACTCACGATCGACCCCCGCGTTGTCGAACCCGGACATGGGCCCGCAGTCGAGCCCCAGGGCGCGTGCAGCGATAAGAAGGTAAGCGCCTTGCAGGCTGCTGTTGCGTCTTGCCGTTATATCGGCAAGTCCGGGCTCCTGAAACATCTGGCGCATCGCCTCTCCACGTGCGGGAAACAGTGTCGGCATCGTCTCTGAGAACGCCAGGTCGTATCCAACGATTACCGTGATAGGTGCCGCCAGGATTTTTGACTGATTGACGTCCATGGCGAGTGCCGACAGCTTGGCCTTGCCCTCGGTGCTTTTTACCCACACGAACCGCGCGGGGCTGCTGTTGGCGGCAGTGGGCCCCCACTTGAGCAGTTCGTAAAGCTTGTGGATTATCTGATCATCAACCTCTCTGGAATCCCACTCGTTATAAGTTCTCGCTTGTCGAAACAGTTGATCAAGGGTTGCGGCAGGTAGTGCGCGGGTCATGTCGGTGTCCATGTGATTACGATGACATCAATGATGAGGCTCTTCATTGAATCTGAAAAGACGATAAAATATGATCTAAACCATCTATATATGAGATAGATCGCAATGCTTGATGGCGTCTCACTGGATCAGCTCAGGGCCTTCATCGCCGCAGTCGATGAAGGCAGTTTCTCGGCTGCTGCGCGCAAACTCTACCGTGTGCAGTCGGCAGTAAGTGGCTGGGTCGGCGGCCTGGAGAATCAACTTGGTGTCGTGCTTTTCGATCGCACGACCCGATTCCCGAAACTTACCCCGGCGGGTGCGTTGCTACTTGCCGACGCCCGCAATGTTGTTTCTGGTGTTGATGCGATGAAAGCGCGCGCCAAGCTCATGGCTGGCGGACTCGAAGCCGAACTATCGGTAGTCGTCGATGTGTTCTTTCCAACAAGAAAAGTCGCTGCAACGGCGAAGGCGTTTGCAAAACAGTTTCCACTGACCCCATTGCGACTGTTCGTAGAGGGATTAGGGGCGGCGTACCAGCCCGTTTTGGATGAACGCTGTAACCTGGGCATTCTCGCGTCACTGCCTCTCGAATTTCCATCGCTGGTCAGCGAACCCTTGGGTGACGTTCCTTTGGTTGTCGTGGCAGCACCGAGCCATCCGCTTGCCAGGCTTGATGATCAAGTTTCGACACGCGATATGGCGAAACATGTGCAGCTTGTTCTTACAGATCGTTCAAACCTGTTGGCGAACAGAGATTATGGCGTCTTCTCTTCTTCGACTTGGCGACTGGCGGATCTCTCGACCAAGCACGCGCTGCTCAAGGATGGCGTAGGGTGGGGTAGCATGCCTCGTCACATGGTTGAGTCGGACATTGCCAAAGGGGAGCTGGTGTGTCTTGACGCACGAACCGACATGGTGTTGACCATGAGCGCCTTTTATCGGGCGTCGGCGCCCCCCGGGCCTGCGGGGAGATGGTTCGTCGACTACTTGAAAGGCTTGTGCGACTGATTTGCACCCATGTACCGAGAGTTTTTGCTTTTGCATATGGGCCGCTAACTCTTGGGCTGTCCAGTCGTCTGTTACAGCTTAAGTCTACGCATATAAGCCATTCAGCGTTTGGACTCGGACCAAGCCCTCTCATACCAATCCAAAGCGTTGGGCCAAACAGGTTCCCAGCCGGATGTGCGAAGCCGCGTGTTGGATAGCCGCTTGCCGCTAGGCGCCTGAGATTTCCTTGCCGCTGCGGGGACGCCTATATGCTTTGCCACGGCATCGTACAGTGTTGATGTTGGCAAGGGGCAGTTATCGGTTCCTATGTAAAGTGGTTGGGGATCACACAAGGCCAGCAGGTGGGCACAGGCGCGAGCGGCATCATCGATGTGAATACGATTGGCCCAATGCCCTGGGCCGTCAGGCACTGTGATGGTTCCTGCCCGCAGGCCCTCTAGCAACCGCATTCGTCCCGGGCCATACAAGCCTGACAGTCGCAGCGTGACTCCGGCGCCTTGCCGTACCGTCGCCTGCAAAGCCGCCTCGGCCTCCAGCAACGCTCGCGCCCGGAAATCCGTAGCTTGAACGGGTGAGTCCTCGTTTATCCAGTCTTCGGAAGGCGCCCAGACGGCCGATGAGCCCACCAAAATGCAGCGTTTCAGTCGATTGACACAATGGGGAGGCAGACTGCTGAGAAGCGTTGTAAGCCCATGCGAATAGATGCTTTCGTAATGCGTGGCTGTCCTGCCATCGGGCGATGGTGCGTAGAGAATGTGACTGACTTCAGAAAAGGTGGCATCACTCAGAAAAGAAAGACTAGCTGGATCCTGCAGATCTGCTCGGTACCAGGTAATTGAGTCGTCGTCTTCAGAATGTACAGGATTGCGGCGCAGCCCGATGCACTTCCAGTGAGTTGGCGCCAGAGCCTTTGCAGTACGCAGACACAGATTGCCGCCGACGAGTAAAAGGGTATTCATCTCAAACTTTCTTTGTCGAATGTGTTGCACAACTTGCAACGACTCTTCCTCATTAAAGAGGGACAGCGACATCCATTAAACTTGTTTTTGCGAAGAAACACGTCTAATGGAGCGAATGCCGATGTCCCCTGTCGATTTTATCTTAGGGTTAAAAGATTTAGTGGTTCAGCGCGGATTAAAGCCACACACCAGCGTACGCTCAAGCACACCCGCCAGGGTAGCCAACTGATGGTACTGCACCTAGCGGTGCCCAAGCCGGGCGCGCGATGAACTGGCTGAATTCGACCGACGCCTGCCTTATCGCTGAATACTGGCCTGGCTATTGCACCTTGATGATGGACCGACCCAACACGGTGCGCTGGCTTACGTCCAGGTAGCGTACCTCGTAGTCGCCAGCGTCTTCCGGCATGCTGAATTCTAGCGTCTTCCCCTTGGGTGTGATGGTGTTGACGGTGTTGATGAAAGCATCGCGATCAACCCGCTGCGGCTCAATCATGGTTTCAATGTCGCTGCAGCTGCCCGCGCTGCGGTGGCCGTAGGCGATCAAGCCCAGATTGGTGTTTTCTGGCCAGCTCTTGACCAGTTCGCTCATGACCTTGCGCGCCGTGACGATCTTGTTGACGCCATCGACCTGGCCCCACATGGAACCCGAGGCGTCGTAGACGATCAGTACGTCGTCGTTGGCCTGTGCGGACGATAGCGGCAATGCGTTGGCGGCAACGGCGAGGAGCAGGGCAGGCAGTCGATTCATGGAGTGTCTCCGGGCAGTGGCCTTGGGGCTATTGTGATTGCTTCATCATTTTCCGCATCATGTCGCCCATGTTCACGGGTTTGGATGGCAACTCAAACGAATCGGCGGTGGGCGGGTTCGCAGCAATGGATTGCACCACCATGTCGTCGCCCATACGCAGCAGGCCGCGCTTGCCTTCGGACAAGGCATTTTTGAATTCGGCCACCCTCTCAGCGCCCACCATGGTTTCCGACAAGGCAAGATACGCGTCGGTCATTTCAATGGCCAGAGGGTCATCGGTGAGCACTGCTTGCATCGTTTGGCTCTTGCCTTGCTGGTCGGTAGTTGTTAGCTCATACACTTCGCCGTCTATGCCCGCCACAGTTTCTTTTTTGCCGATCGCATTGATGGCTGTGATGCGCATCGCCAGCGGCGAGGTCTTGCCGCCTTCGTCGCTGTTGACCGCTTCGGAAAAGCCCTGCATCATGCCGCCGATTTCCATCACAGGAGGCATGCCCCCTGCCGCTTCGGTGCTCACCATATACGCTTTGCCATCACGCGAGATCATGTAACTGCCGTCGGTCGAGGGCATGTCAAAGCGGATGGTGTTGCTATTCAGCCAGGACATGGTGTTGCTGTCGCCGCCGATCGTGATCGTCGCCGTGCCGGCGGCCCAAGCGTAAAGCGGACTGAGCGTGACCGTCAGCAGTACGGCGCGCATGGCCAGGGATAGATGGTTCATAAGTGGCTCCGTGGGGCAATTGAATATAAAACGGCAGTTTCCGTTTACTTCAGGCGTTTGAAGAGAGTCTCGGCCAACTGCAGCGTTTGCTGTTTGCGAGCAGGCATGGTGTCTTTTCTCCATGTTCTGTCGGCTTTAAGTATGCTCTTCACATCATAATTGCCGGGCATTGGCATGTCAGGGCCGGAATAAGCCTCGATCGTAATGATCGCGGCCCCCTGGCGTGCGACCAACTTGCCTTCACTCAGATCAAATCGCGCCTCATCGCCCATAGCGTCGACGTCTTCATATTCGATAGGCGTTTGACTGGCGGCGCCAATGATAGAGTTTTCAGCGCGTTTGGCGCTGTCGGATTTTTGTGATTTATTGGTCTTGTCGGCGGCATCCAATTTGTCGCGCAGTATTTGCGCGGCCTTGGCCATTTCTTCACGGCTCACAGACCGCGTCCGAGATTTGAATCGTTTGGCCGCCTTTTCTTGACTGTCCATAATCTCTATCTGAACCTCCGTGAAAAGGCTGTTGTCGGCACCAGACCATTTGGTCGTACAGACTAGCCGCCGTTTCATCTTCAATTCGCGTTGCTTGATCTCGGCCTCGGGCACACCGAACAGTTCAGCCACGGTGGCGCCGGGCACCGCTAGGCAAGGGTCGTCAGCCAGGGTTTCCAGATCGACGGCCGCCGCGGGCAGTGCCAGCATGGCCAGTACATATCCGGCCAATGTAGTGCGGATTGTGGTTGTTTGCATGGTCGATTTCCCTTTTTGCCGCGTTCTGAGCAAGACGTTTTTGCGGTTCTCGCAAGCATGAGCCAAAGCGTGCGCCTTGTCCCCCTTCAAATGAATAGGTTTGGTGAAAGAATTCGCCAAAGCGGACCGTTCTGAGATCAGACTTAGCGCCCCATTATTGGCTTATGTCAGCATCACTTCACTCTTTATTGCCGCCCGGCGCGATGCACCACTTTCCGGCGCCATTCAGGTTCGGATCCGGATGATAGGCGCAGCGACGTCCAAAGCTCCGACACGGCATCATCCATCAGCCCTTGCTGGTGCAGCAGGCCTGTGATGCCGCTGTCCTGGCCCGAGACATTCTTCGAGATCCGGAAAACCATCTCGGGTTGTCCGATTGAGGCGCTCTCGCTGGGCTCGGCCTGTCCGCTGCCGCCCGTGGCGTTCAGGAACAGCATTTGTGCCACGCGGGCCGGGCCCGGCAGGTCTGCATCATTGTGCTCGCGGAACATCGCAGCACTCAGCGTCGGTGGCGTGAAAGCGCGCCAGGCATCTGCTGGGTCAGTGGGGCTGGAGGCGGACAGGCAGGGTTCTCCCAGGCAATCCTGCTTTGCTGCATCGGTTTGATTGAGTCCAGCACGGCTGGCCCGCTCGACATGGGCCCGATTGCCTTGGACGGGGCCGAACACAAAACGCCAGGCCAGGTTTGGCCCCATACCAAAAATGCTTTCCGGCGGCCAGAATTCCCGCTCCACATGCCGGATGACATCCTGATAGCGCTGGGGGCCGAGATTGAAGCGCAGCACCTCGATATACTCGCGCGGTGCAACGCCCGCTTGCGACACAGGGGCCAGATGGTAGCGGATCAGATAGCGTGCATGCGGCAAGGGGCCTTCGGCGCAATCGATCAGCAAGACCGCCTTGGCCAGTGCATCCAGATCTGCGTCTGGTCTGAAGGCTGTTTGGTTTGATTGCGGAAAGCGTTGCGGGGTGTAGAACGCGTCATCGCCGCAGGACTGGGTAATGTCCACTTCGGTAAAACCGGGGGCTCCGATGAAGGCAGCCGACTGCTGTTCGAGGGCCTGCTGGGCCTCGGGTGGCAGGACGGTGGCGAGTCCTTGGCCTGGAACTCCGGCCAGTGCCGCTGACGTGAGCAGCAGAGTTGCAATCAGGTTCATCATGTTTGCGATCGAACCGTTTGTGCGCCCATGTCGGGAGTCTTGTCGGTATCACGCATCGCATCGCGGGCCCGCTCTTTAAGCTTGCGGAACTTGCCGGACATTTGCTCCAGCCTGGCTTCCCATTCCTGATCGGGTTGCTGGCCTTCGATCGTCTTGAAATAGACATCCATCAGGCAGGTAACGGCAAAGGGTTCCAACAGCGCGGCCTTGATGCTCCAGGCAAATAGCAGCGCAAAGACAAAAGCGCCGGCAGACCAGGCACCCGGCATCCAATACACCACCAAGGTGGCTGGCGCCAGCATGATCAGAAACACCAGAAAGCTGAACAGGTAGACCAACACGGCCAGCCATGCCGCGTTTTTCAGCATGACCTTGTAGTTTTGACCGTAGAGGATCAGGGAGTCCGTGGCTGTGCCCCACGGGTTGGTCGACTCTGTGTGTATCGTGCGGGCCAGGATGACTTCATCGACGAAGCCCACGGCCACCCGCAAAAAGGCATGCAGGATGCTGGATAGCTGTTGCGCGCCGGGCAGCGACACAATGGACAAAGCGCCGCGCACCAGGCTGGTAAGTGCTTTGATTGCGCCTTTGATGAGTTGGTCCATGGCAAACAGGATGCTGGTTTGGGCAAACCGGGCCTTGACCATATCGGATCCGTAGCGTATTTGCGATGTGCCTTGCGGTAGTGTTTTGCCGTCCAGCAGAGTCACCAGAATGGCGATATGGCCCGCTTTGACAAGATACAGCAGGTACTCGCGCGCCCAATACATGAAAACACCAAAAACGCCAAAGCCGATAATTCCACCCCATACGGCGGCGCTTGATTGCGTGCCTGGCCCGCTTAATGCAGCCAGGCCGTAACCCATGCCCGCACCCATGCCAGTCACCAGCATATAGCCTACCGCCACACCGACATAAACCAGCAGGCGCAAGCCTAGAAACGGCAAAGTCTGCATCATGAGTCTTAACGTTTTCCCGATACTGAAATCCCACATGTCGCTTTCCCCCTGACTGCGCAAATTCAAGCCAGTCTATTGAGTTTTAGTGCTCAACACACCCTTCGTTTGAATGGGGCCAATCATCAGAAACGCGAGTAAGAACATGGCCTGCCTGAATAATTGTCCTTTCCCCTCCAAATGGATGGGGCCGTGTGAGTTTGTTTGCGGTAGCTTAAATAAGAAACCATGTGTGACCACGCACGCCTGTCTGCAATGTGAAAATTATTCTCTGGGGAAATGTTGAATGAACAAAATCTACTGCAACGTGTGGAGCAAGGTCCGCAACGCCATGGTGGTTGCTTCAGAACTGGCCCGTGGTGCGGGCAAGGGAAAAAATGCCCGCGCCCAGATATTGCTGCGGCCTGTACTCTTGAGCGCCGCAATGCTGGTTGTGATGCTGGGCATTGGCGTGGCGCAAGGTGCAACCGTGGATGTCGATGGCACTGCTGCAACATTGAATGCCACAGACACTTATACCAAGATCACGGCGATCAATGGCGGCACAGTAGACGCCGACGGCAATGCCGTGACGATTTCGGGTAATGATGTAGACAGCGAAGGCAGTGCGGTGGTAGTTCTGAAAAGCGGCGCGCAATTTGTGCTGGACGGCGGTGGGACGCTAGACAATACTAATATGCTCGCCGACTCTTCAGGTATTGACGCACGAGGGACCGATACCCGTGCCACGCTAAACGGTGTGGCCATTTCGACGAAGGGCGAGAGCAGCGTGGCGCTGAGAGTATGGCAGGGTGCGGAAATGAGTGTAACGGACGGCACTGTCTTGACCGAGGGCGACGGCGGGGAGGGTTATGTAGTATTTGGCGGCGGCACAGTGGAAATAACCCGCGGCACGATTACCACCCAGGGTAAGTCAGCTCGCGGTGTTCTGGCTAATGAGGATAGCACCGTGACGCTAGAGGATGGCGTGGTTATTGAGATTCAGGGCGAGAGCAGCACCGGACTCTTCGCCTCAGGGCAGAGCGCCATCGATATGTCAGGCGGCAGCATCACTACGTTTGAAAGGGCGGGCATGGGTGTGGAGGCCGATCAGAATGCTACGATCAAGCTGACTGATGGTGTCAAGGTAACAACTGATGGCGACCAAGCCAATGGCATCCATGCTCATAACAACTCCCACGTTACGTTAAACGATGCAGTCATATCGTCTGCAGGTACTTTTGCATCTGGACTCTTCGCCTACGATGCCGCTGCACTGACTATGTCTGGTGGGAGCATTACCACGCAAGAGCGGGCGTCTGGCGGAGTTAAAGCCCAGGGTATTGCCCAAGTGCAACTGAGCAGTAACGTGGCCATCTCAACCATGGGTGAGATGGCGCACGGTATTACCACAGCCGATGATGCCACTGTATCCATGTCCGGCGGCAGCATTACGACAGCGGGGGGGCAGGCCCATGGTGTGCATGCAATAGACGATGCCGATGTCGCCCTGACTGACGGTGTTGCGATTCATACCGTCGGTGATAGCGCGAGTGGCATCTTTTTTACCAACGGGTCGAAGGATGTCAGCATGGCGGGCGGCTCCATTACGACTGGAGGCAAAGATGCCCACGGTATTTCTGCCGTTGGCAACGCAGGAAAGATCATGTTGACCAACAATGTGGCGATTACCACTATGGGAGAGAACTCTAGCGGCCTATATTCCGCGTCCGGATCACGCTCTAGTATGAGCGGAGGCAGCATTACCACCAGCGGCGGAGCTGCCGTTGGCATTTTGGCCATGCGGTCTCAGATTGCCTTGATCGACGGCGTAGTGATCAAGACCGATGGTGAAAGCGCGCACGGCATTGATGCGCGCCCTGATACGCAGTTCAGCATGATCGGCGGATCGATTGCCACCACCGGAGACACTGCCGTTGGCATCAGCACAACGGGCCCTGGTCTTGGGGGTGGCATCAGCCCGAACGTCACACTGGATGATGTGGCCATTACCACGTCAGGTAAATCATCCTACGGCGTCAGCCTAGTCGGCGACTCACAACTGGACATGACCGGTGGCAGCGTGATTGTTGCTGGAACTGAGGCTCATGGTGTCCAAGCAACAGGCAGAGCTACGGCGGTATTGAAGGACGTGACAATTACTGCCAGTAACACTAGAGCTTCCGGTGTCAGAGTATTGAGCGAAGCCAAAGTGGATATGGTGGGCGGTCAGATCAATGTGCAGGGCATGTCTAGCTACGGGGTAGATGCCCAATCCGACGCCAACGTGAAATTGACCGATGCTGTGGCGATCATGACGTCAGGCCAGTATGGCAATGGCATTGGTGCGTTAGATAATGCGAGTGTAACAATGGCCGGCGGCACTGTATCCACGGCTGGCGGCGGTGCTTTCGGCATTTGGGCGGAAGGCCAAAGTACTCTAGTGGTAAGTGACGTCTCTTTGCTCACCACTGGCGATGATGCTACAGGTGTTCGCGCGTCTGAGGATGGCCGTGTCACGATGACGGGTGTCTCTTTGTCCACCACGGGTGACGGCGCTGCAGGTGTTCACGCAATGGGCAATGCCAGCGTGACTATGTCCGGCGGCAGCGTGGCCATCCAGGGTGCATTCGGCTACGACGGTGTCAACGCTGTTGATGCCGCCAGCGTGGTATTGAGCGACGGCGTGACTATCTCTACGGCGAACGACTTTGCTGTGGGTATTTCGTCTATGAACGACAGTACCGTGACCATGACGGGCGGCAGCATCTCTACCGCCGGTATTCTGGCCGCCGGTACCATGTCTGACAGCAACAGTACGGTGACCCTGAACGGCGTTGCTATCACGACGGTAGGCGACAGCGCGTATGGTGCATTGGTCAATGACTCTGCACAGTTGACGTTGAACGATACCTCCGTCACGACCAGTGGCGCCGACGCAACAGGTGTCATCGCGGTACAGCTCGCGCAGTTGGCATTGAACAACGTCTCTATCACGACCACTGGCGCGAACGCTATGGGTCTGTCGGTAGAGAACGACGCAAGTGCTCATCTGAATCAAGTCACAATGGATACCGTCGGTGCATCCATTGGCCGTAATCTGTATTCCAGCGGCCTAACTCCGCAACGCATCATCATCGCCAACTCTACTCTGACGCAAAACAATGGTGTGCTCCTGGAAGTGACTGGCAGCAATTTGACCGATCCCACCATTTTGCAACTGACTGACGGCACCGTGGCCATGGGCGACATTACCGATGTGTCGACCACGAACCGTAACACCTTGGCGCTGGCCAGCGGCGCGCAATGGACGGGTGTCGCGCGTGTGGACGGCAATCTGACGCTCACCGATACCGGCACGGCCACCCACGGCGGTACTGCGGCGGCGCCGATTCAGGTTTCAGGGGACGTGACGGTCAACAATGGCGCGGCCCTGGGCGGCAACCTGAATGTGGGCGGCATGCTCAGCGGCAGCAGTGGCGCGTTGCGCCCGGGCAACTCCATCGGCACGCAGACCTTTGCCAGCGCCGGCAGCTTTACCGGCGACTACCACGCCGAGGTCAACGCCGCCGGCCAGTCCGACCTGATCACCGTCACTAGCGGCAATTTTGATTTGACTGGCATTAATCTATATGTGGACGAAGCCGACGGTAATGGCGGCTACAAACTGGATCACGACTACACCATTGTCGCCACGGGCGATGCCAGCGGAATTTCCGGCGTGGCCAACAATGAATTCGCCAATGGCGGCGAGCTGGAGGGCAATCTGGCCGCATCCCTGGTGAAGCTTGACCCCGTCATCTACGGTGATGATGTCGTTAAAATCCGTCTGTCGGTGGACGAGGCCAAGCAGTTGACCCTGACGCACAACCAGAATGCGGTCGTGGAGGCGGCGCAAGCTAACCCGGCGGTCCAAAAGGCAGTTCAAATGGCCAACTACGCCGATGCCTTGGATCATCTATCGGGAGAAATTCACGCCAGTACGCAGACTGCCTTGCTGGACACCGGCAATCTGATGCAGCGCACGCTGGTTAACCGCATGCGCGGCAATAGCGGCTCACCGTCTTGCGCGAATGCAGCGGGATTGGATCAGGACAGGGTGGACAACGCCGCAGCTTGCGGGCTGGATTATCCGCTCTGGGCTCAGGTCGTGGGTAGCTGGAACCATCATGATGGCGACGACAACACGGCGTCCACCCGCTACCGGCTGGGCGGCCTGTACCTGGGTGGCGACAAGACCTTTGACAACGGCTGGCGCATTGGTGGAGCTGTGGGCTTTACCGATGGCAAGATCGACGCTGACGACCGCGACTCCAAGGCCGATGTAAAGAGCTACACCGCTGCGCTGTATGGGGGCAAAGGCTGGACGCTGTCCAAAGGGCAGCTCAATATGTTGGTGGGCGCGGGCTACACCTACCACGACATTGATACGGACCGCCACACTGATGTGCTGGGCAGCCAGAGCCTGAGCGCGGGCTATCACGCCAATAGCACCCAGCTCTTTGCCGAATTGGGCTATGCCTTGCCGGTATCCGATGCCGCTTACGTGGAGCCTTATTTGAATCTGGGCTGGACGGATCTGCGTACCGAGGGTTTCTCGGAGTCGGGCGGCTCGACCGCGCTGCAGGCCGATAGCGATCACAACCAGATATTCACCCAAACTCTGGGGCTGCGTGGCGGGACCGCCATTACAGCTGGCAAGACGGATATCAGCTTGTTGGCGGGATTGGGGTGGCGTCACGCGAGCGGCGATCTGGATGCGACGCGCACTATGGCGTTCAGCCAAGGAGGGGGTGAACGCTTTGAAATCAAGGGTGCTCCGATCGCGAAGAACGCGGCCGTGCTGGATTTGGGCGCAGAGGCCAGGCTGGGAGAAAACACCGCGCTTGGGCTGTCGTACTCTGGCCAGTTCAGCAGTCGCGGCAACGACAACACAGCATCTTTATACCTGCGCATGAAGTTCTAACTTGAGGCCCTGCAAGCATCCTTGGGTGGCGTAATAGTGCTTGCATGCGGTATGGTGTCCCATAAGGCGCCCAGCCTCCGGGCTGGTACGCGAATAATAAATAATGGGAGGCAATCATGTTTTTAGGGATGATTGGGAAAATAGCCCTGCGGGCCAGCAGGGCAGGGGCGGCCATTTTTTGGCTGGGCATGTTCGCCCCTGCTTTCGCGGAAAGTGTCGACGCGCTGCCCGCCGCCGAAGGCAAGGTCATTCTTGAGGTCTATGGCGCCATCAACAACACCAATGCCAATGATGTGGCTCAGTTTGATAGGGTAATGCTAGAGGCGCTGCCGCGTACACGCATAGAAACTCATACATCCGTCACCGACGGTGCGCATGTTTTCGAGGGGTTTCTGGTGCGCGATCTTCTCAAACAGGTCGGAGCCTCTGGCTCCGTCGTCGTGGTCACAGCCTTGAACTACTACACGATCGACTACCCCATCGAAGAGTTCGATGAGTATGACATCATTCTGGCTTATGCCATGGACGGTGAACGTCTGCGTGCCAGGAACAAGGGGCCGTTGTGGGTTGTGTATCCACGCGATGATCATCCCGAGTTGCAGGACATCCGTTACGATTACCGTTGGGTCTGGCAAGTAGTCAGCCTTGAGATTCTATGAAGCGGCCGCTGCAACCGATGCTTGGCGTCGGGTTGCCGCTGCTTGCGATTGTCGCATTCTTTGTGTTGCTGACTTATTCCTTGTCGCATCTGTTTGCTATCCAGGCGCGTATGCGCCTGGAAGCACCTCACAATATGTTGTGGGTCATATCGCGAGCGCAGGTCGCCAGCCTCCGCCTGGTGAATGCCGTAGGCGAGCGTGCGACAGGGCACGCCGGCGCTGATGCATTGCAACGCCATTACCAAATCTTCCTGAGCCGCCTGCATTTGCTCGGACAAGGCCCGCAGCGACGCCAGATGGAAGCGTATGGTTTCGTCGATAGCCTGGACAGATTGGCCCAAAGGCTGCCGGAACTGAAAGCTCGTATTAGTGGGTTACAAGCGCAAAGTGATAGCGCTAATGTGCAGGAAATCGAGCAGCTATTGGCGCCTTATGTTGTCACGCTGGGTCAGGCGGCGACCAAGGCCATGGTCGCAGGGTGGGATGATTTAGGCGGCCGGTTGGATGACGCCCGCAACGGCCTATGGTGGGTCATTGGCTCACTCGCCGGTATTTTATTGGCGGGCATTGCGCTCATCATCCATGCCTTGCTGACGATACGCTACGCCCACGAACGCACGCGCTTGCTGAATCAGGAGAAAGCATTTTCCCAATTGCTGATTGGTTCGAGTGGGGAAAACATTATCGCGGTGGATATGGAGCGCCGATGCACGGTATGGAACGCAGCGGCGGAGCATCTGTTTGCCTGTTCGGCCGATACGGCTCAGGGTAGGTTGTTGGGCGATGTGTCCAGCTTCTTTGAGGTGGAACGTGTTCGACGTACCGTTGATAAGGCCCTGGCCGGCCATACGGCAGAGCTGCTCGATCAACCCTTTTTTTGTGACTCGCAGAGCGAAGCCCATTATGTGGACCTGCGCTGCTTTGCTTTGTATGAAAGAGAGCGCATTATCGGCGCGATCCTGCTGATCTTCGACGTAACTGAACGGCACGCCGCGCAACGAGAAATCGCTATGCACCGTGATCACCTGGAAGAGCTGGTTCACGCCCGAACACAAGAGCTCGACGCCGCCCTTGAACGCGAGCGCGCCACGGCTGAACTCTATCGCAACTTCGGCACCATGGTATCGCATCAGTTCCGTACCCCTTTGGCGATTGTGGACTCCTCTTTACAGCGATTGGTACGGCGTGGCGAGAAATTGTCATTGGCCGAGGTGCGCGAGCGCAGTGGCAGGGCGCGTGAGGCCATCAAACGCATGGCCAAGCTGATTGAATGTACGCTGGATGCGGGCCGGCTCGATGCCGGGCAGGTTGAGGTCCATAATCAGCTTTGCGATTTGGCTTTGCTGGCCACAGGCATCTGTGGCCAGCAGCGCATCGCCACGCCGGACCGGCTCATTGAAATTACGCTGCCTGAAGAGGGCTCACCATTTGTCAATTGCGATCCGACACATGTGGAGCATATTCTTAATAACCTGCTGGCCAACGCCATCAAGTATTCGGATGCGAAAAGTCCTGTGCATATGGATGTCCGCTGCACTGACGATAAAGTCGAATGTGCGGTGACCAATCAAGGGACGCTTGCGTGCATTGAAGATAGCGAGCCAGACGTGCTATTTACCCGATACTTTCGGGGCGACAACGCCAAGGGCCACACCGGTATTGGAATTGGTTTATATATGGCTAGGGCGCTGGCGCGCTTGCAAGACGGCGATGTACGGTTGGTGCAAGACAGGGAAGGAGTCATTACCTTTATTTTATGTTTGCCGCGTGCGGTTGTACCGTACGTGGCACTGAATGATAGGGCGGAGAAATCGGCATGAAACTCGTGTGTTCCGGCAAACGCAAGCCTATTATCCTGTGCGTGGAGGATGAGCCGGATCTTTTGTGTGACACCGCCGAGGAGCTTAGTGAGGCGGGCTTTACGCCGCTTCTGGCCGGCAATGGCGACGAAGCCCTGGATCAGCTGCGCACGATTCGCCCCGATCTGATCCTGTGCGATATATCCATGCCGGGCATGGATGGTTTCGGCTTGCTGCGTGCGGTGCAAGAGATGATGCCGGATTACGCGGGTATTCCTTTCGTGTTTTTGACTGCGCTGTCCGACCCGCGCGAAGTCGTCGAAGGCAAGCGCCTAGGGGCTGACGATTATCTGGTCAAGCCCATCGACTACGACCTACTTCTGGCAACGATACAGGCTCGTCTGCGGCAAGTCACGCGGATCCACACCGCGCAGCGAGCGAGCATGATGCACATCGACCCCAACATGCTTGTCGCGCGTTTTGGCCTGACCCAGACTGAAGCACGTGTTGCCGTCGCTTTGACCGAAAATAAACAACCGGCTCAGATCGCCGCTGACTTTAGCGTCTCGCGCACAACAGTCACTTTCCATCTGAAGAATATCTTCGGCAAGACGAGCACTACCCGCCAGGCTGAACTGGTGGCGCTTCTGCTCAGATCAGCGGTGGCTGACGCGCCGTAAAGCGCGCTCCACCATAAACCGCATTGCCCGCATAGGTAAAGGATAGCGTCGTTGCGGCGCCATCACTGGAAGCTCTCGTCGGTGCTGCCCAAGTTCCTGGCGCTGATACGCCAGTTTGCACAAAGTCCGGCCAAGGCCTTGGTCGCTACGCTAACATCGTGGCTAGAGTATATCTTTACGCTATCCCCCGACAGCAGTAAGCCCTCAATCTGCAGCAGTTAATACGGAGTTTTATCATTCTTGACGATATCCCAACTCGATTAAATTGCTGCAGATAAGAAGCACATGCTATTTCTATGCCGATGCAATAGCGACAGAATTAGCGGTTGGACTGATTAAGCCTGCGGTGTAGGTATGTTGTCGGGCTCGTTTGGGGGGGAGGAACGGCCAGGCTCGTCTTGTCCGGGTGGGAAAGGTTGGCCCGGAACAGGCGATTGATGTCCTGGTGCATCCTTTCCAGGAGTGCCGTCGGGAGTTTGGTTCGGGCGGCTTGGTTCCACATGGTCAGGCATGCTATTTTGATCACTGCCGTGCTGATTCGTTTCCATAAATTTCTCCTTCTGTTTGTAGGATGCAGCATCGAGCTGCCCCATCATCCTAAGTCTTCACCAAGAACTCAGATAGATGGCGTTGTACTGATCTATCTAGTAATTTCGGCTTATCCTGCAAGTATGTTCGCAACCGCCGGCCAAACAGGGGGGAGTAATGAAACAGATATCTAGTGTCTTCACCACAGAACACGGGCATCTTCTGGAGATTATCGACGGATTGATCGAAGGTATTATCCTGCTCGATATGAACAGGCATATTGCCTGGGCCAATGACACGGCCCTGTCCATGCATGGTGCCGCCGAGCTTTCCGAACTGGGCGGTACTGCGTCGGGATACCGCAAACGCTATACGCTTCGATACCGCAACCAGCGTAAACTCTTGGCCGGTCAGTATCCCATGTACCGGGCGCTGGCCGGAGACGCTTTCAAGGACATGGTGGTCGAGGTCACCTGCTCGCACGATCCGGATTTCTATCGAGTGCATCAAGCCAGGGGCCTGGTTCTGAACCAGGCGCAGGGCAAACCCGTAGGTGTCGTGCTGGTGCTTCTGGACGTTACCGAGCGCTACAGTGCCGAGGAGCGCTTCGAAAAAACCTTCAGCACCAATCCGGCGCCGGCCGTCATCTGTTCGTTGGAAGACAGGCGCTACGTCAAGGTCAACCAGGGATTTCTGCAGATGACGGGCTACGAACGTCAAGATATCCTCGATCACTGCTTCGATGAAATCGACATCCTTGGCGATGCGTCTGAGCGACAAAGTGCCGAAGAACGTCTGGCGGAAGGGCGCACTATTTCCCAGATGGAAACCTGCATACCGTTGCCGGACGGCACGGATAAACTGGTCGTCGTGGCGGGCCAGCCGATAGAGGTTGGTGAGGCTGAGTGCATGCTTTTTACCTTCAACGACCTGGAGCCCCGGCGCAAAGCGGAGAGCGCGCTGCGCTACAGCGAAGAACGCTTTTCAAAAGCCTTCCGTTTGGCACCCGTGCCTATGGTGCTGAGCACGCTGCAAGGCAGTGTACTAGAGGTTAATGATGCTTTCGTTGACACGACAGGTTATACGCTGGATGCGCTGGGTGAGGAAAATGCACTGGCAGGTCTGAGCACTGAATCCGGCTTGTATGAGGCGACGTTGGCCACGCTGAAGGAGGGCACGGGAGTACGCAACCGGGATTTCAGATTGCGTACGCACGGCGGCCAGCTGTTGGACTGCCTGGTGTCGGCGGAACCCGTCGTCATCGAGGATCGGCCCTGCATCCTGGGCGTCATCCAGGACATCACCGAACGCAAACGTAGCGAAACTGAGCTGATGGCCGCCATCGAAGCCGTCATGCAGGACACTTCCTGGTTCAGCCAGACCGTCATCGAAAAGCTAGCGCAGATCCGTCAGCCGCATGACGCACCCAGCTCGAATTCCCTGCTTGCCGACCTGACGCCCCGCGAACGCGAAATCCTGGGCTTGATTTGCCAGGGCCTGAGCGATCTGGATATTGCTCGGACCCTTAGCGTGTCCCACCATACGGTGCGCAACCACGTCGCCTCGCTGTACAGCAAGCTCCAGGTACATCGACGCAGTGCCGCCATTGTCTGGGCGAGGGAGCGCGGTGTCGTGGGGCACGAAAAATCTCCGCGCGCCAAGCGCTCGGGCAGCCGGTAATTAAATACTAGAAAAAATAGTATTTCCTTCTCTTTTGGCAATCGATAACGACTCCTATAGTGCAGACATCTGGAGCTGCTGCACAGTTGTGCTGGAAGCGGTTTTCTGGATGTTTCTTGAATGCACGAACAAGGAGAGCATTATGGATAATGATCGTATTAAAGGTGCTGCGAAGGAAGTCAAGGGCACCATCAAGGAAGCCGCCGGAAAAGCCACCGGCAACCGCCAGACCGAAGCCGAGGGCAAGATCGAAAAGACTGTCGGCAAAGTGCAGCGCAACGTTGGTGAGGCCAAGGATCAGGCCCGTGATGCGCTGGATGGCAAGAAGTAGTTCCTCAGTTCATCGTCACACCGTGGTGGGGCAGATGCCCTGCCACGCATCTGTGTCATGCTTATGGGAGAAAAACCATGACGAATCGAAACTCGACCCTGTTGGCCGCCATTATGCTGTGTTTGAGTATAGGAGCGCTGCCCGCACATGCGCAATCTAGCTCGGTCATGACGCCCGACCAAATCGACGCCCGCTACGATGCTGCTAAGAAGCAATGCGACGCCTTGAGTGGTGATCAGAAGGACGTCTGCCTCAAGCAAGCCGAGGCAGACAATGACACTGCTCAAGCCCAGGCCGAGGCGGGTAAGGAAAAAGCCGAGGCCGATCACGATGCTGCCCAAGCCCGCCGCGACGCCGATTATGACGTAGCAATGAAGAAGTGCGACGCTTTGTCGGGCGATGCTCAGGACAAATGTGAAGCGGAAGCCAAGACACACTTTGGCAAATAAGCGCTTATCGTACAAAGGAAAATCATGAGAAAAAAACCATGGGCCTTGACCGTAGTATTGCTGGTTTCCAGCTTACTGGCGGGTTGCAATACCATGCATGGTGCCGGTAAGGACATCGAGCGCGGCGGTGAAAAGATCCAAGAGCAAGCTCGATAACGGCTGCAGAAAATCGAGGTATACGACCCGCCATGAGCGGGTCGTTCCCGCAGGCTGTATAACTGGGGAGTGCGTCGGTTGCTTCGGCGCACTCCATCATGCTGCCATTTTCTGACAACTAGAGGAATTCAATGATGCCAAGCAATAATATCTACGAAGCCTTGCGGGAAAGCCATGAACTCCAGCGCTCATTGTGTAGAAAACTACTGAGAGCAGCGCCACACAGCGAACGCCGACAGGAAATCTACCAAGAACTCAAGATTGAACTTGCCGCGCATGCCGCGGCAGAAGAACGGTTTTTATATGCTCCAATCCTGATGGATGATAGGGGACTTGACCCCTCGCGTCACGCTTTGTCCGAACATCACGAGATCGACGAATTGGTAGAAGGGCTAGGCAAGGCCGAAACTCAAGGAGGAAGCTGGTTGGCAAAGGCCAAGAAGCTCTCCGGCGAGGTACGGCATCATTTACGCGAAGAAGAAAAAAAATTCTTCCAAGTGTCGGGAAAAATACTATCTGAAGCGCAGAAGGAGCAACTCGCTCGGAAGTATCTGAAGGACTATCAGCGCATGAAAAAAAAATTGGCACAACATTAAACCAATGTGTCGGAGGATGCCGCAGGCAGCCTGTCCGAGGCCGTGAAAAAGGCTCTTGCTATTGGCAATGAGCTCTTTATGGGTATCATGAAGTCAGCTGATGATCTGACGCGAGCAAAGGAGTGAAATCGTGGACCCATCACTGACACCCGTTGATCGACATTCTCCCCTGTTTCAGCCAGACCGCAATTGTTGGCGCATCGAGACAGCAAATCGGTTCGCATTCATTGTCGATGCGGAAGATTACTTCAAGGTAGTGCGCGCAGCGATGCTCAATGCACGCCAGAGTATTTTTTTGATCGGCTGGGATTTCGATACGCGTATCCAGCTTCAATCCGGCCAGAGCGACGAAGGGCCGCAGAACCTGGGCGATTTTTTCCTCTGGCTGGTAAAGCGCACTCCCGATTTGAACATCCGGCTGTTACGCTGGGATACGGGCGCTTTCAAAGCAATATTCCGCGGTAATACATTCGCGACAGTTCTGCGCTGGAAAGCGCATCCGCGTATCACGCTGAAGTTGGACGGTGCTCATCCTGTGGCGGCATCTCATCACCAGAAGATCGTTGTCATTGACGACACATTGGCATTTTGTGGTGGCATTGACCTCACCAGTGAACGATGGGATCGCCGCGATCACGCCGATGCCGATCCTGGCCGCCGTCGGCCCGACGGAGCCCCATACTCTCCCTGGCATGATGCCACCAGTGCGCTCGATGGTCCGGCCGCAAAGGCGATGGGCGATCTTGCACGTGAACGATGGCATTTGGCGACAGGCGAAGATCTCAAGCCCATAGCCTGCGGAACCGACCCTTGGCCTGCCGACCTCGAGCCGACGTTTCAGCGTGTTGAACTTGGCATCGCTCGGACTATTCCAAAAATGGAAGACCAAGCGGGAATTCATGAAATCGAACAAATGTACCTGGACTTGATCGCTTCGGCGAAACGGTACATCTACGCGGAAAGCCAATATTTTGCTTCGCGCAAAATCGCTCGTGCGATTGCTCAGCGACTGAGCGAACCCGACGGGCCGGAGATTGTTGTCATTAATCCCAAGACGGCTGAAGGTTGGCTGGAGCCGATTGCCATGGACAGCGCCCGTGCGCGTTTGGTCGAAGCCCTTGAGCGCATCGGCAAGCACCGGCGGTTCCGTCTCTACTATCCGCAAACCGCCGGCGGTACGCCAATTTATGTCCATGCCAAGGTGCTGATCGTGGACGATCAATGGTTGCGAGTCGGCTCTTCGAATTTCAATAATCGATCTATGCGATTGGATACAGAGTGCGACGTTGTCGTAGCGGCTGGCCAGCCAGGCGCCGATTCTATCCACACCACGATAGGCGGCCTACGCAACGACTTGCTTGCTGAACATCTTGATGCCGATGCAAAAACAGTAGCCGCCACATTGCAGCAGACCCGATCCCTTATCGACACGATCGACACGCTACGTAAATCGGGGCGTACTCTCGTGCCTTATACCATTCCTGAGCTTGGCGATACCGAGGCATGGCTGGCCGATAATGAGATACTCGATCCGGAAGGGCCCGACCAGATATTCGAACCGCTCAGCCGTCGCGGTTTGTTCCGAAAGTGGCGTCGGACTTTCGGGCGTCAACCATCGTCAACGGATCGCTAACTGATTATTCGCGCTCTACAAAAACAAAACCATACGTAGAAGCCGTAGCAGGTTTATAAAAACTAATAGTTTGTGGACTGTGTTAGTGCGTTCCGGCTTTTAGCCGTCGTGCTGTCGTGCAGTGTATCGAGCCTCGCCCCATGTGGCCTTCCCCGGCTTATGAGAACCGCGGGATACACGCTGGGGTACAGGTGCAAAAACAACAAAACAAGCCTGTGGCTCGATCTCTATGCGGATTCGAGCGGTGCGATCAGCAGTCAGGCGCCCTCTGCAAGTAACTCCCTCTCAGCATCTATCATTGTCTTGTTGCTGAGGAGCCTTTCAAATAGAACAGTGGACATGAGTAAGCAGTATTGGCTCTGCGTGGTTGACAGGGTTCTGAGCCGACGCTCAGCTCAAGAAGACGCTTCGCAAACGCAATCCAACAACGATAGATGACGGCTTTAGTACCCACGAAGCTTGTTGTATGAAGCGATTTGCTCAGGAGTCAAAGCATCTATCATTCTTAAGTGATAACGAAGATGTATCTCACGCAGTTTTCCTTGTTCATTGGCAGCCCTGGACACTGCCACAGCAACGGTTTCCGCACTGGCCTTCTTATGAGCGAATAACGAATCCAGCTCACGCTCTGCCTCTATCACTTTCTCACCGGCAGCCTTAGCCTCTGCTTGCATTTCTGAGTAGAGCTTCTTGGTGAGCGCTACCTGATCATCAGAAAGTTTGATCTTCGGTGCAAGTTCCAAAACATGCAAGGGTCCAGGATAGCCATTCAGCTCTGCGGGCATCGCCATAGCCATCCCTTTGCCGCTTCGGAGCCCATTTATTTGCTGTTCTGACAATGCTTTGATTGGGCGGCTTTGCATTCCAGCATAAGGGCTGTGCTCAGCACTCGCTGCATGGTGACCATCAGAGTGCACATGGTGTTGTGCAACCGCAGGCATAGAGACAGAAGCGATCAGTAAAGCTGGATGGATGAGGAAAGTTTTCACGTGATTCACTTGATCAAGGATGTTACCTGTGAGAGAGTAACAGTCATATTAAAGTTTCGGAGCTATGGCGGCTGAATGACTGCAATGAGTCGCTTTCTACCCTACAGGGCTGACTGAATCGGCCAGGCTTTTATAGACAGTTCGTTGCCTCAGAAAAATATTGCCGTTCGTAGTTTACCGGCGAAAGGTTTGCGGCGTAACTATGTCGACGAATCGGGTTGTAGAACATTTCGATGTAGTCAAAGATGTCTTGGCGAGCCGGGTCCCTGGTGCTATAGATTTTGCGTTTGATGCGCTCGCGTTTAAGCAATTGAAAGAAGCTTTCGGCTACTGCGTTGTCGTGGCAATTCCCTCGTCGGCTCATGCCTCGGTGATTTGCTTGACCGCTTCGAGTTTGAATTCTTCCGTAAATCGGACCGTGCTCATAATCATCTCCTAGTGAGTATTATGAGGATAAAAAGTGTCTAGCAAACCCTGGCCGATTCAGGTAACCCCGCCGGTCCGGCCTGCATAAGCGTGCGGTAGGCGGTCAGGCGGGATTCGTGAGCGATGGCAGCAAGCGCTTTAACGGCAAGTTTCATTTCCATATAACTAGAATAGTTGAAATGTTAAACTAATGCTAGTTGAGTGTTCCCAAGCCTTTTATGAAAATCGGGACGTGCAGTAAGTCGCCCGTTCGGTGAGGAATGACTGACTACCGTAAAGATGTAGCTTTGAAAGGAGCCGTATGAGCACCATCACGATTTACCATAATCCCGACTGTGGGACCTCACGCAATACGCTAGGCTTGATCCGCAATACTGGCATAGAGCCCACCGTCATTGAGTACCTGAAAACGCCGCCATCACGTGAAACGATGGCCGGTTTGATCCAAAGTGCCGGGCTAACAGTGCACCAGGCATTGCGTGAAAAAGGCACTCGATTTCTAGAGCTGGGTTTGAATGAACCGGCGCTCACGGATGCTCAATTGCTCGACGCGATGCAAGCGCATCCAATCTTGCTGAATCGACCCTTTGTTGTTACGCCATTGGGGGTGCGGTTATGCCGGCCCTCGGAGCTAGTTTTGGATATTCTTCCGCAGGCACAACAGGGATCCTTTACTAAAGAGGACGGTGAGGTAGTTATCGACGAGCTTGGCCAACGCGTGCGCTAGCCCTAGTTGATATGCCTAACAGGTTGAGCACGTTCTTTTTTTACCAGTTTGAGTATATTGATGACCTCCTATTCTTTACCCCACGATTTGACCTTGCCAATAATTGACGAGACCGTATTGGATGCCCCCAGCCATGACAAGCTTTCCCTGCTCGATGGGGCAACGCACCCGCCTCGCATTCTTTTGCTCTACGGCTCGCTGCGCGAACGCTCGTACAGTCGGCTACTCACAGAAGAAGCAGCGCGCATTCTGACCCGCCTGGGTGCGGAAACACGAATTTTTGACCCGCATGATCTACCACTGCCTGACAGCGTGCCGTCAGATCACCCCAAGGTTGCGGAACTCAGGGCGCTATCAAACTGGTCGGAAGGGCAGGTGTGGTGTAGTCCTGAGCGCCACGGCAACTTAACGGGTGTGTTCAAGAGTCAAATTGACTGGCTTCCTCTGGAAGTGGGTAGTGTTCGCCCGACACAAGGCCGTACGCTGGCTGTCATGCAGGTCAGTGGCGGATCCCAGTCTTTCAACGCGGTCAACGCGCTGCGCGTGCTGGGGCGCTGGATGCGAATGGTGACCATCCCTAACCAGTCATCGGTTGCCAAAGCCTATCAGGAGTTCAATGAGGACGGGCGCATGAAGCCTTCGCCATACTACGACCGTGTCGTGGATGTGATGGAAGAGCTGATGAAATTCACTTTGCTGGTTCGGGATCGCAGTGATTACTTGACGGACCGGTATAGCGAGCGCAAAGGGGTGGCTGCCGAGGTCGCCCGCTTAGCGGAGCGCGCCATGGAGCAAGAGACTGAAACGTCGGGAGACTAAGGCAGTGGAGTCGATGTCACCGTCGTCAGGCGTCCGGCCTCGATGTTATGGCGCTTCATTTTCTCCCATAAATTCTTACGTGAAATCTTGAGCGCCTTGGCCGTTTCAGTAATACGCCCTTCATTACGTATCAACATTTCTTCAATATAAAGCCTTTCGCAAGCATCTTGGTAGGTATTGAGGGCCGCATCTTCACCGGGGAAGGATGCCAGTTGCGACGCTGTGCGCTGCCAGTCGGAAGAAAAGATATCACTAGGAACTAAAATCGGGTTCGGGCTTATCAGACAGGCATGCTCGATTCTGTTGTGCAATTCGCGGATATTGCCCGGCCACGAATATTCCTGCAGTCGCAATTGCGTTAGTGGATGCAAGGATTTGGGTGGCTCGTTCAGGCGCTGTGCCATGGCACTGATAAAACGCTGTGCCAGCCAATATACGTCCTCAGGCCGGTCCCTAAGGGGTTTGACATGCAAAGTGACTGCGTTGATTCGGTAGTACAAGTCTTCCCGGAACAGGCGTTCCTTAACCATACTTCCCAGGTCACGGTTTGTGGCACACACCAGATCGAATTGTGTGGCGATATCGCGCTCGGCGCCAATACGGCGGATGTGTTTTTCTTGTATTGATCTGAGCAACGTTGCTTGTAAAGGAAGGGAGAGCTCCCCCACTTCATCCAAGAATAGCGTTCCCTTATTGGCCTGCTCCAGGTAACCTCGCTTTTGCTTGTCTGCCCCGGTGAAAGCGCCGCGTTCAAAGCCAAAAAACTCGGCTTCAGCGAGCGTGGGGGTCACCGCCCCACAGTTGACCGCTACAAACGGACGTTCGGTGTTGGCAGGATCGGCTCGGTGATGAATCAGCCGCGCTAGAACTTCCTTGCCGACTCCTGACTCTCCGGTAATGAGCACCGATGTCGCTCGCCCGGCAATTCGAGGCACAAGTTGAGCCAGCTTCTGGGCCGCAGTGGAAACGCCCAGAATGTTTTCGTCCGATACGTGCGTATTCGCGTCATGATTGGCGGTTAGCTCTCGAACAGATTCCACTAAGCGTGAAAGGTCGAAGGGCTTAGTGACATAATCTCGTACACCCTGCTTGAGCATGCTTACGGCGCGTTCCACAGTGGCGTATGCCGTCATAAGAATGAAGGGCGGCAGGCTATAGCCGTCCTGAAGCATTTGCAAATACAGCGTATCACCGTCCAAATCGGCCAGTCTCACATCGCTGAGTATTACTGCGTAGTCATTTGCAAGGATGGCGGATCGTGCCTCCTGGGCGCGAAGATACCAATCCACCTTGAAGCCTTCTAATTGAAAACGTTCAACCAAGGACTCGCCCATGATCGGGTCATCTTCAATCAGGCAAATATGAGGTTCGGTCATGCTTGCTCTCCCAAAGCCAGCGGATTAATAGGAAGGGTGACTGTAAAGCGGGTGAACCCGGGCTCACTACTCACTTCGATCGTACCGCGTAACTGCGTAATGATCTGGTAGGTTACCCATAAGCCCAATCCATGTGAGTTGCGGTCCTGTGGTGAATCGGCCGGATATGGCTCGAACAGATGGGGTAGTGCGGCTTCAGGAATATGCCGCCCTGAATTGGATATCTCGATGGTGAGCGAGTCAGGAGTTCGTTGAGCCAAGCAACTGACGCAACCTTCAGTCTCAACGGCATTCTTGGCGTTAAGAAGCAGATTAAGTGTCAGTTGCCGTATTAAGTGGGCGGGTAGATCAATGGCAAGGTCGGGCTGAACATCCCATAACAATCTGGCATGTCGTGCCTTGAGCTCTGGTTCAATGAGCGTACGTAGATCTTCCCAATCAGCCGGTGACATCTGCGAGGCATCGAGGCGCGCTTCCACGAGTAAAGCCCCCACCGTATGGCGGATCTGATTTAAGCCACGGCGTACCAGATCCACGGTCTTAATGGTCAGCTTGTCGGGCGTTCCGTGTGTTTGGAGCGTATCAAGTGCATTGATCATTCCGCCAAGTGGATTATTGATTTCGTGAGCAACGCCGGCGGCGACCCGCCCTACTGCAGCGAGCCGTTCAGCGGCCACCATCTCGCGCTCGAGCGCTTCTTTGGCTTCAAGCTCGTTCAACATGCCTGAAAACTGCTGATTCAGCACGCCCATCTCATCGGTGCCTGTAGTATCCAAAGAACGCCGAATGCCACTCAACGGCTCGCGGCCCACGCGTTTCATTGCTGTTGCCAGTGAAAGTAGCGGTCGGGCGACTTGGTTGCCCCAAGCCCAGCCCGCTAGTAACAGCAGAAGAATTCCAGGAATACTGATCCAAAATACACGGGTGAGCAAACCGGTAACACGCTGTCGCCAAGCGCTGACATCGTATGAGGCCAACACGTATCCCGCAATCCCTGCGTCGTTAGAGCGAACGACCGTTCCGGCGACCCCTGGCACCTGAGAAAAATACCCTGAATACCGGAAGTAGAAGGACTGTGCGGGCTCGCGAAGTGCTGCCACCGCCAGCTTCAGCTCATCGGGCAGGGCAGCGAGCGATGTCGAGATTGGATAGTGTTTTGGATTAGACGCTGCATAGACCTTGAAATCCTGGTCTAGCATGATGATCGCCTGCAGGCCCGAGATGGGGCCGGTGGCATCTACCGGAACATGGATGATTTCATAGACACGCCAAAGATCATCGCGCCTGAGCGGTTCGCGCACCGATAAGGCCAGCATGCGGGTGAGGGCTTGCGCCCCTTGCCGCATATCTTGGCGCATCGCCAAATATGACAGTTGCACGAATGTTGCTGTAACGACAAGTTCAGTGGCCAGAATGGCCGCGGTCAGTGCTAATGGAACCTTGTACCGGTAGCTCATGTGCTGAAATGGGCGCCGCCAGTTAAACGACTTCATGTTGCACTCGTCGAACGAGCCTCCGATTCCAGTGTGACGGCTCCAGCGGCTTGGGTAAGGCTCCGGATGCCATCGTATAAAGCATCAGAGCCGTTGACGAATCGATCAAGTGCTAGCCGGTCAAGTATCAGTTGCCCATCATGGCGCTCGTGCATTTGCAAAAGTGCCGCATTCAACGCCTCGAAGGTGGGTGTAGCCATATCTTTGCGTACTACCAGGGGCGGAAAGCCGTATTCCGGAGATTGCCACACTTTGTGTGCGCCAGACGCCCACGCTGGAAACTGGGCAATAATCGTATCCCACACATAACCGTCTACGGCACCGCCATCTGCCAGCCCGGCGGCGACAGCTTGAACCACGTTGCGATGAGCAAAAGTAAAAAATGATCGCCGGAAGAAGGTTGACGGATCGTGATGGTGGGCTAACAGCTCCGTGCTGGGGATGAGGAACCCCGAGTTGGATAACGGATCGCTGTAGGCGAAGACTTTACCCTCTAACTGCGTAATGGCTTCCGTTTTCTTATCGCTATTTCCAACGATTAAGTACGAGCGATATAGAGGGGTTCCCCGATACTGCGGCACAGCCACTAAGCGCAACTGTTTTGAATTAAGCACGTAGGGGTAGCCGCAAATCCAGGCAGCATCAATTTGACCACGCAACAACAGGTCAACGATTTCGCGATAGCTCCGTCGCTGGACGAATTGAACGGCCTGGCGCAACGTGGCTTGCAGGTCAGCGCGCCAAATATCCAATAGCTGCAGTTGATCATCGAGAAAGACAGCCGTGGTGCCAATTCGTAAAGGGGGGTGGTTAACTGATTGGCCCCATGCGGGTGTCGTGCCCACACCAATGGCCGCAATACCCGCAGTCAACAGGCGGCGACGAACGTTACCGTTCGGTAACGACGGGGTTAAATCACAGCTGGGCGCGTTACCGTTTGCTCTCATCGATACCGTCATTTCGGTGTTCTCCCAGCGTATCCAGCGTCAGTTAATACTTGGCATGCATATTGCGTAAGCGATAAGTACAGGTTACTGACCTACGCTCATTGTTTCAATAGGAGTTGCCCCTCATGCCCGATACGACGAAACTCAACCGACGCGGTTTTCTTAAGCTCAGTGGAGGCGGCGGGGTCGCAGCGGCTGCTACTTTGGTGCCGTTTACGAGTGCCAATGCTCAGGCTGCACCCGCAGACCCATCAAAAACCACGTTGAACTATCCGAACAAAGCGGTCACAGCCGCCCAAAAGCTCACGGTTGATGCGGCGCTGCCGTTTAGTTATCCCGACGAGCGGTCGCCTTGCACTGCGATCAAGCTGGGTTCCCCTGTTCCGGGTGGGGTCGGACCTGATCGCGATATTGTCGCGTATAGCACGCTATGCACGCACATGGGGTGTCCGACCATCTATGACAACAGCACTAAAACATTCAAGTGTCCATGTCATTTCAGTGAGTTCGATGCAGAGAAGGCAGGTCAGATGATTTGCGGACAGGCTACAGAGAATCTCCCGCGCGTTCTATTGCGGTATGACGAAGCATCCGACACCGTATCAGCCGTTGGTATCGACGGGCTGATCTACGGACGCCAAGCAAACATTATTTAATAGGGTATTCGCTATGCCAGCCAAAAAAGATCGCATCACGTTACCGCCAAAGAACGCCGAACGTACCAATATGACCTGTCATTTCTGTATTGTCGGCTGTGGCTATCATGTATATAAGTGGCCCGAGCAGAAGGAGGGCGGTCGAGCTCCCCAGGACAACGCCTTGGGTCTGGACTTTCGTCAACAACTGCCTCCGTACGCTACCACCTTGACACCGGCCATGACCAACGTGATTACTGAGAACGATGGTAGTCGTCACAACATCATGATTGTGCCGGATAAAGAGTGCGTCGTTAATGGCGGGTTAAGTTCAACCCGTGGCGGCCGGATGGCAACGTATATGTACACCCCCGAGGGCGATGGAAAAGCTCGGCTCAAGCAACCGCGCTTATACGCGGCAGATCAGTGGGTGGATGCGTCGTGGGAACAAGCGATGGCGCTCTACGCGGGCTTGCTTAAGAAAACGCTGGATACAGATGGGCCCGAAGGTATCGTATTTTCGTGTTTTGACCATGGTGGCGCCGGCGGAGGGTTTGAAAATACCTGGGGTACCGGCAAGCTGATGTTCTCTGCGCTGCAGACTCCCATGGTTCGCATTCACAATCGTCCAGCGTATAACTCTGAGTGCCACGCCACCCGTGACATGGGCATTGGCGAGCTTAATAATGCCTACGAGGACGCAGAACTCGCCGACGTTCTTTGGTCCATCGGCAACAATCCTTATGAGTCGCAAACTAATTACTTCCTTCAGCATTGGGTGCCGAACTTATATGGCCAAACCAGCGGCAAGAAGAAAGAGCGGTTTGCCGATGAGGAGCTGCCGCCAACGCGCATCATATTCGTAGACCCTCGCGAAACTCCATCCATCTCCATTGCGCGCCAAGTTGCTGGCAAGGAACGTGTACTACATTTGGCGATTGAGCCGGGTACGGACACTGCGCTGTTTAACGGCCTATTTACTTATGTGGTCGAACAAGAGTGGATAGACAAACCGTTCATAGAGCAGCATACATCGGGGTTTGATGAGGCCGTGCAGACCAATCGCATGTCGCTGGAGGAATGCAGCAAGGTTACCGGCGTGTCTGTCGAGGATATCAAAAAAGCAGCAGAATGGTCGTACAAACCTAAGAAGACAGGCCAATTACCACGCAGTATGCATGCGTATGAAAAAGGCATTATTTGGGGCAATGACAATTACGTCATTCAGTCGTCCTTGCTCAGTCTGGTTATTGCGACCCATAACGTTGGCCGCCGAGGTACAGGCTGTGTGCGTATGGGTGGGCACCAAGAAGGCTACACTCGGCCGCCCTATCCAGGCGATACAAAAATTTATATCGATCAAGAGCTGATCCAGGGAAAGGGTCGCATGATGACCTGGTGGGGATGCAATAACTTTCAGACCAGCAATAACGCCCAGGCATTGCGAGAAGCCGTACTAAAGCGATCGGCCATCGTCAAAGAGGCGATGCAAAAGGCGCGAGGGGCGAGCACCGAAGAGATGGTCGACATCATTTATCAGGCAACCGAGAAGGGCGGGCTGTTTGTCGCGAGCATCAATCTTTACCCAACCAAGCTTGCCGAAGCCGCCCATTTATTGTTGCCCGCAGCACACCCTGGTGAGATCAACCTGACGTCGATGAACGGCGAGCGTCGAATCCGTTTGTCCGAGAAATTCATGGATCCCCCAGGCTCCGCGATGGCAGATTGCCTCATTGCGGCCAAGATCGCTAATGCGGTGGGCGCGCTTTACCAGAAAGAGGGCAATACGGCGATGGCCGAACGTTTTAATGGCTTCGACTGGAAAACGGAAGAAGACGCCTTTAATGATGGCTTCCGCCAAGCGGGTCAACCCGGAGCGCCAAAGATCGACAGCCAAGGAGGCGACTCAGGCCATCTGGTTACTTATGAGCGTTTGCGGGCCACGGGTAATAATGGTGTACAACTTCCCGTCAAGTCTTACGCCGATGGCAAGTTCACGGGTACAGAAATGCTTTATACCGACTCTAAATTCGACACAGAGGATGGCAAAGCGCACTTTCTGCCCGCACCATGGAATGGTTTGCCTGAAACCGTTGCCGCTCAAAAGAAAAAATATAAGTTCTGGCTTAACAATGGGCGAAACAACGAGATATGGCAAACCGCGTATCACGATCAATACAATAGCTTCGCACAAGAGCGTTATCCCATGGCCTACATTGAGATTCATCCCGATGATTGCCAAGAGCTTGGCGTGGAGGCTAGCGATATCGTAGAAGTCTATAACGACTTTGGCTCTACGTATGCGATGGTCTATCCGGTTGCGGAAATCAAGCGTGGTCAGACCTTTATGCTGTTCGGCTACGTAAATGGCATTCAAGGCGATGTGACAACGGATTGGACCGATCGGAACATCATTCCCTATTACAAGGGGACATGGGGGAATATCCGCAAGGCCGGCACCATGGACGAATTCAAAAGAACGGTCAGTTTTAAAAACCGTCGATTTGCGATGCCTACTACGCCCGCGTAAAGGAGGGGTAACTTCAGTCGGCCATATGTTAATCCCGCTTTAGGACTGTCTAAAGCGGGTTTTCCAAAAAATGATAAAGCTAAGCATGAACGAATACTTATTGCATGAACATCGCTTGATGCCTAGGTCGGCAGCAATCCGTGACGACACGGCCGAAGAGGAAGCTATTTTGCTGGACCGGCATGCGAGGCCATTGCGGGATCTGCGTATATCAGTTACGGATCGATGTAATTTTCGGTGTACCTATTGCATGCCTAGAACTGTGTTCGGGGCTGATTTTCAATTTCTTCCTCGCAGTGAACTATTGACCCACGAAGAGATAGAGCGGGCTGCAAGGATATTCGTGAGCTTAGGCGTAAGCAAAATCCGCATCACCGGAGGCGAGCCACTACTACGCAAAGGCATGGACGCGTTGGCGGCTAAACTCGTGGCGCTCAACACACCCGACGGGCGCCCGGTTGATGTTTCATTGACTACAAATGGGGCCCTGCTAGCGCGTAAAGCGCAAAGTCTTGCGCAGGCGGGTGTAAAGCGCTTGAATGTTAGCCTGGATGCTATCGATAACGCGGTATTCCAAAGCATGACAGACTCTGACTGGACCGTCGATGACGTGCTGCAGGGCATTGACGCGGCAAAGCGTGCGGGTATTGCCCCCATCAAAATAAACATGGTGGTTAAGCGCGGCGTCAACGACGAGCAGATTCTGCCTATGGCCAGGTACTTTCGTGGTACCGGCCACATTCTGCGCTTTATAGAATTTATGGATGTAGGCAATACCAACCAATGGACCAAGAGTGTCGTATATCCTTCATCAGAGATTATTGCCCTGTTGAATCAGCACTTTCCTTTGGAACCCGTTTCGCCCTCGGCTAAAGGTGAGGTTGCCAAACGCTGGCGATATGTAGATGGGCAGGGAGAAATCGGCGTGATTTCCAGTGTGACTCAGCCATTTTGTGGTGATTGTTCACGAGCAAGGTTAGCGTCAGACGGTGGGTTTTACCTCTGTCTATTTGGTCAGCAGAGTATTGACTTGCGTACCTTGTTGCGCGAGTCAGACGATGATGAGCTTCTACGTAAAACGATCACATCTACATGGGCTCGACGGGCAGACAGGTATTCGGAAGTGCGAGGTCATGTTTCTGTTACGTATATGCGTCGCGTTGAAATGAGTCACATTGGGGGGTAGGAGCTACTGCCAAGCTCTTCGTCTTAGGTGTGCACCAAATGACGTTCAATGACATCTGGATCCCAACCCAGATGTTCCCGGATCATGGTGCGAGCGGTCGCACGGAAGCCGTGGCCTGTGATTTCTTCCTGCGTGTCATAGCCCATGGTGCGCAGCGCCACAGTTGGTCTTGAACTTCCTTCGGATCTAAGCCATTTGCTCGCTGGCTATTGGCTTCATATGCTTTTGCTCGGGCTTGTACGAGCGTGACGGATGGGTACGGTCCCATTCCAAGCTTTATGGATTTGCCATTCCACATACAAGGGTAAATCCAGGCTTGGCCTGTGGCCCGCACACGCAGATACAGCTTGTCCCCGTCGTTCAACATATATTCTTTTGGGTCAGGCTTGGCCGCTCTGATCTGAGTTTCGCTCAGCAAACTCATGACTTGTACCCCCAGCAGTCGATTGTCATAAAACTATTGTGGGGTACAAACCGGGGTACAACCAAATGCGGGATATAGCTGAACGCAGTGAGACGTCTTGGGCAGTAGCTTATGCCTAAGATATTGATTTTTCAGAGTTTTGGGATGTTGTGTCGTTAAGCATAACCCCGCCGGAAATTAAAGCATAAGGCTGCCGCTAGATCTTCTGTTCCCTGGGGACCGCAAACTCTGTACCCTTTATGAAAAAGCATATCTTTGCCGATCGTCTTTTATTAAACGAAAAGCCTGCCAATCGTTCAGTGATAAAAACTGCCCCTATTTACAGGCGATTTTTGGCATCAAAGCATGCGTTATTCTTTCGCGTCCTTTACTGCGCATTGCCATTTGTGCGTTACGATGCGCCACTGACAGGCGTGTCGGCAATGTCAGGAAACTGGTCTTCCGGACCAAGAGGCTCCGCTTTTTTCCACAGGTCTAGCAGCTCGACGATGTTGCGGCGCCCAGTCATAGCCTCAATAATTAATCGCGCGCCTTCTCTGCGGATCAACACACGCACACTAGGCAATTCAAATTCGGCTGGAATATGCACTGCCCGCCTGCCGTTGTTACGAAAAAGCTTGGCCACATGAGGTTTCGACGAGGGTGCTGGAATGGTCATTGCTCAGTCTCCATGTATATGCGACATTGTATATGTCAAACTATTGAACGAAGGCTTCCAGCGCGGGCATATTGTGGCTCGCTGAGTAAGAAAAAGCGATTAAACAACGACCAGGATTCTATGCAATTGCAATACGCCAAGGTAGTGAAATTATTGCACCTAATTAACGATCAGTAGAGGCTTAGCGGCGATTCCCGGAAAGTGCAGATCCCGATAGTCGACGGAGCATCGCATCGGCGAGGTTGCATCGGCCTTTGTATGGAGCAAGCATTGGTAATTGCGTACGTACTTAAGCATTTTGCATGCAGACCTCGCAAAAATATAGGCTACCACTGTTCGTTTCGGCTAAGTACTTAACTTAGCAGGTACCTATCATTAGCCAAAGTACTCGTACACAAGGAAACACAGGCGCAAACAGAGCTTTGATGTAATGTCATGAATATATTGATGCAGGCTTAATGGAGGCACAAATGCGAACTACAGTAACGATTGACGATGCGTTGTTTGAGAGAGCGCTGCAAGTAGCCGACCCAGGTGTTGAAAAAGCCGATCTTATTCGTGAAGCAGTCAAAACGTACGTGCGTGTACAGTCCGCGAAACGGCTTGCGGCTCTAGGGGGGGCAGAGCCTCAAATGCCTGACATATCACGCCGCCGACAGGAACCCTCCAAAGCATGAATGGTGTATGAGTTGACACCTTCGGTATGGGTCGATCGCTTGTGTTGACAGTCGCCTGGATGCGGCGCTTCTTCCCCCGAATTTCGCCTGTTTACAGATCGAAACGTAAGAACTTCCCTTCAAAAACGAACGGGATATGCCTTCTTGTGTCTAAATCTGTTACAACTGTCACGAATGGGAGCTAAGGAACGTCATTTACTGATGAACACTATTCATGACAATTCGCCGAGGGAAACCGTTGGACGCAGCACAGTGGCGCGATTTCGGATGCAGTTTCAAGCTGCTGCGTATGCGGCGCTTGAGATCCTTAGCGGCAAGGGAGTCGATCGGGTCTACTGCGATTATCATGACGACTTTGTTGTGCGCCGCAACGTAAGCGGTGCGGTCGACTATCACTTTTTCCAAGTCAAAACCAAAGGCCGAGCAAACCAGCAGTGGAACGTTGACGAGATTTTTTCTCTTAAAAAGAAGGGCAAGCTTGATACCGATGACAGGCTTGATGCGATTCGACAAAGCATAGCGGGCAAGCTGTTCGTACATACAATAGAGTTTGGGGAACAATGTCGTGAGGTTACAGTTCTCAGCAATGTGCACTTCGGTGAAGACGTTTACGAGGTAATTGACGGTCTGACTTCGGGAGCCTCGAGCAAGAAATATATCAGCCAGCTTATCGAGAAATTTGCTGAAATCATCTCGCCTGATGCTCCGATATCAGCCGAGGAAGTTGAGCTGGCGCGCAAGAAACTTTCTCTCCTCCCTAATGTGCAATACGTAGGCGATACGCTTGAGTCGTTTTCTATAGCTGCACATAATGCAATTTGGAAGCATAGCGAAATCGATCTTCATAAACATGAGGTGGATGAGATTGCTAACAGCCTTGTTACTCTCGTAACAAACAAATCGTGTGCGCCGATCAGCAATCTATCGAAAACTGAAATGGACACGGTTACGAGCGTTGGCTTAGACGATTTGCTGAAGGTCCTTAGTATCTCAACCCAGGTCTATCAAAACCTTCTCACGGGCGGTGACCCGTCAGCGATCAAGGCGGCATCGATTCTGCAAAGGCAGTTAAAAACCGCAGGCGCTAGCGACTCAATGATTGAATATGCATCTCAAATGAAAGTCAGTTGGGATGTTTGGGTGAGGACTGCTCGCCATACTTTTCCCGATTTCACGTTCAATATTCTTCTTGACCAGATCGATAATAAATGTAGGGCATGGTTGTTGGGTGGTGGCGTCTTGGCTGATCTCGAGCGGTTCGTGCAAGATGTCATTAACTCTCCCATCGGAGCAAAATTTTCCACTCTCAATACGGAACTGGTTTTCGGAGCGTTTTGCGCCTCTATCGTTCGGAGGGCAGCGCGATGAGCTCGGCTGACTTTTTCTCAGAGGCAAGAAGACTCAATGTCCAGCTCAAACTGGCTGCTGACACGCCGTTATCTACTCGCTCGCTGGATAATGAGGCACTATTTCAGTTGCCTTTATTGGCTATGGCCATTCTGGCAATTACCAAAGGTAGCTCAAAGCCACAACTGCCAAAAATCGGCCAACTAGTTGGTGAATGTCTTGAACGGACAGTCGCAGGATTCAAAGGGTCATCTCAGGATATAGGCTGGTCAGCCAATCTTCGCATTAGAACGATTAAAGCCTTGACGTTCTTGGAACTGACCGGGCAGGTTGTTATTGAGGAGCATACCCGCAGGATATCTGCTACAGACTTGGGTAAGAAAATATACGAAGAGGCGGTGTGTGGGGATAGCCCATTGGCCGTTTCCATGAAAACAATCGAGCTAAGCTATCAATATATTAGGGATGAGGCTCGAGCCAGAGGAGAGGTAAATTGAGACTTCACTCGCTCAAAATCGAGCCATTGGGCGAAACTGGATGGGAAAGTCCTTTACTGGAATTCGGTCATAGGACTACTTTGCTCTTTGCTCCGAATGGTAGCGGTAAGACGCCTGTTATTCAGGCACTCGCTGCTACCCTTGGATTTCCAAGTAAATTTCGAAATGAAATTTTAGAAAAATGCGCTGCCGTCTTCTTGAATGCTGAAACCAATGGGCGCCCGCTAATCATTAAGCGCACCTTTGGAGCGAAGAATAATGAATTCCGTGCTTCTATAAACCTCGATGGTGACGAGAGCGAATATTACTCTGAGGGTTCATTTTCAATAGCCCTTTTTAAGGTGTTAGGGTTAGAACCACCACGTCTTGTTTCGACAAGGGGCGAAGAGGCACAACCATATATCTCTACGTTGCTTCCGGTTTTCTATTTGAATCAAGGTGATGGCTATACGGCGGCTTACAGATCCCCTAATTCATTCATAGAAGATCAGTTTGTCGAGATGGTGCGGTTTGTGTTTGGGCTTAATCCTAAGCACTCATATGCGGTCAAGAAGTCCATTATCGATGAAAAGAACTCGATGGAAGCTCAAACTAGGCGAATAGTTGCTGCCCAGAGGGTGCTTGAGTTGCAGAGCCGAGGAGTGAATGACACGGATGCCAACCAAGATATGCTTCGCCGTCGCACGGAAGATTTTGCTAGGAAGATGGAGGCATTGCGAGCCACGGTTGATGCAAATGGGGCCGCTAGTTCTACGCTTACCGACCTTCTTCGCCAGAAGGAGATTCAAATACGCTCTAAGTCGACGGAGCTTTCAGAGTTACAAAACCGCGTTTCAGGCATTGATGCAATTCGTGCCGAAATTGATGGCGAAGTGAAAACTCTTGGGTTGAATGAAGAGGCTAGGCGTGTATTCACCTCGTTTCAAGAAGTCTGTCGTGCACCCAATTGCGGTTTGTTTCTTGGCAGTACAGAATCTTATGGCAAGAACCTTCTGTATCTTAGGGATCAAATTAAGGACCTGGAGCGAAATAGCCTGCGGGCTGAGATTCGGATTGAACAGCTGCAAGAGATTCTTGTGACACTGCGTGAAGAACGGCAGGCGCTGAGAGATAAGTTGGACTCACCCTCTACTTCGGGTGTAGACCAGTTGGTGACCGCTGTGCAATCGCTCACGAAACAACTCATAGATGCGGAAGCTGAGCTCAGCCGAATTAACGCATTGAAGGAGGAGCGTTCGAAGCTGTTTATGTTAGAGCGGGAGCGCGACCGGATACAAGATCGTATTGACGGGTTGACCAACACTGGCAGGGCAGACAATGATTTCAACAAGCTTCGGCTTAAGTTGAGGGAGCTCACTGTCAAATGGATGGACACCCTTGTCACGCAGAACGTGTCGCGCAATGTTGATATCGACGTCGATCTTCGTTTCAGATTCAATGGCGAAGGGCTTGATGTATTTGGGGGTAGTAGCACAAAGATCCGCTTAGTGCTCGCCATTCATGCGGCGCTTTTCGAGGCATATATATCAGAGCCGTCACGCCCATTTCGGTTCTTAATACTAGACACTCCGAAGCAGCAAGAGCTTCATACAGCTGACTTGGCCAAGTATCTTACTGAATTGGAAAAAATGTGCGCGGCACACAATGCACAGCTCCTTCTATCCTCCACGGAATATGATCACCCAACCACTTCCCAAGACAAACGCTGGTTACCGATGTATGCAGGTCCAGAAAAACCCATGTACCTTGGTAGGCGCGCTGATTATCGTGGCGAAGACGGGGGAGCTCAGGAGCACGGCCGAACATGAAAAATCCATAGGCTCTCTTCAAAACAAGCTGAAAAAAATGAGATCACACGGCTCGATGACTGCACTTGGCTTTAGGACGTTGAGCCGCAGAGTTGGACTGTTGGGTTCGGTTGACGGGGATTTGGATAATCTCAAAATACGTGTTACTGATTCGATAGCTTTCAGCTCGAACGCCGAGACGGTAAATGAAATATAGGGAAACGTGTCTAGCGCTGCGACATTAGCTCAGGCATTAAGAGATATGGATGAAGAGTAGTGGGTGGCATCCTGAGGCTTAGCTTCCACCTTTTGCCGTTGTGCTTGATTTCATAAAGGACTCCCTACGTCAGGTGGGGATTGGGGTTGATGCGATTGAAATTCGCCAAGGTGTAGTGACAACAGAGTTGACCTCTTAGCATCGTCATTTTGGGGTGCCGATGATTGAGGGCCCGTCAGCTATTTCAGGCAGTCCTGCCTAGGAGCGTGTCATGGCAAAGATTGGTCGCAATGAGCCTTGTCCATGCGCCAGTGGCAAAAAGTATAAGAAGTGTCATGGCAGTATCCAGCTCCAGGAGCGCGTGGCCAAGGCCATGGCCATTGCGCCTATATTACGTGCTCGTAGCGAGGCGAGAGAGTATCAACGTGTCGAGCAGCAGGGACTGGGAAAGCCCGTCATCGCGGCAAAGACGGAGAACGGCTACCAGTTTGTCGCTGTTCAAAATCGTCTCTACTATTCCAAGAGTTGGAAAACCTTTCATGATTTCTTGGGGGCATACCTTATAGCGGCGCTCGGGCCAGAGTGGGGTAATGCGGAGTTGCAGAAGCCCTTAAGTAAACGGCATCCGATTCTGGTCTGGTATCACCATGTGTGCGAGCAGCAACAACGCTTCGTTACTCCAGGAACTATCTCAAGCGCAGAGATGACGGGGGGTGTCGCTGCATTTATGTATTTGGCCTACGACCTCTACGCTCTCGATCACAACGCCGAGTTGCAAGCGAAACTTGTTAAACGCCTTCACGACCGTGGCCAGTTCTCGGGGGCTCGGTATGAAGTTCACGTAGCAGCCATACTTGTCAGGGCAGGTTTTTCTATCGAGTTTGAGAACGAAGACGATCGAAACACCACTCACTGCGAATTTACGGCAACGCATACTGGAACTCGAAGGAAGTTCTCCGTCGAAGTAAAACGGTCAGGTGGTGGAGGTATTATCCGACAGCTCTGGAGAGCGCTAAAAAAAGCAGCGAATCATCCACGAATCGTCTTTGTTGACTTGAACGTGCTCGAGGTATATCAGGAGGGTGAGGAGTCGTCGCAGATGCAGCACGCATTCAATCGTTTGCTACGATACGAGGCCTACGATCCACAGGTCAGCCGGCTTCCTTCAGCGTACGTGGTCTTAACCAATATTCCGTGGGAGCACGATTTAGATCGTACTTCGTGGAAATACCTAGCGTTGGGGCATGGATTTAAGATTCCCGAGTTTAGGATGGGATACGTTTTCCCGTCCATACGCCAGGCAATTGATGCGCGCCAGGCGCACTTCGAGATACATGGGCTTCTCAAGTCTATTGAGAAGCACTCCCATATCCCATCAACATTCGACGGAGATAATCCTGATTTAGCTTTCACTGGTACGGTGCCGCGATTGAGCATTGGCGAGCGATACCTTGTGCCCAACATAGACGGTGTAGAGGTCAATGCGCTACTCACATCGGCAATCGTCTTGGAGAATGAGGGTGTGGCCGCTTGCGCTATGAGCTCTGGCGACGGTCAGAACTTCATAGTTAAGATGCCGCTTTCTGATGCGGAGATGGCAGCATGGAAAAGGCATCCTGAAACCTTCTTTGGTGAGCTTTCAGGACATACAAAGGTAGAGTCCCCGCTGGAATTTTACGACGCCATGATGGGGGCTTATGGGAGGACTCCGAAGGAGAAACTCTTGGAGTTCATGGCAGGAGCTTCGGATTTTGAGAGGCTTGCACGGCTGGAGCAACCAGAGCTTGCGAGAGTTTACTGTGAGAGAACTACCATGAACGCCATGCCAAGGGTTGCAGCGCCTCAAAAATCTCAGTTTCTCTCCATCGCTCAACGATTCCAACGAGATTTGAACCACAAAGCTTGAGTTCTATGTACTTCCGACGCGTCGCGTGGAACGATCTACATCCACGATCATAGGCTTATCGGTCTGGCGTCTGGAATGCACGGGCATGGCTTTGCTCTAGAACTAGCAATCAAAATTGAGTTTGAGTTGCGGGCCACGCGGCAGCCGCAATGGTGGCAGGTGACGCGCAATATGGTCAGCAGTAAGTATCAGGTGACTGATGGCAGGGATCTCAAGGCACGTCCAAATAAGCTGTCGGAGCTTCCGACTAATAGTAAGTCAACTTATACCTCGAGCCACGGCTATTTCGCCCGCTACACAGTCCTTGAAAAGATGAATGAGTATAGCGCCGACAGGGGTGAGCACTACTCCCAAAAAAAGAGAAGGTAGGCGCCCGGCAACCTTCGAAACCCTATGCCATTTACTTTGGCACGTGGAAAACCAGTACAGTAAGTGTCATCTCGCGATTGATATCCCCGTTGGAGTGGAGAATATAGCGGAAACCGCTTTCATGTGGCCAGCTCACAAGGCGTTTGAAGTTGTCGTGCGACTTTACTGTCGAGGCGATGCCTGAAAGTACGGTTGAAGTATCGGTGCCCCGGTTGAAGACCAAGATCACTGTCTTGCTATCGCGCCACGTTGCGTAGCCCATCAGCTGGTCGATTGCCTGAGCAAAGGCTTTGGGCCCCTTCCAAAACTTGCATTCAGCGATAAATACGTTACGGTCGCCCTCACGCAGCAAAATATCGGTCTTGCCCTCCATATTGAAGGTCTCTCCGGTGGCCTTGCCTTCAAATTGACCGTTGAGCTGAACGAGAAAATGTTGGCGAAGTGCCTCCTCATCCATCGACTTGAATGCTTCGGGGCTGCGTTCCATCACCAACGCCATATCCTGCATGATCTTGAGCGCCTGCTCATACTGCTCCATAGCCCATATAGGCTCTGGCTTGAACTGTGACGTCGTGGCAGGCGGTAGAGTCGGGGCAGCTTTGCGCCGCGTCGTAGGAACCGCATATGTGGTTGGAGAATCGGAGCGACGCTTAATGGGAATGCCAAGCGCCTCTACTCGCTGCGATTGGGCCAGAAGCCGATTACGTCTGTCTTGAATTGCTTGTTCTGCTACCGTGGGCAGTGCGCTATTGTGAGCCTCGATCATAGGACGCTGCCAGGCTAGGTGTTGCTCTATATCGGCTATCGATCTATCTATAAGAGGTCGTACTTCACTTGGGCTGTCAGCGGGAGAGTCATACTGTAATACAAGTTCACTCCCTTTGATGATAGCGCGAGGAGGGGTAAGCGTGAACTGATTTGCTCGCGAATAGAATAAATCGGCTTCACCATCGAACGGAACATGCACCTTGATCCGTTCTCCGGGGATCATGACTGGTCTACTGGTGTCCGGAATCCATCGCCGCTGATCATAGCGGACATCGACCTGTACCTCCTGGGAATCGGCGTACCACTGATCGTGCAGAAGAGTAGCGGGCGTAACTCTGTATTTCTCCACCAAATAGTTTTTTAGGTCTTCAGGTGCTGTGTTCAGAAGTCGATTTGCTTCTAGTGACTCGACCTCAGTTCTTAAGCTTTGCATTGTATTTTGAAGGGATTGGCTGAGGTCGTACGTAACGAACAGCATTCCTTTGCTTTTATCGATACTCCCAAACATCCTTGCGTCCTCAATATAAAATGGCCTCAGATATGCCGCACCGCTAGCCGTGACTTTAGTCAATGTCGTCGGTGACGGCGGCAGCCCCCGTCGTCAAATTATCTTGCCATTCAGCGTACGTAATCGACGTCCCTTTGAGGCGCCAGGTATTGCGGCCATTGTCTGTGCGTCCAAGCACTGTTGCTGAAGCCGCACTGGGACTGGTAAAAGCAACATCACAAGTAAACAACAGATGCATACCGCCATCCGACGGTACCAGCATCCCCCTGCTGCACAAATTCTCACGTAATTGCTGATAGGAATGTGGTTCACCTCGCCAATCCAGTTTAGCCAGTGAATCGGCCTGAACCACAAACGTCTGACCACATTGTTGAGCTCTAGCGGACAGCCCATGCTTTGCGCTTTCTAGCTCGAAGAGTGCCCCTTCGTCTGCTGAGTCTTCCTTACTCTTGCGATCATGTAAGCGCCAGTGAGACTCGAGAGTTTGAAGCATGTCAAACTGTCTTTTTTCCATGACCTCGGAGGTCCACTTTTGATGCTGTAACACCTGCGTTGTCAGTGCGAAGCTGCTCACTCCCCCTTTTGTGAAATAAGCCGTTTTCTTCCAGCAAAAATCGCGATTGCTCGCGGCACTATTTTTCTTACGACTTAATAATGCCAGGTTGCCGAGCCGATGTAGCCACTGTTGACGCGTCGTTGGTTCGGAGATCCAGGTCTGCCATTCACTATCGGATGCTGGTTGCTGCGGCATAACGTGCTCTACGGAGACTACGTCATGTTGGTAGATGGCACTTGCATCAGACATAAGCCGGTCCAGTCTTAAAAGCAAAATCGCCAGTGCTCGCGACGAATGAGTATCGTATAAGGGGCCGTTCAGCGCCTTGAAAGTCTCGTGCTGCTCAACGGGCGAAAGCTGAAGTAAGGATGTTTCTCCCCACAAATCCTTGCCTGCCTCAATAATCCCGGTTAGAGATGAGAACCGCTCAATACGACCGTTCACACCGATTTTTCGTATCAGCATTGAATATCCGAGGCGTTCTAGGTCACGGAAGAAACTCAATACCAATTCCGGTTGGTCTCGATATTGGACAAAAAATGCTAGAGCTGGGGGCACCCAGTCTTTGAACTCTAGTCGGTTAAGCCAGTGAAGGTGCTCATTCACTTGTTCTGCATATTTTTGACTGGCGTATGCCCCGGCCTGTAGTTCGCCAAAAGCCTTCGCCATCGGGATAAGAATGTTATCGATAAAGTCAGCCGGCTGACTGACAGGGTTTACGTGAGCCTTGAACTCCTTGAGCAAGGTTCCTTGGGGTTTTGCCTTGCGGTAAACCATACGAATATGGCTAAAGAGGTCGCCGAAGTCCTCCCGACCTAAATCATCTTCAGCATCTTCCCATTTCTTCGTATAGGCATCACGCTGTTTAGCTGCTATACCGCCAATTATTTCTGCTTTTAGAATATCAGTCGCGTTCAAATCCAGGCCACGACTGTTTAGCACGCCGAAAATACGATACGCCGAATCTAGATCCGGCGTTGCTACTGTGACAAGATAGCAGCGTGTGATGATGAACTGTACTAGGCGACCCAGCTCGAGCTCTGTTAGCTTGGCTAAACTATCCAAGAAAATTTGAGCATTTGTCCGTAAACGCGCTTGAGCATCGGGTAGCGGAGTATTGAGCTTGATTAGTGTAGAAAGACCGTCTTCGTGCTGAACATATTGACGGAAAAAATCGCGATCACGATCTCGTAAGACTAGGCGATAGCGTGCTTGCGTGCCTTTGACGAGACTTCCTCGCTCATAGATACAGCTGGTGATATCTGCCTGTATTGAGGCATCGCTGATCGCAGCTCGAATTGCAGATAACAGCAGGGTTAGAGTCGTTAATCGTTGCTGGCCATCCACGACAATCGCATCCGATTTCGATTCTGTTTTGATTAGTACGATACTGCCCAGGAAGTATGGTGCCGCATCGCTGAGATGCTCTGGAGCGGCAGACAACGCGCTTAGCAGGTCATCCAAAAGTTCTTCTGCCTGGTCTTTTCCCCACGAATACGGCCGTTGGTATCCAGGGATAGTAAAGACATAGTCATCACTGAATATTTTGGCGAGCGCTTGTTCTTTGGCGGTGAGGGTATGAGCCAACTTGGCCTCCGGCGATATGGAGTGTTATTTCGGCCGGCGTTGCCGGATAATTTCAGTTACACATTCTAGTCGAGCTTTAAACTTCACGGCAACGAGAGCAGATGGTGGCGGCTCGGCCATTGCATTATGTTGTAGGTTTCATCCACAAAGTACTCCGTAGCTGGCGTGCCAAGAGCGTAACTGGTCGAACTAACGAGTTGTCACACTACGGAATCACGCTTCATCTGCTCCAGGTGCCTTTATGGAAAAAAGGTCCTGCGTCGTCTGCGCTGCCACTTTCTATGTCTTGCCGCAATGCCCGAATCAGATATATTGCTCCGCGCGTCAATGCCAGCAGGTGCGTAAGAACAGATGGCAGCGGGAAGCGCGCAAAGATCCCGACTATCAAGAGAACCAGGTTCGTGCTCAGCAGAGGTGGCGCGCTAGTCACCCCGATTATTGGCGCACGTATCGAGCTGAGCACGCCGAATATACCCAGAAGAACCGTGAACTACAGGCCTCTCGAAATGCCAAACGGCACAAAAAACCTTGATTGCAAAGAGAGGACTTGATCGCCAATTCCTGTTGAAAGTTCTATTGTTTATACCTGTATGTCGGTCGCAAGTGAGTGGCTTCCATGTCAATAAGCACAAGTACAACTCCAGATGGCGAGGGTCCTGTCACAGTACGGGCGGCCCAGTATGTCCGGATGTCCACTGACCACCAACAGTATTCAACCGAAAATCAGCGTGATGCAATTCGTGACTACGCAAAGCGGCGCCATATCGAGATAGTCCGCTCTTATGCAGACGATGGAAAAAGTGGTCTACGCATTGACGGCCGTGAGGCCTTGCAGCAGTTGATTCAGGATGTGCAGTCAGGCAGTGCTGACTTCAAGCTGGTTCTAGTCTACGACATCAGCCGTTGGGGGCGTTTTCAAGACGCGGATGAAAGCGCTTACTACGAATACGTATGCCGACGTGCAGGAATTAACGTGGTGTACTGCGCCGAGCAGTTTGAAAATGATGGGTCTGTGAGCGCAACAATTATTAAGAATGTCAAGCGCGCTATGGCCGGGGAATATAGTCGGGAACTGTCGACGAAAGTGTTTGCAGGGCAGTGCAGGTTGATTGAGCTGGGATTTCGTCAGGGTGGACCCGCCGGCTATGGTTTGCGTCGTATGTTGGTGAATCAGGTGGGGGAGTCAAAAGGGGAGCTTGCACGAGGAGAGCATAAAAGTCATCAGACAGACCGTGTCATTCTCGTGCCGGGGCCACCTCGCGAGATCCGCGTCGTGAATCAGATGTTTCGCTGGCTTATCGAAGCTGGCCTAGCTGAATCAGACATTGCGACGAAGTTGAACGCGTTGGACATACGCACGGATTTTGGTAGAGCCTGGACCCGGGGAACTGTCCACGAAGTACTGACTAACGAGAAATACATTGGCAACAATGTATATAACCGACGCTCTTTTAAGCTAAAGCGGATTCATGTATCGAATGCCCCGGAGATGTGGATCAGGAAAGAGGCTGCGTTTGAGAGCATTGTGCCGCACGAGGTGTTTGCTGCTGCGCAGGAAATCATTCTCGCTCGGGCGCGTCGCTATAGCAATGATGAGCTTTTAGAGCAGCTACGTACGCTGTATATGCGCCGAGGGTTTCTATCAGGTCTCATTATTAATGAAACCGACGGAATGCCTTCTTCCTCGGTCTATGCACAACGATTTGGCAGCCTGGTAAGAGCCTATCAGGCGGTGGGCTTCATGCCAGATCGTGACTATCGTTACATTGAAATCAATCGTTATTTGCGTCGTATGCATCCGCAGGTGGTGGCAGAAACTCAAGAACGTATTATTCAGTTAGGTGCTGAAGTTGTGCGCCATAAAGCGACGGATTTGTTGACCATCGATGGCGAGTTCACGCTCTCCATCGTTCTGGCACGCTGTCATGTGCCCGTTGCAGGCCAATACCGCTGGAAAGTCCGATTCGATACGAGTCTGTTCCCGGATATCACCGTGTTAGTGCGGTTGGATTACGAAAACCGAGCGGCGTTAGACTATTACGTGCTGCCACGCCTGGACTTTTACGCAAGCAAGCTGAGTCTGACGGATAAAAACGCCATTGAGCTTGACAGTTATCGCTTCGATTCTTTGGAGTATCTGTACAGCCTGACTGAGCGGGTTCCTTTTAGGAGAGCGGCATGACAATGGAGAGGGGGCCGACTGAGCTGCAACTCATACCGGTTGATGCGATCGAGGTACTCAATCCGCGTGAGCGCGATAGCAAGATTTTTGAGGAGATCGTCCGTAATATTAAGGAAATCGGGCTCAAGAAGCCCATCACCGTTACACCCAGGCCACGCAGTGACGGCACTCCACGTTACCTCCTAGTGTGCGGTGAAGGACGATTGAAGGCATTTCGAGAGCTAGGAGAGCCGGAGATTCCGGCCATGGTGGTGGATGTCACAGACGAAGACGCATTCATCATGAGCTTGGCAGAGAACATCGCTCGGCGGCACTACCGGCCCGTCGAGTTGATGGTGGCCATTGAGCAGATGCAGAAGAAGGGTTACGACCACTTCACTATTGCGAACAAAACGGGCCTCTCGTCCGCGTATGTACACGGAATCATGGGGTTGTTAGAGAAGGGCGAGCTGCGTCTTCTGGATGCCGTCGAGCGCGGAAAGATTCCGCTCAATTCGGCTTTGGCTATTGTCAATGCAGGTAAAAGCTCTGCTGCGGTGCAGGATGCGCTTCAAGATGCCTATGAATCAGGTGCTTTACGCGGAAAAGCACTGCTTGACGCGCGCAGGATTATTGAGCGACGCCAAAGCTTGGGAAAGACCTTTAACAAAGCTATTGCCAGAAAGAATGTGCCTGTATCTAGCCACAGTCTGGTCAAGTCGTACCAGAAAGAGGTCGAGCGGCAAAAGCTGATCGTCAAAAAAGCGGCATTTGCCCATGACAAGCTGTTGTTTGTCGCGAGCGCCTTTCGCCAGCTTCTGGCGGATGATCATTTTGCAACTTTGCTTCGGGCTGAAGGGCTTAATACGTTGCCCAAATATTTATCTGAGCGAGTACAACGGATGGAGCCACTATGAGTACGATCGATTTTGGTTTCGGCTTACAGCCAATGACGGTGCCTGTGACGCAGATTTTGCCGTCGCGGCAGGTATCTGGACCGTTTTCGCTTAGCAAGAAATATGCGCAGATACGGGCCTCGATTAACGATATTGGGTTGATAGAGCCGCTGTCGATTGCTCCAAAGCTGAAGGGTTCCGACCATTACTTTTTATTAGATGGACACATACGGCTAAGCATTTTGCGTGAAATGGGAGAGGTGGAGGTGCCTTGCCTGGTTGCGAAAGACGACGAAGGATACACGTATAACGGCAGATTGAATCGGCTGTCGTCGATCCAAGAGCACATCATGATCTGTAGGGCAATTGATCGAGGTGTGTCGCCGCAGCGATTAGCCACGGCACTCAATGTGAATGTGAGCACATTAAAAATCAAGAGAAGTTTGCTCGACGGCTTGTGTGAAGAGGTTGTGCACCTGTTGCAAGACCGACAGTTCTCCCCAAAGCTTGCCACCTTGCTACGCAAAATGAAACCAACTCGACAGATTGAGTGCGTCGAGCTTATGTTGTCGGCTAACAATTTGACTGGCTCATATGTCGAAGCTTTGCTAATGGCCACACCCGCATCTCAGCTTGTGGAAGGCAAGTCCAAGCCCAAGGTATCGGGGGTGACGCCGGAGCAACTGGCAAAAATGGAAGTGGAAATGCAAAACATCCAAGCACAATACAAACTCGCGGAGAGTTCTTATGGCGATGACATGTTGCACTTGACGCTGACGCAGGCCTATCTGGCAAAGCTACTCAAGAATACGGCCGTAGTCGATTACCTACGCACAAGTCAGCCAGACATGCTGCAAGAGTTAGAGGGAGTTGTGCGTATTGAGGTGATGGATCTAACCAGCAATGAAGTCCCAGCGTGAGATGCGAGATTTTAAAACCGGTTTGGTAGAAAGTCAGAAAATGGACCGGTTTTGGGGAATCATACGGTTTTCGGACGAGACTTGAGATTGCTGGCTGAAGTTGCATGGCCTTTGATCAGATGTATTAACTCAGACGTAATCTTCCATGTACTGTTAGATGCGTTAGAGTTTAGCTTGCAACTTCCGCTTTCGGCCAAGAGCGGTCAGTGGGCACAGATGCCATAAGCGATAGCTCGGCTCTGAGCATCAGTCTAGAATAAGCCAGAACGCGGGCCAATGGCAGCCCGCTCGACAAAGCGAGGGAGATGGGCATGATAGTCGCAATCGGGCGATCGGAGGGCCAAGCATGAGCCTTGATCGCATCCAGCTGCTTCGAAACGTGGGGCAATTCGATTCCGTAAGTGAAGGGGCTCAATTCCCGCTGACTCGCTTGGTATTGATCTATGCCGAGAACGGCCGCGGCAAGACGACGCTCTCCTCCATTCTGAGATCAGCGGGCACTGGTAACGCTCATCTCGTCACCGAACGCCATCGCCTCGGGGCGCAGCATCCTCCGCACTTGGTCTTGACCCTGAGGGCGGGTCCGCCACTGGTCTTCCAGAATGCCGTCTGGTCAAGCACGCTGCCCGGCGTCGCCGTCTTCGATGATCACTTTGTCGCTCAGAACGTCTGCGCAGGCATTGAGATCGGCGCGTCACACCGGCAGAACCTGCACGAACTGATCCTCGGCGCGCAGGGTGTTGCGCTGAACGCCGCTCTACAAGGCCATGTGGCTAGTATCGAGGATCACAACCGGACTTTACGAGCGCTCGGCGACGCGATACCGGTGGAGGCGCGCGGCAATATGGCGGTCGATGCGTTTTGCGCTTTGCCTGCGCGAGCCGACATCGACGTCACTATCCAGGATGGTGAGCGAGACTTGGCCGCGGCAAGGTCGGCCGATGCGGTGCGGCAGGCTGCGACGTTTATCGCACTCAGCCTGCCCAGCTTCGACATCCCGGCCATCAACGCGCTTCTCGCCCGGACGCTGCCTGATCTTGAGGCGGAAGCTGCCCATAGAGTCCAGGCCCATCTAGTCAAGCTCGGTGGAGCAGGCGCCACGTGGGTCAGTGATGGCATGCAGAGTATCGCCGCCGCTTCCACTGACGTGGATCACGAAATCTGCCCCTTCTGTGCTCAGGATCTAGCTAACTCGCCTCTATTGCGCCACTACCGTGCTTACTTCAGCGAGGCCTACGATCAATTGAAGCGCGACGTGGAGCAGCAGGTCCGGGAGCTGAACAACACTCACGGCGCGCCTGCTGCGCTCACCTTTGAAAGATCGCTACGAGAAGCGGAACAGCGTCGCAACTTTTGGGGCGCCTTCGTGCAGGTGCCCGAGATCACTGTCGACACCGCGGTGCTTACGCGCGCATGGGGAGAAGCGCGCGAAGCAATAGCAGAAGTGCTCACCGCAAAGCAGGCCGCCCCATTGGAAGGCAGCATCCTGCCCGAGGCTGCAATGGCCGCTATCGCGAACTACGAGGCGGCCAAGGTGGCCGTCACTGCCTGTTCCGAGTCCTTGACGGCCTGCAATGACCAGATCGCACTCGTCAAGGAGCGCGCAGCCGAGGCCAACGTCGCCGATCTGACAGCCGATCTAACGCGGCTGAAAATCACACGTGCGCGCTACTCCGCAAACGTCGCTCCGCAATGCGCGGCGTACGAAGAAGAAAAGGCAGCGAAGACCAGAACAGAAGGTTTGAGAGATCAAGCGCGCATCGCCTTGGACAACTACCGGCAGAATATCTTTCCGGCTTATCAAAGAGTGCTCAACGACTACCTCGGACGCTTTAACGCCGGGTTTCGCCTTGACCAAGTCGATTCAGTCAATACGCGAGGGGGATCGGCCTGCTCGTATAGCGTATTGATCAATAATGCAGTGGTGCCCCATACGGCCGATGCGGGTCCTTCCTTCCGCAACACACTCAGCGCTGGGGATCGCAATGCGCTTGCGTTGGCGTTCTTCTTCGCATCATTGGAGCAGGACCAGCAGCTCGCGCAGAAGATAGTGGTCATCGACGACCCCATGACAAGCCTCGACGAGCACCGTTCGTTGACTACCGTGCAGGAGATTCGCCGCCTGCTTCCTCGCGTTGCCCAGGTGATTGTGCTTTCGCACTCAAAGCCATTTTTATGTAACCTGTGGGAGGGCGCGAACACAGCGGACCGCTCCGCCATCAGGCTGATTCGCGCAGCAGCGGGCTCGACATTCGCCGCCTGGGATGTCCGTCAGGACTGCATCACGGAGCATGATCGGCGTCACGAGCTCGTGACCGGATATCTGCAAGCCGCCAATCCGGCAGTCGAACGACAGGTCGCCGCAGCCTTGCGCCCCATTCTTGAGGCGTTCGCACGCGTTGCCTACCCCAATACCTTTCAGCCAGGTGGACTTCTCGGACCGTTCATCGGCATCTGCGAGCAACGGGTGAACACCCCGGGGCAGATCCTAAGTCAGGCCGACATCGTGGAGCTTCGGGCGCTGCTGGACTACTCCAACCTGTTCCACCACGACAGCAACCCCGCGTGGGCAATGCAGGTCATCAATGACCAGGCGCTCGTCAACTTCGCGCAGCGCACCTTGGCTTTTACCAGGCGGTAGGCTCGGAACAACGTCTGCTCGAGAGTGGCAGTGTTTGTCCCCATTCGCTGCTCTCGACCTCTTGAATGTCGGCATTGGGTCGAACTGCGACATTGGGCCACGTCGGTTTTCCGGCCAACAGTTGCCATTCGATTACTTGCCACTAAAGCATATAAGTAACGCTGGGCGTGACTCCACCAGACACACATGCTAAACCTCATATCGCCCAGCGGCCTCCATACTTTCTTTGATAGTTTGGGTGCAGTACAGTCTGAATGTACGGGACGGCAGAAAAAGGAGTCAGGGCTGGTCAGACTCAAACACGTCTAGGCGCAGCTGGTCATAAATAGCCATGCCAGGCTTGATCAACTTGGACAGGATGTTCCGTGCGAACGCCTGGGCATCGTTGCCCACTTGCGTGAGCGACAGTATTCTCTTGGCTTCGACATAAATGACGCCCGCCGCCTTCTTAATATCGTCCGAGGGATGCCCCTGGCTCACAACGTTCGCCATCGCATCAGCCTTGGCGGCAATCAAATCCGCTGCCTTTTCGGGTTGTCCCATCGAGTGACAAAGAGAACTCAACACCTCGTCGTCGTAGAGGTAGGCTTCGAGATGCCGTAGGCTGAGCACCTGTATGCCCTTACTTTTAAAGGTGATGACATCGGTTGGGGAATGGTCGTCCAAGTCTATCAGGCGGATTACTTTCATCCCGGAAGCGAGCTTAGGAAGCACAGTAGCCAATCCTATAAAATCATTCTGCACTTCCTTCGAGTTACCGGCGGATATGAAGGTTGTGTCGGGCATCTCGTCGCCGAAGATCATTTCATAAATCCGAGCGTCATGCTCTGTGTTCTTGCCTGGCACCGCACCCATCGGGTTGCCTTCACAGACGATCACTTGCTTGGGTGCAACAAGCGCGGTGAGGTCGTCGAGGGCGACGTGCATGACACCTGCCCAGAAGGCTCGGGTGGGCTTGCTCGGAGAGATTGTAAGCACTTGGTCAAAGTCGTGATCGCTAAAATCTATGAAAGCTACCGACGTCGGGTCGGCATCGTACATCTCTCGGGCCTTGCGCATCATGCCAACCGAGTGCGATGCGATCCAGAGTTGGGAGTTTCCGGGAAGTAAATCAACGAGTTCAGCGAGAAGAGCTCCTTGCAGCCTCGTGTTCATATGAGTCTCGGGCTCGTCAATGCAATATATTGCATCCGCATAACTGCGTCGCTTGACCACGAAATCGAGGATCAGGTCAAAGGCGGCCTTCTCGCCACCGGAGAGGTTTTTATAGTCAAAGCCCTTCGAAGTACCCTTATCGAACTGGAAGGTGCCATCGGACAAAGGATTACCAATACCGACAAAGGTGAGATCAGGGAACAGGCGCTTAAGCGGGAGCTGGATCTCACCGATTAGCTTCTCGCGATAATCACCCATAGTCGTCCCTGACGCTTCGTTGACGAATACGTCTTCCATCGCTTGGGAGGCAAGGCGCTGGTAGTTGGCACTGACCGTAGCGTCAGGCTCAATCAGACGACTCAATGTGACGTTGTCGAGGATGTCTCCCTGCCGAGATAGGGATTGGGTAGCGAATTCATGGTCACCCCTATATGCGCTGCGGATATAAAGATTTCCTCGGGAGAAGTTATTGCCAGCGTCGGTGGTGAGGGAAATCCTGACACCAAGATCGGGCGCCTGTTCCTGCGGCCGATCGTAGTACTTGGCATCATTGTTCCAGCCGTATCCAGTGTCCATGCGGTATTTGAGCAAGAGAGCGTCAAAGAACGACGACTTGCCTGACCCGTTGGGCCCAGCCAGAACGACCAATTTGGCGCTCGACGGAATATCTTGGACGGTTAAATCGGAAAATCGGCGAAATCGTGTGATACGAATATTGCGCAGACGCATTGCGGTACCTTCGGAATCAATTTGCGAGAAAACCGATGTTAAGCCGAGACGGCAATCGTTGCCATTGGCAACGTGACGTCTACGAAGCCATGACTGTCCGCTTCGGGTCGTTCTCTGCCAGACTAATCGGGCGGAGCATGTCAGCTCAAGTCTGAGTTAGTACAGATCAGGCGTCTGCCTGGCTTATGCCAACAACCGGTCAAGTCAATGACCCAACGACGCTTCTTTACTTGTTCCCAAAGTGCTCACGCCGTATCTGGTTCTTTTCTGTGAAATGAGCGTGGCTGGTCGTTCCAAACACCTCAAACGACGCCGCCAAATTCGATCGAAGCAAGAATTCGGCGCACTTGCCGAAGGCCCAATTCTGTTTGGCAATGTTCGAGTGGCGTATTTCCACCCAGCGCGAAATTTGGTGTCGACAGCCACGTTTGTGCATCGTTTTTATTTTCGAAAACACGTTCAGCCATTTGTTGTGCTGACTGTATATAAGTATCTTTCTTATTCATTTTTTTCCTCTAAATGTGAACCTCGGTGCGTTTTTTGGGAGCCTCAAAAGTTGGATGATATGGCCATTAGATGCTACGCGAGCCACCTCTTTTTCGTGGAAACGCTTGCGCTGGCGCGATCCAACTCCAGTTCAAAATTCAATCGACAGGTTAAACCTATGCGATGCCTAGTTCTTGCTTTATTTCCGTGAGCATGTCAATTAAATGTTTTGCCGCACCTAGTTCTTCTACAGTTAAAAGTTGTCTGACTTCTCTCATGTTGACAGTTTTTCCTTCGTTCGTGAGTTTTCGGCAGGCTCGCAAAACGCTTTCGCGAGCCTGTTGGCGTTTTAGCTCCGCACGACGCTTGGCATGGGCTTGCCAGCGGGCACTAAGCAGACGAGCCTCGTTGTTTGCGTGTAAATATAGATAGCTCGCTTCAATCTCCAGGCGGCGGGCGGCCTCAGCGAGGCTGATGGGAGCGGGTTCCGCGGCAAAGCGCATTAGTCGGGCGCGTAGTTCATCCCAATTAATATTGCGATCTGGTGCGGTGCGCTGACGTGATCCAAGTTCCAAGTCAAGATCAAGCTGACTGGTGTTGATTGGCGGAGCCCACCCTTTGAGGTCCGCGGACAGGAGTTTATCCACCGACAGGCCGGTTGCGTCGGCGATTCGCAAGGCAGTCTCTAATGTCAGCGCGGTTTTGCCCCGAGTCCAACAGTGCACAGTCGATTTTGCGACCCCGACGCGACTGCCGAATGCCGCGCTGTTACCTTGGTTCATGCGAATTACGAGTGTGGTCAGAGCTTGTTGGACAGCGGTGAGCCCTGGCATCCCGATCGAGGCCTGGACGGCTAATAGCTTTCCGACTTGTGTGGCAATCCAGACAGCTTCGGGACTTGCGGCAAGGGCAGGCTGAGTACTGCCAAAGAAGGCGCCGCATTGCGTGCACCAGCCCGGAACTACATACGCTGCTTTGTGGCGAATGCCCGTTTGACCGCAATCTGGACATGTACATACGAGCTGGGTGGCATGGCGCTCACAGGCTGTCACCGCTTTTATGTCCCAAGCGAGCCGAAAGTACGGTGTTGTTCCGTTCTGACGGTCGTCGTCCAAGCAGTGGGGACACCATTTCCCAGTCGAAGGGGCCATCAAACTTCTAGGTGCCAATACCTGTTTCCAGGAAGAGACTGTAAGTTGATCAAGGCGGCCGACGCTTGTCATGGCAGATAACGCACTTGACCACTTAATGGCTGATTCACCAATACCGCTCAGGTTGCGATCGCGCCAGTCGAAGTCAGTGTTAAATTCGCGCTCCATTGTCTGGGTAACGACTTTTGAAAGTGCGGTGACAGAAGTGCTGTGCGAGACGGCGAGCCTGCAAAAGTAGCTGATAAGGCTTTCCACGGCGGATGTGCCTAGTCCCTGTGGTTCCAAAGCGTGAAGGACTGATCGCGGATTTGTTGTGAGGATGGCTTTCATGCGACGCGCCGTCCTGCATTAGTGGAGACGCTAGAGGCTTTGGGCAGCTTGCGGGTGAGCCCTGGATTGATGGCACTTTCGCCATCCAGGATTTCTTCAAGTATCCGTAAACGTTGTCCCTCGGTTAGGAGTGAGCGGCGAAGCGCGTCCAAGGACCAGCCTTGAGCCCGCTCCAGCCGCTTGGCCGTACGAGTGAGTACGGCTGAGAGAGTGCCAATACAGCCAAGGGTGTTCTCGTGTAATGCAGCGGAATGTGCAACCAGCTTCCCGCCCCAAAGATGTTGTAGGCGCTTTTCAAATTGCAATACACAGGCGTTGAAGTCGCGCTCGTCCTCCGGCCGATCTTGCCGATAGCGTTCAAATTGCAGCACGTTGGTACGGCGTGAAAGCTGGCCCGAGAGCGACATCAGCTGGTATAAGTCATACGAGCCGATCAGCAGCATCTGCGCGCCGCACGCGTTGGCAAGAGATTTCAGTGTGTCAAGCTGTATTTCCAGGCGCCGGGCGCTGGTCTGGCGAATAATGTGCGCGGCCTCGTCAATCACAAGGAACTGTGTCCCGCGCGCTGCCAACCCTCGTTCAACTGCCGTGCGCAATGAAGCCAAGCTCGTGCCCGATGAGGAGCGAGGACGGATCATGCGCCCACTTTGAGCATCTATGCCAAAGTTAGCTCGTGGCAGATTTTCCACTGGTCCTTGGTCTAGCTGAGCAAGAATCCGGCTGTAAAAGAGACGCCAGGAGAATTCGTTTTCGCCCGAGGAGGGGGCTTCAACGTATACCGCAGGAATCAGCCCCGCATCGTCCGCCATGGCTTGTGCTGATGTCTGTAAAGCCTTTTGAACGGCGTGGTGTGCCAGAGTGCTCTTACCCACCCCGGTCGGGCCGCAGACAAGCAGCAAACTGTCTTGGCTGCCTGGATAGATCAGTGTTTCGAGTTCGGTCATGAGCTCTGCAATGCGCGTGTGTTTGATGCGAAGACTCAGTAATGATTCAGCTGTGGGTGGCACGCAAATGAGGTCGTCATGGGTTTGTGATGTATCAGGTGTGGTCATGGTTGGGTAATTCGTTTAGAAAGTATCGAAGTTGGGGAGATCTTGCGTCGCAACTGGTTTTGCATGTTTTTCGCAGGATGGCTGCGGCTCGGGATAGGGCATATCGGTGAGGATGCCTTCGGCACCACTGTCATTGGCATCTTCTGAGAGCGGGTGGGCCGAATGCAATTGTCCCGTTGTTGATGTGGCTGAGGTGATTGCGCCCATCTTTAGCGTCATGTATAAGCTTTTGCTTTCTTGCTGGCGATCCAGCGCAATAGCGAGTGCGCCTGTGGGCGTATGCGTTTGCAAGAATTCGCGCATACGCTGCGGGGTATCTGAGGCGTTTAATGGTTTTCCGCCGCTGTGTATGTACTCTTCTGCCAGCGCTTGGCGCTCGTAAGTCGTAAGTTGTCCCAATCCGACCAGGCTCCTGCATTTAGCGGCAACCCACTCGGCCTTCACGCGTACATATGCGGTGGATGCGTCCCACGGGTCATATCTAACCTGTAGGTTTTTGTTTGCCACCTTTGAGTCCCTGAAAACAGGGTGCCAGTAATAAAAGTCATGCACTTTCACGCCGCGCTGGTCGTTCACCTTGCGGGTGGCGCCACGATCGACTGGAGGGCAAGTGGCAATCAGGAAGTCCTCATTCCAGATAACTTGTCGATGTGCACGAAGACCGCTCTGCACGAGGCTGCGTTCAAACATCTCGCGGGGGCTGCATCCGAGAGTTTTGTGCTGCTCTGTGTCGTAGTGTTCTGTCGCCCAGTAGTTCAATCCGTGATACATGGCTTCAAGCGTCCACTGCGCAAAGTTGACCGGCAGGTGCTTGCCCGTTGTCATGCGTACATTCTTGGTCGCTTTTGTGTTGCCGGCCAGGTTGTGAATGTATTGACTGTGTACCGTCCCAAACAAGCGCTCCATGATTGCCCCGGCTCGAGGTTGGCCAGCAGGCCGCATCCGCAGGTGCACTCCCATGACGCGAAGAAAGGATTGAAATGCCTCCGAAATCAGATCGCGGCCGTTATCAACCACAATCATTTCGGGCAGTCGTTGAAAACGTCGGACAATGTCGCGCATGAGCATGAGTACGCTGTGGTACGCCGGTTTGTCGAAGGTCAGGTAAAAGCCGACCACTCGCCTGCTAAATGCGTCAATGGCCAGGCTCAGCCAGGGACGACCGAGCGGTTTCCCAGTCCTATGTGAAACGAGTTCGATATCGAGCTGCGTATGGTCAATGTGGACGTACTGAAAAGCACGCGAGCCGTGGGTTGGCGTATCGGCATAGAGCACGTTGATGAACTCATCCTGCTGATATGCCATGCGCTTACCGTGTCGAATGCGTACGTCACCGGTGGTCTGCTGCGCTTTGACACGGTTGATCACGGTCGGATACGACGGTGCTTTAAGGTCCGCCTCATCAAAGGCGACGCAGATCTGCTTGTACAGTGTGCGAAAGTTGATAGCAGTCGTTGTTTTCCAGTGCTGTGTGATGAGTTGGGCAAGCAGTGACTCTTGTTCATTCGATAGCCGGGCGCTGCGATTGCCTCGCGCGGCGGTGTGCGGAACCAAAGCCATTACTTGTGGTGCACCGTTGGCTGCGGCAGCATTTACGCGGGCGCGCCAGTCACGCAGCGTACGTGCGGAAACGGGGCTGTCATCGGCTAGAAGAATTGCCTGACGCTTAAGCGCCATTGCCAGGTCTTCGTCGCTATAGCGCGCCAGATCCAGGTTTGCCGCGCCACCAGCGCTTTGGACGACGGTAATTTGCTTGTCTTCGTGCGCGGTAAGGAGCCATTTACGCGATAGTTGTATGTTTTCACCGTGCTGGTCTCGAAACACCACATTTTTGTCGTCGGCGAGTACGACTTCCAGCAAGCGGTCTTGATACTGAATTTGGGTACCATGTTCGAGTGTAAGCATGAAGTTGCCTACGCTTAAGACGTCTTCTTGCTCTATCAGTGAGCGGGCAAATTCCTTGAATGTGTGATCTCTGTAAAGTCGGCAGCGACGCTGATCGCCCAACGGTTCATTGTCCAAGTCTGTAGCGACCAGACCATCAGCAATGGCTTTAAACAGAAAATCCGCATCGAAGCTATGCGGAGGGTTCGTCAAGTCAGCCAAGAACAGCATGCCCTCGCTTTTGAGCGCTGAATGCAGGCGATCAAGTTCTTCAGGCGCGCAAGGCTGGGCAGCCGGATGGTAATAGTCGGCCAGGTGCAGCAGATTCTCGACACGTATGCGTGGGATCGACCGGTCAGTACAGATGCGGTACGCGATACCGAGATCGGCTAATTGCTGCTCGATCTGTGGTGAGAACCAGTTACCATCGGAGTCGCGTTGGTAACGATACGGGTAGCGCTGTGCTAGCTTTGTGAGCTTCTCGTCTGATTTCCACTCCTCCAGCGTGATGCCGCTCCGGCGGATGACGAGAAAATCTGGTGTGTGGTGGATGCGATGGATTTCACCTGTCGCGTCCTCAACCAGCTCCAAGTGCAGTTTGCATGGTTGCGGATAAAACTCCAGGACGGTAGGATCGAATTCGTGGTCGATCGCAGCTGGAAATTCAATGTGCCGGCTTTCTGTACGAATTTCGCAGCCCATTTTGCGGCTGGCAAAGATCGTTATGACGTTACTACCCCGCGACTGCACGTCACGCACCGGGGCTTTGATCCGGGCTTCGCGTACCAACGCCTGACCTTTGCTGGGGGTACCCAGCTGGTCAAATAGCGAAGAGAGTTGCTCCTTACCTAACATGTCCTCATTCCAAGTTCAGATGGATAGGTATAGGAATTGCCCCGCCAAAATCTAAGCAACCAGTCGAAAATGACCGGTTTTAAATTTTCCGTGCTGAGTTTTGCTCGGCGACGCGGCATGTACAAGCTGGCACTGGGCACCCCATTCCGAAGAATGTTCTGGAGTCGTAAAGGTTCAGAGGCCCAGAAACCCGCTAAAATCGGTCGAATTTGACTGGTTTTAAGGCGGCGGAGTGAAGTTTTGTATTGGCCAAGGACAGAAACATGCAAGAACGCAGCGTAAAGCCCCAGGGAGTGCTTAGTCAGTCTCAGGTTCTGAAAGCCTGGGAACAAGAAGCTCCCAGGCTGCTTATCAAAGAGATGAAGGACAGAAATTGTACGTACAGAGACCTTGCTGAGCGATTGCAGGTAATGGGCGTATATGAAAGCGCCGACCGGTTGAACCGGAAGGTGAACCGTAAGACGTTTAGCGCGGCATTCTTTTTGATGTGTATGAGTGCGCTTGGTGTATCTGAACTGACGGTACCGACCAATCAGCAGATAATGGATCAGTATGCGCGAACCAAATAAGAAACGGTTCCTGATCCGATTTGTCGCTATTGCGTATGGCTGCACCATCTGAATGCCCTTCAGCGTACCCTCTCATAAAAAGGGGCCTGCGGCCAAACAGGGGGGCCGAGAAGCACAGATCGTGACGTTATGAATACAACAATAGCTACACATTGCGTGCAGCTATTCTTAGCCTAGCACTGTTCAAAAAGAAATGTAATCAGGGTTTGCGCGAACCAGGGGCGTCAGAGGTCATCCGGAAATCAAGCGTGCAAGTGCTCCTCGCGCTTGCATTCTCTTTTTCTGGTTGAGTAGACGGGGGTCTTTGCGTGTGTTGAACCCACGGTTGGGATGTGGCATTCCGTTCAACCGGTAGGATCCATTTATGGGGGCTTGGGTGCTAAGTAGCGTCTGGCTTATGTAACGACGCCAATCGCTTGTCAAAGCGCTCCCGTAGAGTTTGCAAAGACACGGTTTTGCTGCTGTCGGGTAAAGGGGCTGCTGCAATGCCTTGAATATTTCGGACTAGCTTTAAATATTCTGGCACGCTCACGACTACAGCTTCAGCGTTGCCACCAGACATGACTACCAGCCTATTTGCCTGGGCAAGATGCTTTTCAATATAGTCCCACCCCTGTTCTTCTACTGCGGCAAGCGTAATGGCAGGTAGTTGTGAGGTAAAGGAGGCGTCGGCAGGCATACGGTTACCTCTAGGAAAGTCTACGGCATCAGTCTATCTTACTCTGTAGTGCTCACATTCTCCAGAGTTGTCCTAGAGGACAAGGTAAACCCACGACGATCAATAATTAAGTCAACCGTGCGGCGGTATGTGGCGATGGCCCAAAAACTGGGGCTGTAGGCTGGCCATTGAAGTAGCTAGTCTTGCTCGACCATACCAAAGATGCCGCAAAGTGTTTCGTCGACCTGCACGCAACACTGCCGAATGGACAGGAGCGCGTAAGGGTGCAAATGGGGCTCTTCTAGGCCTAGCTCGGCATAGATCGAAATCTTGGTAAGCATAGAAACACACTCGTCTAATGCGGCTAGTAGGGGCATGTGATCCTCATGGAGCATGAAAATCCCTATTCTTACCAGTTCGGCCTTAAGCCTCAATACGTAGAATCCGAGGCTTGTCACGCCCCACCTATTTTTGGAAGACGGGGAAGATAAGCCCGAGCTCTTTTGCGAACATCGCCAACGTTCTCCTATGGCAGCGCGCGTAGGAGCGAAATTTGGGCTTAGTCGAGTCTGCGACAGTCAAAACTGGCAGCAGTTTTGACTTTGCCGTGAAGCTAATGGGAAACGGCACGGTCATGCTGCGCAAGCAGAGCAAAAAACCTGCTCGTCCCTATTGGGATGGCCAAGGTTATCCGCATGTATCGTATGTGCCAGGATAAGAGGTCATCCCGGGATATCAATCGCGAATAGCACTTTGCCTGCTTAGGGCGTACGGCGCCATGTAATTTGAGGGGGCAAAAGGAGTGGTCACTGCGCCCACTTATTCATCTTGGTTGAGGTGGGGTGATCTTCGCCCGTAGTGGAGAGTCGACCCGCATGGCGTGATGGTCGACCTAGCCGTATGCAAAGCATTCCGCAGCCTCAACCAGGATCAATAGTGTTAAGTCTTGCGCAGATGCTTCGCCATACAGCTACCCGATATTCGGTAGAAACGGTGGCGCGCAATCAAGAATCGAGCAATATTCCAGGAAGTCGATCCCATGGCTGGTAGGCGAATGATGCGCGTTGCATGCCTCTATGCGAGTGCGGCGGTATCAGCCTATGCTGTCCTATATAAGATACTGTAAATAATAATATTTCTATATGGTGCTTGGCGGTGCTGAATCGGCCTTCTAATTGCAGCTAATTTCGTTGGTCCGGTGTCCGAGAGTATGGGTTGACGGCAACCTTCCCGTATGGGTCGGCGGCAAGCTGGGTATGTGCCAGTGGCAAGCGTTCTCTCCATCGAGCCCGGCGTCGTAACAAATTTTGCTGTATAAATATTCAGGTTTTCTTCTATACATAAGACAACTTTGTGAGCCGCCGTGGCCCTTTGTCCTATACAGGAGACTAAATTTGAGTATGTTCCAACCCGATCCTGTGGGAAATCGGAAGCCCGACCCTCGATGCATGGCAGGAATATTATTGCGGGAATCTTTCGATTGCGATGACCCGTTGACCAAACGTGTCATGCAGCATGCTGCTGAAGATTATGAAAAAAGGGCGCGCGGCATCGAGCGTGCGACTAAAAGTCTAGCGGTTTTCGAACTGCCCTCAAAAGCAAGCTCCGAGGATTTGCTCAATGCCCGTAAGCGCGGAGCGGTGCGATACTGCGGGCGTATTTACGCTCCCATTGCGCTCGAGCGCCACCTTGTGCTGCCCAGCACGTTGTTGCGTTCCGCACTGTTTTCGGCCGCCAGCGGTGAGTCTGAATTGAGCGCTGCGGACGTGCCCATCGTGAAAACAAAAGACGGGGATGTTTCCTTGACAGTCTCAGGTCCGCGCCTTAACGGCCAGGATCGCCGGGTTCTGGGGGCGTGCTTAAATCTCTACCGTGGCAATGGTCCGACTGCGATCCCGTTAGGCCAAGAGGTAGAGTTATCACTTTACCGGTTTGCGTTTGCCATGGGGCTTAAGCCTGGTCGGCATGTCTATGATTCCCTATTGAGCAGCTTCGATCGTTTAGGCGCGGTTCGCTGTGAGCTGTCATTGGGTGATGTCCAGCAGCCCCTGTGCCGCCTGATAGTAAGCGACGTTAAGGTCGGGGAGTTAGGTAAAACGACGGTCACGGTGCGCGTGGATGAAGCCTTCGCGGTCCTACTACGCCGTGGTATGTGGGTTAGCATGCCAACGACCGCACTTGCTGAGTTCACTGGCTTAGCCGGCTGGCTGGTGTGCTACTTGCGCACGCAGTCTGGACCGTACCCCCTGACGCATGACTATTTGCTTCGCCATTCGGGGTCGACATGTAGCCTGGCGGAGTTCCGGCGTCGACTAAAAATGGCGGTCACGACGCTCTCGGGACCCAATGTTGATCCCTACTTGCGTATAAGTCAGTTTTACTGGGAGCCTAATTCAGTCGTGTTTATGCTGGCACGCTGGCCTGGAAAGGCAGCAGTACCGCAGCTGAAAAAAGCGCTCGAAATGCAGCGCCGTTACTCACATTGAGAGTTTGCCTGAGCTATTGAGGCGCGCCTGGGCAATTAGCGCAGCTGCGCATCGCTGCTGTATTTCAGTTGGGCACGCGCCATGGCGGCGAAGCCGCCGCCATAGATGCTGAGCGCTAGCTCGCATTAAATGTCAGCAATAGCCGGAACAGGATATTGATCATGTGACGGTGACCTGTCCGTTCATTAGCATAGGGAGGAGCCAATCACGCAAGGAGGAAAGCTGCCTATTTTCGTTGGTTAGCGTTTCAATTTTTGAAAAAATGGGTTCTGCAATGGCTGCGAAACTTGCGATAACTTTTCTATCCTTTGGAAGTGCAAGGCTGGTGAGCTCTATGTCATTAGACACGATCGAGTTAAACACAGAGCCACTTGCTTTTACTTCAAGATGGTGAATAAGTTCTTTGGTCAAGAAAAACAAAAATACATGGCTAATTCCGTCTTTTGCGCTCAGGGCATAGCAGGATTGGTTCATCGCCATTGGTACAGCATTGAGTGCCAGCCGCCCCACAGAGCCTCTAGCGGTGAGGAATACGGTATTTTTCGCAAATAATCTAGTGCTACTGTTTTTTAATCCTTCTTCAGTTATGTAGTCCTCCGTCTCCAGTGAAAAGATATTTCTGTTGGAATCGCTTGGCGTAAAGAATGGGATTGCTCCGCCCCAATATTCTGGCTTTGCTTTTGTTGGCGTGCCCCCGCCAAGTAAGTCTGCGACTGTAAGCACCTTTCCATCTTCCCACCCCGTCGGGATGCTCCGTTTGAGGGTCGGGTTGTAGACCATTTTTCCGCCGGAGGTTTTGTAGGGTTTGCCTTTGGCATCGGGAAAGTCGAACTGAACAAACCAGTAGTCGTACAGGGTTTTGGCCATTGCTTCCAGCTCGCCGTTGATGCGGTCGTTGAGTTCGATTTTCTCGTCAACGGCAGAAAGCACGTCCGCTATCTTTTCTTGCTCCGCTTTTTTGGGGCCATGAAAAGGTATGCTAGATAGGATTCCCGTATTCAGGTTTGGCATTGTTGCGCCTACAGCCTGGCTGATAAGCCAATTTTGAATTTTCGGGGTGCTGAGGTAATAGGTCAAAAATCTAGCGTCGAAATTCTTTCCTGGTCGAAGCAATAAACAGCCAGTGCCGCAGAAGTATCCGGCTTCTTTTTCTCGAATTAATGCCTTTTGTGTAACATCACCCCTACGGCTATATACGATGTCATTTTTTTTGACAATATATTTAGAAAGGCGCTTTGCGTCCTCTTCAGTTATAAAAGCGATACTTGAAAGATCAACTCTATTGTTCCTCATGTTCGCGGGCATAATGCACGGAATTCCCTCTGGCACATAATCGGACGCATGAAGCTGGCTACCGAATGGCCCTGTATGAATTTTGCCCCCGCCGGCACCTACTAGACTGCCGAGCTTTTCATTAAGTAGATTATTCATACTTCAGCCCGGCAAACTGCTTTTTAATCTCAACTTCTAGTTTTCGAGACTGGCCAAAAAGGCTTTCCAAGTTTGAAGTAAATCCCTGCATCTTTTCAGTAAACTCCGCTTGAGTAATATCCACGTACTCGATTTTCACATCGAAATATTGGCCAGCGCTCAGGCTGTAGTTCTTTGCTTCAATCTCTTCATAACTGACCGCTACGGAAAAGTCCTCTACATCTTCTTTGGTATTAAAGGTATCAACAATCCGCTGTTCTTCTGCTGGCGTGAGTACGGTGCGCTGATTTTTACCGTCCTTAATTTTTTCACCCAGGCTAGATGCATCAATCAACACCACCTTGTCTTTGTTCCCGGCGTCCATAAACAGGATGGAAACGTTGGTGCCTGTGGTGGCGAAGATGTTGGAAGGCATGGATACCACACCGGCTAGCATCTTGTGTTCCACCAGATATTGGCGGATACCTTTGTCGATACCTGATTGTGCCGTGATAAACCCGGTGGGAACGACCACGGCTGCTTTGCCACCGGGTTTTAGCGAGTGAATGATGTGTTGCAGAAACAACTGATAGATTTCCATCTTATCTGTTGCTTTTGGCTTGACCTTGGGAATACCGGCAAAGAAGCGCTGCTTGTTTTCCTTGCTGTCCAGTTCATCGCGGAAATCGCTGAAGTCCAGTTTGAAGGGTGGATTGGAGACGATGTAATCGAAGCGTTTTAGGGCAGAGCCATCCTTGTGGTAGGGGTGTGAAATGGTATTGCCTTGGACCACATTGGGGATGGAGTGCACCAGGTTGTTCAGAATCAAATTCAGGCGTAGCAGACTGGAGGATTTTTGTGAAATATCCTGGGTGTAAATGCTGCAACGGTTTTCACCAATGGCATGGGCTACGTTCATTAGCAGGGTGCCGGAGCCCGCGGACGGGTCGTATACGCTGACGTTGCGCACATTGCTGCGGGTGGTTCGGGGTACCAGGATTTCTGCCATGATGCGCGCCACCGCATGGGGGGTGAAGTATTCGGCGTATTTGCCACCTGAATTACTGTTGTAATCCTTGATCAGGTATTCAAAGATGGTGGCGTAAAAGTCGAACTTTTGGGTAAAGATGCGCTCAAAGCTGAAATCCACTAGCTTGTTGATAATGGCGCGGCAAAAAGCATCGCGCTTGGAATCATCGGCGATGTATTGGCTGAGGCGCTCAAACAGCACCACTTTTGCGCCGCCATCGGTTTTTACCGCGAATACGTCATTGTTACTGATGGCGATATCCAGCAAGGTATCGTCAAACAGTTTGGCGAAATCTGCGGTGTTCTGCTGGCTGAACAGGTGGCTGATAAAGTGCTGCGGTTTCAGGCGAGCGGTGTCGCCGCCCATTTGCAGTTGCATCATCTCCAGGTCATTTTCGCTCATGGCGGCCAGTACGGCTTCCCAACTTTCTGCGCTGGCAAGGGTTGGGTTGATTTTCTTCGCTTCATAGGCAAATTTATCGTTCAGGAACTTGTACAGAAAAGTCTGGGTGATGATTTTGAATTCGTTGCCATCGTTACCCAGGCCATAGTTGGCACAAATGCTTTTTAGACTGTCGATTAGTGCTTTGGTTTTTTGTTGAAACTCAAGTTCTACTACCACGAACGTGCTCCGGTATTAAATTCTTTCAGGTATTCGGCAACCACCAGGTGATTGATATAGCGTGAGGCATCTGCATTCAGTTGTATTTTTTGTTCTCTCATAAAACGGCCAATAACCAGCGGCATCATCTGACGCTCAAAGTAACCTTCGTTGTCCAGTATCTGGCTGTTATTGACTATCTGCTCATCGGCATCTTGTTTTACACCCGTAAGCGCTTCAAATATCTTGCGCTCTGAATCACTGACTCCTCCGTGCTCTTGCAAGCGTTTATGGATGCGGGTGTATTTGGCGTCGCCCAGATACTTCTGCCGCAGCTGGTTGTTCTGGCGGTTTAGCTCCTTGACGCGCTCAAGTATCTTTTCTAGCGCGCCAATATTGGCAACCATGTCATCTTGGGTGACTTCGCTGAGGTTCTTTTTCTTGAATAATCGCTCCAGCTCTTCCTTGAGGTTGATGAACTGTGGATCTTGCTGATCAAAGTTGCTGGTCAGCGCTTCACGGGTTTGGCGCAAAGTGTTTTTTAACTGGTCGGCCAGCACCAGCTCTTCTTCGCCGATCTTGATGAATTTGAAGATGACATCCTCAAGGGCGACATTCAGCAGGTTGGTGGTGTCCGTACCTTGCTCGATGCGTTCCTTAAGGTTGAGCATATCTAGGTGGTTGCTGGTTTCCCGATAGAGGATGTTCAGCTTGGCGAAATCTAGCTCATTGAGAATGCCGTACTCGCCTTGCAAGCGAATAAGGTTGTAGAGGCTTTTGGCATTTTCCAGCGCCTTCTTCAGCGCCAGGACTGTTTGCCTGTCTTGTATCTGGCTGATTTGATTGGCAAAGATTTCGGCGTTGTCAATATCGAAGCGGAAAAGCACGTCCTTGATATGTTCAATTTCTTGTTGAATTTCAGCCTGTGATTTGAACAGGTTGGAGTAATGCTCCATTTCATCGCCGAGTTCCGATTGCAACTCATCAAAATAGGCTTTGTTGGTGGCGTCAAACTCCTTGCGGATATCGGCAAAGTCCACCACGTAGCCGTAGCGGAAACCTTTGTAGGTGCGGTTGACTCGGGTTAAGGCTTGAAGCAGGTTGTGTTTGCGAATCACCCGGCCCAGATACAGCTTTTTCAGGCGCTTGGCGTCGAAGCCGGTGAGAAGCATGTTATAGACGAAAAGGAAATCTATTTTCCCTGCCTTAAATTCTTCTACCCAGTTTTTGCGTGCTTCCTTGGTGCCTATATCGTGCAGGATCAGCGCTGCGTTTTTGACCCTGTGGTTCAACCTGGCTCTGGCGGCATAGCTCTCTGGTTTAGCGGCGGCGATCAGGGCGTGTGCGGAATCCTTGAGGTCATAAGGTGTGCTGGAAGGTTGCGCATAGACTGCGTTGAAGATGTCGAACATCTGCTTGGCTTGTTCCGAGCTGTCGCAAATCACCATGCCGCCGATGCTGCTATCGTTAAGTGCACCCCGGCTTTTTTCAAAGTCGTTGATGATGTAATCAAGCATCGGTTCGACAAAGCTTTCGTGGGCGTAGATTAGCTTTCGGTCTACGTCGCCCATTTTCACCTCCACGTCTTCCAGCGCCTGTTGCAGTGCCATTTTGTAGTTAGTGGCAATTTCTTCACGGATCAGGCGCAGGGTATAGCCATCAGCAATGGAGGCGTTGTAATAGTATTTGTGGATATAGTCGCCAAACAACGCCCGCGAGTTGTAGTCGTCGCCTAGCAGTGGGGTGCCAGTGAGGCCAATTTTTATGGCGTTGGTATCGGACTGGCTCAGATTGGCGAGGAAGCTGCCCTTGGGGTTATAGCTGCGGTGCACTTCATCCAGAAAGTACACGCGCTGGATGGCGATGTCGTAGTCCTTGATCGAAACGACATCCGGGTCGTCCTTGAATTTCTGAATGTTCACCACGGTGATTTCCGGCCTACCTGAATGGTTGTGGATCACCTGGGTTGCTTTGATGTCGCGGGTAAAGGCTTCGCGGGAGTCGACGGTGTGGACGGTCAGGCCGCGCGCGGTGAACTCCCACTGCGCCTGTTGCAGCAGGTCAATCCGATCAACAATGAAGTAGAACTTGGGAATGATCTGCTGCTTCTGGAAATAGTCAGTCAGGAACCTAACGTTATAGAAGGCCAGTGCGGTTTTGCCGCTGCCTTGGGTATGCCAAATGATCCCTTTTTTTACGCCTTCATTGAGCTTTCTTTCAATGGCTTTGGTGGCGAATAGCTGCGGGTAGCGCATAACGTGCTTGTGTGGCCCCTCAATCTCCGACACGTAGGTGAGTGCGTAGCGCAAAATAAATGCCAGACGCTCTCTGTTAAGTAGAGAGGTGCAGATGCGGTTGGTTGGCCGGTTTGGTTCTTTGTTGGTCTGGAATTCAGGGTTGTTACGTATCACTTCCAGGTTGTTGTCTTTTAATACCCTGAGTTCATCTGCTTCCGGCAACGGCTTTAGCAGGGCTGTCAGGTTCAGTACCTCTTCTTCGCGGAAGTAATTGAAGGCTGGTTCATGGTAGGAGCTGCTGGCATAGAAAGCACCTTGAACAGGCTCGGGGTCACCGTCGTCGTACTCCATATTGTTGGAGAAGATCATGAACTGGGTGATGTTGGCAAAGCGCTTGAATTTTGGGTTTTGAAAGCGCTTACTGATGCGGTCGCGCTCGGCCAGTATCCCTTCCCGATTGTTGGGCTTTTTCACTTCAATAAAGACCAGCGGCATACCGTTGATCAACAGGGTGATGTCTGGCCGGAATTCTTCATCACCATTCTGGCAGGTCAGTTCCGTGACGACGTGAAAACTGTTGTTGTTGAAGTTCTTGAAATCAATCAGCCGGGTGTTGGAGCGGTCGCTCAGGCGCTCAAAGAAAGCACGACCGAGGTCTTCGTTATCCAGCAGTAGTTTGATGTCTTCCAGTAGCCGGGAAACCTCGACCGCATCAATGCCGGGGTTGATCCGGGTTATCGCTGACGAGAAAAGTTCAGGGAAAATGTTGGTGTCAAGATCCCAGTGTTGCCCTTTGAGCGACAGATACTGATAACTTAGCCTCATCAGGTGCAGGATGGTCGGGATTTTTACTCGAGTGTCTTCGTTAAATTCCATGCTAAGTCAAATCCCTTGGTGTTTTTACATGGTGCGACGCGACTTCGCACCATGCCCCTTGGGCGTGGTGAAGCCCTTACTGATCCAGAGTGGGAAAAGGTCGCGGTCCTTCCTGCGGAACTATTGTACCGATGTGTTGATTGTCTGTTCGCGATTAGGCCAGTTGTGGCAGGTTACGGCGAGAACGATCGGAGAAGGAAGTCAAGAGCGCTGGAGGCTTGTGCGGCTGCGGCGGGCGCAAACAAAAAAAGCCAGTCATTTGACTGGCTTTTAAGCATTTGAGGGCAAAACCCTTGAGTCTAACCTTCGATCCCGATAAAGCATAATGTCGCCAATCGGGATTTAAAGCATAAGTCTTCCGAATGGCAGTTTTATGCTTAACGGCACAGATGTTTTGAAGCGTGCTGGAACAGCAGAATGGTGGCCTGGGGCGGAATCGAACCACCGACACAAGGATTTTCAATCCTCTGCTCTACCGACTGAGCTACCAGGCCATCGAAAGGCGAAATAATACACGAAAATGAAAATGTCTGCTTTACGCCACGTAGTCGGACGCTATTCCGCAGCAACTTGCGCCAGCGCAAACGCCAATTTCAGTAAAAACCCGTAAGACGACTATAATCGTGTTCGATTCAAGCACTTGCGTCCCTATATAAAAGAATATGTCTGTCGACGTTTTAACTTTCGGTCTCAACCACGTCTCAGCTCCGGTTTCGGTGCGCGAGCGCGTGTCGTTTCCACTCGACGTCCTCAAACCGGCTCTCGATGGCCTGCGTTCCACCTTTGGTTCGTCGGTCAAAGAGGCTGCCATTCTTTCTACCTGTAATCGCACTGAAATCTACTGTGCGGCCGAACCGCAGGTGCAAGAGCACATTCCAACCTGGCTGGCCGATTTCAATCGCCTGGAAACGGGCAGCTTACAGCCGCATTTGTATCAGTATCAGCAAAACGAAGCGGTACGCCATGCGTTCCGGGTAGCCAGCGGGCTTGATTCCATGGTTTTGGGCGAGCCGCAAATCCTGGGTCAAATGAAGGACGCGGTACGGGCAGCCGAACAGGCTGGTTCTTTAGGTACCTTGCTGCACCAATTGTTTCAGCGCACATTTTCGGTGGCCAAAGAGGTCCGTTCGCAAACCGCCATTGGCGCCCATTCGGTATCGATGGCGGCAGCTGCTGTGCGTCTGGCCGAACGGGTGTTTGGCGATTTGTCGCAGTCCAACGTCCTGTTCATAGGCGCTGGCGAAATGATAGAGCTCTGTGCCACGCACTTTGCGGCCCTAAAGCCGCAAAACATGGTGGTGGCCAACCGTACGCTCGAACGTGCCGATTTATTGGCATCGCGCTTTGTGGCCAAGACCATGAAGCTATCAGACATTCCTGAAAGGCTGTCCGATTTCGATGTCATTGTGTCCTGTACGGCAAGCTCCTTGCCCATCCTTGGATTAGGGATGGTCGAAAGGGCTACGCGTTCGCGGCGTCATCGCCCTATGGTCATGGTCGATCTGGCCGTGCCGCGCGACATCGAAACCGAGGTCGGCCGGCTGGCCGACGTCTATCTGTATACGGTCGATGATCTGGGCCGCATGGTTCAAAGCGGTACCGATGCCCGTCGTGCGGCGGTGGTACAGGCTGAAGCCATTATCGAAACACGGGTACAACATTTCATGCACTGGCTGCAGTCGCGCGAAATTGTTCCCGCCATTATCGACTTTCAGCAGGCAGCCGACCAGGTACGCCAAAGCGAGCTCGATCGAGCTCGTCGCTTGTTGGCGCGCGGCGAATCTCCCGAGCTTGTGCTCGAACAACTGGCCCACGGCCTCACGCAAAAATATATGCACGGACCGTTGGCTGCCCTGAACCGCAGCGCCAACGACGAGCGTCAGCAATTGCTGACGCTGTTGCCGCGCCTGTTGCCTACGACTGAACGCCGTCGTTAGCGAAGCTGTGGCTGTATCTGCCAGGCCGCGTGCGCGTTCTTTCAATCGTCTGTTTTTCCCCATTTATTTATGAAATCTTCCATGCGTGATCGGTTGGAGCAATTGGCTCACCGATTGGTTGAAGTTGATGCCTTGTTGGCTGAGCCCGAGATTGCCAGCGATATGGATCGTTACCGCAAGATATCTCGTGAGCGTGCGGAACTGGATCCGGTAGTAGCGGTATTCAATGATTTTTTGTCTACCGAGGGCGATATCGAGGCCGCCCAGGAGATGATGGCCGATCCGGATATGCGGGCCATGGCCGAAGAAGAGCTGATGCTGGGCAAGGAAAAGCTCGAGCAGCTGGAGGCTGATCTGCAGGTCCTGTTGTTGCCGCGCGATCCCGATGACGGCCGTAGTGTTTTCCTGGAAATACGTGCAGGCACGGGCGGCGATGAAAGCGCCTTGTTCGCTGGCGATTTATTGCGCATGTATACCCGTTATGCGGAAAACAATAATTGGCGTGTTGAACTTATGTCTGCCAGTGAGTCTGAGGTCGGTGGTTATAAGGAAGTGATCGCGCGCGTGGACGGCGATGGCGTGTATGGCCGGCTCAAGTTTGAATCGGGGGCGCATCGCGTGCAGCGGGTGCCTGCCACAGAAACTCAAGGCCGTATTCATACCTCGGCTTGCACCGTGGCGGTGCTGCCCGAGGCTGATGAGCAAAGCGATATTGTGATCAGTCCGGCTGATTTGCGTATTGATACCTTCCGCGCAAGCGGAGCGGGCGGGCAGCATATCAACAAGACTGACTCGGCCGTGCGAGTGACCCACTTGCCTACCGGACTGGTAGTGGAGTGCCAGGACGACCGGTCTCAGCACCGCAATAAGGACAAGGCCTTGCAGGTATTGGCTGCGCGTTTGAAAGACAAGCAGCAGCAAGAGCAGCACGATAAAGAGGCGGCCCAACGCAAGAGCCTGGTGGGAACGGGTGACCGCTCTGAGCGCATACGTACTTACAATTACCCACAGGGTCGGGTCACCGATCATCGCATCAACCTTACGCTGTACAAGCTGGGGCATATCATGGATGGTGATCTGGACGAATTGACGAATGCCTTGCTGGCAGAGCACCAGGCCGAGCAGTTGGCTGCTTTGGGGCATGACTGACGGTGCTACGCCTGGTGCCCAGGCTGATTTCGACAGCGTGTATAGCGTATCGCAAGAGAGCAGCCTGCCCAGGCTGGAAGTGCATATGCTGTGGCAGCACATCTTGCAGGTATCGCGTGCCTGGTTGATTGCTCACGACAGGGATCCGCTAGCCCCCGACACGGTAGCCCGTTTTCTGGAATTGCAGTCGCGCCGGCTGGCCGGCGAGCCCATGGCTTACATTCTGGGGCATAGGGAATTTATGGGGCGCGACTTCCTGGTTGGGCCAGGCGTACTGATTCCGCGTCCTGAAACCGAACTTTTGGTCGAGACTGCGTTAGACTATCTACAAGGGCTTCCGGCACCTCGTGTTCTTGATCTGGGCACCGGTACTGGGGCCATCGCCGTTTCCATCGCGCTCAATGTATCTGGCGCCAGGGTTGCTGCCACTGATTTAAGTGCCGACGCCCTGGTAATTGCCCGGCGCAATGCGCAAGAGTTGGGGGCCGAAGTCGAGTTTTTCCAGGGTAGTTGGTACGATGCCCTGGTTGGTCATAGTGGTTTTGATCTGATCGTGTCGAATCCGCCGTATATTGCGGCCTGCGATCCGCACCTTGGGCAAGGCGACCTGCGATTCGAACCGGCGCTGGCCCTGACTGACGGAAGCGACGGGCTTTCCGCCCTGCGCACCATTGTGCAAGGGGCTGGGGCCAGGCTGAAACCCGGCGCTGCGCTGTATCTGGAGCACGGCTGGGATCAGGCCTTGGCTGTGCGGCAGTTGTTGCAACAGGCTGGCTTCACCCAGGTTGCCAGTTTGCAAGATCTGGCCGGTATCGAACGGGTGACCGGTGGCATTTATAATCAAGGATAGTCAACAGGCCATCCATTACTTTTTTCCTGGAATCGAAAGCAATGAGCGAAGTACAAGATTTTATTCGTGAAACCGTTACGGAAAACCCGGTTGTGTTGTTTATGAAAGGCACAGCCCAATTTCCTCAATGTGGTTTCTCGGGCCGCGCCATACAAGTGTTGCAGTCCTCGGGTGTGACCAAGCTGGTAACCGTTAACGTGCTGGACGACGAAGAAGTACGTCAGGGCATTAAAGAATATTCCAACTGGCCTACCATTCCTCAGCTATACGTGGCTGGTGAATTTGTTGGGGGCTCTGACATCATTGCCGAAATGTACGAAAACGGCGAGCTTGGCACTGTATTGAAAGAGGCAGGGGCGCTTGCGTGACCAGCAAGCGTCGGCTTGTCGTCGGGGTAACTGGCGCCACAGGTGCCATTTATGCCGTACGCCTGCTGCAGGTTTTGCGCGATGTGCCCGATGTTGAAACGCATCTGGTGGTTTCACCACCAGGTGTGCTCAATATCAAATACGAACTGAACCAAACCCGCCAAGACGTTCATGCGCTGGCTGATCGTGTTTACAGTTTCCGCGATGTAGGCGCGACGCTGTCCAGTGGCGGTTTTGCCACGGCTGGTATGGTGGTTGTGCCATGTTCCATGCGTACCCTGGCTGCGGTGGCGCATGGCCTATCCGACAACCTCATCACGCGGGCGGCCGATGTGACGTTAAAAGAACGTCGGCGCCTGGTCATGATGGTGCGCGAAACACCGCTGAATCTTGCGCACCTGCGCAATATGACGGCGGTCACCGAAATGGGCGGCATTATTTTCCCGCCCCTGCCAGCTTTTTATCATCATCCTAAAACCCTGGACGACATGGTGAATCACACCGTCGCTCGTGTGCTGGAGCTATTTGGCATTGATGTACCGGGCCCGCACTGGGAAGGGATTGCCTGAATTCATTGTCGCCAGACCAGACTAGACCAGGCCAGACTAGACCAGGCCAGACCAGGCTAGGCTAGGCCCTGCTCCTGAACGGGAGCAGGGCCTGGTCATTTTCAGCTTCCTTGGTCCAATACTGGTCGCATGGTTTGGCCAGGGGCAGGTGTCGCGCCGGAGGCGGTATGCTTCAGGGCATCGACCCCACGCACGTCGACCGGGGCGGCATAGCCCAGCTTATCGCGCCCAAAATGCAGCACGGTCTGTGGGTAAGGCAGCTCGATTCCGGCTGCATCGAAGCGCAGCTTGACCAAACGATTGAATCCACGCTGTATGGCCCATTGGTTGCCCGGTGTGGTCTTGATGAGGACGCGGATGGTGAAGCCGCGCTCGGTCAGTCCGGTGACGCCGGGTATGGAGATTTCTTCCAGTACCTCTCGTGCCAGCTCGGGGTCTTGCATGAGATCCTTGAATGCCAGCTCCAGCTGCGCGATGGCTTCGTCAACGTTCTCGCGGTGTGCGACGTTGTACTCACCATAGTGGTAGCCATAGTCGCGCGTGTGGTTGGTGAGCTTGTCTATGGTTGAGAACGGGATCAGGTGATAGCCGCCATCGAGCGTGCGTATAACGACCGAGCGTATGGTGATTTTCTCGACTGTACCGAAGATGCCAGCCAGCTCGACTACATCGTTCTGGTTCATGCCGTTTTCCAGCTGTATGAATACGCCGGTAATCACATCCTGAACCAGCTTTTGAGCACCAAAGCCTATGGCCAGCCCGGCAACCCCGGCACCGGCAATAAGCGGCCCAATATTGATGCCGATTTGTGACAGCACAATTAATGCGGTCATGGTGGCAATCACGACCGCTGCGGCATTGCGGAATAGCATCAGCAGGGTTTTTTCGCGTTCGCTGGGTCGATGGTGGCCGCCGGAAACGCCCAGCCTATGTTCTATCACGCTGGCCAGTACGGTCCAGGTTGCTGCGGCCAGCACCAGGATGACGCCTACCCGGAAAATCACTGCCACAATGGCGCGTCCGCTGGACGATTGCAACCAGGCAATCAAGTCGAAAGCCCGCCATGCATCCAGCACGATCAGTGCCACAGTAATGAGGATCAACAGACGCAGTGTTTTCAAAGTGACAGGTACGTAGGCGTTGATTCGGCCTTCCAGCATGGGCAGCATGCCGCGCCAATGCTCGGGCAACTGAATGCGGCGTGACATCAGCGAAGACAATATCGCAGCCAGAATCAACCCTATTGCGATGGCTATAAGGGTTTGTGTTGTGGCACGGACCATGAATGCCAGAGCCTGGTCTTGTTCGGCCTGAGTCACAACCAGCAAGACAGTGAAGTAAGCCAGCGCAAGCAAGTGCCATACTCGTCCGAGTACGCGCAGCAGGGTACCGAATATGGCGGTAGTAGATTGCTCTGCGCGATGAATAAGACCTGCCTGTACCGCTTTGCGGTTCTTCCACACAACCCCTACACCATAGATATAGACGCACAGCATGATGATGAGCCCAAGAATCTTGCCTGCGGCAGGCAGGAACACCATTTCGGTTACCGGTACGGCGACCAGCAGGCCATAGCCGGTGAGGCCTATGAGCAGAGTCAGCCAGTGATTCCAGTAGTCTGCCGTTTCAGGAGCAAGCGGCAGCAGGCGCAACTGATCGTAGCGGGTGGCGAATATACCGCGCGAAATCGCCTTGGCAATTTCTATCATGACAAAGGCCGTCAGGAATTGCAGCGACAATAGGACTATGGTGCTGTCTCCACTGGAGCTTGCCAGTGTGGTGACCAGTATGTAGCCCGCCAACGCAGCCAGCAGCGTGGCAGCCACGTCGATCAGTAAAGCGGCAGTCACGCCCAGCAGCTTGCGTCCCATGGCCAAAGAGGCAAAGCGATGGCGCCTGACGGCCGTGACCAGCGGCGAAGATGGCTCGGCAGCAGGCGCGTCCGCACGCTTGGCGTCTTGCAGTATCCACACGTTCAAACGAGCAAAGCCAGGTTTGGCCAGTGTGCGGAAAATAAAATAGGCCAGTAGTGTGCCCAGTATGGTGAAGAGCAGCAGCTCCAGGGCGGGCAAAGAGGTCTGCAAGTGATTGCCGGGGACGGGCTGGCCACTGAGGGCTGCACGAACGGCCATCATGGTTGCAGAGGTGTCGTGCAGCACGCTGGCGGTGAAGTTGTGCAAGCCTGTGGCCAGGCGCTGTGAGAGCCTTTGCTTGTCGGGATCGGTAGAGGTGGCTGCGGCGGCGTCAGGTGTGGACTCTAGTCCGTCTGGTGGCGCCAGATTGCGCAGCTGTTCAATCAGCTTGTCGCGCGCCTGCTCGTTTTCCAGTAGATCGGCAAGCGCACTGTACGAGGGGGTGCTGGATGGTGGAGCGTCGGCAGGTGCTTGAGCGGCAGCGCCTGGAGCAAACGCCATGCCGGACAGCAAAAGGAGTACTGCAAAAAGCTGGGTGAGGAGAGAGGATGGAATGCTTGAGAGTCTGGTTCGTGATGCCACTAGGCGGCCTCCTTAGGTATGAGGTGAAGCAGTATTGCGTCTTATAGTGGGAATGTCGTCGGACTGGGCGTGCAGACCGAATGGTGACTCGATGGGTTCGTCGTCGAAGGCCTTGTCACCATTGTCGTCTCTCTGACCAGTGGGTACAAGACCTGCGAAATCAAAGAGCTCTTTGTCCATGAGGTGAGTCGGCACCACGCGCGACAGTGCGCCGAATACATTCCATGAGCGTCCGGGGAAATGCCGGTCCCACTCAGCGATCATGCGGGTGACTTCCTTGCGTTTCAGGTTTTCCTGCGAACCGCACAGATTGCAGGGAATGATGGGAAACTGCTTCATCTGCGCGTAGGCGATGAGGTCTTTTTCGGGAATGTAGGCCAGCGGACGAATCACGATGTGCTCGCCGTTATCGGACATCAGCTTGGGCGGCATGGCTTTCATGCGGCCGCCGTAGAACAGGTTCAGGAAGAAGGTGCCCAGAATGTCGTCGCGATGATGGCCCAGGGCGATTTTGGTGGCACCCAGTTCTGACGCAACCCGGTACAGAATGCCGCGCCGCAAGCGTGAACACAGCGAGCAAGTGGTCTTGCCCTCAGGAATAACGCGCGTGACGATGGAGTAGGTGTCCTGGTTTTCGATGTGGAACGGCACATTGATTGAACGCAGATAGTCTGGCAAGACGTGTTCGGGGAAGCCCGGCTGTTTCTGGTCCAGGTTGACGGCAATGATGTCGAAGTTAATGGGCGCGCGCGCTTTGAGTGTCAGCAAGATGTCCAGCATGCTGTACGAGTCTTTGCCGCCCGACAGGCACACCATGACCTTGTCGCCGTCTTCTATCATGTTGAAGTCGCTGATGGCTCGCCCGGTTTCGCGTATCAGGCGCTTGCTCAGCTTGTTTTCGTTAATGCGCTGCTTCTGCGCGCGGCGGCTGGCTTCGGACTGATCTTGTCCGGATGCCTCGGGGTGTTGTAGGGTGTCGGCTTGCATGGTGGTGAAAATAAAAAGGTTCAGCGGCTGCGCTGCAGCTCTATGCCTACTGCGGAGCAGTCGGAAAATGCCAGCGGCTTGCTGATGCGTATCTTGACAAACTGCACCAGGGGAAATTCATTGAGTATGCGCTGCACTACGCGCTCGCTGAGCGTTTCCAGCAGATTGACATGTGCGTGTGTGCATTCGTCGACAATGGCGTTGCGCAATAGACGATAGTCGAGCACTGACTGAATGTTCTGGTCATTGACTTCCTGGGTAATATCAACGTCGAACTCGGCATCGATGTGCAGTGGCTGCGTTGCACGCAGCTCGTGTTCCAGAATACCTATGCGTGCATCCAGCGCGAGCTGGTTAAAGAAGATACGTCGGGTGGGCATAAGAGGGCCTTGTAGAATTGTGGGAATTGTAGTGCTTTAGTGCGGTGAGCGTCTCCGCCTGAGTCCGTGTGCGGACAACAGCGCGCTTCTGAAAGTGGTTAAGGATGGTTGAAACCAATGAGTGCAGACAATAACAATCATGATGCGATCATCGTCGGCGCCGGTGCTGCGGGTGTTTCGTGCGCGGTCTGGCTTGCGCGGCTCGGTCTGAAGCCGTTGCTGATCGAGGCCAGTGGGGCTGTCGGGGGCTTATGCCGACGCAATCCTTTCAAGGATGAGTGGAATGCTTCGCTGCCGGGCATGACTGGCCCGCAGGTCGCCGATAATCTGGCGCTTAGTCTTGAGCAGGCGGCCGTGTCCACACTGTTATCGAGCGCGGTTACAGGCATACAGCCGCTGCCTGAAGGTTTTGCAGTGTCCAGTCCGGCCTTTGCCCACAGCTTGTATACGCGGCATGTGGTGCTGGCAACCGGTGTGCGTTCGCGCGGCCTGGGGGTTCCTGGTGCGGGTAGCCCAAAATTTGGCGGGCTGCTGATTGGTCCTGGCGCTCATGTAGTGGCGCAAGACTTCCGTGGCAAGCGGGTTGCCGTGCTGGGTGGAGGGGATAATGCCCTCGAAAATGCGCTGTATGCGTTGGACAAAGGGGCTGCCCATGTGCGAGTTCATGCGCGCAGTTTGAGGGCCCAGAAGCAATTCATACGCCGCTTGACACCGGAATGCATCGTGCAAGGGAAGTATGCGGTCGATGTCGGTGCTCATACTGTCAACGGCGACCCTTATGACGTGATTATGGTGTTCTACGGCTGGGAGCCTTGTGTGGAATTCGCCGAGGCATTGGGCTTGCGGCGCAGCAAACAAGGATTCATTGCCACGGATATGCAAACGGCGCAAACCAGTTGTGCCGGTGTCTATGCCATAGGTGAAGTAGCGCAGCGCCAGCATCCTTGCGTGGTAACGGCGCTGGCTGATGGTGTTACTGCCGCCAAGGCCATACAGGCCCGCCTCGAGACGCCAGCTTAGCGCTAGCGCACCTGGAGGCGGGGTAAAGCGCGGTCAGGCTGGCGGGTTACCTGCCTGTGACGTCAGGCGTTCGAGTACGCATTCTGTGGCAGCCGGCGTAGCCAGCTCCACCTGAAAGGCCCTGAGCTCATCACGTCGGAACACATGTACGTCGATCACATCCTCCGGTTCATAAGCGCCCAGCAGGCGTTCTGCCGATATGGTATCGGTGACTCGCAGGCCATTGATCGCAAGCAGCGTATCGCCAGCCGACAGGCCCGCTCTGTGTGCGCTGCCTCCTTCATATACGGTTGCGATCTGGGTTTCGCGGTGGCTGGACCGGAGTCGGGCATCCAGAGAGGGGGTCGTCGACGCCGGTTTCCAGGACATCGCAATACCCTGCCGGGGCAAGAGTTGCTCCAGTGGTACATCTTCGCGGCCGTAGGCATGGCGCTGGATGAAATCCGTAGTATCGACGCCGGTCGCCTCCAGTATTAGCCCTGGCATTGCATCTTCGGCAACGCCGCAGGCTCCGTCCTGATAGAAATCCCGTCCATGGCGCTGCCACAGCAAACGCATGACATCATCCAGCGAGCGCTGTCCATCGGTGGCTTGGCGCAGTGTGATATCCAGACCCAAGGCAATCAGGGAGCCTTTGGTGTAGTAGCTGACCAAGGCATTGGGTGAATTCTCGTCTTGCTTGTAGTAACGCGTCCAGGCATCGAAGGAGCTTTCGGCCACGCTTTGCTTGAGCCGGCCGCTGCCGCGCCGCACATTGCCGATGACCTTGCCCAGTGTACGTAAATAATCGCTTTCACTGATCACGCCTGAACGCAAAAGCATCAGATCGTCGTAGTAAGACGTGAAACCTTCAAATACCCACAGCAAACCGGTATGTGTTTCCCGGCTCAGGTCGTAGGGTGCAAAAACGGCCGGTTTGATGCGCTTGACGTTCCAGGTGTGGAAGTATTCATGGCTGGCCAGTCCCAGAAAGTTCTGATAGCCCTCGGGGGTTTGTGCGCGGCCGAGGGTGGGTAGGTCGCCGCGCGAGGTCATCAAGGCGGTTGAGGCACGGTGCTCCAGTCCGCCATAGCCATCGCCGGTCACCATGGTCATGAATACATAGCGGTCGGCGCTGTCAAGAAAGGGGGCGTGGCGGCTCTGGGGTTCGAACAACTCGATTTGGGCAGCGCAGATTTTCTGGGTGTCGGCGGCAATGCGCTCGAGGTCGAGTTTGGGCACGACGCCCGTGAACACCATTTCGTGTACGGCACCATGCGCAGTGAACTGCACCACTTGGGGTTGGCCCATCTCGACCGGGTGATCGATGAGCGCATCGTAGTTGGGTGCCCTGTACATGCCATAGCCATGGTGCCGTGCCTTGCGCGGGTGTCCGGTCGCCACGGGCAGGCTGGTATAGACCTTCCAGTTTTTCGTGTGTGGTGGTGGGCAGATTTCTACATTGCAGTGCGCTTGGGTCTGTCCGGTCACGCTCAGGAAGACACAGCTTCCGTTGAAGAAAGCATGTGACTCGTCGACGTGTGCGCCGCGCACGGAAAGATCCCAGGCATACACGGTATATTCAAGTATCAGTGGGGCGGAACAGGGTGCGCAGCGCCAGCTATGGCTGCCTGTTTTGGTGATGGCAATGGGCTTGCGGCGGCTGGATGCTTGCAGGGTTTCTATCTGACGCGAGAAATCTCGAATAAGATAGCTGCCGGGTATCCAGGCCGGCATGGTCAGCTCTTGCCCGTCTGGGTCGGGGTTGGCAATGGTCAGCTGCACTTTCAGGCGATGACCTGATGGATCAAAAGGCGTTACGCTATAAAGTAAAGTTTCATTTTTCATACCACTATATTACTTTGCAACAAGGAGACGGCATGAATGCGCCATTGGTAAAAGTAGAAGTTCGTGGCCGCGTAGGCTTGCTTACGCTAGACCGACCCAAGACATTGAATGCATTAAGCAACGAAGTCATCAATGAATTGGCTGAAGCGATGCGGGCATTCGACGCCGACGAAAACATAGGCGCCATCGTGCTGACGGGTAGTGAAAAAGCGTTTGCCGCAGGCGCCGACATCAGCGCCATGCAGGGCTGGTCCTATATGGACGTGTATAAACAAGATTATCTGGGCGGCAATTGGGAGTCCCTGAAGCGCATACGCAAGCCCGTGATTGCCGCGGTAGCTGGCTATGCGCTGGGCGGCGGCTGCGAATTGGCCATGCAGTGCGACTTTATTATTGCGGCAGACAACGCTAAGTTCGGGCAACCGGAAATCAAGTTAGGTGTCATCCCGGGCTACGGTGGTACGCAGCGTTTGCCGCGCGCCATCAGCAAGGCCAAGGCCATGGATCTCATACTGACCGCCCGCATGATGGACGCTGAAGAGGCTGAGCGTGCCGGGTTGGTGTCCCGCGTGGTACCGCTGGAGCGTCTGATGGATGAGGTGATTGAGGCGGCTACCATCATTGCCTCGATGTCCTTGCCTTCAGTCATTATGGCCAAGGAGTGCGTCAACATGGCCTACGAAGGCTCTTTGAACGACACGCTGATGTTCGAGCGCCGCAACTTCCACGCACTGTTTGCTACAGAAGACCAGAAAGAGGGCATGAAGGCCTTCGTCGAGAAGCGCAAGCCCGAGTTCAAGCACCAATAAATATATTCGTGTCCTGCAGCAACAAAGCCTGTCCCAGCCAACTGGTGGTTGGGACAGGCTTTGTTGCAAGTGCACAAATTTATGGGTCCTCACAACAAAAAATGAGCTGACAAGTTGCTTACACGCTAAAAATAAAGCTATACTCTATGAGTTTGACGCCACGCGAAACTTCTTTAAACGGGGTTTATCGCAGGGTTGATCCAGATTTTGTTTGACCACAACGCGGCGGTCGCCAGCCATGAATCAAGACTACGGAGACAGTGATGTCCCCCGGCTCGTGCTGACGGATCAGGATCGCGCGGCCATAACCCGACGGGCAAGCAGCGGCATCATGCGCACGCTTGCCGCCCAGGCTGTGATGCTGGGTTTGGCTGTGCTGATCTCGTGGTTGGTGGCGGGTAGTGCTGCAGCGGTTTCGGCCTTTATTGGCGCCGCTGCATATTTTGTGCCTAATGCCTTGTTCGCCTTGCGTTTGTTGCTGGGTTTATTTGGGCCTTTGAAGGCCAGTCCGTTCACTTTTTTTGTGGGCGAGGCTTTTAAGCTGGGTTCCGCCGTACTGGTATTGGGTCTGGCGGCATGGTTGGCAAATGGTTGGCTGGTGTGGCCCGCGGTGTTATTCGGGCTGTTATGTGTTTTAAAAGGTTATGTGCTGCTGCTGTTGTTTCGCAAGCTGCCATAGCTGCAAGTTAATTTGCAGGGCGTCCGGCCCTGACTCAAGCATACAGGATAAGGTTACAGATGGCTGCTGCTAGCAATATTTCGCCCCAGTCTGAGTACATACAACACCATTTGGTTCATATGAACAGCATTGGTGAAAAGCAGTCTGCGATTGCCAATTTCGAAGTTGTCAATTTCGACTCCTTGTTCTGGTCCATTCTTATGGGCTTGATTGTTGTTTATGTGCTTTGGCGTGCCGCCAAATCTGTTACAGCCGGGGTCCCCGGTCGCTTTCAGACCTCTATCGAAATGTTAGTCGATATGGTCGAAGAACAAGCCAAAAGCATTGTTCCCAACGAGGTTTCCCGCCGTTTTGTTTCGCCGCTGGCGCTAACGGTTTTCTTGTGGATCATCCTCATGAACGTGCTTGACCTGGTGCCGGTCGATTTCCTGGCCTGGGTATTCAAAATGACCGGCCTGGGTGCCGAACATGGCGACGTCCTCTACTATCATCGTATTTTGCCTACGGCCGACCTGAACGTCCCCATGGGCATGTCGCTGGGCGTATTGCTTCTGATGTTCTACTACGGCATCAAAATCAAGCATCCCGGTGGTTTCGTAAAAGAATTGTTCACCGCGCCTTTCCACGCGCCTGGTATCGCCGGCCTGTTCCTGGCCCCATTTAACTTTCTTCTTAACTGCATCGAATACGCCGCCAAATCGGTGTCGCTGGGCATGCGGTTGTTCGGCAACATGTTTGCCGGTGAACTCATCTTCATGCTGATTGCCCTGCTGGGTGGTGCATGGACCGGATTTAATGGTGCAAGCTTAGGCTTGGGTATTGGGCATGTTCTGGCAGGATCCTTGTGGGCCGTCTTCCACATTCTGATCGTGTTGTTGCAGGCCTTTATCTTCATGATGCTGACGCTCGTGTATGTGGGTCAGGCTCACGAAGGCCATTAATAATTTTCGGTCTGGGCAGTGTCGTCCGGCCGGGGTGCAAGATCCTCTTGCGATGCAGTTTTTTGACTTTTTGATTACACGGTTTTTAACCAAGGAGTTGTTATGACCAACGTTGCTTTCGTTGCTCTAGCTTGCGGTATTATTATTGGTCTGGGCGCCATCGGTGCTTGCATTGGTATTGCCATCATGGGTGGCAAATATCTTGAAGCCTCCGCGCGTCAGCCCGAGCTGATGAACGCTTTGCAAACCAAAATGTTTCTGTTGGCCGGTCTTATCGACGCTGCATTCCTGATCGGTGTTGGTATTGCCATGTTGTTTGCATTCGCTAATCCGTTCGTCGGATAAGCATTGCAGCCCGCCGCCGGCGGGTTAAGCAGCTACGGGTCGGCCCCTCATTGTCGCTGGCCCGCGGCTTGGACATCCAGTGTCATGCAGCAGGGCTGCCTGGCACCCGTGGTATTAAAGGGAAACGACCGTGAATTTAAACGCGACTCTCTTTTTTCAGATGATCGTGTTTTTCGTGTTGGGCTGGTTTACGATGAAATTCGTATGGCCGCCCCTCACGAAGGCAATGGATGATCGTCGCCAGAAAATCGCCGACGGCCTCGCCGCCGCCGATAAGGGCAAGGCCGATTTGGCCCAGGCCCAGGCACGTATCAGCCTGATCGAGGCATCTGCAAAAACAGAAAACCATGCTCGCATGGTCGAAGCCGAGAAACAGGCTACCGCTCTTCTCGATCAGGCTCGCCGCGAGGCAGAGGCCGAGAAAGCGCGCATTATTGCCCAGGCTCAGCAAGACGCAGCCCAAGAGGCCCAGCGTATACGTGAAAGCCTGCGCAGCGATGTCGCCGTCCTAGCGGTTAAAGGTGCCGAGCAGATTCTCAAACGAGAAGTCGACGCACAGGCACACGCCGGGCTGTTGGAACAGCTCAAGGCGCAACTCTAAACTCAGGGCAGGCCATGGCTGAACTATCGACTATTGCCAGACCGTACGCCGAAGCGTTGTTCGCCTCGGCCAGAAACGACCAGGCGTCCAGCCTGGAGTCGTGGTCCGGTCTGGTGTCCGAGCTTGCACACGTGGCAAGCCAGGACGACGTGCGCGAAGCGCTGACCGATCCACGTCTGAACGCGGCTCAGCGCATCGAGCTGTTTTCGGGCCTGGTCAAATCGCCGTTGTCGGCGCAAGCGCGCAATTTCATCGAATTGCTGGTCGGCAACAATCGTATTCTGTTGTTGCCCGAGATCGCTCAGCAATTTGAACAACTGAAAAACCAGCACGAAGGCACCGCGCTGGCTGATATTCGCAGCGCTTTTGCGCTCAGCGACGATCAGGTGCAGCAGCTTGTGTCGGGGCTCGAAAAGAAATTCGGCCTCAAGCTCAAACCGGCTGTTACGGTGGATGCCGACCTTATTGGCGGCGTGCGTGTAACGGTTGGCGATCAAGTACTTGATACGTCTGTGCAGGCCCAATTGGCCCGCATGCGCGATACTCTGGCCGCCTGACGCGTGCCGGATAACAGGATTCCAGGAGTCTGAACATGCAACTTAACCCGTCAGAGATCAGCGAACTGCTCAAAAGCCGCATCGAAGGCTTGGGCGCGTCGACCGACGTGCGTACGCAAGGCACGGTTGTTTCCGTGACCGACGGTATTACCCGCATCCACGGTTTGTCCGACGTGATGCAAGGCGAAATGCTTGAATTCCCGAATAACGTGTTCGGACTGGCGCTCAACCTTGAGCGCGATTCCGTTGGCGCGGTTATTCTGGGCGACTATACCGGTGTGTCGGAAGGCGACTCGGTCAAGACTACCGGCCGTATTCTCGAAGTTCCGGTTGGTCCCGAGCTGCGTGGCCGTGTTGTCGATGCACTGGGTGTGCCCATCGACGGCAAAGGTCCCATCAACGCCAAAATTACCGACATCATCGAAAAAGTCGCTCCTGGCGTGATTGCCCGTCAGTCGGTTACGCAGCCACTGCAAACCGGTATCAAGGCCATTGACTCCATGGTGCCTATCGGTCGCGGTCAGCGCGAACTGATCATTGGTGACCGCCAGACCGGCAAGACGGCTGTGGCAGTTGACACCATCATCAGCCAGAAAGGCAAAGGCGTTACTTGTGTATACGTCGCTATTGGCCAGAAAGCATCCACCATCAGCAACGTAGTTCGCAAGCTCGAAGAGCACGGCGCGCTGGAATACACCATTATCGTGGCCGCTGCCGCCTCCGACTCGGCTGCCATGCAGTATCTGTCGGCCTACTCGGGCTGCACCATGGGTGAATACTTCCGCGATCGCGGTGAAGATGCCCTGATCATTTACGACGATCTGACCAAGCAGGCTTGGGCCTATCGCCAGGTTTCCCTGTTGCTGCGCCGCCCTCCAGGCCGCGAAGCCTATCCTGGTGACGTGTTCTATCTGCACTCCCGCTTGCTCGAGCGTGCCGCCCGCGTGAATCCCGACTACGTCGAGAAGTTCACCAATGGCGAAGTCAAGGGCAAGACTGGTTCACTGACGGCATTGCCCATCATTGAAACTCAGGCTGGTGACGTCTCGGCGTTCGTTCCGACCAACGTTATTTCCATTACCGACGGCCAGATCTTCCTGGAAACCGACTTGTTCAACGCTGGTGTGCGTCCTGCCATCAACGCGGGTATTTCGGTGTCACGTGTGGGTGGTTCGGCACAGACCAAAGTTGTCAAGAAGCTGTCGGGCGGTATTCGTACCGACTTGGCTCAGTACCGCGAGCTGGCTGCATTTGCACAGTTTGCCTCCGACCTCGACGACGCAACCCGTCGTCAGCTCGAGCGCGGCAAGCGAGTCGTCGAACTGCTCAAGCAGCCTCAGTATCAGCCTTTGCAGGTTTGGGAGCTGGCTGTCACGCTCTACTCGGTCAACAATGGCTACCTCGACGATCTGGACGTTGAACAGATCCTGGGCTTCGAGAAGGCGCTCAAAGAGCACCTGAAATCGAAGAACGAAAGTTTGATCCAGCGCATCGAAGACACCAAGGAATTGTCCAAGGACGACGACGCCGAGTTGGCCGCAGCCATACAAGAGTTCAAAAAGCACGGTGCTTTTTAAGTTTGACTGTTTAGGGTGATGAAGCATGGCTGCTTCAGTATCCATACGTAATGCAGGGCCCAGCCGGGCCCTGTCATAACGCCCTTTCAGGAAAGAGCGATGGCCGGAATCAAGGAAATTCGAACCAAGATCAAGAGCGTGCAAAACACGCGCAAGATCACCAAAGCCATGGAGATGGTGGCGGCATCCAAAATGCGCAAGGCGCAAGAGCGGATGCGTGCAGGCCGTCCCTATGCAACCAAGGTGCGCGAGATCGCCGCTCATTTGATGCAGGCGCATCCCGATTACACGCACCCTTACATGATCGAACGCAGCGACATCAAGGCAGTAGGCGTTGTTGTCGTTAGTACCGACAAAGGTCTGTGCGGCGGTCTGAACACCAATATCATGCGTCTGGTGCTGGGTCGTCTTAAAGAGTTCGATCAAAAAGGCATCAAGGTACAGGCGACTGCGCTGGGTAGCAAGGCTGCCGGCACGTTGTCGCGTATAGGTGCAGACCTGGTGTCCCAGGAAGTCCAGCTTGGCGACAAGCCCAATCTTGAGCGTCTTATCGGCGCCATCAAGGTGCAGATCGACGACTTCGTCGACGGCAAGGTCGATGCCATCTATCTGGCAACGAACCGCTTTGTGAACACCATGAAGCAGGATCCCAGTTTCATCCGCCTGTTGCCTTTGCCCAGCGGTCTGGCTGATCCTTTTCAATCGCAAGGTGATACGGCCGAAGACGCGCAGGATCTGGTCAAGTCCAATTACGGCTGGGACTACATCTACGAGCCCGACTCCAAAACCGTTATCGACGATTTGTTGATGCGCTATGTAGAAGGCTTGGTGTATCAGGCGGTGGCTGAAAACATGGCCTCCGAACAATCGGCGCGCATGGTGGCCATGAAGGCCGCATCCGACAACGCCAAGAAAGTCATCGGCGATCTTGAACTGGTTTACAACAAAACCCGTCAAGCCGCCATTACCAAAGAAATTTCAGAAATCGTGGGGGGAGCTGCCGCTGTTTAAGGTTTAACAGAAAGGCATCCCGTCAAAGATATTTAGCAAGGACTAAACATGAGCAACGGTACCATCGTTCAGTGCATCGGCGCCGTGGTGGATATTCAGTTCCCCCGCGACACCATCCCCAAAATTTACGACGCGCTCAAACTCGTCGATACCAGCTCGGCCTTTGCCGAAGCCGGTCTTACGTTCGAAGTCCAGCAGCAGCTGGGCGACGGCATCGTTCGTACCATTGCCATGGGTTCGTCCGACGGTTTGCGTCGTGGCATGGAAGTTGCCAACTCCGGCGCACCCATCTCGGTGCCCGTCGGTGAAGGCACTCTGGGCCGCATCATGGACGTTCTCGGTCGTCCTATCGACGAGCGTGGCGCTATCGAAAGCGACGAAGTCCGCGCCATCCACCAAGACGCTCCCAAGTTCGACGAACTTTCGCCTTCGGTCGAACTGCTGGAAACAGGCATCAAGGTTATCGACCTGGTCTGCCCGTTCGCCAAGGGCGGTAAAGTGGGTCTGTTCGGTGGTGCCGGTGTGGGCAAAACCGTGAACATGCTCGAGCTGATCAACAACATTGCCAAGGCACACAGCGGTCTGTCGGTGTTTGCTGGTGTGGGTGAGCGTACTCGCGAAGGTAACGACTTCTACCACGAAATGGCTGAAGCCGGCGTCATCAAAATGGACAACCTCAAAGAGTCCAAAGTGGCGATGGTGTTCGGTCAGATGAACGAGCCACCCGGTAACCGTCTGCGCGTTGCGTTGTCTGGTTTGACCATGGCCGAGAAATTCCGCGACGAAGGCCGCGACATTCTCTTCTTCGTTGACAACATTTACCGCTACACGCTGGCCGGAACCGAAGTGTCCGCTCTGCTGGGTCGTATGCCGTCTGCTGTGGGTTACCAGCCTACACTGGCCGAAGAAATGGGTAAGCTGCAAGAGCGCATTACTTCAACCAAGACCGGTTCGATTACATCCATTCAGGCCGTTTACGTTCCTGCCGATGACTTGACCGACCCTTCGCCAGCCACGACGTTCCAGCACTTGGACTCCACGGTTGTGCTTTCACGCGACATCGCTGCGCTGGGTATCTACCCCGCCGTCGATCCACTCGATTCCACCAGCCGTCAGCTCGATCCCCAGGTTGTTGGTGAAGAGCACTACGCGATTGCCCGTGGCGTTCAGCAAACGCTGCAGCGCTATAAAGAATTGCGCGACATTATCGCCATTCTGGGTATGGACGAACTTTCGCCGGAAGACAAGCAGGCTGTTGCACGTGCCCGTAAGATCCAGCGCTTCCTGTCGCAGCCTTTCCACGTGGCAGAAGTGTTTACCGGTTCCCCCGGCAAGTACGTACCCCTGACTGAAACTCTGCGTGGTTTCAAGATGATTGTAGACGGCGAATGCGATGCCTTGCCCGAGCAGGCTTTCTACATGGTTGGCTCTATCGACGAAGCCTTCGAAAAAGCCAAGAAACTCTAATAAGGATCACACATGGCCAACTTGCAAGTTGACATTGTCAGTGCAGAAGAATCGATTTTTGCCGGTGAGGCGAAATTCGTGACCTTGCCTGGCGAGTCCGGCGAGCTGGGCATATTGCCCGGCCATACGCCGCTTATCTCGCGCATCCGTCCGGGAACCGTGAAAGTCGTCCAGGAAGACGGTGCCGAAGTCACCATCTTTGTGGCTGGCGGCATCCTGGAGATTCAACCGGGTGCGGTCACCGTGCTGTCCGACACCGCTATTCGTGCCGAAGATCTCGACGAAGCCAAAGCTATCGAAGCACGCAAGCGTGCAGAAGAAGCACTGCGCAACACGAAAGACAAGGCCGACATCGCTGTGGTCGAAGCCGAACTTGCCATGCTGGCAGCTCAGGCTGCGGCGGCTCGCAAGCTCAGCCAGTTGCGTCGCAAGCACTAAGCCTCATACGCCACCAGGCGTTCCGCACCATCAAACAAACCTCGCTGTTATATGCAGCGAGGTTTGTTTTTATAGGGCAAGCCAGCTTTCAGTTTGTCCTACGTAATTCCCGAGTTAAGAGTTTTCCGAATTGTTGCTTTGTTGGGCGCTGACTATGCTTGGCCGGTCCTATCAACAACATATACGGGGAAGACATGAGGGAACGACTCGACTGCGCATTGCTCAGCACATCTTGCACTATCCAGCAGGCCCAACCATGCCTTGGTGTACACGCCGGCGGGCGGCTGCACGTGCAAGCACTCAATGATCCGGTCGATGCACTTGGTGCAGGCGCTGCGCGTGTCCTGCTAGAGGCAGCCATACGGCTGCAGCGTTTTGATGCCTGCCTCATACCGGTATCGCCTCAAAATCTTGGCTGGGCGCGTATGGCGTTGTCGGCGGCTAATGGTGTGCTGCACACGCCCGTTCTGGCTCTGGTACGCGACCTTAAGGCAGGAGCGCTTAACGATCTTTACACCCTGGGTCTGGCCGACTTTGTTCGCGACCCGCTCTGCACTGAAGAGCTACGTGTACGCATCGATCGACTGCTCGACGCACGCCGGTATAATGCTGGCAGGCCTTCGAGCACCAGCAAGGCATTGTCCGAGGTATCTGGCACTTATAGCCAGCCTTCTGTAGCGGCTATGCTCGACGAAAGCGCCATGCACCAGACCATACTCGAGCGTAGCGGCCTCGAGCTTGAAGCCTTTGCTATAGCGTCGGCATCTCGTTGTGCCACTACCAAAGAATCCTTTCGCGTGGCCAAAAGCCAGGTCATAGAAAGATTCGAACGGGCTTATATCAAGGCGGCGCTTGGACGCCACTCCGGCAATATTGCCATGGCCGCCCGCGCGGCCCAAAAACACCGGCGTGCATTCTGGGCGCTCATGCGCAAGCACGATATCGACGCAGCGCCGTTTCGTGTCGATCCCGGCCCTAACCTCCCCAGAGACGGGTAAAATCAATGGTCTTGAAATAAGGATGAACGTGACTGCTCCCACCCTGAAAAACGATATCTTCCTTCGTGCCCTCATGCGCGAGCCGGTTCCTTATACTCCCATTTGGCTCATGCGCCAGGCAGGGCGCTATCTGCCCGAGTACAACGAAACCCGTGCAAAGGCCGGTTCGTTCCTGGCTTTGGCCCAGAACCGCGAGTACGCCTGCGAAGTTACGCTGCAGCCGCTTCAGCGCTTTGATCTCGATGCTGCCATTCTGTTCTCCGATATCCTGACCATACCTCACGCCATGGGGTTAGGGCTCGACTTCCAGGCAGGCGAGGGCCCCAAGTTTGCCCACCCGCTACGCCACGAAGACGATGTCAAAAAACTCACTGTGCCCGATATGTCCAGGCTGCAGTATGTGTTCGACGCCGTTGCCCTTATCCGCAAAGAGCTCGACGGAAAAGTCCCTCTCATTGGCTTTGCCGGCAGTCCCTGGACAGTCGGGTGCTATATGGTAGAAGGACAAGGGTCCAGTGATTACCGCTTGATCAAAACCATGCTGTATAGCCGGCCCGACTTGCTGCACCGTATTCTTGAAGTCAATGCGCAAGCCACCCAGCAGTACCTGAATGCGCAAATTCAGGCAGGCGCGCAGGCCGTGATGATTTTCGACAGCTGGGGCGGGGTACTAGCCGACGGCATGTTCCAGGAGTTTTCCCTGGCCTACACGCGCAAGGTTGTCCAAGGCCTGGTGCGTGAGCACGAAGGCCGTACCATACCTGTCATTGTCTTTACCAAGGGTGGGGCGCAATGGATAGAGTCTATCGCAGCTTCCGGGTGCGATGCGGTCGGCCTCGACTGGACGGCCAGCCTGGGCCAGGTGCGGCAGCGGGTTGGTGATTCGGTCGCCTTGCAGGGCAATATCGATCCCATGGTGTTGTTTGGCGGCGATGCTGCAATCCGTGCGCAAGCACGCAAGGTCATTGATGATTTTGGGCCCGTTGGGCAGGGCGGCCATGTATTCAACCTTGGCCATGGCATATCGCGTTTCACGCCGCCGGCGGCTGTCGCAACATTGGTTGACGAGGTGCATACCTACAGCCGCTCCAAGCACTAAATGCATTAATAATCAATGGGTGCAAGCCCTGTTTTACCTCTGGTTCAACAGGGTTGTGCACAGTTTTCGATGCTATGCAGCATTTTAAATTACCGTTAGGTTGCAATCTTGATTGTTCAAATAAGTTGTTGTTTTTAAATAATTAAATGATTTTTACACGGTCTTCTTGGCGAATAATGCAGCTTGCCTCGTTGACTTTTTTCAAGTTGTTCGTCAAATTTTCCCCAAAGTTATCCACAGGCTGGTTTAATAAAACCCTAAAGCCCGTAATGGCGGGCATTTAAGACGCTAAGCAAGAATTTACTTGAAGTATTCATGCCTTCACACATCACTCCCTCAGCCCTCAAAGCAGACGAGGCAGGCCAAGCTGCCGACCTGACGCTCTGGGTGCGTGTGGCGCTCGATGTGCCCGTACAAGGCTTGTTTGATTACTGCAGTGCAACGATAATTCCAGTAGGTACCCGGGTCATTGTTCCTTTTGGGCGACGTAAGCTGGTGGGGGTCGTGGTGGCTACACCTGCCCAGCCCGCCATTGAGCCTCGTTTGGCCAAGGCGGTGGAAGAAGTTCTGGACGATACCCCACCATTGCCGGCCGATTGGCTACGTCTGGCCTCGTTTGCTGCGCAGTATTATCAGCGTCCGCTGGGCGAGGTCATATTGCCCGCCCTGCCAACTGCTCTGCGTAAAGTATCGGCCTATCAAGGCAAGCGTTCGGCGGGTGGGCCGGTCAAGCGCATGGATAAACGTGCCAGGCCACTGGCCGGAAGCGTTGGCGCCGATACCCCACCCTCATTGAATGCAGAGCAAGCCGCAGCAGCCCAGGCCATTGCCGGGCAGCAAGGACATAAGACGATCATGCTGCACGGCGTAACCGGCAGTGGTAAAACAGAGGTCTATCTGCATGCGGCCCAGGCGGTCCTGGCACGTGGCGGCCAGGTGCTGTTCATGGTGCCTGAAATCAATCTTACTCCTCAGCTCGAGCAATCCTTGCGTAGCCGTCTGGCGGGCATAGAGGGCGGCGAGATGCTGGCGGTATTGCATAGCGGCCTGTCCGACGGCGAGCGCCTTCGGGCTTGGATGCGGGCCCAGCGTGGCGAGGCCAGGGTGCTTCTGGGTACGCGGCTATCCATTTTTGCACCGCTGCCTGATCTGGGTTTGATTATTGTCGATGAGGAGCACGATGCGTCATACAAGCAGCAAGACGGTTTGCGCTATTCGGCTCGAGACCTGGCAGTTTGGCGCGCCCGCGACCGAAACATACCTGTGGTGCTCGGCTCCGCGACGCCATCGCTCGAAAGCTGGAACCACGCCGAAACCGGCCATTACCAACGCTTTACGCTGGCCCAGCGGGCCAAAGCGGTAGAACTGCCCAGCGTCAAGCTGGTCGATACGCGCAGGCTTGCCATGCAGCAGGGTTTTTCGCCGCAGCTCGTCAAGGCGTTGGAAGAGCGGCTGGAGGCAGGACAGCAGTCGCTGATCTTCCTGAACCGGCGTGGCTATGCTCCGGTGCTCAATTGCGCTTCTTGCGGTTGGGTCAGTCAATGTCCGCGCTGCACAGCCTATACCGTGTTGCATCGGGCCGGTGCCCGGCGCAATTACCTGCAATGCCATCATTGCGGTTTTCAGGCTCGAGTGCCCCACGCCTGCCCCGATTGCGGCGACCAGGATCTGAAGCCGATGGGGCGCGGTACGCAGCGCGTAGAAGAATACCTTGCCGAACTGTTCCCCTCGGCACGCATAGCACGCATCGATGCCGACAGCACCCGGCTGAAGGGCAGTGCGGCCGCCCTATTTGCCAAAGTTCATGCCGGCGAAGTCGATTTGCTGGTGGGTACGCAAATGGTGGCCAAGGGCCACGATTTTGCCAATCTGGGGCTGGTTGGTGTCCTGAACGCCGATGCCATGTTGTTTGCCCAGGATTTCCGTGCGCCTGAGCGCTTGTTTGCCCAGTTGATGCAGGTGGCGGGGCGCGCTGGCCGACACGTCAAGGGTGGTGAAGTCATTATTCAAACAGACTATCCCGAGCAGGCGGTTTATCAGGCGCTGCTACGGCATGACTATCCCGGTTTTGCTCAATATGGCCTGGCAGAGCGGAAGGCTGTAGGCTTGCCTCCTTATGCTTATCAGGCCTTGTTGACGGCCGAGGCACGAGAGCTTTCAAGTGCGCTGGGCTTTCTTGCCGATGCCCGTTTGTTACCGGAACAGCATCCGCTCGATTACCCCACGGTCGCTGCGCTGACACTATACGATCCGGTACCTTTGCGTGTCGTTCGCGTCGCCAACATCGAGCGCGCGCAACTGCTGGTGGAAAGCACCAGCCGCCCCGCGCTGCAGGCCTTCCTCACAACGTGGTCCCATGCCTTGTCCGGAGTGGCCAAGGCCTTTCGTGTGCGCTGGAATCTCGAAGTGGATCCTCTCGAAATATAAGGACGCAAGCGCATTGAAATCATTGCCAGGTCATACCGTCGCTTCCGACATGAACGCCATGCAGCGCCAGGCGGTGTTGTATCTGGATGGCCCTTGTCTGGTGCTGGCGGGGGCAGGGAGTGGCAAGACCCGGGTCATTACACAAAAAATTGCCTACTTGTTGCGTGAGTGCGGCTATCAGGCCAGACAGGTAGTGGCCCTGACGTTTACCAATAAGGCCGCGCGCGAAATGAGCGAGCGGGTCAAGCATCTGGTCGACGGTAAGCTGGCCAAAGGGTTGACAGTCAGTACCTTCCATTCGCTGGGGTTGCGGTTCCTGCGCGAAGAGGCCGTGCATGCGGGCCTGAAGCCCCAGTTTTCCATACTCGATTCGAACGATGCGCTGGCAATCATCCAGGAGTTGCTGGCAACAACCGACAAGGCGCGCCTGCGGGCTGTTCAGCAAAATATCTCGCTTTGGAAAAACGCGTTGATGGAGCCTGATGCTGCCGACCGCAGCGCCTCGTCGGCCAGCGAGGCCGAGGCGGCAAAAATATACCGTAGCTACAGCGCGACGCTGGCGGCTTACCAGTCGGTAGATTTTGATGACCTGATACGCTTGCCCGCCATGCTGCTGGAGCACAACGCCGAGGTCAGGCAGCGCTGGCAGGCCAGGGTGCATTACTTGCTGGTAGATGAGTATCAGGATACCAATGTATGCCAGTATCGATTGGTTCAATGGCTGACCGGACAACGCGCCATGTTTACTGCCGTGGGTGATGACGATCAGGCTATTTATGCATGGCGTGGGGCCACGGTCGAGAACCTGGCCAATCTGACTACAGACTACCCCACGCTAAAAATCATCAAACTCGAGCAGAACTACCGCTCAGTGCAAACTATTTTGTCGGCTGCCAACCAGGTAATCAGCAATAATCCCAATCTGTTCGGTAAAAAGCTCTGGTCCGAGCTTGGGATGGGCGAGCCCATACAGGTTACGCCCATGGATAATGACGAAGCCGAGGCTGAGTCTATTGCCATTCGGCTGTCGGCCGCACGTTTTGAGCGCCGCGCCGAGTGGCGCGATTTCGCGGTTCTGTATCGCAGCAATCAGCAGGCTCGTATTATCGAGCAGGCTCTGCGTAATTTGCGCATACCCTACACAATTTCCGGCGGACAGAGCTTTTTCGATAAGCCCGAGATCCGCGATATTCTTGCCTATCTGCGCCTGATCGCCAACGATAACGATGATCCGGCTTTTATCCGTGCGGTTACGACGCCTCGGCGAGGCATCGGACAGGCCACCTTGCAGACCCTCGGGCAGTTTGCGGCTGAACGGCAGCTATCCCTGTTCGAAGCAATTTTCGAAATAGGTGAAACCGACAAGCTGGCCGCCAAGCAGCTGGAGCCCCTGCAGGTCTTTGGTACATTCATCCAGGGCATTCAGAATCGGGCCGGGCGCAAGCGGGAAGGGGCTGTCTGGCAACCCGCTCAGTCCAGTTTGCAGCTGGGCCCGTCTGATCATGCCGCCGCATCCATGGGCAGGGCCTCAGGCGTCGATGGCGCTGTCGCTGATTCGGCAAGCATCATCCTGGATGATCTGTTAGGCATCATCCAGTACGAAAGGTTTCTATACGACACCCTCGAGGAACGTCCGGCTCAGAACCGTTGGCAGAATGTGATGGAGCTGATAGGCTGGCTCAAGCGCAAGTCGGAAGAAGACGACCTGACGCTGTTGGAGTTGGTGCAGCATGTCGCCCTGGTTACCATGCTGGAGCGCAGTGACGACGAAGAGCCAGATGCGGTTAAGCTTTCCACCTTGCATGCCTCCAAGGGGCTCGAATACCCTCATGTCTTTCTGGCGGGAGTCGAAGAAGGTCTGTTGCCTCATATGGGGCGAGACGAGGATGACGTCGATCCAGCCTCTGCTGCCGAAGCGTTGGCGCAGCGCATTCAGGAAGAGCGGCGGCTGATGTATGTGGGTATTACACGTGCTAGGCGTAGCTTGCACCTGAGCTGGTGCAAAAAGCGTAGGCGTGCGCGTGAAGATGTGGTGCGTGAAAAATCACGCTTTATCGATGAAATGGGGATAGGCCAGCCCGATCTGACTGAAGACGCCGCCACCAAGGCACTGAGTCCTAAAGAGCGGTTGGGTATGCTCAAGGCTATGCTGAACAAAGACAATTGATGCAATGCTTAGGCGGGTATTTTTGCTTCGTCCGGCTAGGTGAAAAAACAAAAGCCTGCCCAACGGCAGGCCTTTAGCCTTTTGCGCTGAATCAGCGCTTTCGATTCAAGCTTGCTGCTTGTTAATTACCACTGCGAACCGGAAAAACGTGCATCTTTGGCGCGTGCTTCGTTCAGGGCTTCGGTCACATCGATAATGTATTCGTACGTGGACACGATACCTTGCTTGATGGACGCCAGTGCTTTCTGGGCCAGGGCAATTATCGAAACTGACTCACCATTGCTCAATGCTTTGCGCATCAGGTCGCGCTCAAGAGAGTCACTCAAACGGCCATATTGGTTGTAAGAAAGATCCGACATAATTACCTCACCTATTCAGGTTATGTGCTGACAGAACAGAATGTTTTGTGCTGACATAAGTAATTATAGGGTTAACCCTAAATTAAAGATAGGGGTAAACCCTAATTTATTAGGGCAGGGCGAAATTTGTCGTTTATTTGCCTCGTTTGTTGGTTAAAACTCTCTTTTTACCTGCTTTGCGCGCTTAGCTGCTTGCAATTTACTTGAAATTATCATCTAGGGCCTGGTGCGCCTGTTGGTATTCCTGTTTGAGCCGGTCCACAATCTGCGTGACAGGCAGTACTTGCTCAATGCTGCCTACTCCTTGGCCAGCACTCCATATATCACGCCAGACTTTGCTGCGCGTATTCCCAAAATTCGTTACGTTCGGTTCCTGGTCAGGCAAGTGCTCGGGATCGAATCCTGCGGCCGTGATGCTGGGTTTCAGATAATTGCCAGGAATGCCTGAGAAATACGGGGTGTAAACAATATCGCTGGCTTGGGCGCCAACCAGCATTTGTTTGTAGTCTTCCTGGGCATTGGCTTCGTCGCTGGCTATGAAGCGGGTACCAATATAGGCAAAGTCCGCCCCCATGGCGCGGGCCGCCAATACATCCTGGCCACGGGAAATCGCACCTGATAGGGCAATCGGGCCTTTGAAAATCTTGCGTACTTCGGCCAGCAGGGCAAAGGGGCTGAGCATGCCAGCGTGACCACCGGCGCCCGAGCACACCAGTATCAGACCGTCCACGCCAGCTTCAAGTGCTTTCTGGGCATGACGCAATGTGGTCACATCGTGAAATACTTTGCCGCCCCATCCGTGCACCGTATCAACAACGTCATTGGGTGCGCGCAGGCTGGTGATGATCAGGGGAACCTTGTACTCGGCGCATACAGCCAGATCTTCCTGCAGCCTGTCGTTGGACTTATGAATGATGTGATTGATGGCGTAGGGGGCAATAGTGCGATCAGGTTCCAGCCGCTTGAGCTCGGAAAGGCCGTTATTGATCTGGGCCAACCATTTTGCCAACTGACTTTGAGGGCGTGCATTGAGGGCTGGCATCGATCCGATAATGCCGTTGGCGCACTGGGCAATAACCAGCTCAGGACCCGAAACAATGAACATGGGTGCCGATATCACAGGCAAGGAGAGTTGCTGATACAGCTCGTTGACCAGGGTGCGTGGCATAGGGTTTTCCTGTTTTCTTGATGCGTTGGACGATAGGGGCCGGCCCCTATTCTAGGGCTAAACTGACCGCAGAATGAGACGCAACTGTTGTATCGCAGACGGACTATGCCTATATCAGGCAAAATACGGATTTGTCTTACTGAGCAGCAATCATGTCTTTACGTCCAGCACCGCTTACCGGGATTCGTGTTCTAGATTTGACTCGTGTTCTGGCCGGTCCCTGGTGCACTCAGAATCTGGCCGATCTGGGCGCTGAAGTCATCAAAATAGAGCGTCCCGGCACCGGTGACGACACCAGAAGCTGGGGGCCTCCTTATATCAAGGATGCAAGTGGCCAAGACACCACTGAAGCGGCCTACTACGCGTCAGCTAACCGCAACAAAAAATCGGTTGCCATCGATATCGCCAGCGAGCGCGGTGCCGAGCTGGTACGCAAGCTGGCTGCAAAATGCGACATACTGGTCGAGAACTTCAAGGTCGGCGGCTTGCGCAAGTACGGTCTGGATTACGAAAGTATGCAGGCCATCAATCCAGCACTGATCTACTGCTCCATTACAGGGTTTGGGCAAACCGGCCCTTATGCCAGCCGTCCGGGCTATGACTTCATGATCCAGGGCATGGGCGGCCTCATGAGCATTACCGGCGAGCACGATGGCCTGCCTGGCGGTGGACCACAAAAAGCCGGCGTGGCCGTAGCCGACCTTATGACGGGCATGTACTCGGTGGTGGGTATCCTGGCTGCGCTGCACGAGCGTGACCGCAGTGGTCTGGGCCAGCATATCGATATGGCTTTGCTCGACTGCCAAGTGGCCATGCTGGCCAATCAGAACCTGAACTACCTGACGACAGGCGTTGCGCCCAAGCGGGCCGGCAACGCACACCAGAACCTGGTTCCTTACCAGGTATTCGCCGTGGCGGACGGCCACCTGATTGTTGCGGTGGGCAACGACTCGCAATTCAGGGCCTACTGCCAGGTCATAGAGCGCCCGGGTTTGCCCGACGACATACGCTTCAGTACCAACCCTAATCGTGTGATCAACCGTGATGTTCTGGTGCCCATGCTGGCCGATGCCATGAAGAGCCAATCACGTGACTATTGGCTGGAAGCGCTCGAGCGTGCCGGGGTTCCGGCAGGCCCCATCAACACTATCGATCAGGTTTACAGCGACCCTCAGGTCCAGGCGCGTGGTATGCGGCAGGATTTGCCTCATAGCATTGCAGGTACGGCGCCGGTGGGCGCCAGCCCTTTGCGATTTTCCGGAAGCCCGGTCAGCTATCGCCACGCGGCGCCTCTGCTGGGCGAGCATACCGAGCAAGTTTTACGAGAGCAGTTGGGCTTGTCTGACGAAGAAATCAGACAACTGACCCAATAAACTAGTTATCGCAAGGATAGGTAAGATGAAAAGTATCAAAACCATAGGTGTAATCGGTGCGGGTGCCATGGGGCGCGGCATTGCGCAAATTGCGGCGCAGGCAGGCCTGGATGTACTGCTGTTCGATGTGAATCCCAAGGCTGTGGAAGCTGCTCGCGAGAGCCTGCAGCAAATATGGGGCAAGCTGGCCGGCAAAGGCAAAATTACCGCGGAACTTGCCAATGAGTCCCTGGAACGCGTAAGGGCCTGCGCCGATCTGCAAGAGATGAGCCGTGTTGACCTGGTCATCGAGGCCATTGTCGAACGCCTGGACGTCAAATCTGAGCTCTTCAAGCAGCTTGAAGGCATTGTCGAGGCTGATTGCATACTTGCTTCGAATACCTCATCTCTGTCGATCACAGCCATCGCTCAGGCCTGTCAACATCCTGGGCGCGTGGCGGGTTTCCACTTCTTCAATCCCGTGCCGCTCATGAAGGTGGTCGAAATCATTGACGGGCTGCGCAGCGACTCGCAGACGGGCGACGCGCTGATGGCATTGGCGCGCACTATGGGGCATACCCCCGTGCGGGCCAGGGACATGCCGGGGTTCATTGTGAATCACGCTGGCCGTGGCATGAATGTAGAGGGCTTGAAAACAGCCCAGGAGTCTGTGGCTCCGTATTACCAAATTGACGCCATCATGCGCGAACAGGCCGGTTTTCGTATGGGGCCATTCGAACTGCTGGATCTGACGGGTCTTGATGTCTCACATCCCGTCATGGAGTCTATTTATCAGCAGTTTTACGATGAGCCGCGGTTTCGCCCATCACCCATCACCGCCGTGCGTTCCGCCGGAAAATTGCTGGGCCGTAAAACTTCTGAAGGCTTTTACCCTTATCCGGATGGGCAGAAACAAAGCCCGGTCGAGCCCGCCGTGCCGTCGTTGCCCGATGGCCTGAAAGTATGGTTGGCGCCTTTCCATTCGGTTGGGCACAGGCGTGCTGCGGCTTTGCTGAAAAATCTTGGCGCAACGGTGGTTGCGACCGAAACCCCGCCTGAAGACGTTCTGATTGTCGTGACGCCCTATGGTGAAGATACGGCAAGCGTGGCCGGATCGCATCAGCTAGATGGTGAGCGCACGGTGGCGCTCGATACGTTTTTTGGGCTGGAGCAGGGCAGGCGGCGTGTACTGATGTGCTCGGTGGCAACACTGCCCAAGTGGCGCGATGCGGCTCACGCTCTGTTTGCCTCGGATGGCACATCTGTGTCGGTCATAGACGATTCAGCGGGCTTTGTCGGCCAACGCATTGTGGCCGCTATCGTCAATGTAGCCTCTGATATTGCACAGCAGGTTATTGCCACACCTGCTGATATTGACCAGGCCGTTACGCTGGGGCTGGGTTATCCAAAAGGTGGCCCGCTGAGCATGGGTGATAGTCTGGGCGCCGCACATATTCTCGAGATTCTGCGTGCCATGCAACACACGACTGGTGATATGCGCTACCGGCCCAGCCCCTGGCTGCAGCGCAGGGTTCAACTGGGATTGTCCCTGCGTGCCGAAGCCGCTTGTGTAGCCCGCTAATTTGGTTTGATCGCTTGGCCGTAATCCCTGCATAGAGAGGGATCGGCCATGGAAAAAGCCGCTGCAACCATGAGTTGCAGCGGCTTTTTTTGTGCCCTTGGGGGAGCGTTGATGGCTCCGCTTATTTAGCGGCTTCCACCATATACTGAACGGCTGCCTTGATTTCTGCGTCGCTGGCCTGAGAGCCGCCACGCGGTGGCATGGCGCCCTTGCCGTTGATGGCGATGGAAACCATGGTGTCCATGCCGGATTCAATGAGTGGGGCCCAGGCGGCTTTGTCGCCGAACTTGGGTGCATTGGCTACGCCGGCAGCGTGGCAGGCAAAGCAGACCGATTTATAAAGCTTTTCGCCAGCAGGATCGATGGCGGCTGCTTGCTCGGCCGGAGCTTCAGCTTTAGCTGCAGGAGCGGCTGGCGCTTCCGCTGCAGGAGCGGCTGCGGCAGGAGCTTCTGTAGGCGCAGCCTGTGCGGCCGCCGCTGCAGCCGCTTCGGCAGGCTTGGCGTCGGCAGCGGGAGCATCGCCGGCAGGTTCTTTAGGCTCTTCGAACGAGGCGCCGGACTGGTTTGCGATATAGACGACAGCACGTTCTACTTCGAAATCGTCCAGAGATGGGTTGCCGCCTTTAGGTGGCATGGCACCCTTGCCATGGATGGCGACCTTGACCATTTCTTCGTAGCCGGCCTTGATGAAGGGCGCCCAGGCTGCCTTGTCGCCCAGCTTGGGGGCGCCGGCTACGCCTGCGGTATGGCAGGCAGTACAGGTGGATTCAAAGACTTGCTGGCCCGTTTTGAACACCTTGGGCGCATTGGCATCGACCAAATGAAAACTGGCAACCGGCTTGATGCGGTTGGCGATGGATTCTTCGGTTTGAGCATCGGAACCGGAGCCCATCTGGGCGCTGGCTTCGACCAGATTGACCAGCAAGATGATCAAGACAATCGGCACGATGAACGCCAGAATGACGGTTACGATCAACTGCTTGGGCGTTTTGATGAGGCCTTCGTGCTCCTCGATGGTCTCTTCGACGTGTTCTTCCGTATTGTTCATAATCGAATCCTGCGTGTTCCTAGTCTGAGGGCGCCAAGGCCTGAATTCTGTGATTTGTACTGTTTGCAGGAGGCCCGTTTGCTTGATAAGTATCAATAGCGGACGCTCTTGAATCTGCGATTATAACTAGAGTCATGCTTGAATGCATAAAGTGCCGCCGTCCTGGCTCATAACGCCTTGGTTGACCTCTTGTTCATCGGTGCATAAAAAATTCTCCATAAACACGCTACAATGACGGCCCTGCGCCCGTAGTTCAATGGATAGAATGAGAGTTTCCGAAGCTCTTGATACAGGTTCGATTCCTGTCGGGCGCGCCATCTTCTTCAAAAGCAGCCTTTTAGGCCGCTGCCCGGGCAGTTTGAGCTAACTGCATGCGCCGCTTCAATTACATAGAAACTGCCGTCATGCTTGCGACAGTCCTTCAGTGGCTGGTTCTCGCAACGATTACAGGCACCATTGTTGGCACTGGAACCAGCCTGTTCCTGCATGCCCTGCACTTCCTGACCGATCATCCTGCTGTCTTCATTCCATTATGGGTGCAGATGCTGCTGCTTCCAATCGGCGGCTTGCTGAACGGCCTGCTGCTGTATTATGGCCGGCGTGCAAACACCACAGGCTTGAAAGATTCGGCTATAGCCGCCGTGCATCATCAGAATGGCCGCATGCCCTTCAAGACTGTCCTGGTCAAGCCGGTTGCGGCGCTCATTACCTTGGCCTCTGGCGGGTCAGCTGGCAAGGAGGGCCCTTGCTCGCATATTGGCGGTACGCTTGCTTCCGGCCTGGGGCGCGTCTTCGGATTGAATGTTGAGCTGCAAAAACGTCTTGTTGCTTGTGGCGTGAGCGCAGGGTTTGCCAGTGTTTTTGGCACTCCTATTGCTGGCGCGATCTACGGCGTTGAAGTGCTGGCTATCGGCCGCATTCGTCATGACTTTCTTTTCCCAGCCATTATTGCTGGCGTCGCGTCGTTTGAGATCAGCAAGTTTTGGGGGATACCCTATCACTATTACGCCATCCAGGCCTTACCGGAATTTTCTGAAATTATTTTCCTGAAAACGGTCATTATCGGCTGCGTGTGTGGGGTTGCTGCCTGGATTTTTGTTGACCTGGTCGGCTGGTTCAAAGGCGCCTTCAATAGCTTGCGTGAGCGCTTCAATATATGGCCGCCATTCATGCCTTTGCTGGGTGGCATCTTACTGTCCGTCCTGATCATTTTCATACCGACTGATTACCTGGGCCTGAGCACGCATCTTATGGACGATGCGCTTGAAGGGCAGGCCATGCCCTATCTGGGTTTTTTCTGGAAGGCGCTGCTGGTGGCCATTACGCTGGGCTCGGGCTTCTATGGCGGTATTGTTACACCGCAATTCGTGATTGGTGCGCTGGTTGGCAGTTCTGTCGCTCCACTACTCGGAATCCATCCAACGCTAGGGGCGGCGGTAGGCCTGGTATCGGTTGTTGCCGCAGCATCCAATACACCCGTGGCAGCCATATTGATGGGGGTGGAGTTGTTTGGTGGCGTAGCCGGTACGGTTTATGTCGCCGGTGCGAGCATAGCCGCCTATCTTGTCATTGGGCATCGCAGCGTTTATCCGGATCAGGTCCTGGCGTATCCGAAATCTTCCTGGATGCAGGTGCAGCCCGATCTTCCTCTGGGCCAAGAAAAGGTAAGGCTGTCGTACGGATTGCTGAAGTGGCTCAGTAAGTATCAGCTGGGGCGTGGGCTGGAAAAGCTTTGGCGGCGCAAACCACGTCGCTGACTCATGTAACAGGCGCCGGGCCGGTGTTAGTCCGACCGGGGCTTGTTTTACGGTTTAGCCTGTAGTTTGCGGGTTGCTGGCCAGGACTTTTTCTGCGCACAGGTCGGCAGCACCATCGACAGGTTCTTTCATGTTGGCGAATGTGACCCAGCCGCCTTCTTCAATAAAGCTGTCTTGCTTCCAGGAGTCGACCTCTTTGAGTAAGGTGACTTGGTGTGTGGCGTCGGGGGCGGCAAGAAAGCGATTGGCGCAGATGTTGGCTGCCAGTGAGGCGACTGCTTGTTCGGTAGAGGCTTGGGCCTGCTCAGTTGCGGTGCCGCCGGTTACCCAGCCTCCGGCGGTAAAGCCAACAATCATGGTCAGGGCGGAAGCGCCGACGCAGGACCAGAACCAGACCGCTTTGGTTGGCCGGTATTGCGCCAGGTTGTTCATCTTTTCAGTGGACATGTTTTTCCTCCGTTTGGTGATAAAGCACCCCTTGATGGAGTTGATGACGGTGAACTAAAAACGATCGAGCTATTCACCGAGCGAAAAACCGTTGACCATAGAATTCAGACTGCGCCGTATTTCAACTTCCATTTAAAAAGGGTTAATTTATTGTACAGAGTCAGTCATCATTGAAAAGGCTTTCTTACAATTTAACCGCTATGGATTCCCCTAGTATGGATTTCCCCTAGCCTTGCCGCCTATGACGCCACCGGCACGATGATGCGGCCGCGAACCTGGCCTTCAAGAAAACTTGGCGCAGTCCGGATCACATCGTGCAGCGCAAGCTCGTGCGTGACATGGTCGAGCTTGGCGATATCCAGATCTGTGCCCAGACGCTGCCAGGCTTGCAGGCGATCGGCGAGCGGACGCATCACGCTATCGACGCCAGCCAGGGTAATGCCGCGCAATATGAAGGGTGCGACGCTAGCCGGTAAGCTCATGCCTGCAGCTAGTCCGCAAGCAGCAATGGCACCACCGTATTGAATCGATGCGCACACGTTGGCCAGCATTTGTCCGCCGGCTACGTCAACGGCACCGGCCCAGCGTTCTTTTTGTAAGGGCTTGCCTGGTTCCGAGAGTTCGGCGCGATCCAGGATGTCAGATGCTCCCAAACTTCGCAGATAGTCAGCTTCTTGTTGGCGTCCTGTTACCGCAGTAACGGTGTAGCCCAACTTCGATAATATGGCGACGGCGACGCTGCCTACGCCGCCCGCCGCACCGGTGACCAGAACCGGCCCTTTGTCCGGCGTGACGCCGTTGCGCTCGAGTGCCATCACGCACAGCATGGCAGTGTAGCCGGCTGTGCCGATACCCATGGCTTGCCTGGGGGTGAACGGTTGTTGCAGTGGTACCAGCCAGTCACCGCTTACCCTTGCATATTCGGCCAGACCGCCCCAGTGCTTCTCGCCGACTCCCCAGCCATTTAGCACGACTTGATCGCCTTCTTTGTATGAAGGGTGGCTGGATTCGGTTACCGTGCCGGCGAAATCGATGCCCGGCACCATGGGAAAGCTGCGGACAACGGGCGACTTTCCGGTAATGGCCAGCGCATCTTTATAGTTGAGTGTGGAATACGCCACACGGACGGTAACGTCGCCCTTGGGTAGGGCCGATTCATTAACTTCGGTGAGTTGGGTGTGTTGCTTGTCGTCTTTTTTGTCGATCAGGATTGCTTTGAACATTTTTCCTCCGTGTACTGTTTATCGGCCTGAAAATATTGGGGAACGTTTTTCGGCGAAACTATTCAGGCCTTCCTGGAAGTCTTCGCTGCTAAAGACGCGCTCGGTTTCCCGCCAGGCATGGCCTGCAATTTCTACTGGGCTTTGCGGCACGGTCGCCGCAGCAAAGCGCTTAAGCATGGATAAAACGACGGGCGCGTTGGCCGCCAGCCGGCGCGCCATCTTCATGGCCTCCTCGATATGCTGACCTTTGGGCACCACGCGGTTTACCATGCCTACGTCATAGGCTCGTTGGGCGTCGATGACTTCGCCGAGCAGCATGAGTTCCATCGCTACTTTCACGGGTATGGGCTGCGGCTTCCTGATTCAGCGGTAACGCGAAAAGGGCAAAGGTTCGGCCAACAAAGATTACGGTACAGCAGATAGATGCTCGTACAAAATGGCTGAGCCTATGCCTATAAGTGCCAGGCCGCCCAGTACCTCGGCCCATTTCCCCGCGATGATGCCAACGATCCTGCCGACCATCACGCCCAGCGTCACCATTACCAGCGTAGCCAGGCCTATGGCGGCTGCCGTGATCAATATGTTGTTGTCGATGAAAGCCAGGCTGACGCCCACTGCCATGGCGTCGATGCTGGTGGCAAAGCCGGTGGCGGCGAGCAACCAGAACGAGTGGCGGGTGACCGGAGGAGCCTCTTCTGACTCGTTGTTCAGGCCATTGCGTATCATCATGCAGCCCAGAACGAGCAGCATACAGAACGCTATCCAGTGATCCCATTCAGAAACAAACTCGGCCGCGATAGAACCCAGGGCCCAGCCAATCAGAGGGGTGAGGGCTTCGATAACACCAAATATCAGGCCTGTGCGAACAGCTTCTGAAAAACGGGGCTTGCGCAGTGCAACGCCCTTGCTTACCGCGGCAGCAAATGCATCAGTGGACATTGCCAGCGCAAGAATCAGCGTGGACAAAAAAGTCATGTGTGGAAATTCCGACCGGGCGACGCATGGACACCCGCACGCGGCCCGGTGACGCATGCAAGTATCTATGGTCTCGCCATGCCTTGCGGCCGGTTACGCCATGGCCAGTGGCCAAGTATGTTGACGCAACCCTTTCGCGTGAGGCGGAAGCAGGCTACTCCCCAAAGAGAAGGCGCAATTGTACCTTAGGCCGTGCAGGAGGCCTTAATTGTCTTTTAGCGCGGCATGAAAGCGTGCAACATAGCTGTCAAAGTCTTCGGTATCGGCTTCTTCAAGATGCTTTTGTTCGGCAAACGATGCTTGAGCCATTTGCTCGTATGCATGCTGTTCGTCGTTGCTTAGTGGTTGAGCGCGTAGCGTCTCGCGGTGTTGCAGGCTTTGCTGCAACGTGTATTCGTGCAGGCTTAGGCCTTGGTCGCGCATGTTGGCGAGCAGGAGCGCTGATGGCGTCAGGGCGCTGTCGGTCAGCTTGGCTTGTTGTGCCAGCACCGCCTGTGTGTGGCGCTCGCCGCTATCAAGGGCTTGATCCAGTAGCCTGGCATAGGGCGTGATGCGCTCGATGAGTTCAACCCCCCAGTCTGCCAACGATATGGGCCGACCTTCTTGTACCAGGGTCAGGCCGGGTTTGCGGCCTTCTTTGACCACAGAGCCAAAGTTGTCGTGGCTGTCGGTGCAGTAGCCATTGTTGGCAAAAGAGGGGCTGGGCTCAATGGCACAGAACAGCAGGAAGGCATCCATGAATCGACTTGTTTCGGGCAAAATACCTACCGGCGATACCGGGTCGATATCGAGGCAGCGCACTTCGATGTATTGAACTCCGCGCTCAGCCAAGGCGGTAGCGGGCCGCTCGCCGCGGCCAGTAGTACGTTTGGGCCGAATATTGGAGTAGTACTCGTTTTCGATTTGAATGATGTTGGTGTTGAGTTGTATCCACTCGCCGTTGCGGTGTGTGCCTATGGCTTCATATTCAGGCCATGGCGTGGTCACGGCTGCGTGCATACGGGTCAGAAAGGTTTCCAGATCGTTATAGCAAAGCTGCAGCTCTGACTGCGCCTTGTTGCTCTGGTAGCCTAGATCGCTCATGCGCAGACTGGTAGCGTAAGGTAGATACAGGGTAGTAGCGTCGAACGCTTGCAGGTACTGGTCGGCGTCTGGAATAAAGTCTTTAGCCATGGCGGGCGAGGCGCCAAACAGATACATCAGCAGCCACGAGTAGCGCGTGAAGTTGCGTATCTGGGCCAGATAGCCTTTAGAACGTCGTTGTTTGGCTGATGCGCCCTCGATTTCCAGCAATTCCCATAATTGTTCCGGTACCGAGAAGTTGTAATGTACGCCTGCAATGCATTGCATGGCCTTGCCGTATCGTTCGGCCAGGCCGCGGCGATAAACATGCTTCAGCAAGCCGCTGTTCGAAGTGCCGTACCAGGCGATGGGGATATCGGCCTCAGGTGGCAGTGTGGCCGGGATGGATTGATTCCAGATTAGCTCGCCTTCAAGGCTCTGTGCCACGAAGCGGTGCGTTTGCTCGAGCTCAGCCATCAGGCTTTCGGTAGAATTGTGGGTGCCTGTAATGAGTTCCAGCAATGCTTCCGAATAATCGGTGGTAATACGTGGATTCGTCAGTGCCGAGCCCAGGGTCTTCGGATGAGGTGTTTGCGCCAGCTTGCCGTGCTCGTCGACTCGCAGGCCTTCTTTTTCGATACCGCGCAACACGCCCTGCAGCACAGATGAGTGTTGACCGAGCAGGGCGAGGCGTGGGTGGCTGGAAGTCATTGCAGAAAATCTTTAAAGTGGTTTTATAGCTGGCGATTTTACCTGAGGTATGGCCTTGAGACGTGTTGCTTCGATCTTCCTGGTGTTGCTGCTTTTGGCGGCCTGTTCCCCCGACTATAACTGGCGCCAAGTGTCAGTGGCCGATGGTGCCGTGATGGCGTTTTTCCCCGATAAGCCCATCAGTCAATCCCGGGAACTGCAGTTTTCGGGACACGAGATTGAGTTTGGGCTGACCAGTGCCACGGTTGACGACACGCTGTTTACCGTCGCTTATGCTGCCTTGCCGCCTGATGTCCGTCAGGACGAAGCCTTGCGTCATGAGTTTGCGACGGCAGTCATGCGCTCGCTCTACCGTAATATGGGGCTTGCCGAGCCTGACGTGTTACCCGCACTGGGTGAAGTGTTTTTCATTGACGGCCAAGGGCCGCAGGGCAATATACGCTTGCAGGCTAGGGTTTGGTTGACGGGCGAGGCGCTGGTCGAGGGACTGGTGATGGCTGCGCCGGAAGCATTTCCAGGGCATCAGGCAGATCAGTTTTTGCAGGGGCTGGAGACGGCTCGCTGAGCAGAGGCAGCAAGCCTGACCTTAGGGCTGTGGTAATGGCGGCTTGCCGGCCATGTACGCCTAACTTGCGACAAGCGTTGTGCACATGGAAATTGACTGTTCTTTCGGTAAGGCCCAGGATGGCGCCCATTTCCCAGCTGGTCTTGCCAACGGCGGCCCAGCGCAAGCAGGTGAGCTCCCTTTCGGTTAGCGGTTTCATGTTGATTTTCGGATTCCGTGCAAATTGAATTTAATATATAACGTTACTAATGTATTTATTATGTAATAAACGTATCTAATATTATCATTATCGTAAAACCAGACTGGATAAATTGACTGCCCTTTTTTGCCAGTTGCAGGTGTCCCGAACACCCGGTAGGTCGGGGGTGTTAAAATCCAGGCTTAACACGCGCCGATTTGCTTGATCTGCTTGCGGGCGCCTCATAAATCCAGCTAAAGAGGTCCATATGGCCGAACTTACCGTACCCGATTCTTCTTCAACCCTCCCTGATTCCACAGCATCCGTCACGGCGCCTGTCGCCATTCCTGCTGGCTCGGTAGGTGTTGTTGCCCCCCGCTTTATCTCATTCGACGAGCCGCTTGCCCTCACCAGCGGACAGGTGTTGCCCAGTTATGAACTGGCGGTGGAAACCTATGGCACGCTTAACGAGCAGCGCAACAATGCCGTTCTGGTTTGCCATGCACTCAACGCTTCGCATCATGTGGCGGGTGTAGCAGCCGAAAACCCTAAAGACGTAGGTTGGTGGGACAACATGGTTGGGCCCGGCAAGGCAGTGGATACCGAGCGTTTCTTTGTGATTGGCGTGAACAATATCGGTTCATGTTTTGGGTCCACAGGGCCAGCCAGCATCAATCCGGATACAGGCAAGCCGTGGGGAGCCGCGTTTCCCATGCTCACCGTCGAAGATTGGGTACGCGCTCAGGCACGCCTGGCCGATTATTTCAATATAGATAAATTTGCGGCGGTCATGGGCGGCTCATTGGGCGGCATGCAGGCCCTTAGCTGGGCCATCACCTGCCCGGAGCGTGTGGAGCACTGTATTGTGATTGCCAGCACACCAAGGTTGTCCGCCCAGAATATCGGCTTCAACGAGGTGGCGCGACGATCCATCATCAGTGATCCTGATTTCAACGGTGGTGATTATTACGCCCACAATACGGTACCCCGGCAAGGGCTGTCGGTGGCGCGTATGGTGGGTCACATTACTTATTTGTCGGATGACGACATGGCGGTCAAGTTTGGACGGACCCAGCGTGCGCCTGCCGACAATGGCGAGTTTCATTACGGCTACGACGTAGAGTTCGAGGTCGAGTCCTACTTACGTTATCAGGGCGAAAAGTTCTCGACTTACTTTGATGCCAATACTTATTTGCTGATTACGCGTGCGCTGGACTATTTCGACCCTTCACGCAATTTTGGGGGGGACCTGGCTCGTGCCCTGGAAGCGGTCAAGGCGGGTTTCCTGCTGGTGTCGTTTAGCACCGACTGGCGCTTTCCACCGGAGCGCTCGCATGAAATAGTGCGCGCGTTACTCAAGAATCGGGTACCCGTCACTTATGCAGAAATCAATGCACCACACGGACACGACGCTTTCTTGCTGGATGACGCCCGTTACCATTCGGTGGTTCAGGGCTACTATGATCGGATTGCCGCACAGCTGGGTCTGGGTGAGCGTACAAAAACTACGGGGGTGCTGGCATGAGTCAGGCCGCTGTAGCACCCCGCCATGTGCGGGCCGACCTGAAGCGTATCGCCAGCTGGATAGAGCCAGGCAGCAGAGTCCTCGACCTCGGGTGTGCTGATGGCACTTTGCTGGCGTACTTGCAAAACAACAAGAATGTGGTGGGCGCAGGCGTCGAGCTGGATGACCAGCAGATGATCGCCGCAGTGCGCCGTGGAGTCAGGGTGATTCAGCAAAATCTGGAGCAGGGCCTGGCCTTGTTCGACGATCAGCAATTCGATACGGTAGTGCTGTCGCGCACATTGCAGTCCATGCATCATACCGAGCACATCCTGCGCGAAATGGCACGTGTGGCGCGCTACGGGATCGTGTCTTTTCCCAATTTCGGATATTGGCCTCATGGCTGGTCCATTTTGCGGGGGCGCATGCCGGTTACAGGTGAAATGCCTTATCAGTGGTTCAATACGCCCAATATTCATTTGTGCACACTGAAAGACTTTGAGGGCCTGGCTCAAGCCCACAAACTGCGCATTACCCATCTGGCTACCTTCAACGGCAATAAAGAAGTTAAACTTTTGCCCAGTTGGCGCAGCACTCTGGCGGTGTATCGCTTCGAATCCCCCCAATCGTACAAAGGTTAAATAATCAGCTCCATGGCCCATGTTTATGCCAGCCCGCGTGTATTGCCCCTGCTGGTGCTGGGTTTTGCAAGCGGTCTGCCGCTCGCCCTGACCAGCGGAACGTTGCAGGCGTGGGCCACAGTCGATAATGTATCGCTGCAGAATATTGGTTTCCTGACGCTGATCGGTACGGCTTATACACTCAAGTTTTTTTGGGCGCCCTTGGTAGATCGTTATGCGCCACCATTGCTGGGGCGTCGCCGGGGCTGGATTTTTCTTACCCAGCTGCTGCTGGCTGCATCGATTGCCAGCATGGGTTTGTTTTCTCCGGGAAACAACCTGGGCCTGATGGCTGCACTGGCTGTCCTGGTGGCTTTTTTGTCAGCCACGCAAGATATCGCCTTTGATGCCTACAGCACCGATGTCCTGCGTAAAGAAGAACGTGCCGCCGGTGCGGCGATCAAGGTGCTGGGCTATCGCCTGGCCATGATTGTGTCGGGTGGGTTGGCGTTGATTCTGGCAGACCAGTGGTTAGGCTGGGGGAATATGTATTTCCTCATGGGGGGCTTCATGGCGATATGCGCGGTTGCCACAACCCTGGCGCCCGAACCCGAAGTGGTGACACGGCCGCCCCGTACCTTGGCTTTGGCCGTGGTCGAACCTCTGCTTGAATTCTTCAAGCGGCGTGGTGCCCTGACGATTCTGCTACTCATTATTTTGTACAAACTGGGCGATGCCTTTGCCGGCGCCTTGTCAACGACTTTCCTGTTGCGTGGTGCTGGCTTCAGTGTGTCGGAGGTGGGCACCATCAACAAGGTGTTTGGACTGGCGGCCACCATAGTCGGGGCGCTGGCGGGCGGCTCCATTATGGCGCGCCTGGGGCTGTACCGTTCACTGATGCTGTTTGGCTTGCTGCAGGCCACCTCCAATTTCGGCTACTGGGTGCTGGCCGTTACACCGCCGCATCTGTATTCAATGGCGCTGGTGGTTGCCGTTGAAAACCTCTGCGGAGGTCTGGGCACGGCGGCCTTCGTGGCCTTGCTGATGGCATTGTGCAAACAGGAGTTCTCGGCCACGCAGTTTGCCTTATTGTCAGCATTATCGGCAGTGGGGCGTACTTATCTTGCCGGGCCGCTGACACCTCCTTTGGTAGAGTCCATGGGTTGGTCCGGTTTTTTTGTCGTTACGGTGCTTATTGCCTTGCCCGGTCTGATCCTGTTGTACTTGCGCAAATCCGAAATCGACGGCCTGGATGGGAAACCCTGACATGTTGCTGGTGCTTTATGTGATCGCGATTACTGCAGAGGCCATGACGGCGGCGCTGGCTGCTGGCCGGCGGGATATGGATTGGGTGGGAGTCTCCATCATTGCCTGCGTGACGGCACTGGGTGGTGGAACTTTGCGTGATGTGGTGTTGGGGCACTATCCCGTTACCTGGGTACGTCATCCGGAGTATCTGTGGATTACCGCGGGTGCGGCACTGCTGACAGCACTGGTGGCGCCCATCATGCGGCGTTTGCGCAGTATTTTCCTGTGGCTCGACGCCTTGGGTCTGGTCGTGTTTACCGTGATCGGCTGCCAGATTGCGTCGGGCATGCAACTGCCCATTACCGTAGTGCTGATCAGTGGCATGGTCACCGGATGTGCTGGCGGCATGCTACGCGATATTTTGTGCAACGATATCCCGCTTTTGCTGCGCAAAGAACTATACGCCAGTGTGTCGGTGGTAACCGGCGCCCTGTTTCTGGGGGCGCAGCACCTGGGGCTGAACCTGAACCTGTCCATGATCGGTTCGATGGCTGTGGGGCTGGCCTTCCGGATGTTGGCCTTGCATTACAACTGGCAGATGCCTAAATTCGTTTACCGTGACGAATGGCGCTAGGCTGTCCAGTCGTAGTCGATGGTCAGCGGCGCGTGATCGCTGAAGCGCTCTTCCTTGTAAATGGAAGCCGTTTTTGCGGTGGCCGCCAATTGTGGGGTAGCGATTTGGTAGTCAATACGCCATCCCACGTTCTTGGCCCAGGCTTGTCCGCGATTGCTCCACCAGGTGTAGGCATCACCGGTGGCATCGGGGTATAGGCTGCGATAGACGTCGACCCAGCCTATTTCATCAAACACACGGGTTAGCCAGGCGCGCTCTTCGGGCAGGAAGCCGCTGTTTTTAAGGTTACCCTTCCAGTTCTTCAGGTCGATTTCTTTGTGTGCGATGTTCCAGTCGCCGCATAGTATGACCTGCCTGCCGCATAACGCCAGTTCGCTCAGATGCTTGAAAAAATGTTCCATGAACATAAATTTGGCGGTCTGCCGGTGATCTCCACTGGAACCTGAGGGTAGATAAACCGAAATGACGGATAGCTTGTCGTAGACGAGCTCCAGATAGCGACCCTCGGCATCGATCTCGGGTACGCCCAGTCCCTGGATGACCTGCAGCGGCTGTTGGCGTGCATAGAGTCCCACACCGCTATAGCCCTTTTTCTCGGCGTAGTGGAAATAGCCGTAATAACCTTCTGGATTCAGCATGTCTGCGCTCATGTTGTCGGCTTGCGCTTTCAATTCCTGCATGCAGATAAAGTCGGCATTCTGCTGGGGAACCCAGTCGAGGAATCCTTTACGAACGGCTGAGCGGATACCGTTCAGATTTGCTGAAATAACACGAAGCATGGCGCGGCATATCCGGAATGGCTATAGAAGCCACGACTGTAACCTGAATTGTGGTCACCATGCGAGCGTGCAAACAGCCTTGGCTGGAGGCTGCTTGCCGCTCAAGGTCAGGCTAGGACTTGCTACGGGCTGCGTCGATGCTCCAGGGGCCGGGGCCGGCCGCAAAAATATACAGGAATACGAAGCAGAACAGCACGGCGGCTTCACCGCCGTTCATGGGAGGAAACAATAGCATGCCGTTGGTGGCCACATGGCCAATGAAGTATGCGGCAGCGGTAAAGCCAGAAGCGATGAAAGCAGCACCACGGGTGAACAAACCTATGATGAGCAGTACGCCGGCGATAAGCTCAATGAGCCCTGCTATGCCCATCATTGAGAATATTTGCAATCCGTCTATGGCATTGCCAGGAAAGCCAAAATACTTGCTGGTTCCGTGCCATAGCAGGCAGTAGCCCGCCACAATACGCAAAATACTGAGTATTCGTGGAGCCCAGGTAGTGCAAGAGTCATTCATGGTATTCCCCAAAAAAAGTAGGGTAAAAAACGAAATGGCAAAATGCTGCGAGCCTATACCTTGGCGCCAGGAAGCTCTGGAGGAAAGTATTTGGGTCTCGCCGCAAAGTTTAATGTAATACGTGCAATAAGTATCGAAATAAGAAGCAAGTGTGGCGTTGTGCTCACGCTTCTGCTCTTGTTTCAGCGTTTCTGATCGATAATATTGCTTTTCCTCATTTGTTTGAATTATGGCTGACACTTCCAATCGCGCGGAATTTGTGCGTTTTTCCCTGGACCAGGGCGTTTTGCGCTTTGGTAGTTTCAAGGTCAAATCGGGCCGTATGAGTCCGTACTTCTTTAATGCGGGCTTGTTCAATACGGGCCGCTCGGTGGGGCGTCTGGCGCAATTCTATGCGCAAGCGCTGGTCGATTCAGGTGTCGAGTTCAATATGCTGTTCGGCCCCGCCTATAAAGGAATCCCTTTGGCGGCCACCACTGCGGCGGCGCTGGCGCAGCATCCGTCACTTGCCGATAGTGATGTGCCTTTTGCGTTCAACCGAAAAGAAGCCAAGGACCATGGCGAAGGTGGTGTGCTGGTAGGTGCGCCTCTGCAGGGCAAGGTCGTCATCATCGATGATGTCATCACGGCCGGGACCTCGGTGCGAGAGTCGGTCGACATTATTCGTCAGGCAGGCGCCGAACCCGCTGCAGTGCTGATTGCACTCGACCGCATGGAGCGCGCAGGCGCCGACGACGCCTTGTCGGCGCATTCGGCGGTACAAGACGTCGCCAAAACCTACGGCATTCCGGTGGTCAGTATTGCGTCGCTAACCGACATCATGGCCATGCTCGATGGCGATGCTGCATTGGCAGAGTATCGCGATGCGGTGGCGCAATATCGAAGCTGCTACGGCGTTTAAGCCAGCTTTTCCTTCAGCAGGTCATTGACCTGCTGTGGGTTGGCCTTGCCCTTGGCCGCTTTCATGACCTGCCCAACCAGCGAGTTAAAGGCCTTTTGCTTGCCGGCCCGGTATTCTTCCACGATGGCCGGGTGAGCCGCCAGGACTTCATCGATCATCGCACTGATGGCGCCGCTGTCGCTGATTTGCTTCAGGCCTCGCGCTTCAATGATAGCGTCGGGCTTGCCATCGTGTTCGCCGGCCCACATGGCGCTAAATACATCACGGGCCATTTTGTTGGAAATGGTTCCGTCTATGATGCGCGCGATCAGTGCAGCCAGTTGCGCAGGGCTGACAGGGCTTTGGTCGGTGTCTAGCTCTTCGCGGTTAAGCGCGGCTGACAGTTCGCCCAGTACCCAGTTGGCAGCCAGCTTGGCCTGGCCCTGGGGTAGTTGCTCTGCCACAGCCTCAAAGTAATCAGCGCTGGCGCGCGACATGGTGAGCTGTGCTGCGTCGTAGGCGCTCAGGCCCAGCTCCTGCTCGAAGCGGGCACGTTTCTGGGCGGGCAGCTCGGGCATCTGGGCCTTGACTTGTTCTACCCACTCGGGGGCGATGACTAGCGGAGGCAGGTCGGGGTCGGGGAAATACCGGTAATCGTGCGCGTCTTCTTTGCTGCGCATACTGCGGGTTTCGTCCAGGTCTGAATCGTAAAGACGGGTTTCTTGCACAACTTTGCCGCCGTCTTCAATCAACTCTATCTGGCGCCGTGCCTCGAACAAAATGGCGCGTTCAAGAAAGCGGAACGAGTTGACGTTCTTGATTTCGCTGCGGGTGCCCAGCACAGGGTCGCCCTTGCGGCGCACTGATACGTTGGCGTCGCAGCGAAATGAGCCTTCCTGCATATTGCCATCGCAGATACCCAGCCACACGACCAGGCTGTGCAGGGCACGCGCATAGGCTACCGCTTCGGCAGCCGAGCGCATTTCAGGCTCGGACACGATTTCGAGCAAAGGCGTGCCGGCGCGGTTCAGATCAATGCCGGTGGACGACTCGCCGTGTGGTCCTTTGAAATTTTCGTGCAGGGATTTGCCTGCGTCTTCTTCCAGGTGAGCACGGGTCAGATTGACGGTTTTTTCTTCGCCATCGACAAAAAACGTGATTGAACCACCCTGGACGACAGGAATTTCGAACTGGCTGATCTGGTAGTTTTTGGGCAGATCAGGATAGAAGTAATTCTTGCGGGCGAAGATGGAGCGGGGTGCAATATGCGAGCCCAAGGCCAGGCCCAGACGAATCGCGCGCTCGACAGCACCTTTGTTCATGACAGGCAGGCTGCCGGGCAGCGCCATATCGACTTCGTTGGCCTGGGTGTTGGCCTGGGCGCCATAGCGCGTGCTGCTGTCAGAAAAAATCTTGGATGCGGTGGAAAGCTGTGCGTGGGTTTCCAGACCGATGACGATTTCCCATTCCATTATTTTTGTTCCGGTTTGCGTTGATGCCAGTCGCTTGCCTGCTGGTAGCGGTCAGCCAGGGCAAGTAGCCTGCCTTCTGTGAAGTAGTTGCCTATGAGTTGAAGCCCGATGGGCAGAGGCCGTTGTGAGCCAAAACCGCAAGGGATCGACATGGCAGGCAGACCTGCCAGGCTGATACTCAGTGTATAGATGTCGGCCAGCCAGTCGGCGGTGGGGTCATCGCGATTGTCGCCTATGGACTTGGCGACGCTGGGCGTGACAGGTCCGACGATGACGTCGCATTGCTCGGCAAAGGCCCGCTGGAAGTCATTGACAATCATGCGCCGCACTCGCTGGGCTTGCAGGTAATAAGCGTCGTAATACCCATGAGACAGCACGTAGGTGCCGACCATGATGCGGCGCAGGACCTCGTCGCCAAAACCTTCGGTGCGAGAACGGCTGGTCATTTCAGCCAGGTCTTTGTATTGTTCGGCCCGGTGTCCGTAGCGTACGCCGTCGTAGCGTGACAGGTTGCTGGACGCTTCGGCGGGTGCGATGACATAGTAGGCAGGAATGGACAGGGCCGTGCGGGGCAATGAAATGTCGACACGTTCTGCACCGAGTGATTCCAGGGTCTGGAGTGCGACTCGTACGGCATCGGCTACATCTGGAGCCAGAGCCTCATCGACGAATTCCTTAGGTACGCCTATGCGCAGGCCTTTCAAGGGTTGGCTGCCGGCGGCGTCGAATTGGGCGGTACTGGCGTCGAAGTCGGCCCGGATGCGACCAGGCTGATTCTGTATGCCATCGCAATATTCGAGACTGGTGGCATCGCGCGGATCGAAGCCGGACATAGGATCCAGCAGCTCGAGCAGGTCGCGCGCATGACGTGCGATGGGGCCCGCCTGATCGAGGCTGGAACCATAGGCCACCATGCCAAAACGAGAAACGGTGCCATAAGTGGGCTTGATTCCACTGACGCCACAGAGAGCGGCAGGCTGGCGCACCGACCCGCCGGTATCGGTACCGGTAGCCCCGATGACCAAACCGGCGGCAACGGCCGCGGCGGATCCGCCCGATGAGCCGCCAGGTACTGCGGAAGCGTCCCAAGGATTGCGGACCGGGCCAAAGGCCGAGTTTTCGTTGCCCGAGCCCATGGCGAACTCGTCGCAATTGAGTTTGCCCAACGATATGGCGCCGGCCTGTTGCAGGCGGCTGACCACTGTGGCGTCGAAGGGGCTGACATATTGCGCCAGCATTTTGCTGGCAGCCGTGGTACGCCACCCCCGTGTGACGAAGACGTCTTTGTGGGCAATGGGAATGCCTGCCAGGGCAGGTGCGTGGCCACTGGCGAGCTGGCGGTCGGCCTCATCGGCCTGTGCCAGTGTCAGGTCGTGGTCTATGTGCAGGAAAGCATTCAAATCGGCCCGGCTTTCGGCGGCGGCCAGGGCGCTGGCTGCTAGTTCGCGGGCGCTGATCTGGCGGTTTTGCAAAGCATCGCGTAGTTGGGCGATACCATCGAATTCTGTATGTAGAGGCGTGCTTGACATCGTTTACTCGATTACCGTGGGGACCAGGAACAGACCGTTATCGTTTGCCGGGGCATTGGACATCAGGGCCTGGCGCTGCTCAAGTGTGTGGGTGGCAGCGGGCTTGTCGTCGCGTAATCGCAGCTGGATGTCCTGGTGCGCCGCCAGCGGATGGGCCATGGGCTCGATGCCGCTTGTATCGACCGCCTGCAGCTGTTCAATGAGCCCCATAATGCCAGTCAGCTCGTGTTGGGCACGGGTGATATCATCTGGCGAAAGGTCAATACGCGCGAGCCGCGCGATGCGGGCTACGTCTTGCTCGGTAATGGACATGGGTTTTACTATAAGAAAGGGTTTTGGCCGATATGCAATAAGAAGTAAGCAGCGCAGCTTACCGGCCGATTACAGGAAATAATATGCCGTCATTCGACCTTATCAGCTCCCAATTATAAGTTATCATTGTCGGTTTAATTCGTTGGTGGTTTTTTCGGCGCGTGCCCTTATGTGTGCCAGCGGCCTCGAAACAACGGATTTCTTTCAATTTTCATATCACTGAGCGCCCATGTTCGGATTCCTTCGTAGTTATTTCTCCAGCGATATGGCGATCGACCTCGGTACCGCCAACACATTGATCTATGTTCGAGGCAAAGGCATTGTGCTTGATGAGCCTTCGGTCGTCGCCATTCGCCACGATGGTGGACCCAGCGGCAAAAAGATCATCCAGGCTGTTGGTCGTGAAGCCAAGCAGATGCTGGGTCGCGTGCCAGGCAATATCGAGGCCATTCGCCCCATGAAAGACGGCGTGATCGCCGACTTTACCGTTACCGAGCAGATGCTTAAGCAGTTCATCCGCATGGTGCATCCGCGCAGCATGTTTGCTCCCAGTCCCCGCATTATTGTGTGTGTGCCTTGCGGTTCTACCCAGGTTGAGCGCCGCGCCATCCGCGAATCGGCGCTGGGTGCAGGGGCCAGTCAGGTCTACCTTATCGAAGAACCCATGGCCGCAGCCATAGGCGCAGGGTTGGCCGTGTCCGATGCCAGCGGTTCCATGGTGGTCGACATCGGTGGCGGCACCACAGAGGTGGCCATTATTTCCCTGGGCGGCATGGTCTACAAGGGCTCGGTGCGTGTCGGCGGCGATAAATTCGACGAAGCCATCATCAATTACATCCGTCGTAACTACGGCATGCTGATTGGCGAACCTACGGCTGAACTCATCAAAAAGGAAATCGGCTCTGCGTTTCCGGGCTCGGAAATACGCGAAATCGAAGTCAAGGGTCGCAATCTCTCCGAGGGTGTGCCACGCAGCTTCACCGTGTCTTCCAACGAAATCCTCGAGTCGCTTACTGATCCACTCAATCAGATTGTCTCGGCCGTCAAGACCGCACTGGAGCAGACTCCCCCCGAGCTGGGTGCCGACATCACCGACAAGGGTATCGCCCTGACCGGCGGCGGCGCACTGCTGCACGACCTTGATCGCTTGCTGCAAGAAGAAACCGGCTTGCCAGTGGTTGTGGCCGAAGACCCTCTCACCTGCGTGGTGCGTGGCTGCGGCGAAGCGCTCGAGCACCTTGAGCGTCTTGGCTCAGTATTCATCTACGATTAATTTTGGTTCAGTAAGGGTGCGGTGCCCATGATGTGCGCCGCATCTATCAAGGCGCAGGCTAAATGCAAGAGTCAGGCACGATCAAGCTGTTCAAGCGCGGACCCACTGCCGAGCTCAGGTTGTTCATATTCGTGCTGCTGGCGCTCGGTCTATTGATTATCGATGCGCGATGGCCGGTGCTCAATCCGGCCAGGCAGGCGATTTCCGTCGTGATTTACCCGTTCCAGCGTGCAATACTTGCGCCGCGCGATGCTGTCGAGCGTGTCCGTAACTGGGCGGACGCCGCAGCTGTCGCCCAGAAAGAAAAAGAAGCCTTGCAACGACAGCGTATTGAGCTGGCACAGATTTCCACTCATGCAGCACAGCTGGCTACCGAAAATGAGCAGCTCAGGCGCCTGCTGAGCGTCGCAGACGCGGTGTTGCAACCGTCTGTGGCGGTTGAGGTGCTGTATGAGCCGTCCAATGCCTTTTCCCACCATCTTATTTTTAACAAAGGCTCGTCCAGCGGTATCTTGCCCGGCATGCCGGTCATAGATGAAGGCGGTGTCGTCGGTCAGATTGTGCGGGTGACGCCATTCACCTCCGAAGCGGCCTTGCTGACTGATGACAAAGTCTCGATACCGGTCCAGGCGCTGCGCAATGGCCTGCGCCTGATCGCCTTTGGCGGCACGGTCCCCGGCAAGGTCGAGGTACGCTACCTGACCGCCGATGTCGACCTGGTTCCTGGCGATACACTGATCACCAGCGGCATCGGGGGACTGTTCCCGGCCGGACTCTCTGTAGCGAAGATTGATCGGGTCGACCGTGATGCTGCATCGGGTTTTGCCCTGGCCATAGCCTCGCCTTTGTCGCACCCTGAAAGGCACCGTCATTTCCTGGTCTTGCGTGTCGATATCCCTGCACAGGAACAACAAGAGGGAGATCCGCATGGTTCGCAAGCCGAATAGTCGGGCAGTGGTGACGGGTCGTCCGTCATCTCTTGTCGGACTGCAGCCTATCGACACTTCGCCATTCAAGCAGCCGTCCAGCCGTTGGTTTATCTGGTTCACCATCGTGCTGGTATGGATGGTTTCACTGCTGCCATGGCGTTTGTGGCAGCCTGCGCCTGATCTGTTGCTGCTGGTCATTGCCTTCTGGTGTCTGCATGAGCCTCAACGTGTCACCATGCTGGCGGCATTCGTCTTTGGGCTGTTCATGGATGTACACGACGTAGCCTTACTGGGAGGCCATGCCCTGACTTATACCCTTGTTGCCTATGGCGCGCTGGTTTTGCGTCGTCGCCTGCTCCGCTTTGACTCCATCATCCAGGCCGTACACATGCTGCCTGTATTTGTGCTGGCGGCCGCCGTATCGCGTGTCATTTATGCGTGGCTTTTAGGTGAATGGGCAGGTTGGGGATGGTTGTGGTCTGCCCTGTTCACGGCGGCGCTATGGCCGCTGGCAGATACTCTGCTGCATATGCCCCAGCGCAGACTGGACGACGCCGACGCCGGCTCAGCATAGTCAGGGCCTGACGATGTTCGAATTCAAAAAGACGACTCACCACCTGAAACGGCGCATGCTGATACGCGTTGTGGTGGCGGGTGTCTTTGCGGCGCTGTGCTTTGCCGGGCTGGCCGGCCGTCTATGGTACTTGCAGGTGGTCCGCTACGAAGGGCTGGCTGCCAGGGCGGATCGCAATCGGATCGCGGTGGTGCCCATTCCGCCACGACGAGGCGAGATCGTCGATCGCAATGGGGTGGTGTTGGCCAGAAATTATCGTGACTATACCTTGTCTGTTACCCGGGCTTATCTTGAACAGAGCGCCGATGAGCTGCTCGATGAGCTGGGGCAACTGGTTTATTTGAGTCCCAATGACCGTAAGCGTTTTAACCAGAGTCTGAATCAAAGCGGGCGCTATACCTCGGTCTTGCTGCGCAATAATCTTAACGACACCGAAGCCTCGTGGTTTGCGGCACACGCATATAAATTTCCGGGGGTTGAGTTGAGTGCCCGTTGGGTGCGTGAGTATCCGGAAGGTGAGGCGGCAGCACACGTACTGGGTTATGTAGGCCGTATTTCTGAGTCCGATCTCGAGACGCTCGAAAAAGAGGGGCGCACGGGCAACTACCGTGGCAGCAACATCATTGGCAAGAAAGGCATAGAAAAAACCTGGGAAGAAACCCTGCACGGACGCACGGGCATCGAAGAAGTTGAAGTAACAGCAACTGGTCGGCCGGTGCGTACGCTCAGTAGAGTGGATCCCATACCGGGATCAGACTTGGTTCTGTCCATCGATATCGGCCTGCAGAAGGCCGCCGAGGCGGAGTTCGTCGGCCAGCGGGGGGCGCTCGTGGCCATAGAGCCCGCTACTGGCGAGGTGTTGGCTTTTGTCTCGGCCCCTTCCTTCGATCCCAATTTATTTATCGACGGAATCGATGTCGAGAACTGGCGCAAGCTGAACGAGTCTCCCGACCACCCACTGATCAATCGGCCCTTGTACGGTACGTATCCCATCGGCTCCACCTATAAGCCCTTTGTGGCGCTGGCCGCGCTTGAGCTGGGCAAGCGTAGCGCCACTGAGCGCATCTCGGACCCGGGATACTTCGAGCTGGGCGGACAGCGTTTTCGCAACGCGGGTGGGGCAGCTTATGGCTCCACCGATATGCACCGCGCCATTGTGGTGTCGTCCGATACGTATTTTTATTCATTGGGGCCGGAAATCGGCGTTGACGCCCTGCATGATTTCAGCAAGCAGTTTGGCTTTGGGCAGATTACAGGTATTGACCTGGACGGTGAGCGTCGGGGCGTACTGCCGTCCCAGGAATGGAAACGCAAGGCCTATAAAAAGCCAGAGCAACAGCGCTGGTACGCTGGTGAAACCGTATCGGTGGCGGTGGGGCAGGGCTATAACTCGTTTACCTTGCTGCAACTTGCACAAGCGACGTCGGTGCTGGCCAATAATGGTGTCTACATGACACCGCACTTGGTCAGCCAGATCGAAAACCCTCAGACCAGCCTGATGGAGCGTACGGTTACAGAACCTGCGCATGTCATAGACCTGAAACCAGAGAATCTTGAGGTCATCCGTAACGCCATGGCTGATGTCCTGCGCAAGGGTACTGCACGTCGCGCTTTTGCGGGTGCCGGCTATCAGGCGGCCGGAAAAACGGGTACAGCGCAGGTTTATAGCCTGCGTGGCTCAAAATACAAGGCTAGCGAGGTGGATGAGCGTTTGCGCGATCATGCATTGTTCATGGCTTATGCGCCCGTAGAACATCCGCAGATAGCCTTGGCACTGATTGTTGAAAATGGCGGCTGGGGCGCAACAGTAGCGGCACCTGTCGCCCGCAGGATATTCGACTACTGGTTGACTCCCGAACGTCTGGCGAAGCTCGCCCCGGCTACTGGCTTGGCTCCTGCCACCCCGACTGAACCGGAGGCAAGCCAATGAAGCGAATTATTCACTGGCTGATCAAGGCCGTGACCGCATTTGACTGGCCGTTGTTGGCCTTGCTGGTCCTGATGGCCATACTGGGTATGACGGTCATGCATTCTGCTGTGGGTGGAACCGACTGGCGTTTTGCTGATCAGTTACGTAATTTCCTGCTGGCTTTCCTGTGCATGTGGATTGCTGCCATGATGCCCCCTCCTTTGCTGATGCGTCTGGCACCTTACTTTTATGTCATAGGGGTCGTGCTTTTGCTGGGTGTTGAGTTTTTCGGCGAAACCAGCAAGGGCGCGACGCGTTGGCTGGACCTGGGGCTGGTACGCATACAGCCGTCTGAAATGCTGAAAATTGCGGTGCCTCTGATGCTGGCCTGGTATTTTCATCGTAATCAGGGTCGCTTGCGCGTGCTGGATTTCTTTGTTGCGGGTGTTTTGCTGGCGCTGCCATTTTCCTTGATTGTGCTGCAGCCTGACCTGGGCACGGCCTTGCTGGTGTTTGTCTCGGGCTTTTGCGTCATTTATTTTGGTGGGCTGTCGTTCAAACTGCTGGTACCGATCGCGCTTGCCATTGTGTTGGGACTGGGAACCCTGGTGTACTACGAGACCGATATCTGCCAGCCTGGTGTCGACTGGGTGGTTCTGCACGAATATCAGAAGTACAGGGTATGTACCTTGCTGGACCCCTCATCTGATCCGCTGGGTAAAGGCTTTCATACCATACAGTCCATGATTGCGGTGGGTTCAGGCGGTGTATACGGCAAGGGGTACATGATGGGTACACAAACTCATCTGGACTTTATTCCGGAACGCACGACTGACTTCATCTTTGCCGTGTATGCCGAAGAGTTTGGTTTATATGGCGGTATCATGCTGCTGGTGTTGTATGGGCTGCTGATCGTGCGTGGGCTGAGCATCGCTGCGCGGGCGCATACCCAGTTTGGCCGACTATTGGCCGGGTCGATGTCCATGATGTTCTTTGTTTATGTGTTCGTGAACGTGGGCATGGTGACTGGCATACTTCCGGTGGTGGGTGTGCCGCTGCCTTTCATGAGTTACGGCGGAACCGCACTGCTGACTCTGGGTATTGCTTGTGGGATACTCATGAGCATCAGCCGTTATCGACCGGTGCGAAGCTAGCCGGAAACAGGCCCTCCAGTATTTTCCGGACGGGTGCCGGCAGTGCCGCGTTGCGCAGGTCGTCTATGGCTACCCAGCGTTGTGCCGGATCTGGTTCGGCGAGCTGCGGTGTGTTGTTAATGACGTACCAGGGCTCTATATGAAGCCGGAAATGCGTGAATACATGGATCATGCCGGCCATCTTCTGTGCCGACGCTTCGCGACTGCCCCATCGGTAACAGGCTGTTTGTAGATCTTCATCACTATCGTATTTGGGCAGACTCCATAGACCTCCCCAGATGCCCGGCGAAGCCTGTTGTTCCAGCAGAATATGATCGGCGTGTCGGGCAATCAGCATGCGGCATTGCCGTTCGGGGCTGGCTTTCTTTTTTTTGGGTGTGGGAAGTTCATGCTGCCGGCCGTGCATGTGGGCGTAGCAAGTATTCTGCACAGGGCAGCTTGTACATGCAGGCCGACTGCGCGTACAGCATTGAGAGCCCAGATCCATCAGTCCTTGTGTGTAGGCCGTCATGTCCAGGTTGTGAGGCGCGGCGTCGAGTACGGCTTCGGCGGTATGCCATAAACGCTGTTCGGTGCTGCGTTCGCTGGTGACGCCCTCAATACCGAAATAGCGAGTAAAGACCCGTTTGACATTACCGTCCATGATGGGACTGCGTTCCCGGAAGCAGAAGGCGGCAATAGCGGCTGCCGTAGAGCGCCCTATGCCTGGCAGCGTGGCGATATCCTGCGAACAGGAGGGAAACTTGCCACCCCAGTCCTGGCAAATCGCCTGTGCGCAGCGGTGCAGGTTGCGAGCGCGTGCATAGTAGCCCAGTCCGGCCCAGTAGGGCATGACCTCATCCTGGCTGGCTTGCGCCAGAGCCTGGATATCGGGAAAGCGTTCAAGAAAGCGCTGGTAATAGCCGATGACGGTAGCCACCTGGGTTTGTTGCAGCATGATTTCAGACAGCCAGATCCGGTAGGGGTTTTGCGTGCCTTGCCAGGGTAAATGTTGCCGGCCGTGTTTTCTTTGCCAGCTCATGATGATTTTGGCAAACCCGTTTATATCAGGATGGCTGTTCAGCAAGATCAGAATCTCGTGTTGCGCGTGACTGACCAGCGGGCGGACAGGGCGGCCAGTATTGCCACGAGTGCAACGGACATCGATAGGCTCAAAGGATCGGGTAAGTGTAGCGAAAACTGCGCACCATACTGACTGGCCAGGCGTGCCAGTGCAGTATTGATCGGTTGTAATGCGAGGGCTGCCAGGCCGATGGCAGTCACGCTGGCTACAATTCCGGTGAGTGCACCCAAATACAGGAAGGGACGCCGCACAAAGGATTCGGTCGCACCCACCAGGCGTGCGACGCCGATTTCTTCGCGCTGGGTCAATGCCTGCATGCGCACCGTGTTGAACACTGTAGCCAGCACCACTAGTGCAACGCCGATGGCCAGCATCCCCAGGCCTATCTTTATGAATCCTAATATGGCTTCAAGGCGCCTGACCCAGTCGCTGTCCAGCTGTACGGAGTCAACCTGTGGCAGATTTCGCCATTCTTGTGCCAACTCATTGGCATGCAGCGCCAGATCGGGCGAGTCGCGTAGCGTGACGATGATGGCGTCGGGCAGTGGATTATCTGGCAAGACGGCCAGCGCTTCGCTCCAGGAAGGGTTGGCCTTCAGGCTTTGCAACGCTTGTTCACGTGTAATCAGTCTTGTGTCGAGAATAGCGTCAGACCGCTTGTTGCGCAGGGTTTCAGCCAAGCTGACGGCATCGCTATTCGAGGTGCTGGGGTCAAGAAATAGTGTGAGCTCGGGTGAAACCGGGATTTCACTGGCGATGGGTTGTGCTGACACCAATACCGATGCCGCAATAATGGGTACCGCCAACGACAAGCCAATGACCAGTATATTGGCCAGCGAGGAAAAGGGCTGTGTCACCAGGCGACGTACAGCAACCAGCAGAGCGTAGCGGTGTTGTCGCAGCCAGCGCCTCATGGATGGACTCCTTTTATGTCTGAAAACCGGCCCGCGTCTATGCGCAAAGTGCGTGTGGCATAGGCGGCCATCAGTGCGCGGTCGTGCGATGCGATCAAGGTGGTGACGCCCACCCGATTGAAATCGCGAAAGACCTGCATGATCCGGCGCGCGCTTTCTTCGTCGAGGTTGGCGGTGGGCTCATCAGCTATCAGGATGGCGGGTCGATTCACGATGGCTCGGGCGATGGCCAGGCGCTGTTGTTCGCCTCCGGACATTTCGACTGGATATAGGTCTTCTTTGCCTGATAGACCGACTTTTTCCATGGCAGCGCGTGCGCGGGTATTGGCAAGCCGAGTTTCGAGTCCGGTAACGGCCAGCGGCAACAGGACATTATCGATGGCTTTGCGGTCTTGCAGCAGATGCATGTCTTGCAAAATGACGCCGACCGCGCGGCGCAGATAGGGCGCGGCACGCCGGGGCATTTTATCGACGCGATGTCCGTTCACGTGAACAGAACCGCGACTGGGCGGTTCGAGTCCGCCTATGAGCTTTAGTAGCGTAGACTTGCCGGCGCCCGATGGGCCCGAGACGAAAATAAACTCGCCCGGTTCAATGCGAAAGTTGATGTCAGCCAGAATATTCCGGCTACGGCCATATGATTTGAACACATGCTGAAATTCGATCATGAGCTATTTGACTGGCAGTTTTTACAGTGTTTGACGAGTGTTACAAGGCATGTCGCAAGGGATATCCCCCATGTTTTTCACGACCTGCAGCAGCTACGATTCGTTCGCTGACGGTCCAATACTCATTGTATGCCGTGAACATCAAATTGAACTGAAACGGAAGAGACAACCATGAAACTAATTAAAGCAGCAGCACTTGGCGCCTCGCTATTTTTCGTTGCCGCAACGTCGCAGGCTGGCGAAACTTACGACGCAGTCAAGGCCAAAGGCTTTGTGCAGTGCGGCACACACACTGCATTGCCGGGTTTTTCCATTGCAGACAGCAAAGGCGTCTGGAGCGGTATCGATGTCGATCTGTGCAAGGCCATCGCCACCATGATGTTTGGTGATGCCAGCAAGTTCAAGACAACTCCGGTCACCACACAGCAGCGCTTCACCGCCCTTCAGTCGGGCGAGATTGATGTCCTTACCCGTAATACCACTGCCACCATGACGCGCGACACCACGCTCGGTCTCATGAGCGCTGGCGTCAACTATTACGACAGCCAGGGCATTATGGTCAGCAAAGAGCTGGGTGTAAAAAGCGCTACCGAACTCAGTGGCGCGGCAGTCTGCGTGCAACCAGGAACCACCACCGAACTGAACCTGGCCGACTGGTTCCGTGCCCATAAGCTTGAATTCAAGCCAGTCGTCATCAACAGCCCCGACGAAGCCATGCGCTCTTATGTGGCAGGTCGTTGCGATGCCTTTACTACCGATAAATCAGGTCTGGCAACCATTCGTACCACACTGGCCAACCCAGACGACCACATCATTCTGCCCGAAGACTTTTCCAAAGAGCCATTGGGCCCCATGGTGCGCCAGGGCGATGATCAATGGTTCATGGTTGTGCGCTGGGCCCTCAATGTCATGCTGGAGGCCGAAGAGTACGGCATTACGTCCAAGAATGTCGATGAAATGCTCAAGAGCTCCAACCCCAATATCCAGCGTATTCTGGGTGTAACGGGCGAAATGGGCAAAGGCCTGGGCCTCGACAACAAATGGGCTTACAACATCGTCAAGCAAGTGGGCAACTATGGCGAATCGTTCGAGCGCAATCTTGGCGCCGGCTCGGCCATGAAGCTTGAGCGTGGTATCAACGCTCAATGGCGTGATGGTGGCCTGATGTACGGCTGGCCTATCCGCTAAGCATGTAATCGCCGGTGTCGCCAGGCCGGGTTTCACCCGGCCTGGCCGTCCAGCAAGGGGAGTGCTGCGTCAGGTTCCCCAATGGTTTGAACTCGATGACGAAAAAAACTTCAGTACCCCAAGCACCCAAGCGACGACTATCCTGGAACGATCCGGGCGTTCGCGCGCTGATTTATCAAGTATTGATACTGAGTATCGTAGGCCTGGGGGTCTGGTACCTGGTGTCCAATACCTTGCACAACCTGGCCATACGCAATATTTCGACTGGTTTCGACTTCCTGCACCGTGAAGCCGGCTTCGCGATAGGCGAGTCGGTCATCGACTACACCCCGGCCGATACCTACGGCAGGGCCATCTGGGTCGGCATACTGAATACTCTGCGTGTTTCAGTCATCGGCATTATTGCAGCCACCTTGTTCGGCACATTGTTGGGTATTGCCCGTTTGTCCAAGAACTGGCTGGTTTCGCGGGTAGCCAGCACCTATATCGAAGTCATGCGCAATATTCCTTTATTGCTGCAGTTGTTCTTCTGGTATGCCATCATCACCGAAGTCCTGCCGGGGCCGCGTACAGCGCTCAACCCCATCCCCGGTGTGTTTCTTTCCAACCGTGGCTTGAAACTGCCCGCATTGCAGGGCGATGCGCTCGACTGGATGGTCGCAGGCCTGGCCCTGGCCATCGTTGCCATCATCCTGCTGGGCCACTGGGCTAAAAAACGGCAGGAAGCCACCGGCGTGATTTTTCCGCTCGTTCGTGCCGCAATCGGCTTGCTGATCGTCCTGCCAGTGGCTGGCTGGTTGGTCAGCGGTGCCTCGCTGTCGCTCGAAATGCCTGTCATGAAGGGCTTTAACTTCTCGGGCGGCATCAGCTTGTCGCCCGAGTTCGCTGCATTGCTCGCCGGGCTGGTCATCTATACCTCGGCATTTGTGGCCGAGGTCGTGCGCTCGGGCATTCAGTCGGTCAGCAGAGGGCAATGGGAAGCGGCCGAAGCCATAGGTTTACCCCGCGGGCGTCTGCTGCGTCTGGTTATTTTGCCGCAAGCGCTGCGCGTCATTATCCCGCCCATGACCAGCCAGTACCTGAATCTGACCAAGAACAGCTCTTTGGCTGTGGCGGTGGGTTATCCGGATATCGTTTCGGTCGTCAATACCACGCTCAATCAAACAGGCCAGGCCATTGAAGGCATCCTGATCATTATGGCGGCCTATCTTACGGTCAGTCTGTCGATTTCGATATTCATGAATTGGTATAACAAGCGCATTGCGCTAGTGGAGCGCTAAATGAGCACGAATACTGCCACCGTGCAAAGTTTACCGCCGCCACGTACGCATCAAGGCGTACTGGGCTGGCTGCGCACAAGTTTGTTTTCGTCGCCCCTGAACACACTGCTCACCGTCCTGGTTGCGTGGCTCCTGCTGATGGCGGTGCCAGCACTGGTCGACTGGCTGTTTATCAGTGCGAACTTCAATGCACAAAATGCACAGGAGTGCCGGCAATCGGGCGGAGCATGCTGGGCATTCATTGCCGAAAAGCATCGCTTGATTCTGTTCGGCGTCTATCCTTACGACGAGCAGTGGCGCCCCTTGCTGGCCAGCATCATCCTGGTCGCAGTCATCGTGTGCAGTTGCATACGATGGTTCTGGAAGCCCTTTCTGGGCTTGATCTGGATGGTTGCGCTGGTGGTCGTGGGCATACTCATGTGGGGCGGGGTGTTTGGCCTGACGCACGTAGAAAATTCCCGCTGGGGTGGTTTGCCTCTCACCTTGATCCTGGCCACCTTTGGTATTGCGGCGGCCTTTCCATTTGGCTTGCTGCTGGCTTTGGGGCGACGCTCGCACATGCCGGCCGTCAAAGCATTATGCGTGGTTTATATCGAACTCATACGCGGTGTACCGCTGATCAGCCTGCTGTTCATGTCGTCGGTCATGTTGCCCCTGTTTCTGCCCGAGGGTTTCAGTATCGACAAACTCTTGCGTGCGCAGATCGCCATTATTCTGTTTGCAGCAGCCTATGTCGCTGAAACCGTGCGCGGCGGCCTTCAGGCCATACCCAAGGGACAGTACGAAGGCGCTGATTCCATAGGTCTGAGCTATTGGCAGCAGATGCGCAAGGTCATCCTGCCACAGGCCTTGAAGGTGGTTATTCCGCCGTTGGTTGGTATTTTCATTTCTTTGTTCAAAGACACGTCGTTGGTGGTCATTATTGGTATTTTCGACCTCACCCAGGCGGCCAAGACAGCAGTGGCCGATGCCGCATGGCGGGGCTTCAGCACCGAAGCCTATCTGTTCATCGCTGTCATTTATTTTATTTTCTGCTTTTCGATTTCCCGCTATAGCCAGTCGCTTGAAAAGCACTTGCAGACGGGATATCAGCGGTAATCAGCATGTCCGCCGCTGTGCGGGCCGAAATAACAAGGGAGCACGGACATGTCCGAAGCCATTATTCGCATGGCAGATGTCAACAAGTGGTACGGTCAGTTTCACGTACTGCGCAACATCAATCTGAATGTTGCGCCCAGCGAGCGTATCGTCATTTGCGGCCCATCCGGATCGGGTAAGTCGACCATGATTCGTTGCATCAACCGGCTGGAGGAGCATCAGCAGGGCAGTATTGTGGTCGATGGCACGGAACTTACCAACGATTTAAAGCAAATCGAAACCATCCGGCGCGATGTCGGCATGGTGTTCCAGCATTTCAATCTTTTCCCTCATCTTACTGTGCTCGAAAACCTGACATTGGGCCCGGTCTGGGTACTGAAGAAATCCAAGGCAGAGGCTGAAGCCACCGCCATGAAATACCTTGAGCGCGTACGTATTCCCGAGCAGGCGTCCAAGTTTCCCGGTCAGTTGTCGGGCGGCCAGCAACAACGTGTGGCTATCGCGCGTTCCTTGTGCATGAGTCCCAAGATCATGCTGTTCGACGAGCCCACCTCGGCGCTGGACCCTGAAATGGTCAAAGAGGTGCTGGACGTCATGGTCAGCCTGGCCGAGGAAAGCGGCATGACCATGTTGTGCGTCACGCACGAAATGGGTTTTGCGCGCAAAGTTGCTGACCGCGTCATATTCATGGATCAGGGCCAGATTATCGAAGAGAACACCCCTGATGCCTTCTTTGATAACCCTCAAAGTGATCGTACCAAGCTGTTTTTGAGTCAAATCCTGCACTAATGCCCTTAATTGGTGTAGGGTTCTATCTTTGTGTAAACCATTATTAGGTATTTTGTATGTTGTTTGGCATTAAAACCCTGACGTCCGCCGCCAGCGCACTGGCCGCCTGCCTGGCTCTGTCCTCTGTTGCCGCCCCGGCACTAGCCCAAGAGAGCTTCCCCTCCAAGCCTATTCAGTTCATCGTGCCTTATTCGGCCGGCGGCCCGCTCGATGGCATGGCACGTTTGCTTGCCGAAAAAGTCAAAGATGACTTGGGTACCGTGGTTGTCGAGAACAAGCCCGGTGCAGGGGGCAATATTGGTGCGAGCGTGGCAGCCAAGGCCAAGCCCGACGGTTATACCCTGGTAATGGGGGCCGTCGCCATCAATGCCATCAACCCTTGGTTGTACGAAAAACTGCCTTTTGATCCGGTTACCAGCTTTGAGCCAGTCGTCTTGGTGGCGTCGGTGCCTAACGTTTTGATTTTGAACGCTGATTTTGCCAACAATAACAAAATCAACACGGTACAGGATCTGGCCGATTACGCACAAACAAATCCTGGCCTGCTGAATTTTGGCTCGGGTGGCAATGGTAGCGCTGGCCACTTGGCGGGCGAGTTGCTGAATGTGCGTGCCGATATCAACACTGTGCATGTGCCATATGCCGGTGCCGCACCAGCCAAAATGGCTTTGCTGGCAGGGCAAACCAACTTCATGTTCGACAACCTGGCGTCAGCCTCGACTTTGATCAAAGAAGGCAAGGTCAAGGCATTGGCAGTTACTACAGCCGACCGCTCGTCCATTTACCCAGATCTGCCCACTATGCAGGAAGCCGGCATCGATAAATTCGATATCGGCACCTGGTTTGGCGTATTTGCCACCGGTGGTACTCCCAGTGCAACCATCGACATCCTGAATGCCGCGTATGCCAAGGCTCTGAATGATCCCGCCGTACGCAAGAACTTGCTGACCATGGGTTCCGATACCAAGCCAGGTACACCGGAAGACCTGGCTGCACTGGTCAAGAACGATTTGGCCAAGTACAAGGAAATCGTCGAGGTTTCGGGCGCCAAGCTGTTCTAAACAGCAGTTTTTGTACTCATATCGTCTGAATCAGGTGATATGAGTACATATCCTGGCTTGATCAGGGCCAGGTTGCTCAGACCGGTACGGTTTTGCCCTCTGGCCACCACAGCACAACAAGTGCTCCGTCCCGCTCTTCTTCCGATACGTTCAAAGCAGTCAGCCTGCTAGGCTGGCATGGGCCCCCGGTGCATTCGCCGGTATCGGGCCTGAACGTGGCACCATGCCGTGCGCACATCAGTTGATCACCCGCGCGCGTAAAAACATGACCTTCCCAATCCAGTGCCGAGCCCATATGAGGGCAGCGGTTCAGATAGCCATGGGCCAGACCCTGGTAACGGACGAAAAAGGCCGTCGTCGGTTCACCGCTATGCGTTACAGGGAGCTTGCGGGCCACACCGCCATCAACGAGACGGGAAGAGGGGCAGACAATGACAGCACTGGTAGTCATAAGATGTGTGAGGGGCTAGGCATATACATGGCGCCATTGTAGTGGCGCCGGTTGTTATAGCCCACCGGCGCATTGCACGACAGTGCCGGTCATGTAAGAGGCGGCAGGTGAGAGCAGCCATGCCACTGCCTCGGCGATTTCTTCGGGCCTGGCCAGCCTGCCCATGGGGATCTTGGGTGCTATACGCTCGGGGCGGCCAGGTTCGCCAGCTGTGGCGTGGATTTCGGTCAGGGTGGAGCCTGGCGAGACACCGCACACGCGTACTCCTGTTGTGGCAACTTCGCGTGCCAGGCCCAGGGTAAAGGCATCTAGCGCGGCCTTGCTGGCTGCATAGTGAATATATTCGTTGGGGCTGCCCGTACGGGCAGCCACCGATGATACGTTCACGATAATTCCGCCCCGGCCATTGCGGGCAAAGCATTCCAGCGCCAGACGGGCGCATTGCATGGCGCCAAATACATTGACCTGAAAAACTCGTTCTATGGTGGTGTCGGTGGTCTGGGAAAATGGCCCTATGGGACCTGTGATCCCTGTGTTGTTGACCAGAGCTGTCAACGGGCCAAGATGCTGCTCGGCTTCCTGGAACAGGCGCGGAATCTCGGTGGACAAGCCGACATCGCCTTGAATCGTGACTGCCTTGCGACCATGCTGCCTGACCTTATTGGCAACCTCTTCGGCGGACGTTGCGTCTTTAAGATAGTTGATGGCGACGTTGTAGCCATTGCGGGCGGCAGCAATAGCTGTTGCTGCACCTATGCCGCGGCTGGCACCGGTGATGAGGACAGTAGGGGCATGGGCTGTCATGATGTCTCCTGTTTTTGCTTCAGGAGCATTATGCTTTAAATTGCCGTGATGGCTACCAGTGCAAGTAAAACATGCCCTTGGCAAGCAGGACGATGCCTATCATGTGGCAGAAAACACTGATATGGATGTACTTGAAATGTATGGAACGCAGTTTGCCTTTGCGATGCAGTGTCATGGCGGCCAGGAAATGGCCAAATACGCTCAGGGCAAGCACGATTTTGATGGTAAGCAGCAGGCCGAAGCTGCTGTCGAGTGGGTGAGCCAGTGCTGCACGGTGATACCACGCCATGCCCAGGCCAGCGCCGTAAAGAACAAGAAGTACCCATGGCATGATGCGTCGTGCACGGTTGCCAATGGCGGTTTCCATGGTGCGCATTACGTCGCGTGGCACATGCTTGCGTACCCCTTCAAGCATCAGCACCTCGAAGAACACAGTGCCTACAAAAAACAGGGCAGCGAACAGGTGCAGGGTAAGCAGTACGGGATAGTTCATGATCAATAGTGTCCTAGTCCTTCATCATCACATGTCAGCGCCTGAATAACCATGATGTAGATCAATTTTTCAGATCGGGCCGTTTTTTGCATGCCTGTTGTGGGTTTTGCCATGTGCTGCCAGACGGGGCTGAAAAGGTTTGCCGGGCACCCATTGGCTTTGGAAATGGAATAAACTGAGTCCATCCATCACGGCTCGGCTGGTAAGGCGGGCTTTAGTTCACTGGTTTGAATACAAGGAAGGTAATGAGCTCGTCCAAACGTCTGCGGTCTGCCAACATCACCCAGGGGCCCGCCCGCGCACCCAATCGCTCCATGTACTATGCCCTGGGCTACAAAGAAGAAGATTTCAACAAGCCCATGGTGGGCGTGGCTAATGGGCACAGTACGATCACTCCCTGTAATAGCGGCTTACAGAAGCTGGCCGATGCGGCCATCGAAGCCATCGAAACCTCAGGTGGCAATGCCCAGGTCTTTGGCACACCTACCATATCCGATGGTATGGCCATGGGTACCGAAGGCATGAAGTACTCGCTGGTCTCGCGCGAAGTCATTGCCGACTGCGTCGAAACTTGTGTGCAAGGGCAGTGGATGGACGGAGTTGTGGTGATCGGCGGCTGCGATAAAAACATGCCGGGCGGCATGATGGGCATGCTGCGCGCCAATGTTCCGTCCATCTACGTATATGGCGGCACCATACTTCCCGGACGCCTGAACAATAAAGACCTGAACATTGTCAGCGTCTTCGAGGCTGTTGGCGAAAACGCTGCCGGTCGCATGAGCGACCAGGAACTCAAGCAGATCGAACTGCACGCGATTCCCGGTCCGGGTTCTTGCGGTGGCATGTACACGGCCAACACCATGAGCTCCGCCTTCGAGGCGTTGGGTATGAGCCTGCCATACTCGTCCACCATGGCCAACGTACACGACGAAAAGACGCAGTCAGCGGCCGAGTCGGCCCGTGTGCTGCTCAAGGCTATCGAGCTTGATCTGAAACCGCGCGATATCGTTACCCGAAAATCCATCGAAAATGCGGTCAGCGTAATCATGGCTACAGGCGGTTCGACCAATGCCGTGCTGCATATTCTGGCCATTGCCCATGCCGCGGGCGTTGAATGGACTATCGACGATTTCGAACGCGTGCGCCAGCGCGTACCGGTTTTTTGCGACCTCAAGCCCAGCGGTCAGTATCTCGCGGTCGATTTCCATAAGGCGGGCGGCGTGCCGCAGGTCATGAAGATGCTGCTGAATGCCGGGCTGATCAATGGCGATTGCATCACCATCACGGGTCAGACCATTGCTGAACAACTGGCCGATATTCCCGATACGCCCCGCGCTGATCAGAAGGTAATCCATACCCTGGACAAGGCTTTGTACAAACAGGGCCACTTGGCCATTCTCAAAGGCAATCTCTCGCCCGAAGGTGCTGTGGCCAAGATCACCGGCCTGAAAAATCCAGTCATTACTGGTCCAGCCCGCGTCTTCGACGACGAACAATCCGCACTGAAGGCCATTCTCGATGGCAAGATCAAGGCTGGCGACGTCATGGTGCTGCGTTATTTGGGGCCCAAGGGCGGTCCTGGCATGCCTGAAATGCTGGCACCCACCGGTGCTCTGATCGGTGCCGGGCTGGGTGATTCCGTTGGCTTGATCACCGATGGTCGCTTTTCGGGCGGTACCTGGGGTATGGTGGTTGGCCATGTCGCACCCGAGGCAGCAGTGGGGGGCACGATTGCCCTGGTTCAGGAAGATGATTCCGTCACTATTGATGCGCACCAGCTGTTGCTGCAATTGAATGTGCCTGATGCCGAGCTTGAAAAGCGACGTGCAGCCTGGAAGGCTCCGGCGCCACGTTATGTCCGTGGCGTACAGGCCAAGTTTGCCTTCAATGCATCCACCGCCAGCACCGGAGCTGTCCTCGACAACTTCTAAAATCAGTAGTGGCTAAGGGGCGGTTCTTGCAAAGGCCGCCCGATAGCGCCACAGCAGCCACAGGCACACTACAACGGGCAGCGTCAGCGCAGCAAAGGCTGCGCCGTAGCTGCCCGTTATGCTGGCGATCAGGCCAAACAGTGGGGGGCCCACCACCACACCCAAAAAGGTCATGGATAAGGTTCCGCCGGTTGCGATGCTGGCCTGGCCTGCAGGAGCCTGGCGTGCGACTTCAGCCAGATAAACACCATTCCATCCGATGGCGCAGCTTCCAAAAATCGATAGTACGATCAGGATGAGCCAGTACGTCCCCATGTGTTTCAGCAAGGGTGTGATCAGGGCGCACACGCCTATCAGGAGCGCCAGGCAGGCCAGCATCTTGATGGGGCCCAGAAACCGGTCCGACATATAGCCCCACAGCAGGCGGCCAATGACGCCCGCCATTTGCGCAACAGCCAGAATGAAACCGGCTACGATCAAGCTCATGCTCAGGTCTTCGTGCAGGTACGTAACCATATACGTGGTCAGTGACACCTGGGTAATGGAAAACAGAAAAGAGACGCCAGCCAGCACCGCCAGGCTGCGGTGACTGAAAACCAACCGCAGCGGTCCGGCCAGACCATTACCGAAAGATAGGCGGTGGTCTGGATTTTTGTCGGCATCAAGCGAGGCACACAAAGGTTGAATGGCAACTGCGCATAACAAGCTGATCAATGCAACAACCAGGAAGGCGCTTTGCCAGCCGATGATGCCGGCCAGGCCGGGAACCATCACGCCAGCCAGCACGCCTCCGAGGGGGACGCCCGTTTGCTTGATGGAGAACACGAAAGACATGCGATGCGCTGGCGTGCTTTTGGCAAGCAGGTGAGAGCTGGCTGGCGTAATGGGGCCGTAGCCCAGCCCGATCAGTACAGCGCCGATCGCCGAAGCAATGGGCGAGGCTATGGCGCAAATTGAAACGCCCAGGGCACACAGGGCCAGGCCAGCCTGGCTGGCCCGTATGGCGCCAAAGCGTCGTACCGCCCCCCCGGCGAACAGGCTTGCGGTCATGGCTCCAGCATAGGCCATGGCTATATAGAGGCCTACATAGGCGGCGGATATACCCAGTGATTCGGCGACCACAGGTGCCACAACCGGCAGGGTGATCAGCGCCATGGCAACCAAGGCTTGCACGGAAAGTGTGGCTGCGAGTACGACGGAAGTAGATGGTGTGGCGCTCATGTGGCAAAAAAACCTGTATTGTTCTGTGTCGTATCATAGCCCTACCAGCCATGCGGGAGTCATTACCCTGCGTGTGACACCAACCTGAAAGGAAAGATCGTGTCTGAATCCGAGTCAACCAATGTCCAAAATAACATCATTGCCGAACTCCGCGTCGATAGCGTATTTGATGCTGAGCGCGAGATAGAGCGTCGTGTAGTATTTTTGGCAGACTATTTGGTTTCCACTGGCGCCGGCGCCCTGGTTCTGGGTATTAGCGGAGGTGTTGATTCCTTGGTAGGGGGCTGTCTTGCGCAGCGTGCCGTTGAACGAGTCCGCAAGCAGGGAAAGACCGCTACATTTTTAGCCATGCGCCTGCCTTATGGCGAGCAGCGCGACGAGCAGGATGCGCAGGCCTCACTTGACGTTATCCAGCCCGACCGCCTGGTTACGGTCAATATCAAACCGGCGGCTGATGCCATGCTGGAGTCGTTACTGGCCAGTGGCACGGCTTTTCGTGATGCGGCTCATCAGGATTTCCTGCATGGCAATATCAAGGCACGACAGCGCATGATTGCTCAGTATGCTGTCGCGGGCGCGCATGGTGGGCTGGTCGTGGGCACCGATCATGCCGCCGAGGCCCTGATGGGTTTCTTTACCAAGTTTGGTGATGGCGCCGCTGACGTAACGCCTCTGACCGGCCTGAACAAGCGCCGGGTCAGGGCGTTGGCACAAGTCATGGGGGCACCCGATTCACTCGTCATGAAGGTACCTACGGCCGACCTCGAGGCGCTTGCGCCACTAAAACCAGACGAAGAAGCATTTGGTGTGACGTACGACGAAATCGACGATTTTCTTGAAGGCAAGAAAGTCTCTGCTCATGCGTATGAAACCATTTTGCGTATTTATCGCGGGTCGGAGCACAAGCGGTCCTTACCCAAATTTCCGCTGTAGCATATTCGCGCCGCAGGCTCATTACTGTTCAGGCAGATATAAAAGGTGCAAATAGGTTTTTTCGCTGTATTGGCGTTATCGGTGCTGGGTACTTCCTTCCTGTCGGGGGTGTTCGGCATGGCGGGCGGAATGGTCCTCATGGGCATTCTCATCGCAGTGCTACCGGTTTCCGCCGCCATGGTGCTGCATGGTACTGCACAAATGACATCCAATGGCTGGCGCGCCGTACTATGGCGACGAAATATCGATTTCCGGATATTCGGTCGCTATATCGTGGGACTGCTTGCGGCTGGCCTATTGTTCACATTCATTGGCTTTGTTCCCGATCGGGCAGTAGTGCTGATAAGCCTGGGCATCATCCCCTTCCTGGCTGTGCTGGTGCCGGCGCGCTTTGTGCCGCAGGCCAGCAGCCGTTTGGGTGCGGAAGCGTGCGGTTTTGTGAATACCTGCATGCAGTTCATTGCAGGCGTGTCGGGGCCCTTGCTTGATGTCTTCTTTGTTCGCAGTCACATGGATAGGCGTTCTGTGGTGGCTACCAAGGCTGCGTGCCAGACCCTATCCCATTTGGCCAAGCTTATCTACTTTACGCACGCCATGGGTGGGGATAGCGGAGCAGACGAAATCGCCATGGTGATCGCTGTCGTGATGGCCATAGCGGGTACGACGCTCAGCAAGTTCGTGCTTGAAAAGCTGACGGACCATCAGTTCCGGCGCTGGACACAGTGGATAGTGGTGAGCATAGGCGCTGTCTATCTGACTCAGGGGCTCTATGTACTGGCCACCCGTTAGCGTGTGGATGCCCACGCCTGACGATTGGGGCGCCGCTAAACGCCTTTGACGATAAGGCCAACGGCGAGTCCCGCCATAATGAGGGCAATCATGCCGTCCAGTATTCGCCAGGCACGTGGGTTGCTGAACAGCGGTGCAAGCAGGCGGGCGCCTATACCCAGCATCAGCAGCCAAATAATGCTGGCGGTGAATGCGCCGGCCGCGAAACCATAGCGTGCATCGGAAAAGCTGTGGGCAAGCGAGCCTACGATCACCATGTCCAGCCAGAAGTGAGGGTTCAGTAAGCTGAAGCCAATTGCAGCCAGCAATGCGGCGCGCCGGGTAGGTACTGCTTGCCGGGCAATGCTCAACTGCTGGTCTTTGCCTAGTGCGCGTCTTGCGGATTGAAGGGCATACCAGAGCAGAAAGACAACACCGAACCATAGAATGAGGTGGGTCAGCAAGGGAAACTGTTCGATCAAGGCCTGCAGCCCCCAGATGCTGGCAAAGATGAAGACCATGTCGATCAGGCCACAGGTCAGCAAAATGGCTGGCAGGTGCAGGCGCATCAGCCCTTGTCGCAGGATAAAAGCGCTTTGTGCGCCGACTACGGCAAACAGCCCCAGGCCTGTGGCTGCGCCACTGGCCCAGGCGGAAAGAAAAGAAGAGGAAGTAACAAGCGCGAGCATAATCAGAATCCAGCAGTCGTTGCGTGAAGCCGCTTGAACCAAGAGGCTGTCAGGTCTATATTCTGGCCTGACTTGGTAATAAAATAAATCTAAACTTATTAAATACAGTTAAGATATTCTAATTATGAAAATCGACCATGGAAATTTGCGCGCTCTGGCGGCCGTTGTTCGGGAAGGTAGTTTTGAACGGGCTGCCGAAGCCCTGCATGTGACCCCTTCGGCAGTGTCGCAGCGCATCAAGTCGCTCGAAGAACGTATGGGCAGGCTTTTGGTTCAGCGCACCATACCTGCGTCTGCCACGCCTGATGGGCAAGTGCTGGTGCAATTGGCCGAGCAAACTGCTTTGCTCGAACACGACGCTATCAATCGTCTGGGCATTGATGAGCACATGCCGCAAGCCAGCCTTGCGGTGGCAGTCAACCATGACAGTCTGGAAACCTGGTTCATGCAGGCAGCTGAATTATTCGCAAGTCGGACCCGCACAACACTCGATATGCAGTCTGAAGACCAGGATCATACGGCCGGACTGCTGCGTCAAGGCGCCGTGCTGGGGGCGGTCACCACCCTGGCAGATCCGGTTCAGGGGTGCCGGCACTATGCTCTAGGCAGCATGCGTTACGTGGCCACATGCTCGCCAGCGTTTCACGCCCGCTACTTTGCCACTGGTCTGAACTCGTCTTCGCTGGCGGCAGCGCCGGTCCTGGTATTTAATCGTAAAGATGCCCTGCAGGCCCGTTTTGCGCAAAAAATCATGCGGGATGCACCGTGGCGCCCAGCTGTGTGGTGGCTGCCTTCTTCGCGTGCATTTGTACAGGCAACCCTTGCCGGTTTGGGTTGGACCATGAATCCGCTACCACTGATTCAGCAGCACCTGGATGACGGCCTGCTGGTCCCCTTGCGTGCCCGGGCCTGGGAGGACGTACCGCTGTACTGGCAACATTGGCGAGTCAATTCGTTGGCCATGGATGCGCTGACCGAATCGGTGCTGGCGGCGGCCAAGGTTTTGATCAGAAAGCGGTAGGAGAGGGGGCGCCGGTGGCCGTTTACGGCCTCGGCGCTAATGGAATTTAATCTTGCCTGCTGGTGACTTCTACCAAGTGGTAGCCAAACTGGGTTTTTACTGGTCCCTGCACCACATTTACAGGTGCGCTGAATACGACTTCGTCGAATTCCTTGACCATCTGGCCACGGCCAAAAGTACCCAGGTTGCCGCCGTCGCGACTGGAAGGGCAACTGGAATTTTCGCGGGCAACTTCAGCAAAGTCGGCGCCGCCTTCGATGGCAGTTTTTAGCTCATTGCATTTTTCTTCGGTGGATACAAGAATGTGGCGGGCTGAAGCTTGGGTCATGTAAATACTCCTTCTAAAGTGATTCCAACAGAATAACCCAATCAGCTTGGCTTGTTTGGCGTGTTCAGGAACTGTTACCCCTGAAGGCTGCCTCGAGCACGATTGCGCGCTGTGGCGCCTGCTTGCTGTTAGACGTGCTCCAGATTCGATTCAAGAAGGCTGTGCTAGCATTTGCTTGCTATGGATACCGAACCTTCTACGACAGCGGCACCATCCGCTGGTCAGGCACAGAACGCCTTTCAGGGCGACTTGCTGGCACAGGCTGCGAGCTTGCCTGCTGCCTGGCAAGACGCGTTTGCAAGTATGCGTGAACAACAAACCCTGCACGACCTGGATGGCTTTCTGGATGATCGTTTGCAGGAAGGCGCGCAAATTTTCCCACTACGCCCTTTCCGAGCCTTGCTTGAAACGTCGCCCGAGGCGGTGCAGGTGATTATTCTGGGGCAAGACCCCTACCATGGGCCTAATCAGGCTCAGGGGCTGGCGTTTTCCGTGCCTGATTTTTGCCCGGTGCCTCCCAGCTTAAGAAACATGTTTGCCGAGCTGGGCAACGAGTACCCAGATACTTTTGTCCCGCAGCGCCATAGCCTGGTGCGCTGGGCAAGGCAAGGTGTGTTGTTGCTGAACACGTCGCTCACCGTCGAGGCGCACAAGCCGGCGTCGCATGCCAAACGTGGCTGGGAAATCATCACCGATGCCATTATTGAACGGGTGTTGCGCGAAACCCGGCCCAAGGTGTTCTTGCTTTGGGGGGCGCACGCCCAGTCAAAAGAAGCGCTGCTGCAGGCGCACCCGCCCGCCGGTCCGGTGCTGGTGCTGAAGTCCAATCACCCTTCGCCGCTGTCGGCCTTACGGCCGCCTCGCCCGTTCATGGGCTGCGGGCATTTCAAGAAAGCCAATGACTGGCTGCACGAGCATGGCGAAGCAGGCATAGACTGGATTGACAGCCAAGTGACTTGAGGCTGGGCCGTATCTGTATGCCACTATGGTCTACAATCGGCCAAAAACATCGTGGCACAGCTCAAGCTTGTTTATGCAGCAGTACCCAGCCATGCTTAATTACATTTCTTGGAGACAACCATGCCCAGCCTCTTGCCTGATGTCGATCCCGACGGTTTGCTGGAATATTCGGTGGTATACACCGATCGCGCCGTCAATCATATGTCAAATGCCTTTCAAGGCGTGATGAAAGATATTTCAAGAGTGTTGAAGCACGTCTATAGGGCGTCGTCGGCGATCGTGGTGCCTGGCAGCGGCACTTTCGGCATGGAGGCTGTTGCACGGCAGTTTGCAGGCAACAAGCGCTGCCTGGTCATACGCAATGGCTGGTTTAGCTATCGCTGGAGCCAGATATTCGATATGGGTAGCATCCCTTCAGAGACCATCGTGCTCAAGGCGCGTCCCGCCAGTGAAGGACGACAGGCGCCTTTCGCGCCTGCACCCATAGAAGAGGTGGTAGCCGCCATCAGGCAGCATAAGCCCGATCTGGTTTTTGCGCCGCATGTTGAAACCGCTTCCGGTATTATCTTGCCGGATGACTACCTGCGACGGGTTGCCGATGCCGTACACGCCGAAGGCGGGATGTTCGTCCTGGACTGCATTGCGTCCGGCACCATCTGGATCGATATGCAGGCGACCGGTGTCGATGTATTGATCAGTGCACCGCAGAAAGGCTGGACAGGCTCTGCTTGCTGCGGGCTGGTCATGCTGAGCGAGCTGGCCCGACAACGCATCGAAGACACAGTCAGTTCAAGCTTTGCCTGCGATTTACGCAAATGGCTGCAAATTATGGAGGCCTACGAAAACGGTGGCCATGCCTACCATGCTACTTTGCCCACCGATTCCCTGACCATACTGCGTAATGTCATGCTCGAAACCGAGGCCTATGGCTTCGATAAGGTAAAGGCCGAGCAACAAGAGCTGGGCGACGCGGTGCGTGCATTACTGCACAGAAAAGGCTTTAAAAGCGTGGCGGCCGATGGCTATGCTGCGCCAGGCGTGGTCGTCAGCTATACAGACGACGACGGCATACACTCTACCAAGAAGTTCGCCGCCGCTGGTCTGCAGGCTGCGGCGGGGGTTCCATTGCAGTGCGACGAACCCAGCGACTTCAAGACTTTCCGTCTGGGTTTGTTCGGGCTCGATAAACTGCACAATGTAGAGCGCACCGTGGCACGTCTGGAGCAAGCCCTGGACGCTATTGTTTAAATAGCCTTCTGGCGCTGCCAGAGCTCAGGTCGCCCACAAGCACACAAGTAGAAAGTGGGGTGGAACAAAGTAAGATACGATTCCATTTTGTTCCACATCAAGAGTTTTCATGCCTGATGCAAACGCGAGCCGCTGGCTGATTCTGGCCATTATTTCAAGCGCTCTGTTTCTCATCGTCATCGATATGACGGTGCTGTATACGGCGCTACCCACGCTTACTCACGATTTGCGGGCGACGGCCTCGGAAAAACTCTGGATCGTCAATGCCTACGGGCTGGTGGTGGCCGGTTTGTTGCTGGGTATGGGCACACTGGGAGACCGCCTGGGGCACAAGCGCCTGTTTATAGCGGGATTGGTCGTGTTCGGCTTGGCTTCCTTGTGCGCGGCTTTTTCTACGACACCTGCGTTTCTGATCGCCTCGCGTGGGCTACTGGCGGTAGGTGCGGCCATGATGATGCCAGCCACCCTATCGATCTTGCGTCTGGTCTTTATAGACGAGAGCGAGCGTGCAATGGCCATAGGCATATGGGCGGCCGTTGCGTCGGGTGGAGCGGCTTTTGGTCCTGTGCTGGGCGGTGTGCTGCTGGAGCATTTCTGGTGGGGTTCCGTATTCCTCATCAATGTGCCCGTGGTGATGCTGTCGCTTGTGCTGGCAGCTTGGCTGATTCCCGGCCGTCCGGGCAACCCGGACCGCAAATGGGATTTAACGGGGTCCGTGTTGGTGATGGTGGGCCTGATCGGGCTGGCTTATGCCATCAAGGAATTGGGCAAGCCCATGCCTTCTTTTCAGGCGGTGTTGATCGCTGGTCTGGTGGGCGGTCTTTTCATGACATGGTTCGTACGCCGTCAGCGTCGCAGTATTGATCCCATGCTCGATTTCGCCATTTTTCTGCATCCAGGGTTTGGTGTTGCCGTACTCTCGGCCTTAGTGGCGGCGATTGCCCTGATGGGTATGGAACTGGTCTATACCCAGCGACTGCAACTGGTGCTGGAGATGTCGCCCCTGGAGGCCGGTATCTTCATCATTCCCCTACCTCTGGCTTCGTTTGTATCCGGGCCGCTGGCCGGCCGCTGGCTGCCACGCGTCGGCAGTCGAAAAATGCTTACCGGCAGCCTACTGTTGTCGGGCCTGGGTATGGCGGGTTGCATGTCGCTTTACAACGCATCGGTACCTGTGCAGATGGTCGTCCTGTTTGTGCTGGGCGCTGGTCTCGGAGCCGCCATGACTGCCGCCTCCAGCACCATCATGAATAAAGCGCCACCTGATCGGGCAGGCATGGCCGCTTCGATCGAAGAGGTGTCATACGAGTTGGGCGGAGCCATAGGCGTCACCTTGATGGGCAGCATCCTGTCGGTGGTATACGATGCGGTCTTGCAGCCGCCCGCGGGTTTGCCTCCCGATAACCTAGTGCGCGACAGTCTGGATGAGGCCATGCGAGTGGCCGAGGGCTTGTCGGCCGAGGCGGCCGACAATTTGCTGACTTTGGCCAGGGCTGCCTTTGATCAAGGTTTTGTGGTGGTCATGGGAAGCTGCGCGGCATTGCTGCTGCTCACGGCGGTGACAGTATGGCGCCGCTACGGGCGCGTGGAGAATCTTTCCAGCGCATAAGGAGCCAAAGCTATATCTGGTGTGCGACCCTGCATGGCCTGACTGAGCAGCTTGCCGCTGACGGCCGACATGGTCAGGCCCAGATGACCGTGGCCAAAATTCAGCCATAGGCCGCCAAGTGCCTGGGCGGGCCCCAATACAGGCAGTGAATCGGGCAGGCAAGGGCGGTGCCCCATCCATGATTGAGCTTTTGCCGAGGTATTCAATTCAGGTAGCAAGAGCTTGCCGTATTGCAGCAGTGGCTTCAGGCGTCGCTGTGTGGGGCCGCGGTTGAGTCCACCAAACTCTACTGTACCCGCCAGCCGCAGGCCGGTTTCCATAGGCGTCACAAAAATCTTGCGGTCGGCGGCGACTACCGGCCTGTTGAGCGCTATGCCGCTGTCGGACAGGGTCAGGTGATAGCCGCGCTGGGTTTCCAGCGGAATCTTATATCCCAGCGCTTGCAACAACTTGGCCGACCAGGCTCCGGCGCATACGACGATATGATCGGCCTTGTGCATGCCTTGCCTGCCAACCACTCCTGTAATCCGCTGTTCTTCGCGCTGTAAGGATAGGGCCTCGTCGCGTAAAAATTCGACGCCTTGCGAGGCGAGGGCGGTGGCCAGGGCTTGCGCCTGGCGCAAAGGATTGACGACCATGCCCTGATCGGGCATGAAGTAACCCAATTGATAATGTGGTCCGATATGAGGTTCGAGGCTTTGTATTTGTGGGTAGTTCAGCTTTTCTACCTGTATGCCATGCTGGCGTCGCAAAGCCCAGCCGCTGCTGTCTTTAGCGGCAGCCTTATCGTTTGGATACAGATGGAGCTGGCCGGTGATGTGTACGAGTCTGTCTTCACCCAACTGATGCATGGCTTGCAGATGGCAGGAGATGGCCTGGTCCAGCAGATGCCTGAGCGCCTGTGAAATAGCCGCAACATTTTCAGGGCGAGACGCTTGAATGAAGCGCAGCAACCAGGGCGCTGCGGTCAGCCAGTAGTACGGCGGGACAGATAAAGGCCCAGATGGGTCCAGCAGCATGCGCGGTGCCTGGCGCACAATACCAGGCATGCCAAGCGGTGCTACAGACGCCGAGCTGAGCGCACCCGCGTTTCCGGCCGAGCAGCCCATGCCGGGTTCGCCACGGTCCATGATCTGGACTCGCCAACCGGCCCGACGCAAGTGAAATGCGGTATATAAGCCAACAATACCGGCTCCGACAATGAGGGCATGTGGGGTATGGGCTTGATCAGTCATGGGCAACTATTGCGACTTCGCTTGGTAATTTCAGTTTTTGGATTCTCGCTTCAGTAGCTCGCGCTTGCGCTCTGCGCCCCAGCGATAGCCCGAGATCTCGCCGTCGCGCCGCAGCACGCGATGGCAAGGAATGGCCACAGCTATGCAGTTGGCGCCGCAAGCAGTACCTACTGCTCTGACGGCATTGGGCTTACCTATGCGTTCTGCAAGCTCACTATAGCTTACTGTGTCGCCCGGAGGAATTTCCTGCAACGCTTGCCAGACCCGCTGCTGAAATGCCGTACCGCGCACATCCAACGGCAAGTTCAGGCCCAGTGCGGGTGTTTCGATAAAGCCAACAACTTGAGCGATCAGTTGCTCGAAATGGGCATCGCCGCCCAGCAACTGCGCTTTGGGAAATTGATCTTGCAGGTCGCGCACCAGTGCGTCTGGGTCGTCGCCTAGCAAGATGGCGCAGATGCCGCGCTGGCTTTGGGCGACCAGAATGGCGCCCAGTGAGCACTGGCCAACGGCAAACCGGATGGCGGCGCCGGCTCCGCCTGCACGGTAGTCGCGGGCTGGCATGCCCAGCAATTGATCGGATGTTTCATAAAAGCGGCTGCTGGAGTTGAAGCCCGCCTGGTAGATAGCCTTGGTTACCGAGGCTCCGCTTGCATTGAGTTCCTGGCGCAATCTGCTGGCACGGTCCGCAGAGATATAGGCTTTGGGCGTCAAGCCTGTTTCGGCTTTGAACAGTCGATGGAAATGGAAGGGACTCAAGCCAGCCTTGGCCGCAAGTTGCGCCAGGCTGGGTGGCGTTTCAGAAGTCTGGATCAGGCGGCACGCCTGTTCGACCATTTTGCTGCGCGCGGCAGAGACGCGGGTTTGGTCGCCCTTGATGCGGCGATTGGCTCGATAGCCCGCTTTTTCAGCCGCTTCGGCGGAGCTGAAAAATTCTACGTTCTCGCGCTTGGGCAGACGTGCCGACGAACTGGGTCGGCAATACACGCCGGTAGTGCGGACGGCGTAGACAAAATGTGTGTCGGCGTTGTGATCGCGCGTCTGTACGGCTTGCCAGCGGGCATCGTCGGTGGCATAGGTATCAACAGAGGTAAGAGCCGGATTCATGATGGACACCCTGGAAAACTTGAACATGTTTCCAGAGTAATCCTATACCAAAACGGAATAAATCCGGTTCTTGCGCTTGAATTCCCGCTTTTTGATGCCGGAACGGAATTTAAAAGCTGCCGAACATCGTGCCCAGTGCGATGACTGAAATCAGTGCGATCAGCGGTATGGCCATGGTGACGGCGGCGATGTTCAGATAAGACTGCTTATGAGTCAGTTTGCAGATGGCCAACAAAGTGATAATGGCGCCGCAATGGGGCAGGGTGTCGAATCCGCCGGCTGCCATTACGGCAACACGGTGCATCAGTTCGGGGCTGATACCGGCTTCTTGTGCCATGCGCAGATAGTCTGAGCCCAAGGTTTGCAAAGCAATACTCAGACCGCCCGACGATGAACCCGTGATACCGGCCAGTACGTTCATGGCGACGGCTTGCGAGATCAGGGGGTTGCTGGGCGCCACGTTCAATACGGCATCGCGAATAATGGCAAAACCAGCCAGACCAGCGATAACCGCACCATACCCGACTTCAGAGGCAGTATTGAACAGTGGCAGCATGAATCCGAACACGCCTTTGTTTATCGTTTCCTTAAGATTGCTCCAGTGGCCCAGGCGCGATATGACCAAGATTGCACAAGCAACAACCAAGGCTACGATCAGGGACCATAGTCCTGTCATCTTTGCCGGGGACACGCTGGGAAATTTTTCTGTCAGGAAAGAGAGGTCTATATTGGGGAAAATGAAATAGGTAAACAGACCGTTGACGCCTATGACCAGGATGAGTGGCAAGATTGCCAGAACCAGCGGCATATGCGACATGGCGCTATTGTTTTCGTCCGGTTGCGCACCAAGTATTTTCGCCTCGGTATGCTGGCCATAGCCCTCGCCTTTCAAACGAGCTGCAGCTGCCCGCGAGCGTAGCCACCATAGTCCGCCACCCAGCATTATGGCTGAAGCAATAATCCCCAGTCCAGGGGCCGCGAAGACATTGGTGCCGTAGTAGGGGATAGGAATGGCGTTCTGGATGGCTGGCGTGCCGGGCAGGGCCGTCATGGTGAAGGTGAACGAACCGAGGGCGATCGACGCGGGAACCAGACGCTTGGGAATGTCTGCCGTGCGGAACAAGTCTATGGCGATGGGATAAATGGCAAAGGCCACCACGAAAAGTGATACACCACCATAAGTCAGAACGCTGCAGGCCAGCACGACCGTTAAGATGGCATGCTCGTCGCCCAGACGATCAACTATCCATCGGGAAATGCTGTGCGCAGCGCCCGAGTCAGCCATTAATTGTCCGAATAGTGCGCCCAGCAGAAAGATGGGCAAGAACTGCAGTACATAGCCGCTCAGCGCCGACATAAAGGTTTCGGTATAGATGGGCAGAAAAAAAGCGATATCTCCCGAGAGCAATACCGCCAATGCGGCCATCAGTGGTGCCAGCAGCAGTACCGTAATACCCCGATAGGCCAGGTACATCAATAAAACAAGAGAAACAACAATGGCGAGCGTGCTTGTCATACGGTGAGCTTTATCCTTGAGAGAATGAACTGAGCCCGTCCGAAGACGGGCCCAGCACTATATATCCTAAGTATTACTATATAATATTAGGTATTATAAATTAATAATAAATATTTTATTTTCACAGGAGGAGCCGTGAGCACCAATGCACTGTATGTTGGATCCGTAGGCAAAGCCTTTCAGGTACTCAACTGTTTCAAGGGGACGCCCGGTGATTTGAGTTTGACTGAAATCATGGCGCGTAGCGGCTTGGACAAAAGCGCGGCGCAGCGTTACACGTATACGCTACAGGTGGAAGGCTATCTCGAACAGCATCCCGCTACGCGACGTTATCGGCTAGGCAAGCGTGTGCTGGACCTTACTTTTCATTTCCTGCGCACTCACGAATTGGTTGAGGCTTTGAACCCCATCATGCTTGATTTGTCGAAAGCCACGGGAGAAAAGATCAGCCTGTCGCTGCACGATGGCAATGAGCTGGTGCATGTGGTGCGGCATCAAACCAAAGACCAGCACTACCATGCTGCGCTGGTAGGACGTCGAATCCCCTTATATTGCACTGCTGGTGGACGTGCGTACTTATCGCAACTTGACGAGGCCGGCCAAGAAGCCTTTTTTTTGTCAACAGAACTGTTTGCCCATACCACCAAGACACTGACATCCGTCGATGCGATCAAGGCTGAGTTGCGCAAGGCTCGCGAGAATGGCTATGCGCAAGCAGTCGATGAGTTCATCATGGGCGAGACTGGCCTGGGGGCGGCCGTCGTCAATGAATGTGGTGTGCCTTATGGTGCCTTGCATATTTCCGGCTCCTCATATGAATGGTCGGCACAGTCCTACGCTGAAAAATTCGCGCCTTTCCTGCTTAAAGCCGTTCGGCAATTCCAGCAGCGCAACGTGTATTGACGTTCTAGAGGTGCCGCAAAGTGCAGGCATCGTAGAATAGCTTTATCCGAAATCAGAAAACCGACCTGAACCATGCCATCTTTGCGCACGGCGTGTCCGCCGGGCACCTGCATCTGCGAACGAGAGCAACTGTTGTCCAGCCCCGATAACGACATGCGGGTATTGTTGCTGACTCGAGAAGAGGAAAAAAAGCTGATTCGGCGGCTGGAGTGTCTTGCCAGCCTGGCCGACCTACGTCACATGCAAGCCTTGATTTATAAGCAGCTGGGCGTTGTGGTGGACGTGACTGCCAGCTCCGGCGAGGTGCGTACAGTTATGGGGCTGCATATCGAACTGCGCGAAAAACCGGGGCTATGCCGCAAAGTCAGGGCATCGATTCCCGCAGCAATCAGGCGAGGGCTGGCAGCCAACGAGCGCATAGTCTATGAGCTGCTCGACGAAGGCGGACTGTTTGGCTCAGGCTTGAGCGGCATGCACGAGTAAAGTGCCATGTGTAAAACCCTTCGCGCTATTTGCCGGCTCGCATTACCATAGCGATGTCGAAAACAGACTAGGGGATGGTATGGCAGGTGCCAGTTTATTAGCCTTGCTTGATGATATAGCCAGCGTGCTGGACGACGTCGCTTTGCTGACCAAGGCGGCCAGCAAGAAAACAGCGGGCGTGCTGGGCGATGATATTGCCTTGAACGCACAACAAGTCAGCGGTGTGGTGGCCAAGCGCGAGCTACCCGTGGTGTGGGCGGTTGCCAAGGGCTCCTTCCTGAACAAGCTCATTCTCGTACCGTTGGCCCTGGCTATCAGTGCATTTTTACCAGCAGCCATTACACCCTTGCTGATGCTGGGGGGTATATACCTATGTTATGAAGGCGTAGAGAAAATTCTCCACAGTGTGTTTCACTCGCAAGATCGCGCCCATCTTGACGCTGCCAATCTGGCCGTCGACGCCTCTACTGCCGCAGTCACACCCGAGCAGCAAAAGATAAAGGGCGCCATAAAAACAGACTTCATCTTATCTGCCGAGATTATTGCTATCACGCTGGGCACGGTGGCTATGGCTTCTTTTTCTACGCAGGTGGTTGTGGTATCGGTTATTGCCATTGTCATGACCATAGGCGTGTATGGCTTTGTGGCTTGTGTCGTCAAGCTGGACGACGCGGGGTTATACCTGAGTCAGCGTGAAAGCGTCGTATTGAACGCCCTCGGACGCGGTATCTTGATCTTGGCGCCGTATCTGATGAAGGGTCTTTCTATTGTTGGTACGCTGGCCATGTTTCTGGTCGGAGGCGGGATATTGGCGCATGGCTTGCCAGGCTTTGAGTCATGGCTGCACAAGCTGATGTCGGCCACAAGCACTTGGCCTGATTTCATCGAGGGAGTCTTTACGGTGGCCGGCCCTGCTTTGGCTAATGCCGTGCTGGGTGTGGTCGCTGGCTTGCTTGCCGTTGGGCTGGTCTGGGTGGTGCAACGTTTCAGACGCCACTAGCATGACTCAGCCAGTCGTTGACCCGGCATGCTATATCGTCGCTGTTGGTATCCATCATCAGCACATGGGAGTTACCGTGTATGCCCAGCTCTTCCAGGTGAAGAATCTGTACGCTGGGGTGTTGTTGTGCAAAGCTGGAAATTTTCTGGCTTAATCGTTGCCAGCGTTTGTCGTCGGCCATATTGCCGCCCATGACGACCAAAGTGGGCGTGTTGTAGGCGTCTGGAGCCAGCGATGCGATGCCCGCTGGCTCGATGGCCACCAGGGCTCTGATCAGGTCGCCAGCTTGAGCGGCCAGCATCATGGCCAGCGGACCCGCTTGCGAATGGCAGATGATGGTCGATCGGCCAATACGCTTCAGCAGTATATGGAAAGCCTCGATCATAGCTGTGTTGGTGTGTGTCCAGCGCGGGACCATCTGCAAGCAGAAGGTATCAAAGCTCTCCAGCGGGAAGCGGGTATCGGGATAGGCGCTGCGCCGGGCGGGGTCAGTATGGTAGCTGCCCGGGCGGTCGCCAATCCGAAAACGTGTATGTATGTCGTCCACCGTCTGAACGACGGGCCCCTCTGGCCAGATGTCCGGGTGGGGAGCGAAGCCTGAGCGCCCACGTTCCACTGCATCGCACACATAGACGTCCCAGCCCTGCCGGACAAAATAATTGGCCCAGCCCTCACGTCCGTCGGGTGTGGTTTCCCAGGTTGCACCCGTCATGCCCCCACCGTGCCAGAATACTAATGGGCCCTTGCCATTGGAATGCTGGGGCAGGAAGTATTGCACGTACATCTGCTCAATCAGATAGCTGCCGTTGGGATTGATGCTGACGGGTTCGCCGCCTTCGCTCATGGTACGGACGTAAGGCGGACGGCCTTCAAGCAGTACACGACGGCCGCTTACATGAAAGGAACCCATTGCACGCAAGCATAGCGGCGCATTTGTCCGAGTGTCGGGCATGGGCCTTATTCAACCGTGATGTTGTTTTCCTTGATCAGTTGGGCGATGGTGGCCGTTTCCTGATCAAGAAAGGCTGTCAGCTCGTCGGGCGAGCCACCCGCCAGGTTGACACCAAGACGGTCCAAGCGTTCTTGCACTTCAGGAGCCTTGAACGCCTCGTTGAATGCAGTATTCAGCTTGTTGATGGCATTTGTAGGTGTCCCCGCAGGTGCGAGCAGACCGAACCAGGGGTTCACGATCATGTTGGGGTAGCCAGATTCCGCAAAAGTGGGTACGTCAGGAATGGCGGCGGCACGCTCTTTGCTGGCCACGGCAATGGCAATCAAACGTCCCTCCTTGATGCTCGCAAGTGATGCGGGCAGATTGTCGAAATACATGTCGACCTGTCCACCAAGCAAGTCGCCGGCTACTTGCCCGGCACCCTTGTAGGGAATGTGGGCAATATCAACCGTGGCTTCACGTTTCAATAACTCCAGGGCAAGATGCGCCGAGCCGCCTACGCCGGAAGAGGCGGCGTTCAGCTTGTTGGGGTTTGCTTTGGCATAGTCGATGAATTGAGCGACGTTCTTTGCGGGCACCTGAGGATTCACCACCAGCACACTGGGAACGGTTCCAACCATCATGACCGCCTTGAAGTCATTGGAAATACTATATGGAGCGGGCTTGTACAAGGACGGTGCCACGGCGCAGCTGTAGGCGCACATGACCAAAGTGTATCCGTCCGGTTTGCTGCGGGAGACGTATTTCACCCCAATATTTCCGCCGGCCCCGCCCTTGTTTTCGACCACGATAGTTTGGCCTAGACTGGTGCTGGCTTTTTCGGCCAGTACGCGCGCAATGATATCGGGCGTTCCGCCGGCGGGGAAGGGGACGACTATTGTTACTGGTCTTGTGGGAAATGAGTCTGCGGCTTGTGCTGGCGCAAGCAAGGCTGCGCTTGTGCTGATTGCCGCAACCAGAGTCCAGCCATAGCGTTTAAGAGTAGGAAATGTCATGTTTTGTCTCCGTGCAGGTCTATTCGTGCGATTCATTCTAGCCACGCCTGTTATATTTAAATAATGATTTGTTTTTATATAATTCATATCAATAAAGATATGTATAAAAGAGAGCGTTGTCATGTCGCATGACCCAGACCCAACGTTTTCCCTGCTGCGCCGGGTCAGCATGCCGCTGCTGCTTTGCTTCGACTCTCTGATGCGTACGCGCAGCGTCACCGTGACGGCGCAGCATCTGAATAAAAGTCAGCCGGCCATCAGTCGTGATCTCGCGCGCCTGCGCCTGCTGCTGAAAGATCCCGTCTTTGTGGTGATCCGGAAAAAGCTTGTTCCGACCGAACGCGCGCTGTCACTGCATGCGCAAGTGCACGCGGCGCTTGCCGAGCTGGAGCATGTCTTGAGCGCAGGTCAGCCATTTTCGCCTGCAGAGCTTTCCGGTGTCGTCAATATAGGCGCCGCCGCCCATATCGAGCTCTTGCTTGCCGCACCGCTCACGACGAGACTGCAAGCATTGGCGCCCGGACTTATGCTGCGGTTTCAGCCCGTGCATGGTGACTTCTCGCCTGATGATCTGGATTCGGGAAGGATGGATTTGGCTATTGGCCTTTTTTCAGGGCTGCCCGCACGTTATCCCAGTCAGGTGTTATTCAAAGATGAGAGGGTGGCTGTAATGTCGTCCAGGCATCCTCTTGCTCATCTGGAGCGTCTTGCCCTGAAAGACTTGCACCGTGTGAAGTGGCTGGCCTTCTCACACATGCATGGCAAGACAACCAATTTTGATAGGGCGCTGGAGGGTAGTGGCTATGCCATGCACTTTAATGCCTATGTATCGAGCTTTGGTATGGCGCCGTATTTCTTGATGGAAACCGAGTACGGCACGACCATGCCCAGGGTCATTGCAGAAAAACATCTGCAATACTTTGATCTGAAGCTGATCCGTCTGCCGGCGGCCTTGCGGGAGTTGAGCATGGTGATGGTCTGGAGTGTCCAGAACGATAGTGCCCGGCTGAATCAATGGCTTAGACAGACCATTACCGGGTTGGTGACAGAACTGCTTCCGGGCCAATTGCCTAAAGCGTGACTCGTACAGTGGGGTCGCCGGCCGTCAGTTCACCCACCACGGCCGCCTGAGCAAAGCCTTCGGAGCGGAAGATATCAAGCACTTGTGCGACGGCATCTGGTGCGCATGCAACCAACAGGCCACCTGAGGTTTGCGGGTCGCACAGTAAAGCACGCATGGTCTCATTTACCTGTGGTGCCAGGGTAATGGCGTCGCCGTACGATGCCCAGTTACGGCCTGATGCGCCCGTGATGGCACCTTGCGCGGCCAGCTCAGGCACGCCGGTCAGCCAAGGCAGGTCGGTGTGGTGCAGCGTTGCCGTCAAGCCTGAAGCACGGGCGACTTCCAGGGTGTGGCCCAGCAGGCCGAAGCCCGTGACGTCGGTAATGGCGTGTACGCCATTCAGTCCGCTCAGGATGGCACCCGGCCTATTCAATTTGGTGGTGCTGTCTATCATGGCACGATAGCCGTCTGCATCCAGGATGTCTTTCTTGAGGGCGGCCGATAAGATGCCAACGCCTAGCGCCTTGCCCAGGATCAGCATATCACCGGCCTGTGCATCGCCGTTGCGCTTGATGTGGTCTGGGTGTGCCAGGCCCATGGCCGCCAGGCCGTATATGGGCTCTACCGAATCTATGGAGTGTCCCCCCGCAATGGGTATGCCAGCCTGAGCGCAAATGGCCGCGCCACCTTCGAGTATGCCGGCAATATCGGACTTGGGCAGTACGCTGATGGGCATGCCGACCAGGGCCAGCGCCATGATGGGTGAACCGCCCATGGCATAGATGTCAGACAGGGCATTGGCCGCAGCGATGCGCCCAAAGTCGTAAGGATCATCGACGATGGGCATGAAGAAATCAGTGGTGGCGATCAGGGCCTGCTGGTCGTTCAGTCGGTAGACCGCGGCGTCGTCGGAGGTTTCGTTGCCGACCATGAGGGCGGCATAAGGCTGGCCTGCCGGGATGCCTGCCAGCAGCTCTGACAGTACTCCGGGTGCAATCTTGCAGCCGCAGCCGCCTCCGTGGGAAAGCGAGGTCAGGCGTGGCCTGTCTTGTACAGATACCGTGTCTTTCATTTTTGAGCTCCTGCGATCTTGGCGGAAAGCAGCAGGAGTCGAACCTACCTGGGAACGTCTGACGTCCCCAACTGGGTTTGAAGCCCAGCCATGCCACCGGACACGAATGCCTTCCTGTAGGTCGCTATGATAGCTGGTGCCAGAAGTCTGCGCCATTCTTGCGCAAAACATGGTGGTCGCGTAAGCGCCGTGTGTAGCCGGCGCGGTCAAAAAATTCCAGTATTTGTATGGCGCGCTTACGTCCAAGGCCCGTTTTGTCCCGGAACTGAGCCGCATTCACACCCTCGTTACCGCCCATGGCAGTGATCAAGCCGGCCAACTGAATGATTTGTTCGCGATGGTAGAACAGGTCGCGTACCACTTGATAGACATCACCGCGCCGCAACAGCTTGAGCAGGGTTTGTCGCACAGACTGTTCGTCTTCGTTGAGCTGGACGGCCAGGTCGCGCACCCATGGTGGATCAAAACGGCCTGCATGAAGCAAGGGCAACAAGTGTCCGGCCAGCTCGATCTCTTTGGCCGTCAGGCCGACGGCATGCTCCGGAAGATGCAGCCAGGGTCCGTTGCGTGCCAGCTGATTGGTGCTGGTCAGATGTTCGCTTAGGGCCAGCCACATGGCTTCAGGCAGTGTCGGCCAGGCCATGCGACGCAAGCGTGCCGCGTCGATACCAGGTTCGTCCGGCCAGTGCTTATGGAAAGACGCGATGGTTTGTAGCGTCTGGCTGATGAGCGCATTCCAGTGTGATTGCAGGATCAGGCTGCGGGTAGACTGGCCGCCCCGGGCCGAAATCCATAAGGTGCCTGCAGGCAAGGGTTTTTCATCCGGATTGCGGCGTGTCAGGCGCAAGACATGATACTCGTCCAGTCCCCAGGGTGCTTGCTGTAGCAGGCCCGGCAGGCCTGCTCCGGCATGATGGTTTGATACGGCTTGCAACCAGGCCAGGCGCTCGGGTGAGCGACGCTTGCGTTGAGGGGCATTGGGATCCAGTACCACACCCCCGCCTATTGTGTGCCTGGCCTGTGCGTCGCGCACGAGATAGCGATCTCCGGGCATGGCACATATAGCCTGGTCGAAGACCAGCTGTATCCATCCTGTTTCACCGGCGGCCAGTGCTGCACAGGACAAAGGCACGGCATGTGCCAGAAAGTGCGAGGCGCCCAGATGTATGTGCAGGGGGCTCCAGGCGCGTACTGCACTGCTGCTGTCCGGCAGCAGGCTTAATTCGACGTCGATATTGCGCGATGGCACAAAGCAGCGCGCATCGGCTATCCAGTCGCCCCGCGTAATGGCGCTCTTGTCGATGCCGCCCAGATTCAAGGCGCAGCGCTGGCCGGCCCGTGCTTCTTGCGAAGCCTGGTTCTGCGCATGAATGCTGCGCACGCGCAGTTTTTGTCCGGCAGGCATTAGGCGTATATCCAATGTATCATCATCGAGAGCTAATACACCATCATGAACAGTACCTGTCACAACTGTGCCCTGGCCTTTAAGCGTGAATACTCTATCGACGGCCAGGCGAAATAACCCCGCTGCGTTGCGTGCCGCCACAGTCTGGGCCATGGCGTGCAGATGCGTCCGCAGTTCATGCAAGCCTGCGTCGTCGTCGGTGGTGGCACTAACAAAAAACACCGCGGCATTTTGCAGGAATGTGTCTTTGGTTAATTGGACGACGGCTTCTTGCACGTCGTGCAGCCTGGCTTCATCGACACGATCAGCCTTGGTGATCGCAATGGCACCACGGCTTATGCCCAATATGGAAAGAATGGCAAGATGCTCCAGCGTCTGAGGCATGATGCCATCGTCGGCAGCCACCACCAGCAGGCCAAAGTCGATACCGCTTGCTCCTGCCGCCATGGTGTGTATCAGGCGTTCGTGACCAGGTACATCGATAAACCCCAGTACATCATCATTGGGTAATGGGGTATAGGCGTATCCCAGTTCAATGGAAATGCCACGCGCTTTTTCTTCTTTGAGCCTGTCGGTGTCTACCCCGGTCAGGGCGCGTACCAATGTCGTTTTGCCGTGGTCGATGTGGCCAGCTGTGCCGACGATCATGCAGTAAGCTCTGGCAGCTGTTGAATAAAGGCCGGTTCGTCGCTTTCTTCCAGGCAACGCAGGTCCATCCAGAGAGCATCCTGCACGATGCGGCCGATGATGGGGCGCGGCAGTTGCCTCAGCATGCTTTCCAGTTTTTGCAGGGCCCGCCCAGAGCGGCCCGCACCGACATGGCGCACGATCAGGCCGTGACTGGGCAGTTGATCTACCGGCAAGGCGCCGCTACCTATCTGGCTGAACATGGGCATGGCCTGTACTTCGTAGTCTGGCGCCACCACCTGTTGCAATACCTGTTGCAGGCGCTCGGCCTGTTGGCGTATGTGGGCGGCAGGTCGGGTCAGCAAGCGTAGTGTGGTGAGTCTTTCGGGTAGCAGTTCGGGTGCGCGATACAAGGCAAGGACGGGTTCCAGTGCGGCCAGGGTCAGCTTGCCCACGCGGAGTGCGCGCTTCAAAGGGTTCTTCTTGATCTTGCGTATCAGGTCGGCGCGGCCCACAATCAGTCCGGCCTGGGGGCCACCCAGCAACTTATCGCCGCTGAAGGTGACAATGTCTGCGCCAGCTTCTATGGTTGCACGGACCGTGTCTTCTTGGGGGAGGCCCCACTGGGTCAGGTCCACCAGCGTACCGCTGCCCAGATCCACCGCAGCGGGCAGGCCGTGGCGATGAGCGATCTCGGCCACCTGGGCTATGTCTACGCTGCGTGTGAAACCCGTTATTGCGTAGTTGCTGCAATGAACTTTCATCAGCAAGGCAGTGCGCGGCCCCAACGCATTTTCGTAGTCAGCCGGATGACTGCGGTTCGTGGTGCCGATCTCGACCAGACGTGCGCCGGCGCGTTGCATGATATCGGGAATGCGGAATGCCCCACCAATTTCGACCAGCTCGCCGCGCGACACCACGACTTCGCGCCGGTTGGCCAGTGCATTGAGCATTAGCAATACGGCAGCCGCATTATTGTTAACGACCGTTGCCGCTTCGGCGCCGGTCAGTTCGCACAGCAGGTCTTCGATCAAGTCATCGCGATCGCCGCGGCGGCCCGAACTTAGATCAAACTCAAGATTGGCGGGTGCAGTCAAAGCCTGTATTACGGCTTGTACTGCTTGGTCGGGCAGCAGGGCGCGACCCAGGTTGGTATGCAATACGGTGCCAGTCAGGTTGTAGACAGTACGCAGCCGGGGCTGATCCTGGGCCGCAAGCTGTGCCTGAGCCTGGCTCAATAGAGTGGCGGGCTCGAGTGCTGCAGTGGAAAGCGAGCCAGACAGTACCTGGGCTCGCGCCTGATCCAGGGTCTGTCGCAATATGGCAGTGAGTCGGCTGCGACCAACCTCGCCCGCCAGGGTTTGTCCGGACGCCGAGCTCAGTAAACGCTCTAAAGAGGGAATGTCGGCAGCTTTTGCCGTCGGGGTTGCTGCTTTGGACGCTTCAACGGGCTGCGATGCCGTCATGATTCAACCTGTGCATGCTGCCAGAGCAATGGGTTGCCACTGGCGCGCGAGTAGCCTGCATCACCCATTAGCATGTCGAGGGTGAGGCTGGCGAGATCGTCGGCTATTGCATCCACGCCCAGGACTTTTTCCTGGTAGAAGATTTTTCGATAGGTATGGCAATGGTCGCAAGATTCAGCCTTGATGCCTTCTGGTCCGCCTTCGATGGCGTGATAGGCGATCTGTTTGGTGTTTTCGCAATGCGAGCAGGTGACGCGCACCAAGTGCCATTCGGCAGAACACAGCGAACAGCACAGGTAGCGGCAGGCATCGGCCTGGCCACCCACATGCACGATGCTGGCCACTGGCAGGCTGCCGCAGAGCGGACATACGCCATGTGGCGTTACCACGGGCAGAGCGCTTTCTTGAAAATCGGCGGCGAGACCGGTCCAGTACACCTGCAAGGCCGCCATGATGAAGGGGGCGGTCGCTGCGTCTACGTCTTCTTCGCGTTCGGCCAGTAAGGCGTCGGCTTGGGCTTCGATGGCAGCAGGGTCGTCATTGAGACGCTGTTTCAGCGCTTGTGCGATCTCGAGTGCTTGAGGCGGCAGGTTAGTCAGACCCGACATGTGTTCGAGCAGACCGGCGAGCAAGTCGCGCCAGCCGGGGTCGCGTTCCCAGCCTGTTGCCTGCAAGGGCGGCATGCCGTGCGCCTGTGCCAGGTCGATGCGTTCGCTGCCGGGACCAGGCATATGGCTATGCTTCAGCGCTTTGCCCTGGCCGTCGGCCAAGTCGGCCATCAGTAGCAGATAGGTGGAAAGAGGGTGGTTTGGTGCCAATTGCCGCAGGCGCGCGGCACGGTCGGCGAAAACGGAGGCCCGCACAGGCTGTCGCAGGCGTGGAATGGTTGTATGGTCGAGGCTTTCGATTTCGCCACGAGGAAGAATTCGCTGCAAAGCAGTTACTCCTGAAAAAACATGGCTGCCCCATGCGGTGAACGCGGGGCAGCCATGCAGAGATAACAAGCCAGAAAGGCGTTTACTTGTTGTGGGACGTTGTACCGCGCAATTGACGCCACCAGTTTCGGTGGTGCTTCCAGGCCCAACCTGGTGTGACCGTACCGCGCGTCATGGCACGTACCGAACCCTTGACCCAAATCCCGGCATAGATATGCACTATGATCGCGCAAATTATCAGAAATGCAAAGAGCGCATGCAGTAATGATGCCAGGCGTATGCCCCAGATGGGGAACAGATACGAAAAATACGAGCGCCACATGACCACGCCGGTCAGTAACAGGCCCAGCATCAGGACAATAAGAGCAAAGAAAAGAAGTTTCTGGCCGCCGTTGTAACGACCTGCCTGAGGGACTTTTTCTTCGTGATTGTTCAGTACATCGCCAATGTGCTTGACCCATTCCACGTCATCACGATTCATCAGGTTATGGCTGAACATGCGTGCTGCAAACACTGCAAAGCAGACAAACATCAGTATCCCGATGAAGGGATGCAGAATGCGCGTCCAGACGCCGCCACCTAGTAGGTGGCTGAACCAATAGAAGGCAGGATGAAACAGTGCCAGGCCTGATACCGCCAGCAATACGAATGTGATGGCAATGATCCAGTGGTTGATGCGCTGGCTGGCGGTATAGCGCTGGATCAGCCGAGGTTTATCCACCTTATTCATCGATGACCTCCTGGGCTTTGCGTGGGTCTTCCTCGGTGGCCTTGCGCTCATCTTCCTCGGTTGTCTCGTTTGGCCCGGTGCGGATGTAATGGAAGAAGCCTGTCAGCGCTGCAAGCGCCATGGCGGCCACGCCCAGCGGCTTGGCAATACCCTTCCATAGACCCACCATCGGGCTGATTTCAGGGTCTTTGGGCAAGCCGCTATACAGGCCGGGGCGGTCTGCGTGGTGCAGCACGTACATGACGTGCGTACCACCCACTCCGGCTGGGTCATACAGGCCAGCATTGTCGAAGCCACGGGATTTCAGATCAACAATACGCTCGTCTGCGTGGTGCTGCATGTCTTCCTTGGTGCCGAACACAATGGCACCGGTGGGGCATGTCTTGACGCAGGCGGGTTCTTGTCCAACCGCAATCCGGTCGGAACACAAGGTGCACTTATAGGCCTTGTTGTCTTTCTTGGAAATGCGCGGGATGTCGAAGGGGCAGCCCGTAATGCAATAGCCGCAGCCTATGCAGTTTTCTTCGTGGAAATCGACAATGCCGTTGTTGTACTGGATGATGGCGCCTGGTGCCGGGCAAGCCTTCAGGCAGCCCGGGTCTTCGCAGTGCATGCAGCCGTCTTTGCGGATCAGCCACTCCAGGTCGCCCGCCGTGTTTTCGTATTCGGAAAACCGCATGAGCGTCCAGGACTGATCGGTAAGATCGGCAGGGTTGTCATACACCCCGACGTTGGTGCCGATTTCGTCCCGCAGGTCGTTCCACTCCATACAGGCCACCTGGCAGGCCTTGCAGCCTATGCATTTTGTGGTGTCGATCAATTTGGCGACACCACCGCCTATGACCTCTTGTCGAGCACTGGGCGGAGGAGTCGTGGTGGCCGAGCGCCGTTTTATATCTAATGATTGCAATGCCATATGCGCTCCTATAGCTTCTCGACCTTGACCAGGAATGACTTGGACTCGGGCGTATACGAGTTGCCGTCGCCCACGGGCGGCGTCAGGGTATTGGCCAGGAAGCCCGGCTTGGCCAGGCCGACAAAACCCCAATGCAGCGGAATGCCGACCTGATGAACGGTCTTGCCTTCGACCGTCAGTGCCTTGATGCGTTTGGTGACCACTGCCACGGCCTTGATGTAGCCGCGGTTGGACGAGACCCTGACGCGATCGCCAGCCACGATGCCCAGCTCGCCCGCCAGAGTATCGCCGATCTCGACGAATTGTTCTGGCTGAATAATGGCGTTGAGCTTGACGTGCTTGGTCCAGTAATGGAAGTGCTCGGTCAAGCGGTAAGTGGTACCCACATAGGGAAAATCGGCTACCTTGCCCATCGCAGCCAGGTCCTGGTCGAAGATGCGTGCGGCAGGGTTGCTGACGACCAGCTTGTTGTCTGGGAACAGCGGGTTGTAGCCGACCGGTGTTTCGAACGGCTCGTAGTGAACCGGGAAAGGTCCTTCGACCAAGCCTTTACGGGCAAAGAAGCGGGCCACGCCTTCAGGATTCATGATGAAGGGACCCATGCCGCCGGCGGGATCTTCATCGAGCTTGAAGTCGGGTACATCGGCGCCCACCCAGGCCTTGCCGTTCCAGTGGATGAGGCCACGACGCGGGTCAAAGGGTTGGCCAGCGGTATCGCACGATGCACGGTTGTACATAATGCGGCGGTTGGCTGGCCAGGCCCAGGCCCAATTCAAGGTTTGGCCTATGCCGGTGGGGTCGCTGTTGTCGCGGCGGGCCATCTGGTTGCCTTCTGCGGTCCAGCTTCCGGTGTACAGCCAGCATCCGCTGATGGTAGTGCCGTCGTCACGCAACTCGCCAAAGCCGGACAACTGCTCGCCCGCCTTGCGCAGCACCTTGGCCGGATCGGACGGACTGCTTTGATCGACAATGTCGACGAGTGCCCGGCCGTTGATTTCTTTGGCCAGATCGTGCGCACTGGGATTGCCGGGGGTGGAGTAGGGCCAAGCCAGGTTCACAATGGGGTCGGGATAGGCGCCCCCTTCTTTCTTGTACAAGGCCAGCAGGCGTTGGTAGATCAGCGCCATGATTTCAATGTCGCTCTTGCCTTCTCCAGGGGGTTCGGCTGCCTTCCAGTGCCATTGCAGCCAGCGCCCGGAATTGACCAGCGTGCCTTCTTCCTCGGCAAAACAGGTGGTGGGCAGACGGAATACTTCGGTCTGGATCTGTGAAGAATCCACGTCGTTGTGCTCGCCCACATTGCGCCAGAACTCTGAAGTTTCAGTGACCAGCGGATCCATGATGATCATGAACTTGAGTTTGGCGAAGGCTTCGAGCAGCTTGCGCTTGTAGGGCGCCGCGGCCAGCGGGTTGAAGCCCTGGCAGATATAGCCATTCATTTTGCCCTGGTGCATCAGCTCGTAGACCTGCAGCATGTCGTAGGGCCGGTCCATCTTGGGCAGGTAATCGTACGCCCAGTTGTTGTCTGCCGTGGCGGCATCGCCCCACCAGGCCTTCATCAGGCTGACGTGGAACTTGCTGTAGTTGCGCCAGTAGCTGAGCTGATTGGGCCGTAGCGGCAATTGTGTACGGCGGGTGATGTAGTCTGGGTATGACTGCTCGCCGTCTGACGGCAGGGTCAGATAGCCTGGCAACAGATTGGACATCAGCCCCAGATCGGTCAGGCCCTGGATGTTGGAGTGCCCGCGCAAAGCGTTCATGCCTCCGCCAGGAATGCCAATATTGCCCAGCAGCAACTGCATCATGGCCCCGGTGCGGATGATCTGTGAGCCAATAGAGTGTTGCGTCCAGCCCAATGCATACAACACGGTGCCGGCGCGATCTGGACTTGCTGTGGAAGCAAGCATTTCGCAGACCTTCAGGAACTTGTCTTCAGGCGTACCGCAAACCCTGGCCACCATTTCGGGTGTATAGCGCTCGTAGTGCTTCTTGAGCAATTGGTAGACCGAACGAGGGTGCTGCAAGGTGGGGTCGACCTTGGCATAGCCATCGTCGCCTAGTTCGTAATCCCAGCTGGACTGGTCGTACTTGCGGCTGGCTTCATCGTAGCCCGAATACAGGCCGTCTTCGAAACTGAAGTCTTCGCGAACGATAAAGGGAAGGTCGGTGTAGTTGCGCACGTATTCGTGCTGGATTTTGTCGTTTTCCAGCAGATAGCGTATGACGCCGCCCAGGAAGACGATATCGGTGCCGGTTCGGATAGGTGCGTAGTAATCAGCGACTGATGCCGAACGCGTAAAGCGCGGGTCGACAACGATCAGCCTGGCTTTGTTGTGCGCCTTGGCTTCCGTGACCCATTTGAACCCGCAAGGGTGAGCCTCGGCTGCATTGCCGCCCATGATCAGTACTATATCGGCGTTCTTGATGTCGACCCAATGGTTCGTCATCGCTCCACGGCCAAACGTCGGGGCAAGACCTGCCACCGTCGGACCATGTCAGACACGTGCTTGGTTGTCGAATGCTAGTGCGCCGAGACTGCGAAATACCTTGTGTGTAACGTAGGCAACTTCATTGGAGCTGGCCGATGCCGCCAGCATGCCCGTGGTTAACCAACGGTTGACCAATTGGCCTTCGTCGTTGCGTTCAATGAAGTTGGCATCGCGGTCGTCTTTCAGGTGCCGTGCGATGCGGGTTAGGGCGTCATCCCATGAGATGCGCTCCCACTTGTCGGAGCCGGGGGCGCGATACTCGGGATACTTCAGCCGGTTGGGGCTGTTGATGAAATCGGTGAGTGCCGCCCCCTTGGGACAGAGTGTGCCTCGGTTCACAGGGTGATCGGGATCGCCCTCGATGTGCATGATGTTGGCTTCGGCGTTTTTGGCGCCATCGCCCAAGCCGTACAGAAGTACGCCGCACGCTACTGAACAATAGGGACAGGTATTGCGCGTTTCAGTCATGCGCGCCAGTTTGTACTGGCGCACTTCGGCCATTGCCGGAGTGGGCGCCGCACCCAGCAGCGTAAGGCTGGAACTGGCCAGTGTCGTACCTGTCACCTTGAAGAATTGCCGCCGGCTCATGTTGACCATGGCGCCCCCCCAAGTAGTTGAAATAAATTTACAAGAAGCGTTGGGGCGATTAACAGCGACCCCATTATTTGGGGAGTATAGGACGGTAAAGTTTAAAAAGCCATGTCTTTAAAATGGCTTTATACCCAGATGTGCGCGAAAGCGGTTCTTTATGTATGGGCCATCGCGGGACGGCCGTATTTGTCCGGGGATATATGGCTTGCTGGCAGATTGTCCGGGGCCTTCACGGCGACCCTTAATGCAAATCAAAGGCGTTGCAAATTCAGTATGATATCTTGTTAGACTGACACCCAAAGTACCTAGGAAATATCATGCAACACTTGGAAAGCGCCGCCATTGCGCTGGCAGAACCCCAACTTATTTCCACTGAAGTCCTCATAGAAAAATACGCAAAAGGGGACGAGTCCGATATCGGACAAGTGCGGGCCCGCGTGGCAGAAGCATTGGCTCGCGTCGAACCTGCAAAGTTGCGCAAACAATACACCCAGGAATTCCTGTGGGCCATGGAAAATGGCTTTATTCCCGCAGGCCGCGTCAATAGCGCTGCGGGCACCGATTTGCAAAGCACTCTCATCAACTGCTTTGTACAGCCTGTGGGCGACTCAATCACCGAAGAGGTCGACGGCAAGCCCGGTATTTACACAGCACTTGCACAGGCCGCCGAAACCATGCGCCGTGGTGGTGGTGTGGGTTATAACTTTTCCGACATCCGGCCGCGCGGCGCCCGAGTAAAAGGTACGGGCAGCAGCGCTTCGGGGCCAATTTCCTATATGCGCGTCTTCGATCGCTCCTGCGAAACGGTCGAGTCTGCCGGGTCGCGCCGTGGCGCACAGATGGCAGTGCTCAATGTCACCCATCCTGACATCATGGAGTTCATTACGGCCAAGCAAGAGCGCGGCCAGTTGAACAACTTCAACGTATCGGTCGGAGTCACCGACGCGTTCATGAAGGCTGTTGAAACTGACGGCATGTTCGAGCTGGCTCATGTGGCAGAACCTACCCAGGAATTGAAGGAAGGTGGCGCCTATTTGCGTGATGATGGCTTGTGGGTCTATAAGGCCGTGCGGGCGCAAGAGGTCTGGGATCTGATCATGCAAAGCACTTATGCTGCAGCGGAACCAGGCGTGCTCTATATGGATCGCATCAACCAAGAAAACAATCTTGCGTATTGCGAAAAAATCGAATCCACCAACCCTTGCGGCGAACAGCCGCTGCCTGACTATGGTTGCTGCTGTCTGGGTAGCCTGAACCTGACCTCCTACGTTGTGTCGCCTTTCAACACCGCCGCAGCTTTCGATTTCGAAAAAATGAGGAAGGCGACAAAACTGGCTGTGCGCATGCTCGATAATGTTCTGATCGCCACCAAATGGCCACTCGAAGAACAGCGTTGCGAAGCGGACGACAAACGACGCCTGGGTCTGGGCTTTACAGGCCTGGGTGATACCTTGATCATGCTGGGGCTGCGTTACGACTCCGAGCAAGGCCGTCAATTGGCTGCGGAGCTCGCTCGCCAGATGCGTGACGCTGCTTACGAGGCCTCGGTAGAGCTCGCGCAAGAGCGTGGCGCCTTCCCGTTGCTGCAGGCAGACGAATATCTGCATAGTGACTTTGCCCAGCGCCTGCCCGATGAGCTGAAGCAAGCCATCCGCCAGCATGGCATACGCAATTCCCACCTGACTTCCATCGCTCCTACCGGAACCATATCGCTGGCCTTTGCCGATAACGCCTCCAATGGCATCGAGCCTGCATTTTCCTGGTTTTACAAGCGCAGCAAGCGCATGCCGGACGGCAGCAAGAAAGACTACACGGTCGAAGATCACGCGTATCGCGTCTACCGGGCCATGGGCGGCGATGTCAATGCCTTGCCGGATTTCTTCGTCTCGGCCCTTGAAATTTCCGCCATTGATCACATGCTGATGGTTGCCGCCGTGGCGCCTTATGTAGATGCAGCCATTTCCAAAACCGTGAATGTGCCAGCAGACTACCCTTACGACGACTTCAAAGATCTGTATATGCAGGCCTGGCATAAAGGCCTGAAGGGTATTACCACCTATCGCCCCAACAATATTCTGGGTGCCGTGCTATCGGTGCCAGGCGAAAGCCAGGACGGCGCGCCACAGCCCATTACCTTGTCCGAGCAAGATAAGCGTCTGGTACTGACTGAAGTTGCCAAATCGCCGCCGCTGGCATCGCTGCGCTGGCCATCGCGCCCGGGCCTTCCAGCCGGTGCATCGGGGTGGGTCAGCGAGACCATACAGACTCCCCAGGGTGAGTTCGCGGTGGTGGTGGCCGATAAAGATCGCGTACCTTTCGAGGTATGGGTGTTGGGCGGACAGCCGCCTCGTGGACTGGATGCCATTGCCAAGACGCTGTCCACCGACATGCGTGCCAACGACCGCGGCTGGCTGCGCAAAAAGCTTTCTGTACTGGCGCATGCCTATGGCGATGGTTTCCAGATGCCCATGCCACCCAATGGCGAGCGTGTGCAGGTGCCCAGCGCAACGGCAGCCCTAGCTCGCCTGGTCGACTGGCGCTACAACGACCTCGGTGCGCTGGACTCCACCGGCAACGATCCTTCTCCGGTGCTCAATGCCTTGTTTGCGCCACACGAGCCCAAAACCGGTGCTGACGGCACGCTGGCCTGGGTGGCCGATGTCCGCAATCCGTCCACTGATGACGACTTCGTGCTGATGCTGAAAGAGCTGCAAATGCCCGATGGCAGCCGTCGGCCCTACAGCATGTGGTTGACGGGTGCGCACCCACGTGCGCTCGATGGGCTGTGCAAGTTGCTGAGTCTGGATATGCGGGTAATAGACCCGGCATGGATAGGCATGAAGCTGCGCAAGCTGCTGAACTACGCCGAACCGCGCGGGGATTTCCTGGCGCGTGTGCCAGGCACCGAGCGACAGGCCAATTATCCGTCTACTGTGGCGTATGTGGCGCAGTTGGTCATACATCGCTATGCAATGCTGGGCATCCTGACCGAGGAAGGCATGCCCATCAAGGCCATGGGAGTCGTGGCTGCGGAACCCGCCAGCCAGGCCGTGGCGGTTGAACCCATGGTGGGCAAGCGCTGCGGCGAATGCGGCAATCATGCCGTCATCAAGAAGGACGGCTGCGAGTTTTGCACCGTATGCGGTGCCATAGGTGCTTGCGGCTGATCCCGCCCTGAAGCAAACGCTTCAGGCGGTATAGCGTAGCCATTGCTGTTGGCGATGCCGGGTATCAATCACCCGGCATCTGACTCCGTCTGCGCTTGTGCAGTGTTTGAGTTGATCGTGGCTTGATCAGCCAGCCGGGCAAGCTTATGGGATTCTTTGAGAATTTTCTTACTGTAGCCGCGAGCGTTGCCTGAATACTTGATCAAGGCCTTGGCCAGGCTGCCTCCGGCTGACGCCAGGTACTCTTCCAGAATGTCGGTGCCCACGCGAATATTGACAGCCGGATCGAAAAGTGATTCAGAGGGGTGCAGCTTTTCACGATGCCAGCGACGAACTACTTGCATCAAACCCTGAGCACCATAGCGGCTCTGTACTTTTGGGCGTAAAGAGCTTTCTTTTTGCATAATGGCGATAAGCAGCTCGGGCTTGATATCGCCATTGCGCCTGTCGGCCTCAGACCATGCAAGGTCTACGAACTTGCGGACGTCCTTGGTTTTTTTCCGATACTTTTGTGCAAGGTAGTTGGCCTGCGCCTGTTTGGCGGCATCTTCCAGCAGAGACTGTATCTTTTGGTCGCCGAGCTGTTCCAGTTCGGGAATGAGTGCTGCCTGGTGTTCGGGCCATGCTTGCAATGTGACTTGAGCCGAGAATGTGCCATCTTGGTAGTTGCTCAAGCTATTGGCAAGCAGGCTGGCAGGAGCCAGCATGCAACACATAAACAGCAACCGAATAGCGGGCCAGTATATGCTGCATTGTGATAAAAATTCAAGGGGTATTTTGCTGGCGGTGGTCTGGTAACTTGGTGGAATCATTGAAATGGCTTGTGCTTTTGTGCTGTTTTTCTTTAATAATCATAGCATTGGACATGTGGCCTCAGCTTGCTTGAGTGTAAGTAAACGGTACAACATTCGCTTCGCGCACGCACCGGTAGTTTCTTTCTTGTAATTTATAGTCACAATTTGCGGAGCTGGCTTGGTACGAGCAGGTATTTCACTAACCCGCCAAGCCCGGTCAGGCAGCATGCAGATGCGCATTGAGCTGTATTTCAGCACGTCGCGCATACACCGACAAGCCTAGTCGTCGGCTTTCGACAATACCTTGCTGCCAGCATGAAATGGCGCCATTCGATTGGCCTGTCGCAGCCAGCGCCGTGCCGCGTTGGCACAGATAGGCGCCTCGTATCAGATGAGTGCCGTAGTGTTCAATCAGAGAGCCGGCACGCTCAATGCTTTCGAGCGCCAGCTCTGTTTGACCCAGAGAGCTTCGGCTATCGGCCAACAACAGCTCTAGTGGAGATTGCCATACCGGCATGGCCCGGCTGGCAACTTGTACTGCGTGTTCTATGGCGTGCAGGCCGCGCTGATCGCCGCGATGCGCTGCTGTCCACCCCATCATGCCATCGGCCAGTGCTCGCCAGAAAACCAGGCTGGTGTCCTGGGTGGTGGATTTGAGTGTCCGGGCGGCGGCTTGTGTGCTGTCGACGTCGCCCTGCAGGCGGTAGAGTTCGCACAAGACGGCCTGGCATAAGATGCGGCTGGGCATTTGGACGGACTCATCACGTCCGGCCAAGCCTTCTTGAGCAATTCGTATGCCCTCGTCGTCGCGCCCTTGCAGTGCCAGTACCCACGCCAGCATGCCGCGTGCCGAATGTGCGGTTTCCGTACCCCAGGCTGTCATGTGGTGGCCGGCCACTGCACGTCTGCCCAACGTGTGCAAAGCAGTACGTAGCCAGCGTTCGGCGCGCGCTGCATCGCCCATAAACAAGCGTGTCTGGCCTACTGCGTATTGCGCAGAGCCCAGCACAATATCCGAGTTGCGCTGCTCCGCATGCTGCATCAGGTTCTCGGCCAGTCCGAGGGCAATGGCATGGGCCTGAGTGTTGAACGCAACAACCCATTCACCCCATTGCATTTGGAACTGCATGTCGGGGTCATCATCTTTCCGATGCAGTTCGACCACGCGCTCGTATGCTTGTGATGTTTCGGACGCACCGCCGCCTTTGAGCAGAGTCAATATGGAACCGCGTAGCAACTGGCATTCAAACTCCGCTTTTCGACGCCTGCGTTCATCGGGAATCCGTTCCAGTGCGTCCAGTGCCCGGTCGGCCATTGTTTGGGCTTCGCTGGTGGCCGCTTGCGCCAAGGCGTCACGCCCCGCAACGCACCACCAGTGGCAAGCGTCCGGATGTCTGGAGGCATCCAGGTGCTGGGCAATGCATACCGCCTGGGCCTGGGCTTGCTGAGCATCACGGTGAATCAGAAACTGAGCCACATTTGCATGCTGTTGCTTACGCTGCACCGGATCCATGGTCTGGTAGACCGCAACCCGTGTCAAATCATGGCAGAAACGAGTCGGCATGCCGTCTTCGACCAGACCATGCTGACGCAATTGCGTCATAAGAGTGTGCACTTGTCTTGGGTTGACGTCCAGCTTCTGGGAGGCATGGGTCAGCAAACTGTCGTCTATGTTGCCCGCCACTGCCGCAAACTGTGCGAGTTGTCTTGCCGCGGGGCTTAGTGCTGAAATACGTGCGGCGATTAAATCAAGAATGACTGGGGTCGTGCCGATTTCGGCGCCCAGTGCAACCTGGCGCACAATTTCTTCAGCAAACAAGGGTATGCCGTCAGCCTGCTCTACGATCTGGTCGCGCTGTGGCGCGGTAAGGTGATGGCTACGGGACCGGTGTACGACCAGCTCGGCCATTGCCCGGCGATCCAAAGGCATTAGTTGGAGCTCATTCCAGCTATCAGGAATTTCGAACTCATTGCGCGTCGACATCAGGACAAGAGTGGGCGCAGCCTGTGTACGCTGCAGCAAAGCAGTGATCAGCGCGATGCTTGATGGGTCGGCCCAATGCAGGTCTTCCCAGATAATCAGCAAGCTTGTATCTGGGCGGGATCGTTGCAGCAAGGCGGAGATCAAAGTCTCCATCATGCCGGCGCGCGTATTCTGGTGGGCCTCGATGCTGACAGCGGATGACGGTTCTGCGGCAAAATGGCTGCGCACGGGATGGAATGGCTTAGCCTCATAGCCTTCTTCGCTGTACAACTTGCGTATATCGCCGCCGGTACGTCGAACATATTCTGCCATTACATTGACGAGTAAAGACTTGCCGACGCCGGGGCCGCCGCGCACAACCATGCTGGTAGGTGTCTGTGCCTTGGGTAATCTTGCCCAAAATCGTACCAGCGTATCGAATTCGCGCATCCGTCCGAACATACGTTCTACAGGGCGCACATCCCGTTGGGCGTCCAATACGTATAGCTCATGGTCATAACGTGTTTCGTAGTGCACGGCAAACTGGCCGACAATGCGATCGCGCGTACTTGCAGTAAGCAAGATTTCATGAGGCTCAGCCAGATAAGCAAGCTTCATGGCATGCTGGCTGAGTGGCCGGACTATCTTTGCAAGATCGGATGAATGCATCATCGCGACATCGGCGTGTATGCCCATGCCCATGTATATGCCATCGGGCAATACCGATTCGCGCAGCGCGCAAGCCAGGCGGGCACACAAGTGCGCGGGCCTCTCCGCCAACGCGGGAAAGCCGAAAATAATCAACAGACTGCCGTCCAGGCCAGGTTGCACCTGTCCGCCGGCAGCTTCGGCCCTGGAACGTATGCGGTCTGTGGCTACTTGAAGGTCTTGCAGAGGGTTGTCGCGCTCAACGTCCACGGTGTCCAGCATGATGGCGACACCAAGAAGTGCCAGCGGGCGATACTCGCGTGTCGGTACGAGCGCATAGGCAGGATCGGGCTTGCTTGCTGTCGCGGTGACGGTGGGTGTTGCTCGATGCAGCAAGGCGAGTGTCTGTTCGGAAGGGTCTTCCTGGTTGTGATGCTCGCGCAGCATTTGTCGACAGTGTTCCAGCGCCAGCAGGGCAGCTTCGTCATTACCGGTATCACGCAGCAAGCGGATCAAATGACGATGTGTACTTTCGTCGGCCGGATGTTGCTGTACCCAACGCTTGGCATGCCTGACGGCCTGTTCGTGCTCTTCCTGGTCCATGAGCTGGCCAATCAGTCTTTCGCGGCACTCAGCAATGTCGCGCTCGATGCGTGCTTGCCAATTATTGTGCCAGGTCGTAAAGGCCGAACTGTCTGGAAGCTCCATGTGTTCGAGCAAGCTGCCGCGGTCGTAGTCCAGGCGGTCCCGGTAGTTCAGGTCGCGATAGCCGCCTGTTATGGCCAGGGCGTCAACCATGATGACATCAGGGTTGAGGGCCAGTGTGTGACGGCTAGGTAGCCAGATGTCGGGAACCGATTCGAACAGACGACGCAGCACGAACAAAGCATGCCGCAAGTTGGCACGGCTGTCCTGCTGGCTTGCTGGCCACAACATATTGGCCAGATTGCTGCGAGCAATGGGTTTGCCTTGTGATATTGCCAGGATGGCTAGCAAGAGCCTGGGCTTGGTGTAGCTGATTCTGCGTGTAGCGCTGATGTCGTTCACGGCGACATCGAATTCCCCGAGTAATCGTAACTGGATGGGCCGAGTCAAACTTGGATGCATGAAGTTCCTGAGAGGCCTGCATGGGGTGGGGCACCAGACCCTTTTTCAAGCATGGACTCTTGCGAGCGAAAGCAATGATTATTACTGCATTTATTTGCTAAATCTTTTGAATGAAAACATTAATTTACGAAAGAGTAAACCCTATCTAGGGGAAACCCTTGAACGTTTAAAAATCGTTAATTGAGAGTAAGTGCACACAAAATAAAAGGATTTTGGTTCAACAGTTTATTAACGTTTTTTTCTCTAGTATTCGTTCAAGCGTGGAAATTCAGTATTGGACTGTCGTTCGATGCAGCTTGAAGTTTCACTCCTTTAGATGAAAAAGGCGTTACATCGTGTCTGAAAACACCTCCGTGCGTAATCTGGGTTCAGTACCCGTCAGTGCTTCACAGCCTGCCGGCATGAATCCACGCGATGGAGAAAGCTTCGATAAGTTGCAATCTCAACTGGACAGGTTGACAGATTTGCATGCCGGGCAAGGCATTGAATGGGCAGTTGTCGCCAGATTGAGTGCGACCGTACTGCAGAACGAGGGCAAGGACCTGGCGGTTGCCACTTGGCTTGCGACGGCGCTGTTTTATCAGCATGGTTTGTCGGGTCTGGCAGACGGTGTCCACATATTGCGTGACTTGGTCGAGACTTACTGGGAGGATATGTCGCCTCCGGCGTCCCGCTTGCGTGGGCGCCGCAATCAGATGCAGTGGCTGCTGGATCAATTGACGTCAGCTCTGGATGAGCAGGCCATCATGCAGATGTCGGCCATGCCTTCTGAACAGCATATTCAAATGTTGGAGGACTGGGACGCGCTGGACGCCGCATGGCAAAGCCGTGATGAAGAAGCTCCGGCGTTCTATGGGCTCAGTGCCATCATGCGCCGTTTGCCGGTAGAGCAGGTCGCCGATTCGGCCGAGTCTGCCCAGCCGACTGCGCCGGTCGAGTCTCAGCTCGCATCGACAAGCTCAAACGCTCCCGTAGCATCGAGCACAGCCATGCCCGCGTTGCAGGCTGCTGCAGTCAAAATGCCGGACAACGGGGCCGATACCGCCAGCGCAGTCGAGCACGCACTTGGCAGCCTGCATCCGCTGGTGTCATGGCTGATGCAGGAGCGGGTTACTGCGCCCATGTTGTTCCGCTTGAATCGTGTTTGTGCCTGGACGGCGCTCGAGCAGTTACCTCCCGCGCAAGGGCGCAGCACTCGCCTGCCGCCGCCACCTGGGCAGTTGATCGATACCTTCGGGCAGGTACTGAAAGGGGGCGAGCCGGAGGCCATTATTCGTTATGCCGAGGCACGCCTGGCGTCCTTCCCGTATTGGCTGGATTTGAGCCGTGCCAGCCATATGGCTTTGACACAGCTGAAAGCCAGCCAGGCCGCAGAGTCTCTTGCGCTAGAGACGACGCACTTCATGGCCCGGCTCCCCGGACTCACGGAGCTGACTTTCAGCGATGGCCAGGCTTTTGCAGACCCGACCACACAAGCATGGCTCGATGCTTTGCAGGCATCCGGCGATTCGGGCAGCACCACATCTGAGCGTGATGCCATCACGGCCCTGGCGCATGAGGCGGAAGGCCAGGCCGTCGCAGGAAAGCTGGAGGATGCCTTGTCGCAGTTACAGGTAGCGGTGCGCGCTGCAGAAAGCCGTCGGGCGAGCTTTAGGCTGCGACTGGCTCAGTGCCACCTGATACACCGATTTGACGTCAAGACTGATATGCGGGCCGTGATCGCCCCGCTGATAGAAGAACTCGACATCCATCACCTATCCACCTGGGAACCGGACTTGGCCCGGCAGGCACTGGAACTGGCGGCGGGTATCGAACTGCGGCGCCGTACCGACGGTGCCGCACCCGCAGTGCCCATGCTGGGACGTTTGTCCCGTGTCGATGTTCAGGCTGCGTGGCAGCTGTCGCAATCAACCGTTGACTGATTTCATTCAGTCCCAAGGAGAGGAAAATGGCCAAAGAAGGATCTGTAGCCCCCAAGGAACGTGTAAACATTGTATATAAGCCATCCACCGGTGACGCCCAGGAGCAAGTAGAACTCCCGCTCAAGCAGCTCGTCATTGGCGACTTCACGCAGAAAGAATCAGAGACCCCGGTGGACGAGCGCAAGCCCATACAAGTGGACAAGGACAGCTTCAATGATGTGCTCAAGGGGCAAGGGCTGGGCCTGACCATGGCCGTACCCAATCGCTTGTCGGATAAGCCTGTCGAGGATGAGCAGATTCCGGTCACGCTCAAGTTTGAAAATATCCGTGATTTTGAGCCAGACGCCATTGTGGAGCAGGTGCCGGAGCTGCGTCAGCTGGTCGAGCTGCGTGAAGCACTCAAGGCGCTGAAAGGGCCTTTGGGCAACCTGCCCGAGTTTCGTAAAAAGCTGCAGGCCCTGATCCAGGATGAAGGTGCCCGTGAGCGCCTGTTAGGTGAACTTGGCGTGCAAGACGCCGACCCTGATGCGCAAGGCAAGGAGTAAGCTACATGAGCGAGAACACCCAAGCACAACAGGATTCGACCCAGCCGGCGGCACAGGCCGAAGGCTCGCTTATTGATCAACTGATCGAGTCCACACGCATCAGGCCGGACGATGATGCTTATTCCATGACGCGACAGGGTCTGGAAGCCTTTGTTGCCGAGCTGCTGGAACCGAGCCGGGCCAAGGAAAAAGTCAGCCAGGGCATGATCGACGAAATGATTGCAGGCCTGGATCGCAAATTGTGCCAGCAAGTCGATGCCATCATGCACGAGGAATCATTCCAGAAAATGGAATCGTCCTGGCGTTCACTGAAGTTCCTGGTCGACCGTACGGATTTTCGCGAAAACAACCGCATTGAAATCCTGAACGTTTCCAAGGAAGACTTGCTGGCCGACTTTGAAGATGCGCCGGACGTTACACGCTCCGGATTGTATAAGGCGGTGTATACGGCAGAATTCGGACAGTTCGGCGGCGAACCCATAGGAACCATCATCGGCAACTACGATTTTGGCCCTGGCGGCCAGGATATCAAGTTGCTGCAGTCGATCGCCAGTGTTTCCGCGATGGCGCATGCTCCTTTTATCGCTGCCGCTGGACCGCAGTTCTTCGGACTGGATTCCTATTCGGATCTGGCAAACCTGAAGGACTTGTCGGCGGTGTTTGAAGGGCCACAGTATGCGAAGTGGAATGCGTTCCGCGAGTCGGAGGATGCGCGTTTCGTCGGCCTGACCATGCCGAATTTTCTTCTGCGTGTGCCTTATGGCGATGAAACCGTGCCCACCAAGAAGTTCCGCTACAACGAGGATGTAGGCGGTGGCAACAAAGATTTCCTGTGGGGCAATGCAGCGTTCGCTTTTGCCAGCCGCCTGTCTGAAAGCTTTGCGCAGTATCGCTGGTGCGCGAACATTATAGGGCCTCAAGGCGGCGGTACGGTGGGTGATTTACCGGTCTACAACTATGAAGCCATGGGTGAAGCCCAAGTGAAGATCCCGACCGAGGTGCTGATTTCGGAGCGTCGTGAATTCGAACTGGCCGAGCAGGGTTTTATCTCGCTCACCATGCGCAAGAACACGGACAATGCCGCGTTCTTCTCGGCCAACTCGGTGCAAAAGCCCAAGTTCTTCGGCAACAACCCCGAGGGCAAGCAGGCGGAGCTGAACTACAAGCTGGGCACGCAACTGCCGTATATCTTTGTGGTCAGCCGGCTCGCGCATTACATCAAGGTCATACAACGCGAAAACATCGGTACATGGAAGGAGCGCAATGACCTGGAGACCGAACTCAATACCTGGATACGCCAGTATGTGGCCGACATGGATAACCCGGCCGCCGGCGTGCGCAGCAGGAGGCCGCTGCGACAGGCAGAAGTGACAGTCTCGGACGTGGAAGGCGACCCGGGATGGTATCGCGTAGGTTTGAAGGTGCGCCCGCACTTTAAGTACATGGGGGCTTCTTTCACGCTTTCGCTTGTGGGCAAGCTTGATAAAGGTTGACCCACAAACTATGCCCGGTGGCGCGCAGGGTGCCACCCGCACGTCACCGGGACTTCAGCAGTACCTGCATTTCAACTCATTAACTGCAAGGAAAGTTTATCATGCCAATGCCGTGCTACCTCACTCTGGAAGGTGAGAATCAAGGAAAAATCGAAGGCTCCTGCGAAGTATCCGGCCACGAAGGAAAAGTCCTCGTGCAAGCCGTTGAACATCATATCGAGCTGCCCAAGAATCCACAAAGCGGCCTTCCCTCCGGCAAGCGCCAGCACCTGGGCATCACGCTGACCAAAGAGATCGACAAGTCGTCTCCCAAGCTTTACCAGGCGTTGTGCTCCGGTGAGCAGATGAAGACGGTCGATCTGGAGTTCTACCGCATCAGTCCCAAGGGTACTGAAGAAAAGTACTACACCATTCATCTGGAAAAGGCCGTGATCGTTGGTACGCGCCTATGGGTGCCCAATTGTCTGCATCCGGACAATCGTCAGATGGGGCATATGGAAGATGTGGGCCTGACTTACGAAAAAATTGTCTGGACATGGGAGCCCGACGGCATCGAAGCCGAGGACTCATGGCTGGCTCCCAAGTAAGCTGACAAGGAACAAGGGGCGCGGCTTGCCGCGCTTCCATTCTCATGAACGAGTGTCGACTTCTGGAACATATCTCCAGTCTGGGTGCCGAGGGTGGGCGGGGGCAAAATTCCCGTAGTGAAATCCTCGTCAACTCCATACTGGAGCACCTGCGCCGCATACTGAATACGCGGCAGGGTAGTGTGCCTGTGGATCCCGAATTTGGGGTACCTGACTTTACTAACCTGGCAGGCTCCTTCAGTACTGGCACGACAGATCAGATTGTTCAGGACATGAGTCGTATGATCCAGCGCTACGAGCCCCGTTTGCGCCAACCGCAAATCGTCTTTACCGCCAATCGCGACGAGGTACTGACCCTTGCCTTTTCGATTTCCGGCACGGTCAATGTCGACGACCGCGAAGTGCCAGTAAGACTGACGACGCAGGTTGCGGCCAATGGCAGGGTCTCCCTGAGGAGGCAATGAATAAATGCTGAATCGGTACTACGAACAAGAGCTGGCCAATCTGCGCAAGCTGGGCTCGGAGTTCGCCCAGAGTAATCCTGCGCTGGCGCCCTTGCTGGGTGCCGATCGCGCGAGCGATCCAGACGTCGAGCGCTTGCTGGAAGGTGTCGCCTTCCTGACCGGCTTGATCCGGCACCGTCTGGAAGATGATTTTCCCGAGTTTATCCAGAACCTTGCTCAACTGCTGTTCCCCAATTTTTTACGCCCGCTGCCCTGCATGACCATCATGCAATATGAGCCCAGGATGCAGCTGGAAGAGGCCGTGACCGTTGCCGCTGACACTGAGTTCTCAAGCGCGCCGATTGAAGGGCAGCGACTGGTTTTCCGGTCTTCTTTTCCCGTCACGATAGAGCCTGTTGAATTGACAGCCGCGGTGTGGGAGGGCGGGGGTGCGCAGGCGCGTACACTGCGCCTGCGCATGCGTTATACGGGCATCAAGGCAGGAAGCTGGAAAAATGACAGCCTGCGCTTCTTCCTGGGTGGTGCCCATGCCGATGCAACCCGGCTGTACTTGCTGCTCATGCGTCATGTGCGGGAGGTACGCATTTCTTCCGAAGGCGGCCCTGTTGCCAGCTTGCCGCCTTCATGCATCAAGCCAGCAGGGCTGAACCCCGACCTGGGCCTGTTGCCCTGGCCGGGTAATGCACACCCAGCCTGGCGTATTCTGCACGAATATTTCGCTTTGCCTGAAAAACTGCTGTTCATTGATTTGTCGGGATTTTCGCGCTGGCCTGGCCGATCTGTCGCCCGTGATTTTTCGGTTCAGTTTTTGTTTGACCATGTTCCTGACTGGGCACCGTCCGTGGGGCGTGATAGCTTTGTGATGAATGCCACGCCGGCAGCCAATCTGGTCAATGTCGATGCCCATCCGATACGCGTTGATCACCGCCAGCCCGATTACAAAATCCAGCCTGTTGCACGCAGCAACCGCCAGGCTGAACAGATTTATGCAGTGAAGCAGGTTCTGGCCCGATCGCCCGACGGACAAGAGCAGGAATACCACTCGTTTTCTGCATTCCGTGGCGACGACAGCACCAGCTATAACCTGCGCATACGCCCCTCGGCCCTGGGGCGGGGTTATGACCACTATCTGAGCCTGCCCTACGTGCCGCAAGCTGACCCCCAGCCACTCACGCTTTCAGCCCGCCTGAGTTGCACACATGGCCACTTACCCGAAGGCCTGCGACTGGGTGACATCAGCGAGCCTACTGATAAATCGCCGCCGCGCATAGCCTTTCGCAATATTCTGGGGGTAACGCCTTACAGCCCGCCGACTTTCGACAGTGCGTTGCTCTGGAGAGTGCTGTCGCACTTGAATGCCAACCATCTGTCGTTGGCCACCGATAACCAGTTGCAAGATCTGCTGTCCCTGTACCTGCCATCGCGGCAGTCCAGTGTTCAACGCCATGCCGCCGCCCGGCGCATGATCTCGTCCATAGAAAGCATTGGTGTTGAGCCTGTACGCCGAATGGTGCGCGGCATGCCGGTGCAGGGCAGCGAGGTCACAATCAAATGCCAGGGCGATCATTTTCCCGGCGTGGGCAGCATGTTCCTGTTCGGTACGGTGCTGGATGAATTGCTGGCTGGCACGGTGGCCCTTAATACTTTCAGCGCCCTGACGCTGGTAGACACAGTAAACGGAGAGACCTTGAAATGGCCCGCGAAGACCGGTCGCTATCGCCTTCTGTAGCGAGCATAGAGCCGTTGCTGGCTGAAGGGTCTCGCTACGCTTTCTTTCAAGCGTTGCGCTTGTTGCGCTTGTACCTGGGCGAAGAGGCTTTTGAGCGATCCGTGCGTGTACGCCCGGCCTTGAGTCTTTCGTTTCCCGAGCAAGATATAGACAACATCGTGCGTCAAGACGATGTATTGCGCATCACCGCCAATTTCTTCGGCCTGTACGGGGTGACTTCGCCCCTGCCTACCTTCTACACCGAAGATCTGATCGAAGAGCAACTGCTGGGTACGTCGAACTCACGGGATTTCCTCGACATCCTGCACGCAGTGCTCTATCCGATGCTGTTCAAGGCCTGGGAAAAAAATCGTATCTGGCTAGCCGTGCTGGAACAGAAGGATGGCACAAGATTAAATCAACTGATGGCCTTGCTGGGCTTGCACCGCGACACGGGAGCAACGCCATCGCGCGATCTGCGTGCGCTGCTGCCCCATGCGGGCAACTTCAATCAATACCCACGTTCTGCGCTGGGCCTGCAGGCCCTCGTATCGGGACTGTTAGACGGCTTGCCCGTTTCAGTTGAGCCATGCGTGCCTCGTACGGTATCTATTCCCGCATCTGATCGCAGCCGCCTGGGCGTGCTGGCCTGCAGCCTCGGCAACGACGTGCAACTGGGCAGCCAGGTCGCCGAGTGCACCGGGCAAGCCCTTATACATGCGGGCCCCTTGTCCGCCTCGGTGTTCGAACGCCTGCTTCCGGGGAAAGACTTGTACAAGCGGGTGGCGCAGGCCGTTACGCATTATGTGCAAAGCCCCATAGCCTGTGTGCTGGGCTTGCGTGTAGAACCAGCGCAACGCGAGGCTGCCGCACTGGGCGGGGGCTGGCATAGCCTGGGCCTGAATACCTGGCTGCCAGAAGCTGATGCTGGAGCTCAAAATTCGCCTGGTCGTACGGCAGATGAAATTTTCCTGCCGCTCGTTGATCTTGAGAAACACTTACAAAACCAGAGAGTCCCATCATGATGCTCGTAGAACTCAAACCGTTGTTCGCACGCCTGAACCCCTATTGTTCGGCCGCGCTGGAAGGCGCCGCCGGATTGACGCTGTCCCGTAACCACTACGAAATCAGTGTCGAGCATATGTTGCGTCGTTTGCTGGATGACGTGAGCAGCGACGCGGGGCGCATACTGGCACATTTCGATGTCGATCCGCTGCGCTTGTCGGCCCAGCTTGACGACAGTCTTGCACAACTGAAGAACGGCAATCCGGGAAGGCCGGTGTTTTCCGGTCTGCTGACTGAGTGGGTACAAGAGTCCTGGCTGGTCGCTTCCATTACATTGGGCGAAAGCCGGGTGCGTAGCGGGGCATTGTTATTGGCGCTGGTTGCGCGGCTGAGCTATTACGGTGCCGGTACGCAATGGGTGGATACTTTACGTGGCGTATCGCGAGAAGCCCTGGCCAGCCATTTCGATGACATTACGACTGGTTCGCCAGAGGTAGACTTGCATAGCGGGGACAGGCCGCCAGGTGCAGGGGCCGCGGCGCCCCGAGGTGAAGAAGCCATAAGCCAGTTTTGTGAAGATTTTACGGCCAAGGCCGCAGCGGGCAAGATAGACCCGGTGTTCGGGCGCGATGCCGAGATCCGACAAATGGTCGATATTCTGGCCCGGCGCCGCAAAAATAATCCGATATGCGTTGGCGAACCCGGCGTTGGCAAGACGGCTGTGGTTGAAGGCCTGGCCTTGCGTATAGTGCAGGATGATGTCCCGGAGTTCCTGCGTGGTACGCGCCTGTTGGGCCTCGACCTGGGCCTGCTCGAGGCGGGTGCCAGCGTCAAGGGAGAATTTGAAAAGCGTTTACGTGGTGTGATCGATGAAGTGAAGGCATCGACCCAACCCATCATCCTGTTCATCGATGAAGCGCATATGCTGATAGGCGCAGGCGGACAGACGGGAGGCGGTGACGCCGCGAATCTGCTCAAACCTGCGTTGGCGCGTGGCGAGCTGCGCACCATAGCGGCGACAACCTGGTCGGAATACAAGAAATACTTTGAGAAAGATCCGGCCCTGGCCCGACGCTTCCAGGTGGTCAAACTCGACGAGCCCGATGTTGCGACGGCGGTTCAGATCTTGCGCGGCCTGAAAGATAATTACGAAGCCGCCCATGGCGTCATTGTGCGCGACGATGCCATTGTCGCCGCTGCAGAGCTAGCCAGCCGTTATATCACCGGCCGTCTGCTGCCCGACAAGGCTGTCGACCTGCTTGACACGGCAGCGGCGCGGGTGCGTATAGGCATGGGCATCAAACCGGCGGAGCTGGAGCGGCTTGAACGTCACTTGGCAGGCCTGGAACGGGAGCGTGTGGCCTTGCAGCGTGAGACTAGCTACAACCCGGATGCCCACAGCGAACGGCTGGCTGCTATTGACCAGGAGAACAACGATGTCCAGGCTCGGCACGATGCCTTGCATGAGCGCTGGCAGGCTCAGAAGACGGCCGTTGATGAGGTCATTGCCTTGCGCAGGAAAATTGACGATGCGCCCGACGATACCAGCCTGCGGGAGACGCTCAAGATGGCTTGCGACAAGCTGGCCGAGCTTCAAGACGGCGATCCTTTGATCTTTATCGAAACAGACCCCGATGCGGTCGCTCGCGTGGTATCGGACTGGACGGGTGTGCCCTTGGGCAAGATGCAGCGCGACGCGGTCGGAGGCATCTTGTCTTTGGCCGACAACATCAAGGCCCGCATACGAGGCCAGGATCATGCGGTAGACAAGATCACGGCCGCCGTCAAGGCGGCGCAATCCGGCTTGCGCGATCCGCGCCAGCCCATGGGCATCTTTTTGCTGGTGGGGCCGTCGGGTGTGGGTAAAACAGAAACGGCCCTGGCTGTGGCCGACCAGTTGTTTGGCGGCGAGCAGTCTTTGGTCTCGGTCAACATGAGCGAGTTCCAGGAGAAGCACACCGTCAGTCGCCTGGTGGGTTCGCCTCCGGGGTATGTGGGGTATGGCGAGGGCGGCATTCTGACCGAGGCCGTGCGCAAGAGGCCGTATTCGGTAGTGCTGCTGGACGAGGTGGAAAAGGCACATCCCGATGTGCTCAACCTGTTCTATCAAGTGTTCGACAAGGGTACCTTGTCTGATGGAGAAGGTCGCATCATAGACTTCAGCAACACGGTGGTGTTTCTGACCAGCAACCTGGCCACAGATGAAATCCAGAACCTGACTCGTGAAGAGCGGCCCGAGCCCGACGCCGTATCGGAAGCCATACACCCTTTGCTGGCCAAATACTTCAAGCCGGCGCTGCTGGCCCGTATGACGGTCGTGCCTTATTACACACTGCCGCCAGCCTACCTGAAGGGTATTGTCGACTTGAAGCTGGGTCGGCTGGCGCAACGCCTGGCCGCCGCCAACCGCATCACGCTGGACTTTGCGGGCGACGTGTCGGAAACCATTGCCGCACGATGCACCGAAGTGGACAGCGGTGCCCGCAATATCGACTTCATCCTCGCTAAAAGCCTTACACCTGCGCTGTCTGATGTCATTTTGTCGGCCATGGCAGAGGGGCGTGACTTGGGGGCCTTGCACATCAGTCCGTCCGGAGAGGGCGAATGGCTTATTGAGCCGCAGGGTGCTGATGCGCAGGCTCTGGTGCCTGAGCAAGACGATGAACTGAAGGAAGCCGCGTCATGACTGACAACACTTTCGATTACGCTTTGCAGTGCCAGGCACTTCAAGAGTTGCTGGCGGGAGAAGATATCCTGGTGACGCAATGGCGTGGCACCGAGGCGGTTTCACGACCTTACCGTTTTGAAATCACCATCGCCGTACGCAGTGCCGATCTGCCGCTCGAGAACCTGCTCGACAAGCCGGCTACGCTCCGCCTGCGCCGACCCGACGGCTCTGTTGCAAGGTGGCATGGCATCATCACCCAGGGTGCAGAACATGGCCATGATGAAGTGTATGACTATTACCAGCTTATCCTCGAACCAAGGCTGGCGCGCCTGGCTCTGCGCCAGTGGTCAGACATCTATCTGGACCAGCAGCTTGATGACCTGATCGAGAGCCTGCTGCGGCAGGGCCAGTTGACCGAAAAATACTATAACGATGATGCTCCCTATGATTACCGTATTGCGGTGCAGGGGCAGGACCTCTCGTCCATGCGTCGCCCGTTTGTGTGCCAGTTTGAGGAAAACTGCCTTGACTTTCTGATGCGCAAGCTGGAGTACTACGGAGTGTATTTTTGGTTTGAACAGGGCGAAGATCGTGAGTCCATCGTCTTTGCGAACGATGCATCCCAGCAGCCAGCACAGGTCGATAGCGCCATCTATTATCCAAAGGGAGTGCTCGATCCCGATACACGCCATATAGTGCTGACCCGCATGGACAGAAGAGTGACCATGCGTCCCGCTGCGGTGTCCTTGCGTGCGCTGCACGAGCCCGAGAACACGCTCTTGCATCTGCAGGCGGGGGCTGACGTGCCAGCTTCTCATTCGGGCCAGGGTGAAATCTTCAGCGCGGCCGACCACTTTGCCGTCCTGGATGGCGACAGCGGTGGCGCTAACGGCGTGCCGGGCGACACACTGGCACGCTGGCGCGCCCAGGAACTTGCCTGCCAGAGCCTGGGTGTTCGGGGCGATGCACGCACCCCTGGTGTGACCGCGGGCCGCTTCCTGGCCGTGTCAGTGTTTCAACAAGCCGCCGATTCCAGCCAGTATTACATCGTGCAGGTTGAGCACGAAGGAACGCAGACCTTGGATACCGCTCCAGGCGGTGAAACGCCGTCTTACCTGGCGCGCTTTACCGCCTTGCCTCGTTGGCGTGATCAGGCACAGCAGGACGACCCCATACAGTTCCGGCCCGCGCGCAAAACCCCGGTGCCGCGCGTGACGCGTTTGATGTCGGGTTTTGTCGATATGGATGACAAGGCAGGCGCCAAGCGCTATGCCCAACCCGATGACCAGGGGCGCTACAAGATCAGGCTGGCCTTTACGCGGCAACGCTACGACAGCTATCGCAACTCCGCCTGGCTGCGTTTGAGCACACCATACGCGGCCGGTGCATCCCAGAAAGGCCTGACGGCGGCTGGCATGCATTTCCCGCTGCGCGAGGGCACGGAAGTACTGATTGCCTTTTTGAATGGTGATCCCGACATGCCGGTCATTGTCGGGTCCTTGCCCAACGCCGAAGCACCCAGTGTCGTCAACCAGAACAATTCCCGCGAGCATGTAGTGCGTACGCCCGGAGGGGCTGGTTTTACTTTCCTGGATGGTGCTTCAGCCGTACAGCTTGCCTCCAGTGAAGAAGAAGGAGAGGAGTCATCAGAGGACGGCAATAATCCCGAGGGTTATGAGGCTGACGAGACACGTGTGACTATCTCGGCGCCTACTTCGGATGCCGTACTGAACCTGGGGGCGCCGGAAGAAGAGGAGGGAAAGAGAGGTTTCCTTCTGGCTACGTCCGAAAACGGAGAGATCTATTCCGGCGAAAGCATATTGATAGAAGTACCTAACAAATTGACGATATGTGCGGGAGGTCCGGATAAGATTTCCAGCTTGGTGGACTGGGAAAAGAGTAGTCCTAATGGGCATGCCGTTATTGAAAATACGATGGCAGTCAATGTAAGCAACTACGTAGGCGGAAAAGTAGAGCTTATGGAAGGGCTTGATGTGTCCGTGACCTTCGGAGTAAGTACAGAGGTATTTGCTGGAATCAAGTATAGCCTCACCTTTAGTGGTGGTCGGGAGTACACGGCCGGGCCGAGTAAAGACATCAAGATCATGCGACGTACAGAACTTAACAATGACAAGACCGCGATTACGAGGAAAGTGATCAAGTTCATCAAAGAAGAAAATGCCTATACAGAAACAGTTACACATAAGACGCTGAAATACGACACCAACGCGTATGTGCACTACAACGTGGACAGCCCCAATGTGGATATTGGATACGTAATTCCAGGTGCACGTTGTAAGCTTTCCATTAATGCTGCGGGAACGACGCTATGCGGGAACAAAACCATTGTTTCTGCCACGTCCACATTGTCACTTAGCGGTAATGCAGGTTTGAGCGTGAAAAGTGGCGTCACAGAAATGGATATGAATCCTGCGGGGTCAATAAAGATAGCCGGAACTGTGACATCTCTGCAAGGAAGAGGCTCCGTCGAAGTGGAAGGCGAGCTGATAAAGCTGGGCTAAGGGGAAGAGGCGTGCATATCCATAAACCAGAAGATGCCATGCTGATGCTGGGCTATGCAAGCCTGGCGGGCAAGCCCATGCTGACGATTACCGTAGGTTTTGCCTGCGACAGTCAACACGAGCGATTGAAAGAGCAGGATGCCTGGAAATGGCTGGTGTCACAGTTCCCCGACGAACTCTTCGATCTAGGCGAGAAAAAAAATCGTGGCGGCTTCGGCGTGGCGGGTAGCGCTTGCGCTCCTGCGGGCAAAGCGGTTACGGGCCTGACCGTCCGTGCCGGTGTGGGCAAGCAGAAAAGCCATCTGCTGGTACAAGGGGAACGTTATTGGATAAAGGGGGTGACAGGCTGGAGTACCAGTGCTCCCAAGCCTTTTGAACGTATGCCTATTGGGCTGGCGCGTGCCTACGGTGGACCGGACTGGCCTTATAACCCCTATGGGCGCGGTTATTTTCCCGATCCGAATGCAGGCGAGAATCAACCGCTGCCCAATATTGAATGGCCGGCTGCACCCGTGCTCACGCCTTCTGACCAGCCTCGCACGGCAACACTGGGTGCTCATCCTGTGGCCAGCGAACATCGCCTTCAGTGGCTCGGCACGCTGGATAACCGCTGGATGGAGGAACGCCTGCCGTGGCTGCCGGACGATACTGATGTGCGCTGGTTTGACCGTTTCGACGCTGCGCAGTGCCAGGACGGTTACTGGCGCGGTGATGAATCGTGGCATGTGGAAAACATGCATCCTCAGGGTGTGGTGCGCGGCAAACTCCCGGGCTTGCGGCCTCGTTTGCTGATGCGTACGGCTGGCAATCCTGACAGGCATATGGAGCTGGGCATGGACCTGGACACGGTATGGCTGTTTCCCAACGACGAGCGCATTGTTGTGCTTTACCGTGCCCAGGTTGAGGTCAGTCGTGAAGACGCCAAAGATGTGCTTGGCCTGGCCGTATTCATTGAAAACCTGTCGTCGAATCCCTTGTCCTTTGAGCATTGGTCGCAGAAATGGCGGCATGAGCTGGAGCAGGCTGCGGTGGTTCCCAGTGTCGTACCTGCAGCGGATCCCGAGTCGCTGGAACTGGTTCAGGGCATGCGCAAGCAGTATGAGGAAAAAGCACAGGCCTTATCCGATGCCATAGACAATAAATATGACCAGGCCATGCAGGAAGGCGAGGAGGAGGCAGCCAGTGCCCTTCGCGATATTGGCCTGGACTTGGAGGAAATGAAAAGCAAGTATTCGAACGTGCCCGATGAGGGTGACTTGCCATTCAAGCCGCCTGACAATGCCGCCGGTTTTGCCGCTGCACTCGAAGCGTATATCGATGAAGCATTCGCGACAGGAGAGTCCGAGGCGCGCAAGCACCTCGAGGATATTGGGCTAGATCTGGACGATATGAAGCTGAAGGCGCAGAACATGCCTGATGATGGAATGGACATGATGAAGGTCATGTCCTTTCTGCCTGACAGCCATCCAGGCAAGCAGGCAGCCATCGACGACTATCTGGCCTTTGAAAAGGAAATGGACGCCTTGCCAGACGAAATCAAAGCTTCGCACGAACAGGCCAAGGCCGAGTCCGACGCGCAGTTGCGGGAAACGCTGGCACTCATGTATGGCGATATGGCTGACGCGCCTGAAGGCCCGCGTGAGCGGCTGACCCGGGAGCAGGTATGCGCACGGCTGGCTGGTAAGGAGTCGCTAGGCTGGACGGAGCTTGAAGGGCTGGACCTGAATGGGCTGGATTTCAGTGGGGCCGATATGACGCGAGCTGTGTTGCGGACATGCTCGCTGAAGAATGCGGTGCTTTCCGGAGCCAGACTGTTTGAAGCGCAAATGGAAAAATGCGACCTGGACGAGGCCGTCCTGGCGGGCGCCAATTGTGAGTCCGCCCAGATCAAGGCCTGCACTTTTCGTAACGCCCGCATGGAGCACATGGATCTCAAGCACGCCCGCATAGCGGAGTGCACGCTGGACTATGCCAATCTTGAAGCAAGCAACTGGTCTGACGCTCAGGCCGATGAGTGTGATTTTCCCGGAGTCATATTGAAAAAAGCCAGCGGCAAACGTTGCCAGTTCAGAAATTGTCGCATGGTGGGCATGGACGCCAGTGCGGTCAGCCTGGAGTCTGCGGTTTTCCTCCAGTGTGCAATGGAAGGTACGCTGTTTTCCACGGCCGACATGACGGGAACAACTTTGCAGGCATGTCAGGCATCGCGCGTGCAGTTCGATGGAGCCAATATGCCCGGGCTACGCACCTTGCTGGACACACAGCTAAGCGATGCCAATATGCAAGGCGCCAATCTGGCAGATGCCAGTCTGCAAGACAGCTCGCTGCTGCGTGCCAATCTGCGCGAAGCCTGCCTGGACAGGGCCTTTATCAAGGCTTGTGACCTGACCGGCACTGATGCCTGGCGCATGAAGGCGCGTTCAGCTGATTTCACAGACAGCCGCGTTGCGCAGGCAAGCTGGCGGGGCGTGAATTTGATGCATGCTTCGGCGCGGAAGGCCACACTGGTGGATACCGACCTGACCGGCTCCAATCTGCACGCATTTCAGACCCGCACCGCCATGGTGCAGGGTCTGAAGCTTGAGCAGTCGCTCATGACGCGTTGTCGGCTGCTACAGGAGTATGACCGTGGCTGAAGCGCGCAGTGTGCAGACCATGCTGGAGATCCTGCGCAATGGGGGGCGTCTGGAGCGTAGCGCGCTGGCGGGCGCTGATTTGCGCCAGGCTGACTTGTCTGGCGTGCGTCTGACAGGGCTGGATCTAAGTGGAGCGCAACTGCTTGGTGCCAACCTGCAAGGCTGCGCCCTGAGCAACTGTGCGCTGGACCATGTCTGCCTGGATGCGGCGGTACTCACACAGGCCATTATTACCCAGTGCACAGCCAGGCACGCTTCGCTGCGCGGAACCAAGCTGGACCACATATGGATGCAGGATTGTGACTGGGACGAATGTGATTTTCATGTGACGGACATGACGCGCCTGGCAGCGCTAGGCAGTACTTTTCACCGTTGCACGATGCATACCGCCATCATCAAGGAAGCCTGGATGTCGAAATGCATATTCCAGGACATCAAATGGGATGGCGCTAGCTGGGACAAGGTTTTTCTACCGGACAGCAAAATGGAGATGTGCTCGATGGCTGGAGCCGTATTGACGCAGTGTGGTTTCAATCGTGTCACGGCGTCTGGGTTGAACCTGAGCAATGCACAGGCCGATGGAATATCGCTGTACCGGGCCACTCTTGATGAGGCTTGTTTCGACGCAGCATCGCTCGACGGTGCCATTCTGGACTTTGCCAGGCTGGATCACGTCACGCTGAAAGGAGCATCGCTATGCCGTGCCCGACTGCATGCCGCGACGTCGCTGGGCGTGGACTTCAGCGATAGCAATCTGTGTGATGCAGACTTATCTCACTTCCAGGCCGTCAATGCCGATTTCACCCGCGCCAGCCTGCAGGGCGCACTGCTGCATGCGGCGCAACTGCCCAGCGTGTCGTGGCGCGACGCCAGGCTCGAGAACGTCCGTCGCGACGACCCGATACTGCGCGAAGCGGAGCTGTGGCAACCCACCGTCTGATATCTAAAGCGAAACTATGAACATGACACAAACCCAAACCTCACCCAGAAAAAATGCCAATCATGCTTATCCCCAGGCCGCACACGGGCAGGCGCGACAATACCATGCGCGCCTGCTCATGCAGGAGGGACGTCGGTATTGTGCACTAACAGACGAAGGAGCCATATGGACGGTGGCTGCCGCTGGTTGTCTGCTGCAGCCTGCGGTGGGTGACACCGTCCTGGTCAGCATCATGAACGGTACAGCCTACGTGCTGACTGTGCTTGAGCGTGCCGACGACAGCAGGGTCGCGGTATTGGCAATGGAGGGTGACACCAGGTTGCAGGTTCAGCATGGTCAGCTGGAAATAGCTTGCCAGGACATGAAGGTGCAGGGTGAGCGGTTGTCCACGCGCTGGAAGCACCGCACCGACATTGCAACAGAGCATCTGGAATACGCCGCCCGCAGCGAAGTCTATTTGGGTACGAGCACGCGACGTATCAGCGGCCATGAAGAAACCAGTGCGGAATCCAGTCGCAGCGTGGTGCAGAAAGACTGGTCCACGCTTGCAGGCACTGCCAGCGTGGTGGGGAGGGATCGCATGGTGGTCGATGGCGATTCCGTTCAAATAGGCTAGGGCCAGTCAACACCCTTCAAGGAGACCTCATATGTTTGCTCTGACTATCGCAGGCGCCCAGGCTGTTGCCACCATTCCCGACACCTGCCTGACGCCGGCAGCGCCGTCGCCTGTGCCCATACCGTATCCGAACATGGCCACCACTGCGGCCGCCGACCCCGGCGGCATCGTCGAGAAAGTACTGATCAGCGCTGCGCCTGCCTTGAACCAAATGACCAAGATATTGCTCAGCAATGGCGACCAGGGCGGCACAGCCGGTGGTGGCGTTGTCAGCCATATGATCATGGGCGAAGTCGCTTTCGTGAACGGCAGCATGAAGGTCATGATAGGCGGCAAGCCGGGCGTACGACTTTCTTGCATGACCATGCATAACAAAGAGAACACAACCGGCCTCGTGGCATCGCCCAGCCAGGCCACCGTTATGCTGATGAGTTGAGTACCCCCATGATAGTCATAAGCCTCTTGCCAGTTTTCTTGGCCCGCCTGTTGGTGGTTGCCGCGTGCAGTTTGCTTTTGGCGGCTTGCGGGACCTCCGAGAAAGACGCCCTGAAGGAAATGAAATGGAGCTATTCGGACGACGGTGTACAAATCCAGGTGCAGGCCGCTCCTGCCTTGAATCAAGTCCAGGGTCAGCCACACATGCTGACGCTTGCGGTGGTGCAAATGGAAGATCCAAACGGCTTTACCGCACTGACCGCCAATGCCGCAAAGCTCAAAACCTTACTGCTGTCCGATAGCCCGCCCCAGGGGGTGCTGTCCATAAAGCGTATTTTCATCGCACCGGGCGAGGTCCGCAACCTGACACTGGAGCGTGTCGAGAAAGCCCAATACATAGGCCTGGCTGCAGGCTATGACCATCTGGATCCGGCCCGGTGCACGCGCCTTTATCGCATCGGGGTAGAGGTGGACTCATCCGGCATCATCGTCAAGTCTCGTACCGCCGTACCCGAGCCTCTCAGGATTCAGCTGCGCCTTGGGCCTGAAGGCATACAGGAATCGCCGGGCAGCAAGCTCGAACCGGTCGAACCGACCAAGCCCAAGGCTGGCCTGGTACCCGCAGCAGCGCCTACCCAGCCCAATGCAACATCAGCAGCCAGCTCTACTACTTCAAACGCCACACCTTCGGATGCCAAATGAACACGCAACTTAAACCAGCCATCTTCTGGCACCAGGGACTCTTTCTGGAGCCGCAGCATTTTCAGCATCAGGATGCGAAGCTGGAGCGTGCGCTGGAGCGGCATCTGGAACTGACCACCCCTTGGGCCTGGGGCTTCTGCTCATTGCAACTGGACGAGTCCGCGCTGCAGGCCCGCAGCCTGAGTATCAGTCATGTCGCAGTGCGCTGGAACGATGGCGCTTTTACCGAATTCCCCGGCAATGCCAGGGTGGAGTCCCGTCGTTTCGAGCTGACTGATTTTGCGCAGGGCCCCCGCAAGGCCTATTTGGGCCTGCGCCGCCTGATGGAAGACGAAGTCAATGTGCTGCGGTATGAGCACATCGAAGACGTTACGCAAAGCCGCTCGCGGTTTGCGGCATTGGCTGATCCGCAGCAGGTGCCCGACCTGTATTCAGACGGCGCCGCCGGGCATGTTGCCGTCATGGACTATGTGCTCAGAATCTTCTGGGAAGACGAAATTGAGCACCTGGGTGATTACCAGCTATTGCCTTTGGTCAGCCTGGAGCAGAGCGGAGAAACCGTGCACCCAATGCCGGCGTTTACCCCGCCTTGCATGACTCTGGCCGCAGCGCCTCAGTTGCAACGCCTGCTACAAGAGTTGCGTGATGAAATCATTGGCCGCGCCCGCCAGCTGGAAGTCTTCAAGAAGCCGCTGACCAGTCGCGAGCAGGAGGGCGATACGCAATTGACCTCCATGCTGGCCTTGTCGGTGCTGAATCGATATGGTTCGCAGTTGAATCATCTGATCGAAGGGCCGCAGGCTCATCCGTGGACTGTTTATGGGGTTCTGCGCCAGCTGGTTGGAGAGCTGAGCACCTTCACCGAATATTGTGATCTGCTGGGCGAGACACGCGATAGCCACTCTTTACTGCAGCCATACGAACATGCCGACCTGGGGCCTGTCTTCGACAGCATACGTACATTGCTCTTCCGTTTGCTCAACGAAATCACGCTGGGGCCTGAAATGTTCGTGCGTTTTGAGCGTGATGGTGCCGCCGACACCTTGTATCGCGCAGAACTGCCAGCCAGCTTCTTCGGCACCAGGTATCGCTATTACCTGATGGTAAGAAGTGCACTGGAGGTTTCCGAGACAAGCAGCTTGCTGATGCTGGAAGGCAAACTGGCCCCGATGGAAAGCATGGAGGTCACGGTGAACCGATCTTTGCCCGGCATAGAGCTGATTCCACTGCAGACATTGCCGCTCGGTATGCCGCGCCGCAGTGGCGCTGCGTATTTCAGGGTGGAAAGCCAGTCTGAACTGTGGGATGCCGTGGCTGCCGATGGCCGCCTGGCCTTATTCCTGCCCAACCCGCCTGAAGAGTTGCGTGTTGAGTTGATCGTCATTAAAGGATAGAAGATGCGCCTCGCCAGTTACTGGATACCAAGAATGGAGTTGGCTTACGCGGCTATCCGGCAAAGCGATACGAATGTAGAGGGTATTGTTGCACAGCTCAAGGAATCGTTGGACCAAGCCGGTGCGCAAGCCAGGCGAGCTGGCCACTCGTCCGAGTCTGTACAGAATGCCTTGTATGCAACGGTGGCCTGGATAGATGAGCTGGCCATGTCGGTCGCGTGGCCGGGGTCGGCAGCGTGGCGCCTGTCACCGCTGCAGCGTCACTACTTTGCCACGACGCGTGCTGGGGTAGGTTTTTTTGACCGACTGCAGGATTTGCCCGAACAGGCGACCGATGTGCGAGAAGTTTTCGCCTTGATGCTGATCGCCGGGTTCCAGGGTCAGTTTGCTCACCGGCCGGCCGCCGAGCTGGAACAGTTTCGCAATGCGTTGCTGGAACGGGTGGCACAGGAATCCAATATGGCTCCTGTGGGAGGCGGTCAGCCTTTGTTTCCAGAGGCCTACGCACTCGGAAAGCAAGTCGCCATGAGCCGGCGTCCAGTTGGTCCGTCGACGGCAGCTATTTTGATGGTGGTGCTGCCTTTACTCGTGTTGGTGGGTTTGTATGTGTACTTGAATACCCAGCTATTTTACGACACGGCAGAGCTGGTCAAGCCCTTGACCAAGGGGCTTTGAGGTCATGGCAAAGAAATTACTGAGCGTGCTTGCAGGATTCATCGTCCTGCTTATCCTGGCATTGGCGTGCTGGCTAGTAGGCGTGATTCTGGGTTGGCAGCTATGGCAATCGCTGGCGCTGTTCCTTGGCTGCGTTATTGCCGTATTAGTCCTGGGGTGGCTGCGGCGTCGTTGGCATGCATGGCGCCTGCGCAGGAGGCTGGCGCGTCCGGCCTTGAGTACGAGTGAAAGCACGGCCCAACTTGATGCTGATTGGAGTGCCGGGCTGAAGGCCCTGAGGCAGTCGCGGCTGTCGCGTTTTGGTTCGCCACTGTATGTATTGCCTTGGTTCCTGACACTTGGGCCCGAAGACCAGGCGCGTTCGTCCATGCTGCATCGCGCAGCCGGCCGTGATGCCGTGACGGCCAGCGGTGATGAAAATCCGGCTTTGCAGTGGTGGTTGTTGCCCAGCATGGTAATGCTGGACCCGGCTCCAGTGCAGCAGGCACTGGCACCGTCTGCGTCCGGATGGCAGCGCATGCTGCACTGGATGATGCACACTCGTCGGCGCGAGCCATTGAACGGACTGGTGCTGTGTTTCAGCAGCGAGTGGTTGGGCGAATCGAGCGATGCGCAGTTGTCGGATACTGGCTATATGTTGCGCCAGCGCCTTGATGAGCTGGTGCGTATCTATAACGCCCGGGTGCCGGTTTATATCGTATTGACCCATTGTGAGTCTGTTGACGGTTTTTCGGCATGGGCCAGGTCTCTTGCCGATGATGCCAGCAAGCAGGCCATGGGCTACGTGAACAAAGGCAAGCTGGCCAGTATCGGAGAGTTCATCGGAGATGCTTTTGGTCATATCGTGGCGCGGATGAGCGACCTGCGTGTGCTGCAGGGCAGGCATGAGCATCCTACCCCCGAAGCCTTCGGTCTGCCCGAACGCATGCTTGCCTTGTCCGGTCGCCTCGACAAAGTGCTGCGACCCGCGTTCCAGGTGACTCCCTATGCTGAAACCCCACTGCTGCGAGGTTTGTTCTTGACGGCTGGCCGCACAGGAAATGACAGTCACCAGGCCGACTGGTTCAGCGCGGGCCTGTTTGACGACGTATTGCCGGGGCAGCGCCATGCCTGGCAAGCACTGGAGCGTATGCGCCACTGGCGTCGGTTGTTGCGTCACGCTGCTGTTGCGGGCTGGCTGTTTGCCTGCGTGGCAGTTGGCGTGATGCTGGTGTATTCGGCGCAGACGGCCCGCGAGCAAATGCGGCTGGCGGGCAAGGGTGCCGGTACCGCTGGCGCTGATTTTTCGGGTGATTTGGCATCGGACTTGCGTGCCTTGCATTCCATACGTCGCGCAGTGCACACCCTGGATGATCGCCAAGGCTGGCAAAAAGACTGGATGCCATTCCAGCGGGATGTAAATAAGGCGCAGAGCCAGCTTGCAGATGCGTATGCCGATGCCTTTTATCGCGAGGTGATCGCGAAAAATCTTAACCCCTTGCTGGCAACAGTACTCAATGGAGCCCAGTCGGGTGTGCCGGATCAGGCGGCGATCGCATTGGCGCAGAATCTTGTTAGGCGTATCAATTTGCTGCAAGCCCGGCTTGCAGGCCAGAACCTGAGCAAGCTGCCTTTGCCTGGTACAGAGGTGCAGGCCATCGCAGCGGCTATACAGAAAGGATCGTTGAGCCCCATTGATGGGTTGCTGCTTGGCGATATGTATCGCGATTATCTGAGCTGGCAGAAAAATAAAGCTATTCTCACCGACGAGCAGCATGCCTTGCAAAAGGCCTTGAGCAATCTGGGTTTGTCAGCGCGCCCCATACAGTGGATTTATACCTGGACGGCTTTGCAGCCCGACTTACAGCCCATGCGTATGTCGGATTTCTGGACAATCGGGAAGGTAGAGGGCCTGCCGGAAGTGCCTTCAGCCATGACGCTGAGTGGCAAAAAAGCCGTCACGGCATTCATGAAAGAGCTGGCGCGCGCCACGGGCAATGACAAAGCCTGGCAGGAACGTCAGTCTCAGTACCAGAAGCTGTTCCTGGAGGAAGGTCTGGAGCACTGGTATACCTTTTCCGATGCCTTTGTACATGCACCGGATCTGATTGGAGATGCCAGTTCACGTCGCACCGTTCTGGCTTCTCTCATGACAACCACCGGGCCCTACAATAAATACATGGGCAAGCTGGCCAAACTGGGCCAGTCATTGCCAGCACAATCACGACCAGAGTGGTTGCAGCAGGCTATGCGCCTGGAAAAGCTGTCTGGTTTGGTGCAGTTGCCCAAGCCCGATGGCAAAGAGGCTCCTGCTGCCGGAGGTTCCAGCCTGACGACATTGCAAAACCTGAAAGTCGTGCAGGATTTCGGCGGAGACTTGCTCAAGGCCCTGCCCGAAGGCAACGCCATCAGGCAAGGTGTCTCCAGCCTGAGTTCTGACCAGCAGGCATTATCGTTGCTGCAAAACCATTGGGTGGGCGTCAGGACAACCATCCACTCGCTGCAGCAAGGCGAAGGCACAGCAATGGATACGGCCAAGCAGATCTGGTCTTACGGTCATGATCCGAAGGTAAAGAGCGTTGCCTTGGTCGATGCCCATAAGGCCATGGAGCAATTGCGGCGATCTTACGGTACCCCGACAGATCCTCGAACAGCCGTCGTGTGGCAACTGGAGTCGGGTGCCATGGATTTCACCCTGGACTATGCTGCGCGCAGCGCGGCATGTAGCCTTCAGCGCAACTGGGACGTCAATGTGCTGGGCACCGTCAAGGGTTTGACAGACAAGCAGCTGGCCAACACTTTGCTGTTCGGACCGCAAGGCCAGGTCAATGTGTTTCTGGATGGCGATGCCAGCTATTTTGTTTCACGCGATGGAACGCGCTACATGGCACGGGAGGCATTGGGCGACGTCGTTCCGCTCAATGGCCAGTTCTATGCCTTTGCCGGCCTGGCGCAAAAGCGTACGGCGAACCAGGCCGGACAGCAACTGGAGGACCAGCGCAACAAGGACGCCAACGCCGCATTGAAAGAGCAAGCCCAGCAACTGGATCAAAAAATTTCCAAACTGGAAGCCGTCAAGGGTAATGTGACCTTGAGCACAGAGCCCTCGCAAACCAACGCCAGCGCCCAGTTGCGTCCTGAAAGCATAAGCTTGAGCCTGCAATGTGCCAGCGGCCCCGTTACGCTGCAGAATTTGAATTTTGCCAACAGTCAGGTGTTCTCCTGGTCCATGTCCAGCTGCGCAAACACCATGCTCAGTATCAAGTATCCAGGGTTCGAGCTGCAGAAACAGTGGAGTGGTGCGGGTGGCTTCATTCAGTTTCTGAATGAATATGCCAGCGGTGTCCGACGCTATACGCCGGCAGATTTTCCGGAGCAGGCCGATATGCTGAAACAGGCCGGTATCGAGTGGCTGGATGTATCTTATCGGCAGCAGGGGCAGGAAAGCGTGCTGAAAGCGTTTGCAGAAGCCGACAAACTGCATGCACAGGCCCAGGAAATCCAGGCCAGGCTCGATGCCATGCAGCAAGACGCAGCGCAGGCGCCCGAGGCGCAAAGCACATCAGGGCTTCCTGCCTTGCCCGAGCAGATCATCATGGCCTGCATGGGCACTGCCGACAGCCTCAGCCCGGTGTTGACAGCCAGCATAGAGACACACGCGCCAGAAAATTCCGCTGAGCCTGCAGTGAAGCCCGAGCCGGAAGAGGCGCCGCCGAACCAGGGCCATGATACGAAGACGCAAGGCATGTATGCAGTTCAGGTGGGAGTCTTTGCCCATCCTGAAAAAGTAAGCGATGCGCTTGAGAAGGCACAGTACACACTACAGGATGAGCCCATTACACTGCATGGGAAGGATTACCGGAATATTCGCGTGACAGGCTATAAAACCCGCCAGGCAGCTGATGATGCCGCCAAAAAAATAGGAAGGCTGCTAGGCCTGAAACCTGTTGTCGTGGGAGGCTAGCGCACCCGGTTCGAGGGCGTGCCGCCAGAGAACCACGCTTGCAGGCCAGAGCACAGCAGCTCGCCCATGGCCAGGCGCGTGCGCAGGGTGCTGCTGCCAATATGGGGCAGGCCGAACACATTGGGCAACTGCCTGTACTCTGGGTGTATGTTGGGTTCGCCGGCAAAGACGTCCAGTCCGGCAGCGGCCACCGTGCCCGTTTTCAAGGCCTGCAGCAGGTCTTCATCGCATATGATGTCGCCGCGTGAAATATTGCAAACGACCGCATCGGGTGGCAGAAGTTGCAGAATACTTGCGTTGACAAGACCTCGGGTAGACGGGCTGGCCGGGCAGGCTATGCACAGAAAATCGCTATGCCGGGCCAGGCTTTCCAGGCTGGAGTGATACTGCGCCCCGGCTTCGAGCTCGGCGCCGAGCCTGTTGCGATTATGGTAATGCACCGCCATGTCGAAGCCGCGTGCCCGCTTGGCGATGGCGCGCCCTATGCGACCCATGCCCAGAATACCCAGCCGACTACCCCAAACGTCGCGACCTATCAGTTGGCGTGGGCTCCAGCCTTGCCATGTGCCGCCGCGTATAAGATCTATGCCCTCGATGACGCGTCGTGCCGCGCCAAGCATCAGCAGCCAGGCGGTATCGGCGCAGGCCTCGTCCAGTACGTCGGGTGTACTCAGCACGGCTATACCTTTGGCCTGCAAGGCATCCAGATCAAGATGGTCGTTGCCGACGGAATAGGTGCACACCACCTTTATCGAAGGCGCAAGCCGCTCTACGGCAGTCTTGTCCAGACGATCGGTTGCTGTCAGCACAATGGCATCCATGCCTTGCGCATTTTCAATCAGCTCGTCGGTATGCAGCACACGGCCCGTGTCGTTATAGCCTGCGCCAAAGCGGGTAGTGAACAGCGCCAGGACTTCGGGAGGAAAATTGCAGGCGACGTAGATTTTTGGATTCGTGTTCATGAGAGTGCTTGAGTTTTTTACGCTGAGCCCAGGCTGCGCTCCAGCAGTTCGCCAATGACTTCATTCGTGCTGATGTCTCGTTCGCCGGCCAAACGCCGGATTTCGTCGATCTGTGCTTGTTTGATCTTGACGGGAAAGGAGACCAGTCCCTGTGCCTGGTCCAGCTTGCGCTGCTCGCGGCGGTCGAGAGCCGGGCTGTTTGTATCGCCGGCGAACCGTCCCGGCACAGCGGCTTGCTTCATTTTACCCATTAGCTTCAGGGCTTTGTTTTTTTCAAGATCGGTTTTTTTCATGGGGAATCCAATAGAAGGTGATGCAGTGTAGCGCTGTAATGGAAAACGGCCGCTACAATTCCCAGCATGAATACGCTTTTCAATCTTTGCTAGGCATCTGCCACTATGGAACTGCGCCAGCTGCGTTATTTTGTGCGGGTCGTTGAATTGGGCAGCATGGGCCGTGCTGCCCAGGATCTTGGCGTCGTCACGTCTGCACTCAGCCAACAGATCAGCCGCCTGGAAAGCGAACTCAGTACGCGCCTTTTGCAGCGTAGCTCCACGGGTGTAGTGCCTACGGCGGCAGGCCTGGCACTGTGCCAAGAGGCCGAACTGGTGCTGAGGCATGCCGCCAATGCGGTGCGTGCGGCGCAGGCGGCACGGCTTGCCGGACACGTATCAATAGGCATGGCTCCCACGACCTCTTCGATATTGGGGGTGCCTTTGCTGCGCGCCATGCAATCCCGCTATCCGGATGTCAAGCTGCATTTGGTTGAAAGCCTGTCGGGGAATCTGTCGCAACTGTTGAGCAGGCGACAGCTCGATCTTGCCGTATTGTTTCATGCGGGCAGTCATCAGGGCTGGACCTTATTGCCGCTGCTGACCGAACAGTTGTTTGTGGTGGCTCAGCCAGATCGATACGCGTTGCCCGAAGTGGGTGGCTTAACACTGCACGATATCGTCGATTTGCCACTGGTTTTGCCCACTGGGTCGCATGGTTTGCGGGCGGTTATTGATGCGGCCTTCTTCCATGAAGGGCGCGAGCCCAATGTGGTTGCCGAAGTGGATGGACTATCTATGCTGATGGACATCGTCCATGCTGGCCTGGCTGCTACCATACAGCCCGGTGCTGCGGTCGTTCGGGCGAATGACCGGCAGTTGTTGCGGGTCCCTTTGCTGCATGACAGGATGGTGCGCCGTAATATCGTTGCCAGCCTGTCTGATGATCAGCTCTCTCCGGCCGGACTAGCCGCAAGAGTCGTCTTGATGGACGTGATGCGTGCACTGGTTGCGGAGGGGCGTTGGCCTGGCGCAACCCTCACAGGCTAGCCCTGCGACTCTTCACAAATCGTGAAGACCTGTGGCCATATGCCTCGTAGCGGAACAAGACGAACAGACCTACAGTGTCGACTATATAGTTCTCCACGAGTCGATCCATGTTCGATGTACTTGTTATTGGGGGTGGCAACGCTGCCCTGTGCGCTGCCCTGTGCGCGCGCGAAGCCGGCGCCAGCGTACTTTTGCTGGAGGCCTCGCCCCGCGAATGGCGTGGCGGCAATTCCCAGCACACCCGCAATTTGCGCTGCATGCACGATGCGCCCCAGGATGTATTGATAGACGCCTATCCCGAAGAGGAGTACTGGCGCGATTTACTGGCCGTGACGGGTGGCCAGACCAATGAAAAGCTGGCGCGCCTGGTCATTCGTGCGTCCTCGTCCTGCAGGGGTTGGATGCGCAAGCATGGCGTGCACTTTCAGCCGCCGCTGTCGGGTGCATTGCATGTTGCGCGTACCAATGCTTTTTTCATGGGCGGGGGCAAGGCCCTGGTCAATGCCTACTATCGTAGTGCAGAGGACCTGGGCGTACAGATACGCTACGACTCGCCCGTAGATAAGCTTGAAATACGTGATGGGCGCTTTATTGCCGCTTACACCAACGGCGAACGGATCGAAGCGCGTACCTGCGTATTGGCTGCCGGCGGCTTCGAGTCCAACCGTGAGTGGCTGCGTGAGGCCTGGGGCCAGAATGAGCGTGGTGAATGGCCGGTCGACAATTTCCTGATCCGCGGCACGCGGTTCAATCAAGGGGTGCTGCTTAAGCACATGTTTGAGGTCCATCAGGCCGACAAGATTGGTGACCCCACCCAGGCGCACATGGTGGCGATCGATGCACGCGCGCCTTTATATGACGGCGGCATCTGCACCCGTATCGACTGTGTATCGCTGGGCGTGGTGGTGAACCGCGAGGCCCAGCGTTTCTATGATGAAGGGGAAGACTTCTGGCCCAAGCGCTATGCCATATGGGGCCGTTTGCTGGCTGGCCAGCCAGGCCAGACTGCCTACTCCATTATTGACAGTAAAGCGGTGGGACGCTTCATGCCACCGGTATTCCCCGGCGAAAAAGCCAACAGCTTGCCCGAGCTTGCGGACAAGCTGGGATTGAACACAGATGTATTCATGCAAACACTGAACAGCTACAACCAGGCCTGTAAGCCCGGTACTTTCGACCATACCAAGTTGGACGACTGCCATACCGAGGGGCTATCGCCCGCCAAGACGCATTGGGCCTTGCCCCTGGATAAACCGCCGTTCTACGGCTATGCGCTGCGGCCAGGCGTGACTTTTACCTATCAAGGGTTGCTGACCGACGAGACTGCAGCCGTGCGTTTTCAGGATCAACCAAGCGTGAATCTGTTTGTCGCCGGCGAAATGATGGCCGGCAATGTGCTGGGCAAAGGTTATACCGCCGGTATCGGGATGTCGATCGGGACGGCTTTTGGACGTATTGCCGGCACGAATGCCGCCAAGGCTGCTTTGAGCCCCATAAACAGCAGCGAGGCCAGTCATGCAGTCGCTTGATACCCTGACCAAAGACGCCGTGGACCTGGGCGGCGGCGCTGTATCGTTGACGACAACAGAGGCCGAGGCGGCAAGGCAACTGCAGGTGTGCAACGCCTGTCGCTATTGCGAAGGCTTTTGCGCCATGTTCCCGGCCATGACGCAACGCTTGATGTTTGAAAAGGCAGATGTCCATTACCTGGCAAACCTGTGCCACAACTGTGGTGCCTGTTTGCACGCCTGTCAGTATGCGCCTCCGCACGAGTTTGCAATTAATGTGCCGCAAGTCATGGCGCAAGTGCGTGGCCAAACGTACAAAGATTATGCCTGGCCGCCCGCTCTGGGAAAACTGTACGAGCGCAACAGTCTTGTGTTGGCCATGGCTTTGGCCGCTGGCCTGGCGCTGTTTCTTGCCCTGGCCGTGGCCATGGGCGGCGGATTGTGGAACAGTGCCGTGGCGGGTGACTTCTATAACGTCTTTCCGCACAATCTTCTGGTAGGACTGTTTGCGCCGATATTCCTGTTTGCGATTCTGGCGCTGGGCATGGGCGTGCGTCGTTTCTTGCGTGATGTCGGGCCCGCCACCAGCGGTGCACAGGCCAATGCGCCAGCGGCCCTGGAAGCCACTAGTGCCGTGCTGCAGTTGAAATACCTGGACGGTGGGCACGGGCAGGGTTGCAATAATGAAGATGACAGATTCACCTTGTCGCGCCGGCGTTTTCATCATCTGACCTTTTACGGCTTCATGCTGTGCTTTGCCGCGACCAGTCTCGCTACTGTGTATCACTATGCGTTCGGTTGGCAGGCGCCGTATGACTTGCCCAGCCTGCCCAAAATACTTGGAGCGGTGGGCGGTGTGGCGCTGATGCTTGGCACGGCAGGGCTTTGGGTCTTGCATCGCCGCCGTCATCCTTTGCACGGTGATGCTGCGCAAAAACCCATGGACCTTGGGTTTATCGCTTTGCTGTTCCTGATCAGTGCCAGTGGTTTGGCCTTGTGGCTGGGACGTAGTACGCCGGCCATGGCTGCTCTGCTGTGCTTGCATCTGGGCGCAGTCATGGCTCTTTTCCTGACCATGCCTTACGGCAAGTTCGCGCATGGTTTTTTTCGCAGCGCCTCTTTATTGCGGTATGCAGTAGAAAAACGGCAAAAAAAATCAACTTGAGCTGGCGCTAAGGCTGTGCATCGAGAGGATGGAACGGTGTAAGCCGGTTTTGCCGAATATGTGGTAAACCATAGGTTTTCTGCTGAACAACAAATGATGTTCGGTCTGTGTGTCAGGACGTTTGAACCCGGAGCATCTCTTGTCCGAAGCTGAAGCTGCACCATTGAACTCAATATCTTCCGCGTTATCGGAGCGTGAGCAACGCGGAAATATTGCCCGCCTGACGATTGCGCAGGCATTGGCGGGCGCCAACGCGGTGGTGGTGTATGCCACCGGCTCCATCATCGGCCATACCCTGGCGCCAGATAAGTCGCTGGCAACCTTGCCGATTTCGATTTTCGTCGTGGGCATGGCCGCATGTATCTTGCCGGCCGGTGCCATCGCCCGGCGGCACGGACGGCGTGCTGCCTTTCTTGCCGGAACGGGTTGTGGCGTGTTGGTCGGTGTACTGGCAGCGATAGCGGTGGTGCTGGGCTCGTTCTGGTTATTCTGTCTGGCCACCTTTTTTGGCGGTGCGTACGCGGCCGTCATCCTGTCATTTCGCTTCGCCGCTGCTGACGGCGTAGAGCCAGCCCAGCGCGCACGTGCGCTTTCGTTCGTGATGGGGGGTGGTGTGGTTGCCGGGGTCATAGGATCTCAACTGGTTACCTACACCATGCATTTGTGGCCGCCGCATTTATTTGCTGTGTCGTATCTGGCCCAGGCCGCCGTGGCGGTGCTGTCGGCATTGGTGTTGTTCGGTGTACGTTTGCCGATGCCGACGGCAGCAGAGACCGCAGGGGGGCGGCCGCTGGGTGCCATCGTGCGTCAGCCGCTGTTTATTACCGCAGCAATCTGCGGCACGGTATCGTATTTGCTCATGAACTTTCTCATGACGGCGGCGCCGTTGGCCATGCAGTTGTGTGGCCTGCCACAGGAAAGTTCCAATCTGGGCCTTCAATGGCATGTGATTGCAATGTATGGGCCCAGCTTCTTTACAGGCCGGCTCATCACCCGGTTTGGAGCCAGGCGGGTGGTGATGGCAGGTTTATGCCTTACCGCGCTTGCCGTGGCTGTAGGGTTGACGGGAATCGATGTCGCCCATTTCTGGCTTACCTTGATCTTGCTGGGCGTAGGTTGGAATTTTGGCTTTATCGGTGCCTCGGCATTGGTGCTGGAATGTCATCGTCCGGAAGAAAAAACGCGTGTGCAATCGTTCAATGACTTTATTGTTTTTGGCGTGATGGCAATAGGCTCGTTTGCATCCGGCAGCTTGCTTGCAGCCTATGACTGGAGCGTAGTTCTGTGGGTTGCCTTGGCGCCGCTCTTGCTGGCGGTGGGAACTTTAATGATCACATCAACAGCCAAAATGCCAGCGGCGATGGGTGCCAAGTGAGCAATGGAGCCTGCTGCTAACGTTATCTTGGTAGTTTCGTGCCATTCAGGCAGATACGGTGCGCAGCCTATTTTGCGGGCACTATATTGCAAAAGAGGAGCCAGATTTGGCCCTTAGCAAAATGCTGGAAATTCTTGCTCGATAGTCAATCTCCATAGCCAGGCGAGGACGCAAAGTCTTATACACGATAAAATGCCGCCTGTAACTTAGGAGAAATACTTAAAATGGCATCGACAACCGAGGCCCCAACGTCGTCCCGCACCGCCTGGGTGGGACTGATTCTGGGTCTATTTTTATTTTTGGTATGTATAGTTTCAGACCCGCCCGGGGGTATGTCTGAAGCGGCGTGGTCTGCGGCAGGCCTGACGCTATTGATGGCGGTTTGGTGGGCCACTGAAGCCATACCTATTCCAGCCACCTCGTTGCTTCCGATTTTACTCATTCCTGTATTGGGTATTGGCACCTTGGGCAGCGCGACTTCCCCCTACGCCAATTCGGTCATTTTCCTCTTTCTGGGCGGTTTTGTTATTGGCCTGGCGATGCAGCGGTGGAATTTGCACCGTCGTATTGCGCTGAGCATCTTGCAGGCAATGGGCAACAAACCACGTAAGCAGATTGCTGGCCTCATGATCGCTACCGGGTTTTTGAGTATGTGGGTCAGCAATACCGCCACGGCGATCATGATGTTGCCAATAGGCCTGTCTGTAGCCGATATGCTGACTGCCGGCTCGAGCTCAAAAGAAGAAAACAACCGGTTTGTCACGGCCATGCTTCTGGCTATAGCCTATGCGGCCAGTATTGGCGGCATCGCTACATTGATTGGCACACCGCCCAATGCCTTTCTGGCGGGCTTCCTGAGTAAAACGTATGGCGTGGAAATCGGTTTTGGGCAATGGATGCTGTTGGGTGTGCCTGTTGCCGTGATCGTGATGGCGTTTACATGGTGGTGGCTTACACGCAAAGGTTTCAATCTGAAAGGTGGTGATAGCAGTGCAGCCATTGGGCAGGCCTTGGCTGAGCTTGGTCCCATGAGCCGTGGTGAAAAGCTGGTGGCGCTGGTTTTTGTTTTGGCTGCGCTGGCATGGATTTTCCGCCCTATATTGGCAAATTACATTCCGGGTCTGAACGACACGAGCATCGCTATCGCAGCAGCTTTGCTCTTGTTCGCCATTCCGGTCGATATCCGAAAGCGCGTTTTTCTAATGGATTGGGAAAGTGCAGACAAGTTGCCCTGGGGCGTATTGCTGTTGTTTGGTGGTGGCTTGTCGCTATCAGGCGTAATCGGGACGTCCGGGTTGGCGCAGTGGATTGCCGAAAATATGGATTGGGTGGCTACATTGCCCGGCCTGTTCATGGTGGTTGTCGTTGTAGTAGTGATTTTGGGCTTGACTGAACTGACCTCCAATACTGCTACTGCGGCAACGTTCTTGCCGCTACTGGGTGCCCTGGCCATTGCACAGGGTATCCCGCCGGAAATGTTGGCTATACCTGCCGCCATCGCCGCTAGTTGTGCCTTTATGATGCCTGTGGCTACGCCCCCCAACGCCATTGTGTTTGGTACCGGCCACATGAAGATCCAGTCCATGATCAGGGCCGGTTTCGTTCTGAATCTGGTTAGCGTATTCGTGATAACTGGCTTGTGCTATTTGCTTATTGGCATGATCTGGGCGCATTAAGTCCATTATTCAGCCCGGCACGATCGGGCTGAATGGCTGACTACCCCAGTACATAATTGCGTATCAACACATAAATCAGGGTGCCGGTCGCAATGCTCAGTAATGGGTTTTTTGTTTTCCATTGCGCAAGCACGGTCAAGGCTACCGCTACACCCTCTGGCCAGGGCGGGGCGGTGTGTTGACCGGATAGCCCAATCACCGAATGCAACACGAGCAGCGTCATGATGGCCAGAGGCAAGAACCGTCCCAGATGCCGAACCAATGGGTTATGTCGCAGCCATTGCGCAGTGAGAAAGGGCAGGCCGCGCAGCGCAAAGGTGACGATAGCCATGGCTGCAAATACCCCCAGAACGTAGCCGGTTTCCATTACACATCCCTCTTGGTGTTTGCCGCCTTGGGCTGGCAATAGATACCGGTGGCAATGCAAAGTGCGATGGCGATCACCAGGGCGTGCGCCGGTACAAGGGCGTACGCCACAGCATAAGAGAGCAATGCCGTCCACAAGGGCAGTGCGCTGGTTTTGATGCGCCACTGCTCGACCGCCAGGACGGCAAATAGGGCGGCCAGGACAAAGTCCAGGCCCGACAAGGGTAGTTGGGCTTGAGCGCCAATGATTGCACCGATTGTCGTCCCCAATACCCACCATCCGTGATTCAGGCCGGCAATGCAGAGTAGCTGTCGGGTAGGGGTGCTGGCCGGCAAAGTGGTTAGTACCGAATACGTTTCATCGGTCAAGGCAAAGACCATGTACCATCGGGGCCATTTTGCTTGCGGGAATTTGCTCAGCAGAGACAGCCCGTAGAACATATGGCGCAGGTTGATGATCAGGGTTGCCAGCGCAATGGTGCTCACAGGCAGGCCGGCAGCCAGCATGGGAATCATCATGTATTGAGCTGCGCCAGCGTACACGACGATACTGGCCAATATGGCCAGCCAGGCGGTAGCGCCGGCCTGTACAAACAGAAATCCAAATACCATGCCCAATGGTATGTATCCCATGGCGACAGGCATGGTGAGTGTCCATACGGAGAACTCCGTGGCTTCTGTTCTTGGTCTTGAAGGGCTAGGGGAGGTCATGCGAAAACTGCGTGTGGTGGGGGCTGCGACTTAAGCCGCAGCAGATAAGACGGTCACGCCATTATGCCCCACTTCCGTTTCTAAGCACGTTGTCGACTTGGTAAAGCAGCCCTGGATTGTCGGGAGTTATTCGTCGGCATGTGCCTTGTCGAAATCCCATACCGCCTGAAAGCCCATCAGTCGACTGAATGCTTCGAACTCGTATAGATGGTCTTTGGTAGCTCCCACGACATCATCTTGCTGCAGTCCTTTGTATACCTGCTCTAGTGCTTGCCCCATAGCCAGAAAACCAGTAGCGGGGTAGATGGCCAGTTTGAAGCCCATTTGCTCGAGCCTGGACTTTGTCAGGACAGGCGTTCGGCCGCCTTCGACGTTGTTGATGAGGATGGGCTTGTCGAATGCGCCTGCAATGCGTTCCATTTCTTCTTCGCTTTCTGGTGACTCCACGAAAAGGATATCTGCACCAGCTTTTTCATAGGCTTCGGCCCTGCGCAGCGCTTCGTCCAGGCCTAGCGTCGTGCGGGCATCGGTACGTGCCACAATCAGGAAGTCATCGTGCTCGCGTGCTTCGCAAGCGACGCTGATCTTGCGCACCATATCATTCATGGCTATTACGCGCCGTCCGGGTGTGTGCCCACATTTCTTGGGAAATTCCTGGTCTTCAAGCTGGATGCCCGCCAGACCGGCAGCTTCGTAGCCACGTACGGTATGCGCTACATTGAGCAGCCCGCCGTAACCTGTATCTCCATCGGCAATAATCGGGGTTTCCGTTCCGTGTGCAAATGCGCTTGCACGATTCAGCATGTCGGTAAAGGTGGCTAGCCCTGCGTCGGGCAGCCCAAGGTATGACGCTACGGTCCCATAGCCTGTCATGTACAGCGCATCGAACCCCATGCGGTCGGCAAGGCGCGCAGAAATCAAATCGAAAATCCCGGGAGCGGTAATAAGCCCGGGCTGGGCCATGCGGGTGGCCAGGCGTTGGCGTTTGGAAGCGGCACTAATCACGATTTTAATCTCCTTGCTGGTTGTTCTTTGGACGCAAACTTAAATTTATTGTATACAATAAAACGGAGATTGCTAAGGCGTTTATCTGGAGAGCGGTTTGTGATGAAAGCGTCAAGACGGCATGGTCACACGGCCGAACTAGCTTATCAATGGATAAAGAGCCGCATTTTGCGCAATGACTGGCCAGATGGTGTCCAGCTAAAAGAAAGCTCCTTGTCGCGCGAGATAGGCGTTAGCCGCACACCCATTCGCGAAGCATTGCGGCGCCTGACTCTTGAGGGACTGGTTGAAACGATTCCGAATCAGGGCAGTCGTCTGCAAAGCTGGAGCGACCATGATCTGGATGAGATTTTCGGCTTGCGTGTCTTGCTGGAGTCACATGGGGCGGGGCTGGCTGCGCAGCGAATTACCGAATCAGAGCAAGAGCGCCTGCATACCTTGTGCTCGGCCATGGAACAAGTGGTGGCCCAGGGGCGGGATGATGTTTCCGCGCGCCAGCAACTGACACAATTGAACGAGGAATTTCATAATCTCGTGGTCGAGGCGGCGCACAGTGAGCGCCTTCGTGCGCTGATTGCGCAAGTTATTTCGCTGCCTTTGATTTATCGCACTTTCAATATCTATGATGACACCGAGATTATGCGGAGCATGGCGCACCATCGTGAATTGGCAGATGCATTTCTTGCGCGTGATTCTGCTTGGGCGGAAAGCGTGATGCGGGCTCACTTGTTGGCGGGGCATCAGGCAACGCGGCGTATGCTGCCGAAATAGGCGTTCACCCTGATTGACGCTCATTTTTATTGTTGTATACAATTCTTGGAAAGAGCCTCTTCTCAGCGCACTTGCAAATAATTCATACCAGGAGACCGCCCCATGTCACAACGTATTGTCAAATCGCTTTGCCTCTCGGCACTTGCATCCTTCATGCTATGCGGTGCTATGTCTGCGCATGCAGAACGTACGCTGAAGGTCAGTCTTCAAGTGAATACCAAGCACCCTGTCGGGGCCAATGTCGTCTATTTCAAAGAGCAAGTAGAAAAGATCTCCGACAAGCAGATCAAGGTTGAAATCTATGATTCAGCTCAACTGTATAAGGGCAGCGAGGTTCCACAAGCAGTGGCGGCGGGCGCCATCGATATGGGGCTGGTGCTGATTGACGAGTATGCGGGCACTTTGCCGGCAACAGGCCTGTTTTCCGTCGCATTTCTGTTCCCCAACTACGAAGTCCTCGCCAAAGCCGCGTCGGCTGACAGCCCCGTCCGCAAAGAGATCGACGAAATGATCCGCAAAACGGGTACGCGTGTGCTGTGGTGGCAAGATTACGGTCCTGTCCAACTGCTTTCCAAGGATGGTCCGCTCAAGTCGCCCGACGACATGAAGGGTAAAAAGGTACGTGTTCTGGGTAAGCCATCGGGTGATTTCATCACCGCAGTAGGAGGGATCCCCGTAAAAATCGGTGGGTCCGAGCAGTTCATTGCTTATCAGCGTGGCACAGTCGATATCGGCATGACCGGCACCACAGCCATCCAGTCGCGCAAACTCTTCGAGGTCATGGACTACGTCACTATCACCAACCATGCCCAAACCGAGTTCCTGATCGTTATGAACGACAAGCTGTGGGACTCGCTTTCTGACCAAGAAAAGCAGTGGGTAAGCACGGCGGCACGCAGCGCCGAAGAAGCTATTCGGGCCGATACCAAGAGCGATAACCTCAAGTCCGAAGAGTTCATCAAGTCAAAAACTTCGATGAAAGTCGTGCACCTGTCCCCCGAGCAGGTTCAGGCTTGGCAGACAGCGGCTGCGCCGGCTGTTGACGCTTATATCAAAGAGGCCGGCGACGTCGGCAAGCGCCTGGTCGAGGAAGTCCGGAAGCTTTATTGATGTAATGGCCAAAGACGGGGAGATGTTCTGTTCCCCGTCCTGGCCTCCAGATGCTTCTTGCAACAGCAATAGGTGGTTTCCATGTCCAGTGTTCAGTCCGTAGAGCGCAGCAAAGTCTTGCGCGCGGTCGACAGCATATCGGGTTTGTGCGGCAGTGTTGGTGTCTACATGATCATCTTCATCACTGCCGTACTGACTTACGAAGCTGTCGCACGTTACTTTTTTCATGCGCCCACACAATGGACCCAAGACATTTCCGTGACGCTGCAGATATGGTTCACCTATCTGGGCATGGCCCTGGTGCTTAGGGACGGCAAGATGATCCGTATTACGGCCGTCCTGGGCGTCGCTCCGACCTGGATGCGTTATGCGTGCGAAGCGCTGGCGCTTGTGATCATTCTACTTTTTTCACTGATGGCCACAATAAAAGGCTGGGACGTTGTTTCGGACTCCATTCGCCTTGGCCGTCGCCAACCCACCATGCTGGCTCTGCCCAACTGGATAGCAGAGCTGCCGGTGGTGTTGGGCTTCGCGCTGTTGGCTGTGCAGTCTGGCGCTGAACTGATCCGATTGCCTTTCCGAGGGCCTCCGACCTTTGCTCCAGAAAGTGAGCTCGAGGCCGATGACGCTGACCTCGGAGTGCTTAATCAGCAGGGGAATCGTTCGTGACATTACTTTATATTGCTCTTGCTCTGCTGACCCTGCTTTTTCTAGGCGTACCTGTTGCTTTCTCGCTGGCGGGCCTCGGTGCAGGTCTGCTCATTATCAAAGGGCTGCCGCTGGCGATGGTGGCACAGAACCTTCATGGTGCACTGGATAATTTTGTACTGTTGTCCGTTCCACTTTTCCTGTTGATGTCCAACCTGTTGCTCAAGGGTGGCGTGGGTAAGGATTTGTTCGACGCTGTGCAGAAATGGGTGGGGCATTTGCCCGGCGGCCTGGGACTGTCTGCATTGGTTTCTTGCGGAATCTTCTCTGCGATTTCGGGCAGCTCGGTCGCGACAGCTGCAACGGTTGGTACTGTAGCCATCCCCGAGATGGTCAAGCGAGGGTATGACAAAAGCTTTACGCTAGGTCTGCTTGCCGCAGGGGGAACGCTGGGCATCTTGATCCCGCCCTCCATCCCCTTGATCGTATACGGAGTGATTACAGAAGAAAGCATCGGCAAGCTATTCATGGCTGGTGTTGGCCCAGGCATTCTGCTTCTGGCTCTATTTAGTATCTACACAGTGGCATATGCCTGGGCCACAGGGCTGCATCAGCGGCAAGAGGCATGCTCCAGCCGTGAGCGCATGACGGCCACGCTGCGCGCAGCGCCTACGATTGTCCTGGCTGTCCTGATCATAGGCGGGATTTATGCGGGCGCATTTACTCCCACCGAGGCGTCGGCTGTGGGGGCGTTTGCATCGTTCCTGCTCACGGCGTTTGTACTGCGCACACTAACACTGAAAAGTTTTCTGGCAGCAGTCAACCAGACCCTGAAAACCACCATTGTGTTGTTTCTTATCGTCATCGGTGCAAAGATCTTTGGCAAGGCCATCACGTTGTATCAGGTGCCCGCCATGTTGTCTGAACTGGTAGACGTACATATTTCGTCGGTAGACGGGTTCCTGCTGCTGGTGACGGTCATCTTGCTGGTCATCGGTTTGTTTCTGGAAAGCCTGTCGATGCTGCTGATCATGGTACCTGTGCTCTTTCCTACGGTACTGGGCCTGGGTATCGACCCGATCTGGTTTGGCATCTACTTTGTCATCTTGATCGAGCTCGCTTTGATCACCCCTCCGGTAGGCCTGAATTTGTTTGTGATTCAAGCCATTGCGGGCACTCCTTTGGGGGTTGTGGCGCGCGGAGTTGTACCTTTTATCTTCATTATGCTGGCCAGTGTTGTGATCGTGTACTTCTTCCCACAGCTAGTAACGTGGTTGCCTAATAATCTTTGATCGGGAGCGCCTGGGGTGCAAGCGCAGTACAATTTTCGTCCTCTTGATGTATCCAACATATCTTAAGGATAAGATCCATGCGCTCCAGAATAATTCATCGCGCGCTGCTTACCGCTGTGCTGGCAGTCGTCTCAGCCACCGCTTTTGCAGCCGACTGGCCTCAAAAATCCGTGCGGGTCATCGTCGTTTATCCTCCTGGCGGTGTCAGCGACAGTGTTACACGTGCCATTTCAGACAAACTGAGCGAGCGCCTGGGCGAGTCGTTCGTGGTCGAGAACAAGGGTGGTGCAGGCGGAACGGTAGGCATGAACGAAGTGGCCCGAGCACCGGCCGACGGATACACCATAGGGTTTTCATCCGTCAGCCCATTGGTATTGTCGCCTGCGATTCGCGAGGTACCCTACGATCCACAGAAAGATATTGCACCGATCGGTAGTGTCATGGTGTCCCCGGTCATCTTGTTGGGCACCAAAGCATTCAGTGGCAAAAGTATCGCAGACGTGATTTCGCAGTCGCAGGCCGAGCCTGGAGCGTTGCGCTGGTCGACGTCGGGGCAGGGCTCTTTAGGGCATTTGATGCTGGAGCAGTTGCAGCAGGTTGGCAAGATAGAGGTTACGCATATTCCTTACAAGGGGGCGGGCCAGCAACTGACCGATGCCTTGGGCGGTCAGTTTGAGCTGATCTCCACCAATATGAGCCCCGCCATTAAATCCAACCTGGCCAATGGCACGTTTGTGCCCCTGGCCATTGCGGCACCCGCGCGCGTAGAGTCATTACCCGATGTGCCTACCTTCAGTGAGCTGGGCTACGCCGAAGCGAACAAGATGTCGGTATTCGGCTTTTTTGCCCCAGGCAAAACGCCAGAGGCCATCGTGGCAAAGCTCAATAAAGAGATCAACCAGGTAGTGGCCACACCCGAAATTCAGAAATTGCTGATAGACAGCAATAATATTCCTGCCACCAGTACGCCACAGGAATTTGCTGACAATATCGAGCAAGAGCTGGCATCGAACCGGGCGTTGGTCGAGAAAGTAGGGCTGAAATAACGCTGCCGGAACGGTGTTGTATGCGCACCAGCTAAGCTTTATTGCTCAAGATCCCTGTCATTGCCAAACTTAAATACTCTTTGACAAATTTGTCAGACAGCGGCTGATGCCCAACCATCAGCCGGTAGTATAGCGGTGCGTAAATTACATCCAGAACTGTGTGCGGATCGGCCTTCTTGATAAGGCCTTTTGCGATGGCTGCGTTCACGATGTTGATGCCGTCCTCACGACGGGCATTGATATAGCCGGCTCGAAATTCCTCGGCAAAGACGGGGTCGGACAATCCCTCTGCAATCAGCGCAGCCATCATTTTGCCTATGGGGCCCAGGAACTCCCTCCCCATGCTCGACAGTCTCTTTACGACATCGTCTTCAGAAAAGTCATCAGGATAGGGGATCGAGTTTCGCGATGCCTTTAAAAAAGCTGACATGATGATTGCAGCGCGATTGGGCCACCACCTATATATCGTTGCCTTGCTGACTTTGGACTCTTGGGCAATAGCTTCTATTGTCGTTAAATGCAGCCCTTTTTCTGATAGCAGTCGATAAGTTGCATTCAAAACCGCATCTTCTGCTTCTTTGCTGCGAGGGCGTCCTCTGGGATTTTTGGTGATTATGGGCGTAGAAGTAGGCATGAGTTTTTCTTGACTTGCATCAATTAATTTATATACTGTACGTATCGTATCTAAATTACAGTGAGGAAGCAATGTCAGTTGAGCATACACGGCTTTCACCAGTTGCCGAAGAGGCCGCCTCAAATAATGGCTTTGAGCTGGCGTCCCGGAGTAAGCCTGATGTCGTGGGAATCACACCAGAAGAAAAGGCCGTACGTGTCGACCTGGCGGCAGCTTATCGGCTGTGCGCTTTGCATGGATGGGATGATCTGATCTATACGCATATTTCTGCGAAAGTGCCTGGGCCCGAACACCATTTTCTAGTCAATCCGCTGGGGCTTGGGTTTGATGAGATTACCGCCTCTTCATTGGTAAAGATCGACCTGGACGGAAATATCATTGGCGAGAGCAAGTATCGCCCGAATGCGGCAGGATTCGTGATTCACGGGGGCATACATCAGGTAAGGGAAGATGCCGTAAGCATCATGCATTTGCATACCGAGCATGGCATGGCCTTGTCGATATTGGAAGAGGGGCTGCTGCCTCTAACCCAGCATGCCATGCGATTCTATGAGCGCATCGGCTACCACGATTATGAAGGTATCGCGCTATCCAACGATGAGCGCAAGCGCCTGATAAACGCTTTGGGCAGCCATAACGCCCTTGTGCTGCGTAATCACGGCACGCTTACGGTGGGTAAGTCGGTAGGTGCTGCCTTTGTGGAAATGTTTTATCTGGAAAAGGCGGCCAGGGCGCAATTACTGGCCACCGCAGGCAACCGTCCGATCAGGATACCCGATCAGAAGATATGTGCATTGACCGCACAACAATGGCAGGACGATTTTTCCAGTACGCACAACAGGGAGTGGCCGGCATTGCTGCGCAAGCTGACACGTTTAGCGCCGGGTTATGACGTATGACGCATAGGCCACTCAATTGCGTCGCACCGGGTCTTACAGCAACCTCCGTGATCAGCAATCGAGTCATCGATACCAGCCGTATTCCCGTCGATTGCGGCTGGCTTGCAGGTTCCTCGTGGACCACATTTCAACCTCTTCCCTGGTCAGTGAAGTCCCGCTACGTCCCAGCGTTTACAAAGCCTATCATTTCCCATATCACAGCCTGTCATCAAAATCTGATACTCTTGCCTAGCCCTTGCCTGATCTCGGGTACTAATTCTTCTGCACAAAAGGAGCGTTTTCATGGCCGGAAAATTCGAAATTTATAAAGACAAAGCTGGTGAGTTCCGTTTCAGGCTGAATGCCAGCAATGGGCAGTCCATTCTTTCCAGCGAAGGTTATAAGACCAAGGCGTCGTGTTTGAACGGGGTTGAGTCAGTCAAGAAAAACGCAACGAACGATGCTATGTTCGAGAGCAAGCAGTCTCAGTCTGGCAAGTACATGTTCAATCTGAAAGCCACGAATGGCCAGGTCATCGGCACCAGTCAGCTCTACGAGGCCGAGGCATCACGCAACAACGGCATACTGTCAGTAAAAAATCATGCGCCAGGCGCATTGATTGATGAGACGCTGGCTTAAGAGGGTTTAAGTAACTTTTGCAATCTTTCAGGGCTGCGGCTAGCGGCCGGCAATTTTTCAGGTGCTCAATCACAAAATTGAGCACCTGAATGCTTTGAGGGTCTACGGTATCTGCGATACCTGTGCTTGGTTTGTTCTCATAGATTGAATAGTGTTCAAAATATTCAAATAAAAATTGACTCAATTTTTTTATTGTCTAGATTGTCTATTCCGACAACAAAACACAGAGACGAACTTTTATGAATTCACTCCTCAAGGCTTTGCTTGTATGCAGCCTGGTACTTCCTGGTGTCTCATTGGCCCAGGACACCGCGAAATATACCGATAAACCTCTCCGGTTTATCGTTCCTTATCCACCTGGTGGTCTTGGGGACACATTTTCCCGTTTATTGGCGGATGGTCTCCAAAAGAAGCGCAATCAGCCTGTTATCGTGGAGAACAAGCCTGGGGCCAGTCAAATTATCGGCATGGAAAACATGCTTAGAGCCCCTGCCGATGGATACACGGTCTTTCTGGGGTCAATGACAAGTCTTGCGACCAACCTGGGGTCTTTTAAAAAACTATCTTATGATCCCGTAACAGACGTAGCTCCCATCACAACCTTGTTTTCGACGCCGTTGTTTCTGGCTGTCAGTTCAGATGTTCCAGTGAAAAATGTGAAGGAACTTGTCGATTTCGCCAAGTCGAAGTCGGGTGAATTGTCTTATGCCTCGCTCGGAATGGGCAGTAGCCTACATCTGGCCGGAGAGTTGTTTGCGCAAGAAGGCGGAATCGATTTGCTCCACGTGCCTTACAAGGGAAGCGTGCCAGCCTTGACCGATGTGATGAGCGGTGTAGTAACGATGATTTTTGATGGCGGCTCGACGGTAATACCGCAGGCCCAGGCAGGAAAACTTCGCATTCTGGCGGTCACGGGTGATCAGCGTTCCGACTCTTTGAAAGACGTGCCAAGTATGGACGAAGTGGGCTTCTCCAGTGTCGATATTCGTGTTTGGTGGGGCTTGATTGCTCGTGCTGGTACCCCGGCTAACGCCATTGACCAACTATCGAAGGATGTTAATTCAATTATCTCCAGCCCTGATTTCGTAGCTTCGCTGAGCAGCACCGGGATAGCGATAAAAGGCAGCACCCCGGAAGAATTCTCTGCGTTGATCAAGAAAGAGGCAGGGCGTTGGCCTGGTTTTATGAAACAAGTGGGTGTGGTGCCGCAATAATAAGTGTTATGCCGTATTGGTCAGCGCAAAGTTATCCAGGTTTTTTACCAAGGCTGCGAGTTTGGGCCCGATGTCGTTCTCAAGCCTGTCATTTTTTGCTTGGTAGGCGTGGATCACACAGTTGAAAACGATGAGCTGGCCATTGCTTAAATACCCCAGCGGCACTCCTACACTATAAACATCAGGGCGGATATCGCCCTGGGCAATGCAAAATCCGAACTTTTCATAGTCGTCAAAGCTTTGCATCACCTTGTCTTTGTGTTTGCTCCATTGTTCTGGCTGCTTGACCTGCAGCTCATTGAGCAATTGCGTACGTGCCGTTGGGTTGCAGCCGCATAAGTATGCGCGCCCAATGGCACTTCCCGCCAAAGAAATCGATAGCCCTATATCCGACATCTGCGAGTTGAAGATGGATCGGTGTCGACTGGTTTCGATATACGTGATGTTCAAGCGGTCTCGAATACCCATTGACACTGAACCTTGTGCGTACTCGGCCAACTCGCTCATAAGCGGCCTGGCGATCTGCCGAAGCGCGATATTGGCTAGCAGCGGGTAGCCAATGGACAGAACCGCTGACCCCAGCTGGAACTTTCCAGAGTTCTTGTCGGTAGTCATGTATCCCAGCCGTGACAAGGTATAGGTAAACCGGGAAATGGTCGATTTTGAAAGACCCATGAGCTCCGACAGCTCCTTGTTGCCAAGGATGGGTTTTTCAGGTGTGAAACAGCTAAGTAGCTCTAGCCCTTTCGCCAGTGTCATGGCGAACTGTGGGTCCCCGTCGTATTCGGCCAGTGATCGAATGGGAGTGTGACCAGAAGAGCTTGCCATTGTGTTGATGTATTGAACGATGTTCTAAATAATGAAACGTTGATAGAGGCATGTATTGAATGTAGGTAGATTAGCACAATCGCCTACTAGCCTAATGCAAGGAGCCGTGGCATGGAAATGACAAGTTTTTCTACGAATGAGCAAACTCTGATGGCTGGTGGGCAGCCATCGGAAGGCGAGCCGTATGCAGCGTGGATTTGCATTCTGTGTGGCTGGGTTTATGACGAAAGTGCTGGAGACCCGGCTAATGGGGTTGCGCCAGGCACACGCTGGGCCGACGTGCCGGATGATTGGACCTGTCCGGACTGCGGCGTGGGCAAGGACGAATTCGAGATGGTGGAAATCTGAAAACTGGCACGGCCTATATGTGCTTGCCGAAAGCGTAATTCATAAGGAAAAACAGCGAGATGTTGACGAAAGAAGATAACGAATTATTGACTAGTGCGGGTCCGGACACGCCAATGGGACAACTTCTAAGACGATTCTGGATGCCGATCCTGCTATCGGAAGAGCTGCCAGAGCCTGGATGTCCCCAGAAAAAAGTGAAGATCCTGGGTGAGGACTTGCTCGCGTTCCGGGATTCCGATGGGCGTCTTGGGCTGGTTCATCCGGTGTGCCCTCACCGGGGAGCCAATTTGTATTACGGCCGTAACGAAGAAGGGGGACTGCGTTGTGTGTTTCATGGCTGGAAATTCGACGTAGAAGGCAATTGCGTCGACATGCCAACAGCCCCCTGTAATTCTCCATACAAAGACCGTATGAAGATCACGGCATATCCGGTCAAAGAGGCTGGCAATATTATCTGGGCTTATCTTGGACCAGCCGAGCATATGCCCGACTTGCACAGCATGGAGTTTCTGCTGGTTCCTGAGTCCCATCGTTATGTGTCCAAAAAATGGCAGGATTGCAATTGGGTACAGTGTCTCGAGGGTGCCATAGACACGGCTCATTTTTCGTTTTTGCATATGGTGATCGCATCGGACGAAAAGAAAGCACTGGACCTAATGCAGCACGCAGCCATTGGGTCGCAAAGCGTCAAGAATGATCGGATTCGTTGGGTCAAAGAAGATCCGATGCCCAAGTTCGAGATCAACGAGTTTCCGGCAGGGCTAACAATCGGTGGAGCAAGGCAGGCCGATAACGATGAACTCTACTGGCGTATTGCTCAGTTTTTGATGCCCAACCACGCTTTGGTGCCCAGCGCTTTTCCTGGCGAAAACTATCATGGCCAGACGTGGGCGCCTGCTAGTGATACCTCGTGCTGGATCTATAACTACACATGGAATCCTGATCGCCCTCTTACCGAAGAGGAGCGCGAAGCATGCCGCAAAGGCATGACGGTACATGCCGAAGTGGACGAAAATTATTATCCGATACGTGGCCCACATAACGATTATCTGCTTGATCGTGAAGAGCAAAAGCACAGCAGCTTTACTGGTATCAAAGGGGTATCGGAGCAGGATGCTGCCGTACAAAACAGCCAGGGTCCCATCGTTGACCGTAGCAAGGAGAATCTCGGTGCGACCGATATTGGTCTTGTGAAATTCCGTCAATACATGCTTAAGCGCGCTAAAGCTCTGGCTCAAGAAGGTCAAGAGCCGGCAGAGGCACGGAATGCTGACAAGTATGCGGTGAGGTCGGGAGGCTGGGTTGCGAGCGCAGAGAAGAAACTGAGCGTGGTCATGCAGGAGCGGTTTGGTCATCCAGTGGGGTATGCGGGGACGGAACACGGGCTGGCGAGCTGGGAAGGTAACAAGTGAAGCAGGATTTCTTACGCCAGAAACTAACTCCCGCGCAGCGCCTGTATGGTCTCTTTTGTTGCTCATACAGTGTTCAGGCGGCCGAAGCTATTTCGCAAAGTGGCTACGATTTTTTGATCTTCGATGGTGAGCATTGCCCCAACACCATGCCGGGCCTGCATGCGCAGTTGTTGGCATTGGCACCAACGACAACAGCCAGTATTGTGCGTGTGAGCGAACTGAACCAAGGCCTCTTTAAACAGTATCTGGACTTGGGTGTACATGCACTAATGGTTCCCAACGTCCAGAGCGCACAAGAAGCCGAGCTGGCTGTCCAGTTCATGAAATATCCCCCTCTGGGCAGACGCGGTGTGGCTGGAAGTGTACGTGGCAGCGCATATGGACGCCGGAAGCTTTCACTGGAGCAGGCCAACGCTCAAGTGGCACTCATTGTGCAGGCTGAGAGTGTCGAGGCGATACAGAACATTCAGGAGATCACGGATGTTGATGGTGTCGATGCCGTCTTTTTTGGCCCTAATGATTTGGCGGCGGATATGGGCTACTTCGGAATGCCGGCACAAGCCGAGGTCCGGGAAACCATTGCCGCAGCTATTCAGCAAGTTCGGGCAGCCGGTAAAGTTGCCGGGGTTCTGGCAGGTGAAAAAGACTGTGCGTTTTATCTGGATGCCGGGGCGACGGTCGTTGCTCTGGCATCGGAAATCGGTATATTGGTTGCGGGTGCCGATGCTCTGATTGAACGGGTGCGTACACAATATGAAACGGAGCAGCGATGACTTCCTCCGTTGCCAGGAATGCGCTGGTACTGGCTTCTAGCAGAGGCCTGGGCTGGGCATGTGCCAAATCTATTGCTCAGGATAAGCATACCGTCTGTCTGAATGGTCGTGATAAAGAGAGGCTAGACAGTGCCGTGCGCGACATGGTTGCAGAGGTTCCGGAGGCAGCCGTAACTTCGTGTGTTGCCGACATTCATTCACAAGATGAGCGCAGGAAGCTGCTGAGCACCATGCCGACAGTAGATGTGTTGGTATTGAATGTAGGTGGCCCCACTGCTAAAGACAGCGCACGCTATTCTCCGGACGAGTGGCAGGCTGAATTCGAGACTGTTTTTTTGCCATTGGCCGATATGCTTGATCAAGCTTTGCCTGCCATGCAGGCTCGAGGATGGGGACGTGTCGTAGCGATCTCATCCAGTGCGATCAAGCAGCCCATCCCCAATCTTCTGGGCTCGGGGGTCTTTCGGACAGGCTTGACCAGTTTGCTGGCAAGTCGGGCGCGCGAAGCGGCTAAGTATGGCGTCACCATTAACTCTATTTTGCCAGGTCGCATCTATACGGATCGCCAAAAGAACGCGCTCGCTCGCGAGGCGCAGAAAAATGGAGTTTCTGTTGATTCGCAGCTAAAGGCCGTAGAGGAAACCATACCCATGAGGCGCTTAGGCACTCCAGCCGAAATCGGGGATGTATGCGCCTTCTTGTGCAGCGAGAAGGCCGCATACATCACGGGCCAAAGTTTGCTGGTGGATGGTGGGGCTTATCGGGGCTTGTTCTAGCCGTTTATCAGCACCACCGATCAGGCATTGAAGCGTGACCAGATTATTTTTTTAGAGGTAGCCATGAGTACTAATTTTTCATTAGATGACCGTGGGCCAGAGCTTACTGGCCTTGCAATGATGTACCAGATCCGATTTCTGGAAGAAAAAATCACTGAGCTGCGTAAACAGCAGACTATTCAAGGTTCCGTCCATCTTTGCATTGGGCAAGAGGCAATTTATACCGGGTCGCTACAAGCCTTGAACGAAGGTGATCAGGTGTTTTCAACATATCGAGGCCATGGCTGGGCTCTGGCTTGCGGGGTGCCGGCAAGCTCCATCCTGGCCGAGCTACTAGGCAGGGAAACCGGTGTCAATAAGGGTCGGGGCGGCTCTGCCTACTTTAGCGCGGCAGATTGGGGTTTCTATGGTGAAAACTCTATCGTCGGTGCCGGCGCGCCCATTGCCTGTGGCGCAGCTTTAAGCAACAAGCTTAAGCGCAACGGAGCGTTGGCCTTGACCGCGTTCGGCGATGGTGCCATGAACCAGGGGGCCATTCACGAGGCCATGAATTTTGCATCATATTTGGAGCTTCCCGTGCTGTTCATCTGCGAGAACAATACCTATTCGGAGTTGACGCCGATTGCCGATATGACGAAAGACTCTGATCTTTACAAGCGCGCTCAAGCCTACGGCATGAGAGGTGTGCGGATTGACGGAAATGACCTCGAGGCCGTGCGTTCTTGCGTACAAGAGCAGGCTAGCACCGTCCGTGCAGGGAAGGGGCCGGTGTTGATTGAAATGATGACTCAGCGGCTGGTGGGGCATTATTACGGCGATATGCAGAGCTATCGGCCCAAAGGTGAGCTGACCGAAGCAAAGAGGCACGAGCCTATCGTCAGAATGCGGCAACGACTGCAGAACAATGGCGTACAGCAAATCGAACTGGATGAAATTGAGGCGAATGCGCGTGCGCAGATTGAGCAGGCCAGTCAAGAGGCTTTAGCCGCACCCATGGCCGACACGAATACTGTTTTGGAGCATTTGTATGCATAACGACCTAAAAAGTGCTGTTGTTGAGTTGAGTTACGGAAAGGCGGCGAATGCGGCTTTAAAGCGTGCTTTGAGCGAGTTTCCCGACTCGATCCTGTTCGGCGAGGATGTCGCCTTGCCGGGTGGTGTATTTGGTATTACAAAAGGCCTGCAAGCTGACTTCGGCTCCGAGCGAGTTTTTGATACCCCGATCAGTGAGACTGCAATGCTGGGCACAGCCGTCGGAGCCGCGATGACGGGCATTCGACCAATTGTTGAAATCATGTGGGTTGATTTCAGCTTGGTTGCAATGGATCAGATCGTGAATCAGGCTGCCAATATTCGATACGTTTCAGCGGGCCGCCTCAGTGCACCCCTGACCATCAGGACACAGCAGGGGGCATTGCCCGGATCATGTGCTCAGCACTCACAGAATCTGGAAGCGCTGTATGCGCATATTCCGGGTTTGCGCGTGGGTGTACCTGCAACGGCACAAGATGCATACTCGATGCTATTGGCTGCAGTGAAAAGCGATGACCCAGCGTTGATCATAGAAAACCGTGGTTTGTACTATGGTGCGGCACAGAATGTCGAAATCGATGGTGAGATCGAAAGAACTGAAGGTGCCAGTATTGCTCGGGCAGGTAATGATGTAACTGTTGTGGTGTGGGGGGCTATGCTTTTTCGAGTCCTCGAGGCTGCAGAGGAACTGGCTTCGAAGCACGGTATTTCAGTTGAGGTTATTAATGCACGGTGGATTGCTCCCTTTGACTGGAGCACACTCGATCACAGTGTGCGCAAGACACGGCACTTGTTGATTGTGCATGAAGCGAATCAGACCGGGGGCTTTGGTGCAGAGATAGCCGCGCAAGTTCAAGAAAAGCATTTCCGTACGCTGAGTGCCCCCGTTCAACGTCTGGGCACGCCTGACGTCCGCATGCCCGCCGCCGCACATTTGCAGGAAGCGCTCATTCCTGATGTAAAAAAGATCTGTGATGCTGTCTTAATGTTGAATCGACCGGAGTAAGCCGGCATGGGGTGGATGCGGTGATTCCATCCTTGATGGTCTATCATTCTCTACTAGGCACCGCCACAGCCTATGCTGTGGCGATTTTTTTCTTATAGGTGATGCAATGGAAGCACCCGTTGTAATAATCGGGACAGGCCTGGCGGGTTATACCGTGGCACGTGAATTGAGGCGTCTTGATAGCACTGTAGAAATACAGATGTTTACAGGCGACAACGGCGGCTTTTATTCGAAACCGATGCTGTCAAATGGGTTTTCTGCGAAGAAGACGGCTGCAAATATGTTGACACAGCCTGCCGTCAAAATGGCTGAGCAGCTCCAGGCTGAAATCAATACTGACCAGACTGTCGACGCAATTGATTACGCGCATCAAACCATTTTGACCCGCGGGGTGGAAAGATCCTATAGCAAACTGGTGCTGGCAGTAGGGGCCGAGCCGATTCGGATTCCGTTGCAGGGAAACGGAGTTGACGCGATCGTATCCGTCAACAACCTGTCTGATTATCACGTTCTTCTTCAGCGTCTTGAAGGTAAGAAGAGCATCGCGATTTTGGGTGCTGGTTTGATCGGCTGCGAGTTTGCCAATGACCTATGTTCAGCAGGTTATGAAGTGAGCTTGATTGATCCGGGCCCTTTACCATTGGGTCGCTTGCTACCTGCCGAGATAGCGGAACACATGGCGCAGGCACTGCTGGCTGCAGGAATAAACTTGCATGCCGGCACGGTTTGCAGCTCAGTGGAGTCCGCTAGCGATGGCTTTCTAGTGAGCCTGCAAAACGGAACCAAATTGCATGCTGATGTTGTGATAAGCGCGGTGGGGCTGAGGCCCAGAGCAGAGCTGGCGACCAAGGCCGGTATAAAAGTAAATAAAGGTATAGAGGTTGACCGATACTTGCAAACCAGCGAGAAAAATATTTATGCACTGGGGGACTGCGCCGAAGTCAGCGGCCTACATCTACCCTATGTGATGCCTATTATGCAATGTGCTAGAGCACTAGCAAAAACTTTGGCTGGCCAGTTGACCCCTGTTAATTACGCCGCCATGCCCGTGGTTGTAAAAACGCCGCTATTTCCCCTTGCTATTTCTGCGCCTTTATCCAGTAATGGGCAGTGGCAATTTGACGAGCTGGGAGCTAATGGCACCAAGGCTATTTTCTATGATGATCAGAACCAGCCCACGGGATTTGTCGTCTCGGGCGATAGAGTCAATGAGAAGCGTGCACTTGAAAAAGTGATGCCTGCATGGCTGGCTCTGATGTAGTGCTGTACCGCATCGAGGTATCGAGGTGCGCAAAGTGTACCGGGGTAAGCTCGGTAACGGGGCTGTTCGATGGCGTGGTGGCAACTGCTGTTGAGCCAGGCAATGTCAGGGCACCGGTCAGGGGAAACGTTTTTATCATGGTGAGGCCCTTCATTACCGGCAGTCCATGAGATCTGCTTAGACGGACGGTTCGAAAAGAGCCTCTCTGATCAGTTCCCACGACAGATGATCAGGAGCACAGATGAGGCCCCCGGCAAAGTTTGATGGCTTATATGGTGTTCCATCAAAGTGTGCGCTGTAGCCACCCGCTTCCCGGTGCAGCAACCAGCCTGCGGCGTGGTCCCACGGCATCAATTTGTTGTAGACCAGAACATGGCAGTGGCCTGCCGCAGCCATCCTGTACTCTTGCGCTGCGCTGCGCATCCAGAAGTTCATGGACATTTTTGGCAGGTTTTGTGCCACGATGGAGCGCATGGGCTCGGGCAAGAAGCTCGAACCTGCCACCCCTTGCATCTGAGATACTGGCACCGGGTCGGCGACCTTCAGGTCTTTGGTTTGCTGGTTTTCATCTTGTCGCCAGGCGCCTGATCCGCGCACCGCAAAAGACGTATCGCGGCAAACAGGGTCATGGATGGCGCCCATCACAATCTCACCCCGTACTGTGGCTGCAACCATCACGCCAAACAAAGGGACTCCAGAGGCGAAGTTCTTGGTCCCGTCTATGGGGTCAATGATGAATGCGAGATCGGCTGTTGCTATGTGCTCCAGGATACTGGGGTCGCGTTCGGCGGCTTCTTCGCCAATAATGGCTGCAGTGGGAAAAAGCTTGCGCAGACGAGACGCGATTTCGTGTTCTGCAACTTCGTCCGCATCAGTCACGACATCAAATGCCGATGATTTTTCCCGTGTGTTGTTGAGCACGGCTCCCGTGAAGCGCGGCATGATTTCGGTGCGTGACACATCGGCCAGGATTTCTCCGATCGTGATCGCGTCGCTGCGGGTGAATGTTTTCATGTTGTAGGTCTGTACTGCTATTTCATCGCGTCAATTTTTCCTGGTGGTGCCAGCCAGCATCCATTCGGTTGCAATCATGCACTCCGCATGCGGACTGTCGACAATCGCTTCAGTTTCCATCGTAGTTCAGATATCCCCTAAGTGCATCAGCCTTCGAATATTTTGCCAGACATGTCGTAGCTTGGGGATGACTTCCTGCTCGATACGTGCTTGAGAAAAAGCTTGTATGGATACAGATATGCCCAGTGCCAGCGATCTGGGTTCGTCGCGTGTGATGGGCTATGCGCCGGGAGCGGTCCGCACTGGCGGGGCCAGAATTTAGCGGCCAGGCGCGGCTATTTTTTGGTGGCTTCGTAGCGCGCCTTGTTTTCAGCATTAGGCGGGTATAGGCCAGGCAATGACGCGCCGCCTTCCACTTCTTGCATGATCCAGCCTTCCAGGCGCTCTTGCTCCAGGGCGAGATCGACGACTTCGGCCAATAGCCCTGCTGGAATGACCACCGCACCGTCCTGGTCGGCAACAATGACGTCGTTTGGGAATATGGCGACACCGCCGCAGCCGATAGGCTGTTGCCAATCCACGAAGGTCAGCGCGGCAACCGAGGGAGGCGCTGCGGCACCGCTGGCCCATACTGGCAGTCCTGTGGACAGCACCCCCGCCAGATCGCGTACTGCGCCGTCACTGACCAGTGCGGCCACGCCACGCTGGGACATTCGTGCACAAAGAATATCGCCCCAGAAGCCAGCATCCTTTACGCCATTTGCATCGACAACGGCGATGCAACCAGCAGGCATTTGCTCGATGGCCGCACGGGTGGACTTGGGAGAGCTCCATGATTCCGGTGTGGCCAGATCTTCGCGGGCGGGAATGAAACGTACAGTGAATGCGCGTCCCACGATTCGTTTTTTGCTGTCGGCCGCGATAGGAAAAGCGCCGCGAATCCAGACATTGCGCAGGCCCTTTTTCAGTAGGACCGTGGTCAGTGTGGCCGTGGTGATGTTCGCCAGGGCTTCGAATGCTTTCGAGTCGTTTGGGGTGTTCATGGCGCTCCTGATATATAGGGAAGGGCACTGCGACACATCATGGATGAATAGCAATAGCTTAGCGCAAAGACGGCATAAATACCGACTTAGCTAGTCGTGGCTACAGGCTTCTGCAACAATGCCAGCAGGCCTGCCAGCAGCAGCATCATGGCCGAGATAGCCAGCCCAAAGGACAGCGATCCGGCCATGTCGCTGATCCAGCCACAAGCGGCTGGCCCTATCGTCTGGCCGATAGCGAACAGGCTGGTGGCTATGGCCATGGCGTTGCCCCAGGCCGGTCGGGCCAGATTGCTTTTGACAAAGCCTGTGACCGCCGAGGGCACCATGAAGACGCTGGCGCCAACAAGCGCTGCTGAAAGCCATATCCCCGCCAGGTCTGGCAGTATCAAAGGCAAGCCGGCTCCGGTGGTTAGTACAAATAGCGCCATGCCCATGGGCCGGCCATCTTGCCGGCCGTTGAACAGGCGTGCCCAGATTAGTGGTGCGAGCAGTGTCATGATTCCCAGTAGCCCCCACATGACGGAAGTGGTGGAAGCCAGCCTTGAGGTATCGCCAGCGTGATGCTTGACCCAAGCCACCATAAAGGTCATGTAGGCTATGTAGCCCAGGCCGAACATAAAGTACGAGATCAGTACAGGCATGCACCGACGCCATGGCCAACTTGCGCTGGCCTGCGTTGAAGAAGGCTCTGCGATAGTGTGGGCTGCCCTGATGGCCGCGATGGAAAGCGGTATGCATAAGATACCCATTGCCAGCCAGGCCATTGGCCATGCAACAGCCCCTTGTAGCTCGAACATCCATGGCAAAGCCACACCCGTCAGTAGCATTCCCAGGCCACCACCGCTGAAAAAAATCACGATGGCACGAGTGCCGATTACACCGGCAAGCACTCCACCGCAGATAAACGTACCTGCACCGCCAAAGCCGGCCAGGAATCGAAATATGCTGAGCCACAGGAAGTTGTGCGTTAGGCCGCAGGCCAGCAAAGACAGGGTGGTGAGCGCCATGCCCCACATGAATAGTCGTCGGTTTCCCAGGCTTGCAACAAAATAGATGACGAGCAAGGCGCCTAGCAAATAACCTAATGAGTTCGCTGTATTGAGCCACCCAGCTTGTGCGTAATTAAGCTGCAGATCAGCCTGCATGGCCGGCAGGATCAGCGCATAGCCAAAGCGGGCAAAGCCGACGGAGACTGCTGAACCACCTGACAAGGCCAAGGCGACAATGGCCGGCCTCATGCGTCTGTACTCCTTATTTTCATGGGCTCGGATTGAGCCGCCCTGATAAGTGTTTCGACGGCATGGCGAGCTGCCTGCACCGGAGCAGGGTCATAATTGATCTGCGCTGCGGCGGTCGCGCCATCCCACAGCAACTGACACTGCAGAGCGAAGAGCCTGGGGTTGGGCCATCCCGCCCGCGCGGCGACATATTCGAACTCGTCGATCATTCGTTGTTTGTGCTGCGTGGAAATGAGGGCAGCAGGGTGTGTTGGCTCGGCCAGTTCAACAGTGGCATTGATAAATGCACAACCGCGAAAACTTGAATCGTTGATGATCTTAGCTAGATAGTCGAATGCCGCCAGGACCTTGAGGCGTGGTGTGCGGGCGCTGGCCATTGCAGCCTGTATGCCTTCGAGCCGCTGCGCCCTGCGCGCATCCAGGACTGCTGCGATGATGTCGTGTTTGGACTTGAAGTGATGGTAAAGCGTCATCTTGGCCACGTCACTGGCATCGATAATTTCGTTGATGCCGACGTGATTGATGCCCTTGCGATAGAACAGATCTGATGCGCACGACAGAATGCGTAAACGCGCGGATGATAAGGAGCCAGTTGGACGCGCCATGATGGCACTCCTACGCTAAAGCAGATAAAAGAGATGTTAATTATACATACCAGTCTGTATAATTAACATCAGAGTTTATTCTGCTGCCAGACTACACGAAGTAGTCGATGGTGGCGCTATTCCAGCTTCCCGATATCTTGCACAGCTTGCCGCAACACTGCGTCGTCTGCGTCCCAATAGGTCTGGAATTCATCTGCGTCCATGTAGTCGATGGGGCTGCCGGCAGCCAGGATTTTTTTCTGGATATCTGGATCATTGGCCACTTTCTTGGCTGCCTCACGCAAGCGTTGGATCACTTCGGCCGGTACGTCTTTCGGGACGAAAATGCCCGACCATTGGACAAACTTGACGTCATAACCTGCTTCAGACAGGCTGGGTACTTCGGGCAGAGTATTGAGTGGCTTGTCACCCCAATGGGCCAGGGGACGCACGGTGCCCGCCTTGATATGCTGAAGAATACTGGAGGGGCCGGTCGAGATGGCATCGACCTGACCGCTTAGCAAGGCCGCGACCGCCGGGCCTGCACCCGTATAAGGAACGTGTGTCATGCGAATATCTGCCTTCTTCTCGAGCATAGCCATGGGTACATGCATGGAGCCGTAGATACCGGAGCTGCCGTAGTTCAATTTGCCGGGTGCCTCACGCGCAGCTTCAACAAACTCGTCTATTGTTTTCCAGGGTGATTTGGCCGGCACTACCAGAACGGTGGGGTCTGCGGTGATGCGCGCGATAGGCTTGAAATCGGTGGTTTCATATGCGGCTTTGCGTCCCAGTATCTTGTCGGCTTCCGGCAAGATGGAGATGGACGAGAGCATCAGCATGATGGTGTAGCCGTCAGGTTTGGCGTGTGCGGCAGCGCCTGTGCCAATGGCGCCGCCCGCGCCGGCCTTGTTCTCAACCACTACGGACTGCCCCAGCTCTTTACCCAGTGCGTCAGCGATGGGGCGTGCGACGGTATCCGTTACGCCGCCGGGAGGAAACGGAACAATCATGGTGATAGGTCGTTCGGGGTACTGGGCCCAAGCCGTGCTGGAAGCCAGCATAGTCAACCCGGCGGCCAATAGCTTCAATCCTGATGCTTTCATTAATGTCTCCTTCGATGAATAAAGAGTCAGTTATTGACTCTTTGTTTTGTGCTTTTATGCGATGCGAGGTGTGAAGCGACTAGCGGAAAACGTTTTCAAGCGTACCAATGCCGTCGATCTGGATTCGAACGCGGTCACCGGATTTCAAATAGCGGGGTGGTGTAAAGCCCATGCCCACGCCAGCGGGTGTACCGGTTGCGATAATGTCGCCGGGGTAAAGGGTGATTCCGCGTGAGCAGGTTTCGATAAGGGTAGGCAAATCAAAAATCAAATCCTGGGTTTGGCCGTCTTGCCGAAGTTCGTCATTGACCCAGCAGCGTACCCGTGTGTTCGCTGCATCGAATGCGTCGGCGGTGACCAGACTGGGTCCCATGGGGCAAAAGGTGTCGAATGACTTGCCAAGGTCCCATTGCTGGTGCCGCATCTGGACGTCGCGTGCGGTGACATCGTTGACGATGGTGTAGCCCCATACATGGCTCATTGCATCGGCCTGGCTGATATTCTTGCCACCTTTGCCGATCACGATGGCCAGTTCAGCTTCGTAGTCGACTTGTTCGGTAATGCCTGTGGGCAGCATGACATCGTTGCCATGGGCGATAACGGTTTCAGGGACTTTGGTGAACACAATTGGCCACGCGGCGGGATCATTGCTGTTGCCCTTGAATACAGAGCCCGACAGTTCTTTTGCGTGCGCATGGTAATTGCGACCGACGCAGAAAATATTACGGCGGGGGTGTGGAATGGGGGCGAGCAGTTTGACAGCATCCAGCGGTGTTGGCGACCCGCGGCCCAATTCGGCCAGCCCGGATGAATCGCCATAAGCCTCTATCAGGCCAAGTACGCCTAGCTTGGCAAGCGCTGGGTCGATGTCCAGTGCCTGTACTGTCAGGCCGTCTTCGCTTACAAGGCCCACGTGGTGTTGCTGGTCTTTTATATAAGTTGCAATGCGCATATGCTTCCTTCAAGAATGAACAGTACCACTTTTATACCAATTTTCCTTTCGTGGTCTGGTTGCTAGAGTATATGGTCTAGTCATTCACCACGCAATGACTCTTTTTAATAGATTTTATGGCTTGGCAATCAGCGATTATGAACCAATTGGTACTATTAATGGTATGCTGCAGAAACTATCAAAGGCATGCTGTAATCTGAGTCATGACATCTGACGTTCTTGAGTTGGGGCTGCGCAGTGCCGGGGCGCAAACCTTGGCCACCTATTTGCTAACAGAAATTCGCTCCGGCCGAATCCCGGCAGGCGCCAAGCTTCCCGGCGAGCGTGAGCTGGGCGAACGCTTCAATACATCCCGAGGCTCGGTGCGGCGAGTCCTGGCGGCCTTGCGTGAGGCGGGCTGGATCACCCAGGCAGTAGGTAGCGGCACCTTTGCCTCTCGTCCGGCCCATGAGCCTTCTGCGGAGTGGGGCGATAGCGATCTGTTTTCAGATCAAACCAGTCCTGCGGAACTCATGGAGGCGCGTTTGTTGATCGAGCCTCTTATGCCGGCGCTGATTGTGCGCCATGCCACCCGCAGCGACTTTGCACGTATGCACGAGTGCCTGGCAAGGGGCGAACAAGCACAAACCATAGAGGATTTTGAGCATTGGGATGGAGCGCTGCACCAGGCATTGGCGCAAGCTACACATAATCACTTTTTCCTGCAGGTGCTCGCGCTGACCAACCGTGTTCGCGAACAAGGTGATTGGGGTCGCCTAAAACGCAACTCACTTACCCCTCAGCGTCGTACCGAATACGAGCGCCAGCACCGTACCATCGTGGCTGCGCTTGAGGATCGAGACGCCGAGCAGGCTCGTGATGCCTTACAGGTTCATTTGGCGCAGATTCAGCGGAACCTGTTCGAACCGCCCGTCGGCTAGCGTTGCTGCTATGCAAGCTCCCAGATCTGGGCAAGTATTGCTGCCGTATCGTGCCGGCGGCCCAGCAAGGCAACAATATGTTTTACGCGCTTAAGATAGAAGTGCATGGGGCATTCCCACGTAAATCCCATGGCGCCAAACGTTTGTATCGCATGCCGTGTTGTGGCATCGCTCGCTTCGATAGCCAGTAACTCGGCCATAAGCATGGGCAGCTCGGTATCACGCTCTTCTTCGATTGCGGTGCACGTCGCGTGCAGAGCAAGCCTGGCATTGTCTATGGCCATCCAGTTATCGGCCAGGCGGTGTTTGAGCGCCTGGTTGATTCCTATGGCCTTTCCAAACTGCTCGCGTTCGCAAGCATAGGCCACTGCGGCCTCCAGTGCCTTGCTGGATGTGCCTATCAGCTCTGCGAGCCTCAGTACGCGGCGTCGACGATAAAATACTTGCCACGATGCTGAAGAGCAGTCGCCACTTGTCGTCCAGGCAGGAGCTTCTCGCGTGATGGTGGAGGTGGAAATGAGAGGGTCTATGCCATGGTCTGCGTGTGTAATGTTATAGCCGCTGAATATCACACGATTGTCAGCCCAGTGTATGTCTAGGGCCTGCTCGCCCACCATGGCGTATTCGGCCCAGCTATTGTTGTCGCTGTCCTGGCTTGCAGTAGTCCCTAAATAGGTATCGCCTTGTAGCCAGTGTGCTAGTGTCTGGCTGCTCTCGTTGTCATCCAGTGCGCAGCTTGGCAATAAGGCGGCGACCGCTATTGCCTGGGTGAGGGGCAAAGGCAATAGGCTGCGTCCTGCTTCTTCGGAGATCAGGGCAGCATCCAGCAGACTTAAGCCAAGACCCGATTGATCTTCGGGTACACAAATCTGCAGCCAGCCCATTTGGGCACACTCATTCCAAAGCGAGGCCAGCTCAGCCGCACCGATATTTTTTCTTTGCGTGTAGGTTGAGGTCTTGTCGTCCAGGAACCGGCGCACCGAGTCAAGCAATAGGGTTTGTTCATCTGTCAGTATGGCGCTCATACTATGCTCCTTTGGGCAAACCAAGTATTTTCTCGGCGATGATGTTTCGCTGGATTTCGGATGTGCCGGCAAGTATGGTTTCTGCCTTGGACCATAGATAGGCATGCACAAACTGTGCTGCTTCCTGGTCCTGATCGTAAGGAATGGCCTGGCACACTTTTTCGCCCAGCAGCTCCAGCGCAAATTCCAGCAACGATTGATGGGATTCGCTCCATTGCACTTTGGTCGATGAGCCTTCCGGGCCCGGAGGGGCGCCGGAAATTGCCGCAGTCAATGCTCGTTGGGATTTGAGTTTAAGGACGTAGCTGTCGACGGCCAGACGGGCCCAGCGCTGTCGGGCTGCCGCTGTGCTATTTGTGTTTGTAGTGTTTGTGCCCACCCATTTCTTGATATTGTTGAGCTCTTGTTGAAACCGGACCAATCGGGGCAGAAAATAGGTGCCACGCTCGAAACTGGCGGCCGCCATGGCTATGCGCCAACCCTGATTCTCTTCGCCCAGCAAGTAGCGGGCCTCGACCTTTACATCTTCGAAGAAGACTTCGCAAAACTCCGCTTCTCCGGTCAACTGCCTGATGGGTTCAACCCGTACGCCAGGTTGGTGCATATTGACCAGCAGAAAACTGATGCCGCGATGCCGCGCCTGCGCTGGGTCTGTGCGGGCCAATACAAAGCACCAATCGGCTCTGTCGGCAAACGATGTCCATATTTTATGGCCATTCAATAGATAGCCATCGCTTGTTTTTATTGCGCGTGTACGCAAAGATGCCAAATCGGACCCTGCAGCGGGTTCCGAATAACCTTGGCACCAAATGGTTTGATTGCTGAGTATGCCAGGCAGGAATTCCTGCTTTTGGTCTTGCGAACCAAAATGCAGTAGGGTAGGGGCCAGTATGCCATGACCGATCAGGTTGATACCCAAAGGTGCACCGCATAAGGCGTGCTCCTCATGAAAGATGGCTTGCTTGGCCAAATCTAGTTCTTGCCCGCCATACTCTTTGGGCCAGCCTAGCCCCGATAGTTGATGGGCGCACAAATGATTTTCCCAGGCGCGACGAAAGTCCAGGTCACGTGGATCTGCGGGTGTGGGCCATTGCTGGGTGAACGACGCATAGTGTTCGCTTAGCCAGGCCCTTATCAATGACCGGAATGCCTCGTTGCTGCTGGGAAAATTCATGGTGCTACCCTTGTTGCTGCTTACTAAGTAAAGTGGCTTAATCCAGGCGGATGTTGGCGTCTTTGGCGACTTTGCCCCAGGTCTTGATGTCTTTCTCGATGAAGGCGGCAAAGGTTGCTGGGTCGCTGCCAATCGCATCAAGGCCCAGCGAAGTAAATTTTTCCTGGACAGCAGGCTCCTTCAGGATGGCTGCTACCTCGGTATAAATCTTGTCGACGATGGGAGCGGGTGTGCCGGCAGGAGCGACCAGACCTAGCCAGGGCATGGCCGAGAAGCCTGGGACGGCGGTCGAAATCGTAGGAATATCAGGGACCGATTTTGATGGGGTGTCAGTTGTTACGGCCAATACCCTGGTTTTACCGCTCTTTGCAAAAGGACCAGAAGATGCCCAGGCATCAAACATAACTTGTACACGTCCAGCCACTAGGTCAGTCAGCGCGGGTGCGCTGCCTTTATAGGGAATCTCTTGCATCTCCACGCCAGCCATGCTTTTGAACATTTCAGCTTCCAGGTGGGTCGATGTGCCTACTCCGACTGATGCATAGCTCACTTCACCAGGATGGGCTTTAAGGTATGTAATCAGCTCCTGCACGGTTTTTACCGGCAGCGAAGGGGCGACCTCGAGTACATGCACCACCGAAGCGACTTGTGTGACGGCCGTAAAATCCTTGACTGGGTCGTAATCGACTTTGCTGTAGATGCTGGGGGCAATACCCAGTGAAGAAGCGGCCAGCAAGAAGGTATAGCCATCGGGTTTGGCACGGGCGACGTGATTGGACGCAATCATGGTTCCGGCACCGGGCTTGTTTTCCACCACAACGGGCTGGCCCAGTTTTTCGGCTAGACGCTCACCAAGAAGGCGGGCAAGAATATCAGTGGCCCCACCCGGCGAGAATGGTACGACAACGGTTATTGGGCGCGTGGGATAGTCGGTGGCGGCATACGTTGTACCGGCAACCAGGCTTGTCGTCAGACACAATCCAGTTAATAGTTTCTTTATCATTAGCATCTCCGTTTAGTTCTAATAAAATACTCGTACCGAACAGCGCCTCAGGCGCTGTGTGCGATCGAGAGTTTTCCTACATAAGAATCAAGGCATCAAGGGCAACTGCCCCTTGGCCTTGCTGCCTGACCAGTAATGGATTTATTTCTATTTCCCTGACTGATTCCGGTGCTGCCGCCATGGCTTGTGCCAGCGCGGCAATTGCCTTGCAGGCTGCAGCCACATCGGCCTTAGGCGCGTTCCTGTACCCATCAAGCAAAGGAAACGCCTTCAGTTTTTTCAGTAGTTCGTTTGCGTCTTGCTCGCTGACTGGAAGCAGGCTATGGCTGGTGTCCTGATAGATTTCGGTCAGCACGCCCCCCAGGCCTACTGTCAACATCGGTCCAAAAACAGGGTCATGTCGGGCGCCGACTATCAGCTCTACCCCTTTGCCTTCCATTTTCTGAACAAGCACGCCATCAATATGTGCGTTGGGCGCTTTTTCTCGAATTGAATCCATCATGGCTTGGTAGCACTCAGCAAGCTGGGTTTCATCCTTGATATTCAGGGCCACACCGCCAACTTCTGTTTTATGCGCGATATCGGCGCTGAGTATCTTGAGCACAACGGGGTAAGCCAACGCAGCGGCATGCGTCTGCGCCTCTTGCAGCGTTGTTGCGATCAAGTCTTCTTTGCACGGCACGCCAAAAGAAGAGAGATATTGCAGCGCCTGGGCTTCATTCATGCCGTCTTTTCGCAAAGCAAGGCCGGATGCCGGCAATGTTGCCGGGGCGGCAATCGGCGTCTGGGCTTTGCGCCTTTCCTGCCACAGCAAGAAGGGCGCTAAAGCCGATACCGCCAGACCCAGGTCGTCGAATACCGCAATACCCGCTTGCCTGAGGTTGTCGCGGCATGTGGCGCGCCCGGTGTCAATGGCGGCAAAGAACCTGGGGTATTCGCTGGCGACAGTTGCGATGCTGTCCGCCATGCGGTCCAGCATATAGCCGGGTGCGTAGATCACCACGGCATCCAAGGCGTCGGTGCTGGCCAGGGCACGCAGCACCTCTTGCACAAAGCCGGGGTCGTTAACAACATTGCCTGTTACATCGACGGGATTACCCACCATGCCGTAATCCGGGATTCCCTTGCGCAGCACTGCCTGTACGTCGATGGGCAGATCTGGCAAATCGAGCCCAGCTTCGATAAAGCGATCAGCCAGTATCGCTCCCAGAGCGCCTGACATGGTTATTACGGCGACACGTCTTCCCGCGGTTCGGTGCCGTAGCTGTGCGAGCTGCGCCAGCAAGGCCATCTGTGCGAAGTCCTGGGCTTCAATTACATTCAGTTTTTCGAAAACACTGCGATAAACATGCTTGTCTCCGGCCAGGGCAGACGTATGCGACTGGACCGCGACTGCGCCTTTGTCGGTGGTGCCGGCCTTGAGTGCGATCAGCAACTTGTCCTTTTTTTGTAGCGTCTGGCAGGCCTGGATAAAGCCGGCGCCGTTACGCAACTGCTCGATATACCCCAGCACGACTTCTGTTTGAGGGTCGTCGGCTAGAAAATTCAAATACTCCGAGAACTCTACACAAGCCTCGTTACCTGTATTGATGAAGTGCGATACCGGCAGGCCCAGCTTTCTGACCAGCGCATACAGGGCTGCACATACATTGCCGCTTTGAGTAAGCATGCTGACATTGCCGGGGCCTTCCTGCATGGGAGCTGTATTAAATACGGAAGCGAAAGCCGTATGCGCTTGCGTGTTCAGGTTGGCCAGCCCCATCAGGTTCGGTCCCGCCACGATCATGCCGGATTTTTTGGCGAAGTCTTCCAGATGCTCCTGCAAGGCCCGTCCGGCCGGTCCTTCTTCGGCAAATCCGGCGGCATACACGATAGCCGCCCTGACGCCTTTGGCATGGCAACGTTCGAGCATGGGCGTGACGTCCTTGGCACCTATTGCCAGCACAGCCAGATCTGGCGCTTTCGGCAAAGACTCGATGTCGGCATAGCACTTCAACCCAAATACTTCCTGGTACTTGGGATTCACGGGATAAATATCCCCGTCATAGCCGTATCGTGTCAGTAGATCAATGGGCATGCCGCCTATGCGGTCGGCCCGTGCACTGGCACCAATAAAAGAAATTGATTGCGGGTTCAGCAAAGGCTCGAGGCGGTGATTCATGCACTTGCACCCGACTTGTTCCGTTGAATTGCTTGAGCCAGGCCGCGATCCCGCACGGTCTTGAATTCTTCGCTGACATGTGAAAGCTGATGGGTGTCGAAATGCGCGGACAACGCACTACGAAACCCCTGCATATCCAGCGTCCGGTTCAGGGATTTCTTGATCAGGCGCAGGCCAAACGGTGGTGCCTTGGCGATACGTTGAGCCATAGTCATGGTTTCTTCTTGCAGCGAAGCCACTGGAACGACACGGTTCACCATACCTATGCGCAGTGCTTCCTGTGCATCCAGCTTTTCACCCGTGAACAACATCTCTTTAGCCTTGCGCAGACCCATAACCCAGGGGTGGATCAGGACTTCTGTTGCCGCAGCGGCCAAGGTTTGTCCCACCGGATCAGAAAAAAATGCATCTTCGGCGCACACCACCAGATCGCACATATTGGCGATCATGAAGCCGCCCGCCACGCAGGCACCCTGAACCTCGGCAATTGTGGGTTTTGGGAAGTCCCATATACGTAGGCAGTAGTCAAAGTAACGTAGTGATTCGTACTCCCAGCGCTCTTCGACTGTGAAGTTGGCCCGCTTGGCCTGGGCTTCCTTAAGATCGTGCCCGGCTGAGAAGTGATCGCCAACCGCCGCAATAATCAGCACCTTGACTTGCTCATCTTGTGCTGCTTGCCTTACAGCATGGTCAAGCTCATCCAGCAGCTGCTGGCTTTGCGCATTACGAGCCTGCGGCCGCGCCAGACAAATGCGTCTGACCGAGTCAGTGTCTTCGATAAGCAGTGAGGTATAGCTCATGGGTACTCCAATAATTTGTTTACTGATGCCAATTGCGAGATCGAATTAACTCACCAAATATCCTACAATACAAACTTTAAGTTATATATTTCCCATAATATGGACATTTCATCTAAGGGCGGTACGCAAAGTATTCGACGGGTGTTGCACATGCTGCGTCTTCTGGCGCAACACGAAGCATCGGGGTTGTCCTTGCAGGAAATCACAAGCTTTAGCGGCCTGGAACGATCAACCGCACACCGCATCATTACTTGCCTGGCGGCAGAAAACTTCGCCCGCAAAGACACGGAATCCAAGCGTTATTACCTGGGTATCGATGCCATGCAAATAGGTTTTTCGGCCATGCAACGTGTACCCATCGCCGATACGCTGCGGCCATTGGCCAAGCGCTTGTGCCGCTTATCAGAAGACACGGTTTTTTTAGTGGTGCAGCAAGGTGATTACGCGCTTTGTCTGTTGCGTGAGCATGGCGATTTTCCGGTGCGTATATTCACTATTGATGCCGGTGAAAAGCGCTTGATGGGCATAGGCGCCGGTGGCTTGGCGCTGATTGCCGACTACAGCAACGAAGCTATTGCCAAGATATATGCGCGCCATGCGGTCGAGTACGAGCAGGCCGGCTTACCTTTGGATTGTTTGCTGCAAAAGGTGCGCCATACCCGCCAGCAGGGTTTTTCGGAAATTGTTGATGGCATCACACCCGGTGTGTCGGGTGTGGGGTATTCATTCTCGATTTCTAAAATTACCAAAGTCGCCATTAGCTTCGGCGCTATCAGTCAGAGGCTGGATGCCGCGCGCAGGCAAACCATGGGCAAGCTTTTAGCGGAGGAATGCCTGGCGTGGGTTCGGGCTATGTAAGGGCTGGCGATGATGAGGAGAATATTAAACGCTACTCCACCACACGCTTAGCCATAATCAGCTCGATCGCTACAAAACCATCCCGGGCGGCTGCGGGCAACAGAGCGTCCGAGGCCTGTCGCAGTGCCTGTGCATCCGCGTCGGGAGTATCGACAATAATGCGCCCGACCATCCCGGCGTGTTCATGCGGCACGCAATAGTAGTCGTATACCCCTGGGGTATCAAAGGTGACTGAAAACGACTCACCTGGCATCAGATAACCCGAATCCCATGGCTGAGCGCCATGGGGAATACGCAAAGGCTTGCCGTGATAGTCGGGGTGGTAAGCGGTGGTAGTGTGTACATTGCCCTCCTCCCGATTGATCCACCGTATGGTTTGACCACGCTTTATGATGAGCCCGCGAGGGTTGAACCAGACATGTGCACCATTGCCTGCGCCCATCAACTCAATATCAATGGTTTCGCCTGCCCGAGCATGGCGTGAGTACGCCATGGCGACCAGCAGCAGGCTACCGCTGGCTTGCAGAATACGGCGACGGTTTGCGTTGGGCAGGGTGCTCATTTGGCTACCCGGGCTTCCTGGTCAGCCGCTACATGCCACAGCACAACGTGCACGTGCGGTTCTTCTACTCCGGGGTGGCCGGCGTTATAGACGACGTCCACATGGTCTACCGGTGCGCCGGCAGCGCCCAGGTTATCAAGATTCATATCCGCTTTCATCAACGACAGCGGAATCATATAGATAGTGCTGACCAGTTTCCCATCGTGGTCATAGGCCAGGAAGGGGCCGGCGGGAAGCGTTTTGGGATCAACGTAAAGCTGTCCTATGCCTGGAAGGAAGTCGGGTAATTTGACTAGGGAGCTAACTGCTTTGTAAGGCGTTGCGGGTGGCGCTTTGAGCAATGCATTGGTACCTGCGTCATGCGCATTGGCGCCGATTGGACTTAAGGCAAAAGCAGCCGTTGCGGCCGCACATAACAACGTCTTGAACATGGTGATCTCCTGAGAGGATGCCGACGTAAATCGTCGGGCTTCACCGCATTAGAGGACGGTATTGTTGTCTGCGTTCCCGTTGAGTTGCTGCATGTTCCCCAAATGCATTGCACATAGTCAGTAGACAAGAATGTTATGTTATAACATAACACTTTATTCGCCAGGAATTTTCATGAGACCGACCTCACGCCATTCGTCATTGGCACTATTCATTGCGTTTGTACCCTCTGTTTACGCACAAGCGGTTGCTCCAGAAACGGAGGTCCAGAGCCTACCGCCCATTGTGGTGGCGGCGAACCCCCTGGACCTGGATAGTGACAGCCTGACCACGCCGGCCAGTGTGTTGCAAGGAGAGCGGCTGGTGCTGGAGCGGAGAGGCACGCTTGGCGAGTTGCTTGAGGGCCTGCCTGGCGTGAATGCAGATACCTTTGGTGGTGGTGCAAGCAGGCCCGTGATCCGTGGACAGACTGCGCCGCGTGTCAAGGTGCTGAGCGATGGCTCGGAGGTGATGGATGCTTCAGGCGTCTCGCCCGACCATGTGGTGGCGGTTGATACTTTGTTGGCGCGTCGCGTCGAGGTGCTGCGCGGCCCGTCCGCACTGCTGTATGGTGGGGGTGCCATAGGTGGTGTGGTCAATGTGCTGGATAACAGGATTCCCACACAGGTGCCGGAAGATGGCTTTAGCGGTTCAGCCGAATTGCAGGGTGCGACGGCGGCAAAAGAGCGTGCGGCTGCGGTAGGTTTGACCGTCGGAGAAGGCAATATTGCCTTGCACGTTGAGGGAGCAAGGCGCCGTGCCGACGATTATCGGGTGGCCGATTGGGATGAGAGCCGGGTACCCAATTCCAATGCCGACAGTACCACCGGCAGTGTGGGCCTATCGTTCATCGGAAGCCGGGGCTATGTCGGTGCGGCTTATTCCTATCGTGAAGATGATTACGGCTTGCCGGGCCATAGCCATGAGTACGAGGATTGCCACCCGCACGGCTCAACCTTGCATTGTGGTGGTCATGATGACGGCGAGGATGGAGAGCACGATCATGATCACCACGAGGACGGCGAGCATGCGGCGACAGCACACCTGCGTAGCGAGCGGCTGGATATAAGGGGTGAATTGCGTGACCCCTTCGCAGGCTTTTCCAAGCTGCGCTTTCGGGGCGGCTATACCGATTATCGGCATGATGAGCGTGAGGACGGTGTGGTGGGCACGACGTTCACGAATCGCGGATACGATGGCAGACTTGAGTTGAGCCATCAGCCTGTGGGCGCCTGGGAAGGTGTAATGGGCGTGCAGGCTGCGCGCTATGACTTCGCGTCTTTTGGTGGAAGCGAGGATTTCATTCCCAAGACCCATACGCAGTCGACTGGTTTGTTCTTGCTGGAAAGCTATGAAGGGAATGATTGGCGCTTCGAACTGGGCGCGCGGCATGAATGGCAGACGGTGACCCCAGAAAGCGGCAGCCAGCCCGACTATGACGGCAATGCCACCTCGCTGTCGGCCGGCGCAAGCTGGAACTTCACCCCTGGCTACGCCGCCACGCTATCGGTGTCACGCTCGCAGCGCATGCCCAACGCGCAGGAACTATATGCCAATGGCGTGCACTTTGCCACACTGACCTACGAAAAGGGTAACGCCAGCCTGGATAAGGAAACTGCTCATACTCTGGACTTGGGGTTGCGCAAGGTCGATGGAGATCTGCGGTTCGCGGTTAATTTTTTCCTTAGTCGGATCGACGGCTACATTTACGGCAATACACTGGATCAGCACGAGGATTTCCGCCTGATCGAATACATGCAAGGTGATGCAAGCTTTGCAGGCCTGGAGGCCGAAGCGTCTTACAGGCTGTCGCCCAATGTGTCGGTATCCATATTCGGTGACTATGTACGTGGCAAGCTGCGAGATGGCGGGGGCAATCTGCCGCGTATTCCGTCTGCACGTATCGGTACCCGTACCGACCTGAGCTGGGGACAATGGGGTGGCTTCCTGGAGTACACACAGGTCTTGCGCCAGGACCGCATTGCAAGCTACGAGGAAAGCACTCCGGGCTATGGCTTATTGGGCGCCGGCGTATCGTACAAAGGCAAGATGGCTGGCACTGATTATTTGCTTTACCTGCAGGGTAGCAACCTGCTGAACAAGCTCGCGTACAACCATACGTCGTTTATTGCTCGCGAGGCGCCCATCCAGGGGCGCAGCATCATGGCTGGGGCAAGGGTGGAGTTTTAGTCAGCCGATGCTAAAAAGGCCAGAGAATCGGGATGAATATTACGCCCAACGCCCAGAAGATCAGGTTGAGCGGCAGACCGACTTTGACGAAATCGCTGAAGCGGTATCCGCCAGCACCATACACCATGGTGTTGGTCTGGTAGCCTACGGGTGTGGTGAAACTGGTTGAAGCTGAAAAGGTAACTGCGATCAAAAATGGTGTGGCATCGACATCCAGCATTTTGGCGGTAGACATGCCGATAGGGGTAAGCAGCACCGCAGCGGCGGCATTGCTCATGAACTCCGTCAATAGCAAAGCCATCAGGTAAAGAACGGCCAGCACCACTGTGGGTCCGTATGAACTCACCAGCCCTATGGTGTTCTCGACGAGAAATTGTGCCGCCCCGGTCTGGCTCATTGCGATGCCCAGAGGCAGCAGTCCGCCCATCAGGATGATGATGCGCCAGTCTATGGCGTCGTAGACATCCTCGGCATCCAGGCAGCCTGCCAGTGTCATGGCTACGGCGCCCACTAAAGAGGTTACGGCGATAGGTGCCCAACCCATGGCCGAAACGCCTATGACCAGCGCCATGGTAATCAGCGCAAAGGGAGCTCGCCATCCTCCTGGTTTATCGGGTTGCCGCTCCGACATCACGATAACGTTGGTGTCTTTCCTGAGCCCCGCCATGCCGGACTCTGGCAGCAGCATCAGCAAGATATCACCGACCTGCAGGCGTACGTGGCGCAGCTCCTCTCTCAGGATCTGGCCGCGCCGGTGTATGCCCAGAGACGTCGTATCGTGATGCCAGCCAGGATCCAACATGCCCAGGGAGCTGCCTATGAGACGTGATTGGGGGGCAATCATGACTTCGGCCAGAACTTGTTCGACGTCTTCGAAAGAGTGCTGCTTAAGCTTGAATTCAGCGTTCATTTCCAGCCCAGCGTCCTTGCGCAGCTCGTCCAACTGTGACCAGTCGCCACGTGCCAGCAAAATATCGCCTTCTTCCAAAGTTTGGGAGCGAGGTGACCAGACCTTTTGATTGTCGCGCAGTAGTTCCAGGACAAAAACGCCGAACTCTTCGCCAAGCTTGGCTTCTCCGACTGAGGTGCCGATTAGCGATGACTCGGGCATGACCCGCAGTTCTGTGATGTATTTTCCCAGCTCATAATGCTCGACCAGTTCGGGGTTGCGTGCCTCGGGCAGCAGCCAGCGTCCGACCGTGAGCAGATACAGGCAGCCGGCCACGAAGCAGATTACACCGAAGGAGGTGAATTCGAACATGGTGAAGCCCGGGTGGCCAAGATCGCGCGCCATGGCATTGACCAGCAGGTTGGTCGACGTGCCCACCAGGGTACACACCCCGGCCATCTGGGAAACATAGGACAAGGGAATGAGCGCCTTGGAAGCGGACATGCCTATGCTGGCCGTGGCGGCCATGACGATGGGCAAGAGTACGGCCACCACGGCGGTGTTGTTCACGAAAGGCGCGATGACGGCCAGTATGGCGAACAGCATGATAAGAAACTGCAGCGGCGACTTGGCGCTGCCCAGCAGGTTGCCAATTCCTGAAAGCGCACCACTGTTTTGCAGCCCAGCCGCAAGTACGAACATGGCTGCAACAGTGATGGTGGCGGCATTGCTGAAGCCGCTAAGGGCGTCTCCTGTGTCGACCAGGCCGGTCAGAGCCAGGCTGGACAGCACCAGTAAAGCTACGGCATCAATACGAAGCTTCTCGGTGGCAAACAATATCACTGCCACAAGAGCAATGACGAGAACTACGACGATGTCTAAGGTCATACCTGGGAAGGCAGGATTTTTATGGCAGACGCAGGGCGCTCAAGGCTTGATCTGATCGCGAATTTCACCGCCCTTGTGAGCGTCACTATGCACATTGACATAAAGATTGCCTTCTTTGTATGACTTGTATTGTGCATCGCTCAGCTTTGCGTTCGCCGGTACGGCCCACTCGTTATCGCCTTTCTTTTCCAGGGGAATGACTACCGGGCCATTCTTGCCTGCTGGCGCTTGATGTATATGTGCCATGGTGGCACTGATGCCAGATGTTTTGACGCTGCCGCTGACGGTCTTGTCGTCACCTACGGTGATTGTGCCACTACCTTTGGCTGAAGTCGTCACAGCAGGAATTTCATTGGCGCCGCTGAGCGTAAGCTGGCTGTCGGCTGCCATGGCGGTACCGGCGCTTATTGTTCCGGCCCCTATGGCGAGGCTGGCTGCCAGGACTGCTCGACGTAATGCTGATGCTGATAAAGATTCATGAATGCTCATGTCAACACTCCTTGATGTAAGTGTTTGATGGTTTGATGATCCAGCCAGACAGTTTTACTGCTTTTACAGTCCTGCGGCTACTGTTTTCGCGTCTTCCGTCGGTATTGGCTGGTCAAGCGCGCCCAGCCAGTCCGATGCTGTCGAGTGACCAGGTCTATGTAGACGACGTGGATGCTCAGTTGCAAGCGGTCGAGTTGTTTTATGATGTGCTGCTTCGAAGTATGTCTCTGGTTTACAGGCTGTAGACGAACTTTGGAGTTCACAAAAAATATAAAGATACTGCAGAAAATATAAAAGCACTTCAAGTGGTTTAGATAAATGTATCGTGCGCCCATTTGTCTGCCGTGGTCAACAAATACATGTAATTTCAACGACTCAAACAGCTATTTCGTCGAAAAAATATTTCAGCCTGGTTTATTTGGTGGGAAACTTTTGCACGGCAACACACCAAAAAACCAGGTGAATTCAATGAGAATAGCAAAAGATTCAGTCGCAACTTCCGGTAATAGTCATGCCCATTTGGTTCTGGCGCTGTCACTAGGCGCATCGCTGATGCTGGCAGCCTACCCAGCCTTGGCGGACACTGTAACTACGCCATACGATTTATCGTACACCTCGGCCGATGGTGTGGATAAAAGTGATGAAAAGAATGGGATAGCAGGCACGAACATAGACTATGCCAATAATGATGATTATGTTATCTCCAACACGACAACTATCTCGGGCGAAGAAAACAGTGTTTACTTCATTAGCACGACAGGTGGCCGGGGTGTGGATGAAGGCCGAGGTGGCCAGGGCGGCAACCTGACGTTCCAGAATAATGGTGCCATGACGCTTGGAGGCGACGGCACCTATTACTACAACCATATTACCTATGCGAGGTCACTGGGTGGTGCGGGTGACACTGACAACGACAATAACGACTCATACGGCGGCGGCGGTGGTAACGGCGGGACGATCAATATAACGAACTCGGGCGTCATCAACCTGACCGGCACTCTTGGTTATGTTGGTAATCCGTTCATTGCGCTTCGGGCATCGAGCGTCGGTGCCACCGGTGGGAATCAGAACAACGGTGCGATAGGCGATCAGGTTGGCGGCACTGGCGGCTCTGGCGGCGACGTCACTATTACAAATGAACAGGCTATTTCACTGGGTACTTCTACCAGTAATCGTGTTTTGGGCCCGGGATACGGTGGTGCAATACTGGCTGAGTCGATTGGTGGTTTGGGTGGGAACGACAATGGAATTGCAGGCAATGCCAATAGGGTCACCATTAACAACAACGCTCCCATCAGCATGTACTGGGATGCTGCTGAGGATGGTGTGGTCGAAATGTACGCGATTCGTGGCTTAGCCCAGGCTGGGGAGGGCAGCTCAACCGACAATGACAACTCTGACCAAGGTGGCGATGGAGGTGGTGGTGGCATAGTGACGTTGAATTCATCGGCCAATATAACGATGGATATCGTGAACGCCTCTGGCCTGGAGGGCGCGGCCATGGTGGCCCAGAGCTTCGCCGGCAATGGTGGTAAGGGGCCGCCTGAAGACGAGACGGGCGGCAATGGCGGGTCGGCATACAACGCAACCATTAACCTTACCGGCAACGCCAGTGTGAGCACGTCTGGCGGAACACTGTACGGACTCTTGGCGCAAAGTGTCGGCGGACAGGGCGGTGACGGTGGCGATGCCAGTGCCCTGGTGGGCCAGGCCGGAGGTGGTGGCTATGGAGGCAATGCGGGTGAGGTTGCGGTAAGTACCGATGCAGGCACACAGATTAGTACGCTCAACGACTATGCAGCGGGAGTCGTGGGCCACTCAGTGGGCGGCGGCGGGGGTACTGGCGGTGACTTTGTTAGCGTGCTGGGAGGTCAGGCAGGCAATGGCGGCAATGGTGGCAATGCCGAGACGGTGACTTTGGATTTGCATGGCACTATTCAAACTAGTGGCGATCACGCCTATGGTGCACTGGGGCAATCCATTGCCGGTAGTGGCGGTGCGGGCGGTGTGGCGGTTACGGGCCTGGTAGGACTCGGCGGTGACGGCGCCGGAGGCGGAGACGCCGGTATGGTCACGGTGGCGAATAGCGGTAATATTTCTACGCAAGGTTATAGCGCCCACGGCATTGTGGCGCATTCCATAGGCGGTGGCGGCGGCGCGGCGGGTTCGGCTACTGCCGTGTTGGCCATAGGAGGCAGTGCGGAAGGCAGCACCAGCTCGACAGGCGGGCAAGTGTCTATCTCCAATTCGGGCCAGATATCTACGCTGGGCATCGCCGCTACTGGGATCGTGGCGCAATCCATAGGCGGTGGTGGTGGCACCGGGGGCTCTGCCCTGGGGGTTGCGGGCGTGGGCGGCTCGGGCTCAGGGGGTGGTTCGGGCTCGACGGTGAGCATACATGGCCTGGGTACCATCAGTACTCAGGGTGATTATGGTATGGGAGTACTGGCTCAATCGGTGGGCGGCGGCGGAGGTAATGGCGGCGACGTGATGAACTTTTCTGTTCTAGCCTCCGTGGGCATCGGTGGTAGCGCCGAAGGCGGAGGCAATGGCGGCGCTGTTTGTATTTCAGATGACGGTAGCTGTGGAGGCGCAGCAAGTTCCGCGGCCGAGTCCGTCACCACGCTGGGTGACCAGGCCATAGGCATATTGGCGCAATCCATCGGGGGCGGTGGTGGCAACGGGGGCGGCGACACCAGTTACGGGCTCGGGGACGTCATATCGTTGCAGGTGGGTGGCTCAGCAGGGGCTGGCGGTAGCGCCAGTTCTGTAAACATCAAGCACACAGGGTTATCTGTCACGACCAGCGGTGCGCATGCTTCGGGCATTGTGGCGCAATCCATAGGCGGTGGCGGTGGCAACGGTGGAAGTGCATCTTCGAGTACCGTCGACCTGGGCTTTACTGCAGCGTATGTGTTGGGGGGCAGCGGCGGCAGTGGAGGCTCGGCAAGCGACGTGACAGTTTCTTTGGACAATAGCCGGATTACCACCGGTTTGCCGCCCCAGGGTGTTGATGCGGCTACGTTTGCACCTAATGACGCCATGGGGATTGTGGCGCAGGCGATCGGCGGCGGTGGCGGCAACGGCGGCACGGCCAGCGCCAGTGACCTCATGCTGGCAATGCCGACCGGTACGGGCGTATCGGTTTCATTCAATTTCCAGGCTGCCATGGGCGGTAACGGTGGGTCGGGCCAGAATGCTTGCGGCTCCGGTGATTGTGTCGTTGGCGTCAACCTGACGGGTGGCACGTCAGTGACGACATTGGGGGATGGCTCGCACGGCGTGCTGGCGCAAAGCGTGGGCGGGGGTGGTGGTAATGGTGGTGATGCTTCCGTGTTGTCCACCTCGATGGGTGATGGAGACTCCGTTCAGCTGACGGCTGGCGTTTCGCTGGGCGGACAAGGAGGCAGCAGCACCGACGGCAGCAGCCATGGCGGCGCGGTCAACGTCGTTCTGGGAGATGCCGGAGTGGCTCCAGTATCGGTGCCGCCGATGACGCTGCCTCCCAGCGGCACGCCGCTGGCATCCTCCATCGTGACTTATGGAAATTACGCTGACGGCGTTCTGGCGCAATCGGTGGGTGGTGGTGGAGGCAATGGCGGTCTGGGCAGCAGCAATGCCTATTCACTGGGCGGCGCGATCAGCATCAAGGCCACTGTAGGACTCGGCGGAGCAGGCGGCGGTGGAGGCAGCGGTGATACCGTGACCGTGACCCAGAATCGTAACCACACCATCCAGACGCTAGGCTCGGGTTCGCGCGGAATTGTGGCGCAGTCGATAGGCGGCGGAGGTGGGGCCTCACAGGGCGGCACCATGGCGTTAAGCGCTGCAGTCGAAGGAGAAGGCGCACGTTTGAACGTGGGCGTAGGCATGACGGGAGGCAATGGAGGCAACGGTGGCACTGTCAATGCCAATACCAGCGGTGTAATTCAGACGCTGGGTGGTGATGCTGACGGCGTGATGGCGCAGTCCATAGGTGGTGGTGGCGGGCTGGGTGGTTCAATTGGCGCCGATGCATCTTCCCATTCCATTCTGGATCGCATAGGCAGCAGCATGGACAATCGGGCCAGGTTCTCGGACGAGGGTGGGGTCTATACCTTTGGCGTGTCGGTGGGGGGTAAGGGTGGCGAAGGCGGCGTCGGTGGTACCGTCAACCTGTATCACGCCGGAAAAATATCCACCCAAGGCGATTGGGCCGATGGCATTGTGGCGCAGTCCATAGGCGGCGGAGGCGGGGCCGGTGGTTCGGCTTCGGCATCGGGCAGCAAGGTGGCGGCCAATATTGAAGTGGCGGTCGGCGGTTCGGGCGGCAGCGGCAACGACGGCGGTCCGGTCAACTATATCTTTAGCGGCGACTACGATGGCGCCATCACCACGCAAGGTTACTCGGCCTATGGTGTGCTGATGCAGTCGATAGGTGGCGGCGGCGGGCAAGGTGGCGACGGCTCTGACCAGGCGGCGGGGACATTGACAATTGGTGGCTCAGATGGCGGTGGCGGCGGAGCAGGTGGCTCGGGCGGTGCCATCCAGTCCGCCGTCCAGCCCGGTGCCCCTGGCAACTGGATAGCCATCACCACTAAAGGCCCAGAGTCACCGGCACTTGTGGCGCAGTCCATCGGCGGTGGAGGTGGCGTGGGTGGTGCGGGCAACAGCACTTCATCCCAAAGAGTCGGCAGCCACTCGATCAATCTTTCAGTGGGTGGCCAGGGAGGCAGCGCCGGCAATGGCGGTATGGTCGACCTGGAAACAGGTGCCGCCATATCCACATTTGGTGATCGCTCATACGGCATGGTTGTCCAGTCCATAGGCGGTGGCGGCGGCCTCGGCGGTGCCGGCACGGCCGACAACTTTGCAAGTGTATCGCTGGGGGGGCGTGACAACAGCAGCGGCGATGGCAGCAGCGTGGCAGTGAACCTGCTGCCGGGCACCACTATCGCGACGGCCGGACTGGGCGCACACGCGGTCATCGCTCAATCTATTGGCGGCGGCGGAGGAGTTGCAGGTGATGTCTCCCTGTTCTTCCAGCTGGACCCGGATGCCTGGGGTGGATCGACGGGTGGCGAAGCGAGCTCCGGCAATGGCCATGATGTGAATGTGACTGTAGATGGATCCATCGCTACGACAGGCGATGTATCATTTGGCATCGTCGCGCAGTCCATCAGCGGTGGTGGTGGCTTGGGTGGCGACATGGCGGCCACTTACGCGGGAAGCAATGGTGGGCAGGCCACACAAGCTGCGGGCAACGTCACCGTAACGCAGTCCGGCACTATCGAGACTCTGGGATACAGCTCGACCGGTATCTTTGCACAAAGCGCTGGCCCGCAAGGATCGGGTGTGGTCACCGTCAATGTCGATGGGTCGATCACAGGAGGAGACGGCTCCGGGAGTGCCATCTGGATCACGGGCGACAACCAGAATTATCTGAATACAAGCCCTGACAGTGTCATCAAGGCGCTCAGCAACACAGCGATCAATTATCAAAGTGGCGCCCCTGTCCAGCAGTCCAAGGCATTGGCAGTCAGCGATATTGCTTCCGCTTCGCTGTCGGTCAACAACTCGGGTCGCGTATACGGCAACATTCAATGCAGCAACGGTCTTGGCCAAGTAGCTTGCGACGTCAACAACAGGGAAAGCGGTGTCTTGAGCGATGCCACGCTTTACGAGGCCAATATCGATAATGACGGCCTGGTCGTCATAGGCAAGCCGGGGGCATTCGATACGCTGTCGGTGACGGGTGACTTCAACCTGAATTCGGCAGGCATCCTGCAGGCCGATGTGGATTTCGACCAGCTCAAGTCGCCGCGTATGGTGGTGCTGGGCGATACCCATCTTGACGGTCAGATCAATACCCAGCCCTTCACTTTGCTGCCCGATCGTGAGGTGACGGTCGCTACGCTCGAGGGCGACATCCAGGGTGCTCCCAGAGCCAAGGACAGTCCGGTGATCGACTACGATGCCAGGCTGGATGGCAAGCATGTGCGTGTACGTGCGGCGGGTGCAGACTTTGCCGCCGAATCCATGGGACTGGGTCCGAACCAGCGAGCCGTGGCAGGACACTTGCAGCGCGCCTGGGATCTGGGAGGCAACTCGGCGATGTCAACCCTGTTTGCTTCGCTGGACATGGGGTCTCGTAGTGGTGCCAGCGCCTATGGCGACATGATCTCGGATTTGTCGCCGGGTGTCAGTCTGGCGCCAGCTGCCCAGATGCACGCCGGCATGAGTAACTTTACTGGAAGTATGTTCTCTTGCCCGGTATTTACGGGGGCAAGCGCTCTGACAGGCGAGCAGGACTGCCTTTGGGGGCAAGTGACAGGGCGCAATACCAATCAGGAAAGCCGTGACGATATTTCTGGGCATTCCCTTGATAGCGTGACCTATCAATTCGGCGGGCAGCGCGAGTTCCAGCCAAACTGGTTTGTCGGCGGGTCGGCTGCCTACCAGACTGCCACGCTTAGCGGTGATGACAACCGTGTCAGCGGAGATGGCTCATCGGGCTATTTGGGCGTGGTGCTTAAGCGCGAGGCTGGTCCATGGGTGTTTTCAGGCGGGCTGGGAGCGGGTTATGGGCGTTACGACATAGACCGCAATCTTCGTATTCCGAATTTGCAGAGCACGGCGTCGTCCAGTCCGGATGTCTATGGCTTGGCTGCACGGCTGCGTGTTGCGAGGACCTTCACGATGGGCAATTTTTACGTCAAGCCTTATCTGGATCTGGATGCCAACTATACCCGTATGTCGGGTTATGACGAGTCACGTGGCGACACCCATTTAACCGTGCAGGACAGTGATCAGTTCATCGTCGGATTTTCGCCTATGGTGGAAGTGGGTGGGCGAGTTGAGCTCGACGATGGTGCTGTCATGCGTCCGTTTGCCTATGCCGGAGTGTCCTTCCTGTCCAGGGATAGCTATGAGGTGAGAGCCAGCCTGCAAGGCGCGCCGGCGGGCAGCGGGGACTTCGAGACGTCAATGCCCATGGATGATGTGGTAGGCAGAGTGGGAGTAGGCCTGCAAATATCGAATGCTGGCAAGGTGGACTTTCGCCTTCAGTATGACGGCGAGTTTTCCAGTCATGCGCAAAGCCATAGCGGCACGTTGAAAGTGATGGTGCCATTTTAGTAGATACTACGTATATATCATGGGCTAGGCCATGGCACGCCGCAACCGCAGCGTTGCGGTGCGGCCCAGCATGACAGGTGTGACACTATTGATGAAGTTGACTTCGGTTTGTGTGCCCGATCGATGTGCCAAATGGGCAATATGATCCAGGTTGATGATGAGGGAGCGGGAGACCGGGCAGAATGGAGGAGAGGGGAGCTGTGCCGCCAGACGCTTTAAGGTGATGTGTATCAGTTCGTTGGCATAGGCAGCACTGTGCAGACGAACATAATCTCCTTCGGCTTGTATGACCGTGAGTTCCCTGACTTTGATCTGTCGTGTGCCTGTCCGGGTGCGAGTGGTCAGATAGTCGGTGGCGCGCGGTCTGAGCCGGTTCAGTGTCTGGGCCAGGCGGTCGGGGTTGACGGGTTTGAGCAGATAGTCGACAGCATTGATGTCGAAAGCCTGCGCCGCATAATTGCTATGTGCAGTGACGAAGACGACGCTGGGTGTGCGGTCCAGTCCTTCCAGAAGCTCGAATCCCGTACCTTGCGTCAGAATGATATCCAGGAAAATGACATCTGGACGATGGGCGTGGATAAGCTTGCGGGCTTGGTCGATAGTGGCGGCTTCGCCCTCGATCAGGACATCTGGCGCTGCTTCAAGCAGCCGGCGCATATAGCGCCGCGCCGGGGCTTCATCGTCGACTATCAGTACCCGCAGCATCCGGCTCCTTTATGATGTCCGGCGTGCCAGACATTGTTAAACGGCTCGATGCCAGGGGCTGCAAGTCTGATTTATGTCTGTTCGTCGACGACAAATGCTGATTCGTCGAAAAAGAGATGTTGCGCCGGTGCTTCTTTTATTTAATGTCAATAATATAAATCATGTTTGGAATCAAGTGAACAGACCACGCTTTGGTGGGTTGCTTTTATTCCCGTATGGCGTCTTTGGGTGTTGCACTTATGACAATTACCTCTGAAAGTGGTGAACCGGTACGCAGGATGCTCTCTACGGGATTTTGGCGCGCCCAGGTTGCTGGATGGTCGATTCTTCTTGTTCTTGGATTCTGTATCCGTCTTGTGATTTTTGGCAATGTCGAGGCTTCGTTCTGGCTGACCCTGGCGATGGAGCCGCTGGCCTTTGCACTGACCAGCACTGCAGCGGTATGGCATGTGCGTCACGCGCCCAAGGACGCATCCCTGACCATCGTACTGGCCTGCGCCGTACTGCTGTGTGCGGCGGCCTCGGTCTTATTGGCGGCTATCGGCTACACCATATATAGCCTGTTCCAGCTCGGAGAGCTCAGCATCGCGCGCGGGCACCAATTCAGGCTAGGTGTCATTTACTACATGGGTATTCTGTCCATCTGGACACTGGTTTATTTCGGCGTAGAAGCCGAACTGGCCGCACGCAATGAGCGTATTTCCAAAATGAAAGCCGAAACCCGTGCAGTACAGCTGGAGCTAGAGCATCTGCAAACACAGATAGAACCGCACTTTCTGTTCAATGCGCTGAATGCCCTGGTGGCCGAAATACCCGAGCGTCCCCACATCGCCGAGGAAATGACGCGTCGTCTGGCGGATTATCTGCGGTATTCTTTGGGAAATCGTGGGGATGGAATGTGCCGTCTCGACGAAGAGATCGAGGCTGCAGAGTCCTATATACGCATACAGGAACTGCGTTTTGACAAGCGCCTGGAATACCAAAGCCAGGTGGACCCATCCACGCTATCTATCCTTATCCCCCACATGACTTTGCAAGGCTTGGTTGAAAACGCCATCAAGCATGGTCAATGGGCAGAACATGAACGTTTCCTGGTTAATATCAGCGCACGCCGTCAGGGCGATGCACTGACGATCGAGGTTGATAATCCAGGACAATTGCAGTCGCGTCATGTCTTGGCTCAAGGCGGTAAGGGGTTGAATAATCTATGCCGCCGCCTGGATCTGCATTATCCTGGTAGAAATGAGTTTTCCCTGATTCAGAAGGCGGGCAGAATCGTGGCCCGGCTTACGTTGCATGGCGAGCCGGCTTCTTCGCAAAGGCACAGGAATTGACGTCGTGTGTGCTGATCACGCCTTCTGTACAAAGTCACCATCAACGTAAAACCATTGGCCGTCTTCACGAACGAAGCGGCTGATTTCGTGCAATCGGACGGCTTGCCCGCGGTGCCGGGAGCGCGCAACAAATTCGACGGTTGCATGGTCGGCGTCTTGCTGGTGGTGATTGCGCAATTGCAGGCCTAACCACTTGACCTGGGGGCCGTTGCCTTCCAGGCTGGCAGGCCTCGTACTGGCATGCCATGTGTCCAGCAGGTAATCTAGGTCGTTCAGCACGAAAGCCGTGTACCGGGAGCGCATCAACGTTGTTGCGTCGGGTGCCTTAAGTCGCTGGGCACCGTGATGCCAGCGCCCGCAGCAGGCATCGTAGGCTACGGAATTGCCACAGGGACAAGGAGAGAGCGACAAGGTTTTGGTAGCTGGCTTCATGATACGCACAGTGTAAACGTAGCGCTCGAGGATAGCTTGTATTGTTATAAGTACATCTTTACAATTGTTCCGGCTTTCCTTATTTTCTCCGAAGGACTTACATGGCTGCCCAGACGCTAGCTCAGAAACTGATTGCCCGTGCCTGTCATCGCGATGCGGTGGCCGTTGATGAGATCGTGACATGCGACGTGGACCTTGCCATGTTCCACGACTCAAGCGGGCCTCGCAGGCTCAAACCTATGCTCGAGAAGATTGGCGCCCAGATCTGGGACAAATCCAAAGTGGTGCTGGTCATGGATCACTATGTACCCGAAGAGGATGATGACTCGCGACGTATTCTTAAAATCGCTCGAGACTGGGCTCAGGTGCAACAACTGCCACATGTGTACGACTCGATAGGTATCTGTCACGTGGTGCTGCCTCAGAAGGGGCATTTGCGGCCCGGTATGTTTTGTGTCGGGGGCGATTCGCATTCGCCCACTGGCGGTGCATTTGGTGCTTATATGTTCGGGATAGGCAGCACTGAGATGCTGGGCGTGGTGGCGACCGGACAGATTTGGGTGAGGACGCCAGTCACGATCGACATGCATTGGTCAGGTCGCCTGTCCGACGGTGTCAGCGCCAAAGACATGATGTTGCACATGATAGGTTTATATGGCACGAACGGCGCAAATTATGGGGCTGTTGAATATACTGGCGAGGCCGTTGGTGCGCTGTCCATGCAAGAGCGCATGACCCTGTCAAACATGAGTGCTGAGCTGGGTGCGCAGGCGGGGTTGATTGCGCCCGACCAGGTCACCATGGACTACTTGAAAGCAATGGGTGTGGAGGCGGACATCGACCTGGCTCACTGGAAGACCGATGCCGCAGCTGAGCGTGATATCAGATCGTTTGATGCCGGCAGTCTTGCCCCCATGGTGGCCGCGCCGCATAGCCCCGACAATGTGCATGCGGTGGATGAGCTGGACAATATAGCCGTGCAGATCGCCTATATTGGCGCCTGTACGGGCGCCAAGCTGGACGACCTGCGAGCTGCCGCACAGATCCTGAAAGGCCATCGCGTCAATACCGGGGTACGTCTCATGGTAGCCCCGGCGACTTTGCGTGACCAGCAGGACGCCCAGGACGAAGGCATCATGGACATTCTGGTCGATGCGGGGGCGCAAGTCTTTGCAACGTCCTGCGGTGCGTGCTCGGGCTACGGCAATGCATTGGCGGGAGCATCCAATGTCATTTCCAGTACGGCGCGCAACTTCAAAGGCCGCATGGGCTCGGCGGATACCAATGTCTTTCTTGCTTCGCCGTACACCGTGGCTGCTTCAGCCTTGAATGGCCGAATTATGGACCCCCGCAAAGTCCTGGCGGAGAACAAATGATGGAAAAGCATCGTGTATGGCGAGTGGGTGACAATATCGATACCGACGCATTGGCTCCGGGCGCCTATATGAAGATGGACCTGGCCGATATGGCGGGGCACTGCCTGGAAAGCCGTTATCCGGGCCTTGCCGCGAATCTTCGTGCCGGCGACGTGATAGTGGCAGGCCCTGGCTTTGGCATAGGCTCATCGCGCGAGCAGGCGGTGGGTGTGCTGGTGCAGCTTGGCGTCAAGGCCGTCATTGCGCCGTCTTTTAGTGGTTTGTATTTCCGCAATGCATTTAATCTGGGCCTTCTGGCCATTGTTTGCCCCGATGCCGAGCAGATACCCGAGGGCAGTCTGGTTGAGATCGATACTGAACAATCTGTCTTGCGGCTGTACGAAAAAGATGTCGAACAAGCATCGCAGGATATTACTTGCCAGAAAACGCCGTCATTTCTTGTAGAGATGGCCGCTGCAGGCGGTCTGTTGGCTCAACTGCAACGTAAATTCGCTACTTCCTAACTTGTTGCGGTCCGCTCATGGGGCGGTTCGAAGCACATTTTGTAGAAACTGATGAAGTCACTCAAATCTCTTTTGCAGTCCACGCCTTGCCTGTTGGTGCCCGGCGTTTATGATTCCTTGTCGGCGCTTATTGCCGAGCAGGCGGGTTTCCAAGCCGTTTATCTCTCGGGTGCATCGATCGCCTATACGCGGCTGGGCCGCTCCGATGTTGGCTTGACCACTTATACCGAGGTCGAGCAAACCTTATCGCGCATTGCCGATCGTGTAGAGCTGCCCATTGTCGTTGATGGCGACACGGGCTTTGGCAACGCATTGAATGTGGCGCGTACCGTCAAGGGCTTTGAAAAAGCCGGCGCGGCAATGATACAGCTCGAAGACCAGACTTTTCCCAAGCGTTGCGGGCATTTATCAGGCAAAGCCGTGGTGCCGGTGACTGAGATGTGCGGCAAGCTGAAAGCTGCACTGGACGCGCGCCGTAGCGACGAGACCCTGATTCTGGCGCGGACAGACGCTGTGGCAGTAGAAGGGCTTGACGCCGCGTTTGATCGTGCACAAGCTTACCTGGAGTGCGGCGTAGACGTGCTCTTTATAGAGGCCTTGCGGACCGATGCACAAATGCGCCAGGCTTGCGGGCGCTTCAAGGGCAAGGTGCCCTTGTTAGCCAATATGGTGGAAGGCGGCATGACACCAGTGCATTCCGCCAGCGAACTCGGAGAAATCGGCTTTAGCATGGTCATCTTTCCGGGGGGGGCGGCACGTGCCGTTTCGCATGCCCTACAAGCGTACTATGGTTTGCTGCAGCAGAACGGCAGTACAGCCGGTTCGACTGACGCCATGCTCAACTTCGAGCAACTGAACCAACTGATCGGCACCCCTGCCTTGATGGAGCAGGCCCAACGCTACGAGTAAGGTGGCTGCCGGGGTGGCTAGTGGCTATCGTTGACGATCCAGCCATCCACCCCTTTCGAGCGCTTGTTCGAGAGCGCCATGCGATACTCAAAATGCTCGGGGTTGTAGACGGCGACCAAGTATTCAACAGGCCTGCCTTGTGTGTCGCGGTTCAGCCGTTTTATACACAGCAACGGTGATGAAATGCCCACCTGGAGTGCTTCGGCGTGATGCGCGTCCGCGGCTGTTGCCGTAAATGACTGCTCGGCGGACCCCAGGCGTATTCCCAAACCTTTTAACAATGCCTGCAAAGGCGCCTGGGTCATATCTTTTTCTGAATAGCGTCGTCCGATGGACTCCGGGACATACGTCACCAGGTATGAGAAGGGTACCTGGTTGTGATAGCGCACACGGATGGCCTTTTGCACTTTGGCGTTGGCAGGCAACTCCAGTTGGTGTCTGGCCATTTCGTTGGCTGTCTCGTACCCAAAACTCAGCACCTGAACCTGGGTGCCTGTGCCCATTTTGTTCAGGTGGGCAACGAGCTTGTTGATGTCAGCGCGCAAAGGCTGACTTGCAACGTTGCCGGCTATCGGAAAGGTGCCAGACCCCTGGCGCCTTTCCACCAGGCCTTCGCGCTGCAACAGCTCCAGAGATCGGCGGATGGTAAGGCGGGATACTTTGTATTGTTCCGCCAGAACATTTTCCCCCGGCATGGCCTCATTGTCGACATATTGGCCGTTCTCTATTGCGTGCTTGAGCAGGCGGTAGATTTTGTAGTAGCGGGGGGTGGGGTTGTCGATCATAGTCTCGGTCAGTCGGCGGTCACTCCGGTGAATTTTACGACTTTGGCATAGCGTTTGATGTCTTTCGATACGAACTGAGCAAACTCTTCGGGCGTATTTGTTACGACCGTGCCACCTTCCGGTTCGATAAGCTTGATGAAGCTTTCACGCTTTGCGCCTTCACGAACGGCGTGGTTCAGCTGCTCCAGGCGTTCTGCCGATATGCCGGCCGGCCCGAACATGCCAAACCAGGCCTTGGAAGTAAAGCCCTCGACGGTGTCCCCAATAGGAGGGGCCGAAGAAAATTGCTTCATGGGCTCGGGGCTGGTCACACCAAGAAACTTGATGCGGTCGCTGCCATATAAAGGCATCACATTGACTGCGCTGGCAAACATCAAGTCGACTTGCCCGCCAACCAAGTCCTGTAGTGCCGGCGCTGTGCCCTTATAGGGGACGGTCAGGCCTTCTATGCCCGCATCCATTTCAAAGCTTGCCGTGGCCATATGCAGTGAGGAACCAACACCGCCAATGGCGAAGGAATACTTACCCGGATCTTTCTTGGCCAGCTTAATCAAGGTTGCCACGTCACTGGCTGGGAAATCCTTGCGCGCTACCAGCACGCTGGGCACCTCGGCCAACATGCTGATGGGCGTAAAGTCTTTCTCAGGGTCGAAAGGCAGTTTTTTGTATAGGGTTGCGTTGACCGTAAAGCTGGTAAAGCTGACCAGCAGGGTATTGCCGTCTTTGGGTGCACGGGCCACAGCGTCGGCTGCAATGTTGCCACCCGCGCCAGGCCTGTTCTCGACAATGACGGTCTGACCCAGAATATCGGTCATTTCCTGAGCGATACCGCGAGCAACGCGATCGGTCGTGCCGCCGGGTGAAGCGCCTACGACAAGTTTGAGTGGCGGCTGATCGGCGGCGAGTGCCAGTGTGGGAATGGTTGTGGAAAAGGCCAGGACGGCGCCCAGTACGCCGGCGCCCAAGTAACGTTTGTGCATGCCTTAATCTCCGGTTGATTTTATGTATGAGTAAGTTTAGGTGTAATCATATACATGTACTGATAACAATACAACTAGGGATAGTGGCTAGTGTGATGTCTTACCGCTCGGCCCCCGCTTTTTTTCTGCAAGTGCGATCGTGCCGAAAAGCGGATAAATGGCATTTCCTGCGCGCATTCGGCCAAGTCCAGCCCTGAAAATCGTTGTGCCTTGCCCGTTGTGCCTTGTCTTTAGGCACAACAATCAGAATGGACTCCTTGTACAGTTGGCTGCGTACCAGGTTGTCCATGCTGGCAACGGCTTCAAATACCCTTAGAGACTTGATGTCCAACGAATGTGCAATCTTCATGTCTCATCCTTATATTAGAAATATTAGCTTCTGTTTGATTAGATTCAATTAATTATTGCGGTGTATTAGTAAAAATAATAATTAGGTTCATTGCTGCTGATGAAGCAGACAGCAAGGCGAATGGCTTGAACGCTTGCTGCTGTCCATTGAATTTCAATTGGACACGGGCGCTTACAGGCCTTGCATGGCGGCGATGGTATAAAAATTTAAGAGCAGGCTTGATGCCTGGAATTTCAAAGGACCATCCATGAACCGTAAACTCACAACACTGGCCGGCTTGTTTTTATGCGCAGGGCTGGCGGCATGTTCGACGACAGACGAAAACGTCAAGACGCTGTCGCAACAAACGGTCGAATACAACTGCGGCCAAGGAAGCACCCAGCCCTTAAGCGTCCTGTATACCTTCCAGGGAGATGAGCCGATGGCCGCAAAGGTGATCTATAACAACCAAGCCATAGATCTCACCCGTGCCACTACCAGCAACGCCGATATGGTCGGCAACACATTCCGCGGTAACGGATACACATGGACCACCGATAAATTCACGCGTGAGAATGTGGCTGCGGTGAACGGAAAAATGCTGACCCAGGACCCGCAGCGGGGGGCAGCCAGCCAGACGTCCACCGTCAGCAACGTCCTAATCAAGGATTGCAGGGTTGCAGGCGCCTCGTAAGCGCCATCATGCTCAAGCAGCTATGGCGGCGCTCACGGACTGTCCGAGGAGCATGCCTCAGGGCGCCAGCAGCTGCCACGCAAGCCGGGCGGCAATGCGTGCGGTATGGTTGTCAATGTCAAAGTCGGGATTGATTTCAACAATATCGCTGACACGCAGCTTGCCGCTTTGCTTGACCCGTAAGGCCAAGGACTCTATCACGCTGTAGGGTACGCCCAGCGGGGCGGGTGCTGAAACACCTGGCGCGACCGAGGCCGGCAGAACGTCCAGGTCGATGGTGAGGTAGACGTCGCCGGCTAGAGCAAGCAGCTTGTCCAGGTCTGCCAGGCGGTTTTCCAGATGCTGCGGTTGCATGTCTGTGTCTTCATAAAACACAGTACCGAGTTCTTGCGCGTGGGCATAGAGCCCGGCGGTGTTGCTCAGCTTTGATACCCCAAAGCAGGCATAAGTGACTGGTGTGGCGTTTTGCCTGCAAGCCTCGAGAATCTGGTCAAAAGGCGTGCCCGAGCTGCCTGGCCGGCTGCTGCGCAGGTCAAAATGTGCATCCAGGTTCACGATAAGCAACGGCTTGCTCGACGCGTTATCCGTAGCTCGCACGGCAAGGTGCTGCGCCAATCCCTGATACGTGCCCCAGGCCGTTTCATGCCCGCCGCCCAATATCAGCGGACGAGTGCCGGCAGCCAGTGCACTGGCCACCTGCCGTCCCAGCGCCGCCTGTGCTTGCTCCAGCGCATCGTCTTCGCAGACGATATCACCCGCATCCCACAACACATCGAAGTCATGTGCAGGCAAGCCCGCCATCATCGAGCGGATTGCGTGCGGACCTTTGCGTGCTCCGGGGCGGCCTTTGTTGCGGCGCACGCCGGCATCGCAGGCAAACCCGAGCAGTACGGGCTCGCCCGCAGCAAACCCGTTGTTTGCCTGTCGCACGATCTGGAACAGACGACGGGTATCGCCCTGTTCGGCAGCATCGTTCCTGCCCTGCCAAATATTCTGAGTCGTATCCATGCCCCGTCCTATGCGTCTTTCTTGAGTACAGCCTGCAGAAAACTGCGGGTACGTTCCTGGCTGGGGTTCGTGAAAATGACTTCCGGCTTGTCGGCCTCTATGATCCGTCCGCCGTCCATGACGACAACGGTGTCGGCCATATCGCGGGCAAATCCCATTTCATGCGTGACCACCATCATGGTCATTCCTTCTTTGGCCAGCAGTTTCATGACGCTCAGCACTTCACCGACAAGCTCGGGATCAAGCGCCGACGTCGGCTCGTCGAACAGCATGACCTTGGGCTCCATGGCCAGCGCGCGGGCAATCGCCACACGCTGCTTTTGTCCTCCGGACAGGCTGGCGGGCATGGCCGCGGCCTTCTCGGACAGGCCGACTTTGTCGAGCAGTGCCATGCCTTGTTCCTTGGCGGCTGCGGCACTGGTCTTTTTGAGAGTACGCGGCCCGACCGTAATGTTGTCCAGCACGGTCAGGTGAGGGAAGAGATTGAACGACTGGAACACCATACCTACTTGCGTCCGCAAGGCATTCAATTGGCTGTCGTTCAGCATCTTACCGTTTGTCAGCAAACGCTGGCCGCAGATGTCGATCATGCCGCGCTGCGCGACCTCCAGTCCGTTACAGCAACGCAGCAAGGTGCTCTTGCCGGAGCCGCTGGGGCCGATCACCACCACCACCTGCGATTTGTCAACTTCCAGATTCACGCCCTTAAGCACCTCGTGGTCGCCATAAGCCTTGTGCAAGCCCTGTATCTGAATCATGGCTTGTGTCGGTTCTGAAGACTGCTCGCTTGATTGACCGCTCATTGCACCATGCCTCCTGCTTTAAGGCGCAGCTCTACGCTACGCAATGCCATTGTTACAAAAGTGGTCATCAGCCAGTAGATCACGGCAATCACCAGATAGATTTCCAGGGAGCGGTACGACACACTGATGATTTTTTGGCCTTCATGCATCAGATCGTGGATGGTCAGCAGGGAGACCAGCGCCGAGTTCTTGATCAGCGAGATAAACTCGTTGCCCAGCGGCGGGATCATGCGTACGAAAGCTTGCGGCAGAATGATCTTGAACATCGCTTGCCGGCCCGACATGCCCAGTGATCGGGCCGCTTCCATTTGTCCTTTGTCGACCGACTGAATCGCACCACGCACGATCTCCGACACATACGAGGCGGAATACATCCCCAGGCCCAATACGCCGCAAGCAAAGGCAGGCAGCAGCAGGCCGAAGCGCGGCAGGCCGAAGAACCAGATGAAGAGCTGGACCAGCAGCGGCGTACCGCGGAAGCACGAAAGATAGACGCTGGAAATGCCATAGACCATGCGCCGCTGGGGATTGAGCCGACCTATGCCTATCAAAAGTCCGAGCAGGCAGGAAAGCAGTAGTGCACAGATCGTTACTTCCACCGTCACTGTGGCGCCGCTTAGCAGCGCACGCCAATCAGTGAACGCGGGCGTGAAGTCCAAATTCATTATTTCCCGCCTTCAAACCATTTGTCGACGATCTGCTGGTAGGTGCCTTTCTCCTTGAGGCGCTTGAGCGCATCATTCAGGTCCGTCACCAGCTCGGGTTGACGCTTGTCTACAGCGATTCCGTATTCTTCAGTGGTGATTTGTGCGTCCAGAACAACCAGGTCGGGATGGGATTGTGCGTACAGCTTGGCGGCGGGTTTGCCGGTTACTGCAGCATCCGCACGACCCACGCCTACAAGATTGAACATTTCTTCGTTCTTCTCTACCTCGACGCGCTGCACTTTGGGGTAGTGCTCTTGGAGGTAGCCTACCGACTTGGTACCCACCTGTACGGAAACGCGCTTTCCATCGAGGTCTTTGAGCGACTTGATGGGGCCGTCACGGCGAGTCAATACGACGAGGCCGCCGGCATAGTACGAGTCGGTGAAATCCACTACCTGCTTGCGCGCGTCTGTAATATAGATGGCAGATACTGCCATATCGGCGCGACCCGACAGAACGGCAGGGATCAGTCCCTTGAAATCAATATCGGTCCAGGACGCCTCCTTGCCCATTTCCTTGATTAGGGCTTCGGTCAACTCAATGTCGAAGCCAGTGCGCTTGCCGTCCTTGCTGAACTCCATGGGCGGGAAGGTGGGATCCGTGACAATGCGTACGGTGTCGGCAGCGAGGCCGGCGGAGGCAAAGCCGCTCATCGATACTGCAAACAGCGCTGCCAGGATGGTTTTGCGTGATGTCATGACAATCTCCTTGTGTGGGAAGGCTCTCAATGGCTTTGCAGCCGTGATGAAATGCGTGCGGCAATGGCAGACGTCATGTCGATAAACTGCCGTTCGCGGTTATGGATTCGGGTATTGGGGGCCATGAGGGTAATGGCCGCTATCGCATGTCCGTATTGCTGGAATATGGGTGCACCGATACCCCAGACGCCCTCGTCCACTTCGCTGTCTGAAATACAGTAGCCTTGAGCGCGTATGTCCTCGAGCGTTTTTTTCAGGGCAACGATATCTTGCTGTTGGACCAGGCCACTGTGCTCCAGATGGCGTAAAGCGGCGGCACGGCGATCATTGTCCATGAAGGCGAGCAGCGTTTTGGCGGAAGCCCCTTTCCAGAGAGGAAGCCCTCGACCTTTGACGAAGGAACAACGCAGCGAACTTGGGCTTTCGACCATGTCGAGGCAAACCACCTGGTTATTCGCGGTTGCCAGCAGGCCAACTGACTCTCCCGTGTTTCGGGCCAGCGTTTCGAGCTCGCCATGGGCCTCTTGAACCAAGTAAGACAATTGGTCGAACCCCCATGCCAGGGGTAGACACATCGGCCCGGGTAAATAGGCGCCGTTGCTCTCCATGACAAACCCCCAGCGCTTGAGCAAGGCCAGTTGCCTGTACAGGGTGCTTTTGCTCAGGCCGGTCTCGGCGATCAGTTCTGCAGGTGTCACAGACCGTTCGAGCTTGGCCAGTGTTGCCAGTACAAATAGAACCCGATCAGCGCCGCCTTTGGCCACGAACTCGTCGGACATGGAGTATCTCAAATCAGAAACAAGGTGCTACTTTATTCTGGTTTCCCATAAACGAGGAATTCAATTCCTGAAAATTGGGAAATTTAGGCTAAACCCTTATGAAACGATCTTTGTATATTGGCCTGATCCAGGTTGTCCTCAACCGCTACCAGCACTTTCGATGTTGGCACGCTGGCGATCGATATGCTTGATCTGAAGAGCAAGCGAGCCGTCTGGCGGAGCAATGTCAGCGGAACCATACCCAGCTCACCCGAAAGGCTCAACGAAGGCATCTAAACGGGTATCGCCAAGGTGTTTGCTGAGTTTCCGCCGGGTAGCCAGGCGAAGTAAGCGTTCGGGCTCTAACCCGACAGGCCGAGCCAGAGCAGGTAGACAGCCAGGACCGCAGCCAGGCCAAGGTCTGACACCATGGCGGCAACCTCCGCGCGAGTTGTGGCTTTGTTCCGAATATGCTGGAAACCGGCCAATGCAAAGAAAATGCATCCCGCCAAGGCAAGGGCGGGCACCCAGGCCGGGAAGTACAGACTGGCGATAGCAGGGATGCCTATCGCCAGATTGCCAAAGCCGATTTCCAGGACAAGCTTGCCGGCAGCCGGGTCGTCGATTTCAAAAATATCCTTGGCGGTATAAGCCGGGCGCATCATTTGGTGCGCCGCTGCGCTGACAAGACGCCATCCCACGCCCCAGAATACAAACCATTTTCCGAGCGCGTAGACTAAAGCCGCCTGGTTATTTGCGACATCATGAACAATAGAGATGATGGGCATCACCACCATCAACAATACGATCGCAACAAGCTGCATGGCCGCTCCCTTAACGTGATGAAAACATCAGTGACAATAAACCGTGGGGGTGAGGACATGCAATGGCCAGCCGTACAAATGGCTGGCCATCCTCCGGTGGCAGGCGTCAGAGCCTTACACGTCTGGCTCGGTGCATTTTCTCAGGATCGAATCCTATGACAGACCCCATCTGCAATTTCCCTCGGCCCAGCGAGCAACTCACCAAGCCACTCAACGCCCTGAAGACGCATTGGGGCTGGTTTGTAGCAGTTGGCATTGCCATGCTGATACTGGGTATGGTGGTACTTTCGTATGTGCTGGCGGCCACGCTGGTCAAGGTGCTCTTCATCAGCGGATTGCTGCTGAAACCGGCGCCATCACTGCTGGCTATGCTGCGGTGAGCTACTTTTCCTTCGAGCCCGCAGTTCCTTTGTCCTGACGCTTCATGAGCGCAACCGCCTTGGTCCAGAGTTTCGCGTCCTGCTTTACAAACTTGGCGAACGCTTCCGAATTTTGATACGACACGTTTACGCAAGCCTTGGTCAGGGCTTCCCGAACACTTTCCGTGGCAAGTGCCTTCTTGAGTGCTTGGTCCAATCGCGCAATTCGGTCGGCGGGGGTACCTGCGGGAGCATGCAAACCATACCAGCCTTGGGTGTCGATTGCTGGGTAACCTGCTTCTGCCATGGTCGGAATATCGGGTGCCATGCTGGATCGCTCTTCTCCTGTAATGGCCAGGACATTAACCTTGTCGTTGCTAATAGAGCCACAGGCTAAATTGCCGGACACGGTGGCCAGCGCAACTCGCCCCTCATAAAGATCCGTCATGTGCTGTGCCGCACCCGGATACGGCACAAACAGCAAATCCAGCTTGGCTTCTTTGGCCAAAGTGTGTGTGATGTAAGTTGTAAAAGCGCCACCGATGATCACCGCGGCAGGTAGCCCTGGGTTTTTCTTGGCATAGGAGACAAGTTCGGGAATCGTCTTTACCGGCAGTGTTGCCGACGCCAGAATAAAGCCTGAAGAGGTCGCAATACGACCTATTGGTGCGAAATCATCGACACTCCAGCTGATGTTGTCGAACAAGACCGGAATGCTGGTCAGTACTGCCGAACTAGACAGCAAGGTATATCCGTCAGGCTTGGCTCTGGCTACCGCCATGGCTGCAATATTGCCTTCGCCACCTGGGCGTGGTTGTACGATGATAGGCTGGCCAAGGTCGCTACTCATCTCTTTTGCAACTATTCGGGTCAAGGTATCGACAGCACCACCAGCGTTATACGGAATCACTATTTCTATTGGCTGTGTGGGCCATTCGTCTCCTGACGATGCTGAATGGCTGGCGCCACAGAAAAATACCGAAGCGATGGTTGCTGCAACGACTGAAAGTTTCTTGCTTATGATTGATTTGCCTGTCATGTTGTCTGCCTCAATTTAAATTTTTTTAATGACCGAAATAGAAAATGGTAGGGACGCGTTTACTTGCGGCCACTACCCATTCACCTTGAGCGTATGGAGTGGAGTAGCCGGCTTAGAAGTCTTCAAGCGTAAAGTTGAGACGAGTATCCTTGACAACAATTCCACCGCGATTGCCAGGTTCCAGCGAGCCATATCGTGCTGCGAAGCTCTCGGGCAAAGAGCGGGCGGTCTTGGGCGACAGCCAAAGCCTTAGGAGATGTCGGCGGCGCTCAGGTTCGGGCCAGTCTTCAAAATCCGTACGGGAGTGGAGTATCTGGTGATTGTGCAAGAACTGCATGTCACCCACCCTGAATTCCATCTGCAGATTGAGATCTGGATCATTGGTGAGGTCGTCCAGCATTTCAAGTGCTTCAATCTCGGTTTGCGTCAGCCGCCGTGCTTGCGGAAAGTTCTTTTGGGCGCTGCGGATGTACTGGCCAGAATAAATGGTCGTGAGATGCCCTGCATGCCAGTTGAAGACTGGTACTTCGAACCATGGCAGCATGCCTTCGGGAATCTCCCCACGACGGTCTGTCGGGAATGCATGAAATAACTGGACAGCCAGATCTGGGCGCCGTGCCATCATTTCGTTATAGATGGTGACGGAGCTGACGATACGGCTTTCTCCACCGCTTTGGGATGTCTGCAGGCACAGCAAGCCAACAATATCGCAGGAGTCGGTGTGGTATTCCAGACCACGATTGGTTTGGTAATAGCGGGTTTTGGCTTGGTTGATGTCTGCTCCCATATCACGGACATGGCCAAGCAGATGTCCTTTGGCATTCTGTGAGCGGAAGCTTCCAAGGTGAGCGCCTATGCCCAGGTATGCGATTGCCGAATCACCTTTGCCGTAGCGTTCTACAGGTAAGCCTCGCAGCAATACAAAACCCCGGCCGTCGAGGATTTCGTTGAGTATTTGCCCCAGCTTTTTGGACAGCATAGGCAAGGAGAACGTTGCAGGACTGATGTCGGCCATAGAAAGGTCTTGGGCATGAAAGGACGCAATCGCATGGTCTATTTCCTGGATGTCTTCCGGTTGAAGTTCATGTATCCATGCGGTGCTGTTGCTCAGATCGCGTCCGTACCAGGCTGCGGCACCTTCGACGGCAACAGGTGCTTCTTTCAATTGGTCATCGTTTGCAGTGCTCATGATTTTCCTTGATGTAGATCAAAAAGATGGAAAAAGTTTAAACTCATGCTAATGCCTGAACAAACGAATAATTTCTATACATTAATTGATTTAATCAATGGCAAATATCACCTTAAAGCATATTCGGGCCTTTATCGCCGTAGCGGCTGAGGGGAGCTTTACCAAAGCGGCCGATAGTCTGCACGTCACACAGTCAACCTTGACTTCATCAATCAAAGTCCTGGAAGACGAGGTCGGCTTGCAAATGTTCGATCGGTCGACACGTTCGGTGGTGCTGACACGACAAGGGAGTATTTTTCTGCCTGCGGCACAGCGGCTGCTACGCGACCTGGATGACGTGCTGGACGACTTGCGTATGGTGGCCGAGCGAGAGCGAGGGTCTGTTGTAGTTTGTGCTGCGGGCTCTTTCATTACGTACGTGTTGACCCCTGCCTTGATGGATTTGGCGCACCGTTACCCTGGCATCAACACGCGCTTTACCGAAGGCACGACCCAAAGCGTGGCGCAGCAAGTCATGGCGGGCGAAGCGGACTTTGGCGTTACCACATTGTTCGAACCTATTCCTGAGCTCGATACAGCCCTTCTGTTAACCGATGCCTACGGCGCAGTGTATTGTGCCGACCATTCTTTAAATACAGAGCCGGGCTCATTGGTATGGAGCAAGTTAGCCCGCCACACCATGGTTCGCCTAAGCAAAGCCAATGGCATACGTATATTGCTCGACCAAGAGCCGAAGATTGCAGGATTTTTCAATAAAAATACGGCTTATGAAGTGAGTGGCGTTGCATCGCTTCAAGCCTTGCTCAGGCGGGGCTTCGGCTTTAGCGCCTTGCCCGCATTGGCGGCCAAATCGCTCGTAGTGGAAGGACTGCGCTTCCGTTTATTGTCGCGCCCAGGCATACGCCGCAAGCTATATGTAGTGAAGAAAAAGGGGCGTAGCCTTTCGCCTGCCGCTGTTGCGCTATTTCGAGCCATGATAGACGCGCTCGAGAGTATGGCGCCAGACGAGGCGGTAGAAATTGCATTTACCCGGGATGAAATGCAAGCCTTCTGTGGCATCCAGGCATTAGGCAACTCGGTTAGAGCTGTATCGAAATAGTGACTGGGCCATCATTGACCAGACTGACCTGCATGTTTGCGCCAAAGGTGCCGGTTTCTACAATAGGATGCAGTTTTCGGGCTGCTTCCACAAAATAATCGTATAGATCTTCACCCGTTTTCGGATCGGCCGCGCCGCTGAAGCCTGGCCGGTTGCCGCTCCACACGTCGGCCGCCAGCGTGAACTGGCTGACAATCAGCAAACCGCCTTTAACATCCTGGATGCTGCGATTCATCTTGCCAGCGTCATCGCTGAAAATACGCAATTTAAGCAACTTGTTCAATATGCGGTCGGCGGTCGCCTGCGTATCGGCCGTTTCGGCGCAAACCAGCACCAGTAGCCCTTGCTCGATACGACCTGTGATATGGCTATCAATAGAGACGCTGGCCTGGCTGACGCGTTGGATAACTGTTTTCATGGGTGTACGGTAGCAGATCCTTGTGACACGACTTCCTTGACCTTCTCGATGAAGGTCCGGCTGGCAGGTGAAAGGTGACGGTCGCGGCGGTACAGAAAGCCTATGCTGCGCTTTGCGGAAGTCGAGATCCTGAATAAGCAGGTATTAGGAACTGGTCATGAGTATGAAGCAAGCAGCCCTGTACGGGCTGGGTAATATGGCTTACTTGGTAGCCGAGCGAATCCCCAAGCATTTTTCTTTGCAGGTGGCGGATCTTGATAAGACTTCCCTAGTCAAGGCACAGAGTGCTCTGGGCGTGATGATTATGCGGCCATAGCCAAGGTTTGGGCTGATTGGGGGCGTCCCGCCAGTCCTGGCTCTGATGGCTAGATTGAGTCTTGTATCCAACGCGCAATGTCGCGTGCAATGACGTCATTATTGTTGTCCATCATCAGCATGTGCGAGTTTCCCGTAATTCCTTTTTCGGGCAACTCACACCAGTGCGTGTTGATACCTGCATTGCGTAGTGTGTTTTTGAATGCCGCGGCTTGTGAGGTCAGGTCGCGCCAAAGCGGTGTCTGATCCAGATAGTCGCCATAGACGAACAGGCAAGCCGCCAGGCCCAACTCCGATACGTTTTTTTCGTGGCAAAAACCGGAGGGTTCGACGGCTATCATGCCGCGGACAATATCGGGACGCTGTGCTGCGGCCCGAAAGGCCACTTCCCCACCATGGCTATGTGCCAGCACGATGCATGGGCCGATGCGGTCAAGGGCAGCACAGAAGGTATCAACTGCCGTATCGTTGTTGGATAGCCAGCGTGGTACGGAAAATGCTCCAAAGGACTCCATGTGCTGGACGGGAAAGCGTTGACCGGCAAATGGAATGCGCTCGGCGAAACCGACAGCCTCTCCGAGGCGAAATAATGTCCAGGCTTCTTCAGCGCTACGAATAATGGGTGTATCGGGCCATACTCCGGGAAATGGCGCCCAGCCCGCTCGCCCACGTTCGATATTGTCTACGATATAGACGGCATGACCTTGTTCGACAAAAGTCTGTGCCCAACCATTGCGGCCGTCTGGTGTTTGTTCCCACATGGTGCCTGACATTCCTCCACCATGCAGCAAGACCAGAGGCAATGGATGGCGCTGTTGGGCAGGAATAAAAAACTGAACGTAAGCCTGTTCGATGTGGAATAGGCCATTGGGATCATATTGATAGGACGCCGACTCTGTAAAGGCAATCGAACGGATAGGCTCGTTGGTGATGTGAAGGGAACGGCCCCCCGCATAGAAACTGCCAAACCGTACGGTACAGGCTGGTGGTTTGTTCATGGTGGAGCCGGGCCTATCTAATGGCTATGAGTTTTTGTCTTTGACCAAAGGGCATTGGCTTTCGGATAGAGGCCACACCAGGTCAGCGCCAGGTATGGTTGCCAGGATGTTGTAGTAGTCCCAAGGGCCTTTTGATTCGGAGGGCTTCTTGACCTGGGCGAGCAGCATATCGCGAACGACCAGGCCATCGTCCCGGATGTGGGCATTCTGGCTGAACGCATCATCGATGGGTAGCTCTCGCATTTTCGCCATGACGGCATCCGCGTCGTCTGTGCCTGCCGCTTCAACTGCTTTCAAATAATGCCGAACCGAACCGTATACGCCCGCCTGCAGGAAAGTGGGCGCCTTATGCAGTCGTTCTTGGAATTTCTTTGTAAAGGCACGTGTTCCAGCATTGAAATCCCAGTAAGCAGGTGTAGTGAGATAGGTACCTTGCGCTACGTCGAGCCCCAGGCTGTGCACATCAGTCAGCATGAACAGCATGGCCGCAATATTTTGCGAGCCTTGGCCAACGCCAAACTCGGCGGCCTGTTTGATGGCATTGATCGTGTCTCCTCCCGCGTTGGCTAATGCCAGAATGTCGGCGCGTGATGCTTGTGCAGACAGTATGAAGGAAGAAAAATCCGCCGTGCTCAATGGATGGTAAACCGTGTCTAATACCTTGCCGCCCTTGGCTGTGACGACCTTGGCCGTGTCTTTGGCCAACTGTTGGCCAAAAGCATAGTCACTGGCCAGAATGAACCAATTTTTCTTGCCCTGATCAACAACCGCGCTTGCAGTACCGCGCGCCAGCGCATAAGTGGTGTATGTCCACTGTACGCCGTAAGGAGAGCACTGCGCTTGGGTCAGAGCCGTCGTGCCGGGGCTGGAGAACATGACAATCTTTTTCTTTTCGCGGGCTATGTTCTGCACGGCGAGCGCAACTGAGGAATTGGGGATGTCTACGATGACATCGACGCTATCTACGTCGAACCAGGTGCGCGCCGTTGAAGCACCAATATCCGGGCGGTGCTGATGGTCGGCAAAAATAATCTCGATCGGCTGGCCAAGCGCTTTGCCACCGGCTTCTTCGATGGCAATCTTTGCAGCCTCTAGCGAGCCGGCGCCTGTTGCATCTGCTGTCACCCCTGACATATCAGTCAGAACACCGATTTTAATTCGCTTGTCTGTTGTTGCCTGGGCCGACGAGAGTGTGGGGAGTATCGCTAGGGTGGCTAACGAGACGGCCATCATAAGTTTTAGTGCTTGCATGCGTGGCCTCGGCTTTGTTTTGGCAGGGATCAAAGCATTATAAGTTGCGAGGCGGGTTGATGTACTGACTTGTGCCAATCTTTAATTCCAAACAGTTATAAAAAAACAACTAAACAGTCTGTTTGGTCATATGAAAATTTGAGAAAATAAACACATTCGTTTTTCTATTTTGGACTCCGACATGAAAACCCTCTTATCCATAGCGTCTGCCATTGCGGCGGTGGCCATCAGCGCTGCCAGTCAAGCGGCTCCATTGCTGACGCCTGCGGAACTCAACAGCGTTCGCAGCGACGCAACCGTGCGTATTATCGACATCCGGCCCGCTGACGCATACGGTAGCAGTCACATTCCCGGTGCCTTGAATGCGCCTTACGGTTCCTGGCGTGGCCCGGCCAATAATCCGGGCCAGTTGCCGCCGCTGGACAAGCTGACCGCATTGGTGCAAAGCCTGGGCCTGGACGAGGGGTCGCATGCGGTCGTTGTGTCGTCGGGTGCCAACTCCACTGATTTTGGTGCTTCGGCGCGCGTTTACTGGACCTTGAAGTACCTGGGTCTGACCAATCTGTCGATCTTGAATGGTGGTGTAAAAGCCTGGGCTGATGCAGATCTGCCGCAGAACAGCAGTGTAGCCACTGTGGCGACCAGCCAATACAAGCCCGTATTGAACGAATCCATTATCGCAACCACCGAACAGGTCAAGGCACAGGTTGATAATCCGAAGACTCTTTTGGTCGATGCGCGTCCGGCCAATTTCTTCCGTGGCGAAACTAAGGCGCCAACCGCCAGCGTCCCCGGTACGATACAAAATGCCGTCAATCTGGAAAACGACAAGTGGTTCAAGCCAGGTACGTCCATATTTGTCTCAACTGAAGAGGCCAAGCAGATTGCCGCACGCGAACTCAACAAACCGGTAGACGAGACGATTTCATTCTGCAACACTGGGCACTGGGCGGCCACGGACTGGTTTGCTTTGTCTGAAATTGTTGGCCAGGAAAACGTCAAGCTGTATCCTGCTTCTCTGGCAGAATGGACTCAATCTCCGGCAGGTCTGCCCATGGACAACGTGCCTGGGCGCGGACAGCAGCTTCTTAACCGTCTCAAAGGCCTCGTAGGTTAATCAATTTTCGGATCCGTTCCTATGAAACGCCTCCCGCTTGCGGCCGTGATGGCCGCATTTTTTGTTTTCCTGGTCTGGTTCGTCTCCGTACGCCAGGCTGTTTTATTTCTGATTGGTATAGGCATGGGCAGCGTGCTGGCCGGCGCCCGATTCGGGTTTACGACCGGTTGGCGCCGGCTGATTGAGCAGCGGGATCCCAGCGGTGTACTGGCGCAGTTGTTCTTGCTGGCCTTGGCGGCAGCAGTGTCCATACCTTTGTTGGCTGCATTTCCCACTGACCTGGCTGCTGCCCTCGGGCCGCCAAGCATCAGTCTGCTTGTAGGGGCCTTTGTGTTCGGGGCGGCCATGCAGGTTGCCGACGGCTGCGGTTCGGGTACCTTGTATAAGGCCGGCATGGGTACGCCCTTGAACATGGCCATTCTGCCTGTTTTCGCCCTTGGTAGTTTCCTGGGCTCAGCACAGCTTGATCAATGGCTGCAGTTGGGAGCGGTCAAGCCGGTGGGGCTGGTTGCAGAGTATGGCCCGTTGCAGGCCCTCTTGCTGACACTGGGTGGGCTGGCCGTCCTGGGCGTTGCCGCGGTGCTCTGGTCCGGAAAATCGGCACGCTGGTTCGACCGCAAGCTACTCATAGGCGCGGTTTTACTGGCAGTGCTTGCTGTGCTGAATTTGGTGGTGGCTGGTCAGCCGTGGGGCGTGGTGTATGGCTTTGGACTGTGGTTCGGCAAAATCGCCACTGTGGCGGGTGTCTTTGATCCTGCCACCAACCCTTTTTGGAGCCAGCCCGTCAATATGGCCAATCTGTCGCAATCGGTGTTCATGGACGTAACGTCCATCACCAATATCGGCATATTGGCCGGGGCGCTGTATATTGCCGCGCGCAAGTCCTCATCCAAGCCATCCAAGCCGCTTACCGGCACTCAGTGGGTTGTCGGGATCGTAGCCGGCTTCTTGCTGGGCTACAGTTCGCGACTGGCTTTCGGCTGCAATATTGGGGCTATGGTCAGTGGTATTTCGACCGGCAGCCTACACGGTTGGATTTGGGTCCCGATGGCCTTCCTGGGGTCGCTGATTGGTGTGCGCGTTCGCCGCCATTTTCAGTTCTGAGGTCGGAGGCAATATGAAGAAATCGATATTGTTCGCCGCTTTCTGGCTGGCGCTGATCGGCTTTTTTGCATGGGATTGGGTGGTTTCCGATCCCATCAATGTGCATATGGAGCCGCCACTAATCGCAGCGGGTTCTGGCCAAGCGCCTACGGGGGGGCACTGCGCAACATTTTGATTGTTGCTGTGGCGGAGATGCCATTTTGTTGCCTCCGCCACAGCAAGTGGATAGATATACATGCGCAGAATCCGCCCAGTCATAATGCATGAGCCGCCCGGCAGCAGGCCAAGCATACACCCAAGGATACAAATAAATACAAATATAATTTTGACAATTCTATCTATAGGTAGGTAGAATACGTTTCATGGATGGCGAACAAACAATACGTTCTTCACCTCCGCGCTGAAAAGCGCGTTTTTATGAATTTGATTATCTATCTATTAGTAGATACCTGAAAATCTTTACTCACTTTTAACTTATTAGGCCCCATCATGAAAACTCTTGCTTCCCTATTATTGATCTCCGCTTCCCTGATCGGCACTACTGCCTACGCTCAAGACACCCAGACAAACTCGACAACCCGTGCTCAAGTCGTGGCCGAACTACAAGCTGCGAGAGCCGCCGGACAATTGAGCGTTGGCGAACTCGACTATCCGATAGCCATCAACCAGACCAGTTCGCTGAGCCGGGCACAGGTTGTGGCTGAGCTGGCTGCAGCAAAGGCTGCTGGGCAATTGAGTGTCGGCGAGCTTGACTATCCGATTGCTAGCAGCCACCCCAGCACAGTAACTCGCGCCGAAGTCGTGGCTGAGTTGTATGCGGCCAAGGCAGCCGGTCAATTGGTGGAACCAGAGGCTTAAGCCGCGAACAGGTTCGTGACGAAGCTATCACTGCCCACCTCAACACGTAGTACTTAATCCGCTTTTTATTTTCTATATAAATCTATCTATTGGTAGATACCTAAAAATCTTTACTCACTTTTAACTTTTATTAGGCCCCATCATGAAAACTCTTGCCTCTCTATTATTGATTTCCGCTTCCTTGATCGGCACTACTGCCTACGCTCAAGACGCACAGACGAATTCCCTGACCCGCGCTCAAGTCGTGGCTGAACTGCAAGCTGCTAAAGCTGCCGGACAATTAAGTGTTGGCGAGCTCGACTATCCGATAGCCATCAGCCAGACCCGTTCGCTCAGCCGTGAACAGGTTGTGGCCGAGCTGGCCGCAGCCAAGGCTGCTGGGCAACTGAGTGTCGGCGAGCTTGACTATCCGATTGCTAGCAGCCACCCCAGCACAGTAACTCGCGCCGAAGTCGTGGCTGAGCTGTATGCGGCCAAGGCTGCCGGACAATTGTCAGAGCCAGAAGCATGACTGCCACATCGTGCGGCTAAGGACAACGTATGTTTCACTTTGCGGCTCCGTCCGGCTTCGGCCCGGCGGTCCGCTTGGTTTTTTTCAATACGAACTCTTGAACCTCGTCGACTACCAGGTAGCGTTTTATTATGAACACCGAAACCACTCGTACACAGATCATGCAACACGCCCAGCGTCTGGTCCAGGAGCGTGGCTACAACGGCTTCAGCTACCGCGACCTGGCTACGCTGATCGGCATCAAGACCTCCAGCATTCACTATTACTTCCCACAGAAAGAAGATTTACTGCTGGCAATCGTGCAGCAATATCATGCACGCTGGCTGGCCGCCATACAAGCTATTGATACCGGGCTAAGCGCCGACGTCAAGTTGCGTGCCTATGTAGATATGCACAGACAGGCTTTCTGTAACACCGAACGTATCTGCTTGGCTGCCGCACTAGCGGCTGATCTGGCATCGTTGCCCGCAGACATACGAAAAATGCTGCAAGGGTTTTATGGCGCCAATGAAGATTGGCTGGCCCAAGTACTGGAGCAAGGCGTCCGAGAGGGTAGCCTGGATATGCCCGGTGATGTGCGCATTGCAGCGCGCTCTATGTTTGCAGCGCTGCAAGGTAGCTTGGCCACCGCGCGCCTGTTCAATGACAGTGAGCGCATGAACGACTTGCTGCAGGCTGCGCTCAGCCGACAGTAGCGTGTCGACACGCCTTAAATCGGGCCAGGCGACGCTTTCATCGAAGCCACAACGTCTTGTATACGGTCCGATGTCTGAAACAGACGGGAGCTCATCAAGGCCCCCTGAAATGCCGAGAACAGGTAGCGCCCTGCCGCTGCGGGGTCTTCGGACCGCGCCAAAGTACCATCGCGTTGGCCATCTGCAACGACTTTGCTCAGCCAGGATTCGTGCGTACGGTAGAACGATTGCACAGCCTGGCGCGCTCGGTCAGTTAAGGATGAGAAGTCGGCGGCCAGCATGCCGCACAGACAAATCTGATCGGTGGGCGAACCATGGAGCAGCCCAGCATAGCGATTCAAGCGCTCGCAGGCAGGCAGCGTTTGGTCGATCCCTTGTAACTTACTGGCTGTCTGCTCGGCGTAGTTGTCGATTGCTTCAGCGAGCAGGTCGTCTTTAGAAGGGAAATAATAATGAATACTGGATGTCTTGATCCCTACTTGGTCAGCCAGATCCCGGTAACTGAAGCCGTTGTAGCCTCGTTGCCTGATAAGAGTTTGGGCATGCGCCAAAAGTTGTTCGCGGGTGGTGGTACTCATGGCTTGATTGTTACCTACTAGTAGGTTGATAGTCAAGATAGAGACATCACGTATGGCAGCGGATGTCTCCCGAGTACCTTTGCGTCAACGCTCGTCGCGATCCCGATAATCGACCGGCACGAAAGTGATCCTGGGGTCTGGGAACTGCACCGCTATGCGTACATTCTGGATGTTTTATCGCTGGTATTTGCCTCCATGCCTTGATTCAGTCAAGGCTACTCGTTGATGTCCGGCTCGACGAGCTTGGCGAGCTTGAAGAGCGAATCCTGCCAGCCGAGGTAGCAGGCCTCGGCCGGGATGACATCAGGCACACCTTGCTGCTCGATGTGTAGCTCGGTGCCAACTGATACCGCCGTCAGGGTCACCGCGACCCGCATCTCACCGGGCAGGTTCGGGTCATCGAAGCTGTCGGTATAGACGATGCGCTCGCCGGGCACGAGCTCCAGATAAGTACCGCCGAAGGCGTCGCTTTTGCCTGTCGTAAAGTTCCGGAACGACATCCGGTGGCGGCCTCCGATTTTTGCATCCAGCTCATGAACAGTGCAGAGAAAACCAAAAGGCGGTAGCCAACTTGCGACGGCATCCGGCTCGAGGAAGGCGCGGTAGAGTTTGTCGGGCTTGGTAGCGATGACGCGGTGCAGGCGAATGGTGCTGGACATGGATGTCTCCTTGGTGCAGGGGGTAAAAAACAGCGCTTGGTTGCTTATGGTTCCTGTAAGTGGAAGTCGGGATATTCAAGCTGCATGGCGACGACATCAGCGGTGCGCTCTCCGTAGCGTGTCGCAATGCCCGACAAGGTCCGGTCCAATGCGTTGGCGGGTTTGAGTTCCAGCGCTAAAGCGGGACGCTTGTGCTGCGTGGCAGTGCGCTGATCTGGAACGATGCGGATCCCATAGCGGCTTTTGATGGCGGTGTCGGCGTTAGAGAAGGTAATGGCTTTCGACTGATAGGTGCGCGACCAGGCATCGGCCACCAGTGCAAGTGACACGGCGTCGATGCCAGGGTGCAGGGCGATATCGATCTGCTCATGGCGCCAGAAGGCTACGGTGTTGCTGAGCACAGTTGTCGCGAACGGGCGTGTGAATCGGAAAGCGTCGCTTGCATGACGTGCGTTCCATGGCGCCATGCCCAAATCGTGTGCCACTGCTGTCGCCTTTTGCGGTCCGCTGATGGCTTCGATCAGGCCCAGCATCATGGGCATCGATGCCGTGACGCCAGTGGTGGTAGCAACTCGGTGGTCCACCACCATGCGCCGGTTCGGTACATAGGTAATCGAAGGGTGCCTTTTCAGCATCTCCTGGCGGTAGTACCAGTGCGTCGTGGCGCGCTTGCCGTCCAGCAGTCCAGCAGCCGCAACGACCTTGGCCCCGGCGCAGACGCCAATGATGAGTGCACCTTTGTCTGCCTGCGCACGCAGCCACGCCAGGACGGTTGGGTTGTTGTCGCGGCCCATGGCAGGCACGATGACATAGTCGGCTCCGTCGGGGTAACGCCTATCGAATTCAGCCACGGTCTGGTCCGCAAGCACGGTCAGTGCCGGGTATAACTGTACAGGCCCGGCTTCGGTGGCAAGCAAGAGCACGTCGGCTACATCGGCGCGGCGCAAGATCCCAGTGGTCAAGAGATAATCGGTAGTTTCGGTGGCCTCATTAAGGCCCACTACCGCAACCAACGGCCGTGTCTGCTTTGGTGGTCTCAGGGCGGCCAGCATGGCCTGTGTTTCTGCCTTGGGGACAGCTTGCGCCTGTGCCGTGACGGGTATGGGCAGGCTACGCAGCCAAAGACCGAACCCGGCCAGCAATAATGCCTGCACGGTCAATACAAACCACAGGACATGACGGATAGACACGGCTCGACTCCACACGACGAGGGAAACGCTTCATGGTGATCAGCTTACTCTTGTACGTGTTGTCAGGCATGCCAAAAATATGTAAATTTCTGCCAATGCGCCGTATTGTCTTTATCGTCTATCCGGAATTCGAACTGCTCGACATGTCCGGGCCCGTCGCAGTCTTTAACGGAGCCAACCGGGCGCTGGCAGCGCACGGGGAGCCGTTGTGCTACAGCGTCGAACTGGCTTCGGCCGCTGGTGGCCCGGTTGCCAGCAGCAGTGGGGTGGTCGTTCATACGCGTAGTCTTGACGACGCAGCGGTCCAGGCCGTCGACACTTTGCTGGTGGTGGGAGCCGAGCGCGAGCCTTTGCTGCAAACAATGGAAGATCCCATCCTGCGTAAGACGCTGCCAGCCCTGGCTCACCAGGCCAAGCGTCTGGGCTCGATCTGTACCGGGGCCTTTATTCTGGCTGGGCTAGGTTTGCTCGACGGCCATCGTGTCGCTACGCATTGGGACGGCTGTGCGCCGCTTGCGCAGGCCTTCCCCGCGCTGAATGTCGATGCCGAGGCGCTGTATGTGGAAGATGGCCGCTACTGGACTTCTGCTGGCGTGACCACCGGCATCGATATGGCACTGGCCATGGTGGCCTACGATCTGAGTGCGGCGATCGTTGGTGAGGTGGCCAAGCGGCTGGTGCTCTATGCTCGTCGTCCTGGCCATCAATCTCAGTTCAGCTCGTTGCTGCAAGCACAGACGAAAGCGGACAGCCCCTTTGCCGATCTTATCGCATGGATCCAGGCTCATCTGGACGCACCATTGGATGTGACGGTCTTGTCGGAGCACGCCGGCCTGTCGGCACGCACATTTCACAGGAAGTTTGTGGCAGCAACAGGTGCAACACCAGCCCGTTTCGTTGAGACGGCGAGGCTGGACGCAGCCCGCCTGCTGCTGACACGCGGGGTGCCGCTTAAATCGGTTGCTGCGCGAGTGGGCTTGTTCCCGGCGGCTAGATTGAACAATGTTTTTGAACGTCGCTTCGGTATCTCGCCGCGTTTGTTCCGCGACATGCATGCGAGCCTTTGACAGTTTTTGTGCGGGCGGCAGCAATGGAAATCAGTTGGATGCCGTCTGTACGTTTTTGGAGGGTATCGCCTATTTAGTACTAACGAGTTTCACTGCCAGCAGTTTCTCGCAGCTATATTCCTTGATGGCAGCATCCAGAGCCTTTTCGTAGTCGATTTTCGCACTTTCCAGACGCGCTCGTCCCTTGTCGGTAAGCACTGTATATACGCCACGTTTGTCGTCGGGGCAGAGGTCGCGCAGGGTAAACCCACCGCGCTCCAGACGCTCGACCATTCGTGAGACCGAACTTTGATTCAGATGCAGATGCGAGGCAAGTTCTTGCATGCGCAGTTCGGAATCCGGTGAGCGTGCCAATATTTCGAGGGCGCGATACTCAGAGAGGCCAAGCCCATGTTGTGCTTGTAGAAGCTTCCCAAGTTCGGTTTCGACATTGGCGATGACCTGAATCAGTTTGAGCCATGAATCGCTTTTCCTGGACATTGAGGACTTGTACTCCTGTTGATCGACTAGCAGAACATCTTATCAGATGTATGTCCATGCAAAGTCAGAATGCAAGACCCTGGTGTCCATCACTCCCATTTACGAGGAAATGATGCTTTTCTCGGCCTGGAGCTTGGTACTGTCAGCGAGCTTCAGCCAGACGACACCAGCGATAATGACCGCCAGCCAAAATACTTGTATGCCAGTGAGAGCCTGATCGAGCAGGATACTGCCGAAGGCCGCCGCACCGACTGCGCCGATACCGGCCCAGACCGCGTACGCTATCCCAACGTCAATCGTTCGGAGGGCTGCACTGAGAAAATATAGTGTGAGCAGAAAGAAAACGACAGCAGCGATCGACCAGCTCGGCACTGTAAAGGCCCGGCTGCTTCCTACGCTGAGCGCATACCCAATTTCAAAGGCTCCGGCCAAGAGCAACATGCCCCATGCATGCCGGCCACTAAGGCTTGTTTGTTTTCTTGTAGTCATATCCTGTTCCTTTCAGGTTAAGCAAAGTTAAATAAATCAGTACGCATGAAGACTTCATGCGACGCTGCTGAGTTGCAGGCCGACGACACCACCAATGACGAGAAGAATTCCGAGGGCCTTCTTCCAGTTCAGCCGCTGCCCAAAGAACAAAGCACCCAGGACGACAATCCCGACGCCAGCGACCGATGTCCAGATGGCGTAGCCAATGCCGACATCGAAGGTAAGTAGCGCAAGGCTAAGAAAATAGGTGGCTATGACGCCGCTGACGAGTGTGGCGATGGTCCACCCGAGCCGGGTGAATCCTTTTGCATTTCCTGCGGAGAGGGCGACCGCTATCTCAAAAATCACGGCAATTCCAAGGTATAGCCAGCTCATAATGGTTCCTTTTTTGGGTAGTTGGATGGACTGTGCACAAACAGGTTGTGGTGCGGACTGAGATCACCTTGTTATATAAGTGCATGTGCATGCATATTAAATAAGAATATTTTTGATGTCAATCTAATTGCATGCATATGCAATTAGTTGCTGGCCGTTCATGCAGGCTGTGCTGCTGGAAAGCGGGTGATCGGCCTCGCCTCAATACGTTAAAATCCAGGATATCACCGAGATGCAGGGAGTTCGTTTGATCACTCATATGTCCAGCAATCCCCCCTTGTTTTTCGTTCTTAACGGCACTTCGGGCGGCAATGATTCAAGTACAACCCGTCAGGCCATCGAATCCGCCATGCAAGTGGTCGGGCGCACATTTCGCTTGTTTGTTATTGGTGAACCCAATGATCTGGCTACAACCGTACAAGAAGCGGTCGATACGGCGCTTGCAAAAAATGGCATTGTGGTGGCTGTCGGAGGAGACGGAACCATCAATGCGGTGGCTGGTGTGGCCTTGGCAAGTGACTGTGTGTTCGGGGCGATTCCGCAGGGCACCTTTAATTATTTTGGGCGTACACATGGCATCCCTGAAGAAATCACGGGTGCACTCGATGATTTGTTGCAAGGCGAGCCAACTCCTGTGCAGGTTGGCTTAGTCAACGACAAGGTGTTTCTTGTCAATGCCAGTGTTGGTTTGTATCCCGACCTGCTCGAAGATCGTGAAGCATTCAAACAGCGTTATGGCAGAAGCCGCCTTGTTGCGATGTGGTCTGCGTTGGTTACGGCCTTGAGTAATAATCGTTATCTGAATTTAGAGGTGGACACTGAGGGTGAACGTGCCCACCTTCGGGTAACGACGCTCTTCATCGGCAACAATCGTCTTCAACTCGAGCAGGTCGGCATGCGGGAAGCTGAAGTACTCGAGCAAGGAAAACTCGCGGCGATTGCGGTGAATCACGTTGGGACACTATCCATGTTGTGGCTGGCTGTGCGCGGTGCCTTGGGGCGCCTGGGTGATGCAGATAATGTCACAGGGTTCAGCTTTGGCAGCCTGGTCGTGGCGCCATCTGGCTTGTTGCGCAGGCAGCGCAGTGCGAGCCAGGCTGGGCCAGTAAAGGGCGAAGGCCGCCATAGCAAACGCCGTATCAAGGTGGCTGCAGATGGAGAAATCATGTGGCTGCAAACGCCCCTCCAGTTTCGCGTAGCGCCCAAACCTTTATTGCTCATTAAACGCCACCCGGATGCAGACGCTGCATGAACGTAGCGTTACACATCTCCGACACCCATTTCGGCACCGAAAGACCTAAGGTCGTGCGTGCCCTGGAACGGCTTTCGCTTGCACAAAAGCCTGATGTGGTAATTTTTTCGGGCGACATCACGCAACGGGCGCGGGCTGCTGAGTTCTTTGCTGCTACGTCTTTTCTGGATCGCTTGGCCATTCCGTCCAGGCTAGTCATAGCGGGGAATCATGATGTGCCGTTGTTTGATATCGTTTCCCGCCTGCTCTGGCCATACGCTCGCTACAAGCGCGCCTTTGGGCCGGAGCTTGAACCGGTTCTCGACACGCCTTCCATTCTGGTGATTGGGGTGCGGACCACGCGTCGTTATCGTCATATCGAAGGTGAGGTATCCGCCCGTCAGATTGATCGAGTGGCCCGACGCTTGCAACAAGCGGGGCACAATCAGCTGCGTGTTGTAGTGACGCATCAACCTGTCTATGTGCAGCACGATGCCGATAAAGGGCAATTGCTGCGAGGTCATCAACAGGCCATCCGCAGCTGGGCAGAAGCGGGGGCCGATTTGATATTAGGTGGCCATATCCATCGACCGTTCATGAGTGGGCTCCATCACATCGACGCATCTTTGCCGCACCCAGTTTGGGCCGTTCAGGCCGGCACAGCCGTGTCGTCCCGGATTCGTCATGACTCCAATAACTCAATCAATCTCATTCGTTATGCTTTCGATGGCAGTACACGTCGTTGTGTAATCGAACGCTGGGATTATGACGAAGCCGGTGATGCATTCACGATGGTGGCAAGCGAGGCGACATGAAGTTTGTGGAGTGAGGGCGTGCTGCGCTGGAAAACTCAAGTCGACTGTCTTAGTATCCAAGAGCTGAACGCCAGCATGGCTTCATCTTCACGGCGGCTGGCGATACGTGTCAGCCAGTACCGCCCCATGTCGACTTCCAATGCAAACGGCCGACATAGCCGTCCGGACAGAAGTTCGCGCTCGAAGAGGCGCACTGGCAGTAGGGCGACCCCCGCACCTTGAGCAACTGCATCAGCCAGCACCATTGACGAGTCGAACATAGAGCCTGTGAGTACAGGCGGCTCTAGTTCCGCAGCCTTGAACCAGGCGGGCCATTCGTCTGGCCGATACGAGCGCAAGAGCGGCTCAAACAAGGTGTCTCGCGGCGTACGCAGCCGGCGAGCGGCAGTGGGTGAGCACACTAAAGAGAGGGGTGCGGACAGCAGTGGGCGGGCGTCTACTCCATGCCAATTTCCATCGCCAAAACGGATGGCGAAGTCCAGGCCTTCGGCAGCCAGGTCAACGCGATTGTTATTGGAGGACAGGCGGAGCTCGATGTGTGGATGCTGTGCCTGGAAGTCGTGTATACGCGGCAGCAACCAACCCACCGCAAAAGTACCGACAACGCCAACTGAAAGGACTTGCTTGGGCACAGTGCCACGATAGCCGGCTAGCGCCGTCTCGATTCGGTTGAACGATTCAGACAGCACGGGTAGCAGCGCCACTCCCTCGTCCGTCAGCACGAGGCCGCGCGGTACACGGCGGAACAACGAAACACCCAGACGAGACTCCAGGTTCTTGACGTGCTGGCTGACGGCCGACTGAGTCAAATTGAGTTCATCAGCAGCGCGCGTAAAACTTAAGTGCCGCGCAGATACCTGAAACGCTCTCAGTGCATTTAATGGAAGATCCATGTCATGTATAAGTTTTTCTATTGACAAGCCAAAATTATTCCCGTTTGTGCATGGTCTTGTCCAGCCGCTAGTATGCAGGGAGTTTCCATAGGAGAAAATATTAATGGATAGAAGAAAATTCATGACAAGCTGCGTAGCTGCAACAACACTACCCGCATTGGCAATAGGGCAGACAAATAAGAAATATCGATGGACCTCGGTAGACTTGACTGCCTTGAACCAAGCGCTGGTCGAGCTGGAGCGGACCAGCCGAGGACGTATTGGGGTCGGCCTGCTCGATACAGCAAGCGGACAAGTAACGAGCTATCGAGGTGATGAACGGTTTCTGATGCTGAGCACATTCAAGACCTTGGCCGCGGCTTATATTTTGGCGCGGTCCGATCAGGGTGTCGATAAACTGACCAGACGCATGTCGATTACTGACGCAGATATCCTGGAGTACGCTCCGGTTACGCGACGCCACATAGGACCGCAGGGCATGACCTTGGCCGAGCTGTGTCACGCCACCATTACTACCAGCGACAACACGGCTGCCAATTTAATGCACCGAAGCTATGGCGGACCTCAGGCGTTGACCCAGTTCATCCGTAGTCTGGGGGATACTGTTACGCGGCATGACCGCTATGAGCCAGAGCTTAATAAGCCGAATGCGAGCGAACCGATGGATACGACCAGCCCGAATGCCATGACCAGCACGCTTAACACGCTGCTGTTTGGTACAGCCCTAAAGCCAGAATCGCGGCAGCTGCTTCAGTCGTGGCTCAAGGCAAACACCACGGGTGATAGACGATTGCGGGCGGGTATTCCACCCAATTGGATAGTCGGAGAAAAAACAGGCACTGCCTCGATTGGCGCCAACGATGCAGGTTTCGTCCAAGCGCCTGGCGGGGCGGCTGTTATTGCGTCTGTTTATCTGGAAACGGATGCCATTGCGGGACCAGAGCGTGATCAGATTATTGCCACAGTAGGGAAACGGGTGGCTGATTTGATGCGGTAGAGGTGTAAATTGATACCTGGGTACGTCACAAACAGGCAGCCCCAATCGTCATATAGATGAACTCACTACATGTCGAAAGGGAAATTCATGTCAATCAACCCCATCAATCACTACAAAATTGTTCCTGACGTTTTTACTGCCCTGCAAAACGTTCACAGAGCCATCAATATCCATGGCCTTGACCGAACGCTGCATCATTTGGTTCAGTTACGTGCTTCGCAGATCAACGCTTGTGGTTATTGTGTGAAAATGCATACCAGAGAGGCGCGTGAAGACGGCGAAACAAACGATCGCCTGGATCGCCTTGTTGTATGGCGTCAGGTGGACGACTTTACCCCGCGCGAACGTGCCGCATTGGCGTGGACGGAAGCATTGACCTACCTGGACCGGAATGTGGACTACGCGACATTACGGGGCGCGTTGCAGGAGCACTTCAGCGATGAAGAGGTCAGCGCGCTGACCTTCACCGTGGCGATGATCAACTTATGGAATCGTATTCAAATTTCTACGCACTGACATGACTGCTGCAAGCTACACAAGCGTGTTTGAGGCCCGGCGAAAATTTCTTGTCGGTCTCGCCTACCGTATTCTGGGCTCGGTGGCCGAAGCGGAAGATGCCGTGCATGACACTTATATTAAGTGGAGTGAGGCGGATCATGGCCAGATCGAAAATCCGGCGGCGTGGTTGACCACGACTTGCACACGCCATTGCGTAGATTTGTTGCGCGCTGCTCAGAAAACGCGCATGGTCTATGTGGGGGCATGGTTACCCGAGCCCATTCATGCACTGACCGATGAGACGCCGGAAAGTGCTCTGGAGATGTCATCATCGCTATCCATGGCTTTCCTGCTTTTGCTGGAGCGCCTTGCTCCGAAGGAGCGCGCTGCGTACCTGTTGCATGATATTTTCGACTTGTCTTACGCCGACATCGCCCATGCGCTGTCGGTGCAGGAAGCGACTTGTCGAAAACTTGTGTCCCGAGCAAGGACCAACATCGGCCGTACACAAGTGCTTAATGTTGTGCCTATGGAGCGACAGGAGGCGCTGCTCACGGCTTTCCAGTTGGCCATTACCACAGGCGACATCCATCAGCTTACTGAGTTGATGTCGGAGGATGTTGAGTTGAGGGCTGACGGAGGAGGCAAAGTCCAAACGCTACCTGTACCACTTACAGGTAAGAAGAAAGTGCTCGATTTCATCGCTTGCAAGCTGGGTGTTTACTGGAAGGGTCTGGAATGGAAAGCGCTGGACATCAATGGCATGCGAGGGGCGCTTCTTTTGCAAGAGGGCCGTATTTTCGCAACGGTCAGCTTTGCCTGCAATGCGGAGAACCGTCTTACTGGTGTCTTTATCGTGCGCAACCCCGATAAACTGGCTCGTCTTGTCTTTGCGTGACCTGCTGCTGGCCCAATCAAACCTCTTATGCCGGGTTGCAACTGTCTACATGCGCCGCGTTGAAATGAGTCACATTGGTGGATAGCAGCTAGCAGTCGCTAGCGCTGATCCCCGACCTTGTGCCTGCGTACCCCTGCCCGCCGCATTTGTTTAGCCCCCTCGTCCAACTTTTCATTGACACTCCAAAAGAGTGTAAATAAAATGCGAACGATTCTCATTTTAATAAGCAGTGCGAAGAATATGACAACGCAAAAGCTTTTGGGCTGGGGCAGCGCCTCTGATGACACGGGGCGTAAGACATGACGGCCGCCGCGTCACTCAAGTCCTGGTACTGGATCCACAAGTGGTCTAGCCTGGTCTGCACACTCTTTTTGCTGGTGATCTGTATCACCGGGCTCCCGCTGGTCTTCCATGAAGAACTCGAGCACTTGCTGGATGACGGCAAACCCTATGCTGTTGTGGCAGAAGGCACGCCGCGCAGCACGCTGGACAGCATTGTTCAGAGCGCTCGCCAGCAATATCCCGGTGAAGCCGTGCAATACGTGTACATGGATGACCATGAGCCGACGGTGTATGTCGGGATGGCCGAATCCTATGCGTCCGATCCGAAGCAGCACCATTACATGCGCTTTGACGCACATACCGGCGAGCTGCTGAAGGATGGCGATACGCTGGCGGCGGAGCAGTTCACCTTCATGGGTTTGATGCTGGCACTGCACGTGGACATGTTCGCCGGCCTGCCAGGACAGCTGTTCCTGGGCCTGATGGGTCTGCTGTTCGTCGTCGCCATCGTTTCCGGCGTGGTGCTGTATGGCCCCTTCATGAAGAAGCTGTCCTTCGGCACGGTGCGCAAGCAGCGCTCGACGCGGCTAAAGTGGTTGGACCTGCACAACTTGCTGGGCGCCGTCACGCTGGTGTGGGCGACCGTGGTCGGCGTAACGGGTGTCATCAACGAGCTGGCCGTGCCGCTGTATGGGTTATGGCAATCCACCGAAGTGGCCGAGCTGATTGCCTCGTACAAGCATGACGCTCCACTGTTAAAACATACCTCGATGGATGCCGCGGTCACCGCAGCGGCATCTGCGGTACCGGGCAATGAAGTGGTCAGTATCAGTTACCCGGGCAACCTTTATGCGACCCCGCATCACTACGTGATCTGGACTAAAGGCAACACCCCCCTGACCGGTCACCTGTTTACTCCCGTACTGGTGGATGCCGGAACCGGCGCAGTGACGGCCGTAGCGCATCCGCCCTGGTATTTGAATCTGCTGGAATTGTCGCGACCGCTGCACTTTGGCGACTACGGCGGCATGCCCTTGAAGGTGATCTGGGTGCTGCTTGATCTGTTGACGATCATCGTGCTGGTCAGTGGCCTGTATCTGTGGTTTGCGCGCCGCAAGGCAAATGACGCCCGTATCGCCCTCATGGTGCGGGACATCTCGGCCGCCCCGGCCCCGGCGAGGGTCTGATGGCAGCAAAACAAAATACTGCCCTGAGACGGGTGTGGGGCGCTCCCGTGCTGCTGGGGGTGCTGACCTGTTTCGGCTTGCTGGCCGCCCTGTTGGGTGTGGGCGTCTGGCATTGGCTCGCCTGGACCGCGCTTGCGGCACCGGTTGCGGCCGGAGTCTGGTTCTGGATGTGGCCGCGACGATAAGGCCACGCAATCCGGCGCCACAAAAAAGCCGATTGAGTTCAACGATAAAACAGGAAGAGGAACACTATGCCGTGCAAGACATTGACCCGGCCGACCGTGCGTGCACTCGCCGCGACGGGCTGGCTTTCGTATTCATTAGCGGGAGGTATGTCGATCGCTTCGGCTCAGACGCAGTCGTCGGCTCAACAGGGCGATACGCGTACATTGGCACCTATTACGGTTACAGCGCAACCAGCACTGGAATCGCCCTTCGCACCGGTGGACGGCTATATCGCACGCCGATCTATCTCGGCCACCAAGACCAACACACCGCTGAGCGAAACACCGCAGTCGGTGACCGTCGTCACCAGTGAAGAGATTCGGGACCAAGGGGCCACAGGGCTGCAGGATGCGCTGAATTACGCGGCAGGCGTGCGCTCTAATGCCTATGGCCTGGATTCACGTTCTGATAATTTCCGCATTCGCGGCTCGGAACCCTCGGTTTTCCTGGACGGCCTGCGTACGAACTACAACTGGTACACCAGCACCACGCGCGCCGAACCCTACACGCTCGAGCGCATTGAGGTGCTGCGTGGCCCATCGTCCATGCTATATGGTCAAGGCAGTACGGCCGGTGTCGTCAACATGGTGACCAAGCGCCCGCTGGCCGAGCCCATGCGCGAGATCGGCATTTCTTACGGCTCGTATAACCGTCGGCAGATTCAGGCAGATTTCACTGGCCCGATCGATGAGAACGGAGAATGGTTATACCGCGTCGTCGCATTGGGTCGCCTTTCAGACACACAAGTGGACTATGTTCCGGATGATCGTTGGGTGCTTGCACCGTCGCTGACATGGCAGCCATCGGCCAGCACATCGCTCACCTTGCGGGCGTTGCTGCAAGAAGACAAATCCGGATCGACGGCGCAGTTCTTCCCCTGGGAAGGCGTAGCTCTGCCCAACCCAAATGGTCAGATCCCCACTGACACCTTTATCGGAGACCCCGACTGGGATCGCTACAACTCGAGCCGGCGTGCTATTGGATGGAGCTTCGAGCACGCGTTTAACGACAACTGGACGGTGCGCCAAAATACACGCTGGTCCCACAATGAGGTCGACTACCGCAGCCTCTACGCCAACGCGTTCAGCGGTGCCGATGGCTGGCCGGCAGATCCCATTAACAAGCGTCTGCTTAGCCGTTATGCGGACGGCACGATTACCACAGTCAAGATGGCCTCGGCGGACCAGCATCTGGAGGGCACATTCGATACCGGGTCGATCGAACACCAGATGCTGGTCGGCTTCGATGTAACCTACTCCAAGGAAGACAAGGTAGCTGCGTTTGAATCGTACGATACTGTGCCGCTGATCGATGCCTTTAACCCGATCTACCCGGCTTATACGCCGCCCGCGTTCAACGACCATAAACCAACGGTGCGTCAGCGCGATATGGGAGTCTATCTGCAGGATCAGCTGCGCTACGGCAATTGGATTGCAGTGGCCGGGCTGCGGCGGGATCGTTCCAAGAATATCGTCGAGGGCGGAGAAGACCAAGTCAGCCAGGCCACGTCCAAGCGCCTGGGCGTCATGTACACAGCCGACAACGGCTTCTCCCCCTATCTCAGCTATAGTGAATCGTTCACCCCCGTACTGGGCCGCGATGCATCCGGCACATCATTCGTACCCATACGCGGCAAGCAACTGGAAGCGGGAGTCAAGTATGAGTCCGCCGATGGTGACCTGGTAGTCAACGCGGCCGCTTACACACTGCATGAAGAAAATCGACTGGTTGCGGATCCCAACGACCCGACGGAACAGGCGCAGATCGGCAAGACCCGCAACCGCGGCATCGAACTCGAGCTCAAGACTGCAATTGGCCGGCAGTTCGACCTGATCGCCAACTACAGCTACATTGATCTGGACGATCAGTTGGAAGGCTTGCCCAAGCACCAGGCCTCGTTGTGGGGCAAATATCGCTTTGCCATCGGCAACGTCACCGGGCTTTCAGTTGGCGCCGGCGTCCGCTGGCTGGGTGGTTTCCAGGACGGCGCCGCACCGCGTACGCCCAGCGTCACGTTGGTCGACACCATGCTGGCCTACGAGACGCCATCGTGGCGCTATGCGCTGAATATCAACAATCTGTCGGACGAGACCTATGTCAGCACGTGCCTGGGCCGTGGCGACTGCTGGTACGGTTCGCGCCGCTCCATCGTGGCCAGCGCGACTTACAGGTTCTAGCAACACCACAGCAGAAACAGTTTGCAGGGGCCGATGGACGGGCGTAGATTTAGTATTGACTTCACGCGTTTTTCCATGCAAGAATGCGGATGATTCTCAATATCAATCAGCCTTGGTTCAGGTTTGCTATCCGCGCGATGCGGGTGGTGTGACACGTGCGGTCAGGCCCATTGAACATTAGGCTTACGGTATTTTTAACTTATCACTTTTAGGGCTGGGTGCAGCCCTGGGAAATTTCTATGCGTGGCTTGTTTGTTGGAGCAGTTCTTTCGTTTGCCTTGGGTTCCACCGCCTACGCGACCACAACGCCCAAGGCCGTGGTCACAAACTACGCCGACCTGGCGTTGGCGGAATACGAAGATGCCTTGTCTTCGGCGAAGCTGCTTCAATCTGCCGTGAATACCTTGTTGGCCAAACCTGGTGCCGATACGCTTAAAGCGGCGCGGGTCGCCTGGCTTGAGGCGCGCGTGCCTTATCAGCAAACTGAAGCGTTCCGATTTGGCAACCCCATTGTCGACGACTGGGAAGGTCGGGTTAATGCCTGGCCACTGGATGAAGGCATGATCGATTACGTCGATGCCTCATACGGAACTAATTCCGACGTCAATGCGTACTATGTGGTGAATGTAATTGCCAATGACAAGATCAGTGTGGGAGGCAAGGCGGTGGATGTCAGTCACATTACGCCAACACTGCTGCGCGAGGTCTTGCATGAGGCGGATGGCAACGAAGCCAACGTCGCAACAGGCTACCATGCGGTCGAGTTTCTGCTGTGGGGCCAGGATTTGAATGGCACGGGTCCGGCGCCAGAGGGCCGGACGGGTACACCGCAAGAGCGTCATGCGGGCAATCGTCCTCATACGGATTTTGACGTGGCCAATTGCACGGGTGGGCATTGCGAGCGTCGAGGTCAGTACCTAAAGGCCGCCACCGATTTGCTGGTCAGCGATTTGACTGAAATGGTGGATAACTGGGCAGTGAAGGGCGAGGCGCGCGCTGCTGTCGAGGACGATCCAAAAGCAGGGCTGGTCGCCATGCTGACAGGGCTGGGCAGTTTGTCGTACGGCGAACTGGCGGGCGAACGCATCAAGCTCGGCCTGATGCTGCACGATCCTGAAGAAGAACACGATTGTTTTTCCGACAATACACATAACTCTCATCTGTACGATCAAGTCGGCATGATGAATGTCTACACAGGGCAATACAAGCGCGTTGATGGCACCGTGGTCAAAGGCGAGAGCCTGGCAAATCTGGTCAAAGAGCGTGACGCCAGGCTTAATGAAGAAGTACTGGCCAAACTGGACACGACACTCAAGGCCATGCAAGCCATGAAAGAACATGCGGAAACTGTCGAAACCTATGACCAGATGATTGCGCAAGGCAACGAGAAAGGTAATGCGATTATTCAGGCGGTGATTGACAGCCTGGTCGCTCAGACACGTAGTTTCGAGCGTGTCATTGCTGTGCTCGAGCTGGGTGAGGTGCAAATCGAAGGCTCCGATAGCCTTGATAATGCTGGTGCAGTATTTCAGTAAGACTTATCTATGCAACAAGCTATTGGCCTGCTTTTACTGGGGCTGGCGCTAGAGGCGTCAGCCGGTTCGGTAACGCAGCGTGCCGACCTGAATCCGCAAGACCTTGAACGAGTCGCGGCCATTACTCAGCCTACAAGCGACTTCTCGCAACCCGAAGCCTTCGAGATCATGCAGGGTGGGGCGGGTACCGTAAAAAAACGGATCAATCCCGACATTTTTTCACACCCTGCCGCCAACCTGACGTTCGAGGCGCGTCAAGAGTTTATGGTGGGCAACGGTCTGTTTCGTAAAGACTGGGTATCGTCACCGGCCTCAACCCAGGCTTCCGACGGCCTGGGGCCGTTGTTCAACGCTCGTTCTTGTCAGGGATGTCACGTGAAAGACGGTCGTGGATCCGTGCCCGGCTTTGAGTCCATAGATCGTAGCGATGCAGTATCTTTACTGGTGCGTCTTTCCTTGCCGAGCAGCAACGATGATGCCCGCGCCCGACTGGATCGAGGTGAAGTAGTGTCGTTGCCGGACCCGATCTATGGGCACCAGCTACAGCCGTTTGCCGTGGCCGGGCTGCCGGCCGAGGGCCAAATCAAAATTGATTACACTGAAATCCCCGTCTCGCTGAATGGCGGCGAAATGGCCTATTTAATGAGTCCGGCCTATAGCATTGAAAATCTGGGTTATGGGCCGCTGCATCCCGAGCTTCGGCTGTCTCCCAGGCTGGCGCCGCCCATGTTGGGTCTGGGCCTGCTTGAGGCCATCCATCAGAATGACATATTGGCCAATATTGACCGCGGCATTGCTAAAGGCGTGTCGGGTCGTGCCAACTGGGTGCGCGATAAGGAAACCGGAGAAAAGGTGCTGGGACGGTTTAACTGGAAGGCCGGCCAGCCCGATGTCGAACATCAGGCTTCCGCTGCGTTTTCAGGCGATATGGGCTTATCTACACCCTTATTCCCGAGCCATTATGGCGATTGCACTGCCGCACAGCAGGCCTGCTTTCTCATGCCCAACGGCGCTCAAGAGAACCTAGGCGAACATGAAGTGCCTGCGCGTTTAATGGATTTTGTGACGATGTATTCGCAAAACCTGGCACTGCCGCAGCGGCGCGATGTTGATGATGCGCGCGTGTTGGCAGGTAAAAAGCAGTTCTACGAATCAAACTGCATTGCGTGTCATGTACCTAAATACGTCACGCGGCGCGATGCTTCGCGGCCTGAACATCGCTTTCAGCTTATCTGGCCTTACACCGATTTACTGTTGCACGACATGGGCTCGGGCTTAGCCGATGGGCAGGAAGAAGGCGATGCGAGTGGGCGCGAGTGGCGTACGCCGCCACTGTGGGGAATCGGGCTAACCAAAACGGTTAATCCGGATGCGACCTGGTTGCACGATGGGCGTGCACGGACTTTACTGGAAGCCGTGCTGTGGCATGGCGGCGAAGCGCAGGCGGCACGTGATCGTGTCGTGGCGATGACACCTCAAGAGCGTGCTGATCTAATTCGCTTCCTTGAGTCCTTATAGATTCCATACCTGCAGTTTCATACGGAAGGGACAGCTCGATGCCTGACTATACAAAGAATTCCATTGGGCGCATGCACGGCGCTGCCTGGCGCTTTACAACGCTTGGAATCGGATTTTTACTGGCGGCAGGTATCGCCCGTGCGGGCGAGCTGCCGGCAGATCTTGGCAGCCGCTTGGCGCAGGGTTATATAGCGCCCGCCATGCAAAGTTTTCATCGATCGGCCGGTCAGCTTCATACTGGCCTTCAGGCGTGGTGCTCATCACCGACAGAGCAGGGCGCTCAAGAAATCAAAGACAAGTTCAAGAATGTGGTGATGGCCTGGTCTGGCATAGAGTTTTTACGGTTTGGGCCTTTGATAGCCGAGCACCGATTCGAACGCGTTTATTTTTGGCCGGATCCGCGAGGGCGGACCTCACGGCAAGTCAAAAAACTGTTAGCCGACCCGGCAGGCGTACCGGCCGCGCAGGCCTTATCCAAGCATAGTGTCGCGGTGCAGGGGCTGCCGGCGCTTGAGTACACCCTTTATCGCGATAGCGGTTTACTCGCCAGCCAAGGCGGCGACTCCTTTTCGTCCGAGTGTGCTTACGCCGTTTCCATTAGCGAAAATCTTGTCGCGATCGGATCAGAGCTTGGTTCCGCCTGGGGTAAAGGGGGCGATTATGCACAAAAATTTTCGCAGCCGTCGCCAGAAAATTCGCTTTATCGCAGCACTGACGAAATTGCCCATGAAGCCATCAAGGCGCTTTCCAGCGGCTTGCAGTTCGCCCGCGACGTCAAGCTGCTCCCGATGCTCGGAGATGACATCAGCCGCGCCAAGTATCAGCGCGCCCCATTCTGGCGCAGTGGTCTGACGGCGCCATCAATGGCGGCAGGGGTGGATGGAATGCTGCGCTTCTACCAGGCGGGCGGCTATCAGTACAAGGCTGACGACGCCTGGGTGCAGGCTAGTACGACGGACGAGCTGATCCGGGTGCGCGATAACTTCAATAGTGTCAATGCAGATATTAAACAGGTAGCCAGCTCAGAAGAAACGTATCGCCAGTTCAAGCTGGCTGCGTTAATGATTAAAAATGCCAAAGGCCTGGTTGACGAAAATGTAGCCCCCGCCTTGGGAGTAAGGATAGGCTTTAATGCCCTCGATGGAGATTGATCGCCGCAATTTCCTGGCACTTTTGGCAGCTTGCGGTGCGTGGCCTGGGTTGGCAGTTTCGCGGCAAGGCGAAGTCGTTGGTGACGACGTCCTTTATCTGGCCGCAAGAAAAAATGGCAATCATTTCGAGGCAGCTGTGTTTGACGAGCGTGGGCGCGATCAATTGGTGGTGCCCATGCCTGACCGAGGCCATAGTTTCGCCATCGATTCGGCTCGCGGCCGCGCGGTAGCCTTTGGCCGGCAACCAGGGTTCTTTGCCATCGCTTTCGATTTGGCAGGACATCACGCGCCGCAAGCGCTGTCGGTGGCAGCGGGTCGCCATTTCTTTGGGCACGGTGTTTATACGCCCGACGGCAAGCTTATGGTGGCTACCGAGAATGACTTTGAGGCTGGTCGTGGCGTGCTGGGGGTTTACGATGCGAGCCCCGGGGGCGACTATCGTCGTATGGGCGAGTTCTCTACAGCTGGGGTAGGACCGCACGAAGTGGTGCTGATGCCCGATGGACGCACGCTTTGCGTGGCCAACGGCGGTATTCTTACGCACCCTGATTACGGCAAATTGCAGCTTAATCCCGACGACATGCTGCCATCGCTCGCGTATATCGATGTCTACACCGGCGATCTGTTAGAGCAAGTGTTCCTTGCACCCGACTTGCATCGATCATCGATTCGACACCTGGCCGTAGACGCGGCGGGCGCCGTCTGGTTCGGCTGTCAGTACATGGCGACCGATGCGCGGCGGCCGGCCCTTGTTGGTCGTCATCGTCGCGGCCGGCAACCCGAACTTTTTGTCGGGCCGGACGAGACCTTGCGTGGCATGAAGAATTACGTTGGTTCGCTGGCTACGGATTCAACAGGCACTATCGTGGCAACATCCAGTCCGGTAGGGGGACGCGTCGTGTTTTGGGATGCATCGAGCGGGCGTTGTCTGGGAAGCAGCGAAATATTTGATGGCTGCGGAGTGGCTGCCGCCTCGCAAGAGGGCTTTGTGATAAGCAGTGGCCAGGGCGCTTTGGTGATGACTGGGATTCTGGGTGACCAACATATGCTGAGAAAGCCCACGACCGATCTGTCTTGGGATAACCATCTGCGCCGGATTTAATTGCGGTTAATGGTCGCAGCTGTATGTAACTCGCCATCGTCGAAAATCTTCCAGCCTTGGGGTGGGTGCCAGCATGGTTCGCATAGCGAACCACTGTTTCGAAATATTTGACCCCATTGTTTTTGTCGTGAAAGAATTATCTTGTCGCAAGGCCAGTCTTTCCCCATGGCGCAGGGTCGCGGCAGGAGGCAGCAAACATGACGCAGAGTGCGGATCCTATTTCAATAGAAGACCAGAATACAGACAGACAGTTCGTTAACGCACTGGCACGCGGTCTGGAGCTGCTGCGTTGCTTTCAGCCGGGCAAGGCGTACTTGACCAACGCCGACCTGGCGCGAGAAACCGGTTTTCCCAAGCCCACGGTGTCTCGCCTGACCTATACGCTTTGCAAGTTGGGCTACCTGGAATTTTCCGAGCATCTTGGCAAGTACCAGTTGGCCTCGGGCGTTCTGGGTCTGGGTTATTCCATGCTGGCCAATCTTGATGTGCGTAATCTGGCCCGTCCTGCCATGCAAGAGCTGGCCGAACATTCACGCGTGTCCGTTGCCATCGGTGTACGCGATCGCCTTAGCATGATTTATGTGGAAACTTGCCGTAGCAGCGCGCGCGTGACTTTGCGCCTGGACGTGGGCTCGCGCATTCCTATCGCCACCACGTCCATGGGCAAGGCCTTGATCTGCGGCATGGCCGATGATGAACGCGACGGCGTGATGGACGAGATCCGCAATGCCGACCCCGAGAACTGGTCACGCCTTCGCAAGGACCTGGAGAAGGCATTTCGTGACTATGACAGCACGGGGTTTTGCATAGCACTGGGAGAGTGGCAGCCCGAGATTCGGGCCGTGGGTGTCCCTTTGCTGGGTATGCGCGGCGAGAAACAGATGGCGTTCAATTGCGGTGGGCCCGCTTATTTGCTGGCCCGCGACAAGCTTGAAACCGACCTTGGGCCGCGTTTGGTCGAGCTGGTCAGGAATGTGGAAAAAAGCATGGGTGGATATGCCAGCCTACCGAACAGTACGAAAGGAACTGCATGATACGTGATCAGGAAACCTTAACAATGCTGCTGGACAGTGTTTCACGCTTTGTGCGTGAGCAGTTGGTGCCGCTGGAAGACGGGGTTGCCGAGACTGATCAGGTGCCTGACCGGATCATCGCGCAGATGCGGGAACTGGGCCTGTTCGGCCTGGCAATACCCGAGCAATACGGTGGCCTGGAACTGACGATGGAAGAGGAGGTGTTATTTGCGTTTGAAATCGCCAAGACCTCGCCGGCATTTCGCTCCCTGATAGGCACCAATAACGGAATAGGTTCGCAGGGGGTCGTGATCGACGGCACCGAGGAGCAAAAGCGCAAGTATTTGCCGCGCCTGGCATCGGGCGAGATCATAGGGTCTTTTGCCTTGACAGAACCGGGTTCGGGCTCGGACGCCGCCTCGCTGCGCACCACGGCCGTGCGCGATGGCGACCACTATGTGCTCAATGGCACCAAACGGTTCATTACCAATGCGCCGCAAGCGTCTGTGTTTACGGTGATGGCGCGCACCGACCAACAGGCCCGCGGTGGCCACGCGATCTCGGCATTCATTGTCGAAAAGGGGACGCCTGGATTGTCTTTGGGCAAGATCGATAAAAAAATGGGCCAGCGCGGTGCACATACCTGCGATGTGGTGTTCCAGGACTGCCGGGTGCCAGCCGAAAACCTGATCGGTGGACGCGAGGGCGTGGGTTTCAAGACGGCAATGAAAGTATTGGATAAAGGACGTTTGCATATTGCCGCGGTTAGCGTGGGCGCTGCCGAAAGAATGCTGAACGACGCCTTGAACTACGCGATGGAGCGCAAGCAGTTCGGTCAGCCGATAGCAGAGTTTCAGCTAATACAGGCCATGCTGGCCGACAGCAAGGCAGAAATCTATGCTGCGCGTTGCATGGTCGTCGATGCGGCTCGGCGCCGTGATGCCGGTGAAGATGTATCCACGCAGGCATCGTGCTGCAAGCTGTTTGCAACCGAAATGTGCGGTCGAGTAGCTGACCGAGCGGTGCAGATTCATGGCGGCGCCGGCTATGTTTCTGACTATGCCATCGAGCGGTTTTATCGCGATGTGCGTCTCTTTCGTATCTACGAAGGCACTACACAGATCCAACAATTGGTGATTGCGCGCAATATGATCAAGGAGGCTGGTCGCTGATGTCCGGTTCTACGAACCTGTTGCTGGACAGCCTGCCGCAGCGCTTGAGCGGCATACCCGAGCGCTGGGCCCAACAGACGCCCGAGGCGATCGCCTTGTGCCAGGATGGTGTCGCCTTTACTTTTCAACAATTGGCGCAGGCATCAATCCAGGCTGCGCAGTGGCTACGCGATAGCGGCGTACGTCCGGGTGACCGCCTGATGGTCGTGGCCGAGAACTGTATCGCCCAGATTGTTCTTATTTTTGCGGCTGCGCGTATTGACGCCTGGATCGTCAATGTCAATGCGCGGTTGTCAGCCGCTGAAGTGGATGCCATCGGTGACCACAGCCAGCCACGGCGCATTATCTATACCGTCAGCGTGTCGGCCGAAGCACGTGCGCATGCCGAACGAGGCGGTGCGCTGGCGCATCAGCTGACCGGGGTGGGTGAAATCGCGGTGGGCGCGCTGAACGAGACGTGTTCTGTCGAACCGGTATGCGCGTCGGGTAGCGAACAGGTTGCCGCATTGATTTATACCACCGGCACTACAGGCCTCCCCAAAGGCGTCATGCTGACACATCGAAACCTGCTGTTTATTGCGGCCTCATCTAGCCAAGTGCGTGGCCTGGTTCCCGGCGATCGGGCCTACGGTGTGCTGCCGATTACGCATGTGTTTGGCCTGGCCTCGGTAGCACTGGGTACCCTCTATGCTGGTGCGACGCTGTATCTGGCAGCCCGTTACTCGCCGGCAGCACTGCTTCAGGCTATTCGCGACGACAAGCTGACCATAATCCAGGGGGTTCCCGCGATGTACGCACGCTTGCTCGAATACGACAAGGGTCGCCAGGATCTTGCGCAGACCAGCTTGCGTTTTATCTACGCAGGCGGTTCGCCACTGGATTCCACGCTCAAGCTCGAGACTGAGCGCTTGTTCGGACGTACCCTGCATAACGGCTACGGGATGACGGAAAGCTCCCCCACCATTAGCCAGACCCGGCTTGATGCCCCGCGCAGCGATACCTCGGTTGGTTCAGTTATCCCTGGTGTCGAGGCACGCATCGTCGATAGCCAGGGCGCAGACCTGCCGCAGGACGAGCCAGGTGAGCTGTGGGTGCGCGGTCCCAACGTCATGAAGGGCTATTACCGTGATGAGGCATTGACGGCCAGAACAATAGACGCGCAGGGCTGGCTGAACACGGGCGATCTGGTGCGTCAAGACTCGGACGGAGCTTTGTTTCTTATCGGCCGCAGCAAAGAGCTGATTATCCGTTCGGGCTTCAACGTGTATCCCATCGAGGTCGAGGCGGCGCTTAATGCTCATCCGGCGGTCGCGCAATCTGCTGTGGTGGGCCGTCCCGGCCATGGTGGGAATGAAGAAGTCGTGGCGTTTGTAGAGCTCGACCCCACACAGCCGGCACCAAACGAGCAGAGTCTGCACGATTGGCTGGTATCACGATTGTCGCCCTACAAGCGGCCGTCGCAGATTGTGGTGATGCAGGCGATGCCGGCGGCGGCAACCGGCAAGATATTGAAGGGCCAGCTTAAAGAACTGGCGCAGCGATTACTCAAAGAAGAGCTCCATCCGGAGCCCTGATAAAACTCAAAGGAGAGAGACAGTGAACAGACTATGCAAACAGGTGGGGTGGGCGGCGCTGGCGCTGTCCGTCTTCAGCACCACGGCGATGGCGGAAGAATTCCTCGTGGGTGAGCAGGAACCCCTGACGGGCGCGCTGGCGCGCGTGGGGACCGGCATGCACGAAGGCATTGCTGTGGCGGTTGAAGTCTTCAACAATACCAACGGCAAACACACTATCAAAGTATTGACGGAGGATGATGAGTCGTCACCGGCGAAGGCCATCGCGGCTGTAGAAAAGCTGGCGTCACAGGGTGTGGTGGCGTTCACCGGAGGCTATGGCTCCAACAATATCGGTCCGGCTTCCGATGCGGCCAACAAGCTGGGCCTGCCCTACATTACCTCCGGTGGCGTAGACAACGGCCTGGTGCAGCGCGGCTACAAAACGTTTTTCCGTATCAACAATACGGCCGGATACCAGAAAGCCATGGTGGGGGTGCTGGGTGACATGAAGATCGAATCCGCCTCTATTATTTACTCGACCAAAGAGGCGACCGCCCATTTGGCTGAAGACGTGCAAAAGGATTTGTCCGGCAAAGGTCTGAAAGTCGGTATGCACCCCTTCGATCCGGGCATATCTGACTTCAAGCCCATCGTAAACAAAGTGCGCCTGCGCGATAAATCAGATGTGATCTTGATGGTGGGATACGAGAACGATTACGTCGGCATTCTGCGTGCAGCCAAGGTGCTGAAGCCGGACGTCAGCGCCATGGTGGGAGTGTGGTCGTTGGCCACGCCCAAAATGGCTGCCGACTTTCCCGACTTGATGCCCAAGGTTTATGGCACGGCATTGTTGCCGTATCCGGCCCAGTTCAAGACAGAAGAGGGCAAGGCTTTTTACGATGCCTACAAGAAGCTTTACAACAAAGACCCCGACTATCTGGGTCAGTTCGGTTACGTGCAGTCCATGTTGCTGTTCGAAGCCATAGCACGGGCTGCCGATAAAGGCACCGTCAAGAACGGTGGTATTGCCGAAGAGCTGGCAAAGACGGATCGCAACACGCTGATTGGACGGGTGCAGTTTACCGAGGGCGACAACTTGAATTTTGTGCACCATATGGGCCAGCATCAGGGTGATCGTATCGAGATTGTGTGGCCGGCCGACGCGGCGACAGCTCCCATGCAGTATCCGGGCGTGCCCTGGAAATAAGAAGCGGCGCCACCCATGACTGACCTCATCCTGCAGGCCTTGTATTCCGGCGTGCTTCAGGGCGGTTCGTATGCCCTGATTGCGCTGGGTTTGGCGCTGGTCTTCGGTACCATGAAGATTATCAACCTGGCCCATGGCGAGCTGGTGCTGCTGGCCGCTTATATTGCCTATACGGTGGAGTCGAGCAGTGGACTTAGCCCGATACTCGCCATTCCGGTGGCTCTGGTAATTGTGTGTGCCACCGCGGTGATTATGTATTTCCTGGTCAGCCTTATCAGGACCGACCGCGAGCTCAATTCGCTTATCCTGACCTACGGCATAGGTGTCATTCTGACCAATGCCATTCTGCTGATCTGGTCTGCCGAAATTAAATCCACCTCGTCGGCATGGATGCAGGAAGCCATGGTGATGGGGCCGCTATACAGTATGCGCAGTGAGCCGCTATTTTTTGTGGTCAGCGTTGTGCTGATAGGGGGGGTGTGGTGGTGGCTGTCGCGCAGTTGGTACGGACGCGCCGTGCGAGCGGTGGCGGGCAACCGTGATGCTGCCCGCCTGATGGGCATCGATCCCCGCCGCACCGAGATGGTGTCTTTTTTAATAGCCGGCATACTGGCCTCTTTTGCCGGGGTGGCCATCTTTAGTTACGGCGTCATCCAGCCGTCACTGGGTCATGTGCTGACCATCAAGGCATTCATCATTACGGTATTGGCTGGCATCGGATCCATACCGGGCGTGCTCGTGGGCGCGCTTTTGCTGGGCATCGCCGAGGCGCTAACCATTACCCTGGCCAGTTCGGCCTTACAGGAGCTGGTCGGCATGTTGCTCTTCCTATTAGTCTTGTTCGTTATGCCGAATGGCTTGTTCGGCGCGGCAGGGAGGCGGGGATGAAAACAGCGCTTTTTACTTTGCTTGGCCTTGTCTTGGCTTATATTGCCGTGCCGCTGTTACTGGGCCAGAATAACTACGTGATGAGCCTTATTATTGCCGCGTTGGTTATTGGCGGCATTGCCCTGGCCTGGGCGTTGCTGGGTAATCTGGGCGGGATGGTCAGCTTTGGACATTCAGCCTTCTTTGGGGTGGGCGCCTATGTCTCGGCCCTGCTGACGATGGAAGCAGGAGTTCCGGTCATGTGGGGTCTGCTGCTGGGCGGTGTGGGGGCGGTGCTGGCGTCAGCCGTGATGCTGCCTGTACTGCGTCTGCGTGGACCTTATTTTGCGCTGGCCATTCTGGCTTATGCGCATATCTTCAAGATTATCGCCATTGAGTGGTCTTCCATGACGGGCGGTTCTGGCGGCTTGTCCAGCATTCCCGTTTTTCCCACTGTGCTGGGTGTTGACCTGGCAGGCAAGGTGGGCAGCTACCTGATCTTGTTGACGCTGCTGGTGCTGTTCGTTCTGGCGTATCGTGCCATACGCGGAAGCTATTACGGGATTGCCCTGCGCGCCATGCATGACAGCGAAGACGCCACCCGCGTGGTGGGTGTCAACAGCACTTTGCTCAAGGCCATGATGCTGTTTGTATCGGCCTTCATGACGGGTGTGATAGGGGCGTTCAATGTGCACTACATCAGCTTTTTGGAACCCGATTACGCTTTCAACGGGGTGTGGGTGACGCTGCCTATTATCGCTGCGATTTTCGGCGGTTATCGCACCATACTCGGTCCTGTGGCGGGTGCCCTGACGGTCTATTTGATTGATCAGCTGGTCTTCAAGAACCTGATTTCTTCGGGGCACCAGCTTATTCTTGGGGGACTGCTGGTGGCCATGATCATCTTCAGCCCGCGAGGTCTTTTGCCGCTGCTGGGCAAAGGTTTCAGGAGAAGACATGCTGCAACTTGAGGCCTTGACGGTGCGGTTTGGCGGGCTGACTGCGGTGGATGGCGTTACGTTGACCGCCAACCGTGACGAGGTGTTGGGTCTGGTGGGCCCCAACGGGGCAGGCAAGACCACGCTGTTTAACGCCGTGTCGGGCCTGGTCCAACCGTCTGCAGGGCGTATCAGCTTCGACTCTGCAAGCCTTTTGAGGACACCGCTGCACAGGCGCGCCCGTTTGGGCATAGGGCGCACCTTCCAGATACCACAGCCTTTGCACGAACTTACGGTACGTGAGAACCTGCTGGTGGCGCAGCGCTTTGGCACCGGCAAGGTGGACGAAACACGCATTGCGGAAGTGCTGGCTTTTACCAAGCTGGACTTGCGTGCCGACCGTAACGCCGCAACCGAGCTGGCTTTGACCGAGCTGAAAGCGCTGGAAATCGCCAAGGCCTTGTGCACCGATCCCAAGCTGTTGCTGCTGGATGAAGTGCTGGCCGGACTGGAAACAGCCGGGAAGCGGCGTTTCATGAGCATGCTGCAGGAACTGCACAAGAAATTTTCGGTTGGCATCTTGATCATCGAACATGATATTGAAACCATCAGCCAGTTGTGCGACCGCGTGGCCGCGCTCGATTTCGGCAGACTGATTGCGCTGGGCACGCCTGACGAGGTGTTCAGCGATCCCGAAGTGGTGCGCAGTTATACCGGAGGCCAGTCATGATTGAGGTTCAAGACATACGCGCCGGTTATGGTGCCATCAATATCTTGTGGGATGTGTCGATTTCGGTGCGGCCAGGCGAGCTCACCACTATTATCGGGCCCAATGGCGCCGGCAAAACCACCTTGCTGCGTGCCATCATGGGGCTGCTGCCGCTGGCGCAAGGAAGCATTCTGCTTAACGGTAAAGTGCTTACGGACACACCGACATGGCGGATGCCGGATCTGGGAGTCGTAATGATTCCCGAGGGCCGGATGATCTTCAAAGACATGACCATAGAAGAGAATCTGATGCTGGGCGCTTTCTCGCCCAGGCATAGGGCTGCTTCGCGTCGCCAGTGTGAGAAAGCCTACCAGATGTTCCCCCGCCTTTACGAAAGACGAAACCAGCGCGCCGGGACGCTGTCTGGTGGCGAAGCGCAGATGCTGGCCATGGGCCGTGGCCTGATGGCCGATCCAAAGGTGTTGATTATTGACGAGCCCTCATTGGGCCTGGCACCGGTCGTCGTGAACGAACTTTTTCAGACGCTGTCCCGCTTGAAGGAAGAGGGGCGGACCATTATTCTGGTCGAGCAAAGCACGCATCGCGCGGTGGGCGTGGCGGATCAGGTCTACTTGCTGCAAAGTGGCAAGGTCGTATTGTCGGAACGGGCCAGCAATATCGATATGGAGCACCTGCACGAGTTGTATTTTGCGCACTGAAGCAGTATGGCTGCCGTGCCGCTCCAGAATCTGGCCAGGCGAAATGCTTGGCTATGTTCACATCCAGACTCATCCCGAATGAAAAGGCCTAGATGCTCGTCTGATCCGGTGGCACGCCTTCCGGCAGTCTTGCCGTTTCGGTCTATCTGGCTACGCGTCGTTGTGCTGGCGCCGGTCTCGACACCCGCGTGTTGCTACGCACGGTCATTTACGACCCCACCTTACGGACTAGCGCCTTCACCTCTTCGCTCACCTGTATAGCGTTGTCATAGTTAAATCTTAGCATTGCTTGTATTTTACAAGTTAAATTCTTAAAATTACTTGCTTTTTGCAAGTTACATGGATAGCATGTTTTCATGTTGAGCACGGTTGCCGGATTGCGCTGCCCCGGCTGAGTGCACCCGTAACATCACTTCCATATATCACATCGCTCATAAGGAACAGCAATATGCACGTTTTCGTTACTGGGGGAACCGGCCATATCGGTTCGTACATCATCCCCGAGCTCATCGCTGCGGGCCACGAGGTTACTGGCCTGGCCCGGTCGGATAAGTCCGCAGCTGCCGTGTCCGCGCTCGGCGCGAAGGTGCGGCGTGGGGATATTTCCGATCTTGATGGGCTCAAGGCAGCGGCAGCGGAGTCCGACGGTGTCATTCATGTCGCGCACAGGCAAGACCTGCTTCCGTCTGGCGGGATCGACGCCGTGGCTGCCGCCGAGCTCCAGATCATGCTCGCGTACGGCGAGGCACTGGCTGGGACCGGAAAGCCGCTGGTTGCGTCGGGAAGCATTGGCTCGCCCGGGTGGGAGAACCTGGGCCGACCCGCGACCGAGGACGACCCAGCGCTGCCTGGCGGCGATGCATACAAGGGTACCTTGCGGGTTCGTAACGTCGTGGAAACCACCGTGATCGGCCTTGCCGAGCGGGGCGTGCGGTCTTCGATCGTGCGGATTCCTCCGATCGCGCACAGCGCCACCGATGCCGGCTTTCTCCCGTTGCTGATCGGGCTCGCGAAGGAGAAGGGCGTCATCGGCTACCCGGGAGAAGGCGCGAATCTGTGGCCAGCGGTGCACAGCCGCGACCTCGCCTCCCTGTTCCGTCTAGCGCTGGAGAAGGGTCCGGCTGGCAAATATTGGCACGGCATTGAGGGCGAAGGCATCCGGTTGCGCGAGATCGCCGAGGCGATTGGCAGCCGTCTAGGCCTGCCGGCCGTGAGCATTCCCGCAGACGTACTGATGCTGCCGGGATACTTTGGTTTCCTTGCGAATTTGGTCACGTTGGATCTCCCTGCGTCCAATGTGATTACCCGCCAGGCTCTTGGCTGGGAGCCTGCTCAGCCCAGTCTGCTAGCCGATCTGGATAACGGCCATTACTTCCCTGCCGGCTGATGAGCTGCAGCAGGCAATACCCCAACTATCAAGGAAACGACACATGAACACGAATAAAACTATCAGCATCATCGGTGCGGGCGGCATGGCCTCGGCGATTGCGGACCGTACCATTAAGGCCGGACACGCAGTCGAGGTGATCAGCCGCAACCCTGTCAAGGCGCAGGCGTTGGTCGACAAGCTTGGTACCGGAGCGACCACAGGAACGTACGGCGCCGCGCCGGCGGGCGACATCGTCATCCTCGCCGTGCCGTATAGCGCAGCGGCAGTGGCGGTGGCCAATTTCGGGAACGCACTCGACGGCAAGGTGATCGTTGACGTTACCAACCCGGTCGCCCTCGACCTCTCGGGCCTGCTTACCCCTAGCGGCAGTTCTGGCGCACAGGAAACTGCCAAAGTCGTTCCGGCCGGCGCGCATGTCGTGAAGGCGTTCAACACCTTTTTCGGCCATGTCCTTGCCCGCGCCGGACGCCTCGACGCGTTCATCGCAGCCGACGATGCCCAGGCCAAGGTACTTGTCTCGACTTACCTCGACAGTCTCGGGCTGCGCCCGCTGGATGTCGGCGGCCTGCATATGGCCCAGACACTCGAATCGCTTGGCTTGCTGATGATCGGCCTGGCAAAAAACGGCGCAGGCACCTTCGACATTGCCTTGCGGGTTGATATCGGCTGAGTCATCGGCACCACGGGCACGCAGAACGGGTCCGGGATGGCTAAGCGAATAACTAAGTGAGGTATTGTCGAACGCTCAAAGATCAAATTTAAACGTTCGACTTCAGCTTAAAGCATTATCGATCGATCCCGTCGCGCTCGCCCAATTTCCATTTCTGCGAGGCATGACTGGATTTTTTTTCGGTCTTATTTATTCCTGACTCTCAGGAAAGACACACCCGCCGTTTCGGACCAACTCCTTCACCTCATCGCTCACCTGCACGGGGTTTTGACGTAGTCGCACAAAGAAATCCTTGTCGGGCAGCGCGTACGACTTCGCATCGTGCCGCGCACTCCAAAGAATGATGTTAAGTAGGATGGGAATGAGGTCCCGGCCCTTCTCTGTCAGCGTGTAGAAATCCTTGCGCTTATCGGTGGGGCTAGGCGCCTTCGAGAGAATCCCTTGCTCCTCAAGCAAGGCAAGGCGGGAAGCCAGGATATTTGTCGCGATTCCCTCTTCCGATTTCAGGAATTCGCCATATGTCTTCTTGCCAATAAAAACGATGTCGCGAATGATCAAGAGCGACCACCGGTCGCCGAAGATCTCCACGCCGTAGTTCACTGGGCAATGAGATCGAAGAACTTCTTTGCTCGTCGTTTTCGTCGTTAAGTTGCGCATCGGTTTCATAGCTAAATTTTAACATTGCTTGTATTGGGCAAGTTAAATTGTGAATATTACTTGTGTTTTGCAAGTAATAAGTCTAGCATGTTTCTAGGCCTTACCGAACAATTTTCCGTACAACTCCAACGAAGGATGCATGACATGAACAGACTAAATGGAAAGACCGCCGTGATCACCGGTGGTGCTACCGGCATTGGCCTCGCGCAACTCTAACCACTCGCGACCCGGAAAGCTTTGCAGCCGATGCTGCCGCGATAGGGCCCGAAATCATTCCCAGAACATTGGCGGAAGTCGTCAAGGCGGACATTGTCTTTTTGGCTGTCCGTTACGAGTCGCACCCAGATGTCGCGAAGGCGCTGCCGAACTGGCAGGGGAAGACGATTATTGACGTGACCAATGCCTATGGCGTGGCAGTCGAAGAACTGGGCGGCCTGCCATCCTCCACTGTCATCGCCAAGGCGTTCAATGGTGCCAAGTTCGTGAAGGGCTTCAATCATCTGCCCGCCGGTCTATTGGCCGCCGATCCACAGGTTGAGGGCGGGCGTCGCGTCGTCTTTCTGGCCAGCGACGATGACAACTCGGTGCCGCCAGTTGCCGCGCTAGCCGAACGCCTCGGGTTCGCTCCGGTACCGCTGGGCAAGCTCGCCGAAGGTGGCGCGCTCGTCCAGGCGCGTGGACAGACTTGGGCTCCGCTGGTCTTCCAGGACCTCGTCAAGTCTTACTGAGCCGGCGCAAACTGGCTATTCATCGAACGGAGAGCAATCTTATGCATATCGACTCAAGGAACGCAAGGCGATTGTGACAGGTTCCACCGCGGGCATTGGCCGTGCAATCGCTGAAGGGATGGCACGCGGCTGGGGACGTGTGGTGTTCGTCAGCAGCGAATCCGGGCTGGCAGAGCTCGTTGCCGGAACGGGCGTCACCGTCAATGCCTGAGGGCCGAACTCGACCCAATGTGGTCAGTCGTCTATTGCTGGAATCAGGCTGTGGCATCGTGTGCAGTCAGCTTGAGCGACTAGCTAGCCATTTTTTGCGTGAATTCCTCGCCACTTTTGCTTTACATTTATAGACTGATTGGTTTATTATTTGTTGATGCTCAACACAAACACGATATCTGACCGACAGAGAGGGCGCCCACGCGAGTTCAATCCTGACCAGGCTATCGAACGAGCAATGCAGATCTTCTGGACGAAAGGCTATCAAGGCACATCTTTGCCGGATCTCATGGGGGCGACGAAGCTTTCCCGCGGAAGCCTGTACGCAGCCTTCGGTGACAAGCACGGGCTCTTCCTTCTGGCCCTCGATCGCTACATCAGCCAGGCGCTCGAGCGCCTGGACGAAGAGCTTGCTTCTGGCCGGAATGCTCTTCAAGGACTCAAGACGTGTATGGACGGCTATGTCGCGCGTACCGACGGGGCTGCTGGTCAGCGCGGCTGCTTGGTGGTCGCTACCGCGATGGAGCTTGCGGCTTGGGATCCGGAAACTTCGCAGCGGATTGCCCATTTTTTTGGCGCGATGGAGTCCCGTTTGAAAAAGGCCTTGACGCGTGCCCAAGAAGAGGGCAGTTTGGCCAAGGGTGTCAACCCGGCCGCGACAGCGCACATGCTGGTTTGTTTCCTCGAGGGCTTACGTGTTGTTCGCAAGGTCGAGGTTAAGCCCCAGAGAGCAAGGGCTGCCGTACAAGCACTTATTACTGGCCTCGTAGCCTGATCATTGAAGATGAAGGTACGAGGCATTTATTTTGACTAATTTTAGACTGATCAGTTTATAAATGAACGCTATTCATATCGCGGCAGCGATGCTTGTACCGTTACTGTGGGGCCTCCAATATGTCGTCATCAAAGCCGGACTCACGGTGCTACCGCCGCTATTCTTCGCCGGACTGCGATTCGCAGTGATCGCGGCGATTCTCATTCCTTTTGTTGGGCGCATTCAAAGGTCGGAGATTCGGCCGATTTTCTTGATCTCTCTTTTTATGGGAGGCGTGAACTTCGCTGGTGCCTTCATCGGATTGACCCAGGCTCCAGCGGGTATTGCCGGGATTGCCAACCAACTTTGGACCCCATTCACACTGATGCTTGCCTGGCCCATGCTAGGCGAGAAACCTTCTGCTCGCGTGATGCTCGGCGTTGGCGTTGCGCTGTGTGGTGTCGCATTTGCCGTTGTCGATCCCGGCTTGAAAGTGCCGGCTGTCCCCATGCTCTTTGTGCTTGTCTCTGCGATTGGATTGGCCATTGGAAATGTGCTTGCTAAGAAACTCGGTCCATTCGACCCAGTGAGACTCTTTGCCTGGATGTCATTCTTCACGGCGTTCCAGCTTCTTGGACTTTCGCTGATCGTCGAAAGCGGCCAGATGCACGCTTTGCAAAGTGCATCAAGTTCAGAATGGCTGGCCTTTACCTTCACCGTCATGTTGGGCGGCATCGTTGCATTCATCACATGGTTCTGGTTGATTGCCCGGCTCTCAATGGCTCGTGTCGCTCCCTATGCCTTGCTTCAATCTTTCTTCGCTATTGGTGCTGGTGTCGCCTTTAGACACGAGCCGATAACCCCGTTGCTGATGCTGGGCGCAGTTATTTGTGTTTCAGGTGTCGCGCTCAGTCAGTGGCCGTTATTCATTCGACAGCCCATAAAAGACAAGACGCGGTGAGCAAGGCCAGATGGCACCACCGTATGTTCAATGCCAATCAAAGGAAATCATTCATGGCGAAATTCGTTCTAGTGCACGGCGCTTTCCAAGGCGGCTGGGTTTACGCAAGGGTCGCCCGCAAGCTTCGCGAAGCCGGACACGATGTCTACACACCCACGCTGACTGGTCTCGGAGAGCGGGCTCACCTGGCTGATCGGGCGATCAACCTGGACACGCATATCCAAGACATTGTGAACGTATTCAAGTACGAGGACCTTACCGACGCAATATTATGTGGTCATTCGTACGGTGGACTGGTCATCACTGGCGTTGCGCATGAGATTGGAGAGCGCATCCGGACGCTCTTCTATCTTGATGCTTATGCGCCGGCAGATGGACAGTCCCTGGTCGATATCACAGGTGACGAAACCGCGCTGGCTTTCGTCGCGCAGGCAAATCAGAACGGTGGAATGATTCCGCCGATTCCGGCCGCGATATTTAACGTGAATGAAGCAGATGTGGTCAGGGTTGACACCATGTCGGTGTCACAGCCGCTGGCCACCTTCGTGCAAGGTGTGAAAGCAGGAGTGGATTCAACGCCGGTTGCCAATCGCACTTACGTGTTCGCCACAAGGAATGGTGGGGATTGGTTTGTAAAAACACACGCCCGTTTGAAATCCGATTCTCGGTGGACCGTCCATGAAATCCCGTGTGGGCACTCCATCATGCTGGATCGGCCGGCAGATTTGGCGGCGTTGTTATTGGCCGAAGCGACGAAATGACGTTGCTCGGGCTGTAAACCTTCGATAGCTTGTATCTGCGCCGAACACGGCTGTCATCTGCTCTGGCAGTGGGCTTCCAGTCGGTGATCTGCTTCGGGTGCTAACCGTGCAGCTTGGTAAATTTAGCCAATGTCATCTCGTGGCGGATGGCTGGCCAACAAGGTGGTGCAACGTTCCCGCAGGAAATCGTGCAGTTGGTTGATTGCCGTCGTCAGCTGCGAGCGGTGGGCACAGATCAGATGCAACGGCGCGGGCTCGCAATGCGCTGGTGGAAACAACTCCACCAGCCGCCCCGCCTTCAGATCGTCGATGAGATCCAGCCGCGATTTGTAGACCAGGCCTTCCCCGGCGATAGCCCAGCGGCGCACCGCATCGGCATCGTCGCTGACGCGGTTACCCGTTACCGCTACAGTGCGTTCGCCGCCGGGCAAGGTAAAGCGCCAGCGCTCATGGACCTGTTCGCTCCATACGTACCGAAGGCAGTTGTGCCGCCGCAGGTCGTCGGGCTTGGCCGGTGCTCCGTGCCGCTTGATGTATGCCGGAGCGGCGCACAACGCACGCCGGTTATCGCCGGCCAGAGTCAGGGCCAGAAGCGATGAATCGGGCAGCGTGCCGTAGCGCACGACAGCATCCAGCGGCTGGCGGATGAGGTCGGCGGAGCGGTCGCTCATTTTCAGGTGCAGCGACAGACCGGGGTGCTGGTGCTGGAAGTCGTCCAGCCATGGCAGCAGCAGGTTGCGCCCGAAGTCGGAGGGCATCGACAACCTTAACGCCCCGGTTAGTGCCGATCGGCCGTCAGCCAAGGCCTGCTCGCCTTGGTCCCGCGCGCCCACCATGACCCGTGCATGCGGCAGATAGCGCTCGCCGGCTTCCGACAGTTGCATGCTGCGTGTGGAGCGCGTGAACAACCGGGTATCAAGGGCCTTCTCGAGCCTTTGCACAGAAGCGCTCGCCAGTCCGGGTGCGATGTTCAGCTGACGTGCCGCTTCCGAGAAACTGCCGGCGTCTGCAGTGAGCACAAATATCTGAACGTCATCGAGTCGAATGATTTTCATTGAATCAAAGAAAGTGTTTTGGTTTTCAGATGGTTTATCTGCAAATTGAAGAAGATTAGCATGAAGTTCTTCCATTTTCTTCCAATATTCACAGGAGTTTTTTCATGAAGGCCATAGGCTTCTATCAAAACCACCCCATCAGCAACCCGCAGGCCTTGCGGGACATCGAGGTGTCGACGCCGGAACTGCGTGACCACGACCTGCTGGTCGAAGTCAAAGCGGTATCAGTCAATCCGGTGGACACCAAGGTTCGGCTCGGTGGCGATATTCCAGCGGATGGCGCCCGCATCCTCGGCTGGGACGCCGCGGGCATCGTGCGTGCCACAGGGCCGTTGGCCACACGCTTCAAGCGAGGTGATCGCGTGTGGTACGCCGGTGACATCACGCGACCGGGCAGCAACAGCGAACTGCATGCCGTGGACGAGCGCATCGTCGGACCGATGCCGACCTCGTTGGATTTCGCGGAAGCGGCATCGCTGCCGCTGACGGCGATCACCGCCTGGGAGCTGTTGTTCGATCGTCTGCGTGTCCAGGCGGCAGACCCCGCCGACCACAACGTGCTGCTGGTCATCGGCGCGGCAGGCGGAGTCGGCTCCATTCTGACGCAATTGGCGCGCACGCTAACAGGCATGACGGTCATCGGCACGGCTTCGCGGGCAGAAACCCGCGACTGGGTGCTGGAGCATGGCGCGCATCATGTGATCAACCACCGTCAGCCGTGGGCGCCGCAGTTGGCCGAGCTTGGCATCCAGCACGTCACCCACGTAGCCAGTCTGAACCAAAGCGCCGCCTATGTCCCACAGATCGCCGCCGTACTGCGTCCCGAAGGTCAGTTCGCGCTCATCGACGATCCGGTGGATCTGGATATCGGACCATTCAAGGGGAAGTCAATTTCGATCCACTGGGAACTGATGTTCACCCGAGCCATGTTCGCAACCGATACCATCACCCGCCAACATGCCTTGCTGCGCCGGGTGGCTGAACTGGTCGATCGGGGGGATATCAAACACACCCTTACCCAGCGCATCGACGGCATCAACGCCGCGGGTCTGATCCAGGCACATGCGCTGGTCGAAGCCGGCAGCATGATCGGCAAAGTCGTAATCGCCAACCCCTGAACCTTACGGAGAAGAAGCATGCAAATTATCAATACGGCAACGATCAGTCTGGAGGCCGCACAAGCATTGCTGGCAGAGGCGCGCCGCGCTTGTACCGCGCGTGGATTCGCTGCGACCATCGCCATCACCGATGCAGGAGGTCATCTGCGTGCTTTTGAGCGCGCAGATACAGCCCCTTTCCTAACCGTCGGAGTTGCTTCCGACAAGGCCTGGACGGCTGCCTCGTTTGGCATGACCACGCATCAATGGAACCAGTACATGGCAGACCCTAGCGTGGCTGGGCTGGCACATCATCCACGCATGACGCCAGTGGGCGGTGGCGTGCCCATCACTCATGAAGGGCGCCTCCTGGGCGGCATCGGTATCTCTGGCGGAACCTCTGCCCAAGACCACGAGGCTGCCGAAGAGGCTCTACGTAACGCCGGCTTTCTGCAATAAGGCAAATTATATGAAGAGCAGTCTTTTAAAAGACTGCCTTATCTACATGGATAAACAAATGAAGAAAACACTCTCCCACGCTCTGTCCCTTGCCGTCGTTGCGGCCTTGTGCCTTTCGTCCGCCGCTCGCGCCCAATCGGCGGAGAATTTCTCCGAGGCTCTTGATGCGGCCGGCTACGGCCTGCTCGTCAAGCTTTCGATTCGACCGGAAAGCCGTTCTGACTTCCTTCGGATCATCAAGGATCGCGTTACAGCGAGTCGCCAACGTTCCGAGGTCGTGGACTTTCGAGTCCTTGCCACCCCTGATCAACATGTCTTCGTGGCATTTGAAAGTTTCAGAAATGAGGATGCGTTCAAAGCCTTCGAGAAGCTGCCGGAATCGCAAAGTTTCATGAATTTTCTGAAGCCACTTTTGAACGGATCACCTGACGTTTCAATCTTGCGACCCATGCCTTAATGAGGCATAAGGCCTCTCATAGGGAAAGAAGCCCTCATTTTTTGAATTCTTTTTTGCTTCTGTTTTTTAAGAGCTTATTAAGCTTTCTACCCCTACCTGATCGTTCCAATCGATCTACCACTTTCGAAAGTTTTCTCGGTGCAGCTTTCGGCGGTATTACTTACTCGTGCGCCGGGTATTGATAAGGCGATGCTCTATCGCCCAGGAGTTTCAACATGCATATTTCAAGATTTCACAAGCTTCTTACCAGCGGGCTGGCTGGCGTCATGTTTGCCGTCGGCGGATTAGCTGCCGCCACTGCTGCTAGTGCGGCGGAACAAGGCATTCGCGTGCGGGGCACAGTCGTCTCGTTGGCGGGCGACCAACTCCAGGTGAAGTCACGCGATGGTCAGCCGGTAACCGTAAAGCTCGCAGACGGCTGGATGGTGTCGGCAGTAAAGAAAGCCAGCATAAGCGATATCAAGCCGGGGGATTTTGTGGGCATTGCATCGTTGCCTAAATCGGAAGGCGGCGACGGCGCGCTGGAAGTGCTGATTTTCCCACCAGCCATGAAGGGAACCGGCGAAGGCAGTTACGGTTGGGACTTGAAACCCAACAGTACGATGACCAACGCAACCGTCGGGGATGCAGTCAAGTCCGTAGATGGCAGCGTTGTGACGGTTAACTATCATGGTAAAGAGAAAAAAATCTCCATCCCCACCGGCACGCCAGTCGTCACGCTCGCGCCGGCCACCGTCGACGATGTAAAGCCCGGCGTGGCGGTGTTCATTCCCACAGAGAAAGACGCAAAGGGCACTCTGTCTGCCGGGTATGTGATCGTCGGCAAAGACGGTGTTGTCCCGCCAATGTAATCAACCACAATCGCCGGCTGGCATATTGGTCAGTCGGCGCGAGAGCACTTCATGAAAACCTTTGAATCGAAGCGCAGGCCCAGAGCACCAACTGGTGGCTTAAATCGACGTCAGTTCATCCGACGGCATTCGGCGGTTGTGAGAATGACACATTGGATAAATGTGTTTTGTCTTTCCATTCTGCTGCTGAGCGGTCTGCAGATCCTCAATGCGCACCCCCGGCTATATTGGGGGGCATATGGGGCTGATGCAGACCAGGCCTTCATCGCTATTGAATCCCAGAAACACGAAGATGGGTTGCATGGTTTCTTGCGAGTCGGTGCGCTGCGCATCGAGACAACCGGTGTTATGGGGGCCTCTCGCGAAGGCGATGCGATCATAGCCCGAGCATTTCCGACCTGGCTCACGATCCCTTCTTACCATGACCTCGGCGCTGGAAGAAACTGGCATTTTCTTTTTGCCTGGTTGCTTGTCATTAATGGTTTGGTCTACCTGGCATACGGATTTTGGCGTGGTCACATTCGTCGTGATTTGTTGCCGAATCGGGACCAACTGAAACTGCGACATCTGTGGCAAGAGTTGGTCGACCATGCTCGTCTTCGTTTTGCCAAGGGTAATGAGGCGCGGCGGTACAACGCCTTGCAGAAAATTACCTACCTGCTCGTGGCGCTGGTATTGCTTCCGTCCATGGTATTGACGGGACTGACCATGTCGCCGGGTCTTGACGCTGTCTTTCCCTTTTTGCCTGACCTGTTTGGCGGACGTCCTTCAGCGCGCACCTTGCACTTCATCACCGCATCCTCGCTCGTGCTGTTCGTTGTCGTCCATGTGTTGATGGTCGTCTTATCAGGTTTTTGGAACAACATTCGGTCGATGATCAACGGGCGTTACGCCATCGATCACTCAGGAGGTGCATCATGAAGCCAGATTTCTCACGTCGACGGATGTTGACCGGCTTAATGGCTGGCGCCGGTGTGGCCATGCTTGCCGGCTGCGATCGCATGACGCAAAGCACCCAGTTTGGCGCGTTGTTACGCAATACTGAGAAGCTGACGATGAGCAGCCAACGATTGCTGCTCGAGCGCCAGTCGCTGGCTCGGGAATACAGTGTGGCCGACCTCTCCCCGGTGTTTCGCGCCAATGGTACTCAAGCTCCGGATTCCGAGGAGTATGCCCACCTGCTTGAACACGGCTTCGCCAATTGGCGACTACAGGTAGACGGGCTTGTGCAACAGCCGCTCAGCCTGTCGCTTTCCGATTTGAAGCGCCTGCCATCGCGCACGCAGATCACCCGCCATGATTGCGTAGAAGGGTGGAGCGCAATCGGGCAGTGGCAAGGCGTAGCTCTAGGTCGAATTCTTGATCTCGCACGCCTCAAGCCCGGCGCACGCTATGTTGTATTCCATTGTGCGGACGAGCTGGAGAAAACTTTTGATGGCAGCGGCCGCTATTACGAGAGCATTGATCTGCTTGATGCTTATCACCCTCAGACCATCCTCGCCTATGCCATGAACGGCGAAAACCTTCCCGTGGCGCACGGCGCGCCACTACGCCTTAGGGTTGAACGACAACTGGGCTACAAGCATGCGAAGTACCTGATGCGGATTGAAGTCGTCTCTGCCTTCGACGCTTTGTGGGGTGGCCGAGGCGGTTACTGGGAAGATCGCGGCTATGAGTGGTACGCAGGTATCTGACGCCGTCCGACAGTCTTAACTTAATGAACATAAAGAGAAGTGAAATATGAGTTCCCGAGACCTACCCGAACCAGCGCATAGGCTGCGCAGTGCTGAGGCCACTAACAAAATCGTCCTCGAAGGTTCTTGACAGCCATTTCAACTATTTAACTGACCTGTTACCGCAGGCTCAGGAGTTCACTCATGTCCATGAAGTCTCGTTTCTTCGCATCTACACTCGCCATTTCGGTTGCCGCAGCAAGTCAGACCAGCTTCGCCACCGAACCCACATCATTGTCTGCAAGTGCTCCGACAGATAAAACCATTGGTCAGCTCGACCAGGTGTTCGCCTTCCATGACGCGATGCCCACAGGTGTCACCGTCACCGATAACGGACGCATCTTCGTCAACTACCCGAAATGGGGAGACGATGTGTCGTTCACGGTCGGCGAAATCCGTGAGGGCCAGGTCTTTCCTTATCCTGATGCGGCGTTCAACCGCGAGGATATCAAAGATCCTGCCAAAGCCCTGATCAGCGTGCAGAGCGTCGTTGCCGACGGCAAGGGTCGCGTCTGGCTGCTGGATACCGCAGCCCCCGGCTTTGCGGCCCCCAAGGCAGGCGGCGCGAAACTGGTAGCGGTGGATCTGGCCACCAACAAGGTCGTCAAAACCCTTGTGTTTCCGGCTACCGTGATGCTAGCTAGCACCTATGTGAATGACATGCGCTTTGACTTCCGCGTCGGTAAGGAAGGTACGGTATACGTCACTGACTCATCCATCTCCGGCCCTGGCGCCATCATCGTGATGGACATCGCCAGCGGCAAAGCCATGCGGCGCCTGAGCGGTGCTAAATCGACCTCTCCGGATCCGGATTTCATCCCGGTGGTCGAGGGGCAGCCTGCACTCATCACCAAGGGCCTCGACGGCAAACCGAAGACACTGACCGTGGCATCCGATGGCATTGCGCTGTCTGCCGATGGTAAGACGCTGTATTTCTGTCCTTTGTCCAGCCGCCATCTGTATTCCGTGCCTACCGCGCTGTTGCGGAACCCGAACGTCAGCGAGGTCCAACTGGCGGCAGCGGTAAAAGACCTGGGCGAAAAAGGTGCCTCCGACGGCCTTGAGGCCGACGCCAATGGTGCCGTATACGCCGGTGATTACGAACATAACAGTATCCGGAAGCGATTGGCTGACGGAAGCTGGCAGACCATCGTCCATGATCCCCGGGTTCTGTGGCCGGACACTCTTTCGATCGGGCCCGACGGTTACCTGTACTTTATCGCCAACCAGCTCCAACGCCAGGCGGGATTCCATGCTGGCAAGGATCTGCGCGACAAACCCTACAGTCTGCTGCGCGTAAAAATCGACGCTGCCCCGGCTCCAACTCACTGATACCGGAGGCGACCATGAGACCTTTTACTCAGCCTTGAAAAGAAATAAATTGACAGTCGTCACTTTTTAACTAAAAGAAAATTTTTATATTCCGCCCTCACGATATGGGTTCGGATCACGCGGCCACAAATGAAATTGACCTGCGTCACTATTGATTTCATTCAATTCTGAAACTTGTCACCCGTCAATGCTTGAAGTGTCTTGCTCGCTTAGGATGAAGTCATCAACTCATCAACCAGGAGCAAAAAATGAAAAAAGTCGTTTTCAACATGGAACCCTTCACCTGTCCTTCCTGTGTGAAGAAGATCGAGAATACGGTCGGGAAAGTCAATGGCGTAAGCGAGGTCAAGGTGATGTTCAACTCGGGGCGCATACGGGCGGAATTCGATGAGTCCAGGACGGATGCCGACACCTTAGAGAGCATGATCGTACGGCTCGGCTATCCGGTGTTGTCGAAGAAGGTCTCGTAAGCACGTTCGGATATGGGTCGTCATTGGCGACCCATATCCGGTCACCTTAACTTGGGTGCATTGGAGCATGACATGAATAAGCTTAAAAATTCCCATATTGCTGGCATCACCGGCCTGATGCTGCTGATTGCTTTTGGTCTGCATTGGGCCGGGCTTGCGCAATGGAAGGACTATGTCCTGATCGCGTCCTCGCTGTTTGCGGGCTACTTTATTGCCATCAAGGCCTTCAAGGCACTGCGCATGAAGGCCTTCAGCATTGAGTTGCTGGTCACCATCGCCGTCATCGGCGCCTTGATCATCGGCGAGTATGTCGAATCGGCAGTAGTGACTTTTCTATTTATCTTCGGCGCCTACCTGGAATCACGCACGCTGGAGAAAACACGCTCATCCCTGCGTAACCTCATCGATCAGACGCCGACCGAAGCCACGGTGATTCGTCCGGAAGGCCATGTCAAAGTTCCTGTCGAAGAAGTGATCAAAGGCGATAGGGTACTGATTCGCTCTGGCGAGAAGGTTGCCGTGGACGGCGCCATCGTTTCGGGCCGGGCGTTGATTGTCGAGGCGGCCATTACAGGTGAATCCGTCCCGGTCAGCAAGTCGATGGGCGACCGCGTGTTCAGCGGCACCATCATCGACAACGGCTACATCGAAGTCACCGCCGACCGCGTGGGCAATGACACCACTTTTGCCAAGATCATCGAGATGGTGGAAGAGGCTCAGGAATCCAAGACCACCACACAAAAGTTCCTTGATCGTTTCGCCAATATCTACACACCGACTATCGTTGTGCTTTCCATTCTGGTGTACGTATTCTCGCGCAACGTGGAACTGGCACTGACTTTCCTGGTCATCGCCTGTCCTGGTGCGTTGGTCATATCGGCACCCGTTTCCATGGTGGCGGGCATAGGCAATGGAGCGCGTAACGGGGTATTGGTCAAGGGCGGCGAAATCATGGAGAAGCTCTCCAAGGTCGACCTCGTTATTTTCGATAAAACCGGCACCCTGACCAAGGGCAAGCCCGAAGTCACCGAAGTGAAAAGCTGGGGCATGGAAGAAAATACGCTGCTGCGCCTGGTGGCCGAAGCCGAGAGGCTTTCCGAACACCATCTGGGGCAGACTATCGTGGCTGAAGCCAGAAAGCGTGAACTGGCCCTGAGCGAAGAACCGCAAGATGTCACCATCATCAAGGGTGGCGGCATGGTCGCCACTGTCGCGGGGCGGCATCTGGCTATTGGCAATCGCAAGCTCATGGCAGACCAGGGCGTATCTATCGCCGAGCAAGTCGATGCCTATGCCATCCAACGCGAGAAAGCAGGCAATACCGCCGTGCTGATCGCGGTAGACAAGCAACTGGCTGGCGTGATTTCGATTGCCGATCAGATCAAGCCGGAGGCCAAGAGCACCATCCAGCAACTACGTCATGCGGGTGTGAAGCAGGCGATCATGCTGACGGGCGACAACCGCCATACGGCGCAATTGGTGGGTGACGAACTGGGCCTGGATGCCGTGCACGCCGAACTGCTGCCGCAGGACAAAGTGAAGTGGGTCAACGAACTGAAAAACCAAGGCTATCGCGTGGCCATGGTAGGAGACGGCATCAACGACGCGCCTGCACTCGCGACCGCTGATGTCGGTCTGGCCATGGGGGTCGGCGGTACCGATATTTCGATGGAAGCGGCCGATATCGTTCTGATGTCAGACCGGCTGGATCAGTTCGCACATGCCTATTCTCTTTCCAAGGTCACTGTGCGCAACATGCAGCAAAACACGATAATGGCCGTGAGCACTGTGATTCTGTTGCTCACCGGCGTGCTGCTGGGCAAAATATTCCTGGCTTCGGGCATGCTCGTCCATGAATTGAGCGTACTGCTGGTGACGCTCAATGCCGTTAGACTCATACGTTACCGGGCACGTGGGAAATACAGAAACGAAACCCGCAGGCCCACAAGCCACAGCACAATCATCCAAATGAGCGATTCAGCATGAGCCTTAAGCCCCGTTCTTCACCATCTGATGCAAGCTGCGAGCATATACCCACGCTCTGCGTTTCAAGGGTGCCGATTTTCAACCATTTACCTTCCGAGGCGCTTGCCGTTGTTGCCGATAAAGCAGTCATGCGTACGTATGAACGCGGGCAGTTCATACATCGCGCCGGTGATCCATCCGATAAGCTCTTTATCGTCCACAAAGGAAAGATCAAGGTGTATCGCCTTTCCGATAGCGGCAAGGAACAGCTTGTGCGCATCCTGATACCGGGTGATTTTGCCGGGGAAATGGCCTTGTTTTCATCCACCGACCACGACGCTTACGCCGAGGCCATGCAGTCATCGGAGATCTGTGCCATCTATCGGGCTGACGTGCGCGAGCTTCTGCTCCAATATCCTGACATCAGCCTGCATGTGCTCGCCGAGCTAGCACGACGTCTGGGTACCAGCGAGAAGCAAACCACGGCGATCGCCACGGCATCCATCAATGCCCGTCTGGCGCAGTACCTGGCCGACCTCGTGGAACAGGAAAATTCTTTCAACTTCAACTTGCCCATGAGCCGCAGGCATCTCGCCTCCTTCCTGGGAACTACACCTGAAACCGTCAGCCGCAGGCTTGGTGAATTTGAAGAAGCAGGATGGATTTTGCAGACCGGGCAGCGCAAGATCACCATTCTTGATCTTGATGGCCTCTTGCTTGTTGAATAAAGCTTATCGGGATAATAACAATGAAACGACTTGAATTGCTCATTCCGCCACCCCTAGTCATGCTGCTAAGCGGGCTGCTCATGTGGTTGGTGTCCGAGATCTTTCCAGCGCTGACCATAGCCTGGCTTCATAACGTTGCGGCGGCAGTCGCCATAGCTCTGCTGGGTATTGCCGTCAGCCTGACGGGCATTGCCACTTTCAAGCGTGCCCGCACCACCATAGATCCAAAACACCCGACAGAGGCCTCCTCGCTGATCAGTTCAGGCATCTATCGCTACAGCCGAAACCCCATGTATCTCGGTGTGCTGCTCGTGCTTGTTGGATGGATGTTTTATTTAGGCAATCTACTGTCGATACTGGGCACATTCATCTTTATTGCCTACATCACGCGCTTTCAAATCATTCCTGAAGAACGTCTGCTGGAGGAAAAATTCCAGGCGGAGTTCCTGTCTTACAAGAATAACGTTCGCAGGTGGCTATAGTGGCTTAACCGAACAATTACCAAAAAATGGGTCGAGGCCTCGGACGTTACAGCACACCCTATTCGGCAAACAATACTGTTTCTCGGGCCGCTCAGCTTGTTGTACCCATATTGGGTTTTATCATACCCATTTTAGGTTTTTTGCTATCACATGGCTTTTCGCTTGCTGTGGAGCGGTAATGGCGTCAGGCTGATTCAAGTACCCGGATTTCTATGTGAAGCCCGGCTGCTTCTGCCTGGCTTATCCCTGTTCGTGCGAGGTGGGTCTTGAGAGCGGTCATTAGGTGCTTGCGTGATTTGGTGGTTAGGTCAGTGAGCAGTTCGATCCGTTGGGCAATCGTAGTCTGCCCGGTGGAAGATCGTTGCCATGATTACTCAAAATTATTCGAAAGCGCTAATTATTGGAATCAAATAATTGCCGTATCGAAAAGCTCGCGACCTGGATGCAGAAGTTTGTAATGGCAGAAATACTGTGCACAAGCAAAAACTGGGTGCAACGGCGATTTAACCGGACAGTGAAGGTTGTCTGGAAATTATCTTGAGGATCAAGGGATTATTTGAGTGGTGCCCGGGGCCGGAATCGAACCGGTACGCCTTGCGGCGGGGGATTTTGAGTTGTCGTGCGAAGGTGTTTCCGTAGGGAAGTGGGGCGAAGGTGAGCGTAGGTTAATGAAGGTGAAAGTAATTATAGATCAGTAGGTTAGTGTAGTTTTGTGAAATTGCTGGAAGCTGATGTGTGTACCTGTACTGTACCGGATTTTTTCGGTACAGTACCAAAAGACGATAATCGGAGATTGAGAATAATTTATCGCTTTAGTTTCCTCATCTCTGCTTCAGTATCCTCTTGCCTAGCTCTTTCTTCCCACTTCGTGGATATTCTGCCTAACATTGCTGAGGTGCGAGCTGCCGAGGTTTGCTGTGCCCATTCGCGATAGCGGTCAGCGAGCTCACGTTCCTGAGCACCCCCATCGAGGGCTCCTTTGGAATAGACTCCTCGCATGTTAAAGCGTTCAATCTCGATTCCGCGCTCTGCTCTATCGGACGAGATATGCTCCAGAACGGTTGCAACCGCTGATGAAGGCCAAGCTCCGGTGCCCACGTCGGGCTGTGAGTGCGCAAGAAGTTGACCGATCAGTTCGTCTGTGATGCCTTCGTGTCCACTTTCACTTGCCAGTCTGCGAACCTCTAGAACCCAAGCGCTAAGCGTTGGTTCGTCAATGACTCCTTCATCATCACCGGGGATGGTATGAAAAGACTTGAGTAGTCGATATGACATCCTAGCCCTCGTTCGCCCTTCCTCCGATGGGTTTGAGTCCCGTTCCTTGTCTTTACTGACAAAAACATTCCTAATTACTCCCACATACTCAGCTGGATCTTGCGCAAGCAGGGCGTGAATAGAGAGGCCTTTCACGCTTCCTTCAATTAGAGGCAAGTACACGTACTCGCGGCGCGCAACTTCTATGAGATCCAAGTCGTCTCTCATCGAAAGCTCCTTAAATACCTTACTAATTGAGTGTGAAGATATGGAGGTCTTCGTCGATGAAGAAGATTGTGCATGCTGATGCGTTAATTAATTCCTTGACCTGGTTGTCTCCTAGGTTCCCGTACAGACCGCTTTTTTCGTTCAAACGATGGGCTTCGTCGACGACCAAGAAATCGTATGTATTGGCCTCGACGTTACAAAAACTTCCTGAACCGGTAAACATACTTGAGAACTTGGTCTTGGTGATGGTTCCAACCAGTCGGGATTGGTATACCTCACGGGGTGCTGCATTTTTCGAAACGTATTGGCCAAACAGGCCTGCACTAGTCAGGCGAACCAGAAGGTTAATCGCAAGCACAGTTTTGCCAGTGCCCGGGCCCCCTTCGATAATCACGACTCTCGGCTGCTCTGGTGAGGCTGTCCTAGCTAATGCCTGAGTGGCTTCGAACACCTCTTTCTGGTCGTCGATCAGGACAAATTCTGGCTTAGCTGTGAGAAGGCCTTTAAGGGCATCGGCTAAAGCCTTGGATGGTCTGATACGGCCATTGGCTAGCTCATACAGAACTTCTTTGGAGTCGCCGTATTTGACATGCTTCTTGATGAAGTCCCGAAGTTGCTGGCGTTCTTTTGCACCTTTAAGAAACAGGGGGGCTTTGAGGGTATATCCGGAATAGTGGGGCGCATCTATCACACCGTCTCGAGTGTAATTATGCAGATAGGCACAGGGCTTGATGGAGATGCCGCCATCGTATACCGCCTCGTTGAAGCCTTCGAGTAATGACGCATATGACCAGGCCTGGTAGGAGGGATGGACAACCTCTCTTTGTCCTTTGCCCAGATACGTAACCACGATGGCATCCTTATCGGTGGCGGTGGCTTTCTCCCATTGCTTGAGCTCGATAACGACGGCGTTCTTGTTTCCGGCGTCATCCCTGCCTGTTAGCGTGACATCAATTCGTTTCGACGATTGGGGGATGTGCAGCTCTACCGCAATGCCCATCTCGTTGGGGATCTCATCATCGCGCAACACCATGGCAACATGGCGTAGGGATTCTCTCCATGATTGAATTTCGGAGTTACTGACACTTTTCCCGGTCGCTGTCTTGAAGCTCGCAAGGATGACGTTTTCAATGTCGTCGTAGTCGGACTGGTGTAGAAACTGTTTCTTATCGGCTTCGTAGACGATCATTGTTGTTGTCCCCTGCCAGTGGCGGATACTAGAGCTCGGTGTATTTTTTGCTCGAACCTTTGGCCTTGTCGGCAGGGTATTTCTCGGCGTTTTTCTGAAGCTTGTGTTGTACGGCCTCGTTAAGGTCTACCCCGAGTACAGACGCCAGACGGACTAGGTAAAGCTGCACGTCTGCAAGTTCTTCCTTTACCGCTTGTGCGGTGTCAGGGTTGGTGCCAGCAGCGCGTGACTGAGCTTCCGTCATCCATTGGAAGATTTCTGTCAGCTCGCCGACCTCTCCGGTGAGCGCCATGACGAGATTCTTGGGAGAGTGAAACTGGGCCCAATCGCGGTCTGCAGCGAATTTTTCTAATGCGCTGCTTAGAGGAGCGACATCTATAAGAGGGGCTGTTTGCGAAACGTCTGTGTGATTGGTCACGGGGGCCTGTCCATATTCGTATTAGTACTTATACGATATGTTACACAGTCCGGCAAATGTTTGGACAATTTGTGTGCACGATGTGCTCTTTCCGCTGGGTGAGCCTAGTGCGGCAAATTGTGGGCTGATTGTTGAGTTATTGCGGTGGTTATCAGGCGTATTCGCCGCTTTTTATGCGGTGATTGAGGGGCGTTTTGCCGTCAATTCTTTAACGCAGCCATGGGTTTCTTATAAATGCTCTAGAAATCTGGACATTAGCAGTACATTTTCACGATGAAATGCCAGGTATTTGCGTTGCCCAGTGGAGAACGAACCGACATTGGGCGGATGCTGTGGGTCTAGCCCCATACGAGCCAAAGACTCTTGATGTGCGACTGGGGAGACAATGGTCTGACCATTGTCATCAAACCCAATAAATCCCCGATCAAACAGATGGTCCATGCTGGGCGTCAGCAATAAGCCATTTTCGCCGTCCAGACGCTCTTCGTTAGTGGCGTCACGCCAAGGTTTGCAATGACTGGCACGCAGGTGCTCCTCGCGATCCACGCCTGTAATGCGGCAGCCATGCTCCAGCGTCATCACACGTTTCTTGAACAATCCTTGCCCACGACGCGCAAGAACAATCGCTTGTTTCTCGGTTTCCATCAGTGTCGCGTCCGCCTGCACTTGGTTCAGTTCATATTCTTCCCACTGCACAAGCCCAACACCTGAAGCAGTGTATGTTGGTTGCTCTTCGGCAAGGTAATATCCTTTCACTAAGCTATGTGCCTCAGCGCCTAGCAAATCGATAAGCGCCGCTGCAAACGTTTCCGGAAGGCGTGTCAGGTAAACGCTTTGCAGGCCAGCACCATTAGGACGTAGTGGAGCGTATTTCGTGGGTAGGAGCGGTGCCAGCACGTTCATATGATCGGCGGGCCTTGTGGTTCGCCGTAATTCATGAAATTTGACGTCAATACGCCAGCCGATGTTATTCCAGTAGGCGCCGGCTTGGCCGAACTCTAAAGGTTTTGGAGCTTCGTAAGCATGTGAAGCAGCAATCCCGATTGCGCGGATATTGGTGTTACTGAACGAGAAGATGACATCACCCGGTGTGACTTCACGCATGAAATCATAGAACGGGTTTTGAGCTTGGTTTGCTTTGCGTTTGGGCGACCAAAGATAACCGCCTGGCACTTCATGGCGGTAAGTTTGGTTTTGATTGACCCACCAATAACGCATACGGAATTAGTTCGCTTGCAAGAGGCCCAGTATCTGGCTACCTGGACTTGGTTATCTCGGGAGAAGATATCAGCTTTACGCATGACCTTACTTCAGTGGAGTTAAAACGTCGACACTTTTGGCAACTATCTCGCACGCAGCCACCAAATCGGTGACGATACGATCATCGATATTCAGATCGCCTTCGTATTCGCCCAGGTTGCGGGTGTTGTGGCATTTGTCTAGCACGCGCCATATTTCGGGGCCTAGGTCCAGCGTACTAGGTAGTAATTAAAATACGACGTACCGACTAGTGGGGCGGTAGCCATGCCAGCGCAATGCGGCTAAGCACAGCGCATGGGCCGCTCATGTTCTCAAATATCGAGGACATTGCTTTCTCCTATGATCCAGATTTTGGGTTGCCCATTACACGAGTCAGAAGGGACTCCTGGTTCGCTAAACGTTTGTCAAACTCTTCATGGGTCAAAATCGTGGGGTTTACGGGGCGGCCGAGCTTGGTGCTGGCGTCCTTCAATGCAGAGAATAGTTCTCCATAGCGGATTTCATTGCTGATCAGCATCAAGTTTATATCGCTGCTGGCCGTATCGGTTTCTCACGCGTCCAGAAACAGATCCGAGGAACGTAACGCTAGCCGGAAACCTTGCCGCCTTTGTCGGGGTTCGAGTTCTTGCCCATGTTCTGCATAACGGGCTGTCAATAGGCAAGGGACCGAAATAGGGTGCAGTGCTACAGCTCGGTTCAGTTGAGATCAGCGCTTGTAAGCATTCATGATTCCCTCCCGGCGGGCCGTGATGGATGGTAGCGGTCGAGAATATGACTATCGGCGGGCAGGTCCTCTTGGAAAGCTTGGGATACAACCTCGATAATCTCCGCCCATACGCCGGGCTCACTCAGTATTGGCATTTGCTTGGCCAGTGCGTTACTCAATTCACCATTATTTTGCTCAATGGATCTAAGAACACGGTCTGCCTGTGGGTCAGGCATTTCGACCACCTCTTTGAGCGCCTGGCGAGCACGCCCATGGTTGCGTAGATAGCGTGATTGCTCGCGCATCTGTTCCGTCAGAGTACGCTTGACGATGTTGGACAGATAGACGACATGCGGACCTAAATCAAGATAGCGCCACACAGGGCGAACCTGTTCATCTCCGTTGAACTCGAAGTTGGAAACGACACCATCTGGGTAGGTGGTGTGTCTGGATGCGAACGCTATATGTTTACGCGCCGCTTGCATCAGGGGCTTGGATACCTCATCCAGTACGAGGTCGTAACTGCGACGCTCTCCGGCATCGTCGGTGATGACGGCTGATACGGGCAGAATTACGGGCTCGGGTACTGCGCCATCGCGCCGTAATATATCGTTGATCAGAAAACGATGTACGCGACCATTACCGTCAGCCAGCGGATGAATGTAGACAAAGCCGAAAGCGGCTACCGCACTGCGCATGACAGGCGATTGTCCTTGTGTGCGCTCAAGGAACACACGAAGGCCTTCCAGCATGGCGGCGACGTCATCGGCTGGTGGCGCTACATAATGCACAACATCCTGATAGCGTACAGTTTCTCCTACGAAGACGGGCGACTGGCGCAAGCCGAAATGGGTGAGCGTAGTGCGCCTGCCCAGTATCTCGCCTTGCAGTTGAGCAAGCGCAGTGTCGCTTAACGGGCTGTCGCCGTGGCCCGTTCGTCGGGCTATGACGTCGGCGAATCGTTCGATGCGGCTGGCGCGGTCTGCTTCACCCTCAATGGCAAAACTGGCCTTGCTTTCACGCAGCGTCATCCATACGGCGGCGCGTTGTAGCAGGTCTTCGCCGAATTCGTTCGTCAGGTTCTGGAAGAGCAGCGGTACATCCAAGGCCATGGCCTGGATTGTTGCCTCAGTCTTGACGATGGTCGGGCAAAAATATCGTGTGCCGGGTAAGTTGTCGTTGATGCGCCAGCGCGGCACTTTCACAGCGCAATCTGGCGAGGCAGCCACAAGCTTGGTGTCGTCGATGGCATGGACATAATTGCCGCCGATGCGTTCCGGCACCTGCAGGGTGTTTTCGGTCAACCATTCATACAGAAAGGCAGCCCGGCGGGCATACTGCCCGGTCGGCTCGGCATTGACCCAGGCCTGAACAAAGGCGGGTCCGGTCTTGGCGAACAGGCGAGACAGGAATTCGAGATGCGGCACTTCATGGCGCAGATGGAATTGAAGGTGTGCTGCGGGCTCAACTGAAGGGCGCATGGCCTCCGGGTAGGTCTCCAGTCTGTCGCTGTCGCTGATCTGTGAGGCCCTTCGCCCGCCGATCTGGCTGTGTACTGGCAGACGTCCGATCGGAAGAAGCTGATACTCCTGGGCTAGCCACGCCGCACCAATAGGGTCGTTGGGAAGGTCACTCATGGAATATTCCTGATGCTGTTGCTGCAGGATGCGCAAAAATGATGAATTTATGCTGGCAATGCGTTAATTCAATTATGCCTGCATAAAATTAGTCATAAAAGTGCTTTTCAGTAAAAATTTGATTTTTTTATGTCTATTCAGATGCAAGCTGGATTGATTTTTCTATTTGGCTGTTGCGCAAAATCGATTACATCCGATCAAAAACGATTATAAATCTGATTTATTGCGCGAATTTGATTATTTTATATTCTGTTGTAATGAGTACTTAACTCTAGCCTCGAGAGGGCAGCTGATTCGTCTACTCGCGCCGTTGCATGGTGACTTCTTTCTGTGCCTGTAGAACCTTGGGCGGCCAGTTACTCTTGATGTAAGTCAGCACGGCAATGATTTCTTCGTCAGACAGCATCGTAGCGTAAGCTGGCATGTCGCTTTCATAACCGGGAGGCGCTGTCTTCCCCGGGACAAGACCGTTTTTGACCATATCGAACAGCATCGCATCAGGATGGTGCCAAGTATGACCGAACTTGTCGTGCGGCGGCGCTGGCAACCTTCCGTTAGGGAGACGCTCGCGCCAATTTGGCTGCCCCTGCAACTGCACGCCGTGGCACGCTGCGCAACTATTTTCGTAGATAGCCTTGCCTTGTATGACAAACGCCTTGTCCGCAGGATCGATGAATGCTGGGCCAGAATCGCGCCCGACGCTGTATATGAGGGCGGAGACCGCAACGGCGAAGATACCGACTACTCCGAAGATTAATCTTTTGTTGGTCATGTTTTGCGTTAGCTTAATTGACCTTTACCTTACCCACCATTCCAGCTTCCATATGGCCAGGAATCGTGCACGCGAAATCGACCGTACCTGCCTGGTCAAATTTCCAGATTAGACCGCCACGCTGGCCGGCGTTGAGCGTAATCGCGTTTGGTTCGGCATGTTGCATGTTTGGCATTTTTCGCATTTCCAGTGCATGCGCCTTGAGGTCTGCCAGCGAGCCGACCACCATCTCATGCGGTATTTTTCCTGAGTTCTTGATAAAGAAACGGATCGTTTCTCCGGCTTTGACCTGGATTTCACTGGGGGTGAAGCGCATGGTGTCATCCATGGTTAGCTCGATCGTCCGGGAAACTTTGGCTGAATCTCCGGGTTGACCGTTAGGCGACGCCACTTGCGACATCGTCGACATATCGTGGCCAGGCATGCCGTGTGCAGGCATGTCATGACCGCCCGCATGGCTACCTGCAGCGGTCGCAAGGGCGGGTAGGGTGCATAACGCCAAAATGGATAAGGTTTTTTTCACTATGGATGCTCTTTTAAGTTGTTTGGTTTAATGAGGGAAGCGCTTCAGGTTGGCCACCCTCCGTTAGAAGGAATCTCAAAACCGGAAACTCAAGCCTGCGACGAAGCGGGTTTCCTGTTTGGACTCTTCGGCTGCGCGAGCGTAATCCGCCGTTTTTCCGAATTTACTGGACCACTCCACGCCAACGTAGGGAATAAGCTGACGCGTGACTTCGTACTTGAGGCGCAAGCCTGCAGTGCCGTCCGTCAGGCCGCTACCGATCCCCCAACGTTCATCGTCCTTACCATGGAAATTCACTTCTACGCTCGGTTGAAGGTAGAGCTTCTGAGTAAATAAAATGTCATATTCCGTCTTGAGTCTAAGAGCGGTTCGCCCGCTGGGGCCGACATATGCGGTGGCATCCACCTCGAACCAGTAAGGAGCAAGCCCTTTAAAGCCGAAGGCCAACCATTCTCGATTTGGCGCGCCTTGTGCGTGGTCAAAACGAACACCCAGCTCTGTGTCCCAGAAAGTGGAGACCGCATGCCGCCAAAGCAGTTGAGTTTCGGACGCTTGCAGCTTGCCGCTTGCGACTTCCCCTTCAGCCTTGATTACGGCGCGGTTATAGGTGCTGCCATACCAGGCCTCACCTTCATAGGCCGTCCACTCCTTACCCCGAGCCCTGACGTATTCCAGCCGGTCGAAGTTTACGGAACCGAAGTTATGCATGTCCGACATGACTAGCGTCTCTGATGGCGGCAACGCATATTTGCCCGCATTACGCACATAGCCTTCGGAGTAGGCATCCGGATCACGGGCATCCGGCGGGGCCGAGCCACCTTGCATTTGCATATCGCCGTGATCCATTTCGCCACTGCCATGATCCATAGCGCTCATAGCGTGCGCGGTGGCTGTCGAGCCGTGATTCATGTCTGGAGCCATCGTGGATGTGGTTGTTTGTGGTGTCGGCGACGTGTGGACAGCATGGCCCGCATGTGTCTGGGCATAGGCAAACATGGGCGCAGCACCCGCTGTTGCGATTGCCGCAGCAAGGAGTTTTTTCTTCAATTGATTACTCATGAGCGGGATGCCTAACGTTTCGTTGATTGTTTTCATGCCACCACCACCTCGCGGAACATGCCAGCATCCATGTGCAGCATCAGATGGCAGTGCCAGGCCCAACGCCCCAGGGCATCGGCGGTTACAAGAAAGCTGATTCGCTGAGCCGGTTGCACAGGTATCGTGTGTCGACGGGCTTGAAACTCTCCACTCGGTGTTTCCAGCTCGCTCCACATGCCATGTAAGTGCATTGGATGCGTCATCATCGTATCGTTGTGCAAAATAACCCTGACCCGCTCTCCGTACCGGAAATGAACGGGGGTCGACTTGCCGTATTCGACGCCATCAAATGACCAGGCATAGCGTTCCATGTTTCCGGTCAGATGAAGCTCGATTTCGCGTTCCGCGCCGCGAGGGTCCATCGCGCCGCCCACGGTGTGTAAGTCGGAGAGCGTCAGTACGCGTCGCCCATTATTTCGTAGACCGATACCGGGATCGTCCAGGTTGGTACGCGGCATGTCTACCCGCATGTCGATGCTGGCACCGTATTCTGTTCGGGCATGGCGTACCTGAGTACTGGCGCCGGTCGTTGACATGGCGCTATGGTCCATGCCTGCCATTGCACCGTGATTCATGCCTTGCATGCTGCCATGGTTCATTCCAGTCATCTTGCTGTGGTCCATTCCGGCCATCGTGCCGTGGTCCATACCGCCCATGGAAGATTGGCCAGCTGCGCCGTGGCTCATTCCGGCCATACCCGCGCCCATTGAACCCATCATGTCCGCCATGGTGAGCCATTCCGCAGGGTCAAGCGCAGGCACGGGCGCGTCGAGACCGGCACGCGTAGCCAAAGTGCCTCTTGCGTAGCCGGTGCGGTCCATGGCTTGCGCAAAAACGGTATAGGTGTCGTCCTTGGGCTCGACCAGCACGTCGTAGGTTTCCCCTGGCCCAAAGCGAAACTCATCCACCGTTACGGGTTCTACATTGACTCCATCGGCCTGAACGACTGTTAACTTCAGGCCTGGTATACGCACATCGTAAAAGGTGTTGGCTGCCCCGTTGATGAAACGCAGGCGGACCCGCTCACCGGGCCGAAAAAGCCCCGTCCAGTTGCCCGCAGGCGTTGTGCCGTTCATCAGGTAGGTCAGCACGTTCGCGGATAGGTCGGCCAAGTCTGTGGGACTCATGCGCATTTCGTTCCACATCTTGCGCTTGTCGATGGCTGCTTTCAGGCCATCTCGTGAGGCATCCTGGAAGAAATCAATAGCGGTAGGCTGGTTATAGTTGTAGTAGTCGCCTTGCATTTTGAGCTTGGCCAGGACCCGCATCGGATCTTCATCTGTCCAGTCCGAGAGCTGAACGACGTATTCGCGGTTAGCGTGGATCGGATCGGTTTGTACCGGATCGATGATAATTGCTCCGTAAACACCGGTGGCCTCCTGCATGCCTGAGTGCGAGTGATACCAGTATGTGCCGCTTTGTTCAACTTTAAATCGGTAGGTAAACGTTTCGCCAGGTGGGATGCCGGAAAAGCTGATGCCTGGCACGCCATCCATTTGGAAGGGCAGGATGATGCCGTGCCAATGGGTGGACGTCGCTTCCTTTAAGCGATTTTTCACATGGATAGTGACCGTGTCGCCTTCACGCCAGCGCAAGGTGGGCGCTGGGAGCGAACCATTTACCGTCGTGGCTATGCGAGGATTACCAGTGAAGTTCACCGGCGATTCACCAATTTCCAGGTTAAATTCGGTTCCGCTCAGTATTTGCGCAGATCCCGTGCTGGTGCGGTCCGACTGCCCAAGGGCCCGGGCATAGGGTGAAAGGCCCAGAAGTACGCCACCAGCCGCCAACCCTTGAACAAAGCGGCGACGGGGCATGAACGATGCGGGAACGGCTAGCGTAGAGGGGCGTTTCACGCGAGAAAATCCTGTGAGTTAATTGTGTGTTAATGCTTCTTCTGTCGGGTCGAAAGTAGAAACGACAGATGCCATTTCTTAACTTTAATCAAGTGCGCCTGTCGGATGCGTGACGGCTCCATTACTTTTCTGTAATCAAAGGGGCAACGGTCGCTGTGCTAGCTCGCACAAACCTGTTTTGAAGGGATCATTACAATGTTGTAATCATCCGGTCATCTGTGCGTCAGAGTCCCAGCTTTAGACTCGGATGACACGCAGGAACAAGCAGCGACAAGGTCTTTTCGCTGGTCGCTTACACGCGAATTACAGGAGCAATCGCATGAAACTGCTCGTTGTTGAGGACGAGATCAAGGTGGGCGATTACGTACGCCAAGGCCTCATGGAGTCCGGGTTCGTGGTTGACTTGGCACGTACCGGCTTGGACGGCCACCATCTTGCGCTGACAGGATCCTACGACCTGATAATTTTGGATGTCATGCTGCCCGATGTGGATGGATGGCGTATTGTGCAGGCGCTACGTGATGCAAAATCGCCTACTCCCGTCCTCTTTCTGACAGCACGCGACAGCGTTAACGATCGTGTAAAGGGCTTGGAACTTGGGGCGGATGACTACCTGGTAAAGCCTTTCGCTTTCTCTGAGCTTCTCGCTCGGGTACGTACATTACTGAGACGCGGTTCCGCCCCTGTATTCAACGATCAACTGCAGATAGCTGATCTCGTTCTCGACATTCCCCGCCGGCGAGCTCAGCGTAATGGGATACGTATAAACCTTACGAATAAGGAATTCGCCTTGCTGGAGCTTCTGGTACGACGTCAGGGCGAAGTGCTGCCGCGCTCACTCATTGCCTCCCAAGTTTGGGACATGAATTTTGACAGCGACACCAATGTCATTGATGTCGCCATCCGACGTCTGCGAGCCAAGATCGATGATGAATACGAGCCCAAGCTCATCCATACGGTGCGCGGCATGGGTTATATGCTAGATGTTGCCCTTCCTGTCTAGCCGATGAAACGGCGTCCTGCGTCTCTGGCCGTACGGCTAACCGTTTCTATCGGAACGGTTATAACGGTGGTACTACTGTCCTTCGGATGGGTTATCGAGCGGTCAATTAACGATCACTTTATCCAACAGGACGTAGATGAGTTGAATGCTGTTGTTCAAGCGTTAAAGCACACGCTCGCAACTCTGCCGCCCAATGACAGCTCTGAAGCACTACGAGGGCGGCTCGCAAACGCGGTCTCCGGCCACCACAATGCGCAGTACCGGATATCAACGGCAAACGGTGCCGTGATTTATGCGACGCCCGGCTCAGACCTCGCTAGATTTGCGACTATTGCGCAGCCTGTTGAGCAGATCACGATCGGGACAGTGGGCATCTGGCAAGACCATGGCGAAACGTTCAGAGGCGCTGTTCTACGGATTGCACCTGATGGGCTGCCCGGCATGGCCCCGCTTACCATTGCAGTGGCTACCGGGATTAACTTCCATTTGCACTACCTGGAGAGTTTCCGCGACTATCTTCGCCTCATCACGGTCTTCGCCTGCCTTATCGCGATTCTGGCCACGTGGTTGGCCGTACATCAAGGTCATGCGCCCATACGGCGGATAAGCCGTGAAATACGAAGCATCAGGTCTGATCAATTGCATATCCGGCTGGCAGCTGACGCAGTCCCCACTGAGCTAGTCGAACTCGCAACATCTTTCAATCAGATGTTGGACCGTCTCGAAGATGTTTTCAAACGACTATCTGACTTCTCGGGAGATATTGCACATGAACTGCGCACCCCGATTACGAATATCAAAACGCAGACTGAAGTGGCGCTCTCGCAGGCGCGCGATGTCGAACAGTATCGCGAGATACTGTACTCCAATCTTGAAGAGTATGAGCGTATGGCAAAGATGGTGGGCGATATGCTGTTCTTGGCTCAAGCCGACAACAATCTCCTGAAACCAGAACTTGTCACGATTGATCTCGATGTTGAAATCCGGGTGCTCTTTGATTATTTCGGTGCCTGGGCCGAAGAACGCGGTGTTGCCCTAGAACTGGCGGGCGAGCGTGTGTGCATGTCGGGCGACAGGCTGATGATTCGCCGTGCGCTAAGCAACCTGCTGTCCAATGCTATCCGTTATACACCAACTGGAGAAACTGTCGACGTAAGCCTTCAAGCTACGGGCGATGTGGTAAAGGTTCGCATACAAAACCCCGGCCCCGTCATTCCTGCTGAACACCTGCCCCACATTTTTGAACGGTTCTATAGACCAGACGCGTCTCGACAACGCAACGGTGAAGGGGCCGGTCTAGGCCTGGCTATCGCAAAATCCATTATCGAAGCCCATGGCGGTCAGATTATCGTTAGCTCAACGGCACAATGGACAACGTTTGAGATTATCTCACCAGCGTCCAGCCTATAGCGCCACCTGATCCTCGATCAAACCAGAGCCACATAGCGCTAAAAATTCGATGTCATTTGTCGCTGAAGATTACAACCAACTGAGCATGATTGGCGCCCCATCTTCGATGGGTCCCTGACTGATGACGTTGCCAGCTCTTCGATCTGGCAGGCACCTTCAATTCCCCAAATTCGCTGTCGCTCATTTGTGGCCTTAAAAGTGCCACACAAGACGCACCCCTGGGATAAGAGCCAACTGGCCGACCACCAGCTCACGCCCGATATCGTGTTCCCGAATAAATGGGCCGGCAGCGCGAGGGTGAACGGCGGCCTCCCACCATCGAGGCTGGTTCCGGTTTCCAATATGCCAAAGCCGTTCAATCTCAGCTTCGGTCGGTGTCACATAGCGATTGCACATGCTTTATTGTGACAGAACCTATGTCTCGGCTACCAACTGGTAAGCATTAGCAGCCGAGCCCTATCCGTGGTCAATGTCTTTGCCGACGGGCTCTTTCAGAACCTCCCATTGTTTCATTAGAGTGGAAAGTACATGTCCTTCGAAGCCATTTATCCATTTGGTTGCCACTTTTAAAGTAACTACATCGGCGAGATAAAGACGTAGCTCGTCGAAGCCCCTGAATATTTTTCAAGGGATAGTTCAAGGCAATCATTTACTTAAGGGATATATCATGACACGTACCCATACCTGCGCTGTTGCGCTCGCATTCACCACCATGTTTGCCGGCCAAGCCATGGCCGCCACCACCGACGCGCCCGTCACACGGGAGCAAGTCAAAGCAGAACTCGCTGAAGCCATTCGTACCGGCAACGTTAGTTACGGTGAAAGTGGCCTAAAGCTTAACGAGCAATTTCCAAATAACTACATTACACAGCAGGTGGTCGCCACCAAGAGCCGTGAACAGGTCAATGCCGAACTGGCCGAAGCCGTCCGTACAGGCAACGTAAGTTCAGGCGAGAGCGGCCTAAAGCTCAACGAGCAGTTTCCTCAAAATTATCCTGCACAGCACCAAATGGCCAATAAAAGCCGTGAGCAAGTCAAAGCCGAACTGGCCGAAGCGATAAGCACAGGCAAGGTTTACGCTTACATCGAAGCGTAAGGAGCTTAATGAATTCGCTATATAACAGCTTCTATGACTGCGACCGCTCGGCTCCTGGCACGCAAAAATGTCTGAGCCGGCGCAGCAGCCTGGCGAATCTGATCCAAGGACCTGGAATAAGCGCTGCAAGTACTATTGACTGCGTCGATTTCTTAAAAAATGCTTTGACAATAACCGACCGGTCATTTATATTTAGTTTTCCTAGCTAGCGAAGAATGAAATGTCAAGACGACCCAATCCTGAAATTCTCCAGCGCCTCCTCAAAGACGGCGGGCGCGTGGTACACGAAGTCGGATTCCACGCATCTGGCGTTCAAGACATAGCGGCCGCAGCGAAAATCCCTAAGGGATCTTTTTATAGTTATTTTGACAGCAAGGAGTCATTTGCATCTGCCATATTGCAAGAGTATTGGACTGACATTGAGAACCGCCTAGTCCCCGTACTGTATGACCCAAGCATAAAGCCTTTGATGCGAATCAAACGCTTCTTTGAATTGCTTATAAACGAGCACGCGTCGAACAACTTCACAATTGGTTGCCTCATAGGGAATCTATCTCTCGAGCTAGCCCATAACAGTGATGAGGTACGTTCGACCTTGACACATATTTTGGGTAAGTGGGAAGCCGCACTGGCCTTATGCATAAAAGAATTTTTTAGCGCAACTGGTTCTGCCAAACAGCGTCATGCACATAAGCTGGCGGCGATCATCATAGATAGCTTCGAGGGAGCCACATTGCGGTCCAAGATAGAGCGCAATGGCAACGCGTTTCAGCGTTTCATCGACACTACGTTACCGCATATCTTAGAGTGATTAATTTGTTTCCTTTTTTTTGCTCTATTTATAGATGACTGGTCGTTTATATTTAGAGCGTTTTTGCGCCGCAGCTCAACTTTTAAAGGATTATCATCATGTCCCGTACGAATGTTTTTGTCCCCAATCGTCGGAGTCTGCTGCTTGGCAGCGCCTCCGCCGCTAGTGCCCTTTTGACTTCAGGCGTTGCCAAGGCTGCAGTTGCGGGCGGTAAGCCCGTAGCAGTAACAGACGCCAGGCCTGCTCCGACGTCAGCCAGCATTATCACCGCGGCTGACGGCACACAGCTCTACTACAAGGATTGGGGCTCCGGCCCTACCGTCATACTATGCCATGGATGGCCTCTCAGTTCGGATAGCTGGGAGGCGCAAATGCTGTTCCTCGCCTCGCAGGGATTTCGAACTGTGGCTCACGATCGCCGTGGTCATGGACGATCCAGCCAGACATGGCTGGGCAACGACATGGACCACTATGCAGATGATCTCGCAACTGTTATCGAAACGCTAAAACTGGAAGACGCCGTACTCGTTGGCTTTTCGACGGGTGGTGGGGAAGTCGCCCGGTACATCGGACGCCATGGTACGCGGCGTATTGCCAAAGTCGTGCTGGTTTCTGCGGTGACGCCGCTGATGCTCAAGACCGAGAGGAATCCGAAAGGGTTGCCGATCGAAGCATTCGATGCAATCCGCACGGCGCAAGTGGCAAACCGATCACAGTTTTACAAAGATCTTCCGGCCGGACCATTCTATGGTTTCAATCGTCCTGGTACGAAGTCATCGCAGGGATTGATCGACGAATGGTGGCGCGAAGGTATGCAGGGTGGTCACCACAACACCTACGAATCCATCAAGGCTTTTTCTGAAACCGACTTTACTGAAGATCTTAAAAAGATTGACGTGCCCACGCTTATCGTCCACGGAGACGACGATCAGATCGTACCTATAGAAGCAGCTGGCCGGGCCTCAGCAAAACTCATAAGAAACTCGAAGCTGATCGTTTACCCAAACGCTCCGCACGGTTTGCCCGAGACGCACCGAGACAAGTTCAACGCTGACCTACTTGCCTTCCTCCACAGTTGAGCTAAGGTTGTCGCGCACAGTGCGGCAACCTCCATAGCAGCCTATATATAAAGGCGCGTGCCTGAGGGAATGCCATGAAGCATGAATCACTTTCCCAAGTTGCTGACCACCAGAGCCAACAGACTGAGGGCGGTAACGAACATACTTTCATTCGACTTGGCCGGCGACTGCAAAGAATTGCCTATCGTATGCTGGGCTCGGTCGCCGAAGCCGAAGATATAGTTCAAGAAACTTGGCTGCGATGGAATGCAGCAGCCGGACAAGAGATTGAGAATGAGGAAGCATGGCTTGTCTCAGTCACGACAAGGTTGTCCGTTGACAGACTCCGTGTCATTAAGACTCAACGTGAACACCATTCAGAACTATGGCTGTCGGAGCTTCAGATGACAGAATCTCCGGCGACACCCCAAGAAATCAATGAGCGAGCTGATGATGTGTCGATGGCATACTTAATACTGCTCGAGCAACTCGCACCTGAGGCGCGTGCGGCCTTCCTGATGCATGAGATCTTTGAGATCGACTACGATCAGATAGCCCAAATACTACATAAAACACGGGAAGCATGCCGGCAACTGGTTAGCCGTGCAAAGGTACAGTTGCGTGGCGAGCGGTCACACTTTTTCGTGCCCCAGGAAATTCATCACCGTCTGCTCAAGATCTTCGTCCAGGCTCTCGAACGAGCTGACTTGGCCGAAATCAGCGCATTATTAGCCGAAGAACTTGTGTTGATGGGAAATAGTGATCAACAGAGCACTTGCTTCCTAAAACAAGATGAACAATCACCTGCGTATGTGCTATCTCATATGATGTCCGATCCACCGCACGATAATCTGTTTTTGTCAGCCCGAGAAGGACTAAAGCCCTTTCGCCAGCGTCGTCGCTCAAGGAGTATCGTATACGATACTCCTTCCACCCACTTGACAACACCAGACGAGTTTTAGCCTTGCAGAAAAGTCAACAGATCGGAATGCAAGCGTTCTCTATGCGTCTCGGTGAGCCCGTGGGGCGCGCCGGAATAGACGATTAGTTTGGCATTTTTTATCTGGGCGGCTGACTGCCGGCCTCCGACGTCAATGGGCACTATCTGGTCATCATCACCATGAATGACTAACGTGGGAATATCAAATTTCTTCAGATCCTCAGTAAAGTCAGTTTCGGAAAAAGCCTTAATTGAATCATACGTGTTCTTATGCCCGCCTTGCATGCCTTGCTGCCACCATGCATCAATCAATCCCTGGGAAATTTTGGCGCCTGGGCGGTTGAAGCCATAGAAGGGGCCGGCAGGTAGGTCACGGTAAAACTGAGCCCGATTGCCAAGTTGAGCAGCACGAATATCGTCGAATACATTGATCGGCAGGCCGTGGGGGTTTGTTGCGGTCTTGAGCATCAGGGGAGGCACGGCAGAGATAAGCACCGCCTTCGAAACACGGGATGTACCATGACGCCCGATATAACGGGCGACTTCCCCACCACCCGTCGAAAACCCCACCAGTACTATGTCCTGCAGATCTAGAGTTTCGATAACGGCGGCAAGGTCATCAGCATAGGTGTCCATGTCATTGCCATGCCATGGCTGACTGGAGCGTCCATGACCGCGGCGATCGTGAGCTACGGTACGAAAACCCTGGGATGCTAGGAATAGCATCTGTGCCTCCCAGCTATCCGAGCTCAGCGGCCACCCATGACTGAAGACTACGGGGCGACCTTCGCCCCAGTCCTTGTAGTAAAGGTGTGTACCATCGGCCGCCGTGATGATATTGACTGATCTCGAGGCGGATTTGCTATTCCCTTTAACTGCCGTTTTGGCTGTCGCCGGTGGTGCCGTTATGAAGCTAGATGCAATCAGCTTCTCTGCAGCTGGACCGCTTTCGATAAGCGAGCTTTGGGGAAGAGTAGCACGAGTATTGTCAGTTGGAGTTCGCATGATTGTTAACCTCGGAGTTGAGAAGATTTGCTGTTAGCACTAGTGGGGTTGGTTGCCAGCATGCTGACGGACACTCTCGAATTAGGTCACACTGAGTCCGCCATCAATGGCAAACACCTGACCGGTGACCCAGGCAGCATCGGGGGACGCGAGCGCAACGATCCAGCCAGCCACATCATCGGGCAGACCGCGTCTACCGAGCGGAATGCGGGCACGCTCACTCGCCTTGATGTTTTCGATTTGCTGAGCCGACAACTTCATTCTTTCCGAGAGAAAATCGCTTTCTGTAGGACCTGCGGCAACGGCATTTACTCGTATGCCGTCGGACGCAAGTTCGAGCGCCCAACACTTGGTCATATGCTCGAGCGCCGCCTTGCTGGCTGCATAGTGCGAGAGGGCCTCTGCCGCCTTGTGTCCGAAGGTACTTGTTACATTGACAATGGTGCCGCCGGACTGCTTCAAATAAGGCAGTGCCGCCGTAGCCAGCAACGACGGGCCAATGACGTTAACAGAGAATATTTCGTTAATTTGCGCAAAGTTGGCCTGTGACAAAGGGAGAACGGCACCGGCACCTGCATTGTTGACCAGTACATCCAGCCGTCCGTGTCGACGTATGAGTTCATCGATAGTTCGCGTAGCATCGGAAGGGTTGCCAGCGTCGGCCACGATGTAATCGATGCCAGATGCGGTGCGCACAGACTGCTCGAGTGCTTCCTGTCTACGACCGGTGATGACTACGCGAGCGCCCTGCTTGGCAAACGTTGATGCCGCAGAGAGGCCAATGCCGGCGCCACCGCCGGTCACCAGCACGACTTGGTTATTGAATTTGGTCATTGTGTTACTCAAGAAAGAAGAAGGTTAATTTCCGGTATTACTGCTCGCCAGTCTCATCCGTCGGCACAAGCGCCACAATATTTGTAATGCCTTGCCGTGCCATCTTTGTATACGGGCAAAAGCGTTCGGTGTTGCGGACCAGTTCTTCGGCGATAGCTCGCTCTACGCCGGGTAAACGAATCCGCGTGTGAGCGGTCAGGACGAACAAGCCATCCATCGGGTCACGGCTAAAGTCGACCTGGACCTGCACAGAACTGTTAGGAATTGCGATCCCATCACGCGCTGCGAGCAAGCTCAGGGCACCGTGAAAACAGGCGGCATATCCGGCTGCGAACAGTTGCTCCGGATTGGAGCCTCCGCCCGGTCCGCCCAGCGCCTCTGGCAGGCGCAGGTGGACGTCCAGGTTACCGTCATCAGAGCGAGCAACGCCAGACGCCCGCCCATGGCTAGCATCGCCGCCTGTCACCGTGACGGTGGTCGAGTAAAGCGTTCGCGTATCGCGTCCGCGGTATTTGTCTAGTAAGGATAGGGGTGGTGCTTTTAATGTGGCCATAATTTGCTGAGCTTGTTACTTACCTCGATGTGCTCGACTGAGCGAACCAGGCATCAAAGTTCACGGAGCCGAGACGAGGATTGATGCCTGGCATAAGCGTGTCGCTTTTAAGCTCTGCGCCGAAGTAAGGAGCGTGTACGTCCTCTACAACCCTACGTGAATCGGCCGTCGCCTCCAGGTAACGTCGAACCAGGTCAGACAGTCTTACACGTTCCGGACCGGCAATCTCGACGATGCCATTGCAAGGGCTGTGAACAGCGTAGTCCGCTACAGCCGCAGCGACGTCGTCTGATGAAATCGGCTGGAAGAACGCCGGAGATATCCGAACGGCTTCACCGGAGCTACCTGCCTGTGCAATACCGCCCAGAAATTCGAAGAATTGCGTTGATTGGACGATGGTATAAGGCACGCCAGATTCGCGTATGAGTTTCTCTTGTGCAATTTTTCCGCGGAAATAGCCGCTTTGTGCTAAGCGGTCGGTTCCTACAACGGATAGGGCAACGTGATGTTGCACTCCGGCCGCAATTTCGGCGGCTAAGATGTTGCGGCCGGAGGCTTCAAAGAACTCCAAAACATCTTTATCGGCGAACGACGGGGAGTTGGCAAGGTCTACCACAACAGCGGTGTCTACCATGGCTTGTGTCAGCCCTTCACCCGTGATGGTGTTGATACCTGTTGCAGGGGCCGCTGCAATAACTTCATGCCCTTGATCTTTTAGCTTTTGGACGACCTTGCTACCGATGAGGCCAGTGCCTCCAATGACAACGATTTTCATAGCATTCTCCTGATGGTGGGTATGTATGAAAATTGTAGGATTGAGCGCGGACTTGCGGTAGAGCCGGAAACGGACTCATGGTGTTGCATTGAGTGCATCAATGGATGCACTCATCAGGCCGCAGCGGCGTTCGCCAGCGTGGTCAGGCATTGCAGGTCAAGTGAGCGAATTTGTTCGGCGATGTGGTCAACGAATACGCGAATTCTTGCGGGAAGCTGTTTGCGGCTTAGGTAGCACAAATAATGGCCGCCATCGTCGGGGGCATGCTGTGCAAGGCAAGCGACCAGTTTCTGGTCATTGAGCAGATCGCACACCAAGTAAGCGGGGAGTTGCGCGATGCCCTGGTCATGCAGTACCGCCTGTACGATCAGATCCAGATCGTTGAACGTATGTTCGGCGGACGGCAAATACCTCTGGGCATAGCCATCGATCTTGAATTCCCATTCTCTCGCGCGCCCCGACGCCATACGAAAGTTGACGCAGCGATGCTGAGTCAGATCATCGACACGGCGCGGAAGGCCATTGGCAGCTGCATAGCCGGGCGAAGCGCATACGACCATTTGCATCGAAATCAACTGGCGCGCCACGATATCGCAGTCTTCCATTCGTCCATCGCGAAACGACACATCGATACGGTCTGCAGTGAAATCGGCAGGCCGGTCGTCCAGCAACAGCTCCAACGTGATATCGGGGTACTGCGCATGGAAGCTCTGCAGCAGCGGGGCAATCACCTTGCGTCCAAAACCGGGTGTCGAATGTATGCGCAGATGGCCTCGCGGCGGGCCGTTTCGCAATTCGCGCAAATCTTCCAGCGCCTGCACGATACGCGTCACTCCTGGCTGGCAGTTTTCGTAGAACAATTCGCCTTCGCGGGTTAGCGCCGTGCTGCGCGTCGTTCGGTGAAACAGGCGGGCATCGAGTTGCGCTTCAAGCTTTTGCACACTGCGGCTCACTGCCGAGCGGCCTATGCCCAAGCGATCGCTGGCTCGCGAGAAGCTGCCTTCGTCGGCCACGGCCAGAAATGCAACAACACCCGCGTAACTGGTGACAAAACTATTGGCGAGCGAGTCGGCCGCGCTGGCTGGGACGCGGCGCGATTGCTCATTCGGTGTAGGGAGGGAAGTGGGAGTATTCATACTTGACTAGACGTATGAATACTTCCCTGTGTGACTCTGTTCGCCTCGTTTTTTCAAATCGTTACATTAGCACCGAAACGGCCTAATGCTCCAGGATGAAGAACGGTACGTTTTGATCTTTCAGCAGCAAAACCAAAAATTTCGCCGGTTGCGTCTGACTGGCGTTACGCCCGATGGTATGCAAGTCGTTGGGACCTTCGTAGAAGCTTTGTCCTTGTGTCAGCGTCACTTCTTGACCACCTTGCACTTGCATCACGATCGAACCTTCCAACACATAAACGAAGCTGTGTGCACGATGCCGATGCACTGGGTCCACAGCCCCGGGGGGATAGTCGACCGTAATCATGAGGGCTTCCTTGCCCGGGTAATCGTCCAGCGGCTTAGTCATAACCTGCTTGACTATCGCTTCGGGCGGGGCTGCTTGAGCCACGCCGGTTAGTATGCCTGCGGTCATCAATAGGCTGAACGCAGCTTGTTTTAGGATAACCATAGTAAAAACTCCAAAGAGAAAGCCCGATTGTTCGGATCGGACCCACAGACGGTCAGTAGTCCCAGAAGACCGGTACCCAGCGGAATACGTCGCCATCGACCGCCACTCGGCCGACGGATGGGAACGGTAGGTGAGTGGCTACCAGTAGTTCGCTGGTTGCCGCTACTTCCCGCAAAAGACCGACCCGAACACGGGCAGCCTCCTCGGGGTCATGTTCGAAGCCGTTGTGCCAGTCAGGATGCTCGAATCCGACTGTAAACACAGCGTCACCGGCGAACGTTAGCCCTTCGCCGCCAGACGCTACGCGGACTACGACGTGCCCGGGCGTATGACCACCGGTACGACGGGCGACCACCCCCGGGGCTACCTCGTATTCGTCCTCGAAAGGTCGCAGGTAGCTGCCGTACTCTTTTATGAACCGCGTCGCAGTTGACCGAAGCGCGTCCGGGAACCCAGAAGGCATCGAGGTGAGAGAGAAATCGGGCGACTCCCAGAACTTGACCTCGGCGGCTGCCACATGGATACGGAGATCCGGGCGCAACTGGTCCTTCACCCCTTCGACGAGTAGCCCGCCAATGTGGTCCATGTGCATATGAGTGAGTACCACGTCAGTTACTGAGCGAAGGTCGATGCCAGCGGACTGTAGCCGCTTGACCGTCTGCCCTGCTCGAGGTAATTGTAAGTCGGGGTCCGATCCTAGCCCAGCGTCGATCAGTATCGTCTGCTCGCCGCTGCGTACCACGACCACGTTCAGTGCCCAGTCGAAAGCGTCTGGAGGCAGGAACATGTCTTCCATCCAGGCTGCCCGGATGGCTGGGTCGGCGTTGTGTCCCAACATCGCGGTTGGGAGCGGTAGTACGCCATCGCTGATCACCAGCACTTCGATTTCGCCAACCTGCACTGCGTAGCGCGACGGAACTAGTTCATTGGTACCCACGTTATTGAGGATTAAGGTGTTGTCTAAGCTATTCATAATTAATCTCCACAGAGGAAGCCCGATTGTCCGGGCCAAGCCAGTCGGCATACTGGCAACAAGATGCCGTTCAGGCGAGGTTGGCTTTGTCCAAGCCAAAAGCCTTATCGGCCGAACCCGGTACAGTCTTAAACGCGACATTCGCGCGATTCCATGCATTAATGGCCATTACATCGAACGTCAAGTCAGACAGCTCTTTTTCACTCAATTGAGTCCGCACTCGTTCGTAGATCTCGTCCGATACACCGTGTTCAGGCAGTTTTGTTAGCACTTCGGCCCAAGCGAGTGCTGCGCGTTCGCGTGGTGCAAAGAGTGTGGATTCGCGCCATGCCGCCAAATGGTGAATACGCAGTTCCCGCTCGCCATGGATGCGTGCCTCCTTTACGTGCATGTCGAGGCAAAATCCGCAGCCGTTGAGCTGAGAGGCTCGAATTGAAACCAAGTCGCGGATTGCCTGTTCGATTGTGGTGTTGTTCAGGGCGGTGCTGAACTCCATGAATTTCTTGAACAGTTCGGGGGATTGCTGAATGTAGTTGATGCGATGTGTCATGATTGCTCCAGACGATGATGATGAGGGCAGCGCCCTGGTTTGCAGGGCCCTGATCACGGCAGAAGGCCGCATGTCATCATCGTAGGGAGCAATGGTGTATGGCGGTAGACACGCAAGCGGGCTCACTGTGTTGTCTCATGCGCACCAAACAGGAGTTCCCTGATATGGGCTGAGCTCCGAAGATCGCGAGCAAATACTCAGCTACGCATATATGCCGCAGCGATACGTGTCAGCTTGTCGGGATTGCGCTGAACGAAAATGCGGGTGATACGTTCGCCGTCAACTTCGAACATTAATGCCGATTCGAGCTCACCCTGGATATAACGCAGCAATGCCCACTGTTCATTTAGCGCGGCAAGTTCCATGCGAAGCTCGGTCTTGTAGCGGAGTGATGCGGCAAAGAAAAGCTGCGCAATCCGCCTGCCCCCAAGCATAGGCTTCGGAAAACTGGTTACCTTGCCGCCGCCATCGCCCATCAATACGGCATCTTCGGCCAGCAGCGCAGTGATTTCGGCAAAATCTCCGTGCTCGAGTACCTGCGCAAACGTCTGTAATAAACTGTGATGCGTTTTGGGCGACACGGTAAAGCGCGGCTGGTCATTACGCAGTTGTGCTCTTGCGCGGCTCACCAACTGCCGACATGCCGCCTGCGTCTTCCCGAGGGTTTCTGCAATCTGGTCATAGTCAGCATCAAACACCTCGTGCAAAAGAAACGCTGCACGCGCTTCGGGCGTTAGCCGTTCGAGCAGCAGTAGATAAGCCATGGATACATCGTCGGCGCGCTCGCGGATTTCTTCCGGCGTAGCCGGAAACTCAGTCATGAGAGGCTCGGGCAACCATATGCCGGAGTAATGTTCACGCTGCGCCTTGACGGCGCGAAGCCTGTCGATAGATAAGCGCGTCGTGACAGCGACGAGCCAGGCTTCTTCGTTGTCGATACTATGATTGGCCGCCCCATGCCAGCGTAGCCACGCGTCTTGCACGACGTCTTCGGCTTCGGCGACCGAGCCCAGCATTCGATACGCGATTTGCTGCAATCGTGAGCGAAGCTGATCAAAGATAGGTGCAGCGTCGGTCATGGGCAGATGGTTATGTCGGCAGCTTTTTCAGCGTTGGCTGGTGTTTCATAGAGTTTCTGAAACTCGGTTTGTTCACGATTACGTATTCGCGGTTTGGTCTATTTCATGCGTTCAAGAATAGTGACAATAGTCGATTGTTGTTGCAGAGACAACACCTTGAGCCCATTTACGGCCCTACTGCCGCTCCTCGACTACGCCTAAGATTTGTTCTGAAGACAGTCATAAGGATGTCTTTGCAGTGCCGGGGCACTATCCGGCTGGACATCGCCATGATCTCAAAAACAGTGCTTTCACAATTGTATCGGTGCATAGGCGCTGTGTTATGCACGGCTTCTCTGGCTGGTTGCACGGTCGGCCCTGATTTCATGGCACCTGACAGCGGGCTTAGCAAAGTGGTGCTAGCTCCCCGGCAGGACTATATGGTGCCTCTCTCGATTTCGGAGGTCAAGGTACCTACGAAGTGGTGGCTGTTATTCAACGATCCGTTGCTGGCGACGCTGCAAATGCGTGCACAGGATGAAAATCTGGATCTGCAACTGGCGTCCGAACGCATTGAACAAAGCCGGGCGCAGCTTGGTATCGCTTCCTCGCAGTTGCAGCCCCGCGTAGCAGCCAGTTCCCGCTACACGCGTGAGAGGCTCAGCGAACATGGCAAGTTTGTCGCTTTGGGCGCGCCTGCGGGTCCCAGCGACTTCTGGCAGATAGGGTTTGACGCCGGTTGGGAGATTGATCTGTGGGGCCGGGCGCGACGAGTGCGAGAAGGCGCAGCTGCGTCCATGGAAGCCATTGTGTATGACCGCGAGGCTGTTAGGGTATCCATATCCGCCGAAGTTGCCCGGACCTATTTGCAGCTTCGCGGAATACAGTCCCAGCTGGATATCGCTCAAGAGAACCTCATAATTGCGCAGCGTACCTTGAGGCTGGCTGAAAGCCGTGTGCGCAACGGCGTCGCAACTCGATTCGAAACCTCATCAGCCAGTGCGCAGTTGGCGACGACCAAGGCCACTGTGCCCGAGTTGGTTGCGCACAGAAACCTGCTGATGAACGCGCTTGCCTTGCTATTGGGAGAAAAGCCTCGCGCGCTCGATGCGGAACTACGCAAAGGCATGCCCTTGCCTTCGATTCCGACTCGCATACCAGTTGGAATCCCTTCTGAGTTGGCCCATCGGCGCCCCGACATTCTGAGTGCCGAAGCGCAGCTTCATGCTGCCACAGCGGCCATCGGCGCGGCGAAGGCCGACTTCTATCCGCGTATCGGGTTGAAAGGCAGAGTCGGCGTAGAAGCATTCGAAAGCGGTGATCTAGATAGCTGGGACTCCCGCCTGTTTTCGATAGGACCGACGATTTACCTTCCTATCTTCCAGGGCGGGCGATTGATGCAACGCCTGGCTCTGAATGAAGCACGGCAAAAATCCGCTGCCATCGCGTATAGGCAAACGGTTTTGCGAGCCTGGCACGAAGTGGACAATGCTCTCGATGCCTGGGCCGCCCAGCAGAGTCAATACGGTGAGCTGCGGGTTTCATATGAACAGAACAAGCAGGCCTTGCATATTGCCGAGCGAGGTTACCAGCAAGGCGTAGCCGATTATCTAAGCGTTCTGACGGCGCAGCGGAACCTGCTTGCCAGCCAGACCCGTCTCAATGCCAGCGCAACCGATGCTGCACTGACCGTGGTCAATCTATACAAATCCTTGGGAGGTGGCTGGGACCCAGACGGACTCAACACCGAGCCGCGAATCACCGACTATGATTCAGCGAACACCTCGGCATCCGGGCAGTTCCCATCGTCTCGCCGATCAGCTCCCGATCGCGGGCTATCCAATGAATAGCGCTGCACTGTCGCAGCCGGCGGTAGCCTCAGCTCCCGGGACGCCTATGGTCACTTTCTCCATGCGGCTCATGGCGGGACTTGTCGGCATTTTCATCGCTGCCATGATGGCGGGGTTGAACAATCGAGTTGGCGCATTGGCACTTGCGGATATACGTGGCGCCCTTGGATTCGGTTTTGACGGCGCCTCATGGATTACCACGGTCTACAGCGCAGGGGAGTTTATTGCCATGCCATTTTCGGCGTGGTTTGCCATAACGCTCTCAGTGCGCCGCTTCGAGTTATGGATGCTCGGTGCTTGTGCGATGTTGGCCCTAGTGCTGCCCTTCATCCAGGATCTGAACCTGTTGTTGATCTTGCGCTTCTTGCAAGGCATTGCCAGCGGCACGATGATCCCATTATTAATGATGGCTGCCCTGAAGTTTCTGCCGCCGCCTATACGCCTACATGGGCTGGGCTTGTATGCGATGACCGCCACCTTCGCGCCCAATCTCTCTATTTGGCTGACGGGCTACTGGGCTGATGGTGTGTTCGACTGGCGCTGGGCGTACTGGCAGGTCATTCCCCTGGCTGTCATCTCGGGCTACCTGGTCGCTTGGGGTTTGCCGAATGAACCCGTCCAGACCTCGCGCTTCCGGCAGGCTAACTGGTTTGGCATGGCATGCGGTATACCAGCTCTTGGTTTTATTGCGGTGACACTGGACCAAGGTGCCCGGCTGGACTGGTTTCACTCATCTTTAATTGTGTTTTCGCTGGTGGCCGGTCTTGTGCTGCTGTCCGTCTATTTGCTGACTGAGTGGTATCACCCGTCCCCATTCATCAAGTTGCAGATCATGGGCCGCAGGAATTTGGGGTTGGGCTTCACTCTGTTCATCTTCCTGTTGGTAGTGCTAATGTCGAGCTCGCTACTGCCATCAAGCTATCTTGGGCATGTTCAAGACTACCGACCACGACAGATGGCATCTATTGGTCTTATCGTTGCCATACCGCAACTGATTTTGGGGGCTGGTGTGGCACTTCTGCTGTACCAGAAGTGGATCGATGCGCGGCTTGTATTTGGATTGGGACTGTTGCTGATTTCGTTGGCGTGCTTTTCCGGTGCGCAATTGAGCTCAGACTGGAACGGAGATCAATTCGTCGTCCCGCAAACCTTGCAGGCCTTTGGCCAGCCCATGGCCGTGATATCGATGTTATTTCTATGCACTAGCGTTGTGCAGCCTCACGAAGGGCCATATGTGTCCGGTATCGTCAACACGTTGCGAGCCTTCGGTGTTCTGCTCGGCGCTGCGGTGGTCGGCCATTTGGTTACTGTGCGTGGGCGCTTTCATGCCGAGATGCTGCTGAACCATGCAGCCCTTACAAATGCCTCTCTCTCGCTTTTTCCCGAACCTGCCGTGCTCACGCAGATCATCAGCCAACAATCGCTGGTGTTGTCTATCGCGGATGCCTATCGCGTGCTGGGCATTCTGGCACTCCTTTTGATCCCCTTAGTGCTGCGGCTCAGTTATATCCCTGCACCGGGCTCACATGTCGCCACGGCAGCATCTTCCGTCCCATCTCCCTAATACGGACAATAGATTATGGCATTACCAAAGAAAGCTAAAATCATCAGTGCCGTGCTATTGCTTGTAGTGGCAATCAGCAGTGCTCTCTATCTTAATCGTTCCGAATCGAGCGCATCGACTCAAACAACAAACGATGCGTACGTACAGGCGGACCTCACCATGGTAGCGCCCCAAGTAGCGGGAGTTGTCGACGAGGTATTGATCGAAGACAACCAGCACGTAAAGAAGGGGCAATTGCTCTTTACCATAGACGATCGTGATTTTGTCGTGGCAGTGAACGCGACAAAGGCCCAAGTGTCCAGTGCACGGGCCACTATCGCCGGCCTAGAAGCGCGCCTGATGCAACAGAGATCCACCATACGACAGGCACAAGCGGCGGTTGCCGTAAGCGACGCCTCGCTTAAACTGGCCAGAGCAAATCGTAAGCGTTACCGGAATCTGGCCAAGGATGGCTCGGGAACGATGCAGGCCCTGCAGCAGGCCGAAGCGCAGTTGAACATTCAGCTCGCTGGGCTGGAAACCAACCAAGCCGGTTTGGAAATTGCCCGACAACAGGTGAGTATTCTGAAAGCCGATCTGGCAAAAGTAAGGGCAGGCCTGTCGCAGGCGCAAGCTGCTCAGGTAGCCGCTGAGCTGAAGCTTTCCTATACCCGCATCATTGCACCGATCAGCGGCACAGTGGGGAAAAGATCGGTCCGCGTTGGCTCATTTGTCCACATCGGACAGCCGTTGCTAGCGATCGTGCCCCTTGATGCTGTCTACATCAGAGCCAATTTCCGTGAAACACAACTGGCACGCGTACAAGAGGGGCAGGCCGTTGATATCGAGGTGGATGCCCTGCCAGGAGATGTACTGAAAGGAACCGTGGACAGCGTGGGGCCGGCCAGCGGAGTCAGCTATTCCCCTATTGCTCCACACAATGCTACCGGCAACTTCACGAAGATCGTACAGCGCTTGCCCGTGCGCATTCGCATCGATCCCGGCCAACCTTCGGCAGCAAAGCTGAGGGTTGGCATGTCCACAACACCAATGATTCGTATCGAGTCAATGTCGGGTTCAACAAGATGATGGCGCGCTTCGATTGATGCCTGGAAGGCAATATAGTGAGACCGTCTCCAAGCCTACCGCGCGATGATGCGGCTCTCTAGAATTGGCTTTACACAGAAAGCTCAGACGGAGACAACATCATGGACCATTTGCTTCACCTTGCACGAGAGATCTTCGAACAGCACACCGAGCTACTCTTGTTCGCAACGGTCTTTCTGGAGCAGATTGGGTTGCCTGTGCCGGCCTATCCCTCACTAATTGTCGCCGGCGCCCTTCCTGCAACTATGGCTGGTGCTGGCTTTCTTTGCCAGATGCTCGGTATGGCTGTTCTCGCCTGCCTCACGGCCGACATGGTGTGGTACTGGATGGGTCGCCGGTTCGGCAGCGCCTTGACTCGCAGAATCTGCCATCTGTCCATGTCGCCAGACGAGTGTGTCATGCGTAGCACCAGTTTCAATCAAAAATACGGGCTCAGCGCATTATTGATTGCTAAGTTTTTACCTGGCGCTGGCGCAATGACGACACTGCTTGCCGGAACGAACAGGACAAGCTTGCGTAAGTTCATTGCTTACGACGCGATAGGTTCCATTATCTGGGCGGGCTCTGCGTTGGCTTTGGGATATACCTTCCAGGACACCGTTTTAAAAGCGATAGCGTTCTTGGCCCCTTTTGCATGCCTTGGTGTCGCTGCGATGATCTTCATCATTCTTGTCTATATAGCTGCACGATGGCAGGTCCGGCACGGTGCCCGGACGCCCATCAAACTGGCGCCGCTCAGTGCTATTTCATTACTGCAGCAAGTGAGGGTTGATGAAGAACCATAGTGCAGTTAAGGAAAAATTCACCAGTCATTTTGATGGGACATTTGTAGTGGGTATCAACTGAATAGTATTGGCATCCCATCTTCGATGGGTCCCTGACTGATGACGTTGCCAGCTCTTCGACCTGGCTGGCACTTATAAATCCCCAAATTCGCTGCCGCTCATTTGTGGCCTTAAAAGTGCCACACAAGACGCACCCCTGGCGGGGTAAGGAAAGCGCTTGTTTTTCAATCGTTTGCGCGAAAACGACTGTATTTCTTGCTGTAGGGAGAATAGAGCGACAAAGTGATTTAAGGCATTGATATTTTGGGAAAAAATTGGGCCACAGCTGTGGCCCTTTTGCACGTAGACGCTGTAACCAGCCTGTGTCCTCAACATAATGACTACATGTCTATGACTTTCAATCTGCACCTTGATTGCATGGCGACAGCAAGGGTGCTATGTGATGGTTACGCATCGGTGACGGTAGCTTCACCTTGCTGTGACATCAAGCATACGGGGAACTGTCAGAGCTGCTGATTCATACTTTAGCAGACAGGTATCACTAGGTCCGAAGGGCAGAAACCGACCCCAAGCTGCCTCTCGGCGCGATATGCGGACCGCTTGGCTATAATTCACAGTCCAATACATTTTTTAGGAATCAGACCCATGCGCCATTGATGCGGCCGTTGAGACAACGGCAAATCTCCACTGCCCCCATTCGCAGGGGGAGCTCTTTGCATCTTTGGAAACAGTATGGCGACTCCCTATATCTCGTTGGAGGACGTTTCTTTCGTACTCCCGAATGGTGAGATTCTTTTCTCCCATGTGAACGAACACTTTGGCCAATGCCCCACAGGTTTGGTTGGCCGCAACGGTAGTGGAAAATCCGTTCTAGCTCGTATCCTGGCCGGTCAATTGCACCCCACGCAAGGGCGTTGCGTGCGATCAGGCGCAGTGCATTACCTCGCCCAACAGGTGAGTGCTCAAGACGGCACCACAGTGACTGACTTGGCAGGCCTGCGTGGCGTATTCGACGCGCTGCAACGCATTGAAAACGGTAGCTGTGCGCAGGCTGACTTTGACCTGGTGGATTCCCACTGGGATGCACCTGCGCAGTTGGCAAACGCATTGGCGCAGGAAGGCTTGGGGCATCTGGATGCTCACGCCCCAGCAAGCGCACTCAGTGGTGGTGAATCCATGCGCGTGGCCTTGGTCGGAGCAGTGCTGTCTAACGCGGACTTCCTGATCCTCGACGAACCCAGCAACCACCTGGACCAGCCCAGCCGCCTGCGCCTCATTGAATGGTTACAGCAATGGCGCAAGGGACTTCTGGTCATCAGCCATGACCGGCAGTTACTGGCCGCAATGGCGCGCATTGTTGAACTGTCCTCACTGGGCTTGCGAAGCTATGGCGGCAACTACGCGTTCTACGCCAATGCAAAAGCTCAGGAGCAGCAGCATGCACTGAACGACTTGGAACGCGCCCGATTGGAGCGAAAGCGCGAGGAGCAAGCTTTGCGCGATCAGCGCGAGCGGCAGGAAAAGCGTCAGGCTCGCGCAGCCCGCAGTGGTAAGGAGGCGAATCAAGCCAAAAGCCTGCTTGACCATCAGAAGGAGCGCAGTGATCAGTCCATGGGCAAGTTGCAACGCCAACAGACTCAGACACGGACCGAACTTGCGCAACGTGTGCGACATGCCGCCGCGCAGGTCGCGGAGGACGTGCACATCCACCTGCACGCGCCCATGAGCAACGGGGTCGCTCAACGACAGGTGCTGGCGCTGGACTACCTAGAGCTCCCGCCCTTCGTGCCGCCACCGCTTCAACACATCAGCCTGCAGGTCAATGGTCAACAGCGCATAGGCCTGATCGGCCCCAATGGCATCGGGAAATCGACCTTGCTCAAGGTGATCGCAGGGCGAATCGATGCTCTGTCTGGGCTGTGTAAGGTCACTGGCCGCGTGGCCTACCTCGATCAACGACTGGATTGCTTGGATGCCAAGCGATCCACTATCGAGGTGCTGCAGGATGTCAACCGCAGGCTCAGCGAGAACGAGCTCCGCATGCGCTTGGCCCAGTTGGGAATGGATGCACAAAAGATTGCGGTACCAACAGATTCGCTCAGTGGCGGAGAGCGCCTGAAAGCCGCTTTGGCTTGCGTGATCTATGCAGATGAGCCTCCGCAATTGCTGTTGCTCGATGAGCCGAGCAATCACCTGGATCTGCCATCGCTGGCAGCATTGGAAGCGTTGTTGACGGGTTATGGTGGCGCGCTGATCGTTACATCACACGACCAGGAATTTTTAAAACGGCTGAGACTGACCGACTTGCTGCATGCCGGATCGAATGGCTGGAACCTGAAGTCGTTTGAAGATAGCTTGCAATGACAGCTTCTGGCCGATTGTAGCCAAAGCCCGATGACTCAGTCCGACCCAGAGCAGCAAGTTGCGTTTCCCGATAGCAGCCGTTCAGCAAGGCCGAATCGCGATCACCCGGCCAGCAATTCCGCGCAACA